>NZ_FTPJ01000003.1:0-2674178 GCF_900156195.1 Burkholderia sp. b14
GACCGGATCGTTTGGGACGTCGGCCATCAGACCTATCCGCACAAGATCTTGACCGGACGGCGGGACCAGATGAGCACGCTGCGCCAACTTGGCGGCATCTCGGGCTTCCCGCGCCGTTGCGAATCGGAGTACGACACCTTCGGCACTGCGCATTCGAGCACGTCGATCTCGGCGGCGCTGGGCATGGCCGTTGCCAGTCAACTCAAGGGCGAAGACCGGTATGCGATCGCGGTAATTGGCGACGGTGCGATGACCGCCGGCGAGGCATTCGAGGCACTGAACAACGCCGGCGTGTGTGAGGACATCCCGTTATTAGTGATCCTGAACGACAACGACATGTCGATTTCGCCGCCGGTTGGGGCACTGAACCGGTACCTCGCGCGGCTGATGTCAGGCAAGTTCTATGCGACCGCGAAAAAAGGCGTCGAGCGGGTGCTGCGCCACGCGCCGCCGATGCTGGAGCTTGCGCGCAAGCTTGAGGAGCATGCAAAGGGCATGGTGGTGCCCGCGACGCTGTTCGAGGAATTTGGCTTCAATTACATCGGTCCAATTGATGGACACGACCTCGATTCGCTGATTCCAACGCTACAGAATATCCGTGGCTTGCGTGGCCCTCAGTTCCTGCACGTGGTGACGAAAAAAGGCCAGGGCTACAAGCTGGCCGAGGCCGATCCGGTGCTGTACCACGGTCCGGGCAAGTTTAATCCGGATGAGGGCATCAAGCCTGGCGGCGCCGCTAAGAAAACCTACACCAAGGTCTTCGGCGAATGGCTGTGCGATGCGGCGGAACTGGACCCGCGGGTGGTGGGCATCACGCCGGCGATGCGCGAGGGCTCGGGGCTGGTGGAGTTCGAGCAGCGCTTCCCGCAACGCTATTTTGACGTGGGCATTGCCGAGCAGCACGCGGTGACCTTCGCCGGCGGGTTGGCGGCCGAAGGGTTGAAGCCGGTGGTGGCGATCTACTCGACGTTTCTGCAGCGCGGCTACGACCAGTTGATCCATGACGTGGCGTTGCAGAACCTGCCGGTGATGTTCGCGCTGGACCGCGCGGGGCTGGTGGGCGCGGACGGGGCCACGCATGCGGGCGCCTACGACATGGCGTACCTGCGCTGCATCCCGAACATGGTCGTAATGGCGCCGGCCGACGAGAACGAGTGCCGGCAGATGCTGCACACGGGCTTGCAGCTTGACGGGCCGAGCGCGGTGCGCTATCCGCGGGGTACGGGGCCTGGAGTGGCCCCGCAAAAGCGGCTGAGCGCAGTGCCGGTGGGCAAGGGGGAGATCCGACGGCAGTCGCATGCGCCGGCCGGCCACCGGGTGGCGATCCTGGCGTTCGGCTCGATGCTGACGCCGAGCCTGACGGCGGCGCAGGAGTTCGACGCGACGGTGGCGAACATGCGTTTTGTGAAGCCGCTGGACGAGGCGCTCGTGCGGCAGCTCGCCGACACGCATGAGCTACTCGTGACCGTCGAGGAAGGAACATTGATGGGCGGCGCCGGCTCGGCGTGCATCGAGTCCCTACAGGCGGTAGGGGTAAACCGACCGGTATTACAATTGGGCCTTCCCGACCGTTTCGTCGACCATGGCGATCCGGCGAAGCTGCTTGCCGCATGCGGTCTGGATGCGGCGGGAATTGCCAGCGCGATCCGCGAGCGCTTGTCAACCGTGGAACGGCAAAAGCACGATGGCAACGCGAAAACGACCAAGCTCGTCGCATAGGCCGTGACCGCAACGGCCGTTGCTGTTTCTCATGTAGAATCTGCACGAGCGGCATGGGCCATCCGGCCGGGCCGCCTGTGCTGGCGCTCCGGTGCCGCCATGAACTGAGGCGTGCGCCGGTGTCAAGGAATGCCAATGAACCAGATGAATCCCGCTTTTTTGATGCCTGATGTGCAGAGCACGCCGGATACCCGGCAGATCCCGATCCAGCGAGTCGGCATCAGAGCGGTACGCCATCCGCTGACGGTGAGGACTGCGCAAGGCGATGTGCAACCGACAGTGGGATCCTGGAATCTTAACGTGCACCTTCCTGCCGAGCAGAAGGGCACGCACATGTCGCGCTTCATCGCGCTGCTGGACCAAGCGCAGACGCCGCTGGACATCGCGCATTTCCGCGCTATGCTGGCGACCATGCTCGAGAAGCTCGAAGCCACGGCGGGTCGAATCGAAGTCACATTTCCCTATTTCATCCGGAAAACGGCGCCTGTATCCGGTGTGCAAAGCCTGCTTGACTATGAAGTGACGCTCAGTGTCGACGCACGCGACGGTGCCACACGCCTATTCACCAAGGTGCTGGTGCCGGTGACCAGCCTGTGCCCGTGCTCAAAAAAGATCTCTCAGTATGGCGCGCACAATCAGCGTTCACATGTGACGATCGCCGCCGAATTGGCCGATGACGTGCCGGTTGAGGACCTGGTGCGGATGGCCGAGGAAGAGGCATCGTGTGAGTTGTGGGGGCTGCTGAAGCGTCCCGACGAGAAGTTTGTCACCGAGCGGGCGTACGACAACCCGAAGTTCGTCGAGGACTTGGTGCGCGATGTTGCGCAGCGGCTCAATGCCGATCCGCGGATCGTCGCCTATGTGCTCGAAGCCGAGAATTTCGAATCAATCCACAATCACAGTGCGTACGCGCTGATCGAGCACGACAAGCGGCTTTCCGGCTAGCCTGCTTGCCCGACATCGACATCGACATCGACATCGACATCGACATCGACATCGACTCGGGCATCGGACGCCCGTGGCACGGCGTGCGTCGCGTCGGTGGTGAACTCGCGCCACGAATGCGGCGCGGGACGAAGGTTCACGGATGCACGGCGAACGCTGTACCGGCCCCTGCGCCCAAGGCTATGCCGGTGGCTGCCGTGGTGTGACGTCGGCAGTGGCCGAGGCGCTACGCTGGTTGTTGTCCAGGATCGTGATGGCACTCAGGTCCCAACGCGGCTTAACAGTGAACGCATACGACGTATTGGCCGCCGTGGGATTGCGTTGCAGGCGTAGTGCGCCCGCGAGCGCGATCATCGCGCCGTTATCGGTGCATAGTGCGAGGTCGGGATAGTACACGTCGAAGCCGCGCTTGGCGGCAGCGGCACACAGCGCTTCGCGTAACTGGCGGTTCGCGCCGACCCCGCCGGCCACGACGAGCCGCGTCATGCCTGTGCGCTTGAGGGCGGCAACGGCTTTCGCGACCAGTACGTCGACGGCGGCATCAACAAAGCCGCGTGCCAAATCGGCTTTTGCCTGTTCGCAAGCGTTCGAGCCGATTCGGCTCAGATGCGTGAGAACCGCTGTTTTCAATCCACTGAAGCTGAAGTCTAGGTCGCCCGAATGCAGCATTGGGCGGGGCAATTCGACGGCGCCAGGCGTGCCGAACTCGGCCAGCCGCGAAACTTCCGGGCCTCCCGGGTAGTTCAGTCCGAGCAATTTTGCGGTCTTGTCGAACGCTTCACCGGCCGCATCGTCCAGTGTTTCGCCGAGCGTCTGGTAGTCGCCGACATCGGCTACCCGCATCAGTTGCGTATGGCCACCGGAGACCAACAGCGCAACGAATGGAAAGGGCGGTGGCGTTTGTGCGAGCAACGGCGACAGCAGGTGTCCCTCGAGATGGTGAATGCCGATTACCGGCTTGCCGAGCGCCAGCCCTAACGCATTCGCGATGCTGGCTCCGACGAGTAGCGCACCGGCGAGCCCCGGCCCCTGCGTGAATGCGATTGCATCGATTGCGGTGCGCGCCACCCCGGCCTGCTGCAACACCTGCTCAAGCAGTGGCAGCGCGCGCCGAATATGGTCGCGTGACGCGAGTTCTGGCACCACGCCGCCATAGTCGCGGTGCATGGCGATTTGCGAATGCAGTGCGTGTGCAAGTAGCCCGCGCCGGCTGTCGTACAGCGCGAGCCCGGTTTCATCACATGAGCTTTCGATACCGAGGACGAGCATGAGAATCGGACAAAAAGGTGATCGAGCCGGATGCGACTTCGTTTGCGCCACCGGCTTGCCAGATGGCTGGCACGGCGCATGACCCCCGCAACGCAATCAATTAGTATAACAGTGCGGCCGCTAACGTAGCTGGCAAGTCGGTAGAATGCGCGCCATGGAACACTTCGATATCGCCGTAATTGGCGCCGGCGCTGCCGGCATGATGTGTGCGGCTGTGGCCGGCCAGCTTGGGCGGCGTGTCGTGCTGATCGATCACGCACCGCGCGTTGCTGAAAAAATCCGGATCTCCGGCGGCGGGCGGTGCAATTTCACGAACCTGTATGCGGACTGGACCCACTACTTGTCCGAGAACCCGTCGTTTTGCCGCTCCGCGCTCGCCCGCTATACACCGCAGGATTTTCTAGCACTGTTGCGCGCCCATCGTGTTCGGTGGCATGAAAAGCACAAGGGGCAACTTTTTTGCGATGACTCGAGCGAGACGATTATTGACGTGCTCAAACGCGAATGCAGCGCCGGCGGTGTCACGTGGCGCCATCCATTGCAGGTTGCGGACGTGGCTGTCGATACGATGGGGTTTGTGCTGGGCACGCATGCCGGCGCGCTGCGCGCACGGGCGCTCGTGGTGGCAACGGGCGGGCTGTCGATTCCGAAGATTGGGGCGAGCGACTTCGCGTATAGGCTCGCTAAACGCTTTGGTCATAAGCTTGTCGAGCCGCGTCCAGCGCTGGTGCCGTTGACCTTCTCCGCCGCACGCTGGGCGCCGTATGCGATGCTGGCCGGGATATCGATGACGGCACGCGTATCGACAGGCGGCGACCAGCGGCGTGCCGAGTTCGTCGAGGACCTGTTGTTTACGCATCGCGGACTGTCCGGCCCCGGTATTTTGCAGATCTCCAGCTATTGGAACCCAGGGCATGCGGTGTCGATCGACCTATTGCCGTCGTTTGACGTGGCCGGCGCACTGCTTGACGCAAAAGCCGCGTCGCGCCGGCAATTAGCGAACCAGCTCGCTGAATGGATGCCGGTGCGGCTTGCGCAGTGCTGGGCGATCCAGCACCACCTCCCGCCCCAGGCGCGGCTGGCCGATATTGCTGACAAGGCACTGCGTCAACTGGCCAGCGGGCTCCAGCAATGGACGTTGACGCCGGGCGGCACCGAAGGCTTTCGCAAGGCCGAGGTCACGCGTGGTGGCGTCGACACCCGTGAACTATCGTCGACCACGATGATGAGCGAGCGGATGCCGGGCCTATACTTCATCGGCGAGGCGGTGGACGTGACCGGATGGCTGGGTGGGTATAATTTCCAGTGGGCATGGTCATCCGGTGTCGCGGCGGGCCAGGCTGCTGCTGCCGCTGTTGCGCAACGTTAGCCGGACGCTGAGGGCGCAGAATTGTCTGCACGCACATCTGCTATACTGGCACACCTTTGGTGTATGTTGGTGGGATGTGTCCCTTTTTTCATACCTTCGACTGGACATGACGACGATTCGCGTTAAAGAGAATGAGCCTTTTGAAGTCGCGATGCGCCGCTTCAAACGCACGATCGAAAAGAACGGGTTGTTGACCGAATTGCGTGCGCGCGAGTTTTACGAGAAGCCGACCGCGGAGCGCAAGCGGAAAAAGGCGGCGGCGGTCAAGCGCCATTTTAAGCGTTTGCGCAGCCAAATGCTGCCGAAGAAGCTCTACTGATCTAGTATCGCGCCGGCGCGGCAGCCGGGTTGGCGCGATCATCTCGTGAACCTGCACCGCGTGTGCGTGCAGGGCTACTGCTGTGGCAGGCGCTGATGGGACCCGCGTTGCTGCGCAGACCCGCTTGTGGATCGTGTCCCAAGCGGGTTTTTGTGTTAAACGTCGGTTACTGCATGTCACAGTTCCATAGGCGAACCTGGGCCGTTGATGGCAATACGCATGAGCTTGAAAGACCGTATCAATGATGACATGAAAGCTGCGATGCGCGCCCGCGACAGCGAGCGGCTCGCAACCATCCGCCTGCTGCTAGCTGCGATCAAGCAGCGTGAGGTGGACGAGCGCACGGCGCTGGACGACACGGCGATCGTGACGGTCGTCGACAAGTTGATCAAGCAGCGCAAGGATTCGATTTCGCAGTTTCAGTCCGCCGGCCGCGAGGACCTGGCCGCGAAGGAATCGGCGGAACTCGTGGTGCTGCAGCAGTACATGCCTGCCCAGCTGTCCGAGGCCGACGTCGCCGCGCAGGTGCAGGACGCGATTGCGCAAGCGGGCGCGGCCGGTCCCCAGGACATGGGCAAGGTCATGGCATTGCTCAAGAGCAGGCTCGCGGGCCGTGCCGACATGACGACGGTTTCCGCGCAAGTGAAGGCGGCCTTGTCGGCGAAGTAGCGTTGCCAGGGCGACCGTGATTCCGCACTCGTTCCTGCAAGACCTGCTAAACCGCGTCGATATCGTCGACGTGGTGGGGCGGTACGTGCAGTTGAAAAAGGGCGGGGCGAACTTCAGTGGGCTGTGCCCGTTCCACAACGAAAAGAGTCCCTCGTTCACCGTCAGTCCGACCAAGCAGTTCTACCATTGCTTCGGCTGTGGCGCGCACGGCACTGCGATCGGTTTCCTGATGGAACATGCCGGCTTGACGTTTCCCGAGGCTGTCGATGAGTTGGCGCAGTCCGTTGGACTCACCGTTCCACACGAACCCGCGCCGGGTGTATATGGCGGTGGGAGCCCGCCCGGATTGAGGGACGGTACCGATCCGCCGCCTGCCCATCCCGGCACGGCGCGCGCGCTCGTCGACATCATGCAGATCGCGGCCGACTACTATCGCAAGCAGCTTCGGGGCGCGCCGGACGCGATCCAGTACCTGAAGGGGCGGGGCTTGACCGGCGAAATCGCGCTGCGCTTCGGATTGGGCTATGCGCCGGATGGCTGGCAAAACCTCGAGGCAGCATTCGCAAACTATCGCGACGATGCGCTGCTCGACGCAGGTCTGGTGATTGTCAGTGACAAGATGTCGAGCAACGGCGAAGCGCGCCGCTACGATCGCTTTCGCCAGCGCATCATGTTCCCGATCCGTAACGTACGCGGACAGGTGATCGGCTTTGGCGCACGCGTGCTCGATGGCGGCGAGCCGAAGTATTTGAATTCGCCGGAAACGCCGCTATTTAACAAGGGAACCGAGTTGTACGGCCTATTCGAGGCACGTCTTGCGATCCGCGAGAAGGGTTTCGTGCTGGTCGTGGAAGGTTACATGGACGTCGTTGCACTGGCGCAGTTGGGCTTTCCGAACACGGTGGCGACCCTGGGCACCGCGTGTACGCCGGTGCATGTCCAAAAACTGATGCGGCAGACCGACACGGTGATCTTCAGCTTCGACGGTGACGCGGCGGGGCGGCGTGCCGCGCGGCGAGCGTTGGACGCGTGCTTGCCGCACGCGGCGGACAATCGTACGATTCGCTTTCTGTTTCTGCCCGCGGAGCACGATCCGGACAGCTATATCCGTGAGCACGGCGTGCAGGCATTTGCGGACCAAATCGGGCGGGCAATGCCGCTGTCGCAGTTCCTGCTCAACGAGGTGCTGGCGGACAAGGAGATCGACCAGCCGGAAGGACGAGCCAAGGCCTTATATGACGCCAAGCCACTGCTGCAGGCACTGCCGCCCAACGCGCTGAGGGCTCAGATTCTGCACATGCTGGCGGATCGGCTCTCGACGCCCGTCGAAGAAGTGGCGCAGTTCTGCGAAGTCGGCTCGCGCACCGCGCCCGCGGTGCGCGGTACGCCGGCACGTGCCGATCGTCGTCGCGTCACCGGCCACGAGCATCGAGCACTACGCAACGTAATCATGTATCCGCGCATTGTCGCGATGCTCGATGTGCAGGATTGCGACACGCTGGCCACGCTTGCCCGGCAGGGGGCCTTGTTTGCCGAGACGATCGCGCATGCGCGGCAACTGGGGGACGCGGCAGAGTATCGGCTGCTAAAGGACTTGCTGCTTAATTCTCCGAATGCGCCGACGTATGAGGAAATCTTCCGGGAAATTCTGGTCTATGATGAAAACGTGCGTGATTTGCTGCATGCGCCGCCGGACGACGACAGCGCGCAGCGGCGCGATGAGCAGGAGCGGATCGCGGCTGACGAAGTCAGGGCGGTTGTCGCGAAGATGCGTTATGACGCTTGCTGCGAGCGACTTGAAATTTTGTCTCGGCAGCCAAAACTGGAAGGAGAGCAGGCCAGGGAGTTTGCCGAGTTGTCGCAGCGGCGTGCGGAACTGAAGCGTCGGGTCGCGGCATCGGTGCTTGGCGGAGGGGCTTGACCACCGTGCTATAATTGAAGGTTTTCAGCGGAGTTGTTTCCGGGCGACGTCGAATAGAGCGGAATTGCCATGGCAAAGACCAAGCGGAAAAAGGGGTTGGATTAGGTCGGAAGCGCAGGTCGGTGACGGTAAAGGCGACCGGTCCGCGGCGAAACAGGCCCCTTCTCGCATGTGGCGCGCCGGCGAACATCGCGCGATCCGGCCAGCGGGAAGCGACGACGCGGTCCTGCTCGATGGCGAAGTCCGTCGAGCAGGCTCGTGATGTGCGCGGCCGAGAAGTTCCCGAAGCGGGTAAGTCGGCAGGTCGCGGCCGCCGGGCAGCAGCCGGATAGCCGCACTGAGAGAGTATCCACGGTTGAAGCGGCGGCCGTCGAAGAGCCGCAAGTCGAGACCAGAGCCGTAATGGCGACATCCATGACGAAAAAGCTGAACGAAGTACCAGTTGATGAGGAAGCGGGCCAAGTCGATGAGTCGGCCGGCTCGGCCGCGCCGGTGAAGGGTGGCGAGAAGATCAAGGCGCGCGATCGTAGGGCCAAGGAAAAGGCGCTGCTGAAGGAGGCGTTCGCGTCTCACCAGCCGGGTACCGCCGAGGAGCTCGAGGAGCGCCGCTCGAAGCTGCGCGCGCTGATCAAGCTGGGCAAGGAACGCGGCTTCCTGACGTATGCTGAAATCAACGATCACCTGCCGGACAATTTCGCGGAAACCGAGGCGATCGAGAGCATCATCAGCACGTTCAACGACATGGGCGTGGCGGTCTATGAACAGGCGCCCGATGCGGAAACGCTGCTGCTCAACGACAACGCGCCGTCGGTGTCATCCGACGACGAGGTTGAAGAGGAGGCCGAAGTCGCGTTGTCGACGGTGGACTCCGAATTTGGCCGTACGACCGACCCGGTGCGCATGTACATGCGCGAGATGGGCACTGTCGAACTGTTGACGCGGGAAGGCGAAATTGAGATCGCCAAGCGTATCGAAGACGGCCTAAAGCACATGGTTCAGGCGATTTCGGCGTGCCCGACGACGATCGCGGACATCCTTGCGATGGCCGAGCGGGTCGCCAACGATGAAATCCGCGTGGACGAACTGGTCGATGGCCTAATCGATCCGAGCGCGGAGGATGCGGACGGCTTTAGCGCGTCGGATGCGGACGAGATCGAGTCGGAAGCCGACGACGCCGACGAAGGTGACGAGGAAGAGGAAGAAGAGGACGAAGGGGCAGGAGCGGCCGCGGCCAGCGCCGCGCAGCTCGAGGCGCTAAAGCGTGCGTCGCTGGAGCGCTTTGCGCTAATCAGTGAGTGGTTCGACAAAATGCGTCGCGCGTACGAGAAGGAGGGCTACAAGTCCAAGTCATACCTGAAGGCGCAAGAGGCGATCCAGGCCGAGTTGATGTCGATCCGGTTTACCGCCCGCACGGTCGAGCGGCTGTGCGATACGTTACGCGCGCAGGTTGACGAGGTGCGTCAAGTGGAGCGCCAGATCTTGCATATCGTCGTCGACAAGTGCGGGATGCCGCGCGCAGAATTCATTTCGCGCTTCCCGAGTAACGAGACCAACCTAGACTGGGCCGAGCAAATCGTCGTCGAGGGGCATCCGTACAGCGCGGTGCTCGAGCGCAATATCCCGGCGATTCGCGAACAGCAGCAGCGTCTGATTGACTTACAGGCGCGCGTCGTGTTGCCACTGAAGGACTTGAAGGAAACCAACCGCCAGATGGCGGCTGGCGAGCTCAAGGCGCGGCAGGCCAAACGCGAAATGACGGAGGCCAACTTGCGGCTGGTCATTTCGATTGCGAAGAAGTACACGAACCGTGGCTTGCAGTTCCTGGATTTGATCCAGGAGGGCAATATTGGCCTGATGAAGGCGGTTGACAAGTTCGAATATCGGCGGGGCTACAAGTTCTCCACGTATGCGACGTGGTGGATTCGTCAAGCGATTACGCGGTCGATCGCGGACCAGGCGCGCACGATTCGGATTCCGGTCCACATGATCGAGACGATCAACAAGATGAACCGGATCTCACGGCAAATTCTGCAGGAGACGGGGCTCGAGCCGGACCCGGCCACGCTCGCCGAAAAAATGGAGATGCCGGAAGACAAGATCCGCAAGATCATGAAGATCGCGAAGGAACCGATTTCGATGGAAACACCGATCGGCGACGACGACGATTCTCACCTGGGCGATTTCATCGAAGATAACAATACGGTGGCGCCGGCCGATGCGGCATTGCACGCGAGTATGCGAGACGTTGTGAAGGACGTGCTAGACTCGTTGACGCCGCGCGAAGCAAAAGTATTGCGGATGCGCTTTGGTATCGAGATGAGCACGGACCATACGCTCGAGGAAGTCGGTAAGCAGTTCGACGTGACGCGCGAGCGGATCCGACAGATTGAGGCGAAGGCGTTGCGCAAATTGCGACATCCGAGCCGCTCGGATAAGCTGAAGTCGTTCCTTGAAGGCAACTGAGCTTCATTTTGCCTCATAATGATTGATTCGGGCCTCTAGCTCATGCTTGGTTAGAGCAGCGGACTCATAATCCGTTGGTGCCGTGTTCGACTCACGGGAGGCCCACCAATATCTACGCGGGCTTGCGCGCATGTCACGCAGCCCGCGTTTTTTATGGTAGAGAAATTTTGTCCGATCCGCGTGATGGCATTCCTTAAAGTTTCTGTGGCCAGATAAGCGTAGTGCTGCGTGCTAGCATGTGATTGATGCGCGAGGTCCTGTCCGCCATGCTGCGCGATGACAAATTTACCAATTCAAGTCAGCCCTGAACGGTTGAGGAAAGGCATAGGGACATCCTCCAGCCTGCCGCCATTACACAGGGAGGCCGACGCTTATTGTGCTGGTGCGCCGCAGGCGTGCCAATACGGCGGGTTGTATGAAGCTCCGCCGCACATCCATTGTGCCAACTCGTAGCCCGGCCTGGTGTCACTCGGTGTGTGCCTGTAAGCTCGACAGTGACCGCTTGCGATAGTATTTCTCAACCACCGTGAAATGCATGGCAAACGGAGCGGATAGTTCGGCAAAACGCGCATAGCTCACGTTAAATTGTCAAGCACGAAGGCCATCCCAAAAGGAGCCTCGTAGAACATGTGAGACACTGCAGTGCAGGCTTGCCGCGTTGCTTCGACAAGCATCAGGCCCGGCACATGGTCGATTTCATGCTCGAAGAAAAACGGATGGTCTGGTTCAATGATCAATGGAGCAACGAACCGATCCTGCCCATCTCCGGCAGCCGGTATCGGAATTATTCGTTCCACGAAAACATGTCTGAGTTCCGACTTATGAACCAGACGACGCTGCAACCGGCGCCGGCTAGCACTATCGATTTCGTAACGCTCATCCAAAGGGAGGCGCGGGACGTTGTTATTCATTTGAAGGTCTTTACTACAGGAATGGGATCAGTATCTGTAAGGGAGTAGGCACAGCTGCGTCGGCCAATGCGGGATGAACTAGCGCATTAAGCTAATTCGTGCAACTACGCGTTGGGCAGCGCGTCCGCCGAAGGTATAACGGACGATGTGCCTAACATCGATACCGTACGTCCCTGCGTTACTAACCGGCTCTTGTTGATCGAACACTAGCGCGCACGTTTGGCGAAAAGATGTTGCGTGCGTACTGCACGATCACAACCATGGCTGGGAAATGGGGCACGTAGTCAAGCGTGGCGTTCAGAACAGCGTATCGGCCTCGATACTGGAACGCATCCGGCGTTATCTTGTCAGCTTGTGCATGCTGCGCGCGCTCGAAGCGCTAGGCGCCACACTGAAACGTCTCGAGCAAGGGGCAGCTCAATGTTGGAAAGGCCCGAAACGGTTGCTGAGCGAGGAATTCACCACGCACGAAACCCGGCGTATCCAAGATCGTGACTCGATGGCCAAGGCCGGGCCCGAAGGTAACCTGATACAGCAATTGAACACAGCCACCACATCTTCGCCACGGAGCGTGGCACCCACAACAAGAGCGCAAACACTCGCACATGCCATCAGGACTACCCAGCGCGATGCCCGCGTGGCGGCAGCAAAACGTGCAATAGCAGCGAATGTCTGGGGTGCGATGGCTGCCCCAGTTTGCGCCGCCGCATGAAATGGGGAGGCAAGCGGCGTGCTGGGGCGGGGGTATGGGGCGTTGTGCTACGGGAGGGGCGCGCAAGGCGACAAAAAGGGGGGACGCTGAAAAAAATATTTGCTAGCTCTTGTGGTGAGCGTGCTATTGGCCTATGATTCGCACCCTCGCTGCAGGCAGTAGCGGGGCCGCTGAAGGAGCAAACGCAGCGGGCGGGGTGGGCAACGGGGTGTGAGGCGATCAGCATCGCACCGGGGTGGTAAAAAAGTTGTTGACGCTTCGCAAGATTGTGTTCATAATCTCGTTTCTCTGCTGCTGATGCAGCGACGCGATGCGGGGGCCGAGGCCGGCTAGGTTGAGGCGAAGCGGTTGCGATGCTCTTTAACAAGTAACAGCCGATAAGTGTGGGTACTTGATGGTGCAGGCGTGCTGCGCCCGGGTGGTAAAAGCCGGGTGGGGCGATGCGAAAGAATCATTAAGTCTCATACGAAATGAAGGTAGGTTTTGAGAGAATCGAAACCTGTCAACGTTTTGAGTTGAGCGACAGGGTCCTTTGGGGCCCGAACAAGTAACAGGTTTGAACTGAAGAGTTTGATCCTGGCTCAGATTGAACGCTGGCGGCATGCCTTACACATGCAAGTCGGACGGCAGCGCGGGCTTCGGCCTGGCGGCGAGTGGCGAACGGGTGAGTAAGACATCGGAACGTGTCCTAGAGTGGGGGATAGCCCGGCGAAAGCCGGATTAATACCGCATACGCTCTGAGGAGGAAAGCGGGGGACCTGCAAGGGCCTCGCGCTCAAGGGGCGGCCGATGGCAGATTAGCTAGTTGGTAGGGTAAAGGCCTACCAAGGCGACGATCTGTAGCTGGTCTGAGAGGACGACCAGCCACACTGGGACTGAGACACGGCCCAGACTCCTACGGGAGGCAGCAGTGGGGAATTTTGGACAATGGGGGCAACCCTGATCCAGCAATGCCGCGTGTGTGAAGAAGGCCTTCGGGTTGTAAAGCACTTTTGTCCGGAAAGAAAACGGCCTGGCGAATAACTAGGTTGGATGACGGTACCGGAAGAATAAGCACCGGCTAACTACGTGCCAGCAGCCGCGGTAATACGTAGGGTGCGAGCGTTAATCGGAATTACTGGGCGTAAAGCGTGCGCAGGCGGTTTGCTAAGACCGATGTGAAATCCCCGGGCTCAACCTGGGAACTGCATTGGTGACTGGCAGGCTAGAGTATGGCAGAGGGAGGTAGAATTCCACGTGTAGCAGTGAAATGCGTAGAGATGTGGAGGAATACCGATGGCGAAGGCAGCCTCCTGGGCCAATACTGACGCTCATGCACGAAAGCGTGGGGAGCAAACAGGATTAGATACCCTGGTAGTCCACGCCCTAAACGATGTCAACTAGTTGTTGGGGATTCATTTCCTTAGTAACGTAGCTAACGCGTGAAGTTGACCGCCTGGGGAGTACGGTCGCAAGATTAAAACTCAAAGGAATTGACGGGGACCCGCACAAGCGGTGGATGATGTGGATTAATTCGATGCAACGCGAAAAACCTTACCTACCCTTGACATGGTCGGAACCCTGCTGAGAGGTGGGGGTGCTCGAAAGAGAACCGGCGCACAGGTGCTGCATGGCTGTCGTCAGCTCGTGTCGTGAGATGTTGGGTTAAGTCCCGCAACGAGCGCAACCCTTGTCCTTAGTTGCTACGCAAGAGCACTCTAGGGAGACTGCCGGTGACAAACCGGAGGAAGGTGGGGATGACGTCAAGTCCTCATGGCCCTTATGGGTAGGGCTTCACACGTCATACAATGGTCGGAACAGAGGGTTGCCAACCCGCGAGGGGGAGCTAATCCCAAAAAACCGATCGTAGTCCGGATTGCAGTCTGCAACTCGACTGCATGAAGCTGGAATCGCTAGTAATCGCGGATCAGCATGTCGCGGTGAATACGTTCCCGGGTCTTGTACACACCGCCCGTCACACCATGGGAGTGGGTTTTACCAGAAGTGGCTAGTCTAACCGCAAGGAGGACGGTCACCACGGTAGGATTCATGACTGGGGTGAAGTCGTAACAAGGTAGCCGTATCGGAAGGTGCGGCTGGATCACCTCCTTTCTGGAGCAAGAAGTCTGCGCTTCAAGTACTCACGCTTATCGGCTGTGAAAGTCACAGGGACAGACGAAGGGTCTGTAGCTCAGTCGGTTAGAGCACCGTCTTGATAAGGCGGGGGTCGTTGGTTCGAATCCAACCAGACCCACCACGCGAGTCTGGTGTGCGCCACGAGCGCTGCGCGCAGCGCGGCCCGAACCCAAGGGGGGCATAGCTCAGCTGGGAGAGCACCTGCTTTGCAAGCAGGGGGTCGTCGGTTCGATCCCGTCTGCCTCCACCACTGCTCAATCGCGAGCGCTCCCAAACGGAGTGTTGGCGATTGACCCGTGGGTCAAGCAGTGCGGTATGGCTGTGACGTTCTTTAACAATCTGGAAAAAGAAGCAGTAATGTCTATTGGACGCGTCTTGAGATGGGCGCAGAAGATAGACGGGTAGTGATTGAAAGTATTGTTTTGAGTGATCTGAAAAGACGCTTGGAAGATACGGCACAACGCGAAAACTCAACCTATAGCCGGTGCGTTGCAAGACGGACTTGTTATAGGGTCAAGCGAACAAGTGCATGTGGTGGATGCCTTGGCGATCACAGGCGAAGAAGGACGCGGTAGCCTGCGAAAAGCTGCGGGGAGCTGGCAAACGAGCTTTGATCCGCAGATGTCCGAATGGGGCAACCCGGCCCGTATGGGTCATCCGTGACTGAATCCATAGGTCATGTGAAGCGAACGCGGCGAACTGAAACATCTAAGTAGCCGCAGGAAGAGAAATCAACCGAGATTCCCAAAGTAGTGGCGAGCGAAATGGGATCAGCCTGTACCATTTAGCCTCTAAGTTAGCCGAACGCTCTGGAAAGGGCGGCCGTAGCAGGTGATAGCCCTGTAGGCGAAAACTCAGATGTGGAACTAGGGGTACGACAAGTAGGGCGGGACACGTGAAATCCTGTCTGAAGATGGGGGGACCATCCTCCAAGGCTAAATACTCGTGATCGACCGATAGTGAACCAGTACCGTGAGGGAAAGGCGAAAAGAACCCCGGGAGGGGAGTGAAATAGATCCTGAAACCGCATGCATACAAACAGTCGGAGCCTCGCAAGGGGTGACGGCGTACCTTTTGTATAATGGGTCAGCGACTTACGTTCAGTAGCGAGCTTAACCGGATAGGGCAGGCGTAGCGAAAGCGAGTCCGAATAGGGCGAACAGTTGCTGGGCGTAGACCCGAAACCAAGTGATCTATCCATGGCCAGGTTGAAGGTGCGGTAACACGTACTGGAGGACCGAACCCACTAACGTTGAAAAGTTAGGGGATGAGCTGTGGATAGGGGTGAAAGGCTAAACAAACTTGGAAATAGCTGGTTCTCTCCGAAAACTATTTAGGTAGTGCCTCGTGTCTCACCTTCGGGGGTAGAGCACTGTCATGGTTGGGGGGTCCATTGCGGATTACCTCGCCATAGCAAACTCCGAATACCGAAGAGTGCAATCACGGGAGACAGACGCCGGGTGCTAACGTCCGACGTCAAGAGGGAAACAACCCAGACCGCCAGCTAAGGTCCCTAAAATTGGCTAAGTGGGAAACGAAGTGGGAAGGCGAAAACAGTCAGGAGGTTGGCTTAGAAGCAGCCACCCTTTAAAGAAAGCGTAATAGCTCACTGATCGAGTCGTCCTGCGCGGAAGATGTAACGGGGCTAAGCCAGTTACCGAAGCTGCGGATGCGCACGCTAAGTGCGCATGGTAGGAGAGCGTTCCGTAAGCCTGCGAAGGTGCATTGAGAAGTGTGCTGGAGGTATCGGAAGTGCGAATGCTGACATGAGTAGCGATAAAGGGGGTGAAAGGCCCCCTCGCCGTAAGCCCAAGGTTTCCTACGCAACGTTCATCGGCGTAGGGTGAGTCGGCCCCTAAGGCGAGGCAGAAATGCGTAGCTGATGGGAAGCAGGTTAATATTCCTGCACCGTCGTTAGATGCGATGGGGGGACGGATCGCGGAAGGTTGTCCGGGTGTCGGAAATCCCGGTCCCTGCATTGGAGAAGGCGCTTTGGCAAATCCGGGCGCGCAATTCAAGGGTGTGGGGCGAGCGGCGTTAAGCTGCGAAGCAATCGGAAGGGGTCCCAAGAAAAGCCTCTAAGCTTCAGTCTAACGAGACCGTACCGCAAACCGACACAGGTGGGCGAGATGAGTATTCTAAGGCGCTTGAGAGAACTCGGGAGAAGGAACTCGGCAAATTGGTACCGTAACTTCGGGATAAGGTACGCCCTGCTAGCTTGACTGGCTCGCGCCAGAAGGGTGAAGGGGTTGCAATAAACTGGTGGCTGCGACTGTTTAATAAAAACACAGCACTCTGCAAACACGAAAGTGGACGTATAGGGTGTGACGCCTGCCCGGTGCCGGAAGATTAAATGATGGGGTGCAAGCCCTTGATTGAAGTCCCGGTAAACGGCGGCCGTAACTATAACGGTCCTAAGGTAGCGAAATTCCTTGTCGGGTAAGTTCCGACCTGCACGAATGGCGTAACGATGGCCACACTGTCTCCTCCCGAGACTCAGCGAAGTTGAAGTGTTTGTGATGATGCAATCTACCCGCGGCTAGACGGAAAGACCCCATGAACCTTTACTGTAGCTTTGCATTGGACTTTGAACCGATCTGTGTAGGATAGGTGGGAGGCTTAGAAGCGCGAACGCTAGTTTGCGTGGAGCCGTCCTTGAAATACCACCCTGGTTTGTTTGAGGTTCTAACCTAGTGCCCTGAATCGGGCACGGGGACCGTGCATGGTAGGCAGTTTGACTGGGGCGGTCTCCTCCCAAAGCGTAACGGAGGAGTACGAAGGTACGCTAGGTACGGTCGGAAATCGTGCTGATAGTGCAATGGCATAAGCGTGCTTAACTGCGAGACCGACAAGTCGAGCAGGTGCGAAAGCAGGTCATAGTGATCCGGTGGTTCTGTATGGAAGGGCCATCGCTCAACGGATAAAAGGTACTCTGGGGATAACAGGCTGATACCGCCCAAGAGTTCATATCGACGGCGGTGTTTGGCACCTCGATGTCGGCTCATCTCATCCTGGGGCTGTAGCCGGTCCCAAGGGTATGGCTGTTCGCCATTTAAAGAGGTACGTGAGCTGGGTTTAAAACGTCGTGAGACAGTTTGGTCCCTATCTGCCGTGGGCGTTGGAAGTTTGAGGGGGCCTGCTCCTAGTACGAGAGGACCGGAGTGGACGAACCTCTGGTGTACCGGTTGTCACGCCAGTGGCATCGCCGGGTAGCTATGTTCGGAAGAGATAACCGCTGAAAGCATCTAAGCGGGAAACTCGCCTCAAGATGAGACTTCCCCGGGGACGCGATCCCCTTGAAGGGTCGTTCAAGACCAGGACGTTGATAGGTCGGGTGTGTACGCGCAGTAATGCGCTCAGCTAACCGATACTAATGGCCCGTAAGGCTTGATCCTATAACTGGTCCGTTTTACCGTTGTGCCGTCCTCGACGACATAATCCTACCGGCTGCTTCTTGTTCCAGATTCGCTGGCGCGCCCCGCCGCGCGACAGCTCCCCCTTTTGCCTGATGACCATAGCGAGTCGGTCCCACCCCTGCCCATCCCGAACAGGACCGTGAAACGACTCCACGCCGATGATAGTGCGGATTGCCCGTGTGAAAGTAGGTAATCGTCAGGCTCCCCCCTTGCCCCCCCAACGCCCGCTTCCCCCCCGAAGCGGGCGTTGTGCTGTGGCGAACGCCCCCCGGCTCCGCCTACCTCGCTGGCTCAACCCGCACTCGAGCACCGCCTGCCCCGAGTGGGGGGCCGTTCCCCCTGCGCGGCAGTGCCACCCCGTATGGACGAGCTTGGCCCAATCAGTCGCGCGTGCTGCAGCCCGCACGGCCCCAGTGCGGGCCCCACGGCGCGATGCGCGCCACTGCCAGTGTCGAGAAACGTATAGCAATCTGGCTGGGTCGCCGGAGAACATTCGCCCAATGCCTTGCGCCATTCACTGCGCGTCAGCAGCGCCGCACAGCCTGAGCACAGACGGCGCTGTGGCATGTGGGCTTGGCGCTCAGTGGCGCCGCAGATGCGCGCCTGGCGCAGCGGCTGGGCATCTCGATCAGCGGCGAAACGATGCTTCGTTTGCTCAAGCGCAACGGTCAAAAGTACGTCGCGACGACATCCAACCCTACCATAGTTGGCGTCGATGACTGGGCATTCAAACGCGCTCATCGCTATGGCACCCTACTGGTCGACATTGAGCAACGGCGCCCATTAGATTGGTTGCCCGATCGTGATGCGACATCGGTGGCGAACTGGCTAACAGGAAACCGCACAATTCGCATCGTGTCGCGCGATCGCGCTGGGGTTTACGCCAAAGGCATCACCCGTAGCGCGCCGCAAGCCATACAAGTGGCCGACCGATAGCATCTATTGAAGCATCTTGGCGATGCCATTGAACGCGCGCTAAGTCGCTGCCAGCGGCCTATCCGCGAAGTTGCACGCTCGCTTGATCACGAACACGCTTTTCTCGCATTGCCGGCGATCGAATTGAATACGCTGCACGTGGTAGCAACGTCACGAGCGAAAAAGGCCGACTGTACTGAAAGGTGGTCCAAATTTACCTTGCGCGCAACAATGCGCATACCTGGCACGCGAACATTAAAGTATCATATCCTATGCAGCGGTATAGTTTAGCCTATGCGCGTACCATTTCACCGTGTGTTGAAATCGACGAACGGGCTAGCTCGCTCAATGTGAATCTGGCTGGAGCCGGTGGGCGAGCAACTCTCCATCGACTTGTGTGTCAAGCATAGCGGATCCATGAGGAGCGGAAAATGAAAACAAATGTCGTTCAGCAGGACGCAGTGCATCAATCCTCGCGCCGCTCGAGTAGGCGGTTATCCGAGAGGGGGGACGAGTCAACGCAGACATTTAAACTAGCACCGATTCAAGCCGTGTTGGCTAGACTTTCGTCTGCTTCGCAAGCGAACCAAGGCGGTGAACAAATTCCGTATCAACAATTGGCAGCGGCCTTTCAAGAGGGGGATATTGTCTATGGTCTAGATGCGCCGAGAAAGCGCGCACTGGACACGTTAAAGCAAGCCGGGTTTAGTAACTTAGACCAAGGCAGCGGCGTCACGCAAAAGCGGGATGCGCTGCCGCCTAAAAGAATTTTGATTCAAAATGACTTGACAAATGCGGTATGGGATCCGCTGGATAAGCCCTACGTTTACCAGTCAGACAAGCGCATCAAAAAGACGTTAGCCGATGCCCAGCGAGGTATTGCATTCAAAACGTTTTTGTCCCGTCATCCCCGCTACAATGTTGCTAGCGAAGTGACACCAAGCCAACAATTAACATTAGAGGCGAGTAAGGCTTTATGGAAGAAAACCAGTAAGGCGGGACTTGAGTACCAGTTGTTGGTCAGGCAAAAAAACATTCACTTTATTGTGGACGACATTGATGAAAATCTCAGTGCGGTAGCGGGCAAGACAGGGCATGGGACCAGTATTACATCCAGTGAACTGAGATGGCTGTATCGGCATCAAAAAACCGATCAGGTCAAGCAGCATGTGCGGTTTTGGAAAAAGGACAGAGAAGTTCCGCACTATGAGATCTTTAACTCGAAAAAATGGCGGTTTGGACCTGATTATGAGCAAATGTACCGGCCCAAGCAAAATTACTGGCATGCTAGCTGGTTGACCAGCGCCCGTCCGCCCAGGCCAAAGTGAACCGTCGTCGATCCGTCTGCGTTGGAATCGGTGAAGTTGAAGATGGGAAACGCCGGTAGGCCAACCTTATTATGGGTAATCGTACTTTTTTGCACAATTTATGGCGTTTTGACCATAAAAAATCTTTATAAAATAACAGTAAAAAATTCTTCAATGGCGTGCAAGCCGTGAAGATGCTTAGTCTGCTGCGAGCACCTCTCTAAGTCACTACTGCCAGGTTTCGTATGATTCGAACGATTATCTCGCAGAAGGTACGCAATTTACTGCCTCCACGGCGTCTTCCGTCGCGATAACAGACACTGACATCTTGACCCGATCTTCGGCAGGCATTCTCGTTGTCCTTGCGCGCATCAGATGGAGGGAAACGGTCAGCCGATGATGCCATTGAACCCTTCACCTTTGGGTGCCCACTCGCGACCAATGACGTTTGTAGATTTTTCTTTGTGACTATCGCCATGGCTTGTTTTGACAGAACTGCATGTCGGCGCTCGAGCACTGGCTTTGTCACATTGTATTGTAAACGAGCTCGGGTCAGCTCGGGGGCTAAAGAAGAAAAAATCGCTTTATCACGCTCACCATTTTCCGGCGACGACCATTCGCTACGCAGATTGATGGTACGGTCGTTTCAGCCTGAGCTCGCGCGACATCAAAGTGGAGACCCATCAGTTGCGATCTCGCCGTGGTCACCGTGGCAAACGGGACTGGTATCTGTTGCATTCGATAGTTTTATTTTTTGAACAGCTTATCGTTTGAACCCATTCGCCTGTTGACTCAAGTGAATTTTTCAAGAAGGATGCGTATGGCGATCTTATGAAGAGGAGCAAAGCCATGACGGCGTTTGATGATGCATTTGAAAAGACGGTGGCCCGAGAAGGAGGCTACTCTAATCATCCTGATGATAGCGGCGGCGAAACATCCTATGGCATTACTGAGGCGGTGGCGCGAGCAGAAGGGTATTCGGGTCGGATGACCTTGTTGCCCTTAGCAACCGCCAAAGCCATTTATCGGCGTCGCTATTGGGAGCAGCTGCATCTGGAGGACGTTGCCACACTATCAGCGCCGATTGCGCTTGAATTATTTGATACCGGTGTCAATATGGGCGCGCAGGTGGCAGCACAGTTTCTGCAGCGTGTGCTCAATGTGTTCAATCGTCGGCAGGCCGATTACCCCGATATGATGGTAGATGGTTTGATAGGCCTCAAAACCACCGCGGCGCTCAAAGCTTTTCTGGACAAACGCAAAGAGCCAGGGCAAGTGGCGCTTCTCAAGGCACTCAATAGCCTACAAGGGGCGCGTTACATTGAGCTGGCAGAGAGACGAGAGAAAGACGAAGCATTCGTGTTTGGCTGGGTAATGAACCGACTATGAAAGGTACTTCCCACCCCAAGCTATTTATTTCAAAATTAGATGCAATGCGTAGCAATGTTCTATGATTTTTTTATTTTTGTGCGAATCGCTACATATCCGTAACAATGCCATAGTCGCACTTAATTGAGCGATGTCAAGTGTATTGTTTCACGGCGGCTTGTTTTTAAAGCATAGTCGCTGTGCCTACATTGCTAATTCTTTCAATGATGGCGGTTTAAGTCAGGATTCGTTTGGGCAATGAGATAAATGCGGTATATAGTGTTTTTGCCTTTTTCAGCCCATCTAGCGTTCCGGCTGCATGAGTGCATGGGATAGGTTTAGTACACAGGCAGGAGCAGAAACCTTTGTGGGATAGCAGTCGACGTGCCTTAGGCGGGGAACACAGCTGCCACGGTCAAGGAGAGTGCAATGCAGCATTTGCTGAGATGGATCGCACCCTATGGTGTTCTATTCATTGTAGGGATTGCCTTGGGTTGGAGCATAAGCTCGGTCATCGCTGGTAGGCGGCTGGCTGAAGAACAAGCTGCGCGAGCCCGGGACCATGAACAGCATGCCGAACAAATAAAAGCGATTTCAGACGCAGCTTTGGCCGCGCAACAGAAAGCGACCGCTATGCGTGAGGTCCAGGCCCGCCGGATTGAAACGCTGGATGCACAACTGAGTCAGGAGCGCCAAGCCCATGAGAATGAAAATCAACGTTTGCGCAATGCTCTTGCTGCTGGTACTGAGCGGCTGCGTGTCGCCGTCGTCAACTGTTCAACCCGTAGCCGTGACGTGTCCGACTTTGCCTCCACCACCGGAATGGGCGATGGTTCCCCCACCTACGCAGACCTCGACCCAGCGGTTGCAGAACGCGTTTTCCGGGTCGCTGACGACGACCAGCGAGAAATAGATAAGCTCAAGGCCTTACAAGCTTACGTGTGCGCGGTGCGGCCTGAAACCGCAGAGTGTCCCGTGGCCGGGCTTCAGTCGGCGGTACCATGACAAAATGTCTTGAACGATTGGTCACCAAAGGAGGTATCAATGCAAGTCTGTAGTGTAATTCAAGCGTACGGTGATCGGGCAACCACGTAAGCGAAATGCGTTGGTTGCCCAGATGGCCAGCCCAAACAATGTCCATACGATACAGTTGTAAGCATAGCATGCACGGTCCGATCAACTGGATGCCGGATGCGCGAACATATAGCAGAGGTATAGCATGATGTGGTGCTTTGAACTATTATTGCGTGTGCCTTCCGTGTTCAGTTCAAGGGCCTGGACACAGGATGACCTAACCCTGATAAGTGGGGTAGTGTGCGGTGCATTGATATTTTTGCTGCATAGCCGTGAACCGTCGTGGCCGCGCAAGGTAGCATATTTCGGCGTATCAGTGATTGGCGGATTTTCGGTGACCTCGTCAGTGCAGCAGTACGTGGGGCTACCGGAATGGCTTGCCGCGTTTCTGTCTACGGCGGCGATCGTGACACTGGCCAATACACTGTTGGGTTGGTCAGAGAAAATAGTACCGGAACTGTTGACTCAGTTAACCTACCGGATCATTGGGAGTACGCCTGTTAATGACACTAAGAATAGCGAGTTAAACAAATGATAAAAGCGGCGATAGCGTACTTCAATGCCTACAGCGTATGGGACTTGCTGCTGCTGTGGATGAATGGGGTATTGGCAAGTGCGATTTTTCTGATTCTGTTGTTTGCCTTTAGTGCGCCAGTACCCCGGCGCAGTCCGTTGAATTGGTATGAACGAGCGATACGATTTTGGTTGGTCGCGGTGTATGGTATTTTGGCGGTACGTGTATGTGCAGGATGGTATTCCACACCGGTGGAACCGACGCATGTGGCGGTCAATGCCTTGGTGCTGAGTTTTGTGATGATGGCGCGTGGAGATGTTGGCGTCATCACCGAGGCGTTGCGTCAAACGCGCAAGACACGCCGGAGGGTATTAAGCGAGCGTAAACAGCCGTAGCGAAGCTTTCTTTGATTCAATACAATCGATGAGGGCAGATCTTGTGTGCGATTCACAGACATCGTTTCAACTAAAATGAGGCGATGGACCGAGAGATTGCCGCGCGATTACGTTGGGTGCACATGTATCACGAGGCCGGCGTTGCCGGCCTCGTGTGTGCGCGGTGTGGCATCTCTCGACCGACACTTCGCAAATGGCTACGCCGCTATCAGCAAGCCGGCGAAGCCGGTCTCCAATCCCAAAGCCGCCGTCCACACCGAAGTCCAAACCAGAAGGTTTCTGAGAGCGATCGAGCAACGATCCTCCGACTGCGTGCCGAGCACAAAGGCGCGCGGCGGATCCAAAATGAGCTGCGATTGCATGAGCAAAGAGAACTATCCCTCGCGACCATTCACAAGATCTTGTGCCAGGCGCGTGTGACGCCATTGATTCGACCCAGGCGAGCAGCGCAGCCCAAACGTTATAGCCGTCCAGTTCCGGGCGATTGCGTCCAGATGGACACGATGAAGATCGCACGGGGCGTCTATCAGTACACCGCCGTCGACGATTGTTCTCGCTTCCGTGTACTAGCCGTCTATTCGCGCAGAAATGCACGTAATACGTTGCTTTTTCTTGATCGCGTCATCGAGGAAATGCCGTTTCCGATTCAACGTATCCAGACGGATCGGGGCAGCGAGTTCTTCGCCGAATCAGTGCAGCGGTGCCTGATGAGCGAGTGCATCAAATTCCGACCGATCCCACCACGTTCGCCACACCTCAATGGCAAGGTCGAGCGTTCGCAACTCACTGACTTGAACGAATTCTGGCCCCGTCATGGCCTGACCGAAGGCACGATCGAAGAGCAAATTGAACAGTGGCAGTTCGACTATAACTGGCGCCGCCCGCACGGATCACTCGGTGGCAAGACGCCTGTCGATTGCATAGCAGAACTGGGCGAACTGACACCCCTCTCGGAAGAGGTAGTTGGTGCCTACGACGAACTGAAAGAGCGCGTTCAACACCGCGAATGGCGGCTCGACAAGACCCTTGCTAAACATCACCGGAGCGTGTTGGAACTCGTGGCTCAGATAGGAGATACAAGTTCCAACACGTCACGAAAACGGCCCTCTAAAAAGTGAAACGATGTCTGTGAATCGCACAGATCTTGCGGTTGGTTGAATCGTCCAATTATTCGGTATACGAGTTGACGGTATTGGGAGCGCACCTGTCGGCGCTCTTTAGCAAAACTCGCCGGCATGAATTCAGTACCGCACTGTGCGCCGCTCCAATGCCATGATGGACGTAATCGCTCGGATTGCTATGCCGCTTCGATGATAGCGCGGGATCGATTCATAGCGCGCGAGCCGCGCTTGTTGCTCTTTCGTTCGCGACGTTGGTGCCACGCCAGGCCAATTCGATTGCGGCAATGCGAAATAAGTGTGCTCGTAATCGAGCGAGCGTGCAACGTCGCGGATATGCCGCTGGCAGCGGCCGAGCGCACGCTCAATGACATCGCCACGATTCTTTAGAGCGTGTTATGCACTTTGCAAGATAGGCGCGGCATGAACGAGCATGAGCATGGCAAAGATGACGAAATGCAAGTCGACGAGCGTTTCAGGCAAACGCTCGTCGTCGCGAGCGATTGAGCCATCCAAAACTGCGTTCGACGACCCATCGGCGCGGCAGCAGGATAAAGCCCTTCTTTGCCTCTGACCGTTTGATAACCTGCAATTCGATGCCTTCATCTTGCGCGGCTTGTGCCGGCTCTTCTCCTATATAACCTTGGTCGGCAAAGGCAAGCTTCACGCTCTGCCCGCTCACAAGTTGCCCCTCTTGTGCTAAACCGGAACCTGCGCGCGCGCTTGCTCATTGACCGGCGTGACATGAACCGCCAGCCAATGCCCGAGCGTATCGACGGCCATATGCACCTTGCTTGCCCGTTTGCGCTTGTACCCGTCGTAGCCTGCGCGTGGGCCACGCTCGCAGCTCGACTGCAACGTACGCCCGTCCAGAACCACCGCACTGGGCTGGCCTTGCCGGCCCTGCGCAACACGCAGCACCGAACGCAAATCCTGAACCATCGCTTCGAAGCAGCTCGCTCGCAGCCAGCGTTGAGTTTGCTGATACACCGCTTCTCATGGCGGAAAGTTCGTCGGGCAGCATGCGCCACGCAGCGCCTGCACGAGCTAGCCAACGCAGCGCGTTGAACAACTCGCGCAATTCATACCGTCTTTGCGGTGCGTCTGGCTCCATCAACGTCAAATACGCAGCAGCGAAGCGCCATCCTTCGTCCGTCACGTCGCTCGGATAGGGTCTGCGTTTCTCCATCTCGATTCGATTTTGAGCCTTGCTGAAAGTGCATAACACGCTCTAGGCGATGAGGTGGGGCGGCCTGTTGGCATCAAAAATCGTTTGGCGGAGAGCGAAATCGCGTCCACGCAATTAACTCGTGCAGTTTTTGCGGTTGCATCCTCTGGCGCAGAGTAGCAAACCAAAAGTGGTTGGTTGCTTGTGCGTTCGACAAATCTGCACGTGCTGCGCTGGGCTTTGCAAGGCGGGTGTTAGATGCAGCAATATATTTTGCGATCTGCTGAAATAAATTAGGCGGATGGGGCGCCCATTGGCTACTCGTTAAATTTTGTTCGGGCTCTCCTGTTTTTTGGACAGTGGTAAACATGCCGGGTTTAAAATTGTCCACCTTACCTGATACTTGCATTTCAGGCATGCCATAATTATAGTTCGCTTCAAATAAACGCCGTCCGCGAGGTGTCGGTGTTGACTTCTCTGTGACCGGCATATCGAAACCCGTAGAGACCCGGCCATTTCCTTTGCCGTGACCGAGCCGGAGATTGCCGGTAGAGTCGAACGTATTAGCCATAAAATTTTTATAGGCTTGGAGTCGATCCGCCGGCGTTTTTCCCTCAAAAGCCCTTTGGATGTCGGCAGCCATCCGGTTGCGTTTTAGGATATTAGCATTGTAATCGGTGGCAACCCACACATCACGTAATTCAGTACCATAACCATGGCGAGTATATTCATCGGCCAAAATCGCACGGCCGAACCCGCGTAGCCGGCCCATCGCTGCCGCCTGCTTTGCCAGTCCCGCCCGTTTTTGTTTCCAGATAGATTTAGCCTCATCCTCTCCGATATTATCATCTTGCTGATTTTGCGCTTTTTCCGCTTCTTCGAACTGTTGCGCGCCCGCTCTGTACAGTAATGTCATTTGATTCATCAAATGCTGACCGGTTGCGCTCGCAATGAGGTGGTTAATGCTTGTTGATCCAGGGTCTTTGCCTTCATTCACCGCAGCTTCCTGGTGGGTTAGTGGGCGACCCGTTTGTTGTGCTGCCTCGGCATAAAAAGGTCGTTTCGAGTTATATTGAGTGTAGCGCTTGCTAACATCTTCACCATAATATTGCTTAAGCCACTGCTTATCCGCGTCACTAATAGCGGCCGCAGGCCCATATTTTACCTGATAAACGATATCAGGCCTGTTAGCATCGTGCTGATCATCATAATAGAAGCTTTTTTCTTCCAGCTCGGGTAATCGACGCTGCGGTGGCTGGGCGAAACCCGCTAGGCTTTTGCGGACTAATTCGATGGTACGCTGATGAAAATCGCGTTGCTGCGCATCCTGTAGCACATCTGATGCCAACGTGGGCTCCGAAAGCTTGCGTTGCCGACTTCGCTCTGTCCAGTGTCGAGCGCGTTTATTCGGCAAGGCGTGTATCGGTTCCGACTCTGAGTATGTCCGTTTCCGCTTCATTTCCCCTCCTAGTAGAGGCGACTATGTATCGCTTTTTCGCTGCCCGGCCGTGGCTTAAAAACTGCGCTCGCAAGTTTGTGTCAAATTTCTACGCTGATACCAAGTAAGATATCGTCGATGTACTTGACGATCAAGCGCTAAGCGGTGTTCGACGAAAAGAAGTGGCCGCGGTGTGCGGACAGTGTTCCAAGATTTTAAGTGGAACATCCGGGGCAGTCATGCTGCCGATTTGATCGCAGGCAGCGTCGCAAAGTATGCACCAACCGGCTAGATTTGAATCCAGCCGGCTCGTCGCATTGTCCACGTACACCAGCAGCGTGCACTGTGGCGCGCGCTCCTCAAACCACGAATGCTCGCTGCCGTCAATCTGGATCAGCTCGCCCAGGCATGCGCGCCGTACCCGCGGCTACTGAAGCGCCGGTTAACAAATTCGATCCCAACGCCTTTGACCTCGATTTCGCAAATCAGCGGTTCTTCGAGGCCAAGTTTTGATCGTCAATGCGGTCTCAAAATGCCGTTTACGCTTCTCCATGGTTGGAGCGCCTTTTTCGCAGGTCGACCATTGAGTTTAGGCTAAGTTGCTCAACAAGCGCTGGCGGTTCTACAACGGACCACGACCGCCTAACGCTCATCATTACCCAACCTTCTGCCATGGCCCGTCGAGACTAGTTGGTGTCCGACCGTATCGACTTACGGTTCATTGCCCGAGTGATCATTAAATTCCGCTTTGGGTCACCCGCATCGTAGGCTGTTTCGCCGTGGGCGGAAACACTTGCCATGAGCCGTCGTCGTGCCTGAAAAAGAACACGGTCTGCACGCCTGTCGGCCTTGAGGCTTCTATGCACACGTAGCGCCGCTGATTGGAATGCATGCGGCTGAAGCGTGCAATTCGAATGGACGTCTCAAGAGTGGGCGAGAACCATTTATCGATAAGCAACCGCAATGACATCCCGGCGTTATTCACGATCTCTAGTTTTATTGAACGCTTATTGCATCATCGTTTTACGGTTTACTACAAACCCTTGGTGAACTCCGTCTTAAGCCATCCTCTGTATACGGGCGGGCGCCGCGTCTATCTTGAAATCGATGGGCACAGACACCCGATGGTAGAACATGTCGAAAAACATGCTTCTTTAGCATGGAGATAGCACGGCGCCTAATGCCCGGTCCGTCAAAGTTCGCATGCAGCTTTTTTGTTCCTTGCAATTCCCTGTTGAAGGCGGGATTCGGTTTACATCGCGGCTTCGAAGATTGCGATGACTTGGGCGAGGGTTGCTTTGCGAGGATTGGTCAGCATGCATGCGTCCTTCTGCGCATTGCTAGCCATAACTTCATGATCGTGTGCCTTCACGCCCAGGCTAGCCAGGCCCGACGGGATACCGACGGACGCGGACAAGTTCCGGATCGCTGTTACAGCAGCCCGCGCAGCGTCGACTGTACTGAGCCCGGTGGTATTTACGCCGAGCAGCGCAGCAATGGTGGCAAAGCGCTCTGGCGCGGCGATAAGGTTAAACTCGCACACGTGCGGCAGCAGGATCGCATTGCAGACTCCGTGCGGCAGGTTGTAAAACCCGCCGAGCTGATGTGCCATCGCATGCACATAGCCGAGCGACGCATTGTTGAACGCCATGCCGGCGAGGTACTGCGCATAGCACATTGCGGCACGTGCTTCCATGGATTCGCCGTTCGCCACTGCCTTCGGCAGCCATGCGCCGATCAGAGCGATTGCCTTTTCGGCGCACGCGTCGGTAATCGGTGTGGCTGCGGTGGAAACGTAGGCTTCCACTGCGTGGGTCAACGCGTCCATGCCGGTCGCAGCGGTCAATGCCGGTGGCATCGCCACCATCAGGCGCGGATCGTCGATCGCAATGAGCGGAGTACAGCGCCAATCGACGATGGCCATTTTGACGTGGTTGCTTGAGTTGGTGATGATGCAGAATCGCGTCATCTCTGCCGCAGTGCCGGCCGTCGTGTTAATAGAAATCAACGGCGTCATGGGCACCGTTGATTTGTCGATACCTTCGTAGTCGCGGATATGTCCGCCGCCGGCGGTGACCAGCCCGATGCCTTTTGCGCAGTCGTGCGACGAGCCGCCACCCAGCGAGACGATGAAGTCACAACCTTCTTGCTCGAACAGCTTGACACCGTCGTGGACATTGATGTCGGTCGGATTGGGTTCGGCACCTGGAAAGATCACGGCTTGAAGCCCAGCCTCACGAAGGTAGCCTGAGATGATCTCGGAGATCCCCATCTTGTGCAGGCCGGTATCCGTCACGATAAGCGCTTTTTTTGCGCCGAGCGACTTGGCTCGAGCACCGGTTTCGCGTGCACACCCCGGTCCGATGAGGGTCACGCAGGGAATGAAAAAGCTGTCGGTACGATCAGCGATGTTTAGGTAGCTCATTGCGTCTCCGAGTTTTTGGGGGGCTTACTATCTTGTGGCCAAAGGGTTGACGCACGAACCGTACCAGCGTCCGAATGGACGATTTTTCAAGCGCTCTCCTTGGGATGTGTCATGCGCATTGTTGTCATTTGAGGCAATGTGTTGCGTTATGGAGCAGTCCAATCCGCTTGTCCGCGCTGAGCATGAAACAATGGCCACTGCGGAAAACACGGCCACGCCCCAATAATCATTTTTATTTGAAATTGTCGACTTGGAACCAATCTCGCGAAGCCTGCCACCCGTCGTTCACGGCTTCCGGGGTATTACACGTCGGTGGTCGCGCGACCGTGAGCAAGCATCTGCCAGGCGAGCTTGCTCACCAGCGCTCACAGTGGTTCGAAATTGAGCGCAATCGCAATCTCCTGCTGGCCCTCGGTCCGGGTGGAACGTCTCTGGCTTGCGTATCAACTGGCTTCGTCGTCAGCCAGAGGGTATCAATGCGGGCCATCGCAGCGGGGTCGGCGCTGCCCACCGCCTGACTACGTGCGCGGCCCGGCGTCGGTTGCCGCGGCCGGCATGACCACCACCGTGCAGGTCGTGCCGGCGGACAGAATCAAGCCGTCGGGCACCTGATCGATATGGATGCGTACTGGAACACGCTGCGCAAGACGGACCCAGTTGAAGGTTGGATTGACGTCGGCAAGCAGTTCGCGGCTCATCGGGTTATCGCGGTCGGCGATGCCGCGCGAGATCCCTTCGACATGGCCTTTCAATACCGCGCCGCTCATCAGTCGCATCTCGGCCGGGTCGCCGATTTTAAGCAGCGGGATCTTGGTTTCCTCAAAATAGCCGTAGACCCAGAACGAGTGGCTGTCAACGAGCGCCAGCTTAGGCTGCCCGGCGATGGCGTAATCGCCGCGATAGGCATTCAAGTTTGTCATATAGCCATCCACTGGCGCGACCACGGTCGTGCGCTCCAGGTTCAGCTTCGCCGCGGCGAGCTGCGCGAGCGCCTGTTCATATTGGGCCTGGGCGCTGGCGGCTTGGATCACAGCATTTTCGCGGTTTTCCTTCGAAACAACCAGTGCGTCCAGATCCCGGCGTCGGGCGGCATCGTCACGGCGCATCTGTAGATCCGCCTTGCGTGCCGCGACCAGCGCCTCGGCTTGCTGGACGGCGATGCGGTAATGGTTCGGATCGATGCGCATCAGGACGTCGCCGCGATGCACGAACTGATTGTCCCGCACCGGAAACTCGACAATCTGCCCCGATACGTCCGGTGCGATATTGATAATCTCCGCTCTGACACGTCCATCGCGGGTCCAGGGCGAATCCATGTAGTGGACCCACAACGCGCGACCGAGCAGCACGGCAATGGCGAAGATCGCGATAGTCGCAAAGAAGCTGAAGATACGGCGAAGTTTCATGTCCGACTCTTTTTGAGTTCAACGATAAACGGCGAGCCCGAACAGGCAGACGATACCGGTGAGCAGGCTCGCGCGGGCGAGCGACGGGTGCCAGAACAGACGATACACGCCAAAGTAGGCCAATACGCGATCAAGCACCCACGTCAACGCGGTGCCGGCCAGCGTAGTGAGCAGGAGCATGGGTACGTAGGCGTCGAACAATGCGATGTCACGCGGCATGGGTAGTCTCTCGTCGGTGAGGGCCATGCGGGCCGGGCGTCAGCTCGCTGAGCGGAGATTGAGCATCGAGCAGAGCGGTCCGGATGAAATGCAAATAGCTCAAAGTACGTTGCAGCCTGTGCCGGTCATCGCGCGACCTAACGACACTGCGCAGCATGGCCAGCGCTGCGTTAATACTGGCCGCGGTCGCCTCGCGTGCGTCGGCGAGCCGTCGATGGCTGGGTGCGGAGAACAAGGCAGCCAGTGTGTTCAGCATGTGCTGCGTGGCCTGCCGCCACGGCATGTTGGCCGAATAGCGGGGGTCGGCGGGGAGTCGGTCGAGTTCCGTGCGTAATTCGATTACGGCATGACCGACTTCGAGCACGGTAAAGGTCCACGATAGCATCCGCATTTGCAGGTCCGGACGATCCGCGGTGACTGCGTTGGCTTGGTGCAGCAAGTCACGCGTGCCGCTTTCCAAGTATTGGCGGGCTCGGCTCAGTCGAGCGTTGCATGCGTCCACGACCTGGTGCAGCAGGGTCCGCTGCAGTTGCTTATGCAGCCACGGACTGGCCGGCGGCAATAGTACGGCACTGATCAGCGCGACGACGAGCATCGCGGCAATTAGCGCGATGGCGTCGTTCATGTACGAAGAAGGGTCGTAGTGCACGACGTTGTCGGGGCCAGCCAGGAAGCAAAAGAATACGCAATAGCCCATGCCAAACGCGGCCCAGCCTGGACGCGTGGACATCAGTACGCCGAACATCAGCAAGGGGGCAAGGGCGGTGCACAACAACACGTAGCCGTCCAGGTGCGGGAAGAGGCCGAACACCGCGATGAAACCGGCGAGCACCGCGACCATCGTACCCATCGCCATCTGCGCGGCGCCCTTGGCGGGCTGCGGCATTGATGCGACCAGCGCGCTCGTGGCGGCTGCGTTCAACACCGCCATGCCGCCGCTGGGCCAGGCGGTCTCAATCCAGAATGCGGCGAACACCAACATTGCGATGGCCGCTCGCACGCCAGCCACGCCCGCCGCCACGGTATGGGTGCGCGGGATGTAGCGTTGTGCATCGTACTCGCGCTCGTGAAGGTCCGTGCTCAGCGACGCGTACGTGAGCGCGTACGCGTGCATCTCTTCGACGAATCGGTACAGCAACTCGGCTGCGGTGTCGAAGTCCAGCAGCGCGATGCCTTCACGCTGTTCGAGCTGCGCTCGGGTATCCCGTATGCGGCGCGGCAACGTCTGCTTGAACGCCTGCAGCTGTGTCGCCACGTGCTGTGCATCCTCGGCGCTGCGCACGGGTTCGCCGCTTTCCTTCAGCAGTAGCGGCGCGACTTCGCGAAAATACGGTTCGATTGCCTCGACAATCTGAACCTGGCCGCCTGCCCGGATCCGGTTCATCAACTGGTGTAACGCATGAAAGCGTGTCGACGCATTCATGAACTCGGTGTTCAGCCTCGACAGCCGGCCACTGCGCATTCGGCTGCGCGGATCCTCGAACACTGCGAAGCTGCGCATCGCTTCTAAACCGACGACATCGGCGGCAAAACGTGCGTTGGTGCGTTCGGCGCGAGAGCGGTCAATCCGGCCCGCCAGCGTGTCCGATACAAATTCGACGAACGCGAGGTATCGCGCCTGGACCGTGGAGCGAAGCGCGTCAGCGGTGTGCTGGGGCAGCACCAGCGCGCTGACGGCGCCAGCGCACAAGATGCCCAGCGTAACCTCCGTGACCCTTGTCACGGCCGCCATGAACGCGCCGTCTGCATGCTGGGCGGCCGGAATGCCCACCAGCGCGGCGGTATAGCCGGCGAGCACGAACCCGTACGAGCGGAAGTTGCGGTTGCGTGCCGCGCCAAAGGTGCAAATGCCCACCCAGAGCGATACGGATAGCAAAAACAGTTCACGCTGTTGCGCAAATAGTGAAACCAGCGCGATCGTCACGACCGAGCCAACCACGGTCCCCACGATCCGGTAAAAGCTTTTGGCGAGCACCATCCCGCTTTGCGGCTGCATGACAATGAACACGGTCGTCATCGCGGTACGCGGTTGCGGTAAGTCCAGCTTCATGGCCACGCCCAGCGCAAGCAACGCGGCGCCAACGGTCTTGAATAGATAAATCCATACCCGGCCGTCGATGCGTAACCAGTCGCGCACCGTGTCGCGCCATGCGGACGATGACGTTAACCGAGCCAGCGCGGATGGGGTGCTGCTCATTGCGATGCCTGCCGGGTGACGGCCTTGGGCACGCGTGGATCCTCGTCGGACGGGCCGTCGCCCGGATCGACCCGTCCGCCACCCAGCGCGGCCGTCAACGACGCGCGCGCCGCCAACTTCGATGCGTGGATGATCTCGGCGTCCTGTTGTGCCTGCAATAATTGGGTTTGCGCGCTCAATACGGACAGGTAGTCGGTCAAGCCGCGCCGAAAGCCGGTGGAGGCCAGATCGTAGCTGCGCTGGGCGACGGCGACCGCGCGCTGCGCTGCATCCTGCTGGATATCGAGCGATTTCAACGTGACGATCTGGTCCGCGATGTCCTTTAATGCGTCAACCAGCGTTTGATTGTATTGATCGACGGCCAGGTCATAGCCGGCGCTGGCGGCATCCAACTGGGCGCGCAGCCGCCCGCCGTTGAAGATCGGCAGGGATATTGCTGGCCCCACCGTGGCAGCATGCGCTTGGGACAGCAAAAAGGCCAGCGGCCCGCCGCCGACGAACATTGCGCCGACCGAGGCCAGCAGATTGACGTTCGGATAGAAGGCGGTCCTGGCAACGTCGACACCCGCGGCGTTGGCGGCCACGCGCCAGCGCGCGGCGACCACGTCCGGCCGATGACCGAGCAACTCGGCAGGCAAGTTTGATGGCAGGCTCACCGGCGTCTGGAGCGAGAGCGTCGGACGTTGCAGCGCGGCGCCCGCTCCCGGGCCTTTGCCGGCCAGCGCGGCAAGCTGGTTGCGTAGGAGCGCGATCTGTTCGTCGAATGCCGCGATCTGGCGTTCGCGTTGGGGCAGCGGAGCTTGTGCCTGCGTAAGTTCCAATTGGGTACCGATACCGCCTTGCAGCCGCCGTCGCGCAATGTCGACAATCGACTGCTCGTGCGCCAGCGTCTGCGCGGCGATGTCCCGTTGCGCGAACGCGAGCGACAGCTTGATGTAGGCGCGCACGATGTTGACCGCGAGTTCAAGTTGCGCCGCCCGGGCATCGACCGCCTGCATGCGCGCCGCGTCGAGTGCGCGTTCGGCGGCCTTCTCATCGTGTCCCCACAGGTCTAGGTTATACGACAACGACAGTCCGATCGTGTTGTTCCACGTATCGGCGTGCGCTAGCGGCCCAGGACCGTAATACACATTGTCGGGCCAGTGCTGCCGCGTCATCGACAGATTGCCGTTGAGTTGAGGCGAGAGATCGGCCTGCGCAACGCCGGCTATCGCCTGCGCCTGCCGTACGCGATCCCGAGTCATCGCCAAGCTGGGCGAGCCGGCCAGCGCGTCGGCGATCCACTGATCGAGCTGCGGATCAAGGTACATTTTCCACCATTGCTCGTTCGGCCACTGTGCATCGACGCTTGCCGCACGCACGGCCTGGGACACATCGAGCTGACCGGCGTCAACCGGCTTGGCATGAGGAGCAATGCCATGGGTGCTCGCACAGCCCGCAATAATCAAGTAACTTGCAAAAATTACGGGAGTCAGCGTGGTGAAACGTCGGACGGATCGCACGGCTATCTCGAAACACCCCGAAATGACTAGTCAGTAAAATTATATTTTTGAAGCAATTTCTGAATAAGCGACCAATTTGAGATAATTCCTTACCAAAAAAGCAATAAACGCTCTTGCGAAATGTGCAACAATTCTTCGATCCGCACAGGAAGTCCGTTATGGATACGCTGCAAAACATGAGGGTGTTTGTCCGCGTTGTGGAGGCGAAGAGCTTCACGGCCGCGGCGCAGCAAATGAATACGACGACGGCGTACGCATCGCGGGCCATATCAGATCTGGAGGCGCATCTGCGCACCCGATTGCTGAACCGTACGACGCGGCGCATCGCGCTCACGGAGGCGGGGGAGCGATACTTGCAACGGTGCGAGCAGATTCTTGCCTACGTCGATCAGGCCGAAGCCGAAGCCGCCGACGCACACGCACGACCCTCGGGCCGGCTCAGAATCCATGCGACCACCAGTTTGGGTCAGTATTATGTGGTGCCTGCCGTCACGCGTTATCAGGAGCGTTATCCGTCTGTGTCGGTCGATCTGACGCTGTCGCAGCACGTGCCGGATCTACTCGATGAAGGCTACGATGTCACGCTGCAGGTCAGCGCAAACGAACTGCCCGATTCCGGATTGGTATCGCAGCGGCTTGGCGACTCGTATAGCGTGCTATGTGCCTCTCCGGCCTATTTGGAAAAGCGTGGCACGCCCCGCAACGTCCGGGATCTAGCCGGCCATACCTGCCTGCGCATCGTGACATCGATTTTTCCCGGTGATCATTGGCGCTTCGACGGGCCGGACGGCATGGAGACGATCGAGTTGCCGGCGCCGACGTTCCAGGTCAATGTGTCGGACGCGCTCGCGGTGGCACTGCGCGAGGGAATGGGCATTGGTGCGCTGCTCACGCCTTCAGCGTTGCCGGCGCTGCGCAATGGCACGCTGGTGCGCGTGTTGCCCGACCACAAGATGCAAAAGATGACGATTTACGCGATGTATGCGTCGCGGCAATATTTGGACGCGAAGATCCGGACCTGGGTCGAATTCCTGCGCGAGCATATTTCGAAGGCACTCGCGGCCGACGAGGCCGCGTTGCAGACCTTCGGGGTGCGCTAGTCATGGACCGCAGCGCAGCACTTTTCCAGGATTGAATACATTGCCGGGATCGAGTGTCGCCTTTAACGCACGCATCAATTCGAGTTCCACGGAAGACTTGTAGCGTGCCACGTCGTCGATCTTCAATTGCCCGACGCCATGTTCGGCGCTGATCGTGCCGTGGTGCGCATGGACGCTATCGTAGACAATCCGGTTCACGCGCGCCTGGTGCTCGGCCAGAAAGGCCTGCGGATCCACACCCGCGGGCGCCTGCACGTTGTAGTGCAGGTTGCCGTCGCCTAGATGCCCGAAGGTGACCATCCGCGCGCCGGGCACGGCTGCGGCGATCGCCGCGTCGGTGGTGTCGATGAACTCGCCGATGTGCGAGCTTGGCACCGCGATGTCGTGCTTGATATTGAGCCCTTCGTTGGCTTGCGCGAGCGGGATGTGCTCACGCAGTGCCCACAATGCGTTCGACTGCGCCAGGCTTTGCGCCACGAGCGCATCGTCGACGATACCGCGCTCGAACGCCCGCTCCATCAATCTCTCGATGAGCTGGCTTGCGTGCGCCTCGCTTTCGCCGTCGGATAATTCGAGCAACACAATCTGCGCATGCGGGGCGGCGAACGGGTATCGCTGCGACGGGAAATGGTGGGTGACCAGCCGCAGGCAGAAGTCGGACATCAACTCGAAGCCGCTCAGCAGCGCGCCGGCGGTGTCGCGGGCCAGCGCCAAAAGCTGTAGCGCGGCGTGTGGCGAGGCAACGCCGGCCAGCGCGGTGATGCGCGCGGTCGGTTGCGGATAGAGTTTCATCACGGCTGCCGTGATGATGCCCAGCGTGCCTTCGGCACCGATAAAAATATCGCGCAGGTCGTATCCGGTGTTGTCCTTGCGCAGCCCGCGCAAGCCGTTCCAGACCTCGCCCTTCGCGGTCACGACTTCCAAGCCCAGGCACAGTTCGCGCGCGTTGCCGTAGCGCAGTACCGCGGTGCCGCCGGCGTTCGTCGCTAGGTTGCCGCCCAACGTGCAGCTGCCTTCGGCCGCCAGGCTGAGCGGGAATAAGCGGCCGGCGTCCGCCGCGCGAGCTTGCACCTGGGCGAGGATGCACCCGGCTTCTGCGGTGATCGTGTCGTTGATCGGGTCCACCGCGCGCACGCGGTCCAGTCGGCGCAGGTTGAGCACCGCCTGCCGTCCGCTGGCGTCCGGCGTGGCACCGCCGGCCAGCCCGGTGTTGCCGCCTTGCGGCACCAGCGCAACACCGAATTGGGTGGCCAATCGTACCAGCGTGGCGACTTCTGCCGTGCTTGCCGGACGCAGCACCGCGCAGGCGCGGCCGACGTACCGGCGGCGCCAATCTGTCATGTAGGGCGACATGTCGTCCGGGTCATCCAAGACCTGGTCTGCGCCAATGGCTTGCTGGCAAGCTTGCAGGAAGGCGGGCAGTGCGGCGGTGTCGTGAGGCATCGTCAGTGTTCGGCGGAAGAGTCAGCGGCAGCGGTGACGTGCCGGGCAGTGCGCTTGAATGGTGCGAGATAACCGAGCACGCTGACGAAGTAGACAAGGGCGAGCACGGCCTCGATCCAGCCTAGGGGCGCACTGGCGCCCGCATCACTGATTGCGCGCACGATTCCCTCCGCGAAATAGGCAAGAATCAGCATGGCCGACCATTGCATCGTGTACAGCCTGGCGCGCAGCAGCCCGGGCAAGACCAGCAGCAGCGGCAGCGCCTTGAGGGCTAGCGCTGAGCCGCCGGGATGCAACGGCGCGAGCCAGATTTCCCAGCTTACGGCCAATACCACCAGTGCGAGCAGCGTGGCGATCGCGATCATTAACAGCCGGTGCAACCGCTGCGCGTTCCGTAGCGCCAGGTTGCCAGGCTGCCGGGTCATTGCCCGCCTGCCAGCGCGAGCGCAGCGCGGGCGAGCCGCGCGCCGAGTGCGTGCGCCAACGTTTTCTCCTCCGACGACAGCGGGGCTGGATCGTTGCTGCCGCTCACCCCGGCGACGTGAGAGGCACCGTACGGCGTGCCGCCGCTTGTCGTGCTCATCAGCGCGGATTCGGTATAGGGTAGCCCGACGATCAGCATCCCGTGATGTAACAAGGGCAGCATCATGGACAGCAGTGTGGTTTCCTGACCGCCGTGCAGGCTGCCGGTGGACGTGAAGACGCAGGCGGGTTTGCCTGCCAGCGCGCCGCTAAGCCATTGCGGCGTTGTGCCGTCCAGGAAGTACTTCAGCGCCGCGGCCATATTGCCAAAGCGCGTTGGCGAGCCCAGTGCGAGCCCGGCGCACTCGGCTAGGTCGCGCAACTCTGCGTACGGCGGGCCATCGTCGGGAATATCCGGCCTGGTGGCCTCGCAGACCGTGGAGACGGGTGGCACGGTGCGTAGGCGTGCCTGTGCGCCAGGCACACTGTCCACGCCGCGGCCGATGGCCCGCGCGAGTTCCCGGGTGGCGCCGTTGCGGCTGTAGTAGAGAACGAGTATGTCTTTCATGACCTGGGAGGTGAACCGTTATTATAGAAGACGTAAGGAGGGTTAGCCTTTGACGAAGTTCGATATCGATCTGGATGCGCTGAAGCGGCTCGCGCGCTTTGCCGCGACCCGCAGCGCCGAGGACCGTATCCCGCAGGTGGCGGGTAGTCTCACGTTTACGACCGTACTGTCGCTGGTGCCGCTGGCGACGGTGGCCTTTGCGCTGTTCACTGCGTTTCCGATCTTCGCGTCATTCCAACAGTCGCTACAGGGCTTCCTGGCCGACCATCTGATGCCGGCGCAGATTAACAGTCAAATCTTCAAATATCTGAACCAGTTTGCGGAAAAGGCGAAAGGGCTGACGACGGTCGGGATGATTAGCCTCGTGGTCACGTCGGTTATGACGATGATGATCGTCGAATCGGCGTTCAACACGATCTGGCGCGTACGTAAGTCGCGGCCGCTTGCGCAGCGCATCCTAGTGTATTGGGCAGTGATCACGTTGGGGCCTCTGCTGATCGGCGTGAGCCTATCGGTGTCGTCCTACCTGTTCACGCACTCGATGCTTGCCAACACGGTCGCTAACGTGGCCGGCGCAGCCAGCGCGGCATCGGGCGCCGCGTCGCGCGTGATGCCGACGTTCGTCGAATGGGCGTTGACCGGCGCGGTGCTGCCGCTGTCGGTACTGGCGTTTACGCTATCTTACGTCTATTTACCGAACTGCCGCGTGGCGTGGCGCGACGCGTTTGTCGGCGGGCTGTGTGCGGCGATTGCGTTTGAGCTCGCCAAGCGAGGTTTCGGGTTCTATATTCGGCGTATTCCGACCTATACGGCCGTGTATGGCGCATTTGCGACGATCCCGATTTTTCTGCTGTGGGTCTACCTGAGCTGGCTAATCACGCTGTTCGGCGCGATGTTGACGTCCGCGTTGCCAGAGATCCGGCTCGGGCACTTTCATCGCGTCGATTACGCAGGCAGCGACCTGCTCGATGCGCTGGAGCTGATCGCGTGGCTCAACGACGCCCGCGATGCGGGCCGTGCCGGCTACACGCTGCATGAACTCGCGCGGTTGCAGCGTTGCGGGTTGCAGACGGCTGCCCGACTGCTGGACAAGCTCGAGGCGATCGAGTGGGTCGCCCGGATACAGCGCGAGCATGACTCAGACCGCTATGTGCTTCTAGTGAATCCGCGGCACGCGAGCCTGCGCCAACTCTATCAATTGTTCGTCATCGATCGCAACGAGCTCACTTATCAGCTCAATCTCGATACCACGCACGTCGATGGCCCGACGCTGCTCGCTGCGCTCGACCATCGCGGCCTGGATGTGTCGCTCGCCGCGTTGTTGGCCGTGCGCCGTCGTCGCGGCGCCCAAGCCGAGCGGGCCAACAGCAGGCGCGCCTCGCCGGTGGCGGCCGCTTAGCGCGCAACTGTCACCGGCGGCGTGGCGTCGTGACCGCCATCGCGACACAGCCGATCACGCCGAGCGAGCCGATGAAGTGCAGCCGCCGGCAGACCTGGTTAACGCGGCCGAGACTGTCATCGGATAGGCGGTGGCCCTGAGCGCCCATGCACGTCTCTGTGCGGCCCGCGAGGCGGCCTGCAGTACAATCAGCGAGCGCATGCTATGGCCGACCAGCACGACGGGGCAGGCCGACACGGCGTCCAGCAGCGTGTGTGCCGAGGCGGTGCGCCGGTATCGTAGCATCGAGGCGCGAGCGTGTGGCGCGCCGCTGCAGTATGCTTTCCTTTTACCGGTCTTTCCGCTACGATCGGTGCACAAAGCCGCGCAGTGCAAGGAGGAGGCCATGCGAGTCAGCGACATCCTGAAGGTTAAGGGCAATACGCTCTACACTGTTACGCCCGATACGCCGTTGCACGAAGCGATTCAGACGATGGCTGAGCACGACATCGGCTCGCTAGTCGTCATCGAATTCGGTGATCTGGTCGGCATGCTGACGTTCCGCGAGATCATCCTGACGTTGCGCGACCACGGCGGTTCAGTCGGTGCCGTGACGATTCGCAAGGTAATGGATGATCATCCGCTCATTTGTACGCCGGAGACAGATGTCAACGAGGTGCGGCGCATGATGCTCGAGCGCCACGCGCGTTATTTGCCCGTAATGGAAAAACGCATGCTGATGGGTGTGATCTCGTTCTATGACGTGGCTAAGGCGGTGGTCGAGGAACAGGGGTTCGAGAACCGGATGCTTAAAGCTTATATCCGCGATTGGCCGGAGGATGAAGGGGCGCGCGAAGCGCGCTAAAGCCGTGGTGGGGCCAGCGTACGGCCAGCCGCCGAATCCTGCAACGAAGCCTCTGTCACGCGTGTTTTTTGATCCGCATGACAGAGGCTTCGTCGCACACCAAGTCATCCATCTGTGCACGGCCGTGCGAGGCCAGCGCGCCATCGTTGCAGTTCACGCTGTTGCGCGAGCGCTGCTTCGCCCCGTTTTTCTGCGCCCAGTTCCTCGAGATGGACACCTTTGTTGCCGCGGTGCACGCCGTGACAGCACTGGCATAATAATAGTTTGAGCAATTTTCGGGCAACCAGCATGTCGGGCAACACTTTCGGTACGCTTTTCACGGTGACGACTTTCGGGGAGTCGCACGGTCCGGCCATCGGCTGCGTGATCGACGGCTGTCCGCCAGGACTGGCGCTGGCCGAGGCTGATATACAGATGGAGCTCGATCGCCGTAAGCCGGGCACGTCGCGCCACGTGACGCAACGCCAGGAGGACGACCGGGTAGAGATCCTATCAGGCGTGTTCGACGGCGTGACGACCGGCACGCCGATCGCGTTGCTGATCCGCAATACGGACCAGCGCAGCAAGGATTACGGCAACATCGCGGAAACTTTCCGGCCCGGCCATGCGGACTATACATATTGGCAAAAATATGGTGTGCGCGATTACCGTGGAGGCGGACGCGCGTCCGCGCGGCTGACTGCGCCGAATGTCGCGGCAGGGGCGGTGGCGAAGAAATGGTTGCGGGAGCGCTTCGGTGTCCAAGTGCGCGGCTACATGAGCGCGTTAGGCGAAATCGACATCCCGTTTGTCGATTGGGCGCACGTGGCCGACAATCCCTTTTTTGCACCGAATGCGCAAATCGTGCCGCAGCTCGAAGCCTATATGGATGGGTTGCGCAAGGACGGCGACTCGATCGGCGCCCGGATCTCGGTGACTGCCTCCGGCGTGCCGCTCGGATGGGGCGAGCCGTTGTTCGACAAGCTGGATGCGGACATCGCCTATGCAATGATGGGGATCAATGCGGTGAAGGGTGTAGAGATTGGCGCTGGATTTGACAGCGTGCGCCAGCGTGGCTCGCTGCATGGTGACGAGTTGACGCCTGCCGGCTTCGCGGGCAACAATGCCGGCGGCGTGCTCGGCGGCATTTCGACCGGCCAGGACATCGTCGTGTCGATCGCGATCAAGCCGACCTCGAGCATTCGCACGCCGCGTCGCTCGATCGACAAGGCCGGCGAGCCCGTGATGGTCGAGACGTTCGGACGCCATGACCCGTGTGTCGGGGTCCGAGCGACACCGATTGCCGAAGCGATGCTTGCGCTGGTGCTGATGGACCATGCGCTGCGGCACCGCGCACAGTGTGCAGACGTCAAGACGTCGACGCCGACGATCGCCGCGCGCGCCCCGGGCGCGTGATTTCGGAGTGTGCCCCGGCGGGCGACGGTGCCGCGTTGTGCACCGTCACATGTTCGGGTAGTTGGGGCCGTCGCCGCCCTCGGGCGTGACCCATACGATATTTTGCGTCGGATCCTTGATGTCGCAGCTCTTGCAGTGCACGCAGTTCTGCGCGTTGATTACCAGCCGCTCGCCGCCACTTTCCTCGCGCACGAACTCGTATACCGCCGCCGGACAGTAGCGGCTCTCCGGGCCCGCATACTCGTGCAGGTTGATGCGCACCGGCACGCTAGCGTCCTTGAGCGTCAGGTGCGCCGGCTGGTTTTCCTCATGATTTGTGTTCGAGATGAACACCGACGAAAGCCGGTCAAACGTGAGCTTGCCGTCCGGCTTCGGGTACGTGATCGGTTGGCACTGCGACGCCGGCTTGAGCCGCTCGTGATCCGCATGCCGGTGATGCAGCGTCCACGGCACGCGCCCGCCCAACAGCTTCTGCTCGATGAATACCATCGGCGAGCCTACGTACAGCCCCTTGCTCATCCACTGTTTGAAGTTGCGCGCCCGGTACAGTTCCTCGTGTAGCCACGAGCGCTTGAACGCCTGCGGGTACGCGAGTAGCTGATCGTGCGCACGGCCTGCTTGCAACGCCTCGAACGCCGCCTCGGCGGCCAGCTTCCCGGTCTTGATCGCCGCATGGCTGCCCTTGATGCGTGAGGCGTTCAGAAATCCCGCCTCGTCCCCCACTAGCGCCCCGCCCGCAAACGTGAGCTTGGGCAGCGACATCAGCCCGCCCGCGGTGATCGCGCGCGCGCCGTACGAGACCCGCTTGCCCCCTTCCAGGAATGCGCGGATCGCCGGATGCGTTTTGTAGCGCTGGAACTCTTCGAACGGTGACAGGTATGGGTTCTCATAGCCCAGCCCCACCACAAACCCTACTGCCACCTGATGGTTGTCCAGGTGGTACAGGAACGAGCCGCCGTAGGTCTTCGCATCCAGCGGCCAGCCCGCCGTGTGGATCACCAGCCCCGGCTTATGCCGCGCCGGCTCCACCTCCCACAGCTCCTTGATGCCGATGCCGTATACCTGCGGATCCACCCCCTCGCGCAGCCCAAAGCGCTCCTGCAACTGCCGCCCCAGGTGCCCGCGCGCGCCTTCGCAAAACAGCGTGTACTTCGCGTGCAGCGCCATGCCCAACTGGAAGTGCTCTGTGGGCTGGCCATCCTTGCCAACCCCCAGGTTGCCGGTGGCCACCCCGCGCACCGCGCCGCGCTCGTCGTACAGTACCTCGGCCGCGGCAAAGCCCGGGAAGATCTCCACCCCCAGCGCCTCGGCCTGCTGGCCCAGCCAGCGCGTCACGTTGCCCAGGCTCACCACGTAGTTGCCGTGGTTCTTGAAGTTCTCTGGCAGCGCCCAGTTTGGCGTCTTCAGCGCCCCCGTGCGGCTCAGAAACAAGAACCGGTCCTCTACCACTGGCACCGTCAGCGGCGCACCGCGCTCACGCCACTGCGGAATCAGTTCGTCCAGCGCGCGTGGGTCCATCACCGCTCCCGACACAATGTGCGCGCCAATCTCCGAGCCCTTTTCCAGCACGCACACCGCCAGCTCCACCCCTTGCTCCGCCGCCCGCTGCTTAAGTCTGATCGCCGCCGACAGCCCCGCCGGCCCGCCGCCCACCACCACCACGTCGTACTCCATCGATTCGCGTGGTCCGTACTGCTCGATCCAGCTTTGCGGGGTCATGGATGTCCTCTCCGTTAGAATGCGTTTTAGTCGGGTGCCATTGTCCGGGAAGCGACCGGGGGCCGCAACCAAAGGACGGTGAATTAGCACGATCGTTCTATTTGTGGGAACGTATCGCGCATCGCGTGATACGTTCTGTACTATTCACCTGAACAAGGAATTTCAATGGGTCGTTCGATCAATCTTGAAGGCAAGGTCGCGCTGATCACCGGTGCGTCGAGCGGTCTGGGCAAGCGTTTCGCGCAGGTGCTGTCGGGCGCGGGCGCGAAAGTGGTGCTGGCGAGCCGCCGCACCGAACGTCTAAAGGAGCTGCGCGCCGAGATCGAGGCGTCAGGAGGCGCGGCGCACGTGGTCACGCTGGACGTGACCGACTATGGCAGCATCAAGGCCGCGGTCGCGCACGCCGAAACTGAAGCGGGCACGATTGATATTCTGGTCAACAATTCCGGCGTATCGACGACGCAGAAGCTGGCTGATGTGACACCAACCGACTTCGAATACGTGTTTGGCACCAACACGCGCGGCGCATTTTTCGTGGCGCAAGAGGTCGCCAAGCGCATGATCATGCGGGGTAATGGCGCAGCGGGCGCGAAGCCATGCTACCGGATTATCAACATTGCTTCGGTTGCCGGCCTGCGTGCGTCGCCGCAAATTGGACTGTACGCAATGAGTAAGGCCGCCGTCGTGCATATGACCAAGGCGATGGCGCTCGAGTGGGGTCGTCATGGCATCAATGTCAATGCGATCTGCCCCGGCTACATCGATACCGAGCCCAACCATCATCAGTGGTCCACGGAGCACGGGCAGAAGCTGCTCGCGATGCTGCCGCGCAAGCGGATCGGCATGCCAGAAGACTTGGACGGGTTGTTGTTGTTGCTCGCGGCCGACGAGTCGCAATTCATCAACGGCTCAGTGATGGCCGCCGATGACGGATTGGGGTTGATCTGATGTCTTCCAACGAGTATCGCCACGCGTTCGAGATGGTGTTGCCGATCCGCTGGGGGGACATGGACGCGTTTCAGCACGTGAACAATGTTGTCTATTTTCGCTATATGGAACAGGTGCGAGTTTCGTGGTTCGAGACGTTACGCTTGCCTGTGCCGGATGAGAATGGGTGTGGCCCAGTGATCGTCAGCGCGCACATGGATTTTCTGCGCCAGCTGCGTTATCCAGGCGACGTACGCGGTACGATGTGGGTCGGTAAGCCGGGACGCAGCAGCCTGGACTCGCGCTTCGAATTGACGCGCACCGACGCGCCCAACGAGCTTATCGCGCAAGGGGGCGCAAAGATCGTTTGGGTCGATTACGACGCAGGCAAGTCGGTGCCATTGCCCAAGGCGCTGCTCGCAGCGCTCGAGTAGTCGCGTTGGGCAGGGCGAGCCCCGCGCGTTACCTGTGTTCACGGGACGCGCGCTACTCAGCCGGCTTCCGGCCCATGGAGCAATCGGCAATCCGCCCGGCGTGCGCAGCCGAGCAACCGCTGGGCTTGTGCCGTAACATCCGCTCAGCGTAACCGTAACCTTTGCGCACCCGATTGGCGTCGTGCCGCGGCCGTAGCACCGGACCCGGCGTAGCACTCGCACCGAAGCGGGACATCCATAGAGGAAGGGACAGCGACATGAACAAGCTTTATCCGAGCGGCCAGGCGGCGCTGGCGGACATCGTCAAGGACGGCCAGACGTTCGCGGTCGGCGGTTTCGGCCTGTGCGGGATCCCCGAGGCACTTATCGCCGCGCTGCGCGATTCGGGCGTCAGGGACATCACCTGTATCAGCAACAATGCGGGCGTGGATGGGTTCGGACTGGGCCTGCTGCTTGAAACGCGACAGATCAAGAAGATGATCTCGTCGTACGTGGGCGAGAACAAAGAGTTCGAGCGCCAATACTTGGCAGGCGAATTGGAACTGGAGTTCACGCCGCAAGGCACGCTGGCCGAGAAGTTACGCGCCGGTGGCGCCGGCATTCCGGCCTTCTTCACCCATACCGGTTACGGCACGGTGATCGCCGAAGGCAAAGAGACGCGGCAGTTCGGCGACAACCACTACGTGCTCGAGCGTTCATTGACTGCCGATGTCGCGCTCGTCAAGGCTTGGAAGGCCGACAAGGCGGGCAATTTGATTTATCACCGTACCGCGCGCAACTTCAATCCGCTGTGTGCGATGGCGGGCCGAATCACGCTCGCTGAAGTCGAGGAGATCGTCGAGACTGGCGAACTCGATCCGGATGCGATCCATACGCCCGGCATCTTCGTGCAACGGTTGGTGCTCAATGCCCACCCGGAAAAGCGCATCGAACAACGCATCGTGCGCCAGAAATAAGCGCGCAAAGGAGACTGAAATGGCCTGGAATCGAGATGAAATGGCGGCGCGCGCTGCGCAGGAACTGCAAGACGGCTTCTATGTGAACCTGGGGATCGGGCTGCCGACGCTGGTTGCCAACCATGTACCGGACGGCATCGAAGTGTGGCTCCAATCCGAGAATGGATTGCTTGGCATCGGTCCGTCGCCGACCGAGGACGAAGTCGATGCGGATCTGATCAACGCCGGCAAGCAGACGGTGACGACATTGCCCGGCTCTTCGATCTTTTCGTCTGCCGACTCGTTTGCGATGATTCGCGGCGGGCACATCAACCTGGCGATCCTGGGCGCGATGCAGGTCAGCAAGGGCGGCGACCTCGCCAATTGGATGATCCCCGGCAAGATGATCAAGGGCATGGGCGGCGCGATGGACCTGGTGGCCGGCGTCAAGCGGGTGGTTGTGCTAATGGAGCACGTGGCTAAGGGCGACCAGCACAAGATCCTCGAACAATGCACGCTGCCATTGACCGGCGTCGGTGTTGTGGACCGCATCGTCACCGACCTGGGCGTGATCGACGTGACCGACGCCGGCCTGAAACTGGTCGAGATCGCGCCTGGCGTAAGCATCGAGGAAATCCAGAGCAAGACCGGTGCGCCGCTCGACGTGAGCATGCTCACATAGTATGGACGACAGCCGCGGCGCGCCTGCGCCGCCGTACCGCGGTGGATCGCGGCCGCGTGGGCGTCGGCCGATCGGCCATTATGCACGGAGCCGGCAGGCTCTGCGTGCACAAAGCACGCTAAAATTGAACTGTTACGTTTCAGGATACGTCGATGTCGGCTCCGTCTGCTTTGCCCGACCCGCATACGCCGCGTCAGGGCTTCGTGCGCTGTATCAGTCCCACCGGTCTGCACCGGATCGCCTACACTGAATGGGGCGACCCGTCCAATCCGCGCGTGCTGGTTTGCGTGCATGGCCTGACCCGTACCGGCAGGGATTTCGATGTGCTGGCCAGCCGCCTCGCGGACCGTTTTCGCGTCGTGTGCCCCGATGTCGCTGGTCGTGGGTTATCCGACTGGCTCGACAATGCGCAGCAGTACGCACTGTCGCAGTACGTGTCGGATATGGTGACGCTGATTGCTCGGCTGAATGTCGAGACCGTGGATTGGTTCGGCACGTCGATGGGCGGCATGATCGGTATGGTGCTGGCCGGGCTGCCGAACAGTCCGGTGCGCAAGCTGCTGCTCAACGACGTCGGGCCGACGCTGGAGCCGGAGGCGTTGCACCGGATTGGCGAGTACGTCGGCAACGCGCCGAAGTTCGACACCGAGCAGCAGGCGTACGATTATCTGGCCTCGATCTTGCCGGGGTTCGGTCCGCATACGCCAGACGAGTGGCGTGTGTTGAACCGGCCGTTACTGCGGCATCATGCCGGCTCGTGGGTGCTGCACTATGACCCGCGCATCGCGGTGCCGTTCGAGGCCAGCAAGGCGGAACTCGCGAGTAGCGGCCAAACGTTGCTGTGGCGCGCCTTTGAGGCGATTTCAGGGCCTACGCTGGTGGTGCGGGGCGAGCAGTCCGACCTGTTGTCGCGCGAGACCGTCGAGACAATGCAGCAGCGTGGCCGCCAAGTGTCGGCCGCCGAGATTGCCGGCGTTGGCCATGCACCCACGTTCGTGCACGATGAGCAGATCGCGATCGCCGAAGCATTCTTTTGCGGCGGCGAGCCGGCGCTCGCGCATCGGCCGGCGCCGACGCTGCAATGAGCCGCGCGATGGCGCGCCTGATTTCATCGACTTCACAGGATATTGACTATGGCAGTGCAACGTTTTCATGTCGGTCCCCGTTTATCCGAAATTGCCGTGCACAATGGCACCGTCTACCTGGCTGGTCAGATCGCCGAGGATACGAAGCAAGACATTACCGGACAGATGCGCGAGGTGCTTGGCCACGTCGACCGGCTGCTCGCGCAGGCCGGCAGCGACAAGTCGCTGATTTTGTCGACGCAGATCTATCTCTCCGACATGGCGAATTTCGCTGCAATGAATGACGTGTGGGATGAATGGGTGCCCAGTGGCAATACACCGCCGCGCGCCACTGTGCAGGCCAAGCTCGCCAATTCGGAATGCCTGGTCGAAGTCGTGGTGTTTGCCGCGCAGCGAAGCTGAGCGTTTCCCGTGTTATCGCGCTGTGCGGTAGCCGCCGGCGTCGTACTAGCTTGACAGATGAGTCCCGAATCCGAAACCCGCGCCCAGTCGCCGACAGCGACGCTTGACGACGCGCTTGCTTTTGTGCAGGAGCACGCCAGTGGGGTGCGCCTTGGGTCGGGCGAGATGCTCGTGGATCACGCGCAGGGCACCGCGCAGATCGTCAATACGCTGAACGTCGATCTTCCGTCATCCGTGGCGGCGGCACTCTTCCCGGTGATTCCCTACCTGAGCGAACCGGAACGTTTGCTGCGCGAGCGTTTCGGCGAAGACGTACTGCAACTGGTCACGGATGTGCGCAAGCTGCTGCGGCTCAGCGTGATTGGCATTCAGGCGACGAGACCCGATAGCGACATGGGCCGCGACGCGCAGGCGCATCGTCGCGCGCAGGTTGAGGCACTGCGCAAGATGCTGGTGGCGTTTGCGCAGGATATCCGCGTTGTGCTAATCCGGCTCGCGTCGCGGCTGCAGACGCTGCGCTTTTATGCGGCGCACAAGCTGACGCCGCCGGCAGGGTTGCCGCGCGAGACGCTGGAGATCTATGCGCCGCTTGCGAACCGCCTCGGCATCTGGCAACTGAAATGGGAGCTGGAGGACCTCGCGTTCCGTTTCGAGGAGCCGGCGACCTACAAGCGTATCGCGAAGTTGCTCGACGAGCGGCGGGTCGAGCGTGAATCGTACGTGCGCGATGCGATCGCGCGCCTGAAGCGTGAACTCGCGGCGGCGAACATCGAGGCGGACGTGAGCGGACGTCCTAAGCACATTTACAGCATCTGGCGCAAGATGCGCGGCAAAAAACTCGAGTTCTCCGAGCTCAACGATGTACGCGCGTTCCGCGTGATCGTGCCGGACGTCAAGGACTGTTATACAGTGCTTGGTATCGTGCACAACATCTGGCAGCCGGTGCCTCGCGAGTTCGATGACTATATATCCCGGCCGAAGCCCAATGGCTACAAGTCGTTGCATACGGTGGTGATCGGCGATGACGGCCGGGCATTTGAAGTGCAGATCCGCACGCACGACATGCATCATTTTGCCGAATATGGCATTGCCGCGCATTGGCGCTACAAAGAGGCGGGAACCCGCGGATACGACGGCCAGTTTGCCGCCAGCGACAAGTACGACGAGAAGATCGCGTGGCTGCGGCAGCTGCTTGCGTGGAAGGATGAAGTGTCGGGCAGCGACTCGCCGTCGCAACCGTGGGAGCAACTGCGACAGACGCCGCTAGACGACCATATCTACGTGCTGACGCCTCAGGCGCGTGTGGTGGCGCTGCCGCAGGGGGCGACGCCGGTCGATTTTGCCTATTACGTGCACAGCGAACTCGGGCATCGATGCCGGGGTGCTCGCGTGGACGGGGCGATGGTGCCGTTGAACACGCCGCTGCGGAACGGGCAGACGGTCGAGATCGTCGCGGTTAAGCAGGGGGGGCCGTCGCGTGACTGGCTCAATCCCCAACTGGGCTATCTGCATAGCGCACGCGCCAAGCAAAAGGTGCGGGCGTGGTTCAACGCAATCGAGTTGCAGGAGACCGTCGCATCGGGCCGGGCCGCTGTCGAAAAGACGCTGCAACGCGAGGGGCGCACGTCGGTCAATCTCGAGGAGCTTGCTGCGAAGCTCGGCTTCAAGACGACGGACGAGCTGTTCCTACAGGTTGGCAAAGACGAACTTAGCCTACGCTCGGTTGAGCAGGCGCTTCGCGATGCGCCCGCCGCGGAGCCGTCTGGGCTAGAGCCCGCGAACTTTAAGTGGCGCAGCAGCGGCGCCAGTGTTGCGTCCGGGGCATCGACCGGCGTGCTGGTCGTGGGCGTCGACGCGTTGCTCACGCAACTGGCGAAATGTTGCCGGCCGGCGCCTCCCGACGAGATCGCCGGCTTTGTGACGCGCGGCAAAGGGGTATCAATCCATCGCAGTGATTGCGCCAGTTTTTTGCGCATGGCCGCGCGCGTGCCGGAGCGTGTGTTGCATACGGCTTGGTCCAACGACGTGCTCAGCGGTCGCGGCCAAAGCGTCTACCCAATCGACTTGGCGGTCGAAGCCGTCGATCGCCAGGGGTTGTTGCGCGACATCACCGAGGTATTCGCACGCGAGAAGATTAATCTGGTTGGTGTGAAGACCCAGACGCACCGCAACGTTGCGTATATGCAATTCACTGTGGAGGTGTCCAACAGCGCGCAGGTGCAGCGTGCCGCCACGCTGCTCGGTGACGTGCAAGGCGTGGTCCGGGCAAAGCGGCGCCAATGAACACCGGCAAAGGGGATGGCTCGCTACGTCGGCGCCCCTCGCGTCGGCGTGGGGATCGCGTTGGTCCAAGCCATCGCATCGCATAAAAGGCTCGCATTGCATAATCCCCTACATAAACTACTTGGCAACAGATGAAAACCTCCCTATAATCACGGTTTCTTCAGGCTCGTAGCTCAGCTGGTTAGAGCACCACCTTGACATGGTGGGGGTCGTTGGTTCGAGTCCAATCGAGCCTACCAACGAATATGGATTCTTAGTGGGATCCAATGCAAGACAAAAGGCCGCTCATTGGCGGCCATCGGGCGAAATGGTGATGACATCGCGAACGTTGACCGGGACTTTTTCGGGGCGGCGCTAGTCGAGGATCTGTTTCGACCTTTGTGTTGTGTGGAATTTGAAATGCGGCCTCGATAGGGCCGCATTTTTTTTGGCCTTGTTTTCGGCCTCCGACTTAACCGTACATGGCACGGCGCCAGGAGAGAACGCAATGATTTCGGTACGACTGCCCGATGGCTCTATCCGGCAATACGATCATCCGGTGACGGTGGCCGAAGTGGCCGCGTCGATCGGTCCGGGTCTGGCGAAGGCGGCGCTTGGTGGCAAGGTCGATGGTGAGCTCGTGGACACGTCGGCCGTGATCCAGCGCGACGCCAATGTCTCGATCGTCACGGATAAGGACCCCGAGGGGCTTGAGATCATCCGTCACTCGACGGCGCACTTGCTCGCGTATGCGGTCAAGGAGCTGTTTCCGCAGGCCCAGGTGACGATCGGGCCGGTCGTGGACAACGGGTTCTACTACGATTTCGCTTATCATCGCGCGTTCACGCCCGAAGACCTGCAAAACATCGAGCAGCACATGCACGCGCTTGCCAAGAAGGACGAGCCGGTGTCGCGGCGCGTGGTGTCGCGCGATGAGGCAGTCGAGTACTTCAAACGCATCGGCGAGCGCTACAAGGCCGAGATCATCGAGTCGATTCCGCAAGGCGAGCAGATCAAGCTATATTCGCATGGCGGCTTTACGGACCTGTGCCGCGGACCCCATGTGCCGTCCACGGGCAAGCTCAAGGTGTTCAAACTGATGAAGCTGGCCGGCGCGTATTGGCGTGGCGATTCGAACAACGAGCAACTGCAGCGGATCTATGGCACGGCGTGGGCGCGCAAAGAAGACCAGGACGCGTACCTTCACATGCTCGAAGAGGCTGAGAAGCGCGACCATCGCAAGCTGGGCAAGCAACTAGACTTGTTCCACTTGCAAGAGGAAGCGCCCGGGCTCGTGTTTTGGCACCCGAAGGGCTGGACGCTGTGGCAGCAGGTCGAGCAATATCTGAGACGCCGGCTCGGCGAGGCCGGCTACCTCGAAGTGAAGACGCCGATGATTATGGATCGCTCGCTGTGGGAGCGCTCCGGCCACTGGCAGAACTATCGAGACAACATGTTCACGACGGAATCGGAGAAACGCGACTACGCGATCAAGCCGATGAACTGTCCGGGACATGTGCAATTGTTCAATCACGGCCTTCGTTCGTATCGCGACCTGCCGCTGCGTTTGGCCGAGTTCGGTTCTTGCCACCGCAACGAGGCCTCGGGCGCGCTGCATGGCCTAATGCGGGTGCGCGGTTTCGTGCAGGACGACGCGCACATCTTCTGCACGGAAGATCAGGTGATTGCCGAGTCGATCGCGTTCAATTCGCTGGCGATGAGCGTGTACAAGGACTTTGGCTTCGAGCACATCGACATCAAGCTGTCGCTGCGGCCGCAGCAGCGCGCGGGCACGGACGATACGTGGGACCGTGCAGAACAGGGTCTGCGTGAAGCGCTGGCCGCGTGTGGTCTGTCGTGGCAGGAGCTCGATGGCGAGGGGGCGTTCTATGGTCCGAAGGTCGAATACCACATCAAGGATGCGCTCGGGCGATCGTGGCAGTGCGGCACGCTGCAATTGGACTTCGTGTTGCCGGAGCGCCTTGGCGCGGAATATGTGGCCGAAGACAATAACCGCCGCCGGCCGGTGATGTTGCACCGGGCGATTGTCGGTTCGATGGAGCGCTTCCTGGGCATCCTAATCGAGCACCATGCTGGTGCCATGCCGCTGTGGCTGGCGCCGTCGCAGGTTGTGGTGATGAATATTGCAGAAAGTTCTGCCAATTACGCAAACCTTGTTGCCCAAACATTGAAAAAACAAGGGTTTAGGACGAGCGCCGATTTGCGTAACGAAAAGATTAGCTATAAAATACGAGAACACGCGCTCGAAAAAGTCCCGTATTTGGCAGTCGTCGGCGACAAGGAGCGTGATGCGCAAACGGTAGCCGTGCGTGCCCGTGGCGGCGTCGATCTGGGCGTGATGCCGGTCGAAGCCTTCCTCGACCGCCTGCACAATGAAGTGCGGGTGTTTGGGTGAGCCATCAGCAGCGCGGCTAGTTTTTTGATTTTTAGAGGAAACGTAACATCGCTACTGATAAGTCGTCGCATCGCATCAACGGTGAAATTAGCGTGCCGGAGGTGCGTCTAGTTGGGGTCGATGGAGAACCCATCGGCATCGTGAAGCTGGCCGAGGCGTTCCGTTTGTCGGAGCAGCACGATGTCGACCTTGTCGAGATTGCTCCGCATGCCCAGCCGCCGGTGTGCCGCCTGATGGACTATGGCAAGTTCAAGTATCAGGAAGCCAAGAAGCAGCACGAGGCGAAGCTCAAGCAGAAGGTGATCCAGGTGAAGGAAGTCAAATTCCGCCCGGGCACCGACGACGGGGATTACAACGTCAAGCTGCGCAACCTGACGCGATTCCTTGAGGAAGGCGACAGGACGAAGATCACGTTGCGTTTCCGTGGGCGCGAGATGGCGCACCAGGAAATCGGCATGCGGATGCTGGATCGTCTGCGCCAAGATCTAGACGAATACGGTCAGGTCGAGCAAATGCCGAAGATGGAAGGCCGCCAGATGGTGATGGTGCTGGCGCCAAAAAAGAAGAAGTGATGGGCGTGCGTTGCGCGCGCGGCACGCTGCCGCGTGCGATGCAACGCGCGATGTAGATTTCGAAGGCGGCCGGTACGGCGTCTTCCGAAAAGACGGCGCGTGACGCGATTGCAACGCGCGCCGATGACAAGTGGCCCCCGGGTCTCGCAAGGGCGGAGTGCTCAGCCGCACACCCGTGGCCATAAAAACTGGAGTGGTAGCAATGCCTAAGATGAAGACCAAGAAAAGCGCGTCTAAGCGCTTTGTCGTGCGTCCGGGCGGTACCGTCAAGCGCGGTCAGGCCTTCAAGCGTCACATCCTGACGAAGAAAACGACGAAGAACAAGCGTCACCTGCGTGGCAGCACGGATGTCCATGCGTCGGACGTCAATTCCGTTCGCGCGATGATGCCGTTCGCGTAACCCTGAATCGAACTCATAGGAGAGAAACATGCCTCGAGTCAAACGTGGGGTTACTGCACGGGCCCGTCACAAGAAGATCATTAACCTTGCGAAGGGCTATCGTGGCCGTCGCAATAATGTGTTCCGGATCGCGAAGCAGGCGGTTATGCGTGCCGGTCAGTACGCATACCGCGATCGCCGCAACAAGAAGCGGGTGTTCCGACGCCTGTGGATTGCGCGTATCAATGCAGCGGCGCGGCAACACGATATCACCTACAGCGTGTTTATGAACGGCTTGAAAAAGGCGTCGATCGAACTCGATCGCAAGGTACTTGCCGACATGGCCGTGTTCGACAAGGCCGCTTTTGCCGCCATCGTGGCGCAGGTGAAAGCCGCCGTTGCCCGCTGAGCGCAAGGACAGTCGGTGCCGGGTCGGTCGTACCGCGCCCATGGGGCCGTACGCCGACCCGCAGACTTGAACGGGGGCTCTTGCTGGAGCCCCCGTTTTTTTGTTGGGCGCAAGCTTTTTGATCCACTGACAGACGTTGAAATGATGGGATCTTCCGATCTTGAGCAGATCGTCGCCGACGCGCAGCGCGCCTTTGCGGATGCTGCGGACACCGTGACGCTCGAAAACGAAAAGGCGCGTTTCCTCGGCAAGGCCGGTGCGTTAACCGAATTGCTGAAGGGCTTGGGCAAGCTGGACCCGGAGGTGCGCAAGAGCGAGGGTGCTCGCATCAACGTCGCAAAACAGCAGGTCGAGGCGGCATTGAATGCGCGTCGACAGGCACTCGCCGATGCGTTGATGAATCAGCGGCTGGCGGCCGAGGCGATCGACGTGACGCTGCCCGGGCGCGGCATGGGTGGGGGCAGTCTGCATCCGGTGATGCAGACGTGGGAGCGCGTCGAGCAGATTTTTCATTCGATTGGCTTTGATGTGGCCGACGGTCCGGAGATCGAAACCGACTGGTACAACTTTACCGCGCTAAACAGCCCCGAGAACCATCCGGCGCGCTCGATGCAGGACACGTTTTATCTCGACGCGAACGACGCGCAAGGCAGGCCATTGTTGCTGCGCACGCATACGAGTCCGATGCAAGTGCGGTATGCGCGGATGAACAAGCCGCCGATCAAGGTCATCGTCCCTGGGCGCACCTATCGTGTCGACAGCGACGCGACGCATTCGCCGATGTTTAACCAGGTCGAGGGGCTGTGGATCGACGAGAATATTAGCTTTGCAGACTTGAAGGGCGTCTACACAGACTTTCTGAAGAAGTTTTTCGAGCGCAACGATATCCTCGTGCGTTTTCGTCCATCGTACTTTCCGTTTACCGAACCGTCCGCCGAGATCGACATGAAATTTGAGCACGGCAGAAACGCCGGGCGCTGGCTCGAAATTTCCGGCTCGGGGCAGGTGCATCCGAACGTGGTACGCAACATGGGGCTCGACCCGCAGCGCTATATTGGCTTTGCCTTTGGCAGTGGCCTTGAGCGACTGACGATGCTGCGCTACGGCGTGGACGACTTGCGCGCGTTCTTTGAGAACGATCTGCGTTTCCTGCGCCAGTTTGCGTGACCCGACTTTCCTTATCGACACCCCATGCAATTTGCTGAATCCTGGTTAAGAAGCTTTGTTGATCCGCCATTGTCGACTGAGGCGCTGTCGCATGCGCTGACGATGGCGGGGCTCGAGGTCGAGGCGTTGGCGCCGGTGGCGCCGCCGACATCGAAGATCGTTGTCGGCAAGGTGCTCGAGGTTGTCAAGCATCCGAATGCCGATAAGCTGAACGTGTGTCAGGTTGACGTGGGCACGGGACAGACGTTGACGATCGTGTGCGGTGCGCCGAATGTGGTACCTGGCATCAAGGTGCCGACCGCGCTGGTCGGCGCGACGCTGCCGCCCGCGGAAGCGGGCGGTGCGCCGTTCAAGATTAAGCTGTCGAAACTGCGCGGCGTTGAAAGCCAGGGCATGCTGTGTTCGGCTCGTGAACTGAAGTTGTCGGACGACCACAGCGGACTGTTGGTGTTGCCGGACGATACGCAGATCGGACGCGACATCCGCGACGTGCTGCAGCTCGACGACATGATTTTCGAGATCAAGCTGACGCCGAACAAGGCCGATTGCTTATCGGTGTTCGGTATCGCACGCGAGACGGCTGCAATTACCGGTGCGCCGCTCAATGCGCTATCCTACCACCCTGTGCCGGTCACCTGCGACGCGCGGTTGCCGGTGTGTATCGAGGCGCCGCAGCTTTGCGGACGGTTCTCCGGCCGCGTGATCCGCAATGTCGATGCGCGGGCCAGCACGCCTGCATGGATGGTTCAGCGGCTTGAGCGAGCGGGCCAGCGCAGCATTTCGGCGCTCGTCGACATTTCAAACTATGTGATGCTCGAGCTCGGACGTCCATCGCACCTATTCGATCTGGACAAGATTAGCGGCGGCTTGCACGTGCGCTGGGGCAAGCGCGGTGAGACGCTGAAGCTGCTCAACGGCAATACGATCGAACTGGACGAAACGGTTGGCGTGATCGCGGATGATCAGGGACGTGTCGAAAGCCTGGCCGGTATCATGGGCGGTGACCGTACCGCGGTGACGCTCGATACGCGGCATATCTATTTGGAGGCGGCATTTTGGTGGCCGGACAGCATCCGTGGACGCGCCCGCCAATATAACTTCTCGACCGATGCTGCGCATCGCTTCGAGCGAGGCGTGGACTACGCGACCACCGTTGAGCACATCGAGTACCTGACGCACTTGATCACGACGATTTGCGGTGGCGACGCCGGTCCGGTGGACGACCATATCGTCAACCTACCGCAGCGCAAGCCCGTTTCGATGCGCGTGTCGCGGGCAAACCGGATCATTGGCGTGCCGATCGATGCGAACGAGATTGCCAGTATCTTCACGCGTTTGAATCTGTCGTTCGAGCGTGCGGCGGACGGCGATACGTTCATTGTGACGCCGCCAACCTACCGTTTCGACATCGAGATCGAGGAGGACTTGATCGAGGAGGTCGCTCGCATCCACGGATTCGAAAAGATCCCGGTGCGTGCGCCGATCGCGACGAGTGAGATGCGGGTGACGAACGAGACGCGGCGCTCAATTCATGCGTTGCGTCGTGCGCTAGCGGCACGCGACTACGCGGAAACGGTCAATTTCAGCTTTGTCGATGCCGAGTGGGAACGAGATTTCGCCGGTAACGAGCGGCCTGTCGCGCTGCTCAACCCGATCGCGAGCCAGCTGTCGGCGATGCGTTCGACACTGTTCGGCAGCTTGATCGGCGTGCTGCAGCATAACCTAAATCGGCGTGCGGAGCGCGTGCGCGTGTTCGAGGCTGGGCGGGTCTTTCGCGCGGATCCGACGGTAAAGGAAGGTGAATTGACGGTAGAAGGTTTTGTCCAACCAAAGATGATCGGTGCGCTGGCCTATGGTCCGGTCGTCGATGAACAATGGGGGGTATCGGCGCGGCATGTTGATTTCTTCGATGTGAAGGGCGACGTGCAGGCGCTGTTTGCACCGACGGTGCCTCGCTTCACACGGGCTTCGCATCCGGCATTGCACCCGGGGCGCAGTGCGCGGATCGAGATCGATGGTCGCATTGTCGGTTGGATCGGCGAGCTACATCCGCGTTGGATGCGAAAATACGACCTTCCACATGCACCCGTACTGTTCGAGGTCGAGGCTGATGCGGTGGCGGGGCGTGCACTACCGAGCGTGACTGAGATCTCGAAATTCCCGCCGGTGCGCCGTGACATCGCGTTGGTCGTACCGCAGCATGTCGAAGTCCAAGCGATACTCGATGAGTTCGCGCAGGCTCGGGTCGGCAACGATGCACTCCGGTTCGTGCAAAAAATGATGCTGTTTGACGAATTTCGGCCGAAATTCGACGCGAAGCAAACCGGTTCTGGTGCTGTTTCGGGAGGGCTCTCGGCTGACGAGAAAAGCCTTGCGTTCCGGGTAACCTTGCAAGATACTGGCGGGACCCTTCAGGACGAGACGGTTGATCTCGCCGTCAAAACCCTGGTGGAACGCTTGGCTCGAGTCTTTGGTGCGAGGTTGCGCGGCTAAATCAAATCCGATTTGCCCAAAAAAACCAGAGGCTACTGTTATATGATAAGCATCCAATGAACTCGAGTGAATTCGAAGCACTTCTGTCTGCGCAACGCAGTGCGATGAGTCGCGATAATCCGGCTTACAGCAATCCGGTTCCCTCCGAGACGCCGACGTTGACAAAAGCCGAGTTGGCCGAGTTGCTGTTCGATCAGGTCGGTTTGAACAAGCGCGAGGCAAAGGACATGGTCGAAGCGTTCTTTGAGGCAATCCGCGATGCGCTCGAAAACGGTGAGAGCGTCAAGCTATCGGGGTTCGGCAACTTCCAGTTGCGCGACAAGCCGCAACGTCCGGGACGCAATCCGAAGACCGGCGAGGCTATCCCAATCGCGGCACGGCGCGTGGTGACTTTCCATGCGAGCCAAAAGCTGAAGGCGCAGGTCGAGTCCGGCGCTGCGAACCTGCAGTCACGCTGAACGTAGCCACGTCAGGGTCCGCTTGTGCTTAGCCCCCCGCGACGCATCCAAGACCGACATGACGAGCGTGTGACGATGGACAAAGTCACGTTGCCCCCGATACCCGCGAAGCGGTATTTCACGATCGGTGAAGTCAGCGAACTGTGCGGCGTCAAGCCGCACGTGCTCAGATATTGGGAGCAGGAATTCACGCAGTTAAGGCCGGTCAAGCGCCGCGGAAACCGGCGCTATTATCAGCATCATGAAGTACTGTTGATTAGGCGGATCCGTGAGCTGTTGTATGAGCAAGGATTCACGATCAACGGTGCGCGCAACCGGCTCGATTCACGCGGTGCGCTGTTGCCGGACGAGCCGGGCGGTGCAGTCCCGCCGCCGGGCGACGCGGGCGTGTCGCCAGCGGATCCTCGGCTTGTTGCCGTCGATGTGGATGCACTGCGTGACGAAATCCGACAGGTGATCGTTTTACTGACGGACGGCAAGCGATCGTGACGTATCGACGGGTGCGTGCTTCCCTGATGATTCACCTGGTATGTGTGACCCATTCGGTTATCCGTCTAGAAAGCGCGTGAGCCGTTCATGACGCAGTTTGGCCAGCTATCAACCTTCGGACGTTGGGAAACGGGGGGAGAGCTTCAATCGCTTCGTATGAGAATGATCAGGCACGTCCCGCGCGTCGTCCAGCAGCTGCTGTGACTTTGTCATTATCGTAAGTTAGTTCTGAAGTGACGGCGACGGCATCTGTTTGCACGGCCTTCTAAATGTATAGCCAGCGCAGCAACCTTCCATAATTTGCAGTACTTTCTTCCTGCCGTCTTATTTTTGAGGGAGTCGCCATGCCCAGATACTCACGTCTCCCCCAATGCGTCAGTGTTCGCGATAGCCTATACAAAACTGGGCTGTTTCATCGGCGCGTTGCGCGGAAGAAACACATGAATCTGACAAACTGGCGACGTTGGAAGGGGAGCGTAGTTTGATGACTATTCCTATAACGTAACTATCTCTCTAATTACAGCATCGCATTGTTTCCAGGACCGGTCAACCGTTGGTGCCGTCATTACGGTCATGGTTGATAAGACGATTTGCTAACGGACAAAAAGTACAAAAACGAAATTATTGTCATAAATAGACAAACCGCTTGCCTTTTAGACAATTGGGGCATTGCATACTTTTGCTGAATCTCTTATTAAAGCAATGGTGGATAACACACTTTGAAGAGCCTGGAAGCAGAACGATGTAACAACGTACAGTGCACGCTGTGTAAATAGAAGTGGCTGACAGAGTTGTGCACGGTAATGCAACATTCTCATTAATAAACGTGGAGCGGCTATGAAGAATAAAATAGTGGGGCTTGAATTTTCGATCGAAAAAAACGCAATTCACTCGCTTTCATCCAGTACGGCCATCGGTGCACAGCCCGCTCCACACCAACCGGTTCCATCCCGTTCCTGCGCAATCGTGGGCAGCGGCACATTAGCCGTCTACTGTGCGCGGCAGCTGATGGCCGCAGGGCATATTATTCAGGTGGTACTGTACACCGATGCAGTGTTGCAGACATGGGCACTTGACGAAGGGGTTCATTGTGTCGACACGATTGAGAGATTGAATACCTATGTTGAACAGCATCCAGTTGATTGGCTGTTCTCAGTTGTCAATCCACTGATCCTGCCCTCGTCGCTGATTGAAAAAATCCGCGAAGGCGCGTTCAATTACCATGACGCGCCCCTGCCTCGTTACGCGGGTCATTACGCCACATCATGGGCATTGCTGGCTCATGAATCAGATTATGCGATCACTTGGCACCGCCTTGCCGCTGCGGTGGATGCCGGACATATTGCCGTCCAACATCCTGTTGTCATTGATGCCAACGAGACCGCGCTAACCTTAAATTTAAAGTGTTATCAGGCAGCGCGGGAAGGGTTTAATGAATTATTGTCGCACCTAGGGCAATGCTCATTGACAGTGCGTCCGCAAGACCTAACCCATCGCAGCTTTTATGCCAAGCATCGTCGCCCTCCAGCTGGCGCCTATTTGCGTTGGACGAGTTCGGCTCGGGATTTATCCGCATTGGCTCGCGCGTTGACGTTCGGTGAACTTTATCCAAATCCGTTGGGTTGTCTCAAGCTTTGGCTTCAGCAGGGAACGGTGCAAGTGGCTCGGGTTGAACGACTAGATCAGCGCTCGGGCGCTGCGGCTGGCACGGTGATTCGCATTACGCCCCATGCATGGCAAATCGCCACAGGCAGCGAAGATGTGTTGATCAGTGGTTTTGCGACACTGGAAGGCGAGCCGCTGTCAGCTCAAACGTTGGCAGTGCAGTCAGGTCTTGCTCAAGGCACGAAACTGCCTGAGCTTACCCAGCAACAGTCCGATGCCGTCACAAAGATTCATAAAACGCTGGCCCCTCATGAATTGTTTTGGCAGCAGCGCTTGGCGCGTTGGCAGTTTTGGACACTGCCCTTCGAGCATGGCGAGCGTGACACTGAACCTAATTGGGCCACCAGTGCATGGTGTCCACCATTGCAGGAGAAAAGCGAGGCAAATCAGCCCGTAATGACATTACTAACGGTATTGGCGATTTATCTGGCTCGTCTGACAGAGCAGAGTCAGTTTCAAATCGGCTGGCGCGTGAACGGCGCTGACGACCCATTGAAAGCGCTCGCTTGCTTGGCGCCAGTGGTGCCGATAGACATCACGGTAGAATTGGACCAGCCCTTTGCGAGGAACTTAGCCCATATCGACGCAGAGTACGCCCGCGTCCAACACCACCACACATTCGTGCGCGATCTAATCGCGCGTTGCCCAGCGCTGCGTAGTCTGCCCGACTTACGTACCACACACCCTTGGTCAGTGGCAGTGTCGGTATTACCTGATCAAACGCAGCCAGATCTTGTTGCGTATGGTGAGGCGGTCGGTGCTCTGCTAACACTTCAAATCGATACGCGCGGCGCATTTCGCTGGTTGTATGATGCCAAGCGCTTAGATGCCGATCAGGTTCAGCGCATCAGCGAGCATTTACGTGAGTTGGGTCATGCGTCGCTGATGGCAGAGGGCGCTGAAGTGCCAGCTGGAAAATTAAACTTATTGCCGGCAGCCGAGCGAGAATTGCTGTTGAGCACCTGGAACGCGACGGAACGAGACTACCCAGCACATTTGTGTATCCACCAGCTGTTCGAGGCGCAGGTGGCACGCACGCCAGACGCGATTGCGCTGGTGGATAAAGCGCAGACACTGAGTTATGCCCAGCTCAATGCGCAGGCTAATGGTCTTGCGCATCGACTCGTTGAGTGGGGCGTCCAGCCAGGCGACTATGTCGCTACATTACTTGAACGTTCGATCGAGCTAGTCGTCGCGCAATTGGCGATTCTCAAAGCGGGCGCAGTTTATGTCCCAATCGATCCTCGAGCTCCGGCAGAACGGCAAGTTTGGGTCGTTACCGATTGCATGGCCCGGTTAGTACTGACCGATACGCATATCGAGGTACCCGACACGTTGCCTACAGCCGTGTTGTATTTATCTCAGACGGATGTCAATGGAATAGCAGATATACCGGCGAGCGATTTGCAACAATCAGTCCGCACTAGTCTCGATACGGCCTATATGATGTACACCTCAGGCTCGACTGGTACTCCTAAGGGTGTGCTTGTGCCGCACCATGCTATTGCCCGTCTAACCATCAACAATGGCTATGTTGACATCGGGGGCGCTGATCGCGTCGCGTTTGCCGCCAATCCTGCTTTCGACGCGAGTACCTTTGAAGTGTGGGCGCCGTTGCTCAATGGTGGCGGTGTTGCGATATTCGATTCGGACACCGTGCTTAATCCCTCCCGTTTCGAAGAAGCGCTTACACGATATCAGGTGACTACGCTTTTTCTAACGACCGCGTTGTTTAATCAGCTGGTTCCGGTCATGGCTCCAGCTTTGTCACGCTTAAAATATCTGCTCTGTGGCGGAGAGCAAGAAAACCTGGATTCTTTCAAGCAGCTGCTAAGGCAGTCCGGGCCGACGCATTTGATTCACTGCTACGGGCCAACCGAGAGTACAACTTTTTCAACGACCTATGAGGTGACTGAGCTTAGCGATCGGTCTGAACGTTTACCGATCGGCCGGCCGATTGCGAATACGCGCGTTTATTTGCTCGATGCGCACGGCCAGCCTGTGCCACTCGGTGCAGTCGGCGAGCTATACATTGGCGGCGCCGGGGTCGCACGCGGCTATTGGAACCGACCAGAGCTAAGCGCCGAACGCTTTATGCCCGATCCATTCTCCGATTGTGCCGATGCACGCATGTATAAGACGGGCGATTTGGCGCGTTATTTGCCCGATGGCAATTTAGAGTATTTAAGGCGCAACGATGAGCAGGTCAAAATTCGCGGCTTCCGCATCGAGCCGGGCGAGATCGCGGCACGCCTGGCTGGCCACTCGCAGGTGCGTGAAGCGGTCGTGCTGGCAACAGGCACCGGCGCGGATAAGCGCCTGGTCGCGTATGTGGTCGCTGAGCCCGATGAACAGCTTGCCAGCACGCTGCGCGCGCACGTGGCCGCGGCACTGCCCGAGTATATGGTGCCGGCCGCGTTCATGAGGCTTGACGCGTTCCCATTGACCCCAAACGGCAAGTTAGATCGGCGTGCGTTGCCCGCACCGGATGACGAGGCGCTTGCGCATCAAGCCTATGAGGCGCCGCAAGGCAAGCTTGAGACGACGCTCGCGACGATCTGGGCCGAATTGCTGGGTGTAGCGCGCGTGGGCCGGCACGACAGCTTTTTCGCACTTGGCGGTCATTCACTGCTCGCGGTGCAACTGATCGAGCGTTTGCGGCGCCAGGACTTGAGTCTGTCGGTGCGTGCGTTATTTGAAACGCCGATACTCAGCGAGTTAGCCAGATCGCTAGGCCAACACCGTGAAGTGGCTGTGCCACCCAATCTCATTACCTCCGACACTACAACGCTGACCCCCCAGTTACTGCCACTGGCCAACCTTAACCAGGCCGACATTGATCGGATTGTCGAACAGGTCCCGGGGGGCGTCGCGAACATCCAGGACATTTATGCATTGTCGCCGATGCAGGACGGTATTTTATTTCACCATCTACTGTCGACCAAAGGCGATCCATATCTGCTGATCGTCCAAATGGCTTTTGATGACCGGGCGCTGCTCGACCGTTACCTGAATGCGGTTCAACAAGTTGTCAATCGACATGATATTCTGCGTACCGCGTTTTTCTGGGAGGGCCTATCCAAACCCGTGCAGGTTGTTTGGCGTCACGCGCTGCTGTCGATCACCGAAATCGCGGTCGATCCGGCCGCCGGACAGGTCACTGAACAATTGGCCCAACGGTTCGATCCCCGACATCACTGTCTTAATCTGACACAAGCTCCGTTGTTGCGCTTTGTGATTACGCAGAATGGTGATGGTCGCTGGTTGCTTGTTCAGTTGCTGCACCATTTAATCCACGATCACTCGACGTTAGAAGTGATGCAGGCAGAGGTCCAAGCTTTTATCGAAGGTCGAGGCAAGACGTTGCCACCTGCACAGCCGTTTCGTAACTTGGTTGCGCAAGCGTACCTGGGCGTGTCACAAGTCGAGCACGAGCGCTTTTTTACCGAAATGCTCGCCGACGTGGAAGAACCGACGCTGCCGTTCGGGCTGGCCGACGTGCATCATGACGGCACTCGAATTACCGAGGTACGCCAGAGGCTGCCGCAGGCTTTAAACGATCGGCTGCGCGCCCAAGCCAAACGGTTAAACGTAAGCTTAGCCAGTTTGTGTCATTTGGCCTGGGCGCAGGTGCTCGCACGCGCGAGCGGGCAGCAGCGTGTGGTATTCGGCACCGTGTTGTTCGGACGAATGCACGCGGGCGACGGCGCGGACAGTGCAATGGGGCTATTTGTCAATACTTTACCGTTGCGCGTGGACCTGGACGGCAGTGTGCAGGCGAGTGTGCGTGCCACGCATGCGCGGCTAGCTGCGCTGCTCGAACATGAGCATGCGTCGCTGGCGCTTGCGCAACGCTGCAGTAGTGTACCGGCTGGCACACCGCTCTTTAGTGCACTGTTGAATTACCGACACAATGCAATACAGACAGTTGAAAGCGAAACGGTATCCGGCATTGAGTCCCTTAGTTTTGAGGAACGCACGAACTACCCTCTTATACTGTCGGTGGACGACTTCGGCACCGCGCTGGGATTGACAACTCAAATTGCGCAACCGTTTGATCCGGCTCGCGTGTGCGGTTATATGCAACAGGCGTTGGAGGGATTGGCCGAAGCGCTCGAGCACACGCCCGACATGCCAGTTTGGCAACTAGAGATATTATCCAGTGAAGAGCGCGAACGTTTACTCGAAACGTGGAACGCGACTACGGAGCCGTATCCGCAACACACTTGTATTCACCAGGTGTTCGAAGCCCAGGCTGAACGCACGCCACAAGCTACCGCACTGGTGTACGAACAGCAGACACTCAGCTACGCGCAATTGAATGCGCAGGCCAACCATCTTGCACATCGTCTGATCGAGCTCGGTGTTCGACCGGACACGCGTGTTGCAATCTGCATGGAGCGCAGCCCCGCGATGGTCGTAGGACTGCTCGCGATTTTAAAGGCGGGCGGCGCCTATGTGCCGCTCGACCCAGTGTATCCGTTTGAGCGCCTCGCCTATTGCCTCACCGATGCTGCGCCAGCGATTCTACTGGCCGATGCGGCCGGTCGTGCTGCGCTGGGCGGGACAGTCCTCGATTCGCTGACCGTGCTCGATCCAGCTGTGTTACCAGAAACCACCAGCACCAATCCCAATGTGCCTGAGCTTATTGCTCACCATCTCGCGTATGTCATTTATACGTCCGGCTCAACCGGCACCCCAAAGGGTGTGATGGTCGAGCATGCTCAAATTGTTCGCCTGTTTGAAACCACGCCATTAACCAGCCTGCAAAAAGGAGACCAGGTACCGAACCGCTCGCAACGAGCCTATAGCTTGACGCCTGACGATCGCGTCTTGCAAAAAACGTCTTTTAGTTTTGACGTTTCACTGTGGGAAATATTTTGGACATTGATGAACGGCGCCACCCTTGTGGTAGCGGCTCCGGACGCGCACAAAGATCCCTTTGCGCTTATGGATTTAATTATCCGGCAGCGTATCACTACCGTTCACTTCGTGCCGTCTATGCTTCGTACTTTTTTACACAGCGGAAGCATCCAGCACTGTACGTCCTTAAAACATTTAATTTGCAGTGGCGAAGCGTTGTCGGGTGCGAGCGTCCGACTTTGCCAGACGCTGCTTCCCCAAGTGCAACTGCATAACTTATATGGGCCCACAGAAACTTCTATTGGTACGACAGTCTGGACTTGTCCAGCAGAATGCACAGAGGAAAATGTTTCGATTGGTCGGCCGATTGCGAACACGCGGCTTTACCTACTCGATGTACATGGCCAGCCGGTACCTCAGGGTGCGGTTGGCGAATTGTATATTGGCGGGACAGGGGTGACACGCGGCTATCTCAATCGCCCCGAACTCACGGCCGAGCGTTTTGTGCCCGATCCGTTCTCAGACGCATCTGACGCGCGGATGTACAAGAGTGGCGATCTGGCTCGCTACCGGCCCGACGGCAATATAGAGTACCTGGGACGCAACGATTATCAGGTCAAAATTCGTGGTTTTCGAATTGAACCTGGTGAAATCGAAGCGCACCTGATTAAGCACCCACAAGTGCGCGACGCTTTGGTGCTCGCACTCGGTGAGGACAACGACAAGCGGCTTATTGCCTATGTGATAGCTGCTGAGCCCGACGAACAACTCGCTAGCATGCTGCGCGCTCATGTGGCAGCTGCGCTGCCTGAGTACATGGTGCCGGCTGCATTCGTGCGGCTGGACGCATTCCCGGTTACGCCCAATGGCAAACTGGACCGGCGTGCATTGCCTGCGCCGGAAGGCGATGCCTTCGCACGGCAAATGTATGAAGCACCACAAGGCGAGATTGAAGACGCGCTCGCGACAATCTGGGCCGAGTTGCTCGGCGTCAAGCATATTAGTCGTCACGACAGCTTCTTTGCGCTCGGGGGGCATTCGCTGCTCGCTGTGCAAATGATTGAGCGCATTCGCGCCACGTTGGGTGCCGAGATCACTATTCTCTCACTATTTGAAGCGCCTACTGTCGCCGCGCTGGCCCAACGCCTACTGCCGCAGGAGTGCACCCAAGACGATGCATTTGCCATTTTGCTTCCTATTCAGCCCAACGGCACCCGGCCGCCTCTTTTTTGTGTTCATCCTGTCAGTGGTTTAAGCTGGCTTTATAGGAATTTGGTCAATCATTTAGATACTGATCAACCCGTCTATGGCTTACAAGCCCGAGGATTGAACGGCGTGCCGCCACTTGCGGACACAATTGACGCAATGGCTTCGGACTACATCAAGCAAATCCGCCGCATTCAGCCAGACGGGCCTTACCATCTATTGGGGTGGTCTTTTGGCGGCAATGTAGCTCATAGCATGGCGGCACAGCTTGAGCAACAAGGCGAAAAGGTGGCACTGTTGGCTTTGCTGGATAGCTATCCAGACTATGCTCAGCGAGCCGATGATCCGGAGATGATTCAAAAGGAATTTTATATCAAGCTGCTTGCTCGCTATGGAGATGAAAGCATTCCAAACGTGGGGGAATATTTATGGGAAAAAACCCGAGATGTTATAAAGAACAATCATCGTCTTTTAAAGGAGGATGCTCCGCCTATTTATTGCGGTGACGTGCTGTTTTTTTACGCAACGATGGCGGAAGACGAAGCTACTCCTCTCGCTTCTCCTAATTTATGGAGGCCTTATGTTCTTAAAAATATTGAAACATATCATATTCATTGCAAACATAGGGACATGGGAGGGCCAGGGCCGGCCATTGAAATAGGCCGTATTTTGGCGCAAAGGCTGGATGAATTACAGCAGCGTCAATTAGCCTGACAAGCGCATCGTAAGCGTTGATCGCATACCGTCTTGATGACTGCGGCAACGCTCAAGACGGGCTTATTTGGACTTGTTGACGTGGATTCTGTACGATTTGATGATCCAGCTTCTCCGATTTGCGGCCAAACTTCATACGATGAAGCTTGGTAATGAGTAGCTGCAGTTGTTCGAGTTCGGCAGCGCGCGAAGCCAGCGCCGCTTTTTGCGAATCCACCCTCTCTTGGGGGTTGGCGACTTGGGCGTCATGCTCGCGAAGCCGCCGCTGCCTGCTCGAGCAGCATGGTCTTGAGCGTATCAATGTCTTCGGGAAATGGGATCGCGCGTGTCCTGGGCGCAGAAACTGCGCCCAGGACGCTTACAATGCCGATAATATAGGTTATCCTGGCGTTGCCAGCTTCGCACTAGCGAGTTGGTTCAGGCTTACGACTTCTTCAGCGGCTTGCAACGCCAGCATACGATGTAGCTGCGGCGGAATACGGACTCGAAACTTCTCCACTATAATGCCAATCGGCAATAGGCCCGGGGATACGTTCGCCGCTGGCCTGCATATCAGCTACAGTAGAAGCGACCCGTTTGACGAATCCCGGTGAGTGCCTCTTCAGAGGTAGCGGGCGGCAAGCCACGAAAGCGAAGGGAATTTTACGCACAGTCCCACGTGTTCGCCATCTTCAGATGATCATGTGATGCGGTAAGTGTAGTGGTCGGTCTGCATATTAAGCCGCGTGAGAGGGGCGATGAGTCATATCTCCGCGTCCGGCCAATAGACCATCGATGGAAATGTCCTCATCAATCGCTTTCCAGTGTAGGCCGTATCGGCCAATTTCATATGAGGCCCGCTGTTCGGGCGCGGCGTTTAACAAACGCGGAAACCATGCCAGCGGCACGCCGAGTGTGCGGCCGTCTGACAATTCAACCCACATTGTGCAATCATCAAAGCGAAGCTCTTTAGCCGAGGTGCTCATCCCAAGTCCTCTCGATTTCGTCTCGACGCGCCTGAACGACGCGGATTAAATCCAACTGCTCCTGACGGTTGAAGCCGTCGCTGTAGGCAATTCGCACATCACGATACAATCAGAATTTCGCATCATTGCCATTGCTCCGCGCATGGATGTGCAGCGGCTCACGCGGCGTGCCTTCGTCCAAATAGAAGAAAAACCGGATGCCTTTGTACCTGAAAACAGTCGGCATTGAATATGCCCATTCACGGATTGCTTTGCAAAGATGCCAAGATCATGGTGGTAATATTGACACCTATTGTTAAGCTAATTTCCGGACGGCGTCCTGCCGGAGATGCTGACCCGAGGGTCTCTCCAGTGCCCGGCTTCTATTCCGCAATGTCAAAAGCACCCAAGCTGGACAAGGGTTTTCAGAATGCGAATCGATCTTAATTATCGGTTCTTCGTGTAAAAGAATCGCTATCTATGCAAACTCCAACTTAACGGTTGGGCCACGCGTTTTGCCGTCGCGGCCGACGACCAGTGCGAATAGACAAGCTTCGCGCGCGTGTGTGGTGGGTCGGAGATCCTGCCAATGACGCGCCGCTCGTTAGCTCGACGTGGTGCCGGGCGGTAGGCCAGTGCGCGTCGCACTAGCGGACGTCGAAAGGGCCGAGCGGTACTGAAGGCATGAGACGTATTAGAAATTTTCTAATTGCCTCCCCATTGCATAAAAAACAGGCACTAACGAGAAAACCCGCGAAAGCCTTAGCTGACGCGGGTTTGAGGCTGGTCGGGGCGAGAGGATTTGAACCTCCGACCACCTGCACCCCATGCAGGTACGCTACCAGGCTGCGCTACGCCCCGAAAGCGATGAAGTATAGCAGAGATGTGCACGATTGCGAACCGCATCCAGCTGACTGATGCGCGGTGTCGTCGGATGCATTGATCCGCTACGCGCATTGGGCGGTCGGGATACCGGATTTCGTTGCGCAAAGTCAGCATCACCGGGCGAAGGCGAACAGCCCTGCGCCGTCCTGGGACGGCACGCCGCCGCGGGGCTTGCGCACGAACAGCGCCTGCCGAGCGGTACCTCCAGAGCCTTCAGCTCGATTAATGACGGTCTGTAGCGTCAGGCGTGGCTTGTGGGCAGTGTGGCTTGCATGGCCGGTTGGTTGGCGCGCCAGTGGGCTGGCGTAATAGTGGACTGGTGGCGTAATGGGACTGTTGGACCGGTGGGCGGCCGGCGCAGCGAGTGTGGGGGATTTGCAGCCAGCATGGCGGGAGCAGGTAGTAGCGATTTCGGTCACGGCAACAGATGCGAAGCAGTAGAGCGCGTGGCGCACTTGCGATCATGGCGGCCCGAACGGCGGGGCTATAGTCACAACTGCGGCTGTCCCGACAAGTCGACTATCGCAGCTTTCCTCTTTTCAAGTGACCCCTACCCATGTCTGGCAAACAAAATCGGCGCCTGGTCGACAGGCGCCTTTATTTAATCATGTTAGCTGCCTGCGTAAATCAAGCGTACGCACAGAGCAGTGTAACGCTGTACGGTGAATTGGACACTGGCGTCGCATGGTTGAGCAATGTCGCCGACCATGCGCAGTACAAGGCGACCAGTGGCTTGATCGACGGCAGCTATTGGGGAGTGCAAGGCTCGGAAGACCTCGGTGGCGGAAACAAAGCGGTGTTCCGGCTCGAACACGGCTTCGCGGTGACCAACGGGCAATCACTGAATGACCATCCGTATTACGTCGGTTTAGGCAACGAGCGATACGGCACGATCACGTTGGGTCACCAGTACGATGCGGTTCATGACTATTTTTCCCCCTTCACGCTGACGGGCGGGGCGGGAGGCACTGCGTTTGCCCATCCGTTTGACAACGATAACGCGAACAACTCGTACCTCGCGCGCAATTCGATCAAGTACACCAGTGCCCAGTTCGCGGGTTTCAGCGCGGGCGGCATGTATGCGTTCTCGAACGCGGCGGGACAATTCGCAAATAACCGTGCGTACAGCGTTGGGGCGAACTACCAAAACGGCCCGTTTAATGCGGGCGCCGCATACCTTCACGTGGGCGGCCGTGGCAGGACGGCAGCCGGCGCCTACGATATTGCGGCGCTGCCCGGCTCAAACCGCGACGTGCTCAACGCCGCCGTCGGCGTGCAGAATACCTACGGCGTCGGCGCGAACTATTCGCTGGGAGACCTGACGCTGGGTGCCGCGTGGTCCCGTGCGACCTATACGGGTGTCGTGGATGCCGACACGGGCGCTAGTGCCCGTTCGATCGGATTGAGTAACTACGAGGTCAATGGCGTATATCAACTCATGCCCACGTTGACGCTGGCCGGCCTATACACGTATACGAAAGCGTCCGATGCTCACTGGCACCAGGGTGCCGCGCAACTCGATTATGCACTTTCCAAGCGTACCGACACCTACGTGGAGGCAATTTATCAGCGAGCATCAGCCGGCATGCCAGCCATGATCAATACCGCCGATCCCGCATCTGGTGGGAGCCAGCTATTGATCGCCGCAGGCGTTCGCCACCGTTTTTAATTTACCAGCATCACTCGTCAGTCGCCCAGTTGAACTGATGCGCCGATGACAGATGCGCTGACCACCGACCACCGACCACCGACCACCGACCACCGACCACCGACCACCGACCACCGACCACCGACCACCGAAGCACGGTGCACGGTACATCGAGACGCGAGGCGTCAGCGTTGCACGGAGTCCTTGCCGGCTTGCCGCATGCTGTGCTCGAGCAGCTTGTCCAACTGGGTCGGTTCGATCGGCTTGACCAAGTGCGCGTCGAAACCGCTGGCCAACGATCGAGCCCGGTCTCCCGGCTGGCCGAAGCCAGACATCGCAACAAGTGTCGAGCCGGACAGGTCCACGTTCGAACGCAGTACGCCCGCCACGCCGAACCCGTCGACATTGGGCATGGCCAGGTCAGTCAGCACGAGATCCGGCAGGAACACGCGTGCGATCTCGATTGCGTGCGCGCCGTCGTAGGCCACGCGGGCCATGTGGCCCTTGAGTTCGAGCAGGATGGCGAGGCTGTCGGCGGAATCGCGATTGTCGTCCACGACGAGCACCCGTAGGGGTATTGACGGCGTAGACATGATGACGCTGGACGATGCCGGCGGATCCGCGAGTGCCTGATGTCGGGCGATCGGCAAACGTATCGTGAACGTGCTGCCGCAGCCGAGCCCATCACTGGACGCGTCGATCATTCCGCCGTGAAGTTCGATCAGCGAACGGCACAGCGTGAGACCAATCCCCAGGCCAGTATCGGTTGGATTCTGTGCGTGGTTTTCTTGCACGAACAGGTTGAAGATCGACTTCAGTCCCTGCTGCGAGATGCCCCGGCCCTGGTCGATCACACGCAGTAAGAGCATGCGCTTTTCGACGGTGACTTCGATGCTGATCCCGGCGCCGCTGGGCGAGAACTTGGAGGCATTGTCCAGCAAGTTCTGCACCACCTGGACCAATCGCGTCATGTCGCCACGGACCCAGGCCGGCCTGTGCGGCAATTGTACATGCAAGGTCTGCCAACGCTCGTCGATGAAGGGGCGGGCCGCTTCTACGCTACGGGCGACGACTTCCGCTATGTCGACGCAGGCCAGGCGCAGCTCCAACTTGCCGGTGGTGATCCGCCCGATGTCCAACAGATCGTCGACAAGTCGCGTCAAATGGCTGACCTGCCGATCGATCACGTCACGGCAATGACGCATCGTCGCATCGACGTTCGGGACCAACTGCATGACGCTGACTGCATTACGCACGGGAGCGAGCGGATTGCGCAATTCATGAGCAAGCATCGCGAGAAACTCGCTCATGCGGTGGCTGGACAGCTCTAGTTCCTCTAGACGTTTGTGCTCGGTCATATCGCGCGTCACCATGGTGAAGCCGAGCAGTGTGCCGGCGGCGTCGCGTACCGCCGTGATCACGACATTAGCCCAAAACAATGTGCCGTCCTTGCGTACGCGCCATGCATTGTCTTCGACACGTTCCGTGTTCGCCGCGGCTTGCAACTGCTGCTCGGGCATGCCGTTGGTGTCATCGTCGTCGCGATAGAAGATAGACATATGGCGACCCATCACCTCTTCTGAACGATACCCGTTGATCTGCATGGCGCCGGCATTCCAGCTCACCACGCGGCCTTGCGGATCCAGCGTGACGATCGCGTAGTCCTTGACTGATTCGACCATCAGTCTGAACCGTTCTTCGCTCTGGCGAAGCTTATCCTCCTCCGCACGTTGCTCGGTCAAGTCTCGGGTGACTTTCGCGAAGCCGCACAGTTCGCCCGATGGCGCGCGCAGCGCTGTGATCACGACATTGGCCCAGAATCTCGACCCATCCTGACGGACGCGCCAACCCTCATCCTCAACGCGGCCGAATTCAGCGGCATGCTGCAATTCATACTCGGGCTTGCCGTCCGCGATGTCCGCCGGATTGTAGAACACCGAAAAGTGGCGCCCAATGATTTCATCGGCACGGTATCCCTTAATGTACTGAGCACCGGTATTCCAACTCGCGACATGGCCTTGTGGGTCAAGCATGAAAATCGCGTAGTCCTTGATATTCTGGACCATCATTTCGAAAGTGGCGGGATCATGCAGCACGGCTCGCCCTGGCATCGTGGTCACCTTTGTTTCCACAGGTTGGCTAGTGGCACTGGAGGTCTGTCTTGCATAGCGGTATGAATTCCCAATTTGGCGCTTTATTAATAAGCCTGTCGCCATTGCTGATACCAGTTCATCAACGGCGTAGCGGAAATGCCGTGGACCACAACCGATGCGGTGACGGTGAACAATACAATGGATACAATTGTCGTGCTGGCCTGTACACCATGCTCAACCGCGCAGGCGGTGTAGTAAAACGAACCGATTCCACGGATGCCAAACCAGCTCATCAGGCGACGCTGCGCCGGTGATGTGCGGGAGCCGGCCAGCGAAATACCCACCGCGAGTGGGCGAACAAGCAGGAACAGCGCAGCCGCCACCATCGCATTGCGCGGGCTGAACAACGGCATCGGCAAGGTGGTCAGTACATTGCCGATGACGATCATGGTGGCCATTTCCGCGATCCTTTCCAGTTCGATCGTGAAGCCGAGAATGGACTCGGCCATGTAGGCATGAGCCTTGTCTGGATGTGCTGCGGTAGCTTGAACGTCCTGTGGGTTGAGTGTGCCGATCGCCGCTTGCGCCGTGCGCTCGCCACTGGCGCGATGCTCAACGCGGCGCATCGCGACACCGGCGGCAAATACTGCAAGGAATCCGTAGGTATGGGCAAGCTCTGCAGCGCCGTACGACAACCCGATCAGCCCGAGGGCGAAAAAGCCCTCCAGGTCCAGTGCCTGTGCATGCCGTGTACGCAGCCATGTCACTACGTGGGTCGTTGCCCATCCGAGGGCGCCGCCGATGCCGATTGCACCAATGCAGCCCCAGAGCGCATGAGCAACGAAGACCGGGGACAGCGCCGCGGCGGCTGACCTATCCGGTTGGGTGCATAACGCAATGCCTAGGAGCACGAACGGCATGGTTGCTCCGTCGTTCAATCCGCCTTCGCCGGACAGCGCAAAACGCATCCGGTCTTGATCGCGCGAGTCTTGTACTTGAACGTCGTGGGCCAGCACGGGATCGGTCGGAGCCAGAATGGCGGCTATCAACAGTGCGGGACCGACTGGCAGACCGAGTACTACCATGCCGAACGCTGTCAGTAACGGTATCGTGACTAGCATTGCCAGCACGCCGAGCCTTAGCGGCAAGCCCCAAAGCGGATCGGCCAGCGGCACCCGCAACCGTAAGCCAATGGCGAACAGTGACACGAGCAGGGCCACTTCGGTCAACATTCGCAGCAAATGCGCGTCGCGAAAAATATCGAGTGCGAGCATTCCGGCCCCGGGCGTGCCGAGCGCAGCGCCTATTGCCAGATACAGCATCGCGCTGCTGCAAGGCAGGCGCTTGAGCATCGAGCCGGTGATGCCCATCACGACGAAGACGCCGCCCACGATGAAGAACCAGGTTGTTTCACGCATGATACATAAGCGCGCTCTGTCGGATAGACGCTTGGGCGCGCATCGTCATGATCCGCGGCGCCGGCCGAATGCGTGCCGCAATGCCTGTTTGGACCGTTCCAGGACCTGGCGGCGCGACGCAGGTAAGTGCTTTCCAGCGCGGTTGATGTAGAAATTCAGCATCGACATGGCCGATTGAAACGGTGTGCCGCGACGCCGCGTGCTGCGCATCGACGAGCGCTTAAGCGATTCAGCGATTTGCTGCGCCGTGCCCTGCGTGAAAACGTTCGACTCCAGGTCCAGTGCATGGCTGTGCTGAGTCACGTCGCGTGACCAGTGCTTTGCACGGTTGCTGCGATGGGCGGCGCGCGCTGCCGCGTGACGCTGGCGCGGCGGACGGCCATTACGGTGCCGGATAGACGGGTGGGAACGGGTGCTGCTTGTCATGGTGGTCTCCCGGTATGCGACAACGCGCTATTGCAAGGTTCATGCCCATGCGTCACCGACTTGGCTGTCCGGGATGGAGGCGGCAGAGCAACCAGGCATGATTGATGCTGTGCTGAAGGAAGCTGAGACGCCGGGTCCGCCACGTCCGGCGGTATGACTCACACTGTCCAAACTCGAGGTACGCCATGTCACGGATGTCGACGCTGAGGGACATACGGGCGATCCACAAGCTTGCCGCCGAACGGCTCGTGCAAGGTATGGTGACTGTCGGTTACGGCGCCAACCGGCAAACGGTCGCTGAGTTGTTCAACGACGCGTTTGAGCAGAACCTAGTGGCGGTCGAAAGCTACCGTGAGATCGTCGAGTACATTGGCATGGCGACATCCCGGCGTGCCATGGAAGCGGCGTTGGTCATGCACGAAAAGCTATGCGTCCCATTATCTGACGGGTTCCATCTGCATGCATGATTGGCACGCGCGCAAGGGGTTGAGTCATGTGCCGATGGCCATTGTCGGTCTTTGATCTGGGGGAGAAAGCCATGCTTCGTTACGCTGTTATTTTTTTCATCATTGCCATCATCGCCGCCGTGTTCGGCTTTGGCGGGATCGCTACGGGCGCAGCTGAAATCGCGAAAATACTGTTTTTCATCTTCCTCGTGATTTTTTTGGCGACGTTGTTGCTTGGCCTGATTAGACGATAACCCCTACTGTATGAAAGTGAAAGACTCGGAGCAACGTAACCTATATGAGACGGTGGCGGGTGTTCGGATTTCGCATCCCAATCGGGTGATGGATCCGCACACCGGCACCCGCAAAATTGACCTGGTTCGCTATTTCGAATGGGTGGCCCCGGTGTTGCTGCCTCATCTGCGCGCACGGCCCGTCGGGTTATTGCGCGCGCCGGGCGGGATCGATGCAGAGTTGTTCTTCCAAAGGCATAGCGACCGGCTTGCGATACCGCATGTCACGCAGCACGAAGGTCTGGACCCCGAACACAAGCCACTGATTACCATCGACGATACGGCGGCGCTGGTGGGGGCCGCCCAGATGGACGTGATCGAACTCCATACATGGAACGCACAGATCCCTGCCATTGAACATCCCGACCGAGTCGTCTTTGATCTCGATCCCGACCCAGCGTTGCCGTGGCGCGCTATGCTCGAGGCCGCCGAACGTCTGCGTACTGTGTTGGCGGACCTTGGCTTGCGGTGCTGGTGCAAGACCAGCGGCGGAAAGGGATTGCACGTAGTCGTCCCGTTGGGCTCACACGTCGGTTGGGGCGACGCCAAGGCGTTCTCGCAGCGCGTTTCCTGCCATATGGCTACCGTCTGGCCAGAGCAGTTTGGCGCGAAAATGGGCGAGCAGAACCGCCGTGGCAAGATCTTCATTGATTACCTGCGCAATAGCCGCGGTGCGACCACGATCGCCGCCTACGCGCCGCGCGCCCGCCCAGGGGTTGCTGTGTCGATGCCGCTCACGTGGGACGAGGTGCCCCGTACGAGCAGCGCGACGCAATGGACATTGCGCAACGTCGCCGAACGGCTCGACCAATTAGGCGCAGACCCTTGGGCCGACTATTGGAACACGCGCCAGCGCGTCACAGCGGCAATGCTTGAACGCTTGGAGCCGGGCGGCGAGGAGGCCTGAGCACACTGCTGACCTGGCCCGGTATCCGACGGTGAATGTCTTCCCGAAGCGTTGTAAAAAGGGCACGGGCAGGCGTAGCCACAGCGCGCCGGGATCGGCATGTGCTCGCCGCATAGTGGCCCATCATGCAGTTGGTACGAGTGTTGCTTGCTAATGAAACAGCGCTCCACGCCGCATTGCGCGTGCGCGGTCGCGCTTGTTACTCAAATTGAAGGATTACCGAAAATGCCCCAACTACTGGAACAACGCATGCGTCAGTCGCTGGCATTGACGCCGCGACTGCAGCAGTCGGTACGCCTTTTGCAGCTGTCTTCCGTCGAGTTCCAGCAAGAACTGCGCGCGGCGCTGGACTCCAATCCTTTTCTCGAAGACGACTCGTTGAGCGGAGCCGAAGACGCCGCACCGGATACGCTGGCCGGCGCCGACTGTGAGAGTGGGGACGGTGCGTTGCCGTCCTGCGCTGAACCCATCACCAGCGGCGCGGAGGCCGCCGGTGTGGTGGCGGAGACGCCCTATTCGGATACGGTCACCACGGATTTCGCTGGCGATCCGTATGATCACGGCCCAATTCGCGAACACAGTGGCGCGGACAACAGTGATCCGATCGCCTGGGTACGCACTCAGCCGTCGCTGCGCGAGCAATTGCAGGGTACGTTGTGTCTGTATCGCCTCGATGAGCGTGACCGGGAACTGGCTCAATTGGTGATCGAGGCGCTGGATGACGATGGTTACCTGCGACAATCGCTGTCGGAATTGGCCGCGCTTGCCGAGCTTGGCACGCCACCCACCGACGAGGAGCTATTGGTTGCGTTACGCTTTGTGCAATCGTTGGATAAGCCTGGTATCGGTGCCCGCTCATTGTCCGAGTGTCTGCTGCTGCAGTTGAACGCGATGCCGGATGACACGCCACGGCGCGACATTGCGCGTGAGATCATTGTGCATCACTTGGAGCGGCTGGCACGGCGCGAACTCGGTGAATTGCAGAAGCATATTGGTTGCAGCGTGCGTGCGTTGCATGAGGCCTGTGCGCTCATCCGCAGGCTTGATCCGAAGCCCGGTAATGCATATGGACGGGCCGAGGACAACTATGTCGTGCCGGACGTGATCGTGCGGCAGGTTCGGGACAAGTTCGTCGTCACCGTGAATCCCGCAGTGCTACCGCGCGCTCGGATCAACCGGATGTACGCGGATTTGTTTGCGCAAGCATCGGGCACTAACCGTTCGCCGCTGGGGCAGCAATTACAAGAAGCGCGCTGGCTGTTGCGTAACGCGCAACAGCGCTTCGATACGATCCAGCGGGTCGCCGAATGCATTGTGGCCCACCAAAAAGCGTTCTTCCTGTACGGTGAAATCGCACTAAAGCCGCTCGTGCTGCGCGACGTCGCGGACGAGCTGGGCCTGCACGAGTCGACGATCTCGCGCGCCACGGGCAACAAATACATGGCGACGCCGCGCGGCATATTCGAGTTCAAGCACTTTTTCCCTCGTGAACTGTGCACCCAGAGCGGCGGAACGTGTTCCGCGGCGGCCGTGCGGGCATTGCTTAAGGAAATGATCGATGCCGAGGATGCGCACGATCCCTTGTCCGACGTTACGCTTGCGCGGATGCTAACGCAGCAGGGCATCCAGGTGGCCCGGCGTACCGTGACTAAGTACCGGCAGCAAATGAAGTTGCCGCCGGCAGAGTTGCGCCGGCAGATGTAAAGTCGTCGTTGGCGCTTTGGCAGCGCGGCGCTTGGAGCGGGCGTGGCCTCGCATCAACGTGGCCGCGCACCGCGTTGCTCAGCCCCCGTATATATCGAAATCGAAGTACTTCTGCTCAAGCTTTTTGTATGTACCATCGATGAGCATGTCGGCGATGACCTTGTTGATTTTCACCTTCAGGTCGGTGTCTTCCTTGCGCAGGCCAATGCCCGCACCGATACCCAGGGTTTTTTCGTCTTGCAGGCCAGGGCCGACGAATGCGTATCCTTTGCCGCGCGGCGTCTTCAGAAAGCCGACGTCAGCTTGAACTGTGTCTTGCAGCGCCGCGTCCAAGCGGCCGGCGAGCAAGTCGGCATAGACTTGATCCTGATTCTGGTAAGGAACGACCTGGACGCCCTTGGGCGTCCAGTGCGTCTTTGCATATGTTTCTTGAATGGTGCCTTGTTCGACGCCCACGCGCTTACCCCTGAGCGATTCTGGCGTCGGCTGGATGCTCGAACCGACCTTGGCTACCAGTCGCGTCGGCGTGTTGAACAGCTTGGCCGAAAACGCAACCCGCTTGGCGCGCTGCGGCGTCATCGTCATTGAGGACAGCACGCCGTCGAACTTACGCGCCCTGAGTGCGGGAATCATGCCGTCGAAATCGTTTTCGACCCACACGCACTTGGCATGTAAGCGACGGCAGATCTCGTTGCCTAGATCGATGTCGAAGCCGACCAGCTTGCCGTTCGCGGCCTTCGATTCGAAAGGCGGATAGCTCGCGTCGACGCCGAAGCGGATAGTGGACCAGTCCTTGGCGTAAGCGCTGGCGGATACGCTGAAGGCGACAACCGCGACAGACACAGCGGCAAATAGCTTTTTCACTTTTAGTTCCCTTTGAGTCTTGGTGGGTTGTGGATTCTCATGCATCCCTTCTGTGAGAGGAACGTTTCGGCGGATGCATCACGCACGAACCGGTGAGCCGCGCGTGCTGCTTCTGCGCCGCGCAGAGTAGCAGTCTAGAAACGCCGCGTCGAGAGGGCGGTGCTCAAGTATTATTAATAGGGACAGGCTTGTCGGAACCTGCCACTAACCGACAGCGCCGCCAGCGTAGGGCCCCGTGCTGCGGCCCTTCAATCGTAGCAGGCCAAGCAGCATGTCCAGGTATGGCGTCGGCACGCCGCTCATCCGAGCAAGCTCATACGGTGCACTGACGATTCCATCGATTTCCATCGGCCTGCCGGCTTCGGCATCCTGCAGCATCGATGTCTTGAATGCGCCGAGTTGGCGCGTCTGAGCATTGCGTTGCTCGACACTCATGCCCATGTCCAACCCCAGCTTCGCACCGATGGTTTGCGCTTCCCGCATCACTTCGGCAACCAGGTGTGCTGTGAGTGGATCGTCCAAGATTACGTCGGCGGTTGAACCGGTGAGCACGCTGATCGGGTTCATCGTCATGTTGCCCCACAGCTTCGCCCAAATCTCATGTTGGATCGAAGAGGCGAGCGACACGTCGAAACGGGCGTCTTGCAGCAGCCGGACAATGTCATGCTGAACCGCGTCGCCGGTGCCGTGCGGTGCCCGAGCGATCAGCAGATTCCCCTTGTTGCGCACGATCACACCGGGGTGCCGGATCAGGCATCGGTGACTATCGTAACGGCTTATCGATGTACGTGCAACCAATATGATGTGTGCGCACACATATTATAGGTGGGCGGACTAATGGAGAAGCTAACGCAGAGTGCTGGCAGAGGGATTTGATGGAGCAAATGGGTGGAGCGAATTGGCAGAGGGTATTGCCGAAAAGTTTAATTAGGCAGCTTAAACAGAGCGTCGGGGTAGCAATGGTATGCTGGATGCTCGTTTCATCATCGATTGTCAATATCCCGATCGTCCATGCGTACCCGACGTCCTGCTCCGAGCCCGATCGACCAGCTTTTCACCTACCGGCTGCATTGGCTCAAAAAGCTGACCGACAAGGCAATGAACGACGCATTCGTTGCCCGCTTGGGGTTGCCCCTGACCGAGGCGCGCGTGCTGCTCAGCGTTGGCTCGTTCGGTCCGTTGTCGGTATCGGATCTCGGACGCGCGTCGAACCTGGATCGCAGCCAGGCGAGCCGCGCCACTGACGTGCTGGGCAAGAAGGGTTTGCTGACCAAAGAAGCGGACGAGGAAGACGGCCGTGGCGTGCGCATCGCGCTCACGGCAAAAGGCGCCTCGTTGTTTCGCAAGGCCGCATTGATTTCCCGCAAACGCAACGATGCAATTCTCGCGAGCGTGTTGCAAGCGTAGCGTGTAGCGTGGGCATCCGGGCCGGCACATATCCGGGACGCCAATGCCGCGTTCCCGCTGGAATGGATTGCCGCGATGATCGCATAAACGCCGTCCTCAGTATTGGAATGTTTGTTCGATCCATTTGAAGGTTTTTTCGCGTAGATTAGATAGACAGGTGTGCCTATTATCGGTTTGTCGTGACTCCGATGGGCTACCCCTAGGCTTGCCCGTGCGCCGGTATCCGTCGTGGAGGACGAGATCGCGAAAATGGCTGACCTGGTTCGTGCAAGTGGCCGCGCGCTTCGGCCCTGGCGCGCCGCGGGTCCCGCTTTGCTTTACGGTATCGGCTATTCGTCGCCGGCGCGCTTGCAATTTTCAACGCATAAATAATATGGAGTCTGTCTTGAACCATTCGATTTCGAAGACGCTGACACGCATGTCTTGGGCTGTTGCGACGAGCCTTGGCCTGTTGACCGTCTCCGGCGTGGCACGCGCCGACGATGCGAAGCCGAACAGCGAACCTTGCGACGCGCCTTGGGACGCCAAGACGATCTACCAGGGCGGTGAGGTGGTCAGTTACGCTGGGCGAAACTACACTGCGGCCTATTGGACGCAGGGCAACGCGCCGGACCTGAATAGTGGCGACGGCAATACTGGCCAGCCGTGGCGTGTCGGGCAAACTTGTAACGTGGTTGCCAACGTGGCCAGCGGTAATCCGGACGCCAATTTCTCTCCTGCGACCCTGCAGTTCTTGAAGAAGAACACGGGTTTGGACGGTGAGCAGTGGAACAACATTATGAAGTTGATCAACAAGCCGGAGCAGGACTCGCTGCAATGGACAAAGTACTATGGGTACTGTCAGAACATCCACGATAATCGTGGCTATACGATCGGGATTTTTGGCGCGACCACGGGCGGTTCGAACGATACCGGGCCTGACGGTCCCGAGCTGTTCAAGACGTTCGATGCGCTCAGCGGTGCCAAGATTCCGTCTGCGGAAGGCGGACTTGCCCGCATTGGCGCGCATGGCAAGATGTCCGGCTCAATCTTGAAGATCTCGGACAGCAGTAAGACCTTTTGCAGCAAGGTGGGTGCGCAACAGAACAACCCGACGTGGCGCGAGGCGATGTGGCGTACATTCTACAACGTGGACATCCAATACAGTGTGCAACAGGCTCGTCAGCGCGGCTTTAACAGCGCGCTGACGATCGGCTCGTTCGTCGACACGGCGTTGAACCAGGGGGCGGACGGCGGCGGGGACTCGCTGAAGGCGCTGCTCGCGCGCTCCGGCGATAGCCCGAACGAGAAGACCTTCATGACGCGGTTCTATGCCGAACGGGCTAAGGTCGTCGACACGCACGACTACAATACGTCGCCCAACGGGAAGAACCGGGTCAAGCAATGGAGCAAGCTAATGGACCAGGGCGAGATGAACTTGAAGAATGCCGACGCGGCGATTGTCAAGGTCACGAACTGGCAATTGCACTAGCCGTCGGGCGCCAAGGGGCCGTGAGCCGCGGTCGATGATGGCACCTGGGCCGCCAGGTTGTCAGCCGCGGCCGATGTATCGCACCTCGATCGCCATCACGGTCATGAACTGCACGTTCGCGCCCAGCGGCAAGCCAGCCATGTAGAGCACTGCGCTGGCGACGTGCGACACGTCTGTCGTCGGTTCAGCGACTGCCTGGCCGCTTAGCTAAAGGACGCTGGCTGGCGGCCCTGCGCTCGGTCATCTTGGTCGCCCGCATTGCCGATGTCAATCTGGCCGCACGCAATGTCGTGCGCGCTACGACACGGTGGACGAGGACGCCGGCGCGACGGCGGCCATGGCATGTACTATCCAGGGGACGGCTTAGCCGGCGGAAGCGCAGGGGGCTCAGACGCTGAGCAATTCCACCTCAAATACGAGCGTTGCATTCGGCGGGATGACACCGCCTGCGCCGCGTGCGCCATAGCCCAATTGCGGCGGGATCGTGAGCCGGCGCACGCCGCCCACACGCATTCCCTGCACGCCTTCGTCCCAACCTTGGATGACCATGCCGGCGCCCAACGCGAACGAAAACGGCTGGTTGCGATCCTTGCTGGAATCGAACTTCTGTCCGTCGGTAAGCCAGCCGGTATAGTGCACGTTGACCGTCTGGCCTGCTTGAACCTGCGTGCCAGTGCCTTCAATCAAATCATCGTATTGCAGCCCGGAGACGGTCGTTACAGTGGCCATGGCGAGATTCCTTGAGTCAAAAACCGACATCGTAGCGCAAACGGTCGGGCACCGGCGGGATCGAGCTTTGCTAGAAGGGTGAGCTTTGCTGAGGTTCGGCTTCAGCCTGCCCAGCAGCGCGAGCTGGATCCTTCGCCGGCGCGGATCGTGACAGCGCCGGCGCGATGCCTATAATACCTGTCACGGCTTGGCGTTCCGGTCCGTGCTTTGCCAAACGGAGAAATTGTATTGAGTCGCTCTATTCCTGCATCGGGCAACTTCGACGGTGAGCCCGACGATGCGTTGGTCGCTCGCGCGGCCTACCTGCAGACCGTTGCCGCTTTATTTGCGCGCGATCGCGTGTTGTCGGCGGTGTCGCATGACTTGCGCAGTCCGCTCAACGGCATTCACAGTTGGATCTACGTCCTGGAGAGCAAGTTGGGGCAGGCCGAGCCCACCATTGCACGGGCATTGACCGGCTTGCGCACGGGCGTGGAGCAGCAGGTACGCATCATCGAAGATGTCATTGATGCTACTCGCGAGCAAAGCAAGGCGCTGCCGCTAAACAAGACGATGCTCGACGTCGAACGTGTCGTCGCGCACATTGTGCAGTGCCTGGATGCGACTTTCGCGCGCGAACGTGCCACGGCGATCGAGGTGCGCTGGCCGCCGTCGCGTATCTCGATTGTGGCGGACGGCGTGCGCATTGCGCAGGCGCTGTGGGCGGCGTTGGCGTATGCCGTGGACGCGTCGCGCCCTGGTGGGACGGTTAGCATGGAAAACGTCTTTGACGACGGTGTATGGCGGTCGGTCATCCGGTTTCAACCGTCTGATGCGCTGACTAATCCGGACTTGCCCCATGCGTTCGAACCATTCTTGCGCGGGACGACACCGGTGCAGGGCGCCGACGGGATGCCGCTCGCGCTGTCCGTCACGCAGCGCGTCGTGCTGGCGCACGGCGGCAAATCGAGCGCGGCGAGCGGGACCGATGGTTTCACCTCGATCGCGCTGACGTTGCCCGAGCGCGGATGAGCCAGCCGCCGGGCGCCGACCTGTCAACCGCTGGCCCGCTGTGATCATAGCGCGTGCGGCGTGCGCGTCTCGTTGGCCGTGGCGCCGGCTTGCGCGCTGCGGTGCGCGTCGGCCAGCAGTCGACCAGCGTCTGGTACAGCATCGCTTCGGCCGCGGCACCCGGCGTCCAGCCGTCGGCTTGTCCGCTGGCAACGGCGCGACGCTGCGACGTATTGAGCTTGGACCAACTGCGCCACGCGGCCAGCCATCCGTCGGTTAACTCGGACAGCACGGCCAGCCTGGCGCGCACGTCCTCGCCGCGCTTGTGGTCGTGGGTGGCGGTGTTCAGCGGTCTTCGACTCATCGCGATGTCGTTCCAACAGTTGAGGCGGCGCGCGATGCCGTGCAGCCGGGCTGTCCGGCGTCCGATACGTTTCACGAGGCGCATACGGAGACGGTGCGACGGGGCTATCATCGACATCATGAACGATGCTGCTTACCGTTTTGTCGCGTGCCATCCGTGGAATGACACAGGACGCGATTTCGTCGTCGGTGACCTGCACGGCTGCACTGATGCGCTGCGCTATTTGCTAGCGCAAGTGAGGTTCCATGCGGCGCACGACCGTCTGTTTTCGGTCGGAGACCTGGTCGATCGCGGCGATCATCCCGTCGAGGCGCTTGCGTTGTTGGAGATGCCATGGTTCTTCGCGGTCAAGGGCAATCACGAGGAGGTGATGTGCGACGTGGCCGACGGCGTGTTGCCACAGACAGCCTGGGACTCGATAGGCGGTGCGTGGGCGCGCGCCCTGCCGGCCGGGATGCTGAGCCACTACGCGGCGCGCGTTAGGCGCTTGCCACTGGCGCGTGTCGTAGGCACCGGTGCGCGGCGCTTCAACGTGCTGCATGCCGAATTCTTTGGCGACGACCTCACGCTGGATGCCGCGCAATTCGACGAGCGCACGCGCGCGCACTTGCTGTGGGGACGGCAGTTGATCGCGGGCGCAGGCGACCCACGCGTGCAGCGGGGACTGTCGCATACTTACTGCGGGCATACGCCGGTGCCCGAGGTCCGCACGGTCGGCGCGCAGACGTTCGTCGATACGGGCGCGTTCTCGCCGCATGGTGCACTGTCGATAGTGGACGTGCATAGCGGCCGCATCCATGCGATCTCGACTCGCGAGGCGCTGCGGCGGGGCGCCGCGTCGTTGGACTGGCCAACGCACGGTTAGCCGACCTGGGTCAATTCGAACACGACGTCGATGCGGTTGCCGTTCCAGTTGTATTCCAGGTAGGCGGCATGGTGGCATTGCCGTAGCAGCGTGGTCCGGAACGCCGCCAGGCACTCGCCATGCGGGTCGCGCACGGAAGGATATGCGATGCCCGCGTGGCCTGCATGGCGAGCGGCTGTACCGAGCGCCTGGCCGAACGTGTAATCGTGTGGATGCAGGATGGTCGGCGCGAGGGCATCTCGTTGGTCACGCAGATCCAGCACGCTGCCTTGCGCGATAACGGTGTAGAGCCGCATGGGCTGACGCATCGGCGGCTCATGCGTCGCAGACAGGAACAACGCGGTGTGATAGCGGGTTTCGGCGATTGCGGTCCGTGCGTCGCGTGCGCAATAGAACACGCCGAATGTACCCGGCGAGAAGCGACTGCCAGCGGGATTCAGATGGGTGAGCGCCGCCATGATTGGACCGTAGCCTGGACCGAAGCGGCGCTCTTCGGGCGGCACCAAGTCGATTTCGCCGACTTCGGTGCGCAGGCGATCGTTGGTGATCGCCTCGAGCGCGTACAGCGTGTCGAAGTCGCTGGCCGATGCGACGCGATCGAATAGGTTGATCGCCGGCAAGCGTGTCGGCACGACACGGTAGGCAGGCTGCCATTGGATCCTGGCGATGGGCCAGCAGCCCGGGTCGCGCAGTGCCGCAAGTGACGGCTCGCGGGCCCTGTCTTGGATGTTGCCGGAAGGCTGGGCAGTGCTGTGCTTGTCGTTCAAGCCCAACCTCCGCGCATCGCGTCAAGATATTGCCGCACGGCGACCAGGTCGCTGAGATTGCCTGCTAGCATCCGGTCCAGCGCGCGTTTGCCGTTGAACGGTGGTGCACTGTTGGGTCGCTTCACCCAGCCGTCGGCGGCATCCGGCTGCGGTAGCAGGATCTGCAGCGCCTTGTAAATGCCGAGCAAATGCGAGAGTCGCTCGAGTGTATCGCGTGACAGTCGTGCCGCATCGGGCGCGGCTTTCCACTTGAAGAACGTCGAACGCCCCGGGGAGCCTAGCAGCACGAGTTGTTCATCAACCGACAGTTGCCAGTCGTGGGCAATATTGAAGAATGCGCGCAGTCCAGCGGCGGACATTTCGGCCAGTGTTGGCTGACGGGCAGGCGGTATCGGTGCGGCGGCGCCTTCAGCGATTCGGATCGGACGGCTCATCGGGTACCCTATCTATATATGAACTATGAATCTAATATAGTCCAGATAAAGATTTTTACAAGTCGGCCAAACGGCTAATTCGCTTCTTTAGCGCTCCGCGCTCGGTTTTGGCGTGCGAACAGCAAGTGATCTGCCACTCACACTGCGATCAACGAAAGCGCGAGACGGGGTCGCGTGGGCGTGCACACCGCGTGGTGCGTTGGCTGCCGTGCACAGCGCCGCGACAGGCGGTCTTCGAGCGGGTGAGTGCGCGTGCCGGTCATCGTGGCGGCAAACGGGGCGCGCGGCCATTAACATGCGTTGCGGCCGCTGTACCGCGCGCCGGTCGCGATTATGCGATCGTATCGACCACACCACCGTCCACACGCAATGCGGCACCGGTTGTGGCGCTGGCTTGTAGCGAGCACACGTACACGACCATGTTTGCGACTTCCTCGGGCGTGGCTGCACGACGCAGGATCGAGCTGCCGCGATGGGCCATGACGAATTCGTCAGCGACTTGCTCGACGCTTTTACCTTGTTCAAGCGCCGGTTGTTCGACCATTGCACGAAAGCCCGCCGACAGCGTGGGCCCCGGTAGTACGGCATTGACCGTGACGCCGCTGCCGGCTGCGTATTTCGCGATGCCGCGCGCGATCGACAACTGCGCGGTCTTGGATAAGCCGTACGCAAGCATGTCTGGTGGGATGTTGAGCGCCGATTCCGATGAGATGAACACCACGCGTCCCCAGCGGCGCTCCATCATGCCTTTCAAGTAGCTGCGTGTCAGCCGCACGCCAGACATGACGTTCGCTTCGAAATAGCGGTGCCAATCCTCGTCGGGCGTTGAGAAGATGTCACCGGACCCGAACACGCCGAGATTGTTCACTAGGATGTCGACGTCGGGGAACGCGGCGCTGAACGCATCGCAACCGTGCGCATGCGACAGATCCGCGGCGAAGCCGCGCAGCGCGGCTTCCGGCACGGCCGCGCGGATCGTGCGCAATGCGTTGTCCACGCAATCCTGCTTGCGGCCGTTGACGATCGTGAGCGCGCCGGCTGCGGCCAATCCTGTTGCGATCGCGAGTCCAATGCCAGCGGTCGAGCCGCTGACGGCGGCGGTTTTTCCTGACAGATCGATTTTCATCGCGAATGCTCCCCTTGTTGAAAGTGAAAGGAGGTCGTCAGGGGGCATCGTAGCGGAAGTTTGCCCGGCCGGCTTGGCGCGCTGACCGGCACGATACCGTGCGTGTCGTTATGCGTTCAATCGTAGCGTATGCGTCGCCGGCATGAGAATCCGGTGGGGTGTCACGCCACAAAAAAATGCCGCAACTCGGGGCACATTCCCCGGTTGCGGCACCCGCTCTATGTACGCGCCGCGCGACGGGCGCGGCATGTGCGTTGCGTGCTTACGCTGCAGCGTCCTTGAGCTTCTTCAGCGCGCGTGCCTTGATGCGAACCGTGGCCGGCTTTGCATCGAACCAGCGTTCCTCGCCGGTAAACGGATCCTTGCCGAAACGGCGCTTCTTGGCCGGCACGGCTTGCACCGTGATTTTCAGTAGACCGGGCAGCGTGAATTCGCCCACCCCCTTCTTGTGCACGGCGCCGAGGACCGTCTGCTCCAGCGCGGCGAGCACGGCCTTGGCGGCTTTGGGCTCGACTTGTGCGCGTTCGGCGATATGGGCGCTGAGGCTGGCCTTCGTGAAAGTCTCCTTGATCGGTGCAGCGACGCCGTTGGCGACAGCCGCCTTTTTCGCCGGGGCTTTCTTTGCAAGGGCCTTCTTAGTAGGGGCCTTGGTCGCAGCGGCTTTTTTCGCTACAGGTTTTGCAGAGGTTTTCGTCGTTGGTTTTTTCGTGGCCATCGTATTGAAATGCCCAGTAGTTGAGAACCCTCGCCGGAGCCGCGCGTTACACGTTCATCCGACGAGTGGCTTATTCTACGTTGGCTGATGCGCTTATCGCTAGCTACGTTCTCTTAAGTGCAACATCGTTGACGTCTTTTGGCTCGGCGCGCATGCATCGATGAGGCATGTGTACCCGCATGCTGAACGCTTAGCATCGGGATATTCCTTCATCCATCCAAGAGGGGATGGTCCCGGCGGCGTGTCAGTCCGTCCGCGAGCGGCATGTACAGCGTATCCGAGTCAAGCGGTTCCGGTACGCGCTTGGATTGTTGCACCGATGTCCGCGCGCCGCGCAATGGCGCCAGCTGAGCGTGGCCTCCGCCATTCAGAGCGCGCTCGGCGCCGGCAATGACGCGGTGATCGCGTTGCAGCTGGCTGCACGGCTGCTGCTCGGTGACATGCAACGCGGGTTCATCCGCGACTATGCGGCGGCGAGACAGTCGATCAATGCTGCCCCGGACCCGCAATTGTCCCCATTGGAATGGCCGAAGCCGGCTAAGGCGGCTCGCGGTGCGAAAGCATTGCTATGAGCGCGGCCGCCTGTCGATCGGCTGCACGTCGAGCGCCTGGCTCAGTATCGGCGGCCGGTAGGCTTTCCAGCGTACTCGCACGAATGGTCGCTCGTGGCCGGACAGGTACAGGGCAATCCGTGTGACCCACCGGTGAGTCGGTGCATGATAGCTGTGCAGTGATACGGCGAGCCCGAGCAGGCTCGCGGCTACGACCCAGCGCGATACACGTGCGGCCGGGTTGGGCTCGCGCGTCGCTGCCCATGCGATCCAGCCCAGCGACACAGCTGCGCCAAGCGCGCAGCCGGCAACCACTTCGGACACCGAATGTGCATCTAGCGCGACCCGCGATACGCCGATCGCGGCACCCGCGATGAGTCCCGCGGCTAGCACTGCCAGTCGCAGCATGACCGGTGCGCCGCGCGTGCTCAGGAACGCTGCGGCCGGCAGTACCGCGCTCGCCAGCATCGAATGGCCGCTAATGCCAGTGAAATCCAGTGAGCGTATGCTAATGCCCCAGCCGAGGAAGGCCACCTTGGTAACCAGCACGAGCGCGATACCAGCAGCGAGAAAGCTGGACCACGCAAGCGCGCTGCGCCAGGTATGGCTTACGGCGAGCCACAGCGCGATGGCCGCGGCAACAGGCAGCATGGCGCCTGCTCCGCCGAACGCGGTAATGAGGGCCCAGGTGGTCGGCGCAAGGTCTGGCATGGTGGGGACAATGACGCGAAATCGACAAGGGACGGGTTGCGGTATGGCACAAGTATAACCGCGTGCATGGCGTGCCTTGGCCGCGACATTCGGCCGGGCGCCGACAGCGTTCGCGCAACAGCGGTATGGTGGCCGCGGCAAGCGCGAATCATGTCGACTGACCTGCGCGCGGGCGTTCCAGGTTCGGCAGCAGGATGGTGACGATGCCGATCAATGGCAGGAATGCACACACATGGTAGACGAACCGCACGCTGGTGATATCGGCCAGCCAGCCGAGCACGGCGGCACCCACGCCACCCATGCCGAACGCAAAGCCGAAGAACAGGCCGGCGATCATGCCTACCTTGCCGGGGACCAGCTCCTGCGCATACACGAGGATCGCGGAGAAGGCCGACGCGATCACCACGCCGATGATGACCAGCAGCACGCTGGACCAGAACAGGTTGGCGTACGGCAGCGCCAATGTGAAGGGGGCGACGCCGAGAATCGATGCCCATATGACATACTTGCGACCGATCCGGTCACCGATGGGCCCGCCGATCACCGTGCCGGCGGCGACTGACGCGAGGAAGATGAACAAATGAACCTGTGCCGATTGCACCGACAGGTGGAATTTGTCGATCAGGTAAAAGGTAAGGTAACTATTGATGCTGGCCAAGTAGAAGTATTTCGAGAATATCAACAGCATCAGCACACCGATGGCGGTTGCGATGCGCGATCGTGCCAACGCCACGCGGGCCGTGCTGGAGCGGGACTTCTTTGTAGACGGATGGCTACGGTACCAGCGTCCGACATTGAACAGGATCACGATGCCGACCAGCGCCGCGAGCGAGAACCAGGCGATGCTCGGCTGCCCGTGCGGGATCACGATCCAAGCGGCCAGCAACGGTCCGAGCGAGGTGCCGAAGTTGCCGCCAACCTGAAACAGCGACTGTGCGAGTCCGTGACGGCCGCCAGAGGCCATGCGCGCGACACGCGAGGATTCGGGATGGAACACCGACGAGCCGCAACCGACTAGCGATGCGGCCAGCAACAGTATCGGGAAAGTGCTGGCCACGGACATCAGGAGCAATCCACACAATGTGAAACCCATGCCGATAGGCAGCGAGAACGGTTTCGGGTGCTTGTCGGTGTACAGGCCCACGAGCGGCTGCAGCAGCGAGGCAGTGACCTGGTAGGTCAGCGTGATCAGCCCGATCTGGCCAAAGCTCAATTGGAAGTTGGCTTTGAGCATCGGATAAATTGCCAAGATCAATGACTGAATCATGTCGTTGAGTAGGTGCGAGAGGCTGATTGCACCGAGCACCGGGAACACGATTGCGTTGGTCCGCGTGGCGGCGGCGCTGAGTGTGGCGCCGCCGGAAGTCCCAGCGGTGGCCGCGGTCTGCTTGTCGAGCATGGACATCGATTTTTCTCGTCTGTGGGTCGAGGGCTGAGGTAGCCGATGCGGGCGTACCATCATGGTGCGACATTGAGTTTAATTTGGCTTAAACGCGCTGTCAGGACAATTATCGTCGAGAATCTGTCAAGCTAGCCGAGCGTATCGGCGCTGCGTGCACCGTGACCGAAAAAGCCGCCGGCTCGCTTACGTCAGGCCGAGTGACGCGAACAAGCGAGTTGATCAGTTGCGCGACAACCCTCGCCATTCATGGCGGGGAAGGATAGCGCGGATGCCGGCAGCATCCTTCTATGGCGCTAGTGCGGCGTTCGCTGCTGTTCGATGTACTGACGGACGAATTCGATGGGCGCACCACCGCAACTACCGGCGAAGTAGGATGGGGACCATCGCGCACCGCCCCACGGCTTGCGCCGAATGCTCGGAGAGCTTTTCTTTCGCACCAAACGGCTCGATACACCTTTCAGGCTGTTCACCGGCGCGGACAGCGCGACCTTCGGTGGGTAGTTCACCAGAAGGTGAACGTGGGCATCCTCGCCGTTCCACTCCGGCTGACCTGCGAATTCGGCGGCAAGCGCCCGGCAAGCAGACCGGATGCGTCGATGATGGCCGCTTTAGCGCCGCCGCGCGGCACAACGAGCTGACTCATTCTGCCTCGCTTATTCATTCACGGTATAGCCGGCATCCTCGATCGCCGCTTTCAGCGCGGCGCGGGGTTGGGTACTGTCGACCGTCACGTGGCCTCGTTCGAGGTGGACATCGACTCGGGCATGCACATCGCGCGCGCGGAGCGACTCGGTAACTGCTTTGACACAATGCTGGCAGTTCATGCCGGATACATTGAATTCGATCATGAGGGGCTCCTGTCAATAAAGCGCAAATTGATCAAATTAATCCACATCAGCGTACACCTTCCCATTGTGGCAAGGTGTAGCATTTTTAGTGTATTGAATCGCACGCGGTGCATCGACAATCATGAACATAGGCCAGGCCGCGCGCGCGTCAGGCGTCAGCGCAAAGATGATCCGCTACTATGAGAGCATTGGGCTCGTGATGCCGCGCAGCCGCACCGATGTCGGCTATCGCGTGTATGGCGACAAGGAGGTTCACGCGCTGCGGTTCGTGCGCCATGCGAGGCGGCTGGGTTTTTCGGTCGTCGATATCCGGCGATTGCTGGCGTTGTGGGACGATCGCGAGCGAGCCAGCGCACAGGTCAAGTCAATCGCGCTAGGTCACGTCGCCGAACTCGAGCAGCGCATCGCGGAGCTGTCGGCGATGCGTGACACACTAGCGCACCTGGCTGCGCATTGCCATGGCGATGCGCGGCCGGATTGCCCGATCATCGAACATCTGGCGTTGGCCGACAGTGGCCCATGTACGCATTATGCATCGCTACTGCCCGAGGCAGGCGTGGCCCGCAGCCGTCGTGCGGCACGCGGACAACGTGTTGAGGCCGCGCTCACTGACGCAGCAGCATTACCCCAAAGCAGAAGTTCGCGTTCGCGAGGCTGAACACCTGTTGCCAGCGCTTTGTACGGCGAGTCGATCAGCGTGGCCGCGCCGCTCCACTGCATGCCCCGGAATAGGCGTGGTGACGATGCCGGACGGATCCGGCGGTTCACACTGAATGGGCATCCCAAACGGGCATGCCCATTATTCGTGCAATTCGCTGGACTTTTTAGAGGCGGATTTCTATACTCGGGTTAACCCGATTAAGGGAAATCCCTGACGTCATTCCGGCGGGACGTCCCCCGGCTCCCTGGAGAATTGTGATGCTGACCTATCTGATGATGGCCTTATCGAACTGGTTCGAGAACGCCGAACGTCGCCGTCGCGAGGCTTATTTGGCGCAGTCGGCTGATATTTTCGAACTCGAGCGGCGCATTCGCGCGCTGGAACACAACGGTTACCGCTCATTCTAATCCTACGCTGCGCGGTAGGGGGAGCCGACCGAGTCGGGTTAGGATTGGCTTGATACTTGGCGGTGAAACGGGTAGGGACGCCTGCACCGAAGCCGGTACAGACCACATACCGCGGCCCTGATATTCTACGCGACCCAAGCTCGTCGCCGACGAATCCTTCCCTGTCCGACTTGCCGTCGAACGGCGCGCAATGCGACATTCCGCCGCCGCGCGCGACCGGCGGCGTTCATCTGCTGCCGTCTCGTCTCTCCCGAATGGGGCCGTTGATGGCGTCCGGTCTGCCGAAACTGACGAAGCCGTCAACCGCCGGGTTCTCGTGCGCTGCGGTGACGGGAGACCGCGTTGCCGTCCGCATTCAAGCGAAACGATGTCCCATTGGCCTGGGACAACTTCATATTAATTATGCCGGTGCCGCAATGCAGTGTGGTTTGCCGCACCGCACCGCGCCGCGTTAGTCTCCCGTTTTCAGTCGCTGCCTACCTCCAGTACGAAGCGGGCTTGCCGGTCGACGCCCAGTGCGTCGACGAGCCAGGGCAAGGTTTCGTGCAGCGCCGCAGTCAGTGTATACGGCGGATTGAGCACGAACATGCCGCTGCCGTACAGTCCCAGACCGTCTTTGGGCACCGTGCCGACGCTCAGTGCTACATGCAGCCAACGGTCTTGCCGCAAGCGCTTGAGTTGAGCGGGAAAGCGCTGCGCTTCGGGCCGTGTGACTTGCGGGTACCAGATCGCATAGACGCCCGTCGCAAAGCGCTTCAGGCACTCTTGGACGCAACCCAGTGTGCGCGCATAGTCGCGCTTGTCCTCGTAGGAAGGATCGATCAGTGTCAGGGCACGCCGCGGCGGAGGCGGCAGCAATGCCTTGATTGCCTCGAAGCCGTCGCCGCTGGCGATGATCGCGCGCCGCCCGGCATCGCGAAAATTGCTGCGCAGCACGTCGATCTCTGTCGTATGCATCTCGAACAGCCGCATTCGGTCCTGCTCGCGCAGCGTCTGCCAAGCGAGATAGGGGGAGCCGGGGTAGAAACGCAGTTCGCCATCCGGATTCAATGCACGTACGGCATCCACGTAATCGGCCAGCGGCGCCGGTAGATCGGTGCGTTTCCACAGCCGCGCAATACCTGTTTCGAATTCGAGTCGCTTCTGCGCGTAACCTTCGTGCAGCGCGTACGCACCGGCGCCCGCGTGCGTGTCGATATACCAGAACGCCTTGTCCTTCTGAGCAAGATAGCGCAGAAGGTGCACGACGACGCAATGCTTGAGTACGTCGGCATGATTGCCGGCGTGAAAGGCGTGACGGTAACTGAGCATGATGCTGGGTGGGCGGGCGCGGAAAGCTCGCTATTCTACGCCTGTGAACCGGGCGCATTGCATCGCCGGGATGCGAGCGCGGCGCCTGTCATTGGTGCGCGGTGACCACAATGTGCTCGATGCCCTAGAAGCATTTCGTCGATACGATATAGCTGGCACGCGGCCAGCGAAGCGCACGCAGTGCCTAGCCCATGATCTGCTCGGAGTGGCCGCCCGCGTACACCTCGGCGTTATCGAAAAAGTTCACACCGGCGTCGCGCGCGAGCCTGACGGCTATCGCATTGCAGCACGAGCCCCGGTTCCAGGCACAATAGCGCAATTCGTTCGCCGCGCGGTGTCAGACTGGGCCTGGGCATCGGTCGCCGGTCGCGATGACGCGTCACGTTAACGTTACCCACTGGCTAGGAGAAAAATCGATGTCGACTTTGAATACGAATCTGAGCGGCAAGACAGCCATCGTCACCGGTGCGGCAAGCGGGATCGGCCGCGAGATTGCCCGCGTCTACGCGCAAGCCGGCGCCGCGGTCGGCATCGCCGATCTGAACCTCGAAGGTGCGCAGGCGGTCGCACGGGAGATCGCCGAGCAAGGCGGCCGGGCGCTCGGCGTTGCGATGGACGTGACGGACGAGGATGCGGTCAATGCCGGCATCGACCAGGTTGCCGAGGCGTTCGGCTCGATGGACATTCTGGTGTCCAATGCCGGCATCCAGATTGTCAATCCGATCGAAAGCTATGCGTACTCGGACTGGAAGAAGATGCAGGCGATTCACGTCGATGGTGCGTTTCTGACCACCAAGGCGGCGCTCAAATACATGTACGCTGGCGATCGCGGGGGCGTCGTGATCTATATGGGCTCAGTGCATTCACACGAGGCGTCGCCGCTGAAATCGGCGTATGTGGCCGCCAAGCACGCACTGCTTGGCTTGGCGCGTGTGCTCGCGAAGGAAGGGGCCGCGCATCACGTGCGCTCGCACGTGATCTGTCCAGGATTCGTGCGCACGCCGCTGGTGGACAAGCAGATTCCGGAGCAGGCCAAGGAACTGGGCATCAGCGAGGAAGAGGTGGTTAAGCGCGTGATGCTTGGTGCCACCGTGGACGGCGAGTTCACTACCGCTGACGACGTCGCGCAACTGGCGCTGTTTCTGGCCGCGTATCCGAGTGCAGCACTCACTGGCCAGTCGTTTCTCGTCTCGCACGGTTGGTCGATGAAGTAGCCTGCCATGAACCCCGACCCATCCGAGCGATGAGCCCCTGCTTGCGCCACCGCCGCCGTACGAGACGGTGGCATTGGTGTTGCAGGCGGCGGTGCGCTCGGCGCGATGGCACGGCGGGCGTCGCGCCATCGCTCGCCCCGGTCACTTTAATACTTGCGCGATGGCGTTGGCCACCACGTCAAGGTTGCGCGTATTGAGCGCGGCCACACAGATCCGTCCAGTGCTGACCGCATAGATACCGAACTCTTCGCGCAGACGCTCGACTTGCGCGGCGTTGAGCCCCGAATACGAGAACATGCCGCGTTGCCGGTTGACGAATTCGAAATCGCGTTGCACGCCGGCGTCCTTAAGCTTTTGTACCAGGCCGCCGCGCATCGCGCGGATGCGCTCGCGCATTTGACCAAGCTCCTGTTCCCAAAGCGCGCGCCATTCGGGATTGCCGAGCACCGCCGCCACGATCGCGCCGCCATGTGTCGGCGGATTCGAATAGTTGGTGCGAATCACACGTTTCAATTGCGACAGCACGCGCGCGCTTTCCTCATCGCCATGCGTGATGATCGTCAGCGCGCCGACCCGTTCGCCGTACAGCGAGAATGACTTGGAGAATGACGAGGAGACGAATACGTCGATACCCGCCGACGCGAACAGGCGTACCGCCGCGCTATCTTCGTCGATGCCTTGCGCGAAGCCCTGGTAGGCCATATCCAGGAACGGCACCAGTTCGCGAGCCTTGACCACATCGACGATTTGCTGCCACTGCGCCTCGTCCAGATCGACGCCTGTCGGGTTGTGGCAGCAGGCGTGCAGCACCACGATCGTGCCGGCCGGATAGCTGTTCAGCGCGGCAAGCAGCGCGTCGAACTTCACACCGTGGGTCGCCGGGTCGTAGTAAGGATATGCCACAACTTCGAAGCCGGCGCTTTCAAACAGTGCGCGATGATTTTCCCAGCTCGGGTCACTGATCGCCACCTTCGCGTTCGGCTCGATGCGCTTGAGGAAATCCGCGCCGATTTTCAGCGCACCGGTTCCGCCAAGCGCCTGTGCGGTAACAACGCGGCCCTCGGCGATCAGCGGCGAGTCGTTACCCAACAACAGCTTTTGTACTGCTGTGTCGTATGCGGCGATCCCATCGATCGGCAGGTAGCCGCGCGGCAACGCTTGTTCCAGCCGGGCCCGTTCAGCCTCGCGTACCGCGTGCAGCAGCGGAATCTTGCCTTCCTCGTTCGTGTAGACGCCCACGCCCAGGTTGACCTTTGTCGGACGGATATCGGCATTGAAAGCTTCGTTCAAGCCCAGGATCGGGTCGCGCGGCGCGAGTTCGACGACGGAGAAAAGAGACATGATCGTATCGACAGTGAGTTCGAAAAGACGGCGAACGGCGGCCATGGCATGCTTGGGATCGACGCCATGCAACCACCCATCCCAGCATTGTAACCAATGCCGGCCGCATTGTTCCGCGTCGGCTGGCAGCAGAGAACTATGCCTCATTGATCTGCTCCGTCGTATGGCTTACTCCGGCGTATGGCTTGCGCCTGTGTATGGTTGCGCTGCCTTCCCGGTAACGGTGCCAGTGCTGGGACTCGAATGGGTGCCGGTGCGCGGCCGGGCGTGGCGATTTCACCGAGACTCGGCCTCATGTCGTGCCAAAACGCTAGAATGTACGTTTGCTTGTCCCGGCCGGAAGGAATGACCCATGTCCGCATCGCACACCGAGAACGATAACGTGCTCGACGAGAGCAAATTCGTTGTCTTCGATGGATCGCCCTACCAGCTGTATCAGCCGTTTCCACCGGCAGGTGACCAGCCGGAGGCCATCCGCCAGCTGGTCGAGGGTATCCAGGACGGCCTCGCGTTCCAAACGCTGCTCGGCGCGACCGGCTCGGGCAAAACGTTCACGATGGCCAACGTGATCGCGCGACTCGGCCGCCCGGCGATTGTATTCGCCCCGAATAAGACGCTGGCCGCACAGCTGTATTCTGAGTTCCGTGAGTTTTTTCCGCGCAACGCGATCGAATATTTCGTGTCGTATTACGACTACTACCAACCCGAAGCGTACGTACCGCAACGCGACCTGTTCATCGAAAAGGACTCGGCGGTCAATGAGCACATCGAGCAGATGCGGCTGTCGGCCACCAAGAGTCTGTTGGAGCGGCGTGATGTCGTGATCGTCGCGACGGTCTCGGCAATCTACGGGATCGGCAATCCGTCGGAATACCATCAGATGATCCTCACGCTGCGCGACGGTGACCGCATCGGCCAGCGCGATATCATCGCCCGGCTAATTGCCATGCAGTACATGCGCAATGATGTCGATTTCCAGCGTGGCACATTCCGCGTGCGGGGCGACACCATTGATGTGTTCCCAGCCGAGCATGCCGAAATGGCATTGCGCGTCGAGTTGTTCGACGACGAGGTCGAATCATTGCATTTGTTCGACCCGCTGACCGGGCGGGTGCGGCAACGTATCCCGCGTTTCACCGTCTACCCGTCGTCACATTACGTGACGCCCCGCGACACGGTGTTGCGAGCGGTTGAGACGATCAAGGAGGAGTTGCGCGAGCGGCTCGCGTTTTTCCACCAGGAGGGCAAGCTTGTCGAGGCGCAGCGGCTTGAGCAGCGCACCCGGTTCGATCTCGAGATGCTTCAGGAACTCGGTTTCTGCAAGGGCATCGAGAACTACTCGCGGCATTTCTCGGACGCCGCGCCTGGCGAGCCCCCGCCAACGCTGTGCGACTATCTGCCGGCTGACTCGCTGATGTTCTTGGATGAGTCGCATGTGCTGATCGGCCAGCTCAACGCTATGTACAACGGGGACCGATCGCGCAAAGAAAACCTGGTCGAGTACGGGTTCCGGCTGCCGTCCGCACTGGACAACCGCCCGCTGAAGTTTCACGAATTCGAGCGCAAGATGCGCCAGGCGGTGTTCGTGTCGGCGACGCCGGCTGCCTACGAGCAGCGCAACGCGGGCCAGGTCGTCGAGCAGGTGGTACGTCCCACCGGGCTGGTTGATCCGCAGATCGAGGTCCGTCCCGCTAGCTCGCAAGTCGATGACGTGCTGTCGGAAATCAACCAGCGCGTGGTGGCTGGCGATCGGGTGCTGGTCACCGTGCTAACCAAACGCATGGCCGAGCAACTGACCGAGTTTCTTGCCGACCACGGTGTGAAGGTACGCTACCTGCATAGCGACATCGATACGGTTGAGCGGGTGGAGATCATCCGCGACCTGCGTCTGGGCACCTTTGATGTGTTGGTCGGCATCAATTTGCTGCGCGAAGGGCTTGACATCCCGGAAGTGTCGCTCGTGGCGATTCTGGACGCGGACAAGGAGGGGTTCCTGCGCGCCGAGCGCTCGCTGATCCAGACGATCGGGCGGGCTGCGCGCAACGTCAACGGCTGCGCGATCCTGTATGGCGACACGATCACCGACTCGATGCGACGCGCGATCGACGAGACCGAGCGGCGTCGTCGTAAGCAGATCCAATACAACGAGCGCAACGGCATCGTGCCGCGTGGCGTCGTCAAGCGGATTAAGGACATCATCGACGGCGTCTACGACGTGGACGACGCGCGTGCTGAACTTCGCGCACAGCAGGAGCGCGCGAAAATCGAGGATATGTCGGACAAGCAGCTTGCGAAGGAAATCAAAAAGCTCGAAAAGCAGATGCTGGACTACGCAAAGAACCTCGAGTTCGAGAAGGCGGCGCAGACCCGCGACCAATTGGCGCGGCTCAAGCAGCGCGCGTTCGGCGCGAGCGTCGGCGACCACGTGCCGGACCTGCGCTAGACCGCGGCCGCGACGCCGCGTGGGGCGCGGGGCGCCCGGGAGTGCCCGGAGTGCCCGGAGCGCGAGCCCGCGTGACGACGCGGTGACGAGATGTGCCGGTGCGGCGCACATTGCCGCTTGGGGTAACGCACGGATCAGTGCTACACTGGTAGTGTATTGAGAATTGTTCTTATTCCAGTTTTCACACACATTACAACGAGGAATGTCGATGGCAGTTTTTCGTCTAGTTCGTACCGCCACCGCGGTGGTGTCATTTGCACTGGCAATGGGCGCCGCAAGCGTAGCGTCGGCAGCCGAGTATCCGATTGGCAAACCGCAGATCCAGGGCGGGATGGAAGTCGGTGCGGTGTATCTGCAACCGATCACGATGGACCCGGAAGGCATGATGCGCAAGGCGTCCGACTCGGACATCCATCTGGAGGCGGACATCCATGCGGTCAAGAACAACCCGACCGGCTTTGCCGAAGGCGATTGGATGCCGTACTTGCAGGTGCGCTACGAATTGACCAAGCCCGGCTCGAACTATGTGCAAAAGGGTGATCTGATGGCGATGGTAGCGAGCGATGGCCCGCACTACGGCGACAATGTAAAGCTCGCGGGACCGGGCAAGTACCACCTGAAGCTGTTCATCGCGCCGCCCGCGCAGACCGGGCATATGGCGTTCGGCCGCCACGTTGACAAGGAAACCGGCGTCGGTCCGTGGTTCAAGCCGTTCGAGTTGAACTATGACTTCCCGTTCGCCGGCATCGGCAAAAAGGGTGGTTACTAATCGATGAAGCGCACGCTCAAATTACAGGTTGCGGCGTGGCTGCTTGCGTGGAGCGCCGCGTTCGGCGGCGTCGCCCGCGCTGCGGACCTGCCCACGTTCCGGCTCGAGATGGCGGACGGCAAGCTCAATCCGGCGCGCATCGAAGTGCCGGCCGGCCAGCGCATCAAGATCGAGATTTACAACACTGGCAAGGGCGCTGTCGAGTTCGAGAGCGTGCAACTGCGCAAGGAGAAGGTGCTGGCGCCGGGCGCCCAGTCGTTTGTCGTGATCGCGCCGCTGTCGCCGGGTGAGTACAAGTTCTTCGATGATTTTCATCAGAGCGCGCAAGGCGTGATAGTGGCAAAGTGATGGGCCGTGCAGCCGCGCGAAGGAAGATGTAATGGGTCAAATTCTGTTCATCGTATGGCGGGAGAGCGTCGAGGCGCTGCTCGTGGTCGGCATCTTGCATGCCTGGTTGACTAATGGCGATGCCGACGCGCGTAAGGGATTGCCGTGGCTGTGGCTTGGCGTCGGTGCGGGATTGCTGGCGGCAGTCGGCCTGGGTGCCGCGCTAGTCGGCTTTACCGAAGTGCTGTCCGGTGATGCGCAGGATTATTTTCAGGCGGCGATGGTGCTGGTCGCGTGCGTGCTGATCGTGCAGATGGTGCTGTGGATGAAGCGGCATGGCCGCACGCTCAAGCGCGACATGGAAATGTCGTTGGCCGAGAGCCGGCGTAATGCAAACTGGTGGGGTGTCGCCGTACTCGCGGCACTAGCGATCGCGCGCGAAGGCAGTGAAACGGTGATCTTCCTGTATGGGCTGGGCTTCGGCCGGTCGGGCCACGTCGATGTGATGCAATGGCTGGCCGTGCTGATCGGTCTAGCGCTCGCGTTGCTCACGTTTTATCTGCTGCAACTGGGTGGCCGGATATTCTCGTGGCGCGCGTTTTTCCGCGTCACCGAGGTCATGCTGTTATTCCTCGGCGCGGGGCTATTCGAGGCGGGTATCGACAAGCTGATCGACAAGGAAATCGTGCCGACCGGCATCGATATGGTGTGGGACACGTCGCACATCCTGGACGACTCGAGTACAGTCGGCTCGCTAGTGGCGACGCTGACCGGCTATCGGGCCCATCCGGCACTGGCTAACGTCATTGCGTATGCATTGTTCTGGCTGGTGGTCTGGGTATTGCTGCGCCGGACCCGGCAGCGCCAATCCTCGCGCGCGCAGAGGAAGCCCGCATGAGTGTGATGCTTGCTCCACGCTCCGGCTGGTTGGCCGAGGCTGGGCACTGGATGCAGCGCCATCACACGGTGATCCGCAACGTGCAGTGGGTTGTCGTGCTCATTTATGCGCTGTTGATCCTGGTGCCGGCTTTCATGCCGCTGCCGGACGATACCGCGCATATCTGGTCGAACCTCACGGTATTCGCGCAGTTCGTGTTCTGGGGCATCTGGTGGCCGTTCGTGCTGCTGTCGATGGTGATGCTCGGGCGTGTATGGTGCGGCGTGCTGTGCCCGGAAGGCACATTGTCCGAGTTCGCGAGCAAGCATGGGCTGGGCCGTCCGATTCCGCGCTGGATACGCTGGGGCGGGTGGCCGTTCGTCGCGTTCGGACTCACGACGATCTATGGGCAAATGGTCAGCGTGTACCAGTATCCGAAGGCGGTGCTGCTGGTGCTCGGGGGATCGACCGTTGCTGCCATCGTGATTGGCCTGCTGTACGGCCGGGAAAAACGGGTGTGGTGCAAATACCTGTGTCCGGTTAATGGCGTATTTGCGCTGCTGGCGCGGCTCGCCCCGCTGCGCTATCGGGTGGATGAGCGGGCGTGGCGCCGTTCATACACGCAGGGCGAGCATGGGCACCGTGTGATCCCGGTGAACTGCGCGCCGCTCGTGCCGTTGCGAAACATGAAGGGCGCGTCGGCCTGCCATATGTGTGGTCGTTGCAGCGGCCATCGCGATGCGATTGAGCTGACATGGCGCTCGCCGGCGCAGGAAGTCGTTGAGCTGGGCGAGGAGGGGGCGAACCGGTGGGACACCGCGTTGATTCTGTACGGGCTGCTCGGCATCGCGATCGGCGCGTTCCACTGGACCGTCAGCCCGCTGTTTGTCTCGATCAAGCAATCGCTGGCCGCGTGGCTGATTGACCACGACATCATGTGGCCACTGCAGACCAACGCGCCATGGTTCATCTTCACGCACTATCCGGAGCAGAATGATGCGTTCTCGTGGCTCGACGGCGGCCTGGTGATCGGCTATATCGTTACCACGGGCTTGTTGTATGGCACGGCGCTGCTGGCGTGCGTCGCGACTGGCAACCTACTGCTCGGCCGGTGGCGTACGTCGCGGCTGCATCACTTTGTGCAGGCATTGATCCCGCTGGCCGGCATGGGCGTGTTCCTCGGCTTGTCGGCCACCACCGTGTCGCTGCTGCGTGCCGAGCATTTGCCGCTTGGCTGGGTGCCAGACGTGCGGCTCGCGTTGCTGGCGATGGCCAACACGGCAAGCTTGTATCTTGCGGTGAAAATCGTCGTCAAGCATGTGCACGGCAGCAGCGCCGGTGTCGCACGGGGCGTAGGTGCACTACTGTGCTTTGTCGCGGCGTTGGCGGTTGTCGACAGCGCATGGTGGCTGATGTTCTGGGGCTGGGCCTGAGCACGGGCCTCGCAAGACCTGAATCGCGCCGAAGTCCAAATGGATAACGAAATCCGGCTGGCGCAGAGGCCTGGCGAGGTCCGACCTGTGACAGGGTTGGATCTGTGACAAGTTTCGACCTGTGACAAATTACAGCATGTGGCAAGTTCCGACATGTGGCAAAGTCCGCTGTTGCGGCAACGTCTGCCTGTGGCACGGCCTGCCCTACGGCAAGGTTGCCCCCTTGAGGGCCGGACCGTGGTGGCCCGGGGACGTCTGAACTTCTCTTGTGACGAAGCCCGAGTCGGCGCTTAGATCAGGATTCGGAGATTGGGTGGGGAATCCCGCAAAAAAACGGCTTCGCTGGCTATGGCGGCAGGTTTGTCAGGCGCGAAGGGGTCTAGGTCTCGCGATGATGCCGTCAAGGCTGGCTAGTGCCAAACACCTCGGTTTGAGGTGGTCCCCACAATACTCGGTTGGAGCATGCCGCCTGGTAATTGCCGGGCAGCATGCCGGTCATTTGGTCAGGATCAGCTTGCCCAGCCGCGTTGCGCGTAGCTGATACGTTTCACCGTTGTGCAGGATGCTCACGTGCGTGCGACCTTGCAGTAAGTCGCCGCTTTGCAACGCATGCGTGGCATGAGCCGTGCCCACCGGCTGCGGGGCCGACGTGGTGAGCGCTGCTGCGGCACGCCGGTCCCCGGGCTGGGCAGCGGAACTGCACATCGGGCGGGTCGTCGTCCCCGAAGGCAGACGCAGAGTGCTGGAAAAGCGGTTGACGGTCGTCATCGAAGATGCGGTGTGTTGATCGTTGACGACGAGTTTAAATGATAATTATTCTTATTTGCAATTGCGTCTATTAATCGTCGCAGCAAGTTGATAGCCCACGCAGCGGGTCAATGCACGTGTGTAGACAGCCGACCGTTGCCCGCATATTCGCGGATCAGCCGTACGGTATCGAGATCCGCCTCGCGATAGGCCGACTTGACGATTTCAGTCATTTGCTCGTCATCGGAACCTTGCACGGCGCTGGGTAGCGTGGTGCGGTACTCGAAGCGCACGAACAATTGCACCGGGTCTGGCTGCTCGATCGTCATCGTTAGCGATCCGCCGACGTGGGCGTCGGTCGCCTTGATATCATACCGGACCTGGTGCCCGGGGCTTAGCGTCACGCGATCACGCACCGTGGCCGTTCCGTAGTGCAACTCTCGTTCTAGTGTATCGCCGTGGCGTGACAGGATCGTGCAGCTGTCCAGGCCGAGCACGAACAACTGTGGCTGTTCCGCACGCAGCACGAGACCGGCCCACAGTTCGTCACGAGTCAGTGTAGTGGTCAACGGGTTCAGCGGGTCGTTGACTTGAATCAGGTGTTCGAAGTTCAAAGCAGCAGTGTCCTTCAACAGGCAAGCGCCGTGTGCCGCGATGATAGCGCGGATCGACGTTAGTTTACGCGACCGCTGCCAGCCCGCTCTGAATGGCGATCGGATGCGTCAACAGCTGATGGACTGGGCAAGCATTGGCGATGTGCAACAATCGTTCCCGCTGCTCGTTGTCTAGCTCGCCGTGCAGCACGATTGTGCGACGGATAGTGGACCCCTTATCGTCCTTCACGATATCAAGTGAAACATCGACGTCGGCTAGGGGCCATTGCTTGCGCTGCGCATACATTTTCAATGTAATCGACGTGCACGCACCCAGGCTGGACAGCAGCAGCGACAGGGGCGTGGGCCCGCGGTCGCCGCCGCCGGCTGACGCCGGCTCGTCCGCTAGCCAGTTGTGGGTGCCATCGTCGAGCAGGACCCGATACGCGTGGTGGCCGATGTGCGCGGTGACGCTTGCTTCTTTCATTGTCGTCAGTCCTCCAAGTTGGCCAAAGTGGCTGAGCCACGGTCGGCGAGTCATCATTGTGACCGAAACGACTGCCGCACGCATGCGTGCACGATTGCGCTGCCATCACGTCTTGGCTGCCATCCTTGAATTGTGCCGCAGGGTGCTCGCTGCCCCCTGCTCAGGCAGCGATGTGTCCAAATTTGCCGCTGCGGTAGTCCGCGACGGCTTGGCGGATCTCGTCCTCGGTGTTCATCACAAATGGACCGTAGCGCACGACAGGTTCATTGAGCGGCACGCCGCCGACCAACAGAAATTGCAGTGGCCGATCGGTGGCGCTGATCGTGATCGTATCGCCGACGTTGTCAAACATCACCATCTGCCGTGCGCCGGCCGCCGTCTGCTGGGCGCCATAGCGGCCGCCATTGTCGAGCGTATAGGCAAATACACGAAAGCCATCCGGTATCGGATGCACCAGGGTTGCACCGGGCTGCATCCGGAAATGCTGGAACAGGATCGGGGTACGTGTCTGAATCGCGGCGTTCACCCCGAGTGCTTCTCCGGCGATGACCTTGACGTCAATGCGCCCATCCGGCGTGCGTGCAACTGGAATGTGCGCACTGGGTAGTTCCTGATAGCGCGGTGCCATCATTTTGTCGCGGCGCGGCAGATTGACCCACAACTGGAAGCCGTGTGAGCGTCCGCCGTGTTCGAGCAGCGAAGCGGCTGGCATTTCGCTATGGACCACGCCGACGCCGGCCGTCATCCACTGGACGTCGCCTGGGCCGAGTGTACCGGCGTGACCTGCGGAGTCCCGATGAGCGAATTCGCCTTCTAGCATATACGTGACCGTCTCAAAGCCGCGATGGGGGTGTGCGGGTGCACCGACGGCCTGGCCCGGCGCGTAGTCAACCGGGCCCATCTCATCGAGCAGCAAGAACGGATCGAAGTCCGTCAGTGTCCGCGTCGGGAACGGCCGGTATACGACAAATCCCGCACCCTCCACGGTGCGCTGCGCGGGAACCACTTGCCGGACTGCGCGGGCCCCCATGTCCCGCAAGTGTGCTGACGCGACAGTGTGGCTGAAGTGATCGATCATCAGAATCTCCGTTATTCAACTGGGGTATTTGCATCATTTATGCAACATGAGATGATTATAGGCGCGGTGTTGTGGGCTGCCAGCGGGCCGTGCTGCAACGAATTGTTCTACTGATGGAACGGCGACGTGAACCTCGGTCATCATGATCTGAACGACCTGCTGTACTTTTCGCAGGTGGTCGAATACGGTGGTTTTTCTGCTGCCGAGCGCGCGCTGGGTATTTCCAAATCGCGCTTGTCACGGCGGCTGTCTGATCTGGAGGCGGCGCTCGGGGTGCGGTTGTTGCAGCGCTCGACGCGCAAGCTTGCGCTGACCGAGGCGGGTGCGCTGTTCCATCGGCATTGTGTGGCGATGCTCGGCGAAGCGCGGGCCGCGCTGGATGCCGTTCACCAACTCGGCTCGACACCGCGCGGCACGGTGCGTGTTAGCGTGCCGATGACCGTCTCCCAAACGATGCTGGCGCATTGGATGCCGGAGTTCCTGCGTCGCTACCCAGACGTGAAAGTGGTGGTGCACGTCACAAACCGTGTGATTGATCTGTTCGAGGACGAGATCGACGTCGCGTTGCGGGTGCGCTCGGAGCCGCACGCGAACGCGAATATCGTCGTGCGGCCGCTATGGCGCAGGGAGCAAATGCTGGTCGGCTCGCCGAGCCTATTGGACACGAACCATCCGCCGATGGTGCCGGCTGACTTGGCGCGCTATGCGACGCTGTCGGTGCCCAGTGCCGACGGCCGGTACGTATTCAAGCTGATTGCGCCGGATGGCAAGCGTCATGACTACGAGCATGAACCGCGGCTGGTGACCGCCGACTTGCTGATGATCCACCAGGCGGTATTGGCTGGTGTGGGTATTGCGGTACTGCCGGACAATATCTACCAGGCGGCGATGAACGCCGGGCAATTGTCGCCGGTGATGCCCGGCTGGACATTGCCGCCGCCGCAGCTTTACGCGGTGTTCCTGTCCCGACAGGGATTGCTGCCAGCGGTGCGCGCGTTCATCGATTTTCTGGTCGAAATGATTGAGAAGAGCACGGGGACGCCGCATGCTGACCTGGTTGACGCGTCGCGCCCGGATTCGACGCGGCATAGCTGGGGGGACGCGGCCGACGGTTAGCGCGTCGGCATTGACGCTCGCATTTGCGATCGAGCGACGTCATACTCCACTGTCGAAGGCGTCAAATGCAAGGCCCTCCTTGTGAGGGCCTTTTTCATGAGCCGATCGACCGTTCAGCATTGTCGTATCGTCGTTATGGATAACTAATGTAGTGCCGGCTGTGCACTGCACCGTCAATCTTTGATTAGGAAGCGATTGCGGTTTTTGCCGTTGATCCAGGCCGGCGCACGGCCACGGCCGCTCCATGTCGCGCCGGTCTGCGGATCCCGGTATTTGGGTTGCGCGCCCGGGTGCGCCCGTGGCCCGCCGCGCTTGGCTTGGCCGAATACTTCTTTTTCGGTCAATTCATAGGTGGCGACGAGATCGCGGGCTTGAGCGAGCGCCGCTTCCCGTTCTTGAAGTTTTGCCGCTTCGGCTTGCTCGATCAGCGTGGTGAGCTGTGCCTGAAGTTCCTTGTAAGTGGCCATCGTGTCGGCTATCTCTAGTGAACAGTTAAGGTTGGAATGCATGGTGCACGATGCAACGATGCACAATGTTGGCTGACATTGCAACGCTGATATCATGGGGCAACGCATAAAAACCGTACGGCCGGTGCCGAAGGTTGGATGAATCGCCCGCTTCGGCGTGCAATGAAAGGCTGGCTTGGGACGTGGTTCAAGAACCCGGCGGTTCTTGTTTCGCCGGGCACCTAGGCGCCACGCGTGCGGTTCGCGTGACTCAGCTTATTCGCCTGCGCTGGGCAGCCCACCGGCCACCGCGTTGAAGCCGCTGTCGACATAAGTGATCTCGGCGGTAATCCCGGAGGACAGCTCCGAGAGCAGGAACGCGGCCACGTTGCCGACTTCCTCGATGGTCACATTCCGGCGCAGCGGCGCGTTATGCTCAACGAATTGCAGGATCTTGCCGAAGTCCTTGATGCCGCTGGCCGCCAGCGTTTTGATTGGACCCGCCGAGATGCCGTTGACGCGCACGCCGCGCGGCCCGAGCGAGGCCGCCAGGTAGCGCACACTGGCTTCCAGCGAAGCCTTGGCCAGTCCCATCGTGTTGTAGTGCGGCACCACGCGCTCGGCGCCCAAGTACGTCAACGTCAGCAACGACGCAGTGTCCGCCAGCATCGGCGCGGCAGCCTTGACCATGGCCGGGAAGCTGTAGGCGGAAATGTCGTGCGCGATGCGGAACCCTTCGCGCGACAGGCCGTCCAGGAAATCGCCCGCGATCGCCTCGCGCGGCGCGAAGCCGATGGAGTGCACAAGCCCGTCCAGGCTGTCCCAATGCTGCTTCAGCGATGCAAACAACGCGTTGATCTGTGCGTCGTCGGCCACATCGCAAGGCAAGACTAACTCGCTGCCGAACCCGGCGGCGAACTCGGTGATGCGTTCCTTGAAGCGTTCGTCCACGTAGGTGAACGCAAGTTCGGCGCCTTCGCGATGCGCGGCCTGCGCGATACCGTACGCGATCGAGCGGTTCGACAGCAGACCCGTGATGAGGATGCGTTTGCCAGCCAGAAAACCCATGAATACTCCCTATGTCAGTCGTATGCCGGTCGGGGCCGTCGACGGCATGTCGCGCAACGGCGCGGGGTGCCCGATGCCGGTGCGGCGCCCGATTTTCTATAGAATTGTCGCACAGTGCAACCCTGGACCGTTTCCATGACCCCTGGCCTGCGATGGCTTCGTCGTCGATTGCAACCTTGTCTCATCGCCGCTTTACTGGTCATCTCCGAATTGGCTGCGTGCGCCGCGCATGGCGCCTATGCAATCGCACAGTACGGCGAGCCGAAGTATGCGCAGGGTTTTTCGCACTTTGACTACGTCAATCCCGACGCCCCGAAAGGTGGCACGCTGACGCTGGCTAACCCGAGCCGGCTCACAAGTTTCGACAAGTTCAATCCGTTCACGCTGCGCGGCAACGTCGCGCCCGGCATCGACTTGATGTTCGAGACGCTGATGACCGGCAGCGCGGACGAACTGGCGTCAGCCTACGGCCTGCTTGCCGATGACGTGCAGATTGCGCCCGACCGGCTGTGCGCGACGTTTCATCTGAATCCAAAGGCACGCTTCTCGAATGGCGACCCGGTGCAGGCGGAGGATGTCAAATATTCGTTCGATACGCTCAAGAGCCCGTTGGCTGCCCCGCAGTTTGCTGCGGTGTTCAGCGATATCACGCGTGCGGTGGTGATCGATGCCGCGACGGTCCGGTTCGAGTTCAAGCGTCCGAATCGGGAATTGCCGCTGCTGGCCGGCAGTGTGCCCGTGTTCTCCCGTAAGTGGGGGCTGCGCGTGGATGGCTCGCGTATCCCATTCGACCAACTGGCGTTCGAGACGCCGATCGCCAGCGGCCCGTATCGGATTGAGCGCTACGACAATGGCCGCACCATCACGTTAAAGCGGGACCCGCACTATTGGGCAGCCGGGCTGCCGGTGCGGCGCGGCATGTACAACTTCGAGCGGATCACATACAAGCTCTATGCGGATAGCGTCGCCAAGCTCGAAGCCTTCAAGGCTGGAGAATTCGACGTGAACGTCGAGTACATTGCCCGCCAATGGGTGCGCGGCTATGTCGGCAAGCGGTTCCGCAGCGGTGCGCTAGTCAAGCGCGAGTTCCGCCACCACAATAGTGCGGGCATGCAGGGTTTCGTGGTCAACACGCGGCGCGCGCTGTTCCGCGATGTACGGGTGCGACACGCGCTCAATTTGGCGCTCGATTTCGAATGGCTGAACCGGCAACTGTTTTATGGACAGTACACCCGGTTAAACAGTTATTTTGCCAATGGCGCGCTGGCTGCGCGTGCCATGCCGGATGCGGCTGAGCTTGCCATCCTCGCGCCGTTGCGCGCGCAACTCGATCCGGCCGTGTTTGGGCCTTTGCCGGCGCAGCCGGTCACCGCGCCGCCTCCCCATTCGCTACGGGCCAATCTGCTTCAGGCGCGTGAACTACTCGCCCAGGCGGGTTGGACGTACCGCGACGGTGCATTGCGCGCACGCGACGGCACGCCGTTCGAGTTCGAGATCATCGACGATTCGGGCGGCGGCATGGCGCAGGTCGCGGCGCCGTATATCCGCAACCTGCAAAAGCTTGGCATCCGGGTCGCGTACCGGCAGCTGGATTATGCGGTGTTGCAGAAGCGGCTGGACGCATTCGATTTTGACATGACCGCGTTGCGGTATCCGGATGTCGCAGTGCCGGGCTCGGAGCAACTGGCGCGTTTTGGCAGCCATGCGGCTGATGAGCCGGGCTCGGACAACTTGTTCGGCCTGAAATCGCCTGCGGTTGATGCTATCCTGCACGCGCTGCTGGCCGCGCGCACGATGGACGAGCTGTTGGCGGCGAGTCGCGCGCTGGACCGCGTGCTGTTGCACGGCTATTACGTGGTGCCGCAGTGGTACAGTCCGGTGCACCGGATCGCCTATCGTTGCACGCTGGCGTATCCCCGGATCGAGCCACCTTACTATACCGCCGAAGAGTGGGTACGCTCGCTATGGTGGCAGGCGCCGCAGGAGCGCCCATCCTCGAATGACGCACACTGAACCGGCATGTGGAGCTACATCCTGAAGCGCCTGTTGTTGATGATCCCGACGCTGTTCGGCGTATTGACGCTGACTTTTGTCGTGATCCAGTTCGTGCCCGGCGGCCCGGTCGAGCAGACCGTGCGCGAGTTGCGCAAGGGGCAGGAGCAGGGCGGCGCGCCGTTCGGCATGAGGGCGCACGCCGGCGTGGACGCGCAACAGATCGCGCAATTGAAGAAACTGTATGGTTTCGACAAGCCGCCTCTGGAGCGCTACGTGTTGATGCTGTCGCGTTATGCGCGATTCGATCTCGGTGACAGCTACTTCCGGCATCAGAGCGTCTGGTCGCTGGTGGTTTCCAAGCTGCCGGTGTCGATCAGCATCGGGTTATGGACGTTTTTGTTGACCTATCTGATATCGGTGCCGCTGGGTATTGCGAAGGCAGTGCGTAACGGATCGCGCTTTGATGTTTGGACCAGCATCGTCGTGTTGGTCGGCTACGCGATTCCTGGCTTCGTGCTTGGTGTGCTGCTGCTGGTGCTGTTCGGCGGGGGCACGTTCTTGCAACTGTTTCCGTTGCGCGGACTGACATCGGATAACTGGTCACAACTCAGCATGCTGAGTAAGATCGCCGACTACCTGTGGCATATCGCGCTGCCGGTGGCCGCGTCGGTGGTCGGCAGTTTCGCGGTGGTCACGATGTTGACCAAGAATGCTTTTCTTGACCAGATCCATCGCCAGTACGTGCTGACGGCGCGCGCCAAGGGCCTGCCCGAGCGCCGCGTGCTGTTCACGCACGTGCTGCGCAACGCGATGCTGCCGCTCGTCGTCGGCTTTCCCGCGGCATTCATCGGCGCATTCTTTACCGGCAGCTTGTTGATCGAGACGCTGTTCTCGCTCGATGGGCTGGGGTTGCTGTCCTATGAATCGGTGCTGCGGCGCGACTACCCAGTGGTGCTCGGCACGCTGTATCTCTTTACGCTGATCGGGCTTATCACGCAGCTGATTTCCGACGTGTGCTACGTGCTGGTCGATCCAAGGATCCAATTTGACAATTTGGAGCGTTGACGTGAGATGGCGTGTAAAGCCCGGCCATGCGGCCGGCCCGGATGCGATGGCGCGCGGCGTCGTGCCGGCGCTCGCGTCGCCGTCGCCGTACCAGCGACTGTGGCGCCGCTTCAAGCGCAACCGTATCGGCTATTGGAGCCTGGTGGTATTCGTCGCACTGTATGCGTTCAGCCTGTGTGGCTTCTTCGTGTCGAACGACCGGCCGTTCATCGTGCGCTATCAGCATGCACTGTATTTTCCGTTGTTTCAGACGTATCCAGAAACCACATTTGGCGGGCAGTTTCCGACCCCGACCGATTATCTCGACCCGTATATCCGAGCGCGTTTCGAGCAACCCGGCAATTTCGCGATCTATCCACCGAACCCCTACTCGTACGATACGCTGAATTATTTTTCGCCAGTGCCTAATCCCGCGCCGCCGTCGCGCGAGAACTGGCTCGGGACCGACGGCCAGGGGCGCGATGTGTTCGCACGCCTGCTGTACGGTTTTGCTGTGTCGGTATCGTTCGGGCTGGCGCTGACGGCGATCAGCACACTGCTGGGCATCGTAATCGGAGCGCTGCAGGGGTACTTCGGCGGATGCATCGATTTGGCGGGGCAGCGGCTGACGGAAATTTGGGGTTCATTGCCGGAGCTGTATTTACTGATCATCTTCGCGTCGATTTTCGAACCCAGCCTCACGCTGCTGCTGGTACTGCTGTCGCTGTTCGGATGGATGGGGCTGGCCGCCTACGTGCGCGCAGAGTGTCTGCGCAATCGCACGCTCGACTATGTGAAGGCGGCGCGCGCGATGGGGCTGTCGCACTGGCAAATCATCCGCCGACACGTGATGCCCAACAGCATGACGCCGGTCATCACGTTTCTGCCGTTCCGCATGAGCGCGTCGATCTTGGCGTTGACGAGCCTGGACTTCCTCGGCCTTGGCGTGCCGCCACCCACGCCCAGCCTCGGTGAGTTGCTGGCGCAAGGCAAGGCGAACTTGGACGCATGGTGGATATCCATGTCGACGTTCGGTGTCCTGGTGCTGACGCTGACGCTGCTCACGTTCATGGGCGATGCGTTGCGCAACGCGCTCGATGCCCGGCTGGCCGATGCGCTGGGCGTGGCAGGCGGGCAGTGACGTGGTGTCCGCCGGTGCCGCGCCGTCGTGCTGCTCGGGTAGCCGCCTGATGAAATGAACCCTACGATGACAATGACGCAAGCATTCCCGCCGACAGGTGAGGTGGCCGTTCCGTCGGTTCAGTCGCAGCCGCTGCTGTCGATCGAGCACTTGCAGGTGCGTTTCGGCGAGTCGATCGCCGTTCATGACCTCAGTCTGGCCATTGGCCGGGGGGAGCGGGTCGCGTTGGTCGGCGAATCCGGATCGGGCAAGACCGTGACCGCGCTGTCCGTGCTGCGTCTGCTGCGCGACGCGCAACTGGACGGCGCGATCCGTTTCGCTGGCGAAGATCTGCTTACGTTGAGCGAAAGGCGCATGCGCAGTGTGCGCGGTGTCCAGATCGCGATGATTTTTCAGGAGCCGATGAGCGCGCTCAATCCGTTGTATACGATCGGCAAGCAAATCATCGAATCGATCCGATGGCATGACGGCGTGGATGAGCGCCAGGCGCGGCGCCGAGCGATCGCGTTGCTTGCCCGTACCGGCATCGACGACGCGCCTCGGCGGGTGGACGACTACCCGCATCAGCTCTCCGGCGGCCAGCGGCAGCGGGCAATGATCGCGATGGCGCTCGCGTGCCGGCCGCAGTTGCTGCTCGCGGACGAACCGACCACGGCACTGGATGTAACCATTCGGGGCCAGATCGTGGAGTTACTGCTCGAGTTACAACAGGCGCGCGATATCCATCCACACGGCATGGCGGTGCTACTGATCACCCATGACCTGAACCTGGTGCGGCGCTTCGCGCAGCGCGTTGCGGTAATGGAGCAGGGTAGACTCGTGGAGACGGGCACTGTCGAGCAAATTTTCTCCGCGCCGCAGCATCCGTACACGCAACGGTTGCTGGCGAGTCGGCCAGTGCGCAACATCTTGCCGGTGTTGCCGATTGCGCCGGTGCTGCTGGAGGCGCGCGACATTCGCGTGTCGTTCCCGAAGCGGCCTCGCACCCTCGCCGAGTGGTTCGCGCCGCGCCGCTTCGTGGCGCTAGAGGGCGCCAGCGTCGCCGTGCGCCAGGGCGAGACGTTGGGCGTGGTGGGCGAATCCGGTTCCGGAAAATCGACGTTGGCGATGGCGTTGCTCGGCCTGCAGCACACCGATACTGGCACGATCGAGTTTCGCGGTCGGCCTCTAGACTCGTTCCGTGGACGCCAGCGCCGAGCGTTGCGCGCGCAGATCCAGGTCGTCTTTCAAGATCCGTTCAGTTCGCTTTCGCCACACCAAACAGTCGAGCAAATCGTCGGCGAAGGGCTCGTGTTGCATGTACCGGGCCTGGACGAGGCTGCACGGCGCGCGAAAGTAATTACCACATTGCGTGAGGTCGGCATCGATCGCACCGCATTGTTACGCTATCCGCACGAATTCTCCGGCGGTCAGCGTCAGCGGATCGCTATTGCACGTGCCCTCATTGTCGAGCCGCAGGTTCTGGTGCTAGACGAGCCGACCAGTGCCCTTGACGTGTCGATTCAGCAGCAAGTGCTGCATTTGCTATCGCGGTTGCAACAAAAGTACAACCTCGGCTATGTGTTCATCTCGCACGACCTGGAGGTCATCGCGGCGATCGCACATCGGGTTGTCGTCATCCAGGGTGGTACGGTCGTCGAAGTCGCACCCACCGAGGTGCTGCTGCATGCGCCGACCCATCCTTACACGCGTCAGTTATTGAAAGCTGCCAAATTTGATGCGAAGTCGGACGAGCGGGAACGAATAACCTTATGAAAATAATTGGAATTGTCTATTTTCTTTGACAGCGTAATAAACACTGGTTAGTATCGTCCAAACTTTTCCGCATCCCCCTGATTTCTCAAGTTTTCCCAGAAAATACTACCGATCCGATGCAGCATATCAATCTGAAACAAGCTTGCGTTCGAATTGTTGCTAGCGTGTTCCTCGGCGCGTTGATGGCTGGAGTAAATGGGGCGTACGCCGACGAAACAGGAAGTTGGCAAAAAAGTGCCAACCTGGGGCGGGGTTCCCGGCCACTGGCGGCACAAGACGGCGCGACGCAGAGCGGTGCCCAGGCTTCCCAGCAAAGCGCGAGCCAGACCTTTTCGTCCAATACCCATGCGTTTCTTTCCGGCATGGCCACTAAGGCTGGCGATGTGGTCGTCGGCGCGCTCAACATGATCGGGGTGCGTTATCGGTGGGGGGGCAACTCGCCCAGTTCGGGTCTGGACTGCAGCGGCTTCGTCCGTTACGTGTTCCAAGACACGCTCGGCCTGACGCTGCCGCGTCGCGCAGAGGAAATGAGCCGCGTCGGCGAAAAGGTCAAGATGAGCGAATTGAAGCCGGGCGACTTGGTGTTCTTCAATACGATGCGTCGCACGTTCTCGCACGTGGGCATCTATATCGGCGACAACAAGTTCGTGCATTCGCCGTCGACCGGCAGTACGATCCGCGTCGATGAACTGGATAGCGGGTACTGGGAAAAGCGGTTTACCGGCGCGCGTCGGCTTGACGCCGCGTATCCGGCGAAGGCTGACGCGTTGCGGCAACGCGTCAGCACATCGACATCGGACTGAACGCTTCCGGCCGCGCGCTGACCGGATCGCCCCTGTCTGTGCGTTTACTGTGAGCGGGCCAGCGCGAGCCTTTGCTGCAATTGCGGGAAAATCCGATTAACGGCCTCTTCTCCGGCGAGGATCGCCGCGTTCCGCTGGCCGAAATCGCTGCCGCTCATCGCGGCGAGGTTGGGATGGACCACGATATCGGCATATTTGTCGAGTTCGTAGGTTTTGATCGACTGCCCCATGATCGCGAAGGTCTGCATCAGCACGTCGAACGAACTGCGTGTCAGACCGCTTTCCGGGCGCTGCGAGATGTCGATGGCGATCACGAAATCGGCCCCCATTTTGCGGGCGAACGCGGCTGGCACCGGGCTCACCAGGCCACCGTCAACATATTCGCGATCGCCGATGCGCACCGGCTCAAATATCGACGGCACGCTGCACGAAGCACGTACCGCGATGCCGGTATTGCCCCGCTGAAACAGGATCGGCTGGCCGCTTTTCAGGTCGGTTGCCACGATGCCCAGTGAACGGGCCATCTTTTCGATCGGCCGGTTGTTCAGCGTGGTGTTGATATAGTTTTGCAGCGCGACGCCTTTGAGGAAGCCGCGTGAGCGCAAGGGCAGCGCCCAGTCGCTGATCGCCGCCTCGTTCATCGTCAACGCAAGCTTGTTCATCTGCAGGCCGGTCATACCGGACGCATACAAGGCCGCGATGACTGAGCCGGCGCTGGTGCCGACAACCATATCGGCCTCGACGCCGCGCGCCTCGAGCGCCTTAATGACACCGATGTGGGCGAAACCACGCGCCGCGCCTCCGCCGAGCGCCAACCCGATCTTTAGCGGGCGGGGCGGTGTGGCGGGCGGCAGCGAGGGGGCGGCTATATTGGAGCGGGTCTTAGCGCCGGTGCATGCGGCAAGCAGCGTGGCCGTCGCGGCGCCGAGCAAGCGGCGGCGGGTGGGCGAAACAGCAAACAGCTTCAACGAAATCTCCAGCTTGAAGTGGGCGCACAGGTCGATGTTGCCGCGACACGGCAACGACGGTGCCCCGCGCGCATTATAGGCGTATTGCCTTGACTAGGCGCATTGCTCTGACATTGCCCGGGGCGTCGCGGCCGCACCGGTATAATGATGGCTTGCCCGGTCCCGCGAGTCTTGCCTCGAACCGCGGGCCATGCCTCGAACCACCTGATCTGCAATGACCACCTCCGTACGTACCCGCTTTGCGCCGAGCCCGACCGGCTTCATCCATCTTGGCAACATTCGCTCCGCGCTTTATCCGTGGGCGTTTGCCCGCAAACATCACGGCACGTTTATTCTGCGCATTGAAGATACTGACATCGAGCGATCGACCGAGGCAGCCACGCAGGCGATCCTCGATGGCATGCAGTGGCTCGGGCTTGATTTTGACGAAGGGCCGTACTACCAGATGCAGCGGATGGACCGCTATCGCGACGTGATCAAGCAACTGCTCGATCAGGGTCTCGCGTATCCGTGCTACATGTCGCCCGAGGAACTGGATGCACTGCGCGAACGGCAGCGCGAGGCGGGCTTAAAGCCACGCTATGACGGCACCTGGCGGCCCGAACCAGGCAAAGTGTTGCCGACGCCGCCCGCCGGCGTGCAGCCTGTTGTGCGATTTAAGAATCCGCTGAGCGGCACGGTGGCATGGGACGATGCGGTCAAGGGGCACATTGAGATCTCGAACGATGAGCTTGACGACCTGGTCATCGCGCGGCCCGACGGTACGCCCACGTATAACTTTTGCGTGGTCGTTGACGACCTGGACATGGCAATCACACATGTGATCCGTGGCGACGACCATGTGAACAACACGCCACGCCAGATCAATATCCTGCGTGCGCTGGGTGGCACGCCCCCCGTGTATGCGCATTTGCCCACAGTGCTCAACGAGCAAGGCGAGAAGATGAGTAAGCGCAATGGTGCGATGAGCGTGACGGGGTATCGCGATGAGGGCTACCTGCCCGAGGCGGTGTTGAATTATCTTGCTCGGCTTGGTTGGGCGCACGGCGATGCGGAAATCTTCTCGCGCGAGCAGTTTGTCGAATGGTTCGACCTCGAGCACCTGGGCAAGTCGCCGGCACAGTACGACGCCAATAAGCTGAAGTGGTTGAATAACCATTATCTGAAGGAAGCCGACAACGCGCGCCTGGCGTCGCTCGCGTTGCCGATGCTGACCGCGCTTGGTGTCGATGTGACACGGGGGGCGCCATTGGACGGCATTGTCGCGCTGTTTAAGGATCGCGCGAACACCGTCAAGGAGATCGCCGAGAGCGCGGTGATATTTTACCGGACGCCAGCGCCGGCAGCGCAGGAGCTTGAGCGACATCTGACGGATGCCGTGCGCCCCGCGCTTGCCGAGTTTATCGAAGCCCTTGCGGGGATCGACTGGACGAAGGAGGCGATCGGGACGGCGTTGAAGGCGGTGCTGGCAGCCCACAAGCTTAAGATGCCGCAGCTGGCGATGCCAGTACGTCTGCTGGTGGCCGGGACGACGCATACGCCGTCGATCGATGCGGTGCTGTATTTGTTCGGTCGCGAGACGGTACTCGAGCGGTTGAGGGCGGTGCTGTCTTGAGCACGGTGACAGAATTTTGCGTCAAGGGGCTTTACAAATGGTCGGTTTGTCCCTAGAATCTCGTTCTCTGTCGGGGGGTATAGCTCAGCTGGGAGAGCGCTTGCATGGCATGCAAGAGGTCAGCGGTTCGATCCCGCTTACCTCCACCAAGACATAGTCAACAGAAAGCCGAAGTAGTCCGGAAAGCCTTGGAAAATCAAGGCTTTTTCTAATTTTACGGCTCCTACATTCCCCTGTATTCCGCGGCGCGCCCGCGTTTGGGCCTTCCCTAAGTCGAGGGTTGGATCGAGCAGCGTGACGTGTGCCTGCTCACAGCTGCGCGCTCAGTCGAAAGCCGACTGTGACGCGGGCCGTCGATAACGCCGTTGGACGATACAGGGGCGTGCCAGCGAACAACTCGTACGTGTAAGTGGCCAAGCGCGTAGGCACCGTGCCACGCAGCCCAAGGGCCGTGCCAACGAGCCGCGTGCCGTCTTGGCCTCGTGTCAGTGGACCGAAGACTTGGCCATAATCGAGCGCCGCATAAGCGTGCTGCCCGGTGTGCGCGATGGGCGCTTGCAGTTCATTGCGCCAGTAAAAGCCGCGCTCGCCGGCGAGCATTGTCTCGCCATCGAAACCACGCACCGTGTAGCGGCTGCCGATGGTCAAGCTATCCAGATAAAACAGCCGGTCGTTGGTGAACTGCCCGTGTGCGGCACTGACGTAGCGCAACGGCTGGTTCGCGAGCGTGAACGGCACGGACAGATTCGCATCGAGCGATGCCATGCGCAGTCGATACGTCGGATAGCCGCGTGGCAACGCCGGCGTTGCACCGAGCCAACCCAAACCATGCCGGTACGCGAGCAGGCCGTCAAACTGTGCGCCGCCGACATAATGCCGATGGGTCAAGCCCAACTCGATAAACGTATTATTACGTCGTTGTGGTTTGATTTCGGTGTCTTCGATAAAGCTCGCGCCAAAGCGCTTAATGCCGCGTAGCTGCACCCCGAACACACCGGCCTGGCTGCGCGCCAGTGTGCGATGCACGCGCGCGTCGACGAACTGGCTGTTGCCGCTCGCGACAAAGGTGTGGTTCGCGCCGACAATCTGTTGGTAGTAGGTGTTGGTACTGGCGGACAGCGATGCGGTCCAGTACCCATACGGGATCGAATAGGCAGCGTTCCAGCCGTGCGAGCCGAGCCGCTTGTCGCCGAAACTGAGATCATGGTTGGCGCCCACGTTCAGTATGTCGTTCAAGCCCAGTGGGTTATCGACGCCGACGCTCACGTGGCCTTGCAGCTTGCCGGTCGCCCGTGCCCCCGAGTTGTCCACTGCTGCGACGATCGTCCACGGCTTGGCGCGCCTCAGCTGGATCACCACGTCACTCTGGCCTGGCGTCTGGGCGGGTTCAATCCGCATGTCGACGTCCTGACTCGGTACGCGCTTGAGCTGCTCCAGGCCTTGTTCAAGATCGCGCAGATTCAGCGCGTCGCCGGCTCTAGCTGGAAACGCGGACTTCCATGTGCCGCGTATCGTCGGCTCCGAGAAACGCACGGCATGAATCACGCCTGGCACTAGCGTGACGGTCAACTCGCCGTGCGACAGATCCTGCTCGGCCAGCATAACCCGTGTTGTGATGTAGCCGCGGCTTAAAATCTCCTGTGTTAGCCCACTGACAATCCGGTCCAAACCCTGCTTGCCGACGCATTGACCCGCGTAGTGTGCCAGCCATTGACGTGCAAATGCGAAGCGGTCCTGGGGCAGCGCCGAGGCGCCTTGCGCGCGCACGGATGCCGGTAGAAGCTCAGGCACCTTAAGCGCGAGGCGGTCAAGGCGAAAGCACGGCTGCTCGATGGGCAACACCGGGTAGGCCGCGGCGGGCGGTGCGCTGGAGCGTACAGCAGGCGTGTTGATGGCCTGTTCGCGCTCTTGTGCCTGGCGCTGTTGCTCAAGCCGCTGTTCCGGATAGGTGGTTTGCCGCGTCGGTTCAGGTGGGTTTTGCGCCAGCGCCCCGGGGCTGGTGCCTATGCCACCGAGCAGTAGGGCCGTGCATCCCACAAGCGGGCCAGCGTAGCGAAGGGGTAGCCGTGCTGTCGAGGTTGGCAAAGCAGGCGCTCCTTGACAAATAGGGCTGGCGCGGCCAGCGGGGCCCTGATATTGGCATGGCGGGGCGGCCCACTGGGGTGGGCGGGTCCGTCCCGCGCAGTATTTTTTCCGATTGAATGGGGGCGGTGTCCGGGGCACGGCACAGGCGGTTGGCCAATGGCGAATCTTATACTAAGGTAGTTCAATTGCCCAACGAGGCGAATCTCTATGGCAACGCGTTGGATTCTAGTGGGTGTTGAGCCGGTGTGGCGTGTGGGCCGCGCCCGCTTCGTGGCGCTCTGGCTGAGCGCGTGGCCAGCGTGGGGTCTTGCGCAAATCGTGCCGGCTCCTGGGGGCGAGACGCGAGTCATCCAAACGCAAAATGGTTTGCCGCAGGTCGATATTGCCCGGCCGTCCGGGGCAGGCGTGTCGGTCAATCACTACCATCAGTTCGACGTCCAAGCGCCCGGCGCGATCCTAAACAATGCTTCGGCGATTGTTAAAACGGGTCGAGCAGGCTATATCAACGGCAATCCGCACTTCGGCCCGAATCAGTCGGCGCGCCTCATCGTCAACGAGGTTCATAGTCTAGAAGCAAGCCAGCTGCGTGGCCCTGTAGAGGTGGCCGGTCCGCGCGCTGAGGTGGTGGTCGCTAATCCGTCGGGCATTATCGTGAACGGCGGGGGCTTTATCAACACGAGCCGGGCGACGCTGACGACCGGACAACCGTACTATGGCGCAGACGGCTCGCTAGCCGGCTTCAATGTGTCGCGTGGGCTGGTGACTGTGCATGGTGCAAAGTTTAATGCGTTGAACATCGATCAAGTGGACCTGATCGCACGCGCGGTGCAGGTGAACACCGAAATTCGCGCCAAAAACTTGAACGTGGTGAGCGGCGCGAACCAAGTGCCTTACGCTACGCTAGCGGCCACGACCATTCAAGGCGACGGGCCGGCGCCAAGCGTATCGATTGACGTTGGCCAACTCGGCGGTATGTACGCCGATCGGATTGTGATGGTTGGCACCGAACACGGTGTGGGAGTGCACAGCGCGGGTACGATTAGCGCGCAGGCCGGTGATTTGACGCTGTGCGCAAACGGCAAGCTCACGCTCACGCCAACGAGTCAAACCAATGCAAGCGGTCTATTAAGCGTGCGCGCGCAGGCTGACATTCAAAATGATGGCAAGCTTTACGGCAAACAAGACGTGTCGGTTTCAAGCGCGAGTTTGCTGAGTAATGTCGGTACGCTCGCAGCCCAACGCAACTTGAAGGTCGAAGCGCACAGGGTGAACTCAAGCGGTGGGTTGGGCGCCGGAGCCGATGCCGACGGCGTGATCGACAGCGCAGGCGAGCTCGAGGTCAAGGCCACCGGTTCACTGGTCGCCACAGGCCATCAATTGGCGGGCGGCAACATGACGCTTGAAGGTGCCGCCGTTGACCTGAAGCACAGCAACACACTTACCGACGGTCATTTGGAACTCTACGCGAAGTCTGGCGATATCGACTTGACCGGCGCGGAAGTGGTGTCACAAGGCACTGCGCGCATCATCGCGGACGATGGCGTAGTGAACCATAACCAAGGCAAGCTGTCGTCAGGCGACACGCAGACGATCCGCGCCGCGGCATTGTTGAATCAGGACGGGCAGATTTTTTCAGAATCGACATTGGATATCGACGTAGCGGGGAAGATGGACAATCTGCGCGGGCTCGCGCGAGCAGCCGGGCGCGTCCTCGTGAAGGCCGGCTCACTGGATAATACGGCTGGGCGCGTCACATCGAAAAGCGATGATGAGCTGTCGGTGACGACGGTGGGCCCACTGACGAACGCGGCGGGTCATACGGTGATGGGTGATCAAGGCGGCGTGATTGGCGGCAATGGCAACGTCAAAGTGCAGGCCGGCACGCTCACCAACAGAGGTCGCGTCACGGCGAAAGGAATGCTGAAGGTCAGCGGCCAGTCCATCAATAACAATGACGGTACGCTGAGCGCGAAACGGTTGGATGTGACGGCCGATTCGCTCACGAATGAGAAAGGGGTGATTGCACAAACGGGCAAAGGCGACACAGTGGTTCGCATAACCCACAAGTTCGATAATACATTGGGCACGATTCGAAGCAACGGCGAAAATCTAACGCTCAAGTCTGAAGCAGGCAGCTTGACGAACAATAGCGGCACGCTTTATCACGGCGGCAGCGGCACACTGAAAGTGACTGGCGCCAGCACGCTGACAAACCTTAGTGGTTTGATTGACTCGGCCAGTGTGCTCAATGTGGACGGTCAATCGATTGACAATACCGGCGGTGTCATCCGTACGAAGACCGGCTCCGTCACACTTACCTCTGCGTCGACGTTTAAAAACAATCAAGGTGTCGTGCAAGGCGGGAATGGGCTCGAAGTATCGTCCGCCGACACGCTTTTCAATCAAGAGGGCAAGCTCGTCAACCGGAGTTCCACCGGCACGCTCGCCGTATCCGCCCAAGAGCTCGACAATACGAATGGCCAAATCGCCGACACCGGTACGGTTCACACGTTGATTAAGGCCGCGTCGCTCCATAATGCCAATACGAACGGCCAGACCCATAGGGGTGTTATTCGCGGCAAAGGGAACGTGACGATCGACAGCGCCGCCGTGCAAAACGGCGCGAATGGCCAAATTGTCGCCGATCGGGACCTGACTTTTAAGAATACGGACCAGCTTACCAATGCGGGCCAACTCACGGCGGATGGTATGCTGACCGTCGAGCAGCCGCACGCCGTCTTATCGAATGTGGACGGCCAGATCAGCGCGACGAAGGTCAAGCTGACTGTCGCGAGCCTTGACAACACGAGCGGCCAGATCGCGAATCCGAAAGGCTCAAGTGGCGACATTACGATTCAGACCGGCGTGCTGACTCAGCATGCCGGCACCATCGCGAGCGCACGGGACCTGAAGCTCAGCGCGGTCTCGCTCATCGGCGATGGTCAGCTCATCGGCGGTCGCGATGCGGCCATTTCACTGCAAGACGACTACACGCACGGTGCGAACAACCAGATCACTGCAAACCGCAACCTGACCTTCTCAACGACGGGTCAGCTGACGAACACTGGCAAGCTGTCGGCAGTCGGTAATCTGACCACCCGCTCGAACGGTTTAATCAATCGAGGCGAGATCAGGTCGGGCATACAAGGGGTGACTGGCACGGGGATAACTACGCTTGAGGCCGGCAGCGGCGAGCTAATCAACGAAGGGAAAATTGACGGCCATGCGGTTACGACGACCAGCCAGCATCTGACGAACACGGGTTCGATCATCGGCGGCACACTCACGCACACGGCGAACACGATCGTCAACGATGGTGCGCGGGCGGTCATGGCGGGCACGCAGCAGGTCAACCTCTATGGAGCCAACACTGTCACGAACCGGAACGGCGCAACGCTTGTTAGTCTCGGCGACTTAAACATCGCGAAAGATGACCAGAAGGATGCAAGCGGCAGACTGATTAATCTAATTGACACGGTGAACAATTTGTCGTCGACGATGGAAGCGCATGGTCTGATGAACATCGCGGCCCGTCAGCTCAACAATATCCGTCAAAATGTACAGACAGAGACCCGTTCGTCAAGTTCGACGCACACCATGCGCCAGTTGCCGTGGTGGAGGCCCTCTCCGCCGGGTAGTTCACCCGCGTTCCAAGATGCGAATGTGCACATGCACCACGCGTACTATGTCAATCCAGCCGATATCATCTCATCGACACCGATCCTGACGCCGGACGGCTATTGGGTGACTCAGCTTGTTGTGAACCTGCCGTGGAATGCATCGGTGTTCGAGTGGAAGAATAGTGGCCTGTATCAAACCCAGTATCAGCAAGATTGGCGTGTTACGCTCCCGGCCGGTCAAGTGACACTCTATGCGTATGATGTAAAACACGGACAATCGAATCCGGATCAGCAGGGCGGTACCGCGTGGGATGAAAAGTTTTCAAAAAATACCTATTTGAGAAGTTTTAGCAATACGGCCTACTCGAACCATTACGGTAATTGCACAACAGACTGTGTGCGAATCGAAACTTACCCGGGCTATACCGACCCGAACACGCAGTTTATGAAAGAAACAGAGAGGCGCCGTGAAGGCCATTGGCCGGTCGAGACCCAGCGGATCGCTCACCAAACGGTGACCGAGACCGAATTGTCGCCCAACAGCGGTGCGCCCGCGCTGTTGACCTCAGGCGCGGCGATGAACTTGACGATCGGTGAGCTGGTGAACAACGACAATGGCACGATCGCCGCGGGTGGCGACTTGAACGTCAATGGCCAAAAGGTGCCGAATGGTCATGGCGCCGCGGTGATTAAGAATACGTCAACCCAGTTGACCAAAACGTATTCATTCACCAACCAATCCGGGTATAACCACGTGAAAGATCCCTATCCCGGCACCCCGGCACAGTGGGTTACGTGGACGAATCCCTCCATCACCTTCACGACTGGCATCGCCGGCGGCACGGTCACGAGCAACCAGGCTGTCACCATTGATGCAGGCGAGACTCGCAATATCAGTGTGCAGGCGACGCCCGTACCGGTGGGCGCGGACGCAGCTGCACTGGGCCTGCCGGATATCGATCTTAAGGGCCAAGGCGTGGGCGCCCCGAGGGGCGCAAAACAGCGCTCAGGTACGCCCGGTGTAATTAAGACGGTCGCGGGCGTGCGCACTAGCCGGCCTCAACTGAAGTTGCCCACGAGTGGTTTGTTTACCATCCAATCGGCACCCAATCATCCGTATCTGGTGGTCACTGATCCGCGTTTCACAAGCTATACCCAGTTCGTCTCGAGTGATTACATGCTTGGCCAGCTCGATTTGAACCCGCAAACCGTTCAAAAACGGATCGGTGACGGCTATTACGAGTCGCAGCTGGTCATGGCACAGGTGACTCAGCTGACGGGCAAACGCTATCTGGAGGGCTTTACCAGCAACGAGGACGAATACAAGCAGCTGATGACTCATGGCGCGGTGTTTGGCAAACAGTTCAGCCTAAAACCCGGCATAGCGCTAACGGACGCCCAGATGGAGGCACTGACGACGGACATCGTCTGGTTGGTGAATCAAACGATCACGCTAGCGGATGGTAGCCAGCAGACGGTACTTGCGCCACAAGTCTACCTCGCGAAATCGAACCACGTCGATGTGACGCCGAGCGGCGCACTGATCTCGGGCAATACCGTTCAGATCAAGGGCACAGACATCGTGAATCAAGGCGGGACGATCGCTGCAAAGGGCGATGCGGCACTGGCTGCGAGCAACGACATCCAGAATTTGGGGGGAGCCATCCATGCCGACAACCTCGCCTTGATGGCCGGCCGCGACATCATCAATCAGTCGCTCACTCGTACTGAGGCCCAGCATTTCACGACCGGCACGTCGACGCATACGTCGATCGGCGCGCTCGGTACGCTGAACGCGAGCGGTGAGATGCTGATGCAGGCCGGTCATGACCTGACGGTGAAAGGCGCGCGGGTGACAACGGGGGGCAACCTTGGCGTGATGGCAGGCCACGCGGTGAACATCGGTACAGTGGAGACGGGCTCGACCATTCAGACGCACAGCGATGCGCGCAATACCAGCGCATATCAGAATACGACACAGGTGGGCAGTGCGCTGCACACGGGCGGCAGCCTGGGCGTAGCGAGCGGTGGCGATATTGGTGTGACGGGTAGCACGCTGACATCGGACGCGGATATGGCGCTTGTCGGCGCTGGTCATGTCACCATCCGGGGCGCGACAAATCGCGCCGCTGTGAATTTGACCGGTGCGCATGGTCGTGATTGGGCGTATGACAATCATATGGTGGAGACGAACGTAGCTAGCCAGCTGTCAACAGGCGGTAGTGCCACGGTGGTGGCGGGTCAAGCTGCGTCCGGCAAACGGCTTGAAGTGCTGGGTTCAAATATTGTGGCCGGCACGAAAGGACAGGGTAATGGCGCGGTGAACCTAGCTGCGTCGGGCGACGTAACGATCGCCCAGACGCGTACGCGTACCCGCGGCGATGCAGCCAGCCATTCCGAAGCGGACAAATTTTTGTCAAGTTCATCAACGGATACTGCGCGCAGTTATGCGGGCAGCAACGCGCACGGCTCACTGGTGTCAGGTGAGACGGTGAGCGTATCAGCGGGTCATGACCTGAACGTGCGGGGCAGTGCCGTGGTGAGCACGCATGGCACGGCATTGGCGGCGGCAAACAACGTGAATATCGGTACCGCGCAAAGCACGGCGCAGGAATCGAATGACTACCGCCACCGTCAATCGGGCCTGCTAGCCGGAGACGGACTGGCCGTGACGATTGGCTCGCGCGCGCAATCGGACCAGGCGCAATCCTCGTCGCTCACGCATCACGGCAGCGTGGTCGGTTCGGTCAAGGACAGCGTGACGATCGAGGCGGGCAACGAGTTGCACGTGAAAGGCAGCGACCTCATCGCCGCGAAGGACGTGGTGGGCACGGCGAAGACGGTGACGCTGCAGACTGCGACTGATGAACAGCACCATAGCGGACAACAGGCGATGCGGCAAAGCGGCGTGACGCTCGGGATCCAAACGCCGGGCATCGCAGCGGTGAATAATGTGGTACAGCAGGCCAGCGCGGGTGCCCACAGTCAAGACGATCGGGTACGGGCGCTGCGCGGGCTAGCCGGGGCCAGTGGCCTGTACGATGCGTACCAGTCAGTGCCGGGCGAATTAGGCACGCTGGCCAAGGGCGAGATGCCCGAAGCGAAGCTGACGGTGAGCATCGGCTCGTCCGGCAGCCGCTCAGTGTTCAGCGAGGACAGTACGCAGGCGCGCGGCAATCGCGTGCAGGCAGGCGGGCTCACAAAATTCCAGGCGACGGGCGAGAAGGACCCAGGCCAAGGGAACGTAATCATTCGCGGCTCGCAGATTGATGCGCAAAACGTCCACCTTGCGGCCACCGATCGGGTCGATCTGCTCAACAGCACCGACACTGAGCGTGTGCGTCACGACCATGGCTCGACAAGCGGCAGCGTCGGCGTATCGATTGGCACGAAGGGGCTTGGCGTGTCGGCGTCGGCCGCGCGTGCCAACGGCGACGGCAACTCGGACGGGGCGATGCAGAACAACACGCACGTTCGCGCACGCGAGAGCGTGACGATTAAGAGCGGTGGCGATACGAACGTTGTGGGCGCGAACGTGAAGGGCAATCGGGTGGTCGCCGACGTGCAGGGCGACCTGAATGTGGCGAGCGTCCAGGACACCAGCGTAAGTGCGGCGCGCCAGCATAGCGCGGGCGTCGGGCTGAACGTGAGCCAGGGCGGGGGCAGTGCCAGTTTCAACGTGCAGAACGGCAACGCGCGTGGCAATTACGCGAGCGTTACCGAGCAGGCGGGGATCGAGGCTGGCGAAGGCGGTTTTGACATTGCCGTGAAGGGCAACACCGATCTGAAGGGGGCGTTTATTGCGAGTGAGGCGGTGAAAGCGCAGAATCGTCTGAAGACTGGCACGCTGAGCTACTCGGCGATTGAGAACCACTCGGATTACCAGGCAAGCACCTTGGGCATCAGTGGTGGCGCGACGACAGGCGACGGCGGCAATGTGTATCAGCCGACCGGATCGAGCTCGGGCAAGAATGCCGGGGGGGCGTCGCCGCTGTATCTGAGTGAAAGCGGCAGTAGCCGTGCCCGTACGCAAAGCGCGATCAGCGCTGCTGAGATCGAGATCACGAACCCTGATCAACAAAAGCAGGCTATCGCGGGGCTGAACCGCGATGCGACGAATCTGAACGGTCGGGTGGACAAGACGCCGGACGTCCAGCAGAGTTTGCAGAATCAGGGCGAGCTGATGAGCGCGATGCGTGATGCCGGCGAGGCGGTTGCGCGTCGGATCGGGGACGTGGCGGATGCCAAGCGCGACGCCTTGCTCCAGGCGGCTAGCGAGAGCGACGATCCGCAACAGAAGCAGCAGTATTTGGCTGAAGCGGAGCAATGGGGTGAGAGCGGGCGCTACCGTGTTGGTCTGCAGAGCGCGGGTGGCTCGCTGGTGGGAGGCATTGGCGGAGGGCTGTTGGGGGCGGCGCAAAGCGGCGCGGGGTCGTTGGTATCGGCGTTGCTGGCGAATAAGCTTGATGCGGTGAGCCGGCAGATTGCGGATCAGAAGCCGACCGGCAACGCGGACTTGGACAAGACGCTGGGCAACTTGGTGGCGAATGTGATGTCGAGCGTGGCGGGGGGCGTGGTCGGCGGGGCGCAGGGTGCGCAGGCGGCGTACAACGTCGATCGGTTTAATCGGCAGTTGCATCTAGAAGAGAAGCAGCGTATCAGAGAACTCGCAGGAAAAGACGAAGTTAAAGAAGCTCGGCTGGCGGCAGCAGCCTGTGCGATGGCGAAATGCTATGCGGAATACCCAGAGGACAGTGCGGCCTATCAGCATTTCAAGCAAATCGCGGAATTCGGTGCGAGCGATGCGTTGGCCGATGAACGCCGGATACTTTCGCAACAAGACGGCCTGTTCGGTTATACGACGTCGGGCTTATTCAGTGACGCGAATATCGATGCTGCGAAACAGTGGAACAACACGTATCAGTTCACGTCTCGGGGTGCGGGGGCAGCGCAAGCGACATTGGGTGCGATGGGTGTTGCCGGAGCAGTAGCGAGTGCGCCGATAACGTGTACGACAGGCCTTGGCTGCGTGGCGAATGCATTTGTGGCGGGTACGAGTGCAGATGTACTGATAGCGGGCGCGAAGCAGACGGTGTCAGGGCAGCCGGAATCGACCTATTTGAACCAGGCGTTGACGGGGCTTGGATTGTCGCCGGGTGCGGCAAGTCTGCTTGAAGCGGGATTGGGATTGGGCAGTGCAGTGACGGCGGGAGCGGTGGCGAACGCCATTACTGACCGGGCGGCGGCGTTGAACAAGCTGAGCGCGGCTAGTTATAAAGATTTCATGACCGATGGCGTTAAAGTGCCGCCAGAGATGATGCAATCACCCCAGGCGCAAGCACTGATGCGGGAGATTCGGATGGGAAATCCGGGTATGTCCCAAAAATACATTGAGGAAATTGCTCAAAGCTACATTGAATCAGGCACGAGTTTGCCACGAATAGGAACGGCATCGCCAGGTACGACGTTGGTGAAGGTGGTGCCAAAGGGCGATAGTATCTCACCGTACAGTGGTTACTGGTTGAGTCCCGAGCAAGCACGCGCAATCGCAACGATGACACCTGAACAAGCGGGCCAGATTTTGGGTTTACCGGCAACCCAAGCGGCTAACATGATGGGTAAGGGCGTGGATTACTACGCTATTACGCCCAAAGCGGGCATTGCGCCGAATGTGTTTGTATCGGAAGTTGCGGGAACTTCGCAGGGAATGGTAACGATGCCTGGCGGAGCGCAGCAAGTCATTGTGCCGAACCGAGGTCAGTGGATTGAGCCTTTCAAGATTAATCCATTTACGTTGCGCTGAGGTGAAGTGTGGATAAAGTCAAGAATTTGCAAGAGAAGGCGCGTGCATTGCACGAACTATTGGCTCGCTATGCAAAAGTAGATGACGATGCGGAAATGGTGCTGAGATTTATGAGCGGCTTATTTGAGGAGATTGAACAGGGTAAGGTAGTGCCCCCGGTGGAGGACAAATATCAATGGTATTTTGCAGATACCGACGGGCCGTTGTTCAAATATGCTGACTTACTTCATGTATTTGCTCAATATTCTCATGCTTTAGAAGATTGGTAGATATGAATTCACATGAATGTTTCCATTCGCGCAGCGCTTCTCTCCAACCGGCAGTTGCATCCGCAGGAGAGGAAGTGAATCAGTGATCGTGAAGCGATGTATGCGAAGCGTTACGGTTTGACCGCTGAACAGGTGCGTGAAGAGTTGACAATACAGGCAAACCTGCAAGTACAGAATGGCTCGCCAGGCGAATGGAATCAGCGCCCCCACGAATTCTTGAAGTGGGCACATGGGATGCTGCCGGCAGACGGTGAAAGCGGGCTAGGCTATATGTTCTATGCGACGCCAGATTAGAAGGCCAATCCGAGCATGTATGCGGGACATTATCCGGATGGAGTGGATTTAAATTATCCATCGGCAGAGCAAATCAACAGCAGTGTAAGTAAGGAGCAAGCGGATAGGAACCTAATAGGCGGGGCAACAATTGCGGCAGTGGCAGGTGGTGCGTTGGCCGTTGGTGCTCCAGTTGCGGTAGCTGTTGGAAATATCGGGTTTGCCACGATAGGAGCCTCGACTGGTGCAGGTATGGATGCTGCTGGTCAGTATGCGCAATCCGGTACGGTCCGGCCAGCACAGTCGGCACTAGCGGGGGCGACTGGTGCAATCGCAGGATCCATTGGTGCGAACACTGGATTCGTGGGAAACATATTGTTGGGCGGTGCTAGTAGCGTTACCAATACATTTTTCAACAATACCTACTACGGTGAATCGAACAGCACCCTGTACGCTGGTGGAGTCGGTGTTTTGTCTGGAGTGGGCGGCTATCTCGTTGGCTCAGCCACAACCCGAGGACTCACACAAGTGACACGGCCATTCATTTACCCAAATCTGAATCCTAAGATTCCTGCCTTGTTACAAGGTGTTAGAAATCCCTTCCCTGGATTTGGCGGTGCCACTGCGGGTTCTATAGTTCAAGGCACGTCGTCATTCGTGCCGAGCAAGGAGCCACAGAAATGAGAATATCGAAAATTGACGTGTTAATTTGCGACGATGGATGGAAAGGAACATGTACGCGTGTATTAGGAATTGTTCTTGTTTATTTGGGATTTGTGTATCTTCCTGTGGTTGTTGCTTGGGCATCTGCTATTTTAAATATAGTTGGCATGTCAGAAGCACAGTTGAGGAAGCATGGAGCGATTTTGTACGTCATTAAAATAGTTGTCGTCCTGGTGATCGCGATTGAAGTAATACGCATGCTTTTGATTGCTGTTAAAACGCGATGCTAGTAACGATCTGATTTTCCGCTTCAACAGGCTGCTGCATCAGGTTGCGAATTCGCGCAAGGACGAGAGAAAGCGCATTAAACGAAACATCGCACCGGCGTACGCGGTGGCACACGTCGGAATGACGGTGGAGGAAGCCACCGATAGGCTCGCGGCCCAGTTGCTGCGGCAAGTAGATACGACGGCGGCGAGTCAGGGTGGTTGAGACCAGGACGCATCGAACTATTTGAATGCGTATGCGGCGGCTCATCCCGGTGAGACGATCGGGGAAGCCCTGTGGGACGATACGGTGCCGTTGTTTGGCGCGGCGGCTGGATATTAGCGTAACGACAGTACGATCTTCAGCGCGGCGCCGCAGATGACGAACCCGCCGCCTCAATTGGCATTGGGGACGGTAGGAGGATACTTGGCCGGGATGGGGCAAGGGTTGGCTGACACGATCGGGCATCCGTTAGATACGCTGTGGGGCGGGGTTAAAGGCGCGTATGGGCTCATTACGGATCCTCAAGGCACGGCGCAGCAGATGCAGGAGGCGACGCGTCATGTGGTGACGCAGGCGGGTGACGGGAACTATGCACCGGCGGGTCGGCAGATAGGGCAGCAGGTAGGCGAGGCGGTTGTAGGTACAGTGGCAGGTGTTGGAGCAGGGAAAGCGGTTGCAGCGGTCAAGGGCAAAATCACCCCAATTGTGGATAATAATGCTGCGTCACATGAGGAGAAACACGTCGCAAACCGTCCAACTGATATACCTGTTGGCATAAGCGAAAGCCCGATGAAAGTTGAGCCTGTCACTAATGTACCAACCACAATAAACGGTATTAATTAGTCGGACCTGAACAATCCGTCCAGGCTTATGCAGCAAGGCTGGGAAGCTGAAAAGGTATTGTGGGAATTGCAAGAGGCAGGCATATTGGCGTGAATTTCCTGCAAATTTCGACGAGGGTTGAATGGGTCCGAAGACGCCGGCGCCAGAGGGAGATTTGTTCCGCCAGCCGCTGCGCGAGCAGATCAACTTAAAGCATCCATTGGTTCGTCTGGCCGATCTGATTGATTGGGACCGATTGAGCACGGCGATGAGCACGAGCTTCGTGTCGCAGCGCGGCCGGCCGGCAACGTCGCCGCGTTTGATCGCGGGGCTGCTGTACTTGCAGCATGCGTTCGACTTGTCGGATGAGGACTTGGTCTGGCAATGGCTGGAGAACCCATACTGGGTGCGCCGGGAGACCGGCAAGGTGTAGGTGGTGAGAGTCCACTACGATGAAGGCATAGCGAGCGACATCGCCCCCGAGCCGTGCGCGGGCATCCGTGAGAAGGTCAGCGAAGCGTCGGCAGGGGAACGTGCAGGCCAGCCATGGAGCCACGAAAGGGTTGATATCCCGGATGCTGACGCGCTCCAGTACGTGGAAGGCAATATGAGCGGGCGCGACATCGCGAGTGCCTGCCGATCCGGCGTGGTCGTAGAACCTGGCATGCACGCAAGCGCCTTGCACGGGAGGCGGGAGATCTCACGTCTGACCTGGCGTTGTAGCGGTACTGGCCAGGCCCGCGTCGGGAAGGCGAGGAGCCGAAGCCGATGATGCACGGACGTGAGAAGTCAGACTCCGCCATAGTAGCGAAGAAACCTGCGAACAAGGTCGGGAAACCGGCCGCGGAGTGGGTGGAGCCAAAGGCGGGGACCGAGGGGAACGCGAACCAGAATCACACGTGCCGGGCACAGAACCGGGCAAGCGTGTCACAGGGACTGGATCGCGTACGGCAGTTGGCGAGACAGCATAAGAAGATGCGTTTCACGACGTTGCTGCACCACGTCACCGTCGAGCGGCTGAGCGTTGCATTCTATGCGCTCAAACGTAAGGCAACACCGGGAGTCGATGGTGTGACGTGGCAAAGTTATGAAGTGGGACTGGGGAGCAATCTCCGGGACCTGCACAGGCGGGTTCATACAGGGAGCTACCGTGCCCTGCCAGTGCTGCGACGTTATATACCCAAGGCAGACGCAGGTCTCAGGCCCTTGGGTGTCGCCGCGCTGGAAGACAAGCTTGTGCAGAGCGTAATGGTTGAGGTTCTAAACGCCATTTATGAGGAAGACTTCCTCGGCTTCTCGTATGGATTTCGTTCGGGTTGTAACCAGCATGATGCACTCGATGCATTGGCTGCAGCGATTCAGTGGCGACCGGTAAACTGGATTCTGGATGCCGACATTCGAAGTTTTTTCGACACCGTCAACAGGCAATGGTTGATCCGTTTCGTGAAGCACCGGGTGGCGGACCCGAGAGTCATTCGCCTGATCGGCAAATGGCTCGATGCTGGGGTGCTGGACAATGGCCGGTTGATGTCGGTACAGGCCGGTACGCCCCAGGGTTCGGTGATCTCCCCATTACTGGCCAATATCTATCTGCACTATGTCTTTGATTTGTGGATAGAACGTTGGCGGCGTCAGCGAGCCCGTGGCACGGTGGTGGTGTCGCGATATGCGGACGATACGGTGGTGGGCTTCCAGCACGAAGCAGATGCGCTGCGGCTGATGAAGGAGCTGCGGCAACGCATGGAGGAGTTCGACCTCACGCTGCATCCGGAGAAGACCCGTGTGCTGGAGTTTGGTCGGTATGCCGCCGAGCGGCGAAGGCGTAAGGGCATGGGCAAGCCGCAGACGTTTGCTTATCTGGGTTTCACTCACATCAGTGGGACGTCACGCAACGGCAGCTTCCAACTCAAGCGCAAAAGCCGTAAGGACCGGCTGCGCGCCAAGCTTAAGCAGGTCAAGGAGCAAATGCGCTTGCGAATGCATGAGCCGATCGCCTCACAAGGGCTTTGGCTGGCGCAGATCGTTCGGGGCTACTTTGCATACCATGCCGTTCCGACCAATATCCGGGCGTTGCGTGCGTTCCGGCACGGCATAATGAACATCTGGCGGCGCACGCTCCGGCGGCGCAGTCAGAAGGACACGATGACGTGGCAGCGTATTGAGCGTCTGGCAGACGAGTGGCTGCCTCAACCGCAAATTCTTCATGCTTGGCCAGATCGCCGATTTGCCGTCAATCACCCGAGGTGGGAGCCGAATGCCTGAATTGGGCACGTTCGGATCTAAGCGGGGGTATCGGGTAACGGGTATTCCTACCGCAATCAGGTGTTCACCGGCCAGACGTACTTGCAGACGAAGCCGCCGATTGATCCGTCGAGCCTGACGCGCTGGCGCAAGCGGCTAGGCGAAGCCGGCGTTGAAGAACTGTTGGCCGAGACGATCGAAGCGGCCAAACGCGCGAACGTCATCAAGACTTCGAGCCTGAAGCGCTTGATTGTCGATACAACGGTGATGGAACAGGCGATTGCGCATCCTACCGACTCGCGTTTGCTCGAACGTTGCCGGGAACATCTGGTAAAAGCGGCCGCCCGGCACAGGCTGAAGCTGCGGCAAAATTACAATCGCGAGGCGCCGCGTCTGGCAAGCCAGGTAGGCCGCTATGCGCATGCAAAGCAGTACAAGCGGATGAACAAAGCGCTGCGCACTTTGCGTTCTCGAGTAGGACGCGTGATGCGTGATGTCCAGAGGCAGCTGGACGGCGTCGCTGAGCAAAGTCGCGCGGCGTTGGAAGCGCTGATTGGCCGCACGAAGCGAATTCTCACGCAAAAGCACAAGGACAAAAACAAGCTGTATGCGCTGCATGCGCCGGAAGTCGAGTGCTTGGCGAAAGGCAAACCACGCAAGCCGTACGAATTCGGCGTGAAGGTGTCGATCACGACGACGCACAAGGAGGGTCTGGTAATCGGAGCTCGTTCGATGCCCGGCAATCCCTACGATGGACACACGCTGGCCGAAGCGTTGGAACAGGCGGCGATCCTGAGCGACGTTCAGCCGCAAATGGCTGTCGTGGACCGCGGCTACAAGGGCGTCGCGGTCGATGGCGTGAAGCTCTATTATCCCGGCTTGCGACGCGGCATTACGCGCGGCCTGCGAGCAATGATTCGGCGTCGCAGTGCAATCGAGCCGGCCATCGGACACATGAAGTCAGACGGCAAGCTCGATCGAAATTGGCTCAAGGGTACGCTGGGCGATGCGATTCATGCGGTGCTGTGCGGCGCCGGCCACAACCTGCGCATGATCCTGCGCAAGCTGCGGCTTTTTTGCGCCCTGATCGGGCTTGCTCTGCTCAATCGTGAGGCTCACATGGTGTCAGCAGCATGAATTCGCCGCAGAGCAAAGCGAATTGTTCAGGACAGACTAAATAGGCCTGTTTCGATGTTTGGCGTGACGGTTCCACGTATCGATAATGTGAACTTGCTGCCATTTATTAAGCAGCCTTGGCCATATGGCACGACGCAAGGCGTCTTGCTTTACGGTGTTGGAGCGAAGGGAGCTGCCGTCGTCAACGATGTTCGGCAAACAGGAGATGAAAAATGAACTGGCGCAGATTGTATGCGACATTCCAAATCTGCTCTACTGTTTGCTTGGCCTCCGTAATTGGCGCTGGATGCTGGTCATTTCTTATTGCAGGGATATGCCGTTTGGTATTCAAATTGGATGAAGCTGTGGCGTTGCTTTCGATCGGGTTACCGTTATTTATTGTTCTGTTCGTCGTGTTTGCGAATTACTTGCCAAAACCGTTGCGCAAGTCGGGGATGCTGAGCGACGATCCGGAGAAATTCGGTCCGTGGTTCAGGTGAAAATTTGGGCAGCAGAAGCAGGCTATCGCGGGGCTGAACCGCGATGCGACGAATCTGAGCGGCCGGGTGGATAAGACGCCGGACGTCCAGCAGAGCTTGCAAAATCAGGGCGAGCTGATGAGCGCGATGCGTGACGCCGGCGAGGCGGTTGCGCGGCGGATCGGGGACGTGGCGGATGCCAAGCGAGACGCTTTGCTCCAGGCGGCTAGCGAGAGCGACGATCCGCAACAGAAGCAACAGTATTTGGCTGAAGCGGAGCAATGGGATGAGAGCGGGCGCTACCGTGTTGGCCTGCAGAGCGCGGGCGGCTCGCTGGTGGGAGGCATTGGCGGAGGGCTGTTGGGGGCGGCGCAAAGTGGCGCGGGGTCGTTGGTATCGGCGTTGCTGGCGCATAAGCTTGATGCGGTGAGCCAACAGATTGCGGATCAGAAGCCGACCGGCAACGCGGACCTGGACAAGACGCTGGGCAACTTGGTGGCGAATGTGACGTCGAGCGTGGCGGGGGGCGTGGTCGGCGGGGCGCAGGGTGCGCAGGCGGCGTACAACGTCGATCGGTTTAATCGGCAGTTGCATCAGGGCGAATACGATTTAGCGAAGCGGCATGCGAAGCTGGTGGCGCAGCAGCTCAAGATTAGTGAGCAGGAAGCGGAAGGCCGGATCGTAGCGGAAATACTGCGCAATTCGGATCAGCAGGCGGCGGAAGCGACAGGCAGCAAGCATGATTACGAGATTCGCAGTATTGTAGGTTGCCAAAATCTGAATTGCTACGGTGATAAAAAGGATGCGCAGTATGCGGATCATGATTACAACAGTCAGTACATCAAGCCGAACCAAGGGGCATATGACGCAGGGCAGAGCCAGCTTGGGCGGGGACAGACGTATAACGAGCTAGTGACGTCGAACATCAATAAGGATCCGGTTGGTGCAACGGTGGCGGGCACGGGGATGATTGGTCTAGGTTTGGCCGCGGGCGGTTCGTTGGCTCCGGCGGGCATGATGGGCGCGGGTGCGCTTTTGGGGCTGGGAGCTAATGGAGGTGTCCAACTCATGGGTGATCAGCCGTTTGACTGGACGAGCTTTGCGTTGTCGGGAGTGACGAGCGCGGTATCGACGGGGATGAAATTTGCTCCGGTGTTCATGACGGGAGTCGGCGGTGCGTTGACCGGCTCAGCACTGCAAGGTCAGAACCCGAATGCGGCGATGGGGGGCGCGGCGGTGGGGACGGTGATTGGGTATCCGATTGGAGCCAAAATTGAGGGCAAGCTCAATGACGTGCTGAATCCTTGGTATCGGCAGGAGTGGATGGATGTTGGGATGGGGATGTCGAAGTATGTACCGCCGAGCTCAATTCCATCATGGATGGGCAGTTTCGGAGGTGGCGTTATACAAGAAAAAGCTGGCGCGGCAGTGCAAAACAAGGTGAATGGAGCCGGCAAGAGATGAAATCGAAGACTGCCTTTGAATGGTTTCGTTGGGTATACAATGTGTTGCTCTGGTTTATCGGGGCAACCCTAATTGTGGCAATAAGTGAACTGATTGCCGGCCCTGCGGTGCTATGGCTGCTGTACGACATTCCGTATCAATTGCCAACGTGGAATCGGGCTGGCCGAATGGCAGTGTTTGTTGTTCTGTTCAGTTTTTTCGCAGGAACAGTGACGTGGTTCAGTGAAAAAAAGTCATCGGGTCGATAGTCTGAAATGGTGAACAACCAGCATATGCTGAGTTCATCGTCTGCGGCGTTTGCCTGCTGCGGTGTCAGGGGATAATGGGCACGCCGGCGATCATGTAGTGATGTCTGATGTGGTGGTAATGCGCGGGTGCCGATAACTGACGCTAAGAGGACATGCTGACCGGATAGGAATCCGGTGTGAGCAAGCAGGTCATTGGTGATCTGCATCCACGGGAAACGATGCGTCGGGCCTGGGTGAGCGTGCTGTTTACGCTCTTGCGTTTCGCAAGTCGGCGGGCAAGAACGCAGAGCGCGATCAGCGATGCTGAGATCGAGATCACGAACCCTGATCAACAAAAGCAGGCTATCGCGGGGCTGAACCGCGATGCGACGAATCTGAACGGTCGGGTGGACAAGACGCCGGACGTCCAGAAGAGCTTGCAGAATCAGGGTGAGCTGATGAGCGCGATGCGTGACGCCGGCGAGGCGGTTGCGCGGCGGATCGGGGACGTGGCGGATGCCAAGCGCGAAGCCTTGCTCCAGGCGGCTAGCGAGAGCGACGATCCGCAACAGAAACAGCAGTATCTAGCTGAAGCGGAGCAATGGGGTGAGAGCGGGCGCTACCGTGTTGGCCTGCAGAGCGCGGGTGGCTCGCTGGTGGGGGGCATTGGCGGAGGGCTGTTGGGGGCGGCGCAAAGCGGCGCGGGGTCGTTGGTGTCGGCGTTGCTGGCGAATAAGCTTGATGCGGTGAGCCGGCAGATTGCGGACCAGAAGCCGACCGGCAACGCGGACTTGGACAAGACGCTGGGCAACATTGTGGCGAATGTGATGTCGAGCGTGGCGGGGGGCGTGATTGGGGGAACGCAGGGCGCGCAGGCGGCGTACAACGTCGATCGGTTCAATCGGCAGTTGCATCTAGAAGAGAAGCAGCGTATCAGAGAACTCGCAGGAAAAGACGAAGTTAAAGAAGCTCGGCTGGCGGCAGCAGCCTGTGCGATGGCGAAATGCTATGCGGAATACCCAGAGGACAGTGCGGCCTATCAGCATTTCAAGCAAATCGCGGAATTCGGTGCGAGCGATGCGTTGGCCGATGAACGTCGGATACTTTCGCAACAAGACGGCCTGTTCGGTTATACGACGTCGGGCTTATTCAGTGACGCGAATATCGATGCTGCGAAACAGTGGAACAACACGTATCAGTTCACGTCTCGGGGTGCGGGGGCAGCGCAAGCGACATTGGGTGCGATGGGTGTTGCCGGAGCAGTAGCGAGTGCGCCGATAACGTGTACGACAGGCCTTGGCTGCGTGGCGAATGCATTTGTGGCGGGTACGAGTGCGGATGTACTGATAGCGGGCGCGAAGCAGACGGTGTCAGGGCAACCGGAATCGACCTATTTGAACCAGGCGTTGACGGGGCTTGGATTGTCGCCGGGTGCGGCAAGTCTGCTTGAAGCGGGATTGGGATTGGGCAGTGCAGTGACGGCGGGAGCGGTGGCGAACGCCATTACTGACCGGGCGGCGGCGTTGAACAAGCTGAGCGCGGCTAGCTATAAAGAGTTCGTGACCGATGGCGTTAAAATGCCGCCGGAGATGATGCAATCACCCCAAGCGCAAGCATTGATGCAGGAGATTCGGATGGGAAATCCGAATATGCCCAAGGTGGATATTGAGACAATTGCTCAACGTTACATGAGATCGGGCGCGAATTTGCCTCAAATGGGGACGGCAGCACCTGGTGCGATGTTGGTGAAGGTGGTGCCAAAGGGCGATAGTATCTCACCGTACAGTGGTTACTGGTTGAGTCCCGAGCAAGCACGCGCAATCGCAACGATGACACCTGAACAAGCGGGCCAGATTTTGGGTTTACCGGCAACCCAAGCGGCTAACATGATGGGTAAGGGCGTGGATTACTACGCTATTACGCCCAAAGCGGGCATTGCGCCGAATGTGTTTGTATCGGAAGTTGCGGGAACTTCGCAGGGAATGGTAACGATGCCTGGCGGAGCGCAGCAAGTCATTGTGCCGAACCGAGGTCAGTGGATTGAGCCTTTCAAGATTAATCCATTTACGTTGCGCTGAGGTGAAGTGTGGATAAAGTCAAGAATTTGCAAGAGAAGGCGCGTGCATTGCACGAACTATTGGCTCGCTATGCAAAAGTAGATGACGATGCGGAAATGGTGCTGAGATTTATGAGCGGCTTATTTGAAGAGATTGAACAGGGTAAGGTGGTGCCTCCAGTGCAGAACAAATATAGATGGTATTTCGCAAATACCGAGAGCTCATTGTTCAAATATACTGATCTAGGCGAGGCACATGCTCAATATTCTCATGCTTTAGAAGATTGGTAGATGTGGCTTTACACGGATGTTTTCATTCGCGCAGCGCTTCGCTTCAACCGGCAGTTGCATCCGCAGGAGAGGAAGTGAATCAGTGATCGTGAAGCGATGTATGCGAAGCGCTACGGTTTGACCGCTGAACAGGCGCGTGAAGAATTGACAATACAGGCAAACCTGCAAGTACAGAATGGCTCGCCAGGCGAATGGAATCAGCGAGCTCTTGAATTTCTGAAATCACGGCAGCGTGGTCGGTTCGGTCAAGGACAGCGTGACGATCGAGGCGGGCAACGAGTTGCACGTGAAAGGCAGCGACCTCATCGCCGCGAAGGACGTGGTGGGCACGGCGAAGACGGTGACGCTGCAGACTGCGACTGATGAACAGCACCATAGCGGACAACAGGCGATGCGGCAAAGCGGCGTGACGCTCGGGATCCAAACGCCGGGCATCGCAGCGGTGAATAATGTGGTACAGCAGGCCAGCGCGGGTGCCCACAGTCAAGACGATCGGGTACGGGCGCTGCGCGGGCTAGCCGGGGCCAGTGGCCTGTACGATGCGTACCAGTCAGTGCCGGGCGAATTAGGCACGCTGGCTAAGGGCGAGATGCCCGAAGCGAAGCTGACGGTGAGTATCGGCTCGTCCGGCAGCCGCTCAGTGTTCAGCGAGGACAGTACGCAGGCGCACGGCAATCGCGTGCAGGCAGGCGGGCTCGCAAAATTCCAGGCGACGGGCGAGAAGGACCCAGGCCAAGGGAACGTGATCATTCACGGCTCGCAGATTGATGCGCAAAACGTCCACCTTGCGGCCACCGATCGGGTGGATCTGCGCAACAGCACCGACACTGAGCGTGTGCGTCACGACAATGGCTCGACAAGCGGCAGCGTTGGCGTATCGATCGGCACGAAGGGGCTCGGCGTGTCGGCGTCGGCCGCGCGTGCCAACGGCGACGGCAACTCGGACGGGGCGATGCAGAACAACACGCACGTTCGCGCACGCGAGAGCGTGACGATTAAGAGCGGTGGCGATACGAACGTTGTGGGCGCGAACGTGAAGGGCAATCGGGTGGTCGCCGACGTGCAAGGCGACCTGAATGTGGCGAGCGTCCAGGACACCAGCGTGAGTGCGGCGCACCAGCATAGCGCGGGCGTCGGGCTGAACGTGAGCCAGGGCGGGGGCAGTGCCAGTTTCAACGTGCAGAACGGCAACGCGCGTGGCACCTATGCAAGCGTTACCGCGAGCAGGCAGGGATCGAGGCTGGCGAAGGCGGTTTTGACATTGCCGTGAAGGGCCACGAGCTTGTGGCGCGATGCGCAGTGCAGTGGACTGACTGGGCAGTCGGCAGTTGTCGGCGTGCTGCGACGCAGGAGTGACCATATCGCATTCGCTGACAAAAACGGAAAAGTGCTTGCCGACCCCGGACCAGTCTGCGTATAATCTTGGTCTCTGCTGATGACGAAAGCAGCGTTGTTCCGAGTCGGGCACGTTGTGAAGTTTTGGCGGAAATAAGTGAAGTCTTCGTTGAAACGAAGGAAATGGATCAAAAAAGACTTGACAAACGGAAAAAACGTCGTTATAATGTTGTTTTTTCTGAGCTGTTAAACAAAACAGCGAGACAGAACCTGAAAAAATTATGTCCCCTTCGTCTAGAGGCCTAGGACATCACCCTTTCACGGTGAGTACAGGGGTTCGAATCCCCTAGGGGACGCCAGATATCAGGTGCACCAAAAAGTGCGCGCAGTATGCAAGAGTAACCAACGCTTGCACGCTAAGATGTCGAATTGGAGTGGTAGTTCAGTTGGTTAGAATACCGGCCTGTCACGCCGGGGGTCGCGGGTTCGAGTCCCGTCCACTCCGCCAAAGTTAAAAAAGCCCGCTTATGCGGGCTTTTTTATTTCATACTGCCAGGCGCCGCTGGCATGATGCGGCGAATCATGCGCATTCGTGCCCACCGCATCCAGCGGTGGCCCGCTTCTGGACCGAGCGACGCCGCCTATGCGTGTATCCTTTTGCTGACGCTTGACCAATAGACCAGCAGCCCAGCCGCTGCCAGCGCGAGGCTTAGCGTATTGGCGTACCAAAAGCCGCGCGCGCCAGTCAGTGCCGCGGGCATCCAATGTAGTGGGTCGAAGCCGGCGAGGTATCCGCCGCCCAGGCCGACGCCCCATAGCGCGATGGCGTAGATTATCGTCGGGACCACGGCGACCTGGTACGCACGCAGCGCGAACGCAGTAGTGATCTGCAGCGCGTCGCACAGGTGGTAGACAGCGACGATCGTCAACAGCGGCATGGCGGCGGCAACCACATTCGGGTCGGGCGTATAGGCGGCGATCAGCCACGGCCTCATCACGATGATAACCGTTGCGTACAGCAGCGCGATGCCTGAGGCTAATCCGATCCCATGCGCGGATAGGATGCGTGCAGCGGCGAATTCGCGCGCACCGAGCCGTTGGGCGACCAGCGTGGATGTCGCGATGCCAATCGACAATGGTGTCATATACAGGACTGCGCTGACATTGCCGGTAATCTGGTGCCCGGCAAGCGTCGTGGTGCCGAAACGCGCGATGAACAGCGCCATGAATGTGTAGGATGTGACTTCAATCAGGTAGGACAGGCCCATTGGGACACCAAGCTTGAGCAACGCCAGTTGTTGCCGCCAGTGAGGCCACGAGCATTGCGCGAACACTGCAAACTGGCGATAGAAATCGACGCGCAGCAGTAGCACGATGCCGACGAGGGCCGATAGCCAATTGATGATCGAGCTGGCGAGGGCGGCGCCTGGACCACCCAGCGCCGGCAGGCCGAACGCGCCGTGGATCAGCAGCGCATTGAGCGGTACCTTCAATATCAGTCCGCCAAGCTGGATCAGCATGACCGGCCGCGGCTTCGCGACTGCATTCGATAGCGAGCTAAAGAGACGGAACAGCAGGCTGGCCGGCAGCCCGAGCGACAGGATGCGCAGGTAGGCGAGCGCGCGCTCATTGAGTTCCGGCGGTGCGTCGGCAATGCGCAGCAACGGCGTCGGGAAGTACAACAGCAGACAGCCGGGCAGCGCCAGTATGATGGCGAGCCAGGCCGATTGCCGTACTTCCTCGCCGATTTGCGCGTGGCGGTGCGCGCCGAATAATTGTGCCGCGATGGGCTGCAGCGCGACCAGGATGCCCGTCAGACCGATATAGACCGAGATGTAGATCGACGAGCCGAGTCCAAGAGCGGCCAGGTCCGTGGCACAATACCGTCCGACCATGGCAGTATCGATGACGCCGAACGCAATGATCGCCAACTGGCCGACCAGCACGGGCCAGGCGAGGGAGAGAATTTGACGGGCGTCGGTCAGCATGTCGGGCGTGGGTTGGACGGTGGGTTGAGCGGACAGCGCGGCTATCGGCCGGCGGCACCCGGCAGCCTATGGTCTTGAGGATTGGCTATTGGACCGTGCGATGCCTCATACCACGGTGCGGTGGCGCCTTCGTTCGCTCAACCCTGACATACAACCGGAACAACTCGTCGCGATCCGCGGCCCGGCGTCCTTCCCATGCGAGGTGCCATGCGTATGGCGGCAGGGCACCCGGCGCGCTGAAATCGTGCGTGTCCTGTCGCAGCAGTACGTCGCAATCCTCATCGCCAAATGCAAAGCGCATATTGCCGAAGTACGCGAAGGTCGCCAATTGAGCGTTGCCTAGACGCACCGGCTGGATACACGCATAGTCAGATGGCAAATGCGTGGCAATTTGCGTGGCGACGTCACGGTAGGTCCGGCTGTAGTTCACCACGGGCAACCATAGCGTCATCAGCAGCACCCACATCAGTGTCGTGCCGCCGCTGGTCAGCACGACACTGCGCCAGATTACCCTCGGTTGCCGCGAGATGCGCCAGCGTACCAATGCGATCCAGCCGAGCGTGACGACAAGCGCGCACAGGAACGACAAGGGCGCGAATTCGGGCTGGAATCCGGGCACCAGCCGCGCGAGGTTGCGGGCTAGCGGATGCGGGAAGCCGGTCAAGCTCGCGAGCCAGACCAGCCAGACGAACGAGCCGAGGATCGTAAAGCTGAGCACCGCGAACCAGTCGATTGCGTTGATCGCGCCGCGCTTCAGCGTGGGCAGGCCGAACGCGGCGAGTACCGCGAGCGGCGGAATCAGCAGCATGAAAAACCGGTTGGTTTGATGGCTTTGCAGTACGACCAGCACCAGCAGGGGCCAGAACACGAACATCGGAATTGCCACATGCGGTGCGCGGCGCAGGCCGCCCCAGCTGTACCAGGACCAGATCGCAAGTGGCCATGCGGGCCATGTGAACAGGGGCAAGTTCTTAATCGCGTAGAACAGCGCCTTGGACGGCGGCCCAGCATACTCATCGAAGTTGCCGTGGAACCACGTGCGTAAGAAATCCGGTGCATGCGCTGGGAACACCCATAGCGCGACCAGTGGCCACGCCAGCCCCAGCGCGAGGGCCAACGGCATCGTGACCACGGCAAACGGCTTGGTCTGGACGCCGTGGACCAGACCGACCGTGGCAACGATCGCCACGAGCAATGCGGTTGCCAGCACCGGATTGCCCGCCAATGCGATGCCACCTAGTGCAACGCCAGTCCATGCCGCACCTTGCAAGGGCTTGTCGAGGCTGCGCACTAGCCCGTACAGCAGCATGGCGACCGCAGTCATTTCAGCGATTTGCGGCGTCGTCTCGTGGCCGCGCTCGGCCAGCCCAAAGCAACCCAGCACGATCAGCAGCGCGCCATCGGCCAACGTGCGCCCGTAGTCTCGCGGCAACGGTTCGCCGCCAAACGCATATTTGAACGGCTGCACTTCTGGGCGCCGGCCAAGCAGGTACGCACCATACCAGACGAACGCGCATGTCATGCAGAAAAACACGCCGGTGTAGAGGCGTGATGCGTTGCTCGGATCGACCAGCGGATCTAGCCATCGGATAAAGGAAGCACCGACCCAATAGGCAAGTGGCCCATCTGTCGTCACGGGCTTGCCGACCAGGTTCGGCAGCAGCCAATCGCGCCAGGTACCGCTTGCCATCGTCCACATGACGCCGAAGCCGGCGGCATCCTCGTTCTTCCAAGGATCACGGCCGAACAGGCCGAATGCTGCATAGACGACGCAAATCGTCAGCAAGGCCCAGCGTGGCAGGGCGCTGGTGGCCGCGGCCGTGAGTCGGACAACGGGTCTCATGCGTAGCGATTGGACCTATTCTTGTGATCGGCGATCCAGCAGTGTAGTCGTGCTGCGGGTGCCGTTGACAGAAAAGGGCAGCCGAGGCTGCCCTTGATGGAAATTGTCCCGGCCTGCGCGGCGCGCCGCAAGCGGCGTTGCCAGGTACCGGGTGGCCGCCAGCGCGGGCGGCCGCTTCGCGGCCGGGCTTACTTCGCGACCTTCGCGCCGGCACGGTTGCCAAACTTTTGGCGGAACTTCTCGACGCGGCCGGTCGTATCCATGAACTTGTTCTGCTCGCCCGTGTAGAAAGGGTGCGATTCGGAAGACACTTCAACCTTAGCGAGCGGATAGGTTTTGCCGTCAAGCTCGATCGTCTCACGCGTCTGGATCGTTGAACTGATGATGAACGTCTTGCCGTTGGACATGTCCTGGAACACGACCTCGCGGATATCGGGGTGAATGCCTGTCTTCATGATACGTTCCTTGGTTTCAAGCGGTAGCCAGCCCGCCGCGTCACCCTGTCGACAGTCCGCTGCCGGTGCGCGAGCCACTTTCCGAAGGTGGAAAAGGTAGAATTATGCCTGAAAATCAGTCGGTTGGCGAATTTTTCAGGATCCCGGTGCCGGCCGGGTCCTGTCGATAATAGCGCGCGAGCAGCCGGTACAGCTGCGGATACTGCTCAGCGAAGGCGTGTGGCCGTACGAACAGCGCCTCGCTGCAGACCGCGAAGAATTCCGACGGGTGTTCGGCGGCATACGGGTCGATCAGCGAATCGCGCTCCAGGCGTGCCCAAAGGCGCGGTGGAACCGCGTCCACGCGCGCGCAGAACTGATCGTACGCGTTATCGAAGATGTCGCCCCATTCAGTGCGCTCCAGCGCCGCATGCTAGCGGCGAATCAGTGGCGGATGGCCGTCGGCATCGCCGTCCAGCATGTCGATCTTGTGCGCGAACTCGTGGATCACGACGTTGTACGCATCGCGACCATCGGTCATCTGCACGTCTTCCCAGGACAGGATCACCGGGCCGCCTTCCCACGCTTCGCCGCTGGCATCCTGCGTGATCTCATGGACCACACCGGCTTCGTCCTCGACGGTCTTGCGGATCACAAACTCGCCTGGGTAGACGATGATGCCGACCCATCCGCGATACAGCTCCAAGCCCAGGTTCAGCACCGGTAGACAGGCCTGCGTGGCAATGTCCACGCAGATCTCGTCGGTCAACTCGAGCGCGTGTGTGGTCGTGAACGTCTTTTGTGCCAGGAACAGGCTGACCAGCTCGCGCAGCCGCGCCTGATCGTCGTCGGTCAAATAGCATAGGAATGGCAACCGCGCGCAGGTGTGTGCCCATAGCGCGTCAGAAATCGCGAACTCGCGTAACGCGCGCTCGCGGCGCCGTCGCTCGAGCCAGTCGGAGACTTTGCTGAACATCAGGTCCTGTCCGCAATTCAGTCCAATGCACGCTGCCATGCAGCGAACAACCCGCCGACGAGCGCTATTGCGGCAAGAAAGTAAAAGCCATCCAGCGAAGCGAGGAAATTCGCCTGTTGCGCGACACTGCGGGCGAGCAGCGCGATGGCGACGCCGTGCGAATCACCGGACGGATTGCCGGTAGCCAGTACGCCGCGGCTTAGCGTGTCCAGTGCCGCGGAAAAAATCGGATTGTACGGGTTGGCGGCTTCGGCGAGGCGGGTTTCGTGCAGCGCGAGCCGATGCTGCTCGAGCATGATGATCGACGCGGTGGCGAATGAGATGGCGAGTTGCCGCACCAGATTCTTCAACCGGTAGCCGTGGGCGAACGCCTCGATCTCGAAGACGCGGAAGGTCAGGTTCGCGACCGGCAGCACGATGAACAACAGCAACAGGCCGCGCAGCAGCAGCGGAGCGGCGAGTGCGTCGTGGCCGGCCTGGGGCGACATCTGCGCTGTCCACAGCGCGGCCAATGCCGCGAGCGCGAATCCGGGCACGATGATCCATTTCTTGCGCGGCACGTGCTTCGAATAATGCAGGTAGACAAAGAGCAGCATGCCGGATAGCAACGATGTGACGCCGTTAAAATATCCTGTGCTCTCGATCGTAAAACTCAGTCCGCGTTCCATCAGCCGGGGCAGCAGGTAGCTGAACCCCGTCGATAGGTAGTAGTAGAATACATAGAGCACCAGCCCGACCTGAAACGTAGGCTCGCGCAGCGCGTGCATGCGTACCAGCGGCGCCGGGTGGTGCCATTGGTGATGGACAAACCAGGCGAGTCCGGCAATGCCGCATACGGTCAATACGATCAAGCCAGGCGAGCCGGTGAACAGCTGGAAGCGCAGCTGCGTCATGACAATCTGCAACGCGGCCTGCGCGAATGCGAACACCAGATAGGCCCAATAGTGCGGCTCGGTGCGGTGCGCCGGATCGACGTCCCCGGTATCGGGCAGCGACAACAGCGCGAGCACGCCGAGCACGAAGCCCGCGGGCGCAGTGCAGGCGAAGAGTGCCCGCCAGTCGAAATGCGACACCAGCCATGCGCCAGCGATCGGGGCGAGCGCACTGCCCAAGACAATCAGCGTAAGAAACACCCGCAGCGCGTCGGCTCGGCGCTGCGCGGTGAAGCTGATTTGGATCAGGATCCGGCATGCGCCGAGCATCGGACCCACGAAGTAGCCCTGTATGCCTCGCGCGAACAGCAGTTCTGCGGAGCTGTCGCAGAGCGCCGCCAGCAACGCGCCGGCACTGTAGAAGCCCATGCATCCGGCGATGTAGCGGCGATAGCCGATTCGCTCGACCCACCAATGCTGTTGCAGGATGCCCAGCACAGCGCCCAGCGCATAGGCGCTCGAGGCCCACACCAGTTCGTCGGGGGATGCGTTGATGCCGCCGGCGATGTAGGTAGCAAAGAACGAGAAAATGGCATTGTCGAAATAGTCTAGCCCGATGACCGCCGCGAGCACCCATGACATCACCGCGTTGCCGTGGCGGGATGCGTGTGCGGCTGCGGTGCTGGTTGCCGGCGCGGTGTTCATCGGTTGCTGCCGTGGCCCGGCCCGCGCGGCGCGGGGTAGGATACTGGACGCTGACGGGCCAGCGCCGCATCGGCATCGCGAATGGCTTGGCTTTCGTGGCTAGTGTTGACTGGTCTGGCGGTTCCGCTTGCCGGTACCGTCTTCGTGCCGCCCCGCCCACGGGCGCCGCCACGCGCCTTGCGCCGCTGTAGCGCAACGTCCACTGGGACGCCAGCAAGTCGCTGGTCGACATAGTCCAGGTCGTGCTGTAACTGCGTCCGTAGCGCTTGTGCGGCTTTCAGTTCATTGCGCATCTGGGCGACACGTCGATCCAGGATGTCCAACTGCGTGGCCAGTGAGGCGCGCCATGCGGCGAGCGCGGCAGGCGACAGACGCGGGTGGTTCTCGCTGGCCGGCGCCTCGAACGGTTGCTTTAGCAGCGCAGTGATCGCCGTGAGTGAAAAAACCAATGAGCGCATCCGCAAAATGCGCGCGAAGCGATCGAGATCGGTTTGCTCGTACAGCCGGTAACGTCCCTTGCTGCGGGTGGGCGTGGCCAGTCCCAGTTCCTCATAGTACTTCAGCGTGCGCGGTGTCACGCCGAGCCGGGTGGCGGCTTCGCTGACGGTCACCAGTGCGTAAGGGGGATCGGCAGGGCGCATCGCGCAGTTCGGTTCGACGAGGGGGAAAACCGATTATATGTGCCATACCGTGCCAACAGCGCAGCCGCATGAAAAAATGAACCCCATGTTCCGAAAAACATGGGGTTCGTCAGCCGCCTGAGTGCCACGCCGGCGGCCAGGCGGATCGGCGACGCGCGTGCTGCGCTTAACCGCCGCGGCGCATCATGTCGAAGAACTCCGAATTGCTCTTGGTCTGCTTCAGCTTGTCGAGCAAGAATTCCATGGCTTCGATTTCATCCATGTCATGGATGAACTTACGCAGCACCCAAATCTTTTGCAGGATTTCTGGCTTGATCAGCAATTCCTCGCGACGGGTGCCCGATTTGTTCAGGTTGATCGACGGATAGACCCGCTTTTCCGCGAGGCGCCGTTCCAGATGCACCTCCATGTTGCCGGTGCCCTTAAACTCCTCATAGATCACGTCGTCCATGCGGCTGCCGGTTTCAATCAGCGCAGTGCCGATGATCGTCAGCGAACCACCTTCTTCCACATTGCGCGCCGCACCGAAGAAGCGTTTCGGGCGTTGCAGCGCATTGGCGTCGACGCCCCCGGTCAAGACCTTGCCCGAGGCCGGCACCACGGTGTTGTAGGCGCGTGCGAGCCGCGTGATCGAGTCCAGCAGGATCACCACGTCGTGCTTCATCTCGACCAGCCGCTTGGCCTTCTCGATTACCATTTCGGCGACCTGCACGTGGCGCGATGCGGGTTCGTCAAACGTGGACGCAATCACCTCGCCGGCCACCGAGCGCTGCATTTCAGTGACTTCTTCCGGGCGCTCGTCAATCAGCAGCACGAACAATGTGACGTCCGGATGGTTTGACTTAATCGCATGCGCGATGTGCTGCAGCATCACGGTCTTGCCCGACTTCGGCGACGCGACCAGCAGTCCGCGCTGGCCTTTGCCGATCGGTGCAATCATGTCGATGATGCGGCTGGTGATATTTTCCTCGCCGCGCACGTCGCGCTCGAGCGACAGCGGCTTGTTCGGATGCAGCGGCGTGAGGTTCTCGAACATGATCTTGTGTTTCGAGGCCTCGGGCGGCTGTCCGTTGACTTTGTCGACCTTGACCAGCGCGAAATACCGCTCGCCGTCTTTCGGCGTACGTACCTCGCCTTCGATCGTGTCGCCGGTGTGCAGGTTGAAACGGCGGATTTGCGACGGACTGATGTAGATGTCGTCGGTGCTTGCCAGATACGATGTCTCGGGCGAGCGTAAAAAGCCAAAACCGTCCGGCAGCACTTCGAGGGTGCCGTCGCCGAAGATGGTTTCACCCGTCTTGGCGCGCTTTTTCAGAATTGCGAACATCAACTCCTGTTTACGCAGGCGGTTCGCGTTTTCGATCTCCAGGCCATTGGCCATTTCGATCAAAGCAGATACGTGTTGCGACTTGAGCTCGGATAAATGCATACAGGAATCCCGCCAGGGAAAGAGGAGAAGCGACAGAAAGGGGAGGGGGGTCGTCGGGCGACGGGCCCGGTTAGGATGTTATACGATTTGAAACGTATTCAACTTTTCTAATCTTAGCATAGCATAGCGATGCTAATTCGAGCATAGTCGCGATGCGGCGCCCGTTGCATCCTTGCAACAAGCGCCGTCCCGATGCGGGCGCCGCCGCGGGGCTCAGATATGGCTGTCGATCAGCGCCGTGATTTGGGCCTTCGACAATGCGCCGACCTTCGTCTGGGCCACCACGCCGTTCTTGAATAGGATCAACGTCGGAATGCCCCGCACGCTAAACTTGGCCGGCGTCGACGGATTCTGATCGACATCAATCTTGGCGACCTGCAGGCGGTCGCTGTAGTCGCGTGCTACTTCGTCCAGTAGCGGCGCAATCATCTTGCACGGGCCGCACCATTCCGCCCAGAAGTCGAGAAGGACGGGCTTGTCCGACTTGAGGACGTCCTGTTCGAAAGAAGCATCGGTGATGTGCTTGATTTGTTCGCTCATTATCGCGTTACCTCTAAAGGCACCTGAGGTGCGGCCTCATGATGGCCCCCCGATATGCCCAATCTCCAAAAACCCGTCCGGCGGCATGCTGCTGCCGCGCGGCGGCCCTCGCGAAGCGCAACGGCGGGATCCGCCCGCCCATTCGCAGGTCATTCAGCCGTCATCTTAACGTAATTCGCTTCCCATCGTGCACAGTGGCGTCACGATGCGATCCAGTGCTAGAATACGCGGTGACGGGCCTCCTCGCATGGTGGCGCGGTCAACCGGGTCAGGTCGGGAACGAAGCAGCCACAGCCGTTTTCTGCCAGTGCCGAGGGTTGGGCTCGTCACCTTCCTCTTTCTCCGATTGCCCGATTGGGCTGTTCTGCTTCCGCTCCCATCATTGCCAGTGTCAACGCAACGTGCAGTCGTGTCATGCGCTCCGGTGGTGCGCGGCCGACTCCGCGCGTGGTACGCGCGAGCGTTGCTGATACAATTTCGTGATGATCTATCAAGTTCTCGCACGCAAGTGGCGGCCCAGGGATTTCGCATCGCTCGTCGGCCAGGAGCACGTGGTGCGCGCGCTCACCCATGCGCTTCAAGCGCAGCGGCTGCATCACGCTTATTTGTTCACCGGCACGCGCGGCGTTGGCAAGACCACGCTGTCGCGGATCTTGGCCAAGGCGCTTAATTGCGAGGCCGGCATTACCGCCACGCCATGCGGCGTATGCAAGGCGTGTCGCGAAATCGACGAAGGGCGCTTCGTCGACTACGTTGAAATGGATGCAGCCAGCAACCGGGGCGTCGACGAGATGGCAGCGCTGCTCGAGCGCGCCGTCTACGCGCCGGTCGATGCGCGTTTCAAGGTCTACATGATTGACGAAGTCCACATGTTGACCCATCACGCGTTCAACTCGATGCTCAAGACGCTCGAGGAGCCACCGGCGCATGTAAAGTTCATTCTCGCGACGACGGATCCGCAGAAGATTCCTGTCACCGTGTTATCGCGCTGTTTGCAGTTCAATCTCAAACAGATGCCGGCAGGCCATATCGTGTCGCACCTGGAACGTATCCTGGCCGACGAGGGTATCGGTTTCGAAACGCAAGCGCTGCGCCTGTTGTCGCGCGCCGCGGACGGTAGCATGCGCGATGCGCTGTCGTTGACCGACCAGGCAATTGCGTACGCGGCAGGCGCGGTAACCGAACAGGCCGTGCGGGGCATGCTCGGCGCACTGGACCAAAGCTACCTGGTGCGCTTGCTGGATGCGGTTGCCGTGCGCGACGGCGCCGCGGTGCGCTCGGTGGCTGACGAGATGGCAGCGCGCAGCCTGTCGTTCTCGACCGCGCTGCAGGATTTGTCCAGCCTGCTGCATCGGATTGCGTGGGCGCAGGTGGTGCCCGACTCGGTGCTGGACGAATGGCCGGAAGCAGCGGACGTCCGGCGTTTTGCGCAGCAGCTGACGCCCGAAGCCGTGCAGCTCTATTACCAGATCGCGACGATTGGTCGCGCTGAACTGGGGCTGGCCCCAGATGAGTATGCCGGTTTCACGATGGCGCTGTTGCGCATGCTTGCGTTCGGTACTGTCGACGTGATAAGCGGGCGTGTACCGGCGGATATGCCGCCGGCAGCCGGCACGCCAGAGGCAGGCGCGCCGGGCGCCGGCGGCGGCCCGACAGCCAGTGACGCGCGCGCCGTCGGCGCCACGCAACGCGAACCTGCACAGCGCTTGCACGCCCGTGCAGCGACGCAGGCTCAGGCTTTCGCCATGCCCACCCATGCCGCCGAGGCGGTGCAGACGGCTGCACGTTCGCCTGGCGTACCTGCGGCTGCGCGCGGCGGGGCTGACGCGGATGAGGCAATGCAGGAAAGGGTCCGCATGGCGGTGGCGTGCACGAACGCGACGCAGACGAGCACCGCCAGCACTGATGCGACCGGCATGGGCGCGGCCCAGACGCAGCTGGAGGGGACCAGCGTGCCCCACACGGATGATGGTCCGACGGACGCGGTCGAGGCCAATCCGAGCCAACCCGCATTGCAGGAGGACGTTGCCGCTCCATCGTCGCCACAACCGGTTTCTTCGCACCCGGACCCATCGCGCGCCGGCAGTCCGGCCAGCGCGGCGCTTGGCATGCTGCGGGGCAAGGGAATCCGCGTTTCAAGCGAGCGCGGCCGTGCGCCGGCGGCTGCGTCGGGCGCCATCCGATCTGAGGCGACGACGGCGCCGGGTGCGGACGGCGACGGCACCGCCGCGCCGCCTCGCGCGAAAGCGGCGTCCGCGGCAGCACAGCTCGCCGAACGGCTGGCGGCCAGCGCTGCCGCCGGCACCCGGCGCCCGGTGCCGCGCAGCAAGGGCCAACAGCGGGTCGCTGCCGCGTCAGGTGGCGCGACGCGCGCGTCGGGTGCGGCCCCCGGCGCGGGCGACGCACAGGACCCTACTCGCGCCTCGGCGCCGGCGGTGGCGCCCTGGGATGACACGCCGCCCGACGACGAGTTCGTGCCGCTGTCTGCGTATGACGGCGCCTTCGATGTCGGCGAGCCCAGTTTCGCCGCGCTGGCGGATGACTCGGCGCCCGACGTGCCGGCTGCCGTGCAGCCGCCGGCACCAGTCGATGACACGCCGTTGCCGCCGGCTGTGTCGCTTGCACCGCTCGGCTACGACGGCGAGTGGCCGACATTGGCCGCATCACTGTCGCTGCGCGGCATTGCGTACCAGCTTGCGTTTCACAGTGAGCTTATGGCGTGTGACGGTGACGAACTGACATTGCGTGTGCCGGTGCCGCAATATGCGGACGCGGCACATGCCGGCAAGCTGAAGGCCGCGCTCGAAGCGGCCCTAGGCAGGCTGGTGCGCGTGACCGTATCGGTTGGCCCAGCACGCCGCACGGCCGCAGCCGTGGAGGCCGCGCGGCGCGCGCAGCAACAGCAGCAAGCCGAGCGCGAGATCAACGCGGACCCGTTCGTGCAGACGCTGATCCGCGAGTTCGGCGCGACGATCGTGCCGGGTTCCATTCGCCCGCTTGGCGTTGACCACCGCGCATCCAGCGCATGACCGGCCAACGCAGCATTCCCCCGCTATTCGAAGGAGTTTCATGATGATGAAGGGTCAACTCGCCGGCTTGATGAAGCAGGCGCAGCAAATGCAGGAAAACATGAAGAAGATGCAGGAGCAGCTTGCGCAGATCGAGATCGAGGGCCAGTCTGGCGCCGGTCTCGTGAAGGTGACGATGACCTGCAAAAACGAAGTGCGTCGCGTTACGATCGATCCGAGCCTGTTGGATGATGACAAGGACATGCTCGAGGACCTGGTCGCCGCCGCGTTCAATGATGCGGTGCGCAAGGCGGAGGCGACGGCGCAGGAGAAAATGTCCGGCATGACCGCGGGGTTGCCGCTGCCACCGGGCTTCAAGCTGCCATTCTGATTTGCGTGGGCCGTTGATGAACGAACGTGTCGTGTTTCGACTCCCGGCGTGCGTTGGCGCGCGACGCACATGAACGTGAAGCCGCCGTCCGCGCTGGCCGCGCTGATCGAAGCGCTGCGCACGTTGCCCGGTGTCGGACCGAAGTCCGCGCAGCGCATCGCCTATCACCTGATGCAGCATGACCGGGACGGGGCGCAGCGGCTCGGGCGGTCGCTGCTGCACGCGACGCAGGTGCTCAAGCATTGCGAGCGGTGTAACACGTTTACCGAGCGCGACGTATGCGAGCTGTGCAGCGACGAGCAGCGTGATCCGACGCTGCTGTGCGTGGTCGAGACACCCGCCGACCAAATCATGCTCGAGCAGACGCTTGCTTATTGCGGGCTGTATTTTGTGCTGATGGGACGCTTGAGCCCGCTTGACGGCATTGGGCCGCGCGAGATCCATTTCGACCGGCTGATGCGCCGGGCGACCGACGGCATGGTCAGTGAGGTCGTGCTGGCTACCAACTTCACGAATGAAGGCGAGGCGACTGCCCATTACCTGGGCCAGATGCTCAAGGCGCGCGGCCTGACGGTCACGCGGCTGGCCCGCGGCGTGCCCGTCGGCGGTGAACTCGAATATGTCGACGCTGGCACGATCGCCCGCGCGGTGCTGGATCGGCGCTCGGTCTGAACGCGTATCGTCGATCAAGTCGAACGCGTTGTAGGAGGCACAATGGCCGCGATGCCGGCGGCGCTCAGCACCGGCATCGTTTCGTCCGGCTGAAGCGCGGCGCGGTTCGCTAGCGCAGGGTGCGATGTGCAGTAGGTCAGCGTGAATGCAGCGGCAACGTCAAAGCCGATTTCCGGTGGCAGCGGCAAGCACGCGGCCGCGGGCGCGGCCACCTGTTCGGCGAAGGCGCCCATGCCGATGTATGCGACGACGCGATCCCCGGGCTTGAAGCGCGTCCAGGGTAGACTATTGCGAACGCTCGTGCCTTTTATTCGGTACGACTCGGCGGCCGGGATGACTGCTGCTGTGCGTCGCATGATCGAGTGGTGCGCTCGATTGCTCTCCGTTGGCAAAACATCCTCGGTTACAATCGCCTGATGAAGATCCTGCTTAGCAACGACGACGGTTATCTGGCGCCCGGGCTCGCGGTGCTCTACCACGCACTTGCGCCATTGGGCGAGGTGGTCGTGGTCGCGCCGGAGCACAACTGCAGTGGCGCATCCAACTCGCTGACGCTGTGGCGGCCACTGTCCGTCTTTACCGCCGCAAACGGCTTTCGCTACGTGAACGGCACACCGACTGATTGCGTGCACGTGGCGTTGACCGGGCTGCTCGACGGCAAGCCAGACCTGATGGTGTCCGGTATCAACAATGGGCAGAACATGGGCGAGGACACGCTCTATTCGGGTACCGTCGCGGCAGCTACCGAGGGGTTCCTGTTCGGCGTGCCGTCGATCGCGTTCTCGCTGGTCGACAAGGATTGGGCGCATCTGGATGCGGCCGCGCGCGTGGCCGCGGATATCGTGCAGCATTGGTTACGCGTGCCATTGCCTGCGCATACGCTACTGAATGTGAATATCCCAAACCGGCCGTATGCTGAAATGGGGACCTGGCGCGTCACACGGCTCGGTAAGCGGCACCCATCGCAGCCGGTGATTTGCGCGAGCAATCCGCACGGTGAGCCGGTCTACTGGATCGGGGCGGCCGGGGCCGCGCTCGATGCGAGTGAAGGCACGGACTTTCACGCGGTGGCGGCCGGCGATGTCTCGCTTACGCCGCTGCAATTGGATTTAACCGATACGCGATTGCTTCCGGCGCTATGCGAATGGACGCGCGGTGGGCGGCAGCCGGGGCAGCCTGCATGAGCGCCGGGCGCGCTAAGCGGTTCCCGCTCGGGTTGTCCGACGTGATGCGTGAGCCGCGCGGTGCGCCAGCCCGGCCCGGCGTGGCCGGATCCACGTCCGCCAGCGCCGCGGCCAAGCCCATGCCAGGCGGCGCGCGCACGCGCGAAGGCCTTGAGCGGATGCGGCCGTTTTCCGACAGGGGGGTGTCGGCCGCACCCGCGCACGAGTCCTTGTCGCCACAATTGGCGCTAACTTCGGAACGTGTTCGGCAACGGATGGTCGAACGCGTGCGCGCGAGCGGCGTCGCTGACGCACGCGTGCTTGACGCACTCGCGGCGATACCCCGGCACCAGTTCGTCGATCCTGGGCTTGCCGCGCAGGCTTATGAGGATGCCGCACTGCCCATCGGGCATCAGCAAACGATCTCCAAGCCGTCGGTGGTCGCGCGCATGCTGGAGTTGGCGACAGCCGGGCGTGCGCTGGAGAAAGTATTGGAGATCGGCACAGGTTGCGGATATCAGGCGGCCGTGCTGAGCCACCTTGCGCGCGACGTGTATTCGATTGAACGGGTAAAGCCATTGTACGAGCGGGCGAAAACGAACCTGCGTCCGTTGCGCGTGCCGAACATCCGGCTGCATTACGGTGATGGACGGCTCGGCTTGCCAAGCGCCGCGCCGTTCGACGCCATCGTGATCGCTGCTGCGGGTTTCGATGTGCCGGCCGCGCTACTCGAGCAATTGGCCATTGGCGGCCGCCTGGTGGCGCCGGTGGGCTCACGCAGCAGCGGCAACGAACAGGTGCTCACGTTGGTCGAGCGCGTGTCCAGCGCGCAGTGGCGTGAGTCACAGCTTGATCGTGTTTTCTTTGTCCCCTTAAAATCGGGAGTGATTTGACGTTGAACAGCATGTTGCGGAGTGAGAGCGTGAATGCGAGTCTGGTGACGATCCAGCGAACGGTTTGTGTGGCTGCCGCGCTAGCCATGCTGACGGCGTGTTCGACCCGGCTGGAGCCCGCTCCCGTCATCGACCGCAGCGGCGCGCCGCTTTCTACCACCGGTGTGGGATCAGCGCAGGCCGTGCCATTGGGCCCACCGCCGCCCGGATACTACCGTGTGAAGCCAGGTGATACGCTGTATCGGGTCGCGCTCGAGAATGGGCAGAACTACCGCGACATCGCGGCGTGGAACAACCTGACGAACCCGAACCAGATCGAAGTCGATCAGTTACTGCGGGTCGTGCCGCCGGGAGCCAGCGTCGCCGCATCGCCACCGGGTGTCGCGGCTGCGCCGCTCGGTGGCGCGGCAGTGCAGTCGCGCCCGCTCGGCGGCCCGGCTGCGCCCGGTGCCGCGTCGACTCCTTCGGCCGCACCGCCTTACGGCTCGGCGCCAGCGATCGCATCGATTCCGCCCCAGCCGGATGCGGTGGCCGGCAATGTCAACTTCGCGTGGCCAGTGCGCGGGCCAGTGCTCAATGCATTCGACGAAGCGAAGAACAAAGGGGTGAACCTCGGCGGCGCGCTTGGTGCGCCGGTGAAGGCGTCGGCGGATGGGCGCGTCGTTTATGCGGGAAATGGGCTGCGCGGATACGGCAATCTCATTATCATCAAGCATGATGCGACGTACCTGACCGCGTACGCGCACAACCGTACTTTGCTAGTCAAGGAAGGCGACCCGGTGAACAAGGGCCAGACGATTGCCGAGATGGGTAGTACCGATTCGGATAAGGTGATGCTGCATTTCGAGGTCCGCAAGCAGGGCAAGCCCGTCGATCCTATGAAGTATCTTCCGCCACAATAGAGCGAATTACCATGGCCAAAACGAAGCGCCGTCCTTCGACCGACATGTCGGATCCCGTTGGCGATACCTCCGGTGAGTTGGACGACGGCGAGCGCTTCGCGCAACACGCTGACGAGCCATCTGTCGAACAAGGAGTGGACGATGAGCCGGTGTCGAAGCAAGGTGCTGCGGAAGAGGCGGCGGTCGCGGAGCCCGATCCGGACGATTTTCGCACACTGCTGCAGGCTGAACTGACCGCTGATACGATCCAGCACTACCTAAACTGCATCAGCGTGAAACCGTTGCTGACGCTCGAGGAGGAGCAGCGCTATTCGCGGTTGGCCAAAGCGGGGGAGTTCGACGCTCGGCAGATGATGATCGAGCATAATCTGCGGCTGGTCGTCAGCATTGCGAAGGCCTACCTGAATCGCGGCGTGCCTTTACTGGACCTCATCGAGGAAGGCAATCTGGGGCTGATGCACGCAATTGAGAAATTCGATCCGACGCGTGGTTTTCGCTTCTCGACCTATGCAACGTGGTGGATCCGCCAGAGTATCGAGCGCGCGATCATGAATCAGGCGCGCACCGTGCGCCTGCCGGTTCACGTGATCCGCGAGTTGAACCAGGTGCTGCGCGCCAAGCGCCATCTGGAGCGGACCGCTAGTGCACCGGCGAGCGGCGCCGGCGAGCGCTGTGACGCGAGCGTCGAGGATATTGCCTACCTGATTGGCAAGACACCCGAGGAGGTAGCGGACATTCTCGCGCTAAATGAGCACACTGCCTCGCTGGACGCGCCGCTGGAGTTGGACCCGGCTAGCAGCCTGCTGGATCTGCTGTCGGACGAGCAAAGCCAGCCGCCGGACGCCGAGGTGCAGCACCGCGAACTGGAGACGCTCACACGGGTATGGCTCTCGCGTCTGCCTGATAAGCATCGTCACGTGATTGAGCGGCGTTTCGGGCTGAACAGTATCGAGCCGGCCACGCTCGAGGAATTGGCCGATGAGATGGGGCTCACGCGTGAACGTGTGCGGCAGATTCAGCAAGAGGCGCTGGCGCGCCTGAAGCGCTATTTCGCCTCCAACGGCGTGCCCAAGGACGCCGTGCTGTGATCCCGGTACTCGTCTTCGATATCGAGACCATTCCCGACGTGGCCGGCATTCGCAAGCTGGAGTCATGGCCCACGACGATGTCCGATGCCGACGTCGCTGAGTGCGCGTTTGCCGCGCGCCGCGAAAAAACAGGTTCTGATTTCCTGCCACTGCATTTGCAGCGGGTGGCCGCGATCTCGTGCGTGTTCCGTGACCGGGACGGGTTTCGCGTACGCTCGCTGGGCACGCCACAGGATCCGGAAGCCGTGCTGATCCAGTTATTTTATCGGGTGATCGAGAAGTACACGCCGCAATTGGTGTCGTGGAACGGGTGCGGCTTTGATTTGCCGGTCCTGCACTATCGTGCGCTAATCAATGGTATCGTTGCACCGAAATATTGGGACCTCGGTGACTGTGATCGGGACTTCAAATGGAATAACTACATCAGCCGGTATCATGCCCGTCATACTGATCTAATGGACGTGTTGGCGATGTACAACGCCCGCGCGAACGCGCCGCTGGACGCATTGGCCAAGCTGTGCGGGTTTCCGGGCAAGATGGGCATGGATGGCTCACAGGTATGGGACGCGTTCCAGCAGGGCCGCATCGCCGAGATCCGCCACTATTGCGAGACAGACGTTGTAAACACGTATCTGCTGTATTGCCGCTTCCAGCTGATGCGCGGCGTGTTGAGTGCGGCGGACTATGAGGACGAAGTCACATTGGTGCGCGACGCATTGGCCCGCGAAAGCGCACCCCATTGGCGGGACTATCTGGCGGGCTTTGCTGACTGACGGGGCAGGCGCGCGGCGGCAGGCGCGCCGTGGTCACGCTTCAATTAAACTCGAATACGAGCGTCAATACCGCATCCCCATTGGATATGCTAATCCATGATCCGCATCGGGGGCTTTGGCGGTGAAGAATAAAGCTGCCGGGCCCAGCATCGCTAGTCTACAATTTCAATTTTCGTCACAAACCAGGAAGTTTCAAGGTGGTTCACACCGTACAGCCGAAGGCCACCACGTTGGCTGACGCCGCATCGGCCGATGTTGTGTCGATTAGCGCGAGCCCTGCCCGCGCGACGTTGTCGAGCGTGGCGACTGCACCGCGCGTTGCGCCCGTGGTCGACATCGAGTCGCTCGATATGGAAGCGCGCGGTGTGGGGCGGCAGATCGATGAGCAGGGTGTGCCCGGTAAGGTCATCTTCGTCGAGGGTGCGTTGCCGGGCGAAACTGTGTCGTACTCGAGCTTTCGCAAGAAGCCGAGCTACGAGCAGGCGCAAATCGTCAAGATATTGCGCGCCAGCAGTATGCGCACCACGCCGCAATGCCAGTTTTTTGGCACCTGTGGCGGATGCTCGATGCAGCATTTGGACGCGCGCGCGCAGGTCGCGGTCAAGCAGCGGGTGCTGGAAGACAATCTATCGCACTTGGCTAAGCTGCGCGCGGAACAAATCTATCGGCCGATAGGCGGTCCGTCATGGGGATACCGCTATCGTGCCCGACTCACCGTGCGCAACGTCGTGAGAAAGGGCGGCGTGTTGGTCGGGTTCCATGAAAAGAAAAGCAGCTACGTGGCTGACATGACGCGGTGCGAGGTGCTGCCGCCGCACGTATCGGCGCTGCTCGTGCCGTTGCGCCGGCTGGTCGGGTCGCTATCGATTCGGGACCGGCTGCCGCAGATCGAGTTGGCGATCGGTGACGCGCTCACCGCGCTGGTATTGCGGGTGCTTGAGCCGCTGACCGAACAGGACGAGGCACTGCTGCGCGCGTTTGCTGACCAGCACGGCGTGCAATTCTGGCTGCAGCCTAAGGGGCCCGACAGCGTCATGCCGTTCTACCCGGTCAATGTCGAACTGGCCTACACGCTGCCGGAGTTCGACATCCGGATGCCGTTCAAGCCGACCGACTTCACGCAGGTCAATCACCAGATCAACCGGGCGCTGGTTGGCAGGGCGGTGCGGCTGCTTGCGCCAGCGCGTACCGACCGCGTGCTAGATTTGTTCTGCGGGCTGGGCAATTTCACGTTGCCGCTGGCACGGCGCGCGCGCGAGGTGGTCGGCATTGAAGGCAGTGAGGCACTGACGCAGCGCGCGCAGGCCAATGCCCGTGTCAATGGTCTCGAGGCACGCACATCGTTTGCCACGCGCAATTTGTTCGAGGTGGGCGCCGCCGATTTGCACGCGCTCGGCCGGTTTGACAAGTTCCTCATCGATCCGCCGCGCGAAGGCGCGCTGGCCGTGGCAAAAGCGCTGAGCGAGCTGGCACAGACCGGCGACGCGGCGTGCTTGCCAGGGCGGATCGTCTATGTGTCATGTAATCCGGCTACGCTGGCGCGCGATGCTGGGTTGCTGGTGCACGAGGCTGGCTATCGGCTGGTTGGCGCGGGCGTCGTGAATATGTTTCCGCACACGTCGCACGTCGAGTCGATCGCCTGTTTCGAGCGTGCATGACCCGCAGCGGTTGACGGCCAGAAAAGGTGGGGGGTGGCGGTAAGGGCGGTGGTAGGGGTGCGTGCTGTGCAGGCAGCGTGCGCGCGACAGGGCAGCGCTGGGATGCGCCGATGAAAAAAGCGCGGAGGCTCGCCCCCGCGCTTGCTAGTTTAGACGTGCCCCGCGCCCCGTGCCCCATGCGCCGTCACAGCGCTGGGGCGTGACGGCTTAGTTGCGGTTGCCGCCAAAAATGCCGAGCAGCGCTAGCAGATTCGTGAACACATTGTACACGTCTAGATAGATCATCAGCGTCGCGCTGATATAGTTCGTTTCGCCACCGTTGACCACGCGTTGCACGTCGAACAGCATGTAGGCCGAGAAGATGACGATCGCCAAAACCGACACCGTCAGCATCAATGCCGGCAGGTGCAGGAACACATTCGCGACCGAGGCCAGCAGCAGTACGAGCACGCCGACGAACAACCACTTGCCCAAGCCAGAAAAGTCGCGCTTGCTGACCGTGGCGACCGTTGCCATCGCCGCGAAGATCAGACTGGTGCCACTGAAGGCAAGCATGATCAGCGACGGGCCGTTCGTGAAGCCGAGAATAAAGCTCAGCAGACGCGACAGCATCAGGCCCATGAAGAACGTAAAGCCGAGCAGCACAAACACGCCCACTGCGCTGTGCTTGGTCCGCTCGATCGCGAACATGAAGCCGAACGCGATCGCGAGGAAAGCCAGCACGCTCATCATTGGCGAGGTGGCGGCAAATAGCGAAAAGCCGGTTGCGACTCCGAGCCACGCGCCGAACACGGTCGGAACCATCGACAGTGCCAGTAGCCAGTACGTGTTGCGCAGTACCCTATTTCGCGTTTCGGTTGAGACGACGGTGCCAGTACGCCCAAACCCGTAGGTACGAGAGTCAGCCATGGTTTCTCCTTGCGTTATCTTGACTTGCAAACGGTGCCGGCATCACCCGCCGCTTCTTCGCGGCAGTCCGACGGCCGAACCACACGTGACATTAGAACCTTACAGTGCTGTAAGGGTTCCCTGCCAATGATACACCGGCTCGTGTTAGAATGGCGGATTCGGTGGACTTCGTAACTTCCTCATTTTCCCGGAGTTTTTTTCATGGCGATCGAGCGCACCCTGTCGATTATCAAACCCGATGCTGTCGCAAAGAATGTGATCGGTCAAATCTACAGCCGGTTCGAGCAGGCCGGGCTGAAAATCATCGCGGCCCGCATGGTCCATTTGTCGCGCGCGGATGCGGAAAAGTTTTACGCGGTGCACAGGGAGCGGCCTTTCTTCAAAGATTTGGTCGAGTTCATGGTGTCGGGCCCGGTCATGATTCAGGTGCTCGAGGGCGAAGGTGCGATCGCGAAGAATCGTGAGCTGATGGGTGCGACCGATCCGAAGAAGGCGGAAAAGGGTACCATTCGGGCGGATTTCGCGGACAGCATTGATGCCAATGCGGTGCACGGCTCCGACGCGCCGGAAACGGCAGCTATCGAGGTCGCCTTTTTCTTTCCGGAAGTGAACGTCTACTCGCGCTGAGCGACGGTAAGCCGGCTGCGCCGGCTAAGCCCGCGCCCTGCGAGCACGGGTTGGATGGGCGGCGCGGTGTGCCGCCGCTGCGGGCGCCATCTGAGACGGCAGGCATGACAATGACTGACACGGTCAATCTTTTGGATTTCGATGCTGCGGGCCTCGTTGCGTACTGCGCGAGCCTTGGCGAGAAGCCGTTTCGCGCGCGCCAATTGCAGCGGTGGATCCATCACGGTGGCGTCAGCGATTTTGACGCGATGACCGATCTCGCAAAATCGCTGCGCGACAAGCTGAAGACCTGCGCATCGATTCATCATCCCGCGGTGCTGCAAGACCACACGTCCGCGGACGGCACGCGCAAGTGGCTGCTCGACGTGGGCGAAGGCAACGCGGTGGAGACCGTGTATATCCCGGAGCAGGGACGTGGCACGCTATGCGTGTCGTCGCAGGCTGGCTGCGCGGTGAACTGTCGCTTCTGCTCGACGGGCAAGCAGGGCTTTTCGCGTAACCTTGGCGTCGGCGAGATCATTGGCCAGTTGTGGATGGCCGAGTTCGCGCTGCGCGCTGCACTCGGTGGCCTTGCTCCCGGTGAACGGGTGATTACGAACGTCGTGATGATGGGCATGGGCGAGCCGCTGCTGAATTTCGATGCGGTGGTGCCGGCCATGCGGCTGATGCTTGACGACCACGCGTACGGATTGTCGCGTCGCCGCGTGACGCTGTCCACGTCGGGCGTCGTGCCGATGATTGACCGGCTGGCGGCCGAATTGCCGGTGGCGCTGGCTGTGTCACTGCACGCCCCTAACGACGCGTTGCGCGACGAATTGGTGCCACTGAACCGAAAGTACCCGCTTGCGGAATTGATGGCGGCATGTCACCGGTATTTGCGTGTTGCACCACGCGATTTCATCACGTTCGAGTATTGCATGCTGGACGGTATCAATGACAGTGATGAGCACGCGCGGCAATTGCTCGCGCTGACGCGCGACGTGCCGTGCAAATTCAATCTGATACCGTTCAATCCATTTCCTGAGTCCGGGCTGTTGCGCTCCCATCCGGAGCGGATCAAGCAGTTCGCGCAGATCCTGATCGATGCGGGTGTCGTGACGACTGTGCGCAGGACGCGCGGCGATGATATCGATGCGGCCTGCGGGCAGTTGGCCGGCGAGGTCCGCGACCGTACCCGCGTGGCGGAACGCAGGCGGCGCGACGCGCGTACCGGTCTCGCGGCGATCGGGGTGCGCGCGGTATGACGTATGGCGGCGGAGGCAGGACGGGGCAAAAATGGGGACTTGCCCCGGCAGGGCCGGGATCGCGACGATCAGGTCCCGATGTGTGCGTCGCGGGATTTTGTGCCGTGTACCGCGGTCGTACCCATGATTTGAGTCATTCCGGTGCCGGTGAACGACGGTTTGCCGGCCTTGCTCCATTTGGGCTCATCGTTTAGGCGAAATCAGCTCGCGGCGCCGCGAGCAACGAAAAGAATTCCAGTGAGGAATTAGGGATGAGTGACCAGCAGCATCTGACACCGCACGACTCGAGCGCCACGGCCAGACGGCCGGATCCGGGCGCCGCGGCGGAGTCCGCGCGGCAGGTCGGTGCGCAGCTCGAAAAGCTGCGCGAGGCCAAAAGATGGTCGATCGAGGATGTGTCCGCGCGGCTGAAAGTCGCGCCGTACAAGTTGCGTGAGTTGGAATCAGGCGATTACAGTCACCTGCCGGATACGACGTTTGCGATTGGCGTAGTGCGCAGCTATGCGAAGATGCTCGGGGCCGATCCGACGCCGCTGACCGATACGCTGCGACGCACCAGCGGGCCGATCGAGCCCGACCTATCGCTGCCATCGAACAGTGGCGCGGGGCTGCCGCGGGGGCGTGTCGTGATGAATTTGGGGGGCGCCCCTAGGCGCCGGCCATGGGTGTGGATCGTCGCGTTCGTGATTGCGCTGGTGGCGGTCATCGCAGTATGGCGCACTGGCGGCGAGGCGGGCGGAGGCTGGATCGCCCGCCTGAAGATCGGCGGTGCGGACGCAGTTGAGCACGACGGCGCTGCATCGCCGGGCGCCGCGCCGGTGGGTGTGCAGCTGGCGTCGGCGACGAGCACGCTGACTGAATTGCCGCGGCCCGCGGCGCTTGATGCGTCGTCGGGCGCGGACGCGTTGTCCGCAGCATCGACGGCCGCGGCGCTCGCGTCAGCGCCGGTGTCGCCTGCGATTGCGGCCAATGCCCGGACGGGCGACGCGTCGCCAACGTCGGAGGCCGCACCGGTGCTGGCCGACGGCGAGGCGGCGGTAACCATCAAGGTGTCGCAGGACAGTTGGTTCAGCGTGCGGCAGCGCGATGGCGAGCCGTTATTTTCCGGTTTGCTGCGCGCGGGAGACGAGAAGCGTGTACAAGGCATTGCGCCGTTTCGCGTGACAGTGGGCAACAAGGCGGGTATCGAGGCGATGTCGCTCGACGGCAAGCCGGTTCCGTCTGCAAAATACGATGGCGCGCAGGGCAACGTCGCGCGTTTCAGTCTGCCGTAACGAAGGATAGGGCGAGCGCGGCAAGGTCAAGGTCAGTGGCGATCAGCCCCGTGCAGCCGTGCGTCTGTCGCAACGCGGTCGCACGGTGCTCAATAGGATGAGTGTGTCATGCAATCGGGTAATTCGATGCAGTCCAATATTCTGTTTGAATCCGGCGGTGCGCCGGTAGCAAGCCGGGTCGCGTCGGACGAACCGGTGTTCGGTGGCCCTGCGCTAAGGCGTCGCACGCATGTGGTTACGGTGCGTTGGCAGGACCATACGGTGACGATTGGCGGTGGCGCGCCGGTGCGCGTACAGTCGATGACGAACACCGATACTGCCGATCCGATCGGTACCGCGATCCAGATCAAGGAGCTTGCGCAGGCCGGCTCCGAGTTGGTGCGCATCACGGTTAACACGCCCGAGGCCGCGACCGCGGTGCCGGCGATCCGTGAGCAACTTGACCGCATGGGCGTGAACGTGCCGCTGGTCGGCGACTTCCACTACAACGGTCATCTGCTGCTGCGCGACTATCCGGATTGCGCGCAGGCGTTATCGAAGTACCGAATCAACCCGGGCAACGTCGGTCAGGGCGCCAAGCGCGGCACGCAATTCGCGCAGATGATTGAGGCGGCGATCCGCCATGACAAGCCGGTGCGCATCGGCGTGAATTGGGGAAGCCTGGACCAGGACCTGCTTGCGCAGATGATGGACGAGAATGCGCGGCGTGCGACGCCCTGGGACGCGCAAAGCGTGATGTACGAGGCACTGATCCAGTCCGCGATCGGCTCGGCCGAACGGGCTGTCGAGCTGGGCTTGGGGCGCGAGCGCATCGTGCTTTCATGCAAGGTCAGTGGCGTGCAGGACCTGATCGCGGTCTATCAGGCGCTGTCGCTGCGCTGTGGCTTTGCGCTGCATTTGGGGCTGACCGAGGCGGGCATGGGTTCAAAGGGCATGGTCGCGTCGGCCGCTGCGCTGTCGGTGCTGCTGCAGCAGGGCATCGGCGACACGATTCGGGTCTCGCTGACGCCGGAGCCGGGCGCTTCGCGTACCGGTGAGGTTGTCGTCGCCCAGGAGATTTTGCAGACGATGGGGCTACGCTCGTTCACGCCGATGGTGATCGCGTGTCCGGGTTGCGGCCGCACGACGAGCACCGTGTTCCAGGAGCTGGCGTCACGAATTCAGGACTATCTGCGCACGCAGATGCCGGTGTGGCGCAAGCAGTATCCGGGCGTGGAGACGATGAATGTCGCGGTGATGGGCTGTATCGTCAATGGTCCGGGCGAGTCCAAGCACGCGAATATCGGCATCAGCCTGCCGGGAACCGGCGAAAATCCAGCCGCGCCCGTGTTCATCGACGGCGTGAAAACGACCACGCTGCGCGGCGCGCGCATTGCGGAGGAATTTCAGGATATCGTCAACGACTATGTCCAGCGCACCTATGGCACGACGCCAGCGAGTGAAGTGGCGTGCGAAGCACGGTCTCCAGCCCGGGTCATCATTGAATCGACATGACAGAACAGAAACGTAAACTAGAGAAGCTGACCGGCGTCAAGGGAATGAACGACATCCTGCCGCGCGACGCCGGGCTGTGGGAGTTTTTTGAGAGCACGGTCAAATCGATGCTGCGCGCCTACGGATACCAAAACATCCGTACGCCGATCGTCGAGCATACGCCATTGTTCACCCGTGGTATCGGCGAAGTGACCGATATTGTCGAAAAGGAAATGTACAGCTTCGTCGATTCGCTGAACGGCGAGCAATTGACGATGCGTCCTGAGAACACCGCTGCCGTGGTGCGTGCGGCGATCGAGCACAACCTACTGTACGACGGCCCGAAGCGGCTCTGGTATATCGGACCGATGTTCCGCCACGAGCGGCCACAGCGCGGTCGCTACCGGCAGTTTCACCAGGTCGGCGTCGAGGCGCTCGGTTTCGCTGGCCCGGATGCCGATGCGGAGATCATCCTGATGTGTCAACGGCTTTGGGACGATCTGGGCCTCACGGGCATCCGGCTGGAGCTTAATTCGCTCGGACAGGCGCAGGAACGCGCCGCTCACCGCAATGAGTTGATCGCGTACCTGGAGCGGCACGTCGAGTTGCTCGACGATGATGCGAAGCGTCGGCTGTATACGAACCCGTTGCGCGTGCTCGACACGAAGAACCCCGCGATGCAGGACGTTGTAGCGAATGCGCCGAAGCTGATCGACTTTCTGGGGGACGCGTCGCTTGCGCATTTCGAAGGCGTGCAACGGTTGCTGAGTGCGAACAACATTCCATTTACGATCAACCCCCGGCTCGTGCGGGGGCTGGACTACTACAACCTAACGGTATTCGAGTGGGTGACTGACAAGCTTGGCGCGCAAGGTACTGTCGCCGGCGGCGGCCGATATGACCCGCTGATCGAACAACTCGGCGGCAAACCGGCGCCGGCGTGCGGCTGGGCCCTGGGCGTCGAGCGCATTCTGGAACTGCTGCGCGAGGATCAACTGGTGCCGCCCGATGAAGGCTGCGACGTGTACATCGTGCACCAGGGTGACGCGGCGCGCGAGCGTGCGTTCGTGATCGCCGAGCGGTTGCGTGACACGGGGCTGGATGTGATCCTGCACTGCAGTGCCGACGGCGCACCGGCGAGTTTCAAGTCGCAGATGAAGCGCGCCGATGCGAGCGGTGCCGCGTATGCGGTAATCCTCGGTGACGACGAGGTTCAGTGCGACGAGGTGTCGATCAAGGCGTTGCGTGGCGATCCGGCGGGCTCAGATGGCGTGCAGCAACGGGTGCCGGCCGAACGCTTGACCGAATTCCTGATCGATGCGATGGTTGCACCCGCTGACAAGGCGACGAATGAATGACCAGGCGAGTATCCATTAAATGAGTTACCACCACGAACAAGAAACCCTCGACGACCTGAAGGCCTGGTGGGCGAAGTGGGGCAATGCGCTGACCTGGGTCGTGCTTGCTGCGCTGCTGGCGGGGGCCGCCTATAACGGTTGGAACGGGTGGCAGCGGCGCCAGGCGGCGCAGGCCGCGGTGTTCTATGACACGATCCAGCAAGCGGTGGCCTCAGGGGACAAAACACAGATTGCGCGGGTTGCGGCGGACATGGAAGCGCGCTTCGGCGGCACCGCCTATGCACCGCTCAGCGCGCTGGCGGCCGCCAAGGCGTTGTATACGGCAGGGGATGTGGCCGGCGCAAAAGGGCAGTTGCAGTGGGTCGTCGATCAGGCGCGCGGCGACGAGTTCAAGGCGATCGCGAGGTTGCGGCTCGCCGCGCTGTTGATCGACGAAAAGGCTTATGACGCAGGCTTGAAGCTGTTGTCCGACCCGCCGCCGCAGGCATTTAGCGGTCTGTACGCGGATCGCCGCGGTGACCTGCTGGCCGCGCAGGGTAAGCGTGACGATGCGCGCGCCGCGTACCAGACCGCGCTGGCGGCGCTCGAGCACGGTGATTCGTCCGTGCGTCAGCTGATCCAGTTCAAGCTCGATGCGCTCGGTGGCTGAAGCCCCGTGCAGTTCGATTTCCGATTGACCCGTCAATGCGTCACTGATCCATGAATTTTGTCATCCGCTACGTCCGGCCGCTCGCGTGCCTGCTTTTGCTGACCGTGCTGGCCGCGTGTTCGTCCACGAAGGATGCGCGTCGCGTGCCGACCGAGCTGGCCCCGATTAAGACTGTGCTCGAGGTGCGTGAGGCGTGGAAGGCCAGCGCGGGTAAGTCCGGACGCTACCTGTTCGCCCCCGCCGCGGTCGGCGATTATGTGTACGCGGCCGGCGCGAACGGCTCGGTGGTCAAGATCGATGCGACCAATGGCAAGGAGGTCTGGCGCACGAAGGTGGGCGCGGATCTGTCGGCCGGTGTTGGCAGCGACGGCACGCTGACCGCGGTCGGCACGCTCAAAGGTGACGTGTTCGTGCTCGGCGGCGATGGCAAGGTACTGTGGAAGGCGAATGCGCCCGGTGAGATCGTCACGCCGCCGGCAGTGGGTCAGGGCTTCGTGCTGGTGCGGACGATCGACGGGCGCATCACGGCATTTAACGCGCAGACCGGCGAGCAGAAATGGGTCTATGTGAACCGCGCGGTGCCGCTGAACCTGCGGACTGCGACCGGCATGACGTTCGCTGGCAACAGTGCGGTGCTGGCGGGGTTCCCGGGCGGCTCGCTTGCCGCAATCAATTTGCAAAGTGGCGATGCGTACTGGCAAACACCGGTTTCGTATCCGCGCGGTGTCACCGAAGTTGAGCGGATCAACGACGTAGTCGGCGCGCCGACGTTGGTCGGCTCGCAGACCTGTGCGGTGACGTTCCAGGGCCGGATTGGTTGCTTCGACGTGTTGAGCGGACACGCGCTGTGGGAGCAGCCGTTCTCCAGTTATGGTGGATTGGCGCAGGACGATCGTGCCGTGGCGTCGACGGACGACTGGTCGATCGTGTCGCTGTACGATGCGATGACCGGCGAGCCCCTGTGGCAGAACACGCAGCTGAAGGGCCGCGACGTCAGTACGCCGGCGATCGTCGGCCGCGCAGTGGTGGTCGGCGACTACAAGGGGTTTGTGCACTTCCTGTCGCGTGACACCGGTGAATTCGTCGCACGGATGAGGACAGGAGGCGCGATCATCGCGCAACCGGTCGTTGCCGGCAATACGTTGGTCGTGCAGACTCGCAACGGCGACCTGTACGGTTTCCGGCCGCAATAGGCCGGCGGCCGGCATTCGCGTATGCGCGCCGCCGGCCGCTGCCGGACGGCGCGCGTGCGTTTTTGGAAAAAGCAACATGAAGCCCGTAATCGCCCTTGTTGGGCGCCCCAATGTGGGGAAATCCACGCTGTTTAACCGGTTGACGCGCTCGCGCGATGCGCTTGTCGCGGATCTGCCCGGGCTCACGCGCGACCGCCATTATGGCGAGGGCCGCGTCGGCGAGCAGCCGTACCTGGTCGTCGATACGGGTGGTTTTGAGCCGGTCGCCAAGGACGGCATCCTGCATGAGATGGCTCGGCAGACGCGCCAGGCGGTCGAGGAGGCCGACGTAGTCGTGTTCGTAGTCGATGGCCGCAATGGCCTTGCGCCGCAGGACAAGACGATTGCCGACTATTTGCGCAAGACGGGCCGCCCGATCTTCCTGGTCGTCAACAAAGCCGAGGGCATGAAGTACAGCGCGGTAGCCGCGGACTTCTATGAACTCGGCCTGGGCGACCCACGCGCGATCTCCGCCGCACACGGCGACGGCGTCAGCGAGATGATCGCACAGGCGCTCACCGTCGCCTATGCGAATCGTGCGCCGCACGACGAAGCGCGCGCGGACCACGGCGTGAAAATCGCCATCGTTGGCCGGCCCAATGTCGGTAAGTCGACATTGGTCAATGCGTTGCTCGGCGAGGAGCGCGTCATTGCGTTCGACCTGCCCGGCACGACGCGCGATTCGATCTATATCGACTTCGAGCGTCAGGGCCGCCAGTACACGCTGATCGACACGGCCGGGCTGCGCAAGCGTGGCAAGGTGTTCGAGGCGGTCGAGAAGTTCTCGGTGGTCAAGACGCTGCAATCGATTGCCGACGCCAACGTAGTGATTCTGCTGCTCGACGCACGGCAGGATATCTCGGAGCAAGACGCGCATATTGCCGGTTTTGTCGTCGAACAGGGCCGCGCGCTCGTGATCGGCGTGAACAAATGGGACGGCCTGGATGAACACGTACGCGAGCGTACCAAGGCCGATTTGGCTCGCAAGCTCAAATTCCTCGACTTCGCGAAGTCACATTACATTTCGGCGGCGGAAAAAACGGGGATCGGTGCGTTGATGCGCTCGGTGGATGCCGCCTACGCGGCCGCGATGGCCAAGCTGCCGACGCCCAAGCTTACGCGGGCGCTGATCGACGCCGTGCAATTCCAGCAGCCGCGGCGCCGCGGTCCGATCCGACCAAAGCTGCGTTATGCGCACCAAGGGGGGCAGAATCCGCCGACCATTGTGATCCACGGCAATGCGTTGGATGCGATCACCGATACGTATAAACGTTACCTCGAAGGCCGGTTTCGCGAAACTTTTGGCCTCGCCGGCACTCCATTGCGCATAGAGTTTCGTTCGAGCCGGAACCCCTATGCCGATAAAGACTAATATGTCGCGACGGTCTGGCCGGCAACTTTACGGCCTTGAAAATTCGGCTATAGTGTAGCGATTGGCGGCGTTTTCTTTTTCTCGTCGCCGATATTATTAACCTGCAAAAACAACTCGGAGTTTGCTATGAGCAACAAAGGGCAACTGTTACAAGACCCGTTTCTGAACGCACTGCGCAAGGAGCATGTGCCGGTGTCGATTTATCTCGTCAACGGTATCAAGCTGCAAGGCAATATCGAGTCGTTCGACCAATATGTCGTGTTGCTCCGCAATACTGTTACGCAAATGGTGTACAAGCACGCGATCTCGACCGTTGTGCCTGCACGCCCGGTGAACTTCCATCCCGATTCGGAAGGGGCCTAATCCGATTGTCCGGCGGGCGCAGCCAGCCGGCTTGACGCCTGTCCTCCACGCTAACTGTTTCATCGATTTGATCAACGCAGCGCTTGTCAGCATAGATTTCGGAAAGATCGATTTTCAGGCCAGTCTTGAAGAACTGAGCCTGCTCGCCACTAGTGCCGGCGCTCATCCAGTGTTGACGCTGACGGGCCGGCGCTCGAGCCCGGATGCCGCGCATTTCATCGGCAGCGGCAAGGTCGAGGAGCTTCGACTTGGCGCGCAGGCCAACGACGTCGATATCGTCATTTTCAACCACGCATTGTCACCTGCGCAGCAGCGCAACCTGGAGCGTGCGATCGAGCGGCGTGTTGTCGATCGCACTAGCCTGATTCTCGATATCTTCGCGCAACGCGCGCGCAGCCATGAAGGCAAGCTGCAGGTGGAACTGGCGCAGTTACAATACCTGTCCACGCGCCTGGTTCGAGCGTGGACGCACTTGGAGCGGCAGAAAGGCGGGATCGGCTTGCGTGGCCCAGGTGAGACGCAGCTGGAAACTGACCGGCGATTGATCGGTGAACGCATCAAGATGTTGCGCGGCAAGTTGCGCAAGCTGCAGCGTCAGCACGGCACGCAGCGTCGTCAGCGTGAGCGCAATCGCACGCTGTCGGTGTCGTTGGTCGGCTACACGAACGCCGGCAAGTCAACGCTGTTCAACGCGCTGACCAAGGCGCAAGCCTATGCGGCTGACCAGTTGTTTGCGACACTGGATACGACGTCGCGCCGCGTCTATCTGCGCGAAGCGGGCAGTGTCGTGGTTTCCGACACGGTCGGCTTCATCCGAGACTTGCCGCACCCATTGGTTGCGGCGTTTCGCGCAACGCTAGAGGAAACCGTGCATGCGGACCTGCTGCTGCATGTCGTCGATGCGTCCAGCGCGGTGCGCGCAGATCAGATCGAGCAGGTCAACGACGTGTTGCGCGAGATCGGCGCGGCCTCGATTCCGCAGATTCTCGTGTTTAACAAGATCGACCAGGTGCCTGAGTTGGCAAGCCGGGCCGATCGGGTTGAAAGGAACGAGTATGGTAATATCACGCGCGTCTTTTTGAGTGCGCGAACCGGTCAGGGACTCGACGCGTTGCGTGACGCGGTGGCCGAGGTGGCGCTCGGTGCGCAGGCGTTCAAGCGTGACCCGGACGGCATGGGCGCCGACGATCACGACCCGCGTCGCGACGCCGATGGTTCACACTCGGACGAGGCCGGGTCGACGGCCGGCGTCAATGCATCCGACGACGAGCGCGTTCGCCAGGCGAGCCGCAGCGTCCACCAACAGCGTATCTGACAACTGCATTCCGCAATAACCGGCTGTGACATGGTGAACGACAAGAATATCCGAAGTACGTGGCAGCGCGCGCGTGCCGTCTTTTCAATCAATGATCCGCGCTGGGGCAGGGGCCAGGGGGGCAACGACGCGTCCCGGCGTCCGCAGGATCAGCGCAATAGTGGCAAGGACGGCCAGGAAGGTCCGCCCGACCTGGACGAGTTGTGGCGCGATTTCAATCGCCGGATCAACCGGCTGTTCGGTCGCAAGGGCGGCGGCGACGGCGGCAGCCCAGGTCCAGCGAATTTGGGTAACGGCCGCGGCGGGCATCTGGGGCTGGGGCTTGTCGTCGGCGTGCTGGTTGCGATCTACCTAGCCAGCGGCGTCTATATCGTGCAGGAAGGGCAGGCCGGTGTCGTGCTGCAGTTCGGCAAGTACAAGTACACGACCGGCTCGGGGATCCAGTGGCGGTTGCCGTATCCCTTCCAGAGCAATGAGATCGTCAACATGTCGCAGGTGCGCTCGGTCGAGATCGGCCGCGACAACATGATCCGTTCGACGAATCTGAAGGATATGTCAATGCTGACCAAGGACGAGAACATCATCGATGTGCGTTTCGCGGTCCAGTATCGCGTGAAGGATCCGGCCGCGTTCTTGTTCCACAACGTCGATGCGGAAGGTACGGTGACGCAGGCCGCCGAGACCGCAGTGCGCGAAATCGTCGGCAAGAACACGATGGATTACGTGCTGTATGAGGGACGCGAGCAGGTCGCGCTGCAATTGTCGCAGCAGATCCAGCGGATCCTGGACCAGTACAAGACGGGCATTATCGTGAGCAGCGTGACAATGCAGAACGTGCAGCCGCCGCAGCAGGTGCAATCGGCGTTTGACGACGCAGTGAAGGCCGGGCAGGATCGCGAGCGGGCGAAGAATGAGGCGCTGGCCTATGCGAACAACGTGGTGCCGCTCGCGCAGGGCACCGCCGCGCGGATGGTGGCGGACGCGCACGGTTATCGCGCGCGCGTGGTGGCCCAAGCTGAGGGTGACGCCGCACGCTTTAAGCAAGTGCAAGCCGAGTACGCGAAGGCGCCAGCCGTCACGCGTGAACGAATGTATCTGGACACGATGCAACAAATCTACTCGAACGCAACGAAGGTGATCGTGGACAGCAAAGCCAGTAGCAACCTGCTGTACCTGCCGCTGGACAAGGTCATGGCACAGCATCGCGCCCGTCCGCAAGTTGGCGCGAGCCCGGGGGCTACGGACAACGGCGGGCAGGGCGGGGCGTCGCCGGCCGGCAGCTCGGCTGGTGGGCCAGCCGTGCCAGCGCAAGTGATGCCTGGTGCGTCTGTCGGCGATGACGCGAGCCGTTCCCGAGACCTGTTTCGCAGTCGCGGCCGCGACGACGGTCAATAAGAGGGGCAGGTCATGAATCGAATCATCACCCTCGTCGTTGCCGTGCTTGTCGTATTGTTCGTCGGCTCCTCGATGATCTTTGTCGTGGACCAACGCAAGTACGCGATCGTGTTCGCGTTCGGTGAAGTCAAGCAGATCATCTCGGCGCCCGGACTGCATTTGAAGGCGCCGCCGCCGTTCCAGAACGTGATCTACATGGATAAGCGCATCCAGACGATCGACAATCCGGAAGCGGACCGCTACATCACCGCGGAAAAGAAGAACCTGCTGGTCGACCTATTCGTCAAATGGCGGATTGTCGATCCGCGCAAGTTCTACATCAGTTTCCGCGGCGACGCATCACTCGCGCAGGACCGATTGACCCAGGTCATCCGCGCGGCGCTGAATGAGGAGTTCACGAAACGCACGGTCTCGGAGGTGGTCTCCAACGAGCGCGAGGTCGTGATGCAGGCGGTGCGCAAGAAGGTCGAGCGCGACGCATCGAACCTGGGCATCGACATCGTCGACGTGCGGCTGCGCCGCGTCGATTTGCTCGAGAACATTAGCGAATCGGTCTACCAGCGGATGAAGGCGGAGCGCCAGCAAGTCGCCAACGAGCAGCGCTCGACGGGTGCCGCCGAGGCCGAACGCATTCGTGCCGATGCAGACAAGCAGCGCGAAGTGGTGATCGCCGAGGCGTACAAGCAGGCGCAGGAGATCAAAGGGGACGGCGATGCCAAGGCTGCGGCGATCTATGCGAATGCATTCGGCCGTGACCCGCAATTCTATGCGTTCTACCAAAGCCTGGAGGCCTATCGGCGCAGCATTGGCAACGGGGACATAGTGGTTGCGGATCCAAACAGCGAATTCTTCCGCTTCATGAAAAATCCCGTCGGCGCGGCGGTGGGCGGTGCTGCGGCCACGCCTGCCGCGCCGGGTCGCAGGCACTAGGCGCACGAGCGCCGCGCGGGCATGCGGCGCGTGTGCCCGCGCGAAAAAAAGAAGCAGGCCCATGGCCGCCACACTCTTGCTCGCCATTGCGCTGATGCTGATCATCGAAGGGATTTTCCCATTCGTGTCGCCGACGTTGTGGCTGGATACGTTTCGTAAAATAACGCAACTGCCGCCGGCACAGGTGCGGCTCGGCGGGCTGATCGCAATCGGTCTTGGGTTGCTCCTGCTGATGCTGGCGGGCTAATTGCGCCGCGCTGCGTCGCGCCACTGGACTTAAGCTGATGCCGACCTGGTTATTGCCTGAGAATATCGCCGACGTGTTGCCCTCCGAGGCACGCAAGCTCGAAGAGTTGCGTCGCGTGCTGCTCGACCGTTTCCGTTCGTATGGCTACGAGATGGTCATGCCGCCGCTGCTTGAATACCTTGAGTCATTGCTGACGGGCAGCGGCAGCGACCTAGCGTTGCGCACGTTCAAGCTGGTCGACCAGTTGTCCGGCCACACGCTGGGGTTGCGCGCGGACATCACGCCGCAGGTGTCGCGTATCGACGCGCACTTGCTGAACCGGCAGGGCGTCACGCGGCTATGCTATGCGGGGCACGTGTTGCACACGCGCCCCCGCGGCCTGCATGCGACGCGCGAGCAGATCCAGATCGGGGCCGAAATCTACGGACATGCGGGCTTGGAGGCGGATGTCGAGATCCAGCAACTGATGCTCGATAGCCTGCGGCTCGCCGGGCTCGGGCCGGTGCGACTGGACCTGTGCCATGCGGGTGTGCTGGCTGCGCTGCTGGGCGCCGACGAGCGCGCACTCGGGCTGGGCCCTGCGCTGTATGCGGCGTTGGCCGGCAAGGATGTGCCCCGGCTGGACGAGCTTACGCGCGAGCTGGCGAAGCCGGTGCGCGACGCGCTGCTCGCGTTGCCGATGCTGTACGGTGATGCGTCGGTGATCGACGAGGCGCGCGAGCGGCTTCCCGCATGGCCGGCGCTCACGCGCGCGCTCGATGAGCTTGCGTTTCTTATCGCACAGATCGGCGATGCGCACGTGGCGATTGACTTGGCCGACCTGCGCGGCTACGCGTATCACAGCGGTGTGATGTTTTGCGCGTATGTCGATGGCGTGCCGAACGCCGTGGCACGCGGTGGGCGCTATGATCATGTCGGCCTTGCGTACGGGCGGGCGCGGGCGGCAACCGGCTTTTCGCTGGACTTGCGCGAGGTGGCACGGATTTCGCCGCGGCAGGCTCGCTCCAGTGCCATTCTGGCTCCGTGGAATCACGACGCGGCGTTGCGGGCCACCGTGGCGGCCCTGCGCGACAGCGGCGAGACGGTGATCCAGGCGTTGCCCGGCCACGAACATACGCTGGACGAATTCGCTTGCGACCGCGTGCTTGTGCAGCGTGGCGACGCGTGGACCGTCGAGCCGCGCTGAAGACGTCGCACGTGCCGGCTGCCTAAAAAAACGGCAGTCGTGTGCACGAACCTAGGTAGAATACGTTTTTAACCAGCTCAAGTAACACCATGTCCGCCAGCGTAGCTCAATCAGGTCAAGCGGCAGCCCAGTCCGGACGCAATGTCGTCGTGGTCGGCACCCAGTGGGGTGACGAAGGAAAGGGCAAGATCGTCGACTGGCTCACCGATCATTCCCAAGGCGTCGTGCGCTTTCAAGGCGGGCACAACGCGGGCCATACGCTGATCATCGGCGGCAAGAAAACCATCCTGCGGTTGATCCCATCGGGCATCATGCGCGATGGCGTCGCATGCTACATCGGCAACGGCGTCGTGCTGTCGCCGCAAGCGCTGTTCAAGGAGATTGGCGAGCTCGAGGATGCCGGCGTCGACGTGCGCAACCGGTTGTTCATCTCCGAAGCGGCCACGCTGATCCTACCGTATCATATTGCGATCGATCAGGCGCGCGAGGCGCGGCGCGGCGCCGGCAAGATCGGCACCACCGGGCGCGGCATCGGGCCGGCGTACGAGGACAAATTTGGCCGGCGCGCGCTACGCGTGCATGACCTATTCGACGCGGCGACGTTCGCGGACCGGCTGCGTGAGAACCTCGATTTCCATAATTTCGTGCTCACGCAATACCTGGGCGCGCAGGCGGTCGACTTCCAGCAAACGCTGGATACGATGCTCGGCTACGCGGACCGGCTCGCGCCGATGATCACCGATGTGTCACGGCGGTTGTATGACGAGAACAACGCCGGACGCAACCTGCTGTTCGAAGGCGCGCAAGGCACGTTGCTGGACATTGACCACGGTACGTATCCGTTCGTCACGTCGAGCAATTGCGTCGCAGGTGCCGCGGCGGCCGGCGCCGGCATTGGCCCGCACAAGCTTAACTACGTCCTCGGGATCACGAAGGCCTATTGCACGCGCGTGGGCGCCGGGCCGTTCCCGAGCGAGCTGTACGACACGGACAATCCGCAACGTCAGGACCCGGTCGGTTTGACGCTGGCCAACGTCGGCAAGGAATTCGGTTCGGTGACGGGCCGCCCGCGCCGCACCGGCTGGCTCGATGCAGCCGCGCTCAAGCGCTCGATTCAGATCAACGGCGTGACGGGTTTGTGCATCACGAAGCTGGACGTGCTTGACGGGCTCGACGAAGTGCGGCTGTGCACCGGCTACAGGATCGATGGCCGGGACGTGGACATCCTGCCGCGCGGCGCGACGCAAGTGAGCCGCTGTGAACCTGTGTACGAGACGTTCCCCGGCTGGAAGGCGAGCACGATCGGCATCAACGCCTGGGATGCGCTGCCTGCCAATGCGCGCGCGTATCTGACGCGACTGCAGCAAGTGGCCGGCGTGCCAATCGATATGGTATCGACCGGTCCGGATCGCGACGAGACGATCCTGCTGCGTCATCCGTTCAAGGCTTGATGGTACTGCGCGATCCCGATTTTCCTATGATGAAAGAAATAAGTTTGGACCCGCGCAACGACGAACAGCACCTGTGGGTCGGCTGGGACGATTATCATCGGCTGATCGAGCGGCTTGCGTTGAGCGTGCACGAGTCGGGTTGGAAGTTCGACAAGATTTTGTGCCTGGCGCGTGGTGGGTTGCGCGTCGGCGACCAGTTGTCGCGGATCTATGACTTGCCGCTGGCCATTCTTGCCACGAGTTCGTATCGCGAGGCTGCGGGCACGCAGCAGGGCGATCTCGATATCGCGCGGTACATCACGATGACGCGCGGCGAGTTGTCCGGCAATGTGTTGCTGGTGGACGATCTCGTCGATTCGGGGGTCACGCTGGCGCGCGTGCAGGAGCATTTGAAGGAGCGGTATCCGGCTATTACGGCGGTGCGCTCGGCGGTACTATGGTACAAGGCATGCTCGAAGGTGAAGCCGGATTACTTCGTCCAGCACTTGCCGACCAATCCGTGGATCCATCAGCCGTTCGAGGAATGGGATACGGTGCGTCCGCACAACCTGGCCGCGTGGATCAAGCGCGGCACCGGCGGTACTGCGCCGGCAGCGTGATTCGCGCCAGGTGACGGTATCGACAATGGACGAACATAAGGCGGCTGCTTCTGGCAGCCGCTTTTTTATCGTCGGGTTGCGCGGCGCGCGGTCTGTCCCGTAGTCAATCGCAATCGGAACGGCGCCGCAAGCTTCCGTGGTGGGACAACAACATCGCATGCCCCGGCTTATTCCTTGAGCCTGCATGGATAGAATATCGTCTCGTTTTCGCGACACGACGCCCGACATGACGAATGCTCTCCACAGTCATCCAATCCGTATCCAACCGTTGCCCGCCTTGGCGGTGGCCGCAATCGGCGTTGTGTTCGGCGATATCGGCACCAGTCCGCTGTATGCGTTGAAGGAGGCTTTCAGTCCGCAGCACGGTATCGCGTTGACGCCAGAGAGCATCCTCGGCGTGATCTCGCTGCTATTCTGGGCGATTGTCATCGTGGTGTCGTTGAAATACGTACTTTTCGTGATGCGGGCCGACAACGATGGCGAGGGCGGCGTGCTCGCGCTGATGGCGCTTGCGTTGCGCGGGTTTCCGCGCGACGGCAAGTGGATCGGCGTGCTGATGGCCCTCGGCATCTTTGGCGCCTGCATGTTCTATGGCGATGCGGTGATCACGCCGGCGATCTCGGTGATGTCCGCAGTCGAGGGGTTGGAAATCGCCGCGCCATCGCTCGCGCAATATGTGTTGCCGATCACGCTGCTAATTCTGATCGCGCTGTTCATGCTGCAGAAGCATGGCACTGAGGTCGTGGGGCGGTTGTTCGGGCCCGTGATGATCGTCTGGTTCGTTACGCTTGCGCTGCTGGGCCTGTACCATATCGCCACCGCGCCTCGTGTGATTGCGGCGCTCAATCCATGGTATGCGATACGCTTCATGCACGACCATGCAGTGCAGGCGTATCACGTGCTCGGCTCGGTGTTCCTCGTGCTCACCGGCGCCGAGGCGCTGTACGCGGACATGGGGCATTTCGACGCAAAACCGATTCGTGTCGCGTGGTATGGGATGGTGATGCCTGCGCTGGTGCTGAATTATTTCGGACAGGGCGCGTTGTTGCTCAGTGATCCGACCGCAATCCAGAATCCGTTCTATCTGCTCGCGCCGGACTGGGCACTGCTGCCGTTGGTGGTGCTTGCCACGGCGGCCACCGTGATCGCGTCGCAGGCGGTGATCTCCGGCGCATTCTCGCTGACCAGCCAAGCGATCCAGCTTGGCTACGTGCCGCGGATGAAGATCCAGCACACGTCCGCGAGCGCGATTGGGCAGATCTACATCCCGATCGTGAACTGGCTGCTGCTGTTTGTAATCCTCATTATTGTGCTGGGTTTCAAGAGTTCGGACAATCTTGCGGCGGCCTACGGGATCGCGGTCACCACGACCATGGTGATCACGACGATACTCGCGTGTGTCGTGATGGTGCGCGTTTGGAACTGGAACAAGCTGTGGGTGGCGACGATCATTCTGGGCTTTATCACGGTTGACCTGTCGTTCTTCGGTGCGAACCTACTGAAGTTGCGCGAGGGCGGCTGGCTGCCATTGCTGATTGGCGCATTCCTGTTCTTCCTGTTGACCACTTGGTACAAGGGCCGGCAGATCGTCAAGGAGCGCACCGCGGCCGACGGTATTCCACTGATGCCATTCGTGCAGGGGCTGCTTGCCCATCCGCCGCATCGCGTGTTGGGTTCGGCCATTTACCTGACCGGCAACGATACGCTGGTGCCGGTCAGCTTGCTGCATAACCTAAAGCACAATAAGGTATTGCACGAGCGCACGATTTTCATGACGTTCATCACGCTGGATATACCGTATGTTGATGACCATCGGCGCATTGACATCAAGGAGCTCGGCGGCGGGCTATACCTGGTGCGTGCGACGTACGGTTTTAACGAGACACCGGACTTAAATGGTGTGCTTAAGCTGCTCGAGCAACAGGAAAACATGTCGTTCGACTTGATGGATACGTCGTTCTTCCTTGCCCGGGAAACTGTCGTGCCGACGCAATTGCCGGGCATGTCGGTGTGGCGCGAGCGGATTTTTGCCTGGATGCACCAGAACGCCGCGAAGCCTACTGACTTTTTCAGCATCCCGGCCAATCGGGTCGTCGAGCTCGGCACAAAGATCGAGATTTGATTGGCCTGCCCCCACCGCGTGCTATCACCTGTCACTGTACTTCAGCAGCCGCGCAGTGCAGCGCACGTTACCGCAGCCGCCGCCTCCGTCAGCGCAGTTTGAGCTTGGCGAACGCGGCTGCCATCGCGCTTTGCGGTTCCGTCTCCCGGCTGCGTCCGCCGCGGCCCTGACCGCCGCGTCCACCGATATCCTGGTCACGCGATGCTGCGCTGCCCGTGCCGGCCCCGCCTGCCGTGGCGTCGTCTGACAGACGCATTGTCAGCGAGATGCGCTGCCGTTTCAGGTCTACCTCGAGGACCTTAACGGTGACAACCTGGCCCGCTTTGACGACCTCGTGCGGGTCCTTCACGAACTTCGTTGACATCGCGGACACGTGCACGAGCCCATCCTGGTGCACGCCAATATCGATGAACGCGCCGAATGCCGCGACGTTGGTGACCACGCCTTCGAGAATCATCCCGGGCGACAGGTCGGCAAGCGTCTCGACGCCTTCGCGGAACGTCGCAGTCTTGAACTCGGGCCGTGGGTCGCGCCCCGGCTTTTCGAGTTCGCCCAGGATGTCTCGCACGGTGGGCAAGCCAAAGCGTTCGTCGACGAACTCGGCTGCGGACAGCTTTGACAGCACGTCACGATTGCCCATCACATCGGACACCGACTTATTGATCTTCGCGAGGATGCGCTCGACCACCGGATAGGCCTCTGGGTGCACTGCCGAGCGGTCTAGCGGGTTCTCACCAGGATTGATGCGCAGGAAGCCGGCCGCCTGCTCGAAGGTCTTGTCGCCCAGGCGCGGCACCTTTTTCAAGTGCTCCCGGGATGGGAAGGGGCCATGGGTGTCGCGATACTCGACGATGTTACGTGCGAGTGTTGCGTTCAGGCCAGATACCCGGGCAAGCAGCGCAATCGATGCGGTGTTCGCGTCCACGCCCACCGCGTTGACGCAATCCTCGACGACCGCATCCAGCGTGCGTGCCAATTCTCGCTGATTGACGTCATGTTGGTATTGGCCCACACCAATTGCCTTCGGCTCGATCTTCACCAGCTCGGCGAGCGGATCCTGTAGGCGGCGCGCGATCGAGACCGCACCGCGCAGCGATACGTCCAGTTCGGGGAATTCCTTCGCCGCCAGTTCCGACGCCGAGTATACTGACGCGCCCGCCTCGGAGACGACGATTTTTTGCAGCTTCAGTTCAGGGTGTCGTGCGATCAGCTCGCTGGCCAGCTTGTCGGTTTCGCGTGATGCGGTGCCGTTGCCGATGCTGATCAGCTCAGCCTGCGTCGCTTGGGCGAGCCGCGCGAGCCGAGCCAGCGACCCGTCCCAATCGCGGCGCGGTTCATGTGGATAAATCGTATCGGTGGCCAGCAGCTTGCCGGTGCGGTCGACTACTGCCACCTTGACGCCGGTGCGTAGCCCCGGGTCCAACCCGATCACCGCCCTGGGGCCAGCCGGCGCGGCCAGCAATAGGTCCTTTAAGTTTCGCGCGAACACATTGATCGCTTCGTGCTCGGCGCGCTCGCGCAACTGGGTCAGCAGGTCGTTTTCCAAATGCGGTTGCACCTTCACGCGCCAGCACCAGCGGCACACGTCGCCGAGCCACTTGTCGGCCGGCCGCCCTTGGTTGGCAATGCCGAAATGGCGCGCAATCATCGCTTCGCCAGGATGCGGCACTTGTGCATCGAGTTCCTCGCCTAGGCCAAGCTTGACGAACAGCACGCCGGCATTGCGGCCTCGGAACAGCGCGAGCGCGCGGTGCGACGGCACCGTCTTGATCGGCTCCGCGTAATCGTAGTAATCGCGGAATTTCTCGCCTTCCTCTTTTTCCTTGCCCTCGACGACAGTGGAGATCACTAAGCCCTGGTTCCACAGATAGTCGCGCAGTCGGCCCAGCAACTCGGCGGTTTCACCGAACTGTTCGGACAGGATGTCGCGCGCGCCGTCCAATGCTGCCTTGAGGTTGGCAATGCCTTTGTCGGCATCGACGAAGCGGGCGGCTTGCGCTTGCGGATCGCGCGTCGGATCCGCGAGCAACGCATCTGCCAGAGGCTGCAACCCCGCTTCGCGCGCGATTTGCGCCCGGGTGCGACGCTTGGGCTTGTATGGCAGATAGAGATCCTCGAGCGTTTGTTTCGCGTCAGCAGCTAGAATCGCGGTGCGCAATTCATCAGTCAGCTTACCCTGCTCGTCAATGCTTTGCAGAATCGCCGCGCGACGATCCTCCATTTCGCGCAGGTACAGCAGCCGCTCCTCGAGCAAGCGCAGTTGCGTGTCGTCCAAGTTGCCGGTGACTTCCTTACGGTAGCGCGCGATGAACGGAACCGTTGATCCTTCGTCAAGCAGTTGTACGGCGGCGGCGACCTGCCGTGGCTGGACATTCAACTCGGTGGCGATGCGCTGTACGATTTTCAGTGCTACGTTGTCCGTCATGGATGAGGCTTGTGCGGGTTCGAGCCGGGCATTTTGCCATAAGCGCGATGCGGGCCGGTCGTGACACCAGACCGCGATGATAGAATTCCGACATGTACGACCGCCTACCGACGTCCTCCCCTGTACCGCGCCAGCGCGCTCGCGAATCGATGCCGCTCAGCGGGTTCCTATCTTCTTCGCAGTCGCACCGTCACGCGGCGGCGGTAACCCATACTGCGCGACGCGAGCGGGCGTGGCCGCTGGCTGGATGGCTGCTTGCGTGGGTGGCCAGCATTGTGCCGGCTGCGCCATTGTATGCGCAGACCATGATGTTGCCGATGTCCGACGCCAGCGATGGCGTGGCTGCGACGACGGGCGTTGAGGCGGGGGTGTCGGCGATGCCAGTTATCGCGCCACAGGAGCCTTCGGCACTCTTGCATGCGACGGATGATGGCCGCGCGGGCGCACGTGCAGCGGTTGCTGGCAGCGCCGACGCGCAGGCCGCGGATCGGGATGGTGCCGATGGGCGTGCGCAAGATGCCTCGTTCGGTGCTCGGCAGGCGCAGCTCGATCGCCGCAGCGAGCTCAACCGGTACGAGTATGGTGTCGCGAAGCACAACTGCTACAGCGCCATCCTGGTCAACCATTGTCTGGAGAAGGCGCGCGACCGAATGATTGCGAACAAGATGCTGATTCGCGACGAGCAAAATGCGCTCGACAACGAGCGCCGGGCCGCGCATGCGCGACAACGCGACGAGCAGGCTGCACTCAAGCGCGAGGCGCACGCGCGCGAGGCGCCTCAACGCGCGGCGCGTGAGCGCGAGAACGAGCAGTCATACGAAGAGAAGCAGCGCCAGCATGCGATCGATGAGGCGCGACGTAACGCGCAAGCGCCACAGCGCGAGGCGAACCAGCGCGCGTACGATCAGAAGCAGGTGGACTACCAACGCAAGCTCGAGCAGGCGCGGCAGCAGGCTGCCCAGGATGCGCAGCAACGGGCAGACAATGCGCGCAAGTTCCAGCAGAAGCAGCAGCGCGCGGCGCAGCATGCGCAGGACGTACGCGAGCGCCAGGCCCGCGCCGCGCGCAAGCAGGGCGCTTCCACGCCGGACGCCGCGTCGGCAGCCTCCGGCACGGGCGGATAGTAGGGCCGCAGGCCCGGTTGGCGGACAAATGCCCAAGTTTTGCGTCAACCGCAGTAGAATCATGGTAAAGCGACTTTATTTCGGGTGCCGACGTCACAGGTGTGACGGCTCCAGATCGATCCGGAGGAAAAGGGCATGCAGCATGCATATGACGCTGACACGGTGGCAATCCAGAGCCAGATTGCTCGACTTCAGGATGAGCATCATGACCTGGACTGTCTGGTCAATCGGGTGGCTAGTGTGCCCGGCATGAGCGACCTCGAGCTGCAGCGGCTAAAAAAGCGCAAGCTGAAGGTCAAAGACACGATTACGCTGTTGCAGTTACAGCTGGGGCCAGATACCCATCATTGATGCAGCGCGGCGGCTCCCGCCGCGTTCGCGCGACACGCCGGTAGGCGTGCGCTGGCACGGCGCCACACCGACTTTGCAGGAATTGCCGCATTGACCTCCACGCCTGAATTGCGTCCGCGCGAACCGGATAGTTCGCCCTCGATCGATGGTGCGTCGGCTGCGCCGACGCTGACCCCGGACGGACTCACTATTGCTCCGCGCCGGCTCGCCGAACTCGACGCGATCTTCGCTGCGGACGGTGTGTTGGGCCGTCATATCGACGGCTATCGGCCGCGTGAAGCGCAACTGCGCATGGCGCAAGCGGTCGCGGCGGCGATCGATGCGACAGGCCGCCTGCCGGATGCCGGTGCGCTTGCGCTGGCCCATACTGAACGTCCATCGCGGCGGCTCAGCGCGCAGCGCGGCGAGCGGCGCGCTGCGCCGGGCGCCGCGCCTGCCGGTGCCGCGTCGTGCGACGCGGAGGCTACAGCGGGCGACAATACGCTGATCGTCGAGGCCGGTACCGGCACCGGTAAGACCTTCGCGTATCTCGTGCCCGCGATGCTGTGGGGGGGCAAGGTGATTGTGTCCACCGGCACCAAGCATTTGCAGGACCAGCTGTTCCAGCGCGACATTCCGACGGTGCGCGACGCGCTCGCGGTTCCCGTATCGATCGCGATGCTCAAGGGGCGCGCGAACTATCTGTGTCACTATTACCTGGCGCGCACCGCCGACAACGGCCGGTTGCCGTCGCGGCAGGACGCCGCGCATTTACAGGAAATCGTGCGCTTCGCGAAGGTCACGCGCAGTGGTGACAAGGCCGAGTTGGCTAGCGTGCCGGAAAACGCGCCGGTGTGGTCACTGGTGACGTCCACACGCGACAATTGCCTATCGCAGGAGTGCCCGCATTACAAGGACTGCTTTGTGATGCAGGCGCGTCGCGATGCGCAGCAGGCTGATCTCGTGGTGGTCAATCACCATCTGTTTTTTGCCGACATCATGCTGCGCGACACCGGCATGGCGGAGTTGCTGCCCAGCGCGAACACGATTATCTTCGACGAGGCGCACCAACTGCCCGAGACCGCGACACTGTTTTTTGGCGAGACGCTGTCTACCACGCAGCTGCTCGAACTGGCCCGCGACAGCGTCGCCGAAGGCCTGCTCAACGCGCGCGATGCAGTCGAATGGACGCGGCTTGGCGCGACGCTGGAGCGCGCGGCGCGCGACGTCAGGCTCGCGTTTAAGCAGGATTCGCTACGCATCTCACAGTCGCAACTCGGCAACGAGCATCCGCTGTTCGACGCGCTCGTCGGCGTCGAAGCGGCGCTCGACGAATTAATCGCGGCGCTCACGCAGCAAGCCGAACGCGCGGAGCCGCTGGCCAATTGCCAGCGGCGTGCCCGAGAACTGCGGCAGATGCTCGATGGCTGGTGCGGGCCGGGCAATGCGCCGGCGCAAGTCGCGCCATCTGCGGGCTCGCGGCAGGGCACGCCATTGGGCGCAGCGCGGCAGCGCGGCGACGTTGCATCGGCATCAGGATCCGCTTCGGGATCGGTGCCACCCGACGACGCGGGCCAATTCGGCGACGAGAGGGTGCGCTGGGTGGAAGTATTTTCCCACACGGTACAATTGCATCAGACACCGCTGTCTGTCGCTCCGATATTCGCGAAGCAGCGCGCGGGCACGCCTCGCGCGTGGATCTTTACGTCCGCGACGTTGTCCGTGCGGGGCGATTTTAACCACTACGCCACGCAAATGGGCCTGAACGCGCGTCGCTCGATGACGCTGTCCAGCCCGTTCGACTATCCTAATCAGGCATTACTGTACGTGCCGCGCAATTTGCCGCAACCGTCATCGCCGTATTTTACGGACGCGGTGTGTGATGCCGTGCTGCCGGCGATCGAGGCGTCCGGCGGCGGCGTGTTCGTACTATGCACGACACTGCGGGCGGTCGACCGGATGGCCGCGCGATTGCGCGACGCAATCCTCGCGCGGGGATGGTCGTATCCGTTGCTGGTGCAAGGCGAGGCCAGCCGCACCGAGTTGCTGGACCGTTTCCGTCAATACGGCAACGCGCTCCTGGTGGGCAGCCAGAGCTTCTGGGAGGGCGTGGACGTGCGTGGCGACGCGTTGTCGCTGGTGGTCATCGATAAGCTGCCGTTTGCGCCGCCCGACGACCCGGTATTGGCCGCGCGGCTGGACGCATTGACGCGCAAGGGGCTGAGCCCGTTCGCGGTGCACCAGTTGCCGCAGGCAGTGATCACGCTGAAACAGGGCGCCGGCAGGTTGATCCGTGCCGAAACCGATCGCGGTGTGCTGATGATCTGCGATCCGCGCTTGGTCGACAAGCCGTACGGCAAACGCATCTGGCAAAGCCTGCCCCCGTTCTGTCGCACCCGCGAGATCGATGTGGTACGGACCTTTTTTATCGGCTCGGCGCCAGCGAATCCGTCCGTCGATTCACACCCGGTGCCCCAGTTGGCGTGACGGTCGCGGGCATCGCGCGGACATGAAAAGCCCAGCGTAAGCCAGGCGATGCGACGACAGGCATGGCGCGGCGTGGCGTGGCGCCACGCGGTATCAGAACCGGCGCGTGCGGCCGGCCCGGTTCACCAGAATTGATACCACGGCTTTTCACCCTTGCGCAGTGTGCGGGCGTGACCGGTCACGTATGGGCTGTCCGGAAACGTCGATGTAAGCACGCGCTGGGTATCGTCGGCGAGCTGCGGCTGGTTCAGCGCGCGATACGACAATATCATCACATGCAGCGCATCCTCGGTGGCCGGCGCATTCTTGTATTCCTTCAGCACCATTTGCGCGCGATTGATCGCGGCAACGTACGCGCCGCGCCGATAGTAATAGTCGGCGGTGTGCACTTCGTGCGACGCCAATGCGTTGACGATGTAACGCATGCGTTGTGCGGCGTCCGGCGCGTACTTGCTGCTCGGATACTTCTCGACGACGACGCGAAACGCATCGTACGAGTCACGCAACGCCTTCGGGTCGCGCTCGCTCATGTCCTGACCGGCGAAGCGGCCGAATAGACCCAGGTCGTCGTTGAAGCTGATTAGGCCCTTCAAGTAGTACGCGTATGCGATATCCGGATGGTCGGGGTGCAACTGGATGAAGCGGTCTACCGCTTGTTCGGCCGCCGCTGTTTCATTGTCCTTCCATTGGCAGTATGCGACGTTGATTTGCGCCTGTTGCGCGAAATGACCGAACGGATCGCGCCCCTGCAGCAATTCGAAGTACTTTGAGCACTTGCTCCAGTCACCGGCGGTAAAGGCGTCCTGGGCCTCCGAGTATAATTTCTGATTGGTCCACGCTGCCGTTTCGTCCGTTTTCTCGGGTAGCCCGTGGCAGCCGGCGACGATCGCCGCTGCGATGGTTACGGCAGCGATCCTCAATGTGTTCAGCACTCGCATGTCCAGTGAAGTCCAGATGACTCGTTCAAATGACCGGTCCAGCGCCGGCGTCGATCCGCACGATTATAGCCCAAGCGAAAGCTCGGCCCGCCTCGACGAGCAGGTTGCGCGGGTACCGCCGGCGTTGGCGGGCGAGCGGCTGGACAAGGTCCTTGCGCGACTGTTCCCCGCCTTCTCGCGCAGCCGCCTGCAGACGTGGATCGACGCGGGGCGCGTGACGTTGGACGGCGCACCGGCGCGGCTGCGCCAGCCAGTGCCGCCGGGTGCGACCGTGCGGCTTGTGCCGGACCTGCTACCGCAAGCGCTGGCGTTCGCGCCGGAGCCGGTGCCATTGCCAATCGTCTACGAGGACGACACCTTGGTTGTGATCGACAAGCCGGCCGGGCTGGTCGTGCACCCGGCTGCGGGCAATTGGAGTGGCACGCTGCTCAACGGCCTGCTGCATCGCTATCCGGACGCTGCCGGACTGCCGCGTGCGGGCATTGTGCACCGTTTGGACAAGGACACCTCAGGCCTCATGGTGGTCGCGCGGACGTTGGCTGCGCAGACAGATCTGGTCAGGCAGTTGCAGGCGCGCACGGTCAAGCGTCGCTATATTGCGCTTGCCTGGGGCGTGACGCCGCCGAGCGGATGCATCGACGCGCCGATCGGACGGGATCCGCGCGAGCGTACGCGCATGGCGGTGATCGCCGGGGCCGCCGGCAAGGCCGCGCGCACGCACTTCGAGACCGTGGCCAGCGGCGTGTGGGCCGGACAACCGGTATCGAGGCTGCGTTGTGATTTGGAGACCGGGCGCACGCATCAGATCCGCGTACATCTTGCCCATACCGGCCACCCGCTGCTTGGCGACCCGCTGTATGGCCGCGTGCGCAACGCGCGGCAACGGCCCGCGCTGCCCGCCGGCTTCGCACGCCAGGCGCTGCATGCGTGGCGGCTCGCGCTGGTGCACCCGGCTACCCACGCGCCGGTGGCGTGGCGCTCGGCGATGCCGGAGGACCTGGCGCAATTGGCCGCCGCGCTCGGACTGGCGGACACACCCGATGACGAAGCCGCGACAATCGACTTCGCACAGCAACACGCCTACGACGGCGGCAGTGTTGCCGACGATGAAGAGGACGAGTTCGAATGAATCCGATCGGCGCCCCGACGTCCCAACGCTTTGCCGAGTTGACGCTATCCGACTGCATCGTGCCGGACTGGCGCGTGAGCCAGCGCGTGTGTGCGCTGATGACCACGCGCGCCGGCGGCGTGAGCTGCGGCGCATATGGCGTGCTGCGCAATCAGCAATGCGTGCCTGGCGGCCTGAACCTGGGGCTGCATACCGGCGATGACATGGATGCGGTGCGCGAGAACCGTCGCCGCGTGCTCGCGCTGGTGGGTGCGCACGCCGCCTGGCTCGAGCAGGTGCATGGCACGCGCGTGGTCAGCGCCGACGAAGTGGTCGGGACCGATCTGCTGACAGCCGATGCGCTGGGGCCGAAGGCCGATGCCAGCGTGACCGACCGCGCCGGGGTGGTTTGCGCGATACTGGTGGCCGACTGCATGCCGGTGTTGATTTGCGACGAAGCCGGCCGGGCCGTGGGCGCCGCGCATGCCGGATGGCGCGGGCTCGTCGGCGGCGTGGTCGAGCATACGGTCGGTGCGGTGCGCGCATTGCTCGCGCGCCATGAGCACGCGCCCGGGGTGCTGCACGCGTATCTCGGCCCATCGATCGGTCCATGTGCGTTCGAAGTCGGGGAAGAGGTGCGCGCCGCGTTCCTCGACGCGTCGCTGCCAGACGAGCGTGATGCGACCGATGCGGCGTTCGTCGAGCTGCCCTCGCGTGCTATCGATGACGTTTCACGTGTCGATGACGCCGCCGATGTGCACGGCGATGGCCGATGCAAGTACTTTGGGAATCTTGGCGCACTAGCCCGGCTGAGGCTGGCCCGGGTCGGCGTGCACCATGTGAGCGGGCCCCACGCGTGCACGTTCAGCGATCCTGCGCGTTTCTATTCCTATCGACGGGACCGCACGACGGGCCGCATGGCAGCATTGATCTGGTTGGCCTGACCGTATGTGTGGTGTGGCGGCGGCCCCCACCGCCATACCACACGGCTGCGGTCGCGGTCGCGTGCCGTGGCCTCGGGAAAATGCCGATTAAAAAAATGGCGCAGTGCGGCAAAATCGGTCGTCGTGATTGACACGCGTCGTGCGGGGGAGCAAGAATGCCCGGAGGCAGTCGATCGGCGACGGCCTTGCGGCGCGTTTGCGCGACCGATACACAGCCTGCCTTTGTCACGCTATAAGAGCACCAGTCACTCCATACGGGTATGGCAGACTCATCCAGAACCTCGCAGCCATCCAGCACTGGTGCTTCCTCAGTCGGGGATTCGGCCGGCGATATCCGACCTCTGTTCGACGGCTGGCTGAACGCATGGCGCCAGTTCACGGACCTGGCCACTTGGCCGCAACGAATGACGGCCATGCAGCAGGCCGTGGTCGCACAGCCGGCGGCGTGCGGCGCAGACGAGCGCGCGGGTGGCGCAGAGGACAGCAAGGGCCGCGCCGATCTGCCACACGGCGGCGCAACTGCCGCGCCCATGGCTGGACTGGCCACGTTGTTCGGTCCGGCATGGGCCAGTGCATTCGGTCCCGCGCTGACTGCGTCGCCGTTTGTGTTTGCGCTGCTCCATGCCGCCGGCGGGTTGTCGAATGTGCCGGCCGCGTTGACGAACCCGTTTGCGTCGCTCGGTGCGGTGCCCAGCGTGAGATTCGATCCGCAGCGATTGCAAGCGCTGCAGCATGACTATCTGCACGAGTGCCAGACATTGATCGAGCGCGCGCTGAAATTCACGCCGGGCTCGGCGGACATCGACGCGCTGTTTGAGCCGGGCGACCGCCGTTTCAGCGCCGACGAATGGAGGGCGACGCCGACCTACGCGCTGGCGGCGGCGTGGTACCTGCTCAACTCGCGCTATCTGAACAAGCTTGCGGATGCATTGGATGCGGATGCGAAGACGCGCGAGCGGATCCGTTTCGTCGTCGAGCAGTGGATCGCCGCGGCATCGCCAAGCAATTTTCTCGCGCTCAATCCGGAAGCGCAAAAGATGCTGCTCGACACCCAGGGGGAAAGCCTGCGGCAGGGCATCGCGAACTTGTTGGCGGACCTGCAACGCGGCAAGATCTCGCAGACCGACGAATCGCGTTTCGTGGTCGGCAAGAACCTGGCGAGCACCGAAGGCTGGGTCGTGTTCGAGAACGAGTTGATCCAGCTGATCCAATACACGCCACGCACGCCGACGGTCTACGAGCGGCCGCTGCTGGTCGTGCCGCCGTGTATCAACAAATTCTACATTCTGGACTTGCAGCCGGACAATTCGCTGGTGCGCTACGCGCTCGACGAGGGCCACCCCGTGTTTCTGATATCGTGGCGCAATGCGGATGCGTCGATTGCACACAAAACGTGGGACGACTATATCGCCGACGGCGTGCTCGCGGCGATCGATGCTACGCGCGACATTACCGGCCGTGAGCAGCTCAATACGCTCGGCTTCTGCGTCGGTGGCACGCTGCTCGCGACGGCGCTGGCCGTGTGTGCCGCGCGTGGCGAGCGCCCGGCGGCGTCGATGACGCTGCTCACCGCGATGCTGGATTTCGGCGACACCGGTGTGCTCGATGTGTTCGTTGATGAGGCACACGTCGCGATGCGCGAGCAGACGATTGGCGCAAAAGGGGGCGGCGCGCCAGGCCTGATGCGCGGCGTCGAGTTTGCGAACACGTTCTCGTTCCTGCGGCCAAACGACCTGGTATGGAACTACGTGGTCGACCATTACCTGAAGGGACGCACGCCGGCACCATTGGACCTGCTGTACTGGAACAGCGATTCAACGAATTTGCCGGGGCCCATGTATGCGCGCTATCTGCGCCAGACGTACTTAGAGAACCGCTTGCGTGTGCCGGGCGGCGTGACGGTGTGCGGGGAGCCGGTGGATCTGACCCAGATCGACGTGCCCACGTTCATCTATGGATCAAGGGACGACCACATCGTGCCGTGGCGCACCGCGTACGCATCGACGTCGCTGCTTAGCGGTCCGCTCAAGTTCGTGCTTGGCGCATCCGGTCACATTGCGGGGGTGATCAATCCGCCGGCCAAGAACAAGCGCAGTTATTGGGCGATTGAAGGGGAAACACGCGCGTTGCCAAATGACACCGAGCAATGGCTCCAGCAATCTACGCAGTGGCCCGGGAGCTGGTGGCCGGAATGGTCGGGGTGGCTGGCGCAGTACGGCGGCAAACGGATCAAGGCGCGAGCGAAGGCCGGCAATGCGACATACCCGCCAATTGAACCCGCGCCGGGCCGTTATGTCCTCGTGCGCGACGTATAAACCTGTCGCGCACGCAATCGGATAAGGGTTTTTAAAAAGGAAAGCGAATGACTGACGTTGTGATCGTGTCCGCCGTCCGTACCGCGGTCGGTAAATTCGGTGGTTCGCTGGCGCGCATTCCCGCGCCCGAGCTTGGTGCAACGGTGATCCGGGCCGCCCTGGAGCGGGCCGGCGTGAAGCCGGAGCAGGTCAGCGATGTGGTTCTCGGGCAGGTGTTGACCGCCGGCTCCGGCCAAAATCCGGCGCGCCAGGCGCTGATCAGGGCCGGGCTGCCCACTGCCGTGCCGGCGATGACAATCAACAAGGTCTGCGGCTCCGGCCTGCAAGCGGTGATGCTGGCCGCCAACGCGGTGATCGCCGGCGACGCGCAGATCGTGGTCGCCGGCGGCCAGGAGAACATGAGTGCCGCGCCGCACGTGCTGCCCGGTTCGCGCGACGGCTTCCGGATGGGAGAGGCGAAGCTGATCGACAGCATGATCGTCGACGGCTTATGGGACGTCTACAACCAGTACCATATGGGCATCACCGCCGAGAACGTCGCGCAGGAGTACGGTATTACGCGCGAGGCACAAGATCAGTTCGCCGCGCTGTCGCAGAACAAGGCCGAAGCTGCGCAGAAGGCCGGCCGCTTTGACGACGAGATCGTGCCGATCGATATTCCGCAGAAGAAGGGCGAGCCGGTGCGCTTTGCGACCGACGAGTTTGTGCGCCACGGCGTGAGCGCAGAGTCGCTGGCCGGGCTCAAGCCGGCGTTTTCAAAGGAGGGCACGGTTACCGCAGCGAACGCATCAGGCATCAATGACGGCGCGGCGGCGCTTGTCGTGATGTCGGCGAAGAAAGCCGAGGCACTCGGCTTGAAGCCGCTGGCCCGGATCAAGGCGTACGCGAGCGCGGGGGTGGACCCGGAGGTGATGGGCATGGGCCCGGTGCCCGCCTCGCGTCGCTGCCTGGAGCGCGCGGGCTGGTCGGTGGCCGACTTGGACCTGATGGAGATCAACGAGGCGTTTGCCGCGCAAGCGCTGGCGGTTCATCAAGAAATGGGTTGGGACGTGTCGAAGGTCAACGTGAATGGCGGCGCGATCGCCATCGGTCATCCGATCGGCGCGTCCGGTGCGCGTATCTTGGTCACCCTGTTGCATGAAATGCGCCGGCGCGATGTGAAGCGCGGTCTGGCGTCGTTGTGCATCGGTGGCGGCATGGGCGTTGCACTCGCGGTCGAACGTGACTGAGCGGCATCGGCGCAGGCAACAGAATCGATATCGGAGGACGTGACAGATGACACAACGCATTGCATACGTAACGGGAGGGATGGGCGGCATCGGCACCGCAATCTGCCAACGGCTGCACCGCGATGGATTTCGTGTGGTGGCCGGGTGCGGCCCGAACTCGCCCCGTCGCACGAAATGGCTTAACGATCAGAAGGCATTGGGCTTCGAGTTCATCGCGTCCGAGGGCAATGTCGGCGATTGGAGTTCAACCAAAGCAGCGTTCGACAAAATCAAGGCCGAAGTCGGTGATATCGACGTGCTGGTCAACAACGCGGGCATCACGCGTGACGTGGTGTTTCGTAAGATGACCGTCGAGGACTGGACCGCGGTGATCAACACGAACCTGACGAGCCTATTCAACGTCACGAAGCAGGTCATCGACGGCATGGTCGAGCGCGGCTGGGGACGGGTGATTAATATCTCGTCGGTGAACGGCCAAAAAGGGCAATTCGGGCAGACAAACTACTCGACGGCCAAGGCCGGCATCCATGGTTTCACGATGGCGCTCGCGCAAGAGGTGGCGACCAAGGGCGTGACCGTCAATACGGTGTCGCCGGGCTACATCGGCACCGACATGGTCAAGACGATTCGTCAAGACGTGCTCGAGAAAATCATTGCAACCATTCCAGTGAAGCGCTTCGGCGCGCCGGAGGAAATTGCATCGATTGTCTCGTGGCTCGCCTCGGATGAATCGGGCTTTGCGACAGGTGCGGACTTTTCCCTGAACGGTGGTCTGCACATGGGGTGATGCGCGTGTGGCGCGCCACCCCACGCGTGCCGCGGATGCATCGCAGAACAAGGGACATGCCGTCCGTCGAGGATGGCACGTCCGCATTCGTCCTTGAAGGCATGACATGACGACTACGAAGAAACCTGCCGAACGTCTGATCAAGAAATATCCGAACCGTCGGCTCTACGATACCGAGACGAGCACATACATCACGTTGAGCGACGTGAAGCAGCTCGTGCTCGATCAGGAAGCGTTCAAGGTGGTGGATGCCAAGTCCAACGAGGACCTGACCCGCAGCATCCTGCTGCAGATCATCCTGGAAGAGGAAAGTGGCGGGGTGCCGATGTTCTCGTCGTCGATGCTGTCGCAAATCATTCGTTTCTATGGTCATGCGATGCAAGGCTTGATGGGAACGTACCTGGAGAAAAATATCCAGGCATTCATCGATATCCAAAACAAGTTTGCCGAGCAGTCGAAGGGACTGTACGACAACAATGCGCTGAACCCGGAAATCTGGTCGCAGTTCATGAACATGCAAGCGCCGATGATGCAAGGCATGATGACCAGCTACATCGAACAGTCGAAGAACATGTTCGTGCAGATGCAAGAACAAATGCAGAATCAGGCCAGGACCCTGTTTAGCAGCTTTCCGTTCGCACCGGGTGGTGGCAGCTCATCGTCTGGCAGCGACAAGAAATAGTTGGCGCCAGTGCGCCGAATAGCGCTCCAGCCCGGTAGCCGATGCCCGCCGGGCTAATACAGCGTATACGGTCGCCGGCCGGATTTTACAAACCGGTGAATTTGTTAACTGGCGTTTCAGTCAACAGCAACGGATAGCGTTTCTCAGCCTGCGCTGGGCGGGGCGTGTTGCGCTTAAGGAGTGCGGCAACCACGCATGCGTCGTTCTCATTTCCGCGTGGGGAGGCTATGCTCGGTTGAGTCGTTTACCTGTGCGATTCACAGACATCGTTTCAACTAAAATGAGGCGATGGACCGAGAGATTGCCGCGCGATTACGTTGGGTGTACATGTATCACGAGGCCGGCGTTGCCGGCCTCGTGTGCGCGCAGTGTGGCATCTGCCAACCGACACGTCGCAAATGGCTACGTCGCTACATTGTTAAATGGCTAAGCGCGCCGCTTCTATCTAGGCGTCACGAGCCGCAACCCTGGCAAGTCGACAAAGTCGGCACGGTTAAGTGTCATCAGCGCATCGCCGTGCTCGATCGCCTGTGCAGCGATCCACAGATCATTGTAGCGAGGCCGTGGTGACCGACCAGATTGCTTGACAAAAGCCGCAAGCACGCCGAATGCGGCGGCAGTCTGCTGCGACACCTCACGAATCGGGCACCGCTCAAGCTGTTGTAAATGGGCAGCGCGCACGGCCCGCTCGACAGGATCCGTGCAAGCTTGCACGCCAAATCCGAGTTCGCCCAACGAAATGACTGAGATGAACACGGGTGCGTCGCCAGCGAGTTCGATCACGGTTTGCGAATCAAGCATTTTTGCGGCTAATGCAACCCAAATGCAACTGTCAAGGATTACGCCCATGGATCTCGCACGCTGTTATCCAAGTCAGTACGGCTGTCAGCCAGCCAAGCCGTGGCCTGCCGCGGCGTGAGCGCTACGGGCAGCCCCGCGAGCGCTTGGGTGGCGGTCATGGTCAGTTTGGGGGGCACAATTCGAGCCACCGGAACATGGTTACGCTCGACGATGATGGTTTGGCCTTGACGCTCGACGGTATCTAAAACCTGGCGGGTTTGTCGGGCAAGTTCGGTGGCAGTGATTGCCTGCATGTTGACCTCCTAATAAGGATCAGTACGTATTTTACGTATTCTGTCACCTCATGTCGATTACATTTTTACAATTGCGCGTGGCAGACGATTACAGCGGCATTACGCGGTTGGTCGCTGCGTCGGTTCAGCGTGCTCTCGATGCATACCTCGACGTGCTCGGTCCGCACGAGGATCACCGGCCCGACGATGAGCCGCCGTCACCGGGTTTCGAATATAAAGGAGAAAATCGGATCGGAAATGCGCGCTACGCACACGACTGAATCGCACACATCAGTTGAACCTACCGTAGCCTTTTTTAAAATGGCCTTCTCACGTTCGAGGCGTTCTATACGCGCCTCGAGTTCTTTAATGCGTTGCTGATCTGGCGTGATCGCCTTGCCTTGCGGCGTGATGCCCTGACGTTCCTGCTGAAGCTGGTGCACCCAGCGACGCAGTACCGTCTCGCCAACGCCCACCGAACGGCTCGCCTCCATATGGCTATAGCCCTGCTCGAGCACCAGACAGGCGGCTTGCTGTTTGAATTCCGGGGAAAACGTACGTCGCTGCTTCTTCATCAGACACCTCTTCATGGCGAGCATTCTCGCCTAGATCAGTGTCCGGTTTCATTAGACCACTACATGGACGTATTCTTCCCAGAGTAGTTGCAACGTCACGCCCTTACGGCGCAGGTCACGGTGCATCGCCGCGTAGTCCGGTTCAACCCTTCGGGTCGAAATCGCCGTCTGCGCAGGCAGGTCCAACCTGATCTCGAGCTCGTCGTCGGCGAGCGCTTCGACGGCAGCCCAGTCGAGGCCCGCCGCGCTGGCGCGTGCAGCGTATGCCGAGATGGCGCCGACGCTGATGCCGATCGCCCGGCTGATCTGGCGTTGCGACAAGCCGCACGCCCACTTCAGTCGCAGTACTTCCCTCAGTTTGCGCATGCTCATCCGATGTGCCAGCATCAAACTGTCCCCTAAAAAGAGACAAGGCTAACGCTCGTCGTTGATCACATGCGCAACACCACCGCCGAGCCGCAACGGTCATCTCGTTTCACTCGCGTGATCAGCTGTTATTGCGGGAACGTGATCGCCCGTTTCGGCAAGATGATCGCTCGTTTCGGGAACCGGTGATCAGCGATCACCTTCGAGCGAAACGACCGATCACCATCAATCGGAACCACTGATCACGTTCACCGAAATACGCAGAACAAGTTCCGATCATCCTCTTTCATCGCGCTTTTCCTACCTCTTTGCGTTACCCGCCGTCACGGCTGTCATCACTTATAAACCGCGCGGCGATTCCCGATCCGCACCACTAAAATGAGCAACTCGTCATCCTGAATCTTGGCGATGACTCGATAATCGCCCACACGATATTCCCAGAACTCACCTAGTTTTACTCCCTTGAGCGCTTCCCCCATGCTGCGCGGGTCGTCCAATTTGGCCACCCGGTCGAAAAGAAATCGCAACACGCGCTCGGCCTGCGGCGGGCCAAGCTTCTTGAGCTCTTTCGCCGCTGCCGTCTCGACTTTAACCTGCCAGGCCATACTGCTTCATCAGGTCTTCCAATGCAATGGCCTCGGTTTGGCCAGCACGAAGATCTGCCAGGCGTTGTTCGGCAAGATACACGTCCTCCAAATTGTCGATATGTTCAAGGATCGCCTCGCGCGCGTAAAAGGTCTTAGTCCGCCCCGTAGCAGCCGCCAAAGCTTCTAGACGGCTCTCGATCCCCTGTGGAAGTCGGATCGCTAGCATCAAAATCTCCTCAAAAGCTATGCTATACATGTATAGCATAGGCAGAGAATTCTTGGTTTCCCGCGTGGGCATCAAGCCAGCTTTTTTGTGCTTTGCCTGCCGCGCTCGATTTCACTCTCTCACCCGGTTGCATCAAAATTTTGAAGGGCTAGCTGCCTCAAAGCCAGTCTCGATTTCCCCATCTGCCCCCAGCCTCATGCCACACGACACCGTATCGACACCGCCATATCCGCCGCCCGCCTGCCTTACCCGAGCACGACGTGCCGCGCGGCCGCTCAGTGTGCGAACGGCACATGCCTGATTCGATCGCGACGCTGCGCTGGCGCATCGCTAGGTCAGTTCATAATCCCAGTTCGGTGGCGATGATGTTGCGTTGAATATCAGACGTTCCCGAATAGAGGAGGGATGCGATGGCGTCGCGCAGTCCTCTTTCAGTAGGGGTTTGAGCGAGGTAACCTTGTGCGCCGTAAATGCGCAGTGCGTCTAGCGAAAACTTCGTGTACGTCTCCGAGACGAACAGCTTTGCACAGGCCGCTTCCAGCGTGGCATCTTTGCCCGCATCCTTGAGCCGCCCTACCCGATAGACGAGTTCACACGCGGCATCGAGGTTGACTTTCATGTCGGCGAGGCGATGGGAGATGGCTTGATTCTTTCCAATGGGTTGACCGAACTGGCGGCGGGTACGCGTGTGGGTAATGCATGCTTCAAGGCGGCGGCGCATGGCGCCCAACGTGGTGGCAAGAATGCATCCACGTTCATATTCCATGGCACTTTCAAAGACCTTGACGCCTCGTCCTTCTCGTCCCAGTACGGCATCGGCCGAGACACGGCAGTCCTTGAGTGTGATCCGGCCCATCTGTGCAGTGCGCAGTCCCATCTTTTCCAAAGGCGGGCTCAGCTCCAGGCCCGGGTTGGTCGTCTCGACCAGGAACGCGGTGACGCCCAGTGGACCGAGCGTGGGGTCAAGGGTGGCGTAGAGGACGCATAGATCCGCGATAGGGGCGTTGGTGATGTAGGTTTTCGAACCGTTGAGGACATAGCTGTCGCCGTCTCGTACCGCTTGGGTGCGCATGGAGAACACGTCTGAGCCTGCTTCGTCTTCCGTCGAGGCATTGGCCCCGATCAACGAGCCATCCATCAAGCCTGGCAGAAAGCGCGAGCGCTGTGCCGGTGTGCCGTGGATGGCCAGCGGCAGGGCCACGGTCCACAGGTGCGCGTTGAGCGAGAACAGCAGTCCCAAGTCTTCGCTGCCGTATCCCAGGCCGTCCATGACGGCAAGCAGGTCGGACAGCGGCGCGCCCGCTCCCCCGTACTCCTCGGGTAGGGCCATACTGAACAGGCCAAATTCTGCGCATCGGCGCCAGCCGTCCCGATGAAAAGTGCTGGCGCGGTCGGAAGCTGCGATGTCTATACTGAGCTGGTCGCGGGCAAAACGTGCGGCATGCTCGCGCAGCGCGACTCGTCGTTCATCAGGCGGGTTTGGCATTGCACTGACGCTTCAAAAGTTGATAGTGGGTCTTGCCCGTCGAGGTGCGGGGCAGATCAGGAAGGTAGCGAAATTGGTCGGGCACCATGTACTGTGCGAGTCGGTTGTAACAGAACCGACTCAAATCGGTGGGGCAGACCGGGATATCGCGAGTCACGACAAATGCCGTGATGGTGGTGTTCCCGTCGGAACCGGAGCTGACCACCGCACAGGCGGTCAGGTCAGGATGGGCAGCCAGACATGATTCAATCTCATCCAACTCAATCTGGTATCCATGACGCTTAATCATACGATCAAGCCGCCCCAGCAAGAGGTAGCCTTCGCACGAGGAGCGAACGACGTCTCCGGTGTTGTACCAGCGTTGGCCGTCGAGTTGAAAAAATCGCTGAGCCGTTTTCTCGGGAGCATGCCAATAGCCGGTCACGACAGATGGCCCTGCGACGCACAACAGGCCAGGTTCACCGTCGGGTACCGGTCGCTGATGCTCATCGACGACGATCGTGTTGCAGTGGTCGCAGGGATGACCGATCGGCAACGGTTCGACGCGCTCTGCCGGTATGGGCGTGGGTACACGGTAGGCAGTGCACACGTTGGTCTCAGTGGGACCATACAGATTGTAGTAGGCTGGTTGGGGCCACAGCTGCAGCAACCTGCGCAACTTCGCGATGGGGAAGACTTCGCCGGCGAAGAGCACGAGCCGTAGCCGGTTCGGAGCAGGGCTGCGCCCGTTGTGCTGTTCGGCCAGCATACCTAGAATGGCCGGTGCTGAATACCAAACCGTGATCGCCCGGGAGGAGATCAATGTAGCGAGATGGCGTGGGCTTGCAGCCAGGTCGGCGTCGATCAGGTGAAGGCATGCGCCATTCTTAACGCAGATATAGAGGTCGAAGATCGACAGGTCGAAATGCAATGGGGCGTGGCTAGATACCTGGTCTTGCGCTGTCACCTTGAAGGCAGCCGAGGCCCATTCGACGAAGCTCACGGCGTTGCGCTGGCTGATGGCGACCCCTTTCGGTGTCCCGGAGGAACCGGAGGTATAAAGAATGTAGGCGAGCCGGTTCACATCCGGCGGGCTGCGTGGATACGCGTGTTTCTCGCCGTGCAGCATGTCCAGCGTTCGCCAGCTTTCATATGTGTCGTTCGTTTCCTCGTGACGTGGCTGCATCACCACCACGCGAGGCTTAAGCTGGTGTGTGTGTTGGATTAAATGCCGCGCTGATTCGGGGTCGGTGAAGATGATCCGAACGTCACAATCGCTGAATAAGGTGGCGGCACGCGTGCTTGAACTGCCCACGTCGGTGGGCACATAGGCCGCGCCTAGACGGAGTATGCCAAAGATAGCCGCAAGCGTCCGCGCGCTTTTGCGCATAAAAAGCCCGACACGTTCCCCTGCCACAATCCCGTTGCGGTGAAGGAAAGCGGCGATCCTATCGGCTGCTGCGGACAGTTCTGCATAGCTCAACGCAGATCCGTCGGAGTCGACGAGCGCACGAGCACTCGGCTGTCGCGCTGTCGTGTCGTCTAAGTATTTGGCTAAGTTCGCTGGTGGCTCGGACTGTTGTCCCCGCGGCACAATGTCGGTCGTCATTTTTCGCTCTCCGATGACTTTTCATCCACATAGCACGCGATCTCACGAATGGTGGTAAAGCGCGTCCTCGGGTCGCTGACACCGACGATGAGGCCGAATTCGTCCTCGACAAATGAGACCAGGCGCATGGTGGCCAACGATGAAAGCAGCCCCGACTCCCTCAGATTGAAATCGTCAGCAATATCTGAGTGATTTCCTTTTAGGATAGTGTCGATCACAAAAGCACGAATTTTGGCTAAGGTATCCGACATGGGCTTCTCCTTTAATGGTCATGGATGACAAAAGTTCTGGCTCTTTGCCCCTACGCTCGCTTTGCCCGGTTTTGTCCAAGCCTCTGGGCAGTCATGTAGCGCTCTACCCAATGGATGATTTGCCAGTGACAGCGTTAAGTGCTGTAGAGGGGCATGGTGCGCAACGCTTTGTATATTGAACAATCGCCATAGCCGGTGCGCTAACGCACGCATTGGGGCGCCTTGATACGAGGTGAGCAAGCGCGGTACCCGCTGGGACCCTGTTTAGTCAATTTTGGCCTATTCATGAGAAACCCTATACTGTTATGTCCCAGCAGGCACTTTTGGTTGATCAGTGCGGCCCGATACACCATGGTTAGCCAGAAGATACGCCAACTGACGACGCGGAATACCGAAAAGAGACTAGCCAGCCACTTTACTGTGCGCAGTAGTGTGTCTTGCAGCTCGATTTCAGGATTTTGTGAAACACTTCAATTTTTTATTGCAAGACATAGCAGTTGAATTTTTCGACAACCTGCTTGCGAGAAGTGGCAGACAAATGGGTGGCCAGCTTCCATTCGATGCGCTTCCTGCCTGTGGGAACCGTTCGTGCAAAGGCATGCATCACTGTCCATTCCAGGGCGGGATAACGACGCTGCTTGTCCATTGGCGGTAGTACGGTCATGCGGGGCGATATCGAAGTTCCAAGTTGCCTGCTTAGCTGCGCCGTTCTGGTCACGAATGGTGACCTGAGAAACGCCCTTAAGCTGTACTTCATTCATCTCGTGGGGATCGTGTGGCTTTGGATTGCAAACTTTAATTTAATTTTATCGTTTCATTCGTTCAAGATCTGTCGCCTTAAGCGAAGATAATAGGTTTGAGTGCATCATGGCGAGCGCTTTACAGTCTTTCAACAGGCGCTAAACGTTGCGATGACCTGAATCGTTGTAGCGGCTCCTGACAGCTGGGCACGGTGCTTGCGCGACATGAAGCAGTTAGCGTCGAGCTGATGGAGCCGGGAACGGGTGCTTTGCCGTAGCCGTATGGCTAAATACAATAAAAACGATGTCTGAAGGGAAAAAGGAAGAAGTACCCCAGTACTGAACCCCAAGACGCTGCGCCTGTACGGTGCAGGTGCTGGTCCTGTTCTTTTTAACTGTCTTGCTTGGCCGACTGTAATGCCAATCCACGCGCAGCGTCACGCGCGTTATGTCCAGTATTTTCGCTAAAGTTTGACATAAATTGATCGTGGCGTACTCACTGGCTGGCTAAGTAGCACGAGTGGCGCACTGACGCGTGCCGACGAGTGGCCCTGATCGCCGCAGTGAATGGTTAAGGATTGCACGCGACGTGTCATAAAAGCCGTATTGGTTCCCGGCGAGCAACGATAGGTTCTGATTGCGTCGTCGTATCGTTTTGTACAACTATTAAATATCAGGCTGCTCGGTCGCTTGAATCGGAGTTTTGTTACGGGTACTAGCATCACGCCCGTTACGTATGCATTAACCACTGCCCAAACGGAGATCTGGCTCGCGCAGCAACTGTATCCAGACAACCCTGTCTACAACATTGCGCAGTACACGATGATCGATGGCGCGATTGATGCGGCCGCCTTTGAAGCGGCATTGCGTCAAGTCATCGATGAGGCCGACACCCTACGCTTGCAATTTGTCGATAGCGATGACGGGCTGCGGCAGAGGATCGGTACACCCGCATGGTCAATGCCGGTGCTGGATCTGACGGCACAAGCTGATCCTCAGGCAGCGGCCGACGCGTGGATGCAAGCCGATTATCAGCAATCGGTCAATCTGACGCAGGGGCCGCTTTTTTGCTATGCGTTGCTGAAAGTGGCGCCTGCGCAATGGATTTGGTATCAGCGCTATCACCATATCATGACGGATGGATATGGTCAGTACCTGATCGCGCAACGCGTTGCACACGTGTATAGCGCGCTGTGCGCGGGAACGGCGCCGGCGGCATGTGATTTTGGTTCAATTCGACAGCTATTAGAGAGCGATGCGCAATATCAGACCTCCAACCAGCGGGAGAAGGACGAAGCGTATTGGCTCAAGCACTGCGCCCATTGGCCTGAGCCGGCGACGCTGGCAAGCCGCGCAGCCCCTGCTTTCCAGCAGCGGCTGCGTCAGACGACTGACCTGGCCATTCAATGGGTAGACGACTATGTGCTGGATGCGGGCCGGCTGGCGCAGTTTCTGAGCGCTGCACTGGCCGCGTATGTGCATCGCATGACTGGCGCGCAGGACGTGGTGTTCGGTTTTCCAGTGACTGCCCGCTTGGGGGCAGACTGGCACATTCCTGGCGTGGTCGCCAATACGGTTCCATTGCGGTTCAGATTCGAGCCGGAGATCAACTTATTGTCGTTGATGCGGCAGGCGGCGAAGGAAATCCAAAGCGCACTGCAATATCAACGCTACCCGAGCGAAGCGCTGCAGCGTCAACTTGGGCTGGCGCCGGGGCAGTCACTATTGGGCATCAAGGTCAACGTGATGCCGTTTGACTATGCGCTGTCGTTTGGCGGGCATTCATCGACGAGCCATAATCTGCTCGCGGGTCCGGTTGAGGATCTGATGATTGGTGTTTATTGGACACCCAATAGCCGTCAATTACGGATCGACTTGGATGCCAATCCTGCTTGCTACACTGCAGAGATGCTTGGCGCGCATCAGCGCCGGTTTATCCGGTTCATGCAAGTGCTTGCTGCCGATGCCACGCAATCGATTGATAGCATCGATCTGCTCGACGCTGACGAGCGGCATCGGCTACTGATTGAGTGGAATGCGACAAAACAAGACTATCCATCGCACTTATGCATCCACCAGTTGTTCGAAGCACAGGTTGAGCGCACGCCCGAAGCGCAGGCGCTGGTGTATGAAGATCAAACGTTCAGTTATGCGCAGCTGAATGCCCGGGCCAATCGCCTCGCGCACCAGCTGATCGAGTGGGGCGTCAAGCCCGATGCGCGCGTGGCGATCTGCGTGCAGCGCAGTGCCGCACTGGTTGTGGGGCTGCTGGCGATTTTGAAGGCCGGCGGTGCGTATGTGCCGCTCGATCCAAGCTATCCGGGTGAGCGCTTGGCACACATCCTCGCCGATGCGGCACCGAAGATTGTGCTCGCGGATGCGGCCGGGCGCGCGGCGTTGGGCGAGGCGGCGCTCGCTGAGTGTACGGTGCTCGATCCGACCACCCTGCCGGCGTTGCCGGACACGAATCCATCGGTTGCCGCGCTGACGGCCCGGCATCTGGCGTATGTGATCTACACATCCGGTTCCACCGGCACGCCCAAGGGCGTACAAAATGAGCACCAGGCGCTCGTCAATCGTCTGGTGTGGATGCACAACAAGTTTATGGTTTGACGATGGCCGATTGTGTGCTTCAGAAAACACCCGTTAGCTTCGACGTGTCTGTCTGGGAGTTTTTCTGGACTTTGCTCAATGGCGCTACTCTGGTTGTGGCGGCACCCGATGTGCATAAAGATCCGGCTGCCCTGATAGAGTTGATCACTCGGCAGCGCGTTACCACGGCTCATTTTGTGCCGTCCATGCTTAGCCTGTTTTTGCACAATGAAGGGGTTCAGCACTGTACGTCTGTGAAACGGCTGATTTGCAGTGGCGAAGCGCTGCCAGGGGCGAGTGTACGGCTTTGCCAAACGCTGTTACCGGGCGCGCAGCTGTACAACTTGTATGGTCCGACGGAAGCAGCAATTGACGTGACGGCCTGGACTTGCCCGGCAAACTATACAGGGGAGATACTGTGCCAATCGGCCGGCCGATTGCGAACACGCGCGTTTATCTGCTCGATGCGCATGGGTAGCCGGTGCCCCTGGGTGCGGTCGGCGAGTTATCTATTGGCGGCGCAGGCGTCGCACGTGGCTATTTGAACCGCCCGGAGTTGACCGCCGAGCGCTTTGTGCCGGATCCGTTCTCGATTGAGCCCGATGCGCGGCTGTATAAGACCGGGGATGTGGCGCGTTATCGACCGGACGGCAACCTAGAATTCTTGGGACGCAACGATGAGCAAGTGAAGATCCGCGGCTTTCGGATTGAACCAGGCGAGATCGCAGCGTGCTTAACGGCGCATCCGCAAGTGCATGATGCGGTGGTGCTGGCAACCGGTGAAGGCTCGGCTAAGCGGCTGGTGGCGTATGTGCAGGCCGAAGCGGATGAGCCACTGGCGAGCACGCTGCGCGCAAAGGTGGCGGCGAGGCTGCCCGAGTATATGGTGCCTAGCGCATTTGTGCGGCTCGACGCGTTTCCGCTGACACCGAACGGCAAGCTCGATCGGCGTGCGCTGCCCGCACCGGATGACGCGGCGCTGGCGCGCCAAGCGTATGAAGCGCCGCAAGGCGAACTCGAGACGACGCTGGCGGCGATCTGGGCCGAGCTATTGGGTGTGAAGCAGGTCGGTCGGCACGACAGCTTCTTTGCACTCGGGGGGCACTCGCTGCTCGCGGTGCAGTTGATTGAGCGCTTGCGGCGCCGGGGAATCGGGTTGTCCGTGCGCGCGCTGTTCGACATGCCGGTGCTTAGCGCGCTGGCCCGGTCGTTGGGCCAGCATTGTGACGTGGTGGTGCCGCCCAACGTGATCACACCCGACACGAGTGCGATTACGCCGTCGATGCTGCCGCTCATTGAGCTGACGCAAGCGGACATTGACAAGATTGTCGAGCAGGTGCCGCAGGGCGTAGCCAATATCCAAGACATTTATGCGCTGTCGCCGCTGCAAGACGGGCTGCTGTTTCACCATCTGCTGTCCAGCACAGGTGATCCGTATTTGCTAATGCAGCAGCTGGCCTTTGACACGCGAGCGCGGCTTGACCAGTATCTGCACGCGCTGCAGCAAGTGATCGATCGTCACGATATTTTGCGCACCGCGTTCGTGTGGGAAGGGCTGTCCATGCCCGCGCAAGTGGTATGGCGTCACGCGCGGCTGCCGGTGACCGAGCTGACGTTGGACGCCGCTGACGGGCCGATCGCAGAACAATTGGCGCGGCGCTTTGATCCGCGTCACACGCGCTTGGCGCTGACGCAAGCGCCGCTGCTGCACGGTGCGATCGCACAAGACAATGAGGGCCGCTGGCTACTCATGCAGCGGCTGCACCATCTGATCATTGATCACTCGACGCTGGAAGTGATGCATGCGGAAGTGCGCGCATTCATCGAAGGTCGAGGCGACATGCTGCCGCCGGCGCAGCCGTTCCGCGATCTGGTCGCGCAAGCCAGGCTGGGCGTGAGCCAAGCCGAACACGAACACTTTTTTACCGAGCTGCTCGCGGATGTGGAGCCGACCTTGCCGTTTGGGCTCGCGCAGGTACAGCACGACGGCAGTGAAGTGAGCGAGTCACGCCGGATGCTGCCGCCGGCGTTGAACGATCAACTGCGTGTGCAGGCAAAGCGCCTAGGCGTGAGTTTAGCGAGCCTGTGTCACTTGGCGTGGGCGCAGGTGCTCGCCCGTGCGAGCGGCCAGCAACGCGTGGTATTGGGCACCGTGCTGTTCGGGCGCATGCAAGCGGGTGAGGGCGCCGATCGTGCGATGGGGCTCTTTATCAATACACTGCCGCTGCGCGTGGATTTGGACGGCAGTGTGCAGGCTGCTGTGCATGCAACGAATGCGCGCCTGGCGGAGCTGTTGGAACATGAGCATGCGTCGCTGGCGCTCGCGCAGCGCTGCAGTGGCGTGCCGGCGGGCACGCCGCTTTTTAGTGCGCTGCTCAATTACCGGCACAATGCGATGGATTCAAGCGCGCGTAGCGGGCTACCGGGTGTTGAACTCTTGAGCGCGCAGGAGCGCACCAATTACCCGCTAACACTGTCGGTCGAGGACTTCGGGCAGGCGTTGGGGCTAACGGCCCAGAGCGTGCCGTCGCTGGAACCGGAGCGAGTGTGCGCGTATATGCAGCAGGCGCTACACAGCTTGACTGACGCGCTGGAGGCGACGTCCGACACCGCAGTGCAGCAGTTGCAGGTGCTGCCTGAAGCGGAGCGCCAGTTGTTGCTGCAGACATGGAATGCGACGCAGCGGGACTATCCGACACATCGGTGCGTGCACCAGTTATTCGAAGCGCAGGTCGAGCGTACGCCCGAAGTGCCGGCGCTGGTCTATGAAGATCAAACGTTCAGTTATGCTGAGTTGAACGCACAGGCCAATCGCTTGGCACACCAGCTCATCGAGTTAGGCGTCAAGCCGGACACGCGCGTGGCGATCTGTGTCGAGCGTAGTCCCGCACTGGTGGTGGGGCTGCTGGCGATTTTGAAAGCCGGCGGCGCGTATGTGCCGTTGGATCCTGCGTATCCGAGTGAGCGCTTAGCGCACATCCTCGCCGATGCGGCACCAAACATCGTGCTCGCGGAGGCGGCCGGGCGCGCTGCGTTGGGCGACGCGGCACTGGCCGAGTGTACGGTGCTTGATCCGGCTGCCCTACCAGCATTGCCGGACACGAATCCATCGGTGGCGGGCCTGACGACCCGGCATCTGGCGTATGTGATCTATACGTCCGGCTCGACCGGTATGCCCAAAGGGGTGATGGTTGAGCATTGCAATGTGGTCAATTTCCTGGCGGCCATGTCCTCCGCTCCTGGTATGGCAAGTCACGACCGTCTACTCGCTGTGACCAGCATCGCTTTCGATATTGCCGGGTTAGAGCTATATCTACCGATCAGCCAAGGTGCGACAGTTGTTCTGGCCCGCCGCGAGGATGTCACTGATCCAATCAAGCTTCAGAGTCGGATCATCGAGCAAAGAATCAGTGTGATGCAAGCGGTGCCGTCGGTTTGGCGTGCGCTCTTGGATTTGCCCGAGCCAACCCTTAACTTGACAGCACTATGCGGCGGGGAAGCGCTACCTGTAAGTTTATCCGCACAGCTGGATGGCATGACGCAAGGCGTGTGGAATCTGTACGGGCCCACCGAGACGACCATCTGGTCTTCCTTTTTATCCCTCTCCGAACAGCGAAATACGGCTGGCTCAACGGTATCCATCGGCCGGCCGATAGCGAACACAAGGATCTATCTGCTGGACACGCATGGGCAGCTAGTGCCACTGGGTGCGGTCGGTGAACTGTACATCGGTGGCGCAGGCGTCGCACGCGGTTACCTGAACCGCCCGACGCTGACCGCTGAACGCTTTGTGCCGGATCCGTTCTCAGAGGACGCGGGTGCACGGCTGTATAAGACCGGGGATGTGGCGCGTTACCGACCAGACGGCAATCTGGAGTATTTGGGGCGCAACGATGAGCAAGTGAAGATCCGCGGCTTTCGGATTGAACCAGGCGAGATCGAAGCGTGCTTAACGGTGCACCCGCAGGTGCGTGATGCGGTGGTGGTAGCAACCGGTGAGGGCTCGGCTAAGCGGCTGGTGGCGTATGTGCAGTCCGAAGCGGATGAGCCACTGGCGAGCACGCTGCGTGCGCATGTGGCCGCAACATTGCCCGAGTATATGGTGCCCAGCGCATTTGTGCGGCTGGACGCGTTTCCGCTGCCGCCCAACGGCAAGCTCGATCGGCGCGCGCTGCCCGCACCGGATGACGCGGCGCTGGCGCACCAAGCGTATGAAGCGCCACAAGGCGAGCTCGAGACGACACTCGCGTCGATCTGGGCCGAGCTATTGGGTGTGAAGCAGGTCGGTTGGCACGACAGTTTCTTTGCGCTCGGAGGCCACTCGCTGCTGGCCATGCGCCTGATCAGTCGTGTACGTACAGCGTTAGGGATTGACCTTGCTATTCGTACGCTGTTTGAGGCACCCACCCTCGCAGGCTTAGCACACCATTTACTTAAGCGTGACGGGATCCAGAAAAACTCGTTTTCCGTTCTGCTTCCTCTTAGGCCCACAGGCAGTCATCCTGCTCTTTTCTGCATTCATCCCGCATTGGGTTTGAGCTGGAGCTATATGGAGCTGTCCAATTACCTTCCCCCGAACCAGCCCCTTTATGGCCTGCAGGCTCGTGGGTTAGATGGAATAAGCCCGCTTGCATCGACCCTTGACGAGATGGTGTCAGACTATCTTGAACAAATGCGCCGGGTTCAGCCCAAAGGGCCTTACTGCTTATTAGGATGGAGCTTCGGCGGCAATGTGGCGCATAGCATGGCTGTTCGACTCGAACACCAGGGCGAAAAAGTGGCGTTGCTGGCGTTACTGGATAGTACCCCTCTTGTAAGCAGCAACGCCTTTGCAGAGAAAGAAAATCAACTTGACCAAGCGATGATTAGAGAGGTGTTTGCCGCCCATTATGGCAATGAGTTAGTCTCGTCGATGGATGAACATTTATTGGAAAATACCGAGGAAATTGCAAAGAATAATGGGCGTATCGTAAGAAATTGTTCTCCATCGCAGTACGGCGGTGATGCGCTATTGTTTCGAGCCACGGTAGCAGAGGCGGGATGTGAAACGCTCGTCACGCCTGATGCGTGGAAACCGTATGTGCGGGGGAATATCGAAGTTTGCAATGTTCACTGCAGTCATGGAGCAATGCTCAAGCCGGAAGCGACGGCCCTCATTGGTCCCATCCTAGCCCGCAAGCTAAATGAATTGGAGCATCAACAAGCTCAAGGACAGACGAATGCGGTACGATAAACTTTACAGTGCAGAAATGCTCAATACCCTTAAGCGCGAATTCGATCGCGCTAACCGATAGTGGTCATAGTTAGCCTGCCCGATAATGACAGTGCAGCACACGAGCTGAACGATGTGTTGCAATGGTTCGACGCGGACCGCGGCGAATTCGTGTGGCTTGAGCAGCTGATCGCGCAACACCCAGCCGCGTTTTTTGCAAGCAACCGGTTCAAGCCGGGTGGTGTGCATGCCGATGTCGAAACGACGTTCTCGATGGTCGATCTTCCTGAGACAGCGGCGTTGCCTGACGCACACGCCGCACATTTGTTCGACGACGTGTTTAGCCGCGCCATGCCGGTCGCGTCGCCGGCCTTCGTCGGACACATGACCTCGTCGCTGCCGTCGTTTTTACCGTCGCTGATTAATCTGAGTATTGACAATGCGAAATATTTCGTATTATTGATAAAAAGTCAGAAAAATTTTGAGCTTGTCATTGCGCCGCGGCTATGCATCCTGTTATATCGTTACGTGCTGGAGTGGGTGCGTGAAGCATTAACCAACGGCCCGTGTTATTGCAGCCCGCTATGCAAGATGCAAAAGTGCCTAGCACGCTCTAGCCCATGCTGTTCTGGTTATGCTTGGCAAGCGCAGTAAGAAAACTCCTTGAAAGTATGATGCCGCTCAGCGTGCAGGAGATTTGCCGATTGCTATGTCGTCTTGTCACATCGGAGTGCAGTCGCAGCTAGCGCGGCCATCGACGGTCAGTCGCTGCATCGAACAACAAGGGCTCCGGTTGGGTGTCGGGCCAAGAGTTAAAGCTTGACATGGTGGCAGCAAATTACCTCTGCGTAGACGACTAATGGTTAAGTCGCTTTGTGTCAAGCAGTCGCGTGGTGGTGTCCAACGAACGCGCGGGTCTTCTCGGCAGTGTAGCCCGAGCAGTGATTCGTGAGCCGTTCGGTTTCCGCCGGCGCCTTCAGCGCGTTGCCAAAGCGATGTTTCACAGCTGCGAGCATCACATCATGCACGATGTCCCCGCTGTGGCCGCCGGTCGTCGCCCAGTTCGTCGCCTCGCGGTCGCAGCGGTTAAGCGCAAACGCGGTAGAGGTATTCCTAATGTCAGCCACGGCTTTCCGGCGCCGCAGCCGACGCTCGATGTGATCTGTATGGGCCTCTGTCGATCGGCGAGCATGTGGCCGGCGCCCGACACGGTAAAATGTTGCTTTGTCGGCGCAAGGCGCTAGAAACCTTCACCAGTACGGTACATTAGTGAAAAGCCATCACAACGCAAAGGTTAGGCCGGATTGTGTGCCCAAAGTCGGCATGGTCAGCCTCGGGTGCCCAAAGGCGCTTGTCGATTCCGAGCAGATCATCACGCAACTGCGCGCGGAAGGCTACCAGATCTGCGGTACCTATGACGGTGCAGATCTGGTCGTCGTCAATACGTGCGGCTTTATCGATGAGGCCGTGCAGGAAAGTCTTGACGCGATCGGTGAAGCACTGGCCGAGAATGGCAAGGTTATCGTCACCGGCTGCCTGGGGGCGAAAAAGAACGCGAGCGGCACTGGCCTGATCGAGCAGGTTCATCCGAAGGTGCTTGCCGTAACCGGCCCGCATGCGCTCGGTGAAGTGATGCAGGCCGTCCATGCGCATTTGCCCAAGCCGCATGATCCGTTTGTCGATCTGGTGCCGGCGGCCGGCATCAAGCTCACGCCGAAACACTATGCGTACCTGAAGATCTCCGAGGGGTGTAATCACCGCTGTACGTTTTGCATCATTCCGTCGATGCGCGGGGATCTCGTCTCGCGTCCGGTCGCGGAAGTTATGCTCGAAGCTGAGAACCTGTTCAAGTCCGGCGTCAAAGAACTGCTGGTGATCTCGCAGGACACGAGCGCGTATGGCGTCGATGTGAAGTTCCGCACCGGCTTCTGGAATGGCCGCCCATTGAAGACGCGCATGAACGAGCTTGCCGCGGCGCTCGGCGAACTGGCGGCCCACTATGGTGCCTGGGTGCGGTTGCACTATGTGTATCCGTATCCGAGCGTCGACGAAATCGTGCCGCTGATGGCCGACGGCCCGTATCGTGGCCACCTGCTGCCGTACCTGGACGTGCCACTACAACATGCCGATCCGGAGGTGCTCCGGCGGATGAAGCGGCCCGCGAACGCCGAAAAAACGCTGGAACGCGTGCGGGCATGGCGCGAAGCGTGCCCGGACCTGACGATACGTAGCACGTTCATCGCCGGCTTTCCGGGAGAAACCGAAGCGCAGTTCGAGACGTTGCTGGATTTTATCCGCGAGGCGCAACTGGACCGAGTCGGCTGTTTCGCCTATTCCCCTGTCGAAGGGGCAAGCGCGAACGAACTTGATGGCGCGCTGCCGGACGACGTGCGCGAGGCGCGTCGCGCGAGATTCATGGCGGTTGCCGAATCGGTCTCCGCCGAGCGTTTGAAGCGCAAGGTCGGCAAGACGCTGAAGGTGTTGATCGACGAGGTCAACGCCGATGGGGGCATCGGGCGCTCGGCGGCGGACGCGCCAGAAATCGACGGCGTGGTCTACGTGTCGCCGGCCAGCAAGGCATCGCGGCGCTATAAGGTTGGCGATTTTGTGAGCGTTAGGATCACTGGTGCGGACGGGCACGACCTGTGGGGCGACGTCTAAGCACTACTCGTCCTCGGGCAGCGCCGGCTTGAAGCTGGGATTGATCGGCTTGTTCAGCGGCCCCTTGACCGGCAGCACCTTGACAACAGGTCCATGGTTGGTCTGGGTCGCGACGATATCGTATGAAATGTCCCCGGTGCACGTGTGCGCGATCCAGCGCTGCGGCTTACCGGGCGCTGGCGCCGCGTCGGACGGCTTCTCGATATTCTGCACGCTGTCACAACCGGAGCGCATCGACGCATCCAGCCGCACCATGTTGTCCGCCGAGCGGCTCGCCGGCGCGAGGTCCGGCGCGGCGGGCTGGCGGTGCACGAACGGGATCGACCATGAATTGCAGGCGGCAAGCACTGTGCTCGCCGAAACGATGGCGGCGATGCTTGCCGCGCGCTTGAAAACTGCCATTGCGATTCCTCAAACAACGCCTGTACGGTCTTTGCCGCCGTGCGTGGCGGCAAGACTCGGATCATACTCGCTTGCGCCGATATACTGATAACGTTACCTTTTCGACACCTGCCGATGAAGTCCATTGCTTGTATTTCCATTACCTGCGCGATTCCGTTCGTGTTGTCGGCCTGCGGCGCACCGCAGCCGCGCAGCAGCGCCGCCGACGCGGATGTCGGCCCATCACGGGCGGCCGTACGCGCGCTGGCGCCGCCTGAGCTGCCGCTCAAGCCCAATCCACAATACGCGGACTTTCCGCTGTACACCGGCACGCTCGGCGCACGGCCGATCGAAATGCGCTTGGGTGCGAAGTCCGATGACCCGACCGGCGTGCATGGCGAATACCGTTTCCTCGATGGTACCGCTGGGGTCATCCTTGTGGCCGGTGAGCTGGACAACGGCACGTTGCAGATCGAGGAATCGGACGACGGCACGCACATTACGGGCAACTGGGTTGGCAAGGTGGCCGTGGACGGCAGCATCCAGGGCGAGCGGATGAATTTGGACGATTCCGCGCCGCAATCGTTCGAGTTGCAACCGTCCAACGCGGCCGCCCGCGGTGCGCGCTCTCCGATTCATGGGGCCGTTATCGGCGCGCCGTCGCGCCATGTTGGCGGCATGTCGAATCTGACGACAGGCCAATGAACCAGGATGGTGAAACGATGACAAAAGATTTTTCCGTCGTGCCCGCCAATGCCGTACCCGCTGATGCCGCGTGCGACCCGCAGACCGAGTTGCTTCATCCCGCCGCGCCTGTGCAGCCCGGCTTTGAATCGTTTTCGGTGCCGACCGCACGGGCATCGACCGTGATATTCCCGGACTTAGCGTCGATGCGCGCGCTGGATTGGCGCAGTGATGCGCAGTGGCGCTATGGTCTGCATGCGACGCCGACGTCGGTGGCCTTGCAGCAGCGCATCGCAGCGATCGAAGGCGGGCGTTATGCCTTGCTGCAGCCTTCCGGCCTATCTTCGATCTCGAATGTCTATTTCGCCTTCGTGAAAGCGGGTGACGACGTGCTGGTCCCAGACAACGTTTATTCCCCCAATCGCGAGCATGGCGACTGGCTCGCGCAGGATTTCGGGATCACGGTCCGCTATTACGATCCGATGGTTGGCTCGGGCATTGCCGCGCTGCTGCGGCCAAATACGAGGCTGATCTGGCTGGAGGCACCCGGGTCTGTAACGATGGAAGTGCCGGACGTGCCCGCCATCACGGCGATCGCGCGCAAGCGCGGCATCGTGACAGCAATCGACAATACCTATTCGGCTGGCCTCGTGTTCAAGCCGTTCGAGCATGGGGTCGACATCTCGGTGCAAGCCCTGACGAAGTACCAGTCCGGCGGCAGCGACGTGCTGATGGGCGCGACAATCACGACGGACCACGATTTGTACCTGGCGATGAAGCGGGCCCGGATGCGCGTCGGCCTCGGCGTGTCGGCCGACGATTGCTCGCTGGTGCTGCGCGGGTTGCCGTCGATGCAAGTGCGCTACCGCGCGCACGAGCGCAGCGCGTTGGCGATTGCCGGTTGGCTGAAGGGCCGCCCGGAGGTCGCCGCGGTACTGCATCCGGCATTTGAAGACTGCCCGGGCCACGCATATTGGAAGCGGGATTTCACCGGTGCAGGAGGATTGTTTTCGGTGGTGTTCGATCCACGCTATACGAGCGCGCAGATCGATGCATTCGTCGAGGGGCTCGAGCTATTTGCGCTCGGCTGGAGTTGGGGTGGCGCGCATAGTATCGCGATGCCGTATGACATTGCGGCGATGCGTACCGTCAGTACGTGGCCACATCGTGGCGTGCTGGTGCGTTTCTATATCGGCCTGGAGCACGAAGCCGACTTGCGCGCCGACATCGAACGCAGTCTGACGCGGCACTTGCGATGACGTATCGCGCGCCGGCGACCTTGCGATCGCTGGTCATGCTGCTGCGTCAGTCGAACAGGCGCAGTAGGCCGTCGAGCCCGACGTGATCGAACGCGCAGCTGGCGCGCTCACGCACCAGTGGCTTGGCGCGGAACGCGACTGACCAGCCGGCCGATGCCATCATCGGCAAGTCATTCGAGCCGTCGCCGAGTGCGATCGCGCGTGATGGTTCGATGCCGAGTTGGGCACACGTGTCGAGCAACGTGCGCGCTTTCACGTCGCCATTGACAATTTCGCCGACCACGCGGCCGGTCAGCTTGCCGTCGACAATCTCCAGTGTGTTCGCCCGTGTGAAATCGAGCCCGAGCTGAGACTTTAGGCGCTCAGTGAAGAACGTGAAACCGCCCGACACCAGCAGGGTTCGCAGACCGGCGGCACGCGCGCCGTCGAGCATGGCCTGCGCGCCGGGCGACAGGCGCAAGCGCTGCTCGTACACGTTCGCGAGCACATTGGCGTCCAGACCGGTGAGCAGGCTGACGCGCCGCACCAGGCTTTCGTTGAAATCCTTGATTTCGCCGCGCATCGCCGCCTCGGTGATGGCCGCCACCTGCGTCTTCAAACCGCAGAAGTCGGCGATTTCGTCGATGCACTCGATCGTGATTAGCGTCGAGTCCATATCCATTGCGACGAGGCCAAAATCCGCGAGCCGACGCGGTGGAACATACGCATGGTCGAGCTGGTGCGCGCCACAGTATGCGGCGATATCGGCGCGTTGCGACGGACTCACGTCGCGCACGCGCAGCGCGTGCGCGTCAAGGCGTTCGGCATGCGTGCCGCTCGCCAACGCGGTTAGCAGTCGCAGTTGGTTGTCGGACAGCGGCGCGGCGCTTTGGATCACTAGATTCATCGTTCTACAGGTGTCGGTCGTCAATGCGGATCGGCGGCGATCCGGGCCGCGTGCGTCGCGGCAAAAGCGGCTATTGTAGCGGCTCACCGCGCGGCATTGCTGGGCCTGCCGTGCGGCGCGGTCACCACGGGGCTGCGCGCCGGCTCGATGCAGTCATATCGACTGGGTGGCTTGACGGTGGCGTCCAACCTTGTCCCCGCGATCCTCCGACGCGTATAGCTGCCGAACGCGAATAGCAGCGCCACGCCGAATGCCATGGTAGCCATGGTGGCGGTCAGAATCGTGAACGACACGGGTCGGACCAGGACGATGTCCGCGAGCGTCTGTGTGCGCTGCACAGCCTGAGCGGCTTGCCGGAACGGCAATGGTTTGATATGGCTCGCCACGCCGGTTACAAAGATTACTTTGACGTTGTCAAAGGATCGAACGAGACCGCTGAAGAACGTTGTACCTGGGCGGTCAGAAACCATTCGATACCACGCACAATCACCCCCTTGAAGATTTTTAGGTTCTTCACCGTCGTCTGGACACGTCAGGAAATGGTCGCCACACGGGATATACTCGGACACAAAGGGCCGATTGTGTGTGATGAGGTAGGCAATACCCGCCTCATAGTTGACTGCGGGCGCAGTTTGATCACGTCCCCCCTGGACCAAATAAAGCTGTGCGTTGGATGCGAGCGCATCTTCGGCCGATGATGCTAAGCCAATAGTACGCCAGTAGGCCGCTTGGTACCCAGCGATTGTCTCACTCGAATTGCGTCTCTGATCTCGACGCACTTGCTCCCACCGAGCCAAAGTCGATTGTAATCGGCTAAGTGGGTTGTTCGATTCGGGCGCCGATATGAAGCCCCAGTAGTCCCCCGAACCGGTCAGCGCGGTGTGGAGAGTGGCTAGCGTGTGTCCTACCCCAAATCCTGAGATAAGCAGCAAATGGGATACGTTTTTCGACAATGTAGCGAAGCGTGTTGCTATAGAAACGCCTTCGGAACTAGCAACAATCATAAAGGGCTGACGATCGATCCAGCCGCGCCGCCGAAGGTCGTTGACAATGGTCTGCAATGCTTCCAAGCGCGCTTGCATATTTGCCATCTTTTTAAACGCGGATGAACATCCGGAGTCGGTTTCGCGTGCGAAGCGTTCTTCGATACCAGGGTGCTCCACTACAACCAGGGAAGTACATCGGGCGACGCAACAAGTCTCAAGAAAGCTCGCGAAGCCATACCGTGCTTTGCCTGGATAATAGGGAGTGGAGATCGCGGGAGAATGGCAGTATGCCAACTGGACGTGCCGCCTCTAACGTTATTCAAACAAGATTGTGGTGGGTTTTCATGCTGGCGCGTGTAGCCCATAGCGGCAATGCGGCATGGTCGCCCGTCGCGGCATGCGTGATGCGCGCTACACTGGCAAACAAGATCCGTTCCATGTATAGATAGCAAGGAGGCGATAACATGATGTCAAGCCGTTTGCGCACCCGATACTGCGCAGCAATCCGCCGTGTCGTGGCGCGGCTGGGACCGTTGGTGCTGCCCATGGTACTCGTCGTGCCGGTGAGCGCCATGGCGCAGCTGCAACCGTTGCCCGAGGCGTCTGCGCCGCGGGTGAAGTACACCGTCAAGGTGACGTCGAAAACGTACGGTAATGCGGAGCAAACGCGTATCGTCCGCTCCGGACAGACCGATGACTACACGTGGCGCATGCCCGCTCCCGGAGCGCCACCCTCGGTGCCGCCGCGTTGCCCCGGTGCGTCCGGCGTGCCAGTCGATGCTACTGGCACGCCGATCCGGCAAATCCAACTCAGGCTCGCCCCGATCGTTGAGAACCATGTGGCGAACCTGCAACTGTACTTCAACGGCCGCGCGGTGCAGGGCACATCGACCGTGATGGTCGATGGCAAGCCGTTGGCCTGTCCCAAAACCGTGTTGTTCACCCAAGTCACCCGGCTATCGTTACCGATCAATGGCAAGACCAAGACGTTGACGTTGTCGGACGGCACGCGGTTGTCGCTGTCCGCCCAGTACTAGTGGCGCGTGGCCAACTCCTCGGTCATGCGCTCCGGCCGGAGCGACACGCCGGTCAATGTGTTACTCAGGATCATGCTGACGATCGGTCTAGCATATAGAGGCTCGTGCCAGTGCCTCTGAGAGAGGCTCATAGCAGAGAGAAATGCAAACTACTGCAAATAGGCTGACAGCGGCCACCCCCATAAGCCGGCCCAATCTGCTGAGCTTTCGCAAGGACGTGTCGTTTGCAGCGCGCGCCACGCTCACGCGTTACCTGGCGCAGGTGCCGGACCACGCGACGCTGATCATCGATGCGCAGCGGGCAGACTTCGTCGATCGAGATGTGCGCGACACATTGTAGGCATTCGTCGACGATGCGCCGCGGCGCGGCATGACGATCGAGATGCTGCACTGGCCACCGCGCTGCGCGCCGGCTCGGTCGCGCCTTGGCTGGTCCCTGCCGCGGGCGCTGGGATGGTAAAATGACCGGCTTCTCCCGAATCCCGCCCTGAGGACGTCCCCGTGCTGTCTACCGCGAACATTACGATGCAATTCGGGCCTAAGCCCTTGTTCGAAAATATCTCCGTCAAGTTCGGCGAGGGCAACCGCTACGGGCTGATTGGCGCGAACGGCTGTGGCAAGTCGACATTCATGAAGATCCTTGGCGGCGACCTGGAGCCTAGTGCCGGTACGGTCATGCTCGAGCCGCATGTGCGTCTGGGCAAGCTGCGCCAGGACCAGTTCGCGTATGAGGACATGCGGGTGCTCGACGTCGTGATGATGGGCCACACCGAGATGTGGCAGGCGATGAGCGAGCGCGACGCGATCTACGCGAACTCGGAGGCCACCGATGACGACTACATGCGCGCGGCGGAGTTGGAGGCGAAGTTCGCTGAGTATGGCGGCTACACAGCTGAGGCGCGTGCTGGCGAGTTGCTGCTTGGCATCGGCATCGCGATCGAGGACCATAATGGGCCGATGAGCAACATCGCGCCCGGATGGAAGCTGCGCGTGCTGCTGGCGCAGGCGCTGTTCTCCGACCCAGACGTGCTGCTGCTGGACGAGCCGACGAATAACCTGGACATCAATTCGATCCGCTGGCTCGAGAACATCCTGAACGAGCGGGATTCGACGATGATCATCATCTCGCACGATCGGCACTTCCTGAACCAGGTCTGCACGCACATGGCGGATATGGACTATGGCACGCTGAAAATCTATCCGGGCAACTACGATGATTACATGCTCGCGTCGGCGCAGGCGCGTGAGCGGCAGGCCGCCGCGAATGCGAAGGCCAAGGAGCGCATTGCGGACCTGCAGGATTTTGTGCGTCGCTTTTCCGCGAACAAGTCCAAGGCGCGTCAGGCGACGAGCCGGCTCAAGCAGATCGATAAGATCAAGATCGAGGAATTCAAGCCGTCGTCGCGGCAGAATCCATTCATCCGCTTCGAGTTCGACAAGAAGCTGCACAACATCGCGGTGCTCGCCGAACAGATCACGAAGCAATATGACCGGATGATCTTCCAGAGCCTGGACCTGTCCGTGCAGCCGGGCGAGAAGATCGCCATCGTTGGCGAGAATGGTGCCGGTAAGACCACGTTGCTGCGTTCATTGTTCGGCAACCTGCCGCTGGATCATGGGCGCGTGAAGTGGGCCGAGAACGCGAATGTTGGCTACATGCCGCAGGACACGTCCGAGGCCTTTCCGGACGACGTGACGTTAACCGATTGGATTGACCAGTTTCGCCAGGAGGGCGACGACGAGACGATGGTGCGCGGCACGCTCGGGCGTCTGCTGTTTTCTGGCGATGACGTGAAGAAGTCCGTCAAGGTGCTCTCGGGCGGCGAGAAAGGGCGGATGTTGTGGGGCAAGCTGATGCTCGGCCGGCATAACGTGTTGCTGATGGACGAGCCGACGAACCACATGGACATGGAGTCGATCGAGTCGCTGCAGATCGCGCTCGAGAAATACGAAGGCACGCTGATCTTCGTGTCGCACGACCGTGAATTTGTCAACGGCCTGGCGAACCGGATCATTGAGGTCCGCCCGGACGGCACGATTGTCGACTTCAGTGGCCGCTACGACGAGTTCCTTGCCAGTCAAGGACTTGAATGAGCGTGGACGCGGCGCACCGGCCACTGCCCACGGTCGCGGTGCTGGCGACCGGCGGCACGATTGCCGGCGAGGCGGCCGACGCGGCCAGCACTGCCGGCTACAAGGCCGGCGTGGTTGGCGTGGACAGGTTGCTTGCCACTGTACCGGCGCTGGGCAGTATCGCGAGGATCCATGCGGAGCAGGTCGCGAACATCGACAGCAAGGATATTGGCGATGCGCTATGGATCACGCTAGCCCGCCGCGTCAATGCTTTGCTCGCGCAGGACGACATCGACGGGCTGGTGATCGCGCATGGCACCGATACGCTGGAGGAGACGGCGTATTGGTTGCAGCTGACTGTGGCGAGCACGAAGCCGGTCGTGGTGACCGCGGCGATGCGGCCGTTGAGTGCGTTGTCCGCCGATGGTCCGCTGAACCTGCTCAACGCGGTGACGCTTGCCGCCAATCCGCACGCCGCGGCGCGCGGCGTGCTCGTCGCGTTCGCGAACCGGATCCACGGCGCGCGCGACGTCACGAAGGTCAGCACGTATGCGATCGACGCATTCGCGTCGCCAGAAAGTGGTGTGCTCGGTTGGGTGCAGGACGGCCGCGTCGAATTCCAACGGCGCGTGACGCGTGCGCATACAGTTGAATCAGTGTTCAAGCTCGATGTCATCGAGACGCAGCACCCGCTGCCCGCGGTCCAGGTCGTCGTCAGTCATGCCGGCGCATCACGGGTGATCGTCGATGCGCTGGTCGACGCCGGCGTGCGTGGCATCGTCGTCGCCGGCACTGGCAATGGTTCGATTCACGCGACGTTGCAGCAGGCGTTGGCCGATGCGCGTGCGCGCGGTGTCGCGGTAGTGCGCGCGTCGCGCGTCGGTTCCGGACACGTGATGCGCAATGGCGCTGCGCCGGACGACGCGCTGGGCTTGGTTAGCGCCGGCACACTGAACCCATACAAAGCACGCGTGCTGCTGATGCTCGCGCTCGCGCATGGCTGGAGCGAGCCTGCGATGCTGCAGAGCCTGTTCGACCAGTACTGATTGCCGGCACTGGTGCTGCGCTGATCGGCTGTTGCACACGATCCCATGTGTAGTCTTACTGATCGTCTATCGGCGCGCGCGGTGCGTGGCTGCTGTCGCTACTGCTGTTTTAAGTTCGCGTATTGACGATGATTGGCCGACCATTGCGGTACTTTGGCAAAGGCCGGCCCGGGCATGTGCGACATACGTTCGGGCCCGGCTCAACCGGTTCGGCCAGCACAGGCGCAATGCATGCAGCCAGACGAAGCGAACCCAGCGAATCGCCGGCCACGGCTGACGAATAGCCGCTCGCATCGGTGGCGCATGGGTTGTCGCTTCCGCTTCTTGCATAGCCGCCATATCGACGGAGGCTATTATGGTTAGTAAGGTCAGTCACGTGAGCAACGCCCAAAACGTTGAAGGCAGCAGCCATGCTGCTGCCTTGTCGCAGACACGTCGCGGGTCAGTCAGCGGCACCGAGCGGCCGGTTGCTTCCCTGCTCGACGGGTTGCCGCGCGCTAACGAGCTGGCCGAGCAGTGTGGCGTGTCGGCGCAAAAGCCACTGCGCAACGCGCCATTAAAACCGCGCTCGTTGACTGCATTGCCAACGGAGATCTTGTACCACATCGCGAGCGTCGGCGGGCAAGACGCGCTGCAGCCGTTCCAGCGGTCGGGGAATACTCGATTGATGGCGATCGCCGACGCGATGACGCGTTCCATAACGGTCTCGAATGCGTCCGAGCTGGACGCGTTGCTGAGAGACATTCAACAGCGGCGTTATCCGCGGCTCAAGGCGTTGAGTTTTGGCAACGGTTGCATCGAAAAAGGTTGTATCAGAGAACTGAAAGTTCAACGGTTGGCTGGTTTGCTACGGAGTCCGGATTGTACAATCACTTCGCTGGATTTAAGCAAAAATCAGCTTAGTGCAAAAAGCGTGAAGTCTCTGGCGGACGCATTATGTGATCCGAACTGCCAACTCACGTCGTTGAACCTAAGCGGTTGTAGCATTTCCAGGCGAGGCGCCCAGCATCTCGGGCGGGCGCTGGTCAACCCGAATTGCAAGTTGACGTCGCTGGACTTGTACGCTAACCGGACCGGCGACGAAGGGGCCGCGCCTATGATCCAAGCGTTGGCCAACGAGCACTGCAAGCTTGAATCGCTCGACTTGGGACGTAACTCGCTGCAGGAAGCCAGTGCAGAGCAACTGAGTCGCGTATTGGGTGATCCCGCTTGCAAGCTTATGTCGCTGAACCTGAACGGGAATCACATCAGCGACGAAGGTGTCGAGCACCTGGCCCGTATGCTGTCCAACCAGCGTTGCGGTCTCACGACGCTGAGTCTACGCGACAACGGCGTCAGCGACCGCAGTATTGAGCCTCTGTGCGCGGCGTTGGCCAATCCCGGTTGCAGTCTTACGTCGCTGGATTTGGGCAACAATCGCATTGGTGAAGCGGGCGCCGAGCATATTGGACGGGCGCTCGCCAACCCACATTGCAAGCTCACGGGGCTCAGCCTGAAACAAAATAGCATCGCGGATGGCGGTGTGCAGTCCATCGCGCGCGCGTTGCGTGATCCCAATTGCAAACTGATGTCACTTGATGTCGGGTTCAATGGTATCAGTGCGCAAGGTGCCGAACACTTGGGTCGTGCGCTGGGCAACGCGGGTTGTCAACTCGCCTCGCTGGATCTGCATGGCAACAGGATCGGCGCTGACGGCGCCAAGCATGTCAGCGATCCGTTGAGCCATCCCAATGGCAAGCTTGTGTCGCTTGATCTCGGCAGTAATAAAATCGGCAACGAGGGGGCAGCGCATATAGCCCGCGCGCTAAACGAGGTGAATTGCAAGGTTGCGTCGCTTAACCTTGCGCTCAATGCAATCGATCAACGAGGCGTTGAGCAGGTGAGCCGAGCGCTGGCCAATCCGAATTGCAAGGTCACGTCACTGAACCTGTCTTCCAACGCTATCGGCGCGCAGGGTGCCAAATGCCTCGGCTTCCCATTGGGGCTCGCGAACTGCAGATTGAGGTCGTTGGACCTGACGGACACGGAGATCGACGACGAAGGCGCGTTACGGTTAATTGACGTACTGCGCAGGCGTGATTACAGGCTTGCTTTGCTGAACATGGAAGACAACCCGTCGGTGAGCCCTGAAGTGCAAAGCCAGTTGCGATCCCTGAATAATGGCACGCGCCGCGTCGTCATTTGAGCTTTTAGCCGCGTTCGTGGATTGCCTGGTGCGGTCCGCCTCCTAGTGCGGCCCGCCTCTGCGGATGGAGCCAGCGAGCACTTCCAACCCGGGCTATCAGGCAAGCACAGCATGCTGCCGGCGTGTGATCAGGCTGGATGCTCGACGGCGGCCCGACCGTCGGGGTGGGCTGCCGCCAAGCACGGACGTGCTCGACTTGACGGTAACCGGTTGAGATCGCGCCAGAAACGTAGATAACCTATTAACATTGCGTGAGAAACCCAAACGCTCATTGCGCAGACCGGGCAGTTAGGATAAAATTATCTGTTTCTCGCTTGCCACACCGGTTCGACGCTCGGGTGGCTTTTATCCATAAGGAGTGTCTATGCGTCACTATGAAATCACGTTCATCGTGCACCCCGATCAGAGCGAGCAGGTGCCCGCGATGATCGACAAGTACAAGTCGACGATCACCAGCCACGGGGGCCAGATCCACCGTATCGAAGATTGGGGCCGCCGCCAGTTGGCCTACATGATCGAAAAGCTCGCGAAGGCGCACTACGTCTGCATGAACATCGAATGTGATCAAGCCACGCTCGACGAACTGGAACATGCGTTCAAGTTCAACGACGCGGTGCTGCGCCACCTGATCGTCAAGATGAAGAAGGCCGAGACCGGCCCGTCGCCAATGATGAAGGAAGTGCAGCGTGAGGAAGCGAAGAAGGCGGCTGCACAGCCGCAGACTTCCGAAGCGCAGGCATAACGTAGCGGGCAATATCAGGGAACAGGCGCAAGCCGTCGCATGCGCATGTCGAACCGGTTGCAGCTCGTGGCGAGCGTCATTGAGCGCGATCCAGTGCGTTATACGCCAGCCGGCGTGCCAATCGTCAATTGCGTGTTGCGGCACGAGTCGGAAGTCGTCGAGGCTGGTGTCAGTCGCCGCGTCGAGCTGACCATCCCGGCGCTGGCCGCCGGCGACGTCAGCAGCAAGGTGGCGGCATGCGGGTTGGGTGTTCATGTGCATTTCGACGGTTTTCTGGCCCGACGACACCGTAACGCGAAAACCCTGGTATTTCACATCACAGCATTGCAAGATATAGAAAAGGACTGATCATGGCTCGTCCCACTGGTAAGAAATTTGACAAGCGTCGCCAGCAACAGAACCCGCTGTTCAAGCGCAAGAAGTTCTGCCGCTTCACGGCAGCCGGCGTCGAGTACATCGACTACAAGGATATCGAGACGCTGAAGGACTTCATTGGCGAAAACGGCAAGATCACGCCGGCGCGCTTGACTGGCACGAAGGCTCACTATCAACGCCAGCTCGACACGGCGATCAAGCGGGCGCGCTTCCTCGCGTTGCTGCCGTACACGGACCTGCACAAGGCCTAAGCCGGCGTCGATCAAGGAGAATTCGAATGCAAGTTATTTTGTTGGAAAAAGTCGCTAAACTCGGTAATCTGGGCGACATCATCAAGGTCAAGGACGGCTACGCACGTAACTTCCTGATTCCGCTGCGCAAGGCTCGCCGTGCGACGAAGGACGCGATCGCCGAATTCGAAGTGCGCCGTGCGGAACTTGAAAAAATCGCGGCCGACAAGCTGGCCGCTGCGCAGGCTCAGGGCGAGAAGCTGGCCGGCCTAACGCTGCAGATTACGCAGAAGTCGGGTGTCGATGGCCGTCTGTTCGGCTCGGTCACGAATCAGGACATCGCCGTCGCGCTCAAGCAACAAGGCTTCGACGTCGAAAAGGCACAGGTGCGCCTGTCGCAAGGTCCGCTGAAGATCGTGGGTGATCATCCGGTGCAAGTGGCGCTGCACACCGACGTGGTGACGGACATTACGGTGTCGGTGCTCGGCGAGCACGCGTAAGATCGCTGCGCACCTTCGGGTGTCGCATGCAAGCAGGATCCGGGTAACCGGTTCCTGCTTTTTTTTGTTTCATGCCATTGCGTGAATGGCTGAATGACCGATAATCGGTGCCCATGAACGCTTCAAATCACGATCCGCAACTTGAGTCACTGAAGGTCCCGCCGCATTCGATCGAGGCCGAGCAGTCGGTGCTTGGCGGTTTACTGCTCGACAACGGCGCGTGGGACCGGATTGCGGACTTCCTGGGTCACCAGGATTTCTATCGCTTTGATCACCGGCTGATCTACGAGCACATCGGCAAGCTGATTGCCACGTCGCGGCCGGCCGATGTGATCACGGTGTTCGAGTCATTGTCCACCGCGGGCAAGGCGGACGATGTCGGCGGCCTTGCCTATCTGAATGCGCTCGCGCAGAACACGCCGAGCGCGGCGAACATCCGCCGGTATGCCGAGATCGTGCGCGACCGTGCAGTGTTGCGCAAGCTGGTGACCGTTGCCGACGAGATTGCCGGCGACGCGTTCAATCCGCAGGGCAAGGAGGTCCGGCAGCTGCTCGACGAGGCCGAGGCAAAGGTCTTCTCAATCGCGGAGGAAGGTCAGCGTGGCACGCAAGGGTTTCTCGAAATTGGGCCGTTGCTGACACAAGTAGTCGAGCGGATCGACACGCTGTACCACACGGCGAATCCGAGCGATGTGACCGGCACGCCGACCGGCTTTATCGACCTGGACCGGATGACCTCCGGGATGCACGGCGGCGAGTTGATCATTGTTGCCGGACGGCCATCGATGGGCAAAACTGCATTTTCGATGAACATCGGTGAATACGTCGCAGTCGAGTATGGTTTGCCGGTCGCGGTGTTTTCGATGGAAATGCCGGGCACGCAACTTGTGATGCGGATGCTCGGCTCGATTGGCCGGCTCGACCAACACCGGATGCGTACCGGGCGGCTGACCGACGAGGATTGGCCCAAGCTCACGCACGCGGTGCAGAAAATGAGTGAAGCGCAAATCTTTATCGACGAGACGGGCGGGCTCAATCCGATGGAATTGCGCTCGCGGGCACGGCGGCTAGCGCGTCAGTGCGGCAAGCTAGGCTTGATTATTGTCGATTATCTGCAACTCATGACTGGCTCGTCGCCGGGCGAGAACCGCGCGACAGAGATCTCCGAGATTTCGCGCTCACTCAAGGGACTGGCCAAGGAGCTTGACGTGCCGGTCATCGCGCTATCTCAGTTGAACCGGGGCCTGGAGCAGCGGCCGAACAAGCGTCCGGTCATGTCGGACCTGCGCGAATCTGGCGCGATCGAACAGGATGCGGACGTAATCCTGTTTATTTATCGCGACGAGGTTTACAACCCGGACAGCCCCGACAAGGGAACGGCCGAGATCATTATCGGCAAGCAACGGAACGGACCCATTGGGCCCGTTCGCCTGACGTTCCTAGGACCGTACACGAAATTCGATAATTTTGCTGGCGTGTCGACGTTCTACGACAGCGAATAACTGGGATTTGTCTTTAACGTCGCTCATTTATGCTCGCTCGATCGCGCGTGTCACCCTGCTGCTGCGCCGTGCCTCAGCAGCACGCGTATTGTATGTCGCGCAGGCTGGCAACGCCCAGGTACAATACTGCACTTTTGTGTCAGCGCCCATTACTTCCGAGGGATTCATGTTCGGACGCTTCATGCCTACCGAAGGCAAGTTTTTCGAAATTTTCAACGCTCACGCGAAATGTATGGTCGACGCCAGTCTCGAACTCGAGCGGTTGATCGACGACCTGCCCAATGCGGAGGTTCACAAGCAAAACGTGCAAGCGAATGAGAAACGTGCCGACAAGCTGACGCACGAATGTATCGATTTGCTGCACAAAACCTTCATCACGCCGTTGGACCGTGAAGAGGTCCATAAGCTGATCACGACGATGGACGACATCCTCGACTTGATGGAGGATGTGGCCACTGCGGTGTCGCTGTACGACGTGCGTGCGGTGACCTCCGAGGCAAACGAACTCGCGCGTGTCTGCCGGCTGACGTGCGAGCGCGTGCAGACGGCAGTGGGTCTGCTGCACGACATGAAACGCGCCAGTGCGATCCTGAAGGCCTGCGAGGAAATCGATCGTTACGAATCCGACGCAGACCGTCTGCTGCGCTCGGCGATGTCCAAGCTATTTCGCGAGGAGGACGACGTCAAGACGCTGATCAAGCTGAAGGCGATCTTCGAGTTGCTCGAAGCCGTGACGGACAAGTGCGAGGATGTCGCGAACATCATCGAAGGCATCGTGCTCGAGAACGCATAGACAGGGCAGCTGATGCATTCGATCCAACTTGCTCTATGGGCGGTCGCGCTGTTGGTTGCCGTCGCGCTGATATTCGATTTCATGAACGGCTTCCACGACGCGGCAAACTCGATCGCGACCGTAGTGTCCACCGGTGTGCTCAAGCCGCACCAGGCCGTGGCGTTCGCAGCCGGCTTCAACGTCGTCGCGTACTTCATTTTTCATCTGAAGGTGGCGGCCACGGTCGGCAAGGGCACAATCGACCCCGGCATCATCGATCACTACGTGGTGTTCGGCGCACTGGTCGGGGCGATTGGCTGGAACATCGTGACTTGGTATTACGGGATCCCGTCGAGTTCGTCGCATGCGCTGATCGGCGGCTTGGTCGGCTCGGCGTTGGCCAAGTCGGGGTGGGATGCGCTGAACGTGGACGGACTGGCGAAGACGATCGCCTTTATTTTTGTGTCGCCGTTGCTCGGCTTTGTGCTCGGGTCGCTGTTCATGCTGCTCGTGTCGTGGTTCTTCTTCCGCACGCCGCCAAGCCGCGTCGATCGGAGTTTCCGTCGGCTGCAACTCGTGTCCGCGTCGCTGTACAGCTTGGGGCACGGAGGCAACGACGCGCAGAAAACGATCGGCATCATTTGGATGCTGCTGATCGCGACTGGCTACGCGTCGGTGAGCGCCGACGCGCCGCCGACATGGGTGATCGCCGGCTGCTACGTGTCAATGGGCCTGGGCACGTTGTTTGGCGGCTGGCGGATCGTGCGCACGATGGGGCAGCGCATCACGCGGCTCAAGCCGGTCGGTGGCTTCTGCGCGGAGACCGGTGGTGCGATTACGCTGTTCATGGCGTCGTGGCTCGGTATTCCGGTCTCGACGACGCACACGATTACCGGCGCGATCGTCGGCGTCGGGGCGACGCAGAAACTGTCGGCCGTACGCTGGGGGGTCGCCGGCAATATCGTATGGGCCTGGATCCTGACGATTCCGGCATCCGCCGCGCTCTCTGCTGCCGGCTGGTGGCTCGGTCAGCGGCTGCTGTAGGCGCGCTCAGGTCACCACCGCGCTGCCGCCATCCATCAGGACGAGCGCGCCGGTCACGTAACTGGCGCGTGCACGGGCCAAGCAACAGCGCAACGTCGGCGATTTCGTCCGGCCTCGCGCAGTGGCCCAGTGCAAGCCGTGGCTAGCTGCGCGAGCCGTGCTGATCGGGTGGTTTAGCGCTCAGAAGTTGCCGTGGGCGAAACGGGCGATGGGATCGTTGGCCGCCGCTGCCTGCGCTGGCGTGGCCATCGGCGTATCGGCCCCGTAGTCCTGGCTGCTCGCAGCCGGCGCGGCGCTCGCCGTCGCGCCGGCAGGATCGGGGGTGGCCGACATGACCGGCGCGGCGATCCAGGAAGCCGCTTGGCTGCGCGCGGTCGCAGCAGTCGGCGGGGGCGGTTCGAACGCATCGAACGATGTATCGTCGGTGGCCGCCATCGCTCCGATCGGGTCCGGCTCGACGGCACCAACGCCGCGCGCCTGCGTGCGTGCGAAGGATACCGACGATGGCTTGAACGCATCCGGGCCGCTCGCGGTTTTGCCTGCGGCATAAGCCATTCCGTGCCGCGTATCCGCACCGGCTGTGCGCGAGCTTCCGGCATCGATTGTTGCCTTGGTGCCAGGGGCTCCGGCGGTACCAGTGGTGGTCGTGTTGGCTGTGATAGCCATGGCGCCCACAGTGGCAGCCGCCACCCGGTAGGACATCGCGCTGCTCGTGCCGGCCGGCGGTGTCGGTGGTGCTGACGCCGCCAGCAGCGTCGGTGCGTCAAATGGCCTCTTCGGCGCGTTGCGTACCGGGGCGACACGGCGAATACCGTCGAATCGCTTCGCCCAGTACGGATTCGTCACGTAGTCGATGCGTACCGTGCCACCGGTCGACGGCGCGTTGACAAAGCGCATGTTTCCCACGTAGATGCCGACGTGCGAATGCGGCCGGCCGGACGTGTTGAAGAAGACCAGGTCGCCGGGCGCGATTTCGTTCGGCTGGATCGGGCGCCCACGTTGGCTCATTTCGGCCGTAGTTCGCGGCAACTCGACCGCCGCCGAACGCGCCAACACGTAGCGTACTAGCCCACTGCAGTCGAAGCCGCTGCTTGGTGTGTTGCCTCCCCAGCGATACCGCACGCCGACTAGGCTCATCGCCTGGATCGACACTTCCTCCTGGCCGACGCTGTGATCCACGAAGCCGAGCCCAGACGATGGGCGCGTGCGGTAGCCACCCGCCGGCGCTTCATCTCCGCGCATGACTGGCTGCTGCACGCTGGAGCAAGCGGCAAGCAGTACGGCGATGGAGCAGGGTGCGAGTGCAATCCAGGTAAGGCGCATGAAAAAGCGGGCGGGCGACCAGGCGCCCGCCTTCCGGCGGGGCAATGCCCGAATCATAGCCGCCGCACTGGGTCTGGCCAATACACTTAAGAAAGGACTTTAAGTTTGTGGGGGAATCACGTCGCCTGGATGATACGCGTTTCGTATCGACGACCGGCATAGCATCCTAAAAAAGCGCCGGATCACTAGATCCGGCGCCGGAAGTTGACGTCGGTTGGCGGAGGGAATCGCCGCGTCGTTCTTTACAACACTACAGCACGTCCGACGCGTAGTCTGCCAAGCGTGACCGTTCGCCACGCGCCAGCGTGACGTGGCCGCCGTGAGTCCACCCCTTGAAGCGATCGACCACGTAGGTCAGGCCCGAACTGCCTTCTGTCAAGTACGGCGTGTCGATTTGCGCGATGTTGCCCAGGCAAATCATCTTCGTGCCAGGGCCAGCCCGCGTGACCAACGTCTTCATTTGTTTCGGCGTCAGATTCTGCGCTTCATCGATGATCACGTACTTATCGACAAAGGTGCGTCCGCGCATGAAGTTCATGCTCTTGACCTTGAGCCGCGAACGGATCAGTTCCTGTGTGGCGGCGCGCCCCCATTCACCGGCCGTGTCGTCGGTTTTTTGCAACACTTCAAGGTTGTCGTCGAACGCGCCCATCCAAGGCTGCATCTTTTCCTCCTCGGTGCCGGGCAGAAACCCGATGTCCTCGCCTACCGGCACAGTCGCGCGCGTGACGATGATCTCGTTGTAGCGCTTCTCATCGAGCACCTGCGCTAGGCCCGCGGCCAATGCCATCAACGTTTTGCCGGTACCGGCCTGGCCGAGCAGCGTGACGAAATCGACCTCCGGGTTCATCAGCAGGTTCAGCGCGAAGTTCTGCTCGCGGTTGCGCGCCGTGATGCCCCATACGTTGTTCTTGTGGTGCCCGTAGTCGCGCAGCGTCTGCAGCAACGCGGTCTTGCCGTTGATTTCTCGCACCACCGCATGGAATGCCGGCTCGCCGTTATGGGGCTCGAGATAAACGAACTCGTTGATCAGCAGTGACGCACACAGCGGTCCGGTGACCCGGTAGTACGTGGTGCCGGTCTTGGTATCCTGCCAGCTCTCCATGCCCTTGCCGTGCCGCGTCCAGAAATCCTGCGGTAGCGCACGCACGCCCGAGTAGAGCAGATCCTTGTCTTCGAGGACCTGGTCATTGAAATAGTCCTCGGCCGGCAAGCCGAGCGCATGCGCCTTAATGCGCATGTTGATGTCCTTGGACACCAGCACGACTTGCCGCTCCGACATCTGCGCTTGCAGCGCCCGCACAACGCCCAGAATCTGGTTATCCGCTTTGCCTTGCGGGAGCCCGACCACCGGTTCAATATCGGTGAGTTCGGTCTGGAAGAACAGGCGCCCGGCCGCTTCCCGGTTGCCCAGCCGCGACAGCGCAATGCCGGTGATCATCGCGTCGCCGGCGTCGGCCACCAGCGCGTCCAGCGTGCGGCTGACCTGTCGGGCATTGCGCGCGACCTCTGACATCCCTTTCTTATGGTTGTCGAGTTCCTCGAGCGTGATCATCGGCAGGTAGACATCGTGTTCCTCGAAGCGGAACACGCAACTCGGATCGTGCATCAGCACGTTCGTGTCGAGGACGAAAAGCTTGCGTGTCGTGTCGGCGGCGCGCGCACTGGCCCGTCGCCGCGTGCCGCGTGTGCCCGGCGCGGCGGAAAGTGTGGGTGGTGTGACGCGTTCCGGTGCGGGTGTCTCGCGCAACGCGACGGGCGCCGGCGCGGCCGCGTCGCGGGCCACCTCGGCCGGGATCGTGTCGGGGACGGGGCGTGACGGCTGAAGCAGCGCCGCAGTCTGCTTCGACTTACGCTTGCGCGTGGTGGGCGTCTCGCGTACCACTTCCTCGTCCGGCAACGCTGCACGCAATGCTGCATTGTCCGCTTCGAGCGATGTCAGGGCCGGCAGTGGCTCGCGCACGGCGGCGCCGAATGCGACACCGTCATCCCGGCTTGCGTAAGCGTCGTCATGGTCGTGCCCGGTGGCGGGCGAGCGCTTGCGGGCGCCCTTGGCCGTCTTCACCTTGGCCTTGTATTCGTCGGGTGAAAGCAGATTTCCGAGTTTGCTCGGCGCGGTAGGCAAAGGCATGGTTTCCTCTGACGGAATCAGTTCAACGATGCACGCCACTCGGGGCGCCGACGCAGCGGCGCCCCGAGTGGCGTGCGCCAGTGTCAGTCATATGTAATGAGTGCCGGTTCGCCTAGGTCGGTGTGACTCCAAAGAAAAAAGCCGTACCCCCTTGGACGGGGAGCACGGCGGTAAGGTAGGGAGTTAGCCTTCATTGCGGCCCACTATAACCTGCGTCAAACGCTCACGTCAAAGGGCACATGTCGCGCTGCATCCACTGCGTCACAGCGCTTGCACGGCGGCTAGCACCTCATCGACATGGTTGGGCACCTTCACGCCGCGCCACTCGCGGCGCAATACACGCTGCGCATCGAGCAGGAAAGTCGAGCGCTCGATGCCGCGTACTGGCTTACCGTACATCTTTTTCATTTTGACGACATCGAATAGCTGACACACAGTCTCGTCGGCATCGGACACCAGCACGAAAGGCAATTCGAGCTTGCGCTGGAAGTTCTCATGCGAGCGTACGCTGTCGCGCGAGATGCCGACGATCTCGGCACCCGCCTGCTTAAAGGCTGGGTACGCGTCACGGAACGCCAGGCTCTCGGTGGTGCAGCCTGGTGTGTTGTCCTTCGGATAGAAATAGAGAACGACCTTGTTGCCCCTAAGCGCGGACAGCGTAAATTCGCCACCCGTCGCTGAGGCGGTGAAATCGGGAACGGTGTGGTCGATCGCAATGCTTGGCACGGATTTCTCCTGTTATTATGATCAGCGGCAGCGAAGCAGGACCGATGCGGACCGACGCTCGCGCCGCGCCATTGTTTCAATCGGGCTGAATGATCAACTCGCCGGCGCGGCCCGGCACCTCGCCCCACGCGACAGGGTACGATGGCAGCGAGTCCAGGTCCAGCGTCGCGTAATAGTCGGCCATCGACACCAGTGCATGCCCCTGCGCGCGCCAGCCCGCCAGCAGGCGTTCGAGCACGGGGGCAAGCTTCTGTCCTTCCAGTTCTGCGTGTAGCGTAAAGACGTGGTCAACGCCGTCGTGCCGCGTCAGCGACAACAGATAATCGGCGACGTTGTCCACGCTTAACCCGTCCAGCCCGAGCACTTCGTCCAATGTCGGCAGGGTGGTTGGCAGCTGCACATGCGCAAGCGGCATGCCGTTGACCGTCGGCCGGTACGGGCCGTGGCCGCGCCCGTCGGATGCATACCGGATGCCCCACGCGTCGAGCTGATGAAATGCATGGTCGTTCATCTGCCAGCCTGCCGCGCCATGGGTACGCGGCATCTCACCAAATACCTCAACAAAGCGCGCGTGGCTTTTCGCCATTTGCGCGATCGTCCATGCGCGCTCACGCGTGCGCACGTTATCCTGCCAATACACGTGATCCCAGGTATGAATGCCCACCTCGAAGCCGGCATCGCGTGTGGCGCGCATCTGCGCCGCCGCGCGCGCGCCGATGTCCGGGCCAGGCAGCAACACGCCGTAGGCGAGCGTTTTAATGCCGTAGTGCTCGAGCACCGACGTGCGCGACACCTTGCGCAGGAACCCCGGCCGGAATACCCGGCGCAATGCCCAACCCGTGTGGTCGGGGCCTAGGCTAAACAGGAACGTCGCGCCAGCGCCGGCGTGCCGGAGCATCCGCACGAGGTTCGGCACGCCTTCACGGGTGCCGCGCAGCGTGTCGACGTCGATCTTCAGTACGATGCGGGCCATTGCCGCCAACCCGCGCCGTCAGTCGACCAGCGCGCGGGCTTCGGCGACCTGCGAGCGGTATGCCTCGAAGATCTTGCGCAGCGCGTCGTCCATCGACAGCGTTGGCGCCCAAGCCAGATCCTGCTTCGTATTGTCGATCTTCGGCACGCGGTTTTGCACGTCCTGGTAGCCGGTGCCGTAATAGGCGCTCGACGAGGTTTCTACCAGCTTCACCTGTTGTGCAGACTGCGCATATTCGGGGTACTCTGCCGCCAGCGCCAGCATTTTGTCGGCCAGATCGCGCACCGAGAAATTGTTGTGTGGATTGCCGATATTATAGATTTTGCCGGTCGCGATGCCGGCCGGATTCTCGATAATCCGCACCAGCGCTGAGATGCCGTCGTCGATGTCGGTGAACGCGCGTTTTTGCGCGCCGCCGTCGACCAGGCTAATGTTCTCGCCCCGCACGATATGGCCGAGGAACTGCGTGACCACGCGCGATGATCCCTCCTTCGGCGTGTGGATCGTGTCCAGTCCCGGGCCGATCCAGTTGAATGGGCGAAACAGCGTGAAATTCAGGCCCTCCATGCCGTAGCCCCAAATCACGCGGTCCATCAACTGCTTCGAGCATGCGTAGATCCAGCGCGGCTTGTTGATCGGGCCGTAGATCAACGGCGAGGCTTCTGGGTCGAACTCGCCATCGGTGCACATGCCGTACACCTCGGAAGTGGACGGAAAGACCAGATGCTTGCCGTATTTGACCGCTGAGCGCACAATCGGCATGTTGGCCTCAAAATCAAGCTCGAACACGCGCAGCGGCTGCTTTACATAGGTGGCTGGCGTGGCGATCGCGACCAACGGCAGGATCACGTCACACTTGCGGATGTGATACTCGACCCATTCCTTGTTGATCGTGATGTCGCCTTCGAAGAAGTGCATTCGCGGATGTTGCGTCAGACCGCCCAGACGATCCTTCTGCATGTCCATCCCATAGACTTCCCAATCGGTGGTTTCGAGGATGCGCTTGGACAGGTGATGGCCGATGAAGCCGTTGATGCCGAGGATCAGGACTTTTTTCATGAATGCGATGAGGATTGAGTAAGGCGCAGGAACGTTGCCGCGTCGATGACGCGCTCGTCGTGTGTGGGATCGGAGGCGTCGCCAACATGGCGCAGTTCCCGGATCGCCAGCGCACGGCCATCGCCGCACACGCCAAATAGCGCATTATCGCAAACCTGCAAGCCTGGCAGCAATGTCGCGGTGCTGGCCGCGTTATGACGCGCGAGCCGGGCCGCAGCGACGATAAAGCGCTCGCCGCTGACGTCGGTAAATGCGCCCGGATACGGCGGTGCGACCGCGCGCACCAGGTTGTAGACCTGTTGTGCGGGCAGGCTCCAGTCAATGCGGCCATCCTCGGGCCTGCGCCCACCAAAATAGCTGCCCGCGGCCAGATCGTTCGGCAGCCGCGGTGCGTCGCCGGCCAGCAGGGCCGGCAGCACCCGCCACAATGTTTGCTCGGCGGCCACCGTCACCTTATCGAACACCTGGCTCGCGGTATCGTCCGGCAGGATCGGCACTGGCGTCTGCGCGACGATCGCCCCGGCGTCCGGCTTGACCGTCATCTCGTGCAGCGTGGCGCCTGTTTCGGTCTCACCGTTGAGCACGGCCCAGTTGGTCGGCACGCGGCCACGGTACTTCGGTAGCAGCGAGCCGTGCAGGTTGAATGCGCCGCGCGGCGCCAGCGCGAGCAGGCTGTCCGGCAGCATGTGTCGGTAGTAGAACGAGAACAGGAAATCCGGCTGCACTGCGCGCACGGCCTCGGCTAGCTCTGGCGCGTGTGGATCGGCGGGCGTGATTGCCGGTAGTCCGTAGTCGGCTGCGACCGCCGCCACGCTTTCGAACCAGATGCGCTCTTGTGGATTGTCTTGGTGCGTGACGACGAGCGCGACGTCCACGCCGCGCGCGAGCAGCACGCGCAGGCAGCGCGCGCCAACATTGTGATACGCGAAGACGACGGCGCGCGCGTTCATTGGCCGCGCTCCACCGTACCATCTGCGTCGCACTTCACCGTGCCATCTGCGTGCTCGCCGCGCGCGACGTGCTGCACCGGGGGAGCCGGCGCGAGGTCATGCGTTGGTGCATCGCTGTCGCGCTGCTGCAGCACCGCCTGCACCAAATAGCGTGGCCGCGCGCGCACTTGCTGGTAGATCCGGCCGATGTATTCACCGAGCAGGCCGAGCGCGAAAATGATCACACCGAGCAGGAAGAACGTGATCGCGAACAGCGTGAACACGCCTTGAACTTCCGCGCCAATGATGAAGCGCCGCACCAGCAGCAGCATGAACAGCGCCGCGGAGCCGCTGGACAGGATCACGCCGACGAACGACAGCCATTGCAGCGGCACCACCGAGAAGCCGGTGACCAGGTCGAAGTTCAACCGGATCAAGCTGTACAGCGAATACTTCGATTCGCCGGCGAAACGCTCCTCGTGCGCTACCTCGATCTCGACCGGGTTTTGCGCGAACGTGTAGGCGAGCGCCGGGATGAACGTGTTGATCTCGCCGCACAGGTTGATCGTGTCGATGATGCGGCGGCTGTACGCGCGCAGCATGCAACCTTGGTCGGCCATCCGGATCCGCGTGATGCGCTCGCGCAACCGGTTCATTGCGGCCGACGCCTTGCGGCGGAACAGGCTGTCGCGCCGCTGCAGCCGGACCGTGCCGACGTAGTCGTGGCCCTCGCGCATTTTGGCCACCAGCTTGCCGATTTCCTCCGGTGGATTCTGCAAGTCCGCATCGAGTGTGATCACGATGTCGCCGCGCGTTTGCTCGAACCCGGCGAGGATGGCCATGTGTTGCCCGTAGTTACCGTTGAGCAGCACGACACGGGTGGTGTCTGGGCGTGTGTGGTACTGCTCGGCCAGCATCACGGCCGAGCGATCACGACTGCCATCGTTGATGAAAATCACTTCGTAGGTCAAGTCCAGCGCGTCCAGCGCCGGATAGAGCCGTGCAAACAGTGCGGCCAGGCCCGCCTCCTCGTTGTAGACGGGGATTACGACGGACAGTTCAGGTTTATTCATTGTTGATGACGGTGAATAATCTCGTTGACGGCTTGCACGACGCGCGACACGTCAGCCATTGTCATTTGCGGAAACAGCGGCAACGTGACGATCGCCCGCCCAACGCGCTCCGCGTGTGGGAACATGCCTGGGCCGAAGCCTCGTTCCCGGTACAGCTTAAATAGGTGGATCGGCGGATAGTGCACGCCAGTGCCGATACCGCGCTCCTTCATCTGCGCCATGAAATCGGCGCGCTCGATCGTAAGCCGCTCCAATGGCAGCACGATCTGAAACATGTGCCAATTTGAGTTCGTGAAGTCTGCGGGCGGCAACTCCACGCCGGCGGCCATGGCCGCGCCGCCGGCGAAATGCTCAAAATACGCGCGCGCCAGCGCGCGGCGCTGCGCGGTGATTTCGTCCAGGCGGGCCAGCGAGCCCAACCCGACACGCGCAGCGACATCAGTCAGATTGTACTTGCCGCCGAGCACGTCGCATTCCATTCCGTCAAAGCCGGTGCGCGTGATGCCCTGCAGCCGATACTTTTCGGCGAGCCGTGCTTCGTCATCGTGGTTCATCACCAGCGCACCGCCCTCGATCGATGTGATGTTCTTGTTCGCATGGAAGCTGAATGACACGAAGTCGCCGCACGTGCCGACGCGCCGGCCGTTCCAGCTTGAGCCGAGTGCCTGTGCGGCGTCCTCGACCACGCGCAACCGGTGCGTGCGCGCGATCGCATGGAGCCGCTCCAGGTCCATCGGCATCCCGGCCAAATACACTGGGATGATCGCGCGCGTGCGCGGCGTGATGGCGGCCTCGAGCTTGTCCAGATCCAGGTTTCGGGTGATCGGGTCGATGTCGGCGAATATCGGGGTCGCGCCCACCTCGCAGATCACGTTGCTGGTGGACACCCATGACAGCGGCGTGGTGATCACTTCGTCGCCGGTCCCGATGCCGGCGATGCGCAGTGCGATTTCCATCGTGCAGGTGCCCGAATTGAAGGTTCGCACCGGCCGGCCGCAGTACTTGGACAGCGCTGCTTCGAAACGGGCGTTTTGCGGGCCGGTCGTGATCCAGCCGCTGCGCAGCACGTCGACGACGCCGGCAATCGTCTCCTCATCGACGTGCGGCCGCACGAACGGCAAAAAGGGCAAGGAGGTTTCGCTCATGGTATGTATGATCTAGTTCTCTCAGGAGGCTGGATGGGCTCAACCGCGCGCCAGCACGACCACGCCGAACAGAATGATACCGATGCCGACGAGGCGCTGTGCCGACATGACCTCGCCGAACAGGTACCAGGCCGCTACCGCATTGACCGCGTAGCCGAGCGACAACATCGGGTAGGCGATCGACACGTCTACGCGCGACAGCCCGAGGATCCAGACGACGACGCTGACGACATAGCATGCCAACCCGCCAATGATCGGCCACTGCGTGACTAGTCGCACGCTGATCGGCACGATGTTTGCCGCCGAGAATTCAAAATGACCGACCGCATTCACCCCGGCCTTGAGCAACAGCTGCGCGCACGTGTTGAGCAGCACGCCGGAAAGAATGCACGCAAGGGAAATCGGATTCATCTAGGCTCGGCTTACGGTTGAGGTTTGGCGACGACGACGCGCCGCGTGTCGCGCGCAATCACCTGCATTGGCACGCCGGCGTTGGCCAGTTGCCCGTACAGCGATGGCGGCAACAACGCCAGTGCGGGTCCGGGCTCATGCCACCGGGCGCGCCACTGGTCAATTGTCGGAATCCACTTGCTCGGCTCGATCGTTGCACCGAACCATAGCTCATCCGCGTGCTGGACCATGATGGTCGTGTGGCGGACATAGAACGGCAGCGTATGGTCGAGCATGTCCACCGAGTAGAACGGCGTGTCGGCCGGCAGCTTCGCCAGCTCTGCCCGGACCGCCGGTGCGAGCAGGGCGCCGCTGCTTTGTCGTCCGAACACCTCGTGGCCATTGCCGCCGATGGCGCCGAGCAGGAACCAGCCGATGCCGAACACAACGATGCTCGTTGCCGTTGCCGTTGGCGCGGCATGCGGTGCGGCGCCGGGCGGCAGCGCGCGCCGCCGCACGAGCCAGCTGGCAAGCAGCGTCAGCACGAGGCCGACGCCGATGGCGATCTCAACCCAGACGATGAATTCGCGATACAGCGCGTTCGGCGTCTTCGCGTCGCCCTGTCCGATCAGCGCGAAGTACGCCGCCACGGCCGCTATGGCCAGGAGCGCTGCGTAGCCGAGCAGGTGCCGCTGCCATTGCGCGCGCGTGATCCCCGGCAGGTACAGGCCGATCACCAGGGCCAGCGCCGGCGCCACGGGCAGCGTGTACGAGATCAGCTTCGAATGCGACGCGCTAAAGAACAAGAAGATGAACGCGGACCACACCAGCAGCAGTGTGACTGGCGCGAAGCCGTTCTGCTGGCGCGGCATCCGCCAACCCTGGCGCACGCTCTGTGCGGCGATCGAGACCCAAGGCAGGAAGCCCGCAAGCAGCACGCCAGCGAAATAATAGAATGGCCCGGGCCGGTTTTGCGCGGGTGTCAGGTAGCGCTCGAACTGCTGGACGATGAAAAAATAATGGAAGAACTCTGGATTGTTGCGTTGCACGAGCACGAACCATGGCAGCACGATCCCGGCAAAGACTAGTGCGCCGCTGATCAGGTAGAGCCGTTTCCACACCGCCCAGTCACGCGCCACCATGGTGTAGATCACCAGCGCCGCGCCCGGCAGGATCAACCCAACCAGTCCCTTGGACAGGACCGCCAGCGCCATTGACGCCCAGCACAGCCACATCCAGCCACGTCGTGCGCGGGCCGGCAGGTGCGCGCGTTGGGCCAGCAGTAGCGAGCACAGCGTCAGTGCCATCCAAAACGCCAGGCCTGTGTCTAGCACGTTGAAGTGGCCCATCAGATTCCAGTACGGCGACGCGGCCAGCACCAGTGCCGCCATCAGCCCGGCAGCCGGATTGAACACGCGCGCGCCGGTGTAGCCCACCAGCAGGATGCCGGCAAAACCGCATAGCGCCGTATAGAGCCGCGCCTGCCACTCGCCCAGGCCGAACCAGGCGAACGTGATGGCGTTGAACCAGGTTTGCAGCGGCGGCTTCTCGAAATACTTATACCCGTTGTAGCGCGGGGTGATCCAGTCGCCGGTGACGAGCATCTCGCGCGCCATTTCCGCGTAGCGTCCCTCGTCGCTTGGGATCAGGTGGCGCCAGTTCAATTGCAGGAACCATACGAGCGCGAACAGCAGCATGAGCGGCAGCAGGGCCGCTGGCGACAGCGGCAACGCGCGCGACGGCGTGTTGCTGGAGGCGCTGGGCGGGACGGTCGATGGCGCCGTCGGCCGCATCGGGTCGAGCAAATCTTGCATCAGCTATCCGTTTTTCAGAGAGTATGGAGTCGTAGTAGACGCGCGCATGGGCACGCCCGCTTGTCATGGACCGTGGTGCGGGTTAACGGGCCGCCGCATGGTGGCTCGCGCTCATGGTTTTTCGATCAGCAGCACGAGCGCGACCTTGCGGCCCTCGGCCATCAGAATGTTATAGGTGCGGCACGCGGCCTGGAAATCCATCGCCTCAATACCGATGCGCCGGCGCGACAGCGCCACGGTCAGCCGCGGGTGCACGAAGCGCAGCCGTGCGCCGGTCCCGAAAATCACGACCTCGACACCGGATTCGCCGGCGGACTCAACCAGTGAGTCAAAATGCTCGGGCGTGAGTGCATCGAACGAGGACACTGGCCACGGCGCGACCGGCGCCTGCGGGAAGACCAGAATGCTGTGCTCGTAGCGTTGCAGATTGACGTCGACATAGTCAGCGCCATAACCGGTTACGGTATTCAGGGCGTCGGCAGAATCCTGGTGTAATTTCAATGCAACGTTCCATGTGCGCCCGCCGTATGCGGCAGGCGAGACGGTTGGTGCGAGTTATGGGACAATGGCAACGACTCGCGCAGGCCCGGCGAGTTCCGCGCGCGGCACGTGCGGCCGCCACGGGCGAGTCACCCGCGATCTTTTGATGCATTGCGGAACTACGCCAGAATCCGCTAAATTATACCCTTTGTGTCCGTTAAGCCCGCTAGATCGCGCGAGCGGCGCCGCGCCAGCGGGCGATGTGCGGCCCGGCGCCCCGGCCGCCATCCGGCGATGGCCAAGTTCTAGCGTGAGCGCCGATTCCTCTCTTACCGAAGCGTTGGCCGTGAAGCCCATCCTGAAATCGAATAAGTTGTCAAACGTCTGTTACGACATACGCGGGCCCGTGCTCGACGAGGCCAAGCGCCTCGAGGAAGAGGGGCACCGGATCATTAAGCTGAACATCGGCAATCTTGCTGCGTTCGGCTTTGACGCGCCTGAGGAGATTATCACCGACATGATCCGCAACCTGCCGGAGTCGTCCGGCTATTCGGATTCGAAGGGTGTGTTCGCAGCGCGTAAATCCATCATGCACTACACGCAGCAAAAGGGCATCGCCGGCGTCAAGCTCGAAGACGTCTTCATTGGCAATGGCGCGTCCGAGTTGATCGTGATGGCGATGCAAGGCTTGCTCAATGATGGCGACGAGGTGCTGTTGCCAGCACCGGACTACCCGTTGTGGACCGCGGCGGTCAGTCTGTCGGGCGGCACGCCGGTTCACTACCGGTGCGACGAGTACAACGGCTGGCTGCCGGATCTGGACGATATGCGTGCGAAGATCTCGCCGAATACGCGCGCCCTGGTGATCATTAACCCGAACAATCCGACCGGCGCGCTGTACCCGGACGATCTCTTGCGGGCGATGCTCGAGCTTGCACGCCAGCACCAGCTGATCGTGTTCTCCGACGAGGTCTACGACAAGATCGTCTACGACGGCGGTGTGCACACGTCGGTCGGCGCGCTCTCGCAGGACGTGCTCACCGTCACGTTCAACAGCTTGTCCAAGAGCTACCGGTCTTGCGGCTACCGGGCCGGTTGGATGGTGGTGTCCGGCGACAAGCGGCATGCGAGCGACTATCTGGAAGGGCTTGGCATCCTCGCATCGATGCGGCTGTGCGCGAACGTGCCGGGCCAATATGCGATCCAGACCGCGCTGGGCGGCTACCAGAGCATCAACGAGCTGATCCAGCCGGGCGGGCGCCTGTATAAGCAGCGCGAGCTTGCCTACGATATGCTTAGCGCGATTCCAGGCGTGTCGGTCGTCAAGCCGAAGGCGGCCTTATACATGTTTCCCAGGCTGGATCCGGCTGTCTATCCGGTGCGCGACGACCAGCAACTGATTCTGGAACTGTTGCAGCAAGAGCGGGTGCTGCTGGTGCAGGGCACCGGATTCAACTGGCCCGCTCCTGACCATTTCCGGGTCGTATTCCTACCCAGCGTCGATGACCTGAGCGATTCGCTGAGTCGTGTCGCACGGTTTCTCGACGGCTACCGCAAGCGTACGGGCGCGTGAAGCGCGTCGCGCGCGTTGCGCCCCCTTTTAATGACCATGACACACGCGGGATGATGGAACCGATCAAAGTAGGATTGTTGGGCTTTGGCACGGTCGGCAGCGGCACGTTCAACGTGTTGCGCCGCAACCAGGAAGAAATCAGCCGTCGGGCCGGCCGCGGAATCGAAATCACGCGCGTCGCGGTGCGCAATCCGGCCAAGGTGCAGCAGGTGCTGGGCGATGCGCTCGGCACGGTGGCGCTGACGTCGGACTTTGCCTCGGTGGTCGACGATCCGTCGCTGGACATCATTGCGGAAATGATTGGTGGCACTGACATCGCCCGCGAACTCGTGCTGCGTGCGATCCACAACGGCAAGCATGTGGTGACGGCCAACAAGGCGTTGCTCGCGGTGCATGGAACCGAAATCTTTGAGGCGGCGCGCGCCAAGGGCGTGATGGTCGCGTTCGAAGCGGCGGTAGCCGGCGGCATCCCGATCATCAAGGCGTTGCGCGAGGGTCTGACGGCGAATCGCATCCAGTATATCGCTGGCATCATCAACGGCACCACTAACTTCATCCTGTCTGAGATGCGCGAGCGCGGCCTGGATTTCACAACCGCGCTGGCTGACGCTCAGCGGCTCGGCTACGCGGAGGCCGACCCGACATTCGACATCGAGGGGATTGACGCCGCACACAAGGCCACGATCATGGCGGCGATCGCATTCGGCGTGCCGGTGCAGTTCGAGCGTGCCTATGTCGAGGGCATCACCCGGCTGGACGCGCTGGATATTCGCTACGCGGAGGAACTTGGCTACCGGATCAAGCTGCTCGGCATTGCGCGGCGCACCACGCAAGGCATCGAGTTGCGCGTGCATCCGACGCTGATTCCGGCCAAGCGGCTGATCGCGAACGTGCAGGGCGCGATGAACGCGGTCCTGGTCTACGGCGATGCGGTGGGCGCAACGCTGTACTATGGCAAGGGGGCGGGTGCCGAGCCGACGGCGTCGGCCGTGGTTGCTGACCTGGTCGACGTCACGCGGCTGCACACGGCGGATCCCAACAATCGCGTGCCGCATCTGGCATTCCAACCGGACCGGTTGGCGACCACGCCGATTTTGCCAATCGACGAGGTCACCAGCAGCTACTACTTGCGGCTGCGTGTCGCGGACCAGACCGGCGTGCTTGCTGACATCACGCGCATCCTCGCGGCCCTAGGCATCTCGATCGATGCGCTGCTGCAAAAGGAGTCGGAGGTCGTCGACGCAAACCGGGCGGGCGAGACCGATATCATCCTGATCACGCACGAGACGCGGGAGAAGAACATCAATACGGCGATTTCTCGTATCGAAGCGTTGTCCACGGTGCGCTCGGGCGTGACCCGGCTGCGCATGGAAGCGTTGAACTGACGCCGACGCTAATCGCTTCGGCCGGTAGCCGGAGCGCCAGGAGCCTTCCCGAATGAACTACATTTCCACACGCGGCGCCGGACTCGGCGAGCGCCATTCGTTTTCCGACATCCTACTCGGCGGTCTTGCGAAGGATGGTGGCCTGTATTTGCCGGCGCATTATCCGCGTGTGTCCGACGCCGAGTTGTCCCGCTGGCGTACGCTGTCCTATGCGGACCTGGCATTTGAGGTCCTCGCGAAATTCTGCGATGACATGCCGGCTGACGACTTGCGGGCGCTGACGCGGCGCACCTATCGTGCCGACGTATACTCAAATGTGCGCGACGGCAGCGATGCGCAGCGCATCACGCCGCTTAAGACGCTGGGTATCGAGGGTGGCGCGCCGCTGGCGCTGCTCGAGCTGTCCAACGGCCCGACGCTCGCGTTCAAGGACATGGCGATGCAGTTGCTCGGCAACCTGTTCGAGCACGCGTTGGCGCGTCAGGGCCAGCAATTGAACATCCTTGGCGCGACGTCTGGCGACACCGGCAGCGCCGCCGAATACGCGATGCGCGGTAAGCAAGGCGTGCGCGTGTTTATGCTGTCGCCGCATCGCAAGATGAGCGCGTTCCAGACCGCGCAGATGTTCAGCTTGCAGGATCCGAATATTTTCAATATCGCGGTCGAAGGGGTGTTCGACGATTGCCAGGACATTGTCAAGGCCGTCTCAAACGACCACGCGTTTAAGGCCCGCTACCAAATCGGTACGGTCAACTCGATCAACTGGGCCCGGGTCGTCGCACAGGTTGTCTACTATTTTCGAGGCTATTTCGAGGCGACGCGCGGCAACGACCAGCGCGTGTCGTTTACAGTCCCGTCGGGCAATTTCGGTAATGTGTGCGCCGGCCACATTGCGCGGATGATGGGCTTGTCGATCGACAAGCTAGTGGTTGCCACCAACGAGAACGACGTGCTTGATGAGTTCTTCCGCACCGGTAATTATCGCGTGCGCGCCGCGGCTGAAACCCACCATACGACCAGTCCCAGCATGGACATCTCGAAGGCGTCGAACTTCGAGCGCTTCGTCTTTGACTTACTGGACTGCGATTCGGCGCGCGTGTTGCAGTTGTTCCGCGACGTCGAGGCCAAGGGCGGGTTCGACTTGGCTGCGTCGGGCGATTTTGCCCGCGTGCGCGAGTTCGGTTTCGTGTCCGGTCGCAGCACGCACGCGGACCGAATCGCGACGATCCGCGACGTCCACCGTCGCTACCAGGCGATAATCGACACGCATACGGCGGACGGCGTGAAGGTGGCGCGCGAATACCTGGAGCCGGGGGTGCCAATGATCGTGCTCGAGACCGCGCAACCGATCAAGTTCGGCGCTACGATCCGCGAGGCGCTGGATCGGGATCCTCCGCGTCCGTCGGCCTTTGACGGACTGGAGGCGTTGCCGCAGCGTTTCACCGTGTTGCCGGCCGACGCTGCGCGCGTGAAGGACTTCATTCGCGCGCAGATCGACGGCTAGGCGGCGTACCGGTGCGGCGCCGGGGCTACAATACGTTTTTATTCGTCAACATCCGGCCCGACTCCGATGTCGATCCCGAACGATACTGCGCCGGTGGTGGGCGCCAGTCAAACGGCCTGCGCTGTCACGGCTACGGGCGCTGCTCGCCCGCCACTGCTGGCCACGCAGGACGCACTTGCGCAACTGCTGGCCGCGGCATTTCCATTATGCGCGCAGCCCGACGCAATCGAGACCGTACCGACGCAGGACGCGCTGAACCGCGTGTTAGCCACTGACATTCACTCGGCGCTCGATGTGCCGCCGGCCGACATCAGCGCGATGGACGGCTACGCAGTGCGGGCCGGCGACGTCGTGGCTGGCCGGCCGATGCGCGTGTCGCAACGCGTGCCAGCCGGGTATGCGCCCGGTGGCGCGCTTGAGGCCGGCACCGCCGCGCGCGTTTTCACCGGAGCGCAACTACCCGCGGGCGCTGACACGGTCGTGATACAGGAGCAGGCACAGGCGCACGGCGAGACGGTCGTGTTCGATGCAGCGCCGCCAATGGGCGACTGGATCAACCGGCGTGGTTCGGATATCCGCAAGGATGCGGTGATTTTGCCTGCCGGCATGCGGTTAACGCCGCAGGCGTTGGGCCTGGCCGCGTCGGTCGGCTATGCGACGCTGCCGGTCGCGCGCCGGCCGAGGGTCGTGATAGCCTTCACCGGCGACGAGTTGACGATGCCTGGCGAGCCATTGCGTGAAGGCGCAATCTACAATTCGAGCCGGTTCACGCTCGGTGGGCTGCTGGCCGCACTCGGCTGCGACGTGACGGACCTGGGCATCGTGCCGGACCGGCTCGATGCGACGCGCGACGCGCTGCGCGAGGCGGCGCTCGCGCATGACCTGATCCTCACCTCCGGCGGCGTATCGGTGGGCGAAGAGGATCACGTGCGGGCCGCGGTTCAAGCTGAAGGTTCGCTGCACCTGTGGCAGATTGCGATGAAGCCGGGCAAGCCGTTTGCGTTCGGCACGGTGCACCGACCGGCGGCCGCGGGATCGCTGGGCGCCGATGCGCCGCACGACGCAGCGTTCTTTATTGGCTTGCCCGGCAATCCGGTGTCCAGCTTCGTGACATTCCTGTTGTTCGTGCGCCCGTTTATCCTATGCCTGGCCGGCACAGGATGCGTCGAGCCTCGTGTGCTGCATATGCGCGCCGATTTTACGCAAAAAAAGGCGGATCGCCGCAATGAATTCCTGCGCGCACGGATCAACGACGCTGGGGGACTCGACCTGTTCCCAAACCAGAGTTCGGCGGTGCTGACATCCACGGTGTGGGGGGACGGATTGATTGACAATCCGCCCGGGCACGCGATTCAGGCGGGCGAGATGGTGCGTTTCCTGCCCTTCTCGACGCTGCTGGCGTGACGGCGTGGCAGAGCGACGGTGAGGGGCCGCGCGGCGGAAACAGGATTTTCAACGGTCAATGGCAATGAAGATCGAACTGAGGTTTTTTGCAAGTGTGCGCGAGGCGGTCGGCACGGACGCGGAAACGGTTGACGTACCGGACAACATCAACACGGTCGGCGACGTGCGCGCGTGGCTATGCTCGCGCGGCGGCGCGTGGGCAAGCGCACTGGCGGGCACGCGCCCGTTGCGCATGGCGTGTGACCACGTCATGACCGATCCGTCGACGCGACTGACTGACGGCTGCGAGGTGGCATTTTTTCCACCTGTCACCGGCGGGTGACATGGCAGCGGCCGGACGGGGTAACGTGGAGGATGGGATGACAGTCAGCGTGCAAGCGCACGATTTCGACGTGACGACGGAACTCGCCCGGCTGCGTGCGCGCCACCCACGCATCGGCGCGGTGGTCAGCTTCGTGGGTACCGTGCGCGAGTTGAGCGACGGCGAGTCAATCAGCGCGTTGGAACTCGAGCACTATCCAGGCATGACCGAACGGGCGTTGGAGGCCATTGTTGCCGAAGCCGAGCGCCGCTGGGCGGGCATTGACGTGCGTGTGGTGCACCGGCACGGGCGGCTCGACGCGGGTGAGCAGATCGTGCTGGTCGCGGTCGCGGCTGCGCATCGCGGCGACGCGTTTGCCGCCTGCGAGTTCGTGATGGACTACTTAAAATCTAACGCACCTTTTTGGAAAAAGGAGTGCACTGGGCAAGGCGAGCGCTGGGTCGAGGCGCGCACCGACGACGACGCGGCGCTCGCGCGCTGGGGCATTGCGTCGCACAACGCGGCGAAGGGCCCACTTGCCGACGATCAGTGAACGGCGCCACGCTCGCCGCGGCGCGGCGCGATTCGCTCGAGCAGCGCCTTCTGCTCCGGCGGCACCTGATATTGCCAGCCGAAGCGGCCCAGCTGCAGGCTTTCCGCGATGCGCAGCGCCGGCTCCATCAGCTTGAGCGCCGCGGCGGGCTCGAACAGATGCTCGACCGTGTCCAGGAACAGGTACAGCCAGCGGTTGAAGTGCTCGGGCTCGATACCTTTCAGTGGCAGGTGGGCCAGTTGCACATTGCCCTTGTAGCGCTTGGCGCCCAGCGCGATGCTGGCCCAAAAGTCGCACATTTTTGCTAGGTGCGGGTCCCATGCGTCGCCGATCGCCTGCGCGAAGATCGGTCCCAGCATGTCGTCCGCCCGCACGCGTGCATAGAAGCGGTGGACTAGCGAATGGATGCCTGCTTCGTCCAAGATGGCAAGGTGGCTCGCTACGGCGTCGGATTCGGGATTGACCATGATGTCATGTTGTCAGCAGAGGGATCGCATTGTGGCAGCGTAGCGGATCAGCGGCGCAACGCGGCCGGCACGACGTGGCCCAGCACGGCATGGCATGGCGCGCAAACCCGTGCCTGTGGCAGTAAGATACCGGAGGCGGTACCGGGGCGGCAGCATGTTGTTGCGCCAGCCCTTATTTTGCACCATGGAGCATAAGCCAGGATACTCGTTTGCGATTGACCGATTTCACCGACTATGCGTTTCGCGTGATCCTGTACCTGTCGGTGCACGACGACGGATTGTCCACGATTCAGCAGATATCCGATGCGTACCAGGTGTCGAAGAACCATTTAATGAAGGTCGTGCAATTGCTCGGCGAGCGAGGCTGGTTCGACATGGTGCGCGGGCGCAACGGTGGCTTGCGGCTGGCGCCCCATGCTCGGACGCTAACGGTCGGCACAGATTGTGCGCGCCACCGAGAATGATTTTGCGCTGGTTGCCTGTCGGGGGCCGGTGTCCGTCATGCATGCGCCATTGAGCCGCATTGTCAACTCAAGGTCGTGATGGTCGCAGCGCTTCAGGCGTTTCTAGCCGAGCTTGACAAGCACACGGAGGCTGAGTTGAGTCAGCCGCGTGCGCCACTCGCGCACGCGCTGGGCTTGATCACGCTCACCCCGGGCGCTTGAAAAGCCCCATCCGGACCTCAAGTTATGAGGCAACCAAGCATTGGAGGTCTTCATGAGGATCGACAAACTGACTACGAAGTTCCAGGAGGCGCTCGCGGACGCACAAAGCCTTGCTGTAGGACGGGACAACCAGTATATCGAGCCGCTGCACGTACTTGTGGCGCTGCTCGCGCAGCCCGATGGCGCGGCCCGCTCGCTGTTGTCGCGCGCCGGTGTGCATGTGCAGGCGCTGCAGGCCGCGCTTGGCGCGGCGTTGGAGCGGTTGCCGCAGGTGCATGGCACCGACGGCAATGTGCAAGTGAGCCGCGAGTTAAGCGGCTTGTTGAACCAGGCGGACAAGGAAGCGCAGAAGTACAGCGACGCGTATATTGCCAGCGAGATGTTTCTGCTCGCGCTCGCTGACGACAAGGGCGACGCTGGCCGGCTCGCGCGCGAGCATGGCCTGACCCGCAAGGCGCTGGAGGCTGCCGTCGCGGCGGTGCGCGGCAACGCGCAGGTCAACAGCCAGGATGCCGAGAGCCAGCGTGAGGCGTTAAAGAAATACACAGTGGACCTGACCGAGCGTGCGAGCGCCGGCAAGCTGGATCCGGTGATCGGCCGCGATGACGAGATCCGCCGCGCGATCCAGATTCTGCAGCGCCGCACGAAGAACAACCCGGTGTTGATCGGCGAGCCGGGGGTGGGCAAGACCGCGATCGTCGAAGGTCTCGCGCAGCGCATCGTCAATGGCGAGGTGCCCGAGACACTGAAAGACAAGCGGGTGCTGGCGTTGGACATGGCCGCGCTGTTGGCCGGCGCCAAGTATCGCGGCGAATTCGAGGAGCGGCTCAAGGCGGTGCTCAGCGACATTGCGAAGGATGAGGGGCGCACGATCGTGTTCATCGACGAGATTCACACGATGGTCGGCGCAGGCAAGGCGGAAGGTGCGATCGACGCGGGCAACATGCTTAAGCCGGCACTCGCGCGCGGCGAGTTGCATTGCATCGGTGCGACGACGCTGGATGAATACCGCCGATACATCGAAAAAGACGCGGCGCTTGAGCGGCGCTTTCAGAAGGTGCTGGTCGATGAGCCGTCGGTCGAGGCAACCATTGCGATCCTGCGAGGGTTACAGGAAAAGTACGAGCTGCATCACAAGGTCGAGATCACGGATCCGGCCATTGTCGCGGCCGCCGAGCTGTCGCACCGCTATATCACCGACCGTTTTCTGCCGGACAAGGCGATCGACTTAATCGACGAGGCGGCGTCCAAGATCAAGATGGAGATCGACTCGAAGCCCGAGGCGATGGACCGGCTCGACCGTCGGCTGATCCAGTTGAAGATTGAGCGCGAGGCGGTGAAGAAGGAAACGGATGAGGCATCGCAGAAGCGGCTCGGGTTGATCGAGGACGAGATCGCGCGGCTCGAGCGCGAATACGCAGATCTCGAGGAGATTTGGACGGCGGAGAAATCCGCCGTGCAGGGCGGCGCGCACCTGAAGGAAGAGATCGACAAGACCCGCGCGGAAATCGTGCGGCTGCAGCGCGAGGGTAAGCTGGATAAGGTCGCCGAGTTGCAATACGGCACGTTGCCGCAGTTGGAGGCGCAACTGAAGGCCGTTACCCAGGCCGAGGCCGGTACGTCCAAAAGCGACAAGCCGCGGTTGCTGCGCACGCAAGTGGGCGCCGAGGAGATTGCCGAGGTCGTATCGCGCGCCACCGGTATCCCGGTCGCGCGGATGATGCAGGGCGAGCGCGAGAAGCTGCTGCAGATCGAGGTGAAGCTGCATGAACGCGTGGTCGGCCAGGACGAGGCGATCAGTGCGGTGGCCGACGCGATCCGCCGTTCGCGGGCAGGCTTGGCCGACCCGAACCGACCGTATGGTTCGTTCCTGTTCCTTGGCCCGACGGGGGTTGGCAAGACCGAGCTGTGCAAGGCGTTGGCGGCGTTCCTGTTCGATGCTGAGGACCACTTGATCCGCATCGACATGAGCGAGTTCATGGAAAAGCACAGCGTCGCGCGGCTGATCGGCGCGCCGCCCGGTTATGTGGGCTATGAGGAAGGCGGCTACTTGACCGAGGCCGTGCGGCGCAAGCCGTACAGCGTGATTCTGCTCGATGAGATCGAAAAGGCACACCCGGACGTGTTTAACGTGCTGCTGCAAGTGCTCGACGACGGCCGCATGACCGATGGCCAGGGCCGCACGGTGGATTTTAAGAACACCGTGATTGTGATGACGTCGAATCTCGGCTCGCAGCAGATTCAGTCGATGGTCGGCGAGCCTCATGCGGCGGTGCGCGATGCGGTCTGGGAAGAAGTCAAGCAACATTTCCGGCCCGAGTTCCTGAATCGGATCGACGAGGTCGTCGTCTTCCACGGCCTGGATCGCAGCCATATTCGCTCGATCGCGAAGATCCAGTTGCAACGGCTCACCGAACGACTGGCGAAGATGGACATGCAACTGGACGTGTCGGATGCGGCACTCGAGCACATCGGCAAGGTCGGCTACGATCCGTTGTTCGGTGCGCGGCCGCTCAAGCGCGCGATCCAGCAGGAGATTGAGAACCCGATTGCCAAGCTGATCCTCGGTGGCCGGTTCGGTCCGAAGGACCTGATCCCGGTCGACTTCGAGGATGGCAAGTTCGTGTTCGAACGGGTCGTGCACTGATGGGGCGCTGATGCGGGGGCGCTGGCGCTGTTGCTCAGCGCCAGCGCCCAGACCAGACCAGACCAGACCAGACCAGACCAGACCAGACCAGACCAGACCAGACCAGACCAGACCAGACCAGACCAGACCAGACCAGACCAGACCAGACCAGACCAGACCAGACCAGACCAGACCAGACCAGACCAGACCAGACCAGACCAGACCAGACCAGACCAGACCAGACCAGACCAGACTAGGCAAGGCAAGGCAAGGCAAGGCAAGGCAAGGCAAGGCAAGGCAAGGCAAGGCAAGGCAAGGCAAGGTTTTCAGGCCGGCCGGCTTGAGTCCGTGTTGCGATTGTGTGGCTCGGGTAGCTACGTGAAGCGCTATGCGCTGGAAAATGGCGCTCACCGGCTGATATGGCCGACGCAGACGATGGCCGAATGCACGACTGCGGCCGATGTTGATACTCAGGGCCAGTTCATCGCCGTGCAGCAGAGGCTGCAGAACAGCGAGTTTTACCAGGAGCAGCAGCCCGATGAATGGACAAAGCAGCGCGTGCTGGTCTATTTTGGCAAACCTGCGGAAGACCGCGTACTTGTCCGTTGATGAAGTGAGAGGTTTGGTGCTACTGATACCTGGAAGATGGGTAGGGTACTCACTGTTCCATTTGGTTTTGATGACGATGGCGCGCTGCGCAGCATGCAGAAAAGCCCTGATCCGCCGCACGAGCAGAACGGCGACAACCGCCCATTCTGAGCGGCCATCCGCGCACCGTACGTTAGTCCTCCGTTGCCGGACCAGGCGTAATGACGCGGTACTGCCGCTGTGCCACTGTGCGGGCTGTTCGATTTAACCCCACGTTACCACACCACATTCGCCAGCTTCCTTAAATTGGTCGCATCAAGGGGACGCGGGTGACTCAACGCAGCCGACGCTGGTATCATCTCGTACTGTATATCTATACAGGATTAGACGATGGACGCGATTCTCGCCGGCGGCGTGGACCCGTTCTACTATGTCGCAAACTTTCGCCGCGCTATCGCATGGTTGAGCGATCGATGCGATGACCTGCTTGACGGGCAAGAACGGGCCTTCATCGACGCGTTCGAGTCGTTGCCCCAAGCGTCGCGCGCGCTGCTGGTCCGGATGTTGATGCGCAAAGGACCATTGTTTCGCACGGACAAGCTGCGGTATGCCGAGATCGGTGAGCCACTTGCCGCATGCGAGCCATTGATTACGCGAGGCTGGGTCGAACTCGATCCGCCGATGTCAATCGACGAACTGTTCACTGTGGCGACCAAAGCCCAGCTCGAGCGCCGCTTCGTGGCGGCAAAGGCGGCGCGCGGCACGAAGGCGGCGTTGCTTGACGCGCTGCGCGCTGCGTATCCCGGTGTACAGCATGCGTATTCGGTCTGGTGCCCGGACGAGCCAGCAAAGGTCGTCCACTTCCTGCTGGGACCCCTGTGTGATCGCCTTCGATTGATGTTTTTTGGGAATCTATGGCAGGACTGGTCGGAGTTCGTGCTAGCCGATCTGGGTGTCTTCCGCTACGAAGCCGTGCGCTTGGATGGATCGTCTCGCGCATTCCAACAGCGCGAAGATGTCGATGCCTATTTCTCGTTGCATGCTTGTCGCCAGGCGCTGAACGCGGCCCCCGATGACGCGACGTTGGACACATTGCTGGCGCAGGCGCGCGCATGTCCGACTGGTAATCTTTGGCTCGACATGCGTCGCGCCAAAGTGTTGTTTCGGATCGGCCAGCACTGCGAACGGCGGCGCGATTGGCCACGCGCGCTGCATGCGTACGAGGCGAGTACATATCCGGATGCCCGCTATCGGCGAGTGCGTGTGCTCGAGACACTCGGTCGCCGCGATGACGCATTGGCGCTTGCTGCGCAAGTCGTACGGACGCCGGTCAGCGAGGGCGAGGCACAGCGCGCCGCGCGTACCCTTGCGCGGCTACAGCGCGTGCCGCGTGCCGCACGGCAGCAGTCACCTTTGACGGTGCAATCGGCATGTGGCGAACGGCTATCCGGCCGGAACCGCACACCTTCATCGCAATCTGATTTATCGGCATCGGCATCGGCATCGGCATCGGCATCGGCATCGGCATCGGCATCGGCATCGGCATCGGCATCGGCAATGCCGATCTCGCGCAGCGACTGGCTCTTGCCCATGCCCACCGCACCGATGCGGGTCGAGCACGTATTGCGCGCTCATCTGCATCGTCCGGAGGCGCCGGTATTTTATGTCGAAAACGCATTAATCAACACTTTGTTTGGCCTGTTGTGCTGGCAGGTGATATTCGCGCCGATACCCGGCGCGTTCTTTCATCCGTTTCAGCGCGGGCCAGCGGACCTGGACACGCCGATGTTCGTCGCGCGTCGTCAGGCGCTGTTCGATGCCTGCCTGCAACAACTCGACGATGGTCGCTATCGACGCACGATCGAGGATAATTTTGCCGCGAAGGCTGGGATTCAGTCGCCGTTCGTGGCTTGGGGCGTGCTCGATCCTGCGTTGTTGACGCTCGCGCTGGACTGCATGCCGGCCGCCCACCTGAAGCTGTGGTTCGAGCGGTTGCTGCGGGACATCTCGCGAAACCGCTCCGGATTGCCGGATCTGATCCAATTCGTGCCGGCCGTGCGTTCGTATGAATTGATCGAGGTGAAAGGGCCCGGTGACCGGTTGCAGGACAACCAGGTGCGCTGGCTAGCTTACGCACACGAAAAAGGGCTGCCGGTCAGCGTTGCGCACGTGCGATGGCTTGCCGGTGGGGGCAGCAGGCCGGCGCCGCCCGCCGCTGTCAACCATGCGATCCCGGACAGCGTCAGCGCGCCGGCGCAATGGACGGTGTGATGCGCTATGTGATTGCCGTGCGCGCATTGTGCGAGTTCACGGCGAAGCAAGGCGACTTGGATCTGCGGTTCACGCCGTCTCCCAGCGCCGAGGAGGGCAGGATCGGCCATCGCGTCGTTGCAAGCCGCCGCCACGCGGACTACCAAACAGAAATCAGCGTCACGGGCGAGTTTCAAGAACTGACGGTGCGCGGTCGCGCGGACGGCTACGATCCGCAACGGGGTCGGCTCGAGGAGATCAAGACGTACCGCGGCGAATTGGACACGATGCCAGACAATCACCGCGCGCTGCATTGGGCGCAGTTGCGGGTGTACGGCTGGCTGTTCTGTCAGCAGGCGCAAGTGCCGTCGATCGAACTCGGGCTCGTGTACTATGACATCGCGACTGGGCACGAAACCGTGCTGACCGAGACGGCGAGTGCCGCTGAGTTGAAAGCGGCGTTCGAACAGCAATGTGCGCGCTTTATCGAGTGGGCGGTGCAGGAACGGGCGCACCGCGCCGCGCGCGATGCGATGCTGCACGGTCTGCAGTTGCCCTTTCCAGCGTTCCGTGTTGGCCAGCGCGAGCTTGCTGAGGCAGTCTATCGCGCGGCGCGCGGCGCCCGTGTGTTGCTCGCGCAAGCACCAACAGGCATCGGCAAGACGCTCGGGACGCTGTTCCCGTTGCTCAAGGCCTGTCCGCGTGCCTCGATCGACAAAGTGTTTTTTTTGAGCGCGAAGAGTCCTGGACGGCAACTGGCATTGGATTCGCTGCAGTCCTTGATGCGTGGTGCAGCGGGCTCGCCACGATCAACAGAATCAGTAGCAGAATCCACGCGGGCCGGATCCGGGATGGTCGGGCGCACAGGCATCGACATGCGCGTGCCGGGGTCTCCCCCCGCGCTGCCGCTGCGCGTAGTTGAACTGGTCGCGCGCGACAAGGCGTGCGAGTATCCGGGTAATGCGTGCGCCGGGCAAGCATGCACGCTCGCGCAAGGTTTCTATGATCGGTTGCCGGCTGCACGCGAGGCGGCGTTGGCAACGTACTGGCTTGATCGTGGCGCGCTGCGCGAGGTGGGCTTGACTCATCGCGTGTGTCCATACTACCTGGGCCAGGAATTGGTGCGCTGGGCTGATGTGATCGTCGGCGACTACAACTACTATTTCGACACCGGTGCCCCCTTGTTTGCGTTGACCGTGCAAAACCAGTGGCGGGTCGCCGTACTGGTGGACGAGGCGCACAATCTGCCCGAACGGGCGCGGGCAATGTACTCTGCCACGCTCGAGCAGGAAGAACTGGCGCAGCTGACTCGTGGCGCGCGCGGCATGCTGGGCACCGCACTGCGTCGCTTGCAGCGGTGCTGGAATACGCTGAATCGCGCGCAGGCCGAACCGTACCGCGCTTTTGACGTGCTACCCGATGCATGGCTATGCGCGCTGCAGCGCACCGTTGGTGCGATCGGCGAGCATCTGGCCGAGCCGCAACTGGTGCCGAACGTGCGCCTGGAGCGCTTCTATCTCGATGCAATTCACTTCTTGCGCATCGCCGAGCGTTTCGACGAGCATTGGATGTTCGATGTCACACTGACCACGCTGGAGGGGTCCACGGCGCGCGCCACGTCACGCTCGACGTTGTGCATCCGCAATGTCGTGCCGGCGGCGGCATTGCGCGCGCGCGTGGTGGCCGCTCATTCGATGACGCTTTTTTCCGCGACACTGTGGCCCGCGCGCTTCTACCGCGACGTGCTCGGACTACCGGACAGTACCGTTAATGTCGACGTCGACAGTCCGTTCAGCAAGGAACAACTCGCCGTGTACGCGACGTCGTCGATCTCGACCCGCTATCGTGACCGCCAGGCGTCGCTTGGTGCACTGGTTGAGCGGATTGCCTCGCAGTATGCGGCGCTGCCTGGCAACTATCTGTGCTTCTTCAGTAGCTTTGAATACCTAGAACAGGCGGCAGCGCTGTTCAGCGCTACGCATCCATTGATTCCGGTGTGGCGGCAAGCCAGAGCGATGGACGAGCCGGCACAGCGCGCCTTCATTGCCCGCTTCGAGCCGCACGGCCGCGGTATCGGATTCGCTGTGCTCGGCGGTGCATTTGCCGAGGGTATTGATCTGCCCGGCACGCGGCTGGTCGGCACGTTTATCGCCACACTCGGAATGCCGCAGATCAATGCGGTGAACGAACAGTTGCGCGAGCGGATGCAGCGGCTGTTCAGTGCCGGATTCGACTATACGTACTTGTTCCCGGGGGTGCAGAAAGTGGTGCAGGCCGCAGGCCGCGTGATCCGTAGCGAGACGGATCGGGGTGTCGTGCACCTACTGGATGACCGCTTCATGCGACGCGACGTGCGCGCGTTGCTGCCACGCTGGTGGACGGTCGAGCCGGAGAGCCGCCGCTAGGCAGCGGCCCGACTACCAGCCGGGCAGCGGGGCGACCCCTCGCGGCGCAGCGGGTCAACGTACCGGCCGGGCACCAGTCCAACCACCCGTCCGGAATACCGGTCCGAAACATCCGGCCGCCGCCCGCTGCGTCATATTTCTTCGGCCCACGACATATTTTCGTGTACCATCAGCGCGGACGAAGCGGTGGGCCCGTAGGTGCCGGCCGTGTAGGTGCGGGGGCGCTCATCTAGTTCGCGCCAGCCTGCCAGGATCGGCTCGACCCAGGCCCAAGCGGCTTCCAATTCATCGCGGCGCATGAAATGGGTCAGGCGTCCCCGGATCACGTCGATCAACAGCCGCTCGTAGGCTTCGGCGCGGCGCCCCGTGAACGCCTGCTGTAAGTCCAGGTTCAAATTGACGGGCAGCATGTGCATGCCGCTGCCCGGCTCCTTCGCAAGCATTTGCAACTGGATCGATTCCTCCGGCTGTAGTTGAATGACCAGCCGGTTACCGTAGTTGCGCGGTCCACTCGGGATGATTGAGAAAGGCAAGTCGGCGAAATCGATGACGATCTCGGAGCGCCGCTTTGGCATCCGCTTGCCGGTGCGCAGGAAGAACGGTACGTTGGCCCAGCGCCAGTTGTTGATGTGCGCACGCAGCGCGACGAACGTCTCCGTGCGGCTGCCTGGCGGCACGTTATCTTCCTCGAGATAGCCCTTGACTGGCTCCCCGCCGATCGCGCCCGCGGTGTACTGGCCGCGCACCGTGTCACGGGCGATGTCCGAGACCGTCATCGGACGCAACGAGCGCAGCACCTTAAGCTTTTCGTCCCGTATCGCGTCAGGATCGAGCGACACAGGCGGTTCCATCGCCACGATGCACAGCAATTGCAGCAGGTGGTTCTGCACCATGTCGCGTAGCGCGCCCGTTTGGTCATAGAAACCGGCCCGGCTGCCGACTCCCACGGTCTCGGCGACTGTGATTTGCACGTTCTTGATGTACGGTGCTTGCCACAACGGACCGAAAATCGCGTTGCCAAAGCGCAGCACCATCAGGTTCTGCACGGTTTCCTTGCCCAGATAATGGTCGATTCGGTAAATCTGCGATTCGGCAAAGTACTGGCCGACCGACGCGTTAATCGCACGTGCCGACGCGAGGTCGTGTCCCAGCGGTTTTTCGAGCACGACGCGCGATTGTTCGTTGACCAGCCCGCACGCGGCGAGGTTGTCGCAGATCGTCGTGAATAGCTCGGGTGATGTGGCTAAGTAAAACACGCGTTGCGCTTCGGGCCGGGACGCCGCGACGAGGTTGGCGTAGTCGGGTGACGAGCCAACATCGATCCGCACGTAGTCGAACAATGCTAGAAAACGATCCCACGCCTGTTTGTCCAGCGCACTGCTGTCGACGAACGGCCGCGAGTGCTCGTCGATGAACGCGAGGTACTGGTCGCGCGAGAAGTCCTTGCGGCCGATCGCGATGATCCGCGTGTCGGCCGGCAGGTTGCCGTGCAGATGCGCCATGTACAGCGCCGGGAGCAACTTGCGGGCCGACAGGTCGCCGCCGCCGCCGAAGATGATCATGTCCAGTGCGCAGGCGGATGCGGCAAAGGCTGCGGAAGAAGCCGTGGTCGTCATGATGCGTGCGTGTCGCGGGCCGGTTGAGTAACCCGTATGGTGCATGGTTATACGGATTTTTGCACGCTCCCGCGCATTGCGCGCTTAACGTCGCCGCGCAATCAACTCGCAGACGCGTTGTGCCGCGTCGAGCAGTGGTGCAAGCCACGATTGGATCATTCTGCGTTCTGGTGACACTAACCGGCTTACTTGCGCTCGAGCGCGTGTGAAGTGGGCGTGCTTCAATGTGCCGTAGCGGTCGTGTAGCCCGCCCGCGCATTATCTGAACGACTGACGAGGGATCCATCATGCCATTTGCGTCGATCGACGGAATTCACCTGCATTACCGTATTGACGGTGCCGAGCATACCGATGCACCGTGGGTCGTGCTGTCCCATTCGCTGGGCACGCGGCTCGCGATGTGGGATGCCCAAGTCGTGGCGCTGAGCGCGCATTTTCGCGTGTTGCGTTACGATACACGCGGACACGGGCAGTCGGATACGCCACCGGGGCCCTATACAATCGGACGGCTGGCCGATGACGTGGTCGCGTTGCTTGACACGTTGGGCATCGAGCGTGCGCACTTTTGCGGTTTGTCGATGGGTGGGCAGACTGGCATTGCGCTCGGCGCTTGCCATGGCGATCGGCTGATCCGGCTGGTGTTGTCGAACACGGCATTCAAGATCGGCTCGCCGCAGGTATGGAACTCGCGCATCGCGAAAGCGCGCGGCGAAGGCATGGCCGGCTTGGCTGACGCGATCATTGAGCGCTGGTTGACGCCGGGATTCCGCGAGCGGCAAGCCGCACAGGCTGAGCTGTTGCGGGCGCAATTGGTGGCCACCGACCACGATGGGTATGCCGCAAACTGCGAGGCGGTGCGCGATGCCCACTTGCGAGACGCACTGGGCCGCATTACTGTGCCGACGTTGGTCATCGCCGGCACGCACGACGTTGTGACGAGCCCGGAGCAGGGCCGGGCGATGGCCGCAGCGATCCAGGGGGCGCAGTATCTCGAACTCGACGCATCGCATATCTCGAACATCGAACAGCGCGACGCGTACAACCGCGAGTTGGTGGCATTCCTGCGGAGCGCCGCATAATAGGGGCTGCTGGCATAAGCCATCGTCATGCCGCGTGAGGAAGCGCGGAGCGCAGCACGTCAAAATTGACCGGCTTGGGTAGCACCAGCAGGCCTTCACGTTGCGCCAGACTCAACTTGTCGGTGTGCCCGGTGATCAGGATGACGGGCAAACTGGGGTCCGCGTCGCGCAGCGCGATGGCCAGGTCGATGCCGTTCATCGGGCCGGGCATGGTCACATCACTAATTACCGCATCGTATCGCGCGTGCCGACGGTAGAGCTGCAGGGCTGAATGGGCATCCGGCGCGGTGGTGACTCGATGACCGTCCAGGTTCAGCACCGCCGCCGTTGCTTCGGCGACCTCGTTATCGTCCTCTACCAGCAGGAGTTCAAGCCCAGTCATGCCGGTCAAGGCGTGGCGCGCGCGCGCCGCGCGGCTCGGCCGGCCGTCGGGTACCACGTTGGCGTCCGACGGCACCGTGGCGGGCGATTGCCGCGACAATGGTTCACCGGGCGCCGGTGCGGGAATCTCGCCGTCAGACGCCAATGGACGCGGGACAGCCCCGTCGCGTTCGGCAGCGTGCGGCCCGGCGTGGGTGGGTGCCTGGGCTTCGGCGGCGGCCGCCGGCAGGAACAAGGCGACCGTCGTGCCCACGCCAGGATGGCTAATGATTTGCGCATCGCCGCCGGCCTGCTGGCAAAAGCCGTAGACCTGCGGCAGTCCAAGCCCGGTGCCTTTGCCAAGTTCCTTGGTCGTGAAGAATGGCTCGAACGCGCGCGCCGCCACGTCGGCGCTCATCCCGCAGCCATTGTCGCTGACCGCAATACGCACCCGATCCGGTTCGGCTATTGACGCTGCGCCGGCGTGCTCGTGCGTCGCCTGGTGGTTGTTGGCCGAAATGGCGATTCGGCCGCCGGCCGGTAGCGCGTCGCGCGCGTTGGCCACCAGGTTGATTAGTGCAAGCTGCAGGTCAGTGGGGTCCGCCAGTACGGGCCATACGCTGTCGGGCACCGCGATGCGCACGTCGCACTGCGGGCCGGCGCATGCCTCGATCAACCCCTTCCACTCGGCCAAACGGCTGCGCAGGTCGATCCGTTCGGCCCGCGTAGGCTGCTTGCGCGAGACGCTGAGCAAACGACGGGTCAGGGCTTCGCCAGTGTGCACGGCCCGTTCAATGGCCCGCCACTGCTTTGCCATGTTGCCCTCACCCATCTTCAGGCGGATCAGCCGCGCATTCGCGGACAGCACCATCAGCAGGTTGTTGAAGTCGTGCGCGACGCTGCCGGTCAGCCGGCCCAGCGATTCCATTTTCAGTGCGTGCCGATAGTCTTCCTCAGCCGCACGCCGCAGCGAAGCCTCCGCCTGCCATTGGCGCCATGCTTTTTCCTCGCTATCAAGGCGGCGCAGTGCGATGAACGCCACCAAAAACAACGCGATGCTGGGCACGACTGAAAAGCCGGTGACGATTACGGTGCGAGCGAGCCAACGCGAGAACACCTGGTCCAGCCGTAAATAGTCGGTGACGTAGACGTCGCGCGAGCCCACGCGCCGGTAGCCGATGATCGCTTGCGTATCGGCCAGGTGGACCCGCTCGGTGCCGCCCAGTTGCGCGGCTAGCACGCCGCGCGGCACCGGCGGCTCGATGTCGCCGGGCGCCGGCGCCGGATAGCGGGCGAGCAACGTGCCATCATTGCGCATCAGCGCGAGCTGGCCGATGTGGCTGCCGGTCACGAGCTCACGATAAAAGTCTTCGAAGTACGATGCGCGGATCGACAGGGCGACGACACCGGCAAATGAGCCATCGCTGAGATGGCGCGGCGTGATGACATCAAAGATGCGGTCACGGTGTCCCCGTAAAGGGATCGCCTCGGTCACGTAGTCGCCTTGGTTCCACCGGGCGGCGTTGCGGAATGCATCGGTCTGCGCAAGACTGCGCGGCACGCCCAGATAGGGATCGTTGGTGACCACGAGCCGGCCGCTTGCATCGTACACGCTGACCGCGGCCAAGTGATCAAAAGGTGCGGCAATTGAGCGCAGCTTGGTGGTCATTGCGTAATCACCCAACGCACCGCCATGGGATTCGGCTTCATAGATTGCCTGCAGGACCCTGTCCCGGATCACTTCATTGAGCTCGAACACCTTCAGCGCTTGCTCTTCGGTGATCCGGGACGAACGTGTGGCAAATCCACTGGCGTCACCCAGCGCCTTGTGCCAACTCGTTATGCCGTAGTACAGCAGGAACCCCGCCGGTAGTACGACGGTGGCGATCAGCAGCACGACCAATGCGCGGCGCAACGTGACGAAGTCGCGCACCGGCGCGTTGGGCTCGGCATGTCCGGATAGCGGCAAGGGCCAGTCCGCCCCGACGGTTGCACGATTGTCGGCGGTTGCTGGTTCGCTCGGCCCTGCAGGTCTTTTCGCAGGCGTGCGCATCTCAAATAGGGACACCCTTGTCGACGAAAGATCCTCTATTTTAGGACCATCGCGTGAACTCGGGCCGGCCCTGGTTCGCTTTGCTGTTAAGATGGTGCCGCTTTTTACCGGCCGGCGCCGCTGGAGTGCGCCGCATCGCTCCACCTTATCATGTCCTCGTTGCTTCGTTTCCTGGAACCGTGGGAGCCCTCATTCGGGCTGGTGTTCGTCTTTGTCGCGGCCGCCGTGCTGTTCGCGCGCGGCACGCTGCACCAACGCGTGGGCATCGCGCGCCAGGCGGCGTTCTGGACAGGTCTCGTGCTGCTGTATGTCGCGCTGCACACGCGAGTGGACTATTACGCAGAGCATCAATTCTTCGTCCACCGGCTTCAGCACCTTGTACTGCATCACTTGGCGCCGCTGCTGGTCATGTCTGCCTATCCAGGCAGCGTGATGCGTGCCGGCATGCCGCCACGCTGGCGCGGCATGCTGCATCGGGCGGCCCGGCGGCGTGCGTTGCGTATGGCCGGCGCCGTGCTGCTCAACCCGGCGTTCATCTCGTTGGCGTTCGTGATCTCGGTGCTCTTCTGGCTCATTCCGTCCGTGCAATTTATTTCGATGCTCGACTGGCGCATCTACTTGTTCATGAACTGGTCGGTGACGATCAGTGGTCTGCTGTATTGGTGGATGCTGCTGGATCATCGCCCGAGCCCGCCCAGTCGGGTAAAGCCGGGCATGCGGGTGTTGTCGCCGGTGATCACGATGACGCCACAGCTCTTGGCCGGTGCGATCATCACGTTCTCCTCGCGCGACCTGTACCCGATCTTCACGTTGTGCGGTCGCGCCATGGACCTGTCGCCGGCGCTGGATCAAAGCCTGGGCGGACTGATCATGTGGGTGCCCGCGGCCATCATTGAAACGATCGGCGGCCTGATGGCGCTGCGGCACATGATGCGCCTGTCAACGCTGCCGCCGCGTCGTCCCCCCGCGCAGCGCGCGTGGGCCGCCATGTCGGCGGGCGTTGCTCCTCCATCGCAAGCAGGCCGTTCATAGCGCGGGGTCGCTGTGCACCACTGACGCGTCGAGCCGGTGGCACGGTTCGCGCGTCATGGTTCTCGCGTCATTTTTGCACCTTGCAAAAAGAGATCGGTACAATGTTCGGTTGTTTGCCGGGCATTGGTCCGGGCGCATGCGGAAAGGATTCCATGAAACTGATTCAAACCCGTCTCAACTCGCGCTTTGTTGCTGGTGCCCTCATTGCCGGTGCCGTGGCGGCCTGCAGTTCGCCCCATCCGCAGGCTATCGATTACAAGAGTGCCACGCGGGCAAAGGCATCGTCGCTGGCCGTGCCCCCGGACATGACCAACGAGATCGCCGACCAGCGTTCGCTGCCGCCTCAAGGCGGCTCGGCGTCGTTGTCCGGATTGCATCAGGTGCAGCAATCGGCGCCTGTGCCGGTGGGCGACGCGGTGTTGCCGCCGGTGCAGGGCATGCATATCCAGCGCGAGGGCACGCAGCGCTGGCTAGTGATCGACAAGCAGGCGCCCGCACAAGTGTGGCCCCAGGTGCGGCGTTTTTGGCAGGAGCAGGGCTTCGTGCTGTCGCTGGACGCGCGCGATCGCGGGATCATGGAGACGGACTGGTACGAAACCCATCCGCAGGTGCCGGATGGCCTGATCCGCAATACATTGTCCAAGGCGCTGGGCACCGGCTATACGACTGGCCTGCGCGACAAGTACCGCACGCGGCTTGAAAACGCGCCGGACGGCGGAACGTATGTGTTCATCAGCCAGCGCGGATTGCATGAACAGTTGTTCGGCTCGAACAATGAGCAAAGCCGATGGGAAGATCGGCCAAATGATCCGGCGCTGGAGGCCGAGTACCTGAAGCGGTTGATGCAAGCGTTGGCGCGTAATCAGCAGGGCGGTGCGGCGACGGCCGCCGAGCCGGTGGTCGCATCTGCGCCCAAGGCCACCGACGCGACGGCCAGTGCGTCGCAGGCAGCGCGCAAGGCGTCGGAGGTCGCCGTGGCACCGACCGGGCCGACCTATATTACGCTTGCCGAGCCTTATGACGACGCGTGGCTGCGGGTTGGCGTGGCGTTGGACCGGAACAATTTCACGGTCGATGACCGCGATCGCACGCGTGGCCTGTATTTTATTCGTTACGTAGATCCGAACGACTTAAGTTCGGCCAAACAGGGCTTTTGGAGCCAAGTATTCCATGGCCGCAAGGAAAAGGCGGCGAAGCAATACCGTGTGAATGTGCGCGCGTTGACCGAGACGCAGACGAGGGTCGCGATTGTGGACGAGAGCGGACAGATTGACGATTCGAAACAGGCACGCCAGATTCTGTCGCTGCTGATTGACCCGCTGCGCTGACCCTGTGGCTGTTGATCGACTGGTTGCGCTGGCCTTGTCGCTCCGATCGACCCGTTGCGGCTGGCCTTGTCGCTGTTGATTGACCGGTTGCGCCGGCCCTGCTGCTGCTGATCGCCCGCGCTGACTGCCAAGCCCGGCGCCTTGCCCGTGCCGAGGCGGGCCCGGTGACTCCGTTGCTTATCCTCGTAGGGCGATGGGTTGGGTCCCTGCCTCGTGCTGTGAAGCAGGGGCGCTTTTTCCGCGTTGATCGGGGTCGCGTTGACCGGGGCGGCGGCACACGCGTCAGTGTGCGTCGACGACGTCCAGAATCAGGATGATTGTCCAGTCCGCTTCGCCCTCGTGGTGATACTGTCGCTCCGCGACGATGAACGGCTGCTGTTTGCCCGGCGGGCCCAGAAACAACACGTCACCCTCGACGGGCAGGCATTCGATCGGTGGCAGCGCGATGTACGGTTCGTCGCCGCGTGCGGTGCGCGGCATTAGCTTCTCGACCTTTTTCGAGGCTGCCTCAGTCCATTCGATTTCGAGTTCTATATTACTCACACCATCCTCCATGTCGTTACGCTCGTGCATCGGGCGCGGGACTGTAACACGAAACCGACGCCCATAAAAAAGCCGAAGCCTGCGAGGCTTCGGCCCGATGGCGCCTTAGCGCGCGGCATGCCGCACCGCCCGCCGATTGCAGCCGTTACTGGCTTGTTGCTGACAGTGCGGTAGCCTCGGCCTCGGAGGCGTGCTGCGCGTGCCCGCCCTTATGCTGCTTGGCAGCCTTGTGATGCTTGGCCGGCGCGTGCGAGGGTGTTGCTGGAGCTTCCGATTGGGCAGCTTCCAGTGCCTGGGCGCGCTGCTCAATGTCGGCCGCCTTGGCCGGGTCGGTACTCATCGTCACGCCGCGATCGGTCTGCGCATATGCCGTTGCGGCAAATAAGGAAACGAGCAATGCCAGGGACACTTTCTTCATTTTTACCTCCGTAGAGTGACAGCGTTCTCGGGCCCACGGCCGGAAGAGCCGCAGAGTACGCATTCTAGCCAGTAAATGGGCTACTCGCAGCGACAATGTAACGACCTTGCCGCGACGTGACATTTTGTTGCATATCGCGGAAACAACAAATTTTATTCAGCGGTCATTTTACGCGCATACTGTCGGATCGGTCTGGGGGGTATCAGAACCATCCGATTTGCCGGTAGACGTGAAACTGCGCAAGGCCGATCCATTCGTGCCATGCGAGGCTGGTATTGATGACATGGGCGAGGTGAGGCCTCCAGCTTGGGCGTCGCCATCTGTGGTTGGATGCGAACGGCACGACGTTGATGTCGAAGTGGTGAAAGTCGAGCAGCGCGCGCGGCAGGTGGTACGCTGACGTGATCAGCACGATCTGATCATAGTGGTGCTGGCGCAGGATCGCACCGGTGTTGCGGGCGTTTTCGTATGTGTTCAGGCTATCGGGCTCGAGCACGATGTTGGCTGCCGGCACCCCGCGCGATACCAGATGCGGTTGATAGTTGGCCGCCTCGCTTTGCTCGTGTTTTTGGGGATTGCCGCCGCTCACCACCAGCGTGCACTGCGCGCGCTGCGCACGGCATAGCGCGAATTGCGCGGCTGCCGCGTCGATGCGTCGCCACGCGTCGAACTTCGGCACCAGCCGATGCGCATCGTCATATTCCGTGCCGCTGCCGAGCATCACGATCGCGACGTGGCCGGCGTAGCGCAGGGAGCTCGCGGTTGGCACACGGGTTTCCAGTGCGTGCAGCGCCGGTTCGCCGAGCCATCCGGCGCACAGCAGGTAGGAGAACAACGCCGCCGCGACGCAGATCATACGGTGGTGACGGCGTGATACGGCGAGGGCGACGAGCCAGAGGAGCACAACGAATGCAACGAGCATGGAAGTATTGTTTCAGACGTCGCCCCGGCCGACTGCGTGCCGGTTGAGGCGACCGAGTTCAGGCGGTGAGTGTCAAGGTTTGCTGTCCGCTGGGTCGAGCCGTGCTGGTAACGGTGCCCAGCCGGTCGCGGCGCGACGATTATAAGCGGACATGTCGAATGCACCGGCCACCCTGGCCGGTGCCAACGTGGAGGGCGAGATGGATTATACGAACGAGGCCGTGCTGGAGGGCCTGCGGCGCGCGCAATACCGGCAGGTGCCGTGGCCGCGTCGTCCGCGAGTGTTTGAGTTCCTGCGCGAGCAAGGGCTGATTGGTACTGCACGGCAACCTTCGCCGCTCGTGCCAGGCTACCATGCGCCCGTGGATATTGCGGTGCTTAGCGCTCAGGGCAAGACGGAGTTGGGTCGACTGGAGCGCCGTGCGCGCCTGCCTGCGTGGTCTGTCGAGCGCGAGCTTCGTTATGCGTGCGACGCGGCCGCGTCGCTGCTCGCGCGCGCCGAGCCTCAACCGTGAGGGTGCGCAGCATCGCGCAGGGCGGCCTGCCGCGGAGGCAGGGCAACGGAAAAAGCCCGTATCCGTGCGGATACGGGAACATACCGGATGTTACTCATTGCCACGCTGTGCTCATGGCATAGCGTCGGACAGGATGGGTGCGCGCAGGTTCCCGCGCGTTGCTTTCGATATCGCTGCGCAGATCGCCCCGCGGGACCGGCGCAGTCAACGCTCCGCGTACATACGCGCTGCGTTCGACGCGCTCGGCACGGCTGGCGCGCGCGGCTGCGCCGGCGCTATGGTAGCCGCTGTCCAACCATCCTGCGCCCGCGGTTGCGCCGATTGACGATACCGCTATGCCGCAGACGATCCGGGCCTTCACGCTCATTGTTGCTCCCTAGGGCCGATCGAGGTGACGTCTATTGCTTCGATTCCACGATAAGCGCGGGGGAGAAAAGCCGCTGTAAATAAAAGTAAATGAATGTTTCCCCGTGCCAGCGGGGTAATGGGGCGCGCTGTCGGGCCGGCGTACCGATGGCGCCACCTCGGACCGCCCAGTGACGGGGGATGATTGCGCGAGTAGCGACCAGTGACGTGAAACGCACTGAAACAAGCTGCCGCTTCGCGCTCCGAGCAGGCGTGTGCGCGCTGCCTCGGTAAAAGCGCTCCGCCCGGCACGCGAGCGGATCTGCGAGTGTCAGTCAAGTCAGGCCATCTTCACCGGTGCGTGCCACGACTCGGGATTGGTCCAGAACGCGCCACGCAGCCGGTCGGCGCTTGGTGGTGTGGAGGGCTTCTTGATGGCCGACGCGCCGATGCGGCCGCGCAACGTGATTTGGCGCCCAGTGCCGGCGAGGCGGCGCACGACCTCGGCCAGTGTGCCGTCAGCCTGCCACTCGTCAAAGCGCCGGCGACAGGTCGGTGGTGACGGATAACGACCGGGTAGCTTGGACCATCCTTCTCCGGTCGACAAGACCCAGAGTACGGCATTGACCACGGCGCGCGGCTCCACGCGTGGCCGACCGCGACGTTCGACGCGCGCCGGCTCCTCGCAGAACAGCACCTCGACCAGTGCCCACTCGTTATCTTTTAAATCGTCGAACAGCATCATCATTTCACCTCAACGAAGCAAACCCCGGCGCACCGCGCCGCGCACCTTGATCGCGACCCTGGCAGCGGGTCGCCGGTCCCCGGGAAGCAGGCGTCGCTTGGGTCGCCGCCTTGGCCAGGTTTGTGCGCATGGCACACGCAGGATCCGTGCCATTGGTCCGGCATGCAGAGGCTGCAGCGCCAGCCAGGGTGGCCGGTGGCGACGGCAGCTGGCGTGCATGTCCGGTTAGTTGTGTATCTCAATACGGAATGGCCTGATAAGAAATCGGGACAATCACCAATCGCGTGCACGTGGTGCTACGTCGGTGTGTATCGATGCCTGATGGTGCACCGCCGCGGTATATCGCGTCGCGCAACAGGGCTCGCTGCGCCGCCGTCGTGGCGGCGACGCAGCTTGCGCAACGCAGCAGCGTGCAAGTTCGGCGTATGATGCATCATTAAACGTATTGATGAATTCTGTAAATGAATGTAACGCTCAGGCAACTCCGGGTCTTCATCGAAGTTGCGCGTCGGCAAAGTTTCAGTCGGGCAGGCGATGAAATCGGCTTGACGCAATCGGCCGTCAGCCGCTGCGTGCGCGAGTTGGAGATCGAACTGGGATTGAAGCTGGTCGACCGCACGACGCGCGAGGTACGCCTGACGGACGCGGGCGCCAACCTGCTGGGCGGCGTGTCGCGGCTGCTGTCTGATCTAGACCAAGCGCTGCGGGAGATACGGGAGATTGGCGAGCAGCGGCGCGGCCGGGTGATCGTGGCCGCCAGTCCGACCCTTGCATGCCGGCTGATGCCTCGCGTCGTTGCCCGCTGTCAACAACAATTTCCGTATATCCAGCTTGGCCTGCGCGACGATGTGCAAAGCGATGTGGTGCGCAAGGTGAAGTCCGGCGAAGTGGACTTTGGCGTGATCGTTGGCGGTCTGGTGGCGGACGAACTGGTTGGTGAGCCATTGATGACCGACTCGTTTTGCGTCGTCTGCCCGGCCAATCACCGGCTGGCTGCCAGCTTCCAGGTGCAATGGGGCGCTTTGGCCGGCGAGTCGCTCGTGCTGCTCGGCCCGGAGTCGGGCAGCCGGCCGATCATCGACCGGGCGCTGCGCGAGCATGGCGTCGTCTCGCCGGTCGTGCAAGAGTTAGGACACTCGGCGACGGTGTTCGGATTAGTCGAGGCCGGCGTGGGCATTAGTGTGCTGCCGTGGCTGTCGCTGCCGTTGCCGGCCAATTCCGGACTTGTCGCGCGTGCGTTGCTGCCACGCGCGCAACGTACGGTGGAACTCGTGCGCCGCCGCGATCGTTCACTGTCGCCGGCTGCCCAGGCGGTATGGGAACTGGTGCGCACGCTGCCCGCCCGGGCTGAGGATCTGACATGAGTGGGCCTCGCGACACGCTGAGCGTGGCACACGGCACACGGCGGCTCACGCGCGTGCCTTGATCTTTACGCGTTGCGTTTTTTTGCGTACTATAACGTTCAGTCACGTGATTCCTTATGGAATTCCTCTGGCTTCCCGGCGCGGTGTGGTCCGTGGTCATCTTGCCAACCCCCGGGCGTGCTCGCATCAATATGATCGATCAGAAGCGGGCGAGCGCGGTCTTTCGTCATGCGCGCTGTTCAGGCGCTTTTGATCCGGTTCATTGACCAAACAGGTCTGGTCCAGCTGAATGAATACCCAAGAGGCGAAAATCGTCCTCGAGACTGCTTTGATTTGCGCACAGGAGCCGCTCAGGGTCAGTGACATGCGCCGACTATTTGCCGACGAGATCTCGGCTGATACGATCCGGGCGCTGCTTGAAGACCTGCGGATGGACTGGCACGATCGGGGTGTCGAGTTGGTATCGGTAGCAACGGGATGGCGATTCCAGAGCCGTCCGGCAATGCGTGCGTTCCTGGATCGGCTCAACCCGGAGAAGCCGCCAAAGTATTCGCGTGCAGTACTCGAGACACTCGCGATCATTGCGTATCGTCAGCCGGTCACGCGTGGCGATATCGAGGAGATTCGCGGTGTCACAGTTAATACGCAGGTCGTCAGGCAGCTGGAGGACCGTGGATGGATCGAGGTGATCGGGCATCGTGACGTGCCCGGGCGGCCGGCGCTGTACGCGACGACTAAGCAGTTCCTGGACGATCTTGGGATGGCCACGCTGGACGAGTTGCCGCCGCTGTCTGACCCGAGCCCACCGGGACAGGCCGATCGGCTGGCGCAGCGCGCCATCGAGTTTGCCGAGAGCGACGAGGAACCGAACTGCGCTGCGGTGATCGGTGAGGAAGTTCCGCCCGCGCACGATCCGGTAGATGGGTTAGTAGCGCATGGCAATACCGACGGGGGCGACGGGCACGCGCACCCAGCAGCGGCGGCCGCACCTGGCGACGTCGAAAAGATTGATGAGCAGGCGCCGAGCGACCCGATATCGCACGACGTTTGACACGTACACCGACCCCGGCGCAGCCGAATGGCGCGTGCCGGCATTCTGACACTCAGAGGTTGTTTTGAACGAGAACCACGATCCCGATTCTCCCGAGTCCGGTCCTGCCCGCGTGGCGGCCGTGGACGATCGCGATGCGGGCCAGCGCGCCTTGCCGGTGCTGCCGGTCGCGGAAGGCAGCGACGGCCAAGAGCGGCCACGGCGCGGTTTGCGCCGCGGGCCGCGCAGCCTGATCGCTCGCCGTCGCGCGGCGGCCAAGTCGAAGGCGATCGATGTTATCGATGCTGCGCCGGCTGCGGTGACCGAGGCGCCGCCCGACGGCGCGATGGTCGCGCATGTGCGCATGCCCCGCAAAGATCCCGCCAACAAACGCCAGGGCAAGGGCGCCAAGCGTGACCTTGAGGCGCGCCGCGATGCCGACGCCCCCCGTCGCGAGCCGCGCGCCAGGCGTGACGCCAGCGTGGCGCCGGCCGGCGGTTTCCAGAGAGGCGGGGGACGCGACGAAGGCCGGGGGCGCGACGACGACGTATTCGCCTATGTTACGTCGCCGGCGTTCGATGCCGATAACACGGGTGCGGGTGGTGTGCGCGCGCCAATGCTGCGGCGCGGCCGCAAGGGCGGCGTGCCGGCCAGCAAGCGCGCGTTGTCGGCCGACGACGACGCGCCAAAGCTGCACAAGGTGCTAGCCGAGGCCGGCATGGGCTCGCGTCGCGAAATGGAGGAATTGATCATTGCTGGGCGCGTGTCGGTCAATGGCGAGCCGGCGCACATTGGCCAGCGGATCATGCCAACTGACCAGGTGCGCATCAATGGCAAGCCGGTCAAGCGCAAGCTGCCGAACAAGCCGCCGCGCGTGCTGATCTATCACAAGCCGGCAGGCGAGATCGTCAGCCATGCGGATCCGGAAGGTCGCCCATCGGTGTTCGACAAGCTGCCGCCGATGAAGACGGCGAAATGGCTGGCCGTCGGTCGGCTGGATTTCAATACCGAAGGCTTGTTGTTGCTGACCACATCCGGTGACCTCGCGAACCGTTTCATGCATCCGCGCTACCAGGTTGAGCGCGAATATGCGGTGCGGGTCATCGGCGAATTGGCCGAGAGCGCGCGGCAGAAGCTACTCAGCGGCGTCGAGCTAGACGACGGTCCGGCGAGCTTCCTGCGTATTCAGGATGGCGGTGGCGAAGGCACCAATCGCTGGTACCACGTGGCGCTTGCAGAAGGCCGCAACCGCGAGGTGCGCCGCATGTTCGAAGCCGTGGGCCTGACCGTCAGCCGGCTGATCCGCACGCGCCATGGCCCGATCGTTCTGCCGCGTGGTCTCAAGCGTGGCCGTTGGGACGAACTCGAGGACAACCAGGTGCGCGCGTTGATGTCAGCCGTTGGGTTGAAAGGACCGGGCGAGGACAAGGCGGAGCGCAGTAAGGCGACGCCGCGTCGCCAGCCCGATCCGATGCAGACGGCGCTCGGCTATATCGGCTACGATGCGCCGGGTCCGCAGCGGCGATTTGGCCGCGGTGCGCGCAGCGGCGCGAACTGGACTTCGTCCACGCCGCCGGTGCCCGGGTATACCGGCTTTGCCGCCGCGCACGGGCACGGCAATATGACGGGTGGTAACCGCGATAACCGTGACGCCAATGGCAACCGAGCACCCGGCAAGGGCGCGCAAAAGAGCAATTCGCGTGGGGGGCGCGGCGCGCAGACGGCGCCGCGCCAAGGTGGTGCGCGGCAGGGCGGTGCACCGCGGGGGCGTCCGCGCGGTCGTTAAGCGTGCTCTTGCCGGAGGCGTCTCTCGTGCGTGGCATAGTGTGCCGACGCGCCGCGCGCGTACCACCGCGTGGTCACGTTTTGGTTTCGATATGCCGCGTGGATTGCGGGTCGCGGCGAAAAACGCTATAATTTCGCAGTCGCTGGGCACACGTTTTATCAGTTAAGGTGCGGCTCGAGGCGCGACCACCGGTAAAAAGAAGATGGGCGTGTTGGCGCCCATTTTTTTTTTGCCGTTGCCGCAGTGCGTCGTTATCGTGGCGGAGGTGACCCGATGACGCTGCTTCGCAGTACTGCCGCTTTCGTGTGCCGCGTTGCGCGAGCGTGCCCGGTACCGCGAAACAGGAGGTCGGACGCGTGTTGCGCGTGGTCCGTGCTGCATGAGGTTAAACAACGTGCAATTGTCGGAACTGATTGAAAATACTGTTACCGGGCTCGGATACGAGCTTGTCGATTTGGAGCGCTCCGGCCGCGGCATGCTGCGCGTGTTTATCGACCAACCGGCGGGCATCGCGATAGACGATTGTGAGAAGGTGACGCGCCAACTTCAGCACGTGCTGACCGTCGAAAATATCGACTATGAACGTCTCGAAGTTTCGTCGCCGGGGCTAGACCGGCCGCTGAAGAAACGGGCGGATTTTGAACGTTTCGCCGGTAGCGAGGCGATGGTGACGCTGAAGCAGCCGCTGGACGGCCGAAAATCGTTCCGCGGCATCCTGTACGCGCCTAATGGCGACACGATAGGTTTGGAATTTGAAGGAAAAGACGGCCCGGCGAGGCTCGATTTCACGCTCGCTGACATAGACCGTGCTCGTCTTGTTCCGCAAGTCGATTTTAGGAGCCGCAAACAATGAGTCGCGAAGTGTTGATGCTGGTGGATGCGCTGGCGCGCGAGAAAAACGTCAACAAGGATGTGGTATTCGCCGCGCTCGAGGCCGCGCTCGCTTCCGCCACGAAGAAGCTCTTCGACGAGGATGTCGACATACGCGTGTCAATCAACCGCGAGTCTGGCGAGCATGAGACTTTCCGCCGCTGGCGCATCGTGCCGGACGAGGCGGGCTTGCAGCAGCCGGACCAGGAAATCCTACTGTTTGAAGCGCGCGAGCAGGATCCGGATGCGCAATTGGACGGTTATATCGAAGAGCCGATCCCGTCGATTGAGTTCGGTCGCATCGGCGCGCAAGCGGCCAAGCAAGTGATTTTGCAGAAGGTGCGCGATGCGGAGCGGGAGCAGATCCTGAACGATTTCCTCGAGCGTGGCGAGAAGATCATGACCGGCTCGGTAAAGCGGCTCGACAAGGGCAACCTGGTCGTCGAATCGGGGCGGGTCGAAGCGTTGCTGCGCCGCGATCAACTGATCCCGAAAGAGAATCTGCGCATTGGCGATCGCGCGCGTGCGTATATCGCCAAGGTCGACCGCACGGCGCGGGGGCCGCAGATTGAGCTGTCGCGCACCGCGCCCGAATTCCTGATGAAGCTGTTTGAACTCGAGGTGCCGGAGATCGAGCAGGGCTTGCTCGAAATCAAGTCGGCGGCGCGTGACCCCGGCGTGCGGGCGAAGATCGCAGTGGTGGCCTATGACAAGCGCATCGACCCGATCGGCACGTGTGTCGGCATTCGCGGTTCGCGCGTGCAGGCAGTGCGCAACGAGTTGGGTGGCGAGAACGTCGATATCGTGCTATGGTCGGAAGATCCTGCCCAGTTCGTGATCGGCGCCCTTGCGCCGGCTGCCGTGCAATCGATCGTCGTTGACGAGGAAAAGCACGCGATGGATGTCGTCGTTGACGAAAACGAGCTGGCTGTCGCGATCGGCCGAAGCGGCCAGAACGTGCGGCTCGCCAGCGAGCTGACCGGCTGGCAGATCAATATTATGACACCGGACGAGTCCGCCGAGAAACAGTCGCAAGAACGCAAGGTGCTGCGCGACCTGTTCATGGAGCGGCTGGATGTTGATGAGGAGGTCGCCGACATCCTGATCGACGAAGGTTTCACGAGCCTCGAGGAGATCGCGTACGTGCCGCTCAACGAGATGCTCGAGATCGAGGCGTTCGACGAAGACACGGTGCACGAGTTGCGCAATCGCGCACGCGATGCGCTGCTGACGATGGCGATCGCGAATGAGGAAAAGGTCGAAAACGCGTCGCTTGACCTGAAAAGCCTCGATGGGATGGATCGGGAGCTACTCGCTAAGCTCGCCGAGCACGAGATACACACGCGTGACGATCTGGCCGAGTTGGCCGTCGACGAGTTGGTCGAGATGACCGGCATCGACGAGGAGGCCGCGAAGGCGCTGATCATGAAGGCGCGCGAGCACTGGTTCCAGTGACGGGCGCGAAGCGAGATTATGATGGCGCATTGAAATGACGCGGCCCGATAGGCCGCACCGGGATGTCAACTGCAAGGACCGCTGTCCTTGCCTCAAGAGGGATGAATGGCGAGCAACAACGTAGCCCAATTTGCCGCGGAACTGAAGATGCCTGCAGGCCTTCTGCTCGAACAGCTTCAAGCTGCGGGTGTGCAGAAAGCTAGCGCTGACGACGTATTGTCCGAAGCGGACAAGGCGCGTTTGCTGGATCACTTGCGCAAGTCGCACGGCAGCGCTGACGGCGACAAGCGCAAGATCACGCTGACGCGTCGGCAGACGTCGGAAATCAAGCAGGCCGACGCAACCGGCAAGGCTCGCACGATCCAGGTCGAAGTCCGCAAGAAGCGGGTGTTTGTCAAGCGCGACGAGCCAGGTACCGAAGCGCCGAATGGCGAGGACCAGGACAGTGCGACTGCCGAACTCGCGCGTCGCGAGGAGCAAGCGCGCCTCGAAGCCGAGGCACTGGCTCAGCAGGCGCGCGAATTGCGTGAGCGGCAGGAGCGCCTCGAGCGCGAGGAGGCGGAGCGGCGCGCCCGCGAGGAGGCCGCGCAGGCGGAGCGGCGTCGCGCTGAAGAGGAAGCGGCGCGGCGCGCGGCGCAGGCGGCTCAGGCTCAGGCTCAGGCTCAGGCACGCGCTGCTGCCCAGCAGGTGGCCGCGCAGCAGCGCAATCACGATGTGCCACAACCGGCCGGCCAATCCGCCGCCGACGACGCTCGTGCGGCGGCCGAGCGCGCTGCCGAGCGGGAGGCGGCGAAGAAGGCCGCCGACGATGCCCGTGCCGCCGCCGATAAGGCACGCCTGGAGCAGGAGGCCATCCGCAAGCGACGGGAAGCGGCGGAAGCCGAGGCACGGGCGATCCGCGAGATGATGGCGACGCCGCGCAAGGCAATGGTCAAGGTGCCTGAGCCGCCAAAGCCGGTCGAACCGGCCAAGACCGCTGAGGCGAAGGGCACGCTGCACAAACCGGCTAGGCCGGCGGGCGCGGCAGCGCCGGCCCGACCGGCCGCTGGCGCGAAGAAACCGGTGTCGGCACCGACGGCTGCACTCTCCGGCGACAAGAAGAAAGTCCCGGGCAAGAGCGGCTGGCAGGACGATGCGGCCAAGCGCCGTGGCATCAAAACGCGCGGTGATTCGAGCGGTGGTGTCGACCGTGGTTGGCGGGGTGGTCCACGCGGCCGTGGCAAGCATCAGGATGCGCATACGAATTTCCAGGTGCCGACCGAACCGATCGTGCGCGAAGTGCATGTGCCGGAGACGATCACCGTAGCCGATCTCGCGCATAAGATGGCCGTCAAGGCCTCCGAGGTCATCAAGGTGATGATGAAGCTCGGCCAGATGGTGACAATTAACCAGGTGCTGGACCAGGAAACCGCGATGATTGTCGTCGAGGAACTGGGCCATCATGCGGTTGCCGCGAAGCTTGACGACCCGGAAGCGTTGCTGATCGAAGGCGAAGTGGCCGATGTCGACGCGCTGCCACGCCCACCGGTCGTCACGGTGATGGGCCACGTCGACCACGGCAAGACGTCGCTGCTCGACTATATCCGTACCGCGAAGGTCGCTGCGGGCGAGGCGGGGGGCATCACTCAGCACATCGGCGCATACCACGTCGAGACGCCGCGTGGTGTGATCACGTTCCTCGATACGCCGGGCCACGAGGCGTTTACCGCGATGCGTGCGCGGGGCGCGAAGTCGACCGACATCGTGATCCTGGTGGTCGCGGCCGACGATGGCGTGATGCCACAGACGAAGGAGGCGATTGCGCATGCGAAGGCGGGCGGCGTGCCGATCGTCGTGGCGATCAACAAGATTGACAAGCCCGACGCGAATCCGGATCGGGTAAAACAGGAATTGGTCGCGGAAGGTGTGGTGCCGGAAGAGTACGGCGGTGATGCGCCGTTCCTCGAGGTGTCCGCCAAGACCGGACAGGGCATTGACGACCTGCTCGAGAACGTGCTGTTGCAAGCCGAGGTGCTCGAATTGAAGGCGCCCATTGAGGCGCCTGCCAAGGGTATTGTGATCGAGGCGAAGCTGGACAAGGGCAAAGGCCCGGTCGCGACGATCCTGGTGCAGTCCGGTACGCTGTCGCGTGGCGACGTCGTACTGGCGGGCTCCGCGTATGGCCGCGTGCGGGCGATGACCGATGAGTTTGGCAAGGCGGCGAAGTCGGCAGGGCCATCGATTCCGGCCGAGATCCAAGGGCTGTCCGAGGTGCCGAACGCCGGCGAGGAAGTGATCGTGCTGCCGGATGAGCGCAAGGCGCGTGAAATCGCGCTGTTCCGGCAAGGCAAGTTCCGCGACGTGAAGCTTGCGAAGCAGCAGGCTGCGAAGCTTGAAAGCATGCTGGAGCAGATGGGTGCTGGCGAAGTGCAGAACCTGCCGCTGATCGTGAAGGCCGATGTACAGGGCTCGCAGGAAGCGTTGGTGCATGCGCTGCAGAAGCTGTCGACCGACGAGGTGCGCGTGCAGATTGTGCACAGCGCGGTGGGCAGCATCAGCGAAACGGACGTCAACCTGGCGACCGCGTCCAAGGCCGTCATCATTGGTTTCAACACGCGTGCCGACGCCCAGGCGCGCCGGCTGGCCGAGGCGAACGGCGTCGATCTCCGATACTACAACATCATTTATGATGCGGTAGACGAGGTGAAGGCTGCGATGTCTGGCATGCTGGCGCCGGAAAAACGTGAGGCGGTGATCGGCACGGTCGAGGTGCGGCAAGTGTTCAAGGTACCGAAGGTCGGTGTGGTTGCCGGCTGTATGGTGACCGACGGCATCGTCAAACGCGCGGCGTCGGTCCGGGTGCTGCGCGATAACGTGGTGATCCATACCGGCGAGCTTGATTCGCTCAAGCGCTTCAAGGACGACGTGAAGGAAGTGAAGCAGGGCTTCGAGTGCGGCTTGTCGCTGAAGAACTTCAACGACATCCAGGAAGGTGACCAATTCGAGGTGTTCGAAGTTACCGAGGTGGCGCGCACGCTGTAATTTAATGCGCCGGCGCTAGGGGCGGGGCCGTCAGGCTCCGCCTTTTTTGTTGGCAGGAGTGAACTATGCCGAAAAAACGCAGCAGTGGCGATCGCAACGTGCGGATCGCTGATCAGATTCAGCGCGATTTGTCGGAGTTGATCGCGCGCGAAGTCAAGGATCCGCGAATTGGCCTGGTGACGATCCAGGCGGTCGAGCTGACCCCGGATTACGCGCATGCAAAGATATTCTTCACGACACTGACTGGAGACCCCCGGCAGACGCAAGAAGCGCTCAACCACGCGGCCGGCCACTTGCATAACTTGTTGTTCAAACGCCTGCACATCCATACGGTGCCGACGTTGCACTTTGTGTTCGATGAGTCGATCGAGAAGGCCGTACACATGTCGCGGTTGATCGACGAGGCGAACGCGACGCGCGCCAAGGACGACTGACCCCTGGAGCGCGATATCGATATGACGCAACGACGTGATCCGGCACGGCCGCGCCTTGTCCGGCGCCCCGTGGACGGTGTGTTACTGCTGGACAAGCCGGTCGGGCTGTCCAGCAATGATGCGCTGATGCGCGCCAAGCGCCTGTTCAACGCGAAAAAGGCCGGGCACACCGGAACGCTGGACCCGCTTGCGTCCGGTCTGTTGCCGCTGTGTTTCGGCGAGGCGACCAAGTTTTCGCAGGATCTGCTTGATGCGGACAAGACCTATGACGCGACACTGAAACTTGGCGTGCGCACGACGACCGGTGACGCGGAGGGTGACGTGCTGCAGACACGGCCTGTTATGTGCGACCGGGCGGCGCTCGACGCGGCGCTTATCGCGTTCCGTGGTCCAATCATGCAGGTGCCGCCAATGTACTCGGCGCTCAAGCGCGACGGCAAACCGCTCTATGCATATGCGCGGGCAGGCCATACGCTCGAGCGCGAAGCGCGTGCGGTGACGATTCACGCATTGGAATGCATCACGTGCGCATTGGACGGTGCAGCGTCCGTGACGATCCGCGTTACGTGCAGCAAAGGCACCTATATTCGCGTACTGGCCGAGGACATTGGCGAAGTGCTGGGTTGCGGCGCGCATTTGACGATGCTGCGCCGCACCGGTGTGGGAGCATTAACGCTAAACGACGCTGTAACGTTGGACGAACTGTCCGATGCGGACGAGCCGCGACGTTTGGCCTGTTTGCAACCGATCGACGCGTTATTATCAACGTTTGCACCCGTCGAGCTGGATGCCGAAATGGCCCGGCGCTTCACGCACGGCCAGCGGTTGCGGTTGGGGAGTGAACCGAACGTGGGTGACGACGTCAGGGTCAGGGTATATGATGCTGACGGGCGTCGGCTGCTTGGACTCGGCCGGTGGCAGCGTGGTGTGCTGTTGCCAGAACGCCTGATTGCCCCCCGCAGTTAACGCCGGTTCGTTACGCGATTTCGTTGAATTGACTCTCGAGCCACGCCGTCGTCCTTTGCCGCTGTTCGGCGAGCAGCGTTTCCGATATCGATTCGAGCAGCGAAAGTGCGGCGCTAAACTGTTCGAGCGTCATTTTGCCTGAGCGCCACAGCGTGTGGCTTAGCGCTTGTACCCGATCCCATCGATTCTGCTGCGCTGCCGCCGATGGCGGCGCGGCCTCATTGGACCATGCTGTGTCGGCATTGGCAACGTCGTGGTGCACCGCCGCGGTGGCGGCGATCAGCGGCTCGACTGCGTCCGCGTCGCCATGCTGAGTAGCAATCAATATTAAGTTATCCAAACGGCCTTGCTGTTCAGTGCTTTCCAGCCATTGCAGGTATGGCACGAGTTTCGCGATCGGAGTGGGTGGTTCTGCTATCGCGACATGCACCAATGCATCGAAACTGGCTGCGCGTTCGTCATCGGGCAAACGGTTCAACAGTGATGCCATGACCTCAATGGCGTCCACTTTGTCCGGTCCGTGCAACTTCCTAATCGCGTCGAGTCCTACATTGAATGCCGCTCGCCGCGCAGAGTGCTCTGGTACGATTGCGTTGTGGGGGCCGTCGGGACTGTAACACATGTGATTAAAGCACCTGGGCAGCACGTCGATCAATGCCCGGTACGGGGCGGCACTTGCCTGTGCCGGTTGCCGCTCGAGCTTGGATAGCGTCCAATGAATTGCGTCCAGGTGCCCGTCCTGCATCCATGGGATTTGCTCGATTACGTGTGCTTGAAGCTTCGTCTTATCCATAGGCAACCGGCAAGCGGCGTCGAAGATGTCTTTGAATTCCTGCAGCGGCGCTTGCTGCTCATCGCTGCCCAGGTCCATCGCACGCGCGTGGAGCCGCGCTGCACGGATTGGCAACCACGACGCTTGCCACGTGTGGGGCGACGCGGTCGCGAACGACCACAGGTGACGATAAGTGGTTGTTTGTTCGATGTCCGTCGTGGGTTCAGCGACTCGACAGGCGATGATTTCAAGCACCTCTAGCGGCAGCTTCGTCAGCGTCGGCGTGTGCTCTAGCACTCTGCTCGCGCGATTGCACGTCGGCGGAACCTCCGAGGCCGCGCTGCGCGGCAGTGACGCCAATGTGTCCAATCGATAGTCGCGTAACGTCGCCGGCATCTGGCGTGACGTCGGCATCTGATCGGATGCAACCAATGCGGTCTCGGCGTCCGGGACCTCAGGAGCGCAACATGCGCCCGTCATGCAAGGCAAATAGGTGAACAAGTTTATTGACATCGCGTATTTTCATTTTAAGCCGTTTAATCCAGGGGCTGGCGGCGCACGCTGCGTTGATCATGCCGCCCAATGCGATGGGGTTGTATCGCATTGGCCAATGTCCGCTAATCGTGGCGGATTGCCATGTGATGCACAGCATAGTCATTACGCCAGCGCCGGAGCTGGTAAGGTAGACGTAATCGACAGGGAAACGAAATTTACCCGTGCGCGACGCAGCCTACGTTGTGCCAGTGCCGTGCGGGTGGGGTCAGCGGCTGCTATGCGAAGGGGAATGCGATGCGTGCCAGACGCGACTGGGTAGGATCCGTGCACCGCTTGCGCCATTGGTCTATCCAAGGTTGCGAGGAGGGCGAAAAGTTGACGGAGCTGCCTCGGAGTCCAAATGGGTCTTCAAGCGCTGCCTGCGCGTCGCGACTATTGTGTGGCGTGGCGCAATCTAGCATACGGGCCAGCATGTCGAAAACTTCGCGCTTTTGTTCATCTGGCGAACGGTGTATCTGTGCAACGAGGCAGGAAAGGAGTTCGACTCTCGAGCGCAATTGCGATCGTTTCAGTATCTGACTTTGTGTCGGAAACTCGCTAACTTTACGAAGTAGCCACTCGTACATCGGCTGTTGCTCTGTCTGGGGAATGGCACTTAGCTGACTAGCAACGGCGGCTAATATCGTGTTTGCGCTCCGGTCTCTAGATGGGTCCAACGATTGGTCTGCAAGGCGGCGAACGGCTACGCACGCCGCGCCAACATCTTCGCCGGGAAGGTTGACCGCGGCATTCAGTAAAGGCTTGATCATGCCTGCGATGCGGTGTTGCATTGCCACTTGCAGCAGCGCGTGCCAGCGTGCAGGCCTGTCGTTATTGGAAAGGACATCGAGGTGAGTCGCGAGCGTTGGTGCCGACGCACCGTCATGCTTCTGTACAACGGACAGTAAGTTATCGAACTTCGCAGCACGCTCTTCTGCTGGAAGCTTTGAAAGGACTGACGCAAGCGTTTCCACCAACTTCGAATTAATGACACGCGCTGTGTTCACTAGCGCATCGAAACGAGGCGCCAAGTCCGGCGCATCCAGCTGGGGCAGTACGGCCGCTAGCATAGCCCCAGTCGCTGTCTTCTTGGCGATTTTCTCGTCGACACTATTCGAGTGCGGCGGAAGCTGGGATGCGGCGTCCACTAGTTGGAGCAGCAACGTGTGCAGGTTGGCATGAGTGTCCACGTTGGGCCGCCAGTCGCCGACGATGCGCGGTATTTCGTCAAATAACGCAATATATTGTGCGTGGCACGGGTTACGATCGGACTGCTTGAGTTTGGCGGCGACGTCTTGTGCCGCACGATACGCGTCGTATGTCGGCAGGCATCGCATCTGGCTGATGATATAGGCTTCCACCCGAGGGCGCCGAGGTCGCAGTGCCGTCGCGCTCGCGAAAATTTCGTTGAACTTGCCAACTCGCTCCGACTCCTTGAGTCGCTTTAGGTCACTGGCCTGCTGCGCTAGCTGGGCGACCTCAAATTCAGGCGCTAGCCAGTTGGACGAACCGGGTATGACCGACGAATACCGTTGCAGACTGTTGAAGTGGGATCTGTATGGGCCCGTCCGATCCGGTTCGGTGATCATCTTCGCGATGGTCATGTGAATTTCTTTGGGCAACTTCAGCAAGTGCGGTGGCGAGGTTGTGACGTCCGTTTTTAACGTACTCGCACCCGTGACATCCGTTTTAGGCGTACTGGCGCGAGAAGCGCGCGACGCGTTGCCCTTATGCCACGGCGGTCGCCGGAGTGCCTTGAGTTTTGCCAATGCGTTGGCTTGATTCGATGCGGAACCGACCGATGGTGACGAGTGTTGCGGTTTGCGGTCCATGACGTCGGGTTTGACGCAGGCCGCCAAGTAACGAGAACAGTTTTTAAACCATGCGTTTGGCACGTTGCCCCCCGTAGATCGATTTTGGACGCAAATGTTAAATCGTCGCCATTAATTTGTTATGCAAATTATCGAACTGGGCATTTGAATTACGAACGGCTTATGTGCGGCCAGTATTGGGACGACGAGAGTGTTATTAAAACGGACATTTGCCACGGGCTGCCCGCAACAAGCGCGTTTGCGGGAACCACGACTCGGCTTAATCAGAGGGCGAAGTTGCCAATGTGCTGGAGCGGGGCGCGGCGGGCGGCCTGCAGGCGGGCCACCCGTCGCACCCCGCTCGGCGTTCAATGTGCGGCTGATGCCGCGGCCCCCGCATCGCCGCCGCCGCGCTCAGGCTTGGTGATCCAAATCAACGTAATCAACGCGATGAAGATCGCGGCGGACAGGTAGAACAGGTCGTTGACGCCCAGTTGCGCAGCCTGTTGCGTCATCAAGTTGTTGACGAACCCATATGACTGCGCTTCGCTCATGCCGAGCGCCCGCATCTGCGCGACCGATTGCCCGAATGCCGGGCTGAATTGACTGGTTTGTTCGGCCAATTGCGCATGATGCAGGATCGTGCGATGGTCCCATGCGGTCTGAAAGATCGAGGTGCCGATGCCGCCGCACATGATTCGCACGAAGTTGGACAGACCCGAGGCCGCGGCGATCCGATGCGGCGGCAAGCCGGACAGCGTGATCGACACCAGCGGGATGAAGAATCCAGCCATGCCGATGCCCTGGATAAACGTGGGCACCATCAGCGCAAACGTATCGACGCCGGTCGTGTACCGCGAGCGCAGGTAGAAACACAATGCGAACACGGTGAACGCTGCGGTCGCGATGTAGCGTGGATCCGTCTTGGGCATGTATTTGCCGGTTAGCGGCGACAACAGAATCGCGAAAATGCCGACCGGCGCCATGACCAGGCCCGCCTGCGTCGCGGTATAGCCGATGTGCGTCTGCAGCCACAAAGGCAGCAGCACCAGGTTACCGAAGTACAATCCGTAGCCGACCGACAGCGCCACCGTGCCGCCGGTGAAATTGCGCCGCTGAAACAACGACAGATCGACGACCGGATGCTTGTCGGTCAACTCCCATACGACAAAGAACGCGAAGGTGATGATCGCAATCAGTGCCAGCACGATGATCGTTGTTGAGTTGAACCAATCGAGGTCCTTGCCCTTGTCGAGCATGATTTGTAATGAGCCGACCCACAGCACGAGTAGCACCAGCCCGACGCCGTCGATTGGCGCGCGCTTGACCTCGGAGTCGCGCTTGCGGAAGATCACCCACGTCGCGATCGCGGCGCCGATCCCAACCGGGATGTTCACGTAGAAGATCCACGGCCACGAATAGTTATCGGAGATCCACCCGCCCAGGATTGGGCCAAGCACGGGTGCGACGAGCGTGGTCATGCCCCATAGCGCGAGCGCCATCGCGGACTTGGAGCGCGGGTAGCTCGCCAGCAGCAGCGTTTGCGACAGCGGAATCATCGGACCGGCCACCGCGCCCTGCAGCACGCGCGATGCCAGCAGGAATGGCAGCGACGGCGCCAGCCCACACAACCACGACGAGATCACGAACAGCACGATCGACGTGAGAAATAGCCGGACCTGGCCAATCCGCTCGGTCAGCCAGCCGGTCAGAGGCACGGAGATTGCGTTGGCGACGGCAAACGAGGTGATGACCCACGTGCCCTGATCCGACGACACGCCAAGGTCACCCGAGATAGTCGGGATCGCGACATTGGCGATCGACGTATCCAGTACATTCATGAACACGGCGAGCGAGACCGCGATGGTCCCGACCACCAGTTGCATGCCCGACAGCGGCGGGTGAGACGCTTGTGTCTGGCTCATGGTATAGCCCTATCGTGTGGCGTGCCGGGCTGCGACCGGGGCCAGCCTAGCCGCCGTGTTCGCCGCCGGCCTAGCCGTGTCCGCCGCAGCGACGGCAGTGCCAACGCTGCCGTCGTTCTGGCTGATGATGCGTTGGATTTCAGCGTCGGCCTGCTTACCGTACTCATCGAATACGTCGGTCTGATACACCGTGGTCGGTGCGTTGCCGAGTTCGCCGCCTTGCTCGTCCTTGATCGACACGTTGGCGGTCATCGACAGGCCGATGCGCAGCGGATGCTTTCTCAACTCCTCGGGATCGAGCTGCACGCGCACCGGCAGGCGCTGCACGACCTTAATCCAGTTGCCGGTGGCGTTTTGCGCGGGCAACAGCGAAAAGGCCGAGCCGGTACCGGCTGAAAAGCCCTGGATCTTGCCGTGGTACACGACCGATGAGCCGTAGACGTCGGAGACGACCTCGACCGGTTGGCCGATGCGCATGTGCTTGAGTTGGACTTCCTTGAAGTTTGCATCGACCCAGACTTCGTTCAGCGGCACGATCGCCATCAGCGGCGTGCCGGGCGAGACGCGCTGGCCCACCTGCACGCTGCGCTTGGCGACGTAACCGGTCACCGGTGCAGGTAGTGTGTTGCGCGCGTAGTTCAGGTAGGCATCTCTGACCTTGGCTGCGGCCGCCAGTACGTTCGGATGCTGTGCAATCGCGACGTTGGCAGTTAACGCGCGGTTGGACGCCAACTGTTGACGCGCGATGTCGAGAGCGGCCTGCGCAGCCTTGACCGCATCACGCGCATGAGAGATTTCCTCCTGCGATACCGCGCCGGTCTGGGCAACCGTCAGACGGCGGCGCAGGTCATCTTGCGCGCGCGATAGGTCGGATTGGCGCTGCGCGACCGCGGCCTGGTACTGGTTGTTGTTCACGTACAGCGTACGGACCTGGCGCACGGTCTGCGCCAAGTCCGCTTCGGCCTGCTGTAGCGCGACGCGTGAATCCGCCGGATCAAGCAGCACCAGTGGCTGGCCCTTCTGCACGACCTGAGTGTCGTCCGCCTTCACTGCGATCACGGTGCCGGTGACCTGCGGCGTGATCTGCACTACATTGCCGTTGACGTACGCGTCGTCGGTTTCTTCGTGAAACCGCGCGATCAGTAGGTAGTACGCGCCATAGGCGATCGCGGCAAGCACAATCACGATCGTCACCAGCGTCATCAGGCGCCGGCGTTGGCCGTTGCTTGCGTTTGCGTCGGGCGTGGCGCCTTGTTGTTGGGGGCTGCTCATCAATCGCTCCGTGTCTTCAAGTCTGATTCATTGCATGGCCGGGCGGCCGGATGTGCGGGGGTGGCTCATCATTGGGCCGGCTCGGTGGCGCCGAGCACGGTGCCGTTCGCGTCGAAACCGCCGCCTAGCGCCTTGATCAGGGCCAGTTGCAGGTCGCGTCGACGCATGGTCAAATTGACTAGGGTCTGTTGCTGCGCCAACTGCAGGCTGTCGGCGGAGAGCACTTGCAACTGCGGCGCCAAGCCAGCCTTGTAGCGGATCACTGCCAACTCGTACGCGCGTTTGCTCGCGTCGTATGCGGCTTGCGTGTCAACGAGTTGCTGGTCGACCGAGCGGATCGCGGCCACCTGGGTCGCGACATCGTTCAGTGCGCCGATCAGCGTCTGGTTGTAGTTCGCCACCGCGCTGTCGTAGTCGGCAAGCTTGCCTTTCAGGTTTGCGCGCAGCGTGCCACCGTCGAAGATCGGCAAGTGGAGCGCTGGCCCGGCCTGGATCTGGCGGCTGCCAGACTGCAGGAATCGGCCCCAGCCGAAAGCATCGAAACCGAACCCGGCGCTCAGATTGATGTCCGGGAAAAACTCGGCCTTGGCCACCTTGATGTCGTGCGTAGCGGCCTCCACTTGCCAACGTGCGGCGACAATGTCCGGGCGGCGAGCCAGCAGGTCCGCTGGCAGGTTCGCCGGCAGCGCGACGCTGCCACCCCCGCCCAGCCGCGGCATCGCAATACACAGCCCGCGGTCCGGACCCTTGCCGAGCAGTGCGCCGAGTTGGTATCGCGTCGTGGTGATTTGTCCATCCAGGTCAGTCAATGCGGTCTGGCTTGTTGCAAGGTTGCCCTCAGCGGTGCGACGCTCAACCTCGGTATCCAAGCCTGCGGCAAGGCGCCCTCGCGTGATGGCGCCTACATTGGCGCGGTTCGAGATCTCACGCTGCGCGACCTCACGCAGCGCGTACTGTTGCGCGAGCTGGTTGTAGGCGCGTGCCACCGACGTCGCCAATGTCAGCCGCGCCTGCTGCGCCTCGGCCGCGGCGACTTTTTCCTGGGAAATCGCCGAGCGCAGCGCTTCCCGATTTTTGCCCCACAGGTCCAGTTCGTACGTCGCGCTTGCTAGCACATTGTTCTCGCTGTACCACGCGCCGCCATATGGCGGCGGGAAGAGCGCATTGCCCGAGTAAAGTTCGCGCGTCCACGTGTATTTCGCGTCCGCCTTGGGCAGCGTACTGGCGTTGGCGCCCTGCACATATGAGGCGGCCTTGGCTAACCGCGCCTGCGCTTGGGCAATGGTCGGACTGTCGGCTAGCGCCTCGTCGATCAGTTGCGGCAATTGTGGATCGCCGAACTGAGCAGCCCAATCCAGCGCGGGCCAGATACCACCTTCAGTGGGCAGGCTTTGCGCGCTGTCGAAGCTGTCGGCCCGTGCCGGCTGCTTGTCGCTGCGCAGCCCGATAGAGTTGGCGCAGCCGCCGAGCACCAGGGTGGTCGCCACCAGCGCGGCGGCGCACCGGGCCAGCCGTGCCGGCGGGGCGGAGAATGAAACGACTTTCATCGATCGGTCCTTCGGATAGCCCATATATTGGTGGACATTGCAACTAAATCCTTACTATCAGCCAACAAAAAGTCAACTAAAAAGCTTGCCAATACAACTGATTGCACACGGCATAACCGGATTCGTCAGCGCGATCTGGCCGCCGACTCGGGCAGCGGGGTCGCCTGACGTTTAGCTGGGCGTTTCGTCGCAGTTGATCAGGATGCGGCGTAGCATGCTTTTGAGGAAACCAACTTCCTCGGGGGTGAAGCCGGTCAGCAGCTTGTCCAGTACTCGGTTGTATATCGCTGGCATCCGCGCGGCCAGCGCGGTCCCTTTGTCCGTCAGCTTGAGGCGCACGACACGACGATCTTCTTCACTGCGCACCCGGCAGAGCAGGCCGCGTTTCTCCAGCCGGTCGATGAGCCGCGTCACCGCGCTCGCGTCGATGCCATATTCGCGTGCGAGTTCGGCCGCGGCAAGGCACCGACCACTGCCGAGCATGAATAGGATGCTTGCCTGCGTACTGGTAATGCCTAGTTCGGCCATCGTTTGCTGCGACACCATGTTCCAGATGTTCGAGCGGACCCGCGCGAGCAGATAGCCGACGCTCTCGTCGAAAGGGTAATTGGCGATTTCGGGCGGCAATCCGGCGTTCGGACTCGACATAAAAGGTGTACCGGCAATAGTTGACTTGACATGAATTATAGGAGCCGCCGTGAGGCATCGCAACGGGATTTTCCGCAAAACTGCTTAAAATCGTAGGGCAGTTCACCATGCGCACCGCGTGCGCATGGCGCGGACGCCACAGCGTGGTAGAATCTTTGGTTTCCAATTTGGCGCCCGTGCTACATCGCCCGCTGCTGTGGCGTGATCCTCGGGCTGCGTGCAGCCGCTTTGCCTTGCGTCGGCCCGCTTCGCCACGCACCGCGTTAGAACGACTCCTCTATGACACGCCCGCTCCGCAATATCGCCATCATCGCGCACGTCGACCATGGCAAGACCACGCTCGTGGACCAGCTGCTCCGGCAGTCCGGCACGTTCCGTGAAAACCAGCAAGTCGCCGAGCGCGTGATGGACTCGAACGACATCGAGAAGGAGCGTGGCATCACGATCCTCGCGAAGAACTGTGCTGTTGAATACGAAGGCACGCACATCAATATCGTTGACACGCCGGGGCACGCTGACTTCGGCGGCGAAGTCGAGCGCGTGCTGTCAATGGTGGACTCGGTGCTGCTGTTGGTCGACGCGGTCGAAGGGCCGATGCCACAGACGCGCTTTGTCACGAAGAAGGCGCTGGCGCTCGGGCTCAAGCCGATCGTGGTCGTCAACAAGATCGACCGTCCGGGCGCGCGGCCGGACTGGGTGATCAACCAGACGTTCGATCTGTTCGACAAGCTTGGCGCAAACGACGAACAGCTCGATTTCCCGGTGGTTTATGCATCGGCGCTGAACGGCTATGCCAGCTTGGACGCGCAGGTGCGCGAAGGCGACATGCGCCCGTTGTTCGAAGCGGTACTGCAATACGTGCCGGTGCGCGCGGCCGATCCGGACGCGCCGCTGCAGTTGCAGATCACGTCGCTAGACTATTCAACCTATGTCGGTCGCATCGGCGTGGGCCGCATCACGCGCGGGCGCATCAAGGCCGGCCAGCCAGTCGTGATGCGTTTCGGCCCGCAGGGCGAGCCGTTGAACCGCAAGATTAATCAGGTGCAGGTCTTCAAGGGGCTGGAGCGCGTGCAGGTGGACAGTGCCGAGGCTGGCGACATCGTGCTGATCAACGGCATCGACGATGTCGGCATCGGCGCGACGATCTGCGCGCCGGACGTGCCGGACGCGCTACCGATGATTACCGTCGATGAGCCGACACTGACGATGAACTTCTGTGTGAACACGTCGCCGTTGGCGGGCAAGGAAGGCAAGTTCATTACCAGCCGCCAGATCCGCGAGCGACTGAACCGGGAGCTGAATCATAATGTCGCGTTGCGGGTCAAGGATACCGGCGATGAGACGGTGTTCGAAGTGTCCGGTCGCGGCGAGCTGCATTTGACTATCTTGATCGAGAATATGCGTCGCGAAGGCTACGAACTCGCGGTATCGCGTCCGCGTGTGGTGGTGCGCGAGATCGATGGTGTTAAGCACGAGCCGTACGAGTTGCTGACCGTGGATCTCGAGGACGGTCATCAGGGCGCCGTGATGGAGGAGCTGGGTCGCCGCAAGGGCGAGCTGCTTGACATGGCGTCTGACGGCCGCGGGCGTACACGGCTGGAATATCGGATTCCGGCGCGTGGACTGATCGGCTTCCAGAGCGAGTTTCTCACGCTGACGCGCGGCACGGGCCTGATGAGTCACATCTTCGATGCATACCAGCCGATGCGAGATGGCACGATCGGCGAGCGGCGCAACGGCGTGTTGATCTCGCAAGATGACGGCGCCGCGGTCGCGTACGCGCTGTGGAAGCTGCAGGATCGTGGTCGCATGTTCGTGTCGCCGGGCGACGCGCTGTACGAAGGGATGATCATCGGCATTCACAGCCGCGACAATGACCTGGTGGTCAATCCGATCCGCGGCAAGCAGCTGACGAACGTGCGCGCATCGGGGACCGACGAGGCGGTGCGCCTTGTTCCGCCGATCCAGTTGACGCTCGAGTACGCGGTCGAGTTCATCGACGATGACGAGCTTGTCGAGGTCACGCCGCAGTCGATCCGACTGCGCAAGCGACACCTAAAGGAGCACGAGCGCCGGCGCGCGAGCCGCGAGGCTGCGGCCGACTGACGTGCGTCGCTGTAGCGATGCCGCCGGCGGGCGAAGTCCATTGTGCCGCATCGGCGTCATGCCCGCATGAGCCGGTGTGGCGTTTTTGTATCGGTGTGGTGGTGGTGTGGTGCGGGCGATCCGTCCTCGATCCGCTCCGTTCAGGTCCGGCATCGGCCCGCTTGCAAATGAGGCAAATAGCCGCAATAGGCTAAACGTGATAAGCTTCGCCGATGCATGTTTTAGGTCCTTCCCAGCAGACTTGATTCGCGCAATCCGCTACACGGTCAGGCCGTCGCGCGGAAGGTTTCGTAACCCGCTATTTCTCGAGAAACTCGAAGAAAGGTGAGCGTCAAAATGATGAAGCAATTCCAGCTGAACTCGTATTTGTTCGGCGGCAATGCTCCGTACGTCGAAGAATTGTACGAAGCATATCTCGATAATCCGGCGTCCGTGCCCGAGAACTGGCGCAGCTACTTCGATGCCTTGCAAAACGTACCTGCGTCGGACGGCTCGAATGTGAATGACGTGGCCCACGCGCCGATCGTCGAGTCCTTCGCCCAACGAGCCAAAGCGAACGCATTCATTCCACGTGGCGGCAACAACGACCTGTCCACTGCGCGAAAGCAAGTCTACGTTCAATCGCTGATCGGCGCCTATCGCTTCCTCGGCTCGCAATGGGCCAACATCGATCCTCTAAAGCGCCGCGAACGTCCGCATATTCCCGAACTCGAACCTGCGTTTTACGATTTCACCGAAGCCGACATGGACCAGACGTTCCATGCGACGAACCTGTACTTCGGTTTTGAGCAAGCATCGTTGCGCGACATCGTGAAGGCGCTGCGCGACACGTATTGCGGCACGATCGGTGCGGAATTCATGTACATCAGCGATCCAGAGCAGAAGCGCTGGTGGAAGGAGCGGCTGGAGTCCACGCGCTCAACGCCGAATTTCTCCACCGACAAAAAGAAGCACATTCTCCAGCGGTTGACCGCGGCCGAAGGCCTGGAGCGCTACCTGCACACGAAGTACGTCGGTCAGAAGCGTTTCTCGCTCGAAGGCGGCGAGAGCTTCATCGCGGCGATGGATGAGGTCGTGCACCATGCAGGCAGCAAAGGCGTGCAGGAAATCGTGATCGGCATGGCCCACCGTGGGCGCCTGAACGTGCTCGTCAACACGCTCGGCAAGATGCCGGCGGACCTGTTCGCCGAATTCGAAGGCAAGCACGTCGACGATCTGCCGGCTGGCGACGTGAAGTACCACAAGGGCTTTTCGTCCGATGTCTCGACGGCTGGCGGCCCGGTGCACCTGTCGCTGGCGTTCAATCCATCGCACCTGGAAATCGTCAACCCGGTGGTGGAAGGCTCCGCGAAAGCGCGCATGGACCGTCGTGGCGACCTGGACGGTCTGCAGGTGCTGCCGGTGCAGATTCATGGCGATGCGGCCTTTGCCGGCCAGGGTGTCGTGATGGAGACGCTGAATCTGGCGCAAACGCGTGGCTATGGCACGTACGGCACGCTGCACATCGTGATCAACAACCAGATCGGCTTTACCACGTCCGATCCGCGCGATGCGCGCTCGACGCTGTATTGCACCGACGTCGTGAAGATGATCGAGGCGCCGGTGTTGCATGTGAACGGCGATGACCCAGAGGCCGTCGTGTTCGCCACGCAACTGGCGATCGATTTTCGGATGCAGTTTCACAAGGATGTCGTGATCGACATCGTCTGTTTCCGTAAGCTCGGTCACAACGAACAGGATACGCCGGCGGTCACGCAGCCGCTGATGTATAAGAAGATCGCGCAGCATCCCGGCACGCGCGCGCTGTATGCGGAGAAACTGCTAACGCAGGGCGTGATCGGTGCCGACGAAGCCGATCAGTATGTGAAGACATACCGTAAGGCGATGGACGAGGGGCATCACACGGTCGACCCGGTGCTGTCGAACTACAAGAGCAAGTATGCGGTCGACTGGGTGCCGTTCCTGAACCGCAAGTGGACCGATGCGGCAGATACTGCAGTGCCGCTGGCCGAGCTCAAGCGCCTGGCCGAGCGGATCACGACGATCCCGGAGAATTTCAAGCTGCACCCGCTGGTTGAGCGCGTGGTCAACGACCGTCGCAAGATGGGCGCCGGTGAACAACCGCTCGACTGGGGCATGGGTGAGCACCTCGCGTTTGCATCGCTGGTCGCCTCCGGCTACGCGGTGCGCTTGACCGGACAGGACTCGGGCCGTGGCACGTTCACGCACCGCCATGCGGTGCTGCATGACCAAAATCGCGAGCGCTGGGATGATGGCACGTATATTCCGCTGCAGAATGTCGCGGACGGGCAGGCGAGCTTCACTGTCATCGATTCGGTGTTGTCCGAGGAAGCGGTGCTCGGCTTCGAGTATGGATATTCGACGGCCGAACCCAATACGCTGGTGGCATGGGAGGCCCAGTTCGGTGACTTCGCCAATGGCGCACAAGTCGTCGTTGACCAGTTCATCTCGTCCGGCGAAGTTAAGTGGGGCCGCGTGTCCGGGCTGACGATGCTGCTGCCGCACGGCTACGAAGGGCAGGGTCCGGAACACTCGTCGGCGCGCATCGAGCGGTACTTGCAATTGTGCGCGGAGCACAACATGCAGGTCGTGCAGCCGACGACGCCGGCACAAATGTTCCACCTGCTGCGCCGCCAGATGATCCGGCTGTTCCGAAAGCCGCTGATCGTGTTGACGCCGAAGTCATTGTTGCGCCACAAGGAAGCGGTGTCGGACCTGTCCGAGTTGGCGAGCGGCGCGTTCCATCCGGTGCTCAGCGAGACCGATGCGTCGATCGATCCGAAAAAGGTCAAGCGTGTGCTCGTTTGCTCAGGGCGTGTCTACTACGATCTGATCGCCCATCGCCGCGAGGCAAAGAACGCCGACGTCGCGATCTTGCGTATCGAGCAACTTTATCCGTTCGCGCACAAGCAGTTCGAAGCCGAGCTGAAGAAGTACGATAACGCGACTGAGGTCGTCTGGGTGCAGGATGAACCACAGAATCAAGGACCCTGGTTCTACATCGAGCACCACCTCGCCGAAGGGATGCGGGACGGTATGAAACTCGCGTACAGCGGGCGTCCGGCGTCCGCGTCGCCGGCGGTCGGCTACTACGCGAAGCACTACGAGCAGCAGAAGGCGCTGGTCGAGGGTGCGTTCGGCCGGCTCAAGAGCGCGACGCTGATCAAGTAATTACGCAACGATGAAGCCGAGGGGGGCGAATGCTCGTCCCCCCGGGGGACCGTGCGCCGCGTCTCCAGCGCCTGGTCGCCCGATACGGCACGATACGTATTCAGGATAATGACGATGGCTATTGTTGAAGTTAAAGTTCCGCAGCTTTCGGAGTCGGTGTCCGAAGCTACGATGCTCCAGTGGAAGAAGCAACCGGGGGAAGCGGTTGCGCAAGATGAAATACTGATTGAGATCGAGACCGATAAGGTCGTGCTCGAAGTGCCGGCGCCGGCTGCGGGCGTGCTCGCTCAAGTGATCAAGCACGATGGCGACACAGTTGTTGCCGATGAGGTGATCGCCAAGATTGATACCGAAGCGAAGGCTGGCACCGCGGCGGGCGCGACGGCGACAGAAACAGCTGCCGCCGCCGCAGGCGCCGAAGTGAAGCCGGCGCCGCAAACCTCGCCGACTCCCGCAGCGCAACCGGCCGCGGCCGGCGGCGCCAGCAGCGCAATCGCGTCGCCGGCCGCCTCGAAGCTGCTCGCGGAGAAGAACCTGAGCGCCGGCCAGCTGAGCGGCACCGGCCGCGACGGTCGGGTGACCAAGGGTGACGTGCTAGCAGCTGGCGCGTCGCCGGCCGCCAAGCCGGCCGCGCCGGCCAGTGTCGCCGCGAAGGCGGCGCCGTCGCGTGCCGCGTTGCCGCAGGTCGCTGCGCCGGGTGCGGACACCTGGCTGACGGACCGCCCGGAGCAGCGCGTGCCCATGTCACGGCTGCGCGCGCGGATCGCCGAGCGCCTGCTCGAGTCGCAACAGACTAACGCGATCCTGACCACGTTCAACGAAGTGAACATGGCGCCGGTCATGGATCTGCGCAGCAAGTACAAGGATCGCTTTGAGAAGGAACACGGCGTGAAGCTCGGCTTCATGTCGTTCTTTGTGAAGGCGGCCGTGCATGCGCTGAAGAAGTTCCCGCTCGTGAACGCGTCGATCGATGGCAACGACATCGTCTACCACGGCTATTTTGACATCGGCATCGCGGTCGGCTCGCCGCGCGGCCTGGTTGTGCCGATCTTGCGCAACGCAGATCAGATGAGTCTTGCGGACATCGAGAAGAAGATTGCCGAGTTTGGTGCGAAAGCCCGGGACGGCAAGCTGTCGATCGAAGAAATGACCGGCGGCACGTTCTCTATCTCGAACGGCGGCGTGTTTGGCTCGATGCTATCGACGCCGATCATCAATCCGCCGCAATCGGCGATCCTCGGCGTGCATGCGACGAAGGAGCGGCCGGTCGTTGAGAACGGCCAGATCGTGATCCGTCCGATCAACTATCTTGCCCTGTCGTACGATCACCGGATCATCGACGGTCGTGAGGCGGTGCTGTCGCTCGTCGCGATGAAAGAAGCGCTGGAAGATCCGGCACGCTTGCTGCTCGACCTTTAAGCGAGGAATGTCTTCATGGCAAAAGAATTTGATGTCGTCGTGATCGGTGCGGGCCCCGGTGGCTACATTGCGGCAATCCGCGCCGCGCAGCTCGGCAAGAGCGTTGCTTGTATCGAGAAGTGGAAGAACCCGGCCGGCGAACTCAAGCTCGGCGGCACCTGCCTGAATGTCGGCTGCATCCCGTCGAAGGCGCTGCTGGCCTCGTCCGAGGCGTTCGAGAATGCCTCGCATCACCTCGACGATCATGGCATTTCGGTATCGGACGTGAAGATCGATATCGCGAGGATGCATGCGCGCAAGGACGCGATCGTCAACAAGATGACCAAGGGCATCGAGTTTCTATTCCGCAAGAACAAGATTACGTGGCTCAAGGGACACGGCAAGTTCACTGGCAAGACCGACGCCGGTTATCAGATCGATGTCGTCGGTGAAGGCAGCACGGAGTCGGTGATCGCGCGCAACGTGATCATTGCAACCGGTTCGAAGGCGCGCCACCTGCCGTTTGCGAAAGTAGATAACCGGATTGTCGCGGACAACGAAGGGGCGCTGGCATTCGATTCGGTGCCTAAGAAGCTGGCGGTGATTGGCGCGGGCGTCATCGGGCTCGAACTGGGTTCGGTGTGGCGGCGCCTCGGTGCCGAGGTGACAGTACTCGAGGCGTTGCCGTCGTTCCTCGGCGCCGCCGATCAGGGATTGGCGAAGGAAGCCGCGAAGCAGTTCGCGAAGCAGGGATTGAAAATTCACCTGGGCGTGCAGATCAGCGAGGTGAATGCGACCGATAACGGCGTAACGATCTCGTACGCGGACAAGGACGGTCACGCGCAGAAGCTCGAGGCTGACCGCTTGATTGTGTCCGTGGGCCGCGTGCCGAATACCGACGACCTCGGTCTCGAGGCGATTGGGCTGACGGTCAACGAGCGCGGATTCATCGACGTTGACGACCATTGCCGTACCAAACTGCCCGGTGTCTATGCGATCGGCGATGTGGTGCGCGGTCCGATGCTCGCGCACAAGGCCGAGGACGAAGGTGTACTGGTCGCCGAGGTGATTGACGGGCAAAAGCCGCACATCGATTACAACTGCATCCCGTGGGTCATCTACACGGAGCCGGAGATTGCGTGGGTCGGCAAGACCGAAGAGCAATTGAAGGCGGAAGGCCGACAGGTCAAGACCGGACAGTTCCCGTTCATGGCCAACGGACGTGCGTTGGGCCTCAATCGCGCCGATGGTTTCGTGAAGATGATTGCCGACGCGAATACCGATGAACTGCTCGGCGTGCATATCATCGCGGCGAATGCGTCCGATTTGATCGCCGAGGCGGTCGTCGCGATGGAGTTCAAAGCTGCATCGGAGGACATCGGGCGGATTTGCCATCCGCATCCGTCGCTTTCCGAAGTGATGCGAGAGGCGGCGCTCGCCGTCGACAAGCGCGCGTTGAACATGTAACGCGAAGCCGGGTCCGCCTCGCGCCGAGGTGGATGCCGGGGCTGCCGGCCGGGCTGGCGTGAGCCCGCCATGCGACAGGCGGCGAAATGGGGCGGGTAACACCCGCCCATTTTCTTGCACCGATGAACGTCACCGAATACTACGAGAAGGAACTGGCTGAACGCGGCTATCAGGCCGATGTGGCGCAACAACGCGCGATCAGCCGACTGCAACGCTGCTATGACGACTGGGTAGCCTATAAGGCGCGGCGTTCCAATGCGCTTAGGAGGTGGATCATTCGACCGGAGCCGCCATGCGGAGTCTACATGTGGGGCGGCGTTGGGCGCGGCAAGAGCTTCCTGATGGATAGTTTCTATGCTGTCGTGCCGGTGCAACGCAAGACGCGGCTGCATTTTCACGAATTCATGCGCGAGGTGCACCGTGAGCTTGAGGTGCTTAAGGGTCGCGCCGATCCGCTGGACGAACTGGCACGATTGGTCGCGAAGCGTTATCGATTGATTTGCTTCGACGAGTTCCATGTTTCGGACATCGCTGATGCGATGATCCTTTATCGGTTGTTGTTGAAGTTGTTCGACAACGGCGTGCAGTTCGTGATGACGTCCAATTACGAACCCAGTACGCTATACCCCGAGGGGTTGCATCGCGACCGGCTGCTGCCTGCGATCGACTTAATCAACGAAAGGCTCGACGTGTTGAACGTGGATGCGGGCACTGACTACCGCCAGCGCACGCTGGCACAGGTGCAGACTTACCATACGCCGCTGGGCGCCCATGCCGACAGGGCATTGCGTGAGGCGTTCGCGCGGTTGGCTGGGGTACCAGACGAGAACCCGGTGCTGCATATCGAAAAACGCGAGATCAAGGCGCTGCGCCGCGCCGATGGTGTCGTCTGGTTCGATTTTGCGACGCTATGCGGTGGACCACGGTCGCAAAACGACTACCTGGAGTTGGCGACACGCTTTCACACGATCATTTTGTCGGACGTGCCGCAGATGGCGCCGCGTATGGCGTCTGAGGCGCGTCGCTACACGTGGTTGATCGACGTACTCTACGATCATAAGGTCAAGCTGTTGATGTCGGCCGCCGTGCCGGCCGAGCAGCTGTACGTGGAAGGGCCGATGGCCAATGAATTCGCGCGGACCGTGTCGCGCATTGTCGAGATGCAATCGAAGGAATATCTCGAAGCGCCGCGGCGCATCGTCGATACGTCATTGACGTGACAGTGCGCGGCCCCGTGGCCGTGCGTGGCGCGCCGTCGGCGTGCCGCAGTTCGATGGGCGCGTACCACGCGTGACTGCTGGCTGGCGGGGACATATGCTGATTGACGAGGCGTGCAACGCGTTACTGCTGACGGTTCCATGTCTGTGAACGGCCGATCAGCGACACGCCGATATAACCGCGCACGACCAGCTTCTGGCCGTTGTCCTCGACGTGCATCTTGCACTTGTAGACCTTGCCGTTTTCCGGATCAAGGATATGTCCACCCTTCCAGCTGTCTCCGTCCTGCTTCATGCCGTCGATGATCGTCATGCCGAGCATCAACTGGTCTTTGCGCGCGTCCGTGCATGCGGTGCAGCGGCAATCGGGTTGGTCGTTTGTGGCCAGCCCCTTGACGATTTTGCCTGCCAGCGTGCTGTCGGCTTCCTGCGCGATCTGGACCAATGCCTTCGGTTGTCCTGTGTGGTCGTCGATTGTTTGCCAAACGCCAATCGGCGATGCGTTGTCGGCGGCGAGGGCGCTGGCATCCGATATGGGCAACGTAATCGCGACTAGCACGCCGCAGACCGCGCGGAGATTGAGCAACGCTTGTATCACGTCTTCCTCCTGATACGGGGCGTTATCGTCACGGGCCATGGTGGACCCGGTGCGATGGCGGTGTGCCGCGTCGCATGATGCAGGCGCGCGAACCGGCACATACTGACAGTGCGGTATGGCACGGCGTTGACGGTGCCATCGATCACGAAAAGCATACGGCAAAGCGGCGCTGCCGTTTGGTAGAACGACTTCTAAGCACACATGCGATCGCTGACATTGGCTCGTCGCGCCCAACCCGTGCCGGCCGATAGCATCCCCGAAGTGTTGGTCGATCGTAGTCAGTGGAATATGGCGGAATGCTCGCGAATTATTGCGGCGTTGTCATCAAAGCTGGAAGTGGCACGACACCGCGCAGCATCTGGGCTTTAGCCGCGCGGTACTATGGGAAAAGATGCATCAATACTAGATCTTGGACGAGGAACCCGAAACCCACGAATTTAAGTAATATTGACCCCACGAAAAAGCGCACACTCGGAAAACAAATGAATCAATTACCACGAGCAAGGGGTAGGGTGCTGACGGCGGTTGCCGCGGCCATCGTCAGTCAAGCAGCGACCGCGTGGGCCGGTGCGCCGTCACAGGAGACGGCCAGTAACGTCGCTATCACGCAGGAACCGGCTGCCAACGTTGTGTTGCCCGGCGCGGTGGCGCCCAGCGCCCCAACGGCTGACGAGGCGCACAATTCAACCGGCGGCAATGTCGCGGAATTGCAACGGTTGATCCACGCTTCGGCGTTGACCGAATTCCGCACGGCCTATAACGGCAGCTACGGTGCGAGCCTGCTGTTCTACGGCAAGGAGATGACCTATTACATTGCATTGTTCCAACAAAAAAACTTTTGGCGTGTGATCAAGACGCAAGACTCGGTCCGAGCCGAAGCCATCTATGCGGATTTAGTACGGCAGACCGTGCAACTGTCCGATATCGAAATTCGTCGTGCGCGGCTGGAGGCGCAGAAGGCATTCACCGACCGCATGATCGCGCTGTCGCGTGATCGAGCTGTGCGGCTGCAGGCAGACCTGAACGTGGCACGCGCGCAGGAGGCGGAAGTCACGACTCGCCAGAAACAGACCGCGGCGCAGGCGCAGGCACTGGGCGAGCAGAAAGCTGCTGCGCAAACGCAGCTGCGCGAGTTGCAGCGGCATATCCGTGACTTGCAACGTCAGACCGAAGCCGGCTTGCCGCGCTCGAAGCCCCGCTGAGCGGCGTGCCTGCCGCTACGTGACTGAGCTTCGCGCAGGCGATCGAGCGCACGGCGCTCGACACCGCGGGCAGCGGCAGTTGAACGCCGCGTATACGCATCGCTGGGTCGTTCACGCATCGCTGGACAAGTCCTTGTGCCGCGGTGTCCGACGCCGCCGCCGCGCGCCGTTGCGCGGCGGCGGCATCGCGCCATCGACAGCGGAGGGCGGATGGGTCTCGTCGCGCGCAATGAGCACTGAAATGTCCCAACACGCGATGAACAGCGCGGCAATCAATGGGCCGATGACAAAGCCGTTGATGCCGAACGTGGCCATGCCACCGACCGTGGAGATCAGCACGACCCAGTCAGGCAGCTTGGTGTCCTTGCCCACCAGGATGGGGCGCAGGAGGTTGTCCACGCCACCGATCACCAGTGAGCAGAACAAAACGAGCACGATCGCCTTCCACAACGGACCGGCCAGCAGGAAATAGATCGCAGCCGGTCCCCAGACCAGCGCCGAGCCGATCGCCGGCAGCAGTGACAGGAACGCCATCAACGTGCCCCACAGTAGCGAGCCGCTGATGCCGAGGATGAAGAAAATCAGGCCGCCGAGCAGGCCCTGCACCGCGGCCACCGCGATATTGCCCTTGACCGTCGCGCGCACCACGGTAGTGAACTTGCTGAGCAGCTTTTGCTTGTGCGAGTCGGCCAGCGGCACCGCTTCACGGATACGCAACGAGATGGCGCCGCCGTCGCGTAGCAGGAAAAACACCATATACAGCATGATGCCAAAGCCAACGGCGAACTGCAGCGTATTTTGGCCGATTTCGACCGCCTGCGCGGCCACGAATTGACTGATGCGGGCGGCCCCTTCGGTCAGCCTGGCTTGCAGGCTTTGCATGTCGGCCAAGCCGACGTCGTTCAGCCAGTGCTGCGCAAACGCGGGCAGCGCGCCGACCGCCTTTTGGAAATACAGCGTGATGTTCCACTGGCCGGTTTTAATTTGCTCGTAGGCGAATGAGACTTCCTGCACGAGCGTGCCAATCATCAGGCTCACAGGCAGGATCACGACCAGCACGCACAGGCTTAACGTCGCCAGGGCTGCGAGATTTGGGCGGTTGCCCAGCCGCATCGTCAGCGTGCGCTGTAACGGCTGGAATAGGATGGCCAAAATCGTGCCCCAAAAAATTGCGCCGAAGAACGGCAGCAGGATCCAGATGAGCGCGAACGATACCGCGAACAGTAGGATTTGAAAGCCTCTTTGATTCCGTGTGTCTTTGTTCATCATCCTGATCGGCCGTACCAGACGGGCCGCGCGTAGAGAGTAATGACGCTTGTCAAGCGCTTGTGCAGCGCAATCTTGACATGGTGCGTGCGGCGCGTCATGCGATTGCGCGACGCGGACGCGAAGACCAGCGCGGTAAACGCCATCGACGGGTAGCGGTGATACGGGTGCCGCCGTCCCACCGCCCGCGCCCGACGCCGGTGCGCCTCACTGGCAACGTAACTTATGCGTGTGTGTTTTCGGCTCATTCACGACGATCGTCGCGATGACGCTGTTGCTGCCATTTCTACCATCATTGTATGTTGAGGCGTCGGGGTCCACGGCCATGCCGCCATCGTGCAGTGGTCCGGCGTCGCCTACGGCGCGACATTCCTCAACGCGGCGCTTGTCGCGCCGCTATGTTGATCGGCACATGCGGCCTAATGGCGTTCGGCGCTCCGTGCAATTGGCTCCTGAGCCGCCGTTATAGGACGTTTAGAACCACGTACTGAACGTGCCCAAACTTCGGATGCGCGGCATGGAATGGGGCACGGCGTCTGCTACCGTTGTATGCACACATTGCACGGAGAGCATGATGAACAGCACATTAGATCCCGACAACCATTTGCGGCAACCCCACGTGCCCGGCCATGATATCGAGGCGCTCGGCCCGGGCGATTCTTCGGACACCGGCAGCGACACGGTTGGCGCAAAGCGGTACGACTTCGATCGCGACACGGAGTTGGATAACCATGCGCTTGAAATGGGCATGGTGGAGCAACGCAGCGATACGGATCGGGCTGGCACAGGCGAGCGCGCCGCTGCCGATGGCGATGAGACGATAGAGCCGGATGCAGACGTGCTGCCGGATCGTATTGAGCACGTGCCTTCAAAGGATTCGGCTGACGTTGAAGTGAACAAATCTGCAGATGTCGGTGTACGCGTTCGTTGACATGGCGGCCGCGAGGCCGCGGGTGGCTGCCACGCTGCGCAATAACCCGTGAGCGTCTCAAATGAGGCGCGTGCTGTTGCAGTGGCTTTAGGCGTTGTTGCGGCACGGCACTTGCTACTGTCGTAGCCGAGCCGTGGTGGGGCTACGGCCAGGCTCACTCATGCCACTTTAATTGGAGAATCCATAATGAAGTTAACTACACTCGCTTGTATTGGTGCGCTGGTGCTTACTCCGGTGGTTCATGCTCAAACGCAGGCTGCGTCAACGACGGCCGCGAACCCGCTGTCAAGCGCGGACCGTGACTTCATACAGGCGGCCACGATGTCATCGTCAACCGAGATCGATGCGGGGAAGATGGCGCATAAGAATACGAGTAACCCAGACGTTAGATCCTTTGCGCGCCACATGATCGCCGATCATATGAGGTTGACGGTGCAGCTGAAAGCGGTGGCACCTCATGGTGTGGAAGTGCCTAAGGACAACTCCGACATTGCGCTACTCGAGTCACTTAAGCCGTTGACGGGCTCGGACTTCGACCATGCGTACGTGCGTAAAGTGGGTCTGGAGGCGCACCGCCAAGCCATCGCCGCATTTGAGAAAGAGGCCAAGGAGGGGGAAAATCCGTCGTTGAAAGAAGCAGCGCTAAAAGCTCTGCCCACCCTCAGAGAGCATTACTTGATGTCGCAGAAGCTTGCACAAAAGTTGGGGGTTGCCGAGTAAGCTGCGACGCAGGCCAGCCTGTGCCCGTACGGTAACGGGCGCAGGCCCGGCGCGACAGACTCGGTGTGTGTAGCGGCGGCTGCTGAGCCGTTACCGTCGGTTATTGCATGGTTATTGCGCGCCGCTGCAAGCGCGCATCGGCTTATCTGGCGAGATCGAGGCGTTAGGAGACCGCGTCGTTAGAACTGGTAGTTAATCGACACGTCGCAGACGCCGTTAAGCCGAGATCGTGTGAGCGGACTGTCCACTGTGCTTCCCAGCATACGCTTGAAGGCGCCATCGGCGCTGACGAACCAATGTTTATTTACGAAGTAAACCATCGTGATGCCGAAGCCCGCCGACTTCAGTCCGGCGCTTGCGTCATAGCGGCGATATCCGGAGCGCACGGCCTGATCGGCAGTGACGCCGAACCAGCTATTCATGTACTTCGAGTCTGCAAACGTCGCGGACGGACCCGCGAACCAATAGAACTTTTCTGAACTCCCCGGTAGGGGCATGTAGGTGCCCAGATCGAACGTCCAACCGTTCGAGCCGCCAAAGCTGCGTGTGGCTACGCCCCGGAGCGTCAGCGGAAACGCTTTTGAGACCACGTACTCGGCGGCGATTTTCATGTCTGGTGCCGGGTTGATGTTATCCAGACCAGCCAGCCGCGATGGGTCGTCGTGCGCGCGCCGGCCAAGATCGTATGCTGCCGCGACGCTCACGCGCCAATTCGGACCGCGCAGCACATTGACGCCGATGCCTTCGCCGGTCGATAAGAACGCAAGGTCGCGGTAGCGCACGTCCACGCTGGGGCCGACTAACGGGCGATACCGATTTTCACCCTCATAGCGCGGCGCAAATGTCGAGCCAATGCCGATCCTCGCTTGCCACTCTGGAATGGAGGACATGTACAGTTTTTGTAGTGGAACACCAGCCGAATACTGCCATTCGCCCAGCGGCGACGGGGTTTGCGCCTGCGTCGGCGCAGTGTAAATCGTCAAGGCCATTGCGGCTGCGGCAAACAGGATGGCATCCCGTCGCAGTGAGCCGCGAACGCAACGCATTGAGCAGGGTTGTTGCTTCGCATTGCAGATGTCAAGCGCCATTGAATCTCCGATTGTTAAGCGGACGAGCGAGGTAAGCACATACTGTGCCAGTTGGACGCAGGGCCGTCCCGTCCCTGTATTGCGTTGCAGCCTCGCTGGGGTACCGCCATGTGCAGTTTGCGGCGAAGACTGGATGCGGCAACGACAGCGCAGTGTAGTGAAAAATTTGCCGTCATGGGGCGTTGTCTCGCGCCAGGCCACATGCGCGCTTACCTGGCTTCTCGGGCCGGCACTGGTTGATTGCGCACCGTATTATTGCCAGAACGAGTCGATCGCGATGGGCGGCCTGTATCGGATGCCACGCAGAGGCCACTGCGTCCTGCCGGGTATGACGGTTGCGCACACCGATGTGCCGCGCATGTCGCGCGGCGCGCTATACGGTGCGGTACCGGCGAGGAAAACATGATGACGAGCCCACGCGAACATATGATTGATTGGTTGAAGGATGCCTATGCGATGGAGCAGCATGCGGAGTCGATGCTCAAGGCGCAAGCGTCGAGGCTAGAACATTATCCCAAGCTCAAACAGCGCATCGAGCAGCACATTGACGAGACGCTGTCCCAGCAAAAGCTGCTCGAACAGTGCTTGGACCGGCTGGGCAGCAGCCCATCGACGATCAAGAACCTTGCCGCCCGGGCTGCCGCGTTTGGGCAGGCGCTCGGTGGGATGACCGTCACCGATGAGGTAGTCAAGGGCAGCATGGCCAGTTATGTGTTCGAGCACATTGAAATTGCCGCGTACACGGCATTGATTGCGGCCGCCCGCGTGGCCGGAGACGCGGAGACGCAACGTTGCTGCGAGCAAATCCTGCCGCAGGAGGTCGAGATGGCACGCTGGCTGCATGACAACTTACCGGACGTCGTGACCGCCTACCTGGCTCGTTCCGCGGGCGAGCGCGACGACGCCAAGCGTTGACGCTTGCTACGGGCACCCAAGGAACCCACTCATGGACAGGGCCAGCAGCTCGCCGAGCCGGCGCGGCTTCATCCGGATGCTCGCCTCCTATGGCGCACCAGCCGCCGCCGGCGCGCTGGCGACAGCGGCGGGCCGCACGCTCGGCGCAGCGCCGCAACACGGCGGCGTGCTGTGTTGCACCACGGGCACTAGCGGGTACGGTACGCAGTGGTCCTCGACGGCGTTGACGCCGGGGATGTTCTGCGCGGCGACGCGCATCGCCCTGATTTCGTCATCGCGCCCTTGCTAGCCCCACAGGTGAACGATCCCGTTGCACACGAGGGTATTGTGCTTTGCAAACGTCCACTTGCGGTCCGCCAACTCACCCCTCAACCTCGCGCGCAATTTCGCGTCGCTTGCCGATGCGCCCGGTGGCGACGTATCTTTCGATGCTGTTCATCCGGGCGTAGTTCGCTGCGATGCCATTACTCCGCCTCGCTGAGTATGCCGACCAGCACGCTCGCGTCGTCAACCACCGGCGCGCCGCCGATAGGGTGCTCAACTAACATCTTGGCGGCATCGCGCACCGTCATGGCAGGCGTCACGGTAATGACGCCCGTAGTCATCATGTCGATGGCTTTCATGGTCGTGTTCTCTCAAAGGTCGTGTCCTCTCAAAGGTCGTGTCCTCTCAAAAAAGAACCAAATTGCAAAAGAATCAGATTGCCACGGATAGCTTGTCAGCTGGCGCGGGCGGTTGAGTTGATCGAAATCAAGCCTCGCCTTGAGGCGGCGCGTCGGTGTGCGACGTGTGATTGATTTCAGTCAAGGGCCCGGGCGCGGATTGAGGCGATCATTGATACGCGGAACGAATACTTGTGTTTGCGTCGTGTGCTTGGATGGCTGGTTACCGCAATGCTTATTGATTTGCATCATGGCGCACCGGCACGCGATACGCGGTGCTGCGCTTGTCGAGGTTGCGGCTTTGTGCGATGGGCATCCGGCGAGCCAGCCTGCCGGGCGGCGAACCAGTTCACGAGGCGTATGCCAGAGGGAAAAATGAGTTATTTGACGTGGATGATCGGTGTGGGTGCGGCGCTGTGCGCGGGCTTTGCCAGTGCGATGTGGTTCGAGACGAATCGGGGTTCGATGCGCACCCCCTGTCCCGGGCGAATTGCGCCGACGGAGGAGTCGAAAAGGAGAACAGGATCTTGAAGGGGCGCACGAGCGACGCGATGCTTGGTGAGGCGGACCCGCACACGCTACGCCGTTACGCGACCTATCCGGAGCGCGGGTGGTTCGTCGGCGCGTTCGACGAAGCGGCGCTGGCGGCTTGCTACGCCAGTGTGTCGCCCATCAGCGGCACCGGCTTGATCGACGGGGCGGGGACGGACAAGGCGCATATCGCGCTGTCGGTTGTCATACCGGCGCTTGCCCCCGGTAATGCCGCCTATCTGGCGTTTGCGCGCCGCATCGACGACGACATCGCGTTTCACCGGCAATGGGACCCGGCGCGATCCGGCGTCGCGGAGTTGCACTGGAGCGGCGAACTCGGCTTGCTCGGGGCAAGCGGCACCGCGCGGCTCGTTGCGTTGCTGCGGCAGCGGTTCACGTTCGCGCGCGATGCCCGCTGGTCGGTCTCGCTCGATTGGCGTGCCGCACACGACGAGACGTTACTCGACACGTTGATATTGAGCGGCTTCGCGCATCTCGAACTGCGCGGCGGCGCAGCGCCGATGCAGCGGCTTGACGGCATTGGTGGGGGCATGCGGTCGTCGGCGCTATCCCCGAACGTGGGCGAGCAGGGGCCAATGGACGCCGAGCAGTGGCGTTTGCCCGAGCTCGTCGCGCTGGCCCGCACACACGGTTTTGCATCCGTAGGAGCGGTGCTCGAGTACGGTGCAGGTCCATGCGGCCCGCGCGGCATCGCGCCGGGCGCGCCGCAATCGCCGGGCACGCTCCAGACGCTCGATGCATTGATCGCCGCGCGTGCCACGCGGATCCGTCTGCAAACGCGTTGCACACGCGCCGATGTGCTCGCCGAGCGAGTGGCGCTGGTCGAGCGGCTGCATGCGTGCGGCTACGTGCAATTGGGTATCGACGATTACGCGCAGCGCGACGATCCGTTGGTGTCGGCGCAGCGGTTTGGCCGTCTCGTGTGCAAGCCGTTCGGTTTGTCCTCGCGTGCGACGCAATGTGTCGTGCCGCTCGGGCCGGGGGCGATCGGCGCCACCGCCGACGCCTATTTTCAGCACCTGGAGGAAGTCCCGTCCGTCCCCGTGCGTTCTATCGCAGGGCGCAAAGTCTACGCGCCCGGCTTGCGCGGATGGCGCTTGTCGGCCGACGACGCGATCCGTCGCACGGTCATCCAGTCGCTGGCCACCAATTTTTTCATTGACCGGCAGGCGATCGAACTGGCGCACAACATTGAGTTTTCCGACTATTTCGCTAACGAGATCCGCGTGCTGTGCCGCTGCGCGAATGCCGGCCTGCTGTCATTAGAGGACAATTTCATCGAGACGACCGAGGCAGGGCGCTTGCGTTTGGGCAATTTATGCGGCATTTTTGACCGTTATCAACACCTGCACCATACGTGGCTGCGTTCACTGGCCGGCACGGCCCGCACGCTTGAGCCATTGCTTGCAGTGCGTTGAGTGCAGCATCTCATGTCGGGGAGGGGGGGCTGGACGCGACGCGCGCTGGTTTCAGTGCCGGTGGCTGGTTTCAGTGCGGAGATGCACGGGCTATCCGCTCGGTTGGCGTCGGCGCATCCACTTCGACGCTGAGCCAGCGAAATGCGTCGCGGGCGCACACTGGCTGCGCGCGTTCGTCGATGCCAGCAGTGAAGACCAATGCGTCGAGTCCGCCTAGCGCTGCGTACAGTGAGCCGGTCTCTCGCACGATCTGATAGATGAATAGGTCGATCGCATGGGCAGCCCGCAGATCGAGGCTGACTTGCAGTGGCCCGTATGCCGCTGGACATGCCCGATACGCCCACAGCCCGGAGCGGGCGTACGTGCGATCAACGGCAATCCTATCTTGCTGCGGCCATTGGCCGAGAGATGGCTGTGGCCGGCGCGGGCCGAGCGGCCCGCGTCACCCGTTTCGCTCGGCGTCCACGCGAATGACCCGATCACTGACGAGTGGCTCCATACAACACCCAAAAACCGGACACACTACGTGCTATAGACTCGGACAATTCATGCGCTCACGACAATTTTTTATGTAATTGTTGACACTATGGAGACAGATCAGCATAATAGCGTTCTTCGCTGATTACGCAGCAAAGCCGCCCAGGTGGCGGAATTGGTAGACGCACTAGTTTCAGGTACTAGCGGGTAACTCCGTGGAGGTTCGAGTCCTCTCCTGGGCACCAACGGTTGCGCTGTCGTGATACGACGAAGTGGTACGAAAAACCCCGTAAAATAAAGATTTTACGGGGTTTTTTGTCTTTTCAGCCGGCCAGCGGTAAGCCGGTGGTTCACCCGTGTCAACGTGCGCGCTGTCCGCCGCGCCGGCGCACCAAGCGCATCAGCCCTGCATCGGCCAAACCCGGTGTTAGAATCATTCTCCAGTGAGTTGGCCGGCGCCACTGTGCATCGGTCGGGCAGTGACGATGCGTGACACGCCAATCCGTGCGTCGCGCGCATTCACGATAACCATTCATCGACAAGGCTTTGAGCAAATACCCGTATCCGATTCCTAGCCGCGAAGAAATTCTCGGCGTATTGCGCACGACCGAACAGCCGCTTGCCGGCAATGACATTGCCGAAGCACTCGCGATCAAGCGCCAGGAGCGCGAAGGGTTTTTCAAGCGCCTCGGCGCGATGGAGCGCGATGGCCAGATCAAGCTCGACAAGCGTGGCTATTACCAGCTCACGCATCCGTCGAACTTTGTCGCCGGTCGCGTTCAGGGCCATCGCGACGGCTACGGCTTCCTGATTCGCGATGACGCCGGTGTCGACCTATTCCTGTCCAATGCAGAGATGCAGAAGGTCATGCACAACGACCGGGTGCTTGCGCGCGTGACGGGTTATGACCGGCGCGGCCGTCCGGAGGCCCACATTGTTGAAGTCACCGAGCGGGCGAACAAGCGAATCATCGGCCGGTTGCTGAACGAGAACGGTGCATGGATCGTTGCGCCGGAGGACAAGCGGATCGGCCATGACATCCTTGTGACGCAGACGGGCAAGGTCAAGCCCAAGTCCGGCCAGGTCGTCTCGATCGAGTTAACAGACTTCCCGAGCCGTCATTCGCAGCCGGTCGGCAAGATCGTCGAGGTGCTGGGCGACATCGACGATCCTGGCATGGAAATCGAGATCGCCGTGCGCAAGTATGGCGTGCCCCACCAGTTCTCGGACGCGGCGCTCGCGCAGGCGGCCAAGCTGCCCGACGAGGTGCGCACAGCGGATCTGCGCCAGCGCGTGGACTTGCGTGATGTGCCGCTCGTGACGATCGACGGCGAGGACGCGCGCGATTTCGACGACGCGGTCTATTGCGAGCCAATCCGGATTGGCCGGCAGAACGGCTTTCGCTTGCTGGTCGCGATCGCCGATGTGTCCCACTACGTCACCGATGGCGATGGCCTCGATCATGACGCGCTTGAGCGTAGCACGTCGGTGTATTTCCCGCGCCGCGTGATCCCGATGCTGCCCGAGAAACTGTCAAATGGGCTGTGTTCGCTGAACCCGGACGTGGACCGTTGCACGCTTGTCTGCGACATGGTGATCAATTCGCGTGGCGACATCAAGGCATACCAGTTCTATCCGGCTGTGATGCATTCGGCCGCACGGCTCACGTACACTGAGGTGGCGGCCATCTTATCGAACACGAAGGGGCCCGAGGCGGCGCAGCGCGGCGCGTTGCTGCCGCACCTGCAGCACTTGCACGGCGTGTTCAAGACGTTACTGCAGGCGCGCGAGAAGCGCGGCGCGATCGAGTTCGATACAACCGAGACCTATATTGTGTGCAACGCCCAGGGCAAGATCGAGCAGATCCTGCCGCGGCAGCGCAACGACGCGCACAAGCTGATTGAAGAGTGCATGCTGGCCGCCAATGTGTGCGCGGCCGATTTTCTCAAGCGCAACAAGCATCCGGGGCTGTATCGGATCCATGCGGGGCCGACCGAGGAGAAGCTGGCGAACCTTCGGACCTTCCTGCGCGGTTTCGGGCTGACGTTGGGCGGCGGCGACAAGCCGCATGCAAGTGACTACGCGGCCTTGATGAAGCAGGTGCGGGAGCGTCCGGACGCATCGATGCTGCAAACGATGCTGTTGCGCTCGATGCAACAGGCGGTCTACAGTCCCGACAATATCGGGCACTTCGGCCTCGCCTATGACGCTTATGCGCATTTCACCAGTCCGATCCGTCGCTATCCGGATCTACTTACGCACCGGGCGATTCGTGCGATCCTGGCCGGCAAGAAATATCAGCCGCAACTTTGCGGCGACGTCGTGCTCAGCACTTCGCTGGCGCCTCAAGCACGTGCGTTGCAGCGAGAGGGCGAGCGCATGCATACAGGGGACCGTTCGCACGATGCTATCTGGGAGGAACTCAGCCTGCATTGTTCGGCCAACGAGCGGCGCGCGGATGAGGCCTCGCGCGATGTCGAAGCGTGGCTCAAGTGCTATTTCATGCGAGACAAGCTGGGCGAGGAATACGGCGGGATGATCAGCAGCGTGACGCCGTTTGGTATTTTCGTGCAATTGGATTCGCTGTTCATCGAAGGTTTGGTCCATGTCACCGAACTGGGCGCTGACTACTTCCAATACGACGAAATCAAGAATGAGTTGCGTGGCGAGCGCACCGGGATCCGCTTCCGTCTGTCCGAGCGTGTGCGTGTGCAAGTGAGCCGTGTCGATCTGGACGCGCGCAAGATCCACTTTCGGCTGGTGCGGGAGGTGTCGGCCAAGCCGGGGGCGCGTGCCGGCGTACGCGGCATACCGGCGACCGGTGGCGCTGCGGTCAACGCTAACGGGCAGGAGCCGCGCGTGCGCTCGCTCGTGGCATCCGATGGCGGTTCGCATGTGAAGCAGGCGGCGTCTGCGCCAAGTCCCCACGTCAAAGAGGCGCGCGCCGCCCGCGCCGCGGCGAAGAAACGTTCATCGGCCGGCACGGCCGCCAATGGCCGCACGCGCAGCAAGAAGCGATAGATAGATCGGGACGCAAGGCCGTCACAATACGGCGAATCGATGAAGGCACCGTAGTCGGCGCATTGGCTACGCGCTCGGCTCCGAGGCGCGATGCTGTGGACTGGCATCGCGTGCGCCGCACTTTTTTTTGAAAGCAGCGTTTATGGCACGTTTAAAGGTTCTATACGGATTCCATGCGGTTACGGCGCGCTTGCGTCATGATTCGTCCAGTATCGAAGAGATCTTGTACGATCCGACGCGGCGCGATCGCCGCATGCAGGATTTCCTGCAACTGGTGCAATCATCTGGGGTTCGATTGATTGCCGCCGAGGATGCACGGTTGCATGGCTTGGCCGGTACGCATCGGCACCAGGGTGTCGTCGCGCGCGCGACGGATCTACCGCTTGCGCAAAACTTGGCCGAGCTGCTCGACGCGCTGCCCGGGCCCGCGCTGTTGCTGGTGCTCGACGGGGTCACCGACCCGCATAATCTCGGCGCATGCTTGCGTGTGGCCGATGCGGCCGGCGCGCATGCGGTGATCGCGCCGCGTGATCGCGCGGTCGGACTGAATTCGACCGCTGCGAAGGTAGCCAGCGGCGCGGCCGAGACCGTGCCGTACATCACGGTAACCAACCTTGCCCGTACGCTGCGCGAGTTGAAGGACGCCGGCGTCTGGGTGATCGGCACGGCTGGCGACGCTCCGCGCAGCCTGTACGAGACCGCGCTTGATGGTCCAGTCGCACTGGTCATGGGCGCCGAAGGGGAGGGCATGCGCAGGTTAACGCGCGAGACGTGTGACGACTTGGTGTACATCCCGATGATGGGTAGTGTCGACAGCCTAAATGTATCGGTTGCCAGCGGCATTGGCTTGTTTGAGGCGGTCAGGCAGCGCAATCCCATTAAAAATCGATGATTTGCAGTGTGTATTGCGGCTTTGTTTTGAGGCTGCGAATGCGTGCGCATAGGTGCACTATCTGTTTGCCGTTTTATGCTTGTGTACGCTATCAGGTAATGTCGAGTTCCTAGTTGACACAACCCCATTCTTCGCTCGCGGCTGGGAGGCTCGCTGACAGTGTTGCAAGCCGCGTCTGCGTGCCGCACGCCTGGCGCGAGTGAAGCAAAAGAGACGGGGCCAGTCATAACGGCGGACACTAGGGGCCGAAGGGCAAAGTATTTCTGCGCTGTGTCGCTTATGTCGAGTTCCCTATCCTTCTTTTTCTAAAGATCTCCTATTTTACGTCAATCCGACTGCTTCTGCCGATTACCACAATGTAAAGACGGATGTAGCCATTTGGGCAAACTGCGAACGATGTTAAGCTTATTGAGGGCCGGGTGTAAGTTGGTACCTTTCCTTTCAATCAGGCTATGAAGTGTGCTATGAAAGGGGATTTACGCAGTATGGACAACGGAGATAATCATTGACCAAGTGCAATAAATTACTTGCTATTGCTGCTTTAATTGTGGCTTTTACGCAATACGGTTGTGGAGGGGGGAGTGGCAATATATCCAGTCCTGTAACGGACGTGCAGGGGTTATACGAGGGTGTAACCGACAAGGATCAGAAACTATCCGCTTTGATTCTTGATGATGGTTCATTTTATGCATTTTACTGGAGCGAGGGCGACTTGGAGCCCGGCGGGCTACTCATGGGCAATGTGAAAGCCTCGGGCGGCACGTTGTCATCGTCGGATGTGATCGACTATGACCTGACGCGTTCGAAAACACAGAAAGTTGCTATTTCTGCAACCTACGCGCCAAAGGATTGGTTGAATGGTACATCGGTCTATCCGGATGCGTGCGACGCAAGCTTTACCTTTACTACCCGATATAATGCGGACTATGAGCGGACGCCCACACTTACCACGATAGCAGGCGCTTACACAGGCACGACCCAAGGGTTACATACGAGTAGTGCTACTGAGGTTTCCGTTGAGACTGACGGTTCTATAGCGTTTAATAGCGGCGCGTGCAGGGCGAAAGGAACGATCGCGCCTCGTACTTTTGGGGACGTGTATTCTCTGACATTGAAGTTTGACGAGTCTCCGTCTTGCTCATACTCTAGTCAAACGCTAACAGGTATTGCTGTTGCGGCGCCGGATGACGAGGGGATAGTCAACGAGGGGATACTCATAGTCGCTCGTGCAGCGGATACGTCACATCCGCTGCTGTTTGAGGGAAAAGCACCTAGCAGCGTCCGAAGCTAAAACTCGAAATCGGACTTAACCGACGGGCGGCGTCACACTTGCCGCCCGACTACATCATGCGGCCGATGACAGCGGATCCCGCTGATTGGGCGCGTCTTCTATTGGCGCTGCATAACGCGGATAGTTCACGTTCGCGGAAACGACCCAGCGGCCAGTTCGGTGCTGCCGACGCACCGTGTACTGTGCGGGTGCTAAACGCGCTTCGGGCCATCGAACTATGCTGCGGTGATGCCGATGCGCAAAGCGAGGCGACTGTGTGCGCACCGCTCGATAACTATCGCGTGATGATCCCGGCCATGACGCTGCCGGCGGCCGGCGACGATATGCATTGAATCGCGCCGCGGCCGCTCGGTTACACTGTTGCGTTCCTTGTATTTTTCTGCCGTATTTTCTAGATGACTCAAGACGAACTCAAACGGCTCGTCGGCCAGGCGGCCGCTGACTATGTGAACGAGCAAGTGCCCGAGGGCGCGGTGATTGGCGTCGGGACCGGCTCGACCGCGAATTGCTTCATCGATGCATTGGCTGGCAGTCGCGAACGGTATCGCGGCGCAGTATCGAGTTCCGTTGCCACGACGAACCGGCTGCTATCGCACGGGTTTCGTGTATTCGAGCTGGGCGAGGTCGAATCGCTGCCGGTGTACGTCGACGGTGCAGACGAAATCGACCCGCATGGCGCGATGATCAAGGGCGGCGGCGGTGCGTTGACACGCGAAAAGATCGTCGCGTCGGTCGCCGACGTATTCGTCTGCATCGCGGACGGCAGCAAGCTGGTGCCCACGCTCGGGGCGTTCCCGCTGCCGATCGAAGTGGTGCCGATGGCGCGTGTGGCGATCGGCCGCCGGATCGCGCAGGCGACCGGCGGCGTGCCGGTGTTGCGGGTGAAACAAGACGGCACGCCGTATATCACCGACAATGGCAATGAGATCATTGACGTCAAGGGGCTCGCCATCGACGGCCCGGTGGCACTTGAGCGCGACGTGAACCAATGGCCCGGCGTCGTGACCGTTGGGCTGTTTGCCGCGCGCGGCGCCGACCTATGTCTGATTGGCACCGAGCGGGGGGTGCAGCGCATCGACTACGCGCGGCGTTGAGCTGGGTTGCGCACCAGTGACGCGGTGCGCCATGCAGGGCGGTAACGCGATGCGAGAGCGGGCACGCGGCGCACGACAGGCGACAACGCGCCGATTGCACAATGTCGCGTTCAGCCGATTTGCTCCAGCGCCTCGTTCAATTCAAGCCATTCGGCCTCGAGCGTGGCAATCTGGTCCGCGACTTCGGCCTGGCGTTTCAATGCGTCGGTCAGCTTCGCCTTTTGCGACGGCTCGTAGCTGGTCGGCGCCGCGATGAGTGCGTCGAGCGACGCCTTCTCGGCGTTTAACGCGTCCATCCGGTGCTCGATCTTGCCGATCTGGTTCTGCAGCGGTTTGCGTAGCTGTGCGCTCTTTTGGCGGGCTTGGGCATCGGCCCGGCGTTGCTCCTTGCGATTGATCAACGTGTCGGCACCGGCGAGGCCGGCCGTGTCGCCGCGCCGCGCCGTGCTGGGGTCGGCTGTTCGCGCATTGGCCTGCGAGCCGGCCCGCTTGACCGCTTCGCGCTGCTCGGCCGCGTGCTGCAGCAGCCAGTCACGATAGTCGTCAAGGTCGCCGTCGAAGGATTGGATTCGATGCTGGGCGACCAGCATGAACTGGTCGGTGGTTGCTCGCAGCAGGTGCCGGTCGTGTGATACTAGGATCAGCGTACCTTCGAATTGGGCCAGCGCCATCGTCAACGCATGGCGTGTCTCAAGGTCCAGATGGTTGGTGGGCTCGTCCAGCAACAGCAGATTCGGGCGTTGCCAGACAATCAACGCAAGGGCAAGACGGGCTTTTTCGCCGCCCGAGAACGGGCGGATCGACGTGGTGGCCATTTCACCGCCGAAGTTGAAGCTGCCCAAAAAGTCGCGCAACTCCTGCTCGCGCGTGTCCGGGGCAAGCCGTGCCAGATGCTGCAGGGGGGTGTCGTCCTCTCGCAACGTCTCGAGCTGGTGCTGTGCGAAGTACCCGATCGTCAATCCTTTTGCGTTGCGTACGACACCCCCGATCGGCGCTAGGGTGCCAGCCAGCGTTTTGATCAATGTCGACTTGCCTTGGCCGTTTGCACCGAGCAAACCAATGCGCTGGCCACTCTGAATCGATATGTTGACGTCGTCGACGATCACAGCCGGCGTGCCGCCGCTGTCCGACGGATAACCGCAGCGAACCTGCTCCATCACGAGCATCGGGTTCGGTGCGGATGCGGGCTCGCGAAACTCGAACGTGAGCGGTGACGACGCGTGCGCCGGCGCGATGCGCTCCATTTTTTCGAGTGCCTTCATCCGGCTTTGTGCTTGCCGAGCTTTCGTGGCCTTGGCTTTGAATCGGTCGATGAAGCTATGCAGATGCGTGATCGTGCGCTGCTGCTTTTCGTATGCGCTTTGTTGTAACGCGAGCTGTTGTGCCCGCTGGACTTCGAATTGACTATAGTTCCCCCCGTAACGCTTGATCTGGCGTTGTTCCAGGTGCAGCGTGACATTGCATACCGAGTCGAGAAATTCCCGGTCGTGCGAAATGACGATCAGCGTGCCCGCATAGCGATGTAGCCAGTCTTCAAGCCATACGATGGCGTCCAGGTCCAGGTGGTTCGTGGGCTCGTCCAGCAGCAGCAGGTCGGAGCGCGACATCAGCGCCTGCGCGAGGTTCAGCCGCATGCGCCAGCCGCCGGAGAAACTGGCGACCGACGCCAGCGTCTGTTCGAGCGTGAAGCCTAAGCCGAGCAATAGCGCTTGTGCGCGCGCTGGGGCCGAATAGCCGTCGACATCCGCCAGTGCCGCATGCGCGAGCGCTTGCTCGGCGCCATTGTCGTCGGCGCACGCTGCGGCGATACGTGCCTCGATGTCGCGCAATTGCGTGTCACCGTCCAACGTGTAGTCGAGCGCGCTGCGCTCGACCGCGGGCGTTTCCTGTGCCACATGCGCGATGCGCCATGAAGGCGGCAGCGCGAGTTCGCCGGCATCCGGCTGCAGTTGACCGCGTAAAAGGGCGAACAGCGTTGACTTGCCCGCGCCATTTGCGCCGATCAGGCCGGCTTTTTCGCCCGGATTCAGCGTGAAGGTTGCTCCTTCGAAAAGCGACTTCGTGCCGCGCGACAGACTGAGTTGGTTGAAGCGGATCACGGCAGGACTATTATGGGAATGCGTGGAAAGTCATTATTGTAGATCGGCCCGGCATCGGACAGTCGTGCATCCGGCCGATGCCGGGCAGTCCGAAGTTGCTCTACACTGCGAGTGTTATCTCGTGTTCGTACAAGGAATCCAGATGAGCCAGCTCTATTCATTTTCCGCGCGCTCGCTGCAGGGCGACGACATTTCCCTGGAGCGCTACCGCGGCAAGGTTCTGCTGATCGTCAACACCGCCAGCGAATGCGGGTTCACGCCCCAATACGCGGGGTTACAGGCCTTATATGAGCGATATGCGGCGCGCGGCCTGGAGATACTGGGCTTTCCGTGTAACCAGTTTGGCAAGCAGGAGCCGGGCGACGCGCAGCAGATCGGCGCATTTTGCGAGAAAAACTACCAGGTCAAGTTCCCGATGTTTGACAAGATCGATGTGAACGGCGCCCATGCGCATCCGCTGTATCGCTATCTGACCGAGGAAGCGCCCGGCGTGCTCGGGACCGAGGCGATCAAGTGGAACTTCACCAAGTTCTTAATCGATCGCGAAGGCAGGCTAATCAAGCGCTATGCGCCTGTCACTAAACCTGACGCGATCGAGCCGGATATCGAGAAGTTGCTTTGACGCGGCTGAACTTGTCAGCCTACGTGTTGGTGCGCCTTCTTGCATTTGTCGGCCGACGCACGTGATGGGAGGGTGACGACGACCGAAGGCTTCTGCCCACTGACTAGCGGATGGCGAGACCATCGGTTGACCGCGTAACGCAGCTTTCTGCGCGGCTGCGTGTCCGCGCGGACACGCAGCCATGTGGGCGCCGCTGCTGCCATTAACGAACAGCTATCAGCGCTTCGAAAAAGCTGTCAGCGCTTTGATGAAGACCGTGACAACTTAGAACCGGTGCACGATCCCCGCGGCGGCGGCAAACTGACTCTGCGATGACGAGGGCGCAGCGTTCATCGCATCGCCGATCGACGCGGTGGCCTTGACTACGCCCGTGGTGCCGTCCGGTGCAACGCTAAACGTATTGCCGCTTGCGCGTTGGTAAGCCTGCACCATGTAGATACCGGTACGCTTTGACAGGCTATAGTACTGTGACAAATTGAACTGATTATACCGTGCTGCGTGCTCGATTCCGTTGGCCTTACTTGCGCGCGCATGGTTGTAGCCGGCAGCGAGATCCCACATCGGGCTCGGCTTCCAGTGCAGCACTACACCCGCCGCATTGAATGTGGCCTGGTTACGGAAATGCGACAGAATACCGGGCACGTACTGTGTGTTCGCATAAGATAGCGAAACATCAAAGTCAGGCGTAAATTTCCACCCGCCTGTCACGCCGACGCGTTGTTGTGCCTGCGCGGTTTGATACCCATAGTTGATCGCCGACACGGGGGGCTTGCCGTTGGAGTTGGTTGCCGATTGCGCATCCCACTCGCCGCCGCCGACAGCGGCGTTATTGACGCGTTGGAATCCCGCAGCGATACCGAACGGTCCGTTGATATATTGCACGCCCGCACTCCACGTCGAACCACGGTACGCACTGCCGGGCACGCCCGCGAATGCATACGATCCTCCGAACTTCAGTCCATTGAGGTTGGGGGACATATAGACAATCGAACTGTTCGTGCGGTACGCTAGATTAAGGGAGCTGATGTCACCCGGGTGCGAGCCGTACGCTGTGAGCCACGTCGTTGGGCTATATGGCGCGAGCAAGGTGTAATAGGCCGTGTACTGGCGGCCCGCTGTCACGGTCCCGAACTCAGGATGTGCCATACCCACGAATGCTTGCCGACCGAACTGAGCGTTTTTTTCGAATAGGGCGTCACCGTTTGCGCCGTTGAAACCGGCTTCCAGCGTGAATAAGGCCTTCAGCCCGCCGCCAAGATCTTCGTCGCCCTTAAAGCCAATGCGGTTGCCTAACCAGACGCCGTGGGCCATTTTGATGGCCGACCGTCCGCCATTGACAGAGCCCGGCGCTGTCTGGCTAGTTTGATAGCCAATTCCGTTGTCCACGGCCCCATATAACGTGACGTTGCTCTGTGCCCAAGCGGCATTCGCGGCAAGGCCACTAAAGGCCACAATGGTCATCGCTCGCTTTTTCATTGGTTCTCCTTTCCTGTGCAGCTGACGCTGGTGGCGCGCTGTGTGTGGCGGTTCGGTTTGGACGGATCAAAGCCGTCAAAACGCAAGCTCGGCGGCAGCCTGTTCCGGACCCGATCACCCGGCAGGGCTGCACGCTACTCTATGTCCGGTCATTCGACGGACCGGGCAACCTTAATGGTAAGTGGCAAAAAGTACGGTGTTTCGCGTGGATGGCTTGTACAAAGCGGAATCTGGCGGACAGTGTACAGCTATTAGGAAAAGATTGCGGTTTGGCAAACACTTTGTGGCCTGACACTAAAGTCATCCGGGACCACGCCGTCAAAGGACGGTAACGTCGGCATTTCGAAGATAGATCCGATGGGTCGATTTGTACGAGCAATGCGATCAAATCCGTAGGCGTTACCATTAATTTGGAGCAGTGAGCATGACGAAGCTAGCATTGAAATTGCCCTTGGCCGCCACGTTTCTACTGTTGATGTTCAGCAGCGCCGTGCATGGATCGGCTCGTTGAACCAGTCGATCCATGCACATGACACGGTGTTGGAGCGCGATGTGCTCAACGAGCGAGAGGTGTCGAACACTTATTTTATATAAAGGTCCAGGTGCCGAAATAAAAGGATGCGTTGCAGTGCAGCAAGACTCTTTAGGCATTGGGCCGGCACTAGTGCGTGTTTGAAGCAGCGGGACATGTCGTCGCCGAGCAATGTACGGCGTCGTTGCGCACTTTGCCGGATGGCGATGCGCGCGATGATCAAGCGGTTCACGGCTGCGCATGCGACGATGGGTCAGGGTCACCATAAAGGCCTGGAGGCGTTCAAATCAGCACACGATGGTTCCGCCGTGAGCGATCGTGTGGTGGCTGGCTTCGATTGCGTACCGGTTACCCGGTCATCGCATCGAGCCCGCGCCGCTATAGAATCGGCGCGAACAGCCGCGCGACGTGCATCGCCATGCGCCGCCACGCCGGCGTGCGCGCGTGTTCGCTGGCTTGGACCGGATCAGACAACGCGAAATCGGCCTCGAGCATGGCCGCGACCTCGGCGGCAAACGTGGAATCGACAGTCAATAGCATGATCTCGAAGTTCAGGCGAAATGACCGATTATCGAGGTTTGCGCTGCCGATCGCGGCGGCGACACAATCGATTAGCACGACCTTTTGGTGAAGGAAGCCGGGGCGATAGCGGAAGACCTGGATGCCCGCCTGCACCATGTCATGGGCGTAAAGCCGGGAGGCTTCGAAAACGACGATATGATCGCGACGCGACGGAATCAGCACGCGCACGTCGACGCCGCGCATCACGGCGAGCCTGAGGGCGGCGAATACGGCCTCATCGGGTATCAAGTAAGGGCTGGTGATCCAGATGCGCTCACGTGCCGCATGGATCGCTGCGACGAAGAACAGCGAGCAGGTTTCCTGGTGGTCGGCCGGACCGCTGGCGATGACTTGACAATGCATGTTGCCACCGCATGGGCGAACGGGTGGCATGGTATGGGGCAGTCGCTGCGTGGCCCAGAACCAATCCTCGACGAACACGAATTCGATTTGCTTCACCACGGGCCCGCGCACTTCAATGTGCGTATCACGCCACGGCGATAACGGTGGTTTGCCGCCCAGGTATTCGATACCGACGTTGTGACCGCCAACGAAGGCGCGTTCGCCATCGACGACGACGATTTTGCGGTGATTGCGGAAATTGAGCTGGAAGCGGTTGACGAAGCGGCGGTTGGTGGCGAACGCATGCACCTGCACGCCACCGGCACGCAGCGCGCTGACGTAGGCCACCGGCAGGTCGATACTGCCGATGCTGTCATACAGCAAATGCACCTGCACCCCTTGCGCCGCCTTAGCCAGCAGCGCATCGCGCAGCATGTCGCCGACTGTATCGGCCCGAATGATGAAGAACTGGACAAGCACGTAGTGACGTGCTGCGTCGATTGCGTCGAGGATCGCCGCAAACGTCGCCTTGCCGTTGACCAGCGTGCGCACGTGGTTGCCGGCCAAAAACGGCATGCGCGCGAGCGACGACAGTGCGGTGATCGTCTGTACGCCCAGCCGATCGACCGGCGCGCTGTCCAGCGCGTCGGATTGCGTGCCGATGTCGCCGACCAGGTCCGAACGTCGCTCCCGGATCGCTTCGTACTCGACGCGTCGCGCGTCGACATAACCCTCGAAACGGCTACGCCCCAGGAAAAGGTACGGAACCAGCGTCAGGTAGGGCACCGCGATGAGCGAAACCGCCCATGCGATCGCACCTTGCGACGTACGCGTGTGGAGAATCGCATGGCAGGCGGCGATGACGCCGAGCATATGCGCACAAGCGACCCATGTACCGAGATGGAGCCAATCTAATTGCATGCGGGAAAGCGAGCCGCTGACGGCTCGCGCAGTGCGGCATGCGTTGCATCTTACCTGTCATGGCTTTTTTTCGGCAGTGCCGATGTGGTGTGCATGCCGCAACGGCGCGTGTCTCGGGGCGATGTGGCGCCGCAGCGTGCGGTTGCGTCTTTTGTTCAGCGGTGCTGTATCATGACAGGGCTGTCTTGCATCATGATTTGCGATGCGGCAGGTCTGCCGCACGCAGCAAGAAGACGCTGTCGTCGCCGGCGTGGGTCGGCAGCCACGTCAGCGGCAGGCTGCCGAACGCGGCTTCGACGTGGTGCCGCTCGTTGCCGATCTCGACGACCAACAGGCCGTCGTCGGTCAGCCAGTCGCGCGCAGCGCCGATGATCCGGCGCACGATGTCCATGCCATCGGAGCCTCCCGCCAGCGCCATGGCCGGTTCATGGCGATATTCGGCGGGCAATGCTTGCATCGACCTCTCGTTGACATAAGGTGGGTTGGCTAAAATTAAATCGTATCGGCGTGGCGGCAGCGGCGCGAACAGGTCGCCTTCGAATAGCGTGATCCGCTCATTCAAGTCGTAGTCATCGACGTTGCGCTGCGCGACCTGCAGCGCGTGTGCTGACAGGTCGACCGCGTCGATCTCGGCGTAGGGGAACGCGTCGGCCGCCATGATCGCAAGGCAGCCAGAGCCGGTGCACAACTCGAGCACCGCGCCTAGTTCGTCAGGCGTGTCGATCCACGGCGACAGCCGCTCGAGTAGCAATTCACCGATGAGCGAACGCGGCACGATCACGCGCTCGTCGACATGGAAGCGATAGCCGTGCAGCCAAGCTTCGTGTGTCAGATAGGCGGCTGGTAACCGCTGCGTGACGCGCCGCTCGATGATGTCGAGTACCACGCCGATTTCGTCGTCCAGCAGACGTGCATCAAGAAATGGGTCCAGCGTGTCGAGCGGCAGGTGCAGCGTATGGAGCACCAGATACGCGGCTTCATCATAAGCGTTTGCGTTGCCGTGGCCGAAGGCCAATTGAGCCTGGTTGAAGCGGGTGACCGCGTAGCGCAGCAAGTCGCGGACGGTCAAAAATGAATGATTCATGGTAAGCGACGGCATGAGCGCCGGGTTGGGCGTTGGCGGGTAGGAAGGGGCGCGGCGGCGTCGGGCCGGGTTGGGGCTGGCGCCGCCACGGCAGCGCCAACCGCCCCGTACGTCATGCGACGAGACGCTCCAATACACCCCGATACACGTTTTTCAGCGGCTCAATGTGGGCCAACTCGATATGTTCATCGACTTTGTGAATCGACGCGTTACACGGGCCAAACTCGATGACTTGCTTGCAAATCCGTGCAATGAAGCGGCCATCGGAGGTACCACCGGTGGTTGAGAGCACGGGGCGTATGCCGGTCTCGGCCTCGATCGCCTGCTCGAGCGCGTTGGACAGCTCGCCGCGCGGTGTCAGGAACGGCATGCCGCTCAGGTTCCACGTTAATTCGTAGTCCAGCCCGTGGCCGTCGAGGATCGCGTGCACGCGCGCTTTCAACTCGTCGGGCGTCGTCGCGGTCGAGAAGCGGAAGTTGAAGTCGACGTTCGCGCTGCCCGGGATGATATTGGTCGCACCCGTTCCGGCATGCAGGTTCGATATCTGCCACGTGGTCGGTGGGAAGTATTCGTTGCCCTGGTCCCATGCCACGCGCACAAGGTCAGCCAGCGCGGGCGCGAGCAGATGCACCGGATTCTTGGCAAGGTGCGGGTACGCGATATGCCCCTGTATGCCACGCACGGTTAACTTGCCGGACAGTGAGCCGCGTCGCCCGTTCTTCACCGTGTCGCCGAAGCGCTCGCTGGAGGTCGGCTCGCCGACCACGCAGTAGTCCAGGCGTTCGCCGCGCGCTTCAAGCCGCTCGACTACTTTGACCGTGCCATAGCGTGCCGGTCCTTCCTCATCGCTGGTGATCAGCAGGCCGATCGAGCCGCGGTGCTGTGGATGGGCGGCGACAAATTCCTCAGCCGCGACGACAAAGGCGGCCAGCGACGCCTTCATGTCCGCCGCGCCGCGTCCGTATAGTCGGCCGTCGCGTTGCACCGGAACGAATGGATCGCTGCTCCATTGCTCGAGCGGCCCGGTCGGCACTACGTCGGTGTGGCCGGCGAACGCCAGCAGCTTGCCCGCCGGGCCGTCAGCGCCGCGCTTGAGCGCCCACAGGTTGGTGACATCGCCCTGGGCGATGGTTTCGCAGGTGAAGCCGAGCGCCACGAGGCGCTCGGCCATCAATGCCTGGCAGCCTTCATCCTCAGGCGTGACGGACGCTCGGCCGATTAGGGCCTCGGTCAGGGCAAGCGTGCGGCTCATGGGCAGGAAAGGTCAGAACAGCGTTTGATACTGGTCGGCCGAGAAGCCGACCGCCTTGATGCCGTCGTCGGCCACGAGCACGGGACGCTTGATGACCGACGGCTTGTCGATCATCAATGCGATGGCGCCGTCGGTTGTGCCGGCCGCCGCCTTTTGCTCGTCGCTGAGCGCGCGCCATGTCGTGCCGCGCCGGTTCACGAGTGTGTCCAGTGGCACTTGGGCGAGCCAGCCGCGCAACAATGCGGCGTTGACGCCGGCCTTCTTGACGTCGTGGAACGCGTACGCGACACCGTGCGTGTCGAGCCAGTCACGCGCCTTCTTCACGGTGTCGCAGTTCGGGATCCCGTAGACGGTCAGCGCGTTGCCGCGCGACTTGCTGGTAGCCATTTAATCGCCCCGCAGCAGTTCGTTGATGCCGACCTTTGAACGGGTTTTGGCATCGACTTTCTTGACGATCACCGCGCAGTACAGGCTGTATTTGCCGTCAGCTGACGGCAGGTTGCCGGCCACGACGACGGAGCCCGGCGGCACGCGGCCGTACATGACTTCGCCGGTCTCGCGATCATAGATCTTCGTGCTCTGGCCGAGATAGACGCCCATCGAGATAACCGAGTTCTCCCCGACGATCACGCCCTCGACGACTTCGGAGCGCGCGCCAATGAAGCAGTTGTCCTCGATGATCACCGGATTGGCCTGCAGCGGCTCGAGCACGCCGCCAATGCCGACCCCTCCGGACAGGTGAACGTTTTTGCCGATCTGCGCGCACGAGCCAACGGTGGCCCACGTGTCGACCATCGTGCCCTCATCGACGTAGGCACCGATGTTAGTGTACGACGGCATCAGCACGACGTTCTTCGCGATATACGAGCCGCGGCGCGCGATCGCTGGCGGCACGACACGAAAGCCGCCGGCGGCGAAGTCCTCGGGCGTGTAGTTTGCGAACTTGGACGGCACTTTGTCGTAGAACTGCGAGTAGCCGCCGGCAGCCATCGGCACGTTATCCTCAAGTCGAAACGATAGCAGTACCGCCTTTTTCAGCCATTGGTTGACGACCCAGTCGCCGTCTTTCTTCTCGGCCACGCGAAGCGTGCCGCGGTCCAGCTCGCCGATCACGTGCGCGACAGCCTCGCGGATATCGGTGGGGGCGGACTTCGGTGACAGCTCAGCGCGGTTTTCCCACGCGGTGTCGATGATCTGCTGCAAGGGTTGCGACATGGCTTGATAACTCGAGTGTGGTTGATATCGGTGCAATGCGTGCGCGCCGCGCGGCGGGCGTCGGCGCGACGCGCTACAGGCTTTGGCAGAATTGGACGATGCGCCGCGCGCCTTCGACGCATTCGGCGGTGTCTGCGACCAGCGCAATGCGCACGTAATCGCGTCCCGGGTTAGCGCCGTGCGCGGTGCGCGCGAGATAGGAACCCGGCAGGACGGTGACATTATAGTCGGCGTACAAGCGCCGCGCGAATGTGCAATCGTCCAATCCGGTGCGCGAAACCCGCGCCCACAGGTAAAATCCCGCGTCGGGCATCGCGACATCCAGCACGTCGGCCAGCATTGGGGTGACGGTGCCGAATTTCTTGACGTACTCTCGGCGGTTGTCGCGCACGTGCTGCTCGTCGCCCCACGCGGCAATGCTTGCGGCTTGGTAGACAGGGCTCAATGCCGAACCGTGATAAGTGCGAAACAATAGGAAGCGCTTCAGGATCGAGGCGTCGCCTGCCACGAATCCAGAGCGCATTCCCGGCACGTTCGAGCGCTTAGACAGGCTGGAGAACATCACGATGCGCTCGAAGCCTCGACCCAGTGCGTGGGCAGCCTGTAGCGCGCCGAGTGGTGGGTTGCATTCGTCGAAGTAGATTTCGGAGTAGCACTCGTCGGACGCGATGGTGAAGCCGAAGCGCTCGGACAGGGCGAAAATCTCCCGCCAGTCGTCCAGGCCCAACACGGCCCCGGTCGGATTACTTGGCGAGCACACGTACAGCAGCTGCGTGCGTGCCCACACATCATGCGGCACCGTGCCATAATCGCATGCGTAGCGGCGGGCCGGATCGCTGTTCACGTAGTAGGGTTGCGCACCGGCGAGCAGCGCTGCCCCTTCGTAAATCTGATAGAACGGATTCGGGCACAGCACGACTGGCGGCTGGCCCGCATCGCTTGTACGACTAGAGTCGATGACCGTTTGTGCGAACGCGAACAGCGCCTCGCGTGAGCCGACCACTGGCAGCACGTCGGTGGCGGGGTCCACCGCCGGCAATCCATAGCGGCGTTGCAGCCACGCCGCGATCGCGTGCCGCAACGGCGGCGTGCCGGCGGTCGCGGGGTACGAAGCCAATCCATCGAGCGACGCGCGGACGGCCTCGTGAATCAGCGCCGGCGTCGGATGCTTCGGCTCACCGATGCCAAAACGAATCGGCGCATGGGCTGGCGAAGGGGTTACGCCGTCGAACAGCGCGCGCAGCTTTTCAAATGGATACGGTTGCAGCAGGTCGAGACGCGGATTCACTAGCAGGCCTTTGTGGCGGCGTCGAGCACGGCGTCGAGCTGCCATGTCGGCAGAAGGGACAGGTGCCGCCGCGTCGGTGCACGCGGCCGCCGCATTGAACGCGGGTTGATTCGCAAACGTATCATTATAACGTGCCTGCGCGCGCGGACGTGCCGTCGGCACGACATGCCGCGTGACGAACGGCCCGAGCCGGTTTGGGCCGCCAAGCGGCGATGGTATGATTGGCTCCGAACGTCCGGGCGCCGCATATAGGTGCCGCGCGGACTCCATGCAATCTCTCTAGAACAGCGAATATCGCCGTGCGTCTGACCTCGATCAAGCTCGCTGGCTTCAAGTCCTTTGTCGATCTGACTCATTTCCAGGTGCCCGGCCAGCTCGTTGGCGTCGTCGGCCCCAATGGCTGTGGCAAGTCGAACATCATCGACGCGGTGCGCTGGGTGCTCGGCGAATCACGCGCGTCCGAGTTGCGCGGCGAATCGATGCAGGACGTGATCTTCAACGGTTCGACCGCGCGCAAGCCGGCCAGTCGCGCCAGCGTCGAGTTGGTGTTCGACAATGGCGACGGGCGGGCGGCGGGCCAATGGAGCCAATACGCGGAAATCGCGGTCAAGCGCGTGCTCACGCGTGACGGCACGTCCAGCTACTACATCAATAACCTGCCGGCGCGTCGGCGCGACATCCAGGACATCTTTCTGGGCACAGGCCTGGGTCCGCGCGCGTACGCGATCATCGGTCAAGGGATGATCGCGCGGATTATCGAGGCTAAGCCCGAGGAGTTGCGCGTCTTCCTGGAAGAGGCGGCCGGCGTGTCTAAGTATAAGGAGCGGCGCCGAGAGACGGCGAATCGCCTCAATGACACGCGCGAAAACCTGACTCGCGTCGAGGATATCGTGCGCGAACTTGGCACGAACCTGGACAAGCTCGAAGGACAGGCCATGATCGCGCAGCAGTTCAAAGCGTTGCAGGCCGAGGGCGAAGAAAAGCAGCGCCTGCTGTGGCTGCTGCGCAAGAACGAGGCGCAGGCTGAGCAGGAGCGCCAGCAGCGGGCGATCGGCGCCGCGCAGGTCGAGCTCGAGGCACAGATGGCGAGGCTGCGCGAAGTCGAGGCGCAACTGGAGACGATGCGCGTCGCGCACTACGCGGCCAGCGATGCGATGCAGGGCACGCAAGGGGCGCTGTACGAGGCCAATGCTGAGGTCAGCCGGCTGGAAGCGGAAATCAAATTCATCGTCGAGTCGCGTAATCGTGCGCAGAACCAGATCGCGGCGCTCACCGCGCAGCGGGATCAGTGGCAGCGGCAGGCCGAGAAGGCACGCGACGAACTGGCCGATGCACACGCGTTGCTAGCCGAAGCCGAGGAGCGAGCGGCGCGCACGCAGGACGACGCAGCTGCGCAAAACGATGCACTGCCGGCGTTGGAAGCGCGGTGGCGCGATGCGCAGGCCAAGCTCAATGACGAGCGGGGCGCGATCGCGCAAGCGGAACAAGCGTTGAAGCTGGAGGCGGCGCATCAGCGCAACGCTGACCAGCAGCTGCAGCAGTTGCAGGTGCGGTTGGAGCGCCTGAGGAGCGAGCGGCAGGGGCTAGGTGCGCCGGACGAGGCGCAACTCGAAGAACTGCGCATGCAGTTGGCTGAGCACGAGCAGATTCTGGATGATGCGCAGCAACGGCTCGCCGACGCGCAACAGCAGGCGCCGCAGCTAGACGAGGCGCGCCGCGCCGCACAGGAGCGCGTGCAGCAGGAAAACGCACGGATCCACCAGCTCGATGCACGCTTGGCCGCGCTCAAGCAGTTGCAGCAAAACGTGCAGACGCAGGGCAAGCTTCAGCCGTGGCTGGATAAGCACGAACTGGCCGCGCTGCCGCGCCTGTGGAAGAAGTTGCACATCGAGCCTGGCTGGGAAATGGCGCTGGAATCGGTCTTGCGCGAGCGACTGGCCGCGCTCGAGATTTCGAATCTGGACTGGGTCAACGCGTTCGCAACCGACGCGCCGCCGGCCAAACTCGCGTTCTATGCGCCCCCGCCGGCCGGCAAGCCGCTGCAGACGCCGGCTGGACTGCGGCCGTTGCTGGCGCTACTGCGCATCGATGACCCGGGACTGCGCGCGGTGCTTGGCGACTGGCTCGCCAATGCGTTTGTGGCTGACGATCTCAGCCAGGCACTGGCCGTGCGCGCCCAGCTGCCAGAGGGCGGATGCTTCGTCGTCCAGGCCGGCCATCTGGTTACCCGTGTTGGCGTGCAACTGTATGCAGCTGATTCTGAGCAGGCCGGCATGCTTGCACGGCAACAAGAAATCGACAACCTCGGACGCGAGGTCCGCGCTCAGGCGCTATTGGCGGATGAAGCGCGCGGCGCCGCGGTGCGCGCTGAGGCTGCGCATACGCAGGCGACGCAGGCGCTGGCCGACGCACGGGCACAGGTCGAACGTGCGACGCAGCGGGTGCATGCATTGCAATTGGACGTGCTCAAGCTGACCCAGGCGCACGAGCGCTACACGCAACGCAGCGTGCAGATCGGCGAGGAACTCGATGAGATTGCCGCGCAGATCGACGAGCAGCAGGCCTTGCGCAGCGAGTCTGAGAGCAATTTCGAGCGTTTCGACACCGAGCTGGCTGAACTGCAGGCGCGCTTCGAAGAAGAGCAGTTGGCGTTCGAGGCGCTCGACGAAACCCTGGCAGACGCACGCCAGAGGGCGCGGGAATTGGAGCGCGCAGCTCAAGAGGCGGTCTATGCACAGCGCGATGTCGCGGCCCGCATTGAGGCGCTCACGCGCAGTATCCAAGTCGCGCTGGAGCAGAACGAGCGCGTCGCTGGTGCGCTGCAAGAGGCGCGCGCGGAACTAGAAACGATCAACGAACAAACGGCCCATACCGGGCTGCAACAAGCGCTGGCTTTGCGCAGCGAGCGTGAACACGCGCTGCAGGCCGCGCGTGCCGAACTCGATGCGCTGAGCGGCCAATTGCGGCAGGCCGACGAGCAGCGCCTGGCCGCGGAGCGCTCGCTGCAGCCGCTGCGCGACAAGATTACCGAGTTGCAACTCAAGGAGCAGGCCGCACGACTCAATCGCGAGCAGTTCGTCGAGCAACTGGAGGCAGCCGGCGTCGACGAGACGGCGCTGCAAGCTAAGCTTGGCGCGGACATGAAGCCATCGTACTTACAGGGTGAGGTGACGCGGATCAATAACGCCATCACCGCGCTTGGCCCGGTGAACATGGCGGCGTTGGACGAACTGAGCGCAGCCCGCGAACGCAAGCAGTTCCTGGATGCACAGTCGGCCGACCTGCAGCACGCGATCGAGACGCTCGAGGACGCTATCCGCAAGATCGATGAGGAGACGCGGGCGCTGTTGCAGGGCACCTTCGACGAGGTTAACCGGCATTTTGGCGAACTGTTTCCGCGGTTGTTCGGCGGTGGGCAGGCCAAACTGATCATGACGGGCGCGGAGATCCTCGATGCCGGCGTACAGGTGATGGCGCAGCCGCCGGGCAAAAAGAATTCGACAATCCACCTGCTGTCCGGCGGCGAGAAGGCGCTGACCGCGACGGCGTTGGTGTTTGCGATGTTCCAGCTCAATCCAGCGCCGTTTTGCTTGCTGGATGAGGTCGATGCGCCGCTGGACGACGCCAATACCGAACGCTTCGCAAATTTGGTGCGGGCGATGTCGGACAAGACGCAGTTCCTGTTTATCTCGCACAATAAGATCGCGATGGAAATGGCCCAGCAGTTGATCGGCGTGACGATGCAGGAACAAGGCGTGTCGCGGATCGTCGCGGTCGATATGGAAACGGCCGCGGGCTTCGCGCAGAACGCCGGGTAATGGGCAGCAACACGAACAAGCATTGCTGATGGAGTCTGCATGGATGAATTGACGCTCGGATTGATAGGTGCGGGCGCAGTGGTGGTGACCGGCGTGGTCGCGTACAACGCGTGGCAGGCAGCCAAGGTACGGCGCAGAATGCCCCGGCCGATGCCAGACGATGCGGCGGCGGAGCTAGCGCGCGCACCCGACGCAAACGAGGAGCGGCCGTTCATCGAGCCAGCGGCCCCGGGCGCGCGCCGCGAGCCCGGTTTTGGCGCGGATCAGGCCGAGGCACGCCGCGAACCGAGTTTCGGACCGTCGGCGGCGCCCGATACGCCGGTCGATCTGCAGGCGGAAGGTGGCGGCGATGGGGTTGGCGCTGCGCAGGCCAAGCCGTGCGCAGCGGACGATGGGCAGCCGGAACCGATCATACCGGCTGCGACGACGATCAGCGCCGCACCGCCGGCGCTCGTGGATCGGCGTATCGACTGCGTCGTGCCGATCCGCATCGCAGCGCCGGTCGCCGCAGAGAAGGTGCTGCCGCTCGCGCAACGGTTGCGGCGTGCCGGTGGCAAGCCGGTGTTCATCGAGGGCAAGGCCGAAGGCGGCGAGCACTGGGCGTTGCTGCAGCCGGGCGGTCGATACCACGAATTGCGTGCGGCGGTGCAACTGGCCAACCGCAACGGGCCGCTGAACGAGTTGGAATTTTCGGAGTTCGTGTCCGGCGTGCAGGCTTTCGCCGATGCGCTGGATGGCGCGCCCGAGTTTCCGGATATGATGGAAACGGTGTCGATGGCACGCGAACTGGACGGGTTCGCCGCGCAATGCGATGCTCAACTGTCGGTCAACGTGCTGTCTGACGGCGCGCCGTGGTCGGCCAACTATGTGCAGGCCGTCGCATCGCAGGACGGATTGTTGCTGTCGCGTGACGGCACGCGGTTCGTCAAGCTCGATGCCAAGCAAAATCCGGTATTCATGTTGCAGTTCGGCGACACCAATTTCCTGCGTGACGACCTGACATACAAGGGCGGCACGATGATCACGCTGCTGTTGGACGTGCCGGTGGCCGACGAAGACATCTTGCCGTTCCGGTTGATGTGCGACTACGCGAAGTCGCTCGCGCAGCGCATCGGCGCTCGGGTCGTCGACGACCAGCGCCGGCCGCTGCCCGAGACGGCACTGGCGGCGATCGATACGCAACTGATGACGCTGTACGCGAAGCTGGAGCAGGCGGGTATTCCCGCCGGCTCGCCGGCGACCCGACGGCTGTTCAGTAATTGACCCGCTCGGCGCGCCGGCGGCGGTGGGCGTCCGCCAGTCGGTGAGGAGATGCTCGGCGTGGCACTTGCGCGAGCCCGGTGCATAGCGCCGGGTTTTTTATTGGTGCCGTCGTGTTCCTGTAATAGCGCTTCCGGCGGATGCCGCCGCGTGTGGCTTCCTGCGATAATTTCACCATGAATAACCGATTTTGATGTCACGCATGATGTTTCCGCCATCCGCCGACCGTCCGGCCGAGCGCGCTGCCTGGCTGCGCACAGAGATTGATCGCGCCAATCACGCGTATTACGTGCTCGACCGACCGGAGATCCCGGATGCCGAGTATGACAAATTGTTCAAGGAGCTCGAGCAGATCGAGGCGGACCATCCGGATCTGATCACGCCCGACTCGCCTACGCAACGTGTCGGTGGCGCGGTCGCCGAAGGTTTTGCGCCTATCGTTCACGACGTGCCGATGCTGTCGCTGAACAATGGGTTCGAGGACAGCGACGTTGACGCGTTCGACAAGCGCGTCAGTGATGGGTTGCAGCACGGTGACGTCGAATACGCGTGCGAGCTAAAGTTCGATGGCTTAGCGATCTCGCTGCGTTACGAGAACGGCCGTTTCGTGCAGGCGTCCACGCGTGGCGATGGCACGACCGGCGAGGACGTGACCGCGAACGTGCGGACCATTCGGTCACTGCCATTGACGCTCAACGGCGACGCAGTGCCGAAAGTCATCGATGTGCGCGGCGAAGTGCTGATGTTCAAGCGCGATTTTGAGCGACTCAACAAGCGGCAGCGCGAGGCGGGCCAGCGTGAATTCGCGAACCCGCGCAATGCGGCGGCTGGCAGTCTCCGGCAGCTTGATTCGAGGATCACCGCGAAGCGTCCATTGTCGTTTTTCGCGTACGGTATCGGCGTGCTCGACGGCGTGCCGATGCCGGACACGCATTCGGCGCTGCTCGATTGGTACGTCAGCATGGGTTTGCCGGTGAATCAAGAGCGAGCGGTGGTTCGTGGCGCGGCGGGCCTGCTCGCGTTTTTCCGCGATGTGGGCGCTCGCCGCGCGTCGCTGCCGTATGACATCGACGGCGTCGTCTACAAGGTCAACCGGCGTGATGAGCAGGACCGGCTCGGTTTCGTCTCCCGTGCGCCGCGCTTTGCGCTGGCGCATAAATTTCCGGCAGAGGAAGCGTTGACCCGATTGCTGGCAATCGAGGTACAGGTCGGCCGTACCGGCGCGATCACGCCCGTTGCACGGCTCGAGCCGGTTTTCGTCGGCGGCGCTACGGTGACCAATGCGACGCTGCACAATGAGGACGAGATACGTCGCAAGGATATCCTGATCGGAGACACTGTCATCGTGCGCCGCGCCGGTGACGTGATTCCGGAAGTGGTGGGCGCCATCAAGGAGCGCCGGCCGGCCGATGCGCGGCCTTTCGCGATGCCAACCCACTGCCCGGTTTGTGGCTCCGCAATTGAGCGGTTGCCGGATGAGGCAATCGCGCGATGTGCGGGCGGATTGGTCTGCGCTGCGCAGCGCAAGCAGGCGTTGTGGCATTTCGCACAGCGGCGCGCACTCGATATCGATGGGCTCGGCGAGAAGATCATTGATCAGTTGGTCGAGCAAGGCCTGACCCGTACGCCCGCGGACCTGTTTAACCTCGGCTTTGCGACGGTGGCGCAACTGGACCGTTTCGCGGACAAGTCCGCGCAGAACCTGATCGACTCGTTGGAGCGCGCGCGACATACGACGTTGCCGCGGTTCATCTATGCGCTGGGCATTCGACACGTGGGCGAGGCAACCGCAAAGGACCTGGCCCGGCATTTCGGCTCACTCGATGCGTTGATGGACGCTAGCGAGGAGGCGTTGCTCGAGGTCAACGACGTCGGCCCCGTGGTCGCGGAGGCGATCCGCCATTTCTTCTCAGAGCCGCATAACCGGATGGTGATCGAGCAACTGCGTGCAGCCGGCGTGCAGTGGTCCGAGGGGCCGCCGGCTCCCCGCAAACCGGCCGGGCCGCTCGCCGGCATGACGGTGGTGCTGACCGGCACGTTGCCGACCCTGTCTCGCGAGGCAGCGAAGGAGATGCTGGAGGCCGCCGGCGCGAAGGTCGCGGGATCGGTGTCGAAGAAGACGAATTACGTGGTGGCCGGAACCGACGCGGGCAACAAGCTGACGAAGGCCGAAGAGTTGGGCATTTCGATCGTGGACGAAGAAGGGATGCGTAGGCTTTTAGGGGGTGAACAGCAATGATCCGCGAAATTCTCAAAATGGGCGACCCGCGTCTGTTGCGCATTGCGAAACCGGTGGACAAGTTCGATACGCCGCAATTGCATCAACTGATTCAAGACATGTTCGAAACGATGCGCGCGGCCAACGGCGCGGGATTGGCCGCGCCGCAGATCGGCGCGGATCTGCAGGTCGTAATCTTTGGCTTCAGGCAGAACGCGCGCTATCCGGATGCGCCGGCTGTACCGGAGACCGTGCTGATCAACCCGATGATCACCCCCGTTTCGCTAGACATGGAAGAGGGATGGGAAGGCTGCCTGTCGGTGCCGGGGCTGCGGGGCATTGTCAGCCGCCTGTCGATGATCCGGTATGAAGGTCATGACCAGTACGGCCAGCCGATCGACCGTGTCGCCGAGGGGTTTCATGCGCGGGTAGTCCAACATGAATGCGATCATCTGATCGGCAAGCTGTATCCGATGCGGATTACCGATTTTTCGAACTTTGGTTTTACCAAAGTACTGTTCCCGGACTTGGATCCTTTGTCCGACGATTGACACAGGCCCACATCGCCGACGGCACCAGCTGCCTCAGAAGTGCTCGTCCGCGCGCAAGTAGCGCCATTTACCGGGCGGCAGCGCGCCAAGCACCAATTGGCCTATTCTGACGCGTTTCAGACCGACGACCTCCAGGCCGACTAAGTCGCACATACGGCGGATCTGGCGTTTGCGGCCCTCGTGCAGCACGAAGCGTAACTGTTCGCCGTTCTGCCAATCGACCTGCGCCGGCTTGAGCCGCACGCCGTCCAGCGACAACCCTTCGCGCAGCTGCGCCAGCTTATCGGTGGGGAAATAGCGATCCACCTGTTGCGTGTGCGTGCCGTAGCGCACGCGCACCAAGTATTCCTTTTCAACCTCGGACTGTTCGCCAATCAACTGCTTGGCGATACGGCCGTCCTGCGTCAGCACCAGTAAGCCGGTTGAATCGATGTCGAGCCGGCCGGCAGGCGCGAGTGAGCGCAGATGGGTGGCGGAAAAGCGCGTGGGTGCGGGATCCTCGCTCCAGCGATTTGCCGGTGTGACGAGCGCGACGGCGGGAAGATAGTCGTCTTCTGGCTGGCTGGAGACGTATCCGACCGGTTTGTGCAGCACGATCGTGACTTGCCGGGCTTGGGCCGCGCGTGCGTTGGGTAGCACGTCAATGCGCTGCGTGGCGGTGACCTTTGCGCCGAGCGTGTCGACAATCTGTCCGTCGACGCGGACCCAGCCCTTCTCGATCCATTCGTCGGCTTCACGGCGCGAGCATAGGCCTAGTTCAGACATCCGCTTTGACAACCGCATCTGGCCGGACACATCGGCCTCGATTCCGCGGCGGAGGTCGCGGCGCGGTACGCCCGTGTCGGCGCGCGGACGCGACGGACGCGTTTGGTCCGTTGGCGCGCGCTCGGCCTGTCGTGCACCGCCGCCTTGCTCGCGGACACCGCGTGCAGGGCCTTGCTCGGCAGTGTCCCGCGCGCCGATGCGCTCGGCTAGCACCTGGGCCGGTGACTGGTGCGGTTTGTGACCAAGATGGCCGGGCTTGTCGCGGCATGCCAGCACTTGCGTGCGCGTACGCTTGCCGGCTCCCGCGCCACGCGCGCGGCCACCGTGATCTGTGCCGTGGGACTGCTCACCGATGGCCACCTCGCGTTGCCGCTTGGCGCCGTGAGGCGCTTTCGTCGGCGCGGTGTCAAGACGGCGCGCCGATGTGCGTTGTCCCGAGTCCGCGCGGGCAGGCGCCCCGGCCGCCGTTCGGCGCGGCGCGGCGGCGTTGCCCGGCTGGTCGGCGTGCACGCTCCCGTGCCGCTTGCCGGCTGTAGGGGTGTTACCGCCGACGGGCGTGGCCGGGCGCGCGGCGGGGCGACGTCCAGCCGGCGCACGTGGGTCAGTGTCGCGGCCTTCTAACGATGCCTGCACAGCGGTGCGCCGAGTTGCGTCGCGCTTCGCGCCGGGTCGTACCGGCTGTCGCGATGGCGAGTCCGGTCGCGGATGTTTCGCGGTAAGTTTTACGCGCATAAGATTTAAACTGCGATCGCGCGCAGTAGTTCGGTTTCAAGTTGGATCTGCTTGCGGCTGTCAGCCAAGTCATTGCCATCAAGCAGGAAAACGTCCTCGACCCGCTCGCCGAGCGTGTTGATCCGGGCGGCCCGCACGCCGACGCGATGGTCGGCCAGCACGCGCGCGATCCCATACAGCAGCCCGAGTCGGTCGTTGGCAGAGATCGATAACAAATAGTACTGATCCCGTTCGTCGGCGCGAAGATCGACGCGCGGCGTGATCGGGAAAGTGCGCGACAGGCGTGACAGGCGGCCCTTGGCCGGCTCGGGCAACAGGTCGGGCGAGGTGAGCCGTGCTGCAAGTTGTTGCTCGACAAGGTTGGCGATGTCGCGGTAGTGCACGCCTTGGTCAGTGCTGACCACCAGGAAGTTGTCCAGCGCGTAGCCATGCCGCGTGGTGCTCACCCGCGCATCGAGCACGGACAGGCCGCTGCGCTCGAAATACGCGCAGATGCCGGCGAACAGGTCGGGCCGGTCATGCAAGTAGACGAGTACCTGTAATCCGTCGCCGATCGGCGATGGGCGCGCCCGCACAATCGGGTTAGCGCAGTGGACGTACTGGTAAAGCACGCGGGTCTGCCATGCAATGTCGGCCGCGTCATGGCGCAGAAAGTAGCCGACGTCGAGTTGGTCCCACAGCGCTTGGGGCGCGTCGTCCCGGACCGTTTGCAGCCGCAGCAGCGCGCGCGCTTCGTCCTTGCGCGTGCGCAGCTCGGCGTGCTGGTCCGGCTGGGCCCCCCCCAGCACGTTTAGCGTGATCCGGTACAAGTCTTCGAGCAGCTTGCCTTTCCATGCGTTCCAGACCTTCGGACTGGTGCCGCGGATGTCTGCCACGGTCAGCAAGTAGAGTGCGGTGAGCCGGCGTTCGTCACGCACGAGGGCGGCGAAACGGCCGATCACGGCCGGGTCAGACGTGTCCTGCTTTTGGGCGACCTGGCTCATTGTCAGGTGATGTTCGACGAGCCACACGACCAGCGCGGCATCCTGAGGGTTGACGCCGTGCTCGCGGCAAAAGCGTTGGGCGTCGGCCATGCCCAGCTTCGAATGATCGCCGCCGCGACCTTTCGCGATGTCATGGAACAGCGCGGCAATATACAGCACCCACGGTCGGTCGAAGTTGGCGAACAGCTGGCTACAGAACGGGTACTCGTGCGCATGCTCTGCGATCGCAAAGCGCCGGAGATTGCGCAGCACCATTAGGATATGCTGGTCGACCGTGTACACATGGTACAGATCATGCTGCATCTGGCCGACAATGCGGCGGAAATTGAGCAGGTAGCACCCCAGCACGCTCGTCTGGTTCATCAGCCGCAATGCGTGCGTGATACCTTCCGGCTGCTTTAGGATCTCCATGAACAAGCGGCGGTTTTGCGGGTCACGACGCCAGTTCCGGTCCATGATCTCCCGCGCGTTGTACAGCGCGCGCAGTGTCCGGGCAGACAGACCTTTGATGCCTCGCACCTGCTCGTACAGTAGGAATGCCTCCAAAATCGCGTTGGGCGCGCGCTGGAACACCTCATCGTCGACGATTTCCAGCATGCCCTGTTTCTCGACAAAGTGCTCGGACAACTGGCGTGTGACGCCACTGGTACGCGGGAAAAGCTGCGCCTCGATGTTCTGAATCAGGACCGTGGCCAGCTGCGTGACCGCCTTGGCGGCCCAGTAGTAGCGCCGCATCAATTGCTCGCTGGCGCGCTTCTCGCGCGTGCACCGGTAGCCGAATGCCTCGGCCAGCGCGGTCTGCAAGTCGAATACGAGAAGGTCCTGGCGTCGTCCGGCGAGCACATGTAGCCGGGCGCGCAGCATTTTCAGAAATTGCTCGTTGCGCCGCAGCTCGCGACTTTCGCGCACGGTGATTAGCCCGCGCGCCTCGAGCTCCTGCCAGCTGTTACCAAAGCCAGCGGCGCACGTAATCCATAGGATCAACTGCAAATCACGCAATCCCCCGGGACTTTCCTTGCAGTTCGGCTCGAGGCTGTAGGGTGAATCTTGGAATTTCGCGTGCCGCTGGCGCATCTCGAGTATCTTTGCGGTAAAGAACGCACGTGGATCGAGCGTGTCGTCAAAGCGCGCGAGGAACACCTGCTGCAGCGTGATGTTGCCAACGATCCGACGAGCTTCGAGCAGCGACGTCTGCACGCTGACGTCCTGACGCGCGTCGTCGATGCACTGCTCGACGGTGCGCACGCTGCTGCCTAGTTCAAGCCCCAGGTCCCACGCCAGTCCAATAAAGCGCTCGATACTGGCCCGCAAGTTTTCGTCGGGCTCGTCGTTGAGCAGTACCAGAATGTCGATGTCGGAATGCGGCGCGAGCTCGCCGCGCCCGTAGCCGCCCACAGCAAGCAGCGTCAATGCTGGCGGCATTGCGCACGCCTGCCACGCATCGACGAGCGTGCCATCGACCAGCCGCGCGAGCGAGCGCATTAGCGTGTCGACCTTGCCGGCATGCGCGAACCGTTTAAGCAATTGGGCCTTGGCTGCCTTAAATGCGGTTTTCAGCGACGAGGGGGGCACGGTGGCCATAGCGGCGGTGCTCATGGGCAAGCCTGTTTTATCGAATACGGGCACGGCGTGCGGGTGGCTCTGCGCGTGGCCGGCGTGCCAACGCCACATGAGCGTGCCAACGCCATATGATGACGTGAGGCAGGTGGCGTGTGACGGTGCATCGGTGCGGCAGCCGGTGCAGGTCGGCACGCTAAACTTACGCGGTGCCGGCAATCGTCGGCTTGGCTGGCGTGCCGGCCGACACGGTTAGCACTTCGTAGCCGGTTTGCGTTACTAGCACCGTGTGTTCCCATTGCGCGGACAAGCTACGATCGCGTGTCTTGACGGTCCACTTGTCCGGCATCGTGCGAATGTCGCGGCGCCCCGCGTTGATCATCGGCTCGACCGTAAAGATCATGCCCGGCTGGATTTGCACGCCCGTGCCGGGGCGACCGTAGTGCAGGATTTGCGGGTCCTCGTGGAACACAGTGCCGATGCCATGGCCGCAATATTCGCGCACGACACTGTAGCCGTGTGCTTCGGCGTGACGCTGGATCGCGTGCCCGATGTTGCCCAGATGCGCGCCGGGCTGCACCTGCTCGATGCCGAGCCACATGCATTCGTACGTGACCTGCACGAGCCGCTTGGCCAGGATCGATCCTTCGCCGACAATGAACATTCGGCTCGTGTCGCCAAAGTAACCGTCCTTGATCACCGTGATGTCGATGTTCAGCGTGTCGCCGTTCTTTAATTGCTTGTCGCCGGGGATACCGTGGCAAATCACATCGTTGACGGAGATGCAGGTTGCTTTCGGATACGGCGGATAGCCGGGCGGCTGGTAATTCAGCGGCGCGGGCACTGTGTGCTGTTCATCGACCATGTACTCGTGGCAGAGCCGGTCTAGCTCGCCGGTGGTGATGCCAGGTTTGATGAAAGGTGTGATGTAGTCCAGCACCTCGCTCGCAAGGCGGCAGGCGACGCGCATCTTTGCGATGTCGTGTTCGGTTTTAATCGTGACGGTCATAGAGGACACGCTGGGTAAAAGGCATAAAATTGTGTCACATTATCGCATCTTCGCTGTACGCAGACAGGTGCTTGCACGCACGGGGGAGCGTGGACATCGGCAAAGTGGGGCGGGATGTCGAGCCATGCTGCAGCGCTAAGACCGGCCAATGGATGGGCTAGCGTATGCGTGATGTCTTGGTGATGACTAGGGCGTGGGCCTACAGCGTCTTGATAGCCCCGCCCACGCCCGTCCTCGATGCATAACCGAATGAGCTTGCCAATGGATTACGATTCAAACTCCACGATTAACAGCGTTCAAACTGCTTTATATGCAACGGAAAGCCAGCAAGCCGGTCGTCCCGCCGCTGCCGCGCCGCCTCGTCCTCCTGGCCTGACGGTACCTGCGAGCGCAGGCGAGCGGCCAAGCTCGATGACAGGTGCAGCGGCTGGCTCGGCAAGCCGTCCGATGATGCATTGGGCGACGAACCGGACAAGCCGTCCGACGACGTACCACGACCTGCCGCTCGAAATCATTCAGCAGCTGGCTGACCACGTGCCTTTCGACAATATTGGCAACCTGTCGACTGTGGACAGACGGACATATCGCGCATTGCAAGAAAGACGGCTGAGTTGGCTTTGCTGTCGACGGGCTAATTCTGCTCGTGACATGGATCTGGCGTCAATGCAACAATTGTTTGCCGAAATCGAGCGTATTCACGCGGAGCCGACGTTGCGCGCTGAGCCGCTTGACGCACTGTGGCCGCGGTTATCGGATCTGCCCGAAGAGCAGCAGCTAGCGGCGTTCCAACGATTTTTCGAGGCCGCAGGCCGTGTGCCGCGGCAAGGCTTGCAAATACAAAAAGATATGGTCCAGTCCATACTTAACTTTTCTGATCGGCTGCAGCGTCCTTTATATGAATTTGCGTATGCAGACGCCGAACGACGCAGCCGTGAACAAGGAAGCACCTGGGCCGCTGTGGCATCGCTGCTCAGATGTCGGTCAATTAGTGGGTCGCGGTACGAAAATGAATATCAAGCTTTTCTGGGCCGGCTTCCCGCGTTGGACGCGGCTGGTCAGGCCGATCTGCTCGTGGAATTGACAAAGCTACTGCCTGGTCTCCGCCGCGAAGCACAGGCGGAGACGAAAACCATCGAGTATTACCGGATATTGCAGCAATGGGTGCAACGCTTACCCGCGTCACACCAAGGTGCAGTGATCGGCATGCTGGCCAACATGATATGGGTGTTGCCCGCTGAGCACAGAGTCATGCACTATGCCGATCTGCGGCAATTAACGCTATTGTTGCCGGATCATCAATTGGGCGAGGCACTACGCTACCTGCCGACTGCGCTGGCGGTATTGCCGATAGAACAACACGAGCATGAATTATTGCTACTCGAGCCTGCGATTCGACGCGCGTTGCCCGAGCATCGCATCTGGGTGGCGCTCGGGTTGCTTGAGAGTACGACGAAGCTGAATGAAGCGCTGTCAAGTCAGTTATGGCAGCGTGCACTGCGTCTGCTTGACGACGGTGATGAAACGGACGTGCTGCTTGTACTCGAGGAAATGGATGATCGGTTTATCCCGTTCTTGCCGGCGCAGCAATGGGAAAACGCAAAAAACGAGATCCGGGCATTCGTTGAACGCAATCCGCTCAGCGAGGACGCGCGCGCCGAGTTGCTGGAATATCTGGAGGAATGACATCGGTATGCGGAGCGGGCTACGGCAAAGCCCGCACATGAATTGATCCGAATGCGCTGATTACCGTGCTCGTGCAACTGGCGCGCTTGAGGGGCGTCGTGTACACGTGCTACAATATTGGGCTAGTCGGCTTGTAACCGATTAATCACGAACCGGTGCGTCCAAGGGTGTTCGTGCCATACAGGCGCGGATGCGGCAACCGGTTTCAGACTCAACCCTTCGTGGAGAATTTCATGGCAGTTACGATGCGTCAGATGCTGGAAGCGGGTGTGCACTTCGGTCACCAGACTCGCTTCTGGAACCCGAAGATGGCGCCATTCATCTTCGGTCACCGCAACAAGATTCACATCATCAACCTCGAAAAGACGCTGCCGATGTATAACGACGCGCTGAAGTACGCGCGTCAACTCGCAGCTAACCGGGGCACGATTCTATTCGTCGGCACGAAGCGTCAGTCGCGCGACACGATCGCAGAGGAAGCGACGCGCGCTGGCATGCCGTACGTAAACAACCGCTGGCTCGGCGGGATGCTGACGAATTTCAAGACGCTGAAAACGTCGATCAAGAAGCTCAAAGACATGGAAGCGGCGATCGAATCCGGCGAAGTCGAGAAGATGAGCAAGAAGGAAGCGCTGATGTTCGAGCGCGAGATGGCAAAGCTGCAAAAATCGATTGGCGGCGTGAAGGACATGGGGGGCATCCCGGACGCGATCTTCGTGATTGACGTCGGCTACCACAAGATCGCCGTCACTGAAGCAAAGAAGCTCGGTGTGCCGATCATTGCGGTCGTCGACACGAATCACTCGCCAGAGGGCGTCGACTACGTGATTCCGGGCAACGACGATGCGAGCAAAGCCGTTGCACTGTATGCGCAAGGTGTCGCGGACGCGATTCTCGAAGGTCGCGCAAACGCGTTGAACGACGTCGTGCAGGCAGCCCGCGGCGACGATGAGTTCGTCGAGGTCAACGAGCAGGCGTAACCCTGCGCCAGCGTCCGGCCAGACAATGGGGCTTCACTGAGCCCCTTTTTTTTAGCTGGCGCGGCTCCCAGCCCAGGTGCCGTCGCGGCGCGCGGCGTGCGTGGGCGACTAGCGGGACAACAGATTGTGGCCGCGCGCGGTGTCCGCGCGGCGTGTGGACAACCGGAATAGTCCGACAGATTGACAGGAGCGAACAATGGCGGCAATTACCGCAAGCATGGTGGCAGAACTGCGCGCGAAGACCGATGCGCCGATGATGGAATGCAAGAAGGCGTTGACCGAGGCCGATGGCGACATGGCCCGCGCCGAGGAGCTGCTGCGTGTGAAGCTCGGCAACAAGGCGAGCAAGGCGGCAGCGCGCGTGACCGCGGAAGGCGTGATCGTGTCATTCATCGGCGGCGGCGCCGGCGCGTTGGTCGAATTGAACTGCGAAACGGACTTCGTCGCAAAGAACGAGGATTTTATCGCTTTCTCAAAAAAGGTCGCGGAACTGGTTGCCACGCAGAATCCGGCCGACGTCGCCGCGCTGTCCACGCTGTCGCTGGACGGCTCGACGGTAGATGCAGTGCGGGCTGCGCTGGTCGGCAAAATCGGTGAGAACATGACGATTCGCCGCTTTTCGCGCTTTGAAACCACGCGCAAGCTGGCGTCGTACCTGCACGGCACGCGCATCGGTGTGCTGGTCGAATACGACGGCGCCGATGAGCAGGTCGGCAAGGACGTTGCAATGCACATCGCCGCGATGAAGCCGGTGTCGCTGTCGTCGGCCGATGTGCCGGCTGAGCTGATCGCCCAAGAGCGCAGCATCGCTGAGCAGAAGGCGGCCGAGTCGGGCAAGCCGGCCGAGATCGTCGCGAAGATGGTCGAAGGCAGCGTGCAAAAGTACCTGAAGGAGGTGTCGCTGCTGAACCAGCCGTTCGTGAAGAACGATAAGCAGACCGTCGAGCAGATGCTCAAGGCTGCGAATACGACGGTGCAACGCTTTGTGCTGTTCGTCGTCGGCGAGGGCATCGAGAAGCGCCAGGACGATTTCGCGGCCGAAGTGGCTGCGCAGGTCGCTGCAGCGCAGAAGCAGTAGGCCGTTGCGGCAGCGGCAGCGCCCATCCAGGCGTGGCGCCGCTCTCGCAGCGAGGCCGTGTTGCCGGGGCCCCGCCCACGTGGACGTCCTCCGGCTGGCTAGACGATCCGCTGCCGCGCCGGCACGTCGCATGCGTCTGGGTGAGCGTCGGGCAGCGCGATGCGTTTTTGCAGTGCTTGATCCGCAACGCATTTCCCCCCTACAGTTCTGAAGTCCTTTTCGGCGCGAACGGATATCTTCCATGTCAACTGTCTATAAACGCCTGTTGCTCAAACTCTCCGGCGAAGCCCTGATGGGCGACGATGCATTCGGCATCAATCGCACGATGATCGAGCGAATCGTCGCGGATATCGTCGACGTGGTGAACCTGGGCGCGCAGCTTGCCATCGTGATTGGCGGCGGCAATATCTTTCGTGGCGTAGCGGGCGGCGCGGCGGGCATGGATCGCGCGACGGCGGACTACATGGGGATGCTCGCGACGATGATGAATGCCTTGGCGCTGCAGGATGCGATGCGCCATGCAGGCATCGAGGCGCGCGTGCAGTCTGCGTTGCGGATGGACCAAGTGGTCGAGCCCTATATTCGGCCGCGCGCAATCCGGCAGCTAGAGGAAGGGCGCGTCGTCATTTTCGCGGCCGGCACCGGCAATCCGTTTTTCACCACGGACACCGCCGCTGCGCTGCGCGGCTCGGAGATCGGCGCGGAAGTCGTGCTCAAAGCCACCAAGGTCGATGGCGTCTACTCCGCCGACCCGAAGAAGGACCCGACGGCCACGCGTTATGCGACGATCAGCTTCGATGAGGCGATCAGCCGCAATCTGCAGGTCATGGATGCGACGGCGTTCGCGTTGTGCCGCGACCAGAAGTTGCCGATCCGGGTATTCTCGATTAATAAGCCCGGCGCCCTAAAGCGCATCGTGCAAGGCGATGACGAGGGTACGCTGGTACACGTGTAAACTCGCAGGATGGGACGAATGCCTGGCGTGGCCCATTCTCACGCGGCCGGCCGGCATCCGACTACATCGTTTCGGAGGTTTGAATGACTGTCGCAGACATCAAGAAGGGCGCGGAGCAGAAGATGCAGCGCTCGTTGGAAGCGTTTAAGAGCGATCTGGCGAAGATCCGCACGGGGCGCGCCCATACAGGCTTGCTCGACCATATCCAGGTCGACTACTACGGCTCAAACGTACCGATCTCGCAGGTCGCGAACCTGACGCTGGTCGACGCTCGCACGATTGGCGTGCAGCCGTGGGAAAAGAAGATGGTCGCGGTCGTTGAGAAAGCGATTCGTGAGTCGGATCTCGGTCTGAACCCAGCGACGCAAGGTGACTTGATCCGCGTGCCGATGCCAGCGCTGACCGAAGAGCGTCGCCGCGAGTTGAGCAAGGTCGTGAAGTCGGAAGGCGAAAGCGCGAAGGTGGCAGTGCGCAACCTGCGCCGCGACGCGAACGAGCAGTTGAAAAAGTTGCTGAAGGACAAGGACATCTCTGAGGATGATGAACGCCGGGCACAAGACGAAGTTCAGAAGCTGACCGACAAGTTCGTCTCCGAGATCGAGAAGTTGGTTCAGACTAAGGAAACGGAAATCATGACGGTGTGACGCAACGGCGGCGCCTTGGGCGCCGCCGCTTGCTTTGCATCGTCGCTGGCCGAGGCGGAACGACGAGACAATGACCTATACCAGTTCCACTGTGTGCACCCCGACCGTCACGGACGTGCCGCGGCACATCGCGATCATCATGGATGGCAATGGCCGCTGGGCGCAGCGCAGGCGGCTGCCGCGTGTTGCGGGTCATACGAAGGGGCTCGATGCGGTGCGCACAATCGTCGAGGCGTGCGTGGCGCGTGGCGTCGAATTCCTGACGCTGTTTGCGTTCAGTTCCGAGAACTGGCGGCGGCCGGTTGACGAGGTCTCGTTCTTGATGCGGCTGTTCATCAGCGCGCTCGAGCGTGAAATCGCGCGCCTACATACGAATGGCATCCGGCTGCGCGTGGTCGGCGACTTGTCGATGTTCGAGCCCCGGATCCAGGAGCTTGTGCGCCGCGCGCAAGCTAAGACGGCAGCCAATACCAGATTGACGCTGACCATCGCGGCGAATTATGGCGGCCGTTGGGATATTTTGCAGGCCACGCGCAAGATTGCGCAGCAATGCGTGGATGCCGGCGCGATGCAGAATGTGGATGAGGCGAGCTTCGCGCAACACTTGGCGATGGCGTATGCGCCGGAGCCGGACTTGTTCATTCGCACTGGCGGGGAGCAGCGCGTCAGCAATTTTCTGCTGTGGCAGCTGGCTTATACCGAATTTTATTTCACCGACGTGTTCTGGCCGGACTTTAATGATGCGCAATTGAGTAAGGCGATCGCTTCGTACCGCGAGCGCGAACGGCGCTTCGGGCGCACCAGCGCGCAACTCATCCGGCAGTCGCAAAACGTCGATTCGCTTTCATGCTAAGAACCCGTGTCGTTACGGCGATTGCCCTGCTGGCCGTTTTACTGCCAGTTACGCTGTTTGCCCCGTTGGGTGGTTTTGGTGCGCTGATCGGCTTTGTGCTGGTGTTTGCCGCGTGGGAATGGGCCAAGTTATTGAAGCTGCCGGGCGTCTGGCCGTTCGTCTATGCGGCGCTAGCCGGCGTGGTGCTGGTCGCCTACGTGTTCGCGGGCGCGCCGCGCGGTGACGCGGTATCGCGGGCGGCCGTGGTGTTCTGGATTGCCGCGGCGCCATTCGCGCTGCTGCGCAAGCCGACGTTGGCCGTTGGCGCGTGGCGTGGTTTCCTGCTGGTGGCCGGCCTGGTGTTGTTCGTCGCGTGCTGGCATGCGTTGGTGGCTGCGCGCGCGACTGGCGTCATATTCGTACTATCACTGTTGTTGATCGTCTGGCTTGCCGATATCGGCGCATACTTTGCGGGCAGGCGCTTTGGCCGGCACAAGCTGGCGCCGGCGATCAGTCCGGGTAAGACGTGGGAAGGGGTGATCGGCGGATGGCTATCGGTCGTCGTGGTCGCGGCGCTTGCGCTTGCCGCGCATCCGGGCGTGCTGAGCGTGGCCGGCGCGCTGGTCGAGCGTCTCGGCGTTGTGGTCGCGGTGTTCGCGCTGAGCGTGCTGGTCGCCTTCAGCGTCGTCGGCGACCTGTTCGAGTCGCTGTTGAAGCGCCAGGCCGGCGTGAAGGATTCGAGTCAGTTGCTGCCCGGCCATGGCGGTGTGCTGGACCGGATTGACGCGCTGCTGCCCGTGCTGCCGCTGGCGATGCTGCTTTTGAGCTGAAATCATTGATGATGCAACATTGTGTGACCCTGCTGGGCTCGACGGGCTCGATCGGTGATAGCACGCTGGACGTGATCGCCCGGCATCCGGATCGATTTTCGATCCACGCGTTGACCGCGTACCGCAACTGGGAAAAACTCGCTGAGCAATGCTTGCGCTTCGCGCCACACGTCGCGGTGGTCGGCGATGCGCAAACAGCCACGCAGTTGCAGGCGAGGCTGCGCGAGGCGGGCTGTGCGACGCGCGTGGACTACGGCCGCGACGCGCTGGCCGCCGCCGCGTCGGACGCCGCTTGCAATACGGTGGTTGCTGCCATTGTCGGTGCGGCTGGACTGGAGCCGACGCTGGCGGCGGCGCGTGCCGGCAAGCGGATCTTGCTCGCGAACAAGGAGGCGCTGGTGATGTCCGGCGCATTGTTCATGGATGCGGTCTATGCCAGTGGCGCCGCGCTGCTGCCCGTTGACAGTGAGCATAATGCAGTTTTCCAGTGCTTTCCGCGCGAGCCTAGTTTGCACGGCGCCGTGACCCGCATCCAGCTCACCGCGTCCGGCGGTCCATTCCGGCTGCGAGAACCGGCTACGCTGGTCGACGTAACGCCGGAGCAGGCGTGCAAGCATCCGAACTGGGTCATGGGGCGCAAGATCTCGGTCGATTCAGCCACGATGATGAACAAGGGCCTCGAGGTGATTGAGGCGCGCTGGCTGTTCGATCTGCGGCCCGAGCAGATTGACGTGTTGATCCATCCGCAAAGCGTGATCCATTCGCTGGTGTCATATGCGGACGGCTCGACACTCGCGCAACTGGGCAATCCCGATATGCGCACGCCGATCGCTCATGCGCTGGCGTTTCCGACGCGAATCGTGTCAGGCGTTGAGCAGCTTGATCTGGCGCAGGTGGCGACGCTGACATTCGAGCCGCCTGACTATAAGCGCTTTCCGTGTCTGGCGCTCGCGATGCAGGCATTGCGCGACGGCGGCTCGGCGAGCACGGTATTGAACGCGGCGAACGAGGTCGCGGTCGAAGCGTTTCTTGCGCGACACATCGGATTTACCGCGATCGCGGCAGTCGTTGGCGACGTGCTCGAACAAGTCCAGGCCGATGTCGCCACGACGCTGGACGCAGTGCTTGACGTCGATGCGCAGGCGCGCCGTGCGGCGCAAAAGGCGCTGGCTCGCTACCGTACGCATGGCCAGGCTGGCGTGCGCGGCGTTGCGGTGGCCAGCCAGCTTGGCTGACACGCGCGTTCATTCGGTAGGCCGTGACGTGTGGCATATTGCAGCGAGGATCGCATGAGTTTGCTGATTCAACTGGTTTCGTTCATGGTGGCGATCGGCATTCTGGTCGTCGTACATGAATTTGGCCATTACCTGATCGCGCGCGCCGCCGGCGTCAAAGTGTTGCGCTTTTCCGTCGGCTTCGGCCGGCCGCTGCTGCGCCGGACCAGCCCGGTCACCGGCACCGAGTGGACGCTTTGTGCGCTGCCGCTCGGTGGCTATGTGAAGATGCTCGACGAGCGCGATACCGATACGCCCATCGCTGCGCAGGGTCTGCCACACGCATTCAACCGCAAGCCCGTCGGCTGGCGCTTTGCCATCGTCGCCGGCGGACCGCTCGCCAATTTCCTGCTGGCTATCGTACTGCTGGCGGGCGTCTACGCGGGTGGCGTCGATGAGCCGGTGGCCATGCTGGCGGCACCCACTGCCGGTTCGGTCGCGCAACGCGCCGGCTTCGTTGGCGGCGAGACTGTGGTGGCGGTGCGGGCGCCGGACGGGACCACCGAGCCGGTGCGCTCCTGGAGCGATTTACGCTGGAAGCTGCTCGATGCGCAGTTCGACCAGCGCAACATCGTGCTATTGGCTAAGGTGGGTAACGATACGCTCGATTACTCAGTCGATTTATCGCGGGCAGCGCGCCCGGAGCAGGACGAGGATGTTATCGAGCGCCTAGGCTTCGAGCCGGGCGGTAAATTGCGGGTGGCTAGTGTGGAGCCGGGCAGTGCGGCGCAGCGCGCGGGGCTGGCTACGGGCGATGTGGTCGTCGCGCTCGACGGTAAAGCTGTGCAGGGCGCCCATGCGTTCATTGCGACGATCCAGGCCCACGCGCTCAAGCATTTGACGATCACGGTCGAGCGCGACGGCGCGCGCCGCGACATCGACATTGTGCCCGACGAACGGCTCGATGCGGCGGGCGGCAATACGGTCGGCCGCATCGGTGCGGCGATGGCCACGCAGGTGCAGACCGTGGACGTGGAATACGGCTTAACGGAAAGCCTGCAGCTGGGGGCACGGCGCACGTGGGATATCTCGACCTATTCAGTGCGCATGTTCTGGCGAATGCTTAGTGGCCAAGCTTCGCTGAAGAACTTATCCGGACCGGTCACGATCGCTGATTACGCGAGCAAGAGCGCGCAACTGGGCGCGGCCTCGTTTGCGTCGTTTCTGGCACTGGTCAGCATCAGCCTCGGCGTGCTGAATCTGTTGCCAATTCCGGTATTGGACGGGGGGCATCTGTTATATTATTCGGTTGAAGCCGTGACGGGCAAGGCTGTTTCGGAGCGCTGGCAACTCATTTTACAAAGGGCAGGTCTCGTGTGCATCGTTGCATTGTCTGCGATCGCGCTGTTTAACGATTTGTCACGTCTGATTCATTTCTAAGTCGATGCCATGTACGCGCGGGTGGCGCGGTATGCATTGCAACAGCAAAAACATTGGGGAAGCAAGTTGTTCAAACATCACCGCTTTGTTCCTAAGACGGTTGCAGCTGCGTTGTTCGCGGCATACGGGATAGTTGCGCATGCTACGGTGCCGTTTGTCGTCAAGGACATCCGCCTCGAAGGACTGCAGCGGGTAGAGCCGGGCACCGTGTTTGCCTACTTGCCGGTCAAGCAAGGCGATACGTTCACCGACGACAAGGGTTCGGAAGCCATCCGTGCATTGTATGCGACCGGCTTCTTCAGTGACGTCAAGGTTTTGGCGCAAAACGACGTCGTGGTGGTCAACGTGCAGGAGCGTCCGGCCATCGGCTCGGTCGACTTCGCCGGCATCCACGAGTTTGACAAGGAAAACCTGACTAAGGCGCTGCGCGCGGTCGGCCTGTCCAATGGGCGCTACTACGACAAGGCGCTGGTTGACAAAGCCGAGCAGGAACTGAAACGGCAATACCTGACGCGCGGCTACTACGCAGCGGAGGTGAAGACGACGGTCACGCCGATCGACCGCAATCGTGTGTCGATCCTGCTCTCGGTTGTCGAGGGGCCAAGCGCGAAGATCCGCCAGATCAATTTCATCGGCAACAAGGCGTTCTCGACCAGCACATTGCGTGACGAGATGCAGTTGTCCACACCGAACTGGTTTTCGTGGTACACGAAGGCCAACTTGTATTCGAAAGAAAAGTTGACCGGTGACCTGGAGAACATCCGCTCGTACTACCTGAACCGCGGTTATCTCGAGTTCAATATCGACTCGACGCAGGTATCGATCTCGCCGGACAAAAAAGATATGTATCTGACGGTCACGCTGCATGAGGGCGAGCCGTACAAGGTATCGAGCATCAAGCTCGCTGGCAACTTGCTCGACAAGGAGGCCGAACTCGCGAAGCTTGTGCAGTTGAAGCCGGGCGAGCGATTCTCCGCAGAAAAGCTGCAGGCGTCCACCAAGGCAATCGTCGACAAGCTCGGTGAGTATGGCTACGCGTTCGCCAGTGTGAACGCGCAGCCCGACATCGATCAGGAGCACCATACCGTCAACCTGATTCTGCAGGTCGATCCGAGCCGGCGCGTTTACGTGCGCCGCGTGAACATCACGGGCAACAATAAGACGCGCGACGAAGTGATCCGCCGCGAGATGCGGCAATTCGAGAGTTCGTGGTTCGATAGCCACCGACTTGCGCTGTCGAAGGATCGGGTCAACCGGCTGGGCTACTTCACTGATGTGGACGTGACGACGGCGCCGGTGGAGGGCACGAACGACCAGGTCGATGTCGACGTGAAGGTGACCGAGAAGCCAACCGGCGCGATCACGCTTGGCGCAGGCTTCTCGTCAACCGACAAGGTCGTGCTATCGGCCGGCGTGTCGCAGGACAACGTGTTCGGCTCCGGCACGAGCCTGTCGGTGAACGTCAACACCGCTCGTACGTACCGCACGCTGGCCGTCACGCAGGTCGATCCGTACTTCACGATCGACGGCATCAAGCGGATCACCGACGTCTACTATCGCACGTACCAGCCGCTGTATTACTCGACCAATTCGAGCTTCCGGATCATCACCGCGGGCGGCGACCTGAAGTTCGGCATTCCGTTCTCGGAAGCCGACACCGTGTATTTCGGTGCCGGTGTCGAGCAGAACCGTCTAGACATCGACTCGGCGACGCCGCGGAGCTACATCGATTACGTGAACCAGTTCGGTCGCGTGTCGAACAACGTGCCCGTCACCATCGGTTGGTCGCGCGACGCGCGCGACAGCGCGCTGGTGCCCAGCCGCGGCTACTACACACAGGCGAACGCCGAATACGGCACGCCGATTGGCAAGGCGCAGTACTATAAGGCCGATCTGCAGGCGCAATACTATTATTCGTTTGCCCGCGGCTTCGTGCTGGGCCTGAACCTGCAAGGCGGCTATGGCAACGGGCTCGGCGGCAAGCCGTACCCGATCTTCAAGAACTACTTCGCCGGCGGTATCGGGTCAGTACGTGGCTACGAGCCGAGTTCGCTGGGTCCGCGCGACAAGGCGACAAACGATCCGATTGGCGGCTCGAAAATGATCGTGGGCAACGTCGAGTTGACGTTCCCGCTGCCCGGGACGGGCTATGATCGAACCTTGCGCGTGTTCACGTTCCTCGACGGCGGTAACGTATGGGGGACCGAAGGCAACAGTATCGGCGCGAACGGCTTGCGCTATGGCTACGGCTTGGGCTTGGCGTGGATCTCGCCGATTGGTCCATTGAAGCTGAGCTTGGGCTTCCCGCTGGCTAAGCATGACGGCGATCAATACCAGAAATTCCAGTTCCAGATCGGTACTGCATTCTGACAAACATCCATCGGCTTAAGAGGTGACTTTGCTGACCAGACGATTTTCCCGCTATATCGCAATGGGCGTGCTTGCGATGTCCGCCGGTGGCGCCGCAGTGGCCGCCTACGCGCAAGAGGCACGCATCGCGGCGGTCGATTCGGACCGCATCCTGCGCGAGTCGGCGCCGGCCAAGTCCGCGCAGTCTAAGCTTGAGCAGGAGTTCTCCAAGCGAGACCGCGGCCTGCAGGAGATGGCGCAAAAGCTCAAGGCGATGTCCGACAACCTGGATAAGAATGGTGCGTCGATGTCCCCGTCCGAGCGGCAGCAGCGGCAACGCGACCTCGCCCAGCTCGATACGGACTTCCAACGCAAGCAGCGCGAGTTTCGCGAGGACCTGAACCAGCGTCGCAACGAGGAGCTGGCTGGCGTGCTGGACCGGGCCAACAAGGCGATCCGGCAGATCGCCGAGCAGCAGCGCTATGATCTGGTAGTGCAGGAGGCGGTCTACGTGAGTCCGCGCATCAACATCACAGACCAGGTGCTGAAGGCGCTCGCCAACGGCACGTCGAATTGACCGGGGTATCGTCGCGCATGTCGATGACGCTAACCCAGTTGACGCAACGCTACGGCGGCACAGTCGTGGGCGACGCGGGCCGCACGATCGCGGGTCTCGCGCCGCTGGACAGCGCGGGCCCCGGTCAGCTTGCTTTCGTTGCCAATCCGAAGTATTTGTCGCAGGCCGGCTCGACGCGTGCGGCGGCGGTATTGATCAGCCAGCCGGATCTGGACAAGCTGCAAGCCGAGCATGACGTGACCGGCGCCGCGCCTGGGCCGGCCTTCGTCGTGACACCGAACCCATACGCTTATTTTGCGCGCGTTGCACAACAGTTTGCAGCGGCGGCGCTGCCGGCCGCGCCGGCCGGCATCCATCCCGGCGCGGTGGTGGACCCCGCTGCGAAGGTGGCGGCCAGCGCGACAATCGGCCCCCATGTGACGATCGAGGCAGGCGCGGTAATCGGCGAGCGCGTGCGCATCGACGCGCATGCTTTTGTTGGCCATGGTGCAGTGATCGGTGACGATTCGCGGCTGTACCCAAACGTGACCGTGTACCATGACTGTCAGCTCGGCGAGCGCGTGATCGTGCATTCAGGTGCAGTGATCGGCGCGGACGGCTTCGGCTTTGCGCCGGACTTCGTCAGCGACAGCGAAGGTGACGAGCAGACCGGCGAATGGGTGAAGATACCGCAGGTCGGCGCGGTGACGGTCGGCCCGGACGTGGAGATCGGCGCGAACACGACCATTGATCGTGGCGCGATGGCCGATACGGTCATCGAACAGGGCGTGAAAATTGACAACTTGGTGCAGATCGGGCACAACTGCCGGATCGGCGCCTACACGGTAATCGCCGGTTGCGCGGGTATCGCTGGCAGCACGACGATCGGTCAGCACTGCATGATCGGCGGCGCGGTCGGCATTGCCGGCCACGTCACGCTCGCCGATCGTGTGATCGTGACCGCGAAATCCGGGGTGTCCAAATCGCTACTCAAGCCGGGCATCTATACGAGCGCGTTTCCCGCCGTGCCCCACGGCGATTGGAACAGGAGCGCGGCGCTGCTGCGCAACATCGACAAGCTGCGCGAGCGGATCAAGACGCTCGAAGCCGCGCTTGACGCGGGCCATGCGCCGCGCGGCGACGCCGGCGAGTAGCTGTAATACACTGCACGCAATGCGCGACTTAGTCGCGCCGAAACACCATGAGCACTGAAGCAATAAACCTGGACATCCACAAGATTCTCACGCTGCTGCCGCATCGCTATCCGATCCTGCTCGTTGACCGTGTGCTGGAACTCGAACCGCACAAGCGCATTAAGGCACTGAAGAACGTGACGGTCAACGAACCGTATTTCACCGGTCATTTTCCGACGCGGCCGGTGATGCCCGGCGTGCTGATCCTCGAGGCGCTGGCGCAGGCAGCGGCGCTGCTCACGTTTGCCGAGGAGCCGCACGATTCGGACAATACGCTGTATTACTTTGTCGGCATCGATGGCGCGCGCTTCAAGCGTGTCGTGGAGCCAGGCGACCAGCTGATACTGAACGTGTCGTTCGAACGGTACATGCGGGGTATCTGGAAATTCAAGGCGCGCGCCGAGGTCGAAGGGACGTTGGCGGCCGAGGCTGATCTGATGTGCACGGTCAAGCAGACGGAATCCGCCGCCTGAGTGCTGGCGTTCTCGTAACGCAAAACGAAGCAAGGGCGAAGGTATGACTTGTATCCATCCCACCGCGATCATCGAAGCGGGTGCGAGCCTGGACGACGCCGTCCAGATCGGCCCGTACGCGGTTATCGGCGCGCACGTGCGCATCGGTGCGCGCACGATGGTCGGCTCACACACGGTCATCGAAGGCCATACGACAATTGGCGAAGACAACCGGATCGGCCATTTTGCGGCGCTCGGCGGTGCGCCGCAGGACATGAAGTACGCCGGCGAGCCGACGCGGCTCGAGATAGGCGATCGCAACACGATTCGCGAATTCACGACGATTCACACCGGTACCGCGCAGGACAACGGCGTCACCCGTATCGGCGACGATAACTGGATCATGGCGTACGTGCATATTGCTCACGACTGTCGGGTGGGCAACCATACGGTATTTTCGAGCAATGCGCAAATTGCCGGGCACGTCGACGTCGGTGATTGGGCGATCCTTGGCGGCATGTCCGGTGTGCATCAGTTCGTGCGCATCGGCGAACACGCGTTTCTCGGTGGTGCATCGGCGTTAGTGCAAGACTTGCCGCCCTATGTAATTGCGGCGGGTGAAAAGGCCCAGCCGCACGGCATCAACATCGAGGGGCTGCGCCGTCGCGGCTTCACCGCCGATGCGATTTCTGCGTTGCGGGCCGCGTACCGCACCCTTTATAAAAACGGCTTATCGTTAGACGAGGCGAAAGTGCAGTTGCGTGAGTTGGCGGGGCAGGGCGGCGACGGCGATGAGCCGGTCACGACGTTCCTGCGCTTTATCGAGACCGCCAAGCGCGGCATCATTCGCTGATGCATCGACGATGACGTTACATTCGAGTCCTGTCAAGCTCGCGATGGTGGCGGGTGAGCCGTCCGGCGACCTGTTGGCGGCGTCGTTGCTCGACGGGCTCGCCGCGCGTCTTCCGGCAGGCACCCAATACTATGGGATTGGTGGCCCGCGGATGGCCGCGCACGGATTCGACGCGCACTGGCCGATGGACAAGTTGTCGGTGCGCGGGTATGTCGAGGCACTGCGCCATATCCCGGAAATCCTGCGCATCCGCGGTGAATTGAAGCGGCAGCTGTTGGCCGAGCCGCCAAGCGCGTTCATCGGCGTCGATGCGCCGGATTTCAACTTCTCGCTTGAGGAGGCGCTACGGCATGCGGGTATTCCGACGATCCACTTTGTTTGCCCGTCAATCTGGGCGTGGCGGGGCGGGCGCATCAAGAAAATCGTCAAGGCGGTCGACCACATGCTGTGCGTGTTTCCGTTTGAAACGGCGATTTTGGACAAGGCCGGCGTGGCGTCCACGTATGTCGGTCATCCGCTGGCTGACGCGATTCCGCTGCAGCCGGACCGCCTGAGCGCGCGGCGCGCGAGTGGCTTGCCCCACGAGGGACCTGTCGTCGCGGTGCTGCCGGGCAGCCGCCGTTCCGAGATCGAGTTGATCGGCCCGACGTTTTTTGCGACGATGGACCTGATGCACAAGCGCGAGCCATCGTTGCGCTTTATCGTGCCCGCGCCGAACGCGTCCATCCGCGCGCTGCTGCAGCCGCTCGCGGACCACTACCCGACATTGCCGCTGACGCTGACTGAAGGCAACGCCCAGTTGGCGATGACGGCGGCCGACGCGGTGCTGGTCAAGAGCGGCACCGTGACGCTGGAAGCCGCATTGCTGAAAAAGCCGATGGTGATCTCTTACAAGGTGCCATGGTTGACCGGGCAGATTATGCAGCGGCAAGGCTATCTGCCGTACGTCGGTTTGCCGAACATCCTGGCCGGCCGGTTCGTTGTGCCCGAGATCCTGCAGCATTTCGCGACGCCGGAGGCGCTTGCCGATGCGACGCTGCTGCAACTGAACGATGAGGCGAACCGTCGCACGCTGGTTGAACTGTTCACCGAGATGCACGAACGATTGCGCTGCAACACCGCCGAGCGTGCCGCGGAAGTGGTCGTTGACGTCATCGACTCGGGCCTGTCGGGCAGGAGGCCTCGATGACCGGACGCCGTATGCGTGCGCCTGGCTGCGGTGGCGCGCCTGCTGTTGCGCAGCGCGGGCTGGACTTCGACGATCCGGCCGACCTCGTTTGCGGCGTCGATGAAGCGGGGCGCGGGCCGTTGGCGGGTCCGGTGGTGGCCGCTGCGGTGATTCTCAATCCCGCCGCACCTCGCATTCGCGGGCTCGATGACTCCAAGGCGCTGAGTCCGGCGACGCGCGAAAAGCTGTTCGACCGAATTATTGAACGCTCACTGGCCTATTGCGTCGCGTCGGCAAGCGTCGACGAAATCGATACGCTCAATATCCTGCACGCGACGATGCTGGCGATGCAGCGTGCGGTGCAGGGCCTTGCGCTCACGCCTGCGCTGGTCAAGGTCGATGGCAACCGCTGCCCGGTGCTGTCAGTGCGATCTGAGGCGGTGATTGGTGGCGATGCACTGGTGCCGTCGATCTCTGCCGCGTCGATTCTGGCGAAGGTCACGCGGGACCGGATGATGCATGCGTTGCATGACGAGTTTCCACATTATGGATTTGACGCGCATGTGGGCTATGGCACGCCGCGGCACCTAGCTGCGCTGCGTACCCATGGGCCGTGTGTGCACCACCGGCGCTCGTTTGCGCCGGTGCGCAACGCCTATCTGAGCCTCGGGTTGGGTGCGATGCCTGCGAGCGTGGTGGACGTGCCACCGGTGCGCGCCAGCGCCAGCGACGCTGCAGCGGATACGAGCGCGCAGCCAGCCGCGTGGGACAATGGGCGGCGCGACGACAGTCGTTTGGCTGACGACGCGCCGCCATGCTGAGCTGTGCGACGCTGCCCGCCGGCTGAACCGATGAAAACCATCACATCGCGGGACAATCCGCTGTTCAAGCACCTAAAGGCGCTGACCGTCCCTGCACAACAAAAAAAGCGCGGTCAGGCACTGCTCGAGGGCCTGCACTTGGCCGAAGCTTATCTCGATGCGCTCGGCCAGCCGGCGCATTGCGTGCTGACCGAGGCGGCGTTGGCGCAGGTGCAGACCGCGCAGATCGTCGCGCGGCTCGATCCATCGCGGGTCGTGCTGTTTAGCGACGCGCTATTCTCGCAGTTGTCGACGCTCGTGAACGGGATTGGCATTGCATTCGTGGTAGACGTGCGGCCACGGCCGCTGCCTGAACGCGTCGAGGCGACTTGCGTGGTGCTTGACGGCGTGCAGGACGCCGGCAATGTCGGCTCGATCCTGCGCAGCGCCGCTGCGGCCGGGATCGGCGATGTGTTTTGCTCGCCTGGCACAGCGCACGCGTGGTCGCCCAAGGTATTACGCGCTGGCATGGGCGCGCAATTCCTGCTGTGCGTGCACGAGCAGGTGGGGGCCGCTGACTTGCTGGCACGGCTCGCGGTGCCGGTGTTTGTCACCGATTCGCATGGCGCACAGCCACTGTACGATGTCGACCTGAGCGGGCCGCTTGCGTGGGTGTTCGGCAACGAGGGCGCCGGTGTGTCGGCCGAGTGGCGCGCCGCGGTGAACCGGCGTGTGACCATTCCTCAGCCCGGCGGCATGGAGTCGTTGAATGTCGCCGCCGCTGCTGCCGTGTGCTTTTTCGAGCAATGCCGGCAACGGCGCGTCGCGTAGCAGCGCGCGCTCAGTACGATTGCCGCTCGAGCTTGATTTCCTGCAGGATCGTCGTCGCGATTTCCTCGATTGATTTGTGCGTCGACGACAGCCATTTAATGCCTTCGCGACGCATCAGCGCCTCGGCTTCATTGACCTCGTAGCGGCAGTTCTCCGGCGCAGCATACTTGCTGCCTGGGCGGCGTTCGTTGCGGATCTCGGCGAGTCGCTGCGGATCGATCGACAACCCGAAGATCTTGTTGCGATGGGCATACAACGGTGTCGGCAGCTTGCCGCGCTCGAAGTCTTCCGGGATCAACGGGTAATTGGCCGCCTTCACACCGTACTGCATCGCTAGATAGAGGCTGGTGGGCGTTTTGCCGCTGCGCGACACGCCGACCAGAATCACATCCGCATCCTGCAGGTTGCGGTTGCTCTGGCCATCGTCATGCGCAAGCGAGAAATTGATCGCCTCGATCCGGTTCTTGTACTCCTCGGTATCGGCGGCTTGGTGGCCACGGCCGATCGCGTGGGTTGATTGCGTTTGCAATTCCTGTTCTAGCGGCTCGATGAAAGTCTGGAACATATCCATGACCAGCGCGTTCGAGCGTTTGACGATCTCGTTTGAATGGCTATCGACGAGCGTCGTAAAGACGACCGGGCGGCGGCCGTCCAGCGTGGCCGCCTCATTGATTTTCTGGACCGTTGCGTAAGCCTTCTCCGACGAGTCAATGAATGGCACGCGCACAAGGCGGAATTTTTGGTCGAACTGGGACAGGATCGAGTGCGCGAAGGTTTCCGCGGTGATGCCGGTGCCATCGGAGACGATGAATACAGTCGGTGCAGGCATGATGCTTGTCAAGTAGAGCGCCGCGCGGCAGGCCCGGATTTCCGTTGGTCAAAGGGCCTGAGCGGGGATTCTGGGGTTTTTTGCAGAGTAGCACGGTAGAATAGCGGCAACCTGTTTGACAAGCAATTGCAGGCGGTGTCCGCGAAACCGGCGGCAAGCTTTGTTCCATAAGGCCTTGCAGACCGCCGGCGGATGGACGAGGTGTCGCGCGGTGGGCGCAGGGTCCCCCCGGCACAGGACGAAGCGATCCTCGCGGCACTCGCGATGGCTTGTCAAACAGGTTGCGCGAGGTGCGTGGCGACTTCCAGTGGAGCTGCGCGCACGGGGCCCATTCGCGCATGCCGGAAATTTTTTACCACTTAGGGGCTTTCATGTCTAACACCGCACATAACGGAGCATACGTCTTACCGTTCGAAGCGCTACGAATGACAGATGTCGACTCGGTCGGCGGAAAAAATGCATCGCTGGGCGAGATGATCAGCCAACTGGCTGCGGCAGGCGTTCGCGTACCGACCGGTTTCGCGACGACTGCGCACGCGTTCCGCGAATTCCTTGCTTACAATGACTTGACCGAACGGATCGCCAAGCGCCTTGAGACGCTCGATGTCGACGACGTGAAGGCGCTGGCCGAGGCCGGCAAGGAAATCCGCCAGTGGATCGTCGACGCGCCGCTGCAACCGCGCCTGGATGCGGAGATCCGCGAGCAGTTCGACAAGCTGCAGGCGTCCTCGCCCCAGGAACTATCGTTCGCGGTGCGCTCGTCGGCCACGGCCGAGGACTTGCCTGATGCGTCGTTTGCCGGCCAGCAGGAGTCGTATCTGAACGTCGTGGGCATCGACGACGTGCTGGATCGCATCAAGCACGTGTTTGCGTCGCTGTATAACGACCGCGCGATTTCGTATCGCGTACACAAGGGTTTCACACACGCCGAGGTGGCGTTGTCCGCCGGCGTGCAGCGAATGGTGCGCTCGGACGTCGGCGCGGCCGGCGTGATGTTCACGCTGGACACCGAATCGGGCTTTCGCGACGCTGTGTTCATCACCGCTAGCTACGGACTGGGCGAGACCGTGGTGCAGGGCGCGGTGAACCCGGACGAGTTCTACGTATTCAAGACGACGCTCGCGCAGGGACGGTATCCGATCATCCGTCGCTCGATCGGCTCCAAGCTGATCAAGATGGAGTTCACGCAGCCGGGCGAGCCGGGCCGCGTGAAGACGGTTGACGTGTCGGCGGAGCAGCGCAACCGCTATTCGATCACCGACGAGGATGTGATCCAGCTCGCCAAGTACGCGGTGATTATCGAGAACCATTACCAGCGTCCGATGGACATCGAGTGGGGCAAGGACGGTCGCGATGGCACGTTGTTCATCCTGCAGGCGCGCCCTGAGACGGTGAAGAGCCAGGCGGCCGGCAAGATCGAGCAGCGCTTCAAGCTGAAGGGCCAGTCGCAGGTGCTCGCGACCGGCCGGGCGATCGGTCAGAAGATTGGCGCCGGTCCGGTGCGCGTGATCCATGATCCTTCCGAGATGGAGCGCGTGCAGCCGGGTGACGTGCTGGTGGCGGACATGACCGATCCGAACTGGGAGCCGGTGATGAAACGCGCGTCGGCGATCGTCACGAACCGGGGGGGGCGTACCTGCCACGCGGCAATCATCGCACGCGAACTCGGCGTGCCGGCCGTGGTCGGCTGCGGTGACGCGACTGATGTGCTGAAGGACGGTGCACTGGTGACGGTATCGTGCGCGGAAGGCGACGAGGGCAAGATCTACGACGGCCTGCTTGAGACAGAGGTGACCGAGGTGCAGCGCGGCGAGTTGCCGAAGATCCCGGTCAAGATCATGATGAACGTGGGCAACCCGCAACTCGCGTTTGACTTCGCGCAGTTGCCGAACGCCGGCGTCGGGCTGGCGCGGCTCGAATTCATCATCAACAACAATATCGGCGTGCATCCGAAGGCGATCCTCGAATATCCGAATGTCGCCCAGGATTTGAAGAAAGCCGTTGAGAGCGTAGCGCGCGGTCATGCGTCGCCGCGTGCGTTCTATGTTGACAAGCTGACCGAGGGCGTGGCGACGATTGCCGCGGCGTTCTATCCGAAGCCGGTGATCGTGCGGCTGTCGGACTTCAAGTCGAACGAGTACAAGAAGCTGATCGGCGGTTCGCGCTATGAGCCGGACGAGGAAAACCCGATGCTCGGCTTTCGGGGCGCGTCGCGCTACATCGCCGACGATTTCGCGGCCGCGTTCGAAATGGAGTGCCGTGCGCTCAAGCGCGTGCGCGACGAAATGGGCCTGACCAACGTCGAAATCATGGTGCCGTTCGTGCGCACGCTGGGACAGGCCCAGCGGGTAGTCGAGCTGCTCGCCCAATTCGGGCTCAAGCGCGGCGACAACGGCCTGCGGCTGATCATGATGTGCGAGGTGCCGTCCAATGCGATCCTGGCCGAGCAGTTCCTCGCGTATTTCGACGGCTTCTCGATTGGCTCGAACGACTTGACGCAGCTGACGCTCGGCTTGGACCGGGACTCGGGCATGGAATTGCTCGCCCATGATTTCGACGAGCGCGATCCGGCCGTGCGCTTCATGCTGTCGCGCGCGATCGAAACCTGCCTGCGGTTGGGCAAGTATGTCGGCATTTGCGGCCAGGGCCCGTCGGACCATCCGGATTTTGCTGCGTGGCTGACGAAGGAAGGTATTGCTTCGATCTCGTTGAATCCGGATACGGTGATTGAGACGTGGCAGGCGCTCGCGCAGACGGACGACGCGAAGGCGGCATGACGCCGCGTCTGCCGGCGGGCCGGACGATACGCCGGCCGCCAGAAACCGCGCGCTGACGCGCGATCGGCTCGCAGCGCGAGCCAGCTTCGTGCTATAAGACACCTCGGTGACGGCACCGGGGTGTTTTTTTATTCAGGGGATCGCGATGGCGGGTTCGGGACTTATCTGGTGGATCGCGACCGGTGCGTTGTTGGTGGTCGAGCTGACGACCGGCACGTTCTATCTATTGATGATTGCGCTGGGTTGCGCGGCGGGCGGTGTCGCGCATGGACTCGGCATGCCGGTGGCTGCGCAGCTTGCGCTGGCCGCCCTGGTCGCGCTGGCCGCCGTGACGGCGCTGCGGCGTTCCCGCTATGGTCGTCGGCAGCGCCGCGACGTGCGGGACGCCACGCGGGACGCCGATGTGCTGCTAGACATTGGTCAGACGGTGCGCGTCGAACATTGGGATAACGGCCGGGCACGCATCAACTATCGCGGTGCACAGTGGGATGTCGAGCTTCAGCCCGGCGAGAGCGAGCATGCGCACTGGTATTTGATTCGCCAGGTGCGCGACAACCGGCTCATCGTCGCCGCTCGCCCGGCCGCTCGCTCTTCTTCCACAGTCTGAAGGGATACTACGTCATGGAACTTTCGATTGTCGCACTGGTTTTGTTCGTTGTCGTGGTGGTGATCGCGACGCAATGCGTGAAGATCACGCCTCAGCAGCATGCGTGGGTGCTCGAGAGGCTCGGCCGCTATCATGCGACGCTGACGCCGGGCCTGAACATCGTGCTGCCATTCGTCGATCGCGTCGCGTACAAGCATTCGCTGAAGGAGATCCCGCTCGACGTGCCGTCGCAGGTCTGCATCACGCGCGACAACACGCAACTGCAGGTCGATGGCGTACTGTACTTTCAGGTTACCGATCCGATGAAGGCCTCGTACGGTTCGGCGAACTACGTGATGGCGATCACGCAGCTTGCGCAGACGACGTTGCGCTCGGTCATTGGCAAGATGGAACTGGACAAGACGTTCGAGGAACGCGATTTGATCAACCACAGCATCGTGTCCGCGCTCGACGATGCGGCAGCGAACTGGGGCGTGAAGGTGCTGCGCTACGAAATCAAGGATCTGACGCCCCCCAATGAAATCCTGCGTGCGATGCAGGCGCAGATTACGGCCGAGCGCGAGAAGCGAGCGCTGATCGCAGCGTCCGAAGGCCGCAAGCAGGAGCAGATCAACTTGGCGTCTGGCGCGCGCGAGGCGGCGATCCAGCAATCCGAAGGAGAGAAACAGGCCGCGATCAACCAAGCCCAGGGACAGGCTGCCGCCATTCTCGCGGTGGCCGAGGCCAATGCGCAGGCGATCCAGAAAATCGCCGACGCCATTCAGTCACGTGGCGGCATGGACGCGGTGAACCTGAAAGTTGCCGAACAGTATGTCAGTGCATTTGGCAACCTGGCCAAGCAAGGCAATACACTGATTGTCCCGGCCAATCTGGCTGATATGAGCACAATGATCGCGTCCGCGCTGAGCATCGTGAAAGCCAAGCGTGACGTGTAACCGAAGCGAGGTGTCGGACAAGCCGTCAGGCGCACGTGTCGTCAGGTTGTCACACGCGGGGGTGGGCGGCGTCGCGGCGCACGCCGCTAGCGCGTCGTGTTTTTCAGCAGCTGTGCCTTCTCGCGTTGCCAGTCGCGCTTTTTTTCGGTCTCGCGTTTGTCATGCAATTTCTTGCCACGGGCCAGGCCGATTTCACATTTCACCCGTCCATTCTTGTAGTGGAAGTTCAGTGGCACCAGCGTATAGCCGCGCTGCTCGACCTTGCCGATTAGCTTACGGATCTCATCGGCGTTGAGCAGCAGCTTGCGTGTGCGGACCGGATCCGCGTGCACGTGCGTCGAGGCGGTCTGCAACGGGCTGATGTGCGTGCCAATCAGGAATAGTTCGCCGTTGCGGATCACGACGTAGCCTTCCTTAATCTGGCCGCGCCCGGCGCGCAGCGCTTTAACCTCCCAGCCCTCCAGCACGAGCCCCGCCTCGTAGCGTTCCTCGATGAAGTAGTCGAAGAATGCTTTCTTGTTGTCGATGATGCTCATGAATGGGTTTGACCAACTCGGATAAAATTACGATTTTAGCAAAGCGACCCGGCGCCGAAGGCCGCGTTGCGTCCGCGCGTGCTCCGGGCTCGCCGCGACGCACGTGGCATCACGCGCCTCCTCGGTGCCCTTTTATGGCAGACGTCCAGAAAACTGTGTTGATTCGTTATTCCGCCGAACGCATGTTCGACCTCGTGACTGACGTCGCCGACTACCCGAACTTTCTGCCTTGGTGCGGCGGCGTCGAGATCCGTCACCAGGACGAAACCAGCATGGAAGCACGGATCGACATCCGCTTCAAGGGGATTCATCAGCATTTCGCTACGCATAACACGCAACGGCGCCCGGAACGGATCGATATGGAGTTCACCGAAGGGCCTTTCAAGCGGTTCACTGGCTATTGGAATTTCATCCCGCTGCGAGACGATGCGTGCAAGGTCGAGTTCGCGTTGCACTATGAGTTTTCCAGTATCATTTTGGAGAAATTGATTGGACCGGTGTTCAATCACATCGCAAACACGTTCGTCGAATCGTTCGTCAAGCGGGCCGGAGAACGCTATGGCAAGCGTTGATCCGCGGCTGCCGGGCGGCGATGGCGGCGCCATGCTCGAGGTGCAAGTGTGTTATGCGCTCCCTGACACCCAGACGCTCGTCGATGTGCGGTTGCCGCCCGGCGCGACGCTGCGTGAAGCCATCGACGCTAGCGGGATCGTCACGATGCATCCGCAGATCGACCTGGCTCAGCAGCGCGTTGGTGTGTTCGGACGCATCCGCGCGCTGGACTCGGCACTTGAGAATGGTGATCGCGTCGAGATCTATCGGCCGTTGACCGTCGATCCGAAGCTTGCACGGCAGCGCCGCGTCGATAAGGCTCGCCACAGCGGCTCGCTCGAAGGACGCAAATGGCGCGCAAAAGACGCGCGCTGAAGCGCGCCGCGTTTGATGCGTCCCCGTCAGCGGCGGTCGGCACGTTAGTGCGCCGAGACTGGCGCGTCCGCCTCGATCGCATGCCGCGACTGGCCCGGGCGCGACGGCTGACGCGCGTGCTGGCGGACTGACCAGCTCGCGCCCGCAACCAGCAGCACGATCGCGCCCCATTCGAGCGCGCGCGGCCAACGCTGCGCGTAGATGAATCCGTACACGAGCGCGAACAGCGTCTCGAACACAATCAACTGACCCGACAGTGTCAAGGGCAGGCGTTTTGCCGCAGCGTTCCACAATGCATTGCCCCACCATGAACAGCCAATGGCGATGGCTAGGTTAAGCGCCCAGAATAGTTGCCAGCGCCCGGCATCGAGCGCTGGCTTCCCGACTGCGCTACTCGGCCCCAGCAGCAGCCCGGCCCATAGCAGTGCGCCGAGCACGCCGGTGATAAGGCCCGAGGCAATCGACCATTCGTTGCTGTCGAAATGTCCTGACTTGCGCAGATAGCGCGCATTGGCGACGGCAAACCAGGTCCACGCCGCCAGGGCGCCCGCGGCGCACAACACACCGGCGATCCGGCTCGTGATCGTGCCGTGCGTGGCGGCCGATGCGGTGAAGACGTCGATGTTGATGCAGGCGATGCCGGCGGCGATTATCAGCAGTGCAAGCGCAAGCCGCCGCAGTGGAACCGCATCGTGATCGGTGCGTCCGGCCAGTGTGACGGTCAACGGCAGCACGCCGACGATCAGCGACGATGGCGCGACGCCGACCAGTTGTACCGCTGCGGCGACCAGGATGTAATAGACAACGTTGCCTGTGAGTGCGAGCCAGATGAGCGCCATGAGATCCGCGCGCGTGAGCTTGGACAGCAGCCGGCGCGCGTTGGGCAGCGCGACCGCGACCGACACCAGGCCGTACAATAGATAGCGTCCGGCGGCCAGCAGCAACGGCGAGAAGTCCGGCAACAGGCTCGGGCCGAGAAATACGAAGCCCCACATCGCGCCCGCTAGCAGGCCGTATATCACCCCACGTTGCATTGCTGGCCCCCTGTCATCGTTGGCTGCGCCGCGCCCCGGTTGCGTGCGCCCGTCTTCTATGCTGCATATGCGGCTGCGCCGTTTTTCGTGTCGCATTCCGGTGGCGTGCGAGCGAAGCGGCGGGCGTGGGCAAACACTGAAGGCGCGCAGCATAACATGCGGCGCCGTTTGGCCCACTTGCCAAATCCTCCAGTCGGCGCGATGCGCACGGCGGCTCGGGTCTAAAAAAGGGACGCGTGCGTAACTGGCTGTTCGGACAGTGAAAATCCAGGAAACTATCGGTATAATCCGATTTTGCGCCTATAGGATTTGCCATGCGTCTGATCCAAAAAGCACTCACATTCGATGACGTGCTCCTCGTGCCGGCGTACTCGAACGTACTGCCGCGTGACACCAGTCTCAAAACCCGCGTGACTCGCAATATCTCCCTGAACATGCCGCTGATTTCCGCGGCGATGGACACGGTGACCGAAGGACGGCTTGCAATTGCAATGGCGCAGCAGGGCGGAATCGGCATCGTGCACAAGAACCTGACACCGGCCGAACAGGCGCGTGAAGTTGCGAAAGTCAAGCGGTTCGAGTCCGGCGTGTTGCGGGATCCGATCACCGTGCCGCCCGATATGAAGGTGCACGACGTGATTGCGCTGTCGCGCCAGCATGGCATTTCCGGCTTCCCGGTCGTCGACGGTGCGAAACTTATCGGCATCGTGACGAACCGCGACCTGCGCTTCGAGGAGCGACTGGACGAGCCGGTGCGCGCGATCATGACGCCGCGCGAGCGGCTGGTCACTGTCAGCGAAGGAACGTCGCTTGCGCAAGCCAAGGCGCTCATGCACCGCCACCGCCTGGAGCGTGTGCTGGTCGTCAACGAGGCGTTTGAGTTGCGCGGATTGATGACGGTCAAGGACATCACGAAGGCGACCGAGCACCCGGACGCCTGCAAGGACGAGCACGGCAAGCTGCGGGTTGGTGCTGCTGTCGGCGTCGGTCCGGAGAACGTGGCGCGCATCGAGGCGCTGGCGGCGGCGGGTGTCGATGTGATCGTCGTTGACACTGCGCACGGGCATAGCCAGGGCGTGCTAGAACGGGTGCGCTGGGTCAAGCAGCATTTTCCGCATATCGATGTGATCGGCGGCAACATTGCGACTGCCGAAGCGGCCAGGGCGCTGGTCGAGCACGGCGCCGACGGCGTAAAGGTTGGCATCGGCCCGGGTTCGATCTGCACCACGCGGATCGTCGCGGGCGTCGGCGTGCCACAGATCACCGCGATTGCGAACGTGGCTGACGCGCTGCGGGGCAGTGGCGTGCCAGTGATCGCCGACGGTGGCGTGCGCTACTCCGGGGATGTATCGAAGGCGTTGGCCGCGGGCGCCGACGCGGTGATGATGGGCAGCATGCTGGCCGGCACCGAGGAATCGCCCGGCGACGTGTTCCTATTCCAGGGACGCCAATACAAATCGTATCGTGGCATGGGTTCGGTGGGCGCCATGAAAGATGGCGCGGCAGACCGCTACTTTCAGGAAGACAATTCGGCCAACGTCGACAAGCTGGTGCCGGAAGGGATTGAAGGCCGCGTCGCGTACAAGGGTGGTGTCAACGCGATCCTGTTCCAATTGGTTGGTGGGGTGCGTGCGAGCATGGGCTACTGTGGTTGCCGCACGATCGAGGAATTGCACGAGAAAGCCGCGTTCGTCGAGATCACGGCGGCCGGTGTGCGCGAATCGCACGTGCATGACGTGCAGATCACGAAGGAAGCGCCGAACTACCACGTCGAGTGAGCGAACGCATGAAAGCCCTGTTGCGCGCGGTACTGATTGTTGATGCGCTGGTGACGGCGGCATTCGGCCTGTTGATGTTCGCGACCCCGTGGCGGTTGCTGTACGACACACTGCAGTTGGTGCAAGTGTCGCCAGCGATGGTGGGACAGTTATTCGGCATCGTGCTGTTAGCGCTGGCCGGATTGCAATTGCGCGCAGCGATTCATGGCGCGCTGACCGCGCCGGTTGCCGGCGCTAGTGGCCACGCGCTGTGGGTCTGTGGCGTGCTGATGCTCGTCTGGCTGGTCGCGGTGCGTTCACCGTCGCTGGCCGGCCTCGGTCTTTGGATCGGACCACTGGTAGGTGTTGCATTGCTGCTGTATGGGCTGATCAACGTCCGGCTGGCCGCCTCGGTACGGCGGCGCGACCGGGCGGCCGCGCAGGGCGCAGCCTCCGCGGAGCGTGCGCGCAAACGTGCCGCCGCGACGGCGACGATGACCCCGGCGCAGGCCGCAGATGTGCCGACCAGTCCGGCGAAATCAGCTGACCGGACGCCGGCGGCGCCGCGGTCCAGTACATCGCCACCCACCGCGTCGATACCCGCGGATAGTCCCAGGGCTGACGAACGTCGCGAGCCGCTCGTACCCGGCGACAATGACACAGATCGCGGCTGAACGGCGCCCCGATACCCGCCTGGAATGTGTCTCCCGCTGTATTGCGCGCCGTGCTGTCGTCGGCTCCGCGCACAGCGCGGCTCGTCTCATTTTCACTCTATTAAAACTCACCCATTGCCATGCATGACAAGATCCTGATCCTCGACTTTGGCTCCCAGGTCACACAGTTGATCGCGCGCCGTGTGCGCGAGGCGCATGTCTACTCCGAGGTTCATCCCTACGATGTTGATGACGCATTCGTGCACGAATTCAAGCCAAAAGGGGTGATTTTGTCCGGTGGTCCAAATTCGGTCACCGACACGGATGCGCCCCGCGTGCCGCAGGCTGTGTTTGATCTAGGCGTGCCGGTATTGGGCATTTGTTACGGCATGCAGGCGATGGCGTTGCAACTCGGCGGCAAGGTCGAACTCGGTCACGTGCGCGAGTTCGGCTACGCTGAGGTACGTGCGCGCAACCATACGAAGCTGCTGGAGGCGATCGAGGATTTTACGACACCGGAAGGCCATGGCATGCTGAAGGTCTGGATGAGCCACGGTGACAAGGTGATCGAGATGCCGCCCGGCTTCAAGCTCATGGCGTCGACCGAATCATGTCCGATTGCGGCGATGGCCGATGAGGATCGCCGGTTCTACGGATTGCAGTGGCATCCGGAAGTCACGCATACGCTCAAGGGCCGCGACATGTTGAACCGGTTCGTGCTCGAGTTGTGCGGCGCGAAGCCGGATTGGGAAATGGGGCACTACATCGCCGAGGCGGTAGAGCAGATCCGTGCGCAGGTCGGTAATGAGCGGGTGATTCTCGGATTGTCTGGCGGCGTGGATTCATCGGTTGCGGCGGCATTGCTACACCGCGCGATCGGCGATCAGTTGACGTGCGTATTCGTCGACCACGGCTTGCTGCGGCTCAACGAAGCAGAGCAAGTCATGGAGACGTTCGGACGGCACCTCGGGGTAAAGGTGATTCACGTCGACGCCAGCGACGCATTCATGAACAAGCTGGCCGGCGTGACGGATCCGGAGCACAAGCGCAAGATCATCGGTGCGGAATTCGTCGAGGTGTTCCAGAACGAGGCCCGCAAGCTGACCGACGCGAAATGGCTTGCGCAAGGCACGATCTATCCGGATGTGATCGAATCGGCGGGCAAAGGCAAGAAGGGCGCACATACGATCAAGAGCCACCACAACGTGGGCGGATTACCGGAAACGCTGAATCTGAAACTGCTCGAGCCGCTGCGCGAGTTGTTCAAAGATGAGGTGCGCGAGCTTGGCGTCAAGCTCGGCTTGCCGTCGTCGATGGTGTATCGGCATCCCTTCCCCGGGCCGGGGCTGGGCGTGCGGATCCTGGGCGAGGTCAAGCGCGAGTTCGCCGATTTGCTGCGCAAAGCCGATGCGATCTTCATCGAAACGTTGCGCACGACGATGGATCCGGATAGCGGCAAGTCGTGGTATGAGTTGACCAGCCAAGCGTTTGCAGTCTTTCTGCCGGTGCGCAGCGTCGGCGTGATGGGCGATGGCCGCACGTATGACTATGTCGTCGCGTTGCGTGCGGTGCAGACGCACGATTTCATGACCGCGCATTGGGCACATTTGCCGCATGAATTGCTTGGGCGTGTGTCGAATCGCATCATTAATGAGGTGCAGGGCATCAATCGTGTGGTGTACGATATTTCGGGTAAGCCGCCGGCGACGATTGAGTGGGAGTGATGTGACGTCTGGCACCGACTGGTAGCTATAGCGCCGAAACACACCTGAGCCCGCGTAACGGCGGGCTTTTGTTTTCGGACTGGCATGGCTTGGTAATTTTGAACATGGCTAAACACCATTTTTTTATGGCGTAGTCGATGGCGCGGGTTGTTTCTGATGCCATGCTTGGCGCCTAATACCAGGTAGCCACAAGGGGACGGGCAACAACCCTTTAGGCTGAAGGGCAAACCCTGTCCGGTCATGCGCCGGTGGTGGACAACACCACGAAGAAGGTCACCTTCATCTACCGGGCCGGCGACAGCGCCGTGCGCAATGACGGCGATTGCCCGCAGCTGTCGCGCTGGGCCTCGTTTGATGGCTTGCAAGCCGCCTTGCGCCTGCCGTGTCGCGCTACGGTGACCGCTTCACGGTCAATGGCACGGCCGATTTTAGCGCGCAGATCATTCGCTCGGCTGTCGATTCCGAGTTTTCTGTCACTTTTGCCGATCCGGCGATGGAGTGGGAGCGGCTGGCGCGGATCGCCACCGAGGTGACAGGCATGCCCAATGTGAAGCGGCCAGGGGGCGCGACAGTTAGTCAGACACCGTCGCCACAGCGCTGGAACGGCCTTTGCACGCTCAGCTAGCTCGACATTCTAAGCATCGGCGGAGGAGAGGCCGCGCGGCCCGCCTAGACACCAGCAGGCGCCGGCTGACTGCTATGAGGAGCGCCGGCGGGCCAAGTTGCAAGCTGAGCTGAGGCCAAGAAGGTAAAACCCCAAGGTCAAAAAGGCCGGTTGTGTTGATGCTTGCAAGTTGCAGTCATTAGAACATAATTGCAGTCAATGAAAGCAAATTAAAGGTTTTGACTATGGCCATCCTGACGGTGCGGAATGTGCCCGACGAGGTGCACCGCGCTCTGCGCCTGCGGGCCGCCGTACATGGCCGCAGCACAGAGGCGGAAGTCCGCGAGATTCTTGAAAATGCGGTGAAGTCGGAAAAGCGTGTCCGCATGGGCGACGCGCTGGCGGAGCTTGGCCGCCGCGTGGGGTTAACGAACGATGATTTCGCACTGTTGGACCAGGTGCACGACAAGATGCCGGCGGAGCCGATGGGGTTTGAATGATCGTCTTGGACACGAATGTCGTCTCCGAGGCGATGAAACCCGAACCCGATCCGGCTGTGCGGGCCTGGTTGAATGAGCAGGTGGCGGAAACCCTTTACCTTTCCAGTGTGACGCTGGCCGAGCTGCTGTTTGGCATCGGCGCGCTTCCGGACGGAAGGCGCAGGAAGAGCCTGGGTGAAGCCTTGGACGGCTTGCTCGAGCTGTTTGGCGAGCGCGTGTTGACATTCGATACCGAAGCGGCTCGCCACTATGCCGAGCTGGAGGTGAAGGCCCGTACGGCCGGAAAGGGTTTTCCGACGCCAGACGGATATATTGGTGCTATTGCGGTCTCCAAAGGATTTATCGTAGCAACACGCGATACCAGTCCCTTCGAGGCGGCCGGGCTTACTGTTATCAACCCTTGGGATTACCAGCAATCCAGTGAATACCTGACACCGTGATTTCCTAAAGTGTGTTATGCACTTTGCAAGATGGGCGCGGCATGAACGCGCATGAACATAGCAAAGCAAAGACGGCGAAATGCAAGCCGACGAGCGTTTCAGGCAAACGCTCGTCGTCGCGAGCGAGTCTTCGAAAGCGATTGAGCCATCCGAGACTGCGCTCGACGACCCATCGGCGCGGCAGCAGGATAAAGCCCTTCTTTGCCTCTGACCACGCTCTAGTGCGAAGGGAGGAAATGAGCATAGTCGGTCCAGATATCAGAGTGGATCGATGCGCGCTAGCGACCCACTGCTGCCGCTAGCAAAGGATTCGCAAATGTCACAATGCTAGCTCAAAATAAACACCCGTCAACAGGCCGAATTGGCAAGATTGTCCGGTTCCAGCGTGGGAGCGCTTGAGGTACCTCCAGACCGATTTATCAAGATGCCATCGACCTTTGTTCGCGCCCTGGTCCGTCAATAGGCGTTCCCGTCAATTAGGCGCTGCGAAAACGTCGAGTTGAGTTGCAGGTGACAGGGCGAACGAAGCGCGCATATCCCGCGCTTCCTCGACGGGCGATCGCCCAAAAAACCGCTTGAACTCCCGACTGAACTGAGATGGGCTCTCGTAGCCCACGCGCGCCGACGCGGACGCAGCCGTCAAGCCGTCGCGGATCATCATCAGCCGAGCCTGATGCAAACGTGTCGATTTGATGTACTGGATCGGCGAGGTGAGCGTGACGGCGCGAAAGTTGGCATGAAAAGCTGGCACGCTCATCCCGGCTTCGTTTGCGAGAGAGCTGACATCCAATGGCTGGGCATAGTCGGCGTGGATCCGGCGCAGCGCCTTCGCCACTCTTCCAAATCGCCCCTGATGGGCGAGTGCTGCCCTCAGCGCTCCGCCTTGCTGCCCAACCAGCACCCGATAGCCAATTTCACGAACGATCGTGGGCCCTAATACCTGTGCATCAAGGGGTGACGTCAATGCCCGAAGCAGGCGGAAGGTGGCATCGGCCAAATCGCCGTCCAACGGCGTCGATAAGATTCCAAGCGGCGCTCCTTGCTGATGGCAACCTGACTGATCGATCATCAGAATGAGGTCGGCCAACTCGGTCAAGTCGAGCCGCAGCGATACGGCCAGCATTGGTTCCGACTCGCTCGCCTCAGTTTCCGTGGAGAACGGCAATGGCACCGACAAGACAAGGTAGTGCTGTGCATCGTAAACATAGATTTGATCGCCAAGGAACCCCAGCTTGCGGCCCTGGCAGACGATCACAATACTCGGCTCATATAACACGGGCGTGCGCCCTAACGGCCGGTTAGAGCGCATGAACCGCACGCTTTCCAGGGCGGACTGCGTGTATCCCTCGTTCGGCGCCAGCCGCTCGAGCAGGTTCACCATCTTTACGGAAATCGGATCGTCGGTAACTGTCACGAGGGTCTTTCCTGGCGGCTGAGGCGAAGAAGATTGTAACCGCTCTAATCGATGGGCACACCTCTATTTTGATAGGAATAGGCAATGCCGTCATCGTCACGTGTATTCGCGCTCGCGCCCGCGGTTTTTAAGATGGGTCATCGGCTGCACGGTTCAGCTTAGGTGCCGGAAGACGCTGCAACCGCTACCTCGTCCGTTCATGGAAAGGGCACACGGCTTCTTCATCAAGCGAACCTCCACAGCTTATGAAATGGGGCACACAGCATGACGCATCGCGTTGACACCCGACGCGATAGCGCGTGCCGTGGCCTATGCGATTGAGCAGCCGGCTGACGTTGACGTCAGCGAGATCGTGGTGCGCCCGACCGCAAGCCCCTATTGAAATTTTTATCCCCTCAGGAGCATTCTCATGACTTCACAAACTTCCGCCATGCAGTCTTTCGACGGCAAGATCGCTATCGTCACCGGCGCCGCCAGCGGCATTGGGCTCGCCACCACGGAACTGCTGCATGCTCAAGGCGCCAGCGTGATCGCCGTTGACCGGTGCGCCGATGTCCAAGCGTTGACCAAGCCGGGAATCGTCCCGCTCATTGCCGACGTCGCGCACGAGGAAAGTGCGGTACGCGCGGTGGCTACCGCAATGCAGCAGTTTGGCAAGCTTGACATTCTAGTCAACAACGCCGCGATCATCATCAACAAATTAGTCGTCGACATGACGCTCGAGGACTGGAATCGCGTGCAGGCCGTGAATGCCACGGGCGCATTCCTGTTCTCGCGTGAGGCCATGCGCGCGATGATGCCGGCGCGCACAGGCGCCATCGTCAACGTGGGTTCATACGCTTGCTACCAGGCGTTTCCGCTTATCGCTGCGTACGCAGCGTCCAAAGGCGCGCTAGCTCAGTTGACGCGCGCCATGTCGCTTGAGGCGATCGATCATGGCATTCGCGTCAATGCGGTAGGGTCCGGCGACGCGGTAACGAATATCACGAACCACATCCACAAGGATGGTCCAGCATTCCTCGCCGAGCATGGCAAGAATGCGCCGATCAGACGCGCGGCACAGCCGCGCGAAATTGCCGAAGTGATCGCCTTTCTGGCGTCCGACAAAGCCAGCTATATCGTCGGCGCAGTCGTGATGGCAGATGGTGGAATGAGCGTGGCGCTCAAGTAACGATAGGCCTAAAGCTCCATTTCATGGTTGCTTGAATGTTATTTCGTATAACTTATGTCTGGAGAATGGTGATGAACAAGGCAGGAAAGATTTTGCGAGGCGCGACAGCACTTCGATGTCAACTGTTTGCATCGCTAACCGTTCTACGGCACGCGCTTGCGCATCTGCGCAAGCAGCGCGGCCTGGCAGTGCCCGGCGACGGGCGCTGCCCCGGTAGGAGGAATCAAACCTAAAGTCTTGATGTGTGGATATCCCATCGACCAAGCAATGCATCTCAAAACTCGAGTGCGCGGTTGCCGATTAGTCGATGGGCGATCGGAAGCCGATGTTCCATTTCCTCAAGAATCTCGCAATGTCCGGAGACCTTTTTCAGGAACGCGCTACTACTCAAAGAGTTGCAATGGCTAAGGTTCCGATCCTCTATTATTCTTCGTATGGCCACATCGAAGCGATAGCCCGCCACATGCTCGTAGTGGGTGGGGGCATGACCATCGGCAGCTTCGAGATTTAATCAACTTTTGACCCAGGAAATACCATGAGCACCGCCGCTGAATTGCTACAGCAGCACCTCCATTTGCTTGTTGACGACCATGCTGGGTGGCAGAAGCTGATTGCCGACGACATAGTGTGGGAATTGCCCTACGCAGCTGGTATCGGACATCCAACCCGGCTTAACGGCCGGGAAGAGGTTTTTAGCCACGCCTCCTGGTTCGTTGGCGCGGTCGCTGATTTCCGTTTCTTTGATCTGCGTATTGTCGCTGGGGCGAACCCCCAGCACGCAGTTGCGCAGGTATGCGCCGAGGGTTTGATCAAACCGACCGGCCGAGTGTATCGGCAGGAGTACGTGGTGTTTTTGGATGCGCGGGCAGGCAAGATCGTGCATCTGCGCGAATATTTTGATCCGATACAGGCCGCGAAGGCGCTCGACGCTGCCATTGTCGGCCTTGACTGAACAGCGGTATTGACCACCTATGGAAAAGCTCGTGAAAGCTATCCGTGTTGCAGCCTACGGCGGTCCCGAATTGCTCGTGCTGCAGAGCGTTGAAGAGCCGCGTGCCGACGATGGAGGTGCTGATCGACATGGCTAGCACCGCAGTCAACTCGGTCGACTAAAGGATAGCCACGGGCATGATGAAGGCGTTCATTCCCCTGCCGTTGCCTTTTACCCCGGGCGTAGACGCGGCAGGAACGGTCATTGCGCATGGACGCAACGTGCTTGAAGCAGGCGGTATTCTCACTACGGTCCTGACCGCGTGGCAGGCACTGCATGACCACGGCAATCTGCGCGCCGGACAGAAAGTCCTGATTCACGGCGCGGTGGGCAGCGTGGGCGGTGCCGCTGTGCAAGTCGCGAAGATTGCCGGGGCGGGAGTCGTTGCTATGGCATTGGCACGCAACCTTGAATACGTCAAATCTGGGTGCATCGACGGTTATCGACTATGCCGCGGATGATTTCGAGCGAACGGTGCGTGGCGTCGATATCGTGCTCCATCTCGTGGGAGGCGATACGCAATCGTGAAGTAAGGCTCGCCGTGCGGCACCGTTGCCGGCGCCATGGCTGTACGGGAACCTTAGCAAACATCCACATCGCTTCCTATTCAGACATTGATGAGAAGCGTGTGTCACATTTTGTATGCGATAGGTTTGCCATGCAATTCGTCGTGCCTGCAATCCCCCGAAGGCCTGCACGCATTGCAGTACGCGAGCGGCGACTGCCGTTCGACGCCGGGGATGGCGAGTATGGTCTGTCGATGGCGATTGTGTCCAGAGATGTCGGGCGCGCCTTCAAGCTGGCGAGCGCCTGCGCGCGGGCTTGCTGCACATCAACGATCAGACCGTCAACGACGAGGTGGTCACTCCGTTTGACGGCGTCGGCGCATCGGGCAACGGCCGCAGTATCGGCGGCCCGGCAAACTAGGAGGAGTTCACTCAAGGGCAGTGGCTGACCATTAAGGGGCAGGCATCTGCCTGCCTACTCTGAAGAGGACTGGACCATGAATGCGTCGACAGGTTTGCACAATATCACGGTGGCGGTGGCACGTGCTCCGCAACAGCCTTTCACCATCGAACCAGCGCGCATCCGGGGGCCACAGGGGGACGAAGTTCTGGTGCGCGTGGTTGCACTGGCCTGTGCCACACTGACCTAATCATGCGTGACCAGCACTACCCTGTACCGCTGCCGGCGGTACTCGGCCATGAAGGCGCGGGGATCGTCGAGCAGGTCGGCCCGACCGTCAAGGACTTGAAGGCCGGTGACCATGTGGTGCTGACCTACGGCGCCTGCGGTCATTGCAACCCTTGCGCCAGCGGCCACAAAGCCTACTGCAAGGACTTCTATCCGCTCAATTTCGGCGGCAGCGATGCCCACGGCCATACCGCGCGCTGCAGACACCTGAGGGCGAACCGCTACACGATCATTTCTTTGCCCAGTCCTCTCTTTTGCCACCTACGCGCTCGCGCGCGAGCACAACGCCATCAAGGTGCCCACTGATGCCCCGCTGGAGTTGCTCGGCCCCCTGGGATGCGGCATCCAGACCGGCGCAGGCGCGGTGATCAATTCGATGAAGGTGCGCCTGGGTAGCAGCTTTGCCGCCTATGGCGCCGGTGCGGTGGGGTTAAGCGCGGTGATGGCCGCGAACTGAGCGGTGCACGTCGATGTGTCCGGGAGAACAGGAAGAGGTCAGTGATAATTGCCGTACTCGTAGAGCGTTTTGGACTTGAGCTTATCCCTCTGTGGGTAACATAGCTGGATGAGCTTCTCGACCGAGATGCCGCCTTTTGCATTCTCTTCGAGAGCTTAATGGCTGCGGTATGCGCAAACACCGGCTCCTCGGTGTTCAAAGATACGTGCCGCTCCTTGCGGTGACCGTGCTCGGTTAGTGCATGGGGAAATCGTAGACACCGTGCCGGCGTCTTGCAACGCGGGAAAAACTCTCATAGTGCGGATATCCCAAATGAGGGAGACTATGGCGAGAGCCGATTGAAAAACGTCCTTGGACTCAATCGATTAGGTGTCGGTGGCGGAGAGAGGGGGATTCGAACCCCCGATAGGCTATTAACCTATACACGCTTTCCAGGCGTGCGACTTAAACCACTCATCCATCTCTCCGAGAACAGGCGATTTTACCAGCATCGAAAATGCTAAACAAGGAGGCGGTGTTAGATTTGTCAGCGCAACGTGAGAATGTCCGGTCCGTGCAAAGTAAGCATGCATGTGCGGCGCAGCCGGGCCTCTAACCGGGCGCGTGGTCGCTAGGTACATGGACCGGCAGTCGTTTGTCGTAGGGTTTAGCCGAACTGGGATGCGAAAGGACGTTCTCGTGGGACAACATATCCGGCTAAAATCGCCGCCCATGAAAGTACTGATCCATTGTCTCGTGGCCCTCGCGTGCGCCACAACCCTTACCGAAGCGGCGCCCCTGCGCATTCAGAACGCGACGGTCGATACGTATTTCTCACCGGATGGCGGAGCGGGCGCCGCCGCGGCGGCGCTGATCGACGGTGCCAAGCGCCGGGTCTGGCTGGCTGGCTATGCATTCACGTCACCCGACATCGCAAAGGCCTTGCGCAACGCCCGTGTGCGCGGTGTCCAGGTGCGCGTGGTATTGGACAAATCTAACGAGACCGGCAAATATAGTGGGGCAACCTATCTGGCTAATGCCGGCATCGACGTGCGGATCGACTCGCGCTATCCCATCATGCACCACAAGTTCATCGTGGTGGACGATGTGGTAGCGTTTGGTTCGATGAACTTTACCCGGGCGGGTGACCGCAAGAACGCGGAGAATTTCAACGTGTTTCGTGGTGCGCCGGCGCTGGCCAGCGCCTACGCCGCAGAGTTTGATCGACTGTATGCCGAATCCGCCCCATACCGCCGCTAAAGCGGGCGCACGCGCGGCGGATTGCCGTCAGCGGCTGGCCGCATCATGCGCCCGATCGAGTAATGCGAGGGCGGCAGCGGGATTCGTCCATGAGATTGCATCGCAGCTCCGTGTCAATGGAGCTGCGATGCAGTCCGCCTAGCGACGCAACAGCCGGAGCCCGTTGCCCACGACCAACAGGCTTGCACCGACATCGGCGAATACGGCCATCCACATCGTACCGTAGCCGGCCAGCGTGAGCGCCAGAAATGCGCCCTTGAGCCCCAGCGCGACAACGATGTTCTGCGTTAGGATGCGACGCGTGGCCTTCGATAGCCGGATGAATACGGCAACCTTGCGCAGATCATCGTCCATCAGTGCGACGTCGGCGGTCTCGATCGCGGCGCCAGCGCCTAATGCGCCCATGGCAAAGCCGATATCGGCGCGCGCGAGCGCAGGCGCGTCGTTGATGCCATCACCCACCATACCCACCGCATGGCGCGTTCCGGTCAGTGACTCAATCGCGCGGCGCTTGTCGTCTGGCAATTGGTTGCCGCGAACCTCGTCGATGCCAGCCTGGGCCGCGATGGTCTGCGCGGTATGCGGATTATCGCCACTCAGGATGAGCGTGCGCACGCCGAGCCGATGCAACTGTGCAACAGCCTCGCGACTGGTGGGCTTCAGGGTGTCGGCAAGTGCGAATAAGGCGAGAACGCGGCGTTCGTCCATGAGCATCACGACCGTCTTACCTTGCCGTTCCAAGCTGTCCAGCTTTGCATCAAGCTTCGCATAGCGGCATCCGAGCGTTTCAGCCAGGCGGCGGTTGCCGAGCCAGTAGCGCACGCCGTCGATAGTGCCGTGCACGCCGCGTCCGGGCAGCGCGCCAAAGTCGTCGACGACCAAGTGTTGCGGGCCGGCGGCACCGGCGGCGGCGATCGCGGCGGAGACAGGATGGTCTGAGCGGGCGGCAAGGCTCGTCGCCAACTGGCGACAGCGCGCGGCATCCACTGTCGCACATGGCTCAAAATCGGTTTGCTGCGGACGCCCCACGGTTAAGGTGCCGGTCTTGTCCAGTGCGAGCCATGCCAGGCGGTGCCCTTGTTCCAGGTAGCGGCCGCCTTTGACTAGGATGCCGTGGCGGGCGGCGACCGCCAGCGCGCTGACAATCGTGACAGGGGTGGAGATGACTAGCGCGCATGGGCAGGCGATGACCAGTAGCACCAGTGCTTTGTAGACCGACGCCGTCCACACGGCATGGCCAAGCAGCGGCGGCACGGCCGCGACCAGCAGTGCCAATGCCAACACGACCGGCGTGTACACGCTCGCAAAGCGGTCGACAAAACGTTGGATCGGCGCCTTGGACGCCTGTGCTTGCTCGACCGCTTGCACAATGCGGGCCAGCGTGCTTTGCGTGGCGGGGAAGGTGACGCAATAGTCGAAAGAACCCGATGTATTGAGCGTCCCAGCATACACCGCGTCGCCGACCTGTTTGTCCACCGGCAGGCTCTCGCCGGTGATCGAGGCTTGATTGACCGCTGAGCGGCCCGACACGATACAGCCATCAAGCGCAATCCGCTCGCCTGGCTTCACGCGCACCCGTGCACCGGTTGGCACGGTGCGCGCGTCTACGACGCGCCAACTGCCGTCGGCTTGTTGCACGCTCGCCTTATCGGGCGCGAGCGCAACCAGACGCTCGATCGCACGTCGTGCGCGCTCCAGCGAAGCAGCCTCGATGCGTTCGGCGATCGTAAACAACACCATCACCATAGCGGCTTCCGGCCATTGGCCCAGCGCGAAGGCGCCGGTCACCGCGACGCTCATCAACGCGTTGATGTTCAGGTTACCGTGACGAATCGCGATCCAGCCTTTGTGGTAGGTGCGCAGGCCAGCACCGAGCACGGCGAGCGCCGCGAGCGCCGCCGTAGTCCAGCCGGGTGCACCCAGCCAGGTCAACGCCTCAGCCAACAGCGCGGCGATGCCGGCCGCCACGAGCGGCCAGCGCCGTGCTGTATGCGTATGCGCCGGCGGCGGCACGGTGCGCGTATCGTCATGCGGTTGTATCTCGGGGGTGAAGCCGAGTGAAGTGAGCGCGGCGACGATGTCGTCCAACGCGTCGCGCGGGTGCTCAACGGTCAATACACGTTGCAACAGGTTGAACTCGAGACGTTCGGCGGGAACGATCATGTGCAGCTTCGAACGGATCAACGTTTCCTCAGTCGGGCAGTCCATTTGCCGAATAAGGATGCGCGTGCGTACCGTGTCGGTAGCGGCCATCTCGTCGCCGTCGCGCGCGCGTGCCGCCGAAGACGAATCTGCACCCGGGCTGTAGGCTGCCTGCGTAACGGCATCGGCATGGCAAATATCGGCGTGCGACCGGTTGCCGGTGTGCGGGCTGGCACAGCATGTGTCGTGCTCCCGGGTGGTGGCATGGGCATGGCACGGCGCTTGCGAGCGGCGCTCATGCTCGATATCGACTGATGTCGCTTGTGGGCTTCTGGCGAAGTGGCGATCGACCATGCTGGATTCCTCAGGTGATTTATGCTGTAGTACACACCTTGAAGCCGCTTTAAGGTCAAGCGGATCTATGCGGGACAATGATGAAAATTGGTGAATTGGCAAAGCGGGCCGGGTGCACGCCCGAAACAGTCCGCTTCTACGAGAAAGAAGGGTTGCTGCCGGTGGCGGCGCGCACAGGCGCCAATTACCGCGCATACGGCGAAGCGCATTTGGACCGTTTGCGCTTCGTGCGCAATTGCCGAGCACTGGACATGACGCATGACGAGATTCGTGTGTTGCTGCAGGCCGCGGACGCTCCGGCGCGCGATTGTGGCGCGATCGATGCGCTCGTCGATGAGCATTTGCGGCACGTCAGCATGCGAATCGACGAACTGCAGCAGCTGCGCGCACAATTGAGCGCGCTCCGCGAGCGGTGTCACGGCGCGCGGTCCGTTCAGGATTGTGGCATCATGCGCGGTTTGGCAGCCATGGACGGTCCTACTCATGTATCGAGGCAGACTCATCTGGGATGAACGCGCGATGCAAGAGTTGAGCCAATCAGCCCTGTCCCTGATGAGCGTTTTTTCCCGACGCGCTTGCCGTCCGAATCATCCCGTTCTGGTTTTACGTTGTCTATGCCTGTTTAGCATGCTGCTGGCGCTCGTCGCTTGTAGCACGTTCGATCAGCAGAGCCCGGCACCGATCGTCGAAGGCATGGCGCAGGCAGTGCCCCTGCCTGAAGCGGCGCCGCCGGAACCGGCTGCGCCGCCGGTGCAACCTGAGCTCGAGCTGCGTGAGGCAAAGACGGATAGTGACCGTGCGGCACCGAAAAAGCCGCACCGATCACCGCAACGCGCTACGGCGACCGTGTCTTCGCCGCCGCCGGTGCAGCCAATGCCGGCGCCGCTGATTGCATCGCGGCTGCTGTATCCGGGCCAGGTCAAGGGCCTGCTCGATACCGAGGTGCAACGGCCGGATGGCAAGGCCATCGGCCATGCCGTGGACTTGGTGGTCGATGCCAACGGGATGCTGCGCGAGATCGTCGTCAACCTGACAGGGTTCATGGGAGTCGGGGATCGCAAGGTCGATTTCCCGGTTGGCGCGCTGCGGGTCAAGCCAGTGGGGCCGCGTGTGGCCGGGGCGTTGGAATGGGTGCCATCGCGCACGCCGCCGATCGATCCGGCCAAGCCGTCGCAAGCCGGCAGCCCGACATCGGGCGCTGTGCCGCTGATGGATACCACCGTGCAGCGCACCAACGGTTCGAAGGTGGGGCGCGTCGTTGACGTGCTGATCGATGCGGGGCTGCGGCCGCAGGCTGCGGTGCTCGAGCTGGGTAACCTGATTAGCGCAGACCGGCGGCGGATCGCCGCCGATTGGTCAGCGCTGCGCTTCGTGGCTCGGGACAAGGCCATTCAACTGCTGTTGGACCTATCGGATCAGCAGCTTGATGCTTCGCCGTCCTATATGGCCGACCAGCCGATCCGTGCGGTATCGCCTGCGCCTATCGCCGCGCGCGGCACGCCGGCCGTAGCACGACAGCCGACGGCCCCGGCAGGGCGGGCATCCCGATGAACAAGACTGTCATGCCGAATGCACGGAGCCTGCGTGCGCTGGATGGCCTGAACTTCTTCCTTGCAAACGTCCAGACGGGGTTCGGGCCGTTCATCGCCTCGTACCTGGCCACGCACAAATGGACCCAAGGAGAAATCGGCATCGCGCTGTCGGTCGGTACGATCACGGCAATGGTCAGCCAAGTGCCGGCCGGTGCGTTGATCGACGCGACGCAGAACAAGCGTGCCGCGGCGATGGCTGCGATCGTTGCGATTGCGATCTGCGCACTGCTGTTGGCTGGCAGCCCGACCACGATCCCCGTGCTCGCTGCGGAGGTGTTCCACGGCTTTGCCAGTTGCATGTTGACGCCGGCCCTCGCGGCGTTGTCGCTTGCGCTGGTCGGCCGCCACGCGTTGGGCGACCGGCTGGGCCGAAATGCGCGGTTTGCCTCGATCGGCAGCGCGGTGGCCGCCGGGTTAATGGGATTGTGCGGCGAATATGTATCAGTGCGCTCGGTGTTCTGGTTGACGGCTGCATTGACGCTGCCAGCCATTATTGCGTTATACATGATCGATCCCCTTCATCTGGGTCCGGCGCGCGCCGCGCGTGAACTGCCACAGCGGCCTGTGCCGGCGCCGCCGCGCGAGAGCATTGGCGAGCTGTTGCGGGATCGGCGCATGTTGACGTTTGCCGCATGCATCGTGTTGTTTCACTTATCCAATGCGGCCATGTTGAATCTGGCGGCCGGCGAAGTCACCGCGCATATGGGTGACAACGTGCAACTGGTGATTGCCGCTTGCATCATCGTGCCGCAGTTCATCGTGGCATGGCTCTCGCCGTGGGTCGGGCGCTCGGCGCAGCGATGGGGACGCCGGCCGATTCTGTTACTGGGCTTTGCCGCGTTACCGGTGCGGGCGCTGCTGTTTGCTGGCGTTACCACACCGAGCCTGCTGGTGCCGGTGCAAATCTTCGACGGGCTGAGCGCCGCGGTATTCGGCGTGATGCTGCCGTTGATCGCAGCCGATGTGGCCGGCGACAAGGGGCGCTACAACCTGTGCATTGGCGTATTCGGCCTGGCCGCCGGCATCGGCGCGACGCTGAGCACCGCGCTCGCCGGACTGGTCGCGGACCATTTTGGCAACGGCGTAAGCTTCATCGGCTTGGCGGTGGCCGGCGCGCTGGCCGTGCTGATAGTGTGGCTGGCGATGCCCGAAACGCGCGAGGCCGACGTCACGGACGCTGACACGACGCCCGCTGCTCGCGCGTGACGTGTGAAGGCATGGCGTGTGAAGACGCGAAACTCAATGGCATAATACGGTTTGTACCCATTGCGCAGCGCTTCGTCTTGGGTGACGGGCGGTGCGCGGTGGGTTCCCGGCCCGCCTTGCCTGTTTACCCATCCCCTCTTTGTACTGATGCAGCCATCGACTGCTCGCTTGGCCGAGCTCGACTTTTTTCGTGGCCTCGTATTACTGATCATCGTCGTCGATCACATCGGCGGCAGCATGTTGTCACGTGTGACGTTGCACACCTATGCGCTGTGCGATGCTGCCGAGGTATTCGTGTTCCTGGGCGGCTACGCCACCGCCATCGCGTGGACCACGCTCGCCGCGCGTCGTGATGAGGCCGCCGCGCGTCGACGTTTCATCCGCCGTGCGTGGGAAATCTACCGTGCTTTTCTCGTTACCGCTGGTTTGATGTTGCTCGTCAGCGCGATTCTGCGCGCGTTCAGCATCGACGCGCCCAATATGGCGTCGGCTGACCTGGACGGGCTGATTGACTCGCCTGCAGTGGTGCTGCGCGACATCTTATTGTTCCGGCGGCAGCCCTATCTGGCGTCTGTGTTGCCGATGTATGCGTTCTTTGCGCTGGCGGTACCGGTGATTATCCCGCTTGCACGCGGCTGGCCCTGGTTGCTGGCGGTGTGCTCGTTCGCGCTGTGGTGCCTGGCCGGTGACGCATACTGGCTGCTGCCGGCTGCACCGGGGAACCGGTGGAATTTCAATCCGTTCGCCTGGCAAGCGATGTTCACGCTCGGCGCGCTGGCGCGCTGCCAGCCGATCTACGCTGGCCTGCGTCGTTCGCGCGCAAGCTGGATCATTAGCGTCGTCGCGCTGCTCACGGTGCTCATCTGCGCGTACTGTAAATTGTCCATCAATGGGGCGTCGGACAGTGTCATGAAGCGCGACTTGCAGTGGCCTCGCGTGGTCAATTTTATCGCGCTCGCCTGGCTGGTGGCGAACATGGTGCAATATGGCTGGATGCGTCGGCTGGCCGGATCGGTGCCGTGGATCGGCGCCGTTGGCCGCAAGGGCTTGTTATGCTTCGTGGCGGGTACGGTGATTTCGCTCGGTGTCGATTCGGTACTCTATTGGTGGACCGACGGGTTGCTCGATGTGCCGCTCGGGCTCGTCGCCGACGCGGTGGCGATCGCCTCGTTGCTGCTCGTGGCTGGCTGTGCGGATCCGCTCACGCGGTGGTTCGGTGCAGCCGCTGCACGCCGCACGGCCGGCGCTGCTTGAGCGCGCGCGTATCATAGGGAGGAGGGCAGGCTCGATGCGCATCTTGCTGGAGTGGCTGACAGCGGTGCTCGGTTTGATGGCTGGGGCGCCTGCGATCGCCAGTACCGTGCTGATCCGCTCGTTTCATTCGGAAACCCTGAACCGGGACTGGTCGTACACAATCTACCTGCCGACCGGCTATGATCACGACGGCCCACGATTACCGGTTGTCTATCTGCTGCACGGAAACAATGACAATGCGAACGACTGGATCTCACAAGGGCGCGTGCAGGCTACCGTCGACGCGCTGATCGAGCGCAAAGATATCGCACCGATCGTCATTGTGATGCCGCAGGGTGGTACGCAATGGTACGTGGACCGGAAGGAGGCGATCGAAACCGCGTTCTTCTCCGAGCTGATGCCGGAAATTGACGCGCGTTTCAGGGTTTCCCAGCAGCGTGACGAGCGGGTAATCGGCGGTGTATCGATGGGGGGATTCGGCGCGCTGCGCTATGCAATGACCCGGCCGGACTTGTTCGGCTCGGCGATCCTGCTCAGTCCCGCCATCTACGCGAACGAACCGCCGCCGAGTTCGGCGGCGCGCTGGGTCGGGGTATTCGGCGCGGCGCAATTCGACCCGCAGGTCTGGCGCGCGTTGAACTATCCAGCGCAGTGGCGTGCTTACCTGCGGCAACCGTTGCGTGTGTCCATGTTCGTCGCGTCCGGCGACGACGATCTTGCGATCCAGGCCGAGGTGTGCAAATTGTACGCGAACTTACGTGCGTGCGGCAATCCGGCAGCGCTGCGCATCGTCGACGGCGGCCATACATGGGCCGTATGGCGCAACCTGCTCGGAGACGCTTTGCGCTATGCACTGGCCCGGCCACGAAGCCGTTAGTAGCGTGTCGTGCGCGTCATGTCTGACTGGTGCCTACGCGTTGCGGTTCAGCGCACGCGCCAGCCATTCCAATTGTTGCTTGATCGCTAGCACCGCCAAGCGGACAAGCGAGCGCACAAGCAATGTTGCCTGGCACAGAGTGGGATTGCTGCTTCAGTGCTCGTCCGTGAGCCGTTACGGCAACGATGACTTGGCGTTCGTCATGCGAGTCACGATGATCCGTGCCGGTCACAGGTATGCGCGCGCGACGTTGATCAACTGCACCCGGTTGCGCACGTTGAACAATGTACGCAATCGTCGCATGTGATAGTCGACGTTGTGTGGCGACAGGCCAAGGAAATAGGCAATTTCCTTGTCGCGACGACCTTGCACGACGGCTTGCAGGATCGATTGCTGCAACTCGGACAGCGCGATCCCTTCACGTTGTGGTGCCGGCGCCAGGCCAATCGCGCCTTGCGCGTGCGTCCAAATGAACTCATGAATGGCATGCGCAAACATCAATGTCTGGGCAACGAGCGTATCGCTGAGCCAGCGGATGTCATCCATCGATGAATTGAAACACAGGCAGGCCGTCGTATCGACGCGCGGCAGCGGGAAGCGGATCACCAGTCCGCTACGCCGCTTGTCTTCCTCCAGTAGCTCGATCAGTTGTCTGATGCGTTGGCTGCGCGATGGTGCGCGAGGCAAATTCACGCGCAGTTGCGCGGCGCTCCACGGCGACGGCAGGCCAGTGGACGATGCACAATGGATCCTTGGGTCAAAATCGAAATAGCGCTCGCGGAAGTAGCGTGACAACCAACTGCGCGACTCGTAGTCCGTCAGCACGAACATTGACTTGTGATCGCTGCTTTTGCGCGGCACGATATAGCTGAATGAGTCGAACCCCAATTGCGCAAGCTTGCCCCGCATGAATTCCACACGATCTTGCACACTGGTATAGCGCAGCAGGGGGCTGGTCGTAAGAGGCTGGCGGGGATCAGCCTTCGGGGCGCCGATGTCTTGCTCTGTAAACAGCGTAAGGAAGCCGCCGGGTGGCAGCGCTACATGAGCCGTCGCAGCCACTGCGCCGTCAGACGGGTTTGGCTGTTCACCGGATGCTGGCCGGGTAAGCCAGTACGGCAGCGTTTCGCATTCTTGCTCCATGGAACGGTGGCTCCAGCGTCGGTCGTGATGATGGGACTGCAACATCTAACGATCTTTTTTCGATTTATACGGGTGCAGCAAGCAAATCACACACGCTTGGCGGCACGCGCCGACGCGGGGAGCAGCGTTCGGCGGGCGGGCCTGAGCGTCGTCAAACTTCGGGTAGCGAGCAACGCGCTGCGACCGTATAGTGAACCAACATGGCGAAGTTTGCAGGTACCGGTCTGCGGTCCGTCATGGCGGTGCGCCCGGCGGCGCATCTATCCTTGTAGCGCCGTACCAGGCTTGGTGTCGTCAACCGCGTCTGCCCGGCTGGCGCCTTCGGAGTCGGCGTGCGTGGCGCCGGAAACACAACTTATGAGTATTCCAGAAGTGTCGTGAACCGGTACATACGAGGTTTCGTAGTGGCGCGGCATCGGAAGGGCCACCGCGTTCGAGCCGCTCTCGTGACGAAAGATTTGCGACTGAGGCCGTCAGGTTGCGGTGGCGGACAGCGCGGGGCTCGCACGGTAGCGCAGTGTAGGCGCAACGGCATAAGCACTGGCAAGGCGGAACGCGTCAGTTCGTTGACCGCTGGGCGCATATTGCGTCAGACGCGAGACACGGCGCTGCACCGTGCACGAGCAGGGTGGGCACGATCAGTGCTTAGTTTTTTTGTAGCCTATCGGTTGAGTTATATAGATTACGCAAAAAGGAACCATCCTGTTCAGCAATAGAGGCGTCCGTTTGCTGGCGTCCGTCGACGCGCCAGGCGAACACTATCAGAATTTTTATTGCTTTAAGCATGACCGCGCGCGAAAACGTTTGACTGTATGCATCATCTCGCGTATCTTTGCTGACTGAAGTTTTCAAGATGTCCGATTGCTGTTCATCATCTGTCCGCGACCCACGCGGTACGCTCGTTGTCCTCTCCCTCTTGATCGCTTCCGTACTGCCGCACTAAGCGGGAAACATTTATTTTTTCTTTTGAGGGATTCGTCCATGGATACCGGTATCGTTAAGTGGTTCAACGACAGCAAGGGTTTTGGTTTCATCACGCCGGACGCGGGTGGTGAAGACCTGTTCGCGCATTTCTCCGAAATCACCGGAGAGGGATTTAAGACGCTGGTGGAGAACCAGCGCGTCAGCTATCAGGTCAAGCGTGGCCCGAAGGGTCTGCAGGCCGCGAACATCAAGCCGCTGTAAGCTTCATACGTGTAAGCTCAATACGTCCGGATATGTCCGGACGACAGGCTGCCTCGCGTCCGCGGGGCAGTAGTATTGCCCGCCAGTCTTCCGCGCCGTGCCGTCTTTTCGACCGCGCGGCCGTCGGTCCAGCGCTTCGCGCTCCCCTCTGAATGCGCTTCCCTCTGAATGCGCTCGTCCACCCTGGGTGTTGCCCATTCGTGGCCACTGGCCGGCTGTGTCACATCATAAAGACAATGCACAATCAAACTATTCGGATGTACCGCGGTTATGCGGTGCAGCCTTCCGCGCATCGATTACCCGATGGCTGTTTTTCTTCTAACGTCACGCTGGAACGGGCAAATTCGCCCATGTCCTCGCCATTGACGGCGGCGAAGACCGCAGCAACGTTATATTGTTTCTATTCGCTCGATTATTTTAGTTCTGAACAAGAGGCGGTTCGCTATTCGAATCGCTGGGCCCAGCATTGGATCGATATGCGCGGTTGAGCACCGTTGCCCACGGTTGCCCCGAATACTGCGTATCGGCTGATCGAGGAGCGGCGGGTTTCAGGCGTCCAGCAGGGCCATGATGCGATCGGTTTCCCGGTCCGATTCGAAAGGCCCCTATGCCATGTTGCCGCAGCAGCGCCCGGACGGCATAAAACATTAGAAAACGGTTTATATCGACTTCGTGACGGCGGCCGACGAGCAACTTGTCCAACACAACGCTGCGCCGTTTGGCAGATACTACTCGACGATGACTGATCCATTGTGGCGAATCCATTTCAGCAAGTCGTTCCTGCTCATCTCGACTCCTGGCGAGGCCATGCCCGACCCCGGTGCCGACCAGCGGGCAGGCGCAACGGATCATGACGGCGGTGAGGTGGCGGTGCGATACAGCATGCACCGACGCGGTGCTGTCTGTGGCGAAGGCACAAGGCCGCAACCCCATGGTCGCCGCTTAGCAGGTGTTGGTTCATGCTAAACTGCCGCGTATGTCCGTCTGGCGCAGAGTTTCTATCGTCTTACTGCTGATGCTGGGTTTGCCGATCCGGCTTGCGGTGGCATCCGTGAATTGCGATCTGTCGCAGTTCACGCCGCCGGTCACGCATGCACATTCCGCACATGTCAAGACCGCCGTATGCGACATCAATCCGCATGCGGTGTTGGACACCCGGGCGGTATCCTCGGACGCTTCATACGTGGCCGCGTCCGCGGGCGCGCGTGCCGGCCAGCGAGGCCATGGCGACCACGTATCACATCATGGCGCGGGCCAGTGCAGTGGTGGCGCAAACTGCTGCGTCGGCGCGCCGCTGCCGTGTGTCGGCACGATTGCCGACATTCGTGTATTTGTCAACCTCCGTTTGTTGCCTCAGCCATCCGTTGGCGCAATCCGCTTCCTGACTGGCGGTATTGAGCGACCTCCGAGCGCGTATCCCGTCTAAGTTCATTGTCCGCTCGCCAGTGCTGGCGAAGCGGTGACTTGTCGGCCGGCCGTCACGCTGGCCCTTGGACCTGTTCGAGATCATCATGCGCAAGCTGTTCGCAGCGCTCGCGTGCGCCGTGGCTCATGTGCCGCAGCTCGTCCACGCCGAGCCTGCCTTTCCCGGGCCGGCCGACGCCAGTGCGTCGGTTCCGGCTGTCACTGTGCCACCGGCCTTTGCCGGATATCATCAGTACAACGATAGCGACGCCGTCGAGTGGATTCGGTTGAATCGTGCGCTCGCGCCGGGCCGCGGCGAGTTGGCCGGGCCGAGCCGTTCCACCCCGCAGGGGCGGGCCGCGGCGCATGACCACGCCGACCACGTTGACCGTGCCGGCCACGACGGCCAGACTACCCACACCGGCCGTATCAGCCACGCTGGCTACACAGATTCTGTGGGTCGTGCTAATCACACAGATCGCACGGATCACACAAATCACACCGGTCATCAGGAGCATACGCAATGAGGTCCCGGCGCGCTCGATGCAGAGCCGTATTGACTGTGGCGCTGGCCACGACGATGCTGGCGGGCTGCGCGGTACCGCCAGCCGATGGAGGCTTTGGCGCGATCGCTGACGCCGCGTCCAAGCGGCTTGGCAAGCAAGCTGTCTGGGTGCGTACCGACGAAGATCGGCAAGCGGCGGCGCAACGTACCCGCGAGCTACTTTTACGGCCGCTGTCGATCGATGATGCCGTCCAGGTGGCGTTGCTCAATCATCCCGGCTTGCAGGCCACCTATGCCGATCTGGGCATTGCACAGGCGGACTTGGCGCAGGCCAGTCGCCTGCCAAACCCCGGATTTCGCTTTAGCCGGACGCATTCGAACAACGACTTGAGCATCGAGCGTACATTCTCGCTCGGCCTGTTCAGCGCGCTGACGATGCCGGCGGTGATACGTATCGAGGGGGCGCGCGTGGAGCAAACCAATTTAGCTCTCGCCGACGCGATGCTGGCCGTCGCAGCCGACACGCGCCGGGCCTACATCGAGGCAGTGGCGGCACGGCAAGCACTGCAATATGCGCAACAGGTGGTGGACTCGGCGCAAGCAGGGGCAGAGTTGGCGCGCAGACTGCACAAGGCAGGCAATTGGAGCAAGCTGGATTATGCGCGGCAGCAGGCATTCTATGCGCAAGCGGCCGCGATGCTAGCCAAGGCGCAGCTACAAGTGTCAACCGAGCGCGAGAAGCTGACCCGCGTAATGGGACTGTGGGGCGAGGCGATCGACTACGCGTTACCCGACCGCCTGCCGGCGCTGCCCGCTGAGCGCGTGGCGCTTGTCGACTTGGAACCGTGGGCGATCGATCAGCGTCTGGACGTGCAGGCTGCACGACTGCAGGCGCGCCGCGTCGCCGCGTCGCTTGGCCTGACGCGCGCCACGAAGATGGTCAATGCCTTGGATCTCGGCTACATGGACAACAACGAGACGGACAAAGGTCACGAGCATGGCTACGAGATCAGTGTCGAGGTGCCGCTATTCGATTGGGGCGGCGCAAAGGTAGCACGTGCCGAGGCGACGTACAGGCAGGCGGTTGAGCGGCTCGCACAGGTGGCGCTGCAGGCACGCTCGCAGGTTCGGCAATCTTATGCCGCGTACGTCACGAGCTATGACGTCGCACGGCACTATCGCGACGAGGTACTTCCTGTGCGCAAGGCGATTTCCAACGAGATGTTGCTGCGCTACAACGGCATGCTCGCCAGCGTGTTCGATCTGCTGGCTGACGCCCGCGACCAGGCTGACGCGGTGAGCGCATCTATCGACGCACTGAAAGACTTTTGGCTCGCCGAAACGGAGCTGGAGCGTGCGCTCGGCGGCCGTCTGCCGACGGCAGTAGCGCAGCACGCCGGGGCGGTGGCGGCGGCAAGCGTTCCTGTAGCAAGTCAACCAACGACACACGAGCCGGCTGCTGCTCACCCGCGGGAGGGGCACTGAGATGGTCACACGCCGACAATTCTTGAATGGCTCCGGCGCCGCATTGCTGGGCGCGGCGCTGGTTAGTAAAGCCGGCGCGGCGGCTTTGCCGGAGGCACCATCCAGCGCCAGTGTCGCGACCCAGCCGCCGTTGGCTCCGCGCGATGGCCGGCCGTACAAACCGGTCGTCACGCTCAACGGCTGGTCGCTGCCTTGGCGCATGCGCAGTGGCTGGAAGGAATTCCATCTGGTAGCTGAGCCGGTGGTGCGCGAGATCGCACCGGGGATGCAAGCGCACCTGTGGGGCTATAACGGACAGGCGCCGGGCCCGACGATCGAAGCGGTTGAAGGCGACAAGGTGCGCATCTTCGTGACGAACCGCTTGCCCGAGCGCACCACCGTGCATTGGCATGGGATGCCGCTGCCGTGCGGGATGGATGGCGTGGGCGGTCTGACACAGCCGCATATCCCGCCCGGCAAAACGTTTGTCTACGAGTTCCAGCTCGAGCGGCACGGCACCTTCATGTATCACCCGCATGCCGACGAAATGGTGCAAATGGCGATGGGCATGATGGGCCTGTTTATTGTCCACCCGAAAGCGCGTGGCGTGATGCCAGTCGATCGGGATTTTGTATTCTTGATGTCCGCGTATGACATCGATCCTGGCAGCTTCACGCCGCGGGTGAACGAGATGACGGATTTCAACGTCTGGAGTTGGAATGCACGGGTGTTTCCTGGTATCGACCCGCTGCCGGTGCGCCGCGGCGATCGTGTGCGGATTCGCTTTGGCAACCTGACGATGACCAATCATCCTATCCATCTGCACGGGTACGCCTTCGAGGTGACGGGAACCGATGGGGGCTGGATCGCGCCGGCAGCGCGATGGCCGGAAGTGACCGTGGATGTCGGCGTTGGCCAGATGCGGGTGATCGAGTTTGAGGCATCGCGCCCGGGAGATTGGGCGTTCCATTGTCACAAGTCGCACCATACGATGAATGCGATGGGCCACCAGGTGCCGAACATGATCGGCGTGCCGCAACAGGACTTGGTCAAGCGTATCAACAAGCTGGTGCCCGACTATATGGCAATGGGCAGCACCGGCGGATCAATGGGTGAGATGCAGATGCCATTGCCAAATAACACGCTGCCGATGATGACCGGGCAGGGACCGTTCGGTGCGCTCGAAATGGGCGGGATGTTCACCATCGTGAAGGTCCGCGAGGGCCTGGGCCGCGACGACTACCGGGATCCGGGCTGGTACCGGCACCCTAGGGGAACGGTCGCGTACGAATACGCGCAGGACTCGGCCGCCGCGCGCGTAAAGTAATTACCATTGCTTGCCTACACAAGGAAAAAAACCGATAGTTCTCTTTCTCGGTCAATACAATTAGACAACAGCATTTTCTGCATCAACTAACAAAAGGAAAGCTAATGCGTTACTGTCGCTCCCGTCGCGCGCTGCTGCGTGCCTGTGCAATGCTCCCATGGATGCCGACGCTGGCAGCGTGCGCGGCGCAAGGACCGAGCGCCTCAGCGCCGGGGCCATCTAGGTTGCGAGGGCCGGCCACATTGCAAAGACCAGCCGCGTTGCAACTCGAAGCGCTTGCGGTACTGGAGGCGCGCATGGGCGGGCGCCTCGGGGTTTGCGCGATCGACACGGGTAGCGGTGCGCGGCTCGTGCACCGTGCAGAGGAGCGTTTTCCGTTCTGCAGTACGTTCAAGGCGGTGCTTGCGGCAGCCGTACTGGCCCGCAGCGGTGATACGTCCGACTGGTTGTCGCAGCGCGTTCGGTATGGCTCGGCTGATGTGGTCAGTTATTCGCCGATCAGCGGGCAACATGTCGGCGCCGGAATGCGCATTGACGAAATGTGCGCGGCAACGCTGCAGTACAGTGATAATACGGCAGCGAATCAGTTGATGAAGGTGCTTGACGGAATTGATGCGGTAACAGCATTTGCCCGTTCAGTGGGCGATGCTACCTTCCGGCTGGATCGCTGGGAGCCGGAGTTGAACACAGCGATACCAGGGGACGTGCGCGACACGTCGACGCCGGCGGCGATGGCAGACACGCTGCGCGCGGTGATGCTGGGCAATGTGTTGCGTCCGTGGCAGCAGCAGCGATTGCAGCAATGGATGCTGGGCAATCGCACAGGCGACAAGCGAATCCGTGCCGGCGTGGCCGCGCAGTGGCGCGTTGCCGACAAGACGGGTACCGGGGAGTACGGCACTACCAACGACATCGGGGTCCTTTGGCCGCCCGAGCGGGCGCCGATTGTGCTGTCCATCTATTTCACCCAGCCGCAGCAGGATGCGCCGGCGCGCGACGAGGCGATCGAGCAAGCCACGCGTATCGTGGTTGACGCGCTGAGTTGAAGGCGTCCCCCGGCGAGTCGCCATTCGGATCGCTCGTGAACGAGACTTTGTCGGATATGCCATCAGGCGCCCAATTGGGCAGCCAGCTCAGGCGTTGGCGGGCGCTGCATCGCATTAAGCAGGCGCATGCTGCCGAGCTGTTCGGTGTCAGCCAGTCGACGATTTCTCGCTGGGAGGCGGGCTTACAACCCATGGAGTTGGCCGAGCGGCGGCGCGTGGCGCATACATTGTCGGCGCGGCTCGATTCGGCGGCTGATCATGCGCTTGCGCGACTGGTCCGCGGCAACCCGTTGCCGGTACACTTGATTTGCGATTTGACGCACCAGTTGTTGGCGTGCTCCGCGGCACGTGCTGCCCAGTTCTCCGTGCCTGTCAGCGAACTGCTCGGGCGTGCCTTGTGGCGTTACTCGACGTCGCAGATCGCACACCAGGAGGCGCAACTAGACACACTGGGCTGGCGCGATGCGGTGGCGCCACCGTCACTGGCTGTGCGACGAATACGAGCGCGCGCAGTCGGCGGAGGCGTTGGCGGTGAAGGCGCTGGACAAGCTTGAGACGATCCTGCAGCATAACCAGGGACGCAATCCGCCTGATTTCGACTATCAGTTCAATCTGGCGTATGGACGCCGGTACACGAGCACCCATCCACTCTTCGCCGAGATACGGCAAGTGCTTGATAGCGAGACGCTCGCACGGATCGCGCAACAGCGGTGAACCATTATTGTGCACCCGCGTCTGCTGCGCTAGAGCGTGTGTTCCGCGCCGGCGTGCTGTTGCGGCGGTGTGTGGGTGGCCTTCAGCCGGCTCGCTGCGGCTAGCAGCGACTGGCCGGTTGGCGTCAGCATCGGGCGGCGATGGCCTTCGGTGAGCTCTTCCAACTCGATGAGTTGCCGCTCGAGCAGCGTGTCCAGTTCAGCGCGGTTCATGTCGATCTGCTCCGGTGCGTTGCGGATCAGCATCAACGTGGCGAATTCGTGTGGGCTCAGCATCTTCGTCTCCAAATCGTTCATGAGGCTGCGATCCTATCGCCTAGGATCACAAGATAAAGCGGCGAGATGACAGGCCGATAGCAGCGGCCGCCCAGCGCCCCGGCGCGATTACGCATCGGGGCGCGGGCTGTCGAGCGGACGCCGGTCCGCGCGATGACTGACGGCGTTCAGCCGATGCTGACGTCGATCCGGCGGGGCTTGGCCTCGTCGCGGCGTGGGATGGCCAGCTTCAGCACGCCGTCGCGCAACTGCGCGTCGATACGTGACGCATCCAGATCCGCACCCAGCGCGAACGTGCGGGCGAAATGCGGATCGCGCAATTCGGCGTGCTGGACCCGCAAGCCGGTGGGCGTCGGCACGACGGCCTCGGCTTCAAGTGACAGTGTGCTGTCCTGCACGCTCACGCTCAGCTTGTCGCGTGGCACGCCGGGCAGGTCGACCAGTAGCGTGACGCCGTTGCGATCCTCGAAAATATCCACGGCCGGCGCCACTGTCGTGCGGCGTGGTTGCGACGCCGTTGCGCTTTGTGCGGCGACGCTGGCGTTCTGTTGGGCGGGACGTTCGACCAGTTCGGTGGTGTTGCTCATGGTGTGCTCCTGGTTTGCGTCAATGCGGGTCAATAGGTCATTGCACTGTGATCGATCGCGGCTTAGATGCCTCGAGCTTGCCGATGGTCACGCTCAAGCAGCCGTTCACATAGCGCGCTTGGACCTTGTCTGGATCGGCCTGGTGCGGCAATTCGATGATGCGGCGGAATGTGCCGCTGAAACGCTCTTGCAGATAGGTCCGCGTGTCGTCGGGACGCTCCGTTTGCACGCGTTTGCGCTCGCCGCTGAGGATCAACAAGCCGTTGTCGATCGACACATCGATCTGCGCCGGATCGAGTCCGGGGGCAAATGCGACAATCTCGATCGACTCGTCCGTGCTGCCGATGTTGACCGCCGGGAATGCCCCGACGCGCGACGCGCGCAGGCTAGTCGGCATGTTGGCGAACAGGTTCGCGACCTGCCGTTGTAGACGATCGATGTCGTTGAAGACGTCTGTGCTAAAAAACAAATCACTCATAGTTTGCTCCTTCGATCCTTCGTCGAAGGGCCGAACCGGGCTACGCGCTCCAGTCCGCCCGTCAACACTGGATCCGTCGACAAACAAATCGAAACACGCAGTGCGTAATACGCGACTGCCCAAGTGATTCATAACATAGTTCTGTCACACGAAATTTCAAGAGGAGGCGCTCGACGCAGGTGCAGGTCGGCGGTGGATCAGCGGCAAGTTGGCGGTAAGCAAATTGGCGGTAAGTCAGTGGTCAGTCGGCGGGGCCGGTGACAAGGCGTGCCCCTGGTACATGCAGCATCCGAGCCGACGTGCGATTGCCGCCTATTTTGGTACGATTCAGTCTTTCATCGAACGGTAGCCGACTGTGAGACGCCCGGACATTGCCCCGCTGCGCGCGGGGTGCGCCGCCCTGCTGGTCCGCATGGGGCCGCTCGCCACGAGATTCTGGCGGCGTGCGCGGCATCCGGGCCGGCGCGACCTGGCCTGGGTGGCCGCGGTGGTGCCGGCCGCGATGGCACTATACATGCTGATCCTGGTGCCGTTCACGCCCGGCATCGGCGATATCCGCAAGGCAAAGGTCGAGCAACCGGCGCAGGTGTTGTCCGCGGACAGCAAGTTACTGGCTCAGTTCAAGCCGTCCAATCGTGAATGGGTCGCTTTGTCCGACATCTCGCCGCACGTACTCGATGCGTTGGTTGCGACGGAGGACCATCGGTTCTATCAGCATCATGGCTTGGATTGGCGACGCACGGCAGCGGCGGCCGCACAGACGTTTTCCGGCGACCGGCAAGGCGGCTCGACCCTCACGCAGCAGCTGGCCCGCAACCTGTACCCAGATGAAATCGGGCGGGCGCCCACGCTCACGCGCAAAATCAAGGAGGCGATTACCGCCTTGAAGATCGAGGCCGTGTACACAAAAGCCGAGATCTTGGAAACCTATCTGAACACCGTCCCGTTCCTATACAACGCGTATGGGATCGAGATGGCGGCCCGCACCTATTTCGACAAGCCAGCCAGTGAATTGGATGTGTTGCAAAGTGCGACGCTGGTCGGCATGCTCAAGGGCAACAGCTACTACAACCCGGTCATCAACCCGGAGCGCGCGTTGCAGCGGCGTAACACGGTGCTCGCGCAGATGGCCAAGTACGGCAAGTTGGCGCCGCAGGCGTACGAATCGCTTGCGCGCCGGCCGTTGCGGCTGGATTTTGAGCGGCAGGTCGAGCCGCCTGGCCCCGCCCCCCATTTTGCGCAGCAATTACGCAAATGGCTGATCGCGTGGGCGGATCGCCACGACTACAATATCTACTCCGACGGCTTGGTCGTGCGCACAACCATCGATTCGCGGCTGCAGGCGATAGCCATGCAATCCGTCGTGCTGCACGGCAATCAATTACAAGCCATTGCCAACGCTGCTTGGTCGACCGCTTCGGCGTGCGTGGGCAGTCACGATTTCGTACAGACTTTCGTGCGCGACACACCGGATTACCGGGCGGCGCTCGACGCGGGGTTGACGAGCCCGCAGGCGCTGAAGCGGCTGCGGGCCGATCGCGGTTTCATGCAGGCGCTGTGTGACGAGAAAACACGTGTACAGGCGGACTTTGTCGCACTCGATCCGCGCGATGGCGCAATCAAAGCATGGGTGGGCAGCCGCGATTTCAACAAGGATCCATTCGACCACGTGCAACAGGCGCGGCGGCAACCCGGCTCAACGTTTAAGCCGTTCGTCTATGCCGCCGCGTTCGAGCAGGGCGCCCGTGCCGACGATACGATCGTCGACCAGCCAGTGTCGATCGCGCTGGAGGGAGGCGAAATCTGGCGTCCCGCCGACGACGTCCCGCCCAGTGGACAGCCCATGACGCTGCGCGACGCGCTGGCGTACTCGCGCAATCGTATCACTGCTCAATTGATGCAATCGGTCGGGCCCGCGAAGGTGGCCAAGCTTGCCCAGGCGATGGGCGTGCGAGACAGCATGCTGAACCCTGTGCCGTCGCTGGCACTCGGCACGAGTCCCGTCACGCTCAAGGAAATGGTGTCCGCATACAGTACCATCGCCGATGGCGGTCGCTATGTGCGGCCGATGATGGTCACTCGTATCGAGGACCGGGATGGCAACGTGCTGGCGCAATTCGCGCCGGATGCAGGCAAGCAGGTGCTGCCTGCCGACGTTGCATGGACGTTGCTCGATGTGATGCGGGGCGTGATCGATCGGGGTACTGGTATCGCGATCCGCACCCGCTTCGGCATTCGCGCGGACGTAGCCGGCAAGACGGGCACGACGCAAGACAACGCGGATGGCTGGTTCATCTTGATGCACCCGCAGTTGGTCGCCGGCGCATGGGTTGGCTTCAATGACAGCCGTGTGACGCTGCGCAGCGATGACTGGGGACAGGGCGCGCACAGTGCGTTGCCGATCGTTGGCGATTTTTATCGACGTGCGCTGCGCGCGCGGCTGATCGATCCGCGCCTGCGGTTCGCGAGCGAGCCGCCGCCCGGTATCTTGCAGCGCACGCTCGCGCAGATTCGTGCCTGGCTCGCGCAAGTGTTTCCTGCGACGCACCAGGCCGAGCCCCCAGCGCCGCCGCGCCGGGTGCCACGACGGATAGAGCCGTCAGCGGGTGAGGTTGTCGTGCCGACGCCGGCGAGTGGCGTCGCCGTGGACGGTGCGAACATGGGGCTGCCGGCGGGCGCGCCGGTATCATCGGCGGCATCCGTCGCGTCGGCCTCGTCGGCCGTGTCGGCCAGCGTGCCGCCGACATCGACGCCGGGTTCGACATCCGAGGTACCCGTCGCGACTGCTGCGTCGCCGGCGGCGGCCTCTGGGGCGCCGGGTGCAGCGGCGTCGGTCGGCTCTGGCGGCGCAGCCGGCAGGCCGGCCACGTCGCCCGGCCCGTCGTCGCCGGAACCGGCTGCTTCGCGCGGCGTACCCCCGTTCGGCAATGAGGTACCGTGGGCGCCGACGCCAAGCCCTGATGCAATGGATTCGGATGCCGTCGGCCCACGCGCCGGCGAGTAAAGCGCCTGCGCCGCCGAGCATCGACGTGCCGATGTCGGGCAGGGAGCATCGAACGGCGAGCGCCGGCGCATTGCGATAAAAAGCGCAGGCATCAACCAGAAGAACATAAACATCCAGACGCTATAGTCCGCGGCGTCGCCGGCGAGCCGCACGCCGATGGCGTCAATCACGGTGTAGACAGCGATCATTGCGAAGCCACTCGTGTAGCGGGTCATCGATGTCTCGGCTCGATCATATCGAAGCACGGATTCTCGATACAGGAGGATGTCTGTAAGTATGCCGATGGCGTTGACTACGTCGCTGCGTGCCAACGCGGTATGCGATCGGTAACTTGATGGAAATGCAATGAGGTGCCATTTACGATCTTCTCGGGCGCGGCGTGGTCGCCGCCCGATTTCACCTTAGTCGATACGACGGATCTGTTTTGGCGAGGGTTGCATCTTGCATTTTCATTGGGTCGCCGGCGGCTGAGGCCGTATGCTACGAACATGCCCTTCCGGCGTCCGTGCTGCCGGACGCACCGATCTGGCTAGGCATTGGCACGATCCGCCACCAGGAGACCACCATGAACCCTTTGCCTTCTTCACCAAACACCGGCGATGCTCGAAGCCGTGCGGCCGCGTTCTGTAGCCAATTTGGACTGTCGGCGCCGATCCTGCTGGCGCCAATGGCCGGCGCGTGCCCGCCGGCATTGTCGATTGCCGTGGCCAATGCAGGCGGCATGGGTGCCATGGGGGCACTGCTGACGCCACCGGAAGGTATTGTGCAATGGGCCGACGCGTTTCGCCGCGGCAGCACCGGGCGCTTCCAATTGAATCTATGGATTCCCGATCCGCCGCCTGAACGCGACCGGCACAACGAGCAGCGCGTGCGCGCATTCCTGGCGCAGTGGGGGCCTGGCGTGCCCGAGTCAGCAGGCGAGGCGGTGCCATTGGATTTCGCCGCGCAATGCGACGCGCTGATCGAGGCGCGGCCGGATGTCGTCACCTCGATTATGGGGGTATTTCCGCCCGCGTACGTGAAGCGCTTGAAGGACCACGGCATTGCCTGGTTCGCGACGGTCACGACGCTGGACGAAGCCCGCGAGGCACAGGCAGCGGGAGCCGATGCGATCATTGCGCAAGGCTTCGAGGCGGGTGGTCACCGTGGCGCGTTCGATGCGGCCCGGGCGGAACGGCAGGCCGTTGGCCTGTTTGCGCTGTTGCCTCGCCTGGCTGACCATATTCGCGTACCGTTGATCGCCGCCGGCGGTATCGGCGATGGCCGCACGTTGGCGGCCGCGCTGATTCTCGGCGCGAGCGCGGTGCAAATCGGTACTGCCTTCCTGCGTTGCCCGGAGGCGGCGCTGAACTCCGCATGGGCGGACGCGCTGGACGGATTGGAGCCGGAGGACACCGTACCGACGCGCGTGTTTACCGGCCGCCTCGGCCGTTCGGTGGCGACCGATTACGTGCTTGCAGCGGCGGCGCCGGATGCTCCGCATCCGGCACCGTATCCGGTACAGCGCGCGCTTACCGCATCGATGAAAAAGGCCGGCGCAGTGGCGCGCGACTATCACCGAATGCAGGTGTGGGCGGGGCAGGCTGCTGCAATGGCGCGAGCGGTCCCCGCGGCCGACGTGGTGCGCGGCGTGTGGGCTGGCGCACAGCGCTATTTATAAAAATATAAAAAGCGCGCTCGTTTGGTAAGGCGCTGCACGGTCCGAACCTGCTGTTCAGATTGCGCTTGACGCCTGTTGCATCGAGCCTGCGCTTCTTGAGCGCGCAGCCGGTTCAAGCGGCGCTTGTTGCGGTCGTGGGAGCGGCCGTCTTCTATCAGAACGGCCGCGCATTTCTCCGGGAGCGCCAGGCACACCTTCCGCTCCTGAAGATATGCCATTAAGTATGGCGTCCGCACCAGCGCCTAATCCATAACCGGTTACTGGGCTAGCTGCTGTCCAGAATCCAATACTCATAGCAGACATGCCACCCCAACGTCCGAACCTACCTCGCCCACGACGTCCAACTCGGACGACGACGTGGTGTCGAGCACGTGTTCCAATTGACTGCTGGGGAGCGGGAAGTCCCGGTAGATCGCTTCAGTTGCAGGTGACGGCGCGACAGCGCGGGCGTCAGAGGTCTGCCGCATGACTGTTCGTTCTCATGCCTTCGCCAGGTGCGATGCCGGCTCGCGCCTGCGATGCATCAATGCCCACTTTCGCTCATGATCCGGCAACGTTCGTGGACGGCGCGACGCAACAGTCTGCTTCGGCCCGCCGCAGTGGCGCAATAACGTGTCGACTCCCGAACCTGATCTTCAGCTTTGTTCTAAACGCCACGAGAATCAATTCGTACGTTGTTCATAGCGACTATCACGAACAGACAGATCTGTATTGTCGAGTGTTAATAGCGATGCAGCCAGCGTGCCTGTGGTGATCACCGTTCTCTTCATCGATCAGGAGAAACAATGAAAAAGCACCTGTTGAAAGCGATAGCCCTGTCAGCCATGAGCGTTGGTCTCTGCGGGCAGGCGTTCGGCGAAGGCGTGTATGCGCCTTATGTCGACATGACGGCATGGCCCACGCCCTCGCTGGACGAGATCGGCGTGCAGCAAGGGATCCAGCAGTTCACGATGGCGTTCGTGTTGTCCGGCGGCAACCAATGCGTGCCGTCGTGGGGCGGCGTGCAGCCGATTGGACGCGGCCAGACGTCAGATTTGCTGACTTCCATCGCTAAGTCAATCAACAATTATCGAGCCAAGGGCGGTGAGGTGTCGATTTCGTTCGGCGGCCAAGCTGGCATGCCGTTGATGCAGGCATGTAGCAGCGCATCAGCATTGGTCGCGGCATATCAGACGGTGATCGATACGTATTCGTTGACGCATATCGATTTCGATATCGAAGGCGCGGCGCAAACGGACAGCGCGGCGCTGACGCGCAATTTCCGGGCGGTACGGCAACTGCAGCACACGATGCACACCAACGGCAAGACACTGCATGTGACGTTGACACTCCCGGTGATGCCATCGGGGCTTACCGCCGATGGCTTGCGCGTACTCAACGCAGCGCTGGACAATGGTGTGACGCTGGACACGGTCAACATCATGGCAATGGATTATGGCAATGGCACAATTGACATGGGCGCGGCGGCGAAGCGGGCTGCCACGTCGGTCTACGCGCAGTTAGATGCGGCGTACAAGGCGGCGGGCAGCCCGAAGACCGACGCCCAATTGTGGCAAATGATCGGCGTGACGCCGATGATCGGCAAGAACGACGTGCAAGGCGAGACGTTCTCGCTGGCAGACGCAAAGGCGCTGCTCGACAAGGCTCGCTCGGAGGGTATCGGACTGCTCAGCAACTGGTCGATCGGCCGGGATAAGGCTTGCGCGAGTAATGGCGGTGGCGCATCACCCAGTTGTTCCGGCGTCTCGCAGCCACCGTATGCATTCACGCAGGTGTTCCGGCAATTGAAGGGGCACTGGGGCACTGGCGTGACGCAGGATCCGTCATATGGTGGTGGCTCAAATGGTGGTAAACCGGCGCCAAGTGCGCAATGGTCCAGCTCGCAAATCTATACAACCGGCATGACCGTCAAGTACCACGGCGTGACGTATCGCGCAAAGTGGTGGACGCAAGGCGACGTGCCGGGTCAGTCGGAGGTGTGGGCGAAGGTCTGAGCATGCCGCTGTTGCGGCCCGCGCAACCGAGCCATCGTATACGCTCGATCTCGGTGCGCACAGCAGGAGACGGCGACGGGCCGGCGCGCAACGTAACCACGGAGGATTGGGATGCAATCAATGCGCGCCTCACGCCATTGCCAGCGTGGTGCCGTCCGCCGCTTTAATCGTCGTGCTCGCATAGGTTGTCAGCGGCATGTACGACACCGACACGGTCAATGACCAGTGCGCGTAGTTCAACCCGAGGCTGAAGATCAGTGTGAGCGACGACGATGCATTCACGCTGACCGAAGCGGGTCCCGGCTTGCCGGCACCGACGGCCAGTGCGCTGCCTAGGAAGCGTATACGCTCCCGTTGTATATCTGTATAAATATACAGGTATACTATCGCCGTTTAGCATCGCACAGCTGCCATTCCAATTACCATGGTTCCGACGCGCCGGATCGCCCATCTCGACATGGATGCCTTTTACGCATCCGTCGAGTTGTTGCGCTATCCCGAGCTGCGCGGTAAGGCGGTGGTGATCGGTGGTGGCCGGAAGGCGGCGCCGCAGACGCTGCCGGACGGCACGCGCCGGTTTGCCCGCTTGCGCGATTACGCTGGACGTGGTGTGGTCACCACGTCCACGTATGAGGCGCGCGCGCTCGGCGTGTTTTCCGCAATGGGCATGATGAAGGCCGCGCAGCTCGCGCCCGACGCCATCTTGCTGCCCACTGACTTCGACTTGTATCGCCATTATTCACGGCTGTTCAAGGCCGCAGTGGCGACTTTCACTGACCAAATCCAGGATCGCGGGATCGATGAGATCTACATTGATTTGACCGCGTTGCCCGGCGACACGCGAGCGCTGGCGATGCGCATCAAGCAGGCGGTGTGCGACGCGACCGGTCTCACGTGCTCGATCTGCGTTGCGCCGAACAAGCTGCTCGCAAAGATCGGCTCGGAGTTGGACAAGCCGGACGGCATGACAATTCTGTCCATCGCGGACCTGCCGACGCGGATCTGGCCACTGCCGGTGCGCAAGATCAACGGTATCGGCCCGAAGGCGGGCGAGAAACTTGTTTCGCTGGGCATCGCCACGGTCGGCGATTTAGCGAAGGCCGATCCCGGACTGCTGCAAGCGCATTTCGGCCACAGTTATGCCGCCTGGCTGGCCGACGTCGCCCACGGCATCGATGAGCGGCCGGTGCAAGTCACGTCGGAGCCGAAATCGATGAGCCGCGAAACCACGTTCGAGCGTGATATGCACGTGCGCCACGACCGCGCCGCGCTCTCGGCGATCTTCACGGACCTGTGCGTGCGCGTGGCGCAAGACTTGACGCGCAAGGGCTATGTCGGACGCACGGTCGGGCTGAAGCTGCGCTATGCGGATTTCTGCACCGTTACGCGCGATGTCAGCTTACCGGAGCCCACCGCGGATGCGGCCTTGATTCGGCGCGCCGCCACCGAATGTCTGAAGCGCGTGCCACTGGACAAGCGGCTTAGGCTGCTCGGTGTGCGGGTCAGTGCGCTGCGACCGGCGCACGCGCAGCGCTTGGCGCGCGCGCCGGTGCAACACGAACTGCCATTTGCCGAAGCGGGGACCCAGAAGTGAACTACCCTCGTGCTCCGTTTGTGGCGGACAGGCAGGCCGCACCGCGCTGCAAAGCGCGAACCGGCGCGCTATTATGCGGCGCACGAGGCTCGCGCGTATCCTGGTCAGTGCATGCCTGCTATACGGTCGGTCAGCGCGTTCAACTCGTAGATGAGCCGCGACAGTGCTAGTTTCAGTGCCAAGTTGATCTCGCTGAGCTCCCATTGCGCGACGAAAGCCGTCGGTGATCAACAGTCATGGTCGGTGGCGCGACGGATATCACCGCGCTAACTGACCGGAAATCCGACGCGCTCCATGGTGCTGATGTGGCGTGACAGTAATTGAGCGGCGCGCTCGAGATCATGGCCTTTCAACGCGTCGATGATCAGTTGATGATCGTGGTTCGAGCGCGATTGCCAGCCGCGCGCCCGGCCGACGGCGAGTACGAAGCGCGAACTGGTCAATTGCAGCACGTCCAGTGTCGCCAGCAGGCGGGGCATCGCGCAATGGCGCACCAGCGCATGGTGGAACGCACGGTTGGCTGCATCCCACGACGCAAGCGAATTGGCAGCGTCGCACGCGGCGTGGGCACTTTCAAGCGCCTCGAAATGTTCGGCGCGCAAGTGTGGCATGGCGTGGCGCAGCGCAAGCGGCTCGAGCACCGCCCGCATGTCAACGGCTTCCTTGATGGCGGCACGATCCAATGCGGTGACGCGCACGCCGCGTCTGTGCAGAATCGTTACCAGTCCGATTGCCTGCAGCCGTTGAAACGCTTCGCGCACAGGTACATGGCTCGCCCCAAATTCCTTGGCGATGTGGTCCTGTCGAAGCGCGGTACCGCCGGCTAACTCCCCGCTGACAATACGCTCGCGCAACCGGTCGACAATATGCTCGACCAAGCTCGGCGTGCGGGTATCGTTTAGGCGCCCAATGTCCATTTCATAGATTATCTATTTTCATGAGTAGGTAAACTGACGCCAATTTCGTTATAACATCCAGGACGCAATCGGCGTGAGCTTGGGAAGTCGGTAGATTATCTATTAAATAAGCTGAGTGGTCGAGACCACTGCGGCCGTGGCGCGCCAGCGGCGCGTGTCACATCTACCCGTAGCCGCCGGGTCGTTTGGATCCCATCCGCATAGGAGTATCTGCATATGTCGATTAGGCCAACAGAATCGTCGGCTCATTCCTCCAGTTTGTCCGGCGACGACGCAGCGCCAATCCGGCACGACTGGACGCGCGAGCAAATTACGGCGTTGTTCGATTTGCCATTCGATGACCTGCTATATCGCGCGCATACCGTGCAGCGACGTTATCATGCCGGCCGCGGCCTGCAAATTTCGCAATTGTTGTCCATCAAGACGGGTGGATGCCCGGAGGACTGCGGCTACTGTAGTCAATCGGTCCACGCCGAGACCGACCTGAAAGCGACCGCATTGATGAGCGTGGACGCGGTGTTGCAGGCCGCTGCGCAGGCCAAGGCCGCCGGCGTGCAGCGCTTTTGCATGGGGGCCGCATGGCGCAGCCCGCGCGAGCGCGACCTGGAGCGGGTCTGCGCAATGGTGGAGGGCGTGAAGGCGCTGGGGCTGGAAACCTGCGTGACGCTCGGCATGCTGACCGACGCACAAGCGCAGCGCCTAGCCGACTCCGGCCTGGACTACTACAACCACAACATTGACACGAGTCCCGAATACTATCCATCCGTGATCACCACGCGTACGTTGCAGGAACGGTTTGACACACTTGAGCACGTGCGCAACGCGGGCCTGAGGGTTTGCTGCGGCGGCATTGTCGGCATGGGGGAGTCGCGCGAGGATCGAGTCGGCATGTTGCAGACATTGGCCAATTTGCCAGCACACCCGGAGTCGGTGCCGGTCAATTCCCTAATGCGGATCGAAGGCACGCGGCTCGCGCACGAGCGCGACGTCGACGGGTTGGAGTTCGTGCGCACGATCGCGGTGGCCCGCATCGTGATGCCGGCGTCCGTGATACGGCTCTCGGCCGGGCGTGAGCACATGAGCGACGAGCTTCAGGCGCTGTGTCTGTTTGCTGGCGCCGGCTCAGTGTTCATCGGCGAGAAACTGTTGACCACGCCCAATCCGGCTCCCCATCAGGACCGCGAGCTGATCGACCGGCTTGGCGCGACGAGCCAGGAATCGGCCCCGATCCAATGGATCGCCAAATCACGGCAATGATCTCCAGAAACACTCGCATGAAGCTGCTCGAATCGCTTGGGCGCGGCTTGTCGGCGCTCGATGCAAACCACTTGCGCTGGCATCGGCGCATTGCCGACAGTGCGTGCAGCGCGCGGATGAGCGTGGACGGGCGACGCATCGTGGGTTTTGCGAGTAACGACTACCTGGGACTTGCTGCGCATCCAGCGTTGATCTAGGTGTTGGGCGACGGCGCACGACGCTATGGTGCCGGCAGCGGGGGGCTCACCTGCTGGGTCTCCGATGCGCTGAACCATGCTTCGCTGATCGACGGCACGCGGCTATCCCGCGCGTGCGTGCAGATCTATCCGCATTGTGATACCGAGACCCTGGATGCGATGGTAGGCGCGAGTGACGCGGCGACGTTGGACGACGCGGGTCTGTGGGTGCCGGCCATCCGGCCGCCGACGGTTCCGCCTGGCACGTCCCGGTTGCGGATCTCGTTGTCGGCTGCGCACACGGACGAAGACCTGGACCGGCTGGAGACGGTGCTGGCTGGTGTGGCGGTAACATCCTGATCGATACCGACGTCGGTGGCACTGGACCCAGCGGCGACGCAGGGGAAGCGAGTCGCGCCACCGATGCAACAGTCCGGCGGCGGTGCCGACCAAGCTCGTCAAAGTGCTGACGTAACGTTGGCAAGGTCAGTGTTAGGTGGGGTGGGGCACGGCATCGCACAGGCCGAACGGCTGCGGCATGGCACCATGCGCCTCGGGCCACGGTGTGAGTACCTCCGCGCCGGTCTCCGTCACCACGACCATATGTTCCCACTGCGCGGACCACGAGCCATCCTGCGTCACGACTGTCCAGCCGTCCGCCAGTTGCCGCGTGCCAGCCGACCCGGCGTTGAACATTGGCTCGATCGTAAAAATCATGCCGGGCTTCAGTTCGAGGCCGGTTCTCGGGCGTCCATAGTGGAGCACCTGCGGCTCGTCGTGATAGACGCGTCCGATCCCGTGGCCGCAATACTCACGTACGATACCGAAGCCTTCGCGTTGCCCGACGCGCTGGATCGCATGGCCGACATCGCCGAGCGTGGCGCCCGGACGCACAGCGGCAATGCCCGCCATCATCGCTTCGTACGCAGTGCACACTAGTCGCCGTGCCGCATCGTCTGGCTCGCCGACAAAGTACATGCGGCTCGTATCGCCATACCAGCCGTCCTTGATCACGGCGACGTCGATGTTCAGAATGTCGCCGTCCTGCAACGGGCGCGATGATGGAATGCCGTGGCACACCACGTGGTTCACCGACGCGCAGATCGTCTTCGGATAACTGTGATAGCCAACGTTGGCCGGCGTCGCTCGTTGCACGTTGACGATATAGTCATGGCACAGCCGGTCGAGTTCGTCGGTGCTCACGCCGGGCTTGACGTAAGGGCCAATCATCTGCAAGACGTCCGCGGCCAGCATGCCGGCACGACGGGCCATCGCAATTTCGGCGCGCGAACGGAGTGGGACTCGGGCAGCGCGCCGCATCATGCTGCCTTGCTGACGTCGTTGTCCAAGCCGGCAGTATGCCAAGGCGTGCCCGCCGCCTCGGCCTGCATTAACAGCCGGCATAGTCCGGTGTAGTCGAGCGTTGGGTTCAATTCCGCGAGCATCCCGATGCGCAGCCAATGTTCAGCCTGCGCGTTGATTGAGCGGCTCAGCGCGCCGCTTGCGTAGCGCAGCGACTTGTGCATCTGTTCGGAGATTTTGACGATGCCCATCGGTGACCTGTTTGAATATATGTTTTGTATATGATTCGTATAATACTGCACTGTCGAAACAAGTTAAACCCCCCGTAGCGGTAGCGGCGATGGCCCCGGATAGCAGGTGCGTCCGTGCTAAGACTTGAGCTTAGCTTAGCCTCAGTCGTAGCGAACGCGCCAGTGAGACAGGCCTCGTACTCCCTGCTGCACGATCCCTTCGATCAATGCCCACTTGCATCAGCGGGGCTGACAGGTAGATGCCCACCGGCGCCCACGCAGACCGATGGATGTGTCGGAAAGGCCCGCCCAATCTAGGCGCCGGTGCACAAAAAAATAATGAAAATTCAAGGCCGTTATAGTCCAAACGGTAATATCAGCCGATGGGTCGGATCGACGGCACACACTGCGGGAAGGCTCACGCTGTACGTCGATGATTGGGATCGTGCATTTCTGCGTTACGCTACGGGATCCGGACAAGGGCCGTGCCCTCACTTGGGCCAATATATGGAGGATCGACGGGACTTCACGATGAATGAAAACGTACGCCAACCCTTACCGCACACCCATAAGCTCACGCACGTTTCGCTGTCGCGTAAACTCAAGTTGCAGCAGTTGGTCCTAATCGCCAAGGTCATCGACAGTGGGTCGCTGCTGCGCGCTGCCAATGAGTTGAGCATGACGCAGCCAGCGTTGACCAAGTCCATTCAGGAGTTGGAGGCATTCTTCGGCGAGTCTCTGTTCGAGCGCACGAACCGCGGCGTCGTGCCGACGGAACTGGGTCGGCTGCTGGGCCGTCGCGCTAAATCGATGATCACCGAACTGCGCTACCTAACCGATGAGGTCAATACGCTGCAAAGCGGTACGGCCGGGCACGTGATCGTCGGCACGCTGATATCAGCGTCGGCCCGGCTGCTGCCGGTGGCGATCTGCAAATTGAAGGAGCAGGCACCGGACATGCTGGTCACGGTGCGCGAGGGGGCAACTGCGCAGTTGTTCCCGGCGCTGGCGACCGGCGACCTGGATATCGTGGTCGGCCGCCTGCCCGAGCGCGAGCTGCCGCTTGCCAGTGCGTTCCCGCTGCAGCACGAAGTTCTGTTCGAAGAATCGATGTGCGTGGTGGTCGGTGCCAGGCATGCGGCAGGCCTGCCCGCGCAACCGGGCCTTGCTGACTTAATGCACTTGCCGTGGATCGTGCCACTTGGCGATTCTCCAGTCCGCTTGCGAGCTGAACGGCTGTTCTATGACGCCGGTTTGCCGATGCCGGCTGATCGTGTCGAGTCGCTGTCAATGCTAACTAATCTCGGCTTGTTACTCGAGCGGCCCTGCGCGGCGCTGATGCCGCGCGCCGCCGCGCGCCAGTTCGTCGATGCGGGTTTGTTGGCGGTTGTTGAGATCACCGAGGCGGCGGATTTTGGCGCCGTGGGGTTTTCGGTCCGGGCAAACAAGAAAATTAGCCCTGCATGCATGCGCTTCATCGCTTGCCTTCGTGAAAGTGCGGCCCTGGTTCACGGCGTGCTCGACGGCGGATAGGTTGGTATAACGGTAGGGAATAGCGCATCCTGAAAAGGTTATTATTGTTTATGCTCAACGCCGCTTAGACTGGCTGCACTGATCTGATTCTTAGACCTGACGCGCGGCTCGAGCAGGTCGCTGCGACGATGCGGCGACCTACCGGGAGCGGGCCGCCGTTCCGTCTGCTGAATCGATATAACAGCCTCGTCAGGAGACCCACGCATGACCGACCGAGTCGATCACTCCTCGCCGTGGTGCCGCGGCGCCCACATGCTGATTGCGCTGGCCGCTGCCGTACTGTATTCAATGCCCGTGCAAGCGGTCGAGCCGGGGCCGCTGAAAATCGGTTTCCTCGCGACATTGTCGGGCCCAGCCGGCGCGCTCGGCCAGGACCAATACGATGCATTCATGCTGGCTGTCGAGCAAAAAGGCGGCAAGCTGGGCGGCGTACCAGTCCAAGTGCTGCGCAAGGACGACCAGCTCAAACCGGATGTCGCGCTCCAGGAAGCACGACAACTGATCAATCGTGATGGGGTGAAAATCATCACCGGCGTGACGTTCTCCAACGTGATGATGGCAATCCACAAACCGGTGACCAGCGCCGGCGTGTTCCTGATCGGTTCCAATGCCGGCCCCACGCAGCTTGCTGGGCCGGGGTGCTCGCCGCTGTTTTTCTCCACCTCGTGGAACAACGACGAACTGCATGAGGCAGGGGGGCAATTGGTGCAGGACTTGGGCTATAAGCGCGTCTATGTGATGGCCCCAAACTACCAGGCGGGACGTGACGCGATCACGGGCTTCAAACGCGATTACCGCGGCACAATCGTCAATGAGGTGTACACGCAGGTTAACCAGCCTGATTACTCGGCCGAATTGGCTCAGTTGCAGGCTGCGCGTCCGGACGCCGTCTATGTGTTCTATCCGGGGGGCATGGGCGTGAACTTCGTCAAGCAGTATCGGCAGGCCGGTTTGCTGGGCAAGATCCCGTTGGTTTCGGTCTCGACGATCGATGGCACGACATTGCCGGCGCTCAAAGAGGTCGCAGTCGGCGCGATTACCGCTGCACCGTATGCGCCTGATCTGAAGAACGCCCAGAACGCGCAATTTGCCTCGTCATTCGAGTCCAAGTACGGGCGCAAGCCATCCATGTACGCGGCGCAGTCATATGATGCGGCAAACCTACTCGATGCAGCGCTGTCGGCCGTCAAGGGTAACGTGGCGGATCGCGATGCGCTACGTGCCGCACTGCGTACCGCGCGGTTTCAATCGGTGCGGGGCGCCTTCAGCCTGGAATCCAATCAATTCCCTCGTGCCGGCTTTTATCGCGTCGACGTCGTGCGCACTGCCACCGGTGCCGCGTTTGAGAGCAAGAACCCGATCGTGCCGAAGTCCCGCACGCCGATCTTGCAGCAGTGCAAAATGAACTGAACGGATGCTACGATGAACCTGACGTTGGCGATCATGCAGTGCCTCAATGGCCTGCAGCTCGGCATCCTATTGTTCCTGATGGCGGCCGGCCTCACGCTTGTGTTCGGTATTGCAAACTTCGTCAACTTGGCGCACGGCTCGCTTTACATGATAGGCGCTTTTGTCGGCGCGCTGGTGTACAACCTGACAAGTTCGTTCATGTTGGCGACGCTGGCTGTCGTTCCCGCCATGATGGTCGTGGGCATCGCGCTGGAAGCGGGAATATTCCGCCGCCTCTATGCACGCAACCACCTCGATCAGGTGCTTGCCACGTTCGGGCTGATCTTGTTCTTCAATGAGCTGGCCCGCACTTTGTGGGGTCCTTCTCCCTACTATATGGAAGTGCCGCCCTCGCTGTCCGGCGCCATCGACGTATTCGGCATCAACTACCCTGCCTATCGGCTGCTCATCGTGGTCGCCGGTATTGGCATTGCCCTAGGCTGCTACGTCGTCATTCATCGCACCCGCATAGGCATGCTGATTCGTGCGGGCGCGACACATCGTGACATCGTTACCGCACTAGGCGTCAACATGGGATTACTCAATGCGTTGTTGTTCGGCGTTGCCGCTGCGTTAGCGGGCGTTGCAGGGTTGCTTGCCGGCCCGATCTTGTCCGTGCAGTCTGGCATGGGCGAGCCCGTTCTGATCCTGACGATGGTGGTCATCGTCATCGGCGGGATCGGATCGATCCGCGGTGCTTTCTATGCGGCACTGATCGTCGGTGTGGTGGACACGCTCGGCCGTACGCTGCTGCCGGTAGCGCTGCGCGAGCTGCTGGAGCGCAGCGCCGCCGACAGCGCCGGGCCTGCGCTCGCATCGATGCTGATCTATATCCTGATGGCGGCCGTGCTCGCGTGGCGTCCACAAGGGCTTTTTCCGGTCAAATATTGAACAGGCGGATGATCATGTCGATCCCATTAGCCGCGCGCCGTACGGCGCGTTCAACATTGAGCAGCCACGAGCCAGCCGCGCGCGCGACGCTCGCCGGCAAGATGTCATGGTTGGTCATGGCCGTGTTGATCGCGGTGCCGCTCTACGCACAGGCAACCCAGCAGCCGTTCTTATTGACGTTGGTCACGCGCATCGCGATTCTCGCCATCGCCGCCATGTCGCTGGATCTGATATTGGGCGTCGGCGGTCTTGTGAGTTTTGGACACGCGCTGTTCTTTGGGCTGGGCGCTTATGCCACCGGGATGCTCGCGCAACACGGCGTGAGCAGCGGCTGGCTGCACTTGCTTTGCGCGGTCGCGGTCAGTGCACTGGTAGCTGCGGTGACTGGTGCCATCGCGTTGCGTACCCGCGGCATCGCATTCATCATGATTACGCTGGCATTTGCGCAGATGTTTTACTTTCTTGCAGTCGGTCTTCGCGAGTATGGGGGCGATGACGGCTTCGCGCTGGCTGCCGGCAGTCAGTTCGGCGCCGTGCAGCTGACTGATCCGCTCACGCTATACGTCGTATCTGCATGCCTGCTGCTGGCGCTGCTCGCGTTCGGCAGACATTTCCTACACACTGCCATGGGCCTGACACTGGGCGGTATCCGGATCAATGATGCCGGATGCAGGCGCTTGGCATACCCATTACGCAATGCAAACGGGCTGTCTATGTCGTGGCCGCGGCATTGTCGAGCATCGCTGGCATGCTATTCGCGAACCTGACCCAATTCGTGGCTCCGTCGTATCTGTCCTGGACAATGTCCGGTGACCTGATCGTGATGGTAGTGATCGGCGGCGCTGGCACGTTCATCGGCGCAGTGCTCGGCACGTTTGCGATCGTGTTGGCAGAAGAAGGGCTCAAGGCTGTGACGGAACACTGGATGCTCGTCATGGGGCCGTTGATCGTGGTGGCGGTGCTTGTCAATCGCCACGGGCTGGCAGGACTGCTCGAGTCGTTCGGTGCACGCATGAGCCGCAGCCCCCGTGCGGCGGGAGAGCAGGTATGAGTTTGTTGCAGGTGACGGGATTGACCAAGCGTTATGGCGGCTTTGTCGCGACCGATCATTTCAGCATGACGATCGAACCGGGCGAGATTCATGCGGTCATTGGGCCGAACGGGGCAGGCAAGAGCACGCTGATCGCGCAACTGGCCGGCGAGTTGCGCCCGGACGCGGGCACTATCAAGTTTGACGGCCGCGATGTGACATCGGCAAGCATCAGTCAACGGGCGCGGCTCGGCTTAACACGCTCATACCAGATCACGTCTGTGCTCCCGGACTATACCGCACTGCAGAATGTCATGCTCGCAGTCAATGCGCTCGGGCCGCGGCGCTTCAGCTGCTGGGGCGCGCTCGCGCGCCAGAGCCGCGTGCGCGAGCCCGCACTGGAGCTGCTCGAGCGTGTTGGGTTGGCGCAGCGCGCGCACGTGAGCGCGGCGCAGATGGCGCATGGTGAGCACCGCCAGTTGGAGCTGGCGATGGCGCTCGCCGGCCGGCCCAAGCTGCTGTTGCTCGATGAGCCCATGGCAGGCATGAGCCAGGCCGAGTCAGAGAACATGACGGCACAGCTGCACGAACTCAAGGGTCGTCATGCGATGTTGCTGGTGGAACACGATATGGACTCGGTCTTTGCACTGGCCGACAGGATCACTGTATTGGTCTACGGCAAGCCAATCGCTACGGGGCGTGCTGACGAGATCCGCATTGATCCCCGCGTACGCGAAGCTTACCTTGGTAATGACACGGCACCGCAAGGCAAAAGGGAACACGTATGACGGGCCGATTACTCGAAGTCGAATCGCTGGTAGCGTTTTATGGCCGCAGTCAAGCGTTGTTCGGCGTTGATCTGATGGTCGACGACGGCCAATTCGTGACACTACTGGGTCGTAACGGGATGGGCAAGTCCACCACAGTCAAGTCGATCACCGGCTTGCTGCACAATTGCACGGGTGTCGTCCGGCTTGGTGGCAAGTCGGTGCATTCAAGTGCATCCTATCGGATCGCGCGGGCCGGCATCGGTCTTGTGCCTGAGGGCCGACACGTCTTCCCGACCTTGACGGTGCGCGAGAATCTTGTCGCGACAGCACGCGCCGGCTATCCGCGGCAAGGGGGGCTGTGGACGCTGGAGCGTGTTTACCAGCTGTTTCCAAGGCTCAAGGAACGCGAGCGTCATCTCGCTTCAAACCTGTCCGGCGGGGAGCAACAGATGCTTGCCATCGGCCGTGCGTTGCTCACCAATCCGCGCCTGCTGATCCTGGACGAAGCGACAGAAGGGCTGGCGCCGTTGGTCCGCGAGGAAATCTGGCGATGCCTTGCTGAACTGAAGCGGACCGGATTAGCGATCCTTTGCATCGACAAGAACCTCGCGTCGCAACTGGCGATTGCAGACCATCACTACTTGATGTCCAAGGGGCGCGTGGTCTGGCACGGCGACTCGGCACAACTGCGGGCGCAGGCGGACAAGTTGAGTGCGCACCTAAGCATCTAGCGACGCGGCAGCCGGTGCAGCGTATCATTTCGAACTGACAGCGGGAATATCATGCCGTTTGACTTGACGTTTTCTGACCTCGCTGAGCGCGCTGTTCAGTACAATGCTCGCGCATCCGTGGCCGACTTCGATGCGCAAATGCGTCTATACGCGCAGCTAGCCGAACGGTCCCGGCAAGCCTGCCCGGCGATACTCGACCAACGCTATGGCATGGGGCAGGCCGAGCGCATCGATATCTTTCCGGCCGTCGCGGCCGGCCAGCCCGCGCCGCTCTTCGTCTACGTCCACGGTGGATACTGGCGTTCGCAGCGCAAGGAAGACGCATGTTCGATGGCGCAAGCGCTGACGAGCCACGGCGTGGCAGTGGCGATGGTTGAATACACACTGTTGCCTGAAGCGACGCTTGCCGAAGTCGTTCGCGAAGTGCGCAGCGCGGTCGCATGGTTGTATCGCCATGGTAGAACATATGGCATCGATGTTCAGCGGATCATCGTCTGCGGTAGCTCGGCGGGAGCGCATCTGGCCGGCATGCTGTATGGCGACGACTGGCAACGTGCGTTCGAAGTTTCGTCCGATGTCATCAAGGGGATCGTCGGCCTGAGCGGACTCTACGATATCCGGCCGTTATGCGACATCAACGTCAACGAATGGCTACGGCTCCATCCGGAGCAAGCGGCGTTGCTCAGCCCGGCGTTGCGGTTGCCGCACGACGGACCGCCGGTGGTATTGGCGGTCGGAGGCCTGGAGACAGCCGGCTTCAAGCACCAGACCTATCATTTTCACGAACTGCTGGTTGCAAGAGGATTGCCAGTACGACTGGTACAGCAGCCGAATCGCAATCATTTCAACCTCATCAACGAGCTTGCCGATCCGTCCAGCGAACTGTTCCGCGCTGCGCTAGCGTTGCTGCAGTAGAGCGGGGCGGTTGCCGCCGGTGATGCGTCATGCCGCGCCGGCAGGACGTGACATGACGCAACCGTATACCGCATCTACCAACTGTAGCGATAGCTCGCCTGGCTAGATCTGTCGTATTCGACAGATGTACTCTTTTGGATACGAGGCGCCGCTTGATGCGGCGTTTGCTTTCGCGCTAGGACAACATGCCGACGATCCTGTTTTTACAACCGACGCAGTTGCTCCGAGAAAAACGAGCGGGTACGTTCGGCGATGACTTCTTTGTCAAAGTCGATGGTCGCGACGTGGAAAGAATTTTGAAGCACTAACAGCCGTCGGTCCGTCGAACTAATGCTATTCAGGATGACCTGCCCATTCGCTGGCGGTACGACATGATCTTCCGGGGAAACCATAACCAGAGTCGGACAGATGATTTTTGGCAGCAGATCTCGTGTCACGTTCATCAAGCCGTAGATTTCCTTGATCGTGGATACCGGGATTTCGTGGTATGCCACCTCAGTAACATTCGGATCCTTGACGTCATTGCCTACACCGACAAGGTAGTCCGGCGCATCTTTTTGGTATGCCAGCTCAGCCAGCGTGTGGGTTCCGAAATAAAGGCACGCGTTGATCGGCACGGCGGCCTTGATTTGCTGAGCATACTGTGCGGCCATGTACAAGGTGAGGCAACCGCCCATTGACAGTCCCGCTATGAAAATCGTCGTACACCGCTTGGAGAGCAGCTGCAGCCCGTCTTCCAGCGAGCGGATCCAGTCGGTCGCCGTTGTTTCAGCCATCGCGGCAGGCGAGTCGCCATGCCCTTTGAGCCGCGGCGCGTGGACCGTCCAGCCTTCCTTGTTGTGCAGATACTCGCCCAGATACCGCATTCCCGACGTCGTGCCGGTGTAGCCGTGTGACAGCAGTACACCCACTTCATTTCCTTCCAGTAGGAAGGGCTGCCCGTTTTCTCGATAGATTTCCGGCGTCATGATTTTCGTGCTCCTATGTTGATCGTGTGGTAATCTCTCTGTTTCCATGGGGTTCAAAAGTGCAAACTATGCGGCCATGGCCAACCGCTGCTTTGGCGTCAATCGGCCCAGGGCCATGTTCAGGTGGTCGTGATTGTAAGTCCATATCCAGTCGGTCGCGAAACGCTGCACGTAGTCCAAGTTTTCCCAGTGGTACAACGACGCCATTCGTACGTACCGCACGGTCCGGTTGAATCGCTCGACATACGCATTGTGCTTAGGTTTACCCGGCTGGATGGAGTCAAGCCTGATGCCATACTGCTGGGCCCATTCGTTGATCGCCATGATCAGGTATTCGGGCCTGTTGCCACACCGAATCACTTTCGGCCTGCCACGCCAATTGATGGTCTGCCGTAGCGTACGGATCACCCGCTGAAGCAAACTACTACAGGCAACTCAGAAATACCGCTGACGTGCCCGTATTAACTTAAACCAACCGGCCTCCACGATTCCCGGCGCGGTTCACAAGATAGTGCAATGCCCAATGATTTTTGCATCATTGTGCGCATCACCAACGTGTCCATGATGACGTCATGATTGCACTTAATTAAGCGATGTCAAGTGCATTGTTTCTCGATGGCTTGTTTCTGAAGTAGGGCCGCTATGCCTGCATTGCTAACTCTTTCAATGATGGCGGTTTAAATCATGATTCGTTTGGACGATGAGATAAATTCGGTATATAGTGTTTTTGCCTTTTTCAGCCCGTCTAGCGTTCCGGCTGCATGAGTGCATGGGATAGGTTTAGTACACAGGCAGGAGCAGAAATCTTTGTGGGATAGCAGTCGACGTGCCTTAGGCGGGGAACACAGCTGCTACGGTCAAGGAGAGTGCAATGCAGCATTTGCTGAGATGGATCGCACCCTATAGTGCTCTATTTATTGTGGGGATTGCGTTGGGTTGGGGCATGAGCTCGGTCATCGCTGGTAGGCGGCTGGCTGAGGAAAAAGCTGTGCGAGCCCGGGATCATGAGCAGCATGCCGAACAAATAAAAGCGATTTCAGACGCAGCCTTGGCCGCGCAACAGAAAGCGACCGCTATGCGTGAAGTTCAGACCCACCGGATCGAAACACTGGATGCACAACTGAGTCAGGAGCGTCAAGCCCATGAGAATGAAAATCAACGTCTGCGCGATGCTATTGCTGCTGGTACTGAGCGGTTGCGTGTGTCGGTCGCCAACTGTTCAACCCGTAGCCGTGACGTGTCCGACTTTGCCTCCGCCACCGGAATGGGCAATGGTTCCCCCACCTACGCAGACCTCGACCCAGCGGTTGCAGAACGCGTTTTCCGGGTCGCTGACGACGACCAGCGAGAAATAGATAAGCTCAAGGCTTTACAAGCTTACGTGTGCGCGGTGCGGCCTGAAACCGCAGAGTGTCCCGTGACCGGGCTTCAGTCGGCGGTACCATGACAAAGTGTCTTAAACGACTGGTCACCACAGGAGGTATCCACGCAAGTCTGTAGTATAAATTCAAGCGTATGGTGATCAAGCAATCATTTAAGCGAGATGCGTTGGTTGCCAAGATGGCCCGCCAAACAATGTCCATGCAATACGTAAGCATAGCCCGAACAGCTGGATACCAGATACGCGAACCTATAGCAAGGGCAGAACATGACGTGGTAGTTTAAACTGTTGTGTGCTATCCGTGTTCAGTTTAAGTGCCTGAACACAGGATGACCTGACTCTGGTGAGTAGGGACGTGCCCGGGAAGTACGGGGGGCAAATCCAGCCGTCAAGAAGGGCGATTTGACTAAGAGTCGCTAACGCAAGTCGTCCACGAAGCGCGAACAGATAATGGCGGCGGCCAAGCGGAGCAAGGCGATATGAATGTCCAGACGCCGCTCGAAGCGGATGCGCAGCTTACCAAAACCGGCAAACCAGGCGTGCGTGCGCTCAACTACCCAGCGATGCCATCCAAGCCGCTCGTGCTTTTCTACGCCGCGCCGGGCGATACGTGCAGTGATTGCGCGTTGTTTCAAATAGCGTCGGCAGCGGACAAAGTCGTAGCCCTTGTCCGCATGCAGTTTGCCCGGGCGTTTGCGCGGCGAACCGCTCAAGCCCGGCACGGCTGGGAGGGTATCGAGGGTGCGCTCGAACGCCATCGAATCATGCCGGTTGGCACCCGTGACTGTGATCGCCAAGGGAACGCCTCGGGCATCTACGACCAGATGCCTTTTGCTCCCGAGTTTGCCCCGGTCCGTCGGGTTGGGGCCGGTTTCCTGGCCCCCCGGAGGCTGGCAATGCTGGCCGCATCCAGGCTCGCTCGCTCCCAATCAATCTGGTCATGTTCACGCAACCGGCAAAGCATCGCCAGATGCAGCCTGCTCCACACGCCTGCGGCCTGCCAGTCGCGCAATCGGCGCCAGCATGTCATGCCGCTGCCAAAGCCGAGCTCCTGCGGCAAGTCTTCCCATGGAACGCCTGTATGCAGGACATACAGAATACCGTTCAATGCCGCCCGGTCGTCAACAGTGCGCCGACGCCCGCCTTTAGGGCGTGAACGCTGGAATCAACGGCTCCAGCACCGCCCATAATTCATTGCTGATTTTGCGTCTTGCCATGACTCCAGGATACGAGCCTTACAGCCTGACGTCCAGGTTGCGTTAGCGACTCTAATACTACAGCCGTAACTATAATGGATTAAAATTACGAAGGGATTGTATGTGGCGCACGATTGATGAAGACACTGGTGCAAGGATGGGAGCGTGAGCTAGTGGCGTTGCACGAAAGGATTGCATGCCAGTTCAGTCGTTCGGAATCGCGACAGCGCTCACTGGCCTATTTGAAGGCTCTGTTGGGTGGGGTGGAGCGCAAGAATGGCTGGCAGCTAGCAGAGTGGATGGGTGAATCGACACCAGACAACGTACAGTATTTGCTTGATCGGGCCAGGTGGGATGTCCACGCCGTGCGTGACGTGCTGCGCCAGTATGTGGTCGAACAGCTGGGAGCCACGGATGCCGTGCTGATTGTGGATGAAACAGGATTCGTCAAGAAGGGCGAGCACTCGGTTGGCGTGCAGCGTCAGTATAGTGGCACCGCGGGGCGCATCGAGAACAGCCAGGTTGGGGTGTTTCTCTGTTATGCCGGCGAGAAGGGCAGTGCCTTCATTGATCGAGAGCTTTATCTGCCCAAAGCCTGGACAGAAGAGCCGGCGCGTTGCGCGGCGGCGGGCGTTCCTGAGACGGTCAAGTTTGCCACCAAGCCCCAATTGGCTCGACAGATGCTTGAGCGCGCCCTGGAGGCGGGCGTGCCCTGTGGGTGGGTGACGGGCGATGAAGTGTACGGGGGCGATCGAAGGTTGAGGCTATGGTTGGAATCGCGCAAGCAGCCGTTTGTAATGGCGGTGGCAAAGAATGAACCGCTATGGTGGCAGGGGCCGACGTATGTTCGTGCGCAGCGCATTGCACAGAGCGTGCCTGCCCGGGCATGGCAACGTTTGTCGGCAGGCGCTGGAGCGAAAGGCGAGCGCCTCTACGACTGGGCACTCATTGAGCTGTGTCGCTTGCAAACTAGCGCTGAGGAGCGCCGCTTCGGACACTATTTGCTGGTACGGCGCAGCCTCGATGAGAAACGGGAGCATGCCTATTACCTCGTCTATGCGCCCCGCAGCCAGGCCTCGAAGCAGGCACTGGTTAAGGTGGCGGGGCGCAGATGGCAAATTGAGACCAGCTTTGAGGCAGCCAAGGGCGAATGCGGATTGGATCAGTACGAGGTGCGCCGATGGCAGGGCTGGTATCGCCATATCACCCTCGCGCTGCTAGCCCATGCTGTTCTGGTGACGCTTAGCGCGCGCAGTAAAAAAAACGCCTGAAGGCAGGGTGCCGCTGAGCGTGCAGGAGATTCGCCGATTGCTATGCCGTCTTTTATGGAGGGGATTGAGCTCGATTAACACTGTTCTGCGATGGTCAATCTGGCGTCGCACCCATCAATGGCGAGCGCAGCAGGCTCATTATCGCGCTCGTGGTTGCGCGCCACCGTGAATAGTTACGGCTGTAGTACTAAATCTAATAACCGCGTTGGCCCGCTGTGGTGCTGCCTCAGCCTAGACAGTGCGGGTCATCGTCCAGCGTGTCCGGCGCATCGAGGAGATTGTGCGCTTGCGGCGGCGAAAAATGAGAATCGCGTGCCCTTCACGCTGACGCCAGCTGGTGCGGTTGGGTAAATGGGTGTGCAGAGCGCGACAGCGATGTCAGCAACGGCCAGCGCTGACCCTGCTGGCCCCGAAAGGCCCAGCCTCTAGACGTGCCGATAGTCCCATAAACTGGTCCAGGACGAAACGCTAGTACCGCTACGTCGTTCGAAGGAGCTGCCCCCATCGGTTCCGGCCCTGAATTTCAGGATCTTCACCCGGGCAGTGCTCCGAGCTCATGCGTGCTTTTTTTTCAACGTCGCAGCCGCACAGCGCGCAACTTGCCTGCGTTTTCATCAACTTGTAGACAGTAGCGGTGCTCGAAGTCCTGAGGTTGGGGCAGGCAAGGCAGGCTCGCAAACGCCGCTTAAGCACTTCGTCGTCCACAACTGAGAAACCGACCGCTCCCCAGCGGGCAAGCGCGTGCGAGGCTTGCTTCATCAACTCGAACGCACCTCGATCGCGGTCTTGCGCTTGCAGCTGTGGCCGTATGGGATTGGACAGCAAGGTGTTCAGGAACGCAGGGGTGCGGCGGCAGATCAACAGGTTGCGAGCGTATTCATCGGACTGCACGGCCGAGATCAGGACTTCATGAGAGACAGGAACATCCAACTCAAGGATCCTGGCCAGCTGGCGGCAGCCGTCTTCGATGGAGTTGAGCTGGATGTCCGCAATGGCTTGTATATCGGTCATGGTGACAGCCTCCCTGCTTAGTTCGGCGACACGAAGTTGAAGCTTCCGCTGTTCTGGGCTCCGAGAACGGACCCACCTGTCGACAAGACGTCTGTCACGGTGACCGTGAACTTGACGTTCATGGGTGACTCGACCATAAGCACGACGGTGGCCGCGGCTAAGGAACTGACTTGAGCGGACAGGACTTGGGGCAGTTTCGCCTTGGTGGCGCCGCACGAGAACTCGAAATTGTAGAGGTCCTTAACACTTGCGGAGTCAATTTCCTTGTTGAAGATCAGCTCGAGGCGCAACTGACCAGGATCTGAACTGTCAGTTATCACCGCCAGCAGTGCGAGATCGGCACAGGCGCAAAGCGGTACGTTGCCGCCGATGATGCCGGTACTAATTGAGCCGACGCGGCATTTGATCGAGGGATTGTTTGCTAAATCGTTTTGATCGCCTGCCGCGTTGGTTTCCGAGATCAATCCAAACACGGTCTTGATTTGATCAAGCGCGTTGTTGGGCAAGTCGTCCGAGTCGAGATAGAAGACTTCGCGGAAGATCGATGAGGTCGCGTAAAAGTCGGCCGCTGCCGCGTAGGTGAAACCATATTTGTCTTTCGGCGTGTTACCCAGGAGCCGGGCGATGCCTTGCGCAATGATGAACTTGTAGCCATCCGCATACAGCCCGTCCAGCCGCATGATCTCCCCAGAGATGACCAGGTACTTTTGTCCGTACATTTCAAACGCGTACGTGTTGAAGTTAGGATTGGCCTGATCTACCAAGATGTGAATGTCGGGATAGAACGCTTTGAACACTTTCAGCAGGTAATTGACTGCATCGAAGCCGGAGTCACTGTGCAGATCCCGGAACCTTGCTTTGGCATTATTGACAATGTCCGTGGCCTGGGCGTTCGTGAGGAACTGCGCCGCGCCGGGTGGGATATAGGTTCCGCCATTCGGATTGAAGGCGGTGAACCCTGCGGGCGCCGCAACGGTGACCAGATCTGTGCCGCGCTTTACGGCCGAGGCGCGGGTGACGTCGAGATGGGGGTTCGATGTGGAAAATTCACTGCTACCAAGCGCCGGGCTGGTGTCCGGTCCATCCATCAGCCCCCTCTTGATGAGCTCGTGCTGGTTGATCTGCAAGCAATAGTCACCGGACACCACGCCTGCCGAGTTGATTAAATGCCCGTCGAGCGACCCCGTAAAGTGGAGATCAGTTGCGACGTGATGTAAGCCTTTTGTCCATTTGCCAGACATTGAACTGAGGATGTCGAGCGACGTGCCTTCTGCGCTCATGAGCTGATCTTTGTGGGGCACTACCCTGTCTGCGCGTTTCAATTTTCCGTTTGCCAGAAGAAACAGGTGATCAACGGATGTAATCAACTTTTTGTTCTCCCCATATTCGATGAACATCATCGTGCTCGGCCAACCCGCGTCGCTGCCGCTGCTGAACGCCACAGAGCCTTTTTTCCAAGAAAGCTTTGCAGCAGTCCAGTCGCCGACCGTGATATCATCGCCGATAACAAACTGTTCGATCGCCTTCACTCCGTCTGGGATGGCGATCGGCGTGCCGTTGGCCAGGCAGGAACAGCAGCAGTAGCATATCTGGGTTCCATAGCCGTCGGGACAGGTGTAACCCCAAGTCGGATCGTAAGTCGGTTCCGTGATCTGGCCGGTCTGCCGGTTAACGCATTGCGCGGTTGAGATAGGGTAGAGCGGGTGACCCTGCCCATATTGGTTGCAGTTATCGTGAAAGGTTTGTGATTCCGTAAAGTTGTCGCAGTGCTGTTCGCTGCACACTTTGGCTTGTGGATTCAGGTTATGTACAGAATCCTCGCATCCTGGATAAATCGATCCCATTTTAGTTTCCTCTGGTTTAGGCTAGACAGGTTGTTAAGCAAGCATGTGAATGACTTGTTATGAACAACACGTTATGTGCTTCCCGTCACGCAAGTGGGAACATCGTGCCCGAAAATCCCGGCATTGATTGCGCTATACCTGCAGGGAATGCCCGGATTGGCAGCCAGATTGTCGGGATCGGCCGTACGATTCTGTGTCGATATCCCCGTTTGGAACAGCGTCTTGATCTGAGCTTCGATGCCATTGAGGAGATCACTGTCATCGGAGATGGAAAAGAACACTCGCGTGAGCAGCGTGGAGGTCGCGTAATGATCGGCCACGCCAATATAGGTTAAGCCGTTATGGTCAACCGGGGCCTGACCAAGAAGGCGCGCGACGCATTGCGCGATAATGAAACAGAAGGCTTCGTAGTACAGACAGGAGATGCGTATCAGCCCACCATGGATCACGACCTTTTTTCGCCCGTCGATGTAGACAAAGCTGCGCGTGTTTGGCGTCTGGTTGGACCAGTCGAGATAAAAGTCTATATCTGGAAAAGCGACCTTGAATGCGGAGAAGATCTCGTCGATTAGTTGCGGAACCACCGTGTCATCGAACGGGCGGGACGGCATTTGGGCAAGGTCTTGGGCCTGGGCATCGGTGACGAATTGCGCGTAACCGCTTTGCAAGAATGGAATATTTGCGCTGACTGCAATGCTCAAGGTTTTCGACGCCACCATGACAGGGGGTGTGCCACTCTGGCCGCTATTGAAAGTCTGGAAAACATATTGCGCCAACATCGAGATGGCCGGCAAGGTAATGGCTAACTGTCTTTTGCCCAGCGCGGCGGCGTCCAGGCTCCAGGTCGTGCCGCTTTGCGGGCAGGTAATGGTGGCGCTGGACACGGTGTCGGAGACCCGCCAGTTCAGCAAGACACTGGAGCCGGGGGCGGCAACGCTTTCTTCTGCCCAGAACTCTGCTATGGCCGGGTTAACCGTGATGGGATAGACGCTGGACTGGAAAATGAACGAGGTATCTGGATCTTCCTCTGCACTAACGTGCAGATAAAAAACACTGGATGCGTCAACGGCGTCCACGGTGTAGATAAAAGTGTGTGCCGGGATATTGACGACCGTGGTCTGGCCGTTGACGCTGTAGCTGATGCGGTAGTTCGCCAGATGGAGGTTCTGGCCCGTCCACACCAGCGTCACACTGTCACCTTGATTGATGATGGGCGTCGCACTGTAAAAATTGTCGAGCTGGAAGCTTTGAGGGAACTTGGGGATGGCCAGCGAGCCGCGATTAGCCTGCGGTGCGCCGTTCACTTCAATGTGTTCGGTGATGGCTATCATCGCCGTGCCGACCATGGTGCTGACCGTGAGATCGAAAACGAAGATCAGTCCGTCTCGTCCGATCTGGTAGGGGACGGCCGGCGACATCGAAAACTTTCCACCGGTTGGGGCCGGATGGCTCCATCCATCCGGCAAGCTCGGCGTCGTTGGTGTTACGCTATTGGTGATATCGCGCGCACCTGTACCTTCGGTCAGCACAAAGTCGATGCCCGTCAACGTGAAAGGCGCTTTGGCATTTGACACAATGATGGTCAGCCGCCCTAGATTACCCGCTTGCAGGACGCCGGGTTTAGTCAGGAACGAATAGGAAAGCAGAAGGTCACTCATCGGCAGCGTCTTTATCAAGGTTGGCCAGGAACCTAAGCCATCCGTCTTGGATCACCATGGACGGAGCGGACAACTGGGCGTTGGGCGAGCTGAAGGCGACTGCGTTGGATTCGAATTGCGTGGTGCTTGAGTGGCTAATCCACGACCAGGCCCCGTTCTGCTCTGCAAGGCGCGGGATCTGAATCGACGCTGCCGAAGTTAACAAGGAGCCCACGCTGAACGTAACCTCCATGTTGCTGAGCGCGCTTTCGAAGAAGCCGTGCGGTAGCGATATTTCCTTGACCGGCAGGATACCGGTAGCGCCGTGCAAGCTGCCTCGGGGGTCCATTAGCAGCGTGACGAAGGCAGGGCTGCCATTGGGCATCAGAGAAAGGTAATTGCCCGCTTTGCCACCGATCAGCTTGACGTAGGGGGAACTAGTGTCCAGTCCACTGGGGTAATGGACCGAGTTAAAGGTTTGGAAGCTGTCGTCAGCGTAATACCCGATCAACCCGTCTTTACGTAGGGCCAGGCTGCCGAGCCGCACGACGAAGCCAGTCTGGCTTATGGCGTTATCATTGGCGGTGAAGGTGTCGGCCCAGCTTTGGTTGGTGTAGGCATCGCCCTCCAGTTCCAGCGCAAGCTTCAAGCGCAGCACGGCCAGCGGCCTTCCGATTAGCACGGCCATGTCCGGATCCGACCGCGGACAGAGCGGATCAACCAGCCACAGCGATTCGTCAATCACCTTGACGAAGTTATCAAAGGTGGTGGTGGCCTGCTTTTGCGCAGCCATCAAACCGGTAACGACGCCGCGCAGATGCGTGTTAGGTATCTGGTCTGGCGTGGTAATCGGTGTCAGGCTGTCGGGCGCTGGGTACCAGGAGACTGTCGTCTGGTTGAGGTCCTTGCGCACCTCGCCCAGAAGCTGGCCCTGCTGGTCATAGACGGCGAGGGCGACGTCCAGGTGATTGGGCAGAAGCCAGCCACAAACTGGGTTGGCGTCTGCTGCCAGCCCCACTTCATTAGCATCGTTCGTGGCGTCCACCCAGCGCATCGCCAATTGCGCGGGTTGTACCAGACTGAAGGACTGTTGCACAAATTGCGCTGGCGTGTAGTCGCCGACCGCAATATTCGGGTTGGCCGGTGTGATTTGCTTCGAACGGATGGGTGTGAAGGCGGAGGCTTTGCCGCCCGTAGGATTGTTGTTGGCCGAGAGTAGGCTAACGGATTGACCGAAGCTGTCGACGACTTCGATATCATCAATCACAAAAAAACCGCCCATTTGCGGGAAAAACGTCGGGGAGACCGGGCCTTGGTCATAGTCCTGGTCGCCTTTGCTGGGGTCGGGCGAGCTCTGGTACTGGTTCTGCACCAGGGCCGCGACATCACCGATAGGCGGCCAGGCCTGACCCGACGAGCGCGTGACGAATCCATCGTGTAGGCCGCTCAGACGTTGCGACATCACCCCCCATGACCGGATCGCTGTCAGCAGGGTATCAAGTTTTTTCAACTTCGGCTGTGGCGTCCTGGACTTGGCGATGTAGTCGCGTAGGCGGTTCTCAAAGTTAAACACCGAATGCGATGACAGCACTGTGCGTCCGGTGTAGCCGACCACCAGACTTTCATCAAGGTGAACGCCGGTCCAATGGTAGTCGTCGCCGTCAAACTGCCATTCGTTGCGTTGGAACTGCCACGGCGAGCTGGCGTCCTTCTGGCTGTATGTGGGGAACCATTTGATGCTCCACTCTAGAAAGAGCGGATCCCACGGCTGCACCCACGCTGACACGGCCATCGGCAACGGCGCATAGGAGGACGCGTCGGCCCAGGCGCCGTTGCCGATGGCCATGCCGATATCAGTGGGCTGCACGTTCCCCATGAACAGGTTGCTGGCGATATTCTGCCAATTCGCAGGATCAAGAAAAAACGTTTCTTTGCAGAGTGCATACACTGGCGCAGGGATGCTCGCGTTCGCTATAGGCATGGGTATCAGCGCAGCCGAGTTGTCCGCCGTGACCGTTTTGCCATTAATCGTTAGCCCTGTGACAATCTGCCTTAGTGTGCGGCATGGCAAAGCCTCAGTGGACATCGCGTTGTCGGGATTGGCAATGCCGGAAATCAGCAGCACAGGGTCATTAGGATGCCAATAACGCGGGGCGCTTTTGGGCTTTAATAGCAGCGACGAGGGGAGCTTGAGCACGTCCTTGGCGTACGCTGCTATTGAAACGGCATCGGTGGAGACAGGGATGCTGCGGCTGGTAAAAGCCGCTGCGATTTTTTGCTGCATCCTCTGTATCTCCCTTACTAGGGCCTGGTACTCGGGCGAGGTCGCAGCCAGCGCGGCGGCGATCTGAGTCATATTATCGGGTGGATTGGCGGGCCCTAGGCCCAACACGTTATAGTTTTGATTCTTCCACCAGCGAGCATACAGCGTCCATTGCAGCGACGCCAGCTTGCGTTGGTTAGCGTTGAGGGTGGCCTGAGCCGTGTTCAGCGCAGCCAGGCCCGCGGCGTAGTCGGAAAGATCCGGCGGTTCGGCAGCCGGCAGGGCGGCGCCGTTCACCTCGCGTGCGCGGATTTCCCAAGACTGGCCACCGGATGTGGCACCATAGCGCGCCTGACGCGCCTTGTCGGCCACCAAGGTGCGGCCGCCAACATCGTCCAGCTCTTCCAGCGAGCCGTATTGCAACGCCTCCAGCAGTGTCAAATCGATGTCCTGATCGCCACTCGTAACGCCGATCAGTGCGGACAGGGCCTCTACCGACGTATTGCCGATTGCCACCTTGACGGAGTTGCCAATATCGTCAGGCACCTGCGTGGCGTCGCCCAACGGCATGCGGGCCGTTTGCCAGACCAGGGAATGCAGCATGCCGTGTACGATGGATTGTGTGGCAACCGGCCCCGTGTATTGACCGAGGTCGGACACTCCCTCGATGGCCCAATTCAGGCTGTTCAGTTGTGCCACAAAATCTGCCGTTTGCCCTGAAGCGCTTTGCAGCGGATCGAAATTTGGGTTGGCGTACCAGCCCGCGACTAGGTACGTCAACGCGGTGTTCTCGGGCAGGTTGGCCGCGTCGCTATCGACAAAGCTGAATACGTTTTGCGCCGCTGGCGCATAAGCAGAAAACGTCACGTCGCCGGGACCGACGGCGCGCAGATACATGGTGCCGGTCGCAGCGTTTTCGGTCCAGCTCGCGGTGAGCAGCTGCGATTTGCCGATTTTCGAGACCGCATTCAAACTGGCTAGGTTTTGCGACTGCGGGTCGAGGAAGGAAACTGTGCCGTCGGCCGCATTCAGATAGTCGCTCTCGACAATCCAGGAGGTCGGATCGACCTTGGACATGCCGTTTTGGAACCTGATGACCAGCCAACGGTTAGGCACCTCTGGGAAGCTGATCCTCGCGTCGCTTACTGCAAGGTATTGGATGTTCGTGGTATCTTGCTTGAGTTCGATAAGGTAGTGATGCGCATTTGGCCAGTCGATCACCTGCCAGCCCCTCGTATTCGCGTCTTCCTTCGGCGCCACTGAGACGCCGGTTGCCGCAAGCGCTAGGCTGTTGCGGCTGAAGGCGGCGGCCAGATCGCTGCTGACTACATTCTTGTTCAAGGCATTGACGATGTTGGCTACTGTTCCGGTGACAGTGAATAGGATCGTTCCAGGCCGACCATGCTTCAAGGCCTGCGGCAATTTCCAATGTAAATGGATACCTTGTTTCGGCGCGTCGCCGCCATCCTGGAACGGCGCGGGCGTCGGGCTATCCATGTTGTTCACCAGATGGCTGTAATTGTTCTGCCAGCGTCGGAACTTGGTGCCGTTGAGCACCGGCTGGTTCACCAGCATTGCTCGCAGCGCCATGGGGATCAGAAGTTGGGTTGTCTTTGTCACGGTTTTCACTTGGACGTTTGTGCTTGATTTGTGAATACCAACTGCTCGGGTACTTTGACCAATTGCAGCGCAAACTCCGCCGCATTCAGCGAAGCCTTGCCCAGCTTTGCAGCCAATGCGGCGTTCAAGTGCTTGACGTTCAGTACGCGGTTGGACTGGGCGCCGCGAAAGTCCGCCACAGTATCTAGGGTATAGATCGCGTCGGGCAGCACCTCGCCGTTGCCTAAATCGCGAATGGCGATTTCCAGCGCCTGTTGTGAGGGCTCTACACCGAAGCACAGTCCTTCGCTTGGCTCATCAAACTCGATCCATGCGGGAGCATCGGGGAAAAGGCAGATCAGTACGTTGGACGATAAGCGGTCCAGTCGCAGGAGCTGCATGCGATCGACACCTTGCGGCGCGCCATCGTCATTCTTGCCGACGGATCTGTAGCCTTTGATCTCTATCCCCGGATACTGCGTGAGTACGGCGGAGCGCAACAAAAAGCCGGCGATGACGCCATCCGTTGGATCCTTGTCGGTGGTCGGTAATCCCAGTAGCTTTTCGCGAATGTCCAGGATTAGCTTGTCCAAAGCGTCGCGAATTAGGTTCTTGGTAATCTTGTAGTAGTGGCTATCTTTGGACGATTGAACGCCGATACTCATCGCCCCGTCGATCAGGCTATCCGTCCAGTTCCGATCGAGATAAAAGAAGCGAATCGACTCTATTGGCAGCAGTCGCGTGTCCGCGACCAGATGATCAAAGGGTACGTCATACAACAGCGACGTGTGCGCCAACCATTCAACGATGGTCTGTAGTTCTTGCCCTTCGACGTCATTCAGCAGCGCCGCGACTTGGTCATTTTGTAAAAGCTTTTGCAACTCTTCGACTAATTGCGGCGGTAGTTCCGCATCTGTCGCTGCCGCGTCCGCTGCCGACGAAAAGCTGACGGCATTCGCATTGACGTTGGGCGCGATCAGCTTGGAAAAATCGTTGAGCATAAAATTGAGAAAGCTCTCGGTAATCAACTGATCGTGAAAAAACTGATTGATGTCGCCGTCGTAGGTGTCCAGGAAATTTTGCAATTGGTCTTCCTGCGCCAGATTCGCCAATAGATCGATAATGCGGTTCAGCTTGCGTCGCCAGTCCATCAGGCTGGTGGCAAAGGCGCGGTTGCCGAGCGCCATGAGTCTGCCTGTCTGCCAGGCCACCGAATAAGACAAATTAAACAGCCCGGTCTGGGGATCAAAAATCACCGCGTCGGACGCGGCGTTAAACTGCGGCAGGGCGGAGCCACGTGTAAAATTGTCGGGCTTCAGCGGCGACAGGGGGCTGCGATACCAGGACAGGGTTTTGTCCCCGTATAGCGAGTTGTACGCCAACGGCACATAGCCATTCTGCAAAGCTTTGCTAACAATCTTGTTAGGTGAGGCATCGTTCGTCATAACATCAGGCGCGACTGGCATGCGCAGGGTCAGGCCGGTGTTTTGTTCACTGGCGTCGGACATCAAATTCAGCATGAAACTGCTGAAGCTTTCCCCATGGTCAGGCAGGCACGTGAACGACCAGCTATACAGCGAGATCAACCTGACGGTGCTGACGCCCGGTGCGAACGTCGCGCCATCCGCCAGATAGGGTTTAAAGCCCTCAAGCGAGACTAGATGGACGAATTGCCTCGTGGGCCGGTCCGGATTGATGGGAAAGCGGTTGGCGACAATCAGCGAGAACCAGCCCGAATGGGTCATATTCAGGATTTCCTTGTGCTCCATGTTCACCTGACGCACATGCGCCAGGCTGCACAATTCGCTGGTCGCCGGGGCAGCGTTGTCGAGATGGGGCACGAGCGCAAGAAAGATTGAAGTAGACAGATCGATGGTGCGCACGATGTCGCCGTCGCTCTGTCCGTAGTCCAGGTGCGCGATGGATGGGCCGAGTATAGCGCCGGCGTTCAAGTTGCGGACGTCACCGAGCTGGAACGCGGCCGAGAGCGTCAGGGACGGCGCGGCCACGCCATTTTGCGGCACGCTAATTTCGGACCCGTCCAGTACCAGCAGCGCCATCCAGGGAGCGCCGCTGGTGTCGCCCTGTTCTAGCCAATGCTCCCAGGGCAGGGCGCGTTTGTTGAGGACAATTTGGGGCAGACAGTTGTCGAACTTGCCAGTACACCCATCTGCAGGAAACACGGATTGGACGTCGCCTGAGGCCAAGCTGAAACGCGGCGCCTGCACCGAGAAGTTTTGCATGCGCTGTAATGTTTGCTTTTCGCCGCCATAGACTAGATTTTGTAAGAGCGTGACGCTATAGTCGCCTGCCATCAGCGGCGGCACAATCTTGTCGAAGAACTCGATATTGCCAACCGGAAGGTTAGGGCTGCGGCGAATCTGGATTTCGCTGTTCATCTGGTTTCATTCCAATCATGCAAGGGCCAGCGGGCCTATCAAAGGATCAGTGGCAAAGTTCTCGACCGCGCCAAAGCCACTCAGTGTCTCGTCCAATGCGGCAAAACCGGTCAGGGCGGTCAGCGCTGCGGCAATTTGCGCGCGGTTATTCGCGGTTTTGGCGATGGCAGGGTTGATGACCGCGTTGCGGGCATCCGGCATGGCCGTGGCCGTATTCGGTACTGCCGGGGCTGCCGCCGAGATCGGCAGGTACGGCAGGGCAGTGCTGCCTTTGGGGTAGAGGGTGAAATAGGTGAACGCCTTAACAATGTCGATCTGCCCAGTATGCGTCGGTTGATAGGTCGCCCGTGCTGACAAGGCTTTTAAACCGACCAGGCATCCGTCGATAAGCTTGCCGTTGGGATCGACATTCGATGGTTGGTCCACCGGGGCGCCCCACAATGCTTGCGGCAACGAACGCGTAAATGGCTGTGGCGGGTTCCAGCTAATCGGATTGCCATCCGCGGACGTGACCGTCACGGTCGCCTCGGAAGAGGTGATGGAGCTGACCCGCATCGGACGAATCGCCAGGGCGCCCGACTGCGATCGCAGCGTCGTGCCGGCCAAGCTGAGCTGTGTCATGGGCACGGCCGACGTCACATCAAAGAAGAACTCGTCCGCGCGTACCAGCCAGCGCACGCTGCCATCGCTGTCCTGTACCTGGTTCAACAGTCCATTGCTCACAGTCAGGTGACACAATTCAGATTGTGTCTCGGTGTTCTGGGCGGCCACTGCCAGCGCCGCGCCAGATGGCGTCGCACCTTGCCTGGGTTGAGCCAACATTCTCTTGAAGTCGCTCCACTCCAGTTTCTGGTGCTCCGTGCTTTCGCTGGCGCCAAACGGCACGCTAAACGAGATGATCCACAGATGGATGTGCACAATACCGCCGGTTGGCGGGCCATGTAGAGCCACCGTCGCACCTAATTCGAAATTCAGAGTCGTGCTCACGAAAAGGAAGTGCACGTGGTAGGACACGCCCACGTCCACGCCGATGCCCGCGGTGAAATAGAAGGGTTTCCAGTAGATCAGGAAATCCGCGTAGGCCGTGTACCAGGCGCGCAGATTGCCGGATTGATAAACGGCTTCCAGCGCGCCGCCAGCCATGATGCACGACGGCGTGAGCGCAAAATACGCGCCACCTTTGATCAGGACTTCGCCCGATACCGGCCAGTTGAAGCCCAGGCGCGAGACGAGCGGATAATAATCGGGCTGCTTAAAGGCGGGGTGGTAACCACCGATGGTAAATACAAAATCACCGGCATGCGCATTGGGGCCGAACCAGCAATAGAAAGCAAACCCGCCTATCAGGTGACAGTTCTGATCGAGCACATAAGAGTTTTGCGAGAGGACGGCTTCGGCCTTGAACAAACCCGCATCAGGCTGAAACACTACTTCGAGATCCAGTTCGACGTAGCCATAGGTGACGCCTGTCGGCGGGAAGGCGCCGTAGGATTTGCCCAAGACCAGGATCTCGAATTCCTTCCCGACCTCCAGCACTGCAACCACATTGGAGTGTATGAGTTCGAACGATGTGAACTGCACGCCGGCGGCAAACCAATATTCGCCTAGGTCAGGCAGGATGTAACTGTTCACCTTAGCCAGTACGCTCTCCAGCTGCGACGCCGCGGGCAGGCCACTGCCCGGCAGGCCCAGCTGGGACGGATCGTTCAAGCCAGAGAGCAACGGGAAGGTGGCGACTTCAGCCACTGTCGGCACTTTGACTGAACGATTGAAGCCAAAGCCCGCCGCCAGGCCGGTGACGAAGAACGCGGGCGGACCGCCAATCGCGTGGTCGAGGAATGCAAAGCCGAACAGCGAATTTTCGGTGTGCCCATTGCTGGCGATCGAGGTAAACGAACCCAGCGCCATGACCGCGAGATCAGGTGTCTTGATCAGCAGCGCGCCGTCGTATTCCGCCTGACCGTCCTGCTCGCTGAACAGCAGGCCGCCTTCGATCGTCAAAGCCGACGTCGAAAATGCCACGTCCAGCCCCTTTAAGCCCATCTTGATGTCGTCGAGGCTGTCCAGGCCAAAGATTGGCACTGTGACCGACAGCCCGCTGAGCTTAATGCTGAAAGATGAGGTGGCCAGCTCCGCATCGAGCAGCACCTGCACATCGTCGTCTATGCAGTTGAAACCGATCCGGCCGATGTGTATTGGACCGATAGATTTTTGAATGTTTATCCAAAAGATGGACCCCGGTGGCACGTTTTGTGGCGAAGCCCCATTGTTTGGATTAGCGACCAATCCGGTATTGCCAGGTGTATTCAACGGCGGGTAGGCTGGAATGGGGTTGGTGGAGCCGGACAGCGGCAGTTTCAGCTGGCTGACGGTATTCCTGCCCAGCACCAGTGTGAGTTCCAGCATAAACTGGTCGTTACCAGCCGGATCGGAAGTGCCGCTGACAGCGTGTTCAAACGCCAGCTGGAAGTCTTTCAGTGCGACCGCCGTGTCTGCAAAATCTTGGCTCACTAGCGGCATGTGTCTGGAGAGCACCAGGTCCTCGACCTTAAAACCGCCTTTCACCTTCAAGCCCTGTTCGTTGTACAGTCCGAAGAACAATGTGCCCGGCAGAATAACCGGTGATACTTCGACCGAGGCGATCGCCGTCTCGTCTGCAGAGATCGAGTCGCTAAGGGTTACCATTTTTAAGTTATCCTAATTTTAAATTTCTTGGTTTTTAAAAATTTATGCAGTGTATTTAATCCAGCCACCCAAGCCGGGCACTCTCGGCATGTTGTTTCCGTCGAGCCAGGGATAAACGGGAGGGCGTCCGGCGTAGACAGTTGCATTCAGGCTCGTCGCCAGTTCTTGACCGAGACTGCAGCAGCCAAGGGGAAGGGCACTGAAGCAAATCATCAACTTCACAATGGGGGTACGAGCTGTTCTGATCGTGTTAAGATAGTTAGTTAAGTATGCTTGACCGGCAAGAAACTGCGCAAAATCAGTCTTATACATAGGGCGTGAGAAATTGACTACATTTCCCAGTAGGTTCATATGGGTCAAGTTAGGAAATACAAAGCGTCCAATGCCGTGTATGCCGATAACAAGATCTGCTCTCCGTGCAGACGCGGGGGGGCCGCCGCTGAGGTCTTCCAGCCAAAAAAGCCTTTCTCGGTGGCCTAAATAACTGTTGTCCATGCCATTGAACTCGCCCCAAGTGACCGCAGCAACGGACAGGCCGCTGCTTGGTACCGCCATGGGATCGTTGAATTGCGTTGCGTAAATACCCGTCGACCAGTTCGGAAGATTAACCGGGAATGCTCCGTTTGGATGGGGTAGTAACGATGCGTTGTCCATTTGAGCAGGCTGAGCACCGGCCAAGGCATTCAGCGCGGTCCGCTGTGCCTCTGCCAGCGACAAAGGAACGGGCAGGCACATCGATCCGCTCAGGCCACCCATGAATTGCAAGCCGCAGCCCATCGCGCCACCGCCGATCCCACCGATTACGCCGGTGGTCAATGCTAGTGGATCGTCGAAATTTAGCTTGCCAGTCTTGGCGTAATTCTTGACGAGGGCCGAGACCACGCCGCCACCGCCGCCGCCCAAAGTCAACACAAAGCCCATCATGATTAGCCTAAGTTTTTGGACTCGCGCCGATGGCGTGGCCCCATGCTGCGCCCATCCAGCGAACAGCTTGTTGCCAATCAACGTGGAAATGAACGCGCCAGAAAATCCGCCGGCAAAACCTGACAGCAGGTCCCACTTGACGTCGCTGGTATTCAGATTCTGCACCATGCCGAACAGGCCTTGAGAGATACTCGCCGCGACGCCGCCGACAGTGGGCGAGGCGATCAATCCAGTGCCGAAACTTAGGACACCGACGACGCCGATAAGTAACGTCACCACGCTCGAGAGCGCCGACGCCACCCCAGCGCGCCATGCAGGCGGTGTCGACGGCGACAGGGCAGCTGGAACCGGTGCCTCGGAAGCCATCATCGTTATGGCGGCAACGGGTTGGGGCACAATAGGGGAAGTCGGTGGTGTGCCATTGATTAACGCAACCAGCGTTGCCGGGGCATTGGTGAATTCGTTGAGACTTTGCTTGTCGGTGAAGACGGCTTGAAACTCGCTTTCTTTGCCCTGCACTTCGAACGCTACAAAGCCAAGCAGCGCCCCCAGGAAAGCAATCAAATCCGCAATCGTGAAGGTTTTGCCAGGGAAATAGTGCGCGTAGAGCGCATTGAAGAAAGCGTTTTGGACTGGCTGTTGAAGATAGGACTTCAACGTTAGTTGGCCTATGAGCGACGAAAGCTGTCCTGAGCTAAAGACCCCGTGCAAGGAGTTCATCGCCTCATCGATCTTGAATAGATTGAAGAAGTCTTCGATCACGCTTGAAAACGGCTGCGATCCAGACACCGCATTCAGCAGATCGGTCACGCCCATGTTCAATAGCGACGCGAGATTGCTGGCGTTTAACAGGGTATTGAACGGCTCGAAAAGCTTGCCCAAGGCTTCTAGCGGGTCAGGGTTGTCGCCGGACACCTGCGCAACAACCGAGGGCGCTAACGCGGCGCCTGCCGACGGCGCTGAAAAGGGGTTCAGATAGCGCTGGACATCAAGCTTTTGCAAAAGCAGCCGCCGGGCTCTCGCGTTCGTGGAACCTGTAGTTGCGCCATTTGCGCTTCCCGTGTTGATCGTCTTGTCTGCGGTCGCCCTTTGTACGCCTTGATTATGCTGCGATATGAACGAGGTTAGCGGCTTATCGAAAATCTTACTCAAGTTTTGCTGCTGGGCTTTTATCTCGGTGCCCAACGCGTTTAAAACCTCCTGGCTTGCCGCCTTTTCGAGCGCAGCTGCCATGTTTGGCAGCTGATCGCACAGATTGTTCAGGAACGTCACGATGGCATCTTTGGCCGCAATCACTTCTGATAAAGGGTTCGAATTACCTGGCGCAGTCATCGAAGTTGCGGCAGCGAGCTGGACTGGCTGCACACGCGGCGTGTTAAGTTGAGCATAATGCAGTGAATTGTCAGCCGTGCTGACCAACACGCCATCGCCCGTGTGCGTGACTTTGCTGATAGGAATAGTGGAGGAGATGAGATTTTGGAAGGCTTTCAGACGCAAGCTCTTGGTGACGACAAGCTGCTGAACGTTGCGCACCAGTGCATGCAGTACTTTTTGGCGCCCGCCATCTGCAACGACGAGACACAGACTGATTGCCTCTGACGTTGGTCCTGGCGCCTGAGTACAAGCGACAACGTTAGGATTTTCAGGCACGAGGCTGATCTGGATTGCTGGAAGGGCTGCATTGACAGGTTGCATCCAAAGATGCCCTTCCTGCGCATTGAAAACGTACTTGCTCGTCTCATCAGCATACACGGCCATAGGTCGCTCTCCAGTGACAGTTGCTGTGCATAAGTTAACTTTAAGTTTGGTTTCACTATGGGTTATTCGCTTGCGTCAAGCATGTATCCTAGACACCGTATGAATGCTGCAGTACATTGCAGCAAGCGAACACAGCGACTGCGAGAGTGGTTCGGTGGTAAGCACACGGCCAATCAAAAATTAGCGATACATAGTCAACTCTCCGCAGAGAATGGATGTATGTCGAACCGTGTCCAGCTATCTAGACACACGCCACTATGGGTATAACGCTAGCTGCCGCGAAATCCATGGGCATTACGTAAGAGGGACGCTCCAATGATGGCGTCAGTCCGTCATTCGATATGGGTGTGTGACTGACTGACGCTAAGCACATTTTCAGCAGGACCATGGCATTCAGTGTAGGTTAACTTCATCGATTAGCAAACTTTTTTAGGAAGCGAATTGCTTCTCGTCAAACTCGGCTGAGCAGGGTAGAAAATTGTCCTAGATTCAAAAAATTGTTGCGGTAGGTTCAACAGGTCGTTGCAACATCTTCTGGTCTAATGCAAATCCAGGAGGTAAGGTAAGTGACCCAGAAAAGATGGGGCCTATCGGCCGCGCAGAAGGCGTTGTTGTGGCAGCGGTGGAAGGAGGGCGAGTCGTTAAGTGATATCGGGCGCTCGCTGGACAAACACGCAGCGTTGATCCATGCCATCGTACGCTTGCGGATAGAGAGGAGATTTCGCGCGGCCTCGGCGCCGGCTATTCGCTTCGCAAGATCGCAGCCAGCCTTGGTAGATCGCCGTCTACGATCAGCAGGGAAGTTGTTCGCCATGGTGGCTTGAGCTTGAAATCAGATCAGGCGACACCTGAAGGCCATACAGTTCCAGCAAATGGCCTTGGATCTCGCGTACACTCATGCCACGCGCATACATGCTGATAACGTGATCGTCAAAACCGGGCAGCCGGCGTTGATATTTACCCACCAATTGTGGCTCGAACCTGGCCTGCCGATCACGGGGGATAGCCAACTTCAGTTCGCCGCTGGGCGTGATCACTGTCTTGGGGCGGGTTCCGTTGCGATGATTGCCATCCTTGCCTTGCTCGACTTCGCTTTCCAGGTGGTGCGTCAGTTCCGCCGCGAGCATGCGCTCAGCCAGTTGCTTCTTCAGTTGCCCGGTTAAGCCCGATTCGCCCAGAATCGACTCGGCATCCTTGCTTTGCACCTGCGCTAGCAGTTGACCAATGAGCTCATCGGGGAACAGCTTCGGCGCCTTCGGGTTCTTACTCTTCTTCACTTTGGCTTCGGTCATAGCACGTTTATTTCCGTTATCGTCTCATGACCTCGACACACTAAAATTCTGACAGGCTCCAATCACCTGGGATCGGGGCATGGAGCTCGCTCAACACAAGAAATTCACGGTGATAATGTTCAGGTCTACTTCTGCGATCCTCAAAGTCCATGGCAGCGCGGCACGAATGAGAACACCAACGGCCTTCTGCTCCAGTACTTCCCGCGAGGTACTAACCTTGCGGGCTACTCGCAGGCAGAATTGAACAAAATCGCCATGCAGTTGAATCAACGTCCGAGAAAAATGTTGGGATTCGCGACGCCAGCAGGTAAACTAAACGCCAGCATCGGTGTTGCATCCATTAGTTGAACCTGCCAGTGCGTTTTTCGCGCAGGCGCAGCTCAAGCGCCGATTCAAGTCCTAAAGGCCTTCGTCGATCCGCATCGCGACACCTTCGGGCTCGAGCCGATCTGCAAGCTGCCCCGTCGGGCTACCGACGCCATACGGCGCTGCTTCGCGACCCGTCGAGACGCTGCGCTCGTGCAAAACGCGATGAGATGCTGCAACCCGAGATCAGGCGTGTTTGGCAAGTCAACATGCAGGTCTATGGCGTGCCAAAGGTCTGCAGACAGATGAAGCGGGGAGGCATTGTGGTGGCACGCTGCACGGTCGAACGACTGATGAGGCTGCAGGCCTTGCGTGGCACGATCCGCGGCAAGCGTGTGCGCACAACGATTCCCGATATGACCGTGCCGCGCCCGCTGGAGCCAGCCAACCGTCAGTACAAGGCTGGCCGAGCGAATTAGCTCCGGGTGTCGGATTCACCTATGTTTCGACATGGCAGAACTGGCTGTACGTGGCGTTCGTGATCAACGTGTTCGCCCGTCGCATCGTTGGCTGGTGCGTCAGTTCGTCGATGACCACGAAATTCGTTCTGGATGCACTTGAACAGGCGTTGTACACCCGCCAGCCGAGCAACGACGGAACACTGGTCCATCATTCGGACTGAACTGGCCTGCAATCCTTTCGTGCAACGCCACTAGCTCGCGCTCCCATCCTTTCACCAGGGTCTTCATCAATCATGCGCCACATAGAATCCTTTCGTGATTTTAATCGATCATAGTTACGGCTGTAGTATTAGAGTCGCTAACGCAACCTGGACGTTTGCCATCGGCGAGCGTGCCGCTGGCTTGCTGCATCCAAACAACAACAGGGCCACCGTTATGCAACACGCGCGTCATAGCTGTCGTAGCGCAGCGGACCCCAGTAAAGAGTCTTGGCAATGTGCTTGGCTGTCTCCCGCGGCAAATCCTGCATGAGGCCGGTATAGCCCCACGCGAGCGCGACACGTTGGATGATGTCAAATATTAGTTCAATTCTCCGAAGTGAGGCCAGCCTAGAAAATTAGGATATAAAAAATGAAAAATTTACACACCACAATATCTTGTGAAAATAGTGCCGATATAAGGATTTTTAATACCGAGAGTAACTGAATTTTACTATAATTCAAAAGCTAAATGCGAGCGGTACAGGGGTAGGAGAAAATAGAGAGTGATTGAATTGAAGTTGGCTTGACATGCTAGTTAGTTGACCTAATATGAAATTACCGTGACAAAATTATTGCACTTGTCGCGAGCTGGCTATGTCAACATAGGCCGGAAAGTGTGAGGAGAATGGCTGCATGTTTATTAATTTGTTTATATTGCATTATTTTTTGCTTGTGTGAAATTTGCAATTAATGAGGAAAATTGGGGTGGCGCCTCGATGCAATTGGAAAATAAATTACAATAATAGCCTCATTTCAGTTGTTGATGGGTATTCTAGATTTCCTCGATTTGTTTTATAAGTTTATTGTTGAAGGGGAAAATTATGAGTTTTTGGTATAGGGTGATTGATAGAAATAAACGTCATCCGTTGCCCAGTACTCGCATGCTGAGACGCGCCAACCCAAATGCTTCACTCTTCTAGAGCGGAAAATCCGTTCATCGGGAATCGTTTGGCTCCACCTATTAATGACTAGGAGAGAGTGACATGTAAAGTTACCTTAAAAAGCGCAAGAGGCCGTACGTAAAAGTGAGGTGTTCAGTGAGTCAGGGGCGGCTTTCAAAGGCGGAGCAAGTTTTTCTGCCGCTTTGTAATAAAGTTGGCAACATATACTTGTTCGCTTTTTATGGGATCAATCTTAATTTTTGTGGGAGTTATGTCATGAGTTTCAAAATTATAAGTTTCGATGGGGGTGGCATCCGCGGCTTAATTAGCGCGCTGCTCGTTAAAGATCTTGATGCTAAATTCAATATTATTAATAAATCTGATGGTTTTGTGGGGACTTCTACAGGAGGTCTATTGGCACTTGGTTTGGCTCAGGAAATACATATTATAGATATTATTAATATTTATAAAAATAAGGGAGGTGAAATATTCAAGAATAATAGTAACTGGTGGAAACGAGAAAAAGATTTGACGACAAAATTGGAGAACTCAGGATTATGGCATTGTCGATATGTGAACGACGGTCTAAAAGATGTTGTTCAAGGACTGCTGGGAAGTGCTTTGATGTCATCTGCGAAAACTTTCGTAGCGGTTAACTCGGCTCAATTGTGGGAGAAGGCAAACGATAGCTGGATTCCATGCATGATTTCCAATTGTCAAGGAAATATTTACCGCAGCATCACAATGGCCGATGCAGCATTGGCGACATCGGCCGCACCAACTTATTTTCCACCTTATCATGTAACGGATGATAACCTAGGTTACTTTGTAGACGGTGGTGTTTTTGCCAACAATCCGTCTATAGTTGCTATTTCTGAGGCGCTATATAGCGGAGCCGCTACTGATTTAGGCAGCATTCGCATGCTGTCGCTGGGAACTGGGCGAACGCCGGTTGGAATAAAGCCTGCCGTTTTTGACAAATACGATCCGAACGAGTGGGGTGTTACATACTGGCTATGGCCTGAGTTATGGGAAGAAATTATTCCGCCGGCAGCTCTGTTGAGCCTTACTATGGATGCCACAGCTGAACTAGCAGTACTGCAAGCGGAGCAAATGCTTGGAAACCACTATCAACGCGCAAACTTTATGCTTAGTCAGCCCTACGCCATGGACGACTGGGAGCATGTTGCCTTACTCGAAGAAAAGACAAACCAGTATTTGCACACCCAAGAATGGAACAATGTGTGTAACTGGATTGACCAAAATTGGCAGTAAGCTTCTTGAGAGATGTCACGGATCAATATAATGGGCACCTGATGGAAGTCATAATAACTGGAACGGCGGCTGTGACAGGAGGCGCGACCATATAAGAAATGTCGTATTCGACATCATCACGCCGATCTTGTGCGACCGTTCCTATAGTTTAGTCTCAGTGGCAAGGTGCGTGCGGATTTTCTCGCAGACAGTCCGCGTTTGGGTGGTGACGCCTGCTACGGCATTGCACAGGTTGGTGCCGCAATGTGCCATGTCTCATCACTGTCTTTAAGTGGAAGATCCTGTCCGCCGGTAAGAAGCGCTCGGAGTCAAGGAGGGCAGGCGCCTCGTAGACTGCCCTCCGCCTGATACCATTCTTGAGGATCGGCGAGCCTTCCTGCGTCCTCGGTCTGTTTGGCCGCGCCCCTTGCTCCGCTGGTGGGGCAGCATATAAACGACTTGCGAGCTTTGTGCCGGCGGCGTTCGCTTAGCAGGCGTTATCGGCGACAATGGGCCACCGCTCATGCTGCCACACGGTCACAGAGGGTGAACGGTCATTTTGGCGCCATGAAGGCCCCGTGCAGCCCATTTAAGCCAAACTGAACCCCCATACAGACCAGCATGAAACCCATTACTCGGGAAATAGCATCGGTGCCAGACCTTCCCAACAAATGAAGCACCCGTGATGCGCTGCGCAAAGTCATCCACAGAATCAACGTAAGCGCAATATCGACGGTTAGTACGACGAGGTGATCGATCAGACTATACCCACCCGTTCGGTGGATTGCTGAAGCATCGCTAACAATCATCGCGATCGCGCCTGGGCCAACGGTCACGGGCAAGGTAAGTGGAATAAAAGCCACATTTGCTGGAGGCGTTGATGCTATTTTCTTTTGTGTTTCAATCTCGTGATACTTTGGGAAGAGCATTCCAAAACCAATATAGGTGACAATCATCCCTCCCGCGACACGCATTCCTGGAACTGAAATGCCAAACGCATTCATAATGGCACTACCTGCGTAAAAACAAGCTAGTAGAGATATCAGTACATAAAACGCGGTCAAATTGATCTGTTGATTGCGCTGCGTAGGGCTCATGTGAGCACTCAATCCGAGAAATACGCTAGCGCTGGTAATTGGGTTGATGATTGGTAAAAGCGTTATCAAGCCAATTCCAACATAATTCAGATAGTCACTCATAATGTTGAACTCCTCTTCCATGCGTAGCTCATGCCATTGGTTCCAGGTTGTGGACCGCCTAACCGTTTCCTCGCATATTCCGCGCCTGCTTTCAGAAGCATCGGCTGTGCCACCGGAAAAATACGATGATGAACGGGACTGCTGAGATGTTTCTTGCAGCTTATTTCCGCACATCGCGACGAAATGGACACTGGCAGGGGGCCCGAAATGGGCACTGGCAGGGGGCTGGGCAGTCGCTCGCTGTCGAGCTCCAGTCGCCTAAACCGGTTAAGCTGAAGCTGCGCTCGAGCATGCAGAGGTGGGGCAACAGCACGATGATAAGGATTCTGGTTAAGCATGAATAGTGTCAGCTATGCTGCTCAGTCTGCGTCATATCGCAGCACGCCAAATCCTTTACAGGAACGGCCGCTACGCTATACAAATGGTGATCCAGCCACCAGGATGAATGCTGTGATGCAGCTTACAAGGCACTAGGTTAGCGTAGGGCAGTACATGCGTAGAACTGGTAAGGACAACAGTGAGACATGACTATTTTAAACTACTTAGTATGATAAGCACCAGTCGTGAACAATGGTACATGCGGTTCAAGCTGCGTCCCGATGAAGTTCGACCGTTGCTTTGGAGTGCGCTAGGTCTTTTCTGGTTATCGTTAGCCTATTACCTAATCCGGCCTATCCGTGACACGATGGGCGCCGTGAGCGGCGTGCAAAAACTGACGTGGTTATTCAGCGCCACATTGTTGTGCATGTTGCTTATTTCATTTTTATTTTCAAAATTATTAAACAAAGTTCCTTTGCAGCGTGCAGTTTCGATCAGTTATCGAGTTTGCGTCGCGATCCTTGTAATCTTTGCAATTCTAATGCGATCTTCTGTACCAGAACAGGCATTTTGGATGGAGGATGTGTTTTTCATTTGGGTTTCTGCCTATAGCGTTTTTGCGATGACCCTGTATTGGATGATGACTATCGACAAGTTCAACAAAGAGCAAGGCGGGCGACTTTTTGGAATGGTGTCAGCCGGCGCGAATTTGGGTGCGCTGGCAGGTTCAGGTGTGAGTACTGCGCTGTCAGGCCTGCTTGGTCCAGGGTGGACATTGGCAATTGCAGCAATTTTACTCGAATTAGCGGCTCGCAGTACACTGCATCTTACATCAACGTCAACGGAACTAGATAAGAAACGTAGGAGGATAGCTTATCTGGGTAAGAGGAAGCGTGCCGGCAGCATAACGAGCGGAGTCCAACAGGATGATAATACAAATGTAAACAGCCTTACAAAAATACTTCGCATTGTTCCAGCCCTACGATCTTTCCACGTCGCGGGCCTATGCGTCTACGTTGCTCTCTTGTCGCTAACGTCAACAGCATTGTATTTCCATCAAGCTATAATAATACAAGGTCTAGATATTGATAATAAAGAACGTATTAAATTATTTTCATCGATTGACCTTGCCGTCAACGCTGTCACAATAATAATTCAATTGTTTTTAACTGGTCGCGTAATTCGTTATTTGGGGATTTCTATTGCTCTTGCAATGGCGCCAGTAACAAGCACCATAGGCTTTGGCATGCTTGCCTGGAAGCAGACAGTCGCAACCCTCATTGCATTTAGAGTAATTTCTCGTATCATAAATTTTTCAATTACCAAACCCGTTCAGGAAACACTATTTGCAGCTATAGACGAAAAAATAAGATATAAGATCAAGAGTTTTATTGATACAGTAGCTTATCGCTCAGGTGACCAATTGGGCGCTTGGGCCTATGCCGGCATGGGGATGCTAGGCTTATCCATAAGCGCAATTTCTTTTGTAATGGTACCATTGTCAATATTTTGGCTGCTTAACGGGGTTAGGTTAGGGCGCCAATACGCGAGATTGGCAGCGGCACAACCGGATTCCGATTCCTCGTAATGACGTTTAGCGCCACGGCTTGAGTTTGCCGTCCACCACATTCGGTCTAGCTGGCACATCGTCATGGTTATCCGCTCTGTCGTTACCATCGAAGCCTCCGGCACTGGATTTCCAGCCGCAGGCTTGCACGAGGCTAGTCCAGCCACGCCGCATTCCCGGTACCGGATCACTAGCCGTTCGATCTGCCGTACCGTCAGACCTAGCCGCTCAGCGGCATGCCTGTGCTTGAGCTCCCTATCTACAACAGCCTGTACCACCTTCAGACGGTCCAGTTCTCGCATATTCAATGTCACCAGTGCTGCTCGATGTCGATGCATGGCCGGCTCCGTCATCCTACCAGGAACCAGCAAGCATATCGAGGTCCAAACACGACATCTCTTGCAAGGCGATTGTGCGCGGCAAAAGGGTGGTTGCGGACTTATATCCGGACTCGATCGCGGGCGTGCCCGCCGGCCCCGATGGATTTCGCCGCAAAGGTCCTAATCTAATTAGCGGACTCGAGGTCCGAGAAATGTCTCAGGCTTGCCTTTGCACGGTCCAACCTGTCTTGCCATCGTTCAATACACCTGTGCAACCGTGGATAAATAAAAACTACGGGCAATATGTTTCGTGCTTGAGATGACTGATCGTGCACCGTGAATGAGTAGGGTGTGTAAATAGACGTCACCGCGTTTGCTGATGCCACCCAACCGGACTTTGCCGCCTGAGCTGTTCTGCCTCGGCACAAGGCCTAGATAGGCTGCAAATTCACGTCATCAAGCGCCCGTAGCCGCGAGAGCTGATGGCGAAGAACTCGACGTAATGGATCTGAAAAACGCGCTTAGCCAGGTCGATGGCGATCGTCGTGGGCTCCATTGAATCTCTCCTTAACGGAAGAACGCAAAGATGCGATAATTCACGTTATGTAAAATATGGCATTATGTTGTTTAGCCTGGGCTCTGACGGTTGTCATGGACTAACTGGACCAGCAAAGCAAACAGCTGTTCGTAAATCCCTCCAACACTTCGTTTTTCTGCGCTTGGTTATCAAAAAGTGCGTATCGTCAACGTTATACGTTATACGTTAGCTCACGAAGAAAAACAGAAAGGCGCCGACGTACAGCCTAGCAACTTACAGTCCCATGCGCGGCTAGACACGCTTGGAGGTCAAGACGGCCGCGTTACCAAAAGAAAGAAAAGCGCTGACTCCACTCGGTCCGCCATTAAGCAGTCGGGTCGATTTGCGCTGAAATCGTCGAGTCAGAACGGCGCGTTGGTGCTAGAACGAACCACTAAGCGCGCGTCCGATAAGAATCACACTGAAGACCCGACCATATTGCGACTGCAGAAGTCAGTACGGGAGGGCCCACTTTTTCGATGCTGGACTTCAGGCCGAAGCAGCCTCTCACAAGGTCTAAAGAATTGATCGGTACATTTCTTCAGCTTTGTTCCGACCCCAAGGCAGCGAAGTACGCAAGCCACTTGCGCCATTTTGTGAAATGGGCTGCAGAAGAGCCAGGCCGAGGAACGCTGGATGATGTAATAAATTCCGAGTTGACGCCGAAGAATCAGCCTACTATCAACGCTTGGCGGAAGGATCCACACAACCCTTACGCCCGCGAAGGTTACGCCGCATTTAATGCCTTACGGGCAACGTACGGTAAAACGGTCGACCCACACAATAAGCCGTTACCACGCTATGATACGTTGATGAACCTTAATGACGCTTAGAAAGCGACTTCCCTGCCGGGGATTTGTTGCTAGCCGTTGAAACTGCTGCAGCCGCACGCCGATTCGCGCAGCGATGCCGCCCGACCCTAGATCCGCACCGCTGGCGCGACGTAAGGACATTCGTAGCGCCGGCGCACCGTGCCGTTCTCGTCGACACTTTCCAGGTGCACGTTAAACTGCCACAGCCGCGCCATGTGTTTGAGCACCTCTTCGGTGTCGCTGCCCAGATGTCGATGGTCGGTCATGAAGTGACGCAGCGTGAGACTGCGATCACCTCGTGTATTCACTGACCATACTTGGATATTTGGCTCACGGTGATGGATATCATACTGGCGCGACAGCGCCTGCCGGACGTATTGGTAGCCGCTTTCATCATGGATCGCGGAGACTTCCAGAGCCTCTTTCGAATCGTCGTCCAGGATCGAGAACAGCCGCATGTCCCGGATCAATGACGGCGACAAATATTGGGCAACGAAGCTTTCATCTTTGAAGTTGCGCATCGCATAGTCGAGTGCCTCGAGCCACGAGCTGCCCGCCAAGTCGGGAAACCAGCGCCGGTCCTCGTCGGTTGGCTGCTCACAGATGCGGCGAATGTCCGTCATCATCGAAAACCCCAGCGCATACGGGTTGATCCCGCTGTAATACGGTTTGGTCACCGGTGGCTGGTAGACGACATTGCTGTGCGAATGCAGAAATTCGAGCATGAAGCCGTCAGCCAGCTTGCCTTCGTTGTACAGCGTATTGAGCAGTGTGTAGTGCCAGAAGCAGGCCCACCCTTCATTCATCACCTGGGTTTGCCGTTGCGGATAGAAGTACTGCCCGATCTTGCGCACGATTCGTATGACTTCGCGTTCCCATGGCTCCAATAGCGGGGCATTCTTTTCGGCGAAATACAACAGGTTTTCCTGCGGCTCGGGCGGATAGCGGGTTTCATCCGCGTCGTCCACGGTTTCGGGCTTGGAGCGCGCTGGCAGTGTGCGCCATAATTCGTTGACTTGCGTCTGCAAATACGCCTCGCGCTCGCGTTGCCGCTCCAGTTCCCGCTGTAGCGACAACTTTTGAGGACGCTTATAGCGGTCCACGCCGTAGTTCATCAGCGCATGGCATGAATCGAGCAACTCCTCGACGCGGTCCAGGCCGTAGCGCTCCTCGCATTCGGCAATGTAGTGCTTGGCATAGACCAGGTAGTCGATGATCGCGTGAGCGTCGGTCCACAGCCGAAATAGATAATTGCCTTTAAAAAACGAGTTGTGGCCGTAGGCCGCATGCGCGATCACCAGTGCTTGCATCGTCATCGTGTTTTCTTCCATCAGATAGGCGATGCAGGGATTCGAATTGATGACGATTTCGTATGCTAGTCCCATCTGGCCGCGCCGGTAGCTTTTCTCGGTCGCAAGAAAGTGCTTGCCGAAAGACCAGTGCCGGTAATTGACCGGCATGCCGACCGACGCATACGCGTCCATCATCTGCTCGGCGCTGATCAATTCCAGCTGGATCGGATAGGTGTCAAGTTTATAGTGCTCTGCCACGCGCGCAATTTCAGCGTCATAGCGTTCAATTAGCTCGAAGGTCCAGTCCGACGGACTCGGCAATGGCCGGCGACCATTGCCATGGTCGCTCGGTCGCATGCGGGTATCCCCGCTAGCATCGTCACCGAGCATCGCGACACGTTCCTCGCCCGGCTGGCGAGATTTTGGTTTGGAGTTCATGCGGCCACCTGTTTTTCGAACAATTCGCGAAACACTGGATAGATGTCCGCCGCGTCATCGACCTTTTTCATCGTGAAATGAGGTACTGCGTCAGCCAGCTGGCTGTATTCGAACCATAGGTTCTGCACTTCCTGGGCTACCTGGATATACGCAAAGTACCGCGTTTTTGGCAGGATGTCGTTTTCCAGCAGCTTACGGCATTTTGGCGAATCGTCCGTCCAATTGTCGCCATCGGATGCCTGTGCGCCATAAATATTCCATTCTGTCGGCGAATAGCGCTCGTCAATGATCTTCTTCATTAGCTCCAACGCACTGGAGACCACGGTGCCACCGCTTTCGGTCGAGTGAAAAAAAGTATCCTCGTTGACCTCTTCCGCACGCGTGTGGTGCCGGATGAACACCACCTCGATCTTTTCATAGTTACGCGTCAGAAACAGGTATAGCAGGATGAAGAAGCGCTTGGCCAAGTCCTTGCGCTGTTCGTCCATCGAACCGGAAACGTCCATCAAGCAAAACATGACTGCCTGGCTGGACGGAGTGGGTTGCTTGACGCGATTCACGTAGCGCAGGTCGAATGGGTCAATGAACGGTATCCGCCAGATGCGTCCCTTCAGGTGATGGATTTCATCCTCGAGCCGTTTGATCTCGGCCCGGCGATCGCCCGGGTCGTCCTTCAACTCGTCCAGTTGCGCCTCGAGTTCGCGCAGCTGGTTGACCAACGGCGCACCAAGCGCGATGCGCCGACTCAGCGCACTGCGCAATGAGCGCACGACGTCGATGTTGTTCGGCGTGCCTTCGGTCGCCCAGCCGGCACGCTGGTTCTTCCAACTTGGCACCGCCATCAGGTGTGTCTTAACCAATCGTGGCAGTTCCAGGTCGTCGAAGAAATACTGCATGAATTCCTCGCGAGACAACTCGAACACGAAGTCGTCCTGCCCCTCGCCTTCGTTGCTCGCCTGTCCTCCGCTCCCACTCCCCCCACCGCCGGGCGGGCGCGGAATTTTGTCGCCTTTCACGTAGTCCGCGTTGCCTGGATGGACGATTTCGCGCCGCCCGCCCGGTGCATGATGGAACATCGGCTCGCCGATATCCTTCTTCGGAATCGTGATGCTCTTCGTACTCTGGATGTCCTTGATGCTGCGGTCGCGCACGGCCTCGGACACCGCTTCGCGGATATAGTGCTTGACCCGTCGCAAGAAGCGTTCGCGATTCGCAATACTCTTATTCTTGCCGGCAAGTCTGCGGTCGATGATCTGATGAAGCACGTTGCCGTCCCCCGCTGTCGTGAAAGGCGCAACCCGCGCACGCGGCGCGGCGACGCGCGCGGTGATGTTCGCCGCCGCGCCGGCACCGCCCCGGTACACAAGACGCCGCGTTGCTTATGGCGCCAATACGCTATGCACGCTTGCTGTTAGGAAGACTTGCGCACGCGTAGATACCAGTCGCACAGCAGGCGGACCTGCTTAGGCGTGTAACCCTTGGCGACCATCCGGTTGACGAAGTCCTCATGCTTGCGTTGCTCCTCGGCGGAGCCCTTCGCGTTGAATGAAATAACCGGCAGAAGTTCCTCCGTGTTGGAGAACATTTTCTTCTCGATCACAACACGCAGCTTTTCGTAGCTGATCCACGCCGGATTCTTGCCACCATTAGCTGCACGCGCACGCAGGACAAAGTTGACAATCTCGTTGCGGAAATCTTTTGGATTACTGATTCCCGCCGGCTTTTCGATTTTCTCCAATTCCGCGTTCAACGCCGCGCGATCGAAGCTCTCGCCGGTGTCGTGATCCCGGAACTCTTGATCCTGGATCCAGAAGTCCGCATAAGTCACATAGCGGTCGAAAATGTTTTGGCCGTATTCGGAATACGATTCCAGATAGGCAGTCTGGATCTCTTTGCCGATGAACTCCGCGTAGCGCGACGCCAGAAGCTCCTTGACGAACGATAAGTACTTTTGTTCAATTTCCGGTGGGAACTGCTCGCGCTCGATCTGCTGCTCGAGCACGTACATCAGGTGTACCGGGTTGGCGGCAACCTCAGCCGTGTCGAAATTGAACACCCGCGACAGGATCTTGAACGCGAAGCGTGTCGAGATGCCTGTCATGCCTTCGTCAACGCCAGCGTAGTCGCGATACTCTTGGTACGACTTCGCCTTCGGATCGGTGTCCTTCAGGTTTTCGCCGTCATAGACCAGCATCTTAGAAAACAGACTGGAGTTTTCCGGCTCCTGCAAGCGAGTTAGCACGGCGAACTGCGCCATCATCTTCAGCGTGCCCGGTGCACAAACAGCGGAACCGAGCGACGAGTTCCGGATCAACTTGTCATAAATCTTGATCTCTTCCGAGTAGCGTAGGCAGTACGGCACCTTGATCACGAAAATCCGATCGAGCAGCGCCTCGTTATTCTTGTTGTTCCGGAATGCTTTCCATTCCGATTCGTTCGAGTGCGCAAGGATAATACCGTCGAACGGAATCGCGCCGAAGCCCTCCGTACCCTTGAAGTTGCCTTCCTGCGTGGCGGTCAGTAACGGGTGCAGCACCTTAATCGGAGCCTTGAACATTTCGACGAACTCGAGCAGGCCCTGGTTGGCCAGGCACAGTCCCCCCGAGTAGCTGTACGCGTCGGCATCGTCCTGCGCATACTGCTCCAGCTTGCGGATATCGACCTTGCCGACCAGCGATGAGATGTCCTGGTTGTTCTCGTCACCCGGCTCGGTCTTCGCAATTCCAATCTGACGCAGCACCGATGGATAGCGCTTGACCACGCGGAACCGGCGGATATCGCCGTTGTACTCGTGTAGGCGCTTGACGGCCCACGGAGACAGGATACTTTTCAGGTAGCGGCGAGGTATTCCATACTGCTCTTCAAGGATCGGGCCATCCTCGTCGTAGTCGAACAAGCCGAGCGGTGATTCGTTGACCGGCGAGCCTTTAATCGAGTAGAACGGCACTCGCTCCATTAATTGCTTCAAACGCTCCGCGATCGACGATTTACCGCCGCCGACCGGCCCAAGTAGATACAGGATCTGTTTCTTTTCCTCGAGCCCCTGTGCAGAATGGCGGAAATAGGCGACGACCTGCTCGATTACCTCTTCCATGCCATAGAACTCACGGAATGCCGGGTAAATCTTGATGACTTTGTTGGCAAAAACACGCGACAACCTCGGATCATTGCGGGTATCGACGTGTTCCGGCTCCCCGATCGCCATCAACATGCGTTCGCCAGCCGTGGCGTACGCGGCAGGATTGTTCTTGCACAGTTCGAGATACTCTTCTAACGAGAACTCTTCCTCTCTCGTCTTTTCGAAGCGGGTCGCGAAACTGTTGTAAATATCCATACCACCTCCTCGCCGATATTCAACGAGAGCTGCCGGTCAAGCGCCGCGGTGCACGCGTCGTATCACGCGCTCGGGCCGGTCGACCGGCATGCCCTTAGACTCATCCTAATCCTATTTCGGGAGAATTTCACCAACCGCACGTAGTGTTTGCTAAGATAATTTAACCGCTGGCGCGCCATACACCGAAGCCCTACAATATTGATCCCGCACCGTTCGCTGTGCAACGTTATCATGACATCGGTATTGGCTTGCTTTCAACCCTGGCCAGTCGCAGCGGTGGGCTGAGCTGACCCGCCGAACAATCGATGCCTTCGGCCCAAAGCGCGTTGACCAACGACCCACTGTTGGGATCATCGCCGACGCGGCCGATCATCGACGCCTGTGCCCCAAGCCGAGTGGCGACGACGGTCTGGTTAGCGCCCTTGCCGCCCGAAATCAACGCGAAGTTGTGTCCACTCAGCGTTTCGCCAGAAACGGAAGACGCGGCGCGCACCGCCAACTGTGGCGTGACGACGCGCCGTTGTGGACCCCCTTGCACATTGCCACTGATACGCTCGAACAAGGTCTGCGCCGCCGCCTCGCCAAGCTGCAAAATCGACTGGCCTACGGTGGACAGCGCCGGGTAAACATAGCGGGATAACTCGATATCGTCGAATCCGATAATCGACAACTCCTCCGGCACCTGGATCTTGCGCTTGGCCGCCGCTCGCAATGCGCCCATGCCCATTATGTCGTTGCTGGCAAAGATGGCGCTGGGCTTCACGCGGTCGAGCAGCCGGCTTGCGGCCACATAGCCGCCTGGGATCGTGAAACCGCCCTCGACGATGCCGTCCTTGACAATCTCAATGCCACGCTCGGCCATCGCGCGTAGAAAGCCCTGGACGCGCATCGCGCTGACCGCCATCTGCACCGGCCCGGTGATGCAACCGATGCGTACGTGGCCGAGTTCCAGCAGGTGGCAGGTGGCTAGATACGCGCCGCGCTCATGGTCGATCTGCACCAGATCGGCGCTCGGGCCCTCGATTTCCCGGTCCACCACTACGATCGGTACGCCAGCGGACGCCAGCACGCTGTCCGCGCCGGCCGACGCGACAATCAGCCCATCGATGCGCTTTTCCTGTAACACTCGCAGATAATTGCGTTGCTTGGTCGGATCGTCATCCGAATTGCATAAAAAGACACAATATCCGGTTCTTTCGCAGTGGTCTTCGATGCCGCGCGCCAACTCGGCAAAGTACGGATTCGTGCCGTTTGGAATGACCAGCCCGATCGTCGCCGTGGAACGCGCCTTCAGTGAACGGGCAACCGCCGACGGCACATAATTCAGTTGCCTGATCGCATGCTCGACCTTTGCCCGCACATCGGCACTGACCGGACGGGAATTATTCACCACATGCGAAACGGTGGTAAACGACACGCCTGCAAGTGCCGCCACGTCCTTGATCGTCGTCATTGCCAGTTACTCTTGAGGTTTGAAAGCGCCGATACCTAACATACGGTGCCCTCGTCCGCCAGCGCGTCGTCAAAGCCGCGGGTCGATGTGTCAACGTCGACATGTCGTTGCCGAGGAAACAGTGTTGCGCAAAGCGACGTTATTTCGAGCTGTGATGGTATGGAGGGGAGCCGGCGCGTCGCCCGGGCATATTCATCCTAGCTCGGTTCCGCCACCGCTCATTGACGACCGGAGCGCTGCGACGCGTGGGTAGCGAAGTGGTGATCGATCAGCGACAGCAGCGTATCGACGTCCACCGGCTTGACCTGATGGTGGTTGAAACCGGCCGCGCGGCTGCGAGCGATGTCGTCGAACTCGCTCAGCCCCGTCAACGCGATGATCAGCGCGTCACGTGTCGACGGATGCTCGCGCAGCCGGCGCGCGACGTCGTAACCACTCATGCGCGGCATCGCCAAGTCGAGCAGCACGATATGTGGGGCGAAATGCGTGGCGCATTCCACTGCGGTGGGACCGTCGAGCGTCGCCTCGACCTGGAAACCCTCGATTTGCAGCAGCAATGCCAGCCCCTCGCACGCGTCTTCGGCGTCGTCGACCACGAGCACGCGCAAACCATGTCGGGCAAGGGCCCCACCGGCCGCGGCCGTGGCGGATGACACGGAACTAGAGGGCTGGACAGGCTGCGATGCCATTGTGAAATCGGACGTTAGACAAATGAACAGTAGGAATGCTGCACTACAGAGTGCCATGCAGCACGGCGGTCGTTAAGGAAGCAAACGCTGTTCCAACGTGAAGGCAATTACCGCAATCTGTGTTGGGGCATTCGCCTGCCATCGCGCTGCGTGTACCAATGACGACTTACGCGCCGCGCCGGGATGCCCCTGTGGTCGTCGGCCGAGGCGCGCGATAGGGCACCTTTACACCGGCTTTGCAGAACTTACCGGTCGAACTTTTGCAATATTGACCGACACAGACTGGTACAACGCGCCATTGTTGCACATAAAGCATGCCACGCACCGCCGGCTCGCCGCGCAAGGTCCCCACGAAAGGTTGCCTAGATGCCAAGCCGACAGCTGACGCACGCCGCCTCAGGATCGCATCGCGGTCGATGCGGCCGCTCGTGGTGCGGTGCACCGTGTGCAGCGCCGTCGAATTCTCTATGATCGGGATACGGCGGCCTGTTTAAGCCGAATGGCCAGCTGATCGCTGCAGACGCCGTTGTTTCGTGACCACACACCAATGGCGGACGGAGGCGCGTGATGGCATGGAGACCGAACCGCTGGATCAGGCGTTGGCTGATCGCCACGTTCGTATGGGCGGTGCCCGTCGCGCTGATTACAATTCACGAGATCCAGGTCGAGATGGCCTACAACCGCACCGATCTGCAACGCGCGCTCGGCAATTGGAAACTCAGCGCGCCCGAGCGTGCCATGGACGCGGCTGGCCGTTGCGCCGGGACCGCGGAGCAGGCCCGGGCGGCCGGATGCCCGGCCGCGATTGTGTCGGCGCATGCGTCGGCATTGCAGGCAGCGCAGGACGACTATGCGAGACGCCGGCGCACGCTGCTGTCGTACCTGAGCCAGGCCATCTTCGGCTATTGGGTCGTGCCCTCGTCGTTTGTCTTCGCTGTCGGCCTAGTTGTCGTATTCGTGCGCTTGGCGTTGCGACGCCCCTCGCCTAAGCGGCCGGGGCGCACACCGACGGCCTCATCCGAGTTGTCTGGCACACCGGCGCCTGCCCCGCCCTGCCGTGCCGGACCTGACGCCAACACCAGGCTCGATGGAATCGACAGTTGAGACACACTCGCATTGAGGGCCCTGTATCGAGCAATTGGGCAACCGTCCGGGTTATTTGGGGAACCATTACGCAGTTGGCCCGCTCCATGCTTCAGTGTCGTGGCAGTTCCCCGAAAGCAACCTAGGAGAATGAGATGGAAAGAAGAAAGTTCATAGTGACGACCTCCGCCCTACTCGCATCAGGCGGCCTCGCGCTCACCGGTTGCACGACGACCACCCAGACTTCTGCGTCGAGGGCATCCGGCAACGCAGCCAAGCGCCAGAGCATCAATACTTCGGTCAATGAAACGTTGGCACGCCTCTATACCACCGCCAACGGTTCGCGGGAGCTGGTCGCGAAGTCCCGTGGCGTGCTGGTGTTCCCGTCCGTCGTGTCCGCAGCCTTCATTGTCGGGGGCCAGTATGGCGAAGGTGCGCTGCGTGTCGGTGAAGAGACGGCTGGCTATTACAGTACCGCAACGGGCTCGTTCGGCTTGCAGGCCGGTGCGCAATCCAAGGCGCTGGTTTTCCTGTTCATGACGCAGGACTCACTGGACAAGTTCCGCAACAGCGAAGGCTGGGCCGTGGGCGCCGATGCGACCGTCGCGGTGCTGAAAGTCGGCGTGAACGGCAAAATCGATACCACCACGGCCACCGCGCCGGTGCAGGCGTTCGTGCTGACGAATGCGGGCCTGATGGCCGGCGTGTCGTTGGAAGGCACGAAGGTGACGAAACTGAAGCTCTAAGCCGCGCGCGCTCATGAGCCTGACCGTGACAGCGGGCCCGGTGGTGGCGCTGGTCGCCGACATTCTGATCCTGTTGATACCGCGACTATTGAATATCATTATCGCGTTGTATCTGATCATTATCGGCCTGTTTGGCTTGTTCGGTGACAAGCTGCATTGACACGGACGGTAGCTCAACGCATGGCCCCTGGTGGGGCCAGGTTGCCCGCGCGGGGCCGGCGGCTCGTCACGCAAAGCGACGTGGCGGCGTCAGCTTGCCGCGTCCACCGGGCTGTGTAGTTTGGTCGGCGCTGCGCGATCGATAACTTTGAAGCGCGCGCGCCGCTGCGCGCGTACGACCGTATGGTAGGCTTCTAGATACTGCTGCGCCATGCGGCGCGACGTGAAGCGTCGCTCGAAGCACGCTCTCACGCGTTCACGCGACAACGTGCCAACGCGGTTGACCGCCGCAACCGCACTGATTTCGTCCTCTACGATGAAGCCAGACTGCGCTTCGTCGATCACCTCTGACACCGAACCCCGGTTGAACGCGATGACCGGTGTGCCGCAGGCCATCGCCTCGATCATCACCAGACCGAACGGCTCGGGCCAGTCGATCGGAAACAGTAGTGCGTGTGCGCCAGACAGGAAGTGCGCTTTTTGCTCGTCAGCGATTTCCCCAATGAACTCGACGTGCGGCAACGCCAACAATGGCCGTATGTCGCGCTCGAAATACTGCTGGTCGGCGGCGTCGACTTTGGCGGCGATGCGGATCTTCATGCCGCAGAATCCGGCGATCCGGATCGCGATATCGACACGTTTTTCCGGCGATATCCGGCCAAGGAACGCTAGGTACTGTGGCTGCACGGGCTGTGGCGTGTACAGCATCTCGGGCAGGCCGTGGTAGACGGTCGTCAGCCACTTCGCCTGCGGCAGCGGCTCGCGCTGTGCGTCCGAGATCGATACGACCGCTGCGTTCGAGAAAGTGTCGAAGATCGGCTGTTGTTCCGGCAGGTCCAGCCGCCCATGCAGCGTAGTGATAAAGGGCGTGTCCTGGCGGCCGAACAGCGAAAACGAGTAGTAGTCCAGGTGAAAATGCAGCACGTCGAATTCTCTCGCTTGCTGCCGCACCCGTTCCATCAACAGCATATGCGGAGCGATCCGATCGCGAATAGCGGGATCGAGTCGCAGCGCCCGCGGCCAGACCGGCACAAGCTTGGCCCGAGTGTCCGAGTCTGCGCTGGCGAACAGCGTCACATCGTGGCCGAGATCGACCAGCGCTTCGGTGATATACGAGACGACGCGCTCCGTGCCACCATACAGCTTAGGCGGCACCGACTCGGTAAGTGGCGCGATCTGGGCAATCCTCATGCTTGTCTCCGATTTAGAAATTTCCGCGGTGATGCGGTCATCGGGCCTGCAACCGGGCGTGCCAGTATGACACACTGCACGTGCACGTTTGCACCCTGTTTCACCACGCAGCTGCCGCAGCACGGGCGCCTGCCGTGGAAACATCAGCGCGGTGGCCGGTCAATGCTGCCCCGGCACCGCGCGTGCGTGCCCGCGCAAATCGGCGATGAAGGTGTCGCGCCAGACGCCCAGGTCATTATCGCGCAGATGTTGCATGTTGGTCTGGTAGCGCTCTTGTCGCTCCACCAGTGGCATCGCCAACGCATGCTCAAGGGCCTCGGACATACCGATAATATCGTACGGGTTGGTGATCAGTGCCCCGGGCAGCTCCAGCGCCGCGCCGGCAAAGCGCGATAGGACCAGCACGCCAGGATCGTCCGGATTTTGGGCGGCAACATACTCCTTGGCCACCAGGTTCATTCCGTCACGCAGTGGCGTGACCAGGCCGATTTGTGACTCGCGAAATAGCGACATCAGCTTCCAACGGTCATAGCGCTGGTTTAAATATCGGATCGGCGTGTAGTCCAGGCCGGAAAACCGGCCGTTGATCCGGCCGGCCTCATATTCGAGGCTCTGCCTAATTTCCTGATACGACTGAACGTCCGAGCGCGTGGGCGGGGCCACCTGAACGAGCGTGACATTGCCGCGCCAGTGCGGCGCACGCTCTAGCAATTGCTCGAATGCCCGGAAGCGCTCGACAAGCCCCTTCGAGTAATCGAGCCGGTCCACGCTCATAATCAGCTTGCGCCCTTCCAAGCTTTGCTTTAGTTCCAGCACGTGTTGCCGGCTCTCGTGGCGACGCGCTTGCTCAGCGATGTCATCGGGGAAAACACCGATCGGGTAGGCAGCGCCGTGCAATACGCGCCCGTATGCCTCGATCCGGCCGTTGTCCCACACTTTGCCCTGCGCGTGTCGCTCGACATAATCGGCGAAGGCGCGCAGATCGACCGCGGTTTGGAAACCCACCACGTCATAGCTGCACAGCACGCGCACCAGTTCGTCGTGCGGCGGGATGTTCAGCAGAATCTGCGGCGATGGAAACGGGATATGCAGAAAAAAGCCGATCCGGTTCTGCACCCCAAGCTGGCGCAGCGCATCGCCGAATGGGATCAAGTGATAATCGTGGACCCAGATCACATCGTCAGGCCGCAGCAAAGGCAGTAGCTTCTGCGCAAGCCACCGGTTCACGCGCAGGTACCCTGCATAATCTGCGCGGTCGTAGACGGCCAGGTCATTGCGATAGTGGAAAACAGGCCACAGCGTCGCATTCGAAAAACCGCGATAGTATTGATCGTAGTCTTTGCGCGTCAGCCCGACGGTTGCGAACGTGACCTTGCCGTCCTCTACGAGCGTCGGCGTAGCGTTTGCGACCGTTTCGCCGACTACGTCGCCACTCCAGCCGAACCAGACCCCTCCCGTATCCTTCAGCGCGCCGAACACGCCGACGGCGAGTCCACCGGCGGATCCCTTGCTCTCAGTGGGGGTTGCGACGCGATTCGACACTACGACCAGTCGGCTCATTCGCTTATTCTCCGTCAGTTGCTGAATGGGACATGTCGGTTATGACCGATAGCGCGCCGCTGCGGTTCACTCAATGCGCGTCAATCGTCCCGGCGCATCGCCACCGGGTCGGCCTCCGTATGGGCGGCGGTCTTGGACGCTTCCGGTGGCGTGGCCTCGTGCATCGGCTGCGGTTCGGCCTGCAGTGCACGTTCACGTTCAGTGGACAGATCCGCCCGCATCTTCGGCAGGCACTCTGGATAATAGCGCTGGATGAAGGCAATCAATCCTTCTCGTACGCGGCAACGCAAATCCCAATTCAGGCCCGAATCGCTCGAGCTGACCAGTACCCGCAATTGCATCGCGCGATCGGTCGCGTCGGTAACTTGCAATACTTGGACACGCCCATCCCATTCCGGGGCATTGCTGACGATACGTGACAGTTCCTCGCGCAACGGCGGCAACGGCATCTTGTAGTCGACAAACAGGAATACCGTGCCGATGATCTGCGAACTGCTGCGGGTCCAGTTCGTGAACGGATTTTCTATCAACCATTGCAGTGGCACGATCAGCCGCCGCTGATCCCAAATTCGAACGGCGACATAGGTACCCGTGATTTCCTCAATCCGTCCCCACTCGCCTTGGATCACCACCACGTCGTCAAGTCGGATCGGCTGGGACAGCGCAATCTGCAACCCAGCGATCATATTGCCCAGCACTGGTCGCGCCGCGATACCGGCGACCAGACCGGCGACGCCCGCCGACGCGAGCAGGCTCGTGCCGACCTGCCGCACGTTGGGAAACATCATCAACATCGACGCGATGCCGAGCATCACGATCAGCGTCATCACCGACCGAGCAAGCACGCGCGTCTGCGTGTGGATGCGTCGCGCATGCAGGTTGTCGGCCGTGTCCAACGGGTTCGCGGCGACGATTGCATTGCCTACGCCGGCAACCGAACGTACGGCCAACAGCGTCAGCATGCCGATCAACGTCAGGCCACCAACATCGCGCGCGACGCGGATCAACGCCAACTCGTCCGGCGCCTCGTGCAGCACCAGTTCGATAGCCAGCATCGCCAGCGCGTAAAGCGATGGCCACTCGATCGCCCCCGTCACGACAGCCAAGATCGGATAGGGCCGCGTCACGCGACGCATGATCCGGGCGCCGACCCAGTGCCCGGCGCGCACGCACACCACCGCGATCACGGCAACGACGATCAGGCCGGTCCACGAATGCAGCGGCGAAGCAGCAATGTTGCTGATCGGTTCAAGCCAGCTCACCAGCGCTCCATCACTTGCCTGTTGAGCATGGATAGCTCTTGCCCAACCCCAGTGCGACGACCGTACTGGCGTTGTAGTCCTTTGCGTTTGGCGTATTTGCCAAATACTTGCGCACCGCGTCAGTCAACTCCGCCGCTTTCACGTTATCGGGCAAGCAAAAGTACTGCCCTACACGCGGCCCTGTCGTACCGCCAATGGCTTCGATCGTATTGAACACACCATCCGCTGCACCTTCGATGTAGGCTTCGCACGACACGCGCGATTTCACATCAGTGCGCTGGCACAGACGGTCCAGGTCTGCGCCGGTGAACGCGTAAGCGTTCATCGGCACACTGATCGCAAACATTGCGATGGCGCGGAGCAATGTCCGTAGCATGGTGTTCCTTATATTGTAGTCAAGATCCGGCACGGCGTACCGCCGTGCCGGGCCGGGTTATTTTGTACTGCCTGCGTTACCTGCACTGCCACCGGCCGTGGCAGGCGGGCGTGAATCCTTTTGTCTTTGTTGCACCTGTATTTTCTCCAGTCGCGCGGCTAGGCTGTCCGCGATGTCTTTCTGGTTGTATTGTTTCGCAAAATCGATCGCGGTCAATTCCAACTGGTTCTTCAACGTCAGGTCGGCGCCCTCGTCAAGCAGCAGCTTCACGGTCGTGATATGGCCGCCGCGCGCGGCCATCATCAGCGGCGTGGTGCCGTTCGGCGATGCGGCATCAATGTATGCGGAATGATCGATCAGCAGCTTGACGACCTCATCCTGGCCGGTCGTCGCTGCGTAATGCAGCGGTGTCCAGCCCGACTTGTTGACTTCGGCCCCCTTCTCGATCAGCTGCTTGACCAGCTCAGTCTCGCCGTTGAGCGCGGCCAACATCATCGCGTTCTCGCCAGCACGATCCAGCTTCCCCAGGTCAGTCTTCGGTTGGTCCGCCAACAGCGCGGCGACCTTTTCGGACTTTTCTCGCGCGGCGAGTACCAGCATCGGCATGCCGCCAGCATCGACCAGGTTCGGATCGATACCGGCGGCGAGCAGCTTGCGCACCGCGTCGACATCGTCGAACTTCACCGCCTTGATCATCGCGTCGGCCGGGCTCGCTTGCGCTGTTGACGGGATCGCGGCCCCTATCCCCATCGTCAATGCGCACGTGAGCCATGCCCCGGCCAGCCAGCGCGCTGAGCAACGGTGCAATACCCGGGCGGCGGTAAACGATGAGCGAATGACATCGGAAAACCCAGCGAAATTATTCATACATGACATGAGTTATTTGTCTAATTTATCAATTATAGAAAATTAGATCTCAACATTTTGCGCTGCGGAACAGCCGAAAAAAGTTGGCCGACGTCGCCGCGCCAAGTTGCTCCACGTCGATGCCACGCAGCTGCGCGACGAAACGTCCGACATGGCTGACATACGCAGGTTCATTGGGCTTGCCCCGGTACGGCACAGGCGCCAGGTAAGGCGAGTCTGTTTCGATCAACAAGCGTTCGAGCGGCACTTTGCGAGCGACCTCCTGGATTTGCGTCGCGTTCTTGAATGTCACAATGCCCGACAGCGAAATAAAAAAATTTTGCTCGAGCGCCGCCTGCGCAACATCCCACGTTTCGGTGAAACAATGCATCACGCCGCCGACTGCGGCTGCGCCCTCTTCCTGCATGATCCGCAGCGTATCCTGTGCGGCGGCACGCGTGTGGACGATCAATGGCTTGTCGGCAGCGCGCGCAGCTTGGATATGTGTGCGGAACCGTTGCCGCTGCCATGCCATGTCGTCCAGTGTGCGGCCTTCGAGCCGATAGTAATCCAATCCGGTTTCACCAATCGCAACAACCTTCGAGTCCTGCGCGAGCGAGACCAATTCGGCAACGTCCGGCTCGCGCGCGTGCTCGTGATCCGGATGCACGCCCACTGACGCGAAGATATGTGAATGCGCATGGGCAATCGCCAGCACGGACGGGAACGTCTCGAGATCGACGCTGACGCACAGCGCATGAGTCACCGCACTGACGCGCATCTGCTCGAGCACGTCCGGCAGGCGCTCGGCCATTCCGTCGAAGTTGATGTGGCAGTGTGAATCGATAAACATCGGTACCCCGCGGCGCCGCCGCGCTATTGAAACTGACTTTACGCGCCAGCGGTGAGCCGGCGCCCGACAATGACCACGTCGCGCTCGATGCCATCCAGTGTCGCGATCCGCGGCAACCGGCCCCAATCATCGAAGCCGTAACGGCGGAACAAACGCAGGCTGGGCTCGTTGTGGCCAAAGAGGAAACCGAGCACCGTGTGCACGCCCAACGAGGGCACATGCTCGAGCGCCGCAGACAGCAATGTGATCCAAGCCCTTGCCCGCGTACCGACGCGTGCAGGTAGAGGCTCACTTCGGCCGTGTGGCGGTAGGCTGGACGGCCATAGAAGTCAGAAAAGCTCACCCATACGACTACCCTGCCGTCGCGCTCCACGACCCACAGCGAGCGCCTATCTGGAGCATATGCATCGAACCAGTCGTGCCGGCTATCGACACTGACAGGCTTCAGGTCCGCAGTCACTTGCCTGGGGGAAACCGTCGAATTATAAATCGCGATGACCGTCGGCAGATCGGCGCGTGTAGCGACGCGATAGGGCATGTGCGTCATGGGTTGCTCCCGAACATGCTCCGATAATGGATAAACAGCTCTTCGAAAACCAGTCGGCCATTCAGCGGATGCTGCTCGACGGCCCGTTGTTGCGTGATCCGCTTCAGGCACTGGGCGACCTGCAAAGACGTGGCACTTTGTGCAACATACTCGAGCGCGTTGCGGTGCGCTGGGAAGTAGCGTGGCTCGCCGCTCATCTGCATGGCTAGCACGTCATAGAGCCATCGTTGCAGCCAGCCGAGTACCGACGGCCCCGGCGCCTTTTGCAGGGCTTCGCCGCAGGCGAATGGGTCGCACGCCGGGCCGGCCGCAAGTTGCTCAAGCGTAAAGCGCTTGAGCGGCGCGTGCTCGTCGCGGGCAACGGCCAGCGCGGCCAATGGCGCGCCGCCGGCTTCTGCGAGTACCCCCGCCGGATCGTCAATGGACTGGCTACGGAGCCAATCCGAGGCACTCGCCGCGTCGGGCATCGCCAGCGGCCATTGTCTGCAGCGGCTCACGATGGTCGGCAGCAAACGCTCCACGTTCGCGCTCACGAGCAGGAACACCACGCCGGACGGCGGCTCCTCCAGCGTCTTGAGCAGTGCGTTGGCTGCCGCCACGTTCAGCGCCTCGGCCGGGAACAGTACCACCACGCGCCGACCGCCGCGGTGCGAGCCAATGCTGCAGAAATCGAGTAGCGCCCTGACCTGCTCGATTCTGATCTCCTTGCTCGGCGCCTTGGATTTCTTGCCGCCTGCGCCAGCACTTGCGCCATCGTCGTCGCCCGTGCGCTCACCGTTGGCATTCTTGCCGATATCGCTGCTCGCTTGCAGCGGCGTGGCCTCGGCGGCGACGGCCTCGGGGCAGACGAGCCTGAAATCCGGATGATTGCGTTGCAGGAACCAGGTGCATGCGGCGCACTGCCCGCACGCGCGTGCGTCATCACGAGGCTGTTCGCACAACAAGCTCTGCGCAAGCTCGCAAGCGAAATCCACCTTGCCGATGCCGGCCTGCCCGTACAACAACAACGCGTGAGGCCAATGTTCGCGCAGTGCCTGGATACGCGTCCAGTCGTCGTATTGCCATGGATACGGCATTTTCTATCGATCAAAGAGTGAGGAGAATAGCTTCGAGCTGTTCGCGCACTTCGGCGATCGAACATGTCGCATCGACGATCGCAAACCGCGCTGGTGCCTGCGCGGCGCGGCGCAGGTATTCGGCACGGGTGTGCGCGAAGAATTCGTTCGACTCGCTCTCGAACTTATCGGGTGCGCGAGCCCCGCCACGCCTTGCACTGGCGGTATCGGTCGGCACGTCGAACAGCACGGTGCGATCCGGTTGCAGCCCGGCCTGCACCCAGTGCTCGAGCACCTGCAGCTTGTCGATCGACAAGCCGCGCCCGCCGCCCTGGTAGGCAAATGTCGCATCCGTGAAGCGATCGGACAGCACCCAGTCGCCACGGGCGAGCGTCGGCTCGATCACCGCGGCGATATGCTCGCGACGCGCCGCAAACATCAGTAATGTCTCCGTTTCCAAATGCATCGGTTGGCGCAACAGGATTTCCCGCAGCGTCTCGCCCAGCGGCGTGCCACCCGGCTCGCGTGTGACGATGACACTGGCACCCTGCCGCGCGGCGCGCTCGGACAGCCGGTCGCAAAACCACGTCAGATGAGTCGTCTTGCCAGCGCCATCGATCCCTTCAAACGTAATGAATTTGCCGCGCGGCCGGGGCCCGTCGTGGCGGCTGGTCGTGATATCCATCATGTCACTGGCCCCTGATATACTTGTCGACGGCCTTGTTGTGATCGCCGAGATTGTCGGAAAAATGACTGCTGCCGTCGCCGCGCGCGACGAAATACAACGCGCTGCTGGCAGCCGGGTGCAGCGCGGCTTCCAGCGACGCGTTGCCGGGTAGCGCGATCGGCGTGGGCGGAAGCCCGCCGCGCATATAGGTATTGTACGGGGTGTCAGTCTGCAAGTCCTGCTTGCGCAACCGGCCAGCGTACGATGTGCCAAGCCCGTAGATTACAGTCGGATCGGTTTGCAATGGCATCGACAGACGTAATCGGTTGACAAGTACCGCAGCCACCAGCGGCCGGTCTTGCGCGCGGCCGGTCTCCTTCTCGACAATCGAGGCCATTTTCAGCGCATCGTAGGGCGTCGCATAGGGCAGCCCCAGCGCGCGGCCCTCCCATGCCTGCTGCACCCGCAGATGCATCAACTGGTATGCACGGCGGTAAATGTCTAGGTCGCTGGTGTTCTTGTCGAACAGGTACGTATCTGGGAAGAACAGGCCCTCGGGTTCCTGCGCAGGCGCGCCTCGCAGCGCCGGCATGCGGCGTGCGGGCGGCGATGCCGGCGACGTGCCCGCCGCGCGTGGGTCGGTGGGTGCAATGTCGGCCAGAATCGCGCGCATCAATTGCGCGTCGCTGAGCGCGGCGGAATCATGGCGCAACGCCGGGTGCGCGTTGATCTCGTCGCGCATGCGGCGAAACGTCCAACCCTCGATGATCGTAACGACGTATTGGTTGACGTCGCCGCGCGCCACCTTCTGCAACACGCCGTATGGCGTGACCCCGGTCGAGAACGCGTAATTGCCGGATTTCAATTGCGAGGACAGGCCCAGCACGCGGGCCATTAGCACGAACAAGCGCGGCTCGACCGGCACGCCGCCGCGGCGCAATTGGACGGCGACGCTGCGCAGGCTGCTGCGCGGCTTGATCGTGACATCAAGTGGCGAAGGCGTGATCTGAAGGGGCGTGCGAGCCCAATACCAAACGGCGCCACACGCCGCGACGACGGCGACTGTCGCGACCGCCGCCGTGGCGAACAGCACTTTCTTGAACAGGGACATGCGAAACAGGGTTGAGCAAGACTCAATATAATACAGTTGCTAAATTTGGCGGTCTCCCGCCACAGTAGGCGAATCCAGCCGTTATACCTGTACCTTTGGCGCGTTTACGATGAGCGTGTAAGTCATTGATTTGTATACAGCAGATTTTTGCCTATGGCACAGGGTTTCAGCATAATCCGAGGCAGTAGCGAGTGTAGCTCAATGGTAGAGCAGGAAGCCTCCAAGCTTACGGCCGGAAAGTGCGCTGGAAGCGTCAAGGTAGCGGGAAGAGCGGCGGTGTCCGCGTCGTCGGTCTGTCGCAAACTTAGTTTGCTACGGTACTCGGCGTTTCCGTGCGCACCCTTCAGGAGTGGGAACAGGGGCATCGCAAGCCAATCGACTTGGGGTTATATCGGTTCCTCAGGAATGGCTTTCACGGATCGCGCCGACTTGATATGGTCGTGTGCAATTTATACATCACGGCTGGTGCTTGCCGCAATCCGCTGTCTCCGGTCTCACCGCGCACACGTAACCTTGAAGCGCACGAGCCTGTCTATCTCTCGCTGGTCGTCGGCCGCGACGGCGAAAACACACTGCACCGGAATTGGATCATGGCCCGCAAACCCTTGTCCTACTTAGGGCGGCTTTAGCGTTGCGGAACAAAATTCGGATATCAGCAGGGCTTTCCAATCAGTGCTTCAGCAGGAATGTGCAGCCCGTGATGCAAGCGCCTAATCATGTTCAGGCTAAGGTTGCGAGTACGGTTTAGCACTTCATACACTCGACTTGTACTACCAAAGTAGGGTTGCATGTCAGCCACCGACAAATTGCCTTGTTCCATGCGAAATTTGATCGCCTCAATCGGATCCGGTAATTCCAGTGGAAAGTGCTTGGCCTCGTAGTTCTCGACCAAGGCCGATAAAATTTCCAACTGGTCGCCTTCCGGGGTGTTGGGCGCAGGATCAGCATCCACCAGCGCGGCAATAGCTTTCAGTGCTTCACTGTAATCCTGCTCAGTGTGAATCGGACGAATTTCCATTTTGTTACTCCAGTTCCACCGTTAAGGCATCGATTTTGTCGTATTCGGCGTGAGTACCGACAAATTTGATGTAAACCACGCCTAGGCGGTAGGCGACGGCCACAATCAGACGATAAGCGTTTCCTTTGATGTTGAACACAACCCGGTTACGCCCAACGAAGCTGACTGACGCGTAACGTTCCTTAATATCTTGCGGCGATGTCCATATGGCGCTACGGGCCTCTTCATGCCATGCCAACAATGCTTGCTTGGCAGCCGGGTGTTTTTCACAGAAAGCAGCCAAATTTTTCTTCGCAACGATACGCATGAAGTCATCATAGTCCCATTTTGGGACTCCTGCAAGCCCTGGGTAAAGGCCATTCTTGTGTCATGATGTTACACCTATTGGTGGAAGAACGACGATAGATTTTATTTATTATGCGAGTTTGTTTACTAAAGCAAATAGCGGGCGAAGCTTGTCTATCTCTCGCTGGTCGTCGGCCGCACCAGCGAAAACGCATTGCGCAACTCGCCAGCTAGCCAGCGGATCCGGTGTGCATTGCCTCAAAATGGGGTTACTGAATTGATCCTCTCCTCGGTTTAGAGTTCGAGTTAGATGCTAGACCGAAGGTCAGATCATCCAATATTGTCGGCACAAAAAATCCTTGACATACTGAATTATTGTATGCACAATAAATGTCATGGAAATCTCATTCGACCTCGCTAAAGACGCAAAGAACATTGAGAAGCACGGCGGTGTGTCTCTCGCCGACGCAAAGGCATTCGAGTGGGATAGCGCTGTGATATGGCCTGACCAACGGAAAGCCTACGGTGAAAACCGGATGATTGGTTTAGGCTACATTGGTAAGCGCCTGTTCAATGTAGTGTTTGTTGACCGCGATGGAATTCGCCGCATCATCAGTCTGCGGAAAGCCAACCTCAGAGAGGTGAAACGTTATGCCCAAGCTTAAACCCGGAACAATTTTCCCCACCCCAGAGGAAGATGCAGCCATCACCGCTGCGGCTATATCTGACCCCGATGCGGTGCCACTGACCGACGACGAGTGGAAAGCTGCACGGCCATCTGCTCGCATCGGCCGCCCGAAGGCGGAAGTCACGAAAGAGCGCATTACTATTCGTTTGTCGCGTGATGTAGTGACACAATTCCGCGCAACCGGCGAAGGTTGGCAGACGCGCATTGATGCAGCTCTGCGACAGTTCATCTCGGAGCATCCGTTGTCTCGATAGTGCTGTTCACTGACAACCGATAGTCCCGGGCCGCACCGTACATACGTAGCGCTGTAGCGCACGAAGCTTGTCTATTTCGCGCTGGTCGTCGGCGGCGACGGCGAAAACGCGCTCTGCAACCGCTGCGTCGAGGTCTGCGTAGGCGGTGGCTCCATCGCCCACCCTGGCGGTGCCGGCAGTTCCGGACAGATCATCGCCACGGGTTGAACAGTTTGCGACGGCGACACGCAGCCGCTCAGCACCAACGGCAAGAGCAGCACGGTAACGGCGGCTGTCGGTTTCATGGGCTTGGCGTTCCTTTGTCAGTTGTGCATTGAGCGCTTCGATTTTTTCCGTTGCGATTTTGCGGTTCTGCAATGCTTTGCGTTCAGCAGCCAGAGCGGCATCGGAAATGGCTTTCAGGTCGAGGGCGTGCCGCTCGCGAACAGCTGCGGCTCGGGCATGCGCCTGCGCAAGCTGGACGCGGAAGTAAAAATTGACCGCTGCGCCGCAGAGCATTGCAGCGACGGCAAGGAGTGCCCAGAATAGCTTCATGTGCATGATCCAAATCACGAGTAAAATAAATAATTCGCTGATAGCTTAAAGAGGCAGGCCCTATGGAGAGGAAATCAATCGGACGCTTCAGCGCGGAGCAAATCGAGCAGGCTCGGCGTCGTTATGCGCAAATGCCTAAACGTCCAATCGTTGACATGACCGAAGCGATGAAGACACCCGAAGACCGCCGGAAAGTCCAGGAGTCCATCGATCACGTAATGAAGGTTCACGCCCATGCCTTAAAAATCCTCAAGGATCGCTGACCCGTGCTAAGCGCCGAATATGTGATTGCGGTCCACGACAAGATCCTGCATGTCGAGGGGGGACTACCCGGATTCTCTGGCGGTGGCCCCGGCGCAGTCGATGCTGTACTGGCTCGTGTCGAAAATCGTATCTACTACGAAGGCATGGATGACCCATTTGCGATTGCGGCTATGTATGCAATCGCCATTGCGCGCGGTCACGTATTTAATGACGGTAACAAGCGTACCGCTCTCAGTTGCGCAGTTGCATTCCTCGACTATAACGGCTATTCGATCCCCACAGTTTCTGAACAGGCGGATGCCGATCTGGCCGAAATTATGGTCGGCGTTGCCGAAGGCACGATTGACCACGAGCAAATGAGCGGATACCTCCTCGCCCTCTACTTCGGTTTCCTCTAGCCTAAGTCAATTTCACCAACCGGGAAACCGCTGTGCTGCACGAGTTTGCCAAAAACTCAAGATCGTCTTGACAGCACCCGATGCCGCGCTCAAAACGCTGTATATTTAAGCACAGTGTACGGCAAACCATGTCTATTAGAAGCAACGAGGTGGCGGTTGACGCTGGGGTTACTGTGTATCTGAGCCTTTACCTTGTCCGGCCGGCATTCGCCCGACGAATTTTTGGACGACCGCCTCAAGCGCGTTTTGACCCAGGATGCCAAACAGCGACGCGGTGCCCACTAGCCCTGTCGGGGATAAGTCGGGGAATGCCGTCAAGACTGCCCCAGCACTCATCGACAGTCCCGCACCAACAATGGCACGGCCAACCACCAGTCGCGGCCTGACCCGCTCGCCATCGGCAAGCAGCTTGCCCAGCCCGAGTATTGCGCCGATGACGGCCAACGCCAGTACATTCTTTTCGTGTTCATCGAGTTGCATCAACTTGCTCCGGTGCGCATCATGGTCGCAAGACGGCATGCGCGAGCGCCGACTTGTGTGGCCCACTTTGATGCGAGCATGCCGTTGGCCGCCTTCGCATAATCACCGCGCTGCATTGCAGCCAGCGTGTCCGCAAACGTAAGCAGCTTGCCGCCCAGGTTGAAGGCCATATTGATGAGCACGCGCTGGCGTACCGCATCGAGACTTCGCCACCAAGGCAGGTGATGGTCGAGCCATGTCACCGAGTGCATCACATCGTTTTCCAGCAGCAAGTCGCATTCGCTCTCAGCAATCCCGACATCAGTCAGATTGCGGCCAACGCCAATCGTGGTTTTGCCGACCGTATCCAGGTAAGGCTTCAAACGCCGCCCTTCGTCGCGGCTCAATTCCGACAGAAGCGTCGGCATGTCGAATGTTTCTCTCATGTGCGTTCCAGTTCAAGGCAGTAAACAAAAAAGCCGCACGAGCGGCTGATAGTCAAAATTCTCTTGCTATTTGTATCCAATTGGATACTATGCTTGCATAAATACCATCACCGCTACCGAAGAATTCAGCGCATGGGTTGACGGTCTCACAGACTTGACGGCGCGTGCCGCGATCTACCTGCGGATCAGGCGAGCGGAGCAAGGAAACTTCGGTGAGTACAAGGTGTTGGACGACGGCGTATCAGAAATGAAGATCAACGTCGGGCAGGGTTACCGAGTCTACTTTGCGCGTGAAGGGCGCGTAACATACTTGCTGCTTTGCGGTGGCGAAAGTCAACGCAAAAGGCCGATATCAAACGCGCGAAAGCCATGTGGAAAGCGATCAAGGACCAGACATGAGCAAAATCAAGATTTCACGTTTTGATGTGTCGGAACACCTGGACAGCGAGGAGATGATCGCGGCCTATCTCAATGCCGCTATCGCGGAAGGCGATCCTGATCTACTCACGGCGGCAATTTCAGATATTGCGAAAGCTCGCGGTATTGCGAAGATCGCAGAGACAGCAGGACTAGGCCGTGAGAGCATATACAAAACACTGTCACCAGGATCAAAGCCGCGTTACGAGACAATCGTCAAGCTACTGCATGCGCTTGGTGTAAGGCTCGCGGTTGAGCCTGAAAAGGCGAGCGCGTGAGGTTTGCGCATTAGATAGCCGGGAGCCGACCGTCCCCGGTATCGTTTTGTCCATAGTCTACGGATCGGATTGGCTTCGATGGTCGCGCAGCTCATATCCTTCTCCATTGGCCTTAAGACAAGCACCTTCCACACGACGATGGCGTCGGTGCCAATGTGCTTTGTCTTGCGCCTAGGATTCCGCTGGGGTGATGGTGGAAATCGGAGACCTTTTCTTGCTGCGGCTCATCCCCTCCGCCAGTCCAGTGCGTTCGGCATAGGCCCTTTGAACAAGCCCTAACATGCCGCCCAGGTTGAAGGCCATGTTGATGAGCACGCGCTGGCGTACCGCATCGAGACTTCGCCACCACGGCAGGTGGCGATCGAGCCATACTACCGAACGCATCACGTCGTTTTCCAGCAGCAAGTCGCATTCACTCTCAGCGATCCCGACATCAGTCAGATTGCGGCCAACGCCAATCGTGGTTTTGCCCACCGTATCCAGGTAAGGCTTTAAACGCCGCCCTTCGTCGCGGCTCAGTTCTGCCAGCAGTGTTGGTATGTCGAGCGTATCGGCCATGTGTGTTCTTCTTAGAAAAGTGAACGAACGAACCCGGCGCAGGGCCGGGTTCGGATGAATTCACTTTGCTTGGGAGGTAAGCCAGCGGTAGATCGTGTGCTATCCTCAGACGGAGAATAACTTCGTGATTGGAGTGGCTACGGTATGAATAGGGAAGGACTCGGAGACTTGATTGCGAGCAAGCTTAGGAATCGACTGATTGCATCCCGTCAACAGTGGGCAGCAACAGCACCAATCAACTATTTCTATATCGATGACGTTCTGCCTGTTGACATGGCAATGCAAATCCGGGAAGCATTCCCAAGTTCATCGACAATGATGCTCCGCAAGAGCCTCAGAGAGCTTAAGTACGTTTCCTCTCAAATGAACGAGCATGCGTCTATTCTCGAAGAAATTACGTTTGCTTTTCAACAGCCCGAGGTCGTTGCGACCGTAGCCGAGATAACCGGCTTGCCCATGCTGCAACCTGACGAATATTTGTATGCCGGTGGTATTTCGATGATGGGGTATGGTCATTTTCTGAACCCACATCTCGACAACTCCCATGACAAAGATAGAAAGTGTTATCGCACGCTAAATCTCCTTTACTACGTCTCACCAGATTGGAAGTTGGAAAACGGTGGTAATCTTGAACTGTGGCCAGATGGCACAAAGGCAAAACCCACGACAATTGTAAGCAAATTCAATCGTCTGGCTGTCATGGTGACAAATCAGCGTTCTTGGCATTCGGTATCAAAAAACCTTTGTGATCAACCTCGCTGCTGCATTTCGAATTACTATTTCTCCCCTCGTCCAGTTGGAGACGTGGAATATTTTCATCCGACATCTTTTCGTGGGCGACCGAACGAGCCTATTCGTGACATGGTACTGAAAGCTGATGCCACAGCCAGAAAACTAATTCGAGCTATTATTCCAAAAGGCGTGATCAAAACAAAGCATCTTTATCGAAAAGATTAGTTTGACGATGTAGTTTGGGTTGAGCGCATTTGTACAATTTCAGCGCTCAACTCTTGAACTGCCTTAACCAAATATGCGACGATTGGCAGCAAGTTGGGTGACATCATTACGTCGTCTTCTGGCGTACCATTGACAAGCGTTGGGTCGATGCTCCAAAGCTGCTGTGCGAGAAATCCAATTTTATGACGGAATGAACTATCTAAAAATCCGTTATTCTTATAATTAAAACTGAAAAGCTTAATCTTTTTTATTATATCCATCGCTTTTGCGTCGCTAGGGGAAATATTTTTCTTCAAACGCTCATCAGATGGGTGGAGTGTGATCCCATAGGCTCGATCGTCAACGGTAATGGCTACAAATCCATTGCCAACCGTCCACTGGGGTTTGATACGACCATCAGGAGAAAAAAACTTTGTCGATAGTGCACCGTTCACGGAATCGATGTCTCGCGTATAAGCCATCGCACCTTGGAAATGCCCATCAACGTATACATCGATGCGGTCACGCTGATTCCAAATCTGATTGATTACGTTTTGGGAATCACTGAGTACGTAACCATAGCTACCGTTATTGACACGCACGGGTGCACGAGCATTGAAACGGTCGTTGACATACTCAACGCTGGCATAGTTTGATACCACCCACTGCTGCGTTGCATAGTTGGCAAGCTGGCTGTCGAAGACAAAATTTCCTTTATCTTCGTTGTCTACCGTGGCCTTAAGTCTACCTTGGCTAGACCAGCCAATTTTGACAACATTCTGCTCTTGGTCGATGCCTGTACCTTGTTGAACAGGCGTATATCCGAGAGCCGGTTGTTTGTCGGTCATGGCTTGCGCGACACGCAGCGGCGTCATAATCGTGCTGTTGTCGGTTCCAGCGACGGCTTGCTCTCGTGACGCAACCGCCGAAACAACTATGGCCCATTTCGTCGCGTCGCTCGGCTTAGCCGTGTTGTTATCCACGAGCGACTCGTACACGTCCCAGGGGTCCGTCTCGCTTGCCCGATACCGCACACGCGCGCGGCGGGCATAGGGATAAGCTATGCCACCGTTGTCCTCCGCCGTGATCCACTCTGGCGTACCAAAAACCTGATACTGCTGCACCGCCTCAGTGATGTCGTGCAAGATAGCATTATGCTTGTTGCGCTCAATCGGCTTAGCTAGTGGATCAATTGCTTGGTCGCGTTGGTAGTCATAGCCGTAGCCCTGCTCATAACTGACATCGCCAGTAGTCTGGATCTCGTCCGGCACCGTCTCACGGTCGCCTGCCACAGCAAACGGTTTGACAAAAAATTTTTGTTGCATGTCTTACTCCGGAAAAGTTCCGTGTTCAAAATTCTTGTTGTACTCACCGAAGCCAAACGAAGGCCGGTTGACAACAATCCGGCGCACGCCGACGCCTGCTGGGCGCGGCAGCAAATCATAGGTGTCGAGCACGAAGGTCAGCCCAGGATTGGGCTGAAATGTAAAAACATAAACGACATAAGTCATGTCATTCGGGTCAAGCACATAGACTTGTCCTTGGTCACCCAGCAGCATCTTCATAAACTGGTTGATTTCGGGGATCGTGCCACGTGAGACGAGCTGGAAATAGCGCAGCCGCAGCACAGTACGCTTCTGCTCGACAGTGAGCCCCACTGTCGAGGAAGACTTGCAGCCAAAACCACCATGCCCGAAATTTCGGTTGGATCCACCGAATCCCAAAACGGGCGTGCCTGGCTTGGTCGGGTCTACAGTGACAGCAAGCGGTACACCGAGAATTTCCGCCCAGACCGACAGCCCAAAGTCGTTTGCCGTGCGCAAGTCAAAGACATCGCGAATCCAGTTCTCCCAAAACGCGGTGTGATTCTGTTCATACCATGCCTGCTTGCACTCCAGCAGCCCGCGCAGATTGTCCGCGTCGTTGTACTGCCAGAGCAACGCTTGTAGCAAATCGACGGAAAAATCGAATGCCTGGATTCTCATTGACTTACCACCAGCGAATTGCATGCACAAAGGTCGATGCCGCGATCAGGAATGCGATGAACCAGATAGACCAATAGCGGGATGGTTTCAGTTCGTCCGAGATCATTTTCAGCGCTCTCAAGAATGTCGTATACTTCTTCACAAGCTCTCCTCGTTGCCTTTTCCAACGGGTGGATGCAAGAAAGCCCCGACCGCTGCTAACGGTTCGGGGCTTTCGCCTTTCTCAATGCTGCTCGGTGTGACTACACAACGATGACCTGGATGCCTGACGGCGCAATCGTTGCCTGCTCAAAAATTCCCAGCGAGATCTCAGTCGTCACGTAATCGATTGGCGACAGGCGGGAGACTTCGAGCCGCTGCACGTAGAGGCCCGGTACATAGCGATTGACGGCTGCGGCCAGTTCAAACGGTGACACGCTGGTGCCAACCGTAAAACCCGTCTCACCTTCAACGCGTTTTTCCGAGTAGGCAAGAATGGCGTCACGCACGGCAACTTGTGGGTCGGCGACCGACGAGGCGGCGCGTACCGTGACGCGCGCGAGAAAGTCGCGCCGTATCGGACGATCGAACCGAACGCGATATGATTGGCCCGAAGCCGGGTCAACTGCATTGACTTGCACCGTACCATTCCAGCCTGCGCCAGCGCTTTTGTTCTTCAACAGCGCTTGTGCAATATCGGCGTCTGTCCCGCCATCGATGCACACCCAAATCGAGTGTGGCTTCATGACTACGCCATCGATGACTTGCGCAGTGCTCTCGGTGTTCTCGCGAAATTGCAGGCTTTGCACCCCTTCCGTTGCGTAGAGCGCGGAGGTGATTGCTTCACAGAGGGATACGCCTTGCAGCGCAAGCGTCTGTTTTCGCAGGCTGCGCAGACTGGCATCGGATTGCCGGCCTTGTCCAAGCTTTGCATTTCTGGGGTTATGGACAGTTTCCCATCCCAGGACGCTATCGACAATGTGCCGCAACGTGCCGGCGGGCGCGGTAATAGGGCCGTACTCCACGGAGCGAAAGCCAACCGTTGCCTTTCCATCCCGCGCCAGCACAACCGTTTCCGTTGTCTCGAACAGGTCGCCCGCCTCGGTGCGTGCACGCAACCCTTGGCGGATCACTGTATTCGGGATGCCGGTCACCTCGACATCGGCGATCGTCGAACGCTTGGCTTTCGCGCGTTCAAGCCCAGTCAACGCACATATCGCATCTAGAAATACGCCGCCCGCCTCGTTCGGGTTGATCTGGTTGGCGAGTGCCGCATTGTTACGAATCACGCTGTTGCGGCCCAGCGCATCAGCCGTAATAAGCACGCCCTGAGGCGTTTCATCTGCCACCGACAGATCGTCGCCCAATACGCCACGCCATTCATTGCGCACCGTATCGAGCACCACCGCTGTGTCGGGCACAATTACGCCGGCATGAGTCAAATAGTCGTAGGGTTCAGCCATGGTTCTTTAGCTTAGCCACGCCAAAAACAGTTTGAATAGTCGCGCTGTAGCACAGCGCACCGTCCTCGATTGCCACGTCGAAGGCGATGACATCGACCACGCCGCCTACTGCGCGCAGCGTCTGGCGCGCGTAGGCTTCGAACTGCACCAGGTTTGTGTTGTGCCACACTAGATCTCGCGTGGGCATCCCGCGGTCCAGCGCGAGCACCATTTCACCCAGTTGGGCTTGCATCGCGTGCTGGCAGTCCTGCTTGACCGCCTCGATATCGCGCGCGATAGCAAGGTTTCCGTCAGCGTTGATGAACAGGTCATTGCATTGATTCGTTGCAAGACTCTTCAAACCGGACCTCCACTGGTGTCGCTGCCGCGTTGAACGCCGTCATGCCGGTGTGTTTCGGCCGGTGTTTCGCCGAAAGTCACGCCGCCGCGTCCGGTCACGCGCCCGTCGGCTGTAAGATTACCCGTGCAGTGCACATTCGCCGCATCAAGTTCGACCATTGGCGCAGTCAGCTTGAGTTTGTCCGACCAGAGTGCAACGCGTACCAAGCCATCCGCGCTTTGCAGGACAGCATTCGCTTTGTCTTCATCGGCCAGCGTGTAGCCGCGCATCACATCAGGGATGAACAGGCCGTCGGCGAACGAATGCAGTCGCTGTGTATTAGGCCCAACCTCACCACCCGATTGCAGATACAACGAAATATCACGGTCGCTGGCCTTGATCCAGCCAGCGTCGCCGGGTTTGAGCGGAAACGACATCACAAAGCCGCCGCCGCCCAGTGCGAGCACGGGCACACGGGCCAATGGTGGCCGGGATAACGTCCGGTTTTCGGTGGTCAGCATCATGATCTGCGGTTGCACTGTTGCGACATTGCATTTGCGGTCATAGCCGACAATCTTTGCAGGCAGCATGTCATCGACGCCCTGCATCAGCTTCTTGAACACTTCGCGCAGCGTGCCCGCTAGTCCCCCTGTGTTCGCGGGATCATGACTCGGGATGGCGTAGTCACTCATCAGCGGATACCTGCACGTTTGGCCTGCGCGATCCAGTAGAACGGAGTGTCACGGTTAGCTAGCTCGAAGTTCAGCTTAAAGATGACGTAATGGCCGCTCGCAGCCGGGTTCAACTTGCTGTCGATAGTCAATGCGCCGCCCAGGCGGGTCGTGGTATCGAACAAATACTTGACCTTGATGCCCTGCTCAGTGATTTCAGGAATGCCGACCATGCCTGTGGCTTCGCTTAACACACGCACCTCGCCGCTCAACGCGACGTTGTGGTTTTTCACGATCAGCGTGTGGTCATCAACATAGGCGTTCACGCCGCCGGCTTCGCCAAGCCGGTCCACCTGTTTCAGTGCGCCTCCGGCAAATGCGTAGTTAGCAATGTTTTTGTCTGTGGCCTCAAAGCGCAGTGTCAGTCCAAGATCACTTGCTACCTGCTTTGCGATGGTGGACAGTGGAGCGGCACCAGTCTGACTGCGCGCAAGGATGTTGCCTTTCTGAAATTGCCCGGTCGATAACTTGAACGTTAGCGTGATGTCCGGCGGTTGAGATGGGATGCAACTGGAAATGTCACCGACAAATACGCGCGCTGCTCCAGTGGAACGTCGGCCTGCATCCAGCACAATGCGCTTGGGCGTGCGATTCAGGTTGAACGGACTGGTTTCCGTCAATAGGTATTCGCGATCCGCTTTGGATAAATTCGAAACACGAATCTCGGCTTCATTTTGCAGTGCATTTGCGAACTTGGAGCCGGTTGCACTAATTGCGAGATCTTCATATGTTTTCAGTTCGCCGTTCATTTCGATGCCCAGGCGCACAATGCGTGGATCGAGTTCATTCATTGGCTTCACAGGCGAACCTGCGCAAGCTCGGCACCGCTGAGGTACACAAGTTGATGCGTGCTGTTGAACTTTGTGTAGTCGGGGTATTCCTCGTCCTCCGTCAAAAACACGAAGTTTCCGACGCCGTCTTCCATATACTGAAAAGGCAACAGTGGCGTACTGGCCGCACACCGCAATCCTTGCACAAGCATCTCGCCGTCACGGGCAATCGTCGCAGCTATCACCCCAGATGTGGCCTGGACCGTGATTTCATAGCGGCGTGAATCGAGCCGAATCGACAGCGATTGATTAGGGATCGCATCGAGTGGAATTTGAATCATGGCGATTGCATCAAACAAAGATTGCTTCAAACGAAGATATCGTGAAGCGTGGACGCTTTTCTTTTTGCGGGCTTGCCAGATTGCTCGCCACGCTGCACGGTGGATGCGTGTGTCTTGTCCTTGACTTTCCGGACGGACAGTTTTTCGTATCGTGTCGTGACGACCAGCACTTCCTTAAGCTTCAGCGTGAGCATGAGGGTACCGAGGGCATCAGGCTCTTCATCATGCGGCATTTCTGCGATCAGCATATTGGCGTAGCTGCCCGCCTTCGTCTGCACCGTCAGGGGTTCACCCTTCTGGAACATCTCGCGGATTTGCCGATAAGTGTCCCGATATGTTGCCCCGGCCAGCATCATCTTCAACTCGATCTCAACCGGCAGGATGATCCGGTGGTCGGTCATCGTTGCGCCCGATTCAATGGGATGTTCCATTACCTTGGACGCTTCCTTGACCGTCGCCTTTATCGGCCGCGCGTCGCCAAAAAGCTGCTGAAAGCCTGCATCGAACACGCCGACGACATCGACGGCGGCGGTCGGAATGAATCCGGCGATCACGCTGCCACTCCGTCATCAAAATGGTTCAATGTCGTACTTAATTCTTGTCCCAAACTACGGCTGAGGGCCTGATTGACCTCATCGCAGTCCGTGGCTTGGGTATGGATCGTGATGGGTCCCGTCTGCACATTCATGCTCTTGCTTACACTGCGGTTTGCGTGCGTGATACTGGCTGAGGTCTGTGCCGCCAGCGGCGTTGAGGTGACGGCCAGCGCCTGTTTGCCGGCGATGACGCCAGCACGATCCGCGGCCGCTACGCCCTTGGATACTGCTCCACCTTGCAATGGTGCGGCGTCCCCAAGACCGAGAAAAGATTTCACCTGCCCCAGCGCACTACTAATGATCTTCAAGCCGCGTGAGGCGGCGCCGATGACGGTTTCGATCGCTGCGGCGATCCCGTTCCACGTGGCTTTGACGGTGTGGCCGACCTGGTTAAATACATCGCCGATAAAGTTCATGACCGGCTTAAGGGCAGGTATTTTGCTCAACAGCTTGTCGAACGCGGCACGCACGTTCGTCGAGAAGCGCTCGAATGCTTTTTCAGGGTCGTCAATTAGATCGGTAATGAAGATCAGTCCAGCCTTCACCAGATCAAACAGGAAAGAAAACACATCCGCAACCCCATGCACGATTTCGCCAATAATTGGCCAGCGTTTCGCCATCTCGCCGATCAGCGAGCCATTGCCATCGAGAAACGCCATCACGTCTTCGTAGGCCAGCGCGAACAGCGCACCGACCGCTGTAATGGCCGCGCCGATCAGCAGATAGGGCGCGACCAGCGCGAATGTCGCGGTGGCGGCGCTCAAGACGGCAGGCAGGTACAGCGACGTCAGTACCAGCGCCAGTCCGACTAAGGATCCTTTTACTAGGCCGCTATGGTCTGCCAGGTAGGCCGTGAGCGCTTCGAACTTTCTCAGCAACCACGTCAGGGCGGGCAGCACTGTGGTCGAGAGGCTCGTGAACATGTACTGGAATACCTGCCCGAGATCACTTAAGGCGATCTTGACCTTGCCGAGTTGCTCGGTGTATTGCTTTGCCGCTTCAGCATCGGTCTTGTTGACAACGCCAAACTCTTTGTGCCGCTTGATTTGTTCTTCGAGCGCTTGCCGCCCTTTCTGCAACAGAGCGATGGTGGCGCCGTCCAGCCCCATCTTTTTGCCTAATTCGGCGGATTCCGTTTTGTTTAAGCGCTCAAACGATTGGGCGACTTCCAGCAGCAGCTGAGGTGTAGTCTTGGCGTTGCCGTTCAGATCACGAAACTGCACGCCGAGCCGTTGCAGCAAGGGGCCAATGTCACCTTTGCCAGTTTTGACCAGTTCAGTAACCTTTTCACTCAGGCTAGTGAGCGTTTTGCTAAATGCCTCGCCACTGCCGCCGCAACGCTTGGCCGCTTCGCTCCATGCGTGCAGCGTATCGACCTCGACGCGCAGTGCGTCGGCGCTCTTCCCGAGCGCGTCGGTGTCGGCCGCTGCGCGCGCCACGCCGGATACCATCGCGCCCACCGACAAAGCACCAGCAATCGCACCGGTGGCCGCCCCGATTAGCGACTTGAACGACTTGCCAAGTTGGGTGGCCGCCATATCCGCACCTTTGATCTTTTTCTCAAGCTGCTCGGTCGCCTTTTCAGCCTCTTGCGCCCCTTGCTTGACCTCCTTCGCGTCCGAATCGAACAGAATGTAGAACGTTTCAAGAATGCTCATTTCGATGTCCGTTTGGCGTGCTCGGCAGCAAGCCATTCGTTGTAGCGAGGGATCGCAATGCTCTCCCAGAGAATGAAAGCATCCTCCAGCGTGTAGACCGTCCTCAATTCCTGGAGCGTGGCACGTCCTTCAGAAAGGATCGCTCCAACAAGTGCGTCAACGTTTTGGAAATCCACGCTGTTGCCTTGCCCTCGACATTGCCTAAGAAAGTCGAGACCTTTCCGCTTGAGAAAAAAGACGTGTTGTAGTCCATCATGTGAAACTCGATTTTCATCAACGTCTCGTAGTCCGGCACATGGTTGTCAACCAGCGCGGCGGTCGATAATCGCAATTCGCCATTGTCAAGGGGCACCGCCACGAAGCCCATGATTTTTAACATGAGCGCTTCGTTGGTCTTGTAGTCGCCGAGTTTTGGCACCGCACTGATCGGGTACTGCGAAACGATCTCGCGGCCTGCGACGGCGGGAAATTTCGACAGGATGTAGGGGTGATCCTCACCCGCCATCGTTTTGATCAAGATTTCCTTGGGTTCAAGTAATACGCTCATGATGTTCCCGTCCGGTTTTCAAAAGCAAAGATGTACGGTTTGCTCTTCATCCGCCCTGCGCTGGCTACACTGTTGGCAGGCATGCCGTCAGTGATCACCCCTTTGGTCAGCGTGAGTATGCGGGCGTCCGGGTAGATTGCTGCCATTGTAATTTCGTCTTTTGCGCTTTGCTTACCACGTCCGACCCGGTTTGCTTCAAGCAAGATAGACATGTTCTTGTCGTCGTCACTCCCTGGAATTAGGTTCAACGTCACTGTAATCGGATTGGCTTTGGACCAAACAATCAAATCGCCATTGAGACCCATCGCCTTGTCGTTTACCTGAATACTCGGAATGTCGAACGGATCGCCATCGTCGGCGAACTGCGTGACCGTAAAACCGGCGGGAAACGTTTTAGATGCACATACCTGCACCACAAGGCCGAAGCCTGAGATGTTTTCCATCGTTACTCCTGGTCTGGATCAAATCAAGACGTGGCTTCCGTCCACTTTTCGGATGGCATCGTCTTTGCTGTAGATGAGGGTGTAGACGGCCTTGTATTCGGTGCGTCCGTCTGGCGTCACAATGGATTGGATTACGCAGTCAAGCCAGTAACCGATGGTCTGGACCTGCCGCCACGCGTCGGCTTCACCCGTCATATTGGTGATGTACAGCTGCTGCGTATTGTTCAGATCCTTACTGACGCTGATTGTGCCGTTGAGCAGCGCCTGATTGATCACGCTTTGCAGCGTCGCGATCAGTTGGCCCCGTCCCTGCACGTTGGCCGATACCTTCGCCAGCGACATCAGCAGTTCCATGATGGCGCTGCCGGCCGCATCTTGGAGCCATTGCTCGTTCGCGTAGACATTCATGTCTGTCGGCGCGGTGGCGCCACCCATCAGCACGCCGCGCTGATAGAAGTCGAGCACTTGACCAGCCGTTTGCGTGCGGCCGTAGTAGTTCACACGCAATGCATCCAACCGGTCCGATTCGGGCGTCGTCGTCACACTGGGCGTGAGCGCCGCTTGCTGAAACATGTAATTTTGAACCGAGTTACGGCGGCTGTAATCGGTGGAAGCCAGGATCATCATCGGAAGTTGCTCCGGATATTCTCCGGATGTGCCGGCCAGCGTCAAACCGGTCCCTGCGTAACCTTTGAGTGCTTCATAGTAGGCTGCCGCATCGGCAGATAGGACGCGCGTGTGGAACTGGTACATCACATTCTGCGCCGCGTTCCATTTTGCCGCCTCCTCGGTCTCGGCTGCCGACAAGGCCCGCAGAAATGTGAACGAGCCAAAATTGTTCGATAGCTCAGTCGAAGCGGCCAGCACATCGCTAACTGTTTCGGCGACTGCTCCATCGGCGTAGACAGCGCGATCATCCCAACCCAGCATAGTATGGATTGTGCCGGACAGGACAGCGACTTTTACATTGGCACACGTACTGGTGGTTGTGAAATGGAAGCTATTTTTCCGCGCGTCAAACGAGACAATTGCACCCTCCCAAAGGGGGCCCGCACCTGCGGCACGAATGGCTGCTTGTAAAACCGATGCCACGTCGGCAAAGCTAAGGGCTTCCGCGAACGACAACGGCGATACGGAATGAATATCTGTGCCAAGCTGTATTGTCAACTCGCCAGCCGTCACAGCTTGGAATCGAGACAATGGCGCAGTCACTGCCGCCCCAAAGATCGTCGGCGCGATGGCGGCATCGACCCAGCGCGCGAAGCTGATTTTCTGCGCGCGCGTAATGTTCTTTGAGATCCAGCCGAAATAAAAAGATGCGCGGGCGTATTCCTCCGAGGCCGTGCCAAAATAGCGCCCGACATCATCGGGGTTATCGAACTCGACTACCGTTTTCGGCGGCAGCAGCATATTTGTCGTAAAGAAACGCCCGATTAGATCGCGCCGACGCACACCGGCCGCTGCGCCGACGCCCGATGTCACGTCAACGTACTTGGGAAATCGAATTGCCATCAATGGCTCCTAGATGCAACGAATGTTTGGCTCGAAAGCGTCAACCGATGGAACCCGGCTGGCTAGCGTGCGCAAATGGGTAAGGATGAAATCGAATGACGGGCTGGCTTCGAAGCAATCCCAGTCATCAGCAAAATAAGTGTGGCGAATGTCTTGCACGCGATAGATGCCGACTTGATGCGAGTGCAACGTGTGGCGCGCAGCATCGCTTTGCAGGATGCACGCGACCAGGTTCAGCAGATCGGATGCTGTCAGCAAATCAGGCTGCTTGGGGTCTTGTGTTGCAAGTACGTTCACTTGGAACGCAGTCTGCATCCACACCGACTCGGTATGGACGAACTGCCCGGCTTCGCGATCCCAGACGCTTTTGCGCTGCGGGAAACCGTATCGGTAATCGCCGATTTTGTTCAAGAACACCACCGGGCCGCTTGGCGTGCCTTGTTGCGTCGGCTGATACTGCTGCTTGATGGCAATGTCGGCAATGCCATTCGCGCGCAGCCCGTCACGGATCAACGGCAGCAGGATGCGGAACAGTTCGTTGTCTGTCATATTTGTACGCAAAGCGCGCCGTCCCAACCGTCGATGTTGAACCAGTCCGCATCCGACAGCAGTTGATAGCGCTGACCGGCAAACTCGATCTGATCGCTCGATCGGTCGCGGGCCACGTCCTGTAGTTCGGCACACGCATAAAGCCGGATGTACCGTTTCTGGAAATCGAGACCAAGGTACTGATACAAATTTCGGTCCACGGCCTGCACGCTGCCGTACAAGGGTACAGGTGGTGCATACCGGTTCACGTCAATGCCCACATCGTTGGTCTCGCGCCCCAAGAATTGGTAATACTCGACACGTTGCTTGCCGATCACGGACAACGCAAGACCGAGCAAATTAGAGCCTGGCATCACGACTTGTCCTCCACGATATGGGTTAGCGTATTCAGGAGGACACCGGAATCGACCAGCGGTTTAGCGGCTGTTAGCGAGACAACGCGACCTTGTTTTTTGTCTCGCAAGCGCGCCTTGACGGTGGCGACCTTCAACGGCGGTGTGCGGATTCGCGAGATGGCGCGACGAATATCGCCAGCAGCCTTGGCTGACACCTTCTCCATGACTGCGGCTGTCGAGTCCGTACCGCGAAACACCGCCGTATAGCCCTGCTGTGCCAGTTTTGCCCATTGCGCTCGTTGTGCCTGGGCTGTTGGGCGCATCGTCGCGCGCATCGCGATGCCTTTTTCGGGCACGCCATGCTCATGGATCGCGGCTACATAGGCGACCGGTGTACCGTCCTGATATTTAGAAGACTCAAACCAGCCAACCTTGCCGATATGGCCGTCGATATCCTGTAACGCTTGATGCAGACGCGCGCCACCGGGGCCGGGCTTACGTATTAACTTGGTCATTGGGTTCACTTCGGAAATAGGACTGCCCGATCAGGCGGCCTGGGCGTCAGGGATAAATGCCGTACACGCGGCGAAACGCCGATCCTTCCGGCAGTCCGCTAACATAGAAGCCGCCTGCCGCCGCGGCCGACAGTAAAGCGAGAAGCTGCTGCCCATAGGCAGTGAGCGACAGCCACCACTGCCATTGCGACTTAACAGGCGGCGGAGTGAGCGTGACTTGCACCTTGTCGATGGTTGCAGTGGACACCATACCCGGCGTTTGACCGCCTTTCACTATGTCCGTCAGCGCAAGGAGATGGGCCGTCATCAGATTCAGCGCACGGACTCGGTCATCACCTTGGAGATGTCCATAATTCTCTGGACTCACATAGCACGTCGCCGCCGTCCAGGTTGCCGAAAGCGCGGTGTCGGGATACGCGGTTTTGCTCTCGAATGCAGCAAAGGCGGCGCGAAATGCGCTGGCATCCAACTGGATGGGCGCACCCATCATTACTCACCCCGCGTCTTGGGCCGCTTTTTCTCCGCAAAGTCTTGCGGTACCAGCGGCGACGCTTGATCGCGACCGGTCATATCCGCGGCCACCTTTTCTGGATCGGTTTTGGATCGCTCGACGTGGATAAAGCCACGTTTGACATGCCGCTGAAAGGCTTCGTCCTTTTCAAGCAGCGCCAAATCCTCGTCCGTCACCTGCGTTACTACGCCACGAGGCGTAATTAAGTTTTTGTTGGCGACGCCCGCGCCGCCTTTGATCACGATCGCGCGCGTGCGAATCGGCAAGTCGTTTCCACTGTTGATCCACACGCCATAGGCGGTATCGCACGTTGCGGTCGAATACACGTAATGCATGATTGCTCTCCGTTAAAGTCCTGTGCGACGCACGACAGCATACGGCCGCTTGCACATCACGCCCGCCGTCGCATTGGAATAGTCCTCTTCGTAGCCTTTCGCGAGTTGCTGAATCCCCAACACACGAAATTTCGCCGGCACGATTTGTACAAAGGTTTGACCGCCGTCGGTCGATTGATCGCTCACGCTCTCAGCGTACAGATACGCGACATTGTCGCCCGCATGCGCTGCATCAAATTCTGGGCAAGACACCACACGCATCGTCGGATAGGTCTTGGTCAGCCAGTCCTGCACGGACACGCTAAAAATCGAAGTGACTGTCAAGTAATCGATGACCGACGTGCCAAGAACAAGCGTCAGTTGCTCTTTTTTCGGGTCGATCACGCCACGCGCCTGGTTGCGCAGATCGGCCACCATCGTGCGAATGTCTGCTGTAATTTCGAGGAAGGTCTTGGACGCCCATTGGGTCGAGTTGGCCCCACCCATTGGCAGGGTGACATACGCAGGCAGGCTGGGATCATTCAAAAGTCCATAAGTGCGATTGTTTCCATCGTTGTAGCCGTAAAATCCGACGCGATTGCGGTTGATCTCCAGCGCCAGCGTTGCTGCTTCGCGCTTGCTTTCGGCACTATTCACTTTCATCCGCGAAGCGCGCGCTTCTTCAAGCGTGCCGACACGCATACCTTCTTCGAAACGCACTACCGTGCGCCGCTCAAAGTTGACGTTCCACGACGACAGCGGCACGTTCGTATAATCACCATACGGCACAGACGTACCGGTGAGTTCCATGACGCCCTGCACGACTTCCTCATCTTCCCATGCGCCCGCTGTCGTAATGCCCACACACTCATCGATCGTGCGCGCCGCCGTGGTGATCGCCACAAAACCGGGCAGCCAGTTTTGTAGGAACTGCTCGGGCGTGGTAATTGTCGGTGTAGTCAAACCGGGTACCAGCGCCGCGTCCATTGCCGCCATCATGCGGTGCACGGTTGCAGCGTCCATGCCAATACCGATACGGGACAGGTCCTGATAGCCAACGACGCTCGACAGCTTGAGCGGCCGTACTGCGCGTGGGCCGATATACGAATGTTCTTTGCTTTGCATGCTCAGTGCCTCAGTTGGTCAGTGTGATCACGGCCAATCCCGCCCCCGTCGATAGGTAGCGCGAGACAAGCGCGTTGGGTACTTCAACGCTGCCGCTGGGTACCTCACTATCTTCTTCAATGGTGGACAGTGCCCCCGTGCTGGTGTCGTAGATAACCGCATAGCCCACATCGGTGGCGGCAGGCAGGCTCACCACAATTTCGCCCATCGTGAGCAGTTCACCAATGCTTTGATTGGGTAATTCCATCGTTGGCGTGAGCGTACCTGCTGCTGCACCATACGAGGCATAGTGTTTTGGATGGACGAGGATGCCCACAAACGGCCCTGTCCCGCCAACTTGCGCCACGCCGTCACCCGCGAGCGTATAGGCATGACCAATCACGTTGGGCTTTGAGGACACCAAGGTCCACGGCGCGGCGCGCACCGGGCCATCGGTAAAAAGTTCGCCCGGCACCCCGAAGGCCATGTCGGCGCGAACAGTGGTTTGGAAAGCCATGTTGTCAGACTCCTTGCAAATATTGGTCGAGTTCGCTCGATGTCGGATGCTTTGCATCCATACCCTGCCCCGGTTTGGGAGCCTCGCGACCGTGCAAATAGCCGTCGAGCGCGGCTATCTCCTGCCCCTTGGCGCAAGCGATACCGAGTTTTGAGACACCGTAGCGCGCCACTTCAACCAGCGTCTTGTCGGCGTGATCAAACGTGCCGATATGAGTGGACAAGCGGCTGGCAAGCGCATCGCGCTTGCTGATTTCGCTCATGATCCCTTTGGCGGCACTACGCTCCAGTTGGGCCACGCGCGCGCGCAGCGCCTTGACTTCGGCGGCATCAACGCTCGCTACCGTCTTGCTCGGCGTTTGCGACTGGGTTTGGGCGGCGGTGTAAGCCTTGCGCAATCCGGCAATGGCGCTGTCCATGCTCGCACGCATCGCTTTCGGCGCAGTCTTGGATGCGGTGCGAAGCGCCTTAATTGCCGCGTCCATGGCTTGCGCGGTTTCTTGCTCGTCTTCTGTCTCTTTCTCGCCCTTCGCCGCGGGTAAATCATCGTCTTCATCTTCGGCAGGCAGCGTGCCATCGTCATCTTCAACCGGCATCTTGGTCGGGGCATCGTCGCCGATTACCGATGGATCTACATCGCCGTCCGGCGGGGCGGAAGGTGTCGAACCGACCAGCGCCTGCACCAGCGGAATCAGCTGTTTCACTACGTTGGCGAGCGACACCTCTTCATCTTGCCCTGTTGCCTTGCTTGTATCTGTCATGAGTAACTCCTTTGCATCGAATGTGAATGTCATGTGATCCAGGACAGCGACATCTGGTCCCATGCGCCCTTCGTGGACAGACGCGAGGTGGTTTCCCCGAATCTTTCGCTGAATGGCGTCGTAGCGTTGGCCGTTGTACTGGCCGCAGGTAAACTCGTATTGGCAACGATAGCCTGCGGACAGCTCACGCTTGCCGCTATGGATAAGCGCCGCGAGTGATTCGGAGAAGACTTTGATGTTGCCTTTCAGTACACCGTCTTCGTAGTACACGTCCTCGCCAATGACACCTTGAATCCCCTTCTTTTCCGGCGCGATATAGCCGGTATCCTTGCTGCCAAGCATTTCGTGTCCATCGACCCACGGCAGCAGCCTGAACGATTCAATGCAGGCGGGATCGGCCAACTCTTCTTCTGGCCGGTAGACCATGTAAATGCGGTTAGGCTCGGGCGCGCCGATTGATCTGCCCAGATAGGGAAATACCCCCACCTTGGAAATCGGGTTGTCACGAATTTCGGCCCAGCCGTTCGTATCGATGACGCGATTTGTCATGCGTCACCTCGGGAAAAGCGAATGACCGGTATAAAGCTGCATTTGCAGTTGGGCTCCTCCCCTGGTCGCACATAGGCCCCATTGGAGCCGACCGGCGCGCCCCTCGCTAGATTGAACACCTTGCCGTCAAAGGCAAGATGGCGTTCGCGAGGCTGTATACCGCCGCTGCTATGTACCCATTCCCCTTCCGTTATGCCAAGCGACATGCAGCGCCCATTGTTCAGGCCGTTGTAGACCTTGCGCGTTTGGTCGAGCGCGATGTTTCGCGCGCGTCGCCTTGTCACGCCTTCCTGTTCCCGTAGATAGGAGATCAGGTCCTGTAGCCCGTTGCCGCTGGTGATTGCACGCATGACCGCACCCTGTACGCCGGCCAGATACTGATCGGCAATTGACTTGATGAGGCCCACGTTTTCGGCTACCGAACTGGCAAGGATTTCCTTTGCGGTCGATGGCAGGGCTGTGGTTTTGAGAGACAGTCCACCGGACAGGTCACGCAGGCTGCTGTGCAAACTGGCACTGCTTGCCTTATCTGCACCCGCGACCATGCGCTTCACGATTGCCTTTGCCTTGAGCGCGAAACGCTTGCGTACACGCCGGGTCAGCGCGTTTGTCACGATGCGTGCCTGGCTCGATAGGCTGGCGTCTTGCGCAAAGAAGGTTTGCGCTGACGGGCTATCGAACAGCGCGACAATTTCTTTGTGACTGGCAGCCGTCATCTCGGCGACAAGCCGCTCCAGGTCCTGCTGATAGCGTGCCTGTAAGCCAGCACTCACGCGCAGCGGCTTGCCGCGTAGCACGGCTGGTTTGAACTGATCCGCCCACGCTGCCTTTTTGCGGGCCAGTAGCTTACGTGCCATCGTCATCCTCAGGCAATTCATCACCCGCCTTATCAGGCGGGTCAGCCGGCATGGCTTCCTCTATGCCGGTGTAGCCACTGGTGGGGTCCTGGGTGATTCGGCGGCGTTCATCGATGCCGTCGATGGCCCCGCACTGCACCAGAATGGCACCGGTTTCCGCTTCCATCTTGTTGACTTCGGCGCGCTCCTTTGCCGTCATCGAATCCAGCGGGTTCCATGCCACCGTCGTCTCAAATGGCACGACGCCAAACCTCGGCGCAATCTCCGAGCGGATGACCAGCAAGTGATGACGATCCAGCAGAGGCGTCAGGTCATGCGCCTGAATGCTTTCCAGTTCTTCGTGGTAGCTCGCTTCCTCGAACTCGCCCGTTGCGTTAAAGCCCTTGGGCGATGTGCCAAGCAGCTTGGTGGCCGGCACGTTCGCCGCCGCCGCGACAAGCTGATACTGCGTCATGATGACCGCATCGAAGTCCGCTAGCGCGGTGTCGAACTGCTCGATTTGCTCTTCCGTGCCAACAACCTTGATGCCGTGGTTGTCGCGATAGTGAGCCCAGGTCGCCATCCGCTGCTCAAACTTTGCCTGATTGGCGACAGCACTTTCCACGTCCATGTGAATGACCGTACTGCGCTTGGACATTGCGAGCAACGGAGCCTCGTTGGCCGTGCGCTCGGAAGCATAGACGCGCTCGAAAATCTTCTGCGGCACCGGCACGCCACCGTAGTAGTAGGTCGGTTTCAATACATCCGGAACTTCGCCAGTGCGCAAGATAATCAGATGCGAATGATGGATCGGCTTGCCATTGATGCGCCAGTAAGTCGGCTCGTAAAAGTGCAGGCTTGTCGGGTCGGTTATAGCCGTCGAGTTCAATTCTGGCACCACCCAGTATGGGTCGATTTGCCGGATGCCCTTATAACTGCCTGGTGTCACGCCGTCTGGATTAAATGGCTTGGCATAATATTCAGGGTCGGTTGACTGGACCACGAACATGGCGATGCGAATGCCGAATACACGCCCCATGCGCACGAACTCGCGCATGTGGTGGTTGATTCGGAAACGCTTATCCTCCCTGCGGATTGCGTCGATGACGCCCGCATCCACTCCTGTACCGTCGTTGACCGTAACCGTATAGCCATTGCGGATCGCATCCTTACCCGGCATCGTGCATGCCTTGTCAACCAGCCAATGCTGTGCAATCAGCGCGCAGAGTTGGTAGCCGATAAAGCTCTGTGACGCATACCAACCGACCTGCGCGGCTGGCATGTTTTCCTGTCGGAGCGTTGCAACGCGCTTGACGCTGTTTTCAAGTTCGTTCGCGTCCATGCCGACGTCGGCGGCGCAAAAATCATCGGCCACCGAGCGTTGAAACGTTGACGCCTGCAAATGTGCCCACGCCTCAGTCTGGCCGACACGCAGATCATGCTTGGTCGTGAAAAAGCCCCCGGACTTTGGGGTCTCGGGGGCTTGGGGCGGCTCATCTTTGCGTCGTAACCAGTTGAACATGTCGGTTTTAATCCAGATCAAAGAAGCCGCGCTTGTGCACCATGATTTCGGCGAACGCGCGTGAGCACGCGTCGACCTGGTCATCATGCGTTCCATTGGGGAACAGTCGCATTTCGTTAAGCAAGGCGTCGTTCCACGAACCGCGCAGCATGAGCACATTACCGACGTTGATCTGCGCGGCCAGCGGTTCGGCCCGTGTCGCCTTGTCGCCGGATTCTGGCGAGGTGGTGACCGCGTAGCCCGCCAGCTTGCGGGTCAGATATAGCGCCTGAGTCTTGCCGGCCTGACCTGGGTCTTGGGGCAGACTAATGCGCACCGATTTGCCATCGCGAGCGGCTGTGTTCGTCAGTGCCGCGTCCCGCTCGTCGGGACCGCAGCGCAACCTCACCACGTCAGCAATGACAAAGCGGCCATCCTCCAGCTTGCCCAGCTTCGCGCCTGCCGTATAGTCGCCGTCGATGGTCGCGGCCAAATCCCAACCGCGCACCCATTTGATCGTGCCCACAGGTAGCGCGTCGATTGTCGTGATTGCGTCCGGCTTGATGAGGCCACCATCCGGTGGAGATGGGCGTTGCAGGTATTGCCCTGCAAACACATAGGGAGCCGCCTGCTCCATCCGCCTCAGATCATCAATGGTGTGTTTCTCCGGCCATAGCGCCGTGCCATCGGCTTGAATTGCAGGCAAACAAACGTGCTCCCACGATTCTCCGTTGCCACCATCGAGCAACCAACCTGCCAAATCGTGCTCATGCAGGCGCTGCATGATCAGGATGATCGGCGTGTCCTTGCTGTTCTTGCGGCTCTCCAGCGTGTTCTGAAACCAATCGATGACGCCCTGTCGGATGACATCGCTCTTGGCTTCGTCGGGCTTGTGCGGATCGTCAATGATGATTGCGCCGCCAAAGCCCTCGCGGTGCTTACCCGCACCAAAGCCAGTAATCGTACCCCCGGCACCAGCGGCGTACATCACGCCGCCCTCGGTGGTGCTCCAGTGGCTTTTCGAATCCGAGGCTAAGCGGCAGGCTGGGAAAACCTGCTGGTAAGCCTCGTGCTGCACGAGCGAGCGCACGTTGGCGCTGTTATTTGCGGCCAGTGGTGCAGCGTAGCTCGCGTGGATGAACTCGGCATCGGGTACCTGTCCGAGTGTCCAAGCGATAAAGTTAACTACCGCGAGTTCAGTTTTTGAATATCGGGGCGGTACGTTGATGATTAGCCGGTTGGCCTTACCGAGGAAGACACGCATTAGCGCATCGCAGATCGCTTTGTGGTGCGGGCCGCGCAGCCATTTGTACCGGCGGCGCTGATAGAACATCCAGCGCGAGAAGAAGTACAAATCCGCTTGTGCCATCTTTGCAGCCGCGAAGTGTTCGTCCGGGCTGAATGGATGCATAGTCAAATCTCATCGGCGATGGTCTTGGCGATCTCCCAGAATTTATCTGGAGGCATGTTTATGCTTTGAATCGGCCCGCCGCCCGTGCCCCCTAGTTCCACGCCCTGTACCGGCTTGCCATAACCCCGCTCGATGATCGCCAGCGCAGCCGACAACCGGTTGCGCTCGTTCTTGCCACCCAACATGATCGATTCGATCGCCTCAAGCGCGTCGGGCGTTTTGGCTTTGCACGCGGCGATCAGGTCCAATTCTTCCTGCGTGCGTTTAGGGCGGCCTTTGGGGTTGCCTGTTTGTCCCTTCTCGAACGGCTTGCCCCGCTGTTTTTTTGCTGTTCTTGCGCTGTTAAGGGCCATAACTGCTTAAAACTTGGAGTTTTATCGACTCAACCATGAAACTACAATGGGTACGTCAAGGAACTTGGCGGAAAAATATAACAAGCCAAGCAGCCAGATCGCCCAAAACCTTTGAGCTGGCATGTCCTTCAACATCATCCGCAACTACCACCAGCGAATTGCGTGCACAAAAGCTGATGCCGCGATAAGAAACGCGAAGAACCATAGAGCATGATCCGCCTCTCTTTCACCACCAGCGGATCGCCCAAATCAGCGCCGCGCTACCGAACCCGGCTGCCAAAATTAACGCTGCATTAGCCAGTCTGCGTCCCACGATTCCAGCATCGGTCGAATTCATCTTTCCGTCCACCTTCACCTGATATTTCGGCGTATACTTGAACAACGTTCTTCCTCTTGGTGTCCACAAGGGGTGGAAACAAGAAAGCCCCGACCGCTGCGAACGGTCCGGGGCTTTCGCTTTTACGGCGACTTTTCGGTGATTACTACATGTTCATACCCTTCACGCCGGGTCAGCGGTGCGTCCTTGCCAGTAGGAGATAAGCTTGACGCACTGCCGGGGTTGTTGCGGACACTCGCCGGCTTGTCCTGGCCGGTGACCTAGCGGTCTGGATGGCCGATGAGTCGGTCAATGAAAAAAGCCCTGGCCGATTGACCCGGCTCAGGGCTTAAAAATCACGCCTTTCAACGCGTTGTTTCGTCTGGACGTTAAAATCCAGCCTTTCAAAAAAGATACAAAAAACTGGGGAAAATGTAAACTTTTATTAAGTAAACTAAAAAGTTTACTTAAGTGTTACGCTTCGGGCGGCCTTTGGGGTTGCCTGTTTGCCCTTTGACAAACGGCTTGCCACGCTGGTTTGTTGCTATGCTTGCGCTGTAAGGGCCAGTTACTCAGGGTAAAACCTTCGGCTGCGCGCGCCGCCCGAGACTTGTCTTGTAGTCCATTTGTGACTACAATCGGATTGGTACACTGTTTAAGGAGCGTGACCATGAGTACCGCTGATACCTACGTCCGTGCTCGCATCGACACCCACACCAAGGAACGCGCCGCGAGCGCGCTTGAAGCGATGGGGCTATCGATTTCCGATGCCATCCGTCTGCTGATGCTGCGCATCGCTGATGAACACCGCCTGCCGTTTGAGGTGAAGGTACCCAACGCCACCACACGCAAAGCGATTGCTGAACTGGAAGCGGGCAAGGGCAAGAAGTTCACCAGTGTTGATAGTCTGATGGCGGATCTGCATGCGGACGATTGACCGATCGTCTGCGTTCAAACGCGATTACAAGCGGGAAGCCAAGGGGCAACACCGTGCCACACTGGATGATGCGCTCAAGCTGGTGCTACTCGCTCTCGCGACTGACCGGCCGTTAGCTGCACGCTACCGTGACCACGACCTTTCCGGCGATTGGGCAGGCTATCGCGAGTGCCACATCAAGCCCGACCTGCTGTTAATTTACCGAAAGTCGGATTCCGACACGCTCAGATTGGCGCGGCTTGGTTCACACAGCGAACTTTTTGGTTAAACAGGAGTAAAGCCTCGACGCACTGCCGGGATTGTTACGAACACTCGCCGGCTTGTCCTGGCCTGCGAGCGGTCTGGATGGCCGAGGAGTCAATCACGAAAGAAGCCCGCCGGTTTTCGCTCAGCCGCTCTGCCAGCTATTCGAATACCTGCGCATAAACAGGATTGCAGAAACCATGAGGGAACGGAATCGGCATGTTCCGCCTCTCTTTCACCACCAGCGAATCGCGTGTACGATGTAGCTAATACCGAAACCAAACCCAAAGCAAAAGGCCCCGGCTGCTAGGATCAATGCGGCATTAGCCAGTCTGCGCGCCACAATTCCAGCATCGGTCGAATTCATCTTTCCGTCCACCTTCACCTGATATTTCGGCGTATACTTGAACAACGTTCTTCCTCTTGGTGTCCACAAGGGGTGGAAACAAGAAAGCCCCGACCGCTGCGAACGGTTCGGGGCTTTCGCTTTTACGGCGACTTTTCGGTGATTACTACATGTTCATACCCTTCACGCCGGGTCAGCGGTGCATCCTTGCCAGTAGGAGATAAGCTTGACGCACTGCCGGGGTTGTTGAGGACACTCGCCGGCTTGTCCTGGCCGGTGACCTAGCGGTCTGGATGGCCGATGAGTCGGTCAATGAAAAAAGCCCTGGCCGATTGACCCGGCTCAGGGCTTAAAAATCACGCCTTTCAACGCGTTGTTTCGTCTGGACGTTAAAATCCAACCTTTCAAAAATGATACAAAAAACTGGGAAAAATGTAAACTTTTATTAAGTAAACTAAAAAATTTACTTAAGTGTTACGCTTCGGGCGGCCTTTGGGGTTGCCTGTTTGCCCCTTGGCAAACGGCTTGCCACGCTGTCCTTGCACTATTCATAGTCATATCTACTTCAAACGCCGGATTGCCTCAAAGCGATTGGGTGACATCTCTTGCGGCATGATCTGCGTCTGCCAAACATCACCACCAACGGATCGCTTGCACGATATAGCCAATACCAAAGCACAGCGCCACAATCCATAGCGCCCAAAATCTTTGCGCTGGCATTTCTTTCAACATCATCCGCAACTCCTTGATGAGTTTGCTAGAATTCATTCATGCCTTCCTTCTGTTTGTCCCAGAAGGTTGATGCAAGAAAGCCCCGACCGCTACCAACGGTTCGGGGCTTTCGCTTTTACGGCGACTTTTCGGTGATTACTACATGTTCATACCCTTCACGCCGGGTCAGCGGTGCGTCCTTGCCAGTAGGAGATAAGCTTGACGCACTGCCGGGGTTGTTGCGGACACTCGCCGGCTTGTCCTGGCCGGCGACCTGGCGGTCTGGATGGCCGATGAGTCGGTCAATGAAAAAAGCCCTGGCCGATTGACCCGGCTCAGGGCTTAAAAATCACGCCTTTCAACGCGTTGTTTCGTCTGGACGTTAAAATCCAGCTTTTCAAAAATGATACAAAAAACTGGGGAAAATGTAAACTTTTATTAAGTAAACTAAAAAGTTTACATTTTTTCATTCGGTTACATTCCGTTCTTTACCGGAACCAACTATCCGCATACGCTTGATGTGGGAAGCAAGGCAAAGGCATAGCTCACCACGATCGTCATGCGGCATCTGCAAATGCACCGTTTTCTGGACAAAGGGGTTTGCGCTTCGCCCAGTCTTGTACGATACTTGTATCACACTATCCAAGGAGCATAGCGCTATGGCCCTTTCAATTCGACTGCCTAGCGATGTGGAAGCCCGGTTGAAGAACCTGGCCGAACTGACTGGGCGCACCAAAAGCTTTTACATCACTGAGGCGATTTGCGAACACCTCGACGATCTTGAGGATTTGTACTTGGCCGAGCGTGAGCTTGAAGCGATCCGCGCGGGAAACTCCGAAACCGCACCGCTCGAAGAAGTGATGAAACACTATGGCATGGAAGGTTGAACTATCGAGCCTGGCACGCAAGAACCTCAAGGAACTTGACTCGCAATGTGCCCGCCGTATCCTGGCCTTCCTACATGAGCGTGTCTCCGTACTGGACGACCCTCGCAGCATTGGCGAAGCCCTCAAAGGTTCGCGCTTGAGGGCTTTCTGGAAATACCGTGTCGGGGATTGCAAAATTATTGCCAGTATCGAGGACGGCGCTTTGCGCATTCTCGTTGTGCGAATCGGAAACCGTCGCGAGGTGTACCGATGAGCAGCAAAGCGGATCAAAGAATTAGACCTGCTCCCGATCCTGCATCAAGCGGCGTGAGACCGCATACACGTTCTCCCGCACCCGACGCACGGCTTTGAAAAAACCCATGCGCGAATAACCCAGTTCATAGGCTGCTCGCTTAACCGGGCGGACTCGGCCCAGATAGAACGCCATGAACGCTTGTTTGGATCGCCCTTCCGGGTATGCTATCAACGCCACGTTGAATAAATTTAGCGCCGCATCCAGTTCCGCATCACACTCATCGCCTAGCCCTGCTGGTTCTCTAAGCCGTAGCAAAATATTTTTTGGCCGCAATGGTGCATAAAGCCGCCGTGTCCTGCTCCACTCAACCCAACGCAAACAAAACTCATGTAGCGCCTGGTTATCTCCGTTCATGCTTTCCCACTTCCGTTACCCTTACTGCCTGCAATATGGGATGCACGGGCCGGTACAGTTCCCTGTTGCCGTTCATGCTTTCGCTCCACAGACGCGGGCAATGATCTTTTTTATTTCGCTGAGGTTATCCAGCGCAGCAGCCCGGTTCGCTGGCGATTGTGCCTCAAGCAACGGGGCTGCATTTCCGGTCAGCAGGAACTGGCTCATCGGTCCGTCTACGGGCCCGGGCAATAGCGCCTTGGCGTGCTCGGGCGTTAAACGGCCCGTCTCAACTGCACGCGTGATAACCGCCTGTTGTTCTTCCTTGTCGTACCCCAGCGAGGCGAACCACCTGACAGGCTTGGCTGCGTGGCGCGCGTCCGTTACCAGTCTCGTGTACGCCTCCAGGAACGCCATACGAGCCGCCACCCATTCCCCTTCGCTCAAAAGGCTGCGCACCAGGCCCCAAGCCTGCGCCATCTCATCGGTGATCACCACCGTCGCGTTGAGGTCACGCGGCAACATCGCCCACGCCTCCTGTGGCCCCGGACGGCCATCGTCAATCCGTGAAAGGATCTCCGAGAGCGTTAGCCGGCCTTTTAGCTCACGCCGGCATTTCGATAGCGCGACAATCACTGCTTGCTCATCAAACGCGGCCAAATCAGCCACCAGCATCTTGGCCGCCGCCTCGCTTAGACTCGTGCCGCACAACTCGGCCGTGGCCGCCACCGCCTGAATCAAGTCAGCTGTCGCCATTAACCGCCTCCGCATCCCGTAGGATTCGCGCCCACATATCGCCCGTCGCCTGCAACCGATCCGCCTCGCGTGCCTGTGTCTCGGTCACCCTGCGATTTGTCACCCACTCCGTTCTCAACGCTTCGGCATCGGCCAGCAGGCAGTCCACCGGGTGCATCTTTTGCACGTAGTAACGCTTGTTGCTGTCCACGTACCAAGCGGCGACGCCTGGCGCTTCGTCCTTGCCAAGGCGCTGCAACAGCTGCGATAGCTGGCCGTTGACCTTTGCGTTGCGCACTGGCAACGCGCCGTACCTGCGCTGGTAGGCAGTCGCGTACGCGCGCCAGATCTCGGTTGTCGGCACAAGCGGCTTTTCCGCTTTAAGCTTTTTTGAGGGCGCCTCCGACGCAGTCGGGGGCAAAAGGATTTTGCTAGGGATCAGACAATCAGTCAATCCGTCAATCAGAGAATCAGAGATACAAGGGCCAAGTGCTTGTTGCTTGGGTTTGCAGCCCTTCTCCTCAAGGTTACAAGGACTTTCTACCTTGGTAGCAAGTTCTTGGCTCCAAGGTGGTATCTCACTCGGCGTTTCGTTCGAGTGTGGCTTCTGATGCTTTAAAAACGACAGAATTTGAATGTATCCGACGCCAGAGACGGTATACCGCACAATGAACCCCTTGGACTGCAAACTATTAAGCAGTGCATCCGCGTCCACATCGTCGTACGGTAACGCTTTTACTTTTATTTTCTTTGGGCGGTCTTCAAGACGGCCTTCGCGGTCCGCCAGCATCCACAGATAAATGAAAAGGAGTCGGGCAAACGGGTCCAACTCGGCTAAATCCTCGTTTTCCATAATGCCGGGCTTGATGTTTCGTGCACGGGCCATGCTTAGCTCCATTCAACCGTCTATGATGTGCGACGCTTATGCCGTCAGTTCCGCCTTTTTAAACATGGTGCCGTGTGCGCGCTTGGGCTGCGCTTGCAACGGGCACCAGTCTGAGAGGCTGACCACGCAAGCGACGGTAAACGCTTGCGATACAATCAGTGTGCGATAGGCCTTTTTCACTCCGCCCTCCCCGTCAGCAGCTTCTTGAGCAGCATATTTTCACGCTCGAGTTCGTCGGTTTTTTCGCGCTCCAGGCGCAACCGACGTTCCATCTCCGTTTCCAGCGGCGTGAGTTCGTAGCCCCGCGACCGTGCCAACCAGATCAGCGGCGCCTCGTTGCCGCACAAGTCCATGAAGGCATTCAGCTTGTCCTGGGGGAAGTAGTGTTGGCTGCTTCTGGTAATACGTGACCACTGCGCCACGTCGGCGACGATGCCCTGTTTCCCGGTAATCTGTTTGTCATCTAGGCCGGAGAGCTGCTGACACAAGCGGATGGCCGCTGTCAGCGACGGTTGCGCGTCGATGGATCGTATGTCCACGCGCTGCATTTCCGGCTTTAAGTTCAGTTCCCGCTGCATCGAAGCATCTCGCGTCAAATCGTTTGTCTCGTGTTGTGTCGTTGTTTCGGGGAAAATCTCTCGATTCCATCGCAAACTACAAAAGGGAGGGGCTTCCAGTCATGTCAGAATCAACCTCGGCTTGCAGGCCATCGACATCAACCCATTCCGCGAAAGGAAGCCCCTATGAGCGAAAACGCAATAACGCATGTATTGCTCGCCGCAATCTCTGCCGTCTTTCAAACCCACCCGCAGCCGGAGCGTTTGCGGGCGGCGTGGGAGGCGAAGATCGAGTGGTAGGAGCAGAAACTCCAGATTCCAGGCGAGAAACCCGATTCTCAAGTTGTTCAATCTGTGCAGCTAGCGAAGGCTTTGCTGGGAGAAATTTCGGGCCATTCCTCGTAGCCCTGAGCCATTCGATCAGTGCTTCTGTTTCGCCCGCGCAAGCGCGGCGGAACAGATCGTGCATCGCGACTCGGTCTTCCGAGGTGCGTTGGGTTTTCAGCCAGAATGCAGCGGCGGCATGTTTTGCCTTCGTGGAGGACTGGAGTGCTGCGCGCTTCATGCCGCCTCCCGCGAGGCAAGCTGCTCTTCCTCCGCTAACTCCGGCCAGATCAGCATCCAGTCTTTAGGACGGAGGCGTTTCCTCGTAGATGTCGGAAAAATCTTTTCGATAAGCACACATCGATGCGGTGGTACTGGCCTTTGACGCGTTAGCCATTCGTAAGCGGTTGGAGGTTTGACTCCCACCATTCGGGCGAAGCCACTCAGTCCGTTTACCGTATCGCAGGCTTCTTTGATCGGGGCAAAATGATCCATATGACAGATATTAGGTATAGCCTACATATAAGTCAAGGCATTGCCGAAATATGTTCGGCGTTGCCTAATGGAGACATGACTACGCCAACACACACCGAGCGTCACATTGGGGATCGTCTACGTGACGAGATGCAAGCGCGTGGCATGTCTGTATCGGAGGTCGCGACGCTATTCGGCGTTAAAGCACCGTCTGTGTACGACTGGCTGAACTTTGGGCGCATTGCGAAAAAACACATTCCTCAGCTTGTCGAGGTCTTCGGACATACTGCAGATTGGTGGATCACAGGCGAAGAAAGTGCCAAAGGCAACGCGTCCCCTGGTTTTCCACCAAGGCTGATACGTTTGGCAAAAGTGCTTGAAGGTCGCTCCGACGAAGAAATTGATAGGATAGCTCGCGCGCTTGAGTTGCTAATTCCGCCTGTAGAGTCGCGAGAGAAAACACGTCTTACCGGCCGAAGATTCATTGTCGATGACGCTAATTTGGGCATAAGAGAGGAACCAGCGCATCAGCGCAAAGCCTAGTTTGGGCACGCATGTTTGTCGTCTTACGATGTTAAGAGTTAAGTCAAATCTTGGCAGCCGTACCAGGGGATAGCTCGTGTGCTACAGCGTGATGTCACCCTAGCCCTCTTTGATAGCCTGTCCATCAAAAGGAAAGCAGGATGCACGAGGCCATGCTTCTCAAGCGTTCCGATTCCCAACCGCGCAGTAATGCAATCTACGTTGCTCCACACGCAGCATGACTGTCCATTACTTTCCCGGATGTGAGCCAGACGAAGTCTGCCCTTCCCGCGCGACGCTTACAAAAGTTGCGCCTGGGCGTACAGTGCTGGACTTGCATGGTGCATGGCAGTACGATCTCATCGACGCAGCCGAAGCTTTTGCAAAAGCACAAATCGTTCTTCTTCGAAATATCAAGAATCAAAGGCAGCCATCGGTCACGCCCGACGCCTAAAGAATTAGGCAATGCCTTGCAAAATTATTAGGCTTGGCCTATGATTCACCCATCGCCAACGATTTGATCGGTGAGGTCATGTTCACGCCCCAACTTCATCAGCAGTTTCCGTACATTCCCACAGCGTGTCGGCACGCGCGACAGCAGCTCACAAGCAACGTTAAGCGTCTTTAGGCACCAACATTGTTGGCGAATACACAGCGCCATTCACTGAACACAACAAGTACCTGGGCTTCAAGCGGAGCGATACAAAATTAGTAGTGCATATTGTATAGCGTTGATTAACCACTGTTCCTTCAATGCGCAGCACTTACCAATAGGTAAAGGAGGCAGCTATGACCCTTTATGCAGATGTAGACCAGCTTCGTGACTACCACTACGCCCGCGAAAAGGCAGAAATGGATGACCGCGCAGATGCCGAGGCGGAGCGTGACGAACTCATTGCGTCCATCGCCAAAGAGAAGTTCGCACGTAAGGTCAGCAGGCTGACGTATGACGATATCGTCGGCGGTATGCACAGCGCAATGCAGTCGAAGCACGGCGAAGCGCTGCGCGCCACATGGTTAGTGAGCGACGCTCAATTTGGCGCGATGGTCAAGAACATCGTGTTGGACGCGATGCGCGAGGATGCAGAAACAGAAGCTATCTGCGACGTCGGAAAATTAGAAACGGAGCGCTGAGATGCACAAGACCAGGACTTGCACCGAAAACAAGCGCCTTACCGGCCTAAACGATGCCAAGGACATCACCCCGCCGCTGTGGGATCGGATTCTTCTTCGGTCCGGAATGTCGGATAGAGCCGTCGCGCTCGCATGCTTTGCAATCACGCTAGGCGTATTGATTGTTGTGAATCTCGACAGGTAACAGCGTGCGCCTCATGCCGTTTGAGCAAAAAGGTTACTTCTTCAGAAGAACGATCTGATTAGGAGGGACGTCGTGCTAGCAACCGTCACACCGAGCATCCATTTAAGGAGCAACGCTTCGCCTCTGGCTTCCGCAAACCTTTTATCAAGTTCACCCTTGACTTCCGCGAATCTTTTATCAAGTTCGCCTCTAAATTCCGCGAATCTTTTATCAAGTTCGCCCCTAACTTCCGCGAATCTTTTATCAAGCTCGCCCCTAACTTCCGCGGATCCCTTGTCCACCTTGGCATCCAAGCGCATTTCGAGTTCACGCAGATCAGCCTTGGTCGCCAACGCGTCGAAATTGGCTTCAAAGATATCCGCAAACACCTCGGCCTCCGCTTCAGCCTGCGCGGGCGGCACGCCGGCGGTCTTGAGCCGGTTGGCAAATTTCAGTGTGTCGAAGGCGATGGCGGCCATGGCGAAATGTCAGAAAACGAGCTAGATACCACACAGCATAGCACAAATCTGTCCCCTTCCTTGTGGCGTCCGGAGACGCACGGGCATCCCGAACCCTGTCGTCTTTGACATGAGAAACACATGATCACTGATCACGGCCCCGACTACCGGCAGCAACAAGAGTTACAAGAATTTCTTCAATGGCACGAATCGCAAGGAGTCAAAGATGAGCATCGCAACGCTGATTCTCGGTCAGAGCGGAACCGGAAAGTCCACCTCCCTCTGCAAGATGGACCCGGCACACACCCTCTTGATCCAGACTATCCGTAAGCCGCTGCCTTTTCGTGCAGCAGGATGGGCTTATCACACGAAGGACAAGGCGGGCAACATCCTCGTATCGGATCAATCCCAAAAGATTATCACGATCATGCAGCATACCAGACGCAAGGTCATTGTGCTGGACGACTTCCAGTACATGCTTGCCAACGAATTCATGCGCCGCAGCGACGAACGGGGATTTGACAAGTTCACCGAGATTGGCCGCCACGCATGGGATGTACTCTGCGCTGCCGGCATGCTGCCCGATGACGTGCGCGTTTATGTGCTCAGCCATACCGAAGAAGATCAGTCAGGCACCACGAAGATCAAGACGATCGGAAAGATGTTAGACGAGAAGATCACAATCGAAGGGATGTTCACCATCGTTCTGCGCACCGACGTAACCGATGGCGAATACACCTTCACCACACGTAACAACGGACGCGACACCGTTAAAAGTCCGATGGGATTGTTCGAATCCGAGCGCATTCCGAATGACCTGTCAGCGGTCGATCACGCCATCACCGCCTTCTACGAACTGAACGAAACCGCCTGAACGGAAACACATCATGTATGCACTAGACACAAACGTAGCACGTCAAGCCGATGAACGCATCGTACGTATCACTGACATTGGAAAGTATGTTGGGATATTCACCCGCGCAGAAGATGTAACGAGCGCCAAAGGCACCTGTGGCATCGACTTTGCATTCGAGACACCAGAACGCTTGAGCGCAAATTTCACGCTTTGGACCATGAAAGCACAAGGCGAACCACTGTTCGGCTTCAAGCAGTTACAAGCGCTGATGGCGTGCCTGCATATCAAAAGCATCACTCCCTCTCACGCCACCGTGAAGAAGTGGGACCGGGAAACGAACAGCGTTCAGGAGTTTGACACCGAGGTGTTCAAGGATCTCATGAACAAGCAAGTAGGCATTTTGTTTGAAACTGAGGACTATCTAAAAAAGGACGGAAGCATCGGAACCAAAGTCGTGCCCGCCGCCTTTTTTGAGGCCTCAAGCGGATTGATGGCTGGAGAAATCCTCGACAAAAAGGTTGAGCCGACGCAACTCTCGAAGATGATCCAGGCGCTTCGCCATCGTCCGTTGAAGCGCGTTGTGGGGCAAGCTTCTCAGCCGGGCGGCCCTATACCTGACGCTAATAGTTCGTCGGGCATGGATGACGACATTCCCTTTTGAGGAGTTAGCGTGAGTGACCTGACCTTATACCAAATTGCCAGTGAGTATCGACAAGCGGCCGATAGGCTGGTGGAACTCGATCTCGATGAGCAAACCGTAGCAGACACGCTTGAATCAATCAGCGGGGATTTAATCACCAAAGCTCAAAACGTTGCGTTCGTGATTCGCAACCTCGAAGCTTCGGCGGAGCAGATTCAAACCGCGATTGAACAAATGCAAACGCGTGCGCGAACCTATGCAGAACGTGCGGAGCGAATCAGAGCATATCTGCTGCAAAACATGCTAATGAGCGGCGTGCAAAAGCTCGAATGCCCGTACTTCAAGCTTGCCGTGCGTGAGAACCCTGCCAAGGTCGTCATCGATGACGAGCGCCAGGTTCCAATGGCGTACATGACAGATCCGCCACCTCCACCGCCAAAGCCAGACAAGAAGTTGATCGCACGAGCAATCAAAGATGGGGGCGACGTGCCGGGCTGTCGGATCGAATACAGCCAGCGCCTCGAAATCAAGCCTTAACGCAGATGTCTCATGCTTTGGTGAAACAACCGTCCGTCTACCCAAGGAGAATTGGCACCATGAACAACCCAAACGGTGAAGGCATGACCATTATCAAGAAATTCAAACTTATCGATGATCAATTTATTAAAGAGTTTGGTGTAAGGCTCTTCCGCATCCGCGCACTTGTCTCGTTCGCAGGCGTCAGCGCTGGTGATATCGGCGGTTACGTGGAGAAAGAAGAGAACCTTTCGCAAGCAAACAACGCGTGGGTGTTTGGCAATGCACGGGTATCCGGCAACGCACAGGTATTCGGCTACGCACGGGTGTCCGGCAACGCGCAGGTATTCGACTACGCACGGGTGTCTGGCAACGCATGGGTGTCTGGCAACGCGCGGGTGTCCGGTGACGCTCTAGTGTCCGGCGACGCGCGGGTGTTCGACAACGCACAAGTATTCGGCTACGTACGGGTGTCTGGCAACGCGCAGGTATTCGACTACGCACGGGTATCCGGCTACGTGTGGGTGTCCAGCAACGCTTGGGTATCCGACTACGTACAAATGTGCGGCAACGTGCAGGTGTCCGGCGACGCACGATTGTCCGGCAACGCGCGAGTGCACTGACCCTCCAAGGAGAATCGATACCGTGAACAACCCGAACGGTGAAGGCATGACCATTGTCAAGAAATTCGAACTTATCAATGATCAATTTATTGAAGAGTCTGGCGTGAAACTCTTGCGCATTCGTGTGCTTATCTCGTTCGCATGTGTCTGCGGGCGCTATCTGACAAACCACTTCTCGCCCGGCTGGAGGAAACAAAAAAAGGCAGTGGGCGATAAAAAACCTGGCATGGGTTGGAGAAAAAGCGTGATATGAAAAACAGCAATGCCATCCACATCCCCCAAACCCTGCCAAGACCCATGTTTCTCACACAGGACGAACTGGTCGAATTGACCGGTCGCAGCAAGCGTTCCGCACAGGAAACAACCCTGCGCATGATGGGCATCGAACACAAGGTTCGAGCAGACGGACGCCTCATCGTGTCGCGCCTTCACGTCGAACAAATCCTCGGCGTCGCATGTGTCACGCTCCGCGACGACCGTGATATTGATGCGAACTGGAGCGCTGCGTAATGCCTAAACCAAGGAACAAAGAAAACAAAGGACTTCCAAAGCGCTGGCGATTTTTGCACGGTGCATATTATTACCGTGTACCCACGGGGCACGAAGCTGCTTGGGATGGTAAGCAGTCTTTCCAGCTTGGCAAGACATTACCCGAAGCCTATCGTACATGGGCGGAACGCATCAAGCACATTGACGATGCCAGAACGATCGGCGATCTGCTTGAGCGCTACGCGCTCCAAGTCGTGCCTACAAAAAAGGTCACCACGCAGACAAACAATGCTGTCGCGCTGAAGCGGCTACGCGCGGTGTTGGGCAACGTGCCCCTCGCATCGCTGAAACCAAGGCACGTCTATCAATACCTCGATAAGCGGATAGCAAAAGTCGCTGCCCGGCGCGAAGTCGCAGTGCTGTCGCACGCGTACACGAAAGCCGTTGAGTGGGGCTATCTTGATCGGCACCCGTTCAAGGGCGAAGTGCGTCTCAAAGGCGAAAAGCCACGTGACCGGTACATTGAAGACTGGGAAATCATCGAGTGCCTGTCGCTGCCTGCGCGCCGGAAATCAGGAAGCGTTCGTGCGATCCAGGCGTATATCCGAATCAAGCTTCTTACCGGCCTGCGACGCGGCGACCTGTTGCGTATTACGGAATCCAGTCTCAAGGAAGATGGCATTCATGTGACACCCGGCAAGACCAAAAGCTCCACCGGAAAGCAGCTAATCATTGAGTGGTCCGATGAGCTACGTGCTGCGGTTGCCGCAGCCAAGGCCGCGCGTCCGGTCCATGTTGCACCGTGGCTCTTCTGCACAGGCCGGGGCGCGTGCTATTACAACGAAGAAAACGGACTCGCCAGGGGATGGGACGGGATGTGGCACAACTTTATGAACAAGGTCCTCAGGGTCACAAAAATCAAAGAGCGATTCACTGAACATGACCTGCGCGCGAAGTGCGCCAGTGATGCACAGACGTTAGAGCACGCCCGCCGCTTGTTAGCACACGCTGACGGCAAGGTTACAGAACGGATTTATCGCCGCAAACCTGAGCGCGTCAGACCGCTACGATAATCAATCTATGGCACACGGCCTATTCTATGGCACAAGGCATCTAATCCGGAATGGCTGAAAGCCTTGCCGGGTGTGCCATTGGCGGATATCGCCAATATAGCCAGAAAGCATATAATACTTGCTTGCCTAAGCCAAAGTCAGAATTGACAACGCAGCTTGAACATGAACACATCCTCTAAAGCTACTGGGCCAGGTGATGGCGATGCCGGTCGGGACGCCGACGCGCTGGCGCGCATGGACACCGACGCGTTTACCGCGCTTCACGCTGAACGAGGCGCTTATATGGTGCTCGACCAGTTCAGCGTGATAGACGTGCACGGTGACGACGCAGCCAGTTTCCTGCACGGCCAACTGACCAACGATATTCAAACGCTAGAAGCAGGCAGTGTGCGGCTAGCCGGCTTCTGCTCGTCCAAAGGGCGGCTGCTCGCCACCCTGCTGGTCTGGCGTGCTGGCGACGCAGTGCGCATGCTGGTTTCCGCAGACCTGGCCGTGCCGCTTCAAAAGCGATTGTCGATGTTCGTGCTGCGCGCCAAGGCGCGGCTGATCAACGCTACCGACGGTCTCGCCGTGGTCGGCTTTGCCGGCGACGTCCGTGCCGCGCTATCGCAGTACTTCGAGGCGTTGCCCGACGGTGTACACGTAAAGATTGATACGGCCTGCGGGGAGTTGATCCGCGTGCCGGATGCGAACGGCGCGCCACGTTTCCTATGGGTCGGGCCGAGGGCCGCGGTCGACGCGAAGTTTGCCGCACTGGATGCGACGCATCGCGCGCGACGGGCCGATCCCGCACTGTGGGACTGGCTTGACATCCGCGCGGGCGAGCCGCGTGTGAATGCCGCGACGAGCGAGCAGTTCGTGCCGCAGATGATAAATTTCGAACTAGTCGGTGGCGTCAACTTCCGCAAGGGCTGCTATCCGGGGCAGGAAGTGGTCGCCCGTTCTCAGTATCGCGGCACGATCAAGCGCCGCACGGTGCTGGCACACGCCGCGCAGGCGCACGCCGGCGTCGAGGTGTTTCATTCGGAGGACCCTAGCCAGCCGTGCGGGATGGTAGTCAATGCCGCTGCGGCTCCCGAAGGCGGTGTCGATTGCCTGGTCCAGCTTAAGCTTGGCGCACTCGATACCGGCTCGATCCACGTCGGCTCTCCGCACGGCCCAACGCTGGCGTTTTTACCGCTGCCGTACCCGCTGCCGACGCAAGCGCCTTGAGCGGTCCGACGCAGAGGCAAACGGACTGCGATCCGCGTCAGGCGCCAATGAGACGCCAACTGCGTGCGCGCCCACGCCGTATCCGTGCCTGGCGCGCGCTTAGACCAGCTTAACCAGCTGCTTGCCAAAATTGCGGCCTTTGAATAAGCCGATAAAGGCATCCACCGCACTGTCCAGGCCTTCTGCGATGCTTTCGCGATAGTGTAAGCATTGGGCGGCCACCCATTCGCCAAGTTCGCGCAGCGCCTGCGGCCATACGTCGAGGTGCTCCGAGACGATGAAGTCCTGCACGCACAGCCGCTGCGTGACGATCAGCGCCGGATGCTTGAGCGGCGCGGACTCGCCGTTGTAGCCCGCGATCATCCCGCATAGCGCGATGCGGCCGAATGGATTCATCCGCGTAAGCGTTGCGTCGAACACCACGCCGCCAACGTTTTCAAAGCAGCCATCGACACCATCCGGCGTCGCGCGTTGCAAGTCCTGGTACCAATCGGCTGCCTTATAGTCAATGCACGCATCGAAGCCGAGCGTCTCGACGACGTAGCGGCACTTGTCTGCGCCTCCTGCGATGCCGACCGCGCGCGCCGCTCAGCTTGGCCAACTGGCCGAGGACACTGCCGACCGCAACACTGGCCGCGCTGACCACTACTGTGCTGCCCGGCCGGGGCGCAATGATCCGGTTCAGCCCGTACCAGGCGGTGACGCCCGGCATGCCGACCGGGCCGAGATAGGCGGACAATGGCACGCGCGTGTCGTCGATCTTTTCCATGTCAGTGCCATCTGACGTGCCATATTCCTGCCAGCCAAACTTCGCCAGCCCCTTGTCATCGACGTGCCATTGCGGATGGGTCGATTCCACGACCTCACCGACCGTGCCGCCGAGCATGACTTGCTCCAACGGCTGCGGCGGCGCATACGATTTCGCGTCGCTCCTGCGGCCGCGCATGTACGGATCGAGGGACGGGTAATGATTGCGGACGCGAACCTGGCCAGGCGCGAGTGGCTCCAGCGGCATTTGCACGAGCCGGAAATTGTCGTGCGACGGCTCTGCGGCCGGACGCGACACTAGCCAAATCTGGTGATTCACTGCTGCTTGATTCGATGCACTCATATCTCCGTCCTGGGGGTGAACGTCAGTCGTGCGTCGGCGCCTGGTCGGCGTCCGGCACAGCCGGTTGCGGTACCACCCGCTGGTGGGTGATCTCGCGACCTACGGCTAATGCGCTCAGGTACTTGAACGTGCCCAGCGCCTTGGCGACGAAGCGTCCGTCGCTATCATGCACCTCACCCTCACAATAAGCCATTGTCGCGGAGCGGTGCAGCACCCGCGCCCGGGCCCGAAGTTCGCCGCGTCCGGGTTGCATGAAGTTGGTCTTCATCTCGACGGTGACCACGCCCGCGCCGCTACTCAACGAGCGCGCGGCCAGTGCCAGGCCCACGTCGAGCAGCGTCATCGTCACGCCGCCGTGCGCGACGTCCCATGTATTCAGGTGCAACGCCGTGAGTGGCAGCACCACCTCGCTGTGCCCGTGCGCCGCATGGACGAGCCGTACGCCCAGATGGTCGACGAATGGACTGCTCAGCGCTTGCACTGCGGCCGGCGGTGTATCGTTCGCCACGGGCGCGGTATTAGGCTTCATAGTCGATGCACTGCCGCGCGTCGCGTACACTCGCAACAAACGCCTTGATTTTCTCGTGCTCGGGATGGACTGCATAGGCCTCAAGCGCGGCCTTGTCATCGAACTCGGACACGAGCACCACGTCATAGGTCGCCTCGAGCCCCGGCGTCGCGATGCCGACCTCGAAGCGGCGCATGCCGGACACGATGTTTCGACAGCCTTCAAGCATCGCTTTCAGTCGGACTGCGTTCGTTGCGCGATCCGCACCTTCGGCTTGCTCCTTCAATTTCCACATGACAATATGTTTCAGCACATCTGCCTCCTTGGCCGCTGATCCGACAATTTGAACTTGCATTGCATCGCGACGCGGCGATCATCGCGTCGCGGGGTGAACCAGCAAGCCCGCCATTTTGCCTCTGATCGGCGATTCTGTCGCATGCCGCCATGCGGCGGCCGCGTGGCAGCCATCGTGCATGGGCGGCCCGTCGATGCGTTGGAACACAATCTTGACATCGCTGAAATGCCGCACTGCATGCGCGATCAACGACGAGACCCACAACGAATTATCCGCTACCTGAACTAACTACCCTTCATCTAGCGAGTAAAGGTGCGCATCGTGTCGTCTTCTGATGCATTTCGGTCCATCAGTACAATCGTGGACTACGGCATTGCCATGCTCACACGGCTCGCTAAGGATCGGCAAGCCAACGACAGACGATTTACAATAGAAGCTGATACGACACCGGAGCGCTCATGGCGTTTTCCCAAAGCGACACCGTTGTTCACAAACAGCCGGCATTCGCGGGCGCAATCGATCCGAATCGGCCCGGCGCGTTCTCCCAGCTTGGCACGCAGTTCCTCACGCGGCAAAGCGCCGCGCCGTTGCCCGATCCGTATGTGGTCGCTGTTTCCACCGACCTCGCGCATGAACTCGGCCTGAGTGCCGCAGCACTGACCGACCCCGCATTCGCTGACTACTTCTGCGGTAATCTGACGCGATACCTGGAGCACGCGGCGTTGCCCTTCGCCAGCGTGTATTCCGGCCACCAGTTCGGCGTCTGGGCCGGCCAACTCGGCGACGGACGCGCGTTGACGCTCGGCGAGACCGAGCATCGCGGACAGCCCCAGGAAATACAGATTAAGGGCGGTGGCCGGACCCCCTACTCACGCATGGGCGATGGTCGGGCGGTGCTGCGCTCTTCGATCCGCGAATTCCTGTGCTCGGAGGCGATGCACTTTCTCGGCGTTCCGACCACGCGCGCGTTGTGTGTGATCGGCTCAGACGCACCAGTCTATCGCGAGACGGTGGAAACGGCGGCAGTCACGACGCGTGTCGCGCCCACATTCATTCGGTTTGGCCATTTCGAGCACTTCTATTCGACTGGGCAAGTGGAAGCGTTGCGTCGGCTCGCAGACCATGTGATCGAGCATGCATTCCCGTTCTGCCGCGATGTGCAGGATCCCTACCTCGCATTGCTGGCGGCCGTCTGCGAGCGCACGGCCGCGTTGATAGCGCATTGGCAAGCCGTGGGTTTCTGCCATGGCGTAATGAATACGGACAACATGTCGATCATTGGACTAACGATTGACTATGGGCCGTTCGGCTTCATCGACGGCTTCGACGCAAACCATATCTGCAACCACTCCGACACGTCTGGGCGATATGCGTACCAGCAACAGCCGCACGTGGGCCGCTGGAATTTGATGTGTCTGGCGCAGGCGCTCTTGCCACTGATCGGCGCGCACCGGGGCACGGCCGGGGATGAGCGTGCGATCGTGGATGCACGCGATGCGCTGCAGGAATACCAAGCCCACTTCGGCCCAGCACTGGAGGCACGTTTCCGTGCCAAACTTGGACTGACCACGGCCGAACCGGACGATGTCGCATTGATTAATCGTCTGTTGGCGCTTATGCACGCGAATCACGCCGACTTCACATTGACCTTTCGGCGCATGGCCGGTGTGCGCCGGCACGATGCTTCCGGTGACGCACCCGTGCGGGACTTGTTCGTCGATCGTGCTGCGTTCGATGCATGGGCAGCCGCTTATCGACAGCGGCTGAAAACCGAGCCCGCAGACGATGCGACGCGTCGCGCGGCGATGAACCGCGTCAATCCGAAATACGTTCTACGCAACCATTTGGCTGAACAGGCGGTCCGCGCAGCGAACGAAAAGGATTTCACCGAAATTGCGCGGCTATTGCAGGTCTTGTCGCACCCGTTCGACGAGCAACTCGAGTATGAAGCCTACGCGGCCCTGCCGCCGGATTGGGCCGCGTCGCTTTCGGTGAGTTGTTCGTCCTGAGCGGCTGCCGTGTGATGCACACGACCATCGCTACGGCAGCCGCACGGGTGACGGCGGCACGATTCGCATGGTCGTCGCCAACAAGTGTGTCCACACTCGTTCATTAGCAGGAGGCATTCCATCATGGCTGATATCCGCAACCCTTCCGGTCCGACAGACCCGGCGCACCCGGTCTCGTGTAGCGCGGCGGCAGGCGAGCCGCTCGCGGCGGCGGCACAACATACGGTGCGCAAGTCCGATGCCGAGTGGCGCGAGCAACTCGCGCCGATGGCTTTCGAGGTCACCCGCCGCGCGGCGACCGAGCGCCCGTTTACCGGCGCGTACTGGGATCACTGGGAACGCGGCGTCTATCATTGCGTTTGCTGTGGCACGCCGCTGTTCGAATCGTCGACGAAGTTCGATGCAGGCTGCGGCTGGCCCAGCTACTTCAAGCCAATCCATGGCGAGGTCATTATCGAGAAGACGGACCGCTCGCATGGCATGCTGCGCATCGAGGTGCGCTGCAACGTGTGCGACGCGCACCTCGGGCACGTGTTCAACGATGGCCCCGCGCCGACCGGGTTGCGCTATTGCATCAACTCGGCTGCGTTACAATTCGATCCCAGCTAAACCGATGCCCGTTTGCCAGATCCCGCCACCATGAAACTCCTGTTTGACCTGCTGCCCATCGCGCTTTTTTTCGTTGCATTCAAAGTTTGGAACATCTATGTCGCAACCGGCGTGGCGATCGCCGCCGTGCTAGTGCAGGTCACGTGGTCGGCGTTTCGCCATCGGCGCGTCGATCCGATGCTGTGGGTGAGCCTGGCGATCGTTGTCGTATTTGGCGGCGCGACCCTGGTGCTGCATAACGACACGTTTATCAAGTGGAAACCGACCGTGCTGTACTGGGCATTTTCGCTGGCGATGCTGTTTTCGCAATTTGTGCTGCGCAAGAATCTGATTCAGAAAGCAGTGAGCGCGCAAATCAAACTGCCCTCGCCGATCTGGGACCAACTCAACGTCGCCTGGGCGCTGTTCTTCGCGGCACTGGGCACCGCCAACTTGTTTGTCGCGTACCGGTTCTCGACCGATACCTGGGTCGACTTCAAGCTGTTTGGCACGACTGGCGCGATGCTCGTGTTCATCGTCGCGCAGAGTCTGTGGCTCGCCCGGCACATGAAGGAAGAATAAGCTGATGACCGATGTATTCTTGACCGCCTCGGCCGAGCAGCGCATCGCGCTGATCCGCGCGCGCCTAGGCGCCGCCCTGTCGCCGCTTACACTGGAGATCCGCGACGACAGCGCACAACATGCCGGACACGCCGGCGCGGTTGCCGGCGGTCACTATACAGTGACCGTCGTTTCGGCCGCGTTCGACGGCCATACCCGGGTGGCGCGGCACCGGCTAGTGTATGATGCGCTCTCTGATGCGATGCAGCGCGGTATCCACGCGCTGTCGATCAATGCATACACGCCAGAAGAATTCCATTCGTCTCCCCGTTAGGACGTTCTGATGATCTTGAGAAAAGCCCGCTTGTGGGCAGCGCTCGCAGGTTGCGTAGCGGCACCCGCATTTGCCCAGAACATTGCCGTAGTTAATGGCACACCAATACCGAAGGCGCACGCCGACGCGCTGGTCAAGGAGCTGACGCGCCAAGGGCAACAGGACTCGCCGCAGCTGCAGGTGATGGTCCGCGAGGAACTGGTCAATCGCGAGTTGCTGATGAAGGAAGCGCTGCGGCGCGGCATCGCGAACCGGCCCGACGTGAAGGCGCAGATTGCGCTGGCCGACCAGAGCGTCGTGATCCGCGCGCTGATTGAGGATTTCCTGAAGAACAACAAGCCGAGCGACGACGAAATCAAGGCGCGCTATGAGCAGTTGATCAAGCAGGCCGGTGGTAACGAGCTGCACTTGCATCACATCCTGGTGCCGGACGAGCAGCAGGCGAAGGATCTAATCGCCAAAATCAAGGCGGGTGCAAGCTTCGAGGAGCTTGCGAAGCAATATTCGAAGGATCCGGGCTCGGCCAAGAACGGTGGAGATTTAGACTGGGCGAACCCGCAAAGCTATGTTCCCGAGTTCGCGGACGCAGCGGGTAAGCTGAAAAAGGGCGAAGTGACGCCGGCCCCCGTCCATACGCAGTTTGGCTGGCATATTATCCGGCTCGACGACTCGCGGGCGATCCAGCCGCCCCCGCTGGACCAGGTCAAGACGCAAGTGGCGCAGCAACTGACACAGGAAAAGCTGCAGCAATTCAACGCCGAACTACGCCAGCACGCGAAGATTCAGTAGTATGAGTGAGGTTGCCGCCACCCTCATACTGGGTGGTGGCGCGTCCCAGCTTACCAATGGCCGCCCAGCAGGCGGCCATTGGCTTATCCAACGATTGGCTTATCCAACGCCGCGATAAAGGTGGCCGGCACGATGCGCGTCCAATCAACCGATCCAGCGCCGCGCATTACGGTACAGCCGCAGCCACGGGCTTGCCTCGCCCCACTCTTGCGGATGCCAGCTCATTTGCACGGTTCGGTGTACGCGCTCGGTGTGCGGCATGAGGACGGTAAAACGACCGTCCGGCGTAGTCACCGACGTAATGCCTTGCGGCGAGCCGTTCGGGTTGAACGGGTAACGCTCGGTTATCACGCCGTGATGGTCAATATAGCGCATCGCGACCTGTACGCTCGACAGATCTCCTTGTTGCGAAAAGTCCGCATAGCCTTCGCCGTGCGCCACAGCGACAGGCAGGCGGGAGCCCTCGAGTCCGGCGAAGAAAATCGAAGGCGATTTTTCGATTTGCACAAACGAAAAGCGTGCCTCGAACTTCTCGGAGCGGTTGCGCACGAAACGCGGCCATGCTTGCGCGCCAGGAATCATCGACGCGAGGCTGCTCATCATCTGGCAGCCATTGCAGATGCCGAGCGCAAACGTATCGGGACGCGCAAAGAACGCGGCAAACATGTCCGACAAGCGTGCATTGAAGCGAATCGTCTTCGCCCAGCCCTCGCCGGCGCCCAGTACGTCGCCGTATGAGAACCCGCCGCACGCTACCGCACCGGCAAATTGCGCCAGATCGGCGCGCCCCTCGATCAGATCGCTCATATGCACGTCGTGCGCGTCGAAGCCGGCGCGGTGGAACGCGTAAGCAGTTTCCAGATGCGAGTTCACCCCTTGTTCGCGCAAGATGGCCACGCGTGGCCGCTTGCCACTCGAGATGAACGGCGCCGCGACGTCCTCTTGCGGGTCGAACGTCAGGTGCGGCACGATGCCCGGATCCGACGCATCGCTCAACGCCTCATACTCGGCGTCCGCGCACGCGGGATTGTCGCGCAGCCGCGAAATGCGCCAACTGACTTCGCTCCAGATTCGGTGCAGTTCGGTACGGGGCGCCTCGTAGATCTTCTTCGCGTCGCGATAGATCTCAATCACGTCGCGCTCGTTCAACTTGCCAATCACGTGGCTCGCGCCCGATAGACCGAATTCGCGCAGCGTCGCCAGCACGCCATCGCGCTCGACGGCGCGCACCTGCAGCACCGCGCCTAGCTCTTCGCAGAACAACGCGCGCAGCGTCAGGTCGTCGCGGCGTCCGGCTGTCTGGCGCGCCCAGTCCTTTGCATCACCATAGTCGAACTCGTGTCCCTGCTCGAGCGTGAGCATATCCACGTTCAATGACACGCCGACATGACCAGCAAAAGCCATCTCCGCCACCGTCGCAAATAGGCCGCCATCGGAGCGGTCGTGATACGCGAGCAGCCGGCCGTCGCGGTTGAGCAACTGAATCGCGTCGAAGAAGCGCTTCAAGTCCGGTGCATCGTCCACGTCCGGCACACTGTCGCCGACCTGCTGCGTGACCTGTGCGAGGATGCTGCCGCCGAGACGGTTGCGCCCGCGACCCAGATCAATCAGGATTAGCACCGAGTCGCCGACATCGGCCACGTTGCGCAACTGCGGCGTCAGATGGCTGCGTACGTCCTCCACGGGCGCGAATGCGGAAACGATCAGCGACACCGGCGCGACGACCTCCTTGTCGACGCCGTCCTCGCGCCACTGCGTGCGCATTGACAACGAGTCCTTGCCGACCGGAATGTCGATGCCCAGCGCCGGGCACAACTCCATGCCAATCGCCTTGACGGTGTCGAACAACGCGGCGTCCTCGCCGGCACTGCCGCATGCGGCCATCCAGTTCGCCGACAGTTTTAGACGATCCAGCGACGCAATTGGCGCGGCAGCAATGTTCGTGATCGCTTCGCCGACAGCCATACGTCCCGAGGCCGGTGCATCGATCACCGCGAGCGGCGTGCGCTCTGCCATGGTCATCGCTTCGCCACGGAACCCGGCATAGTCCATCGCGGTAATCGCACAGTCGGCCACCGGCACCTGCCAAGGGCCGACCATCTGGTCGCGCACGGACAGGCCGCCAACCGTGCGGTCGCCGATCGTGATCAGAAAGGACTTGCTGGCGACAGTCGGATGCCTCAGTACCTGCGCGGCCACGTCCGACAGGCTCAAGCCGGTGACCTCCACCGGCGCAAACGTGCGATGCACGCGCGTGACGTCGCGATGCATCCGCGGCGCCTTGCCGAGCAGCACGTCCATTGGCATGTCAACCGGCATGCGCGCCGGGTCGGCGGCATCGGCCACAGCATCGTCGATCAATTGCAACTGACGTTCGTCAGTCGCAACACCGACCACCGCCATCGGGCAGCGTTCACGCCGGCAGATCGCCTCGAACGCGGGCAGACCATCGGCCGCAATCGCGAGCACGTACCGCTCCTGCGCCTCGTTCGACCAGATCTCGCGCGGCGACAACCCGCTCTCCTCGAGCGGCACGCGTCGCAATTCGAAGCGAGCTCCCTTGCCGGCACCGTCGACGATTTCCGGAAACGCATTGGACAAGCCGCCCGCGCCGACGTCGTGAATCGACAGGATCGGATTGTCGTCCCCGCGTTGCCAGCACGCGTTAATGACTTCCTGCGCGCGGCGCTGGATCTCCGGGTTGCCTCGCTGCACCGAATCGAAATCGAGTTCGGCGGTGTTGGCCCCGGTGGCCATTGAACTGGCTGCGCCACCGCCCATGCCGATGCGCATGCCGGGACCGCCGATCTGCACCAGCAGCGCGCCGGCCGGTACGTCGTGCTTGTGCGTATGCGCGTGCGAGATATTGCCGATGCCGCCAGCGATCATGATCGGCTTGTGATAGCCGCGTACGCGCCCGCCGATGTTCTGCTCGTAGACGCGGAAATAACCGCCCAGATTGGGTCGGCCGAACTCATTGTTGAACGCGGCGCCGCCGATCGGCCCATCGATCATGATCTGCAGCGGCGACGCAATGCGCTCGGGCCGGCCATAGCGGCCGGCGGCGTCATCGGGACAACGCTCGGCGAGCGGCTGCGCGGCGTCGCGCGCGTTTTCCCATGTCTCGATGGCGTCCGGCAACTCCAGATTGGACACCGAGAAGCCGGTCAGCCCGGCCTTGGGCCGCGCGCCGCGTCCGGTCGCACCCTCGTCGCGAATCTCGCCGCCGGCGCCCGTCGCCGCCCCCGGGAACGGCGAAATCGCCGTCGGGTGGTTATGCGTCTCGACTTTCATCAGCGTGTGCGTCAGCGCCTCCATTGGCGCATAGCGCTGCGTGTCGCCGCTGGCGAACCAGCGCTGTGCGAGGCCACCCTCCATCACCGCAGCGTTGTCCGAATACGCGACGATCGTGCGTTGGCCGCTGAGCCGGTGCGTATTCTTGATCATCTGGAATAGCGACATGTCCTGCGATTGGCCGTCGATCGTCCACTGCGCGTTGAAGATCTTGTGCCGGCAATGCTCGCTGTTGGCCTGCGCGAACATCATCAGTTCCACGTCCGTTGGGTTGCGCGCGAGCTTCGTGAACGCGTCGACTAGATAGTCAATCTCGTCGTTGGCAAGCGCGAGTCCGAGTTCGGCATTGGCCGCCGCCAGCGCGGCCCGTCCCTGACCGATCACGTCCACCGACTGCAGCGGCTTGCCGGGCAGCGTGTCGAACAGCTGGCACGCCTCGTCACGGGTGGCCACCACGCTTTCGGTCATCCGATCATGCAGCACCGCTGCGACCTGGGCCCGCGCCGCGCCGCTCAACGTCTTTTTCGTGCCGAGCAGCCCGGACAGGCCGCTCTTGAGCGTCACCGCGTACTCAATGCCGCGCTCGATGCGGTGCACGTTGTCCAGCCCGCAGTGCCGGGCGATATCGGTGGCCTTCGACGCCCATGGCGAAATCGTGCCAAGCCGCGGAATCACCAAGAAGGTTTCGCCGCCATCATCAGCCGGCGCCGGCTCGCCGTACTCGAGCAACGCGGCGAGCCGCGCCGTGTCGGCATCGCCGAGCCCAGCAGACGCATAAACGAAATGAACGTAGCGCGCACGCACGCCGACCACGGCCGGTTCGATGGCCTGCAGTGTTTGCAAGAGGCGGTTCTGACGGAAATCGGACAGTGCCGAAGCGCCGGGGAAGCACGAGAAGTGAGCCATGGGGCGTTGCATCGAAGGTTGCTGATCGTCTTGTCGACCAAAGCACGCTGCGCGGTATGCCGGGCGGCATGGCGCCACGCGCTGGGGGAAACCGCAATTATACCGCGCTGCGCCCGCCGACCGCGACAGCGCTCGCGGCCGGCAGCGCCAATGCTATGATTGCGCGCCTTCGCGCGGTGCGCCGGCCCCGCCAGCGCACGGATCCACGCGCTGACTGCGCCGATTGCATACCCGGAATGCGCGCCCCAGTCTCGGTCATCGACGTAACGCGCCAGATCACGATCATGCGACTCGGCGAGCGCGTGCGGATCGCCGGTGCGCTGCTGCTGCGCAGCGGGCGCCACGCAGACGCAATGCCACCCGCGGCCTTCACGGAATAGGCGATCTCACTGCTCGAACAGGGCCGCGCATCGGTGGATCCCAAGCGCCGCGCGCATTTGCGCGGCGCTGAACTGGAGCGATATGGTGCTGCTGTCGCCCGACGGACTGCTGCTGGTCGGCGCGACGGCCCACCCGCGAGTGTTCGTCGATTGCGCGCACAGCCCTGTCGCCTCGCTCTGTTACAGTGATAGCAGACCTGGTGTCGGGGGAATCGCCGGCTTTGCCGGTTGCGTCGCTGGCGGCGCCCTCGCCTGGGCGACTCGCCGGCTAGCACCATCGACGGCCGGCTCGTGCGCCCGCGCGTCGGCGCCTGCCCCCTTCGTCGCTCATTGAAGGCCTCGCATGACTGATCCTGTTCTGCCCGCCGCCGGGCACAGCGTGCGCGCTGCATCGTTAATCGATGCGCGCGAGCGCGCGGTACCGCTGTACGACGTGGCTTCGCTGCGCCTAATCGAGGCGCAGGCTACCCGTTCTCTGCCCACCCACACGTTGATGGCGCGTGCTGGCCATGCAGCCGCGTCCGTGCTGCTCTACGACGAAGTGCCGGTGCGCGCCGCGTGGATTGCAGTGGGGCCCGGCAACAACGGCGGCGATGCATTGGTCACCGCGTGCGAGTTGCATCGCGCCGGCGTGCGCGTGCAGGTATGCATGCCGTGCGAGGTGGTCCCGGACGACGCGCGCTGGGCGTTGCAACGCGCGCGCGAAGCTGGTGTGCCGATCAGTACGACGATTCCGGATACGCTGCAGGGGTTTGATTGGGCGCTCGACGGGTTGTTCGGCATCGGCCTGGGCCGGCCGTTAGAGGGCGATTTCGCGCGCATCGCCGCGTTGCTGTCCGAGCATGCGCGCCAACGTGTGCGTGTGCTAGCGCTCGATGTGCCGAGCGGGTTGGACAGCGATACCGGCAACGTGGCCCATGGCGGCACTGCGGTGCGCGCCACCGACACCTTAACGTTCATTGGCGCCAAACCAGGGTTGTATACCGCACACGGGCCAGATCTGGCGGGACGCGTGCGTATTGCACCACTGGAGTTGACCGCCGCGCTCACGATGCCAGCAGGCATGCCGCCGTCAGGCGTATCGATGCTCAACGCACCGGCGCTGTTCGCGTCGCGGCTGCCCGAGCGCGCGTTGGCGTCGCACAAGGGCACGTTCGGCACGCTGGCCGTGATCGGCGGCGCAACAGGCATGTGCGGCGCCCCCATCCTGGCCGCGCGGGCTGCCCTGTATTGTGGTGCCGGCAAGATCCATGTCGGCTTGCTGGGTGATGGCGTACCGTCCTATGATCCCGTCCATCCGGAACTGATGCTCAGCCCCATCCACACGCTGGCTTTGGATGCGGCGAGCGCACTGGCCGTCGGGCCAGGGATGGGGCGGGACGAACGCGCGGCGCGCGTGCTCGCCGACGTCCTGTCATTGAACGTGCCGATCGTCGTGGACGCCGACGCACTGAATCTGCTCGCCCACGACGCTAGCCTGGCGGCCCGGCTCGCACAGCGGCAGGCGGCGGCGATCATCACACCGCATCCGCTGGAGGCAGCGCGACTGCTCAATGTGGAGGCAGCGAGCGTGCAGCGTGACCGGTTCGGCGCGGCTCGGCGCTTGGCCGAGCGGCTGAACGCGGTGGTGGTCCTGAAGGGAAACGGCACTGTAATTGCCGACGCGTGGGGTCCGGGCCGTCGGCCGCTGGCGATCAACCCGACCGGCAATGCTGCGCTGGCGACCGGGGGCACCGGTGACGTGCTGTGCGGGATGATCAGCGCATTTGCCGCGCAACGCATGCCGCCGTACGAAGCCGCACTCACGGCGGTTTACTTGCACGGCGCAGCGGCCGAATCACTGTGCGCGGACGGCGATGGGCCGGCCGGGTGCACCGCTAGCGAGCTTGCACCGCGGGTACGACGGCTGCTCAATACCCGCTTCTACACACATTGAACGCGGCCGAACGGACGACTCCAAGATGTCGTCGTGCATCGTTATACTTGGTGCCAACGCGTCAGATCCACAAGCGCCCGCGCCGGCACGCGCCACCATGCGCACCGGCGGCGGCTTTCCTTTCGTCACAGAGACAAGCAACGTCTATGAGCCTGAATTCGCTTCCCGCCTGGTCCGCCCTTGCCGCCCACTATGAATCGATTCGCGATGCTCATATGCGCGACTGGTTCGCCCCCGCGAACGATCCGGCGCCCACGCGGGCGGAGCGCTTTACCGTCAGCGGCGGCGGGCTGACGCTGGATTTCTCGAAGAACCGCGTGACCGACGAGACGATCGCGTTCCTCGTCCAGCTCGCTCGCGAAACGGGTGTGCAGGCGCGACGCGACGCGATGTTCGTCGGCGAGATCGTGAACCCGACCGAGCGCCGCGCCGCATTGCACACGGCTTTGCGGACCTCGGACGCGAATGCGCCGTACGCCGCGCAGATCAAGGCAGAGCGCACGAAAATGGCGGCTTTTGCTGAGCGGGTGCGCAACGGCCAATGGGTGGGCCACACCGGCAAGCCGATTCGACACGTCGTCAATATCGGCATCGGAGGCTCGGATCTGGGTCCGAAGATGGTTGCGCACGCATTGCATCACCTCGCAACACCGAAAATCCGCACACATTACGTGTCCAATGTCGACGGTGTTGACCTGCAGCGCGTGCTGGAACAGATCGATCCCGAACAGACATTGGCGATTGTCGTATCGAAGACATTCACAACGTTGGAGACGATGACCAACGCGCGCTCACTGCGCGACTGGTTCCTGCGTAGCGGCTGTGCACCGGACCAGTTGGCTCGGCATTTTATCGGCGTGTCGGCGAACCCGCAGGAAGTGGTGCGTTTTGGCATTGCACCCGACAACGTGTTCGAGATGTGGGACTGGGTCGGCGGACGTTATTCGCTGTGGTCGGCAGTCGGATTGTCAGTGATGATCGCGATCGGCCCCGAACACTTCGATCGATTGCTCGCGGGCGCTCATCTAATGGATGAGCATTTTCGCCACGCGCCATTGGAGCGCAACCTGCCGGTGTTGCTCGGGCTGCTCGGCGTCTGGTACCGCAATTTCTTCGGCTCACAAAGCTACGTTGTCGCGCCCTATTCGGAGGCGCTGCACTTCCTGCCGGCGTACCTGCAGCAATTGGAGATGGAGAGCAACGGCAAGTCCGTGACGCTGGATGGGCATTTCGTCGATTACCCGACTTCGGCGGTGACCTGGGGCGAACCTGGCACGAACGGCCAGCACGCGTTCTTCCAAATGTTGCACCAAGGGCCAACGATCGTGCCCATCGACTTCATTGTATCGCTCACGCCCGAGCATCCCCTGCCCGGTCATCACGAAAAACTGCTGGCGAATTGTTTTGCGCAAGGCGAAGCGCTGATGCTGGGGCGCACGCAGTCGGAGGCGGAACGCATCGCCGGGCCTGATCAGACAGCACTCGTGCCGCACATCGTTTTCCCGGGCAATCGGCCGACAAACACAATCTTGCTCGACGAGTTGAATCCGCAATCGCTCGGGGCCCTGATCGCGCTGTACGAGCACAAGACACTCGTGCAGGCCACCGTGTGGAACATTAACCCGTTCGACCAATGGGGCGTTGAACTGGGCAAGATGCTCGGCAAGGTCGTCGAGGCGGACCTGGTCTCCGCGTCGTCGGTCGATCCGCGCAAGCACGACTCGTCCACCAGCGCGTTGATTGCCCGCGCACGTGCGAAGCTCCGATCCTGAAAAAGCGTCATCGTATGCCGGTGCGCTGGTGCGGCATCCAGGCTTTTCGACCCAAAGTCTTATTAATCAGCGTCGCTGCTGGGCGATCCGACTATCATTAACACACCCCACAGCTTCGTTTAGGGACCAATCGCGTCGGCTGGTCCCCGCGATGCAGGCGGGCGTTGCATACCATCAACGCAATGGACTTAAAAGGAGCGGGCTGATAGACCACTGGCGTATTTCAGGCAAGTTACTTTGGACACTGAAATGGCGGCTAACGTTGCCACGGAACCGGCCCAGCCACGGTCAGCGAAACTGGTTGCACCCGCTGCCACCGGCATAGCCAGCAGCCCGTTCGCGAAACTGGCAAATCGTCACGTGCCGTCCATTGGATTGTCCGGCGCAGGCGGGAAGCGTCAAGCCATCGCGACCGTGATCAACGATGTCAAGCCTCGTGTGCCGCCGTTACGCCGAAATGGCCTGTCGGCAACCGATAGGGCTGAGTGAAGGCGCGGACGCGTGTTCGACGCCGATTTCAACGCGCATCAACACGCTGGAAACGACGCTCTTCCCAACCTGGATACCCTCCAAAAACATCCCCTACCCTATCGTTTCACTCTCCGTCAACGAGTAGGTTCGGCCGGGGCATGCTTGACGTGCAGCTTGCCACTGTTATGACGCGCCTGCCAGAGGTCATAGGCGGCCTGTCCGGCCAGCCACACATCGGCGCGGCCGCCGCGCTCGACGCCGAGCCATGCCTCGATACGCAGCGCCATTTCGGGCGAGATCGCAGCGTGCTTGTTGAGCACACGCGAGAGCGCGGAACGCGTGACGCCGAGCTGCTGCGCAGCCTGTGTGACCGTCAGGCCAAGCGCCGGCAGCACGTCCTCGCGCAGCGTGTCGCCGGGGTGTGGCGGATTGAACATACGGCTCATGAAAACAACTCCTAATGATAGTCCTGGTAATCAACCAGCACGGCATTGGCACCTTCGAAGCGAAACGTCATCCGCCAGTTGCCATTGACCCATACCGAAAAATGTCCTTCAAGGTCACCATGCAGCGGATGCAACTTTCAGCCCGGCACGTTCATGTCGTCAGGTCCGGCTGCATCGTCGAGCTGGCGTAGCTGACGGGCGAGCCGTGCAGCGTGGTGCGGCTGGATGCCGGCTTTGCTGCCTTTCTCAAAGAAGTCGCGCAACCCTTTGTGCAAATCTAGACGAGCCACCCTGCTTCGAGTGCCAAGATTGCGTCACAGCGCTGCGCAAGCTCCGTATCGTGTGTCACGAGCACCAGCGTTGCGCCGCTTGCGCGATTCAGCTCGAACAGCAGGTCGATTACCGCACGCCCGTTGGCCGCGTCGAGGCTGCCGGTAGGCTCATCGGCGAACAGGATGTCCGGTTCGATCACGAACGCGCGCCAGCGCGACGCGCTGCTGCTCCCCGCCCGACAGGTGCTTCGGATAATGGTGGACCCGCGCCGCAAGGCCAACATGCTCGAATAGCGAATGCGCGCGCCGCGCCACATCACGAGGTTGCGCGGCGCCGGTCAACTCCAGCGGCAACATCATGTTCTCCGACGCGCTCAGGTGCGGCATCAACTGGAACGACTGGAACACAAATCCGGCATGCCCTCTGCGCAGTGCGGTACACGCGTCCTCATCAAGCTGACTGTCAGCCAGTGCGGGCATGCGGATTGCGATAGCACCGCGGGACGGTGACTTCATGCCGGCTGGGAAGCATGGCTCATCGATCGGACGGGATTACTGCTCAGCCGTTCAATCCGATGCCACCGTCCTCGAATGGTCCGACGCTGAGCGCTTTTATAAGGAGTAAACATGAAACACTTGCCGATTCTCGCCGTGTCGGTCGCCGTTGCCGCTTGCGCGGCTCAACCGCCGGCGGGCGTGCAACCGGTTGGCAAGAGTGCCCGCTCGCCTCAACAAGTCGCGCAATGCGTGTCGCAGAAATGGGCCGATCAGTCGCAGCAGCCCGTTACGCTACAGAACAGGCTCGCGGACGATCAGGCGTTCGACGTGCTGCTGCCGGGGGAACGTCCTGGAGGCGCCGCGGTGGTCATCCAACCCGACCCGTCCGGCAAGGGGTCGTGGGTCGGCATCCGCGGCATCGGTTATCCGGGCGCAACGGCTGACGTGAACGGCTGCCTGTAGCGGCGCGCCATGCAGCAGCAGCCGCTGGTGCAGCGGTCGCTGCTGCGCGGCGTCACTGATTCGCCGCGACCGGCGTGCCGTACAGCTTCACCCGCGAGCGGGCGCGCAGCGCATCGACATAGCTGGTCCATTCGGCGTCGCCGAGCACTTGGCCGATTTGCAGCTGCGCGCCGCTTAAGCGTTGCGGGTCGATGCTGGACGGCATATTCACCGTGTTCACGCGGTAAATCGCGTAGCCGGCATCACCCAGATCAACGCCGACGTAAGCGGGCAGCTTTTGCGGATCGACTTTAAATATCGCGGCAACCGCTTGCGGCGGTACTCCTTGGGTATCGGCCCGCGTCACTTTGGTGACTGCCGAGAATCCGGCCGTGGATGCCGATTTCCGAACTTCGGCCAGTTTCGCTTCACCTTGCTCGCGAGCCTTGTCTGCCGACAGCTGCGCGACCACCTTTTGCCGCACCTGCACAGCGACCGTGTCGTACGGCTGAACGGAGGCTGGCTGGTAGTCCACCACGCGCGCCGATACGAGCGTATTGTTGCCGACGTCGATCGCCAGTGTGTTGTGCTTGGCCTTGACGGAGTCGTCAGCGAACACGGCGGCAAGCAGCTTTGGATTGTTTAGCGGGCTAGTCGGTGGCAATGCAGGATTGCCTTCCCGCGTTAATGTCGCGGTCTGGATCGTCAGCTTGAATTTGTCCGCAGCCGGCTTCAGGCTGTTAGCTTGCTCGTAGACGATGTTCGTGAACGCATCGGCTTGTTCCGCATAGGCCTTGGTGGCCTGTTCGGTCTTCAACTCGGCCGCAATTGTCGCGTTGACTTCGCCAAACGGCTTGATCTGTTCCGGCTTAATGTCCGTCACCTTGATGATGTGATAGCCAAAATCGCTTTGCACGATGCCGCTGACCTGATCCTTTTTCAGCTTGAAGGCGGCGTCGGAGAACGGTTTGACCATCATGCCCGGCCCAAAAAAGCCGAGGTCGCCGCCCTTGTCCTTGGAACCGGGGTCGTCCGAATTCTGTTGCGCCAGCTTGGCAAACTGCTCCGGATGCGCGGTAACCTGAGCGAGAATCGACTCGGCCTTCTGCCGCGCCTTGTCACGCTCCCCCTTGCTTGCACTGGCGGCGACTGCGATCAGGATGTGGCTGGCGCGCACTTCGCCGGGCGTCTTGAACTTTGTCGCGTTGTCGTCGTAGTACTTCTTCAGGTCCGCCTCGCTCGGCTGCGCGCGCTGCGCAAGCGCATCGGCCGACAGCGTCAAATACTCAACGGTCGCGCGCTCTGGCGTCGCGAACGCATCGTGGTGCGCATCGTAGTATTGCTTGAGCTGGACGTCGCTCGGTTGCACCTTGCCTGCATAGTCGGTCGCATGCAGTGCCAGGCCTTGCACCTCACGGCTCTGTTCCGACAGGCTCGCCAGCTGCTGCGCGAGGGCCTTGGGCGCGAACGCGCTTGCTTGGATGCCGTCCGGCAACTGGCGGCTCGCCAATTGGTAGCGTACACGCTCGTCGAACGATTCCGGCGTCATGCCCTGCATCGCCAGCAATTGCTTGTACTGGTCTACGTCATATGTGCCGTCGGGCTTGCGCAACGAGGCAATCGCCGGGATGCTCTGCTCCGCGCGCAGCACTGCTTGGTCAGACGCGCTCAGATGCAGATCCTCGGTCGCTTTGGCCAGCACGCGCTGCTGCACCAGACTGTCGAGGATCGCACGGCGTATTTCCGGTGTATCGATTGCCTTGGCATCAAAGCTTGCGCCCAGTACCTGGCGCGCGCGATCGAGCTGCTCGCGCATGGCGCCTTCGTATTCGGCCCGGGTAATCTTGCGGCCGGCGACGCTCGCGACGTCCACGCTGTCGTCAAAGAAGTTACGAAAGCCCTGAACGCCGACGAAGCCGAGCCCTGGCACAATGAGGATCACCAGCAGGAACATCATCAGGCGCTTGTGGTTACGAAAGAAGTCGAGCATGAGATCGGTTGAGTACGTTACGCAGCTGGCAAGGCCGACAATCAATAAACGCTCGATATTACCTTACCGCGGCGAGCGGGCAAATCGCGTGGGCGGCAAAGCGTCTGACTCCGTCCGTTGAAACGGGCGCGGCAGTACGGCACAACCCACGCGGGGCAATGCTCGATGACAGTGACAGTGTGAAGCTTGAGAGGAACCACGTGAGCCGTCACGCATTGCACCAGATTCCGCTACCGTGCCGGCAGATACAACACTAGCAGCAACAGATACGAAAACAAAAACCCGCAGAACCATAGCCATGCGGGTTTCAGGACGACAGCAGACTTCCTCGGACTGAGTTGGACGGCTTTGCGAAACGGAATGGTGGGTGCTGAGGGGTTCGAACCCCCGACCTACGCCTTGTAAGGGCGCCGCTCTACCAACTGAGCTAAGCACCCGTTCGACGTCGCGTCCAACAAAGTATGCTAGTTTAACGCATCTTTCAGCGCTTTACCAGGGTTTTGCAGCGTTTAAGGGGGCTACGGATACGGCGATTCCTTGTATCCTGTTCTGCACGACGCTCTCATCCATCTTGCGCTTACGTCGCCGCAGGACGGCATTACGTTATTCGGGCGGACGCCAGGTACTTGTGAAGCAGCTGCAACGCTTGCACGGCCCTTATCGTCGGGTCATCTGCGCAAACGCGGACTACCCGCCGTATGAGGTGCCGATAGAGAACGCGAATGATCAGTGGAAGTTCGCTGTCATTGGGCGCGTGGCGTGGTTCGGGCGGCAGGTGTAGGGGCCACGTCAGGCCTGTAATGGACCGCTGGAAGCCGGCGGAAACACCTTCCCCTGAACAGCAGCGGATGTGCCGTGTCCGCCGCATGAGCGTACGTTGACGCAGTTGCACCAAGCGCGCACTTATCTATTACAGTTAATCAGGATAGGATGACACGGACAGCACCTGATCCATCGACCACGGGCAGGCGTCAGGGAACACATCCAAGCCGGTCTCCTCAACGGCCTTGGAAACCGCATCAGCCCACGTCCGAGTAATCCAGTTGTGATTGGACACCCTCTATAGCATTCCTCGCAGTCCGCTCGAATATGTGCTTAACGACGGATACGCCGCCGTACCTCTGCACTGCCTACGCTAGAAGCATCTATTACAGGGAGATCATCAGTAAGCACCCGGCAATGTCACCTTGAACCCGCCGTGTCATGAAGCGACGATCGTGTTCACCTCATTTTTTAATGGACACGTGCACGCTATGAACGAGAATGAAGTGGGTTCGAAAGCGGTGCAGCCGACACGGCGGCGGCGCCACAGCAAGGAGTTCAAGGAGACGGTGGTCCGTGCGGCGATGCAGCCAAACGTGTCGATCGCCGCAGTCGCGCTGCATTACCAGTTGAATGCGAACCTGTTGCGTCGGTGGTTGGCCGCGCAGCAGCAGGACGTGGCGCGCGAAGCGCGCCAGTCGATGAGCGTGCCCGCGGCGAAGTTCGTGCCGCTGCAATGGCAGAGGCCGGGCGTGGCGCCTGCCTCGACGGTGATTCAGATCGAAGTGCGCCGAGGGGCGGCGAGCGTGACGATACGCTGGCCGCTTTGTGCTGCAGCCGATTGCGCGGCGTGGTTGCAAGGGTGGCTGCGATGATGCGCATTGACGAAATCTGGCTGGCAACCGAGCCGATCGATATGCGCGCGGGCATCGATACGATTCTGGCGCGTGTCGTGAAGGTGTTTGGCGCGGCGCGGCCGCACCACGCCTATTTGTTTACCAATCGTCACTCGACGCGCCTAAAAGTACTCGTGTACGACGGGTTCGGTATCTGGCTGGCGGCGCGGCGCCTGAATAAGGGGCGATTCATCTGGACGGCTGGAGACCAGGCGATTGCCACTGCGCTGAATCTGGCACAGTTGCGAGCGCTGGTAACCGGGCTGCCCTGGCACACGCTCGCACACGATCACGCGATCAGCGTCGTGTAATATCCCCAAAGCCGTAAACTGTCTTGCTTGCCGCAGCGCGGTGGGTTCTGGCAGACTGGCCGCATGAACCTATCGGCTAACCTCAACGCTTTAAGCCCTGACGAACTGCGTACGCTAGCTGCGCAATTGATGGTTCAGGTGAGCGAGAAGGAGCGGGAGCTGCGCTACCGCCAGAGGCGCATTGAGCAACTTACCCATGAGATTGCCGTGCTCAAGCGCTTGCAATTTGGCAAGCGCAGCGAGCAATTGAACGTTGAGCAGATGAGTCTGCTCAATGAGGCCATCGACGCCGATCTGGCTGTGCTCGAAATCGAGCTCGAGCAATTGCACACAGATACGCCTGCGCACAAGCAGCAGCAAAAGCCCAAGCGTGCGCCGTTGCCGCCACACTTGCCGCGCACCGAGATCCATCACGAACCTGACGAGCTCACCTGCTCCTGCGGCTGTCAGCGCGTGCGTATCGGCCAGGACATCAGCGAGAAGCTGGACTATAAGCCGGGGGTGTTCACGGTTGAACGGCATATCCGCGGCAAATGGGTCTGCAAGGCGTGCGAGACGCTGATTCAGGCACCTGTGCCGCCCCATGTGATCGACAAGGGCATGCCGACCACAGGCTTGCTCGCGCAAGTGCTCGTTGCCAAGTACGGGGATCACTTGCCGTTATACCGTCAAGAACGCATCTTCGGGCGCGCCGGCCTTGCCATCGCTCAATCAACGCTGGGTCAGTGGGTTGGCGTTTGTGGTGTGAGGTTGCAGCCGCTGGTCGAGGCGCTTCGCGAAGAGCTTGTGCAACACGGTGTGCTGCACGCCGATGAAACGCCGGTGCAAATGCTCGTTCCCGGTAAAGGCAAGACGCAGCGCGCATACGTCTGGGCATACGCCACGACGCAGTTCGCCCACGTGCGCGCTGTCGTCTATGAATTCGCCGATAGTCGCGCGGGCGAACATGCTCGCCAGTTCCTCGGTGACTGGCGCGGCAAACTGGTATGTGACGATCACAGCGGCTACAAAGCCGGGTTCGAGCTGGGCATCACTGAGATCGGATGCATGGCTCATGCAAGACGCAAGTTCTTTGAGTTGCACGCCAACCACAAGAGTCAGATCGCTGAACAGGCGCTGGAATACTTCGGCGCACTTTACGCTGTCGAGCGCGACGTTGCACAACTTGAGCCTGATCGCAGGGGGGAAGTGCGTCAGCAGCGCGCTGGGCCCATTGCCGATGCGCTACATGAGTGGATGTTCACTCAGCGCAAACGGGTCAGTGAAGGATCGGCGATCGCCAAAGCGCTCGACTACAGTCTCAAGCGCTGGGAGGCGCTCACGCGTTATCTAATCGATGGGCATGTGCCCATCGACAATAACTGGCTGGAAAATCAGATTCGTCCCTGGGCTATCAGTCGCTCGAACGGGTTGTTTGCCGGTTCGTTGCGCGCTGGACAACGCGCCGCGGCAATCATGAGCCTGATTCGATCCGCGCAGCTCAATGATCATGACCCGTACGTCTATCTCAAAGACGTGCTCAATCGATTGCCCACCCATCGAGCCGACGACATCGCCTCGCTTCTACCACATCGCTGGGTGCCCACCGCAGCTTGATTGACGGCCATTTACGCCCTGGAATGCCTTCGCCGGATGCTTACGATCATCATGCATTGGATAGGCAACGTTCATCGCGATATATGCCACTTCTTATTGATAATCCGCTCACTGATATATAGCGACTTCAAAAAGTCTTTCTAATCCTTCCTTTCCATTTTTATGTTCCCGGACCCAAAGTGATCCGAATGATTCGGATGGAACGGGAATAATTACACTGCACCTTTGATCTCCACTTATCATCCGATGAACCAAGTCCGAGTCGAGCGCATTAAATTCCAAATTGGCAGGCTTTCCAAATAATTCTTCCGACGGCTTCTCTTTGGTCACAAAACCACCCGCAACACATCCTTGGCGAGAGCTGTGTATCATAAACCACTGAGTCTGTCCTGATGTATTTTTTTAGTTAAATTATAAACTGTACCTCTGTCCCACGGTTGTGGCCACGTGCTAGCTGAGAAACCACATTCTTCTCCTCCCCCCTACAAATATATTTTCCGCTACTAGCGGTTGCGTAGGACCAGCGAGCGGACTGACAAAAGAGAGGCGTTCCATTGGCATCTCTTGCTATACGACCGTTCTCAGGACAAGCAGTATCTTCTGCTACGATATCCGTAATTTGAATTCCTTGAACTCGCATTACCCCACCCTGTGGAGCGGACATAGTCGTGGTGGATTGTTGATCGCTCAACCAGTATTGTCCACCGCCTGACCAAGCAGGTGTTCCGCCTGACCAAGCCGGTGCTGATACAAGCGTAAACAAAATTATCAATATAATTGCATTTATTCTGCACATTGCCGCCTCGCCAGGATGAATTAATTAAAATTTTCATGATTAGCATGCTTATTAGCGTGCTTTACCCAGCATATTTCTCCGTCGCTTTGGTAACAAGTATCGTTGGCAAATAAACCATGATAAATGTCGACTTAGTAACACACGTGTTCCGGATCGGCATTAAACTGAGCATAAACCGACACGCAATCATATGAATACAAGACTTGCAAGTCGAGATACTCTCATTATGGAGCGTTCCACTATTGCCCCTGTATCACAGGAGCACTTTGCTCCTTCGGTCGCTGGCGTCCACCGTTGTCACTGGCCCTCGTTGCCTTGCTCGCTCCAGAAGTGCGGCACAGATAAGCAACTTCGACAACGTCAGGAAGCTTCCTGGCAGCGAGCAATGGGTGATGCGTTGTGCCGATCAAGTAGCTGAAATTAACCCATAGCCGACAATGCGTTACAAACGGGCGAACAACAAGCAAACCCCAATAAACGGCACACAGATAGCCCACGCGCTCGTACACATTCGCAGCGCGTTGCCGAAGCTATGCGCGTTAGAAGCAGCAGAGATTTCTCATAACCTGACGGCTTGCGTGCAGCCTCGCTGACGGCTCCTTACTCCCCCCTCCTATTTTTTGTCCCTCAGCCCGCCAAAGTGGCCTTCGAGATATCCACGTGTGCTGTAATGTGATCAATCAGGTCCGTTTTGTTCATTTCTGCCCCTAGCATGAGTTGGGCATGGGTTGCAGGCGCATCGGGTGTACGCCCGAGGTGATGCGCCGGCCGCAAGCCGCGCGGAGCCATTAGAAGCATTCCATCAAGGCGATCGCAGGCGTATCCGGAACATCCCTGAATCCAAAGAAAACACCCCACGGCTTATGCATGCGGGGTGTTCGGTAGCACGACTGAGCCACGGCAAGCGGCTCGCTGCAAGTTCTTTGCGCTGTGTCGCACTCCAGTGCGCCCAGCGCACGGCGCTACCCGGGTTTCAGTGCTTGACGACTTCGCTACTCGCTTCCTTCTTTGCCTCCGCAACCGGTGCAGGCTTGGTGTCCTCTTCCGGCAGCGCATCCGGCATCCGCTCGAGCGCCAGTTCCAACACCTTGTCGATCCAACGCACCGGCACGATTTCGATGCTGTTCTTCACCGTATCCGGAATCTCGGCGAGATCCTTCACGTTCTCTTCCGGAACCAGCACGAGTTTGATGCCGCCGCGGTGCGCAGCCAGCAATTTCTCCTTCAGTCCACCGATCGGCAGTACTTCACCACGCAGCGTGATCTCGCCGGTCATCGCGACGTCAGCGCGCACCGGGATGCCGGTCAACACCGACACCAGCGCGGTCGTCATCGCAATGCCCGCGGAAGGACCGTCCTTCGGCGTCGCGCCTTCCGGCACGTGGATGTGGATGTCCCTCTTCTCGAACCCCTCATCCGTGATGCCCAGCCGACGCGAGCGCGAACGCACGACCGAGCGGGCGGCCTCGACGGACTCCTTCATCACATCGCCGAGCGAGCCGGTACGTATCACGTTGCCCTTGCCGGGCATCAGCGCCGCCTCAATCGTCAGCAAGTCGCCGCCGACTTCCGTCCATGCGAGCCCAGTGACCTGGCCAATCTGGTTTTCCTTCGCCGCCAGCCCGAAGTCGAACTTGCGCACGCCCAGGAACGTATCTAGGTTGCCGCCATTGACCGTGATCGCGCCATCCGCCTTCTTCAGCAGCAGCATCTTCACGACCTTGCGGCAGATCTTCGATACTTCGCGCTCAAGCGAGCGCACCCCCGCCTCGCGTGTGTAGTAACGGATAATGTCGCGAATCGCCGCTTCGGTCACATCGATCTCGCCTTCCTTCAGCCCATTGTTGCGCTTTTGTTTAGGCAGCAGGTAGCGCTGCGCGATGTTGACCTTTTCGTCTTCGGTGTAGCCGGACAGCCGGATCACTTCCATCCGGTCCAGCAATGGCGCCGGAATATTCAGCGAATTCGACGTCGCCACGAACATCACGTCCGACAGATCGAAATCGACCTCGACGTAGTGATCTGCGAACGTGTGGTTCTGTTCCGGATCCAGCACCTCGAGTAACGCGGACGATGGGTCGCCGCGATAATCCATCCCCATCTTATCGACTTCGTCGAGCAGAAACAGCGGATTGCGTACGCCCACCTTCGTCAGACTCTGCAGGATTTTGCCCGGCATCGATCCGATGTAAGTGCGACGGTGACCGCGAATCTCGCTCTCGTCATGCACGCCACCGAGCGCCATGCGCACGAACTTGCGGTTCGTTGCGCGCGCAATCGACTGCCCAAGCGAGGTCTTACCCACGCCGGGAGGCCCGACCAGGCACAGGATCGGTGCCTTCACTTTGTCCACGCGTTGCTGAACCGCCAAATACTCGAGGATGCGCTCCTTCACCTTTTCGAGACCGAAATGGTCTTCGTCCAACACACGTTCGGCATTCGCCAAGTCGTTGTTGACCTTGCTCTTCTTGCGCCACGGCAGGCCGATTAACGTCTCGATGTAGTTGCGCACCACCGTGGCTTCGGCGGACATCGGCGACATTAGCTTCAGCTTCTTGAGTTCAGCATCCGCCTTTTTCTTCGCCTCCTTCGGCATACGCGCAGCCGTGATCCGCTTCTCGAGTTCCTCAATGTCGGCGCCATCCTCGCCCTCGCCGAGCTCCTTCTGGATCGCCTTGACCTGCTCGTTCAGATAATACTCGCGCTGGCTCTTTTCCATCTGACGCTTCACGCGCCCACGGATGCGCTTCTCGACCTGCAGGATGTCGATTTCGGCTTCGAGTTGCGCAAGCAAGTGCTCCAGGCGCTCAACAACAGGAAACATCTCCAGGATGTTTTGCTTCTGGTCCAGCTTCAGCGGCAGATGCGCGGCGATCGTATCGGCCAAGCGCCCAGCCTCGTCGATGCCGGACAGTGACGTCAGAATCTCGGGGGGGATCTTCTTGTTAAGCTTCACATACTGGTCGAATTGCGACACGATTGCGCGTCGCAGCGCCTCGGTCTCCGCGCTGTCGGCACGGTCCGGCTCCAGCGGCATCAATTCGCACGAGAACATCGTCTCCTGCTCTTCGATCGACAATGTCTTGGCTCGCTGCAGCCCCTCGACCAGCACCTTCACAGTGCCGTCCGGCAGCTTCAGCATTTGCAGGATATTGGCGACGCATCCGACCTCATAGAGGTCCTTTTCAGTTGGTTCGTCCTTCGCAGCAGCCTTTTGCGCGACCAGCATAATATGCTTGCCGCCTTCCATTGCTGCTTCGAGGGCCTTAATCGATTTCGGGCGGCCAACAAACAGCGGTATCACCATGTGCGGGAACACGACCACATCTCGCAGCGGAAGCAGCGGCAAAGTGGTGCGTTCAGTCGGGAGAAGTTGGCTTCCTGACATTTCTATCCCCAGTGTGGAATCAGTTCGTTCGAAAGTTGAGGCAATAACGCCGTATTGCAAGCTTCGGGGCGCGGACAGATGCAGAAACTTCCAATCCGAGTCGCAGGATGCGCAAAAGTTTGGGACCGCTCCACTTTAAACGAAAAAAGCCGTCCACGTCGCCATGAACGGCCCTCGCCACGCAGGCGCGTCGCCGATCAATTGCTCCCAGCTACCTTTGGCGTGTCTTCATAGATCAGCAATGGCTTGCCATCACCGTCGATGACGTTCTCATCGATAATAATCTTGCTGACCCCTTTAAGCGTTGGCAGCTCGTACATTACATCTAGCAATGCCTGTTCCAAGATCGAGCGCAAGCCACGCGCGCCGGTCTTGCGGCGAATCGCCTTTTTCGCGACCGCCTGCAGCGCCGTGGGCCGAATCTCGAGCTCCACCCGCTCCATGTTGAACAGCTTATGATACTGCTTGACCAACGCGTTCTTCGGCTCAACTAGGATTTTCATCAGCGCGGCCTCGTCGAGCTTGCCCAGCGTCGCGACAACCGGCAGGCGGCCGATGAGTTCGGGAATCAAGCCGAATTTAATCAAATCTTCCGGCTCGACATCCCGCAGCACCTCGCCTGCGTCGCGGTCCTGCTTACTCTTCACACTGGCCCCAAAACCAATACCGGTCTTCTCGGTACGGTTCGTGATCACTTTTTCGAGGCCATCGAACGCTCCCCCGCAAATGAACAGGATGTTGGTCGTATCGACCTGGATAAAGTCCTGGTTCGGATGCTTGCGGCCACCTTGCGGTGGCACCGACGCCATCGTGCCCTCGATCAGCTTGAGCAGCGCCTGCTGCACACCTTCACCCGATACGTCACGGGTAATCGACGGGTTATCCGATTTGCGGCTGATCTTGTCGATCTCATCGATGTAAACGATGCCGCGCTGCGCCTTTTCGACCTCGTAGTTACAATTTTGCAGCAGCTTCTGAATAATGTTCTCGACGTCCTCGCCGACGTACCCCGCCTCCGTTAGCGTGGTCGCGTCCGCGATCACGAACGGCACATTCAGCAGTCTTGCAAGCGTTTGTGCGAGCAGCGTCTTGCCCGACCCAGTCGGCCCAATCAACAGAATATTGCTCTTGGACAACTCGACGTCGTCCTTCTTGTCGAGATGCTTCAGACGCTTGTAGTGGTTGTACACCGCCACCGCGAGAATCTTCTTCGCGCGCTCCTGCCCGATCACGTATTGATCGAGAATCTCCCGTATTTCCAGCGGGCTGGGCAGATCCGACCGGGTGATCCCCGCATCGCCGGACGCGCCGGCTGCCTCGTCACGGATGATTTCGTTGCACAAGTCAATGCATTCATCACAAATAAAGACCGACGGTCCCGCAATGAGTTTCTTGACCTCGTGCTGACTCTTTCCGCAAAACGAGCAGTACAGCAGCTTCTCGCTATTCGAACCTTTCTTGTCCGCCATAAATATATAAGCCTCCGGACACTTCTTTCATATCATACGCCGATTGACCACCCCCAGCAGTGCGAAACCGGTCATCAGTCCATTGTCGGCGGTTTTCTGGCGGCACCTATCGGTGAAATCCCGCCCAACACAACAGCGGGCCCCTGTAACAAGTGCCGCATCACGGACGCTTATGCAACACCTGGTCGATTAACCCATAGGCCTGCGCGTCCTCGGCTGACATGAAATTGTCGCGATCGGTATCCCGCTGGATCCGCTCGATCGGTTGCCCAGTATGCTGCGCGAGTAGGTTGTTCAGGCGCTCCTTCAAAAACAGGATCTCGCGCGCCTGGATTTCGATATCGGACGCCTGGCCGCGCGCGCCGCCCAGCGGCTGGTGAATCATCACGCGCGCATTAGGCAGCGCAATGCGCTTGCCTTTCCCGCCAGCGGCGAGCAGGAACGCGCCCATGCTGGCCGCCAGACCCATGCACAGCGTGGTCACATCCGGCTTGATGAACTGCATCGTATCGTAGATCGCCATGCCGGCCGACACCGAGCCGCCCGGGCTGTTAATGTACAGGCTGATGTCCTTGTCCGGATTTTCGCTTTCGAGAAACAGCAATTGAGCAACGACCAAATTCGCGCTCTGGTCGTTCACTTCGCCCACCAGAAAGACCAGCCGCTCCTTGAGCAGGCGCGAATAGATATCGTAGGCACGCTCACCCCGGCCGCTCGTCTCGACGACCATCGGCACAAGGCCCAGGGCCTGGGCCTCAAAATCCCGAGGCGCGTGCGTGGCGAGTTGATTCAGCAAATCTGCGCGGAACGTCATGCGTCTGTCCTTCTGTTTGGAGTGGTTCGATGCTTCGGTGATACAACGATAACCGGAATGCCAAAACTGCGCACAAATGGTAAGCGGCGTACGAAACCGTCTATTCGACCGTTTCGCCCGCCGCCCTGTTGCGCCGCCGTTACGCCTGAGCCGCCTGCGAGGCGTTCGCCAGTTCCTCGAAGTCGACTTCCTTATCGGTCACCTTCGCCTTGCTCAGCACAAAGTCAACGACGTTGCTCTCGACCACGTACGCTTCCATCTCGGCAAGGCGCTGCTGGTTCGAATAATACCAGCGCACGACTTCCTTTGGGTCCTCGTAGCTCTTCGCGAATTCGTCCACCTCGGCCCGGATCTGCTCGGGTTTCGCCTCCAGCTTATGCTCCTTGACCAACTCGGCCAGGATCAACCCGAGCTTTACGCGGCGCTCGGCCTGCTCCTTAAACATCTCGGCCGGGATCGGGGCTTTCGCCGCATCGGGCACGCCGCGTTGCGCCAAATCCTGACGGGCCATTTCGACCAGGCGCTGCTGGTCCTGCTCAATCAGCGCATTCGGCGCATCCAACTCAGCGAGCTTCAACAGCGCATCCATTACCTGATTCTTCAGGATGGCCTGCGTGCGGCGCTTCGCCTCGCGTTCCAAATTATCTTTGATCTCCGCCCGCATCTTCGTCAAATCGCCATCCGCGATACCGAGCGACTTCGCAAATTCCGTGTCGATTTCGGGCTGATGGGGCCATTCGACCTTCTTGGCGGTGATCGTAAAACGCGCGGTCTTACCCGCCACTTCCTTGCCATGATAATCGTCGGGGAACTTCAGGTCGAATTCTCGCGACTCGCCCGCCTTCATGCCCAGCGCCGCCTGCTCGAACTCCGGCAACATCCGGCCTTCGCCGAGCACGAACGCGAAGTCCTCGGCACTGCCGCCGGCAAACGCCTCGCCATCGATCTTGCCTACGAAGTCGACTGTCACGCGATCGCCATTCTGCGCGCTGACCTCGTCGCCGCCTGTGCCATGCTCGCCCGCCTCGCCGCGGGGGTGGAAATGCACCCGCTGCTTGCGCAGAATGTCGAGGGTACGGTCGATCTCTGCGTCGCTGATCGTCGTCGTCTTGCGCTCGATTTCCGCGCTCGAGATGTCGCCAAGCTTCACTTCCGGATAGACCTCGAACGTCGCATCAAACGCATACGCGTCGTCCTGCGCCGGTTCCTGCTTCGCCGCGAAGCTCGGTTGTCCCGCCACGCGCAGGTTCTCCGCGCGGCTAATGTCGAAGAACTCCTTGCCAATCTTGTCGCTGAGCACTTCCGCCTCAACCTGGCCGGCGTACTGCTGCGTGACCATCTTCAGCGGCACTTTGCCGGGACGGAAACCAGGCATGCGGACATTCTTCGCCAGCTTGCGGATACGCGCGTCGATTTCCTTTTGAACGACCTCCTTCGGCAGCGAAATTGTCACGCGCCGTTCGAGTTTGCCGAGGTTTTCTACAACGTTAGCCATGAATTCAATCCGTCCTAAAGTGTTCGAGCGTCTGGTTCTCCGTGCGCCAGGCGACCGGCGGCCCGATACCAGGGAACGCGCGCGGTGGCACAGCCAGTCGGGTCTGGAAAGCCAGATAGTTTAGCAAACTATTGACTCGTGACGTCGGAAATCGCGGTTTTACTCCGTCTGGCGCACGATTTTGCCCATGCACCGCGCGGCGTCGTGCCTACGCTACGGATGGCAGCGCGCGCCGCGTTTGGTAAGCTTCGGTTCACCCCGTTGTCGAGCGGTCAACCCCAAGACACTAGGAGACAGGTTGTTCCGATGCCTGCTTCTTCATCTCATCGCACCGATGCTCGCCCGGCTGCCGCCACGGCTGTGCAGCCACCCCATGCCGGGACCCGGCATGGCGCACCCGTTATGCCACGCTGCTGGAGGCTGCACGCGGACATGCCGACCACGTTGCTGTCCGGCGCACTCGATTCCGACGCGCTGGCGCAGCTAAGCGAGCATTTCGCCCGCTGCTTTTCGCCGGTGCCGGGCCCCATGTCGCTGGATTCGGCCATTCGCAACGCACCGACGCTGCTCAACGATACCGCGGAGCAGCGTCGATGCGTCAAATTCCCCTCTCTACGCTAGACTCTTCAACAGGAGCGACATGACTTCTGCCGACCAATCCGGCCTGACCCAGTTCCTCACCTACCGCATACACGTGCTCAACAAGCTGTCCGAGCGCGGCATCAGCGAGCTTTATCAGCGCAAAATCGGCATATCGATCGCCGAGGCGCGCGTGATCGCAGCCGTCGGCGCATTCGGGCCGTTCTCGGTCATGGAACTGGCCCGGCACGCCAATCTCGACAAGAGCCAGGCAAGCCGCGCCGCGGAAGCCTTGATGCGGCGCGCGCTACTGCAGCGCCAAGCAAGCCGCGACGATGGACGTATCGTCGTCGTGTCGCTGACCCCGGCCGGGCGTGCGCTGTATCGCAAAATCATGCCGATCGCGCGGCGCTGGAACGACGACATGTTCGCTGTGCTTGGCGAGCGCGAGCATGCCCAACTGAGCCGGCTGCTCGATAAGGTGATTGCCGCAGCGCGCCACGCGGAGGTATTGACGGCACAGAAAACGATTAAACCGCGCGCCAAACGCGCGAGCGCGTCGTCACGCTAGCCGCGCTCGCGGCCGGCGCCGCGCGCATCGGGCGCAAGCCGGGCGGCCGCCTTGACGCCGGCATCAAGCGCATACTCAGCGGCGGCATTCTGATTGTCGAATATCGCGTCGATCATCTGCCGCATGACCCACCCCTCGCGCAGCTTCGCGTCAAGCCGAGAAATGAAGTAAGTGGACGTCCATTCGCCTGGCCGCGTCGAACTCTGCATCGTGCGAACGATAAAATTGCCGACGATCCTTTCGGCCATCTGATTATCCTGCAAAGGGGTAGCGGGTTGCCGACGATGACGGCACGATCGGCACGCGGGCGTAGCTCGGCCCGGCACACGGCCCGCTGCTCGCGCACGGCCCTCGCCGGCGCCCTGATAGCGGCCGTGAGGTACGCTGGCGATAGATCTGTGGTGCGAGGAAGGGGACTCGAACCCCTACACCCTTGCGGGCGTCAGGACCTAAACCTGGTGCGTCTACCAATTTCGCCATCCTCGCATCCAGGGGCGCATTGCACGCCACCCGGTTGTGCTGTTCTGCGTCGCCGAAGGTCGATCAGCCTGACCCGAGCGCTGCAAGGACAAGATTCTAACCGATTCGCCGCGCGTTGTCTGCATCGCGTGTACGGGCAATGTTAAACTTTGGTGCTTTGCGCGTGGTACACGCCGCGCGCGCTCTTGCATGTTTCGCTTCGCGTGAATATCGACGATTATTGCCAGCAAAAGGCGGCCCCGGCCGGATCCAGCACGTATTATGCGCTGCGGCGGGCGCCGCTGACCGCGCAGCCGTTGTTGACCGCGCTGTACGCATTGCATCGGGAGCTGGCTGAAAGCGTCAGCGAGGTGAGTGACCCCGCCGTCGGGCGCGCCAAACTCGCCTGGTGGCAGAGCGAATTCGGCGCCCTCGCACAGGATGCGCCGACCCATCCGGTGACGCAGGCGATCGCCCGCCATTACGCTAACACGGCGCCGGTCGGAACGTTCATGACGTGGCTGTCCGGTTACCAAATGGACTTGGACCAGGCACGCTATCTCGATTTCGCGGGACTGCACCGTTACGTGGAGCAGGTGGGCGCTGCATTGGCAAATACTGTGGCCGGGGTCACCGCGCGCGAGCCGGCCAGCCTAGCGTCATGGGCCCCGGCGCTCGGGCGGGCGTTGCTGCTTGCCGATATCGTCGAGCGCACCGGCGAGGACGCGCGACGCGGCCGTATCTACATCCCGATTGATGAAATGCAGCGATTCGGCGTGACAGCCGCCGACATCCTGCATCGTCGCTACGGCGAAGGCTTCACGCAATTGATGTCGTTCCAGGTCGAGCGTGCGCGTCGCGCGCTCACCGAGGCGCTCGGCGCGATGCCGGCCGCCGAGCACCGGACGCAGCGCGTGCTCCGCGCGCAAGCCGCCATGTCGCTGGCGCTGCTGCACGAACTCGAGGCAGAAGACTATCGCGTGCTGCATCAGCGCATCGCGCTAACGCCGCTGCGCAAGTTGTGGATTGCCTGGTGCACGCGCTGACGCACTTTTGCCCGCAACGGCACCCATCCCCGGGCGCCCGTCATCTCCGGGCGCCTGCTCAGCGCAACAACCCCGGCAACCTATCAAACCGTGCACCAAGCACGGGGGCGGCCTCGATACCCCACCCCTGCTGCAGCACCGTCGCATAAAGCGAGCGGAAATCGATACCGAGAGGCAGATAGCCGTCACCATCGAGCTGGCTCAGTTGCGGCGCGACACCATAGAATCCGCCCCGCACGCGTCCACCGGCAACGAAGTGTGCGGCAACGGTACCGTGTTCGGTGCCGCCATCGGCGTTTTCGTCGGCATGGCGGCCGAATTCCGCATATGTCATGATCAGCGCTGACTCCCAACAGCCGAGTTCTGTCAACGCGCCGCGCAGCGCGACCATGCCATCGGCCAACTGTGCGAGCAACGCGGCATGCCGTGCCGGCTGATTATGGTGGGTGTCGAAACCGCTCAACGTAAGCCGAATCACGGGTGGGGCATGCGTCGGATCGTGGCGCGCGAGAGCAAGCCGCTGCATAGCGTGACTGATTGCCGTGCCGAACGCGTCACGGGCAAAGCGGGTCGCAAACTGATCGCCGAGATCCCCATATTCGGGCGATGGCCCCCGCCTGGGTAATCGCCCCTGCTCTCGCGAAGGTCCGGGCCCAGGCAATTCCTCTCCTGGCAACGGTAGCTGCACTGACAATGGCGACTGCCCTGGCGACGGCGGTTGCCCCGCCGATGGTGCGAAGGCTCGGGCCAGCCAGCCGTCATGCCAGTATTCGTGCGATGCCGATGCGGTTTCCCAGATTTCCCGTGAACGGTAGTGAGACAGGTTCGGCCGCGGGTAGCCCACGCCTTGCACGATGGCGAGCGACGCGTCGTCCCACCACGGCTTCAGCGCGGCCAACGACGGATGCAGGCCGGTGCCCCCGTTAAGCGGAATCACTTGTTCGCGCGCGATCCCAATCGTCGGCCTTAGCTGCCGATAGCGCGGATCCTCATACGGAATGACTGTATTCAACGCATCGTTGCCGCCACTAAGCTCGATCAGGATCAACGTCATCCGGTGGGCCGGCGCTTCACGGCCACGCGCGGCAACCATTGCATGTGGCGCCCGCGCCGCAAGTAGCCCCGGCGAGCCGGGTACGCACAGTGCGCACAGCGCGGCGCCACCAACAGTAAGAAATTGTCTCCGATGCACGGTCTGGCAAGGTTAGCTGGCGTTCAAAACGCTTGATGAGAATCCGTCAGCGCCGCAGCATCATGATCGCGCGGCGGCCAAGCTTATCGCTTGTACAATTCGCGCACGGCATCTTCGATATGCTGGCGCAGCAAACGCCGCTCTTCCGGTGTCATGCGTCCATCGCGTCTGCGCTGCTGGTCGAACTCGGTGGGCACGGCGGAGCGATTCGCCGCCTCGCTGGTAGGCGGCTGGGCCGGCTTGGGCGGCGTGTACCAGTGTAGCCCCTTGGGAGGCGACGGCCGCTCGCGGTTATCTTGCGCAAACGCCGGACTCGTGTGGACGATTGGGCCGGTTACGGCACCGCCCAGGGCAAGCCCGAGCGCGCCTGCCCTGACGTATCGCACCCACTCCGTCATGTCGTTCCCTTCGTTGCTTGCGACAATATCTTGCTCTTCGTTGCGACCATAGGACCCTTGCTTATAACGAAGTCTACGCGTGGCCGGTTTACCACATGCGTCGGCATGGGTAAATTTTGTAACCTTGTGTAACCCTATAATGAAGCCCACCTCGTGTTCGGTCCTAACGCGCTAAGATTCCGCCATGGAAACCAAAAGCCCATCAAAAATTCTCGTGGTCGATGACGATCCTCGTTTGCGCGACCTGTTGCGTCGCTATCTAGGCGAACAGGGCTTCAACGTATATGTGGCGGAAAACGCGCCTTCGATGAACAAGCTGTGGGTCCGCGAGCGCTTCGACCTGCTCGTGCTCGACCTGATGCTGCCTGGTGAGGACGGCCTGTCGATCTGCCGCCGCTTACGCGGCAGCAACGACCGCACGCCGATCATCATGCTTACCGCAAAGGGAGAGGATGTGGATCGCATCGTTGGCCTCGAAATGGGAGCGGACGATTATCTCCCGAAACCGTTCAATCCTCGCGAGCTTGTTGCGCGCATTCATGCGGTATTGCGTCGCCAAGCGCCATCGGAGTTGCCCGGCGCGCCATCAGAGACAGCGGAAGTGTTCGAGTTCGGCGAGTTCGCGCTGAACCTGGCCACCCGTACGCTGACCAAGAATGGGCAGGAGATCCCGCTGACCACCGGCGAGTTTTCGGTGCTAAAGGTGTTTGCGCGCCATCCGCGCCAGCCGCTGTCGCGAGAAAAGCTGATGGAGCTGGCGCGCGGCCGCGAATATGAGGTATTCGACCGCAGCCTCGACGTGCAGATCTCGCGACTACGCAAGCTAATCGAGCCCGATCCGGGCAGCCCGCGCTTCATCCAGACCGTGTGGGGCTTGGGCTACGTGTTCATTCCCAATGGCGCTGCCTGAACATGCACCGCGCGATACACGTCCCGGCTTGACGGCTCATTACACTAACGCCCTCCTACGATGCGCATCGACCGTCGGTTACTAACGCTCGCGTTCGGCGGTTTATTCTGGCGCACCTTCCTGCTGATTGCTTTATTGATCGCAGTGAGTTTAGCCTCATGGTTCCAGAGTTTCCGGGTGATCGAGCGTGAGCCGCGCGCCGAGCGCGTCGCGATGCAACTGGTGGCGATCGTCAAGCTTACGCGCACTGCGCTGCTGTACTCTGACCCGGATCTGCGGCGCGCGCTGCTGCAGGACCTGGAAAGCAACGAGGGCGTCCGGGTCTACCCGCGCGAGCCCACCGATGTGTACGCGCTACAGCCGGACGAATTATTGACGCGGCTGATCGAGAAGAATATTCGCGCACGGCTCGGCGAGGATACTATCGTCGCCCAGTCGGTCAATGACATACCGGGCGTGTGGATCAGCTTCAAAATCGATGACGACGACTACTGGGTCGCGCTGGACCGGGAGCAGCTCGACACCGTCACCGGCCTACAATGGTTCGGCTGGGGCACGTTTGCGCTGGCACTGTCGCTGTTCGGGGCGGCATTTATCACGAGTCTAGTGAACCGGCCGTTCTCGCGGCTGGCGATGGCGGCACGCCGCGTCGGCCAGGGACAGACGCCGGGGCCGCTGCCCGAACGTGGGCTCGGCGTCGCAGCCGAGACAAACCGCAGCTTTAACCAGATGGTTCGCGATTTGCAGCAACTCGAGGCGGACCGCGCGCTGATGCTTGCCGGCATCTCGCACGATTTGCGCACGCCGCTGGCCCGCCTGCGGCTCGAAACCGAAATGAGTCCGTCGGACGACACGACGAAAGCCGCGATGATCGATGATATCGAGCAGATGGACAGGATTATCGGTCGTTTCCTCGACTATGCGCGTCCGGTGCAGCGAGCGCCAGAGCGCGTCGATTTGTCCATGATCGCTAGCGAAGCAGTCACGCGTATGGCATCGGAAGATGGCGTGCGCATCACCACGCGGCTGTCGCAAGGCGCACTGGTCGACGCAGACGCAACAGATCTGCGCCGCGTGGTCGGCAACTTGCTCGAAAACGCCCGCAAGTACGGACGCAACGCGGAGGATGGCATCCCGCACATCACGATCGAGACGCAGCTCGTGCAGGCCCGCGTCGAGTTATCGGTGCTGGACGAGGGTCCGGGCATCCCGGATGACCAACTCAGCTTGGTGACCCGCCCGTTCTACCGTGTGGATACGGCCCGCAGCCAGGCCGATGGCACCGGGCTGGGCATGGCGATCGTGCAGCGACTCGTCAGTCGCTACCGCGGCTCGCTGCGGCTGCGCAATCGCGTGCCCGGCCCGGGGCTGGAGGTCACGATCGATTTTCCGCTCAGCCGCAATGGCCGTCCAGAGTCGGTCTGATACGCGCATCGGCGCATGAAGGCCACCCTCGGCGCAACGCCAACACGCGGCCGATTGCACCTTCGGGCGGATGCCGGCGGACGGCAGCGCCCGACGCCACACCCTTGCTTGCCGCAGCAGCGGCGTCTCAGTAGCTGGCGAGCAGCACTACGGCCTGTGCCTCAATGGCCTCGCCGCGACCGAGATAGCCTAGCTTTTCGTTAGTCTTCGCCTTGACGTTGACCGCGTCGCCGCCCAGGCTAAGATCCGCCGCAATGTTCTCGCGCATCGCCGGAATATGTTTGGCCAGCTTGGGTTGCTGCGCAATCACCGTGCTATCCACGTTGACGATGCGATAGCCCGCTTGCGCCACCCGCTGCGCCGCCTCGCGCAGCAGCACCCGGCTGTCGGCGCCGGCAAAGTGCGGATCGGTATCGGGGAAATGACGGCCGATGTCACCCAGCGCCGCAGCGCCGAGCAGCGCATCAGTGATCGCGTGCAGCAGCGCATCGGCGTCCGAATGGCCGAGCAGCCCGCATTCGTAGGGCACCGTCACGCCGCCGAGTATCAGCGGCCGCCCCGGCACGAGCGCATGCACGTCGTAGCCCTGGCCAATTCGCAAATTCATTTGTCGCTCTCCTGCTGGGTTGAGTGGACTGCGCGCCGCGGCAAGCTGAGCGTGGCGCGACGGGCGTAGCAGTGTTCAGCGCGCCGCATCATGCGTGAGGAACGCTTCGGCTAGCGCGAAATCTTCCGGATACGTCACCTTGAAGTTGCGCAGGCTGCCCTGCACGACCCGAGGGGCGTAACCGAGCGATTCGAGCGCACAAGCCTCGTCGGTCACTGCATGGCCACGCGCCTGTGCCTGCACGAGCGCCTCGCGCAGCATGCCGATGCGGAACATTTGCGGCGTCTGCGCCTGCCACAGATGGTCGCGCGGCTCGGTGGCGCCGATACGCGGTGTCGCCGGGTCGTCGCTGCCCGCAGCACACTGCGACAGATTGACCCGCTTGAGTGTGTCGGCCACCGGCATCGCCACGATGCCGCCAACCGGGTCGTCCCGCACAGCGGTTACCAGCGCGCGGATCAGCCCCGGCGTAATACCCGGTCGGGCCGCATCGTGGACCAGGACCCAGTCATCGTCTCGCGCGCCGAATTCGGCCAGCGCGAGCAGCCCGTTGTGCACCGATGCGTGCCGAGTTTCGCCGCCGCAGCGCTTGACCGCGTAGCGCAACGCGCCGAAGCGCCGCGGATCGAAATAGCCATCGTCGGGCGCGAGCACCACTAGGGTTTGGGTAAACTCCGAGCATGCATCGAACGCCGCCAGCGAGTAGTACAACAGGTTGCGTCCGGCAATCGTCCGGTACTGCTTTGGGATTGGCGAACCCGCGCGCGAGCCGGTGCCGGCGCAAGGAATCAGGGCAAACAGGCGGGAGGTCACGAAAGTCGCACAATCTGTGCAGAGTCAAAATGAAAGACGGATTTTATAATAGACGGTTCAAGTTGCCGCCCGCAGCCCTCATTGCCTGCTCATGCCAGATTATTCCGCTACCCCGCCCGACTCACCGTCCGCCCCGTTCTCCTGCCCCGTTCCATTCATCAAGGAAGGCCATCGCTATGCGTTCGATGGCGCATCGGGGTCCGCCGATGCGCTGGCGATTGCGCGCTACTATTTGGCGTATCGTGACCGCATGCCGATGCTCACGCTGATCTGCGCGAGCGCGGTCGATGCGCAGCGCCTGCAGCAGGAAATCGGTTGCTTTGCGCCCGGTGTGCGCGTGCGGCTTCTACCAGACTGGGAAACCCTGCCATACGATACCTTCTCGCCGCACCAGGACCTGATTTCGGAACGGCTCGCCACGCTGCACGACCTGGGCGAAGGACGCTGCGACATACTCGTCGTGCCGGCCACGACCGCGTTGTATCGGATGCCGCCGGCCACGTTCATGGCCGCGTACACTTTCGAGTTCAAGCAAGGCCAGCGGTTAGACGAAGCCAAGCTCAAGTCGCGGCTTACGCTGGCCGGCTACGAGCACGTGAGTCAGGTCGTGCGTCCGGGCGAATATTGCGTGCGCGGCTCGCTGATCGATTTGTTCCCGATGGGCTCATCGCTGCCGTACCGGATCGACCTGTTCGACGACCAAGTTGATTCGATTCGCGCATTCGATCCCGATACGCAGCGCAGTCTTTACCCGGTGCGCGACGTACGCTTGCTGCCGGGACGCGAGTTCCCATTCGACGAAGCCGCACGCACTGCGTTTCGCAGTCGATGGCGTGCCGAATTCGAAGGCGATCCGTCCCGCGCGCCGATCTACAAGGACATCGGCAATGGCGTGCCGTCGGCAGGTATCGAATACTACCTGCCCCTGTTCTTCGACGACACCGCGACGCTGTTCCACTACCTGCCCGAGCACACGCATTTGGTGCTGGTCGGCGATATCGAGGCGTCGATCCGGCAGTTCAGCGACGAGACGAAGCAGCGGCACGCGTTTCTGTCGCATGATCGCGAGCGCCCGATCCTGGCGCCCGCGCGACTATTTCTATCCGAGCAGGACTTCTTCACATTGGCCAAGCCGTTTGCGCGGCTCTCGCTGGGTGCGAAGCCCTCGGACGACGCCAAGCGCTGGTCGATGCCGCTGCCGTCGCTGGCAGTCGACCGGCACGCGCACGATCCGCTCGACGCGCTGCGCCGCTATCTCGACACGGCGGGTCAGCGGGTTCTGCTCGTCGCGGAGTCAGCTGGACGCCGCGAAACCATCGCCCAATTGCTCGCCGAGCACCATCTGCGAGCGTCGCTGTTCGATTCGTTCGACGCGTTCGTACAAGGCGACGCGCCGTTCGGGCTGGCCGTTGCGCCTCTTGCATCCGGCTTCGTGCTACCGGCCGAACATATTGCGCTGGTCACCGAAACCGAGCTATACGGGCCGCTCGCGCGCCGCGCCAGCCGTCGGCGCCAGGAACAGGCCAGCGATGTCGATTCGATGGTGCGCGATCTGTCTGAACTGAAGGTCGGCGACCCTGTCGTTCATAGCCAGCACGGAATCGGACGGTACATGGGCCTGGTGACGATGGATCTGGGCGAAGGCGATACCGAGTTTCTGCACTTGGCGTATCAGGGCGACAGCAAGCTGTACGTGCCGGTGTCGCAGTTGCACGTGATCTCTCGCTACGGCGGCGCCGATCCGGACAGTGCACCGTTGCACTCGCTCGGCTCGGGCCAATGGGAGAAAGCCAAGCGGCGCGCCGCCCAGCAGATCCGAGATACCGCAGCGGAGCTGCTGAACCTGTATGCGCGCCGCGCAGCGCGCCAGGGCCACGCGTTCGAGCTGGACCCGCGCGATTACGTGCGCTTTGCAGAAAGCTTCGGTTTCGACGAGACGCCGGACCAGGCCGCCGCCATCGCCGCAGTGATCGGCGATATGACCAGTGGCAAGCCGATGGACCGGCTGGTGTGCGGCGACGTCGGGTTCGGCAAAACCGAAGTGGCGCTACGTGCGGCCTTCATCGCGGTGCTCGGCGGCAAGCAGGTGGCGTTGTTGTCGCCAACGACGCTGCTGGCCGAGCAGCACATGCAAACCTTCACCGACCGGTTTGCCGACTGGCCGGTGCGCATTGCCGAGTTATCGCGGTTCAAGTCCGCCAAGGAGGTCAGTGCTTCGATCCAGGCGATCAACGACGGCAACGTCGACATTGTGATCGGCACCCACAAGCTGCTATCCGCAGAGGTGCGCTTCAAGCGCCTGGGGCTCGTGATCATCGACGAGGAGCACCGCTTCGGCGTGCGGCAAAAGGAGGCCCTCAAGGCGCTGCGCGCGGAAGTCGACGTGCTGACATTGACCGCTACGCCAATCCCTCGCACGCTGGGCATGGCGCTGGAAGGGTTGCGGGACTTCTCGGTGATTGCCACCGCGCCGCAAAAACGCTTGGCCATCAAAACCTTCGTGCGACGCGAGGAAGACAGTGTGATCCGCGAAGCGATGTTGCGCGAGCTGAAGCGCGGTGGCCAAGTCTACTTTCTGCATAATGAGGTTGAGTCGATCGACAGCCGCCGCGCGGCACTCGAAGCGCTGGTGCCCGAAGCCCGCATTGCGGTCGCGCATGGCCAGATGCATGAGCGCGAGCTTGAGCGCGTGATGCGCGACTTCGTGGCGCAACGGGCCAATGTGCTGCTGTGCACGACGATCATCGAAACGGGGATCGACGTGCCGAGCGCCAACACAATCCTGATTCATCGCGCCGACAAATTCGGCTTGGCCCAACTGCACCAGTTGCGGGGCCGTGTCGGTCGCTCCCATCACCAAGCGTACGCCTACTTGCTGGTCAACGACCCGCAGTCGCTGAGTCGGCAGGCGCAGCGCCGCCTCGAAGCGATCCAGCAAATGGAGGAACTGGGGGCCGGCTTCTATCTCGCGATGCATGATCTGGAGATCCGCGGCACTGGGGAGGTGCTGGGCGACAAGCAGTCCGGTGACATCCAGGAAATTGGCTTCCAACTCTATACCGATATGCTCAACGACGCCGTGCGCGCGTTGAAGGATGGCCGCGAGCCGGACTTAAACGCGCCGCTGGCCGCTACCACCGAGATCAACCTGCATGTGCCGGCCATCCTACCGGCCGAGTATTGCAGCGACGTGCAGGAGCGCCTGTCACTGTACAAGCGACTGGCCAGTTGCGAGGCTGACGAGGCTATCGACGCCATCCATGAAGAGCTGATCGACCGCTTCGGCAAGCTGCCAGCACAGGCGCAGGCGCTGATTGAAACGCATCGACTGCGGCTGGCCGCCAAGCCGCTGGGCATCATCAAGATCGACGCAGCGGAAAGCGCAATCGGGCTGCAATTCGTGCCGAATCCGCCGATCGACGCGATACGCATCATCGAAATGGTGCAAAAACACCGGCACATCAAGCTGGCGGGGCAAGACAAGTTGCGGATCGAGCTGCACAGTCCTGACCTGGCGAGCCGGGTCGCGACAGTCAAGGAAACGCTGCGGGCGCTGGGCGCACCGGGCAAGCAGCGAGCCAACGCGTGAGTGGCGCCACGCTGTACCGCTCACGCATGTCGTGTAACCGTTTGAGTCAAATGCCGTGTGCACGACACTAGGGAATTTACGTCCCGCAGCTTTGGAACGAATTCGTTTTTGGGTATGATCGACTCGTGATCAATGGGAGCCACACTATGTCTGCATCCGCGACATCGGCACCGGCCGGTCCATCGGCGGCACCGCCGGGTACTCCGCCCTCGTCTGACCTGCCCGCCAGCGCCGCCGCCATTACGTGGACCGAGAAGCTAATTAGCTTCGATACCACGAGCCGCCTGCCCAACCTCGGATTGATTGAAACAGTACGCGACTACCTGCGCTCAGTCGGTCTCGACGCGACGCTGACGTACGACGAAACAGGGCAATGGGCCAATCTGTTCGCCACCGTGCCGGCTCATGACGGCACCACGCACGGCGGCATCGTGCTATCCGGCCACACTGATGTGGTACCAGTCGACGGACAGCAATGGGACAGCGATCCTTTCGTTGCCCGCATCGACGACGGTAAACTCTACGGGCGCGGCAGCTGCGATATGAAAGGGTTCATTGGCACCGCGCTCGCGCTGCTGCCGCACATGCAGTCGACCAAGCTCGCCAAGCCGATTCATTTCGCGCTGTCATTTGACGAGGAAGTGGGTTGCGCCGGCGCACCCCTGCTACTCGCGGATCTGCAAAAGCGCGGCCTGCGACCCGAAGGATGCATCGTCGGCGAGCCGACCAGCATGCGCCCGATCATTGCCCACAAGGGGATCAATGCATACCGCTGCTGCGTGCGCGGGCACGCAGCCCACTCATCGCTGACGCCACAGGGACTCAATGCAATCGAGTATGCGGCGCGGCTGATTTGCCACATACGCGACGTCGCGCAGCGCTACCGCTCGCAGGGGCCGTTCGACACGCTCTACGACGTGCCATTTACGACTGCCCAGACCAGTACGATCATGGGCGGCAATGCGATCAATACGGTCCCAGCGCACTGCGAATTCCAGTTCGAATTCCGCAACCTGCCGACGATGGATCCGCAAGCCATCTTGGCGCAAATCGAGACGTATGCGCGTGATACGCTGCTGCCGCAGATGCGCCGCGAGCATCCGGACGCAGCCATCGAGATCTCAGAGATCGCCGCTGCCCCGGGGCTGGATGCCAGCGAGCAGGCGGCGATCACGCAACTGGTACGGGCGCTGACCGCCGATCAGGACAAGCGCAAGGTCGCCTACGGCACCGAGGCCGGCCTGTTCCAGCGTGCCGGGATCCCGACCGTCGTCTGCGGTCCGGGCAATATCGAGCAAGCCCATAAGCCAAACGAATTTGTTTCGCTCGAGCAACTTGGCGCGAGCGAGTCGTTCATTCGCAAACTGATCACCAGTCTCGAGGTTCATGCACATGTCTGACTGGGCCGCGCCGCCGCCTGTTTCAAAGCCGTTGCCCGCGTCCGCGGCGAACCTATCGACAACGCCCGCGTCGATCGACGGCCAACGCGTACCGACGCTGGATGATATCGCCGCGCAGCACCTAGCGCTCGCCCCTTGGGTGATTCGCACGCCAACCTTCGATCGCAGCGATTTTCCGTCCCTCGAAGGCACAACGATCAACTTCAAGTTCGAGTTATTCCAGGCCGCAGGCTCCTTCAAAGTGCGCGGCGCGTTCTCCAACCTACTGGCGCTGAACGACGCGCAGCGTAGCGCTGGCGTCACGTGCGTGAGTGCCGGCAATCACGCGGCCGCCGTCGCGCACGCCGCGATGCGTCTGGGTATCAGCGCTAAGGTGGTGATGCTTAAGACAGCCAGCCCGACGCGCATCGAGTTGTGTCGGCAGTACGGCGCCGAAGTGGTGTTCGCCGACGACGGCGCGCAGGCGTTCGACAAGGTCCGACGCATCGGGGCAGACGAGCGGCGCTGCTTCATCCATCCGTTCAATGGGTATCGCACCGTGCTCGGCACGGCGACGCTCGGCTACGAATGGGCCACGCAGACGCCGGCACTGGACGCGGTGATCGTGCCGGTCGGCGGCGGCGGGCTCGGTGCGGGTGTCGCCACCGCGTTGCGCCTGGTGAACCCGTGCATTCATGTCTATGGCGTCGAGCCGGAAGGGGCCGACGCGATGAGCAAAAGCTTTGCGGCAAACCATACGGTGAAGATGGGCCCGATGCGCAGTGTCGCCGATTCGCTGATGGCGCCGCACACCGAGGCGTACAGCTACGAGTTGTGCCGCCGGCACATCGACCAGATGGTCACCGTGTCCGATGACCAGCTGCGCGTGGCTATGCTGCGCTTGTTCGAGCAACTGAAACTGGCTGTCGAGCCTGCGTGCGCGGCGGCGCTCGCCGCACTGCTTGGGCCGCTGCGCGATGTGCTCGAAGGCAAGCGCGTCGGCGTGCTACTGTGCGGCACTAACACTGACGCCGATACGCTGTACCAGCACCTAACCTACGCCCGCAAGCTGTCGAGCTAGCGTGCCCGCCGCCCCCAATTTTTGCCTCTTTCCGTCCTTCACGATTTCACCGATGAGTTCCCCCCTTCACTCGCAGCCGGACAGCCCTTGCATCGGCGTATGCTCCACCTTGTTTGACGAAGTCTGCAAAGGCTGTGGTCGGACAGCGGCGGAGGTATCGAACTGGGTATTGATGACCGACGATGAAAAGCGCATGGTCTGGGAGCGCATCACGCGCGATGGAACTGCGATGCGTTTTACGCACGCTCCCGATTGAACCGCAGGTCGATGTGGCGCCGATGAACGCGTGCCGCGGACTCGTTGGCAGTCGCACGGGGGGCGGCCCGCATACGCACTAACCAAACGGCTCAGAGCAGCGCTGCCGAGCAACAGAAACTGCGCTTGCTCGTTGACGAAGAAAGTTTGCAAGCCTTCACCGTAGCATCGGATTTATCGAATCGGTTAATCGCCACCAACGGCACACTTGTTGCGTGTCAACCGATCGTCGGGGGGCCCATCCGGCCGCCGCGTTTTCGGGAGATCGGTATGGCTACTTTATCCAAAGGCGACAAAGTCCAATGGCAAACTTCGCGGGGACGCACGGATGGCGTCGTCACCCGTAAGCTGACCGGTACCGCTAAGGCGGGCCGCCACGTTGTCAAGGCGTCTGCGCGCGACCCTCAGTACGAAGTCAAAAGCGCACGTACCGGCAAAACTGCAATCCACAAAGCGGATGCGCTGAAGAAGGTGAGCTAGCGGCTCATGGCTACAGTGTCGCGTAGCCCGACTGTGTGGTGACGCCTAAGTTGCGGTCAACGTGCAATTGCGTATAATACTGTATATGCATACAGCATTACCGGCGCGATGGAATTGCTGAAGAAGCTCGAAATTTTGGCAGATGCGGCGAAATACGACGCATCATGTGCCAGCAGCGGCGCGCCTGAACGAGATGCGCGAGCGCGTGCCGGGCTTGGTGCGAACGTGGGCGCCGGAATTTGTCATAGCTATACGCCAGATGGCCGGTGTGTGTCGTTGCTAAAGATCTTGCTGACCAATTTTTGCCAGTACGATTGTCAGTATTGCGTGAACCGGCGCTCCAGCAATGTCCCGCGCGCGCGTTTTTTGCCGCAGGAAGTCGTCAACCTGACAATGGACTTCTACCGGCGCAATTATATTGACGGCCTATTCCTCAGTTCCGGCGTGATCCGCAGCGCCGACTACACGATGGAGCAGTTGGTCCACGTGGCACGGTCACTGCGTGAAGAGCACCAATTTCGCGGTTATATCCATTTGAAGACGATCCCGGACGCCGATCCGCGGCTCATCTCAGAGGCCGGCCGATATGCCGACCGGCTTAGCGTGAACATCGAACTGCCGACCGACCGCGGCCTGCAACGGCTGGCGCCCGAGAAAAACGCGTCAACGATCAAGCGTGCCATGGGAACCATCCGTCTGGCTCGGGAACAAGCGCAAAGCGAGAAGCATGCGTCACTGAACGCGCCGGCCGGGCAAAGCACACAAATGATCGTGGGCGCTGATGATGCCGATGACCGCACCATTTTACGCACCGCGCAAACGCTGTACGGTGCATACCAATTGAAGCGCGTGTATTACTCCGCTTTCAGCCCGATCCCGGATAGCCCGTCCGCGCTCCCTTCGCAAGCTCCGCCGCTTCTACGCGAGCATCGGCTGTATCAGGCGGACTTCCTGTTACGCGGTTATGGTTTTCGTGCCGAAGAACTGTTTCAAAACGACGGCGACCTGCCGCTGGATATCAACCCTAAGCTGGCATGGGCGTTGGCGCACCGTGAATCGTTTCCGGTCGATTTGAATCGCGCGCCATCATGGCTAATCGCACGCGTACCGGGCATCGGTGTACGCAATGCAAAGCGGCTGGCGCAGCTGCGTCGCGTGCGCGCTATCCGCTATCACGATTTGATTCGCCTGCGTTGCGTGATGGATCAGGTCAAATCGTTTATTGTGGCGCAAGACTACAGGCCCGCACGAGTCGATATGCCATCGGAACAGCTGCGGCATGCACTGTCGCGCGCCCCCGTCCAATTGGCGTTGTTATGAACGGCGCGTGCCCGTCCACGCTGCTGATCGACGGTGGCTACGCCAGCTGGCGCTCGCAGGCGTTGCGCGCGCTCGCGGCGGGTTGGCCGCCAGAGGCCGTGACATGGGTCGAGCGCGGTTCGGTAACAAGCGTCACCACGGCACAAATGCCGCTGGACTACCCGACAGCCGCACCGGTCGTGTACGATGATCGGACGCAGGGATCCGGTGCGCACAGCGACAGCGCCAGCTTGCGCGTGAGCGTCTCGAGCGCGTTGGCGTCCCTGCTGCAGGACGCCGCGCTGTATCGTTCGCCGCAACGTTGGGCGCTTTTGTATCAAATCCTGTGGCGATGGTGGCATGGCGATCGAGCGGTGGCGTCGGCGGCCGACGAAGACGGCGCGCGATTGCACGCGATGGCCAGGTCCGTGCGGCGTGCCAAGCACGACATGATCGCGTATGTGCGTTTTCATCGATGTGGCGGCGCTGGGATGCCGGAATACCTGGCCTGGTACGAGCCCGAGCATGAGGTGTTGGCGTACGCCGCAGAGCACTTTGCACACCGCATGGGAACGTCGTCCTGGTGGATCGGCACGCCACAGGGCGCAGCGCTGTGGGATGGCGCGACGCTGCAGTTGTCGGCCGTATCTGGCGATGCAGCGACAATACGGACCCGTGCCGCTGTTGACGAAGTCGAGTCGCTGTGGCTCGCCTACTACAAAAGCACTTTCAATCCGGCACGGCTGAACGAAACGGCGCTGCACCAGCATATGCCGGTGCGCTTTTGGAAGCATTTACCCGAGGGATCGTTGATACCAGCAATGATCGCCGACGCGCGAAGTGGCGCGCGTCGTGTGGCGCAAGCCAGCGCAGTGCGCGCGATGACAGGCAAGCAAGTCGCCGTGGACGCGCAGCGCGCGCAGCCGTCACGGCCGATCCCGTCTTCGCTGGACGAATGCCGTCGCTGCGAATTGTGGCGCAATGCCACGCAGGCGGTGCCAGGCCACGGTCCAGAAACCGCTCGGATGATGGTGATCGGCGAACAACCGGGCGATCATGAGGACTTGACTGGCCGCGCATTCGTGGGCCCTGCCGGTCAAGTACTGGACGAGGCGTTGCGCCGCGCCGGTGTGCCGCGCGACGCGGTCTTCCTGACCAATGCGGTCAAGCACTTCAAATGGATTGCGCGCGGCAAGCGGCGTTTGCACAAAACGCCAGCACAACGCGAGGTCCACGCTTGTGCTCATTGGTTAGAGCAAGAACTGGCGCGTGTGCGGCCGGCCGTCATCGTCACACTGGGCGCCACGGCACTCGGTGCAGTCCTGCGTCGCAACGTCAACCTGCACGACTATCTGCACGCTCCTGTGCGGCTCGGTGACGCGTGGTTGATCGCCACGTGGCACCCGTCCTATGCGCTGCGGGTAGACGGCGCTGCGGCGCGGGAAGCAATCGTTGCAGCAATGGGAAAAGCCGTTGCGTGCGGACGGCAGTTGGCCACGGCAGCTGTTGACGCGCATTGACGCGGGATGCGCGCGAGGCATGCCGAACGTGTCATTAGCCCGGCTCACATGCCGCACTTTTTGTTATCGAGTAGGCTACTCAAAGCCTATATCCGCCAGGCACGATTGACGAGAACGCTGCCGGCGCAAGACGCGATACGAATTTTGTACTACATCCCTTACGATATATGATGTATGTATCATCCAAAGGAGCCGTTATGAGTCGTATCCTCGTTGACTTACCGGATTCGCAGGTCGAGGCGTTGGCGGTTATCGTGGAGACCGAACATCGTCCACGCGCTGCCATCATTCGTGACGCGATCGAGTCGTATATCTCCCAGCGCAAGCGCACACTTGGGGCAGACGTCTTCGGGTTGTGGGAGAACAAGAAGCTCGACGGTCTTGCCTACCAGCAGAAGCTTCGCTCCGAATGGTAAAGGCACTCTTCGACACGAACATCCTGACCGACTATCTAAGCGGGATCAGCGCTGCAAGGAAGGAGCTGGAGCGCTATGAATATCGTGCAATCAGCACGATTACCTGGATGGAGATTCTTGTTGGTGCCGCCACAGAGGAAGAATCCGTAATTCGAGCATGGCTCGGCTCATTCGATGTAGTCGCCCTCGATAATGCGATTGCGAACCGGGCAGTGGAGATTCGGAAGACCAAACGGGTTCGGTTGCCGGATGCCATTGTGTGGGCGACGGCACAGGTGCACTCGCTGCTGCTTGTTTCACGAAATACGAAAGATTTCCCTGCGGACGAACCAGGCGTGCGCGTCCCGTACAAAATCTAGGATCACGTCACCTCTGCGCGTTCGATCTCCCGCAACAGTTCATCCAGCCGAGCCGGCTTGACCAAATGCAGATTGAACCCGGCATCGGATGCAGCCCGCTTGTCGCTCTGCTGCCCATAACCAGTCAATGCGATCAGCAGCGCGCGTGCGGTCCGTGGTTGCGCACGCAGCGCTTTGGCCACCTGGTAGCCGTTTGCATGCGGCAACCCAATATCCAGTATCGCCACTTGGGGTTCGAACGTTTGCGCCATTTCGATTGCCGACACGCCGTCGTGCGCGACACGCACAATATGGCCTGACAACTCCAGCAACACCTGCAAAGACATCGCCGCATCGGTATTGTCGTCGGCGATCAGCACCCGTCGCTGGTTTGCAGCAGCGCAAGCGGCGGGCTCACGCGACGCCTTGTCGGCGCGCTCACGCTGCACCACGTCGGCCAGTGGCAATCGAATTACGAATCTAGAGCCCCGTCCGGGCCCGTCCGAATACGCAGTCGCCGATCCGCCGTGCAACTCCGCAAGCTCGCGCACCAACGCTAGTCCGATGCCCAGGCCCCCGCCAGCCTGTTCCATCGATTTGCTCGACTGCATAAACGGGTCGAACACAGACGGTAGTTCTTCCGACGATATGCCGATGCCGTTGTCCTGCACACAAACGGCAACATCGGTGTCGCCAATATCAAGCCGAAGCTCGATCCGGCCGCCATCGGGCGTATACTTTGCCGCGTTCGACAGCAGGTTGCCGATGATTTGTGCGATGCGGATGCTGTCACCGACGACCGGGCAAGCTGTAGTTGGCACGGTCACCGACAACGTGTGTCCCTTGCTGTCGAGCAACGGCTTACTCGTTTCGACCGCCGTCTCGACGACTGCCTTCAAGTCCAGCGCAGCGATTTGCAGCACGATCTTTCCGTACGAAATGCGGGACACGTCCAGCAGATCGTCGACCAGCCGTCCCAAATGCGCCAGCTGGCGACTGGCGATAAGTCGGGCATCCGCGCGCATTGCCTCGGTTGCTCCGTACTTGGGATCGAGCAATTCAATTGCATTGCGAAGCGGTGCGAGAGGATTGCGTAATTCGTGTGCAAGCGTCGCGAGGAACCGGTTCTTACGCCGATCCGCCTCCCGCAGCGCTTTCTCGGCCGCATGCAGCCGCAGCAATGCCCGCACGTTGGCGACCAGCTCGGCTGCATCGACCGGTTCGGTCAAGTAGCTGTCCGCACCGCCGTCTAGCGCGAGAATCTTGTCGTGCGATTGCACAGCAGCCGCTGACGTTTGTAGCACAAGCGTCGAACTCGTTGCCGCGTCCTGCTTGATCAGTTTGCACACCTCGATGCCGCTGATGTCCGGTAGTCTCACATCGAGCAACACAAGCGCCGGCTCGCGCTCACGCACAACCTGCAACGCGTCATATCCGGTCGACGCGTCGATCACCGCAAACCCCGCATGGCTCAGGATGCGCGACTTCACATAGCGGGCACCCTCATTGTCATCGACATTGACGATCAGTGTCGCTGCAGTGCTCATGCTGCCTGCCCTCCGCTGCATCCACGCATGTGTATCGTCCCGGCCGTCGCATGCGGCGCTTCCCCGGCTTGTACCAGACATACTGGCACGGTGACGTAAAACGTGGAGCCCGCCCCCAGTTCGCTGCATACGCGGACGTCGCCACCCAGCAGCATGGCCAGCTTACGACACAGCGGCAAACCGAGCCCCGTTCCCTTTGTACGTTGTTGGAGACGATTCTGCACCTGGCTAAACTCTTCAAAGATGATCTGGTGATGCTCCGGCGCAATACCAATGCCGGTATCTGAAACGAAGAACGTAACGCGGGTGCCGTCCGGCTCCATTCGCGCGCCGACCTCGATGCGGCCATGCTCCGTATATTTGAGCGCGTTCGATACAAAATTCCGCAGGATTTGCGTGAGCTTAGGTTCATCGGTATACAGCCTGGGTAAACCCGCCACCGACGCAAACTCGAGCTGCACGTGTGGTGTATTGAGCAGCGGCGCCAACATCGCGCGAAGCGCCGCAAACAGGCCAGCGGCGTCGAACCATACGGGTACGACATCGGTCTTGCCAGCTTCAATCTTGGCTAGATCGAGCAAATCGTCGACCATCTCGGCAAGATGCTCCGCCGCACTGAGGATCAAGGTGACTTGTCGCTCCTGTTCGCCCGTCAAGTCGCCATCAAGCCGGTTCAGCAGCAACTTCGCCAACGCTCGAATTGAACTGAGCGGCGTGCGAAGCTCATGGCTCATGTTCGACAAAAACCGTGTTTTCATCGCGTCTGCACGACGCAGTTCCTCTGCCCGCTCGTCCAGTTCCCCATAAAGCGCGACAACGCCGCGGTTGGTCGCTTCCAACTCCTGGGTTAAGCGCAGCAGGTCCTCCTGGCGTTGCCGAAACTCGGCAAGCGTGGACACCAGCTCGCGGTTCAGTTGTCGCAGTTCATCAAAGGCCTCGGTTTGCGCAACCGCTGGGGCAAGCTCGTGCGCGAGCCGGCTCACGGCATCGACGGATACGGCAGCGCGATCAGCGGGCAGCGAATCGGCCATGGTCACGAGTGTGCCGTCGCCGTCGCGCGACTGAATCGAAAAATGGCCGATCAGGCGTCGCGCACCGGCAACGCCAGTGCGCATGTCCGCCTGCTCGCCGCCGACGCCTTCCAGCACGGCGTGCAGGTCGCGGATGCCCGGCCCCCAGTCGCGCACCTCAATTCGCAGCGCGTGCGGGTGCGTCGTATCGTCGATGACAAACGTGACTTCCCCACCGCCCGCATACTCGAGTGCATTGCAGGCGATCTCCAGGACTGCGCTTGCTATGCGAGCCTGATCCAATGGCGACATGCCCAGCGCCGCCGCCAGTTCGCGTGCGCGTCGGCGTGCGACGATGGCATCTTGCTCACACTCGAGCCGGATCTGTAGCAAACGCATCGTCATGACTCAACTGGGCTCCCGTTCGGGCCTTCACGACCACGACCGTCGCGTCGTCGCGCCGACGCGAAAAATCACGATAAAGCACCGCGGCAATGATCGCTGCCGGTTGCCGGGCGAGTCCCGGATAATCGGACAAATCCCACCGCGTCCCCACGCCGTCCGAATGCAATACGAGCATTGCGTCGGCGTTCCACGCCATTTCGAACTCCTGCGCGCCACGCATCGTATGCCCAACGATGCCGTTGCGCGATATCAATTGGTAACGGTCGCGCGGCGCACCAGCATGGTCGCCAGCATTGCTCCGAGGATGCCCGGTGCCGTGCGCAACCGCCGAGATGTTTCCCGTGCCGCAAAATGTCATGCACGCCTTCACCCAATCCAGGCGTACGAGTGCGATTGCGGCACCGCGTGTACCTCGCAGCGCCGCGTCGGCCTGCTCCATCAGCCTGGCCGGCGAAATACCGGCGCCGCGCTGCACCACGTCCACGATCCCGTACGCCGCTATGTGCGCGTCAGCGCCATGCCCTAGGCCATCGGCCAACGCGAGCGTCATGCCGCGCGGATCGGATTGTGCGTACCAGGCGTCGCCACACACCTGTTGTCCGGGACAGGGTACGCAAATGCCGCCGAGCTGCGGCCCAGACAGCGTGGCATGTGCAAGTCGCTTGCGGGTCTCGCACAGCAACGCCCGCACCACCGTACCCGCGCCCGGTTGCGAGTATAAAGCGAATTGATCAGCAAGCCGACGGATCGCACCCAGGCCAGTGCCGGCCGTGCCAGCCGTAGAATGACCATCAGTGAGTGCGGCACGCACGTCGTGCATTCCAGGGCCGCGGTCCATCGCAATTAACTCAACCGCCCCGTCTAGTGGCCGCATCAACACTTCGCCGTGCCGTGCGTGTTTCAAGATGTTCGTCGCAGCCTCGGTGGTCACGATCGCCAAGCGGCCGGCATCCACCTCTCCGAAGCCGGCCTTACGCGCCGCTTCAGCGGATGTGCGGCGCGCAAATGCGACTGCGCTCGCATCCGCGATCTCCAGCGAACAGTGAGCGCCACCGCTCGGCAACGCCGCACCTAACGTGTTTTCCATTTTGTGATGATCACCTTCGTACCGTTCCCGAGCTGCGATTCGATCGTGAATTCGTCACATAGGCGGCGCGAGCCCCCCAGCCCCAGACCGAGCCCGGTCCCGGTACTGAAGCCATCCCCCAGCGCCTGATCGACGTCCGCGATACCGGGACCGGCGTCGGTGAACGTCAAACGCAGGCCGACACGTGCGCCATTGACCACCACGTGCAGCTGAGCCGTACCGCCGCCGCCATGCTGTAGCGTGTTACGGGCCAGTTCACTGGCTGCGGTCACGAACTTGGTCTGGTCGATCAACGAGAAACCGCGCGCGATGGCCTGATCGCGCACCACCTGCCGCAGCCGGACGATTTCCTCGTCCGAGCGCAGGCTTAATTCGGCTACCAGCCGCGGTGCCACCTCGTTGGCGCCGATCATCGATACGTCTGGCATGTCAACGCCGACGCTGCTGGAGCAGCGCCATGCCCTTTTCGATGTTCAGCGCCGTACACACACCATTGAGTGTGAGCCCCAACTCGACCAGCGTAATCGCGACTGACGGCTGCATGCCCACTACGACCGTCTGCGCATCGAGCACGGTCGCCATCGCCGCGGTATTGCTGATCATCCGGCCAATAAAAGAGTCCACGACATCAAGGGCAGAGATGTCGATTAACACACCTTTAGCACCGTCCTTGACGATGCGGTCGGTCAAATCGTCCTGCAGCGACATAGCGAGACGATCGTGCATATCGACCTGAATAGTGACAATCAGGTAATCGCCCAAGCGCAGAATCGGAATCCGGTCCATGATCTGACCTTACGCGGCGGGACGACCCGGTATCACCGTCGCATCGGTGCGCTGCAACGCCACCACAAAAGCATCCGCGAGCGTTGATTTGGTCGTCACATTGGTCAAATCAACGCCAAGGTGGACAATCGTCTGCGCAATCTGCGGACGGATGCCACTGATAATGCAATCTGCACCCATCAATCGCGCTGCCGCCACGGTCTTGAGCAGATGCTGAGCCACCAGCGTATCGACGGTTGGCACGCCCGTGATGTCGATGATTGCTAGGCTCGCGCCGGTTTCAACAATTTTCTGCAGCAAACTTTCCATTACCACTTGGGTGCGACCGGAGTCGAGCGTACCGATCAATGGCAACGCCAGAATTCCATGCCACAATTGCACAACGGGCGTCGACAACTCCAGCAGTTCCTCCTGCTGCCGAGAGATAATCGCCTCGCGGCTGCGCTGATAGATTTCAGTCGTATAAAGACCCAACGCGTCAAGCAATTCGTTCACTGCCCACCCGGTATCGGCGAGCATGGCGGGATTGTCAGCGAATTGGGCGCTCAGTCGCGCGTACAGCGGCCGCTTCAACGAAAACACAAAAGTCGCCGTCTCGACCGGCGTGAACCCAAGCTTAGCGCAGTGCCCGGACATTTCGGCAAGGAATGCACGCACCGGCTCCCACTGTGCATCGCTTGCGTCCAACGACGACGTGCACTCAAGCGTATCGAGAAACACATCGAGAAATCCACGGAATTGATCCCGAGCCTCGGCTTCCGTGGCCAACCCTCGACGCAATGCAACCGGCAAATGCTGATCGATCCATTCGGATAACAACACAGCGCGATGTTGACGAAGTATGTCAGCGAGGCCCGCTCCGCTGGCAGTATTCATGCGATCTCCGCTTAACAGATAGTCAATGATGCGGTTAGAAATAGAAGGGCAGCACCTTACTATAGTTCGTCACGGCAATAAACGTTGCAGCCACAAATGTCCGGATCTGCATCATGGGTGACGGGTGTACACCCGGTCACCGGGTAATCCGCCCCAAAATTTGGTGGAATTGCATGCCGCGCGGCCGAATGCCTTGAACACCGAAGCGCTGGAACGCATCGGCGCGTTGTACAAGGTCAAGGCAGAGATCCGCGACAAGCCGGTCAACCGGATCGATGAGCTGCGCCCTGGCGCCTGGCACAGGACCTGGCTTAGTCGTCGTACGCGATCGGTACTTCGGCGCAATCCAGGACAATCGAGTGCATACGGATCTCGCACCACTCCTTGAACATCTTTAGCGTACGAGCTTGCGGCCATAGACACTCGTCGACATACCAATCCTCGAGCATGCGTTCGAAGATGACCTGCCAGTGCTTGTGCAACCAACGCTTGACAGCGGCCTCGGGATCGTTACCGGCTGCAGGAACCAGGAAGGCGTTTGCATTCTCGCTAGCTTGCGCCAGCGTCAATGCCATGCCCGCAGCAGAATCGACGCTGTTGATCCAGGTAACGAACGCAGCCTTCGGCGTCGCTATGGCGACAACTCGGTTCGCTACCAAACGTGGCTCCACTGGCATCTTGGCAATCTCGGTACAAAGGCCGCCATGCTAAAGCAAGACGGTGTCGGCGCCACGTCTTACAGCCAATGTCACGCATCGGTTGCAGCAGTGGCGCTTCATGACGGGTTGAACCTGACGGGCACTAGCCGTGGAAGAATGCTACAATGCTGAGCATCGTGCGATAGATGCCCCACATGAGTGGCAACCCAACCGCGACCCAAGCAAGCACGACCAGCGCACCACTGCCGAACGCCCGCATAGCGGGAGCTTCGGCAGAAAGTTCGCACACGGGTGGCGTAGGGTGCGCAACGCGTTTTTCCTCCGCAAGTTCCTGCTCGCTCATGAAATATTTCGGGTGCACTGGCTTTATCAGAAGATTGCACACTAGGCCCACTAACAGCATGCCAACTAAGATATACATTGACTGGTTGTAAACTTGCTCACGCGGCAGGCCGCGAGCCAGCTGGTAGTCACGCATATAGTTCACTACGACAGGCCCAAGGACGCCGGCAGTTGCCCAAGCTGTGAGCAGCCGGCCATGAATGGCCCCGACAAACTGAGTGCCAAACAAGTCGGCCAAATAAGCAGGAGCCGTGGAAAACCCTCCGCCGTACAGACTGACGATGACACAGACAGCAGCAACAAAGAGTATTAAATATCCGGCGGTAATACTCGACGGAATGCTGGCGTATAGAAGCCCGCCCAGCACGAAGAAAATGGTGTAGGTCCGTTTGCGCCCGAGCTTATCGGAAAGACTGGCCCAGACAAATCGGCCGCCGATATTGAACAAACTCAGCAGCGCGGTAAAACCGGCTGCCACAGAGGCGATTGACATCAATTGTTCTTTGCCAAGTTCGGAGAATGGTACAGCTTGGCCAATCAGGTGTCCGCCGAATACTTCTTGCAACATCGGACTGGCCATGCCGATAACGCCGATTCCGGCCGAGACATTCATGCAGAGCACCATCCAAACGAGCCAGAACTGCGGGATACCCCACACTTTCTTCACATGGACATGGTGCTGAGTCACCATGGTATCGTCTGCCTGCTCCTTAGCAGACTTCCAGCCAGCAGGTGCCCACCCAGACGGCGGTATGCGATAGGCCAGTGCGCCACTCATCATAAAAACGAAGTACAGCACAGCCATAGCGACAAAAGTTTGCGTCACGCCCCCCCCTTCGTATGCAGCAAAGGCCGCCATAAGTTCCGTGGCTAGCGGCGAACCAATCATCGCACCGCCGCCAAATCCCATGATAGCCATGCCGGTGGCCATGCCCCGTCGATCGGGGAACCATTTGATTAGTGTACTGACTGGCGAGATGTACCCGAGACCCAGACCAATACCGCCAATCACGCCGGAGCCCAGCAGCATCAGCCAGAACTGGTGTAAGTGGATGCCAAGTGCGGAAAGCAGCATACCGCCGCACCAGCATAGCGCACTGACCACGCCAGCCTTGCGCGGACCCGCTCGTTCCAGCCAGCCGCCCCAAATAGCGGCAGAACTGCCAAGCAGCACAAAGAACAATGTGTACATCCATCCCAGCGTGGAAATCTTCCAGTCGCAGTGAGTCACGAATAACTCTTGCAAAAAGCCAATCTCGGGACCGCAGGACATAGGGTGGGTAATGCCGATGGCCTGCGACAACGGTAGCCAGAAGACCGAGAAGCCATAAGCCATGCCTATGCACAAGTGAATCGCCAAGGCGGCCGGAGGCACCAGCCAGCGGTTGAAGCCTGGCTTCGCGACAATGCGCTCCTTGGAGAGAAAGGGCACGGCCGCGGCTTGCTCGGCGGCGCCTGCACTTAGGCTTGACGTCATGTTATCTTCCCCAATAATGGACCGGCCACAGACGCACTTCTGTCTTCAGCCATGAAGGCCGCCGGTCGGTTAAGCGAATAAGCAGACAATTTATCAACTACAAAACCAGACAGTCCTATTTTTTGCGGTACTGTCACGATACCGCCGGCGACCAAGCTGTACACAACATCGCCGGCGGTATCTGCGCCTATACAGAGTGGTCCATCTGCCTAGTGATGGCAGCGATCTGACCATTTTATCCCGCACGCAAGCGTCAAAAGCAACCGTCTACGTCAAGACAGTTTTGACGCTGGGCTTCCCCTTCGCCCACTCTTTCGCATACAGCGACACGCAGAATGCTGCGACCATGTCAAACACTTTGGGTTCGGTCAACAATGTCATATGGCTGGACGAGTCCACGTCAATCATCTCAAAGCTTGGCAATTGCCGTTGCCACTCTTGCCAATAGTTGGTGTGATTGAAGGGCGCGAATTCTCGGCTGTCAGTGGAGAAATAAGGCTCCAAATCTCCCATCCACAAACCACTGGCATTACGGAAATAATAACAGGCGACCTCCTCGGCCTTCGGCAACGGCAGAATCCGATACTGCTCCACTTGGTAGGATTGCTGAATCCGCGCCACTTGCTCCATCATGTGCTGCAAACGGTCATCACTTATCTTCAACCCTCGCTGCCGCGCCAACGTCATCAATTGCTGCCGATAGGCTGGATGCGACAACGACAGATCAACCTCGTCCCGGTGGATTAACACTTCAGCAAAACGTTCAGGCGTGTCACTGATCGTCATCTGCAAAGACATATTGACTGCCTGTAGTAGTCTGGTCTTATCGGCCAACTTGGCGGTGCGCTCACCGGTGACATCCGGCGAGTCCAGCATCACCAGGGTCTTTACCGTTTCCCCTGATGCCTGCAGTTGCCGGGTCACCTCATAAGCCAGCATGCCACCGAGCGAGTAACCGCCGAGATCGTAGGGACCATGGGGCTGCACCGATTGAATCGCTTGAACATAATAGGCCGCCATCGCCTCGATTCCCTGGAGCGGTTCGCGCTCGGTCATCCATCCTTTGGCTTGAAGTCCAAAAAACGGCCGGTCGATGTGATGGGCCAGTTCTTGGTATATCTCACTGCCGCCCAGCGCACCGTGGAACCAAAAGATGGGCTGGCCATCGTCCACCGTATTGAGTCGCTGCAGCTCCAAAAAGCGTGTCGTCGGACGGGTAAAAAGCTCACTGATTTTGACTGGCAGCCCTGGCCCTTTTGCGCTTGCCAGCTCACCACGTTCGGCCAGCAAATCTAGCAAGTCTTGAATCGTAACGCACTGCTGGATTTTGGCTAACGCTAACTCAGGATCCATTTCCGCTTGTAGCTGCATCGCCAACTGAACCATGACGATGGAGTCAGCCCCATAGACACTGAGAGGCTTGGCCGGCGACAATTCTTCCGGCTGCATACCCAGCAAACCAGCCAACACGCGTAGCCCACGTTCAGCGGCAGTCTCCGTGTGGCTGGCATGATCATCGGTTACGTTCACTGGCGTACTAGTTGAGGCCTGCTGCGTCACGCTGGCCGCTATGGCGTTGCCCTGCAACGTTGTTGGCGTGTTAGACTGCTCTAGCCAATAGCGTTTTTTATCAAATGCATAAGTCGGCAATGGGACGATTTTTACGCCATAGCCAGCGGAGGTATTTTCCGCCAGCTTGTCCCAAGGAATCTCACCGCCCTGCGTCCACAATAGCGCCAGCTGTTGTCGCTCATCGGCGGCAATCAAGCTGTGGCTTAACGCGTCTGCGCCAGGACCGCACAACAGGCTAGCCGTCGTCGCCGGCACCTCGTCAATATTGCCAAAAAACAACGGCAAATTGAGCTTTGCTAACGCGGCTATGCCATCACTTTGGTTCAACACCTGCCCAATCTCGCATAGTGCCGCACGTAACTCGTCCATGCTTTTCACTAGCAATGCTAGCCGCCACTGCATCGCCTCACGGCCAGTTTGCAGGGTGTAGGCAACGTCGTTGAGCCGTAAATTCGGATGCGTATCGAGATGACGTGCTAACCTCATCACTCCCTGGTGCAACGAGCGGACGCTTTTCGCCGACATCGGCACGATATAAAGAGCGCCGTTCTGGATCTGTGCTACATCGTCCCCCAGATGTCCTTGGTTCTCCTGATACTTTTGATATTCTTCGAGCACCAGGTGGGCATTGGAACCACCAGCACCAAAGGCGCTGAGTGCCGCCCGGCGCGGATATTGTCGCCTCATCCCGTCCATGTCCACCACGGGCTGAGGCCAATGGCCCAACTCACGTTGCAATACAAAAGGCGAATTCTCGAAGTCCAGCTTAGGATTAAGCGGGCCGAGCAATAGAGACGGCACCAGTTGCTGGTGTTGCAGTTGTAAGACTAGCTTGCTGAGTTGGGACATGCCCGAAGCCGCCTCGGCGTGGCCGATATTCGACTTGACCGAGCCAATTGCACAGGATTGGTTGGCAACGCCGGCTTGGCCAAAGACTCGGTTTAACGCACTGAGCTCGATAGCATCGCCCATTGCCGATCCATTAGCCGCTGACTCCACATAACTGATCGTGCGCGGGTCAACCCCTGCTCGCTTGAAGTTGCTGTCGATCAGCGCCGCCTGCGCCTTGGCGCTTGGCATCGAAAAACCATGGGTATGGCCGCCATGATTGACGGCGGTCGACTTGATCACCGCAAGGATCCGATCGCCATCGCGTTCGGCGTCGGCCAGTGTCTTAAGCAAGACTGCGCCGACCCCTTCCGCCGGCAAGTAACCATCGCCGTCGGCGAAACTACGGCTGCTGGCGTGGCTGCCAAGCACCTTACCGATACTCAGGCCGATGTATTTTTTCGGATGCAGCGTTAGGTTAACGCCGCCGGCAATTGCCAATCTGCAATCGCCATTGCGCAGGGCCTCACCAGCGGCATGGATTGCGGAGATCGACGATGAGCACATCGTGTCGATCGCCAAACTCGGCCCCTGAAAATCAAAGAAATAAGATACCCGGTTCGCAATCGCGCTGTATGAAGTCACGGATACCAACGACTCTTTGACGAAGTCCGCTTCAAACGCTTGGTACTGTTGATACATTACGCCGACAAACACGCCAACCTGCTGCTGATACTGCTGTTTTAACCGTTGTCGAGTCAGCCCGGCGCTTTCCAGTAAGTTCCAGCAAGTTTCGATGAACAGCCGGTCATTGGGGTTAATGATTTCCGCCTCGCGAGGCGACAGGTTGAAAAACAACGGGTCAAAATCTTCAACCCCATCGAGAAAACCACCCCATTTACAATAGGTCTTGTCAAACCGGTCGCGCTGTTCAGCAAAATAAGCCTGATGGTCCCAGCGCTGCGTGGGCACTTCACTGATGAGATCTTCGCCGCCTGCCAGCTTATGCCAAAACGTCTCCAAATCTTCAGCGCCAGGGTAACGTCCACTTATACCGACGATCGCCAGTTCACGGCTTGAATTGGCCATAGACGGTGTATCCTGCTGCGCGGTTCGGCGACGGCGCTTGCGCGCGGGCAGCTGCGTAGCAATTGCTATTGGCTCTACCCTCTCTGCCTGCGCTACCTTTGTTCCGTGCTTAGCGGTCGTGTGCCGATTAACCGGCTCGCCCAACACCCGCTGCTGCAACGCATCGCGATGATGGTGAATAAAGTACTCGCTCAGTTCACGCACCGTTTGATATTCGTATAACAAAGTATTCGGTAGCGAGCCAAAACTTTGTTCCAGTTTAGTGGTCAACTCGGTGAGGATGATCGAGTCAACGCCGTAGCGTTCGAACGAGCCATCGCTATCAATTTTTTCTACAGGCCGCTTCAGCGTCGTCGAGAGCAATTGCTTGAAATAACGGATCGCCGGCTCGGTCAAATCCCGATGCACTGGTTCGTCATTGACGTTGGCTGTCGGCGACGGCTCGTCAACTAGAACTTGTGTCGTCGGCGCAGCAGACTGTTCGGCCGCGCCTGGCTCATCAAACATAGCCGCCACCGGCTCATGCCACTGAGCCGCAATAAATGCTTTAATTTTGGCGGTATCGCCTTCCAAAACCATCAACCGCTCGGGTGCGTTGGCATCGGCAAGCGCCCGACGCAGCAACTCCAGGCCACCGTGGTCACTCAACGGTTCGATGCCAGTGTGCTCAACCATGAGTTGCTCGCGTTGAGGATCAATCTGCATCCCGCCATTGCGCCATAACGGCCAGTTAACCGCGAGCGTGCGGCCATGGCGGTGACCAGCAGCTGTCTGGCGGTTACGCCAACCGGTAAACTCGTCCAAAAAGGCGTTGGCCAGCGCATAGTCACCTTGGCCGACATTACCAATCACCGCGGAAACCGACGAAAACAGGACAAAACAATCTAGCGCAAGGTGAGCACTAGCCCGGTCCAGATTCAGCGCCCCCGCCACCTTAGGCATCAGCACCGCCGCCCAATCGGCCTCGCTCTTATTGCTAAGCAAGCTGTCTCGGGTAAGACCGGCACAATGAAAAATGCCATGAATACCGCCAAACTCCCGCTCACACGTCACGATTAGCTCGTCAACCGCGGTCCGATCAGCCACGTCCAGCGCCTCGAGCTGCACTTGAGCGCCTAACTTTTTGATATGGGCGATCCGCTCGGCGGTTTTAGACGACAATTGGTCAGCGGAGCGGCTAGCCAGGATCAGCTTGGCGCCATGCGCTTCCCGGGCAATCGCTTCGGCCAGCAACAGCCCCAATCCACCTACGCCGCCGGTCAGCAAGTAGACGCCGCCGGCGCGCCACGGCGCGGTTTCGGTAGCGGCCAACGCCGTTTCCTGCCAAGACGCCACTTGGCGCTGATACCGAGTCTCAACGCTATGCTGATAACGGACCCGCTCGTCCTCCTGGTAGCTATTCTCAATCAATAACTGCGCCAGCAACTCAGGCGAATGCCTTCCAGACACCTCGATGGACTGGGCGGCAGCGATCAGTCCTTCGTTTTTGGCGGTCTTGAGCAGCGCTTGCAATGAAGCGAAGACTGAGGTGCTGAGCCGTGGGCCATGATCACTGTCAAGCAGAACCAACTGCACCAAGCTATCCGATCGGTTTTCTTTTAAATAACCAAGCAAAACGCTAGCCAACGATTGCAACGCGCAAGCGGGATCCTCAGCAGCGGCAGGCAATCGCTCAACGTTGATCTGCCGGCCCGATATCCGTTCCTGGCAGCAGTCTGCCAGTTTGTCCAATACAATGGGTTGGCTACCTGCCAATAAAATCAATTGCCGGTTATAGTGCTGTTCACCGTCCTGGCGTGGCGCTTTATCCCGCCAGACCGGCGCCATTACCAGTGGCTTAGCTTGGCCGCTATCTAATCTTTTCGACGAGAAGCCAAGCAGACGCAGCGCCACCCGGCCCTGCGGGTCACACAGATCCACGTCCAATTTGTTAATCCGTCCCGGATGGTGATTAACGGCATAACGTACCCATGCATAGCAACCATTGCCAAGCAGGTTCAGATCACCCAAAATCACGCCATCCAGCGCAAAGGGCACCAGTGGCTGACGGCGAGCGTCCGACTGAGCCGGATCCACCAACGCCAGTCCTAACGCTGCCTGCAACGCGGAATCGAGTAGGCCGGGAGGCAAACGTAGCGACTCGTCGCACTCCCCGGCTTCTGAGAACTCGCAAGGCAACGCCAATTTAGCCAGCACCTGGCCATTGCCCGCCTGTAATTCGCTGATCCCGCGGAAGTGTTCTCCATAGTCCAGCCCCATCTCGCCAAAGATTTGATAGCACTGCTGTGGCTCCAGTCGCTGCTGCTCGGTGGCAGCGGCGATTGCCAGCAAATTCAGCTGCGGTAAGGCTTGAGTGGCGCCGACCAATGCCACGCCGCGGCAGTAGCTTGGACCGTCAACGTTAGCGCCGACAATCTCGAACAGAATCTCGCCATTGTCTTGCTCTGACAGCTCGATGTCGATGGCCAGCTCACCACCGTCATGGCGCATCGGGTGCTGCCACGCGATATGCTTGAACTGGACCAGCGCGTCATCGTCGGCAAGCGACAGTTCGACCGCGGCCCTGGCCATTTCTAAGTAAGCGACCCCTGGCAGGATTTTGACGCCATTGACCCGATGCTCGTCAAAGAAGAATTCGTTGCCATTAAATCGGCTACTAAAACGCTGCCCCGCCAGATCCGAGGTATTACGCTGCACTAAAGGATGGAGGATCGGCTCGCCCGAGTGCTCAACCACCGGAGCCTCGCTGATCCAGTAAATTTCACGGTTAAACGGGTAGGTCGGCAGCGGGATTCGACGCGCCCGACCATCTGGATAAAGCTGACGCCAGTCGACGGTTGCCCCCCGGCACCATAACGCGAGCAACGTGTCGCGATCCTGTTGTTGCAGCGCTCGGAGCACCTCACCCGTCGCAACGTCGCCGGCAGGTTCGTCACGCTGGTCGTAGCCGTTGGCAAGATAGTGCCCGAGTTGGTCCAGAAGACTGTCTCGACTGTCTGCCACTATTGCCAGCCGGCATTCCATCGCCTCACGGCCCAACTGCAAACTGGCGGCCAAATCCGGTAACGCAAGCTGAGGCCGTTGCGCTATAAAGTCAATCAACTGCTTGATTCGCGACTTGAGCGCTTCGGGCGTCCTGGCCGATATTGGAAAGATCGTCGCCGCACTGCCTTGTGCCGTTACGCCGACGGGGGACTCAACCGCCTCCAGTACGATGTGCGCATTGGTACCGCCAAAACCGAATGAACTGACACCCGCACGACGGGGCGTGTCGGACTGTGGCCACTCCCGCGCTTGCTGCAACACTTTAAAAGGGCTGCCGGCCAAGTCGATATAGGGATTGAGTTGCTCGCTATGCAAACTCTTGGGTAGGTAACCGTGCTTGAGAACCAGCAACGTCTTGATCAATCCGGCGATACCAGCAGCAGATTCGAGGTGGCCAATATTGGTTTTTACCGATCCGAGGTAACAACGCCGCGCGCTGCTACGGCCCAGCTCGGCAAATGCCTGCTTGAGCCCGCTGATCTCAATGGGATCTCCGAGACGGGTGCCTGTACCATGGACCTCGATATAGCCTATGCTGTTAATATCAACGTTTCGACAGGCTTGTTTGATCAGATTGGCCTGCGCCGTGGAGTTAGGCGCAGTCAGCGAATTGGCATGGCCGCCATGGTTTCTCGCCGAGCCAATAATAGTAGCCACGATGTTGTCACCATCGGCCAGTGCTTGTTGATAATCCTTGAGAATCAACACGCCAACGCCTTCGCCCCGAACATAACCATCGGCATCGGCGGCAAAGGTTTTGCAACGGCCGTTAGGGCTTAGCATGCCTGCCTTCGCAGCGCCAATGAACACCATGGGCTCAAAACAGAGGTTGACCCCACCGGCGACCGCTACCATGCAGTCACCGTTAAGAATCGCTTGTGCCGCCTTGTACACCGCCACCAATGAACTGGAGCAGGCCGTATCGACCGGCGCGCTGGGGCCGTGAAAATCGAACAAGTAAGAGATACGGTTGGCAATGATCGAGTGGGCGTTACCGGTAGCATCATGGGCGCCTGCCGCCGTGCGGGCCAATAAGCCGTTATAGTCGGCTGACGATACGCCGATATAAACCCCAGTATCGCTACCGCGCAGGCTTTGCGGGGGAATCCCCGCATCTTCGAAAGCCGCCCAGGTTTGCTCCAGCACGATGCGGTGCTGAGGATCCATCGCTTCGGCTTCACGCGCGGAGATCTTAAAGAAATCGGCGTCAAACGCCATCGGGTCTTTGATGAAGCCGCCCGGGCATGCAAATTCTTTCCGCAGGTGGCGACGTTCGGCGATGCCTGGCAGGTTCCAATAAGGAAACTCGCCGATTGCCGAGCGCCCCTGCACCAGTAAATGCCAAAACTCCTCAGTATTGTCCGCGCCGGGGAAACGCCCGGCAAAACCCACAATCGCCACTTTGCTAGCGTTCGGATCCGATTGGGCACCGCTGTCTACGCTAGCACCGATTTGCCGTCGGGTCTGCTGCTGTACGGTTTGCCGTTGTCCGGCACGCCGCTGGGTGGGCAGGCTGATGTCACTTAGATCGTTTGCAATTGTCTTTTCCATGGCTCCAAATGCCCTTCCCGTTCGGGTGTGCCCGGCAACATTGCTTACCGGGCCGATGCGTCAGATGCAGTCAATCGACTTAGGCAGCTTCCAGCCTTGCCACCAACTCGCCGAGCTGCTGCTTTTCATAAAATAAATCAGGCATCAGTTTTGTACCGAAGCGCTTGTTCACGCTATCGGTCAGCTGCACAACCATAATCGAATCCAGCCCTAGGTCATGCACTTGGGTTGATTCGCCGATGTCTTGCGCCGCAAAGCCCAGCTTGTCCTGTAACTCCTGTTGGATAAAAGCCAGAATTGCTTCACCCAAGCCCGCTTCGCCCTCATCGGCCTGTGGCTTCGCATCCTGCTTTCCCACCCTAGCTGCGGTAAGCTGTCCCGCCGGCTCAAGCAGTGGCCGGGCGAGAACAGCGGCCGGCATATTGGCCGTTTCGACTGTCCCAGTCAGTAAGTCGTGGTTTTTATTAACACTTGATAATTCTTGTTTGCCAAGATACAGGCTGACTTTGTCTACCTTGACGCAAATTTGCTCCCGCTCATCCAGTACAAGTAAGCTAAGCGATAGTTCGTTATCGTGCAGCCCGATTCCCGATAGCACCACGGAAAAGCCGGCTGCCGGCGTGTTGTAGCAGCAAAGCCGTTCGATATTACGCACAATGACCCGGCCTTGCGGCAACCCTAGCTCATCCAGCAACAAGTAAAATGCTTTGTCAATGGTCGTCGCCAAGTAAGGCGATAGCTGAACATTGTCAGCATAATGGTTGTGACGGTTAACCGGCGGCCGGCCCTTCAGCAACAAGCCGCTGCGGCCAATCGCTAATTCGCCGTCATGGTCCAGATAAGGGGCGAAATCATAACCAGCTTGTGCCAGTCGCCGACTGACTTCGGCGGCACTGAACTGGCGGCCCGCCTGCAGCGCCTGGCGATTGAGCAGCTCGCGGGCATCGTCCAACCACTGTTGCGGTAGGGGCGGCTCGTCGCCGGTCAGTGGATTGATCACGGCAAAGCCTAGGTTGGCGGACTGTTCACCACTGCGACGGAAATCGAACTCCAGCTCCAGTTGCTCGCTGTCAATCTCGAATAGCCGGTACTCCAGCCCGGTTACCGTTGCCCAGTCGGCGATATAGTGTTCAAAAGCACAAGACACCGACAGCGTGCGGCCGTCAAACCGAGATGCCAATGCCGGCATCGCCAGCGCGACATCGGCAAAGTTGAAAGCGCTAAAGCGCCGGCCGCCCCGTCCACTGTAGACGTAATCCAGCAGTTCGTCTTCGACGAAATCGGTGCGGAATATCGCGCCTGGCTGCAGAGTCGAGCAGTTTTCTGCTACCAGTGGATGCAGCTTGTTTTTAAACATCAGAGGATTGACGATCGACGACTCGTAACCTTCGTCGGTGTACCAGCAGCGCGTTTTCTCGAAACGGTAGGCCGGCAAGCTGATCCGCACCGGCAGTTGGGCATAGAGACTGGCCCAATCGACTTGGCTATCGCCGTTCAGCCACTGGGTCAACAGCGGTGTCAACGGATCGTCTAAGTCGTGCTCCAGCAGCTGCACCGCGTCGCTTTCCTGGAAGCGATAGAAGATCTTGCTGTCCGCACTGGATTGATAATGCCCGTCAATACAAGCGTTAAGCGCACGGGACAGCGCCTGGCGGGTGCGACAGCGAATCGCCAACCGGTTGCGTAGGTTGTTTTTGCCCACCTGTAGCGTATAGGCGATTTGCGCCAGCGGTGCCTCACTGCTCGCCAGCCAATCTCTAAAGCTTGTCAGGTTCTCCGCCAACAACGCCAGCTTGTGCACCGAGAAGACAAACACCAGCTGATCTTCTGAGATTTGTCCAGCGCTATCCGCTGGCTCTGGATATTCCTCGACGATCATATGAGCATTCATGCCGCCAGCGGCAATCGAGGTGAGCCCCGCCCGACGCGGGAATACCTGCTTGCGGCCATTGATGATGCGCTCCGGCTGGCGCCATTCGATTAACTGCTGTGGCACGATAAACGGCGTATCGGCAAAATCGATATCCTGGTTGAGCTGGCTCGAATGGATCGACGGCGCGATCTGCTTATGTTTGAGTTGCAGCAAGGTTTTAGTCAAACCGGCAATGCCCGACGCCGCCAGCAGGTGACCGATATTTGATTTGACCGAACCCAGATAGCAAAACTGCTTGTCGTCAGTCGCCCAGCGAAACGCATTATTCAGCCCTAACACCTCGATCGGGTCCCCTAGCTTAGTGCCAGAGCCATGGCCCTCGATATAGGAGATCGAGCACGGGTGCACTTTGGCCTGTTCCATCGCTTGGCGAATTGCCAGGGTTTGCAAATCCGGGTTAGGCACGTTGAAGCCGTTACGCTCACCGGCGTTAGTCATCGCTGAGCCTTTGATTACGCCATAGATTTGATCCCGATCGGCAATGGCCCGATCCAAACGCTTCAGGAGTACCGCACCGACTCCTTCGCCAATCACCGTACCATCAGCACCCACCCCGTAGCTGTTGACCGACTCCGAGGTGATCGATGTGAAATTGCCTTGGGAGGTATTCACCGTGGTGTATGGGTGATACATCAAATTGAGGCCACCCGCCAGCACCATCTTGGTCTCGTCATGCTTGAGCATCTGGCAAGCGGTGTGGATACAGGTCGAGGACGACGAGCACATGGTATCGATAAACAGGCTCGGACCCGTAAGGCCGTAGAAATAAGACACCGTCATCGGAATGGTCGCCATGCCCGACCCGGAAGCCATCGAGCCGCGGAACACGTTGCTCTCGAAGCCGTAGTAGTGGTAATCATTGGTCATGGTACCCAACAGCACGCCGACATCGCCGTTATAACGGCTCAACAGCGTTTCTTTCGAGTAACCGGCGTCTTCAAAGGTATGCACCGCCACCTGCAGGAACAGTCTGACCTCCGGCGACATATGGTCGGCATAGACCTTGGGCATTTTGAAATAGCTGTAGTCGAACTTGTCAACGTCCTTGATGAAGGAGCCATTTATGCAGGTGGTCTTGCCTAGCACCTTGCGGTTCTTGTAATAGATTTTGCTGTGGTCCCACCGGTCTACAGGGAAGTCGCTCATGCAGTCAACGCCATTGGCTAAGTTTTGCCAAAGCTCATCGATGCTGTCCGCCCCGGGGTAATAACCGCCAAGGCCGATCACTGCGATATAGTTTTCTAACTCGTTGTCCTCGACGCGTTCACCAGAGGCAGCCGGCGCAACGGGCGTGACGGTCGCAACGGGCGTGACGCTTGGCGTTGTTGGACTGTTGGCGTTGGAATGGGCAGCAGCGAAACGATTCATTGGTAACGACTGCGCTGACGCAGGCTCGGCGGCACTTGGTTCAATGGTTGGCAGTTGAGCGCCATGCGGCGTCTCCAGCTGATCTTCGCTACCGCTGAACATCGCGACAAAATGGTCACGGTACTTCACCGCGAAATGGTCAACCATGCCGGCAATATTGACATGCTCGAACAACAGAGTTTTGGGTAGCGAGCCGAGATGTTTTTCCAGCTCATTGGTTACGCCCACTGCCATGATGGAATCGAAGCCATAGACCTCGAATTTTTCCGACGGATGGATTTTCGCCGTATCGATCTGAACTACGTCGGCGATAATCCGGGTGACAAAGGCTTCGATTCTTTTTCTCAGTTCGTGATCGCTGAGACTCGTCGTTCCAGCAGCCCGTCCCGGTGCCGGCTTGGCCAGGGCCTGCGGTTTGGCGTCCGCCGGCTGACCAATGCCCGCTAGCCGCGATAACTCGCCATAAATTACCCAGCCTTGAGCACTGACCGGGTTATTCAACAGTTGCCACAGGCTGTTGACGCCCTCCTCCACCGGCATCGGCACAATGCCAAACCGTTGCCGCATCTGCTGCTCGATCACCGGAGCCAGCTTCATGCCGCCGTCGCGCCACAACGGCCAGTTAATGCTCAGTGAACGCCCCTTGCGCTTGCCGTCGCCAGCCAAATTTTGGCGGTACTGCATAAAGGCGTCCATATAGGCGTTGGCGGCGGCATAGTCCACCTGCCCAAGATTGCCCATCGCCGCCTGAGACGAACAGACTACAAAGAAGTCCAGCGCACGTTCATTGATCGCCTGATCAAGCGCCTCAATACCGGCCACCTTTGCCGTGAGCACCTGCTCAAACTCGCTAGCAGACTTATTGATGATCATGCTATCGCGGATGACTCCCGCGCTGTGTATCACCCCATGTAACGAACCTTCTTTGGCATAGATGTCGTCAATCCACTGCTTAACCGCCGCTGCGTTGCCGACGTCTAGTGCCTGGTAGTGAACTTGGGCGCCCAGTGCTCGCAACCGATCGGCTTTTTGTTGCAACGGCTGGCTAACAATTGAGCGTCCTGCCAAGTAAAACACCGGGTTGCGACAGCTGCTAACGATATGTTCAGCGAAAATTAAGCCCAGCCCACCCGCGCCACCGGTGATCGCATAAATACCGCCGTCGCGCAACGGCGTCTGCTCATTGTGCTGCGCTGGTGCTAGCTCACGCCACTGCCTGCTATACAGGCTGCCGTTAGCGAAGACTCGCACCAGTTCGTTGCTGTGATAACGGCTCTGCTCGACGATCACTTTGACCATCGCGTCGTTGCCCATTTCAAGATCGAGCGCGACCAAGCGAGCTTTCAACGCGCTGTTTTCGATCATCGCCGTTTTCAACATCGCATCCAGTGCGGTCAAGCGCAGATCGTCTTGGCCCTGCCCCACAAAGAGCTGCAAATAGCCGCCGGCATGACCGTCGAGCAACCGCTGTAACCACTCGAGCAGCGCCAGCGCTGCCGCTTGGTAGGCCGCGGCGTCATTTTCGCCTGGCATACCCGGCAGTACGCTCACCTGATTGCCAAACTGCCGGCGTATCTCGCTAACCGTCGCCTCCGGCAGTCCAAGCAGCAGCCATTGCGACTTGGCATCAGCCGGCAGCCATTCACCGAGGCTTTCGACGGGCTTCCAAAACGGCGTCCGAATCAAGCGACCAAGAGCCTCGTCGCTGTCTACGATGGCTTGCGCCTGGGCCGGTTGTGGTTCAACACCCGTCTTGCGTGAGCTAAAACCATCTAGCTGAACCAGACATTGGCCTGCGTTATTGCAGATTTGCAGATCAATTTTCTCGACCGCGCCGCCACCCTGAGCTTCACTGTAAGCAGCGGTAACCGTCAGTGGCCCGGCTCTCAGCGCCTGTTCCACTGAACCGTACAGTCGCAGGCTCTCCAGCGCAAAGGGCAGCATCGGCTCAGCAGCGCCTTGCTGGCGGCGCTCCAATGAGGCTGCGATATGAAGTGCACTGTCGAGTACGCCCGGCGGCAACAGAACACCGTCTAATTGGGGATCCAGCGCGTCATGGGTCAACTGGCCGATCACCCGGTCACGGCCGATGCGGATTTGGCCGGCAGCGCGGAATGTCACGCCGTAATGGACTCCCATCGTGTCGAAATCATGGTACAGCAAGTCATGGCTTCGCTCACTGGCATTGCATTGAGCAGCCCATTGCGCCAGGTCGACCGGTTGCGGCAACGGTGCGGCGACGGCCGCTAACTGTGCGTCACCCTGGGCGTGCAGTTGCTGCGTCCCGCCGTCCACGCTGTAAATTTTGAATGACACGCTGTCGTTGCCGTTTACGGCCAGCTCGCAGTACAGTTCGACCTCACGGTCGCTGCCACCGACCGCAAAAGCCAGCGGCCGCAGCCATACCACGTTCTGTAGCGTGACTTGCTGCGGCGGCAGTTCGCTAGCCCTGACGATCGCCTCACGCGCCAGCTCGAGGTACGCGGCACCAGGGAAGATCAGCTGGTCGCCGATACGGTGATCGGCCAGGAACGTCTCACGACCGCTAAAGCGGCTGACAAACCGCTGCGTCGCCAACGTCGAAATGTTGTGATGCACCAGCGGGTGCAGCCGATCCATAGGCTGGTTCGCCACGAGCGTGGGCTGTTGTTGGCGCTGACGGACTTCGGGCCAATAGTGCTCGCGTGCGAACGGATAGCCCGGCAGTGGCAAACGCGGCGGCATGCTATAAGCACCGTTTTGTGCCTCGCCAAACAGTCGCCGGCCATCGATGTCGTAACCCTGGCGATAGAAGTCCGCGAGGCCAAACAATAACTCCCTGGTCTCGTCTTCGCTGGCATTGCGACTGTCGTCCAGCAGCTGATTAATATAGCGCGCAATCGTCTTCTGCGCAGTAAATTCGCGCTCCACCTCGCCGACAAATAGGTTGGGACGCTTTTCACCCGCCCGATATTGCTCAAGGGTGTAAAGCACTTCTTCCAAATCCGCCGCCACTAGCGCCAGGCGATGGCGAAAATGGTGCCGCCCTTCCAGCAAGGTATAGCTAATCGACGGCAACTGATGATCGCGGTATCCACCATGCTGCAAGGCCGCGCTCAGTTGTTCGATTTTTTCTTTCAGTGCCTCAGTGGTTTTGGCTGATAGTACAAGCAAGTAACAGGGCCGGCGCAGCGGTGAGGCGTCACGCTCGCGGCTGTAGCTTTCCAATACCACGTGGGCATTCGTGCCGCTCATGCCGAATGCGCTGACCGCGCCCAACCGCTCGCTGTCGCGGCCTGCCGCCGGCCAAGCCTTGTTCGTTTTGTTCACGTAAAACGGACTTTGCTGCCAGTGGATATAGTCGTTTTCCTGCTCGCAGTGTAGGCTGGCCGGAATGGTTTCGTGGCGGAACGCCTGCAACAGACTAATCACGCTAACCAAGCCCGACGCGGCAAAAGTATGGCCGAGATTGGTTTTGGTGGAGGTCAGTGCGCAGTGGCCTGGCTTGTTGCCTCGGAACGCATCGTTGAGCGCGTTAATCTCTACCGGATCCCCCAGTTGCGTGCCGGTACCGTGGGTCACAATATATTCCACCGCTTCAGTATTCATCCCCGCGCGCCGGTAAACTTCTTCCAATAAGCGCTGCTGAGAAGCGCCGCTTGGCGCAGTAATACCGTTAGTCTTGCCGTCGTAGTTGATGCCACTGCCTCGCAATACGCCGTAGATCGGGTCGCCGTCGGCTTCGGCTCGGCCCAAAGGCTTGAGCACGACGCAGCACACCGCCTCGCCCGGCACCATGCCATTGGCCCGGCGGTCAAAGGCAAAACATTTACCGTCCGGTGACAGCATCCCTGCCTGAGTCATGCCAATAAAAGCGTCCGGCGAGAAAATGAGGTTGACTCCGGCGACAACCGCGATCTCGCATTCGTTGTTACGTAGGCTCAACGCTGCTTGGTGCAGCGCCACCAACGCTGACGAGCAGGCGGTGTTAATCGCCATCGTCGGCCCGGTCAAGTTGAGAAAATAGGCAAGCCGCGACGCCAAGATACCATTATGGCCCGAGGTTAAGCTTTCTTCGCTCGCTAATCGCTGGAAGTCGCCCTCTTCAACGCCAACGAACATGCCAACCCGTTGCGCTTCAAGGTGACGCGGGCCGACGCCGGCGTCTTCCAGTGCGTTCCAGGACTCCTGCAACAACAGCCGCTGCCTGGGATCTAATGTTTTCGCCTCGCGGGGCGAAATCTCGAAAAACAGGGGGTCAAATTCACTGACTCCTGGCACGCTGCCCATCCAAATACAGCGCGTCTTGCTGGGATCCTCGCGATGATCGCCGTAATAATCACGCCAGTCGTAACGATCAGTCGGGATCTCGCCCACCATGTCGCGTCCTTCGGCCAGCACGCGCCACAGTTCATCGGCATTGCGAGCGCCAGGGAAGCGGCCACTGATCCCGATAATGGCGATCGTGTCGGCGTTCGATGTTGACGCGACGACAGGAGCCAGTATCGGCAACGGCTCCGCTACGCTGATCACCTCACCGCGATAACAAGCTTCGACCGCCTGCCGGTGGTGTGTTAGTAAATAGGCGGCGATTTTCGCAAGGGTAGAATGGCTAAAAAACAGCTCTGGTGTCAACTTGAGGCCCAGGTGGCGACTCAACAGGCCGGCGTACTCCGCCAAGCTAATGGAATCAAAGCCGAAGTCCGCCAAGTTGGTGTCTTCGCCAAGCTTATGTCGCTCGGCATTGAGAGGCCGGCTCGCCAAATCCCGCAAATCCCATAATAGAGACTGCTCCACGCTCAACCCTTTGAGTTCGGGACGGCTTCGCGTCCGCTCGATCATGGGTTTGGCCGCCGTTGCTTGAACAATTGGGCGAGCCGTTGTTTGGCGTGCCGGGGAATTGATCCCGTCTACTAATTGCTGCAACCTCGCCGGCTCACCCGCCAACACCAGCATGTGATCGGCATCGCTGGCGATAATCTGCTGCAACAACGTCAGGCCTTCAGCGCTTTCCAGCATTCGCTGACCACTGGACTTCAAATAAAACTCGGTCGATGCCTGATCGCCCACTGCCATACCGCCATTGCGCCACAGCGGCCAATTAATAGCCACGACACGCCGAGCGCGTCCGGCTTGCACATAACGCGCATAGGCCTGCTGGAATCGATTAGCCATCGCGTAGCTGCACGCGCCCATATCGCCGAGCACCGCCGAGCTGGACGAGAAATAACAGATCAACGCCAGCGGTTGCGCCGCTAGCACTTCATCCAGCACAAGTGTGGCCTTGACCTTGGCATGTAATACCGCGTCAAAATCCGCTTGGGCGATGTCAAACAGGCTGCCCGACGCCTTCAGGCCAGCAGCGTGGACCAACCCGTCGATCGGTCCGCTGTGCGGCAGCACCTCGGCCAACGCAGCGGCCATCGCCTGACGATCAGCACAATCCGCCTGCAAATAGAAAATGTTGCACTTGTCATGACGCAGGCTATCCAGCCGCGCCTGCTGGGCCACCGACAGCGATGAACGTCCGTTCAGGATTAGATTGAGTTGACCGTCGCTGCGACGCCTCGCTCGGCTCGAAAGCTCGCCAGCTAATAGCGACCCCAATCCACCCAACCCTCCGGTGATCAACAGGGTGTGGATTTGCTCCAGTGCCAGCGGCTCGACGGCTGCGGTTGCGCAGGTCGGCGCTAGCCTCAGCTGGAAAGTGCGCCCGCTTTGGTATAGCCTGCTGCCCGCCGCGTCGCCGCTAAGCTGCAGCCACAGGCGACGCAACCAGCGACCGTCGTCGCCGGTATTGTCCGGCAAATCAATCGCCACCTCGACTGGACAATGGACCATCACCGCACCGAGCGAACGCTCGATGCCGATCCAAGATTCAAGATAACAGCGCTCGAGCGCGTCGCCAGCCCGCCCAGCCAGCACTAATCGGTCGATTGGCGCCGCCGTGGCCGCCATCGCCTTGAGCAGTGCGACAATCGCGCTGTTGTCGATCATCCAGCGACGATCGTCCATACTCCATAAATAGAGCACTCGGCTAGCGCCGTGAGCCGACAACACGTGTTGCAGACCTTCTTGTAACTGCTGCGGATCGTCGACTGCTACACGATAATGGCCATCCTCATCGCGTCCATTTTTATTATCGGCCGCAATAAATATCAACTCGGTCTGCGCACTGAGCGCACTGATCTGTCGGGCTAGCTGCTGCCGTAGCCCAGGCTCACCCAGCAAGCAAATCAATCGTTTGATCGGCGCACCCTGTCCTGGTTCATCGGCCTCCTGCCATTGCTCCGTGTAGGTTGCCACGATTGTTTCGGTAGCCGCGCTTTCTCTTTGTTCTGCAGTTACCGCCGGCGCATCCAGCCAGTACCGTTCCTTGGCGAATGCATAGCCCGGCAGAGCGATTCGGGCGGGACGCGGCCCGTCGCCATAAAGACACGTCCAGTCAAATGCTTCTGCCTCTTCAGCGCCAGCGAGCCATCGCGCCGCCAACTGTCGCAGGTCGCCAGCGGCCACGGCCTCTTCGGCCGTCATGCTGGCTACGCCAAAGTCAACGCCCGGCTCGCCGGCAATCCACGCTTGCAGTTGTCGCCGTAATTGTTCCAAGCTATCGACGATGAAAATGGCCCGTGTTGCCATCGCCTCCCGGCCGGTTTGTAGCGTGTAAGCCAACGCGGCAAGATCGGGCGTGTGTTGCGCAACGTGTGCCAATAACCGCACAGCCTGCTCTTTCAAGCGTGGTGCATTGCGCGCCGACAGCGGAACCAGCACCATTTCGCCCCGGTGCACGGCGAACTCACGCTGCTCACAATACTCCTGCAGCACAACATGAGCGTTTGTGCCAGAGAAACCAAAGGAGCTGACGCCAGCGCGCCGCGGTGCACTTTGCTCCGGCCAGTCGCATCCTTCTCTATCAATGACCAGTGGCGAGTCATCGAGCTTGATGTGGGGATTCTGTTGTTTGAAGTGGCCCAACGCCGGCAACTTATGGTGCTTCATCTGCTGCAGCACCTTAATGACGCCCGCGATGCCTGCCGCCCCCTCGGTATGACCAATATTGGCCTTCACCGAGCCAATATGGCAAAAACCCCGGTCGTTGGTATAACGTGCAAAGGCTCGCTTGAGCGCATTGATCTCGATCGGATCGCCCAGCTTGGTGCCGGTGCCATGGGCCTCGATATAACTGAGGCTACGAGGATCAATGCCGGCATCTTGCCACGCATGCACTATCACGTTTTCCTCTCCGGCCACGCTCGGTGCAGTCAGTGAAGGCGTGTAGCCGCCGTGCAATGCCGCCGAACCTTTGATGATGCCATGAATCGGATCGCCATCAGCCAACGCTTTCGACAGCGGTTTAAGCAGCAGCATCGCCACGCATTCGCCTGGCACGTAACCATCCGCTTGTGCATCAAAGGTGTGACAGCGCCCCGTCGGCGACAGCGCGCGGATCGCCGAAAAATACCGGTAGTGCCAGGATGACAGCAGTAAGTTGCTACCGCCCACAAAGGCCATTTCGCATTCGCCGTTGCGCAATGAAACACAGGCGGCATGCAACGCCACCAGCGACGACGAGCACGCCGTATTGAACATCAGGCTCGGCCCTTTGAAGTCGAACCAGAATGAAATTCGGTTAGCGGCGATTACCCCACTGCCCGTGGCGATATAGGGGTCCATCGGCAGTCCCAACTCGGTGATCTTGTCAACGTATTCGTTGAAACAGGAACCGATGAATACGCCGGTACGACTGCTACGTAACTGCGTGATGACGCCAGCGTTCTCGGCGGCAGCGTACGTGCTCTGCAGTAGCAGCCGCACCTGAGGGTCCATCCATTGGGCTTCTCGGCGGGACATGTGAAAGAAGTCGGCGTCGAACTTATCAACGTCGTCGATAAAACTGCCCCACTTGGAATAGGTCTTGTCATGCGCTTCAGGATCCGCGTCAAACCAAGGCGCAACGTCCCAGTGGTCTGCCGGCACTTCCTTGATCAGTTCACGGTCCTGCCAGATATTTTGCCAAAATTGGTCCAGGTCGCGGGCTTCACCGAACTGTCCTTGCATACCAATGATGGCGATATCCTGCTGGCGGTCACTACCAACGACAGCCCTAGGCAAATCATTGGCGACACACTCGTGCGCGGTACAAGTTTCGACAATCGGCGCAACATGATTTGCCTTTACCGGCGCAACGTCAGTCGTCTCGCCACGCTCGGTCAACAAGGGCGTAAAAGCTGCTTCGTACTCCTGCCATAAAAACGTCGCCAGTTCAGCAACACTGGGATATTCAAAAAATATTGTGGGCTCCAGTTCGATCGCCGCAGCACTTTCAAGGCGACTCGCCAAGTTGACTAGCTGCAGCGACTCCAGTCCCAATTCCATCAAGTTGCGGTGACGCTGCTTTTTACCGATTTGCTTTGCCCCGAGGGCTTGCAGCTGGGTCAACAGGTAGTCTTCGATCGCTTCGCGGCTGCAGCCACTGTCACTGTCGCGCCGCGCTGTATCGTCGACCAAGTGGCTGCCTCGCAGCCGCTTCAGCGAGCAACCGCTGAATTCGGCCACCAGCACACCCTCGTCGTCGTACAACTGTGCGTCGAACAACACCAGCTCGCCGGAATTTTTAATTAACTTGGTGTGAATCCAGCCCGTTGTCGGTGCTTGGCTGCGATGGAGAACCAGCGATTTAACGCCAAACGGAATAAAATTGCTGTCCAGTTGTTCGCTGGCCAGCAGCGGGATAACAGTCAAAAAGGCACTGTTGATCAACAACGGATGCAAGCTGTAGTGGCGAGAATCCGCGTTCTCAGCGACGGTCAGCGTAATTTGGGACAGCGCTTCGCCGTCATCCTGCCGCTGGTAAAGCGCCTTGAGGGTCCGATAGCTATCGCCGATGTGGATCTGCTCACTAATTTGGTAAATTGATGCCAGCGGCTCCACCGCTGTCATACCAGCCATCAGCTCGGCTGGATCCACCTGCCGCTGCTGGGCAGCCACGGCCGACAATTCACCGCTAGCCCTAGGCTGCCAAGGCGCCGACGGCGAATGTCGGCATACTGCCTCGAAGACCCGTCCGTCACGCTGGGTTGCGCGGATCGCCACTTCAAGCCGCTCGCCTTCGGCCAGCGCGACTGGCGCAGCAAACGTCAGCTTTTTCAACCGCAGCGCCTCACCGTCGGCCAGCTGGCCCAAGCCGTACTCCAGCGCCAGACTGGCATAGGTCAGCCCCAACAGGATCCGCTGCTGATTGAACTGGTGATCCTTCAGATAGCGCTCATCGTAGTGGTAAACAGCGGCTGCAATTGGGTTCTCGATCGCCGGTGGCGCCTGAATCACCCGCTCCGCCTGGTCACGGCGATAGCTGGCCCGAATCTTTTCAAACTCTCTGGCTGCTTCTTCGACACTGATTTCTTCCCGCTGTATTTTCCGGTGTAGAACCCTAATTTGACTGTCCACTGTTCTCTTCGCTCTCAAATGCGGATAGGGTAGGCGGCGTCTAAGCGACTTTGCCGCCCGTGTCCGGTTAGCGACCGGTCAGGTCGAGAAATGCCTTGTTTGAAGGCCGCAAAAACGGCAGGTAGGTTGGCGGCGGCAACTTGCCCACCAGGCGGGGCGAGATCCCCTTTGGCCCCATCTCTCGAGCCAACATCGCGATAAACAGCGTGATCTCCAACGCGGCGACATGGCGGCCCAGGCAGGTGTGAGGACCGCCACCAAACTGGCAGGTTTCCACCTGGTTCGGTGCCCGATCCATGCCCAGCCAGCGCTCCGGCTTCCAGCTATCCGGATCCGGGTAACGTTCGGGGTTACGAGAAACATGCAGCAGACTGACGCCCACCATCGTGCCGACAGGGACCGTATGACCCATCATTTCAAACTCGGTATGCACCTTGCGCATTTCAAACGGCGCCGGTGGATAGAGCCGCAAAGTTTCTCGGAATATCGCTTCAGCCAGCGGCACTTGCTTGACCAGCTCCTCATGGGTATAAGGCACGCTGTCTAGGCCGGCGACCTGTTGACACAACTGCTGCCAGACGTGTGGATGCTGCGACAGCATTAACGCCGACCACGCCATCACCGCGGCAGTTGTTTCTGAGCCGGCAAAACCCAGGCCCAGGATGTTGTGCACCAGCTCGACCTCAGACATGCCGTTGCCATTATCGTCGCGGCCGAAGATCATCGCCCCGACCAGGCTATCGCGGTCGTTGTTCGCGCGTACCGTGGCAACGATCTGTGACACCCGCTGTTCCAGCCAGCCGCGCGCCTTGCGGCAGCGCCAGGCAGGGAAGCCCGGCAAGTTGATTTTCAGCGGTATCATGCCGAGAAAAAATTCCTCGTACTGGTGACGCCACTGCTCAAGCTCGTGGGTTTCAATACCCATAATCCGGAACACCACCTCCAGCGCAATATCCTTGGTCTGCGGGAAAATCGCCAGTTTGCGCTCGCTGGTCCAATGTTTAAGCCGTTGCTCGACGGTTTCCACCACGAATTGGCCAACGCGCGCTCGGGTCAGCCCTTTCGGGGTAAAAGCATCCATGCTAGCGCGGCGCGCATTGCGATGACGTTGGCCGTCAAAGGCGTTCATCGCTTCACCCGTGATGACCGGCATCTGCTCGCGCAGATAGGAGTTGTCGGTGTACTTATTTTGAAGGATCGCCAGGCCGTCCTCACTCATAATCTGCAGCACGGGTAGCTTAGCGCCGAAATAAGTCCAGAACATCGGCCCGCAAACCGCCTCGGCCTGGCGCAACTCACTGAGCGCATCCTGACCGATCTTATGGACATGGCCCAGCAATGGAATCTTGCCTGGCATGACCGGAAACCCGTCTTTCATCTTCAAGTTCTCGGCGACCGGGCGCGCCACGTTGACCGGCTGATCATTGCGCTCCATGTTGAGTTCGTTTGCCACCACCGGGCTATGTTGCGCTTCTGTGCCCGCCTCTGCCTGCGCCAAGGCGAGCGTATCTGGTTTATGGTTCATTTTATTCCCCGTTATGCATTCGTTAGACTGCTGTGATCAGTTGCTCAAATTGCTCGGCGTCCAGCTCGCCGCTGCTAATGCGGCGATAAAGCATGCTATTGAACAACGGTTGCGGCGTTGCGACGGCCTGCGACGGCTGCGCCATCGCGTGTTCGAACTCGTATCCCGGCAACGCGACGCGATTGCCGCCTTCCGGGTAAAGCGCGCATGTGTCCAACTGCGCGCCGCGACAATAGGCTGCCGCCATCTGCGCGAGTGTGCCTGACGCGGTCCCTATCTCTCCTTCTTCAATACCCTCGAGCGGCGAAATCCAGCAGCAGCCTTGCATTGACAACTCGTCAGTCAGCAATGACTGCAGTCGCGCCACCACCTGTTCGATGGTATCGGCCACTACCGCCGCGCGGTGCGTCAATTGGTGCTCACGCTGCGCTAAGCTGTAGGCCAAATCCTGCAGTTCGAGACTGGGATGAGCGATGGTAAATGCTTTGAACGTTTTCAAGTAGGCTAACAAGCTGTGGCGGCTCGCCGCCGCGAAAACCAACAACTGCGTCTGCCCCTGGCGATGTTTGCGCGGCACTCGATGCTCCAGGTGCTCTTCGACCACCAGGCTGGCATAACTACCGCCAGCGCCAAAGGAATTGATCAAGCAACGGCGCGGCTCACGCACTCCGTCTGCGCTCACCGGTGCCGGCCACGGCGACACCTGCTGTTGCAGATAAAAAGCGCTGCCATCGAGTCGTATATGAGGGTTAGGCGGGTCGGCATTGATCGACGGCGCCAATTGCCCGTGCTGTAACTGCAGTAACACCTTGGTGAGCTGGGAGATGCCCGACGCCGCCTCGAGGTGGCCGATATTTGACTTGACTGTGCCAAGCGCGCAACTGGCGGGCTGCGTATCACCAAACACTTTTTTAAGCGCTGCCACCTCGATTGGATCGCCCAACTCGGAGCCATTGGCCGCCGCTTCGACGTAGTTGATCTGCGCCGGTTCCAGGCCGGCCCGCTGGATGGTCTGCGCAATGAGTCGGGATTGCTGTTGAGTATCCGGAGCCGAATACATCAGCCTGCCACCGCCATGATTGACGCTGGAGCTTTTGATCACCCCGTAGATTCGGTCGCCGTCGGCCATGGCTGCGGCCAAAGGTTTGAGCAGCACGGCGCCGGCACCCTCGCCTGGGATCATCCCATCACCTTGACCGAAGCCTCGGCTAAGATCGCTACTCCCCAGGTAATGAGCCAGTTTGAGCGTCTGGTACTTGGACGGATCAAGGATCAGATTGACGCCGCCGGCGATCGCCATTGCACAGTCATTCTGCAATAGGCTCTGGCAGGCCAAGTGGATGGCGGTCATCGAGCTGGAGCACGCCGAATTCACCGCTAGGCTTGGGCCCTTCAAATCAAAATAATGGGAAATCCGGTTGGGTATCTGCCAGTCAGTGACATTTGACTTGATCGCTGCCCGCTCCAGGCTGCTCTCGGTCCACGGCGATTGGTGATACATCGAGCCTATGAAGACCCCGACTCCTGCCGCGTCGCGCTGCTGGATCCGCGCAATAGCATCGCTGTTGTAACCCGCGTCCTCAAAGGTACGCCAAGTCACTTCAAGCATCTGTCGCAACTCTGGCGACAGGTTGCTTACCTCATCGTGAGGAACGCCGAACAACTTGTGATCAAAATCCTCGACTTGTTCAAGGAAACCGCCATAGTACCGTCCAGTCGCCCACGACTGCGTTCCGGTCAGAGACTGGGCCCAACGCGAACTCGGTGCCTCACTCACACAGTTACGTCCATTGCGTAGATTATCCCAGAAACACGCCAAATCAGCGGCCATAGGATAACGACCACTGACACCAATAATCGCAATATCTCGACACGTCGCGGGCTGTTCAGCGACCGTCGCGGACTGTTCGGCGACCATCGTGGGCTGCTCGACAACGCTTGGCTGCTTGGTCGTCGACATAAGCCGAGCGCTATTGGCCTGGTTGTCGATTGGCTGGACATGACGGGGAGCATGACGCGGCGCACGCTCGTGACTGACCGCCACCGCGGTCACTGGCTGCGTCGCAACCGGGCGCTGGCCCTCCTGGGAAGCCGCAAAATGCTGGGTCAGCGCAGCGCGATGCTCACTCAGAAGGTAGTCCGTTAGCTGATTGATCGTGTTGTATTCAAACAGTATCGTGCGCGATAGCTCACCGGTCGCCTTTTCCAACGCCTGAATCAGGCTGATCTGCAAAATTGAATCGACGCCGTAGCGATCGAAGGCGACATCCCGCTGCAGCCGCTCAGGCGCAATATTGACCAGCTTCGACAACACGTCAGTAATCAGCTGGCGGCACTGCTTGGCTAAGACGGCTTCGTCGACCTCGCCCGTAGCTATCCTCTGCGTCACCACGGGTGCGATGACTTCGACGGGCGCATCCATCGCCACGTCGGTGACGTCGGCGGCAGGCATGACCTGTTGCTGCGCCGGCAGACGCACCACGCCATCACTCACGGCAACGATAATCTGTTGGCCCAGGCAATGACTGCCCGCGACCGGGAAGGCAATGTCGCTAAAGCCCTGCGACTGCAGCAACCGTTGCCAGCTCTCGGGAGACAGACCGGGACAGCCATCGATTCTCAGCGCCTCGTCATCATAGAGCCACCAGCCTTCGAGTAGACCGAAGGTCAGGTGAGTAAACATCGAACGCTCACTGATTTCGTTCAGCAGCAACAAACCGCCATGGCACAACGTAGCTTTGGCATTTTGCAGCGTACAACGCAAGTCTGGCGTAGCGTGCAACACATTGGTGGCAATCACCAAATCGTAGTGATTCGTGTTAATGCCCTGCTCAAAGCAGGCTTTGCTGACGTCAAAAATGGCGGTGCGCAAGTAAGGCGCCTCGGGCGCAAAATGCTGTTCGGCGTGGCGCAGGAAAGCCTGCGACAAATCTGTGTAGCAATATTCAGCGATCTGATGCCGCCACGGCCGCAGTTTGCTGATCAGTCCAGCGGTTGTGCCGCCGGTGCCCGCGCCGATCTCCAAAATCCGCAGCGGCCGGTTGTCCTCAGCATACCGTCGGGCGATATCCACCACGACCTCACCAAGCGCCTCGTTGAAATAATCGGAAATCTTGTTGTTTTTATAGATACCCTCTACCAACGACATGGAGCCGCCAGGGAAGATCACCTCGGTGGCTTGCTTCTCACCGCGCAAGATAGCCGGCAACGCCCGAGAACACGCTTCCACTAGCTGCAACTGAGCATGCAAATCACCATCCCGGCGCCATTCATCGCTAGCCTGACGCCACTGCGACCACAGTGATGCGGCGGCAGGGATGGCCGTCAATAACCGTCCTTGATCGTCAATAGCGCCTGTTTGCGTCAACAACCGCAGGCTTTCCCGCAGCCACCGACGATAAAAAGGATAGGCGTCAAGGTTCGCCGCCACCGCCGGATGGGCGGCAATCTGTTGTTCAGTCAGCGGGCCGTCGCCGGCTAGCTCGCCAATGCAGGCGAAGGTCAGGGCCAGCAACAGTCGGTCCATCTCAGCCGCCGCGCGGTGATGTTGCGGCGGCGGGCCTAGCCTTTGCGCCACGTTTGTCCACACATAAGACGCTGGAGGCTTCTCCAACGGATAACAATGCAGCTGTGTGCCACTGTCGATACCGGCAATGGTCATCGGCTCAAGCAGTTTGATTAAGCCCAACTGTGGCAGCGCACCCGCTAGCAACTGATCAAGTGCCGCCATGCCTTCGTCCGGCTCGATGGAGCCGAGCCCCTGTTCAGCCATCCGTGCTCGATAGCCGGCATTGGCTACCACGCCAACGCTGCCCCAATAGCCCCAGTTGATTACTTTGACTGGGCAACGCCAGTGTTGATTGAGCTGAGCGGCAAAAGCGTCAGCGAACGTGCAGCCGGCGGCGTAATTGCTCTGACCAGCAGCCCTGCTAAAGGCAATCATCGACGAGAAAAACAACACAAAATCCAACGTCGGATTGTCGGCTGGCGTAAAGACCTGGGCCATCCGTACACTGGTCGCCATCTTGGCGTCGAGACAGGCAGTAAACTGCGCTTCGTCCATCTGCTCCAAGCGAGCGTCATCCAGCACTAGCGCTGAGTGCACCACGCCATGGATCGCGCCAAACGATTCGACCACCTGCCGCCTGGCCTGCGCCAACTGCTCAACATCAGCCGCGTCAGCCTGGATATACAACGGCGCCGGAGCGTTGCATGCTTGACTCATTTGCGTCAGCGCCGCCAGCTTGCGATTGATTTCATCATCAGCAGTGCGGCGACCCAGCCAAATCACTCTGGCACGGTAATGACGGATCACGTGACGCGTCCACACTTCACCAATGCCGCCGGCCCCCCCTATCACGACGTAGACGCCGCCTTCGCGGTAGCTCACGCCGTCATCTGTTTGAGCCCGCTGCGCCAGCGGCAATAGCCGTTGGCAAAACCATTCACCATCACGCCAGGCCAAGCATTCGCCGGGCAGCCTCTGCGCAGGCGTTGCGACCGGCAACCCCTGAGCGTCAGCCGGCAGATCGATCAGTTCAACCCGCCAATGTTCATATTCCTTTGCTAGTGACCCCGCCAAGCCATGGCAGGCCGCCTGCTGCGGCGCCAACGGCTCACCGGTACGCACCGCGACGCTGGCTGTCAAGATCAATTGCAGTTCCAACGCTCGCTGCTGATAACCTAGTTGCAGCAGGGCCTTGATCAACCTGAACAACGCCAGCACGCTTGGTTCGTGGCTGTCGATCAACCGCTGATTCGCAAAATCGGTCGACGGTTGCGGCGCCAGCCAAATCAACCGTTGAAACGGCGTGCAAGCAGCCAACTGAGCGGCAATCCCATCAATCGTTGTCGCCAGCGACGGTAAGAATTCGATCTGCGGATGTTGCCCGGCCAGCCAGTTGCGCCGTTCCCCAACCGCGCCAATCGCCAAAGTGGGCAACACTTGCCGGGTTGTGGATGCCTTGTCGGCAACACGCCATTGTGGCGCCAGCAGGCTCAGCCCTGCGGGCAATCTACTGTCAGCGGTGAGCGGCGTCACGCGGGCGCGCGTGCCGTTCAATGGCCGGGAACTGAAACCGCGGAAACTGGCGGCGATGTGCCCTCGCTCATCACACAGCTCGATATCGATCCGCTGCACTGCGCTGCTTTGACCACGACGGTCAACGCTGATCAACGCCCACATGACGGGTCGGCAACGATCATAGACATTCAATTGTTCCAACGCGAAAGGCAGCAGAGTCTCGTTTGGGCCCTCCGTTTGTTGCAGCAATAGTCCGATCGATGCCTGCACCGCTGAGTCCAGCATACCGGGATACATCACCCAGTCGCTGCCCAGCCATTGCGGATCCAGCTCAAGCCTAGCCAGCAGTCTGCCGTCGCCGAGCCACAGCTGCTTGACACCGCGGTGGCTGGGGCCATAGACAATATTAATTGGGTCAAACAGCGAGTACAGCTGCGCAGCATCAACGCTACGCTGCCACGGGCCCGCTGCGAGGGCTTCAAGATCCAGTGGCTCCACGGCCCCGGCAGGGATGACTTGTGCGCTGCCTTTGCAATGCTCGACTGCATCGCCCTGGGCCTGTGAGTAGATCCTGAAATTGATTTTTTGCTGCTCTAGCGCCAGCTCAATATGCAACTCGTTGTGCTGCGACGCCAGCGTATACGGAGCCAACCAGACAATGTTTTTGAATTGCAGCCAACCGTCGGCCAATGGCTGCGGATCCCATGATTGGGCGATCGCCGCCCGAGCCATTTCCAGATAGCCAACGCCTGGCATCGTTGGATGGCCATTGACTTGATGGTCGGCAAACCAACACTCTTGGCCTCGCCAGCGGCTACTGAATCGCTGGCGGTAAAAATCCGATGTATTACGTTCGAGCATCGGGTGCAACCAGCCGTCGCCTGGCACGGGATCAGTGACGGGTACGGTCGCCAAATCCGTCACCCAGTAACGCTCTTGGGCAAACGGATAGCCTGGCAGGCTGAGACGTTGCATCGAGCGTTCATCGCGATAGAACTGTCGCCAGTCGATCGCCAGCCCCTGCGTCCACAATTCCAGTAATTTGTGATACTTGCGCTTGTCAATCCATGCCGCAAGCGCCGCAGCCATGTCCTCATCCTGACGAAACAGCGCCAGCGCCTGGTTATCACCATCACTACGACCGCGATAGACCGCCTTGCCGCTGGCAGCGAAATCGGCAAGCTGGCGCTGTAGATCAGTCAAAGAGTCACTCAGCAGCGCCAGCCGCTCTGGCATCGGATCACGGCCAACCTGCAGCGTGTAAGCCAGATCATCGAGGTAATGCTCTGGGTTGAGCTTCGCCTCAGCAGGCTCCGCGGCAATAAACTCGGCGAGGCGACGTGCATATTCACGCAATTGCTCTGGCGTTTTGGCCGAGAGCAGAATTGGTCGCGCACCGGACGTCACATCGTGCCGAGGGCGCTGCGGCGGTTGGTATTCCTCCAGCAGGATATGCGCGTTAGCACCGCCAAAGCCGAAGGAGCTCACCCCCGCCCGCCGCGGCAACGCATGGCCGTTACTGTCCTTGGCAGCCAGCCAGGGCCGGCTTTGCTGCACGATATAAAACGGACTGTTGTCCAGTTCGATATAGGGATTGAGCGCTTCGCAATGCAGGCTCTTAAACAGCACCTTGTGCTTCAATTGCAGCAATACCTTGATCACCCCGGCAATACCGGCCGCCAATTCAAGGTGCCCGACGTTCGATTTCACGGAACCCACGCCGCAATAGCCTGGCTGCAGTGGGCCAATGCCCAACTCTTCACTCAGCTCGCGAAACGCCATTTTCAGGCCGTTGATTTCGATCGGATCACCCAGTTCGGTACCGGTGCCATGCGCTTCAATATAGCCGATGCTGCGTGGATCGACACCGGCTTGGCGATAAGCCGCTTTTAGCAGCTCCGCTTGGGCTCGCGGGTTTGGCGCAGTCAACGAATTCGCCTTGCCGCCATGGTTTTCCGCGGTGCTACGGATCAGCGCGTAGATGTGATCGCCGTCGGCCTCAGCCTGCGAACGCTTCTTCAGCACAATCATCCCGACCCCTTCGCCCCGGGCGTAGCCGTTAGCCTGAGCCGAGAAGGTTTTACTGCGCCCATCCAGCGCCAGCATGCCCGCTTTATTGAAGCTGATTTGTGCTTCGGGCGCAATGAGGGTATTCACGCCGCCGACGATCGCCATTTGGCAATCTCCGTTGCGCATCGCCTGAACCGCACGGTGGATCGCCACCAACGACGAAGAGCAGGCCGTTTCGACTGGCTCGCTGGGACCATGCAGGTCAAGCAGAAAGCTCATTCGATTGGGGCCGACCGACGGTACCATCGCCGTGGCACTGTAACCCTCAATCGGCACGCCGGTTTTAGCGATCAGGCTGCTGTAGCCCGTCATTCCAGTGCCCACAAAAATCCCGGTACTGCTGCCCGCCAAATCAGCAGTGGCATAGCCCGCGTCTTCAATCGCCAGCCAGACATACGTCATCAGCAGGCGTTGCTGGGGATCCATCAGCTGAGCTTCCCGCGGCGAAATACCGAAGAACAACGGATCAAAGTGGTCCACGCCGTGGATAAAGCCACCCCATTTGACGTTGGTCTTGTTGGCCTGCTGATGCGGATCACCATAATATTCACGCCAGTCCCAGCGATCGGCGGGAATCTCGCTGATACAGTCCCGGCCGTCCGTCAGATTGCGCAAGAACTGCTCAACATCGTCGGCCATTGGGAAGCGGCCGCTGACGCCGATCACAGCAATCTCATCCTCCTCTGCAGGTTTGCTCGGAACAGAAGAGGCAGCCGTATGAACGGAAGATTGCGCGACTGTCAGTGGGCGCCGCTTGAGCACCGATCTTGGCGCCGGGGCACTATGCTGCTGCGGCGTTGAAGGCGATGGCTTGAACTGCTGTTGTGGCGCTGTGGATTGCGGCGATAGCTTGGCCGCGAGCACGCTACCGTGCTCGCGTTCCAGGTAAGCAGCAAAACGGTCAATCGTGGCATGTTCAAAAAAGATTGTCGGCACCAGGTTCAGTCGCCATTGCTGCTTCAAAGTGCTCGCCAGCGCGGTGAGGCTGATGGAGTCGAAGCCGTATTGGCTGAACTCGGCATCGATACGAATCTCTGCGGCAGGAATTTTCATCTGCTGGGACACGAGGTCGATCAGCGCGCGGCGCAGTGGCTCTGCCCATGACACCCCAGCGTCGGTTGACGACGGCGGCGCTACGTCTTGGTGTTGCGGCTCGTTGTCGTGCGCGAGCGCCATATCGGCATCGTCGCGGCCGGTCACCAGTGCGCTCATCTGCTCACGTCGACCGTTCATCACCAGCAATTGCGGCTTATCCCATGCAAAGCATTGGCACAGCGCATGAATTCCGGCATTAGTGGGCATCGCCACCATGCCGGTGCTTTCTGCCATTTGCTGCGCAATCGTCTCGTCTACCTTCATGCCGCCTTCTTTCCACAGCGGCCAATTGATCGACAGGCTACGGCCGCTTCGCCGTCCCTGCTCGACCAGCCGGCTGCGGTACGCAGCGTAACGGTCGACAAAGGCGTTCGCTGCCGCATAGTCGGCCTGGCCGGTATTGCCGATCACGCCGGTACCCGACGAAAAGAAGATCATGAAATCCAATGGCAGCTCGGCAGTGGCTAAATCCAGGTTGCGAGCGCCGGCCACCTTGGCTGCCATCACTTGTTTCAGTTCATCATCCCGCTTATTGATCAGCAGGCTGTCTCGGATCACGCCGGCGCTATGCAGCACGCCATTAAGGCGGCCATATTTGTCACCAATCCATGCAACCAATCGCTGCACCGCGTCGCGGTCGCTGACATCCAGCTGCCGGTATGCAATCGTGTTTCGGCCCGCGTCGATCTCAGCCACGCGCTGCGGGTCTACCGCAGAGCGGCCTGTCAAAATCAATGTGGCATCGTTGACGTTAGCCGCCATCGCGCGGGCAAAAATCTGTCCGAGGCCACCAAGACCGCCGGTAATCAAATAGACGCCGTGATCTTTCCATGGCGTGCCGACCGCTAAATCCATCGTCGGACAAGGGTGCCAGCGTTGCACTTGGCGCTGCCCTGCCTGGTAACGGATTTCGACGTCGCCGGTGGCAGCATTTTCCTTGAGCCGCTGCGCCAACGATTGCGGCTCGTCCAACTCAATCAATTGACCAGCCAAGTTCGGCGCTTCGAGTTGCAGGCTGCGCAGCATGGCCGCTAGGCCGCCGATCATCCGATCGCCTTTGGGGTTGTAGAGCGCCAGCTGAATCAGTGAACGTCCACTGGTGCCCCGACCGAGTAACGTCCGAATCTGCTGCAACAGCGCCAGCGCTGCCTGTTGGTAATCATCGGCTGGATCCTGCTGCGGCACGGCCAGTAACTCGCAGCGGCAATCAGTACCCTGCGTGACTAACTGGCGTTGCACGTCGGCAATACATTGCTCATCAAAGCCGCTGAGCAACACAAATTGCTCGTTAAAGTCGACCGTTTTACGGTGACTGGCCGCCTCGTCGATCCACTGCGGCTGGAACAGCAGCGTTTCTGTCAGCGGTTGATCGGTCGCGGCCTGATCACTGTGGTCGCCGAGCACCCGGGAGGTAAACCCTTGCATCAGCACGCAAAGCTTGCCCTGCTGATCAAAGAGCTCGATATTGAGTCGTTGCAAGCTGGTGTCGGGCTGCTGATCATCGCGCCGCTCGGCATAGGCCACCCTGGCCCACATCCGCTCGCTGCAGCGGTCCCATATCTGCAAGCGTTCAAGCGCAAAGGGCAGCGCCGGCCGCGTCGCCGGCGGCAAATTGCCTCTATCGCCTTCGGGAAGCACGACGTCGGCGCCGAGACTCAGCGCGATCGCTGCTTGGAGCGCCGAATCCATCAGTGACGGATGCAGCAGATAGTCATTCAGACTGTCCTGTTGGCAGGACGGCAACGCAAGTTCCGCCAATACCTCTGAGCGCCCCAGCGCAATCGACTGCAAGCCTTGGTAAGCCGGGCCATGCTCAAATGTCATCTCCCGATAGGCTTGGTAGCATTGTTCAGCGCTCAACCGGCCACCTTCCATCCTAGCCTTCAAAGCCGTCAGATCAACTTGGCGCTGCGCAGAAGGCTCAGGAAAACTTGCCAAGCCTTGGCTGTGCAACACGGGTTCACCCAACCCAAGGCCTGACAGCGGATCATAATCACGGCTAGTGATCTCGAAGCGGATCTGATTGTCCTCTTCCAGCGTTAACTCAATGTCAATTTGCCGCGCTTGGCCGTCGATGATTAACGGCCGCAACCAGACGATATCGCTCAATACCGGCTGCCGTGCTGTCCCCGCCAAGCCGTTGGCAGCCATCGCCACCGCGGCTCTGGCCATTTCTAAATGACCGACGCCGGGGAAGATCTGCCTTCCACCCACCACATGCTGCTTGAGGAAAAATTCTTCGCCCTCAAACACGGTGGTAAAGCGCTGGCTTAGCAGATCTGAAGTATTTCGCGTCAGGAACGGATGCAGACGGCCCACGCTAAGACTAGGTGCCGCGCCGACATCGCCTCCCGCCGTACCCCGACGTGCAGGCGGTATCCAGAAATCCTGCCGAGCAAAAGGATAAACCGGAGCGTGAATACGTCGGGCATCGGCATCATAGCGACGGTTAAACGCGTTCCAATCGACATGACCGCCCGCCACCCAGGCTTTGGCCAGGCGTTGTAAGTCAGCATGATCGTCGGTAGACGGCAGTTCGACAGCCGAATGCTCGCCTGTGCCGATTTGCCCGTGCCAGGCGTGCTCAGATGCACGGCCGTCCAGCCAATCATCGAGCTGCTGTGTCAGTTGGGCTTTGTCGATGCACAGAAACATTAACCGATGATCCTGCGCCAGCCGGCCCGTTTGCAGCGTATAGGCGAGATCCGCAAGCCGAATCGCCGGATCGGCCAACGCTTCGCGCACTCGGCGAGCATAGTGCTTGAGACTATCGGCGGTGCGTGCCGATAGCGGCAAGAGCCGCGGCCGTGACACCTCAGCGCTGGTCGCAGCGGCCACTTCGACTGCCTCGCGAACCACGATATGCACATTGGTCCCGCTGTGGCCAAAGGAATTGAGCGCCGCCATTCGCAGCCCCGTGTCACCGACCGGCCAGTCTTTCAGCTCGCGATGGATATTAAACGCCGAGTCCGCCAATGCTATCCGGGGGTTCAGTTGCTCAAAGTTCAATAAACCTGGCAACTGCCCGTATTTCATTGACAGTAGGATTTTGATTAAGCTGACCACACCAGCGGCCGCTGAAGTGTGGCCGATATGGGCTTTGGCGCTGCCCAACGCACAGTAGCCGGTATCCGCGGTGAACCGCCGAAAGGCCCGGGCCAGTGCATTGACCTCCACCGGATCGCCAAGCGGCGTGCCGGTACCATGGGCCTCGACATAACTAATCTGCCGCGGATCAATGCCAAAACGTCGATACAGTTCGCTGATCAGCCGCTCCTGAGCCTGGCCGCTTGGTGCAGTAATGCCGTTACTGGCACCGTCCTGGTTCATGCCCGAAGCACAGATCACCCCATAGATCGGGTCACCGTCAGCTATCGCTTCCGGTAAGCGTTTGAGGGTCACCATGCCGACCGCTTCCGACAATACGATGCCATCACTACGACTATCGAAGGTGTGGCAGCGCCCAGTGGGCGACAGCATATCCATCTGCGACAAGCTAACCAGGCTTGGCTCGCCGAGCGTAGCAAAAACCCCGCCGGCCAATGCCAGATCCGTCTCACGGTTGCGCAGGCTTTCACAGGCCAGATGGATGGCCACAGCCGATGATGAGCAACCCGTATTGACGACCAGCGCCGGTCCTTTGAAGTCGAGAAAATAGGACAGTCGTGACGCGATAATCGCATCGGAGGCGCCGATAAACGTTTCGTGGAAGTAACCCGTCGGCTCGGCGCCGACAAAGATTCCCACCGGCTGGTTCCGGAAACTTTTGGGGTTGTAGCCTGCATCTTCCAACGCCTTCCAGCTTTCCTGCAGGATCAGCCTTTGATGCGGATTCATCGATTCCGCGTCACGGGGCGAAATATTGAAGAACAGCGGATCAAAGTCATCCCGCTGCTCGAGCACGCCCCCCCATTTGCAATAGGTCTTGCCGGGCTGGCGCTGCGGTGAGTAGCTGCGCCGGGCGTCCAGATAGCGCTCGCCCAATTCAACGATGCCATCAACGCCAGTGCTGAGGTTACGCCAGAAGCGCTCAACGTTGTCAGCCGCGGGAAACTGTCCCGCCATGCCGATGACTGCGATTTCGATAGGCGCCTGCGCCCGCTCAATGCCGGGCACCGGTTTATCCGCTGCTCCGGTCCGCTCTGTCCCTAGTGTAGTGGGCGCAGCTTGCAGTCGTTGCAGCCGCTGTTTGGCCTCGGCCACGGTGATCTGGCGATTTTGAAGTCCGGCAATGATGGATTGGAATTCTTGGCTGCTCATTATGTCGTTTCCCGGCAAGTCCCTACGCTGTACAACGGTTTGCAACAGCGTCACGTTCTACGGTACCAATACTTACTAAACTAAGCAAAGAATCGATGGATAATTCACCGGATAGAAATTGCTCTTCGAGTTCACTGGGGAACGGATGCGGTGGCTCAAACTGACGGTGCTGGGGAGCACCATTCGCTGCCGAGCCGGCTCGATTGATGCCGTTTAGCCAAGTGACCACCTCTGCGCGATGATTTTCAACAAGGTACGTGGATAACGTCGCCACAGTGGGATAGTCGAACAGTATCGCCGCGCTCAGCTCGACGCCAAGGGCTTCGTTCAGCTGGTCAACCAAGCTCGCGCCGAGAATTGAGTCAAGGCCGTAATCAGAAAACGGCTGCTCGCTATCGATCTGCGCCGCGTCGAGTTGCAACGCACTAGCCAGCCCTTGTACCACCAGCGCGGCGACGGCTTCTTGGGAGGCACCATTTACCTGAGTAGTCACCACCGGATCAAGCGTGTGCGCTGACCCCAGGCCATTCGCAGACTCAACATCGCCACGCTGCCCGCCGGCCAGTCGGGCGCTTTCCGCTGGGTATTGGCCAAGCAGGTAGTCAACCAGAGTGTCCAGCGTCGGGTAATCGAAGAGCAATGCGGTATTGAGCTCTATCCCTAGCGCTTCACCTAAATCGCCGACAAAGCTGACGCCAAGAATGGAGTCGATGCCATAATCGGCAAACGGTTGATCGGCCATGATCCGCTCTGGCTCTAGCTGCAGCGTCTTGGCCAAGCCATTAAGCGCTACTATGGTCAGTGCCTCACGGCTGTCGCCGTTTCCGGCCCCGCCGACGCTGTGCTGCTGACCGGAGCGAGTCTGAAGTTCAGGACTGCTGTACTCCTGCGCTGGGCGATTCGCTGAAGTCGCACACGCGTGACCATCGCTCTGAGCGACGATAATTTGCTGGCCGAGGCAATGGGCGCACTGCGCTGGAAAAGCAACGTCGCAGAACCCGGTTTCGCCCAGCACGCTGGCCCAGCTTTTTGGATAAAGCGCCGGCGTGCCAGGAATTCTCAACTCAGGGTCTTCGTACAGCCACCAGCCCTTGAGCAAACCAAAAGTGAGATGGGAGAACAGCGATATGTCGCTGATCTCGTTCATCACTAGGATCCCGCCGCGGCGCAATACCGCGTTGGCGTGACTTAGGGTACGGCGAATTCTGCCAGTGGCATGCAACACGTTGGCCGCGATCACAATATCGTAGTGACCTGGCGTCAGTCCCTGACCTTCCGGCGACTGCTCGACATTCCACAGTTGGTAAGTGAGGAAAGGATGGGCCGGACCATACGTTTTTTTGGCATACATCAAAAATGCCTTGGACATATCGGTGTAGCAGTATTCGGCGATATGCTCACGCCAGGGCTGTAGCGCCGGTAACACGATTGACGTGGTGCCCCCGGTGCCAGCGCCAATCTCAAGGATGCGAATTCGGCATTGGGGATCCTTGGCCAGTAGCGCTTCGATGTGCTGTTGAACCACGCCAGCCACCACCTGATTGAAGTAGTCAGACAACGCATTGTTGCGATAGACCCCTTCGACCTTCTCCATCGATGACTTGGGGAAAATGACATCGGTTGCCTGGACCCGGCCACTGAGTATCGCCGGAAGCTGTTGCAAGCAGGCGTCAACCAGCTCAACCTGCGCCTTGCGCTGAGCAGAAGCCCTCAACTCGCCGCTGAGTTGACGCCAGCGTTCAGCCAGTTGTTGTTGCTGAGAAAACGCGCTGTCATTGGCGCAAATCTGCGCGCCACGGCGCAACACCAGACCATGCTGTTGCAGCAGATCGATACAGGTTGACCACCAGCGACTATAGTTGTCGCCAATGCCAGCCTGACGGCGCATCACTTCACTATCTTCGAAGCATCCCGGCTGTCCAAACAGTCCCATACGGCACAGCTGAACGAACGTCATGCCGGCCATCGCCTCGTCGAAAGGCATGGGGTCATGGGCAGCTAGCAACGGTGCAGCGGCAACGCGGTAGCGCTCAAAGCCATCAAGCGGCCCGTGATCACCGCCGTCTGCGAGCACGATGGGCTCCGGTTGCAACTGCATTAATTGCTGCACAGGTGCGGAAGCCGCCATGCAGATAACGTGATCGAGCTGGCCCCGACTCAGTGCCTGAACAAAGCGGGCGAAACATTCAAAGCCGTCGCGATCTTCCAATGCGCCGGCATGGCGGCTCATCGGTTGCGCCGACGGGTCAACCGCCTGTTGCTCCGTGAGCGACGAAAGCCAAAATCCCCAGTTGATTGCACCTACCGGAAAAGCAGCATGGTGCCGCAGGCTGCGTACTAGGCTGTCGCAGAACGTGATCCCGGCAGCATAAGCGCCCAATTTAGCTGCACCGGAGAAGGCAAAGCTCTGCCCCGACGAGAAGTAGCACATGAAATCTAATGGCTCATTGGCAAACGCCCGATAGAACTCAATGCCACCACGGCTTTTCACGTCCAAGATCTCGTGGAACTGCGCCTCTGGCATCCGGGTAAGGGCATCTTCATGATTGAAGACCACACCAGAGAAAATGGCTCCGTTGATTACGCTGTGGCGCTGCTTGATCTGCGCTACAGCGCGCTGCAACGATGCCAGATCGTTGGCGTCAGCCTGGAGGTACGCCAACTGCGCTGGATCGACCGCACGACCGACACGGCTCAAGCAGCGATCCAGTCGCCGTCGCACTTTGGGATCATCCGCCCCACTGCGCCCCAGCCAAATGACATTGGCTTGGTAGTCGGCAAGCAGGTAGCGACTGATGATCCCGCCCACTGTACCGCTACCGCCGAGGATCACGTAAACGCCACCGCGCTTGAGCGCCGGGGTGACAAACTCTGTGTTGGCTCGCATTGGCTGCTGGGCCTGCCAGGCCAAGCTGAAGATGCGGCGGCGATAGCGCTGGCCTGCGCGCAGGCACAACGCGTCACCACGCGCCAGCCCGCGCTCACTTTGCAACTGACGCACCCATTGCGACAGACACCGGCTATCGGCCAGCTCACGATGGTCAACATCGATATGACGCACCCGGAATCGATGCTCGCCCTGAGCAATGGCATAAGCCATGCCAGTCAGACCGCCGCCAAAGGCGTTGACGGGCTCACCGGCAACGTCAAAGTTGTTCTGGCTAATGATATAGCTGTCAATCGCTTGGCGACCGCCATGCTGCTTGAGCCACTTGATCAACCGGAGCAACAAGACCTCGTTATAGCGCGGGCTGTCGAGCAGCGTTTGCCAATCGGTTGGCTCGCCTGAGCCACCGATAAAATAAAAACAATCGATCGCTGGATAGCCACCGAGACAACAATCCAGTGCTTGCGGATCCGCCACATCCAACAACCAGTGATCAGTGGCCACCAAACGGGTGAGCTGTCCCGGCTCCACTCGGATGACCCTGCCGCCGCCGTCAACGAAATCCGCGTTGGCGAGGTACTGGCTCGCGATCGCTTCGGCAGCGACCGCGGCCGACGCACAGGCGACAATCAAGACGCAACGGTGCTCGCTGATCAGTGGCTGATCGTGTCGCCCATCGGCCTGCCAGCGCGATACATAGCTCAGTCGATCACAGACGGTTGACGCCACCGACGCAGCCGCCGTCTCCATCGTGTTTGCGGTCTGGGCCGGGACTTGGGTTATCTCGGCCACTTCGCGCTCGTCACTGGCGAAACGCGCACGGGCAGGAGACTCACTGTTGGGCAACCAGAAGGTCTCGCGGGCAAACGGGTAGACCGGCAAGCTAATCCGGTATGGCTGCGGGCCCGGGCGTTCAGCATGCAGCAGCGACCAGTCGATCGCCTCGCCGTCCACCCATAATTGCAGCAGTTTATCGAACTTACCGCTAGCCGCCCAGTGACGGATAACCGGTGCCCAATCCTCATCGGCTTGAGTAGCCATCCGTTCGCGCTTAACGTCGCCCACATAGATGCCGTCACCCGCCTGGCCGCCGCTGTCGATAAACTGCCGCAGCTTCATCGCTAGCGCGACGGGCGTCTCAGCCACCAGGCCAAGCCGCGTCGCCATCTTCTCCCGGCCGGTTTGCAGCGTATAGGCCAAGTTGGTCAAGTCAGCACCCGACATAGACGGCCGGGCTTCAACATAAGCCAGCAGCGCCTTGGCATAGTCGCGCAGACGCTCGCTGTCCCGGGCCGACAATAGAATCACCTCAGCGCCACGATGGTTTGGCAGCTCACGGTATTCGTTGTGCTCCTGCAGCAACACATGCGCATTCGCGCCGCCAGCGCCAAAGGACGAGACGCCGGCGATGCGCGGTCCTTCCGCTGCGGGCTGCCAGTCGCCCAACGCCTGTTGCAAATAAAACGGCGTGGCGTCCAATGTCAAGTTGGGATTCAGTTTGGCGGCATGCAGGCTCGGCGCAATCTGCTTGTGCTTGAGCTGAAGAATCACCTTGCTGACGCCGGCGATGCCAGCCGCGCCTTCTAAATGACCAATATTCGATTTCACCGAGCCCAGCGCGCAACGGCCCAGATCGACGCCGTCCATCGCAAAAGCTTGGCTCAGCCCGCTCACCTCGATCGGGTCGCCTAGCTCCGTGCCAGTGCCATGGGCCTCGATATAGCTAATCTGGCTTGCGTGCAGCCCAGCTTGCTCGATCGCCAGGCGAATCACTTTGGCTTGCGCTTGGGGATTGGGCACGGTGTAACCGTTGGTCTTACCACCATGGTTGACCGCCGTGGCACGGATGACAGCATGGATGTTGTCTCTATCCGCTAACGCCTGCGACAGGGGCTTCAACAACAGAGCGCCGACACCCTCGCCGGGTACGAAACCGTTACCGTCTGCTCCAAAGCTGCGACAGCGACCGTCTTTCGACAGCATTTGGCCGGCACATAACTCGACATAGTTGGACGGGTGCAAATAAAGGTTGACGCCGCCGACGAACGCCATTCGACACTCACCGCGACGCAGGCTTTCGCAGGCGCGGTGCAGCGCAGTTAAAGACGATGAACACATGGTATCCACCGGTTCGCTCGGCCCGTTTAAGCCCAGGATATAGGAGACTCGGTTGGCCGTCGAGCTAAACGAGGTGCGCGGGAATATTAGATGACCTTGTTCGCGCAACACCGGCCCATAGAGGCCGTATCCAGTTTTGGTGATCCCAGCGAAGACACCGACATTGCCTTGGTAATGTTCGACCAGATCCGCCTTGGTGATGCCAGCGTCTTCCAGCGCGTGCCAGCAGGATTGCAAGAACAACCGTTCTTGCGGGTCCATGTTGACCGCTTCACGAGGCGAGATATTGAAAAACAGCGGATCAAAATCGGCAAAGCCATCAACAAAGCCGCCCCACTTACTGTAACTACGGCCTTGCTTCAGCGCTTGCTGCACTGAGTCAACATAAAAATCTTGCAGCGACCAACGATTGGCTGGAATTTCGCTGATGCAGTCGCGTCCTTCCTTGAGGTTGCGCCAATACTCGTCGAGGTCAGCGGCTTGCGGATAGCGACCACTCATGCCGATCACCGCGATGGGCTCAACCGCAGCAGCCACCCGCAGCTCCGCAGCCGTTACCCTCCGTTCCACCACCGTTGTTTCCGGCTTGGCGGTCGCTGGTTCGCATGGGCTCGAAGCTTGACGCTGAACTTGCCCGCCGCTTGGCTCTTCGACCAAGCCGCTCCACAACAGGCAAGCGCGATGATGCCGCTCCACCAGGTAGCCGGTCAACTTGTCCAGACTGTGGTATTCAAAAAACAGCGTTTTCGACAGTTGACGTTCCGCCGGCTGCAGCGACGTCATCCGGGAGAACGCATCTTCCAGCGCCTTGTTGAGCCGGGTGATCATAATCGAGTCGATACCGTACTGTTCCAGCGGCGCATCAGACTCGACACGCGCGGGCGGCAGCTTGGTGACCTCACAAAACACGGCCTTAAGTCGCTCAAGCGTAGCGGCGGCCAGCCGCTCACGATCCACAGTAGCATCGGCCAATGTCACCGAGTCTTGCGCGCCGCTGCCAGCCGCAGCCAGCACCGCGGCCAACTCTTCAGCGCCTGACGCAGCGGTGAAATGACCGCGGATCTGCGACAGATCGCCTTCGATGATTAATAGCCGTTCCAGTGCGGCATTGAGTCCCAGCTGTAGTGCGTTGACGCCATGGACAGACTGCATCGGTGCCATCCCGGTCTTGCGGCGAATGTCTGCCCGATCGGCCGCGCTAATCTGCATGCCACCATCCCGCCACAGCGGGTAATTGATTGACATCGTATGGCCAAATCGCTGCCCCTGCTCCACCCATCTGTTGCGCAAGCTGGCAAAGTGGTCCATGAACGCATTGGCCGCGGCGTAGTCAGCCTGCCCCACACTGCCCAGCACAGCCGAGCACGAAGAAAACAAGACAAAAAAGTCCAGGTAAAGCCGACGGCAAGCTCGATCCAGCAGTTCGGTGCCGATGACCTTGGCGGCAAACACCTCGGCAATGTCCTGGGGAGACTTGCGTGCGAGTAGCCGATCCCTATTGACACCTGCGCTATGCAGCACGCCGTTCAAGCCGCCATGTTTGGCACAGATTTCATTGATCAACTGCTCAAGCGCTTCGGCATCGGTCAGATCGACCCGATAGTAGCTGACTTGGGCGCCGGCGTCGCGCACTTGCTGCAGACGCGCCTGCTGCTGGTGGTCGAGAGTCGAGCGGCCGATCAAGATCAAAGTCGTCTCGCGGCACTGCGAAGCGATCGCGTTAGCGAAGATCAGCCCCAGACCACCCGCGCCGCCGGTAATCAGGTAGACGCCCCGATCTTTCCAGCCTGCCGTCGCGCCATGCCTGTTTATCGGTTGGCCCGCCGCAACATCATCAGCTAGCTCCTGCCATTGCAGCTCCAGACGGCCACCGTCAGCACTGCTTCGTTGCAATACCGAACTGCCGCTACGGTGCGTTTCAGAGAGCATCGCCGTGAGCTCACTGATCTGTGATGCTGGCAATGGCTTGTCCGCTTCAACCTCGACCAACAGGCAACGCGCGCTGAGTGTGGGCTGTTCCAAGCAAGCCGTTTTCAGTAAGCCATCGAGGCCCGCGTAAAGCAAACTGTCCGGCGCGTGCTCGGCAATAGCCAGTTCAATGTGCACCCGGCCACTCAGCTTTTGTAGACGCAGTAACAGCGCAATCGCCAGCTCCTGGTAACGCGCTGCCGGCGTGCTCTTGGTAGAAGCCAGGACTTCACAGCTGAGCGCACTTGCTGCAGCGGTAGACAAGGATTGCCATTGCGCCACCTGTTCACTGCTGAACCCGACCAAAAACAGCAAGCCCTGGACAGCCCCATCATCAACGTTTTCGCCGACCGGCTCTTGCCAAACAGGCCGTGCAACGAACAAACCCGTAGCAGACTGCGGCAGGTCCTCACCCGTTGATTCACTCATTGCATTCGGCGCTTCAATAACGCTCTGCGCAGCGATGACCGACCGCGCAGTTTGATCGACCCAGTAACGCTCCTTAGCAAACTGGTAACTCGGCAGGTTCAGACGCATTGCCGATCCGGCCGGCCACCGCGTTGCCCAGTCGATCTCGGCTCCGCCGACCCATTCGGTGGCTAGTTGCCCAGCTTCGTCAGCCAACGCTACTGGCAAATCGCCGTTGGCCAGCCGTGCCAGTTGGGCTTGCAGCTGCGGAACATTGTCGGCCACCGCCGCCGCCCGCACTCGCATAGGCTCTCTAGCAGTCTGTAAGGTAAAGGCCATATTGACCAACAGCCCTTGCTGCGACGATGCGCTTTTGTCCAGCCAACGCGCCAGCGCCCGGGCATTGTCTTGCAAGCTTTCAGCGGTTTTGGCTGACAATGGAAAAATCCGGCTCACTGTCGGTGGCGCCGGACACCGGTCAACGGCTTGCCTCGGTGGGTAGTCACCGATGACCAGGTGGGCGTTGGTGCCACTATGGCCAAAAGCATTCAGCGCCGACAGCAGCCGTTCGCCGCCCATTGGCTGCCAGTCGATCGCTTGGCGGTTGATATAAAACGGCGAGCCCTCCAGTTCAATCAACGGGTTGAGCCGTTCGAAGCCGGGCATCGCCGGCAGCTTGCGATGCCGCATCGACAGTAGAATCTTGATTAAGCCGATTACCCCGGCACCCGCAGCCGCGTGGCCGAGGTTAGCTTTGGCGCTGCCCAACACACAATATTGTTGGGCAGCGGTGAACTGACGGAACGCGCGGATCAATGCGTTGGCTTCGACCGGATCACCGAGCCGGGTGCCGGTGCCATGGGCCTCAACATAGCTGATCTGCGATGGGTCGATCGCGAACTTACGATAGGTGTCGCGGATCAACTGCTCCTGGGCGTCACCGTTTGGCGCGGTAATACCGTTGCTGGCCCCGTCCTGGTTCACCGCCGACGCTTCAATGACACCATAGATGGGATCGCCGTCGGCCTCGGCATCCTCCAGCCTTTTTAACACCACCATGCCGACACCCTCGGAGATCACCGTGCCGTCGGCTGCCGCGTCGAATGCGTGACATTGGCCGCTGGGACTGAGCATGTCAATCGCCGACAGGCTAATCAATCCCCGCTGATCCAGCAGCGCGTACACCCCGCCGGCTAGCGCCATATTGCTTTCTGCGTGACGCAAGCTTTCGCAAGCCTGGTGGATCGCCACGGCAGACGAAGAGCAACCGGTGTTGACGACCATCGCCGGCCCTTTCAGGTCGAGGAAATAAGACAGTCGGGAAGCTACAATCGCCTCGGAGCCACCGGTAAAGGAGTCGTGGTGGTAACCGCCGGGCTCCGCGCCAACGTAGACGCTAATTGCACGACCCGCCAGCGTCATCGGGTTATAACCCGCGTCTTCGAGCGCCTTCCAGCTTTCCTGCATCACCAACCGCTGGTGCGGCGTCATCGACTCCGCTTCGTGAGGCGTGAGGTTGAAAAACAGGGGATCGAAGCAGTCACGGTTTTTCAGTATCCCTGCCCATTTGCAGTAACTCTTGCCTGGCTGCTTATCGGCACTGTAGGCACGGGGATCAAGATAATGCGCCGGCAGCTCTTGCACGCTATTGTGCCCGGCCAGCAAGTTATCCCACAGCTCATCGACATGATCCGCGCCAGGAAACTGTCCGGACATGCCGATCACCGCAATCCGTCCACTAGCGGCCGTGCTCGCCGACGAATGGACGCTCGGGGCTGCGTCGATAGTCGTTGGCCGATCCGCGCCGCCTAGCGCAACGGCCATGACTGGGCTCATCGTCGCTGCCGCGGCAGCGACTGCCGGCGGCTGTATCTTCGAGGTGCCGTTGGCTACGGCCACGGCAGAATGAGCCTCAATCGGTTCAGCCAGCGTCCGTTTGATTGGCTCGCCATACGTGTTTAACAAATAGTCCCGCAGCTTAGCCACCGTGGACTGTTCAAACAAGACCGCACTATTGAGCTTGATTCCCAGTTGATGACTCAAATGCTTGACAAAGCCCACCCCAAGGATCGAATCCACGCCATAGTCGGAAAACGGCGTGCGTAGCGCGATGCTCTGTGCGTCAGCCTTAAGCGTATTGGCCAAAGCATCGATGATCAATTGCTGCAGTTTACCGGCTATATCTTCGCATTGTCCGGCCTGGCTTGCATGGTGCTCGTTTAACATGGAGTCGTTGTTTTCCGGTTGGCGCGCCGACGTGGCTGGGGCGGGTTGTCCAATGTCTTGCAGGACTAATCCGTCACTATGGGCGGTGATGATTTGTTGGCCTAGCGTGACCCCGTGGTTGATCCGCAGACTGACCTGCGTGAAGCCCTCGCTGCACAGCAGCTCAGTCCAGCTGTCATCGGCCAATAACGGCGAGCCGGGGATCCGCAGTGGTTCATCTTCGTACAGCCACCAGCCGTCGAGAAGGCCGAAGGTCACAGTCGCTGCTGTGGTTTTGCGGTTCAGCTCGTTTAACGCCAGCAGACCACCACCGCGTAGCATCGCCTTGGCGTGGGCTAGCGTGCGGCGCATATTGGCTGTCGCATGCAGCACATTAGTGGCAATGACGATATCGTAACCGACAGAGGCAGGGTTGCTATCGTCAACAGCTTGGCTGATATCCAGAATTCGGGTCGTGAAGTAAGGATGGTCAGCCGCGAAACAGCGCTCGCCATGCTGCAAGAACGCGCGGGAAATATCGGTATAGCAATACTCACCGATGTGCCCAGCCAACGGCTGCAGCGCGGGCAGCAGCTTTGCAGTGGAGCCCCCCGTGCCAGCGCCGATTTCAAGGATACGCACCGGCCGCTGGGGATCCGCCTCGATCCGGCGGCGCACATCATCAGTCACCGCCGCCGCTAGTTGATCGTTGAAAAAATCTGACAGCGTATTTTGTTTGTAGATTCCTTCGACCTTGGCCATCGAACCGTCGGGGAATAGCAGATCCGTGGGCTGAATCTGCCCAATCAGAATGTGCGGTAGCTGTTGCAGGCAATCGTCGATCAAAGCCACCTGAGCGCGACGATCACGGTCTTCCAGGTAGCGATCACGCTGCTCCCGCCAAGCCGCCCAGATCGCTGCGCGGCGCTCTTGGGCAATATGTACTGCCAGGCCGAAGGTCTCGCCCTGCTGCTGTAGATAGCCATGCTCTACCAAGATCGCCAAGCATTCGTGCCACCAGCGACGATACCTGTCGCTGATCCCTGCCTGCCGTCGCCACGCTTCAGCGCTTTGCTGGCCTGATGCGGTGAAAATTCCGAGCGTCTGCAATTGAATCAACAGCAATACAGCGATCGACTGATCAAGCGTCCGAGGATCAAAGATGTGCTGCAGCCTGGCAAGCTCGGCGGGCTCCAGCTCGACGCACTGCGCGGGTTGCGCTGGCACGGCAAGTGGGTTCAGCTTGTACTGCCGCCCCTGCGGCACAGCCATCAACTGACGCACTGCCGTCGAAGCCTTGATACACAACAACCGGGGCAGCGAGCCGCCGGCCAAGTTAGCGACAAAGCGGCTGAAGCAGGCAAACCCTTCGTCATCGCCAAGCGCATCCATGTGTTGGCTGATCGCCTGCGGTTTCAGCGACGCGCGCCAGAACCCCCAGTTGATCACGCCGACCGGGAAAGCCGCCGCTGGGCGAATCGCGTCGGCAAAGGCATCGGCAAAAGTGATGCCGCACGCATAAGCTGACAATTTAGCCGCACCAGAGAACGCAAAACCCTGGCCGGAAGAGAAATAACAGAGGAAATCGAGTGGCTGCTCGGCAAACGCCTGATAAAAATGGATGCTGCCGCGGCTCTTGATTTCGAGAATTTGCCTAAATTGCGTTTCCGACGTCTGTTGGATGCTGTTTTCAAAGTCAAAGACCATGCCGGAGAACACGGCGCCATTGATCCGCCCATAGCGTTGTTTGATCTGCGCCACGGCCTGCTGCAACTGCGACAGATCCGTCGCGTCGGCCTGGATATAGTCAACCCGGCCATGGAAAGGGGCCGCCGTCACACTTTGCTGTACCTCGCGGCTGTCAGCGGCCTTGCGCCCCAGCCAGACCACGCGCGCCTGATAATGCTCGATCAGCTGGCGACTCACCACCTGACCGATGACACCGCTGCCGCCCAGGATGACATAGACTCCTTGACGCTTTAGCGCTGATCGGCTGTCACCGCTCACTGGCAGAGCCAATGGCGTCAACTGTTGAACAAAACGCTCGCCTCGGCTGAGCTTGATCAGTTCTCCCCGCTCTGAAGCGGGTTCAGCCAAGATTTGCGCCAGCAACCGCTGCCGACTGTCTCGCGTGTCTAGTTCCACAGAGCGAATATCCAGGTTGCGAAGTTGCACCCGGTGATCACTCTGGGCCATCGCATAACCCAATCCGGCCATGCCCGCCCCCAGCGGATTGCCCCCTCGTTGCTCACCGGCAAAAGCGTAACGGTCCAGCGACAACAAGAAACAATCTACCCACGCGTCGGCGGCTATATGGTGCTGCAATGCCTTAAACAAGCTGAGCAGTGGCAATTCGTTGTGTTGCACACTGTCGGCTAGCATCAGCGGCGTGACGTCGCTCTTCGCTTGTGCGCCGATCACGATAATCTGCGCCACCTTGCCGACCGCCGCGAGGATCTGCGCAAAACCTTGCGGATCCTCGTAGCCACAACGCCAACGTCCCACCGCTAACTCGGCAGTCGCTCCCGTACCGCAGTCGATCTGCACCACCGTGCGGCTATCGCGATAATGATCAACCAGTGTCTCCAACAGCAGCCCGGTTGCCGCGCCGCGTGGCTCCACCGCCACGAGCACAATCGCCCCAGGGCCTGCCAACGTGGCCCGCTCGGCCGCCGCTTGCGGCTGCCAGCGCGGCAAATAACAGCAATCGGATAAATCGCTGTCGGCAAGCACTTCACCATCGAGCAACGGCAATGAATCTGCCCGCTGGACCTCGCCCCCGCCGTGACACGGGGCGGGGTGCGCCAGAGCGGGCATCCAGTAACTGTTTTTGGCGAACGGATAACCTGGTAAGTTCACCCGCATCGGCGGCCGACAAGCGCGATCAACATAGAGCCGATTCCAGTCAATTGCACCGCCACGCACCCACAACGCCGCCAATTCGGCCAACTCGCGTTGTTCCAACCAACGGTCGATTTGCTTTTGCGACTCAGCGTCGGACCCCTGCGCGTCGAGCGCCTCGTCAAACGGATCGACATGGCCGTGGAACACATCGTCGATAGGCTCGCCAGTGAGCCACCGTCCCAGACGGCGTTGCAGATCTGGAAGGGCATCAACGATGAGCGCTAGCCGCACGTTCATCGCTTCTCGCCCCACTTGTAGTGTATAGGCCAGATCGGCTATCTGAACCTGGTGACCGTCTTCACTGTCAAGGTAAGCCTGTAATCGGGACACCGACTCAGCTAGGCGCTGTTGATCGCGAGCCGATAACAGGATCAACCAGGGGCCGGCTGCGGCGGGTCGTTGGTCTACCGCACCACTATATTCCTCGACAATCAGTGACGCGTTAGCACCGCCAGCCCCAAAAGAGGAAATCGCCGCGATCCGCGTGTCACCGTTGGCTGTCCACGGCGTCAACTGTCGCTGCACGCGAAATGGCGTACCTTCAAAATGGATTTTGGGGTTGAGCTGCTCGGCGTGCAACGACGGCACCAGTTGGCGATGCTTGAATTGCAGCAGCACCTTGCTTAATCCGGCGATACCCGCTGCGCTTTCACAATGGCCGATATTGCTCTTGACTGAACCAATGGCACACCCCTGACTAGCCACGCCGTTGCGGTTGTCAAAAGCTCGACTCAAGCCGCTGATCTCAATCGGATCGCCCAGTGCGGTGCCGGTGCCATGAGCCTCGATATAACTAATTCGGCTCGCGTCGATTGCTGAGCGCGACAGCGCTTTTTCTAATACACGCTGTTGGGCGCCGGCGCTGGGCACGGTATAGCCATTGGTCTTGCCACCGGCGTTAATTGCGCTGCCACGAATCACCCCGTAGATCGGGTCGCCATCGGCAATCGCCTTGTCTAGCGGCTTGAGCACCACCGCGCCCACCCCTTCACTATCCACGAAGCCGTCGGCGTCACCGCCAAAGGCACTGCATCGTTCGCCTGGCGATAACATCATCATCTCGCACAGATTGACGTAGTGGTGCGGATTGACGATCAAGTTGACACCGCCTGCAATCGCCATCTCACAACTGCCGTTAGCCAGGCTTTCAAGCGCCAAATGAATCGCTGTCAGTGATGACGAACAGGCGCTATCGACGACAAAACTCGGTCCCTGTAGATTCAGTTGATAGGACACCCGATTGGCAATCGACCAATAGTTGCTCATCGGGTTATAGCTGCCGTTCATGACCCCGACAAACACCCCAACCTCACCCTGTTGGTACAACGTTGCCGGGTTGTAGCCCGCGTCTTCGATACTGTGGTAGGCCACTTCAAGGAAAAGTCGCTCTTGCGGATCCATCCGCTCAGCTTCGCGGCGGGAGATTCGGAAAAACGCCGAGTCAAACTGATCAATGCCCTTCAGGAAGCCACCCCAGCGAGTGTAGATGTGGTCGGCCTTTCCCTTCTCCGGATCAAAATAACGGCGCCAGTCCCAACGATCAGCCGGAATTTCGTCGATCGCGCAATGGCCACCGGCCAGGTTACGCCAAAATGCAGTCATCGACTCTGCGCCGGGATAACGACCATCGAGACCGATAATAGCGATCTTGTTTTTGCCGTCCTGCGCGGCCAATTCGACCGTCGCCGGGGCGTGATCACTCTCTGGCGTGCCATTAGCCTCCAACGCCGCCTGGGCATGGGTCTGCGGCACGAGCTGTACAACGGCTGCGGCTCCCTTGTTCGGTTCAACGCTGGACTGCCCCAACAAGGCTTTCAACTCGTCTTCTCGATGCTGAATAAAGTACTCAGTCAGCGCCGCCAAGGTCGGCATTTCAAAGAACAACGCACTGTCTATCGCTTCGAATTGCTCATTAAACGCATTGGTCAGCCTAACCACCAGAATCGAGTCTAGCCCGTAGTCCTCCAGCGGACGAGACAAACTCATTTTGTCTGCCGGAATCTTCAGCGTTGACGCCACCAATTCCCGAAGGTAGTCGCTCACCCGCCGCCGCCAACTACCCGATGCGATGCGATCCTGCGCCGGGTCGGAATCGTCATCACACTGGCTGGCGATGGACGGCCGCGCGCTCGGTCGCGCCGTCTTTGCGATAGGTTGGCGCACAATACCGTCACTCTGGGCAACGATGATTTGCTGGCCTAGACCGTGGGCCTGTTTGGCGGGAAACAAAACCGGGCTAAGTCCCTCCTGCTCCAGCACCGCCTGCCAACCAGCCGGCGACAATCCAGGGCACCCAGGAATACGCAATGCGCGATCCTGGTAGAGCCACCAACCTTCTAGCAGGCCGAAGCTCAAGTGGGTAAACAACGACGCTTCACTAATTTCGTTGAGCAACAACAATCCACCTTTGCGCAAAGCAGCCTTGGCGTTGCGCAAAGTCTGGCGGATCTCCGGCGTGGCATGCAGCACATTGGTCGCCACCACCAAATGATAATGATCTGTAGCGATCCCCTGCTCCAAGCAAGAACGGGAGACGTCGAACAACCGGGTCTGTAAAAACGGGTTATCCCGGCCAAACTCATGAGCACCATGCTGTAGGAACGCATGGGACAGATCGGTATAGCAATATTCGTCGATATGCGCCCGCCATGGCGCCAGCGCAGCCAGCAACCCTGCCGTGGTACCGCCGGTGCCTGCACCAATCTCGAGGATCCGCAACGGCTCAGCATCTTTAGGACGACTTTCGATATAGGCTAACGCCGCTTCGATCAGGACTCGATTGAAGTAATCGGAGATCCTGTTGTGTTTGTATACCCCTTCCACCAGCGCCATCGAGCCATCAGGAAAAAGGACGCTAGTCGCCGGCTTCTCACCAGTCAATACAGATGGCAGATCCTTCAGACAAGCGTCAAGCAACTGCGCCCTGGCTGCCAAGTCACTATCCTGACGCCAATTCGCTAGCCGCTCGTGCCATTGCTGCCATAACGAGTCAGGGTCGCCGACGTCAACACCCGCCACATACTTTAGGCTTTCGGCTAGCCAGAGGCCAAAGTAATCTGGCGTGGCGTTACCGTGCCGCGGCGCAAGGCGTTGCAAATCCTCGCTGCGATGTAGCCCCAACCTGTGCAACTGGGTCGCCAGTAGGCGGCACGCCAGCGCTTCGAGTTCACCGGCTAGCGTTGCTGTAGTCTGATTTACGTCTGTTAGCATGCTTCAATCCTGTGGTAACGCGTCTGCCGTCTCTTCATAGTTGCGATATCAAGGTCGGCGTCATACGCACTCGAGCGCGCCGGGAACACCGGAGATGGGTTGGCTTGCATCCAACGGCGGCGTCAACGCTGCCAGCCTGTCCGCCAGCCGATTCTGCATCACTGCCATACTGCCGTGATGATCGGGATAAAGCTTGATTTGCTCATCGCTGAGCAGTCCAGCCAAGCTGTCGAGGCCATCGATCTCTTCACTTTGAAGGGTTTTCAGCAACGCCAATTGATTCATCCTGCTGTCCAGCAATTGCTCCAATACCAGCATGCCTTCCTCCGGCTCGATAGAGCCTAATCCCAGCGCGCGCATCCGGTCACGGTAACGGACGTCACTCACTGAGCCGACACTCCCCCAATAGCCCCAATTCATGACTTTGACCGGGCAAGGCCAATCGGCTCTGAGCCGATCGGCAAAAGCGTCGGCAAACGTGCAGCCGGCAGCATAGTTGCTTTGACCAGCGGCCGTGCTAAAGGACATCATTGACGAGAAAAACAGGACAAAATCCAGTGAAGCGGCGCTTGGCTCGAACGCCCGAGCCAGTGCAACACTGGTTGCGACCTTAGCGTTCAACACACGGGTAAAGGTTTGCTCATCCATATTGGCCAGGCTTTGGTCCTTAAGCACGATTGCCGAGTGCACCACACCGTTGATCTCACCAAAGCGCTCGATAATGTGTCGCCGTACCTCGACCAGTTGCTGCTCGTCTGCGGCATCGGCCTGGAAATAAACAGGCGCCGGAGCATTATGGCGCAGACTAACGGCAGTCAGTTCATCGAGCTTGGCTTTAAGCGGTTGATCCGGCGATCGACGACCGATCCAAATCACCCGAGCGCGATGGCGGCTGATGACATAGCGGCTCCAAACTGCACCGATCCCGCCCGCGCCGCCGATCACCAAGTAGACGCCGCCGTCGCGATAGGCGGGCTGCTGCGTTGCGGGCGGCGCATCGACCGTCACCCGTGCCAGCCTGCGGAACCACCACTGATCGTGGCGCAGCGCCAGCAATTCACCTGAAGCAACGTGATCGAATGGCGCATTGGCCAGCGAGGTTAACTGTTCGCTCGGCAAATCTGCGAGTTGCACTCGCCAGTGCGGATATTCCTTGGCTAAAGAGCCGGCCAATCCGTGCACTGCAGCATGGGCAGGCCGGCAGGCCTCGCCCGGCAGCGGGTTAATCGTCTGCCCGGTGACCAACGTCAAGCGTAGAGGCTGGCGACCGTAACCTAGGCTCAGCAGCACCTTGATCAGTCTGAACAGCGCCAGTACGCCATGCTGTTGTGCGGCAACCAGTTCCGACGCGCTGGCACAGTGGTCGTCGCTTGACGGCGCTAACCAAATCACGTCGACAAGTTTCGGTTGGGTGTTCAGTGCGGCCAAGTAGCCGGCCTCCGAGTCGTCTGCGTTCAGCGCCAACACAGCGCCGGGATAAAGCTCGGCCAACGCCGGGCGCTGCGCCGGGGTTGCGCCGAAGATCAGCGTCGCGCCCTCCTGTTGACGCCGCTCAACGACCGCACCGTTGACCACCGACCAAATCGGCGCCAGCACATGTCGCTCTTCGCGCTGTTGCTGGGGGACGAGTGAATCAACCCGCCCGAGCGCCGCGTTTGGCGGTCTTGAATCTGCAGGCAGGCGCCTTGAGCTTAAGCCCAAGAATCGTACGCAGATTTGCCCTTGGTCGTCGCAAAGATCAATATCCATTTTGCCGGCCGCGTTATTTACGTCGTCTCTGTGAAGCAGCGCCCACATCCGCTGACGACAAGGCGCGAGGATTTCCAGCCGGTCCAGCGCAAAGGGCATAAAAGGCGACGCCCAGTTCGCCACACTGCCGTCGAGCGGCAACAACATGCCGATTGCCGCCTGCAGTGCGCTGTCCGTGATCCCCAGGTTCAGCCACCAGTCATCGGCTGTGCCGGGCAATGCCTCGTTCAGTTCCAACTCCGCCAGCACATCACGCCGACCGCCCCGCTGCGCCACCCTCAACTGGCGAATCCCGCGATGGCTGTCGCCGTAATCGATGCCCATTTCACTAAAGAGACGGTAAACTTCGTCGCTGTCAAGCCGCAGTCGCCAGTTCAAGCCCTGCCAGTACGCCAGATCCAATGGATCTTCCTGAAGCGACAGGCCGGTGATCGCTGTGGCCTGACCATGCAGCACGGAGGAACTGCCTTCGTTGGTGACCAATTTGACACCGATCCGTTCGCCCACGCGCGCCAGGTTAATCTGCATCCGGCGCGGATTGGACTCAACCGTCAACGGCGCTAACCAGTGCAGCTGCTCAATCACCATCGCGTTTGCTTGACCGTGGGCCAACGAATGCGTCACCGCTACCCGAATCATTTCCAAATACGCCACGCCAGGCAGGGTCTTGCGCCCGCTCACCCTGTGATCTTTCAGCCAAGGTTCGTTACCGCTGAATTCAGTCACAAATTGCTGTTGATCAAATCGTGAGCTGTTTTGATGCACTAACGGGTGCAACTGCATAGGCGTTGATGACGATAGTGCTCTAGCTTCCGTGGGCGCCCAGTAACGGCGGGTGGCAAACGGATAACTCGGCAAGCTGATTCGCTGGCGTTGTTCACCGCTGGCAGCCCATAGTGCTGTCCAGTCAACGGGCAGGCCTTCGCTCCACAACTGCAGCAACGACTGCTGTTCACCGTCCGTAAAGAGCTTGACCAGCTGCTCGCGCCACTGCGCCTGAAAACGGCCTTTAAACTGTTCAACCCGCTCGCTGGTCGTGGTCGCGTCGCCGCAAACCCAGCCGCGACTGTCGCCGTCTGACAGGCGCCGTAATGCGTCGAGCAAGCTTGTCATTGTGCTGGTGATGAACGCTGCGCGATGCTCCATTGCTTCCCGGCCCACTTGCAGCGTATAAGCAATGGCCGCCAAGCTATCCGTGGCTTGCGAGCGCTCGAGTCTGGCCAGCAAGCGGCTGGCGATCTGCCGCAGCTGCTCGGGCTCTCGGGCCGACAACAGAATCATTTCGGGCTTGCCACTATCGTCAAGCACAGGCTTGGCTTGACTGTACTCCGCGACGATTAAATGGCCGTTGGAGCCGCCGGCACCAAACGAGGAAATGCCGGCGATCCGCGGTACGGCCTGACCATTCAGCAACGGCTGCGGCCACGCTCGCAGTTGCTGGTTGACCTCGAAGGGCGTTGCCGTAAAGTCAATAAAGGGATTGAGTTTTTGGGAGTGCAGCGACGGCACAATTTGCCGGTGTTTCAATTGCAGCAGCACCTTGGTCAACCCAGCAATGCCAGCCGCCGCCTCACAGTGACCGATATTCGACTTGACCGAACCTAACCAGCAAGTTTGCTCAGGCTTGCGTGTTCCCAACGCGTTGGCCAAACCAGCGATCTCAATCGGATCGCCCAGCTTGGTGCCCGTACCATGCGCCTCAATATAGTTGACGATCGCCGGATCGACGCCGGCGTCCTGTAGCGCGCCGCTGATTGCTGCCTGCTGCGCCCGTGGGTTGGGCACGCTGTAACCGGTGCTTTTGCCACCGTGATTAAGGTAACTGCCTTTGATCACCCCATAAATGTGATCGCCGTCGCGCTGCGCATCGGTCAGTCGTTTTAGGATGACTGCACCCACGCCCTCGCCCGGCACATAGCCATCACCGCCTTCGCCGAAGCTAGCGCAATGGCCCTGGTTCGAGATGAATTGACCGCTGCTCAGCATCAAATATTTGTTGGGGTGAATCGTCAGGTTGACACCTCCGGCAATAGCCATCGAGGTGCGGCCATTGCGCAAGTCCTGACAGGCTAGATGAATGGCAGTCAGCGAGCTGGAGCACATCGAGTCGACCGTCATGCTCGGGCCCTGCAAATTGAGGCAGAAGGATGTCCGGTTGGCAATGCTGGCGGTGCAGCCAGCAAAGCCCATGCGCTGGCCCCGCAAGCTGGCTTCAGCACCGAATAGCTGGTATTCGCCATACATGACGCCGACGTAGACGCCAACTTGCGCGCTATCCTCGGTCTGCTCGCCACCGATGCGGCGACTGTAACCTGCATCTTCCATCGCCGACCAGGCAGTCTGCAGAAATAGCCGCTCCTGCGGATCGATAAGTTCAGCTTCCAGCGGCGAAATATTGAAAAACAGTGGATCAAATTGATCGACGCCATCGATAAACCCGCCCCACTTACTGTTGTGCACCCCGCTTTCGCTGCGATTTTCGCTGTAATACTCGCGCCAGTTCCAGCGCTCGGCCGGAATTTCGCTGATGCTGTTTTTGCCTTCGCGTAGGTTCTGCCAAAAAACCTCCAGATTGTCAGCCGCGGGATAGCGCCCCGCCACGCCGATGATAGCGATATCGTCTTTGGGCTGAGGGCCTGGCTGGCTAACTTGCAAACTTTGCTGGACGTGAGGGCTTGTCGTATTCACCACGCTGTCGAACAGCCGGCGGCGCGAACTGCCCTTGCCTCCGGATTCTGGTGTCGTCAGCGGCCTTTGTTCGTCAGTCTGAACCACCGCCATCGTACCTTGCGGCTCGAGTGGCCGGTTTGCCAAATAATGCGCCAGTTGCTGCAAGCTGGAGTATTCAAATAACAGCGTACGCGGCAAAGCGCCAAAACGTTTTTCGAGCACGCTGGTCATCTCCATGATCATCAGCGAGTCAAGGCCATATTGCTCGAAGCACTGTGCATCATCGATCTGTTCCAGCGCGATCCCCAGGGTGCTCGCCAGCATTGCTCGCAGTTGCGCGATTAACGAGTCGCTGGCAGCAGGCGGGACTTGGCTGACAGCGGGCCTTTGCGGCAGTCGCGCGACTAGATGATCCGCCAAGCTTTGCAAGCTGGGATATTCAAAGAACAACGTCTTTGGCAGCGGCCCAAAGCGTTTTTCCAGCGCCGCCGTCATATCCATGACCATCAGTGAATCAATGCCGTATTTTTCAAACGGCTCGTCGTTGTCAAGCCGCGACTCAGCGATCTTGATCGTGTCAGCGAATAACCGGCGCAATCCAGTTAATACATCTTCGCCTTCAACCGCTGTGATGGCTGGGCTAGCCGGCGCCGGTTCACGGCTCAGCAACGCGACTAGCCTGTCTCTGTCGCCTGCCAGTACCATCAGCTGATCTTCATCGCTTTGCAGCGCCTGGTATAGCGCCCGAATGCCCGTTGTCCCGGTCATCGCCTTGATGCCAGTGCGTTGCGCCAGCGCGCGCCGGGCGGCATCGTCCATTTGCATGCCGCCTTCGAGCCACAGCGGCCAGTTGATTGCCACGGTACGGCCATGGCGCTGCCCCGCCGCGACCCGTTGATTGCGCAGACCGGCAAAAGCATCAAGATAGCCGTTAGCTGCAGCGTAATCACTCTGCCCGGCGTTGCCCAGTACGCTGGCAATGGATGAACAAAGCACAAAGAAGTCCAGTGCCACTGCAGCGCTGCACTGGTCGAGGTGGCGCACGCCAGCTACCTTAGCAGCGAACACGTCTTCAAAGTCCTGCTGCGTTTTATGTGACAACAGCGTGTCACGAGTGAGCCCAGCGCAATGGATAATGCCATGTAATCCGCCGCGCTCCATCATGATCCCAGCGATCAAGCGCTCAACCTGACCTGCCTCTGCAAGATTCACAGCGCGGTAGTGACATCGTGCGCCCAGTTGCGCCAGCTTGTCGGTGACCGACGGCGCGTTAGCCTCGGTACGGCCGCATAGCACCACGCTCGCACTCGGTGCAGCGTCCAGGATCGCCCGTGCGAAGATCATGCCAACGCCGCCCAGGCCTCCGGTAATTAGATAGACGCCGTCCGACCGCCAGGGCGCAGGGCTATGATTCAATGGTTGATGGAGCCAAGTTAGCGCTTGGCGCTGTAACTTGCCGGCCTCAGACAGATAACGCAGTTGACGCTCATCAGGCGCAGTCCCTTCGGCCGCCAGTTGCCACGCCAATTGCGACGCATCGAGCCCTGGCGACACTTCTATCAACTGACCAGTCAGCGCCGGCTGCTCTCGGTTGGCACTGTACAACAGGCCGCCAAGGCCGCGATAACCTTGCGGATCGTTTGCCGGGATGACCAGCTGAACCAAACAACGGCGCTCAGTGCGAAGCAGTGGTTTGAGTTGTCCGGCCAGCGCCAGCGCCGCCTGTCGATAATCGTCGCTGTGCATCGCCAGGACGGAAATATGTTGATGCGCTTGCAACTGCTCCGGCAAGTTGGCAAAGGCGGGATGGTGGCCCAGCGTCAGCACCAGATGGGACACTACCGGCGCATCCGTGGCCGAAGCAAGCTCAGCGTCACGCCATTGCCGATGGCAAAGTAGCGCTTCGCTGTCAACGTCGTTGTCAGCGGACAACGTTTTGAACGACAACTGGCGCAGGGTCGCACAGCACCGGCCATTTTTGTCAAACAAATACAGATCAAAGCGATAGCCACCGGGTGTGCGTGCAGTGCTGCGAATCTGTACTTGCAATGTTGCCGGACAGTCGGCAAATAGCACACATTCGGCCAGTCCGTCGGGCAACAGCAACGGTGGCCGCTCTCCCAGCTCATCAAACAACAATGCCATGACCGCTTGCATCGCGGCATCCAGCAGCCCAGGATGAATAGCGTAACCTTCGTTCGCAGCAGCGTCTTCCAGTGCAACCCACGCCAGTGCCTGGTCCCCCTGGCGCAGCAGCGACTGGATTCTGCGATGGCTTATGCCATATTCGATGCCCATAGCGGTGAAACGCTGGTAGCAAGCATCGACATCCATCGGGCGAGCGTCGGCGACAATGAAGTCAAGATTCGCCGGTTGCGCCACGGCGGTCCCAGCCACCGCTCGGCAATGCAGTTGCAGCTGTCCGGCGGAATCATACGAGCAAATCCCAATTGGGTAGTCGCCATCCGGCTGCGCCGCCAGTTCAACGAATAGCTCACCATGGTTGACCGCGTCCACGCTGAACGGCTGATACCAGGACAAATCACGGATAATTCGTGCCGCGCCGGCAGGTCGTTCACCGCCCAATGCGTGCGTTAGCGCCGCATCGATCATTCCGATCATCGCCGCACCCGGCAAAACGCCGCGACCGTTGATTCGATGGTCGGACAAGAAGCTTTCTTGACCACTGAACTGACTGAGGTAACGCAAACCGCATAAGTCAGAGACATTGCGGTGCAAAAGTGGGTGAAGTCGCTTCTCGCTCGTCGTTAGCGCTTGTGCCGGTTCATCCTTGTGCCAGTAACGCTCACGGGCAAACGGATAACCCGGCAAGCTGAGGGGCGTCGGCGTGCCCTGTCGATACATCAAGCGCCAATCCAGCGTTAAACCGTTGACCCAGGCCTGGAGCAATTTTTCATGCTGGCCGTGATCCATCCAGTTAGCCATGGCGCTTTGTATGTCTGCACCCGCCAGCAGTGACAGCGCCTTGTCGTGATCTTTGATCCGGCCGCTATAGCAAGCGGCTGTAGACGGGTGATCAATACAATTTTGCAGTTGGGTCTTCAAATGGGCGAGTGAATGAGCCAGCACGCCTAGCCGATACTCCATCGCCTCCCGCCCGACCTGCAGCGTATAGGCCAGTGCCGGCAAATCAGCGTCGCCCAGCTCGCCCTGCTCCAGCGCGTGCAGCAACAAGCTAACCTGCTGCAATAGCTGAGCCTGCGTCTTGGCCGATAATGGAATGATCGCCGGCTGCTGCTCGTTGACGACAATCACCGGCCGCGGTCGATGATCTTCGTACTCTTCGATCACTACGTGCGCGTTGGCGCCACCCGCGCCAAAGGACGACACCGTAGCAATTCGCTTGAATTCCTGACGGTTGCCATCGATCACGACCTCGGGTCGATGCCAATCGGCCAGCGACTGCTGCACCACGAACGGACTGTTGGCAAAATCAATCTCAGGGTTGAGTTCACCGGCGTGCAGCGACGGAACCAATTGGCGGTGCTTTAGCTGCAGCAGCACTTTGGTGATGCCCGCGATGCCGGCAGCACTTTCACAATGACCGATATTGGACTTAATTGAGCCAATAGCACAGTACTGCTTAGCCGCCGTCTCGGCGCCGCTATTGAATGCTCTGGTCAGACCTGCAATCTCAATCGGATCCCCCAGCGACGTGCCGGTGCCGTGGGCTTCAACATAGCTTACCGCCCTAGCATCAACGCCGGCCCTGGCCAGCGAGTCGGCCACCAGTCGGCTCTGGGCCAATGGGTTAGGCACAGTATAGCCGTTGGTCTTGCCGCCGGCATTGATCATGCTCCCTTTGATCACGCCGTAAATTCGATCGCCGTCCGCCTCAGCTTGAGCCAACGGCTTAAGCAGCAGCGCACCCACACCCTCGCCGGCGACAAAGCCGTCGGCGTCCGTCCCAAACGCCTTGCACTGCTTGCCTGACGATAGCATTTTCATCTCGGTCAGACGCATGTAGTGCACGGGATCGATCACCAGATTGACCCCACCGACCAGTACGCAGTCGCTCACGCCGCTATGCAAGCTCTCCAGCGCCAGATGGATCGCGGTGATCGACGACGAACAGGCGGTATCCACCGCCATACTCGGTCCTTGGAAATTGAACTGATAAGACACCCGGTTGGCAACCGACCAATAGCTGGACTGATGGGTGTAGGTTCCGTTCATCACACCGACAAACACGCCGACTCGATGCCGTTCAGCCAAACGACCCGGCGTATAGCCGGCATCGCTGATGCAATGATAGGCCTCTTCCAAGAAGAGCCGCTCTTGGGGATCCATCTTCTGCGCCTCATGGGGCGAGATATGGAAAAACAATGGATCAAATTTGTCGATTTCCCGAATGAAACCGCCCCAGCGGGTATAAATGCCACCTTTTTTGCCCGGCGTTTGATCGAAGTATTGACGCCAATCCCAGCGATCCGCCGGCACTTCATCGATACAGTTCTCGCCATTTTTTAGACACTGCCACAGCGCTTGGACGTTATCGGAATGCGCGTAGCGTCCCGCTAGGCCGATGATCGCGACTTCAGTGCCACGCTGGCCCTTTGGTGCGCTGTCGGGCGTCTTGGCGGCAAAGCGGTGTCCAGCTGCTAGCTTGACTAACGTATTAACCGCAGGAGCCGACGCGGTATCAATCGATACCGGCTGTTCGACCACCGACGCTTTGTCCAGCCCCAGCAAGACCCTAAGCTGATCTTTTTGTGACGCAACAAAATGATCCGCAAGCGCGTCGATCGTCTGGTATTCGAAGAATAGCGTGCTGCTAATTCCCGACAGCTTGTCGCGCAGCAGATTAGTCAACTGCACCACCAGGATCGAATCGATGCCATACGTCTGGAGCGGCTCCCCAGCATCGATCTGCTCCGGCCGGATTTTGAACAGTTCGCCGATCATCTGCTTGAGATAGCGCACCGTCTGATCTTTTAGCGCCTGGGGCGTCACCTCGCCCACCGACACGGTTTGGGCGATCCGCTGCGGTGGCCGCGAAGCGGGGGCCGCCCGCACCGTCAAGCCCTTGGACGCAACCTTGGTCGGTTCCACATCGCTGTGCCGATCCTGCCAAATGACTCCGTTGCTCTCGGCGATCACGATTTGCTGACCAAGGTCGTGATCAGCCAGCGCCGGGTAATAGATCTGCCTGTAGCCTTCGCTCTCCAGCAGCTGCTTCCACTGTTTGGGTGCGAGCGCGGGTCCACCGGGCAATCGCAACTCCTGATCGTCGAATAACCACCATCCCTTGAGCAAGCCGAAGGTCAAGTGGGTAAACAAGCCGTTGCGACAAATCTCGTTGATCATCACCAGGCCGTTGTGCTTCAACGCTGCCTTGGCGTTTTTCATCGTCCGCCGTAGATCCTGCGTCGCGTGCAGGACATTGGTGGCCATAACCAGATCGTAATGGCCAATCTTGATACCTTGCCCAGCCAAAGGCTTGTCAACATCAAAGAGCTGATAGCTAAGGTACGGATTGTCCGGCCCGTACGTTTGCCGCGCATGCATGAGGAATGCCTGCGATACATCGGTGTAGCAGTATTCCGCGATTTGCCGCTGATAAGGCCGGAGTTTTTCAAACGCCCGTGCACTGGTGCCGCCGGTGCCGGCGCCAATCTCCAGAATACGGATCGGCGTCTGCGGCGCCTGTTCCAGCCGTCCCCTGACAAACTCAACCATCGCGTTGAGCATCACGTCGTTGAAAAAATCGGACACTGGATTATGCTTGTATATTCCCTCAACCATGACCATCGATGAGTCAGGGAACATGATGTCCGTGGCCATGATCCGACCGCTGAGGATCGCTGGCAACACCCGCAGAGTGGCCTCAGCAAGATTCACTTCGGCGCTCAGACTCGCGTGTCCTAGCCAATCCGGCTTTTGCGCATCCCATTCTTTCCATAGGGATTCAACTGCCAGCGGTTGACGATGGACCACGCGATAGGCTGCCGGACAATGCCCGTCCTCCATGGACAGGTAGCCGCGCTGCGCCAGCTCGTCAAGACTCTTATCGATCCAGCGGCCATACATCGGCAGCAGACCGCTGCGTTGCTTCATCTGCTCGATGATTTCGCGCTCGCCACTAAACCAGCCCAGTTGCTGCAGCTGGGCGTACAGCAAGCGAGCTTGCAACTCGTCGATGGCCGCCTTCCGGGCCTGCATTTGCTGCGTCACCGCCCGAATCTCGTGGTTGTCTACAACCAGTTGTTTTTTTATCCGGGCAATCAGCGACGGGTAGGCTTGCGTCAGCCTCTGACCATACTCACCAAAAGGCCCAGCCGGATGCGTGGGCAGCGCCAGACGGCTGAACGTATCGCTGAGCCGCTGTGAGGTTCGCAAGAACGTAAGCTGGGAAAATGGCCCGGCCAACAGAATATCCAGCGCAGTCATCGCCTGCTCGCCCTCGATCGAACCGAGACCGACGTCAGCCATCCTTCGGCGATAGTCTTCGCTAGCCACCGAGCCGACATGCCCCCAGTAACCCCAGTTGATCACTTTGACCGGGTAGGAACACTGCTGCGCAAGGTAATGGCCAAAGGCGTTTTTGAAGGTACAACCGGCAGCGTAGTTGCTCTGCCCAGCTGACTTGGTAAAGCTTTGCAACGACGAAAAAAACAACATGAAGTCCAGCGGCTGATGCGCAAACATCTCGGCCAGACGGACACAGATATCCACCTTAGCGGTCAAACCGGTGGTAAATCTTTGCTCATCCATTCGCGCCAGACTTTGATCCTGAAGCTGAATGGCGGCATGGATCACGCCATGAATCCTGCCATACTCGGTGCAGATCTGCGCTACCGCCTGTCGTAGTGCAGCATGATTGCTGGCATCGGCGCGGATATAGCGCGGCGCAGGTCCAAGCTTGGCAAGCTCGGCGATCGCCTGATCAATGTCGTTATTTTGCTCGCGACGCCCCAGCCAAATGATTTGCGCCCGTCGAGTGCGGATCAGATACTCACTCCACAACCGGCCGATACCACCGGCGCCGCCGATCACCAGGTATACGCCCCCATCGCGATAGAGACTGCCTACCTCGCCTAGCTGCGCGGCTACATCCGTTGTGCCCCGTTCCGACAGCGGTAGATAAGGCGCAAGATATTGGCGGTGCCAGACATCGTTGCGGCAGGCCAGCGCGTCGCCACGAGGATGCGTGGGCAACGATAGCGGGTCCACAGTGGGCCAACTGTCGCCTGCCGGCAGGTCCACCAGCCGCACCCGCCAGTGGCTGTATTCCTTGGCCATGACGCCGATCAATCCGTGCACGCTGGCATGCGCCGGCGCCACCGGCCCGGTCACGGTTTGGTGAGTACTGTCAGCCTCGTCGAATAAGGTCAACACCCCTCGAGTGATCACCGTCCAGGTCAGTGGCTGCTGATCCAGCGCCAACGCCAGCAGCGCCTTAATCAAACGGAAGCAGCCCAGCACGCCACGCTGCTGGGCGCAGATCATGCCGTCGAGACTTTCGTCCTGCGCCAACGTTGTCGGCGCCAGCCATACCAGATGTTCAATAGGTCCGGCTTCGCGCAGCCGTTCAGTGAGCTGCTCAATAGACTCACTACCCTCCAACAACCATGAAACAGCTTGCGGATAACGGGCGCTCAACTGTTTGTGGCCCTGGGGATCATTGCCAACCAGCAGCAGCCGGCCATTAGACGGAATCAGGTCTTGGGGGCAAAAACGCTGCCACTTTTCCACCAGATAACAGTCGCTACGTGGCCGATCTTCAAGCATCACTTCCAGCGGTGACGGCTTTTTCATGACCCGTAGCGCAAATTCACGCAGCGCGGCGCAATGTTGGCCTCGTTGATTATAAATATCGATATTAAACGTCGATTGTCCCGCTTCAGATGGCTCGGCGCAAGGACGCACCCAAGCCCAAATCTGCTCACCTAGCTCAGCGCCACTCAACTGTAGTTGCGCCAACGCAAAAGGTACCCAGGTATGCTTCAGTTGCGGCGTCAAACCTTGGTCGAGCTGATCCGCGACGAGCAAGCCGACGCTCGACTGCAAAGCGCCATCCATCAGGCTGGGATGTAAAACAAGTCGCTTATGATCCGAGGCCAGCGCTTGCGGTAGCTCAATTCGCGCCAGCACTTGGCCGCCGTCGATCCGCAGCGATTTCACCGATCGGTGCCACGGGCCATAGTAGATCTGCATGCTGTCGAACAGCGGGTACAACGCATCAGCGTCAAGCATATGGCCGCCGATCGCCGCTTGCAACGAAGTCAACGACTCTGCTGGTTCATCGGCATCCTGAACAAAAGCTGCTTCGCCTTGGCAGCACACCACCTGCTGCTTGCGCTCGAGAATGTCGAAGGTCAGTCGATGTTCGTCAAGACTGTCGATACGGATCTCTACTTCAACCGAGTCGTCGCTTTGGTTACTGAGCATGACCGGCTGCAACCACACCAGATTACGCAAGCTCAGCACGCCAGTTGGCACCTGCTCCCCCAGCGAGCGGAGGATTGCCTCGCGCGCCATTTCAAGGTAGGCGACGCCCGGCAAAACTTTGTTGTCACGGACCCGATGATCCCGCAGGAAGAACTCTCTGCCGTTGAATATTGAGATAAATTTCTGCTGCGACAGATCCGATACGTTGGTGTGCAGCAAAGGATGCAACCGTCCCTCACCGTTTTGCTGTCCTAGCGACGAGAAGTGGGATTCGCCAGAGACCCAGATCCGTTCGCGAGCAAAGGGGTAGCTCGGGAGGCTGATCCGCCTAGCCGACTCTTTTGGCTGCCCAAATAGCGTCCAGTCAAGCGCCAGCCCTTTAACCCATAGCTCTAGCAGCTTGTCATATTTGCCTTTATTGGCCCAGGCGGTCAAGGTCGCCGCCATATCCTCATCATGGGCGAGCACCGCTATTGCCGCCTTATGATCTTTGACCCGGCCAATATGAATGCCATCAAAGAAGCCGAACGGTTCAGGCTGGTTCGCCAGTAGCTCGGCGCTTTGCGCTAGTCTGTCCTGTAACTGGTCGATCGACTCGGCGATAAAAGCCAGACGATAGTCCATCGGCTCCCTGCCCTGCTGCAGCGTAAAGGCCAGATCTGCCAGCCGCGGCCGCGTATGCTCGGCACCGGTCCGATGTAGGAACTGTTGCAGTTGCTCGACTTGCTGCCGTAATTGAGTCGGTGTCCTTGCGGACAAAGGAATCATCGTTGTCTGCCCGCCGACGTCATCGTCCCGAGTCGGGGCAATATACTCGGCAATGATCACGTGTCCGTTTGAACCACCCGATCCGAAAGACGATACTGAAGCCGCACGTGGATACTCTCGCTCCCGACCATCGAGGTTCAACACTGGCCGCCGCCATTCCTGCAACTGTTGAGGGACATAAAACGGCGAATCGGCAAAGGGGATGTTGGGATTCAGACGCTTTGAATGCAACGAGGGCGCCAACTGGCGATGCTTAAGCTGCAATAGCACCTTCGCGATCCCGGCAATGCCCGCGGCTGACTCTAAGTGCCCAATATTCGATTTGACGGAGCCAACCGCGCAGTGCTGTGCCGGCACCATTTCGCTACCCAGCGTGGCGCTGCGCCGGGTAAAGCCCGATTGCAGGCCCGTGATTTCTATCGGATCTCCCAGTGCTGTACCCGTGCCGTGAGCCTCGACATAACTCAGCTCTCGTGGATCCATGCCGGCCTTGTCGAGCGAATCGGCGATCATGGCACCCTGAGCATGGGGACTGGGCACGGTGTAGCCATGGGTCTTACCGTTATGGTTAATTGACGTCGCCCGGATCACCGCATAGATGTTGTCGCCGTCGGCCTCGGCTCGGGACAGCGGCTTGAGCAACACCGCTCCCACCCCCTCACCGGGCACAAAACCGTCCCCCCCGTCGCCAAAGCTGCGACAGCGTCCGTCAGAAGACGACATCGTCAGCTGGGACTGAATGAAATATTTGTTCGGATGCAATGATAGGTTGACGCCACCGGCCAGGGCCAATTGGCACTCGCCGCGCCTGAGGCTCTCGACCGCCAAGTGCAGCGCAGTCAACGACGATGAGCAGATGGTGTCGACCGCCATACTCGGACCGTTGCAGTCGAAGACGTAAGACACGCGATTGGCAATCGAACCAAACGATGAATCGACCGCATCATCGGTACAGTCCGCAGCGCTCGAGCGGGTATAAAGCAAGTATTCGCCGTGCATCACACCGACAAATACCCCCATTTCACCCTGGTAATGACGTCGCAGCCCGGCTCGATCGTAGCCGGCGTCTTCGAGCGTACGCCAGGCGGTTTCGAGAAAGATCCGCTCTTGAGGATCCATCCGCTCGGCATCCCGCGGCGAAATATTGAAAAAGAGCGGATCAAAACGATCGATGTCGTCGATAAAGCCGCCCCACTTGGTGTGGATCTTGCCTTTTAAACTGCGGTCGCGGCTGTAATATTTGCTGTGCTCCCAACGCTCGGTGGGTATCTCGCTGATACTATCGACACCGTTTTTGAGGTTGTTCCAAAAACTGTCGATATCGGCCGCGCCCGGGAACCGACCGGCCAAGCCAATAATGGCGATCGGCTCATTTCGTTCACTACGATCATAGCGTCGCCATGCTGTTACGCGTGTCTGCTGTTGCGCTCTGGCGGCTAGGATGGGCTGCGTCGCCTGAATCCCGAGTAATTGCCTGCTGCGCACCGGATGCTCAGCGACAAAATAGCCCGCCAGCGCAGCGATGCTTTGGTACTCGAAGAATAGAGTCGCCGATAACTCGCCAAACTCCTGGGCCAAGCGTTGGTTGAGCGTGGTGATCATGAGCGACGTCAAGCCGTAACGATCGAAGGTGTCGTCACAATCGAGGCTACTCTCAGGAATCGCCGATACCTGTGAGAAATGGCGCTTGATATGGCTTTCCAGTGCCCGTCGCAGCGCCTTATCTTGTTCTAGCTGCGACGCCTCGTTTCCTGGCTGCAACGCCTCGTTGCGCAGCATCTCGGCGCAAGCGCTGTTTGCTGACGCAGCGATATGGCAATCGATAGCCGCAAACGGATAAGTCGTCAACGCCACCCGACGATGGTGATGCCGAGCAATCTGCGCTAAGCTGCTCTGTCCAGCGACCCATTGGCCGGCAATCGCTGTCAACGCCTGGCGGTCCAGTCCCCGAAGATCCTTTTCAATACGGCTAGACTGCGGCTCTTTTTTGAGACTGCCGCGCAGCGGCATCTCCGAATGTTGACCTTTCAGCCGCTCCACCAACTCGTCTCGGCTATCAGCTACGACCGCCAGGCGATGGTTAAGCGCGACTCGGCCGACACATAAGGTATAGCTGATATCCCCCAGGCTGGCGTCGCCAAACCGGCCAGCTTGCATATCGTCAGCAAACGCTGAAATCAATTGATCAAGCTGCTCGTCACTCGCGGCGGCAAACGGGAACAGCCAGGGCCCGTCGCTTTGCCGCACAGCGGCCTGTTGTGGCGGTGCCTCGAGAATCAGATGGCCACCCGATCCGCTAGCGCCAAAAGCATTAATTAGCGCGCGCTGCGGTCCCCGCCAGTCGCTCAGCTGATCGGCGATGGCAAGATGATTGTCGTTCAAACAAATCATCGGACTGAGCGGATTACAACCGAGCGTCGGCGCGATCTGCCGGTGTTTCAACTGCATCAGCACTTTGGTGATCTGCGACAGCGCCGACGCTGATTCGAGGTGGCCGATATTGGCTTTGATCGATCCTACCAATAGCGGCGCATCGCCACGACGAGCACCGAACACGTTGCTGATCGCCGCAAACTCAGCCCCATCCGCCAGGCTGGCGCCGGGGGCCGCGGCTTCGACATAACCGATCTCGTCAGCAGACAATCCCGCCTGTTGTAGCACTCGACGCATCGACAGAGCGTGGCTATCGGCATTGGGCGCTCCGTAACGGAAAGTCTTACCGCTATGGCTGATCGCCGTTGCACGGATAACGCCGAGAATGGAATCGCCATCCCGCGTGGCGTCTTCGAGTGGCCGAATCAGCAGCGCGCCGACACCTTCGCCAGCCACCCATCCGTTGGCATGGCGGCCAAATGGATAAGATTGGCTATCGTCGGATAACAGCTTCAGTGAAGTCAGCAGCTCGAGATGCGATGGATGGCTGATCAAGTTGACGCCACCGACAATCGCTGCGTGGCACTCGCCTTGGCGAATACTGTTGCAAGCAAAATGCAACGCAGTCATCGCCGACGAGCATGACGTATCGAAAGCGACGCTGGGACCATTAAAATCGTTGAAGAAAGACACACGGTTGGCGATCGCCGACAGGAACGAGGTGGCCCGCTCGCCTTGTTCAGTCGGCCGATGATGCTCGTAATCGCCCCACATTGCGCCGACAAACACGCCAATGCGCTCGGCCTGCCGCCGCAGGCTCGCAGCGGTATAGCCGCTACTTTCCAGACAGTGCCAAACCGCTTGCAAGAACAAACGCTCCTGAGGATCGAGCGTTTTCGCCTCAGCCGGCGTAATTTTGAACAGCAATGGATCAAACAGCTGCTTGCCCGCCAGTGCGCCCACTGCCCACTGTGGCGAATCGCTCGCCTCGTCGCTGCCGTCAATTAACGCTTCGCGACTCAATGTGGCGATGCTCGCGCGGCCAGCGCTCAAGTTTTGCCATAGTTCATCCGGGTTCGCGGCGCCAGGATAGCGGCCGCTGATCCCGACGATCGCCATCGCGTCGCCATTGCAGCGTCCATTGACCGCTCGGGTCGACAAGTGCCCGTTGCTCCCATGCGTCGACGCGTGAACGACTTGAGCGGATTCGCCGATGTCGTGAATTTCCAGCCGCGGCCAGCCAACGGGCAGTGATTGCGTCACCGCACCGCCCACAAAGCTGTGCACCAACTCATCGTCGTCATTCAGATCGAACGCATCACGGATCTTGTTGAAATACATCGATCCGATCGGGCACAGGCCAATGCCGAACTCACCCTGCTTTTCCAGCAGTAACTGACCGATTCTGCCCGCTTGAAGCAAATTAAAATAACGGCTTTCATCACCGTAGGCGGTAGCGCGACCGGCGACGATAAAAATGCGCAGCCGTGCCTGATGAGCGTGCTTACGGTTAAACGGCGTATAGCAACTGCTGATTGCCGATAGATCGCCGTCGCTAACCCGCGCTAAGCTATGACTTTCGCCATCATAGCGGTATATTCCAGCGGGCAGACATGGTCCCTGGCAGCCTTGCTGTACGCTTTGTTCAGCAACGTGCAAATAAATTTTCAGCGCTAACCCAGCATCGGTGTGGTACAACCGCCCGTTGTCTTGATCGGCCCGCAACAGGTTCAACAGCCGGCTCAGCTGGCTTAAATTCAGCGGCCCATCGCAGTATTGCCGCTTGGCAGCCCGCAGCCGCAGGGCGTCAGCGCTGATCGGCTCAGCGCACAGCTCGATGACACCGTCACCCTGCTCCGGCAAGTCATGGCGGATCTGGCGCTGCTCTTCGTGCAGTTGAGCCAATTCCTCCCGGGTGGGTAACGCAAAACCGTTATTTTTCTCACTGAGAAAATCAGCAAACAGAGGACCAGACTGACGCCAATGATCATTCAGTACTTGCCCCTCCCCAGCCAGGGCGGCCGGCGCCACGCCCTCGATCAGGCAATGCAGGAACCGGTGGCTCGGCCGTAACTTAAACAACCCGGCAATCGCCGCAAAATCTACGCCGTAGGCCGGGGTCAGCGCGATGTTAAAGTCGCGCTGGCGGGACAACAATAGCTGCTCAATATAACCCGCCTCGAGCACCAGCAAGAAGGGTGATGCTTTATTGTAGATTGGCGCGATCGCGTCATTTTCGGCGATCAAAAATAGTGCAAAGCCAGCCTCGGCCAGCTGCGCGCGTTGCCCTATTGGCAACGCCTGTGGATCCAGCTTGGCCGGTACGCTAACAGGCAGCAGACGATTAAGCTGCGGTTGGTAATAGTAGACGCCGCCAGCCAAGCCGTCGATCCGCTCCTCGGCCACATACAGATAGCACTGGACCGCATTCAAGCCACCCGCTGACGAATAGAGGTACTTGCCGTGGCCGTCTAGCGGTACCTCTCGTAGCAGCGACAGCAGGCGTCCAAGCCGTTCAAGATTCGCAGATGCCCCCCTAGTCGGTCGCCAGTATGCCTGAGGATCAAAGCTGACTTTTTCTAACGAGATGGAACCATTGACCGTTGTTTGGCAAGCTGGTGCAGCGCTCAGCGGCTCCGGCTCTGGCTCCACCTCGTCAGCCGTTATGCCTTTAGCCTCAAGAATATAAGCGCTCACCGCAGCGATGGTCGGATGCTCCAGAAACACATCGACTGGCAGCGTCACCTGATGCTGCTGCTGGATGCTATGGACTGCTTGCACCAACGTAAAGGAGGTTGCGCCTTGATCGAAAAGATCGTCATCGACCGCCAGTTCGTCGACGCCGAGCGCCTCGATAAAATACTGCTGCAGCCAGGCGGTCAGCGCCTGCGGATTGATCGCTTGCCTGCGCGGTTGGGCCGTCGCCTCCACGTCACCCGTGAGCAGCGCCTTGCGATCCGCTTTGCCGTGGACGGTCACGGGAATCTGGTCAATAAAGCTGACCAGATTGGGCACCATGTACTCCGGCAAGCGCGTTTTAACGAAGTCCCGTACCGCTTTCTTGTCTAACCCCTGCGCTACCACAAAAGCCACTAGTTTGGGATCTGCTGAACTCGGGTCCTTGACCAGCACCGCCGCATCATCGATCGCTGGATGGCTTTTCAGTGCGCTTTCGATCTCGCCCAGCTCAATGCGAAAGCCTCGCAACTTGACCTGCGAATCGAAACGGCCAAGCAGCTCGATCTCACCATTACTGAGGAAACGGGCTTTGTCACCTGTGCGGTATAGCCTGGCGCCGGCCTCACTAGAGAACGGATCGCGGATAAACTTTTCAGCCGTCAACTCAGGCCGATTGAGATAGCCTCGAGCCAGGCCGACACCACCGATACACAGCTCGCCAGTTTCACCGGCCGCTACCGGCTTTGCTTCGCTATCCAGAATATATATCTGGATATTATCGATAGCCCGACCGATTGGCACGATCTGGTCTTCTCGCGGCTCACCACGCCAATAGGTCACGTCCACCGCCGCTTCGGTCGGACCATATAAGTTATGTAATTCGGCGCTCAGCAGTTGGCGAAACTGGAGTAGCAAGTCGTGAGTCAGCGCCTCGCCGCTAACGAATACTTTCTGTAGCGATACGCATTCGGAGACCGCTGGATGCTTGAGGAAAAAGCGCAGCATCGAAGGCACAAAATGGCAGATCGTAATCTGCTCCGCTTGAATGACCTCCACCAGGTAATGCGCGTCCTTGTGGCCTTCCGGCTTGGCTATGACTAAGCAAGCACCGCTGAGCAACGGCAAAAACAGTTCCCAGACTGAGACATCAAAAGTAAAGGGTGTTTTTTGTAAGATCCGATCGGCTGAGCCAACATCATAATGGCGCTGCATCCACAGCAGACGATTACAAATCGCCTTATGCGGCAGCATGCAGCCTTTAGGCCGGCCGGTAGAGCCCGACGTGTAGATAATATAGGCAAGATCATCGGGGCCATTGATTGGCACAGGATTGGCCTCGTTGCCAGACAGCGCTTGTTGATTAGCCTCGTCCAAGCAAAGCACTTCGCCGTCATATTCCGCCAGCCGTTCACGAAAACGCTGTTGCGTCAGCAGCACTGTCACCGCAGCGTCTTCAATGATCAACGCCAATCGCTCATCGGGATAGCCAGGGTCCAGCGGCAAATAAGCGCCACCGGCCTTCATAATCGCCAACAGCGCAATGATCAGCTCTACTGAGCGCTCCATCTGAACGCCCACCAGACTATCTGGCCCGATTCCCAGCTCCCGCAGGTAGTGAGCTAGCCGATTAGCTTGCCGGTTTAACTCGCGATAGCTTAAGGTCTGACCTTCGAAACGAACCGCCACCGCGTCCGGACTGCGTTCGACCTGCGCTTCGATCAACTGCTGCAAGCACTTGTCCAGTGGGTATGCGTTGTGAGTATCGTTCCGGCCGGAAAGGGCCTTACTGTCTTGTTTGTTCACGAATTACTATCCTGGTCATTGTGCACAGCAATCATGTCCGGGCGATGCCGCTGGTTGCTCTGCTAGCTGTCATCCGTCAAGCCGTGTCTGTCACTTCACGCCCTTGCAGCCAAACTAGGGCAACTTCCGCTGCGACTTGAGTCCGTGTCTAAATATAGAGTGGCGGTGCGATTCAAATCATGGCTGGTTGTTCGCCTGCAGCTAGCGTTGTCGCCAGTTGAGGCTCCTGTACCATCCACAGGCTATCGTCATCGGCCAACGCCGCGAGTAACCGGCAGTAGTCAGCAAACATCGCCTCGACCTTTGCTGGCGCTAAGCAGTCGGCCGCGAGATCCCAGTGGATCAACAACACGTCTTGATGCTCAATGCTGAGATTGTCCAACGCCACCCCATGCGTGCGACTCGCGCTCTTGGCCAACCTCGTTCCGGCTGGTAGCTCCAATGGCCCTTGCGGATTGAGCCGGGTAAAAACTACCGGAAAATTCAGCTTCCGCGGTCGGTGCTTATCCGTTGCCACCTTACGCAGCGCCTGCAAGCCGCTGATTGCGCCGTGGCGTTGATCTTCAGTGAAGATCCGTTCACAACGCCGAACCCGCTCAATGAAAGTCATCGGTTCGTCGTTAAAGTCGATCCAACTCAAAGTCGTGAAGTCACCGACCAGCGCGTTGATCTCAGCGTGTACCGCAGGCCTGTGCCAGCCTGGCGCCACCAAAGTAAAAGCCTGCTTGCTGCTATGCTCGGCAATACTCCATGCATAGGCAGAAATCAGTAGCGCGTCCGCTGAAATGCCGGCCTGCGCGATGCGGTGACGTAGCGCCGGCCAGCAATCAAGGCGGTGCTCGTAGCCTAGATACCGACCCTGGGCATGCTTGTCGTTCACCACCGGCCCCTGCGGCAGCAGACGGAATTTTTCTTGCCAATACGCAGCGGCGTTTTGCGCTGCTGGCGAACGCCTGTATTGTCCAAGCGCTTTAATATAACCACCAAAATTAATTGACAACGGTGCCGGCGGACGACCGTAGTAGAGGTCCAGCAACTGGCGAATCAACAGATCCCGACTGGGAAGGTCGGCAATCAGCAGGTCCACCGATAAATGCACCAGGCTGCACCGCCCGTCCAGCGGGCTGACTCGCAATTCGGCGTAGGGCCAATCCCCCAGCGCTGTTACCCGACCGAGCATCTCATCGGCGATCTGAGCCACATCAACGCCTTGCTCGCTCAGTTCGAGTTGCAGTGGTGGCGCCGCTTCCATGAACTGCTGGGTTCCGCTGGACAGAATCCGGGCGCGCAGCATCGGATGGTGAACTACCAATTGCCGCCAAGCCTGCTCCAACCGACTGATTTCAATATCCTCTATAGCCACTGCCATATAGAGGTGCGAGCTGCTTTGCTTGGGATAAAGCGAGCGGCTAAACGCATACGCCTGCTGTTGATCAGTCAACGCAAACGGCGTTTTCGGCGGCTCGCCCGACGCCAAAATAAAGGGCCCCGTATGCCCGGTGGTAGGAACAGGTAAAGGGTGCTCAGCGACCGCTAGTCGCCCCACCAACTCACCCGTTTTTACAGCTTGCCAGTCGACATCGTCGTCTGCCAACTTGTGCAGCAAATGGCAGTAGTCAGAAAACAACTGGTCAATCATGCCGTCCGGATAGCAGTCGATGGCGACGTCCCAGCTGAAACTCAGCGCACCACCACGCTCTCGCAGTTGATGATCGAGGTTGATCTGCGGCGTTTGCGTGACACAGTAGTGCTGTGCGTCACCAAAACTGTCCGCGCTTCCAATCACTGGGTTGTTGAGCATCGACGTAAATACCACTTCGCCGCCGCTAAAATGCAGCTGTTTGCCACTGCGGCGCCGGGCTTCCCGCAACGCGGCAACACCGCTAACGCTGATATGGTCAATGTCCTCGAGCAATTGGCGCTGAACCCGCTGCGCCAATTCAGCCAGGGTTTCTTCCGCCGCGCCGGCAAAGGCAAAAAAATGGGTCGAGATGAACGGTCCAACCAAATAATCCACCGCTGGATGTATAGGGAACCGGTTATAGAATGTGGAGATCAACGAAAATGCTTTGCCCGCATTGGCCTGCCTAAGCGTTAAGCCGAACAAGGTCAGCAGCAATGCTGTACCTGAGATTTGCAAAGCATCGCTCTGCTGTTTCAATCGCAGCCAGCGGCTTGGCTCCAGCGTCGAGGCCAGTCGTCTTCGCTGACGGCCAGCTGGCCGCTGTGCCTTGGGCAAGCACAAGCCTGGCGGCATCTGCGCCAGCTTGTCAACCCAGTATTGCAAATCACGCTGGTAGCGTGGAGACTGTTTGAAAGCTTCCAGCGACAACTGGTAGTCCCGGAACGACAAGCCGTGATCTGGCAGCTGCGCAGCGGGGTCCCGATAAAGCATCAACCACTGTTGCAACAGTAAGTCCAAAGAAGTGGCGTCCACCACTAACTCGTCGATACTCAAGTGTACCCGGCTGCGCTGTTGATCCAGCAGCGAAACGCGGATCTCAAAAAGCGGCTCCTGCCCCGGTAGGTAGACGTTGTGAGACATCGACGCACGAATGGCTGCCAACGCCAACTCGCGGCCGGCCGTGTCGATTCGTCGCAAATCCCGTGCTTTGATGCGATAAGAAGCCGATTCGCGGATTTGCTGGCGACCATCATCGAGCAGCTTGACTCGCAACATTTCATGTCGGCTCATCAAGCGATTCCAAGCCTGGTTAAGCCTGTAGACTTCGAGATCCGGCCAGTCGAATTCCAAATAGATATGGCAGCCTACCCGCTCAGTCTCGGCCAGTAGCTTGCGCCCTGACAGAAAAGATTGTTGGATATCGTTGAGTGCAAAAGGCTGCCACTGATCGGTGGGTGCCATTTGCAACTGAGGCACCGGATGATTGTCACCCTGTCCCGCTAGTGCTGCCAGATGGGTTTCCACCTCACCAAGGCTTAGATAGGGGCTCAATTGCGCTAACGATACCGATAGCTGCAATTGCTGCTCCAGTTTGGCTTTAAGACCGACTGCGGCCAGCGAGTTGAGGCCAAGGCTGGCCAGGCTACGCGATTCACCGCCTTCAAGCGCGGCTGGCTCGCATCCGAGTAGCTCAGCCAGTATTTGCCGAAAGCCTTGCGGTTGCGCCACACCTTCGCTTTTCTGACAAGCTGCAACAGCCTGCCGCGGCGGCAGCCAATGACGCACCTTGGCAAAGACATAGCCGGGCAGACGGATGCGCCGCACCTCACCGGGACGCGACAACTTGAGCCAGTCTAGCTCAACGCCTTGCCGCCAGTAACCGGCCAGCACTTGCAAATCGCAACGGGCCAAGGCCCGGTCCACCTCGTCGCCGATTCCAGCTTGCAACGGACCGATCGCCACCGTGTCCGCATCGAGCATCGTGATTGCATTCATCGGCGCACGATTGAGTGCGTCGAGCTGCTGTTGTAGCGACGCAATGCTGTCAACCACGCACGTCCAGCGGCATGCCATCGCAGTGCGACCCACTTGCAATGTATAAGCGATGTCAGCCAAGCACAGATTGGGCCGTTGGGCAATATAGCGGCTTAGCCGCGCCGCCTGCTCGGCCAACTGCGCCGCATCACGTGACGACAACAGGATTAACTGAGGCCCGACGTCATCCTGTATCGTACGCTGCGGTGCAATGTACTCCTCCACGACTAAGTGGGCATTGACGCCGCCGAAGCCGTAACTATTGATACTCGCTCGCCGCGGCAACGCCACGCCGTTCGCGTCCTTTAGCGCTGGCCATGGGTGGCTGTCGGCCTGCAGCCGCAATTGGCGCGGATCCAGCGTGATCGCGGGATTCAGTTGTGTATATCCCGGAATCCCTGGTAACTGCCGCTGCGCCACAGCATCGATCACTTTGAACAACGCCGCCATGCCAAAAGCCAGTTCACAATGACCGATCACCGGCTTCAAAGTACTCACTGTCCAAGGAACATCGTGGTCATCGTCGCTCAACTCCGCCCGGGCTGCCTGGATAGCGGCGATCTCTATTGCATCGCCGAGCAACGAGCCGACGCCGTGCGCTTCCACGTAACTGACGCTGTTCGGCTCCACGTTGGCTCTGCGATAGGCGGCAACGATTGCCGCTTTCATGCTGTCTTGATTGGGCGCGGTCAGCGAAGCCCCTCTCCCGCCGTGGCAAACGCCGCTACCCTTGAGCTTTAAATAAATGTGATCGCCATCCCGCTCAGCGTCTGCCAATGGCTTGAGCAACAGTACGCCAACGCCTTCAGAACGCACATAGCCATCGGCTCCCGCTTGGAATGAGCGCGTTTGACCATGCGCGCTGAGGAAATCCATCAACCGATACCCTGCCGTTTCGTCAGGCGACAACAATAGGTTGACTGCGCCAATCAACGCTTGCCGACACTCGCCGGCCCTGATCGCCTGCATCGCTCGATGTAACGCCACCAATGCCGATGAACAGGCCGTGTTGCAATATTCGCTCGGTCCGCATAGATCTAGGAGGTAAGAAACCCGGTTCGCATACATGCACGCAGACGAAGACGTCAGCAGGAACGGGCTATCTTTGGGGATTTCAACGACGCCGCGATATTCACTCGGTGCGGCAGCAATAAATACACCGGTGGCGCTACGGGCTAGCTGCGCCGCTGGAATGCCGGCATCTTCAAGCGCCAGCCAAGCATGTTGCAATAGCAGCCGCTGCTGGGGGTCCATTAGCGCCGCTTCCGCCGCCGACACGCCAAAAAATGAGTGATCAAAGCAATCAATATCGTCGATATAGCCGCCTAGAGAGCCTGCATTGGCGCGCCCGGCCGGCGCCTCACGTATCTGACTGACGCCGCTGCGTACCGCCGCCCAAAAATCCTCCAGTTCCCCGCCGGGGAAACAACCGCTGATGCCGATGATCGCAAAGTCATCGTGGTCTTCGATTGACGTGGATGGCGTTTTTTGCGGTGACGTGTTGGTGGGTTTGGGGTGGAGTACGTTGCTGCCACTCGATGACGGCGCCGGCCCTTCCAAACGCTCTTTTAGTGCCGCAACTATCTTGTCGATGCTGTTATGGCGGAAGAAAAATGTCGGCTCCAGCGTGAGCCCAAACATCGGTCCCAGTTGTTCACCCAGCGCGAGAAGATCAGCTGAGTCGAGTCCCAGCTCCATCAAGCTGTGGCGCGGCGACAGCCGACTGTCTTCCGGTTGACCCAAGCACCGGTTGACGCCGTGACGCACGGCGTCATCGATGGATACCGTCGGCAACGCCACCGGCGCTGTGGTCAGCTGTAGCGCTTGACGCTGGCGGCTAGCCAGATCGTAATGCACCAGCACGCCGTAACCCGAGTTGTCGTGATCAGCCGGACGATAACCTGCCACCAGCCGCTCGATCCGTGCGCCGTGAAGCTCGTGAAAACGCAGTACCGGATCCAGCAGGATGCCTCGCTCATCACGACTGTGGATATAGTCACCCAAAGGAATGGGCTGATGCTTTGGATAGTCCTTGCAGCGGGTCACACCCACCACGGTATCCACACCGTTGAGCACAGTGCAGTATTGCAGCATGAACTCCAGCAACTGATCGCCGTACCCGCTGTACTGATGAGCTGGCAAGATGTTTAGGCTTTGGATCTGGACTATGCTGCCTTCGGTATGATAAAGCTGATCAACGGTCGCGAAATTGACGCCGAAAAGGCCATCGATTTTCGTGATCCGCTGTGAATAAATCACACCAACGACCTCGCCATCGAGCTCCAGCGCTAACTGTCCAGCGGACCACTGACTCAGCCGGCGACGCAGGATCGGCTCGTCAACCCTTGCGCCTTCCGGCCAACAAGCCTTTTCCAGCTTCAACAGTGCAGGCAGGTCATCGACGGTCGCATAGCGAATACGATATTCTCTGGTCTGATAGCAACCCAGGGTCGCATCGCAATCGGCCCGATCCCGAGGCAACTTGTGCAACATTCCTGGATTTGCAAACAACCCGGCACCAGCCAACGCCATCAAGTAGTGGGCCGCTTCAACACCGTAATGGTAAGCAAAGCGATCGGCCAGGGCGCCACCAGGGCGCCAGTGGCTTTCGCTAAGGACTACCAAATGGCTGCTCGCTAAAGCAGCCAGACAGTCAAATTGGGCTTGCAGGCTGCCCATCACGCTGGCGCCATCCGCCGCCAAGCCGTTGGCGCGAATGTAAAAGCGTTGTGGCACCCGTTGCGATGGCGGCACCGGCGTAGTCCCCGGTTCTTCGAGATTTTGCTGGCCAACACCTAGCCACAGCACTCGCTCACTCGCCCCGACTCCAGCGTCTTCAAGGCGTCGTCTAAGCGCAGCCAGATCGCCCCACACGGCGTCATCCAGCACTAGCAACCGTAGTGGCAAGCTATCCAGCACCTTGCCTCGGGCAGTATGCTGGCGAATCCATTGCCACACGTCATCCAGTGAACGATTGGAACGGCGGCCGAATTCAACGATCCAGTCTGGTTGCGTAGCCAACGGCTGCTCATCGAAGATCGTGCTCAACAGCTGTTCAAGCGCTGGCAGGTCGCCGCGCCAAATTTGCCGCTCACCCGCCTCCTTTAGCCACCGCGATGATGCCACCCATCGCTCCCCCTTACCAAACAAGACATCATCGAGAGTCGAAGGTAAGCTAGCGCAGTAAGCAAGAAACGGCTCACTCAACCACTCAGACAATCGCTGCCGCCGCGTTGGGTTGAGCGTCAGCCCCTGCTCACCGCTGCTTTGAATCCATTGTCGGGTGAGCATGAAATCGGTCAGCTGATGCACCAACTTTGGGCTGATTCGGCCGCTGTCAATATGCTGTGGTGCCACCCGTCCGGTGCTGTGATCAATCGCGTCGCCCAATGCCATCCGACGCAATAGCACCAACGCCAACAAATCGTCGAGGCTGCGAATCAGTGCAGGGCACTGCAAATTCCAGTCCAACGCCGACAGCGACAGCCAGCACGACAGCTGCGATAAATCTTCTTTGACGGGTTCACGCTCAGGCGCTAGCCACGCAAAAAGTTCATCGATCCGGTCCGGCAGGGCTTGGGCAGCATACGCCCGATTGAGAAAAAAATACTCGTCGTCGCTTGACTGGCTCAGCCAGCCAAACGCCTTGAGGCCATCAAACGCAACCCGTAATGGACCAACATTGACGGACGTCGTCGGAACAAATTGTTCAAATTCAAACGGTTGGCCGATCCCACGGCGGGAGATCAGCCGACGATTTTCGAGACTAAGAACGATAGAAAGAAAAAACAGATGATCGGTAAAAGTGACCATCATCAAAATTTCCATAGCAAGGGTTTATTTGTTAGCGAAAACATAGCCGAAAAGCCATATTGGTTCAATGGTTTTTTGAAAGAACAACGATACGCCGTTGACACGCCCAGATAATTCAATACTTAAATAAATTGTCGTTTAGAAAAAGGTTGATCGAACTTCGATAGAAGTTTTGCTCATTTACGGTAAATAGTGTATAAGCCAGACCGCATCACACCTGACTTCGAGTCGTAAGCGCTGCGTATGCGCGGCACTGACTATGTCGGCAAAGTCAAGCGATAGCACCTGTTCCCAGCAGTGCGCGAACTCGCTCCTCATCGCCGACTACGATTTCCCGTATGTAGCACCATCGTATTCGGCAACGCTCACACTAACGCTTTACATAACATCGTTTACGGTCGCGCGGTATGAACGATCGTATCGCCACGACAACCACATCGGTATACTTAGATACCCCAATACGGTTTACACGCCAATAGCGCGACACTGTGACACGCGTTGCCAACAATCGTGCGCATCGCAGAAGGCCGCCGTTTTCTTGGAAACATCGCGCGTTGCGTCAAGTGAGTGCCGAGCACGAGCTGGCGAAACACAAAGCTTAACGTGTAGGCCGGCAATGGTTTGCAGCGACGAATGTACACACGGCATGCAAATTGTGCAGGACCGCAAAATGAGTTTTGGCTAGAATATCGTTCTCTGCACCCTCCACATCCTAGGACAAATATATGCCGTACCTCTGCGAAGGACAGAAAACTTCCGTTGTTTTTATGTTTCCAGGCCAAGGTTGCCAGTTCTACCAGATGGGACGGGAGCTCTATCAAAACAATTTGGTGTTCCACCGCTGGATGAACGAACTTGATGCGCTCATTCGCGTCGAGCTCGGGCATTCATTAATTGCCGAAATTTACGATGCTAATAACGCACGTTCTAAGACGTTCGATGATCTTCGCATTAGCCATCCAGCCATCTTCATGGTGGAGTACGCACTTGGCAAAACGCTGATCGAGCAGCAGATCAAGCCTGACTACCTACTGGGCACCAGTCTCGGAGAACTGGCCGCCGCCGCCCTCGCCGATGCACTGCCATTGTCCGACGCGATTCGTTTCGTGACCCGCCAGGGCCAGCTATTTCACCGTCGTCAAACTTCGGCCACTGAAGGTGCGATGCTGGCGATTCTCTGCGATGAGTCGCTCTACCATCAAACGCCGCTACTTCATGATCATTGCGATATTGCAGCCTATAACGCTAAATCGCTGATCGTCATCGCCGGTCAATCCGCGCGGATTGCAGACGCTGAACGCTACCTCAGCAGTCAAGATATCGTGTTCCAACGCCTGCCAGTCAAACAGGCTTTCCATTCCCGCCATATCGATTTCCTTAAACCGGAGGTCGATGCGCTAGCCAGTGAACTGCGCTTACGGCGCACGCAGATCCCGGTGATCTCCTGCCACAACACCGAGACCTTGGATCAACTCACGACCGATCACTTTTGGCAGACCATCCGAGAACCGATTCACTTTTCTCAAACACTGGCGCGGATCGAGCGAGAAGCCGCCGAGCGCGGTGAGTCAATGATCTACTTGGATCTCGGCCCCAGTGGCACGCTAGCCAATCTAATCAAACAAAATATCCGTGACCGTCAGGCGCCACAGACTTTTGCTGTGCTCAGCCCGTTCGGCCGTGACCTTGAAAAGTTTGATGAAACGCTGGCGCTCGGGCGCACGCTACAACCGCTACCAGCAAGTGCGACTGCACCATCACCACAAACGCCCCAACAAATGCAGCCATTTGCGCGGCCTGCGTCGCAGCAAGTTCAGCAACCAGCCCACGTGGCACAGCAGCCGTCGACGCGGCCAGCGACTAGCCCGAAGCGCGTCTACGTCTTTCCTGGCCAGGGATCGCAACGCGTCGGCATGGGAGCGGAACTGTTCGAGCAGTTTCCCGATCACGTTGCCCAGGCCGATGAAATCCTTGGCTATTCGCTAAGAACACTTTGTTTGGAAGACCCAGATCGCCAGCTGTCCCATACTCAATATACGCAGCCAGCGCTTTACACTGTCAGCGCCCTAGCGTTCCTAAGCAAGCAGCAACAACATCCTCGTCAACCAGATTACCTTGCCGGCCATAGCTTAGGCGAGTACTGCGCATTATTTGCCGCTGGGGCCTTCTCGTTCGAAACTGGCCTGAAACTGGTCAAGAAACGTGGCGAATTGATGGCGCGCGCCACCGGCGGGAGCATGGCCGCGGTCATCGGTCCCTCTCCAACAGAAATCAATTCGCTACTATCTCAGCATGGTTTGAATGCTCTGGATGTGGCCAACTACAACTCGCCGACCCAAGTTGTCCTTGCCGGCCCCGTTGAAGCCCTTAGCCAAGCCAAAGAGATCTTCCAGGCGTTGAAAATTACAGTTATTCCGTTGTCAGTCAGCGCTCCGTTTCATTCCCGTTATATGCAAGGCGCGATGGAGGAGTTTAGCAAATATCTGAAGCAGTTTAGCTATTCTCCGCTGCAAATACCCGTGATATCCAATATTCATGCTGCTCCCTACCGAGATAATGAACTGATTGACAACCTCACCCGACAGATCTGCGGATCCGTGCGGTGGGTTGATACCGTTCAGTATTTGATTCGCCAAGGGGAGTGCGAGTTCGAAGAACTCGGGCCAGGGAATGTGTTGACTAAATTAATCAACAGTATCCGAGCCGCGGAGACTACTGTCTAAAACAAAGCCGCTGGTTGCACACGCCGCTTTAATCGCGGCGTGTGCCTACGGTTGTCTTTTTACAGTGAGGAAAACAATAATGGCGCTGCGCAATTATTTGAACCGCGCCATCACAAGCATGGTGAATCATGTGGGCTGAAATTTACAGGGCCAGCGCACACCCAATGCCATAAGAATTGTCTAAGCTCAGACTTAAAACATTAAGCAGCTTTTTTAAGACGCCAAAATTTGTACGCTAGGTGACCATTTTTATAAGCCTTCAGGCCACTATCGTCAAAGAAGTGAAACATAGTGTCGAATGCATGATACACATCGGGCGGTAGAAGACCATGCTGCTGCTTCTTTTCACTCACCAATGCCTTGAGCACATGCTTTAGGTGACCTTGCTCGCTTTCAAAAGCCCTAGCCACTCCTTTAGAAATATCAATATGGTCCTCTACAACGAATTGGGCGTTGGCAATCATTGCCTGATGCTGCCCCAACACGTTATTGAAAAAATCAACGCCGATTTTATCCTGCTCGGACAACACATCATGATTGTCGCCCTTCATGGTATCGGCATAAAAAAACAAGCCTTCTTTTTTCAGCACCCGTCGCACTTCTTCACCAAACCTATTCATGTCTGGATAACAGTGAGACGACTCGATGTTGACTACCACGTCGAATTCTTCATCGGCAAAGGGTAAGTTCGTCGCATCACCGCCAATAAAAGACAACCCGTCTAGACGATGCACCTGATTGCAAAACTCAATATGCGCTGGGCAGAAGTCCAGCCCGGTTACTGATGCGGCGCCAGCATATCTGGCAAGATAAGAACAATTTCCTCCTCTCCCAGAACCCACTTCAAGGACCTTTTTACCACGCAAATCAGCATCGCCTAAAATGGTTCGGATTAAGTTAACCGAACATTTCTGCTCAAGGTCCTCCTCTTTGATCCAGTCAAAGTTGCTGCGATCGTCCAGATAACCGTAGTTCAGAAAAGTTAGGCGGTCATCGGGAAACATCCGAGTCATCATGTCATACCATTGGCTGATCGGCGATACGTCTTTTTCTAATGAAGCTTCCATTTTTACCTCGTTTTTGACATAACTATTGAATTCTTATCATAACCCAATGAGCAAAAACGTTCCAGCTAGATTATTTGGCTTGCGCAGCCAGTTGCTCACGGCAACAAGCGTGTGTGGCGCGCTTGGACTGCAGACGTTTGCATAGGCGCTCAATAGCCCGCCTGCTCTGTGCCGAACTTGCCCAGCAGTCCGATCTCGCCCAAGCCGACCGCCTATGTGAGTGTGGCCGATTTGTTGTGGACGGCCCAACTCACTTACAGCGTGCTCGCATGTTCTATGCGGCGCTAACGCAAAATCATTTCAAAGATACGGCGTTGGTTTGCATCATCAGCTTGCGCATGCCAAAGGCCGAAACAAAGAAGTGGATATGCGCGATATCGCATCCATGCCTGCCGAGCTGTCCCAGCCGGTTTTCGATCAGGCTGCCCGGCGGCACAACGTATCTTTTCAGCACGACACTACGGAAGCTGTAGCGGCCATTGGCACCGGTTACGATCGAACGCCGCCGAGTTGGGTACCGATTGCAATTTGTCGAATGATGAGCTGTTGCACCAATGATTGGCATACCATATTTTTAAGACCACATTGGGCACCTGCCGACCGTCAACGACGACGCGTCCGTGCATCACGATGCGGGTCACTTGGCTCGTGATCTGCTTTAGGAATTCTGGACCGACTCGGAAGCGAGTTTTGCGCAAACTTGACCCTGAACCAGGAGGTGGTTTGTCATGAAACGCAAGCGTTTTTCGATCGAACAAATTGTGGCTGTGCTCAAGCAAGCGGAACTGGGGATGCCGGTGGCGGACTTGATCCGCCAGATCGGCATTTGCGAGCAGACGTTCTATCGGTGGAAGAAGCAATACGCTGGGATGCAGTCGGACCAAGTGCGTGAGCTCAAGCAATTGCAGGATGAGAATGCACGGCTCAAGAAGCTCGTTGCTGAACGGAGCCTGGACAAGGCTATCTTACAAGATGTTACCTCAAAAAAGTGGCCCGGCCCGCGCTGAGGAGAACCGTAGTGGATTACGTGGTAAGCCACTACGGATTGACGATGAGGCGGGCCTGCCGGCTCGTAAAGCAACCGCGCAGCGTTCAATACTACCGCAGCGTCAAGGACCCTCGTGTTGAGCTTCGCGCGCGCATGCGCGAGATTGCCTACACACGCGTGCGCTACGGCTATCGGCGTGTCCACGTGCTATTGCGCCGCGAAGGCTGGCAGTTGGGCAAGAATCAGGCGTACCGGCTGTATTGCGAAGAACAGTTGCAGCTGCGCTCGAAGCTGCCGAAGCGACGAAAGATGGTGGTGACACGGGTGGCCAAGATCATGCCGGCCAAACCGAACGACGCCTGGAGTATGGATTTCGTGGCCGACCAGCTGGCTGATGGTTCAAAATTCCGAACCTTGACGATCGTGGATGTCTTCACGAAGGAAGCACTGGCCATCGAAGTCGGACAACGATTAAAAGGCGAACACGTAGTGTCAGCACTGAATCGAATCGCAGCCAGACGCGGCGCTCCACGGCACCTGTTCGTGGACAATGGCAGCGAATTTTCCGCACGTCTGCTTGATATGTGGGCATATCATCATCGCGCAAAAGTGCACTTTAGCCGGCCGGGTAAGCCGACGGACAATTGCCACATCGAGACGTTTAATGGATCATTCCGTGACGAGTGCTTGAACTTACATTGGTTCGAGACGTTGAGCGAAGCAAAAGCGATCGTCCAGGCGTGGCGCCGGGATTACAACGAGAGCCGTCCTCACTCTGCTCTCAAAGAGTTGGCGCCAGCTGAATTTGCCCGTCAGCTGGCGCTTTTGCCGGGTCCGGCTGGACCCGAAACGCCGGAAAACTCGCTCTAGATCTGGTCTAGAAAACCCAAGCGGATCAACAGGCAGGTCACTCCAAGATTGAAACGGTCCGAAGAAGTCAGGCAGGTCACATCGGGAATAAAGGATACGGAGTCGCCTTATGCCACACGACACCGTATCGACACCGCCATATCCGCCGCCCGCCTGCCTTACCCGAGCACGACGTGCCGCGCGGCCGCTCAGTGTGCGAACGGCACATGCCTGATTCGATCGCGACGCTGCGCTGGCGCATCGCTAGGTCAGTTCATAATCCCAGTTCGGTGGCGATGATGTTGCGTTGAATATCAGACGTTCCCGAATAGAGGAGGGATGCGATGGCGTCGCGCAGTCCTCTTTCAGTAGGGGTTTGAGCGAGGTAACCTTGTGCGCCGTAAATGCGCAGTGCGTCTAGCGAAAACTTCGTGTACGTCTCCGAGACGAACAGCTTTGCACAGGCCGCTTCCAGCGTGGCATCTTTGCCCGCATCCTTGAGCCGCCCTACCCGATAGACGAGTTCACACGCGGCATCGAGGTTGACTTTCATGTCGGCGAGGCGATGGGAGATGGCTTGATTCTTCCCAATGGGTTGGCCGAACTGGCGGCGGGTACGCGCGTGGGTAATGCATGCTTCAAGGCGGCGGCGCATGGCGCCCAACGTGGTGGCAAGAATGCAGCCACGTTCATATTCCATGGCACTTTCAAAGACCTTGACGCCTCGTCCTTCTCGTCCCAGTACGGCATCGGCCGAGACACGGCAGTCCTTGAGTGTGATCCGGCCCATCTGTGCAGTGCGCAGTCCCATCTTTTCCAAAGGCGGGCTCAGCTCCAGGCCCGGGTTGGTCGTCTCGACCAGGAACGCGGTGACGCCCAGTGGACCGAGCGTGGGGTCAAGGGTGGCGTAGAGGACGCATAGATCCGCGATAGGGGCGTTGGTGATGTAGGTTTTCGAGCCGTTGAGGACATAGCTGTCGCCGTCTCGTACCGCTTGGGTGCGCATGGAGAACACGTCTGAGCCTGCTTCGTCTTCCGTCGAGGCATTGGCCCCGATCAACGAGCCATCCATCAAGCCTGGCAAAAAGCGCGAGCGCTGTGCCGGTGTGCCGTGGATGGCCAGCGGCAGGGCCACGGTCCACAGGTGCGCGTTGAGCGAGAACAGCAGTCCCAAGTCTTCGCTGCCGTATCCCAGGCCGTCCATGACGGCAAGCAGGTCGGACAGCGGCGCGCCCGCTCCCCCGTACTCCTCGGGTAGGGCCATACTGAACAGGCCAAATTCTGCGCATCGGCGCCAGCCGTCCCGATGAAAAGTGTTGGTACGTTCGGCGGTTGCGATGTCTATACTGAGCTGGTCGCGGGCAAAACAGGCGGCATGCTCGCGCAGCGCGACTCGTCGTTCATCAGGCGGGTTTGGCATTGCACTGACGCTCCAAAAGTTGATAGTGGGTATTGCCCGTCGAGGTGCGGGGCAGATCAGGAAGGTAGCGGAATTGGTCGGGCACCATGTACTGTGCGAGTCGGTGGTAACAGAACCGACTCAAATCGGTGGGGCAGACCGGGATATCGCGAGTCACAGCCACGTGACGTGATGGGCACTGACGGCCGCTCTGGATCCACGATCGCCCGCTGGTGTGCATCCGGGTTGCACACGCTGGCCCCAGTCGGCTGCTTTCCCAGCGACGTGCGGCGCTATGCCACCGAGCAAGCTGTTCACCAGCAACTGTACCCAAGATGCGTCAACCATGAAGTCGGCGCGCTAATGGGCTTGACCAGCGAGCGCCGTCGTTCACCTGTGCGCCACGCTGGGCCGCATCTGACTTAAGCGCAAAAAAGAACCATTGAGCGCTGAACTGGCCAAGCGCTCTGCTCAACGAGGCAAGCACCCGAGCGCGGATCGCTTGCACACGGCGCGTCAGCCTAGCTTTTTGACATTCATGTGCGATTCACGGACATCGTTTCACTTTTTAGAGGGCTGTTCTCGTGGCATGTTGGAACTAGCATCTCCTATCGGCGCCACGAGTTCCAACACACTCCGGTGATGTGTAGCAAGGGTCTTGTCGAGTCGCCATTCGCGGTGTTGGACGCGCTCTTTCAGTTCGCCGTAGGCGCTGGCTACCTCTTCCGAGAGGGGTGTCAGTTCACCCAGTTCTGCTATGCGATCGACAGGCGTCTTGCCACCGAGTGATCCGTGCGGGCGGCGCCAGTGAACAGCGACAATCATCTTGGCCGACGCATTGACTCAGGTTTTTTGCTACCGAGCGGAGCCTGTTGCCTCATGTAATTTGTTACCCGTCAGAATGCTGGCGGGGACGACTGATGACGAGGCGGCTCAGCATGAGAACACGACGGGAATTGATAGAGGCGGTTGGTGAGCGGTACCGCCGTTCTGATCGGAGCGAGAAGCGCGCGATACTGGACGAGTTTGTCCAGGTGACGGGCTATCACCGTAAGCACGCCATCCGTGTGCTGTGTCGCGAGCCTGTGCCGCCCAGGACGAAGCCCAGCCCCCAGCGACGCTACGACGATCAGGTGCGGGCCGCGCTGATCACGCTCTGGGAGGCGGCCGATCGGATTTGCGGCAAACGACTGAAGGCGCTCATTCCAACGCTGACTGATGCGATGGCACGGCATGCTCACCTGAGGCTATCCAAGCGGGTTCGCCAACGGCTGAGCCAAATCAGCGCCGCTACCATTGATCGGCTGCTGCATGACGTGCGCGAACAGGCTTTCGCGGGTCAACGCCGACGCGCTGGTGGAGTGGGTAACGCCATTGGCCGTGCCGTGCCGATCCGCACCTTCGCTCACTGGGATAATCCGCCACCCGGCTATCTCGAGGTTGATTTCGTCGAGCATTGCGGTGGCACCAAGATCGACGGCGAGTTCGTGCATAGCTTCGTGATGACCGATATCGCGACCGGCTGGACCGAATGCCTGGCCATGCCCTATCGAAGCGGTGCGTTCGTTCTCGAGCACCTCAAACGGGTTAGCCGAGCATTGCCGTTTGCGCTGCGTGGTCTGGATTGCGATAACGATACCGCTTTCATGAATGAGGCCGTATTCGACTTGTGCAAGGCAACGGGCATCGAGCTGACACGCTCTCGTGCGTATAAGAAGAATGACCAGGCGTGGGTCGAACAAAAGAATGGGTCAGTCGTGCGCCGCCTCGTCGGGTATGGCCGGTTACGCGGACTTGAAGCCACGCAAACCCTTGCCTGCCTTTACGAGGTGCCACGTTTGTACATTAACTTCTTCCAGCCTTCATTTAAGCTGCAATCGAAGACACGTCATGGCGCGAGAGTCACGAAACGGTATGAAGCGCCGTTGACGCCGCTTGAGCGTGTGCTGCGCTCGGCGTCGGTGCCGCAGGCAACCAAACGCAGGCTACGTGCGCAGTTCCGAGCGCTCGACCCACTGGAGCTGTTGAGCCGCATGCGCGAAGCGCAACAGCGCGTCGCACAATGTAGTGAATCCGGCTTGGCGCCGACGCAGGCAACCACACCTGCTCGCGTTCCCCTCGCGGATTTCCTGGCGAGTCTTGGCACAGCGTGGCAGGAAGGCGAGGTAAGAGCGACACATCAGCGAAAGGCGCGCGTGCCTCACACTTGGCGCAGCCGAGAAGATCCATTCGAGCATACGTGGCCGACGATACAGCAATGGTTGGAAGCCGAACCGGGCATCACGGCCAAGAAGCTACATGAGCGTCTCGTCGCCATGGCGCCGACGATGTATTCCGGCGCGCAGCTGCGCACTGTGCAGCGCCGTGTGAAGGCATGGCGATCGAACCGCGCCAAAGAACTGGTAGCCAGAATACTGGGTGATGCCGATGCGATGAAGGCTGGCGCTGCTACGCAGCACCAGCCTTCATCGAAAAAAACCGGAGAGTGACAATTACCTGAGAGTAACATCATCCCATGAGGCAACACGGCGGCTTTTTTAGTTGATGCCAGACACTCTTCCCCACTTTGTGTGAAGTTTCACGTCACAAGTCAGCCCTAATTCAACACGCGAGTACGAAGCAGTTGGAAGCCGGCACGGCCATACATTTGGCACTTGAGGAACTTGAGCCGATTGACATGGCCTTCAACGATGCCGTTGCTGTAGGGCGTGAGTAGGGCAGCGTGTACGGCATCGTAGTCGTGGCCAATGCCCGCTGCAAACCGCTGCATTTCTGGTACACCGCTGGCCTGGGCTTGACGCAGCCAGCTTGCCAACGCTTGATGTGCGCGGCGCTTGACCATGTCAGTGAACTAGAGCGACAGCCGCCGGATTGTTGCTATCTGGGGATTTTGCTCGGCGAGTCGTTGAACCAAGCGCTGGACGTGCCGCTTATCGTCGTTGGTGAGCGCGGCCGTGCCCCGACCCATTAACCAGCAGCCTACGCGGCGAGTGGAAGGCACCGCTCGTGACACAGCAGTACGCAGCTGCTGCGTGATTTCACCCGGCTTGTCGCCAAGGTTGAAGGGCTTGGCGTACGATGCCGCAACCGCCGTTGAACCCTTGTCTGACGATTTCCCGATACAACCTCGCCGCGTTTTGGCAGCCTTCACGCCAGCGCTGGGCAAGATACGCTCGATAGGGATCCAACTTGCTGGCGGCTGGCAGCCGTTGCGCCCGCTCAGGGAACCCACCGGCGTTGATCCAATGGCGCACCGTACGCCGGTCCAATGCTGTAAGGCGCGCAATCGCCCGGATTGCCATTCCGCTTTGATGATGGTGCATGACCGATTCATAGTGTGCGAGCCGCGCTTCTCGCCGCTGCGCTTGTTGCTCCTTTGCGCGCGATGTTGTTGCCACGCCGGGCGCATTCGATTCGATCGCCGGCAATGCGACAGAAGCGTGCTCGTGGTTGAGTGAGCGTGCAACTTCGCGGATAGGCCGCTGGCAGCGGCTCAGCGCGCGCTCAATAGCATCGCCAAGATTCTTTAATAGATGCCATCGGTCGGCCACTTGTATTGCCTGCGGCGCGCCACGGGTGATGCCTTCGGCGTAAACCCCAGCGCGATCGCGCGATACGATGCGGATTGCGCGGTTTCCTGTTAGCCAGTTCGCCACCGAGGTCGCATCACGATTGGGCAACCGATCCAATGGGCGCCGTTGCTCGAGATCGACCAGTAGGGTGCCATAGCGATGAGCGCGCTTGAATGCCCAGTCATCGACGCCAATGATGGTAGGGGGTGATGTCGTCGCGACGTGCTTTTGGCCGTTGCGTTTAAGCAAACGGAGTATCGTTTCGCCGCTGATCGAAATGCCCAGCCGCTGCGCCAGGCGCGCACCCGCGGCGCCACTGAGCGCCAAGCCCACATGCCACAGCACCGTCTGTGCTCGGGCTGTGCGACGCTGCTGACGTGCGCCGAATGGCGCTGGGCATTGGGCGAATGTTTGCCGGCGGCATATTGTATTATCGCAACGAAAGCGCCGCACCTGGATTTCCAGTGTGACGCGATGGCCGCTACACGGCAGGTCTTCAACGCGTCGTCGGTACCCTCCGTGTATCCGGGAACTGGTCGCTCCACACGCCGTGCAGTGCGCAACGAGCCCTTGATGTTTTAGTGCAATGATGAGCCGATGGCCGATCATCACCCACCCGACAATGCGCATGCCGGAAGCGGGCAACAGGCGTTGAAGAAAGGAAAAATCCATGCCGATTATCCGAGTGATGCGATACCGGCTTGATCGTCATTGTCACCTGCAGGTTCACACAAAGTGGGGAAGAGCCATTTTTACTTTGCGCGCAACAGCCCGGCACCGGACGGCTATAACGTTTGGGCTGCGCTGGTCGCCTGGGTCGAACCAATGGCGTCACACGCGCCTGGCACAAGATCTTATGAAGGGTCGCGAGGGATAGTTCTCTTTGCTCATGCAATCGCAGCTCATTCTGGATCCGCCTGGATCCACCGCGCGCCTTTATGCTCGGCACGCAATCGGAGGATCGTTGCTCAATCGGTCTCAGAAACCTTCTGGTTTGGACTTCGGTGTGGACGGCGGCTTTGGGATTGGAGACTGGCTTCGCCGGCTTCCTGATAGCGGCGTAGCCATTAGCGAAGTGTCGGGGACGTATCCGTAATTCTGTGTGTGAGGCGTGTTGAAACTCACAGTCCGATGTTGAAGCGCTCGGGGTAGAGCAGCGCGAACTGCGTCATTGCGCTTTTCCAATCATGTCGGGAACCGGTCCATTTGGCAATGACATTGCGCAGCGCCAGCCAGACCAGCTTGAGCGCGGCTTCGTCGCTGGGGAAGTGGCCGCGTGCCTTGATGATCTTGCGCAGCTGCATGTGCAACGACTCAATCGAATTCGTTGTGTAGATGATCTTGCCAATGTCCGGCGCAAAGGCAAAGAAGGGAGTGACCTGCTCCCACGCACGCCGCCACAGGGCGGCGATCGGCGGATATTTGTACCCCCACGGGCCCTCGTCGAACGCTTGGAGCGCCAGCGCCGCGGCTTCGGCCGACGGCGCCCGATACACTTCTTTGAGTTCGGCGGCGACTTGCTTGCGCTCTTTCCAACTCGCAAAATCCAGCGAATTGCGAATCAAATGAACGATGCAGGTTTGCACTGTCGTCTCGGGAAACACAGTGTTATTGATCCGCAATGCTTGAACTTGAAACTAGGAAAACCGCCCCTACGTGAAATAGATGGAAAAACGAGACATGAGAGCGCTTCCCCGCGAGGCGCGTGAAGAACGGCGCCGGCAGGTGATCGGGCTGCGTGAGCGTGGTTGGAGCTACGAGGAAATCGCCAACCATACGAACCTGTCGCGCACGGGCGTGTTCGATATTTGCAAACGCTATGCGCGAGAAGGCACGGCGGCTCTGTGCGATAAACCGAGTGGGCGCTCGGTAAATCGAGCTCGTGCCTTGAATGAGCAGCAGGAAGTGCAAATTCGCGTACTGCTGAGCGAGCAGATGCCGGACCAGATGAAGATGCCCTTCGCGCTGTGGAACCGGCACGCTGTGCGAGAACTGATCCGGCAGCGGTTCGGTTTGATGCTGACATTGCAGGGCGTCGGTCTGTATCTGGCACGCTGGGGCTTCACGCCGCAAAAGCCGATCAAGCGGGCCTACGAGCAGCGAGCGGAAGCAGTACAGACGTGGTTGAACGAGACGTACCCCAACATTGCACGCCGGGCAAAAGCCGAAGGCGCGCAAATCCAGTGGGGCGATGAGACGGGCTTGCGTTCGGACGATGTGCGCGGCCGCTCCTATGCACCTATCGGCAAGACGCCTGAGCGGCGTGTAATGAGTCGGCGCGAAGGTTTGTCGGTGATCTCGAGCGTGACGAACCGGGGCCAGGTGCGCTGGAAGGTGTTCGAAGGTGCGATGAACGCCGAGATTCTGATCGACTTTCTGAGGCGGCTGATTCAAGACATGGGCAGCAAGAAGGTGTTTCTGATTCTGGACAACCTGAAAGTTCACCACGCCAAGCCGATCAAGGCTTGGCTGGCCGAGCACATCAATGAAATCGAGGTGTTCTACCTGCCCTCGTACAGCCCGGAGCTGAATCCTGATGAGATGCTCAATGCCGACCTGAAGGCCAGTATCACCCGGCAGGCTGTGGCGCGAACCAAGGGACATCTCAAGTGTGCGATTCACAGACATCGTTTCAACTAAAATGAGGCGATGGACCGAGAGATTGCCGCGCGATTACGTTGGGTGCACATGTATCACGAGGCCGGCGTTGCCGGCCTCGTGTGCGCGCGGTGCGGCATCTCTCGACCGACACTTCGCAAATGGCTACGCCGCTATCAGCAAGCCGGCGAAGCCAGTCTCCAATCCCAAAGCCGCCGTCCACACCGAAGTCCAAACCAGAAGGTTTCTGAGAGCGATCGAGCAACGATCCTCCGACTGCGTGCCGAGCACAAAGGCGCGCGGCGGATCCAAAATGAGCTGCGATTGCATGAGCAAAGAGAACTATCCCTCGCGACCCTTCATAAGATCTTGTGCCAGGCGCGTGTGACGCCATTGGTTCGACCCAGGCGACCAGCGCAGCCCAAACGTTATAGCCGTCCAGTTCCGGGAGATTGCGTCCAGATGGACACGATGAAGATTGCGCGGGGCCTCTATCAGTACACAGCCGTCGACGATTGTTCTCGCTTTCGCGTACTAGCGGTCTATTCGCGCAGAAATGCACGTAATACGTTGCTTTTTCTTGATCGCGTCATCGAGGAAATGCCGTTTCCGATTCAACGTATCCAGACGGATCGGGGCAGCGAGTTCTTCGCCGAGTCAGTGCAGCGGTGCCTGATGAGTGAGTGCATCAAATTCCGACCGATCCCACCACGCTTGCCACACCTCAATGGCAAGGTCGAGCGTTCGCAACTCACTGACTTGAACGAATTCTGGCCCCGTCATGGCCTGAGCGAAGGCATGATCGAGGAGCAAATTGAACAGTGGCAATTCGACTATAACTGGCGCCGCCCGCACGGATCACTCGGTGGCAAGACGCCCGTCGATCGCATAGCAGAACTGGGCGAACTGACACCTCTCTCGGAAGAGGTAGCCGGTGCCTACGACGAACTGAAAGAGCACGTCCAACACCGCGAATGGCGACTCGACAAGACCCTTGCTAAACTGTATTAGCCGGAACTTGATCTGACAGATAGTCGAGCCGATAGAAAAGAAGCGGTCAATGTGGAATGAGTTTCTCCTTGGCAAGTGCTAGTGAATCGAGGAAGGTGCGCATGGGCGTCTTGCCATAACACCATCGCCCCTGATGCTCACGTTCATTGTTGTACTGATCGAGCCATGCATCAAGATCGGTTTGTAAGGCGTCGATCGATTCGTAGATCTTCTTGCGGAACACCACCCGATAGAACTCGTTGAGCATGGTTTTGTGCAACCGTTCGACGATGCCGTTGGTCTGCGGCGACTTGGCCTTGGTGCGGGTATGGTCGATGTCTTCTACGGCCAAATACAGCTCATATTCGTGATGCTCGGGGTTGCCACAGTATTCGGTGCCACGATCCGTGAGCACGCGCAGCAGCGGGATACCGAAACTGTCGAAGAATGGGACAACACGATCATTGAGTAAGTCAGCCGCCGGCAGCGGTGTCTTGCGATCATAGAGCTTGGCCAATGCCACCTTCGAATAGGTGTCGACAAAGGTTTGTTGATAAACACGACCTACGCCTTTGAGGCTACCGACATAGAATGTATCCTGCGCGCCACAGTAGCCTGGACATTCAGACTCGAACTCGCCGTGGGCCTCTTTTTCCTGTTTGGCGCGCTCCAGCGCGACCAACTGGGCCTCGGTCAGCACCAGCCCGTCCTGAGCGGATTTGGCTTCCAGCGCCTTTAGACGCTTGTTCATGGTCTGCAGATCGTGACGCAGCCAGATGCTGCGAACGCCCTGAGGCGAGACCTTTAACGCATGGCGCTTGAGCACTTCATTGGCGATGCGGATCTGACCATAAGCGGGCAGTTCCAGGGCCAGTTCAACTACGGCCGCCTCGATCTGCGGATCCACGCGGTTTTTGGGCAGCGGGCGGCGGTGGGAGATTTCCTGCAGCGCCGCTTCGCCGCCTTTATCGTACAGTTCCTTGAATCGGTAGAAGCTGTCGCGTGAGTAACCCATCACGCGGCAAGCTTGGCTGACGTTGCCCAGTTGCCGGGCCAGTTCGAGCATGCCGACTTTGGCACGGATGACCTTCTGTTCCTGAGTCATGGTGGACTCCTTGCTGTTCGTGGCGTGCGTTGCCGCTACGGACTACGCCCTGCGCGGCAACGCACGCCAGCATGAAAAACCAACCACTGTCAGTTTTAGTCTAGTTCACTGCAGCTAAACATCATTGGCGCGTGTTGGAACTCGTGGCTCCGATAGCAGAGGCAAGTTCCAACACGCCACGAAAACGGCCCTCTAAAAAGTGAAACGATGTCTGTGAATCGCACATCTCAAGAAAGCTGCCATCAGTCATTTACGCCGTCTTCAGAAATCGCCACAAAGAGTCGCTCGCTATTTCATGCATAAGACAATTCGCTACGCAGCCTGATTCAAGATCATTTGTTTCTTATCAATAATCGCCTCGGGAAAACCCTTCAGGCCGTCAACTACGGCGATCAGGATGTCCTGCACACCGCGCAGCTTGAGCTCGTTGACCACGCGCAGCCAGAACTTGGCGCCCTCAGTGTGCTCGATCCAAAGCCCGAGCACATCGCGTGTGCCGTCGCGGCGCACGCCAAGTGCGAGATAAATCGCCTTATTCTTCACCGTCCCTTCGTCGCGCACCTTCACGCGCAGAGCATCAAAGAACACGACTGGATACATCGCTTCAAGGGGCCGTTGCTGCCACTGGCGTACCTCGTCGATTACGGCGTCCGTGACCGTGCTGACAAAGTCAGGCGAGACTTCGATGCCGTACATCTGCTGCAAAAAACCCTGGATTTCGCGCACAGTCATACCGCGTGCATACATCGCGATGATCTTGTCGTCAAATCCAGTAAAACGCCGTTCGCCTTTGGCGATGAGCACCGGGTCGAATGTCCCGTTGCGATCGCGTGGAATATTCAATTCCAGCAGGTCATCGTCGGTCGTGATCCGCTTGCGGCTACTGCCGTTGCGATGGTTTTCGCTTTCCTCAAGCTTGGCTTGGCCTTTCTCGTAGCCCAGGTGATGCGTCAGCTCTGCGCCCAGGGCCCGTTCGAAGATCGCTTTCTTGAGCGCGGCAAACTGCTCGTTGATCATTGTTCGCTCGTTGCCGGCCTCGTGATACAGGTGCACCCAACGTAATCGCGCGACGATCTCTCGGTCCATCGCCTCATTTTAGTTGAAACGATGTCTGTGAATCGCACATATCAAGGCACGCGGCCACTTCCCCAGCGACGAAGCCGCGCTCAAGCTGGTCTGGCTGGCGCTGCGCAATGTCATTGCCAAATGGACCGGTTCCCGACATGATTGGAAAAGCGCAATGACGCAGTTCGCGCTGCTCTACCCCGAGCGCTTCAACATCGGACTGTGAGTTTCAACACGCCTCACACACAGAATTACGGATACGTCCTCTGGAGTCGCATAAAATATATACTTCGGCCTGCTTTCACCTCCTGCCGGCAACATCCCATGCGCCTGCTTCAAAAATTTATGGGCCCGCTGATTCCGTTCGCCTGGCGAGCCATTCTGCACTTGCAGACTTGCCTGTATTGCCAACTCTTCACTCGCCTGCTCGGCGCTCAAACCGTAGCGCTTCGCATACACCGCTTCACGATCACTGATCCACTTCCTTTTCTGCGGATGCAACTGCAGATTGAAGCGATCTCGGTAAACCGGCATACGTCGGGTTCGTCGCTACTGCTTACCGTCCGGCATAGATTCACCGGCTTCCCCCGCTCGCCTCAACGCACGCAGTTCCTTGAAGAATTGGTAGGTAATTGCCGCAAAGAAAGTTAAATATGCAGGCAAACCTATAAGCATTGGACGCCAGCCCCCTCCTTTCGCGATAGAGATGGCAAGGATAAAAACCGGCAATGCACAAGCAGCCAGATAAGCTATTGCGGCACGGCGATACAAGCTGAATCGTCGAGACATATCACTCACTGCTTCCCCGTCTTATCGCCAGCGTTCGTTATCGCATTTTGTGCAGGCCCAGACAGAATCTGATTAATTTGATTGAGAACATTACCCATCGGACCAGGAAGCATTTTTATCATTGCCGTACCCAACATATAAGATCCTGTGCCAATTCCAGCGGACAAATCCGGGTTGCCTGACTGCGTAATTGCCGTACCCGCAAACGCCCCCGTTCCCGCCAGCACACTGTTATAACCGCCCACCACAATTTTTCCCGCAGTACTCCCACCCAACGTACTCAACGGTAAGAAAAACGGTGCCGTTACTCCAACAACACTACCCACAACCAGCGACTTCCCTACACTCGGTTCACCATTCGACAACCCCATTGCTCGGCTAATCACATCGCCTGCGTAGTCATACCCCGTACCCAGCCCCGCTGCCACAGCAACCTTCGGTGCCAACACAATCGCTCCTGCGCCAGCCGCCGCACCCAGCGTCTGTTTCGCAATCATCTCTCGACTGGTTGCATCATGATTGACCGACGCATTCATCGCTTCTGATGTGGGCTGGTTAAGCCCCAAGCCGCTCGGATAGTGCTCCGCATACATGCTCGGATCAGCCTTTTGAGCTGGCGTCGCATAGAACATATACCCCGGCCCGCTGTCACCGTCTGCCTGCATCATCCCATGCACCTGCTTCAGGAATTCGTGGGCCCGCTGATTCCATTCGCCTAGCGAGCCATTCTGCACTTGCAGGTTTGCCTGTGTTATCAATTCTTCACGCGCCTGTTCAGCGGTCAAACCGTAGCGCTTCGCATACACCGCTTCACGATCACTGATCCACTTCGTCTCCTGCGGATGGAGCTGCCGATTAAACCGCCCCTCCGTCACCGCAGCCGTCGTCGCAATCGGTGTGTCTTGACCCGCCATCCCCGCCACCGCTGCCACCAATGAACTCACCAGGTTCGTTTGCGCTTCTTTCTGACGCTGCGTCAACCCCTGCGTCGGCCCGAGTAACGAGCCCAGCATCGAACTGGCCGCCGCCCCCATCGCGCCCGCTCCGCAATCCTGGCGGCTAGCCGCCGCGCCCGCGCACCCCACCAGCGCATGCAACGCCGCGCGCGCTTCCTCGCTTTGCAAGCCATCCGCCACGCGTTTCACTTCGCTGGCCGCCAAACCCTGCACGTAATTGACGGTCGCCGACAGGGCAAACTGCCCCGCGCCTGCCGTCACATTGCCACCCGCTGCGGCGCCCAGCGCCGACAGCGCGCGTCGATAAGTGCCACCCGGGCCCCATTGCGCCTTTAGCTGTGCCGCTTGCTGTTGCGCTTGCGCCCTGGCCTGCGCACTCAGATTCGGGTCCTGGGCCGCTTGTTGTGCTTCATCCAGTTGCGCTTGACGATGGCCCACAAACGTGCCGATTTGATGCGTCAACTGATTCGCAATCTCGAACCCCGCCTGAATCTTCTCCTTGTCGAAGATTGGCTTAAGCGCGTTATCGCCATCCTGTCCACTCCGCACTTGCTGGTTCAGCCCGGCAAGGCTTTGCGCAACGTCTCGCCCCGTCAAAGCTTTCTGTTGCGCCTCATCCGTAATGCGAATCGTACCCGCGCTGATCCCGCTCAGCGTCGTGCTGCTGGCCTTGCCCGAAGCGGCCATCACGCTCGGCGGCGCAACGCTGAATCCGCCCGGAGTCGACGGCAGCTTGCTATCCGGTACTTGCTCCGCGCCCGTCGCCGCCTGTCCAGACTGGTTCGTGCCAACCCCTTCCAGATCTTCGCCACCACCACTGCCGCCCACACTGTAACCTCCGCTCAGGCCCACGCTACTGGCGTTGTATTCGGCGTAGTTGACGATATCCTCGGTACTTAACGTGCACGTCGTCAAACTATTCGCTCCGTCATGCACCGCCTGCTGCGTACTGGCGATCGCCGCGCCCTTCAGGCTCGTGTGACCCTTGACGTTAATCTGGAAGCCACCGTCGCCCGCTTGAATGCCACTGCGCTCGGTCACGCTCGCCCAATCGCTTGCAATCTTTTGCTGGCTGAAGCTGACACTACCCGACACCCCCAAACCCGCCGTCACGCTGCCGCCGAGCGATATATCCCGGCTGCGCTCGCTACTGCGCTCTTGCAAGCTTTCGATGCTCAGATCCCCGCCCACCTCGCCGATCACTTGCCGGCCACTGAGCATCGCTCCCTTAAGCGTAGTGTCGCCGCCCGACTCCAGCACCAGTCGGTTACCCGCGCTCACGTGGGTGGGTGTCCAGTTCACGTCAGTGCCTTCGCCCCAGCCGCGTGCGCCACTGACGTTCGCTGTCACACCGGCTGCCTTGCCTTGGGAGTTTAGGTTCACCGCCACGCCTGCGCCACCGCTGAGGCTGCTGTGGGTCAGGTGCGACTCGCGAGCGTTTTGCGCGGCCAGCAGGTTGATTTTGCCGTCGGCCTTCAGTTGGACATCACCGCCACCCTGGATCTCGCTACCTTGTACAGTCAACGTGGAATCTTGGCCGGAACCGATAGCTTGAACCCTCACGTTGCCGCCAGCGGCAATGCTCGAACCCGATGCGGTGGCACGGTTGTAAGTGGCCTGGCTCCCGCTCTGCGCGCCGCCCACAGTGACTGAAATGTTAACCCCGCCACCCGATTTTGGATCCTGAGCGATGGCGTCGGCAGTGTTCTTGACGGCCAAGCCAGTCGTCACGCCCGCCAACGCTTGCATACGGGGATCGGATGTCTGTCCGACCGACCGCTCCATCTGCTGCGCGGTCTGAACCGCCGCCATCGCTGGCGCCGTCACCGCCACGGTCAAACCCGATTGCTTGAATTGAGTTTGCTGCGTACCCTGACTCTGCTCACGGGCTTCCGTAATAATGACTGCGCCCGCCTGAATATCCACATCGCCCCGCGGCGTGAGGATATGACTGCCTTCTTGCCGATAGAGCTGTTTGGCAGCTAAGGTCACGTTACCATTGGTCGAGCCCACGGTGGAAGCCGTTGCACGAGTGCCGGCCTCTTGCTGGTCAGCGCTGTGCGCCTGACTGCCAATTGTCACCGACATCGCGCCATTATGTAGTAAACCACGCTTCTTGGTCTCCTTGAAGTGGCTTTCGCTGTAGGTCTGCGTCGCAGCCTGGATAGTCAGGTCGTTTTGCGCCTCAATAAACGTGCCCTTATCTGACACGACGTTGCTGCCGGTCAAGGTCACGTTGCGGCCTTGCACCGCCACCGTGTGGCCGCTGAAGATGCTGGCCTGCGCAGTCGTGTCCACCAGGCTGTCGCGAGTGGTGGTTTGACTGGAGCCGAACAGATTACGACTTTTATACTGCCGGCCTTCGCTCCAGTGACGACTTGTTTGCCCGCCCACGATGTTGACATCCCCATCAGCCAGCGCCACCAATGTGCCTTGGTCGCTGTTGACGCGGGCCGCACGGGCATTCAGGTCGCCGCCAGCCTGCATGCGTACGTCACCCCGCGCATGCACGGTGGTCCCGACCTCTTGCTCAATGCCTTGCTTGAGGTAGTTGCTGGCGTCGATGACGTTGCGTTCTTGCTCCGCGACTTTGACCGTGACCAGACTCAGATTACGGCCGGCGATTAGGGCGGTCTGGCCGTTCTGCCCATTGTTGGCGATCTGCGCGGCAATTAGATTGACGTCGCGCCCGGCGCTGGCCGCTAGGGGGCCGCCAAGGGGGTAGTTAACGCTCAGACCGGCTATACGGTCCAGATGGGTACGGCTAAAGTCACTCTGGCCAGCTTGCTTGGCATCGCTGCGGGTTGTGGTGACCATATTCAGGTCGCGGCCAGCCTGAACGAATAAGGCTTGGTCAGCGTCAATGCTGCCACCGATTATGTCAATGTCGCCAAGCGCCTGAGCAGATACTGTCTTGCCAGTGATCCGGCCGCCAACGTTACGCAAATTTTCGGCATTCAGCTGCACGGCAGTGTGTCCCGCGAGGGTGCCTGTGTTGACGAGCTCGTCCTTGAGTCGCATGTCGATCGATTCCGCGGCGAGCAGTGTGCCGTTACCGTCAAGGTCACCCGGCTTGACTCGGGCGTAGACTTGCGGCACTAGCGCGCGAGTGACAGTACCATCGGGTAGGTGCACGTCCTGCTCAACCAGCCAGACGATATCGCGAGTCAACTGCGCCATTTGCTGCGCGCTCAGCGCCACGCCAGGACGCAGGTTCCATGCTTTCGCATAAGCGCTGCCGGCCTCGAGCAACGCTTGATATTGCGCCTCATCGCTGGCATAGCCTTTCAAAAAACGCCGACCTGTCAGTTGCGCGACTTGCTCACGCACCAGCATTTGTTCGTAAAATCCGTCGCCCAGGCGCTTGTGTGTGGCGGCCGGATTCTGCTTTCCTTGTGACAGTAGGGTAGCAGCGCTTTGCCAGGTGCGATAGTCAGTAAAGCGCGGATCGGTCTCGATCAGATAGCTGCCATTGTTGGGCTGAACACGAAATAAGCTGTTAGCCGGTACCTGGGCGCTCGGCTGGACAGTACGGATAACCATAGGGACATCGCCGTGCGTATCAAGCCCACCTTGCTCATTTTGGCCGCTCGTTGGTTCTTGACCGCTTATCACCGGATTCTGACCCGCTATCACCGGCCCCTGACCGCTTATCGCCGGATCCGGACCGCTTATCGCGACATCGATCTGGCCCAGTTCAGGAGCGCGCACACTGGGCACGGCCGACACTTCGACAATCGCGCTTGCTTTCAGCGCGTCATCTGCCTGGCTAAGCTGTTGCTGTTCGATCGCATAGCCACGCACGCCGCTGGCGGTATGCTGCTCGACCTTGGAGACGGGCAGCTCAATCGTGTGCACGATGTCGGCTGGCGTGTAAGCAATCCGTGCCTCCCAGTGGCGGTCATGCCGGCGTTTCAAGCCGCCACGCCATTCATTCCAAGTGTACTGGCTAGTGCCTACCTCGCGGGTGATATGCTGGCCAAACACAGCCTCATTTTTCAGGTTACCCAAATCGCCCTGTAAAGTGCCGCCGACGAAAATATGGCTTTTGTCATTGGTGAAGTTTTCACCGTGCAGCACAAGATTACCGCCCGAGCGAATGAGCGCCGGTGCGCTTTGTGTAACCCGGGTCTCGTATTCGGTGCGCGTTATATCATACTGAGTCCAATTGCTGATTTCGGCGCCCGTGCCGTTGTGAAAATAACAGCCGGATTTGTGCCCTCCCGCCCAATGATAGTCGTTGATATCGTGTTTATTGGGATCACCGGCTGGCTGGAGCGCTATGCTCTGGGTGGGCCCGCTAACCTGCACCAGTTCAGTGGCAAAGTGTGCGTTGCGATTGAGCAGATGCTGGGTATTGAAACTTAGGCCGCCCAGCGATTCAATCGTGGCGCTGTCGTTGAGTACGTGAGCGGCACGATCCACGGCCTGGCCCTGCTCATTCAGCGCGCCGGCAATGTTTAGCGCCGTACTATCATGGCCAGCACTAAAGATCAGCGCCTGCTCGTGGTTGTTGACGACGTTTGCACCGATATCCAGCTGTGTCCTCGCAGCAATGACTGCGGCCCGGCCATGCTCCTGTCGATTGTCAATGGTGTTGGCCTGCAACGCAAGGTGATCACCGTAGAGACGCCCCGTGCCAACATTGTCTACGGCATCGGCCTCAACACGCGTCTGCACGCCATCGATTAGGCCACGGTTAGACAGCTTGCCATCGGTGGCCACCCACACGCGGTTGCCATTGATCCGGCCATCGACGGTGTTGTCGATCTGCGCGCCCCGAACTTCGAGCTCGCCTGCTTGAAAAACACCGCGGTTGGTCAGTTGTCCCCCCGTGCGGATGACGGCATGGCCGTTGGCCATCACTTCGTGATCGTTGTCAAAGTCTTGCTGCAGCGCCAAGTTTAAATCGCCGTTGGACAGCAAACGGCCCGCTCCGCTTAGCTTACTCGCACCGATATCCAGCCGGGCCCGTGCGGCGATGACCGCCGCCTGGCCATCCTCCTGTCGATTGTCAACGGTGTTGGCCTGCAGCGTAAGGTGATCACCGTAGAGGCGGCCCGTGCCGACATTGTCCACCGCACTGGCCCCAATGCGCGTCTGCACGCCGTCAATCAGGCCACGGTTAGACAGCTTGCCACCGGTGGCCACCCACACGCGGTTCCCGTTGATTCGGCCACCGACGGTGTTGTCGATCTGCGCGCCGTGTACTTCGAGTTCGCCTGCTTGAAGAACACCGCGGTTGGTCAGTTGTCCCTCCGTGCGGACGACGGCATGGCCGTTGGCCATCACTTCGTTCTCGTTGTCAAAGTCCTGCTGCAACGCCAAGTTTAAATCGCCGTCGGACAGCAAACGGCCCGCTCCGCTCAGCCTGTTTGCATCGATATCCAGCCGTGTCCGTGCGGCGATGACTGCAGCTTGGCCGTCCTCCTGTCGATTGTCAACGGTGTTGGCTTGCAGCGTAAGGTGATCACCGTAGAGGCGCCCCGTGCCGATATTGTCCACCGCGCCGGCCTCGATGCGCGTCTGCGCGCCATCGATTAGACCATGGTTAGATAACTTGCCATCGGTGGCCACCCCCACGCGGTTTCCGTTGATCCGGCCACCGACGGTGTTGTCGATCTGCGCGCCCCGTACTTCAAGCTCGTCTGCCTCGAAAGTACCGCGGTTAACCAGCCGGCCCGGGGTGCGAATGACGGCATGGCCGTTGGCAGTCACTTCGTTCTCGTTGTCAAAGTCCTGCTGCAACGCTAAGTTCAGATTGCCCTTAGACAGTAAATGGCCTGCTCCGCGCAGACTCTCAGCCTCGACACGGAGGTCAGTGCCGGACAATAGCGTGCCAGCCGGGTTATACACATGATCGGCAAAAACCTGAATGCTACCGGCCGAGGAGACGTTGCTCTGCGTGTTGTCCAGCACGCTATCAGTGCCCGCGCCGGTGATCTCCACGCGGCGATTGGCGGTGATGGTCCCGGCATGGTTGTCGATATGCTTGGCCGTCAACGCAACGGCGTCGCCTCGCAAACCTAACGGCGTACCCGGGTCCGTGCTACGGGTGTCACGGTTATAAATCCGCTTAGCGTTCAGCGATAACTCGCCACTCGCGGCTATCAGGCCACCATCGTTATCAGTGACATCAGCCACGCCCATCTGCAGCGCCTGTCCAGCCTGTATCACGCCACCCCTATTGCGCAGACTGTCAGCCTTGAGCCCGACTTCGGCGCTGCCGCCAAACTGGCCTTGAGTATTGTTCAACGCACCAACGTGCGCGGTGAGTTGGCCTTGACTATGCACCACGCCGGCGCGATTGTGCAGTTCGCCACTATTTAAGTCCAACTCCCCGCCGCTAAAGATGCCGCCCGTTTTGCCGGAATCAATGTTATGCACTGTTTGACCGTGTGTTTGCACGCGCATCGCGCCGGCCGATTGCAGTAACCCGCCGGTGTTATCCAGTACACCACTGTTGACGTCGAAGCGACCGGCAGTGCTCATCAGTGTGCCGCCAGTGTTATTCAGTGTCGCTTGCCGAGTATCAAGTTTGACCTGGCTGCCCCGGATCGCGCCGTCGGTATTGTCCAAGCCTGTGCTGTCCAACGTCAGCTCACCGGCGGCTTGGATCGTGCCGCCCGCATTATGGATGTGGCCTTGACTGTCCACCTTCAGGTGGCCTTCGGTTGCGTTTAATAAACCGTCTTTGCGATTATCCAGCGTGGTGGACTCGACGCGTAGTCCGTGAACACCAATCAGCTTCCCCCGGCGATTGTCCACTGTAGGCGCGGTTACCTTCAAATCACCATCGGCGGCGAGCGTACCTTGCGCACGGTTGTCGAGCGTGCCGTCAACGCTCACGTCCAAGTTGGATTGACCCTTGGTTCTGATCATGCCACCCTGGTTACGTAAATCACGCGCCTTCACCATCGTGTTGCCCGCGGTAACAAGCTGGCCATTGATATTGTTGAGTTGATCAGCGATGTCAACCTGCGTGTCGTGTGTGCCGGCCGCGCTAATCCTACCTCGTTCGTTGGTCAGCTGTTGCGCCTGCAACGTCAACGCGCCATTACCGCGAATGGCGCCGTGGGTGTTGTCCAACACGTCGCGCACCTTCAACTCGAGCATGCCGGCGCCACTGCTGCGCAGCACGCCTTCGGCGGTAATCAGCGTGTCTGTGTCAACATGAATCTGCTTGGCTTGAGTCAAGCCGCCGCGCAAGTCAGCCCTATGACTTGTCAGGGTCAAAACGCCATCGCTTGTCAGCGTGCCACCGACGCCTTCAAACTGTGGCACCTCGATCTGCAAACGGCCACCGCCAGCGTGCTGCACGCGACCTTGTGCGTTCTTGAGCGTGCTGGCACGGATATGCAGCGCACCGTCGCTGACAATCTGCCCGCCTCGGCTATTATCAAGCTCATCCATCACCTCCAGACGATTATCGCCGCCGGCTACCACCAGCTGACCCGCGCGGTTATCGAACGATTGGGCGTTCAGCGTTAGCGGCCCGGCTAGTTGCATCTGCCCCTTCTCGTTTTGCAGTGCGCCGAGTTGGAGTTGATGGCTGCCTGTTACGTATAGTTCACCCAGACGGTTGACCAGATCGCCGTCCTTTACGTTTAAATCGCGCACGCCTAAATGCCCGCCCTCATTGTCCAGGCCCGCGCGGGCGGTCAGATCAATGGCACTTTTGGCCATGATGCGGCCGCCGTCGTTATCCAGTATGTGGGTAACGTTGAGCGCACCCGCCGCGAGCGGCGCGGCGTCGCTGTCACCCGAGATGTTTATGCCCGACGTGCCGTCATGCCCGGGCATCGTGGCGGCATCGGCATCCGCCCCAGCCTGTCCGATGCGGCCGTCCTCCCGGTTACGAACCTGCGCGGCATGTACAACCAGGTCCTGGGCGCCGGTTTGCTCAATGGTGCCACCTCGGTTTGTAACGGAATCCGCGTTTACTTCCAGGCGCATAGCATTCAAGGTGCCGCCCCGGTTGTCCAGATCTTTTGGGGTGTAGAGCACGAGTTCGCGTCCAGCGCTGATCGTACCGCTGTTGGCCACGCCACCGCCGACGTCCAAACGCGTATTGGTCCTAGCCTGCAGGGCGCCGCTGTTTTCCAAGCGGCCGTCGGCGGTCACCACCAGTTCGCCGGCTGATGCGCCGATTTGGCCAGCGTTGCGCATACCCACGCCGTGCTCGGTACCGAGCAGGACGATTTTCTGCGCGTACATGCCGCCGAGTTGGCTCACGTCCAGAGCGAAAGCCGGCACATTGCTGTCTGTGGTAATTGGATCCACCACGCTCTGGCTGGCACTGACCTGATTGACGCCGGTTGTCACGCGTAGCTGCTGAGCCCAGAGGCCAGCATTGATCTGGACGGAGCGCGCGATAATGTCGGTATAATCGGCGCGGCTCGCATCGAGCCCGCCGCCGGCAATGGTAACGGCGCCTTGCTGCACGCGGTAGCCGTCGAGGTTGCCGCCATTCATGATCGGGGCGCCGGTGGTCAGCGTGACGCGATTGGCATTGATGAAGCCACAGCCGTCGCAACTGATCCCCGCCGGATTGGCAACCACGACTTGCGCACGCTCGCCGGCCACTTCCATGTAGCCGCGCAACTGGCTTGGATGACTGGCGTTGATCTCATTGAGAATCACACGTGCGGTGCCGTTGACTAGCCACGGATTACCTTGCACCCAGCCGCCGAGCTGCGTCTGCGCGTGGGTACTAGCATTGTTGAGAATCACGCCCCGATGGTCGACGTCAAATTGCCTATAGGTATTGCGCGACACACCGCTTGCGCTGGGGGCTTGAATGTTGATCAATGGCACGCCATTGGCGGCGTTTAGCACGGTTGGCTGCTGGTCGCGAGGCGCGCCAGGATCAGCCACGATCTGCGCTTGTGCAAGATCAACGACCATTCCGAGCGACACCAGAATCGAAAAATCCAGTGCCCGCATCGTCGCCAGCAGGCTGCACGCCGAGCGGGCGGCCCGAACGCCGCGCTGCTTGCTTTGACTGGCGACATGCTCCGCCACGGCCATCTGTAAACCGCGAGCCCGATTGAAGATGACTCGATATAAATGTGAATTCATGACGGGTACTCAGGAAAGGTAGCAGTCCTAACGTCGATACCTAGTATGACCAGTTGACGTTAAAGCCGGCGTTGAAGCGACGGGTCTGAAAACCCGCCGGCTTGCTAAGCGGCGTACCGACAAAAACGTCCCAGAGCAGCCCCTTGGCCCCGCCGCGCAGGCCAATCACAGCACCGGCTAAGTGCTGCCCAATCAAGAAGTGGGCGGATGACCCGCCCACTTCTGCATAATCAGCACCCAAATAAAGCGTCTGACCGGTGCGATTCAGCGACCAGCTTAGGTCATTGCGCACCAGCCAGCCTCGGTCGCCGATCAAGGCGCTTTCGCCATCAAAACCGCGCACGGTATAGCGCCCGCCGATGGAAAAGCGTTCCGGCAACGCGAGCGGCGTGCGGCTCCATTGTCCGCGCCATGCCGTGGTGTAGCGTAGTCGCTGTGCAGCAATGGTCAATGGGATGGTCAGTTGAGCGTCTGCAGTAATCAGCGATGGGCGCGACGTCCCCTCGCCAAAAAATTCCTCCGGCGCCGGCTGAGCCCCTAACATACCCGTACTTTTGCGATACGCCACGCCGCCCTCCAGCGTGGCGGAACCGATGAATTCGCGGTGACTTAAACCGATTTCCCAGCCCGCCGTGTGGCGGCGCTGTACCTCGATCTCGGTGTCATCGATGAAGCTGTGCGCATGGCGTAGCCACCCGCGCACATGAGCGTAGGTCTTGCGCACGGCATCGCGATAAAGCAGGCGCGAGAGGCGCACTTCAGTAAGATCGCCATCACCACCGTAGCGGTAGGTTTGGTAGGCGCCCACGACCGGCTGGTGATAATCATAGCCACTGGTGGTGAAACCCAGGAGCCAGTAACGATACGGCACCTCATAGTGAACGGTGTAGCCACGCGTGCCTTTGGGGCCGCTATGCCCGCCGCCAAGGTCGTGGTTGAAGCTGGCGTAAAACAGATCATTAAGCGTCCACCAGTTGTCGTACGAAACGGTCACGCTACCCTGGTACCGACCCGTGTACCGGCTGCCTGCATCGTCGATAGAGACGTTTAAACGCACCGGATGCGCCTGTGTCCACGCAATCACCAGGTCGCTTTCGCCAGGCTGGGCGTCGGGCCCTTCAGCCGGTGTGATTTGGATGTCAGCGTCGGCCGTCGGCACGCGCTTGAAGTTTTCCAGCGCCTGCTCGAGGTCACGCAGGTTGAGCAAATCGCCTGATGTAATCGGCACGGCGTTCCACCGCGTCGCGCGCGGACTGCTATCGTCGGTGAAACGGATCGCGCGGATCCTCCCCGGAATAAGCGTGAGCGCCAACGTGCCAGCCTTCAAATCCTGCGGGGCCGCCAGCACACGCGTGGTCACGTAGCCACGCGCGACAATCGCATTTTGCACCCGCTTCATCGTCAGGTTGATGCCTGCCGTGCCCAGGCAGCGGCCAATGGCCGGGTCGTCCGGTGGATTGGCCGCCGCTAACGCCCATTGGAAGTGCGTGGCCGTGTCGCCGTCGAGTGTTATGCGCTCGATGCGAAAACAGGGCGACTCTTGCGCGGGAAGACGCGCTTGCTCAGGCGCTAACGGGCGTGTCAACCGCACGTCCGGCGTGGCCTCACGCTGCTGCCGAAGTACGCGCTCGCGTTCCTGCTCGCGCAGCGGCTGCTGTTCGGCACCATCGAGCGGTAGCGCTTGCGCCAACATCATCGGCGCTAGACCCACGCAAAACCCTACCCCTTTTCCGCCCCACTGGCGATGACCAACCGCCTGCTTCCCCTTTTTCCTTATCATAATAATCACTTTTTGCCTAGCGCTAGCAGCTAAATAACGCATGCTAGGGCCAATCCTAGCAGAACTCGCGCGCTCCACACTCGAGCAGCCGCCGCAGTCCTCCGTTATAGGCTGGCCGCGAGCGTAAAGGCATGAAGAAGCGATCGGCCCGGCACCACCATGTTGATCGGGGTACATGCTGTTTCCAGCCGAAACACCGTAAGGACCCGGTGAAGGCCCCCCAGACGAAATTTCCATCGATTAGGCCGCGGCGAGCGACCAATGATGTGCCATTCACCGGTGAGTGGGTCATCCAGCCACGCTGCAGGCAGCGGACCAGCATTGGCAACAAGCAGTGAACCGCAGCTGGTTTGGTGCAGACTCCAATGCTTAAGAGTGATTCATCGGGCTTTACCCGACCTCGAAGGATGAAGCAAACCTCTAATGCCGCCAGATCCGCCACAGGATAGTATGCGTCGGCAGCGGTGGTCGAAGTCAGCTCATTATCGGATGCGCCGAACTCATTTGACAGTTGGGCCCACAGCCAAACGCTGGAATTTCAGAACGACCCTGATTCTGGAGCAACCTCAGCCCCTTGGCCGCCTCGATGGTCTCGGCCAGCGAAGAGGTATCAGGAACCTTGTGTGCTAAGGCTGGTTAAAAGATCTCAGTTCATGGCGCTGGTGAACCACTCGCCGGACAGAATAGCGAACTGATTGATGGCTTGCCGCCAAGGGATAAGCGGCATCTACCCATTCTTTTCGATATTGCGCAAGGCTACATACATCAGCTTGTTGTCGGCTTCGTCGCTTGGGAAGCGACCGCGATTTTTCACGGCCTTACGCAACTACATGTGCATGCTTTCAATGGCGTTGGTAACTGGCATGATACGAACCGGTACCCCGCGTATTCCCGCCGCGAAGTTTTCGGCGTAGGTTACGACTATCCGAGACAGGAGCACCGGGTATCACCTGCTTCCATTGGCGTTGCCACCTCGCTGCGCGGGTATGTCAGGCGAGCCAGTTCGATCCATCCGCCAAGAACCCAGAAATAGTCGCGTCGCATCCTGCTAGCCGATGCCATCGTCATGGCGCTCAGGTAACATGTTGATCGGACATCTTCTTGCCTCCAATCAAAGCTCAACCGCGCGCACGCGACTGGGCGCCACATCGGTGAAGCGCGGTACGTCAGCCATCACTTCAGGCACTTCCGGCGAACTAAACGCGGCCTTCACTGCTGCTTCGTCGCGGAAAATGCATTCGCAGATGGCGATAGTGCCGACCTGACCTGCAGTAGGAAAAAACGCAGTAGCGCTAAGCAAGCCGTACTGTTGCCAAGCCTTCATCACCAGCGGCAGATGATGGGTGACATAATAGGTTCGGTCAAACCAGGTTTGCGGTGTGCCCTGATAGGTCACATACACGACCACCGGCGTGTTACTTGTGCTCATAGCGGTGCCTCTATCTACCGGATCTGATACCAGAAAATTATCAATAGCGAACGATGGGGCTGCGGCGAGCAGGACGAAAGTGCAGCATACAATTTGCATGAAGCGTTGAAACATGGCAGTGTTCCCTCAGTAAAAAGTGGGGCAATTCGATCTGTTATGGCTCGAAAGCCATCATTAATATACCAATCAATACATTTCTTACGGACGCTACCTCGCCTGTGCACAACCCGCCATTGGCAAGCACAAGCGACCACGCTACGTACGCGGACGGTCAGAGCTTTTTCGGTCCTGTTCGCTTCCGACCGGACACTAACGTAAGCAAGTGGCATTGCTTTAATTTATGTATCGATTGGTACACTACTGGGCACCTACAAGATTGTCAACGATTTACGTATCTTTAGTATATTCACCATGGAGCAATTCTGGAGCTTGAGATGGCGACAATGGGACGCCCGCGAACCTTCAATCGAGAGCAAGCGGTCGAGAAAGCAATGCATCTTTTCTGGGAGAACGGCTACGAGTCGACGTCGTTGAGCCAATTAAAGGCCTGCATCGGCGGAGGCATCTCCGCGCCAAGCTTTTATGCAGCCTTCGGCTCTAAGGAGGCACTATTTCATGAATGCGTGCAGCGCTATCTGGCCACCTACGCTCGGGTGGTGGAGTGCCTGTGGGACACCGGTCTGTCCCCGCGCGATGCCATCGAAACGGCATTACGCCGTTCGGCCAAGATGCAGTGCGAGCGCGGGCATCCGAGGGGATGTATGGTCGGCTTAGGCGTACTGAGCGCCCCTTCCGAGAAGCACTCGGCAGTTACCGCACCGCTGACGCGTTCACGTGCACAGACCCGAGCCGGCATTGTTGCATGCATTGAGCGGGGCATCGCCAGCGGCGAACTGCGCGCCAATGTCAATGTCCGCGCCTTGTCTACGGTATTCGACAGTTTCCTGCTAGGGCTGCCCACCTTAACTCGAGACGGCGTTCGCCACACCGTCATAGATGCCGCTATCACCCATGTCATGTCGGTTTGGGATGCATCGCGAGCAGTCACGGACAGTGAATCCCCATCAGCGGAACGCCTCTAAGCCAAGCAAGACTGGGCTGCCAAAGCTACGCTGATAGGGTGCAGCTAAGGCTGCAAATAAGGCCGCGCAGAGGCGGCTACATGGTGCAGGGCCTGCGTTTGTCGGATGAAACTGGGCGCCAGTTCCGGTCACACGCTTGAACACGTCGGCGTGTCCGACCTTCAGCGGCGTGTCTGGCCATCAACGTTTTCGAACGCTGGCGCAGCGCGTCAAAGCGCCCGGCGTGCTGCGTTGGATCGGCGAGTGACCGTCCATTTCATTGAACAACGGGTTGACTGACCGCATGGTGCTAAGACCAATGAAACGTCCAATCTAATTTTTTTAAGTGCGGCGGCTGGCGGCGCTATGCGTTGTGTTGCTCCAAACCAAACCTATTATTGCTGCATCGCCAGCTTCAGTCCAAGCAGGACGAAGATGATGCCAATCATTTTTTTCTCCCAGCGGCGCAGCCAGTGTAAACGCGACATGATGCGGCCAAGCGAGCGTATCGAAAAGATTACAGCCGTCAAGTACAACATGCCTATGGCGACAAAGATCAGCCCGAGCACGACGAACTGCCAAAACGTCGCACCGCGCTCCGGCTGCGCAAACTGGGGCAGGAATGCAAGAAAGAACAACGCGACTTCTGGATTGAGCACCTCGATCAGCATCGCTTGAACAAAGGCCTTCCTAGGTGAAACCGCAGCCGGCTTCGGCGTGAGCGCATACCCAAGTGTCGGTTTCTCGAGCAACGCCTGCACCCCAAGATAGAGTAGATACGCGGCGCCGGCCAACTTAACGATATTGAATGCCAGCGCTGAGGTCATCAGCAACGCGGATAAGCCCACTGCTGCACAGAGCGTGTGGATAAGATCTCCAGCCGCCACACCGAGCCCGGTGAATACGCCGATTGTGCGGCCGCCTTGTACTGTGCGCGTGAGCACCAGCAACACAGCTGGCCCGGGAATCAGCAACAGTCCGAGCACGACCACGACAAAGGTGCCCAAAGTCGAAAAGTCCAGCATCGAAAGCTCCTATCGCCGTTCATCGATCACCTCAAGCCACGTCCATGCTTGCCGCCATTAAGCCTGACACATGGGCAATATCAGCCCATAGCCATTCTCGTGAGCCTGAGCGCGATTGTTGCGCGTGTGTAGCATGCGATTTTCGCGCGGGCAACGCCTAGACAACCACAGCGTGTTTTGCAAGTCAGTGAATAATGCTTTGAAGCTCTCGCTTCGTTTGGCAACATGGAAGCATTCCCAGCGCGAGAAGGCCAGCACGAAATGATACAGCCAGTGATCGAATGGCGAGCCGGCGATCGTCACGCGTAGCCCAGCCATGTCGGTAAAATCCGACAGGCCTTGCGCACCACACTCGTGCTGCTGCGGGAAAACTTCTCTTGGTAGGCCGGAACTTGCCCGCCAGCGCCGCACGCGTCGCTCCAGAGTGCAGCGTGTGCTGTCTGGATACCGCCCAGCATGTGCTGTATCCGGATACTGCCCGGGGTGATCATGCTGCAACTTGCGCAGGACCGTGATGTCTTTGCGCAATAAATGCTCGCCAATTCGTACAATCGACTCTGCCAGCAAATCGTGTTACGTTGTCGGGCCACTGCGAGGCGCGCTGGTGCTGGCATCCACAGCAGCGGGCAACCTCAGTTGCGGCGGTATTGCACAGCGGGTGACGGACAAGCTGCCAACGTGCCCATGTTCGAACTGATTGAGCCAAGACACAGAAGTTGATGTGAAATGAACAGGGAAGCGCCGATAACGAGCGAACCAGCTATTGATCGAAGGCGTGTTGTGTGTACCGTGGTTGCCCATCACTAGATGCCCGTCCATTTCGACGGGCACGCTGGCAATCATGCTCGCGTGTTACGGCTTGCTGTCGCCAAACAGGTTCATGATCTGCTGGCGCTCTGCCGAATTCACATCGGGCGGCGGCGCCGGCGGTTGCATGCCACCTGGCCCCACCGTGCCAAACTGTGCGTTCGAATCGCTTGCGCCGACCGGCGCGTTCGCGTTGAGCCCGATCGACGCGACAAAGCCGTTACCCGGCGTCTTGTCCGCGTAGAACAGTTCGCCATCGATCGTCGTCAACCCTTCGGGCACCGGCGCTTGGTACTGCGGCACGCCGCGCAGCGCGCGCCCCATGTACTGGACCCAGATTGGCAGCGCCAGTTGCGCGCCAAATTCTCGACTGCCGAGCGATTTGGGCTGGTCGTAACCCATCCACGCGACCGCGACCAGGGTGTGCTGATAGCCGGCGAACCAGCCGTCCTTGGCGTCGTTGGTCGTCCCAGTCTTGCCAGCCAGGTCGCCGCGATGCAACGCGTTGGTTCCCGAGCCCGTGCCTACCGACGCGACCGAATGCAGCAGGCTGTTCATCACATACGCATTGCGCGGCGCAATCACCTGCGGTGCATCCTGGCCGGCCACCAGCGGCTGGGCCTGCAGCAGCGGCTCGCCGTGCGCATCGTCGACCTGCGCGATCAAATACGGATTGACCCGATAGCCACCGTTCGCGAAGATTGAATAGGCTGCCGCCGACTGCAACGGCGTCACCAGCCCCGCGCCCAGTGCCATCGGTAGATAGGGTGGCGTTTTGTCAGGATCGAAGCCGAACCGCTCGGTCACGTATTGCTGCGCGTACTGCGTGCCGATATACGACAGAATCCGGATCGATACCAGGTTCTTAGACTTCTGCAACGCCACGCGCATCGGCATCGGGCCCTCAGGTTGGTCATCGTCCTTCGGTTCCCACGCCTGCCCACCCGGTGTCGTCGGCGGAAAATACAACGGCGCGTCGTTAATGATGGTCGCCGGGCCCAACCCTTTTTCCAACGCGGCCGAATAAACGAACGGCTTAAAGCTCGAGCCCGGTTGCCGCCACGCCTGTGTGACGTGGTTGAATTTGTTCTTATTGAAATCGAAGCCGCCGACCAGCGCGCGGATCGCACCATTCTGCGGCACGACCGACACAAGCGCACCCTCGACCTGCGGCAGCTGCGTAATCGAGGCCCGACCGTTCGCATCGCGCACGATGCGGATGACCGAGCCTGCTCGGATCCGCACTGCTGCCGACGCACGGGGCGACAGTGCGCCTGCGGCAAAGCGCAGCCCGTCGCCTCTGATCTGCACGACGGTGCCGTCGGACAACTGCGCATCGACCTGCCGCGGGCTCGCATCAATGACCACGGCGGCAAGCAAATCACCATTGTCCGGATGGTCAACGAGCACGTCCTCGATCGCCTGATCGCGCTCGCCCCCGGCGGGCGGCAGCTCGATGCCCGCCTCCGGTCCGCGATAGCCATGGCGGCGCTCGTAGTCGAGCACGCCTTTGCGTACCGCATCGTAGGCGGCGGCCTGATCCGCCGAGTCGATCGTCGTCGTGACCGTCAGCCCGCGCGTATAGGCTTCGTCACGATATTGCGCGTACATCGCCTGGCGCACCATTTCGGCGACGTATTCCGCGTGCACACTGTATTCGTTGCCCGCCGTGCGCACGTGCAAGTCTTCATGGATCGCTTGGTCGTATTGGTCTTGCGTAATGTAGCGCAGCTCGAGCATGCGCTTCAGGATGTACTCTTGCCGCACCTTCGCACGCCTGGGATTAACGATCGGGTTGTAGGCGGACGGCGCCTTCGGCAATCCCGCCAGCATGGCGGCCTGCGCTAGCGTGATGTCCTTCAGGTCCTTGCCAAAGTACACGCGGGCCGCCGCGGCAAATCCGTACGCGCGCTGACCGAGATAGATCTGATTCATGTACAACTCGAGAATCTGATCCTTAGACAGCGCCGCCTCGATCTTATAGGCGAGCAACATCTCGTAGATCTTGCGCGTATAGGTTTTTTCGCTGGACAGGAAGAAGTTGCGCGCTACCTGCATCGTAATTGTGCTCGCGCCCTGCGCACGCCCGCCGTGCACTAGGTCCGTGATGCCCGAGCGCAGGATACCGATGAAGTCCACACCACCGTGCTCGTAGAACCGATAGTCTTCGATCGCCAGCACAGCCTTCTTCATCATGTCGGGCGCGTCCTGGATTCGCACAAGGCTGCGGCGCTCCTCGCCGAATTCGCCGATCAACACGTGGTCGGCCGTGTAGACGCGCAATGGCACCTTAGGGCGATAGTCAATCAACACGTCCAGCGATGGCAGCTTTGGTCGCATCACAACCAGCGCGTAGCCCAGCACCAGTGCGCCAATCACTGCGGCGACCGCCACCAGGCCGGCAAAGCCCAGCATAAACGAGGCAGCCAGCGAGCGCGACCCGCCCCGCTGGCGTGCCGCGGCACGCTGCCGCGTCGGTGGTGCACGACGCTCGCCGCGTTGAGGATCGGACGGATCGGGTCGTTTTACGGTAGGCATGTCAGGATAGCGCCGCGGTCTTGTCGACGCGCGTGATGTTACCGCCCCGTGCGGATTGCGGCGTCGCGACAAAACGCGCATTTTAATGCGTGCACGCGGCACTCTCCCCGACTTTTTTGTAAGCAATTGCTGATGCGCGCTACCGTGCCGCGTCGGCGCGGCGTTGTGTATGATCCTCACGTCAGACAGCGCGGCGGCGCAACGAATCCGCCATCAACCCGTCAAAGCACAGGCATAGCTGCGCGCACGCCGGCCAACGGCGCGACAAGTGCGGCCCTTGCAACCGCCCGCCCGGTCCTACTATTTGCGGCGGCCGATGCTCGGGCGCGGCCCAATCAACGGAGGAATTCATGTCACTACTGAACACCATCTCGCGTACGCTCAAGGGCCTGTTGAACGACGCAGCCGAATCGGTCCAGGATCCCGCGCGCGACGCGCGGCAGATCGTACGCGAACTCGACGACAACATCGCGAAAGCGGAGAACTCGCTGATCGAGATCGAGGCGCAGGTCGCGATGCAGTACAGCAAGCGCGACGTCGCCGATGACAAGGTGAAGAAGTACGAAGACGGAGCGAAACGCGCGCTGCAAGCCGGCGATGAGGCACTGGCTCGCGAAGCACTCAGTGCCCAGGCGAATGCGCAGGCCGAACGCGACGCGATTGCAAAGGAACTGGCGGCACTGGAGCCGTCGGTGGAACAGCTCAAGCAGCAAATCAACGAGATGCGCGAACGTCGCAACGACCTGAATGCGCGCTCGAACATCTTGCAAGCCAAGCAGCAGATTGCGCAAGCGAAGGACACGGCGGCCACCGCGCTAGGCGGCATCGGCGGGCAAAACCTTGCAGAGGACTTTCAGAAACTCGAGGACAAAGTCGCGCTGCAGAACGCGCGCTCCGACTCGCGGCTGAACTCGGCCGACGAGCGTAGCGGCAAAGCGCTGGATGACAAGCTGGCCGCGCTATCCAAGGGGCCCTCTGTGGACGATCGTCTCGAGGCGCTGAAGAAGCAGCTCAGTACGACTGCCCAGTCGTAAACCGCGTGCGCCGCGCTCCGGCGCACGCCTCTGTATGGGCCGATGCATGGCCCGATCAAACGATGAAGAAACTACTGGCGATCATCCTGGCCGGCGCCGCCATCGCAGCGTCGGCTGCAGCCTTTGCGGTGCCCAGCACACGCGAAGTCAACAACGCAATTGCACGAGGCAACTGGCAGCAGGCGCACAGCCAGCTCGTCGAAGTGTTGCGCGCGCATCCGAACAGCGCCCATGTACACTACCTGTACGGCCAGGTACTCGCCCAGGAAGGCCGAGTCCCGGACGCACTGGCCGAACTTCAGAAAGCGCGGGCGCTCGACCCTGAACTGCGCTTTGCCTCCAGCGCCGCGCAGTTCAACGCCATCGAGGCGCGCGTGCAGCAACAGGCCGAACATGCGGTGTCGCGCAGTAGGCCGTTGCCGTCTGCGCCCGCGATACTGCCCGGCACCGCCGGCACGGCGGTGGCGCCCATCGCGCCGCCTTTGCAGGCGTCACGCCACAGCCCGTCGATCGGCAGGTGGATCGGCTTTGTTATCGTGCTCGCGTTGGTCGTACTGCTGGTGCGACGTACCGTGTTGCGCGCACGTTCGAATGATGATAGTCGCGCGAAGGAGCAGCGTCGCGCGCAACTCAAGCATGCAACCGAACTGCTGAACGCGACGCGCTCGCTCAAGCTCGATGTGCGCCTCTCGACGGTGCCGGGACATGAAGCACTACTTGGCGAAGTCGACGCGATCGAAACCGCGTTGCGCGAGTTGACCGACAAACTTGCGAACCACGGTAGTCCGATGCCAGACTACGCACTCGAGGATCTCAAACGTCGTCTGGACAGCGCCCGGGCCCGCACTGAAGGACGAGCCGAGCCGAATGCGGCCGCGGGCAACGCCGGCACCGGTACCGGTAACTCGTCAAGCAGTGGGAACCCGTCCGTGTATGCCCAAGAAGCCGAACGGTTCGGCCATGCACAAGGCGGCGCGGCGCCGCCGACGCAACCGCAACCGCAACCGCAACCGCAGCCGACCGTGATCGTGCAGCACCCAGGCGGCGGTGGGAGTAGCATGGGCGGGCTGTTGACCGGCGTGCTGCTCGGTCAAATGCTCGGGGGCAGCCGCGAGCAGGCGACCGAGCACAATGTGATCTTCGACGACGAGCGCCGGTGCGGCCATCCAGGCACACAGCGTGACCCAGGATTCGATGTCGGCCGTGGCAACGAAGATTGGGGCGACAACGCGGGCGGTAACATCGACGTCGGCGACAACGACGACTCGGACTGGACCTAAACAGCCCACGCATTGCGCGCAGCCGATGGGACGTCTACTGCAACTGCAATCGCAACTACGACTACGACTACGACTGCAGCATAGATTTGCCGGCGGACAATCGCCCGATGAAACGCTGCGCCGCATCCAGCAACGCATCGCGGCTCGCCGGCGCATTGATATCGTCTTGCGATAATTCCTCGGTGGTCATCACGCGTAGGATCGTTCGAATGCGGCGGCCAGCCTGACGGCAACGTCGTCGGCCCGTTCCGGCAGCACGTTGGTAAAACTCATCAACAGCGCCTCACGTCGCCGCTGATGCAAATACCACGGCGACAGCGCATCGGGCGCGAGGCCGCTGCGCACCGCTGCCCGGGCCAGCAATACGTCGTTCGCCAACGAGCCGTCGCGTGGCGCGGAAGACTTACGCAGCCAGCCAATCAGATGCATGCCGCCAACGCTGGGCGAAATATCCAATACGCCGCCGACGCGACGGTGCAACGCCGCGGCAAGTGCGTCGCGCCGCGCCGCATACGCGGCACGCATCCGGCGGATATGCCGGCTGAAATGTCCGGCTTCGATAAAGGCCGCGATGCTTTCCTGCAGCGTCAGGGCCGGGGGCGGCGCTAGCAACGCGGCCACCTTGGCCAAGTGCCCGGCGAGCGCAGACGGCGCGACGATATAGCCGAGCCGCAGGCCGGGCGCGAGCGCCTTGCTGAAGGAGCCGACGTAGAGCACCCGCTCGCCGCCATCCAGGCTTGCCAGCGCGGGCAACGGCCGGCTTGAGTAGCGGAATTCCCCATCATAGTCGTCCTCGACGACCCACGCGTTGGCGCGCGCCGCCCAGTCCAGCAACGCAAGCCGCCGCGGCAATGACAGCGATACCCCCAGCGGCGCTTGGTGCGAAGGCGTGACCAGCGCCATGTAGGCCTGTGGTGCCTTCGCCACGCCTGCATCGACATCCAGTCCTTCGTCGTCCACCGGCACGCCAACCAATTGCGCGCCGGCCAGCCTCAACGCGTCGCGTGCCCGCCGGTAGCCGGGATCCTCGAACCAGATCGGGCGCGACGCCGTCGCCGGCAATAACCCCGTCATCAACAGTCCAAGCGCGCCATGGTACCCGTTCGTGATAATAATCCTGGCAGGGTCGCAGTTGATGCCGCGTGCTATCGCAAGATGGCCGGCAATCGCATAACGCAAGCGGGACTGGCCTTGCGCATCACCGTAACTGAACGCCTCCGTAGCCAACACGCGCCCTTCGTGACTAGCCACCCGAGCCCACAGCTTGCGTGGGAACAAGTCCAACGCAGGCAGTCCCATTTGCAACGGCGCTACGGCTATCGCGGCACTCACCGGTGCACTATCGGCCGACGGTGCAGGTGCAGGCTTTACCGGTCCATGCTGTGGTGGGAGTCGCGCGTTGACCCGGGTGCCAGCTGCGCCGCGCGTCTCGATGAATCCTTCCGCCGCGAGCAACTCGTAGGCGAGTTCAACCGTGCCACGGGCGATATTGAGTTGTGTAGCGAGCGAGCGCGTGGACGGCAGCCGCATGCCGGCGGGCAACCGGCCGTCCAGAATTCCCTCGCGAAGCCGGGTGACCAGTTGCCGATACATTGGCTCACCACGCCGACGATCTAGCGCTAGCGTGCAGGCCCAATCGGCCGTCGGCATCGTGCTGGGCCGGCCTTCGCGCACTACGGCCCGCTTGCCACCGCGCTCCACTGTCATCACTCTGCCCCAACTTGCATCATGGCCTAATCATTTAAACCGTTTTTGGCCTTTTACGGTAACCCATTCGCCGTTTACGATAAAGACTCATAGTCCATTGACACGAAAGGAAATTATGATGAGCCAACCCCGCCTGCCTTACCGTGAATTGTCCAAAGATGCCTATCTCGCGTTGGCGTCGGTCAATGCCGCACTGGGACGCTCCACACTCGGCCAGAAGTTGTGTGACCTTGTGTTTCTACGTGTATCTCAAATCAACGGATGCGCGTTTTGCGTCGACATGCATTCACACGACCTGGTTCAGCAAGGCGAAGACGTGCAGCGCCTGCTCAGCGTGCCGACCTGGCGCGAGACCAAGCTGTTCGATGCGCGGGAGAGCGCCGCGCTGAACTGGGCCGAGCGCCTGACCACACTACCTGGCGGTCATCCAGCCGATGCCGATTTTGAGGCACTGAAGGCTCACTTCAGCGACACGGAGATTGCCGACCTGACTTTCGCGGTCGCGGTGATCAATGCCTGGAACCGACTCGGCGTCGGCATGCAACTGCCGGTCACACGCCGTACCGCCAGCGCCGCTTGAGCCGCTTGAGCCGCTGGGCCGGAAACCCCATTCACGAGAGCGCAAAAATAGCGGCTTGCTCGCAGCATCAAGCGGTGGGCGTGGACAACGCGTCATCGCTGCCCTTGGCTATCGCGATCTGTTCGATCAGGCCTTCGAGCAGTGTGAAGTTGACTGGCTTGGTCAGGTGCGACATAAAGCCGGCCTCCAGACAGCGGCGCACGTCATCATCCGAGCCATAGCCGGTCAGCGCCACCGCCGGCACGCGTGCGCCAGTCTCCATGCCCCGCAACGCCGTGATCAGGTCCAGCCCCGTACCATCGGGCAAGCCAATATCGCTGACCACGAGATCGAAGCGCCGCTGCCGTGCAGCCTGCAGCGCCGATGCCACGGTCCCGGTCGCGATCACGTTGTGGCCAAAGCCCGCGATGAGCTGAGCCATCACGTCGGCTGTGTCCTGGTGGTCCTCGACCAGCAGGATGTCCAGCGTGGCACGCTGCGGCGCCGCCGCGATCGTGCCGCGCTCCATCACCGGCCCGGGTGCCTCGACACTAGGCAGCACGATCGTAAAGGTGGCGCCGCGCCCTAACCCCTCACTGGCAGCGTGCACCGTCCCGCCATGCACGTCGGTCAGCGCCTTGGTGATTGCCAGGCCCAGGCCCAGGCCACCGTACTGCTGGGTGGTGCGCTGGCCCCCCTGCTCGAATGCGTTGAAGAGTCGCCCCAGTTGCTCTGGCGCGATGCCGATACCGCTATCCTGCACGTCAATCCGGATCTGCGGTGCACCCGCTTCGGATGGCGCCTCGGCATCGCGCGTGCGCAGCACGATGCGGCCACGCTCGGGCGTAAACTTGGCTGCATTCTTGATCAAGTTCCACAACATCTGTTGCAACCGGGCACGGTCGCCACGCACGAAGCGATGCTGTGCAGCGCAATCCAGTTCCACACGCAATTGCTTGACCTGGATGTCGCTGCGAAAAATCTCCAGCACCGCATCGATGAGTTCATGCACGTCCACCGTCTCCAACGCCAGCAGCAGCTTACCGTTGGCCACCCGCGTCAAATCCAGTAAATCGTCGATCAGGCGGGCCTCCAACTCGATGTTGCGTCGAATGATCTTCATGGCGGAGCGCACCGGATCGGGAACGTCACGAGCGCGCTCGAGCATTCGCGCACTGGCCAACACCGGCGTAAGTGGCGTGCGCAATTCGTGCGACAACATCGCGAGAAAACGGTCCTTCGCACGATTGGCCTCTTCGGCCGCCTGCCGCGCCGCCTGCTCGGACTGGAGCAGCCGCTCGCGCTCGTCGCTCGCCTCGCGCTGATCTTGAATGTCCGTACACGTGCCGAACCACTTCACAATGCGCCCGTCTGCTTCGTGCAATGCCGTGCCTCGCACACAAAACCAGCGATACACGCCGTCATGACGCCGCAGCCTTACCTCACGGATGAAGCTGTCCGTGCCCCGCCCGATGGTCTGTCGCCATGCATCACGCAGTGCGGGAAGATCATCGACATGTACCGCGTCGAACCACCCGGCACCGAGTCCCGCGCTAGCCGGCATTCCGGTGTAATCCGACCATTGCCTGGACAGAAAATCGCATTCGCCGCTCGGCGTGCAAGTCCAGACCAGATGCGGCAGCGCTTCGGCAATGGTCCGATAGTGCCGCTCGCGATCGCGCGTGCGCTCAGACTCCGCCACAACACGCCGCATCCGCGCTTCGTTCAACGCACGTTCGACGGCCTCGGGCAGGTAATCGAGGTAATCGGCCGCTTTCGGCACCACATCGGACACACCGGCACGCAACGCCTCAATGATCCGCGACTCGTCCGAAAAGCCTGTCGCCAGGATGGCCGGCAGTTTGATCCCGCGCGCAACCAGTCCGCGGAAAAAATCCAGTCCGGTTTGTGGCGTACCGAGCCGGTAGTCGAGCACGAGTAGATCGGGCAACGGCTCGCCAATGCAATCGAGCGCCTGCTGCACCGTCGAACATGCGCTGACACGATAGCCGGCCCGCCGCAACGCACGCGCCGCAAGCAGTAGGATGCCCTCGTCATCGTCGAGCACCAGCACGTGAGCATCGCTGGACATGATCACTCCGGGACGCGGTCAGCGTGCGCTCGGCCGCACGCTGCACGGCAGCTTCACGACCTGAAGGAAGAAGCCCAACCGCCTGACCGCTTCGATGAATGCATCGTATTCGACCGGCTTGGTGATATAGACATTGCAGCCGAGTTCGTAGCACCGCTCGATTTCGCGCGGATCGTCGGTGGTCGTGAGCACGATGACCGGCAGCGACGCGGTTTGCGGCGATTCCTTCAGACGACGCAGCACCTCGACCCCGTCCACGCGCGGCATTTTCAAATCCAGCAGCACCACGCAGTTGCGCAGATCGCCGAGCGGCGCGGGCCCGAAGAAATAGTCCAGCGCCTGGTGACCGTCGGATAGCCGCTTGAAGCCATTAGTCAGGCCTGCGCGACGCAGGTTGCGCTCGACCAGCGTCGCATGGCCATCGTCGTCCTCGATTAGGATGATGCTAACCGTCTCCCCAATTGTCATGATTTTTCCCAAGAAGTATTGTATGCACCGGCATACGGGCCGGAACCGGCGTCCTCGACCCGGTGCGCGGTCAGTACATGGAGAGCGGCCATGCCCGCATCGCGCTGTGCCCAGTAAGGCAAACGTTTGCCACGCTCCTGATTTTTTACCTCCAGTGCGTGGCCGATCGCGACACCTCCCGGGTATGCTATGCCCATCGGCGCGTGCGCGGGTAACGCGACGTAAAACGTCGACCCCGCGCCTTCGGCCGACTCGACCCAGACACGTCCACGATGTCGCTCCACCATCCGCTTGACCAGCGCAAGCCCGACCCCATCGCCAGGACCCGCATCCGTATGCAGCCGCTGGAACGCACTGAATACCTTCGGCAACGACGCCGCCGGAATGCCGCGCCCGTTGTCCCTTACATAATAGATACGATGGCGCTCGCCCGTGCCGGTCAGCCGCGTCGTTGCGATGCGACCGTCCGCCCCAGGTTGGGCGACGTGTGTCGTGGGCGCGTCGGCCTGTGGCGAGTCGCCATCACTGCCCGGATTGATCCAACCCACCTCGATCACGCCGCAGCGGGACGGATCCAGGTAGGCAAATGCATTACCGACCAATTGGCCAAAAATCTGCTCGATCGCGCTAGCATCGCCCCATGCCGACGGCAACGGCTGAATCAGCAGGCGTGCGCCGTTCGCCGACGTTTGGTTCTTCAGCGCCCCGATCACCCGCTGCAATACGGCGTTCACGTCCACCAGCGCCCACTGGTACTCGATCCGGCCCGCGCGCGACAGCCGCAGCAATGCTTCAATGATGCCGCCCGCGCGCGTGACCGCGTTTTGCAGAAAACCAATCGACTCCTGGATCTCGCCGTCGACGATGCGCTGCAGCCGTTCACGCTCGGCCACGGGCAGATCCAGCTCGCCAATCGTCTCGCGCAATTCGCTGGCCGAGACCTTCAACTCGCGCGAGAACCCTTGCAGGTTCACCAACGGTGAGCGCAGATCGTGCGACACACTGTAAATAAACATCTCATTGTCCTGCGTCTGTTGACGCAATTCCTCATTGACCTGCGCAAGCTCACCGGTACGTCGTTGCAGGTCGGCCTTCAGCAGTGCATGCTCGCGTTCCGCCCGCACCAGCTTGCGGCTCGTATCATGCAGCACCTCGTCAAGCTCCGCGATTTCATCGCGGCCGCCCAATGGGGCGCCCAGAGGCTCGCCCGTGCCTAGGCGCAGCGCGTTCGTCGTCAAAACCTCGATCCGCTGGCCGATGTGTCGCGCAAACGCAAGCGCTGTGATCACCGCGATTAGCAGCGACGCACTCACCGCAAACCAGAGCATGAACTGTTGCGTCTTCAGCGAGCCTTGCAACTGTGCATTACGATCCGCCTGCAGCTTGTTCTCTGCATCGACGAAGTCGCTCAACTCGCTGCGAAATTCATTGATCTCGCGCGGCATTTCCTCACCGCGGTATGTCTCGATGACGCGCTGGCGCTCACCCTCGCGTAATTGCTCGGCCACGCGCTGCGTTAGCATGCGATACCGGTCGATCGTCTCGCGCATACGCGCAGTGCGACCCGTTTGCTCGGGATTGTCGGCTACTGTCGCTTCAAGTGCATTAAGCCGGTCGGCCAGCTCGATCCATGTCGCGCGCTTGTCCGCGAACGACGGGTCACCGACGATAATTCCCGCCCGCAATTGCGACGCCTGGCGCAGCAACGGACCAAGCAGCGCCTCGGCCTGATTGATCACCTTTTTAGATTGCAACGCCCATCGTTCGGCGTCGGCCACTTGCCGTTCCACGCCGAACAACGCGACCAACAGCGCCAGCTCGCACACTATCGGCACCGCGACGAGCAATAGTCCCTTGGTAAAGAGCCTCATGTGCCAACCGGCATCCGCTCGAACGTCAATGCATGTCCCCTTATCGAACGCCGGCGTCACGTTACGGGTCCAGTGCCGGCCAGCAAACGATTATCGGCCTTGCACGCCGATATTTCAATCGCGAAGCAGGCTCGCGGCGACGTGATCCAGATTCATTTTTTCGAATCGGCCAATATGCTATAAAGATCGGAACGCCTGCACGACGACGGCTGCTGCGTTTGCCGAGGCCGCCGTCTTTTCATTCCATCCGAGCCGTTTCGAGGCGAATACCATGTCCACTTCAAAAAAGCACAGACGCGCCTGCAGCGACGAGTCCTTTTTGGCCCAACTCGCTGGCTGCGAGCCGTTCGCGCAGCTCGACACCAAGATCGCGCGCGCCCGCGCCCAGGACGAACCCGTACTGTATGCGCATGCGCTGCCGGGCTTGGACGTGCTGATCTGCACGGTGCGCGGCGCGCAGCCGCCCTACCCGCGTGCGGCTGAGCTGCGCCGGCGCTGCATCGAATCGGTGGCCCATGCGTTGGAGCAGCCGCTGGACGGGCTCGAGTGCGGCGGCTATTGGTATGAGGCCAACGGCGTCGGCTTCCTGGTGTTCGCCAGCCGGGCGCGCACCGCGATCCTGCCTCAATTCTGCTCGATCGCAAACCGGCGCTCATATGGCGCCGAACGTGACACGCGACGCCCGCTGCGCACACGGCAAACATAATCCACAGCGTGCCGCCGGGCAGCCGCATGTCGTTCATCGGTGCGTTCGCGCCGTCAGGCGGCTTCGCGCAACTGGCCGGACACCTCGGCCTCAGTCAAGTGGGGCGCGAACATCTCGATCAACCGGTATGCATAGGCGCGTAAGAACGCGCCCTTGCGCAGTCCGACGCGGGTCGTGCTCGGCTCGAACAAGTGCTGTGTATCCAGTGCCACCAACTCACTGTCTCGCTTCGGATCGTACGCCATCGCAGCGACAATGCCTACGCCCAGTCCCAATTCGACATACGTCTTAATCACGTCCGCGTCGATCGCCGTCAGCACCACGTCCGGTGCAACACCGGCCCGCACGAACGCCTGATCCACGTGCGAGCGTCCCGTGAAATCCTGGTCGTACGTGATGATCGGGTAGTCGGCAATATCCTCCAGCGTCACTGCGGGCCGGGTCGCGAGCGGATGCTCGCTTCGCACCACGACGGTGTGGTGCCATGAGTAGCCTGGGAACGTCACGATCTCGCCGTAGCGGTCCAGGCCCTCGGTCGCGATGCCGATATCCGCGTCGCCGTTGATCACCATCTGCGCGATCTGGTGCGGGCTACCCTGGCGCAGCGCGAGATGGACCTTCGGATACATCGCCTTAAAACGATGCACAACCTTGGGCAGTGAGTAGCGCGCTTGCGTGTGCGTGGTGGCGACCACCAGATGGCCGGTGTCCTGATCGGCATACTGCCGCGCGACGCGGCGCAGGTTTTCCGCATCGAGCAACATGCGCTCAATCAGCGTGTGCACGGCCTTGCCGGGCTCCGTCAAGCCAGTGAGCCGCTTGCCCCGGCGGATGAAGATATCGACACCAAGCTCGTCCTCGAGATCCTTGATTTGCTTGGATACCCCCGATTGCGACGTGTACAGCACATTCGCCACTTCGGTCAGATTCATGTTTTGGCGCACGGCCTCGCGCACGAAGCGCAGTTGTTGGAAGTTCATTTTGTTTTCTCAATTTCTCATCGTTGCGCGGGGAACACCCGCACGGCGCGTGGCACCGCGGTCACGCCGTCGCCGACGTCCAGCCCCAGCGCGCGCCATGCGTCACGATCGAGTTCCGCTTCCAGCGTCTGGCCAGCCTGAGCCTGAAGCTCGACGCGCACCGAGCCGCCCAGCGGCACGATCCGCCGCACGTCCACGCGGATACCGTCCTGCGCGGTGCCCGCCTGCGGCAACAGTCGTAGATCGTGCGGCCGCACGAAGGCGAGCGCTGGTCCGCTGAAGTCACCCCGCGCGGCGATCCGTACGCCTTCGCCGTGCGTCACGAAGCCCTGTTCGCTCAGCGTGCCGGACAGCCGATTCGCCGCGCCGAGAAATTCATAGACGAACGCACTGCCCGGATGATCATAGACGTCCTGCGGGCTACCGATCTGCTCGACACGGCCGTGATTGAGCACCACGATCCGGTCTGCCACCTCCAGTGCCTCCTCTTGGTCGTGCGTGACAAAGATGGTCGAGATATGCAAGTCGTCATGCAGACGCCGCAACCAACTGCGTAGCTCCTTACGCACCTTGGCATCGAGCGCGCCGAACGGCTCGTCGAGCAACAATACCTTGGGCTCGACCGCAAGCGCACGCGCCAGCGCAATGCGTTGGCGCTGTCCGCCCGACAGCTCAGATGGATAGCGTTGCGCAAGCCAATCCAGTTGTACAAGCTTGAGCAGCTCGCAGACCTTTTCCCGGATTTGCGCCTCTGAGGGTCGTTCGCGACGCGGCTTCACACGCAGCCCGAACGCGACGTTCTCGAACACCGTCATATGACGGAACAGCGCATAGTGCTGGAACACGAAACCGACCTGACGCTCGCGCGCGCCGACGTCGTTCACGTCCTGCCCGTACAGCACGACCTGACCCGCGTCCGCATACTCCAAACCTGCAATCACGCGCAGCAGCGTGGTCTTGCCGCAGCCGGACGGCCCGAGTAGCGCGACCAGTTCGCCGGACGGGAATTCCAGCGACACGTTGTCGAGCGCGGCGAAATCGCCAAAGTGCTTTTGCAAGTTGCGAACGATAATGCCCATATCAATTTCTGCCTAGATGACTAGCTGGCTGCCGGCTCGCTCGACGTCTGGGTGAGCCGTCGTTGCGCGATCAACTTCAGCGCGAGCGTCACCAGCGCAAGCAACGCCAGTAGCGACGCGACCGCGAACGCGGCGACGAAGTTGTATTCGTTGTAGAGAATTTCCACATGCAGGGGCATCGTGTTGGTCTGCCCGCGAATGTGGCCAGAAACCACCGAGACGGCACCAAACTCACCCATGGCGCGGGCGTTGCACAAGATCACACCATACAATAGGCCCCACTTGACGTTGGGCAACGTCACGCGCCGAAAGATCTGCCAGCCGGAGGCCCCCAGCACGCGGGCCGCTTCCTCCTCGTCGGCGCCCTGCGCCTGCATCAGCGGGATCAACTCGCGCGCAACAAACGGAAACGTGACGAACACCGTCGCCAGCACGATGCCCGGCACCGCGAAGATGATCTGCACGTTGCGATCCTGTAGCCACGGGCCGAACCAACCTTGCGCGCCGAACATCAACACGTAGATTAGCCCGGAGATCACCGGCGATACCGAAAATGGCAAGTCGATCAGCGTGGTCAGCAGACTCTTGCCGCGGAACTCGAACTTTGCAATTGCCCATGACGCGCACAAGCCGAATACGACGTTCAGCGGCACGGCAATTACCGCCGTGATCAATGTTAGCTTGATTGCCGACAGCGCATCCGGGTCGGTCAGGGCGCTCAGATAGGCCCCCACGCCCTTGGCTAGCGCCTGATAGAACACCGCGACCAGCGGCAGCACTAGGAACAGGCCGAGAAAAAGCAGCGCGATCGCAGTCAGCGCCCAACGTACCGCACGTAGCTCGGTCGTCGCGCCCACGCGCGGTGCCCGCCTCGACTGCACGCTAGTGCCGATCGCGACCGCCGATTGAGTGGCTTGCTGGCTCATTGCGCCCCTCCAGCCACGACCACGGACGGTGCAACGCCAGACGGCATCGCGCGGCGCGTACTGGATGTGCGCCGCTGCAGCACCCATTGCAGCGTGTTGATCGCCAATAGCAGCAGGAACGATACGAGCAACATCACGACTGCCAGTGCCGTCGCACCCGCATAGTCGTACTGTTCCAGCTTCGTGATGATCAACAATGATGTGATTTCAGACTTCATTGGCACATTGCCCGCAATGAAAATCACCGAGCCATATTCGCCAAGTGCGCGCGCAAACGCGAGCGCAAAACCCGTCAGCAACGCGGGCAGCAACGAAGGCAGGACCACACGGCGAAAGGCCAGCCAGCGCGTCGCACCGAGGCAGGCAGCGGCCTCCTCCTGCTCTCGCTCGAAGTCCTCCAGCACCGGCTGCACGGTGCGTACCACGAACGGCATGCCAATGAAAGTCAGCGCGACCAGCATCCCGAGCGGCGTGAACGCCACCTTGATGTCGAGCGGGGCGAGCAGCGAGCCCACCCAGCCGTTACCCGAATAGACGGCGGCCAGCGCAATGCCAGCGACCGCAGTGGGCAAAGCGAACGGCAAATCGACCACCGCATCGACGAGCCGCTTGAACGGAAACTCGTACCGCACCAGCACCCATGCTACGAGAAGGCCGAACACTGCATTGAGCAGCGCGGCGCCCAGCGACGCGCAGAACGTAAGCCGGTACGAGGCCAGCACGCGCGGCGATGCGACGGCACGTGCAAACTCGGGCCACGTCAATATCGCCGTCTTCAAGAAGGTCGCGGCGAGCGGAATCAGCACCACTAGGCCCAAATACGCCACCGTGATACCGAGCGTGACACCGAACCCGGGCAACGCACTGGGCTTGCGAAAAGAAAAACGACTCATGCCTGCTACTCGCCTCTAAGCACCACTCGTGCCGGGCCCAGAGGAACCGGGCTCAGCGCACGCTGGCAGCCATCTCAGGCCGCGGGCCGCCGCCTGGCGGCCGTCGTCGGTTTACTGTGGCTGATAAATCGAATCGAATACTCCACCGTCAGCAAAATGCACTTTTTGAGCATTCGCCCATCCGCCGAATGTATCGTCGACCGTATACAGCTTGAGCTTTGGGAACGGCCGGGTCAGCGCCTCGGGCACCTTACTCGAGCGCGGCCGATAGAAGTGCTTCGCCGCGATCTGCTGGCCCTGCTCGGTGTACAGGAAGTTCAGGTAAGCTTGCGCGAGCTTGCGCGTGCCGTGTCGGTCCACCACCTTATCGACCAACGCGACCGGCGGTTCAGCCAGGATGCTGACCGATGGCACCACGATCTCAAATGTATCGGGCCCGAATTCCTTGAGCGATAGAAATGCCTCGTTTTCCCAGGCGAGCAGCACGTCGCCGATGCCGCGCTGCACGAAGCTGGTGGTCGCTCCCCGCGCGCCGGAATCGAGCACTCCGACATTCTTGTACAGCTTTGCGACAAACTCGCGCGCCTTTTGCTCATTACCGCCCGGCTGGTGCAACGCGTACGCCCATGCAGCCAAGTAGTTCCAACGTGCGCCACCGGAGGTCTTCGGGTTCGGTGTAATAATGGACACGCCCGGCTTGACCAGATCGTCCCAGTCCTTAATACGTTTCGGATTGCCTTTGCGCACGACGAACACGATCGTCGACGTGTACGGCGACGCATTGTCCGGCAAGCGTTTTTGCCAATCCGCATCCATCAGTCCCTTCTTGGCGATCGCGTCGATATCGTAGGCCAGCGCCAACGTGACGACGTCCGCCTGCAAGCCATCGATGACCGAGCGCGCCTGCGCGCCTGAGCCGCCGTGCGACTGCTTGAACAAAACGCTCTCACCGGTCTTGGCCTTCCATTCCTTTGCGAACGCCTGATTCACATCCTGGTACAGCTCCCGCGTCGGGTCGTACGATACATTGAGTAGTGTGCTGCCCGCGACGGACGTGCCGCTGACCACGACGCCGCCCGTCAGCACCCATGCCGCGGCCAGGCGCCGCCACGCCGATGCGCTGTCGCACTGCCGCGCCCGCCCCGTTACCTGTTCACTCATTTGTATGCCCGTGGATGTCGTGAGGGACCGGCCAAGTCTAACGAACGCATTTCATTATCAAAAATAATCGTTCCTTATGCTTTTATATTCAAAAGTCGTAAGACACGGAGCGACACGCCCTTCTATTCCTGAGCGGGGAACGGCGACTTCAAATAGCACTTGAAATACCGTTGATACTGTATAAAAATACAGGTGTCTGTTCATCCATACAGTAACCATGACTAAACTCACCGTCCGTCAGCAGCAGGTCTACGACTTGATCCGCCGCGCGATCGAGCGCACCGGCTTTCCGCCGACGCGCGCCGAGATTGCTGCAGAACTCGGCTTCAGCTCGGCCAATTCGGCCGAAGAGCACTTACGCGCGCTGGCGCGCAAAGGGGTGATCGAACTGGCGGCGGGTGCGTCACGCGGGATCCGGTTGCTGTCGACGGACGACGGACCGCGCCACTACACGCTACCGCATCCGGCGCTCATGCAGTTGTCGCTGCCGCTAGTCGGTCGCGTCGCGGCCGGCAGTCCGATCCTGGCTCAGGAGCATATCGCGCAGCGTTACGCGTGCGACCCAGCGTTGTTTGCGAGCCGGCCCGACTATCTTCTGAAAGTGCGCGGGATGTCGATGCGCGATGCGGGAATCTTCGACGGAGACCTGCTGGCCGTACAGAAACAGCACGACGTGAAAGAAGGCCAGATCGTGGTGGCGCGGCTGGGCGACGATGTAACGGTCAAGCGCTTCCATCGACTGGCGAATGGTATCGAACTGATCGCGGAAAATCCGGATTACGAGAACATCGTCGTAAGCCCAGGACAGGAAGATTTCGAACTGGAAGGCGTTGCGGTCGGCTTGATCCGTCCCAACGCATTCTAAATACCGACACAGAGAAACCGATGAAACGACTTGCCCACCTGTTTCCATTACGCGCGTTCGGGCGCCTGCGTTATCTGCGAGGCCTCGTGCCATGTGGTGCATCGTCGCGCCCCGCCACTTTGTTCGGTCCGGTGATGGGCGACGCGACGCCGGCACAGCACCCGACCGCACTGGTGGACAACGACGTGGCACACGTCATGCAGACACACATAATATTGCCATCCGGGTTGCCAGCTTTCGCGCGCTCGCCGCTGCGCCACGGCGTGCCTCAGGCCGAACCGACCCGTCGTCGCCCATTGCGGAAGGACGATCCGGTGCGCGTCTACCGCAGTGCGTCACGTGTGGTGCTCGTGGGCCATATCGATGCGGTTTGCAGTATGATCGACCAGTATATCGCGGCAGAAGAGACTGGGGTTGCCCCCAGCTTGCTGGATTAATTTGCTCCCGCTACAACTGCGCATATGACATCGGCCTCATTCAAGCGTCTTTTCGCCGCAGGGGTGGCACTAGCTAGCGTGCTGGCAGGCGTGCTCAGTTACGCGTCGCCTTATATCGTCCTGAGCCGCCTGGAGCATGCAGCCGATGCACGCGACGCCGAGGCGGTCAATCGATACGTCGACTACCCTGCATTGCGTACCAGTCTGAAACAGGAACTCAATGCACAAATCGCGCGCGCGGTCGGCACGCATGCGGATGATTCGCCACTGGCGCAGGCAGTCGCGAGTGTCGGCACGATGGTCGGCTCCGCATTGATCGCACCTATTGTCGAGATTTATGCGACGCCAGACGGCGTAGCTGCGTTGCTAGCCGGCATGCCCCCGCACGATGTGGCGAGCGACACGGCACCACCGGGCCCGGTGCGGGCTCCGCAAGCCGATGCGACACGCGGCGCAGCCGTTTCGGGCGCCTCGGCTTCAACCGGTTCCAGTACGCCAGGCGGCCGGCAGCCCGTGGCCGGCACGTCCAGAAGTGGCGGCGCTCAAGTGAGCGCCGGCTATCGCGGCATCAACGAGTTCGTGGTCCGATATCGCGCTGAGCCGAAGGAGCCGCCATATACAACGATTTTTCATCGCACCGGCGTCTTCAGTTGGCAACTTGTCGGCGTCAAACTCAACGGTTCATGATGCGGGCCGTTGCGACACGCGGCACACTCATGCAAGCCCGCACCACAGTGCGCCGATCAAGCCCTTTCGGCGGCTGCGGTGGTGGATAACGGCGCCCAAAAAGCCTATGCAAATAAGACGGCCGTCGACGCCCTGTCATTTACCGCCAAACAGGCGGTGCTACGGGTTACTGGATCTAAACGGCGCCGGCAAGACGACCACGCTACGTATGGTGTTGGCGAGGATTGACATCCGTAGCACTTTTTGGCTTTTTTGAGTTAATCGTAGTTGTTTGACGAGTTTTGCGTGCCCTTCACCAAGCGAAGGCCGCACTCGTGCGTGCGCGACCCGTGCGTGCTTGTCGACTTATGAAAATTGCTTGCGAAAGTAATATACCTAGGCTACAGTAAGTTCCGAAGCAAGTCGCAACCTTACTATAATATTTAGCGAAGTGATTCTATGGAGTTGCTTCGGTGCGTAGCCGTCTAGAAGAAAAACGGGTTACTGGCTGAAAAATCGCAAAGCGCCATGAGACTGGTAGCGAGCGCGAAAAAGTGGGCTACACAGAGAAGCGCGACTGGAACAGCGTATCGAGTAGCCTGTATCACTCAGCGTGTTTAATTCAGCTTGCGTGGATCCGTGGGCAAACGGGCAAGAAGTAGATCGGCGTATCCAGTAGGTATGTCGGTTGGCTGTTGCAATGGTGTTAGGCATCGTAGTGATCGGCCTAACTATTTGGGAGCGGGTGCGGTACAAGCTAAATTTTTATCTCAAGGAGAAAGCGATGAAAAAGATGAGAAAAAATTTGGGGCGTTCTAGCCTGGGCTGGCGTGCGACTTGGCTATGGTTAGCGGGGATAGTAGGCATAAGCGGCGTGGTGCAGGAAGTGAGCGCGCATGGCGCAGTAGGCTTTCCGATCGCCCGACAGTATCAATGCAATTTGGACGGAGGCTATTGGGGGTCACCCAACGGCTCCGATATTCCGAACGCTGATTGCCGGGCCGCCTATCGCGCAGGCGACAACAGTCCTTACCCGTTTGTGCAGTGGAATGAGGTTTCTGCCAATCCAAGGGATCCCGAGGATTTTAGCGAAATCATAAAGGCCGTGCCCGACGGGCTACTGTGCGCGGGAGGTGACCCGCGTAAGCAGGGACTGGACCGTACACCCACGACCCTTTGGCGTAAAACCAAAATTACCCCCAAAAATGGTGCTATAGAGCTGGTCTGGGAAAACACGACGGCACATAATCCTTCACGCATGCGTGTGTTTATCTCCAAGCCCTCATACGATCCGACTCGACCACTAACCTGGTCTGATCTTGACCTAATTTACGATGCACCCGCTCCGGCCCCGGTGCCCGCTAATGGCGAAGGCCATTTGCCGAATGTACGGTCATTTTATAAACTCAACGTTTCTATTCCGGAAGATCGTAAAGGCGATGCGGTTCTTTATAGCTACTGGCAACGTATAGATGCAGGCAACGAGGGGTTTTTTAATTGCAGTGATGTAACGATCGTGCGTGAGTGAGCAAGCACGCACACCCGTGTTGAAATAGGTTGAGCTGGCGCTCTCCGAGCGTCCAGCTCCGCGCTTAAGGCCGGTAAGCAGGCACACCTTCGTATGATGGGCGAAAGCCCTTCAACTCGTCCCCCCTCACGCTTAGAGTCGCTAACGCAACCTGGACGTCAGGCCGTAAGGCGCGTATTCTAAGGTCATGGCAAGACGCAAAATCAGCAATGAATTGTGGGCGGTGCTGGAGCCGTTGATTCCAGCATTCACGCCCTCACCGAAAGGCGGGCGTCGGCGCACTGTTGACGACCGGGCGGCATTGAACGGTATTCTGTATGTCCTGCATACAGGCGTTCCATGGGAAGACTTGCCGCAGGAGCTCGGCTTTGGCAGCGGCATGACATGCTGGCGCCGATTGCGCGACTGGCAGGCCGCAGGCGTGTGGAGCAGGCTGCATCTGGCGATGCTTTGCCGGTTGCGTGAACATGACCAGATTGATTGGGAGCGAGCGAGCCTGGATGCGGCCAGCGTTGCCAGCCCCCGGGGGGCCAGGAAACCGGCCCCAACCCGACGAACCGGGGCAAACTCGGGAGCAAAAGGCATCTGGTCGTAGATGCCCGGGGCGTTCCCTTGGCGATCACAGTCACGGGTGCCAACCGACATGATTCGATGGCGTTCGAGCGCACCCTCGATACCCTCCCAGCCGTGCCGGGCTTGAGCGGTTCGCCGCGCAAACGTCCGAGCAAACTGCATGCGGACAAGGGCTACGACTTTGCCCGCTGCCGACGCTATCTGAAGCAACGCGCAATCACTGCACGCATCGCCCGTCGAGGCGTAGAAAAGCGCGAGCGGCTCGGACGGCATCGCTGGGTAGTTGAGCGCACGCACGCCTGGTTTGCCGGTTTGGGTAAGCTGCGCATCCGCTTTGAGCGGCGTCTGGACATTCATATCGCCTTGCTCCGCTTGGCCGCTGCCGTTATCTGTTCACGTTTCGTGGACGACTTGTGTTAGCGACTCTTAGTTGGGCTTCTCATACTAGCCATCTGGAAAAACGCATGTTACGCTTGGTGAGCGTGAGGATAAGTAACGGCTTGCTAGTGACGCACTCACACATGAGAAATTTTTATTGCGCCATCTGACAAGCTTGTTATAAGTGCATTTACGTCCGCATTGTGTCACGTCTCTTAATTTATTCATCAAAGGAGAGGCAGAATGAATAATAAATTTTTTATCTCTTTAATTTGCATGGCATTCTTCACAACAAAAAATGCATTTGCAATGGATGGTGGGTTTTGTTTTCCCGCAAAACAAGCGGAAAGAGGGAAAACCATTATAGCCAGCACAGAAATTGGAATTAATATGAAATGGATATGCGATGACGAAATTATGGAAAGGTTTTTTTATAGACCAGCAGCAACCACATCACAACTTTATAGCATGGGTTTCCGTATTATTGGAGTTTACACAATAGGCCCCTCTATGAGCAAACATTTACAAGAAGGCACCCCCTATATTCTTATCGAAAGGTACCGCTAAAACATGCAAAAATCAACAACAAACAAATAGCCGCTAATAAAGCTTAGTCAAAATTTTTCCTCTTATATGACAACCACCACAAATAAAAACCATAAATCTTATCGTCTTATTGCGCCTGTGCTTCGGGCGCCCGCCTTACCGGAAAAACTTTTATTAAGCTGCAAGGTGGGCAAAACAATGATGTAGAAAAATTTTTCTCTTCCTAACCTTTAATTTCTCTGACTTTTAACTAGTTTCTTGTCGCAGTACGTTCAGGTCAGTGCGTCCCCATGCTGTACATAGATGCAGTGCATCGTTGCCGGTAATGACAAAAGCTTGACGCAATGCCGAAATTGCCGTGGACACTTGCCGGCTTGTCCTGGACTGCAATTTGACGGTCTAAATGGCCGATGAGTCGGTCAACGCAAAAAACCCGCTGGCTTTCGTTTAGCAGGCTTGGACGTACATTTGACATGTATCAAATATCGCAGATTATTGTGCATGGTTTGCGCTATGTCAAACCGACGTTGCAAGTTGCCGGATCGCAGCGATTTTCTCGGCACCGATCCGCTCCTTCGTCATTTCCGTATCGTAGTGCGTCTGGAGGCTCATCCAGCTTTGCGGATCAACACCAAAGAAAGCGCCCAACCGCACAGCTGTATCAGCCGTGATGGCACGACCGTGTTTAATGATCTCGTTGATACGACGCGGTGGCACCTCGATCGCTTTCGCCAGAGCATATTGCGAAATGCCCATTGGCTCAAGCCATTCGCGTGCCAGAATTTCACCAGGCGTCGCCAGCGGAACTTCCCGTGCCATAAGTTCATCTCCCGATAATAGTTTAATGGTAGTTGACAATTTCCACATCCGTCGCATTGCCATTTGCGAACTTGAAACATACGTGCCATTGGTTATTAACGCGGATGCTTTACTGGCTGATTCGATCTCGCTTCACGGCCTCCAGCTGATTTCCCGGCGGAATCTTCAAAAAATCCAGAGCAACGGCAGCGTGCAGTTGCTGCAATTTCCGTATGGCGACCGCCTCGATAGTGGCGAAGCGGGCAACGCGCTTGTTGTTAAAAAGCGTTTCCGTGCCCTGTTGTGAAGTGCGGCGCAACGAGGAGCATCCGCGCACCGAGGCAGCGGAACTGGAAGGCTTCCTGGCGTTCACGTCTTAGATCGCATCGCTCGGCGGCCAAAGGACCATCGTCGGAATGGCCGCGGCATACGCCACGTTGGCGGGCAATCGGAGGCTCAAACTTCTCGACTTGCCGCGGCTGCAGATAGGCTATCGAGATCACGCTGGCCATTTCAAAGTTGCTGTCTACGATCGCACAAAGATCGTGAAGCGGCGAGGTATGTAATGCCCAAATTGGGAATGGCAAAGCAAAAACGGCACTGGGTAACACCTCAGCGCCGTTTTCTAAATGCTTGATTCTTATAAATTCTTTGGGGTGGCCGATGGGACTCGAACCCACGACAACAGGAATCACAATCCTGGACTCTACCAACTGAGCTACGGCCACCACTGCAGGAACCGATATATCGAGGAACGCTGCACGCCGGTAAGAACGATCACCAGCGAAGACCGAAATTATACGCAGGGATTTCCCATTTTGCTAGCGGTAGAACGCAAAAAATTCTGACCCAGATACTGGCTTCACTCGGCATGCGCTTTCGCCATGCGATCGTACCCGAGCGGGCGGGCGTTGAGCATGGCGCGCGCCTCGTCGAATATGCGCGGATCGCCAGTGGCCAGCTTTCGATGATCCGACAACACGCGACGCCACCCTCTCGCGCCAGGCTGGTCGCGATAAAGCCCGAGCATATGCCGCGTGACGGCGCCGATGTAGGTGCCCCGAGCTTGTTCGGCCCGAAGGTACTCGATCATCGCCTGCTCGATCTCGCCGCGCGTGCGCACCAGCGCCGACGGCTCGTAGAAGCGCCTATCGACGTCTGCCAGCAGAAAGGGGTTGTGATAGGCTTCGCGCCCGATCATCACGCCGTCGACGTGATGCAGGTGTTCATGCGCCTCATCGAGCGTCTTGATGCCGCCATTGATGACGATCTCGAACTCAGGGAAGTCGTGCTTGAGTCGGTACGCGTAGTCATACTTCAACGGTGGAATCTCGCGGTTCTCTTTCGGCGACAGGCCCTTCAGTATCGCGTTGCGCGCGTGGACGATAAATACGCGACATCCACCTTGCGCCACCGTGCCCACGAAGTCGCGCACGAACTCATAGTCGTCGATCGCGTCTACGCCGATCCGATGCTTGACCGTCACGGGCATTGCGACCGCATCGCACATTGCCTTCACACAATCGGCGACCAACGTTGCCTCCTTCATGAGGCACGCACCGAACGCGCCGCGCTGCACCCGCTCGGACGGACAGCCGCAATTCAGGTTGACTTCATCGTAGCCCCACCGCTCTGCCAGTTTCGCGCAGCGGGCGAGCTCGTCCGGCTCGCTGCCGCCGAGCTGTAATGCAATCGGGGCCTCCTGTGGCATGAACGACAGGTGTCGTGCGACGTCGCCAAACAACAGCGCGCCAGTCGTCACCATTTCCGTGTATAGGTAGACGTGGCGGGATAACTGCCGGTGGAAATAGCGGCAATGGCGGTCGGTCCAATCCATCATCGGCGCGACGCAGATGCGTCGGGCGCGATGGGCGTCGAAATGGGTCATTGGAGCAGCAGTCGCAGAATGCGCAGTATGAAGGATAAGATAATATTTTATCGTCTCTGCGGCAGCTTCGCGCCCGCGCGTGTGTTTGCGCAAAAAACCCAGCCTGCGACGGCTGAAGAAATTGCTAATTCAAAAATACATTCCCTCAAAACTTGAACTCATCGCAGCAGCCCGGAGCCGTTAAGCGTTATCGCTCGCTGCAGACCGTCTCGCTATGTTCGACGGCGCCAAGCGCGAGCCATACGCCGACGCCATCGGCCGGATGGTATGCGTCGTCCTCAATTATTTCGACCATGCTGCCGAAACGAACATGCCGGTGCCACCCAAACCGGAAGAAATCCCACAGGCGCCGGGCATGTGACTCGAAGTGAGCAACAAGCGCTATTAGCAGCACAGCAGCAGGCAAACCACGATCTTCGCTGTGACGACGCTCGTGTCATATATCAGCCCGTTCATCAATCTTCAGCTTTGGGTTGCCACTTCAACAGATACACCGCCGGGTGTCGACACGGGCTCTCAAAACAGCGCCGTGTGCTCTACACGTCCAGAGGATACGGCTTCGCCTCCTGCTCCATCGCCCACCAGGCGCCATGCTCGAGCCTCCCTCATTCATTTTGGCGGATCAGTGCGCGCCCAGGCGAACAGAGGGGGCCGGGTATGCCCTTTACGATCATCGCTGGACCACACTCGGTCCATTGGAAAGTCTTCAGCCGCAGCACGCGCTGCGGCTTTTTTTCTACTTCGCCTTCTCCGCGAAGTTAGTTACCGCCCCGCCGCCCGTGGAGATACCTTGCCCTGCGCCAGACACCGTGTTGCATCCGGCCAGCATGAGTATTGTAGCGATCATACGCGTCATTAACTCATCATTGCGCGGCGCCGGCCTTCCGTGCGTTCGAGCACCGATTCATCGGGCAATATGTCGTGCTGGCCGGCAATGCCCGCCGGCGCCACGGTGCGGTCCCGGCCAGCATAATCCCGCCGGCATGGCCAGCGCCTGCAACAGCGCACAGTACCCCGCAGTGCGATTTATGCTTCAATGAAAGATAGAATCGAGTTCGCGCAGGCGCCGGCCGCTGTGGCGTGACAAAAGGAGAAAGCGATGAGGCAAATGACATGGCTAACGAAGTACAGCGTCGTAGTGGTGGCCACCTCCGCAGTCGCTGCGCCCTACGCCAGCCGCGCGGCAAGCCAGCTCGCGCCGTGCTCCGGTTGGACGATTCCGGCAGGCACGGCGGCGTCGCCCACTGTAGCAAGCGCCTCTGGCGCGAGATCTGCCGCTGTGGGCGCTGGGTCGTCCGCGCCAGTCCCAGGCAGCGGCGCAGGTGGTATGTCGAAACGTCCTGAAGACGCTGGCAAGGCCAATAACCCGGACAACATGCCGATCAAGCGCCCGGATTCGAAGACCAATGACCGCATCCTGCGAGATCACCTACCAAGCGATGCGATCGCCCGGTAGCACGGCGCGACATGTAGCAACTGAACGGCGGCGAGGATCGCGCTACAGACGCGCGATCGACACTTCTGTGGATTTAGCCAGCACCACCACTTCAGCACCAACCTTTAAGTTTAGTCCGCCGATCAAGCGCGTCGTGATGGCCAACGTCAAGATGCCAACACGATGTCAAATGGTGTTTCTACATCGACAGGGCCAGGCGCACCCTGAACTGCGAGCCTAATGACCTAGTTGCACCAACCAAGCAACTTTTTTCAGCTTGAGTTGTGCCGATTCGTAATATGCGCGAATCCTCACCTGAGGTCACTATAATGAATATCCTAAGCGTGCAAACACGCGCCTGCCGTCTGTCAATCCCATCATGCAAAGTGTCATTTTGCCGTTCATTGCCGGCTTTCTCGCCGTGCTGTTTTTTCACGAGGCGGCGATCGCGTTGCTGCACGCGGCCGCATTGACCGACCAACTGCCGTTCTCGATCAAGCCGTTCGCCCCCCTCGGCGTCCCCGAGTTCCTGCTCACCGCACTGCTCGGCGCGCTATGGGGCATCGTGCTGGCGTGGCTGCTGCGCGTCGATCCACAACGGCCTGCGCCATGGCTCGGCTCATTCGTGTTTGGCGGCGTCGTGCTGACCGCAACAACGGTGTTCGTGCTTGACCCGATCCGCGGTATCTGGCCTAGCGGCAACATGCTGCCGCGCCTCGCGTTCGGTTTCGTCGTCAATGCGATGTGGGGATTCGGCGCGCTGGTGTTCATGCGCGCGTTCATGAAGGACAGTGACGAGCCGTCATGAACCGCCTGCGGCGCGCAAGCCAGGCCGAAACGCCGTCGCGCCCGCGCAGCACAACGATGCGACGGGCCGCGACAGCGACGCGGCGGATCATCCGGAGCCGGCAGGGCCACCGTGCGGTCCCACGGCCCGGCGGTTCGCGCCGGTCACTCCCGTAACGCGTCGCCAGGAGGGAAATGACCGCTCTTGAGCAGCACCGGGTGTCCGTCGCAGCGCTTCAGATGCTCGCGCGCTGTTTCGAGGATGCGCGCGCGGCCCCGGTCGAACGCGCGGATCCAGCCGTCGCGGTCGTTCGATACAACACCGAAATGATCCTCCAGGGCTTCAACGGAGATGGCGCAACGTACCCGCTCGCCATTGACAATGGCATCGAACTCCACGGTCAGGTTGCTATCGCGGTACGCTCCGGCTTCAGCGGGAAAATCAATCTGCATGCCAGCCTCAGGAATCGGACGTGGATTCCCATTCTAGCGAGCCGCAACATGGCCCGCCAAGTCGGTCGATCGCTAGACGCCGATTCAGTCGTGCGGCAACGCCAATCCGCTGTAATCGTGCCCGAGCAAAGCACAGAGCGCTTCGACCACCAGTTCATGGTCTTGGCGTTGCGCAAGGCCCGACACGGTAACCGAACCGATTACGCCCGCGCCATGCACGGTCAATGGAAACGCGCCGCCGTACGAGGCGTAGTCGGCGCCCGACAGGCCGTACTTGTCGGCCAGCGTGGCGCCGGACTGTGCAAGGCGCAGCCCCACCGCGTACGAACTACGCCGGAAATGCTCCACCGTATTGCTCTTGCGGCGCACCCACCGCGCATTGTCCGGTGTCGCGCCCTGCAGCGCGCAGTAAAACACCGGATGGCCAAACGTGCGCACGTCGATCGCGACGGCATGCGCCCTCGCCTTGGCAAGCTCATGCAAGTGTGCGCCGAGCTGCCATCCAAAATCCGCGTCAAAGCGTGGCGCAACGAGCGCCTCTTCCTGAAGGGCAATGTGCTGCAGGTCTCGAGTGATGTCCATGGGCAATGGTTCCGGCCGGCAACGCCGCCGGTGAATAAGAAGCCGGCAAGGCCGGCCAAGATGAAGCCAATGAAGTCGCAGACTCTCGCATCAGCCAGCATTTTACCGGCATGGCGGCGCTGCGCAGTGCATCCGCGAACCAAGCAGTTTCACGTTGCGCTAACATTCCGCGTTGCACATCGTTGCACCGCAGAACAGATCTGTGTATAATTTAATTCTTCGACGGACGCGGGGTGGAGCAGTCTGGCAGCTCGTCGGGCTCATAACCCGAAGGTCGTAGGTTCAAATCCTACCCCCGCAACCAAATTCAGAAAACCTCGGGTGTCGTACGAAACCCGAGGTTTTTGTTTTCCGGCAAGGCAATGTTGCATCTGGAGTGGTATCGGGGGCAGTCATGCTGGAGTTCACGCTGTAGCGTCGACGCCAAGACCGGATAAGATTGCCGCTACCCGAAGCGCCCTCCCTTTACCCCGACGAGCCAGCACGGCTCGATCTGAACACGGCGCAGCCTCAACATTGGTCTACGCCGGGCCCACGACGGTTACGCTGACGAGCTTGTTCAGGCCTGCGGCAGCTTCTGCTCTGCGCATCGCCCACGCAATCTCACTTCAAATACATCACGCGTGAGTACGCTAAGTGAACTAACCCCAATGCCGTCGTATTGGCTAGAATGCGCAATCCACCGTCCGTTGCGCTCTGACGAAAGACCCATTTAAGGTCCAATGATGATGTTCGAGGATTGCCTGCGCCGATCATACTGGCGTCTCATCGTGGTATGGCCATCAGCGATGAATATCGGCGGAAATCCCATAAGGGGACGCGACACCTCGTATCGATGCAATTTCAGTTGTCATCCCAGCAAAGACACACTCGCCAACGCTGAGTCCAGCAAACCATTGCGCCAATCCGATGCCGTAAAAGCAGTTCGGGCGCATGCTATCCAAGACCGTACCCGTTCCCGCGTTGACGTAAGGTGTTTCGCACCATAGTGCCTATCGACGATCAGCAGGGAACGGGGAATGGAATGCGATAGTATTGAGGTTCTCGCGATTGCATTGCGTCTCTCCTAGAATGTCGGCCACGCGCCCGATGTTAAACTGCGCACCATTGTCCCACCGACCCTCGATCGATGAAATTTTGTTCTGTCTGCGGCCACGTGGTGAGTCTGCGCGTGCCTCCCGGCGACAACCGCGAGCGCTTCGTGTGTGACAACTGCAATACAATCCACTATCTGAATCCACGTAACGTGGTCGGAACGGTCCCGGTCTGGGACAATAAGGTGCTACTGTGCCGCCGCGCGATCGAACCGCGCTATGGCTACTGGACATTGCCGGCTGGCTTCATGGAAATCGGCGAGACAACCGCGGAGGGCGCCGCACGTGAGACGCTGGAAGAAGCGGGCGCGCGCGTCGAGGTTCAGACGCTGTTCACGCTGCTCAATGTGCCGCATGTGCACCAGGTGCACCTGTTCTACCTCGCGCGGCTGCTCGACATCGACGTGCAGGCCGGCGAGGAAAGCTTGGAGGTGCGGCTATTCGATGAAGCCGATATCCCTTGGGACGAAATCGCGTTCCCGACCGTTGGGCAAACGCTGCGCTTTTTCTTCGCCGATCGCGTCGCGGGCGGCTTCGGCCTACACACCGGCGACATCTTCCGCTCACTGCATGAGAGCTAATCCCGCGCGCGGGTCACGCGCCGCGCGGCGTCGCGACGCAACACTCGTGCCGGCACGCCGATCTCACTATGGTTCCCTGGCTCAGCCCCGACGATCCGTTCCCACCACTTGAGCGCGCGCTGGACGAAGCCAGCGGCGCACCCGGCCTGCTTGCCGCGAGCGCCGAGCTGGATCCGCGACGACTGCTCGATGCGTACCAGCACGGTATCTTCCCGTGGTATTCGAAGGGCCAGCCTGTGCTGTGGTGGAGTCCCGATCCGCGCATGGTCCTGGTGCCCAGTGAATTCAAGGTGTCGATGTCGCTGCGCAAGACTCTGAAAAAAGTCCTGCGCGAGCCTTCATGGGAAATCCGTGTGGACGCTGGCTTTGTCGACGTAATGCACGCGTGCGCGAACGCGAACCGGAACGGGCAGCATGGCACGTGGATCACGCCCGCAGTGATCGCCGCCTATGAGGCGTTGCACCGCACCGGCCTGGCCCATAGCGTCGAAACCTGGGTCGAGGGCCGACGCGTCGGCGGACTGTACGGCGTGAGCTTGGGTCACATGTTCTACGGCGAATCGATGTTTGCACACCGTACGGACGCGTCGAAAATCGCCCTCGCCGCGCTCATCGCGCATTTGCGCGAGCACCGGGTCGATATGGTCGATTGCCAACAAAACACCGCTCACCTTGCCTCGCTGGGCGCGCGTGAAGTATCGCGTCGCGCGTTTATCGCCCACATGCGCGCTGCGATACGGCACTCGCCCATCCCGTGGCAATTCGACAAGCAAGTGCTGCATCGTTACTGGAACAACAGTCACGACTAGCTCGCCCGGACTGCGCGGCGGGGTCCTGCCGCTGGGGTCGAAAGCAATTTGCAAGCTGCGTGTCCGACGCAATGCAGTGCGCGAGCCCACGCTGTCCGATAAGCTTATCGAAGTGGCGGCCCTATAAGGGACACCCTGCTGCTTGGCAAGAGCTCTCGTACCGTGGAAACCTTCGACTATGCTGCTCGGGAGACCTGCGCCACAACCTGCCGTCATTTCGTGATACCGTTGATACAGCCTCGTGTGCTGGCTTGACTTGGCCGCCGCAAACATGCCATCGGCACCGAAGCGATCTGATGTCGCCACATATTGGGCAAATGATTGCTGTGTGAAGGGCTGACGTGACCTACCTGAACGAACTGCCGATATCGCCGCTGTCGGCGCTGCAATTCTATGCGACAGCGCCCTACCCCTGCAGCTACCTGGAAGGACGCATTGCGCGTTCACAGGTCGCCACGCCAAGTCATCTGATCAACTCAGATGTCTATACCGAATTGGTCAAGGCAGGCTTCCGTCGCTCCGGGGTCTTCACTTACCGACCCTATTGCGACGGCTGTCGCGCCTGCGTGTCGGTGCGCGTGCCGGTCGAGCGCTTCGATGCAAGCCGGACCCAGCGCAAGGTGTGGCGCCGCCATCACGAGTTGGTCGCGACGGTCTCGCCGCTGCAATACGACGAGGAACACTACGCATTGTACATACGCTACCAAGCCGCACGGCATGCCGGCGGCGGAATGGATCGTGACAGTCGCGATCAGTACGAGCAGTTTCTATTGCAAAGCCGCATCAACTCGCGGCTGGTCGAGTTCCGCGAGCCGTACGAGCCACGCGGCACGGCGCGCTCGCGCGCGGTGCGCGAAGGCGCGAGCCCCCGCAAGGGCAAACTGCGCATGGTCAGCATGATTGATATCCTCGGCGATGGCTTGTCTTCGGTCTATACGTTCTACGAGCCTGATGTTGAGCGCTCGAGCTTCGGTACCTACAACATCCTGTGGCAGATCGAGCAGGCACGCAGTCTGAAGTTGCCGTACGTGTACTTGGGCTACTGGATTCGCGAAAGCAGCAAGATGGCGTACAAGGCGAATTTCAAGCCGCTCGAGGGACTAGTCGAGGGTCAATGGCGCGATCTGGAGCCTGAACAGGCCGACGTGCCACCGCTCGATACCGCCATCGAACAGCTTGCGCGCCCGGTAAAATAACGGGCTTTCGACTCAGGGCCGTCGGCCCAGCCTACTTCCGTGCTCAGTTCCCTTTATCCGCTCGCACGGGCGCCCCTGTTCCGCATGGATGCGGAGGACGCCCATCACTTGACGCTGCGCCTGCTGGGCGCGGCCGCCCGCGCCGGCATCGCGCGTTGTCTCGCCCCGCACGCGTCCGATGCGCCGCGCACCGTGATGGGCTTGACCTTTCGCAACCCGGTGGGGCTTGCCGCCGGCCTGGACAAGGACGGCGCTTGCATCGACGGATTGGCGGCGCTCGGCTTTGGCTTTATCGAGGTCGGCACGGTGACACCGCGCCCGCAACCGGGCAATCCGCGCCCGCGACTATTCCGACTGCCACAGGCCGATGCGTTGATCAACCGGATGGGCTTCAACAATCATGGCGTGGATGCCTTCGTCGCCAACGTGCGAGCCGCACGCTATCGTGGCGTGTTGGGGCTGAACATTGGCAAGAATGCCGATACGCCGATCGAGCGCGCGGTCGACGACTACCTGTACTGCCTAGAGCGCGTCTATCCGTTCGCCAGCTATGTGGCGGTCAATATCTCATCGCCGAATACAAAGAACCTGCGCCAGTTGCAAGCCGCCGGCGAACTGGATGCGCTACTAGGCGCGCTCAAGGACAAGCAACAGCGACTGGCGGATCTGCACGGCAAGCAGGTGCCACTGGCGCTGAAAATTGCGCCGGACCTTGACGACGAACAGATCAAGTCGATTGCGGACACGCTGCTGCGGCACCGTATCGATGGCGTGATCGCGACCAATACCACGCTGTCGCGCACCGCGGTGCAGGACCTGCGCCATGGCGACGAGGCCGGCGGCCTGTCCGGGCGGCCGGTGTTCGATTCGTCCAACCGGGTGATCCAACAATTGCACACGCAATTGGGCGACACGGTGCCAATCATCGGCGTGGGCGGGATTTTCAGCGGCGAGGACGCGAATGCAAAGCTTGCAGCCGGTGCATCGTTGGTACAGCTTTATACCGGCCTGATCTACCGCGGCCCGACGCTGGTGGCCGAATGCGTGCGTGCCACTGCTGACCATCGCAATTCGCGCATAGTATAGGGAACACAAATGATATTTAAGCTTTGATTGCAGCTTCGCTATGTTGGCCGCCATTTGTCACTACCCGCCAAGAGGGAAAACGATGAAACTTTCGCTGCTCAAGAAATGGATCGCCGCGACACTGGTTGGCGTCGCGCTCGGCGTGGCCGCTGTGGCTGCACCAGCCGCCGACCTGCTCGATCAGGCCAAGGAGCGCGGCACGCTGCGCATCGGCCTCGAAGGGACTTATCCGCCATTTAACGCTCGCGACGCCCATGGCGAACTCGTCGGCTACGACGTGGACGTGGCCAAGGCGATCGCGCTGCGGCTCGGCGTGAAGCCCGAGTTCGTCACCACGGAATGGAGCGGCATCATCGCCGGACTGCAAGCCGGCAAATTCGACGTGGTCGTGAACCAGGTCGGTATCACGCCCGTGCGGCAGCAGACGCTCGACTTTTCGCAGCCCTATACTTACTCGGTCGCGCAACTCATCCAGCGCAAGAACGATTCACGCCAGTTCAAATCGCTCGGCGACCTGAAGGGCAAGAAGCTCGGCGTGAGCCTGGGCTCGAACTACAACAACATGGCTAAGTCGGTGCCCGGCATCGAGGTGAAGACCTACCCGGGTGCGCCCGAGTATCTGCGCGACCTGGCAGCGGGCCGCATCGACGCGGCGCTCAACGACCGGCTGATGCTCGCGTACCTAATTAAGACTACCGCGCTGCCATTGCGTCCGAGTAGCACGCTGGGCCAGCAGGAACGGGTCGGTATCCCCTTCAAGAAAGGCAACCCGAAGTTTGCCAAGGCCATTGACGACGCCATTGCGCAACTAAAGGCCGATGGCACGCTGCCGAAGATCTCCGTCAAGTGGTTCGGCATCGACGTGACCCGACCGCTGAAGTAAGCCGCCACCTCGATGTCACCGTTGATGTTGTTGCTGCAGTCCGCGCCCGCGCTCGCCGCGGGTGCGTTGCTGACGATCAAGTTCGCGCTGCTATCCATGGCGTTTGGGCTAGCCGGCGGCCTGCTCATCGCGCTGATGGGCGTCAGCGAACGGCGTTGGCCGGTGGGCGTCGCTCGCGCATACGTCAGCGTCATGCGCGGCACGCCGCTGCTGGTGCAGATCTTCGTTGTCTACTACGGCCTGCCGAGCGTGGGAATCGAGTTGGATCCAACGCCGGCCGGCGTGCTGGCGTTGTCCGCGAACGTCGCCGCGTACCTGTCCGAGAGCATGCGCGGCGCAATCTTGGGCATCGCACGCGGCCAATGGCTCGCCGCGTACAGCTTGGGCCTATCACGCCAGCAGACGCTGCGCTATGTGGTGGGGCCGCAAGCGCTGCGCATCGCGGTGCCGAGTCTGTCTAACAGCCTGATCAGTCTGATCAAGGACACCTCGCTGGTATCGGTGATCACGGTGACCGAACTGCTGCGCAGCGCGCAGGAAGTGATCGCGGCCACCTACCAGCCGCTGCCGCTTTATGTCGGCGCAGCAGGCGTGTACTGGGTGCTGTGCCACCTGCTCGAAGGACTCCAGCACCGGCTCGAACGCTACCTCACACTGCCCACGCGGCACTGAGCGGCCATGCGTTCAATGCGCACCGACGACGATTCCCGGCGGTACCAGCGCACCGCGGGGTGACTCCAGGGCAGCTGCCGCGGCAGCGCGCGTGCCTTACGCATCGTTGTGCCTAGTGCGCATCATTGTGCGCCCCCGTACATAGATAACGCCGAGTGCTGCGGATAATGATGCGCAGAGCGCACGCGGCGTCGACACCGCGTTGGCCGCGAGGCCGCAACCCCATCCGAGAGGGCCCACGCTTGAAGGTAGCGATTGTTCACGACTGGCTGGTCGTCCATGGCGGCGCCGAACGGGTGCTCGCCCAAATGATCGACTGTTTCCCGCAAGCGGACATCTTCAGCCTGGTCGACTTCCTGGAAGACCGCTCGTGCCTGCGCGGCAAGCCGGTCCACACGTCGTTTATCCAGAAGTTGCCAATGGCCCGGCGCAAGTACCGCGGCTACCTGCCGCTGTTTCCGCTGGCCATTGAGCAATTCGATCTGTCCGGCTACGACGTGATCCTGTCCAGCTCGTACGCCGTAGCCAAGGGCGTGCTGAACGGGCCAGACCAGTTACACGTGAGCTATGTGCATTCACCGGTGCGCTACGCATGGGATCTGCAACACCAGTACCTGAGCGAGGCGGGACTCACGCACGGCGTGAAGTCCGTGCTCGCGCGCGCGCTGCTGCATTACATCCGCAACTGGGACGCGCGTTCAGCCAACGGCGTGGACCTGATCGCAGCAAACTCGCGTTTTGTCGCGCGGCGCATCCGTAAGGTCTATCGTCGTGATTCGACGGTCATTTATCCGCCGGTGGATGTCGAGCACTTGCGATTGAATACTGCCAAAGAGGACTTCTATCTGACCGCGTCCAGGATGGTGCCCTACAAGCGCATTGACCTCATCGTGGACGCCTTTTCTCGGATGCCACAGCGCAAGCTAGTCGTCATTGGCGACGGCCCGGAGATGACCAAGATCCGCGCGCTGGCAGGCCCGAACGTGACGCTGCTCGGCTATCAATCCTTCGACGTGTTGCATTCGCACCTGCAACGTGCCAAGGCATTCGTGTTCGCCGCCGAGGAGGACTTCGGTATCTCACCGGTCGAAGCGCAAGCGTGCGGCACGCCCGTCATCGCCTACGGTAAGGGCGGTGCGCTCGAATCGGTGCGCGCCCATACCGACGCACAACCCACTGGCCTATTCTTCGATGCGCAAACCACGCCCGCGTTGATCGATGCCGTTGAGCGGTTCGAGGCGCTGCCCTGCGGCACGTTCACGCCGCTCGCATGCCGCGCCAACGCGCAACGCTTTTCTGCGGATCGCTTCCGTGCCGCGTTTTCCAGCCTGGTCATGGAAGGCTACCAGCGGCTGCAGGCTGAATTGGCGTCGCCAGTCAACGATCCGGCGCGCAACGACGTGCCGTCGTATGCGATCATGCCAGGCTAACCGGCTGTCGCTACCACGCTGGCGTGCGCGCCGCCCAGTCGCGTAAGCTGCTGCGCACCGTGCCCGATACGCCTCCCAGTTTGTGATCTTCAAAGGCACGTAGGACAGTTTCGCGCATTCCGAAGGATGCCTGACTAACACATCGCCATCTTGACTACGCCGCAATCCCGCTCGATATGGAGTACGTGGACACCACCACGCCGCTCGATGTCGCAAAACCGTGATGCGGCGACCATACAGCGAATGCCAACGATGATGGCCCTCGACTTCCTGTCGGATATAGGCGCAATGAACAAGAACGGGCGAACGGCCTGATTGCATCTCGCTCACGTCGCTCGAGATCACCACGCGCTGGACTTAATGTAACGATTAAATTTTTGTCGTTCATTTTGTAGATATTACAGTGCTAACCCAAAGCGCTTTTCGGCTACATCGTGCGTAACTGGCGCAAGTACCGTCTCTCAATTGGCTCGATGATCAAACGCGTTATTAACGACATCAACCAAATTGGCTTCCCCGGTCTCAAGCGCAGCATTTAGCGCTATGTCAAACCGCCAATACGCTTAGGATTTAAGCACATGGCCTTTGCAATATACTATTCTCTTACTAAACTGAATTCAGTCATGTCGTTCATGAATGACATCGGCCTCGGAGCCACCCATAATGTTGGTGGAGTTTTTAAACTATGAAAAAGGAGATTCTTATGGATCAGTCCCAAAGCATGAATTGTCAAGCATTGGATTTACCGCTGGATGACGAATCACTGATGGAACTGTGCGCTTCCGAGTCGACGCTGGGTGGCTCAGGGAACTATAGGGAGGCTGGCATTGGCCGCTTCCTATAATCATTAGTTTGGTATAAAATCTTACGCTAAGCAATACGCTGAGCACTGGCCTACATGGGCATATATGCGTGGCAGGCGTTGCGAGGGATTGCTTAGCGTATTATTAACTTAATAATATTAAATTATATACGTCACTCAGCGAGCATAAAACGAGGGTACCCGCCAGCGAGGTTTTGCGTGTGCAAGCCGGTAAGGCGCGGTTCTTCGTCGCAACGCTGTACTGATCGCACCATCAATACGCCGAACTCGTGTTCGGTCCCCTCTCCGTTCTCGCTATAGCATCGCCTCCTCAGACGGCAGCGTCGGCGTAGCTGCCGGCACATGTGCGTGCGGGTAGGACGCACGGGCAAGTTCGGCGTGCAACGATAGGCAAGCCTGCCGCTCATCGAGCACGTCGGCAAAAAGTTCCGTGAGGAACGCCTCGCATAATGCCGCTACCCGCTCGCGTGCTGCCGGATTCAGCACCTCATGGTCCATGTTGGGTATCACGCGAGCATGCGCACCGCCGATCCGTGCGAGCCGTTGGCCGCCATGACCGAAATGAACCTCGAGTTCGTCCAGACCATGGTCCAGCGGACTAAATAGCAACTGCACGCGAACCCCGCGCGCGGCCAGCTCTTTCATCTGGCGACGCACCCGCTGGCTGCTGCCCGGCGTATCCCGCATGTCTTGCGTCCAGGCGGCCGCAAGGCCCCGCGTGCGCGCCACTGCATAGCGGCACAGCGTGCCGATGACCGGCCACAGGCTGACCTCGCCGCGCAACACTTGGGCCCACTTCTGCGCGCGCCACATCGAGCGGAAATGCGCGCGGGTCGATCCGGCACCCACCCGACCAGCGTCATGCATCGTGAACCCATCGGGAAACGAAAAGCCGAACAGGTTCACCAGTATCAAGCCCCGAATCGCCGCATTGTCGAGCGCGGCACGCAAGCCCAGGTACGCACCAGAGCAGATACCGAACACCGCAATGCCCGGATGGCCACGCGAGCACGCCCAATCGACGGCATCGGACGTGTCGGCGGCCAGCGCGTCGAAGCTCAACGAGCCCGGATCGGTCTGCGTGGCCGCCGCTGCGCTGTCGCCCAGCCCGCTCGCATCAAGCCGCAGCGAAGCAAACCCCGCACGCGCGAGCTGGCGCGCCAACTCCACGTTGAAGCGTCCGTCCCCGACATGGTGCGTGGCGGCCGTGTTGGGGATCACAACCAGCGGCGCACGGCCCAATCTGTCCGCCGGTTCGCAGAGGATGCCGAACAACCGACCCTGATCCAATTTGACCGGCTGCTCTACCATCCAGTCAGTCTGAAGCGGCGCACCGGCACACACCAGCATCGGCGATGCGGGACACAATGCGCCCGCCGGGACGGTCTGAGGCGTCACCTCTTCGTTCACCAGCCACTGCGTGACGACGTCGAGTGTGGCCTGCGGCACTTCGGCGAGCCAGGATGGCTGCATCGCGCCCGGGTATTCGGCGAACAAACCAGCGTCCACACGTGCGCCTTGTGACCGGTACACATCGGCGAGCGCATGGCTCGGATCGTGCGGGTCGACATGCATGATCAGCACCGACGCCGCGGGCGGTGCCTGGACACGGCGTAAGTCGTGCTTCGCTACCTGCTCCATCGCGGCCAGGTCGAACCGATGCCCGAGCACATCGAATGCGCCAGCCGGTGGCGCGTCTGTCTGCACGTGCGAGCCCGTCTTCTCTCGCCACGTCTGCTGCAGCACCTTGAGTTCGCGAACGAACTGCCGGCCCGAGACGACGGGCGCCATCAATACGACGCGCTGCGCGCCAACCTGGGGCGCGGCCTGCGCGGCCACCATTGCGCCGTAGCGCGCCCCGACCAGCGCAATGCGTTGCACCCCCATCATGCGCCGCAGATGTTCGACGGCGCTCACCGCTTCGCCCGTCCATTGGGTCGGCTCGACCAGCGCGTCACGATCCAGCGAATCGCCGGTACCTGCATAGTCAAAGCGCAACACCGGAATGCGCCGCGACGCCAACCGCTCGGCTAGTTGCCGCATCGTCTGGTGCAACCATAATGCTTCATGCCCGAGCGAGTTGCACAGCACCACGCCCCAACCCGCGTCGCCCGGATCACCAGCCTGCGCGCTATGAAGCCAGCCGAAATGCCCATCAAACGAGACAGGCCGCATCGTCGTGTCCATTCTCTAACCCTCGTTGTTCTTTCACCCGGCGCCTGCGTGTTGTGGCGCACGGGCCACCCGGCCGTGCCCCTCCATGACGACGCGTCCACGGCACGGATGTGCCGGTTAGTAGGCGGCATCCGTAGAAGTGGGGTCGGTGCGCTGACGCACCCAATCGGGCCATGCTCGTCGCCGTGCGCGTGCCGCCTTCGCGTTGCTCCCCGCGCCCAAGGCGGGTATCGGGTTTAATCACGACCCTCAAGTTTCGCGCAGTGCTGCCGATATGCAGCAACGATGGCCAACAGTGCAACGGCACACACCTTGCCGAATCTCGCGCTGTCGGGCTGGGGGGCACGCCGAACGAGGCGGCGCGCTTGAAGGGAAAGGACCATGAATAACATGCTGCATATCGTCATCATCGTGCTCGCGATCCAAGCCGTCGCACTTTTTGTTGCCATGGCGTTCGGGCACGCGGCCAAGAGCGGGGATCGTTTCGAAGAACTAGACGAATTCGACGACGCGCGCACCATCGAGGGGACGTTGCTCGCACGCTTTGTCGCGCGACTATTGGCCGCATGGCAACTTCCATAGGGTCTGCCGCACTCGCTGCGGCCAGGCGGCGATATCGAAACCATGCAATTTGAATAGCGAGAGCGCAATCCGTTCAAGCCCAAAGCCGCAACACCCAGTATGCGCGATTTCGCCGGTTTCGGTACGGATGTTCCACGTCTTGCCGAAGTTGTCCATATGGTAGTTGAAGCTGCCACACGCGGTCGGCTTGTTCGGATTGAGCACGGTCACCGCCGCTTCGAACTTGAGCTGCAGCGCACGTTGGCTGTTTGCCACGACGCGCCCGCCACGGCCGAAAAACGGATCGTTGGCCAGCTCCAGCGACATCGGCAGTTCCAGCGCGTCGAACATCCAGCGCGCATGGTCCATCCAGTCCTGTCGGAAAGCGAGCACTTGCTCGGGCGTGCCCATCCTGACAAACTCACGTTGCCGAAACAGCTGCATCCGCTCCGGCTTCAGTGACGGCTCCTGACGGAAAACATACGAAAAAATATCAATCAGGTGGCCTTGTGCCGGCACCGGACCGCGCTTGGCCATCACCGAGTAGACGGGATAGCAGGCCACTGGCGTCATCATGATGCGTGTAGGCTTCTGCTCGGCGGTCCAGTCCTCACCTTTATCCAGGCACGCGAGCAAGCGAGGATGGCTAAAATCATTGCCGCAAAAGCTAAAGACCGTGCCAGCCAACTGCGGAAAGTTCCTTAGATAACCGCTCTGCTCAAGCAACGTGCGGCTCATCGCCGGCGGAAACCGCATCACGTCAGCGCCGCGCTCCATCCCCCATGCACCGATCAAGTCGCTGATGCGCTCAACGACGTCCTCGAATACGGCGCCACGACCGTACAGCCCGTCGACATCGCTTGGAATTAGCAAGCCGCGCTCGAATAATTGTTCGAGAAAACTGGCGGCGCCCGCTGCGTCGTTCAGCTCGCGAGCGGCCGCCGCGCGATCGCGCTCGTTCGGCACGGTTCCAGGACCGGATCGCTTCGACTCCAGATTGGCACTACCCATGTTCGGCTCCTTTGGTGAGGATTCGTGTCGCATGATCGATGCTGTGTTTTGCGGATCCCGGGCGGATGGAAACAGCGCGGCAGACGCTATCCGGAAACACCGCCGTGCAGCACCGCAAGCGCACGTTGTACGCGAAAACCCGCACGGGCATCGGTTCGCTGCCGAACAGTGGGTCAGCGCACGTTGACCGTGCAATGCACAACGCCGGCGTCGCGACCTCACGACCCCGCGGGAATCCATGCCAAATAGTGCGCTTGCGAACAGAGCCCGCACGCACTCGCCAGTACCTTCGTTCCATAGGGTGCGGACGCTTTTGGCATTGCAACATTGCGGTGCCGGCTGCACACGGTGCTATCCGGCCACGCTTGACGTTTTCCGCGCTGGCTGAACGAGGAACCCATCATGGACTGGAAATGCTGCGAATTCAGGCAACTGAGTTCGGACGAGCTATATCTGATCCTGCGCGCGCGCAATGCCGTACTAGTTGTCGAGGACGCTCACGTGCACTTGGACATCGACGGCAAAGACGAGCACGCGTTGCACGTTTTCGCGATCGATACGCGCGCGCAGCAGCGATCGGTGGGAGGCTACGCGCGCCTGCTGCCGGGCGATGACATCGACCCGGAAACGATGATCGACAAATTCCTGACGAGCGCCGCGCGGCGCGACGACGACACCGCCGAGCGACTGCTCAGGCGGGCGCTGGGCCATGCGCGCGAGCGTTGGCCAGGTGCGCCGGTGCGGATCCACTCGCCGATCTACCGCGAAGCGTTTTATAGCCGGTTTGGTTTTCGCAAGGTCGATGGACCGTTCCTCGAACACGGCATGCCGTACATCGGCATGATCCACTCGATGCGCGACGCGACCTTGCCCAGCCGCGGCCTACTACGCGGCGTGCGCGGCCTCGTCGAGCCGGTGGCCGGCGCACTAGGCAGCATCGCCCAGCCGGCCCGCGCGGCGCGCGCCGATGCACGCACCGAACCGGACGCTTACCCATTCTCACCTCGCCTTCCCGCAGATTCCGGAGTAAATCGATGACCGGCACTGAGTCTACATTCACGTCTTCCGTCCCGGCCGACGCGCCGCCGCACCTGCTGCCGGTGATCCTGGCCGGCGGTTCCGGCACGCGGCTGTGGCCGCTGTCGCGCGAGCACCACCCAAAGCAATTGATTGGCCTGATCGCCGATGAATCGCTGCTGACGGCAACTGCCCGTCGCTTGGACGGCATCAGCAGCGCGACGCTAGATGACGAACTGCTGCTCGTGTGCGGCGAGCGCCACCGTTTCATGAGTGCCGCACAGGTGCGCGCCAGTGGCAAGTCCGCCCGCATCCTGTTGGAGCCGGTAGCACGCAACACCGCGCCAGCGCTCACGCTTGCTGCGCTGGACGCGCAGGCGCGTCACGGCGACCCGGTGCTGGTGGTGATGCCCGCCGACCATGCGGTCACTGATCCGAAGGCGTTTCAGGACGCCATCGCGCTGGCCGCCTGCTACGCGCAAGCCGGCGCCATCGCCACGCTTGGCGTGCTGCCCCGGCACGCGGAGACCGGCTATGGATACATCCGAATCGGCGCACCGGTGCAGCATACCAATGGCACGCTGGGCGGCCACGCAATCGAGCGCTTCGTTGAGAAGCCGCACCAGGAACTGGCCCGCCAATACCTGCAGTCCGGCGAATATTGGTGGAACAGCGGCATCTTCGTGGTACGCGCGTCAACCTGGCTCGCGGCAATCGCCGCGCTGAACCCGCCTATACATGCCGCCTGTGAAGCAGCTTGGCGAAGCGGCGCAGAGCAAGCCGGTGGCTTTTTCAAGGCAGACGCGGTCGCCTTCGACGCATGCCCGTCCGATTCGATCGACTACGCCGTGATGGAACGGCTCGCCGATCCAGCGGGTCTGGGTATCCAAGGCGTCGTTGTGCCCCTGGCGGCCGGCTGGTCCGACGTCGGCTCCTGGGACGCCATCTGGGAAATCCTGCCAAAGGACGCAGCCGGCAACGTATCGCGCGGCCGCGTGATCTTCGAAGGCACGGAGGACAGCTTCGCGCATTCCGAAGGACGCCTGATCGCCTGCGTTGGCTTGAAGGACATCGTGGTGATCGAGACCGCCGATGCAGTGCTGGTCGCTAACAAGCATGATGTACAGCAAGTCAAGGCCGTGGTGGCACGGCTCAAGTCCGAGCAATACGTCGAAGCCGAAGATCATCGCAAGGTCCATCGCCCCTGGGGCTATTACGACTCCATCGACCACGGCGAGCGTTTCCAGGTCAAGCGCATCGTTGTCGAGCCGGGCAAGCAATTGTCGCTGCAGATGCACTACCATCGCGCGGAGCACTGGACCGTGGTGCGCGGCACCGCGCGCGTGACGTGCGGCGACAACACGTTCCTGCTGAGCGAGAACGAATCGACGTATATTCCGCTGGGCACGGTGCACCGGCTTGAGAATCCGGGCAAGACGCCGCTGGAGATCATTGAAGTGCAATCCGGACACTACCTGGGCGAGGACGATATCGTGCGGCTGGACGACCAGTACGGCCGAGCCTCTCAGCCGGCGGCGGGCGCACCGGGTGCATCCGGCGTGTCCGGCACGTCCGGCGCCACACCCGTCGCAACCGCTCATGCGGCGGGAGTCGCCGATGCTGTGCAAGCCGCTTCAGACACGGCTATCTCCCGCGCTGAGGGAACGCCGAGCGCCACGGCCGCGCCGCGCGGCGGCGTGAGCGCATGGCGGGCCGGCCGTTGACCGTGCGCGCCACGAGACCCACCGTCGCCGAGCGCGAGGTGAGGGTGCTGGTCATCAACGATTTCGTGCGCAAAGGCGGGGCGGAGGAAGTATACCGGACCTCGGTGGACGTACTGCGGGAGTTGCCCGGCGTGGACGCCGAGGGCTTCGACGAACGATCAGTGCCCCCCGCGCATGGCATGGCGCGGCGCGCGTGGAATCCTGCCGCGGCGCGCGCGCTGGCCGCCACGATCGAACGCGTGCAGCCCCAACGCGTGTTGGTGCACAACTATCACAGTCTGCTGTCGCCATCGATTCTGCCAGTCATACAACGATACAAGCGCAAGCTCGGTTACCGGACCTTTCTGACCTGCCATGACTACCACCTGGTGTTCTACAACCCGAATCTGTTGATCTATCCGCAACCGGGCATGTCCAAACCTCTGCCGCTGGAGGCGCTGAGCGACAGCCGGCGGCTGCTCACATGCGCCAGTGCGCGCAGCATGCTGCACGATGCGGTGAAAAAGCTGCATTGGCACGTGGTTGATACGTTGTTGAATCCGTCTGCTGTCTTTGACCAGTTCCTGTGCCCAAGCCCTTACATGCGCGATGCGCTGGCACGGCGCGGCATTACGCGCTCAGCAATCCTGCCCAATCCGGTCAATACCCGCATCAACCAGGCCCCGCCCCGCACCGTCGGCAAAGACCGCTTCGACCTGGCGTTCGTTGGACGCATCGAACCCGAAAAAGGACTGGATCCGTTTCTCGAACTGGCCAGCCACACGCAATGGCATCGGCTCAGCAGCGTGACCGTCTACGGCGACGGCTCGCAACGCGATGCCCTGCACGCGAAGTACAAGGCGCTGGTCGATAACGGCCGATTGCGCTTTGCAGGTCGGCTCGACCACGCGCAGTTGTTTGAGGCGTTGCGCGCGCACGATGCGGTCCTGCTGCCGTCGATCTGGGCTGAAAACGCACCGTTGGTGATCGTCGAGGCGGCGATGATGGGTCTGCCAGTGCTCGTGCACGATCTGGGCAGCCTGGCCAGTTTTGGCGATGAAATCGGCAACAAGATCAAGTACCAGCGCACACCTGCCAGCCTGGTCGCCGCGCTCGATGCACTGGGCATGCATTTGCGCGACACGCGGCGCCGCTACGATTGGTCCCAGTATACGCGCGAGCACTATGCGACACGGTTGAGCGCCCTACTCGATTTACATGCCGGAACAGAACCCGATACCGTACGCAAATGGGCATGATCGATCAGCGTGACACCCGCGTGAAATTGCCGTGCACGGCCTGCGCCGGTTCATTTTCTCCAGTCCGGAGCGGGACATGTCGTCCGTAAAGAAAAACTTTCTGTTGTTGATGACGCTGCAGGTCTCGACCTACGTCGTACCGCTGCTTACGCTGCCGTTGCTCACCCGCGTTCTTGGCCCTGAGGGCTACGGCCAGCTTGCGTTCGCGCTGGCTGTCATCACCTATTTCATCAATTTCACCAATTACAGCTTCGATCTAACCGCCACGCCGCGCATCGCGCTCGCACGCGGAAATCGCGCCGAGCGCTCGCGCGTGTTCTGGGCCACTTTTCTCGCGCAGGTGGCGATCACCGTGGCCGGATTCGTCATCCTGCTCGCGTTGACCTTCATCGTCGATCGCTTCGCCTTCGACCGCACGCTGCTGATCATCGGCTTCGGCATGACCATCGGGGCCGCGCTCACACCGAGTTGGTACTTTCAGGGCGTGGAGAACCTGCGCACGATGAGCCTGCTGCTATTCGCCAGCCGCGCGCTCAGCGTCCCCGCGATGTTCCTGCTCGTGCGCGAGCGTTCCGACGTCACACTCGCGATGGTCGTCAACGCCGCCGTGCCGCTTGGCTCGGGCATCGCGATCTTCGTCTACATGTTCATCCGACGTGAGGTTGAATTTGTTCGAGTAAGCATCGCGGATATCGTCGATGCACTAGCCGGCGGCTGGCAAGTATTCCTCGCGTCGACGTCGGTCGCGTTCTATGCATCGACCAATACCGTGCTGCTTGGCTTTGTCTCAGGCAACGTCGCCGCCGGCTATTTCGCCGCGGGCGACAAGCTGATCCGCGCCGCGATCAGCATGTTGCAGCCGATGAAAGCCGCTGCGTACCCGCACATCAGCTACCTGATGCACCATGCGCGTGAAGATGCGATGACCTTCCTGCGCAAGTTGTTCGTAGTTCAGGGCGCGATGGTGTTGGCGATCTCGCTATGCATCTTTTTCTGCGCGCCGCTTGCGGTGCGCATTCTGTACGGCGCGAACTACGAGCCGACGATCGGCGTGCTGCGCTGGATGGCGTTCATTCCATTTATGGCGGGGATGACGGATCTGTTCGGCGTACAAACGATGCTGCCGCTGGGTATGAAGACCGCGTTCAGCCGCGTGCTGATCTCCTCCGGCTTCCTCAACGTTGCTCTGCTGCCGTTGCTCGCGAAGTGGTTCGCCGAACAAGGCGCGGCCGCCGCGGTGTTGGTCGCGGAGAGTGCAGTGGCGGCCGCGCTGGCTTACATTCTTTATGTGCAAGGCGTGTCGCTGATTGGGCGGGCGGCGCCGCGGCAATAGCGATTGCGAAAAAAATGCGCTATCGTTTCCAACCGTTTGGGTCAATTTTTTTGGCGTACTGCTTGAATTTTAATGGATGTGCGGTGACACACCGAAGCGCCTCGTGTTCGACTGTAATGTAAAGAACTTTGCATACACGTACCCACCCGCATGATTGGATGCCGCAGCCACGGGGTAGGGTCACGAAGACAATGCTGCAATCGATGCGGATCGTCCATATCCTATGGACTTCCTCGATAACCAGATCCAGGGCCACTGAATGGCAAACCCTCCAGCAAATGGCCGTTTAGACCACATCGACGCGATGCGCGCTATCGCGGTATTGTTCGTTATCTGGACGCACTATGCCGAACTGCTCGCCCCTCTGGCCGGATCTCAACATGGATTGGATGCACTGCAGCGTTCAGTTAACTTCGGGCGCGTCGGTGTCGTGATTTTTTTTGGAATCAGCGGAATGCTGATTCCAAACAGCCTGCGGGGCAGCATCGCCGATGGTACGCGTAAATTTCTGATACGCCGTTTCATGCGGCTGTATCCCGCATTCTGGTTTTCGATACCGCTTGGATATTTTGCGTACTGGACGCTGTTCCAACAAAAGATGAGTAGCATCGGCATTCTTGTCAACCTGACGATGATTCCGACGGCATTCGGCTTCGACACAATCATGGGCCACTACTGGACATTGGAAACCGAATTGTATTTCTATATTCTATGTCTAGTTTTGTTCTGGGGTGGCTTGCTGCATCAAATGCGCGCACTCGTTACCGCCAGCGCGGGACTATGCATACTGTTCGTCTTGACCACTGCATTGCATGTCATTCCTAGTCATGCATTGGGACAGTACAAAGGAATGCTGTATCATTTGTCCATCATGTTCTGGGGTGCAGTATTCCGCAAAGCGTACGACGAACCCAACGCAATCTTGTTTATCTGGCCGCGCAGGGGCTCTACCCCTACCTTGTCGATGACCTACCGTGGCGTATTGATCGCGTTGACCGCACTGATCGCTTTAACTGCGGTGGCAATAACTCTCTACAATCTTCGACGCCATGATTATGCGCACGTTTCGTCGTCGATCGGCTACCTCGTCGGCATCACGTTGTTTGTCAGCTTCGCAACCACATTCAAGGTTCATCGCCGGTCATTTGCTTGGTTAGGCAGACTCAGCTACTCCGTGTACCTACTGCATGGCATACCGCTATATCTCGTGTTCTGGCTGTGTAGGCACTATCAATGGACTGGTGCGCCGCTTGGTGTCTATATGCTTGCCCCGTTGGTGCCGGCAATCGCACTGTCCTGGCTGAGCTTCAAGTTTTGCGAAGCGCCTAGCATCCGCGCGGGACATGCGCTGACCTGCGCGCGCCAGACCCACTTGACGGAGCGGGCCCGGCCCGCTGTAGCATGTTCGCAGCGCTCCTGAAACGCAGGCGCCAATTCCGCGCTAACCCCATGCGTCGGCAACGCTCATTGCACGAGCGTCGAGTCGTAGTACTCCGTCGCTACGCCTTGCTGCTGGCAATGCTTTCTTTTACGGCGCTATAGGCTGGCTTTTTCGTGACACCATCCGACTCGATCAGGCCATAGCCATCGTCAGCCGACATGTCGAATAGTTCATACAGCTGGATCGACTGCAACAAACTGTACTGCGACTTGAGCTTCACGAACTGCCGCGTTTGAGTGGCCAGATAACTCGCTTGTGCATTAAGCAGCGTGTTGCCGGACTGACCATACGGTCGATAACCATACTCGGAAATCCAGATCGGTCGCCGGAAGCGCCGCGTCAACTCATGAAGCACGTCGATACCGTTTGCATTCGTGATGTCCCCCATATCGCTATACCAGTGCCAGGAGGTGACATCCCAATTGACGCGTGGTCCACTCGTTCCACCTTGTGGATCCGTGCCGTCGGCCAACATTTGCAGAATACCGAAGTGCAACCACCCGGCGGTAACGGCCACTGCCGCGCGGGGATCTGCGGCGCGTACACCATCGATCATGCCGCGTATCATCCCGCGATAAATAAAGTACGGCGTCGCTCGGTAGTCGGTGCGAAAGTTGCCGCCACGGGAGACGAAACCGATTTCCATTTCGTTACCGCACTCATACAACAGCACCTTGCCCTTTAGAATACTTGCGATGGAGTACGCGAGCTGAAAGCTATTGCTGTACGCAGAGGCTTCATCGGTATTGGATAGCTTTGGGGTAATCACCACTGAAACGCTAATGCCAGTCCCCCTCAATGTGTCAACGAAAGATGCAATGCTCTTTGCTCCAATCGTATCCCAGACGTCTTGGCGAACATTCGAAATGCCAAGGTCGCGCATGTAGGCTATCTGTGTGGCAAACGCCGTGCCATACGCATTACCCGAATTAATGTGTCCGTTAATCCCGAAGAATCCAGACGACACGGCATTGTAGCTGTTCGACGACATGGAACTGGATGTTGCCGCGACACTGGAGGTCGTCACACTGACGGGTGTAGTACTAGCAGCACTCGAAGCCGATGCTGCTGAACCTGACGAAGCTGCGCCACTGCTGGGCCAGCGGCGCGCGCGGTCGAGACTAGCAGCCCCTACCTCGCTGCTTGCACACACCGCCAGCGCCATCGTTCCGGCAGTAGCAACCAGTGTGCGAAGGAATTCACGTCGCACGCATAGCGCGCCTTTCGCACCGCCTTGGGAATCCAAATCGACGTTTGAGGCGCAATGGTAAGCGCTTTTAGATGAATTTCTCTTCTTCGAAATCATGAATTTGAATGTATAGTCATACAAAGGTCGATCATCGAAACGCACTTGCCTTCGCCAAATATTTGACGAAAGCACTTCGTGCCCGTGCCACATTGGACGCGACGAAGAACCACACCTCTGGAACACCGGGCGTCGTCTTGCACTTCGTAGGAATGGAACTTCTTCGTGACGAAACGGTGGATTGAAGCCGGACGCACAGTGACACAGGGTGCGGATGGCAATCGACAGCCGAATCGACGAACCCGAAGCTAGCCAGCGAGCAAATTATTTGCACGCACAGCTAAGAGAACTAGGATGACGCTTCATGCGTCAAAAGAACGAGAGTACATTTTACTTGGTTTGGGCACTTGAAAAGATTGATGTTTCGCTGCACACACGCTGACGACGCATAACGTAGCCCATTACCGTGCTCGACCCAATGTACCGGCAATATGATGTACCCGGTATGGCTGTCGCCAACAGCAAGCACCCTATCTATGCGCCCGCCGCCGGCACGTCTTTAATTCGAAATGGTACGTCAACGCACTGATACGCGTTGGATCGTACGCGATGCTATGCCCAATAACCAAAGCGTATACGCCCCTCCCGGCTCAAGTGCGTCACAAGATGCGACGGTAATGGCCCGATGCCATGACGGCAATAGCCAGCGGTTGCTTCAGTGATTGATTGCGGAACACCCTGTGAGATGAACGACACGAATTCGAACCATCGCGGCCGCACTCTGTCTGCCGCACCAGCGCGTCCCGGCGATGGGCAGCACGTCGTCGGTCCATCATGGAACGAGAGGTTTGGCTCCGGTACGGCACGTGGTGCCTTTAAGGCAGTGGATCGTTATTATCTGGTGTGGGCATTTTTTGTGCCGATCACGTCCGTGCTGGTGTTTCCCAGTGTGCAAGGCACCACGCCGGGTTATTTGATGTGCTTCTTATCACTGGCAATCGCCATGCTGTATGGAGGCGGCGAGCGTACCCGCTATTTGCGTATCCTTTTAACCGCGATTTTTGTCTGGGTATTGCTGTTCACACTGACGCAGCTAGCCGACCTGACCGACGGTTATACGCCTGACCTCGACACGTTATCGCTGGTCAATCCGTATGACCATTCGTTTGTCATGCGCTCTTCGCTTTTCACGCAATCTCTCTATGTCGTCGCGGTGGTTCTCTATGGCACCTACCTGTACGTCTACTACGATGACGCATGGGATCGCATCATCGTTGCCTCCGGCGTACTGTTTGCCGTGTACGGACTTTATGAGTGCGCCTACTATTTTGTAACCGGCCAGTCGGGCGACTTTCTGTCCAATCGTCAGTTTACCAACACACTGGCCCGGCCGCTGCCCAAGGACATCGTCACGGGCAGCGACTTTCAGACAATGGGCGTCGGCGGTATTTCAATGCAGCGCCTGAAGTCGCTGACGGGTGAACCGTCGATGTATGTGCTGTCGATGTTCCCGTTCTGGGTCTATGCCCGCACCGTGCAACGGTCGCGCTGGCCCGCGATCATGATTGGCGTGTCGCTCGTGATGACGGCCTCCACGACGGCGATGGTCGGCTACCTGTGCTACCTCGGCATCCGGATGATGCACACGCGGATCAATATCATCAAGCTGGTGCTAGCCGCGCTTGCCATCATCGCGATCGTCATCGTGTTTAACGAGCAAGTCGTGCAATTGGCGGATGACGTGGTGATCAAGAAACTCACCGGCGCCAATTCATCGGGCCAGGAGCGCTCGGCCGGGTTCATGGCTGCTATCGACTTCTGGCTCAATGCGCCCGTTGCGAATAAGCTGGTGGGAATCGGCTTCGGCTACATCCGCACCACCGACATGTTTTCAACGCTGCTAGTCAACAATGGCCTGCTGGGCATCGCCCTGTTCAGTGGGCTATTGCTGTATCCAGCATTCAAGCTCGATTGGGCGCCGAAGGCAATCGCACTACGGCAATGCTGCGTCGCGACCTATATGATGATGATGGTATCGGTGCCGGAGTTCTCGTATCTTGCACCGTGGAGCTTCGTTGCATTCGCCTATTGCCGGCTGTATCACCGCAATCGCGCACGACAGGTCGCGGACCGGCATGAAGTGGAGCTGACCGCGCGCACCTCACACATGCGCGAGGCTTGACGCGCGGGGCAGCGCTTCTTGGTTCCCGGCGCCTCGCTACAATCCAGCGTCGGATAGCTCCGCTGCCACAGGTAGTATTACTCCGCCAGGGTCGGATGGCCGCTAATTGTCAGCGTAAAGCCGTCGGCGCCGGCTTTCAACCGCGCGGGCACGCCCACGGGCAGCGTCACAGTATCCGCGCCGTGGCCAAAACGCAGCCCGGTGATCACCGGAATACCGGTCAGCGCGCGGATCTGCTCGACCATCGCGTCAAAATCATAGCCATTGTCATAGTCCGACAACCGCACCCCGGTGAAATCGCCGAGCACCAGCGCCTGTTGGCGCGGTAGGATGCCGGCCAGATGCAATTGGTACAGCATCCGCTCGACGCGGAATGGATGTTCGTTGGCGTCCTCAACAAACAAGATGCCCTCATCGATGTCCGGCAAGTATCGCGTACCGGCCAGCGCGGCGATCGTCGCGAGATTGCCGCCCCACAGCGTGCCGTGCAGGTCGACGTCGTCAGGCTGCGGCGTCGGCTCGCCAATCGTGAATTCCGGTTTGCTAATCGCCGTCCAGAAATGCTCGACTGTGAATTCGCTCAGTCTCGGCGCGCCAAAGTTGCTGCTCAGCATCGGGCCGCCGAACGTAATGAGGCCGCTGTGCGCGAACAGCGCCATCTGGATCGCGGTGAAGTCACTATGGCCGCAGATCGCGATCGGTTCACCAGCCAGCCGGCGTTGTAATCCCGCGTAGTCCAGTCCATGCAGCAACCGAATCGCGCCGTAGCCGCCGCGCACAGCCAGCACGATGTCCGGCAGCGCCCGCGCAGGGTCTGCAAGCCGATTCAGATCCGCGGCCCGTTGTGTATCCGTGCCCGCGAAGCGCTGGAAGCGCCGCTCGCTCGTATCAATGCCCCGAATGTGATGGCCAGCATCGACCCAGCGCGCCAGCGCCCGGGCAACGGTTTGTGGATCCTGCGGGTAGCCGCAAGGGGCAATCAGTTCGATCGTGCGGGGCTTCATGACACTCCTGTGCGGGGAAAGACGGTGCGCGGCGCGTACTGCGACCCGTGCCAGCACGGCGCGACGTCAATTGGGATCACATGGCACGACGTCGACCGGGATCAATTTGCATCGCCGAGTGTGCGCGACGCGCGCAGCTGCCGGCGGCGCTCGACGAAGAACTGGCTTAGCTCGTGCGAGCATTCATCGGCCAGTACGCCGCCAACGACGCTTGCATGATGATTCAACCGCGGCTGCGCGAACACGTCAACGACACTGCCACACGCGCCAGTCTTCGGATCATGCGCGCCGAACACCACTCGAGCGATGCGCGCATGCATGATCGCGCCCGCGCACATTAGGCACGGCTCGAGCGTTACATATAATTCGCAGCCCGGCATCCGGTAATTAGACAACGCCTGTGCAGCCGCTCGCAGCGCGACCATCTCCGCATGCGCAGACGGATCGTGAGTGCTGATCGGCTGGTTGAAGCCCTGCGCAATCACTTCATCGCCCCGCACGATCACGGCGCCCACCGGCACTTCGCCAATCGCATAAGCGTGGCGCGCGGCGGCGCGCGCCAACGCCATGAAACGCAGATCCCGGGCCAACGGGCCCGCGTCAGACAAACCGCTGTTGTGCATGCAAGCTCCGCGTCGAAGGGTCGCTCAGTCGATCACTGCTGGCGCGACGGCACCGCCACAGCCAGCTAGGCGTTCAGCGACACGGCGGCAATACTCGTGCGGCACCACCATCGGCCCGTCACGCAGCGATTCGAGCGCCATGGTCAGCGCCAGCCACTTCGCCCGCAGGCGATGCTGCTCCGCGCGGCCGCGGCGGCGATGCGCTGTTCAACCAGCACGTCGAGCAGTTTCATAGACGGACAAGATTCGAAATGCGCGTCAAGGATACCAAACTCTAACGCGGTTCAACCGCCGTCGCGCGAAGTGCAATGGAGCCGGCACTCTATTGCAGCGATCAACCGCTCCAGCCATGCGCGCAGCAGCGTATCGGACCCGACGAGCAGGATCGAGGTGGCGATAACGCCGTACACCTGCTGGCGTCGAACCTTGACGCTCGCCTCCGGCACCAACCAGTTCGCGCTGTCGACCAGCAACAGCAGCGTTTTCAGGCCGATGACGATCGGCCACAGGCATGCCAGCCTCAGGCGCGGCGCCGAACGGCGGATCGCCAGCGTATAGTCGATTGCGTCGCGGAACTGGTCCAGCGCATGGCGCACGAGTTCTAACATCACCGGGCGCGCACGGCCAGCCGCCTCGGCAGTCAACAGATCCTGCGGCGTCAAGCCGTACCGCTCGAGCATCGTGGACGGCAAGTAGCAGCGGCCGGTCCGCAGGTCCTTGGCGCAATCGCGCAGCACGTTAGTCAGCTGCAGTGCCCTACCAAAACGCACACCGCGCTCCGACATCGCCACGGGGTCGCCGTGCAGCGCGCGTGGCAGATGCGTATAGGTCATCTCGGTCCAGAACGCGCCGACGCAGCCGGCGACCATGTAGGTGTACTGATCCAGCTCGTGCCATGCACGTAACGCCACGATCTGCCCGGAGCGCTCGTGCGCAAACGTGATCAAATCGAATTCCATACCGCGTGTGAGTGTCGACACAATGTCACGGACCGCCTCGCGATCGCGCTCGTCCAACTGCTGCAGGATCGCCAGTGCCGGCTCGAGCGATTCCAGCAGCCGCCGCTCGTCGGACTGTTGTTGCGCAGCCAACTGCCCGGCAATCTCGCGCAGTGGCCCGCAATCGTGTTCGTCGCCATTCACGTGCGCACGCAGTGTCAATAGCATTTTCAGCCGCAACGCGGGCTCGATCAGCGGTGTGTCTGCGATCGTGTCGGCGGCGCGCGCCAGCAGATACGCCAGGCCCACCGGGTCCCGCATGCCGGCGGGCAACACGCGCAGCGTCAAGTAGAATGAGCGGGACACTCCCTTGAGCAGCGGACCGAGCAGGAAATCTCGCGCCGGATCACGCATGGATTGGTCAGCAGCGGTCACGGAGGCGGGCGGTTGCGAGCCGGCCACCGGCCCGGCGGCACACCGCGCGTGCGCTGCAGCGCAACCGGAGCGAGAGTCGAACGATGAATCGGACATCGCGCAGCCATGAATTAACAGTCACAGCCAGCATTGTACCGGTTCACGGATTGGCGTCGACGCGCGTCACGTTGAACAGCATGCCGCCCTTGCACGACGTTTGCATTATCGCGCGAAGCCGGTCTCTCTTTTCCTGTTTAATGTAGAAAGCTACGCCGCGAACCATCAAGTTTTGGTAGGAACACATCATGTTGTCTGCGAACCCAATCTCGATATCGTAGGCATTGCCCCACTCACGAGGAACGATCTTGCCGGCAAACGAGCAATATCCCTCTGTTCCTTTGATCCTGCCCTGGTAATCGATCGTCATTTCAAGTATGCCCGGCATATTGTCAAGTATGCTCGGCATATTGGTCTCGTTGACATGGTAGTCACGTTTGCTGGACATGCCTTTGTATGTCCCGGCTACTTTGCTCACAGCCGGCGTGGTATGTAACACTGTGCTGATACTGCCATTGAAGTCGAGCGGCGGCAGTCCCTCGGCGGATGCGACGAGGTGAATCGATCGCCGATTGAGGTACGCGTCGTTGACCTCTTCGGCAGTATTCTGATAACTGAAACGCCGCTTGGACGCGGTTGAGACTAGGTTGGACGCGGTTGAGACTAGTGTGGAACCGACGATGGAAGTCAGCGAACGGCCGGAAGCGGGCAACGCCGTTAATGTGACCTTGATTGCAGGCTGCTCCTTTCGATAGAGGATTCCCTTCCCGAGATTGCCGAGATCGCCAACAACGGCATCACCTATGTCGTCGGCCTCACCTATGTCTTTGCCATCAGTATATATCGCATAAAACCTGCCCGCCGGGGTGACCAACGCGGTGAAACCGTAGATGTCTCTTACGCGGCCGACGTATTGGCCTTGTGCTTCGTGCATCTCCACAAGTCCGGTCTGTACATCGGCGTCTGCGACTTGAGCGGCGGGCTCGGGTTCGGTCTGTACGCCAACGTCCGCGACTTGAGCGGCAGGCTCGGGTTCGGTCTGTACGCCGAGGTCCGCGACTTGGGCAACGGGCTCGGAGTCGGTCTGTACGCCAACGTCCGCGACTTGGGCGGCAGGCTCGGAGTCGGTCTGTACGCCGAGGTCCGCGACTTGGGCAACGGGCTCGGAGTCGGTCTGTACGCCAACGTCCGCGACTTGGGCGGCAGGCTCAGGTTTGGTCTGTACGCCAACGTCCGCGACTTGGGCGGCGGGCTCAGAGTCGGTCTGTACGCCGAGGTCCGCGACTTGGGCAACGGGCTCGGAGTCGGTCTGTACGCCAACGTCCGCGACTTGGGCGGCAGGCTCAGGTTTGGTCTGTACGCCGACGTCCGCGACTTGGACGGCGGGCTCAGGTTCGGTCTGTACGCCGACGTCCGAGATCCGCGCTTCGTACTCGCCCACGCCCACATTCAAGTCATTCACCACAGCTTCGCTTACGCTGTGGCCTGTCCGCCAAGTACTACGCCTCTTCCTGCCTTTGTCGTGATTCAGACTACCAATCTCGACCTTTCCATCCGTCGCATAAAATCGGCCTACATTTGTAATGTTGATGATATTCGTCGTATGGGCCGAATTTGTCGTAAGGGCTGGAGAACCGGCCGTGGTACCGGTGTGCTGGCCTTGTACGGGATCCATTGGCGACCGGGCCCGCTCTCGTTCCCCGTCCGCCTCTTTGACGACTACGCGTTGGACCCTGTCATCATCAGACTTGCCGCCGCCGCCCCCACATGCCCCCGCAGCACCCATAAGCATCACAGCGACAAACCGGATTATTCTGTAACGTAATGCCCTGATAAGCCAACCGGATGCGGCTAAATCCTTCAAGGCCGCGTTGGCGTGCACCGATTCACTTGCGGTTCGAGCGTCTTTTAACGCCGCCCTATTCCGCTTCCTTTGCTCGAAAACTAGATTAAACGGCACCACTTTTTTACTCAATTGCTCAATCCGTGTAAAGCTGTCTTTTGCTCAACTCAAAACCGTGTGATCGATTCCCAATGCCATGCGTGATGCACTCGATTTCGAGAAATCAACACGACTGAAAAAGACCCGCGAGATATTGGCCACCCATAGCCTGTCTATTGCCGCCGGCCACTTTTCTTTTGTGCTTGGCGAAACGCGCCGGGCCACTCAATCATCTTGCTTGAAACAAGCCACCTCGGCGCAACATCGAACAACATAGGAATACCCGCGGCCGACGGGTGTTCAAAACATCGATGACAACGCCACACGGCAGAGTAGTGTCAGTGGCGTGACATTCTACAACCGGGAAACGGGATGCGGCAGTCTATCGTCACGGAAGCTGGCATGTACAGGCGGCGAGACGCCCAAGATGTAATCGAGTCGGACAAGTATTTGCCATCGGGTCAGGCAAATATTCGCCGGCGACCAGATTGTTGCAGATCTTGGCCATCTGCCCCATGCCCGGTTCACCGCAACGAACGACGTTCTTTCCCATGCTCAGCAACACCAGTTGAATGCGCTCGAACAACTGCATGTCAGCGCCGACCATGAAAGTGAGCGTACCGGCCTGCGCGCGCCGCCGCTGCCCGCCGAAACAGGCGCGTCAGCAAACAGATTGCGCTGCCAGCCGACTGCCGCCGCAACGGCTTGCTCCGTCGCTGGATCGATCTTGTTTGAATCGACTTCGCGACACCATCCACGATTGCGCCGACCGACGCGCGAGCCGGATGGCGCAACAGCGATAATCGATATCCGACATATGACGGGCGCTCGCTTCGCTGCCGCGCTCGTCCAGCTATTTCTGGAACACCACATGTCAGACAACGGTCCTTACCTCACCACACCGCCACGACTGGGACCCATTGAAACAACAACGCCCACGCCCGTGAGTTCAGGCGCGCGTCCGGCACCTGCGCCTTCCCAGATACCATCGTGGGGGCCGGTCGCTGCTCTGCGCAATCTTCTCTGGACTGCAAATGGACCCTTCGCCAATACCATGCCGCAGTTCCTGAACCAATCGCAGGCGTACTTTTTCCCTTATAACTCATTCCCCCCCGCTGCCCTAATAGCACCGCCTTCGCCTGCCGAGCCGCAGTCCTGCACACCGCAACCTTCCGCGCCGCCGCTAGATAGCAGCGTGGAACAGGCTGAATACGAACGTGTCGGGGCAGCCGTCAGAGGCGCGTTGACCCCACTGCAACGAGACCTGCATGACAGAATGTGCGACCCGACACGGCCTCCGGTTACGACTCAAGAAATCGAGAAAGCCAACGACCATGCGCTGATCGAGGCAATACACGCGAGCTTGCAAAAGAGTCCGTAACACGAGCCAGCACGAGGATGCGGACTTCACCGCTGACCGCTCGCAAGTCTTCGCTGCCCGACACCTCCCGCTAGTTAACCCGCCCGCCTGTAGCCTGCAGGAAACGATGCGACGCTGTTGATAAATTCCAACAGTCATCCGCGCGGGAACCCGTATTATGAAGATTATGTTGGCTACCCGCTTCGCGACTTCCCAATGCCGCCGTCTGCGCCGCCCTACTCGCTACCGCCCGTCGTCGTGTGGTTTCGCGACGATCAACGCCTAGCCGACAATCCCGCGCTCGAATACGCCATTGCCACGGGTCACCCTGTCGTGTGCGTGTATGTTCACGACCCGGCGCCACGAAATACGCGCCCGCCGGGCGCAGCTGGGCGCTGGTGGCTCCATGAATCTCTACACGCACTCAATGCTGCGCTCATCGCGTTGGGCGGCGAATTGACTGTCCTTCACGGCTCCGAGTCGCAGACCATTGAAGCGTTCGCCGTGGCAATCGGCGCGATCAAGGTGTGCTGGAATCGCAGGTATTCGGCGTCGCAACGCGAAACCGACATCGCGATCAAGACGGCGCTCAAAGAACGCGGCATTGCGGCTTTCACCTTCAACGGACACCTGCTGCGAGAGCCGTGGACCGTCGCCACGCGAGATGGCCGTCCGTTTCAGGTCTTCGGCGCGTACTGGCGCGCCGCGCGCCACGAGTATTGCCCTGAAGCGCCACGGCCCGGACCTCAGCGAATCGACTTCTTTCCGGTGCCGGAAAACGTCGCCGTGGCGGCACGCGTAAAAAATCTGTCTGCACTGGCGCTCCAGCCTCGCACACCCGACTGGGCCGGTGGACTGCGCGAAACGTGGCAATGCGGCGAGCAAGCAGGATGGACGCAGCTAGACGATTTTCTCGCGAACGCGCTGACCCGCTACGCAAGTGGCCGCGACGTGCCCGCGATGCAGGCAACCAGTCGACTGTCTCCGTATCTTCGCTTTGGCAATCTCTCGGCACGGCAGGTATGGCATGCCGTACTGTCTGCGGCACGCGCCGCGCACCGCTGCGGCAATGGGCGCAGCACGTCCACCGCGAGCGGCAGCGTGGATAAGTTTCTTGACGAGCTTGGCTGGCGCGAGTTCTCATACTATCTGCTCTACCATTGTGCGCCGTTGCATCAAGTCAATTTCAAACGGCAATTCGACACCATGCCGTGGCGTGTCGATGCCACAGATCTGCGCGCGTGGCAGCGCGGCCGCACCGGCTATCCGCTTGTGGACGCCGGCATGCGCGAACTGTGGCATACCGGTTGGATGCACAATCGCGTGCGGATGGTGACGGCATCGTTCCTGGTCAAGCATCTGCTCATCGACTGGCGTGAAGGAGAGACCTGGTTTTGGGACACGCTCGTCGATGCCGACGGCGCTAGCAACCCTGCGAATTGGCAATGGGTAGCCGGCAGTGGCGCCGATGCGGCACCGTACTTTCGCATCTTCAACCCGGTGCTACAGGGGCAGAAATTTGACCCGCAGGGCGACTATGTGCGGCGCTGGGTGCCCGAACTCGCGCGCTTATCGGCCGGATGCATCCATGCGCCGTGGCACGCACAACCCGCACAACTGGCTTCTGCGTCGGTTCGGCTCGGGCAGGACTATCCACTGCCGGTGGTGCCTCACCAACAGGCGCGCGAACGAGCGCTAAAGGCGATGGGGTGTATGCGTGGACCGTGAATCAGGCAGCTGCGGCCCGTCGTCATGGCCGAGCTGAGACCGCAGCTTGTCTTGCATGGCTGATTCGGTTCTTCCATTGCCGTTTCGGCACCGGTGCAGCCTATTGTCGCGCTTGCTCCGACAATCGCGGTTTTCAGAGGCTACCGAATGCCACATCCTCTCTCCTTGAGCGTCACATCGCGTGCCAGTCAAGGCACGCAGACATTTGAACCGGTCCCCCCAGCGGCTTACGCGGCCAATGCAGGCGGGTGCCAAACCACCGCGCAACGACATTATGGGGCGCATCGACTCGACGGGCTGGTTGACAAGCAACCGTCCAACAGCCCGCAGGCCGCCACTGGTCTGAACGAGATGCCAACGGAGATTCTCGCCAACATATTCCGCGGCCTTCCGCTCAGCGATACGGCGCAGTTGTCCGAGGTCAACCGCAAGTTCCGGCAGATACTGCTGCCCCGACGGCATTGCTTTCTCGTAAACAAGAAACTCCAGGCCGTTCGCCAGCTGGCCCCCGGCCCCAAGCAGCACGATCAAGCAAGAACGCTATGGACGGCGTCGTTGGAACGGCTCGAGCACAGCCGTGCCGAACTGGATTGGGTCATTCAGTCTTTTAAACTTGAATGGCTGGCGCCGCGGGACAGGAAGGACGTGCTGGATCAGATAATCGATCATGTGATGCGCTCCAATAACGGCGCGTCGCCCGCGGCGCACCGCAACGAGCGGGACAGCAGCTTGCCGTCGGGTGATAACGCGTCGGCACGCGAACTGCAGCATCGCACCCTGCTACACCACCTGAAGTCGCAAATCGAAGCGCTGCCGGAACGCGAACGCGCACCGGCACTGACACGAATCATCGGATTGCAAGGCAAGGAAGCGATGACGATCGAACGATTGTTTCCGAGAATCCAAGACGGAAATGTCGAGATATCAAACCGCAACTACGCCATTCATTTGCTGAACTACGGTTTTTCCGAGAGCGAGGCCGCCATGCTCGCCGGCGAGCGCGATCAGCACGCGTTGGAGAATCCCGATATCGAAATTTGCACTGCCGTTTTCGCATGGCGGCCTAAAGACCTGCCGCTGCACAAGTTCGTCAGCTTGCTTGAACAGGCGATAGGCGAAGCCCGCCGACACGGCGACAAGCACAGCGTCGGTGCCAACGACGCGATAGCAGGCGAGGAACGGTCCCGGCTTGCGCAGCGGCTGAGAAACCTGAGCGGCAACGCGGCACCCAACGCACACCCTCTATCGCGGCCAACACTGAACCGTATCGTGTCGCGATCAACACTGGACCATATCGAACGCCTTCGTACGGGAGCCTGACCGAACGCTCGTCGATCTGGCGCTCACGGATGCCGGATACGGTCGACTAGCGCACGCGTATCGGCATCTGGCTTCCGCTTCAGTAGCTGACGGCGAGCATCGCTCAGCGGGCCTCGTTCAACTGCTCGAGGATCGCCGGGTTCTCCAGCGTGGATACATCCTGCGTAATCGTCTCGCCCTTGGCAAGCGAGCGCAGCAACCGCCGCATGATCTTGCCGGAGCGGGTCTTGGGCAAGTTCTCCCCAAACCGGATATCCTTCGGCTTGGCGATCGGCCCAATTTCGTTGGCCACCCATGCACGCAATGCGTTCGCTACTTGCACCGCCTCGTCGCCCTGTGGGCGGGCGCGCTTGAGCACGACGAAAGCAACCACCGCTTCACCGGTCGTATCATCGGGCCGCCCGACGACCGCCGCTTCGGCGACCATCGGATTGGCGACCAGCGCCGATTCGATCTCCATCGTGCCGAGGCGGTGGCCGGAGACGTTTAGCACATCATCGATGCGGCCCATGATTGTGAAATAGCCGGTGTCCTTGTCCCGCACGCTGCCGTCCCCTGCGAGGTACAGCCTGCCACCCAACTCTTCCGGGAAGTAGCTCTTGCTGAAGCGCTCAGGATTGCCCCAGATCGTGCGGATCATTGATGGCCACGGACGCTTGACCACCAGAATCCCACCCTGCCCGTTCGGCACGTCTTGGCCAGTCTCGTCGACGATCGTCGCCATGATGCCCGGCAACGGCAGTGTGCAGGAGCCAGGCACCAGCGGCGTGGCCCCGGGTAGCGGCGTGATCATGTGGCCGCCGGTCTCAGTCTGCCACCACGTGTCGATCACCGGGCAGCGCTTGCCGCCGACCTGCTCGTAATACCAGACCCACGCCTGCGGATTGATCGGCTCGCCAACCGTGCCGATGATACGCAGCGAGGACAGATCATACGCGCTCGGGTGGCACTTCGGGTCCGCGTCGGATGCCTTGATCAGCGAGCGGATCGCTGTGGGCGCGGTGTAAAACACGCTCACGTTGTGGCGTGCAATCATGTCCCAGAAACGGCCCGCATTCGGATAGGTCGGCACACCCTCGAACACCACCTGGGTCGCACCGCACGCAAGCGGTCCATACGCGATATACGTATGGCCGGTGATCCAGCCGATGTCGGCGGTACACCAGAACACGTCGTCCGGTTTGATATCAAACGCCCATTTCATCGTCAACGCGGCCCACAGCAAATAGCCGCCGGTGCTGTGCTGCACGCCCTTTGGCTTGCCGGTAGAACCCGACGTGTACAGAATAAACAGCGGATGTTCAGCGCCGACCCATTCCGGCTCGCATTGCTCAGGCTGTTGGGCCACCAGTTCATGCAGCCAATGGTCGCGCCCTTCGTGCCAGGTGACCTTGCCACCGGTGCGCCGGTAGACGATGACATCCTTCACCGCGTCGCATCCGCCCATCGCCAGTGCCTCGTCGGCAATACGCTTGAGCGGCAGCGCCTTACCGCCGCGCATCTGCTCGTCGGCCGTGACCAGCGCCACGGCGCCGACATCGATCAGCCGCTCATTGAGCGATTTCGACGAAAACCCGCCAAACACGACTGAATGTGTCGCGCCGATTCGGGCACAAGCCTGCATCGCGACGACGCCTTCGACCGACATCGGCATGTAAATCACCACGCGATCGCCCTTGCGCACGCCGCGCGACTTCAGTGCATTGGCAAACTGGCACACGCGCCGGTGCAGCTCACTATACGAAACAGGCGTGAGCGTGCCATCGTCAGACTCGAACACGATTGCGTTCTTTTGCGCGTGGCCCGCGGCGATCTGCCGGTCCAGGCAATTGTATGAAGCGTTGAGCTGACCGTCCTCGAACCACGTGTAGAACGGTGCATTGGATTCGTCCAGCACTTTCGTGAACGGCTTATGCCACGCCAAGTGCTCGCGCGCCAGGCGGGCCCAGAATCCCTCGTAGTCGCGCTCGGCCTCGGCGACCAGCGCCCGATAGGCATCCATGCCAGCGATGGCGGCCGCGGCCGTGGTCTGCGCGCAGGGAGGAAACACGCGCTGCTCTTGCAGGACCGATTCAATGGCAGACATCAAACTATCTCCTGATAATGGAATGAACAAAATCGTTGTCGTGTGCCGCCGTATCGACTGACGCTGTTGCGGTGCAGCAAAGACGATCGCTGCACCGCATCGGCTCACGTGCTGGCTGGCGCTTACCCAGAACTCTACAATGAACCCTACAATGCCTGCTCAATTAAGAAAAAGCTAAACGGCATCGGATTCGCCGTGTCCCCGCAGTGAACCGCTACGTCCTCTTGCCCCTCTGCGCGATGCTGCTCGTCGGCACCAACGCTGGCATTGGCAAAAGCATCATCGTATGCGTGCCAGTGCCGGTCTTCGCGCTATTCGCGTTACTGCGGTTCATAAGCGCGATCGGCATGCTCTGGCCGCTGCATACGAGATCGTCATTCTTGGCGAACGTCTGAGCGCAGTGCACGGGGGCACGCTGGTATGCGTGGTCGCCGGGCATTGCGTGGGCCAGCATGCGGCCGGCTAGTGTCCCGTCGGTCGCATCGTGACCCGACATCCGCACGTGACTCATCACCCACGCGTGAGCCGAGCGTGCCGCGCCAATCGGCTGAGCGGGGCGCGCCGCGGCAATTCTACTGCGACGCGGTACAATAACCGCGTTTTGATCCCACCCTGGCGTTCGCCCCTGCCCGCGCGCGTGCACGGGCAGTGCGACACCGTTTATTCAGCTGCACGATGCCTTCCAGTCACCCGCCATTTCCGCCGTCTGGGCCGCGCCGTATGCGCGCGCTGCCATCGCTGATCTTCTTCAGTCGCTGGCTGCAACTCCCCCTGTATTTGGGCCTGATCCTCGCACAAGCCATTTATGTGTTCCTATTCCTCAAGGAGCTTTGGCACCTGGTATCGCACGCGGCGTCGCTGACCGAGACCAATGTAATGCTGGTGGTCCTCGGGCTGATCGACGTCGTGATGATCTCGAATTTGCTGATCATGGTGATTATCGGCGGCTACGAGACGTTCGTGTCGCGACTGGGTCTGGAGGGCCACCCGGACGAACCGGAGTGGCTTGACCACGTCAATGCCGGCGTGCTGAAGGTCAAGCTATCGATGGCACTGATCAGCATCTCGTCAATCCACTTGCTCAAGACCTTCATCGATCCCGACCAGCATTCGTCACAAGCGGTGATGTGGCAAGTGCTGATCCACGCCGCGTTCCTGCTATCGGCACTCGTGATGGCCTGGGTGGACCGGCTCACATCGCACGCGCCGCATGCGCCTGTTTCAGTCGCCGCTTCGAACCACGATTGAGCGTTGATTCCGCTGCCAACCGACGCAGTACCCCCACGAGAAAAGCATCATGAGAGTCATCAAGCAGGAAGACCTGATCCAAAGCATCGCCGATGCGCTGCAATACATCAGCTACTACCATCCGCTGGACTATATCCAGGCGTTGGGCCGCGCCTACGAGCGCGAGCAAAGCTCGGCTGCGAAGGACGCGATCGCGCAGATCCTCACCAACAGCCGGATGTGCGCCGAGGGGCGCCGCCCGATCTGTCAGGACACTGGCATCGTCACGGTGTTCGTCAAGGTCGGCATGGACGTGCGCTGGGATGGCGCGACGATGAGCGTGACGGATATGATCAACGAAGGCGTGCGGCGCGGCTACACGCACCCGGATAACGTGCTGCGCGCTTCGATCGTCAATCCGCCCGAAGGTGCGCGCAAGAACACCCAGGACAACACGCCGGCAGTGATCCACTATGAGATCGTTCCGGGCGACAAACTCGACGTGCAGGTGGCAGCCAAGGGTGGCGGCTCGGAAAACAAGTCCAAGTTCGCGATGCTGAACCCATCCGATTCGATCGTTGACTGGGTGCTCAAGACTGTGCCGACGATGGGCGCCGGCTGGTGCCCACCGGGCATGCTCGGCATCGGCATTGGCGGCACCGCCGAGAAGGCGGTGTTGATGGCGAAGGAATCGCTGATGGATCCGATCGACATCCAAGATGTGATCGCCCGCGGGCCGCGCGACTGGATTGAAGCGCTGCGCATTGAGTTGCACGAAAAGGTCAACGCGCTGGGCATCGGCGCACAAGGGCTGGGTGGTCTGTCGACTGTGCTGGACGTGAAGATCATGGCGGCGCCCACGCACGCGGCCAGCAAGCCGATTGCGATCATTCCGAACTGCGCGGCGACCCGCCATGTGCACTTCACGCTCGACGGCTCCGGCGTCGCGCGGCTGGATCCGCCGCCGCTGGAGGCGTGGCCCAATGTGCATTGGCAACCGAACACTGAGACCAGCCAACGTGTGGACCTCGATACGCTGACGCGCGAGCAAGTCGCCAGCTGGAAGCCGGGCCAGACGCTGTTGCTCTCGGGCAAAATGCTAACCGGACGCGATGCCGCGCATAAGCGCATTGCGGACATGCTGGCCAACGGCCGGCCGCTGCCAGTCGACTTCACAAACCGCGTGATTTATTATGTCGGCCCAGTCGATCCGGTGCGCGATGAAGTCGTCGGTCCCGCCGGCCCGACGACCGCGACGCGGATGGATAAGTTCACCGAGATGATGCTCGCGCAAACCGGCCTCATTTCGATGATTGGCAAGGCCGAGCGCGGCCCGGTCGCGATCGATGCGATCAAGCAGCACAAGGCTGCCTACTTGATGGCGGTCGGCGGCGCCGCGTACCTTGTGTCCAAGGCAATCCGCGGCTCGCGCGTGGTCGCGTTCGAAGATCTTGGGATGGAAGCCATTTACGAGTTTGAGGTCAAGGACATGCCGGTCACCGTGGCAGTCGATGCCAACGGCACGTCGGTCCATCAGACTGGCCCAAAGCAATGGCAGGCCAGGATCGGCAAGGTTTCGATTGCGGCCGCGTAGTGAATCGGCGGGCCGCGCAGCTGCGCGGCTTCCCATTTAGCGGGCAACGGACTGCTCTATTCGATCAATGACTTGCACACCATCCGTGCCTGTCCCCAACAAGGAACCGATCATGCAAGGCGACAAAAAAGTCATCGAATATTTGAACGCTCAGTTGAAAAACGAACTGACAGCGATCAACCAGTACTTTCTGCATGCGCGGATGTACCGACACTGGGGGTTGGACAAGCTGGGCAAGCACGAATACGACGAGTCAATCGGTGAAATGAAGCACGCCGACTGGCTGATTGAGCGCGTATTCATGCTCGACGGTTTGCCGAATCTGCAGGATCTGCACAAACTACTGGTCGGCGAGACCACGCAGGAAATCCTTGAATGTGACCTGAAGCTCGAACTGGCATCGCAAACGACCTGTAAGGAAGCGATTGCGTATTGCGAGTCCGTGCGTGACTACGTGTCACGCGAAATCTTCCGCCGCATCTTGGACGACACGGAAGAGCATATCGATTGGCTCGAGACACAACTCGAATTGATCAACAAGGTGGGCATCCAGAATTACCAGCAGTCCGTGATGACGGCCGTCCAATCTTAAGCGACGGCAGCCACCAGTACGGTGATAATGACGATGCGCAACGCGGCGCCGGTCGGCGTGTTCGACTCCGGAGTCGGGGGTCTATCGGTGCTGCACGCGATCCGTGCGGCATTACCCGATGAGGCGCTGCTGTATTGCGCCGATTCCCGCTACGCGCCGTATGGCGAGCGCGACGACACGTTCATCGCGGCGCGCACGCTGGGCATCGGCCGGTGGCTCGCGGCGCAACATGTGAAGGCGATTGTAGTGGCCTGCAACACCGCCACCGCGCATACCGTATCGATGCTGCGCGAGCGGCTACAGCTGCCGATCATCGGCGTCGAGCCGGGCATCAAGCCTGCCGCGTTGCAGTCGCGCACCCGCGTGGCCGGCGTACTGGCGACCGCCAGCACGCTCAAGAGCGCGCGCTTCAACGCGCTGCTCGCCCAGTACGGCGGCGATTGCCGATTCGTGTGCCAGGCAGGCCATGGCCTGGTCGACGCCATCGAGGCAGGCGACATCGATTCGCCGGTCGTCATACAGCGTCTGTCCGCATGCCTGCAGCCAATCCTGGACGCCAGCGCCGACACATTGGTGCTGGGCTGTACCCACTATCCGTTTCTGCTAAATGCGGTGCGCACCATTACCGCCGACCAGCTTCACATCATCGACACCGGCGAAGCCATCGCACGTCAATTGGTGCGACGGCTGACCGACCAGCAGTTACTGGCCGACACGGGCCCGGCCGCCGTCGCGCACACCGAACCAACACCCGTGCCAACGCCGTTGCGGCTCGTCACCACAGGCGACGCCCGGCAATTGACTCGTATCGCTTGGCAACTGCTCGGCGTCAACGTAGCTGCCGAACACGTCGAAATAGCGTCGGAACCGGTTTATCTCAACGTGCCGGCCTGACGCGAGGTTAGCCGCCCCGCTGTTACAAAAAATCATCGATCTCGCTTGCGCACGTCGCCACAAAGAATGATAATAATTCGCATTAACTTTAGCTGTCAGCGCATCATGATCGTCTGCGTGTGCAAGTCTGTTTCTGACCGTACTATCCGTGCGTGGCTGGAGTCCGGTGCATCGACGTTCGACGAGTTGCAATTTGAGTTGGGCGTGGCAACGTGCTGCGGCAAGTGCGAGGAAACCGTGCGTGACCTGGTCGCCGCCTGCGGCGCGTGCCCTAGCCTGTGCGGCCCCGGCGCCCACCCGGCGCGTCATGTGGCGCCGGCGCCGGTTACGTTCTACGAACGCAAGGCGGCCTGACGCCGATTGATACCGGGCTGCAGCCCGATGCCGCGTCGGTTCTGCTGGATCCGTCTTTCTCCGTGCCAGCCAGCGCGACGCGCGAGCCAGCCACGCTACCTCGCCTCGCTCTCGGAGGACTTCATGGAACTGCTGCTTGGATTCGCGACAACGCTATGCATCTCTTTTCTGATTTTTCGACGTTGAGTTGGGCACACGCCGGTTCGCATCGAAGCAAGGTCGGCCATTGTCCGCGTCGCGCCCCCCGTGCATCTGCCGTTGGCCAACGCTAATATGCAGGTTTCTCCCAGTTTGGCTGGAGCACTGCGCTCCAGTGCAGCCTCGCCGATGAAATCGCGCCCCGTCGCGCATTACACGACCACGCTCGCCGTAGTGGCACTGCTGCATGCCGGCGTGATCGCATGGCTGGTTTATGGGCGTGCCGACACCGTCCCGACCGTGACGGTCGAGTCCCGGCCAATCATGGCCGAACTGCTAGCCCCGCCGGCGCCGGTCGCCGTGCAGTCCACGCCGACGCCGGCGCCGGCGCCCAAACCCAAGCCCAAGTCTGTGGTCACGCCGCGGCCCAGTCCCAAGCCCGTTGTCAAAAATCCTACGCCGGTGCCTACACCACCGATGCCGGTACGTGATACCCCATCGCAATCGGCGCCCACGCTGCCGGCGCCCCCAGCAGCGCCCGCGCCCGCGCCGGCACCGGCCGCCGAGCCCGCGTCACCCGCGCCGAGCCCTCGCCCGGCCGTCGCGCAGGGCGTACCCAAGGGCGTCGCCAAACTCGACTGCCAGATCATGCGGCCCGATTATCCCGCCCTGTCCAGACGACGCGAGGAAACGGGCACGGTGATCATCAATCTGGTCATCGGTCCGGAGGGCAAGGTGGAACGGGCCACGGTCAAGAAAAGCAGCGGTTATGATCGATTGGACGCCGCCGCACGCAATGCCGCGCTAGCTAGCACGTGCCGGCCGTACATTGAAAATGGGCAACCGATCCGGGTTACGGCCGACCAGCCGTATGTGTTCAATCTGGGCGACTGAGCAACGCCGCGCTGATACCGCGCCGCCGATGCGCCCATTGCCGAGTCCACCGCTCAACAGCGTCACCGATAACGAGGATCCGAAGGAAACACCATGCAGAACTACGGTATGGCCCACGTATGGGCGCAAGGGGATTTCGTCACACGCGGCATCGCGATCACACTATTGATCATGTCAGTGCTGTCGTGGAGCGTGATCCTAATGAAAGGATGGAACGTGCTGCGGTTGCGGCGCCTGACGCGTAACACCGAGCAGCAGTTCTGGCATTCCGACGATTTCACCGAAGGTCTCGTGAAGCTTGGCTCGACCGGCTCCAGCGCCGCCGATAACCCGTTTGTCGCACTCGCGCTGTCCGGCAAGGAAGCCGCCGATCATCACCACAAGAGCCAGCCCCACCTGCATGACCGGATGGACATTTCGGACTGGATAACGCGCTGCCTAAAGGACACCATGGACGACTGCGTCGCCCGGATGCAAAGTGGGCTGGCGATCCTGGCATCGATCGGCAGCACCGCACCGTTCGTCGGCCTGTTCGGCACCGTCTGGGGCATCTATCATGCGCTGCTGACGATCGGGGCGACCGGCGACACGTCAATCGACAAGGTTGCGGGACCGGTGGGCGAATCGCTGATCATGACGGCATTCGGTCTGTTCGTCGCGATTCCCGCGGTGCTCGGCTACAACGCGCTGACCCGCTCGAACAAGGCCGTGGTGACCAAGCTGAATCGCTTCGCGCACGGACTGCACGCGTACTTCGTAACAGGCAAACAATTGTCCTCGACGCTCCAGCGCGGCGAAGACCCGCGGCTGGCCACCGCTGGCAAATGAGCGGGGTACGACAATGGCCATGACCCCCTTTGCGGACGACGATGACGACGGGCTGATGAACGAGATTAACATGACGCCGCTGGTCGACGTGATGCTCGTGCTACTCATCATCTTCATCGTGACGATTCCGGCGATCCAACACGCAGTCAAGCTTGACCTGCCGCACGCAAGCAGCCAGAGGCAAGACGTGCGGCCCGCGCACGTCACGGTGTCGGTCAATGCCGATGGCACCGTGTTCTGGGATGACGTCAAAGTGTCCGACGCTGAGTTGCAGCGCAAGATCGCTGCCGTCGCGCAGACCCACCCGCAGCCGGAACTGCATTTGCGAGCCGATCGCAAGGTCGCGTACGAGCGCGTAGCCGACGTGATGTCCTATGCGCAATCGGGCGGGTTGGCCAAAATCGGGTTCGTGACCGAGCCTAACGCGCACTGAGTGCGGCGACCGAGCCGACCGACCGGGGTGACCAGCCGGCAGAAACTTAAGGTTGTCCAAGAACACGGCGCGTCATGCCGCCTTTCACCATGACGGCATAACGCGCACGTCCTGAGCCCGAGCAACCCTGTCCCCGGCCAACGGCTAGGGGCTACTTTGCCGCCTATCGGACGCTGGGCCGCGGCTTGACCGGACCCAGCAAGCGCTGCACGCGGCGCTCAACGCTCGGCTGCGAAAAGCCCGCCGTGTCACGGCGCAGCATACGCAGCTGTGCCGCCGGCGCTGGCCCAATCGAATCGATGCTGGTTGGGCGCGAAGCATCAGCCAGCCCTGCCTCCACGAGCAACTTGGCTTCCAGCTTAAGGTTGGTCAGGCGCAGCGGAAATCGGCCAATTAGGACTGCAACGCGCCGCGCAGCACCTGCTCACCCAGATAGCCCTCGATCATCTTGAGCACCTGGCCGCACTTATCGTAGACAAACGTGCCCGCACTCAGCACGAAGTCATTGGACGCGTACGTGTTGAAGTTGGGCTGAGCCGGGTGTGCCGATGATTTCAGTTCCGCCGCGATCACACGATACTGGTTCTTCACCTCGTCGGCCCAATTGAAGCGGTCCGGGAAGAAGCGGATCTTGGTCTTGTCCTCAAAGAACGTCGCAAACGACTCGTTCAGCCACATGCCGTCCCACCAATCCAGCGTGAGCAGATTCAAGCGATTGAACTGGTTCCAAGGTTAGGAAGCGTAATCCAATAGGTCGTCACCCTATTGGTTATTCCGGTGGCTATGCGCCGCATACCCGAGACAAACCCGCCCTCGGGCAGGGCGTGATACCCTCCGTAAGCGGCCCCGCCCGCTGCAGTGGCAAATGTTATCGCACCGGTGCTCGCTGGGAGTGCACCGATTCCCACCGCACCTAAAACGGCGCCTCCAATCGCGTACCCTGCCGCCGCCCTGATCCGGTTCCCCAACAACCAGCCTGCCACGCGCCACCCGAATTGAGCAGCCCGTCCCCCCCATGAGCGCCCTCCAGTCAGCCCCATAGAATGGGCGACATCTCGAACCAACGAAACCCCGGTGTCGAATATGGATTCGCCCAAACTCCGGGTGTACGCATTGATGGCATCGAATCCCAGCCAAAGCCGGGCCCGCGTTTGGCGTGCCATCGCCCCAGCCGCCTGACCTACTTCTGTGGCTCCTTCAAGTTGGCCGTGTAGATAACCCATTGCACCACCGCCCAATGCCGTCCCAACGAGCGCCGGTATATCCGTCGCCGTTTCAACGCCAACGGCTCGTGAAATACTTTCATATTCCCCCACCGCCACGCCGCCCGCATGGGCACCAGCTACGCTCGCTTCAGCATTTTGTTCCGCCCACCCTAAAACTGAAATCGGCGCGGTACCGGCCATTGCCACCGCGGCTCCAGTGTGCGAGGCGCCATGCATCTCGGCTGATACAAACGTAGTGGCCGCAGAACGAGCGCCGTAACTTAGGATTCCTCCACCCTCCCGTTGGATTTGGTGAGCCTGATGAGCGGCATGTCTTCGTGCAAGCCGTGAGGCGGCCGACACAGCAAATACCGCACCGCCAATGGCCGCCGCAATACCCACGCTCGCGACAACAAACGGCGCTGCGCCGACGGCTGCGGCAATGCCCCCCGCCACCGCGGCGGCCGCTCCTCCCCAGCGCAATGCCCTACCGACTTTGCTCAAGAAACTCAGTTGCTTGGGGGACGCCGTCGCAATGACAGATTCCTGGCGACGCCGGGTCGCATCCCCTGCGTCGCCGCGTCTGAATCGCTGGAAAGCTTTATAACCTTGGTAGCCCGAGTAAATGAGCCCTGCAGTCGCCGCTACCGCGCCGATGACCACAGCCGGCGCGCCCAACGCTATGGCGCCCGCCGCTACAATCGGCGCTATCCATGGCACCAACTTCGGGCCGTGCTTTTTTGCCATGGTTTTAAATAGCTGCCAATTCGATGCCTTTAACCCATTCGGATCCGCGTGGTTGATGGGATTATTTCTCACCATCGCGTAAAGATTCAGACCATCAACCGGTCCTGCTGGATCGGCACTTGCCCAGCGCCCCAACCACGGCTGGTAATAGCGATGGCCGTAGTAATACAAGCCCGTCGCATCACGCTCCTTACCTGCATACCGGACAAACTTATATTTCACTTCACAATCGTTGCCGCCCCACACCGCGGTGCCGCCGTACGGGTAGTATTCTTCGCGCGTCAGAATGCGAGCGTCACTGTCCAGCTCCAGGTTCACCGAGCCGATCAGATTACTCACGCTCCAGCGATATTGGTCGTTCGGTATCTGTGTGGGCTGCCCGGCATGCCAATGCAACACGCGCACCGCGCCGTCTGCAGCAGAAACCACGTCCAGTGCCTCTTCGACGTTCTCGCCCACGCGTGTCGTGCGAAGCTCCAAACCCGGCAGGTAGATCACCTCTTCGGTGCGCCACGTGCTGCCGGTCTTCGTGCGGCGCTGTTTCCACACCCGCATCCCGCTGCCATCGTAGCCGTACGTTTCCCGGTCATTGTCATCATCATTGCCGCGATCGACGATCGTCACCTGCCTTAACTGGTTGCGCTCATTCCAACCAACGGGCTGGCCGGGCTGCAATTGCAAACTGTTGCCATTACAATCAAAAAAACCGCCGCCGTCGATGTCTTCCGGGTGCAGATTGCCTTGTTCAGTCTGCGCGACACCGTAGTTGCTTCGGGTCGCAATCACGATATCGTTGCGATAAGCGTTGTCTCCCTGGCCTTGATGGCGAATCGCGGTGAGGTTGCCCCCCCGATCGTACGTATAGCTGCGGATGTAGTTGGTCAAATTGATCGGATCGCGCTGCGGTGTCGGCAGGCCCAGCCCCTGACGGCCAGCCGGGGCGTTCTCTCGTCCGCTGGCCTCCAGCAATTGGTACAGCGCGTCGTAGCGGTATGTGTGCAGCGGTGTCACTCGCTGGTTGCGAAAGTGGCGGGTTGGCTGTGTGGCGTCGCCCACGGTCAGAATGTTGCCAACCGGATCATACGTATATTCCTGCGCTTGCAGCGGCGTGCCATCGTCGCGGCGCGTGTTCGTGCACAGCAGGCGTTGCGTTTGGGCTTCATAGTCGTAGGTCGTGACCATGCCGTTGCCGGCTGTCTGGCTCAGCCGCTGACCGGCGGCGGTGTACTGGATGTCGCCAACGATAATCTGCTCGTCACTCGCGTTGGCTAGTTTTAGCCAACTCATCTGTAGCCGACCCGCCACGTCGACACGAAGGCGCTGCCGGTTACCTTTCGCATCCGTTTGCCAGACCGTTTCGCCCAGCGCATCGTATTGCCGCTCGGTGGTCCACGCATCGGCCGACAGTTGAGCCGCCCACGCTGCTTCGTCTTCGCCCGCCCAATTAGCCGGGGCATCCCGGTTGACCAGCAACTGTCTAGTATCCTGCAATGACTTCCCGCTTAGGGTGTATCCTGCCGTACGCACCTGGCCCGCCGAATCGTAATAGCGCGCCACCTGGCCTCTCAGATTATGCGCCGACGCCTGGGGCACTTGTTCGCCATAGAGGATGCGCTCGTGGCACCGCTCGACCTCTTGTGAAGCCTGAACGTAGGTGGCAACGGCACGCCCCAACGCGTCGCAGACCTGCCGCCATTGGGTGCCACGACCATCCTGGTTCCAGGCCATATGCCCTTCCACATCGAACAGCGCGACGCTCAAACCCGCGTCCACGCTGTCACGGCGCAGCGCGCGACCGCTCAATGAGCTGACGCAATGCACATTGGGTGCCACCGTAGGATCCTGCTGCTGCGCGTCAAACAGGCGCGCATCGGTCATCGACAGCAGATGTCCCAATTCCGTGTATTGCGCCACACTCACGCGCTCGTCCAACGCCGACGTGCTACTGTCGCGATTGTAGTGAAGCGTGCGAATGCCCAACCCGCGGTTGTCCATCACGTGTATTACCGGCGTGCCTTGACAGACGTTTTCCCAGTTGGTTTCGTTCATCGCATACCTTTCGTGTTAGTCCACCCTGCGTTGGCAGGATTAGCCAGCCGTATCGTTTTCATCTTCATTGACGACAAACCACGGATAAACACTCGTCCTGCGCTCATACCCTTTCGCGGTTACGACTCGCACCGCCCGCCCGATCGGGTCGTAGTAGGTGGTCTCCGCATAACCACAGCTGCGCATCGCGCGATCCACGACATACGCCCAGTCATTCATGAAGTAGGGTTGGTAGTGGCGCACCGGCTGACCCTTGTTGTCGTATTCGATCCGCCCCGACACAGCCCAGCGTGGTGCTGAACCGGTATCCACTTCCTTTGGCTTGCCATCGACATCGACGACAATCTCGCCGTCGGCAGTACGCTGCCACGCCAACCCGCTGGGCACCTTGGCACAGCCCTGCAGCGTGCGGCCAAAGCCGTCCGTATACGCAACATCCACCCGAACCTGCTGCTCTGTGTCATTCGGATAGCGGTCAGCGGTCAGCGTCACGGCGTTCACCGGGTTCCGTGTAGCGCGGGCGAGCGCTTGGCGCACAGGTTCGGAAAGGCGCTTCAGCACGCCGCCACGCAGCCCGTCACGCGCGCTTGCGCGAATGTAACCCTGGGGCGTGATGAACCGTTCAGCGATCAGTTGCTGCCAACATGCATCCACTTCTCCTGGCGACAGTTCTGAGCGGGACACCTGACCCATCCACGCAAACAGATCCGTCGCATGAACGCTCGCCACCCGCTGCGTCGAGGCCCCGGCTTGCTCAATCGCCTGCTCCACCGTCAGACTCGTTGGTACCGGAGCAACCGTGATGGGATCAAATCCCACGTCGCGCGCCTGCTCCGTGCCGTAGAATGTGCTGGCCACTACGCGGCCCATCGCATCGAACTGCACTTCATGGTGGTTGTCGTTGACATCCGTCATGCGCCACGGCTGCAGAAATCGGTAGTCGTATTGCGCCGACGTGGTGTTGCCCAGCGCGTCCTGTACCTGCGTGACCGCACAACAATACGGATCGTACGAGAGCTGCGTGGCACCGGTGAGTTTAGTCTTTTGCACTTCGCTCGGCACATAAAAGCTGTCTGGCCCACGGTAAGTGCGATAGCCGCTGGCGATCACCCACACCGGCGCTTCCACTGTATTGGGCACGGCCAGTACGGTGGGTGAAGCCTGATAGCCGGCGTCCACGAGCTTTGCGGTCAGCGTCGGCTCATCGAATAAGCCGCCGTAGGCGGCCAGGCTCGATTGATCCAACTCCGCGACTTCCTGGTGATCGACCAGCGCCAGGAAATTGGGGGCGCCCTGGGTGTCCGTGTCCCGGTACACCACCACGCTTTGACCGCCGAATACGCGCACCTGGTCATCACCCAACAAACCATCCGCCTGGCTTAGATTTTCAAAATTCAGCCCCCCGGCCGGCACGCGCGCCGCGTCGTAGGTCAACGCGTTGCTGCGTTGCTGCCACGGCAAACCCAGCCGCCACTGCTGGGGATGCGTCAGATGCCAAACGCTCGCGCGCTGCTCAGTGAGCCGCAGGCGCTGCTGCTGTGGGTCGTACGAACTGTGCCAGGCAGTATCTGGTAACGTATCCGGGTAAGGCGACGTCGCCGGTTTGGCGCGCCGGGGATAGTGAACCGTCACGCTATGCAGCGGCACACCATAGGCATCGATGCGCAAAGTCACCGTCTGGCTGACCTGTGGATCGCCCTCGATGCGCTCGTACGCATAGTCCAGCTGCTCCAGCGGCAACGGCATAGCGACCGGGGCGTAATCGCGACCCGCCGCCTGGACCTCGCGCACCTGATAACGGGCTACCGTCACGCGATAGGGCACCTGCTGGTGGGGCGCACCGTCCAAACCATAGATTTCGCTGCGCAATACACTGCCGTTTAACGCGCGGTATAGCCACCATCGGCGCTTTGCATCCGGATCGTCGAGCAACACATCCTGGCTTGTCTCTGCATCCCATCGGGTCAAACGGCTCGGGTGGCAAGCGAACGCTTTGGAGTCCTGCCAGGGCTCGCCGTACAGCGCCGTTTCGTCATCCTGCCGACCCATGTGGTACCAGGTTCGAGTCAACCGCGGCGGTGCCTCGCTGACATTGCGCCCCGCGGGCTTCGCATCCTCGCCCGTATCTTGTGTCTCGATGAAGCCAAACCCACGAAATTCCCGCTCCTGCCCGTCGTAGACACCTTGACGATACCGGTATTGCTGGACCCGCTGATTGCCGGAAATTTCATCGAGTTGGATTTGCCGTGACACCACGTGCACCGGAAACGGCAGACCACTGGCTGAGCACGTGCCTTGCTGCTTTTCATCGAGCCATTCCTGAGCCGAGCTGCGGTAGACGATCCGGTGCGCCATCCCCATGTTGTTGTTAATGACATTCATCAAATAGGGCTTAGCACGGGCGAAATCGTAGCGCCAATGCTTCGGGCTCGGATGGGGCACCGATAGCACGACGCTGGCCATGCCCTGCCCTTGGATATCCGCCACGCTGAGCGCACAGAGCCGGTCAAAGCGCACGCCCGGCGGCAAGGCCAGATCGACGGGCGGTGCAAACCCGTTGCCCGATTGATTAAAGAAAATACGGATGTGGTCGCTTTGCGCATATAACAGATCGGCCGCGCCCGATCCATCCAAATCCGCCAGGTATACGCAAGCAGGATCAAATTGCTGCGCATTGAAGGGCAATGGCGCAAAACTGAACGGCTGCCCAAAGCGGCCCCGCCCAAGGTTTGGCCAGACCGTCACCTCATCGCAGCGAATGCGGATCAGGTGTTGCTGGCCAGAGCCCAGCAGGTCGCAAAACGCCACCACCTCTCGTGCATCGCGCCCGGCAATGGGAAGTGTCGATGCCTGCTCCACGTTGATGCCGGCCGCAAAGCCGTGCCGCTTGTTTGCGTACAAGCGCACGCTCTTGGGACCAATGAGCGCGAGGTCGGACAGCCCCGCGCCCATCAAATCGGCCAGCGTCGCCTGCTGGTTGAAAAACTCGACGGGCAGCGCCGAGAACGGCGTAAAAGTCGACCAAGTGCCGTCGGGCGCCAAGCTAAAGTAGCCAGCCAGACCAAGCTGCGTAACAAGCCAGTCCAGCCTGCCATCGCCGTTGATATCCGTCAGCGCCATCGCCGATGACTGTAGTGACGGGATCTCGGGCAGTGGCCGCCACGCGTCGTAGGTCACCGCATCGCCGCCGCCGCTAGCCCGCATCGGCGCCCGGTAATACCAGAGGGAGCCCACTCGATACAAGAGGCCGGCGATGCCTTCGCCGTGCAAATCCACTAGTTGGTACGGATGCGCGTTATTCAATCCGGGAAAAAGTTCACATGGCTGCCACTGGCCCGATGACACCGAAGCGTCGAACGGCGTGTAGTCCAGCTCCAGCGGCGGCAGTGATTGCAGCGTGCCGTCTGGCTCATAAGCGAGCCGTTGCACGCCAACGAGCCGGGTAAGCACCGGATTCTCGTCATACTCGAGCAGCAGCCTGGCGACTAGCGTGGCGGGCTCGCCCAGTTCTTCCGGAAAGTGATGAAACATCAGCGCCTGACGACATAAACGGTGACAACGCACTTCGAACCCGTAGTCGTAGCGTGAAAACGCATCGCGCCTAACCGGCCAATGCTCAGTCGCCAACCATGATGGCCGGGTTTGCGGGTCGGTGCCCCGTTCGCCGTAATCGAGCACCAGCGAGAACAACCATGACTGGTCATCTAGCTTCGATGAAGTGAACAGATACAGTGCGTCGGCTGCCAACACGTTGCCGTACTTCACTTGGGCCAGGTAGCGATGGGCGGCATGGTCACGCCTCGCTTCACTGCCTTGCAGGTCGACACCGGCATCATCCTCCGGCTTGTACCCATACCCAATGTGTTGCCCGTTGGGCGAGACCGATTCTTCGAGCAACCACACCGCGATATGCGACGGTTGCGCTGGATCGGCAATGCGGGCTGCGGTTGTTTTGCCAAAGCAATGCAGATCACCGCTCGCGTCATGAACGAGCCAGAAGTCACCGCCGCCCGCTTTGCCAATCCAATGCTCGATGCGCGCAAAACCGCGCTCGATACGCGGAAAGTAACGCGCCACCTGGTAGGTGTCGTCTAACCTTAGGCCATTATAGGTACTAACCTCAGAAGGTGGCACCACAGCGCCATCGGCATCGCGCTCCGGCTCGAGTACGTCGCCGCCAGGGCCGACGAATGCGTCGTTGTCGCCGTATTGTGGCGTGCCGCGAGCTGTGTATCGCCCAATGCTGGTCAGCCCGAGTTGCCATCCGACGCCAAACGGGCCATTGCCACTGCCGCTCGCATAGCGCAATGCCAGTTGCGGCGCGTAGCCACGACCGGCCGACACGGGCAACGGCAGCGTCATCGTCGCGACGCCCGACGAGTCAACCGGCCCGAACGCCTCGCCCAGCCCACGCATGGCTCCACCGCCTTTGGGTAGCGTCGGCTCGGATAGGGCGACATCGGAAGCTGACTGCACTGACATAGCTGACTCCTGAGAGATACTAAAGTACTTTTTATCCTCCAGGCCGCGCCCAACGAAGGCCTGTGAGCAAATGTAAAGCAGGGACTACGCATCTCGAATGATGTAATGTAGGTGCACGATGATGTCGTTTAAGTTTTCCACCCAATCTCGTTGTGCGTTATCGTCCTTGCCCGCATGGAAAATATTGAGCGACAGCTCACCCTGAGTGACATCCATGCCCTCAAACGGCAAGAAACGGCTGTCGTTAAAATCGGTGACAAACCGACCGTTATCGTTCAGGCCATGCGAGAGCGTCGCCGTCTCCGTCCCTGATGTCAGCGTCGCCTCGATGTCCTGATAGGGGCCCAGCAGCGTCGGCAGCGTTACCGCAACGCTCTTGATACGACGCACCTTTTCTGTCATGTTGTAGGACTTGTCCAGCCCTAACACGCTCAAGTCCAGCGTGGCCTGAAAAATATTGGCCTGCAGCGACAGGCTCACGCCCCCAGACGGGGACACGGGTTTGCCGTCCAACACGTCTTGAATGGCTTTCCTAAGGGTGCCGGCACCGAGCAACGTATCCAGCGATACCGTGCGTGTTGCCTCCAACCCCTTAGCGCCGCGTGCCAGCCACACGCCTTCAAGCTTTTGCAGCTCTACACTTAGCCCTTCGCCTGCCAGTAGCCCCTGCCACAGGTTGTCCCACACTGGTACCCGAAACACACTATCAGTATCTTGGGCGCCCAGCTCTTTCACAAGCGCCGCTTTTGCCTGCAAGCACACCGGCAGCGTGACATCGTACAGTTGGTAATAGAGGGCGGACAGACGCGCCGCTAACCAATTATATAAAGCTTGCCCGGTAAAACGCGTGGTCTGAAGCTCGTACAGCGCCTGGGCATGCGCTTGCTCGGTTTCAGCCAGTGTGATTTGTTTTTGAGCCATCGCAATTTGTTCGGTCAGGCTTTTGATTTGCGCGTCTAGCTGGATCGCTTCGTTTTTGGCAATATCATGTTGCAGTTGCCATTCTTCTTGGCGGCGCTGATAGCTGGCGGTCACCTCGGAAATGCCCGCGCTTTGATCTTGTGCAACGGCCGCCGCTTGCGTCGCATAAGCGGCCCCTAGTACAGGTGCGCCCCACTCGGACCCGCCGTTAGCCAGGCCGAAGACGTTCGGCGCCGCGTTTGCGGCACCGCCGGCAATCAGCAACCCGGTTGCGGCCAAGTTGGTCGTCATCGCGGTGCTGCGCAGTGTCAGCCCAGCGATTTCCGCCTCAGACAGGTTACCGTCAATCAAACTACGGAAGTGAGTTTGGCGCAATGTCGCGCTGTCACGGCTGGCTTGCAGCGCGTTTAAGCTATGCTGCAGTCCTTTCAGGTTGCTCTGCTGTAAGTCTGCCTGTTGTTTCAGCACTACCTGCTGCTGTGTCTGCAACAATAGCGTCATTTTTTCGTTATCCTGCCGCTCCAGCGCCATCTGCAGGCTGCCGCCAAATTGCGTCAACAGGCCCACCGCGTTGCGCGCACGATCCGCCAACAGCGGGTAACGCCAGCCCTGCGCACCAGCCTGGCCGTTCATCGTGCCACTGCTCGCGCCGTCGCCTCCGGCTTGCTGGCGCTGTAGTTTGGCCGGGTCCACCGGCGTGGCGTAGAGGGGCAGATTTAGCGGCTGACCATCTAGACTCAAGTTATGACGCAAGTTATATAAGCGCAGTTCAAGCTTGTCCCAGTAGCCCAACAACACATCGTTGACCGGAGGCAGAAAATCGCCATTGCCCATGTCGGCCGTGTCACCCGTGCGCAACCAGCTCGCAAAGGTGAGTGCGCCGGATAGATGGCCGCGAGTCGGCTCGACAAGCGCCCCCGCCTCGTCGCTCAGTGTCGGGTTAGGCCATGTGTTCGTGATGCGGATATCCGGACGCGGCCCGAGCAGTTGCTGCGCTTGGATGTAATACATTTTGGCTTCGACCAGCGTGTCGCGCTCCAGCATTCGATACGCGTGATCGCCGCGTGCGATCAGCAAATCCAGCGCATGCAGAAAGATCGCCAGCTTGTAGTGCATTGGGTCGGCTACCGCGATGACGTCTGGATCCGTAGTCGCTGGTTGGCTCATATCCCAAGCAGTATCCAACTGCAACGGCATCACATTCCAATAGCGTGGCTTACCGTTGACATCGGGAATCAGTTCGCCTTCGTCATCACGGTAGCCGCTGCTGTTGAAAATCCGCTTAAACCAAGTGGTTGCCTCGTCATACCGTTGTTCGGTTTGCATCCGTACGGCCACCAGAAACGGGATATGAAAGAATATTTCCCACACGTACATTCCGTAAGGGCCACTGAATGCAGGTAGGCCGCCCAAATCCTTTTGTACGTCATAATTAAAAAGCGCATCGTGCCGATCAGAAAATAGCTTAGCCAGATCGACATTTTTTGGTGGCTTTAATGCAACATTTTCGCCACTTGGTAGCTTGAATTCTTCAGATAATAAAAATTCCCCATAGCAATTAAATTCTATAAATCCAGTTATATTTTTAATATCTTCAAAATTTGCCAGATTTGACCCAAAATAAAATTTAAAATCTCCAAAATAAATTAAATCAAAAGACAAAGACATCGTGAAATTTTCTTTTGGATAATAAGGCTCAATCTCGATATTTTCCTCTGCAGTCTCCGACAATTCCCTAACAACTTTACCAGATTCATCAAGCAATTTAACAGAACCAATAGCTAAACCAGTCTTTTTAAATTTTAAAATAAAATTTGACTCGGAAATACCAAAAGTTGCCACAACCCCTCCAATACCTTCAATAGCGCTCCTAAATTCTACATTTCGAACCCCAACACAGAACACATCACTATACTTGTCAACCCCTTTAAACCCATACGCAAAATCTTTCCTTATCGACGTCCAGCTAAAATTATCATTCATTTTCCAAACATTTCTAGCACAACTGACGCCATCCTCACCCTTATCTATTTTATTATACCAGCATACATTTAGCCTATTATCTTTCCAGAAAATATTCACTAACCTCATGTACGGATCCGCTATCCCAGCCGTTATTTCTCGCCACTCGGTCCACTGATTCGGTACCAATTTACCATTTTCATCAACCAGTGTTAACTTTCTCCAATAGAATTTATAAGGCTGACTCTGCGTGCGTGCCACAAAGAATATCGTCTTTTCATCCTCACCTTTGGCTGCATTGATATATTCAAGGTTGGCAAGCGTATCGTATTCACCCAAATACTCGCCTATTTTCGACCGAACCAGCGTGTCGCTTAATTTCCCTTGCGATATCCCCTGCTCCAGCGTCTGAAATAGCCGGGTCTTATTCAACCGCAGCGTCGGATCGATATAGTTCCCCGCATAGAACCTAAGCCGCTCTTTACCAGCCCACGTGCTGTAGCGCCGGTTAAAGGCGTCCCAGTTGTACAGAAACTGTTCCTGCGCAAAGTACGGCTTTGCGGTATCTGCGAGCTCACCGTCATAGCCCTCAATCGCCCGGTGAATAAACAACTGCAAGCTACTGATCGCTTCGGCCAGCGGTGACGTGTTCACGCGATCGCTGATTTGAGTGTCTAGCAGCAAATACTCGTACAAATCATTGGCAGTATGAATGCTGTCTTTTAAGTCTACCGGCACCTGCGTCGCAATATAGCGATCCACCAGTGCGTCGCGGCGCGCTTCCTTTAAAGTTTGTGTAAATAGCGAAGCTGGCATAACTGATTTCCTTTGAACTCGATTATTGACGGGCGCTGATCCCTGCACTTAGGTTCTGAGCCACTGCCGCTAATAAGGTACGGTCTTCAGCGGACGGGTCGGCCCGCATCATCGTCTGAAGTTGCTCCAACGTGGTAGTCCCAACGTTCAGAGCTTGCCCCGCACGCAACCACGTTAGCAATTGCCACAGCACATCAAAGCTTTTCGGCCATGTGTCCTTGCCCAATAATGAGACACTCATTTGCGCGACGGTCTTCGTGTCCAGTTTATGCAGCGACGCGATCAGCGCGGCGGCCGCGTCAAATGTCATCTCCTGGGCATTGAGCTGATCAAAACAGCGCATCGCCTCATCACGGGAAACCACCACCTGCGTTTGCCACTGCTTGAAGCGCGACAGCGTCAATAGCAATGTCATATCCGGTGCAGGAACCGTGACGGCTCCGGCCACCAGGCGGTCCGGATAACTTGTGAGCAACTGCAAGTCTTGCTCGGTCAACGTCAGCCATTGCGCAATCAGCACCAGCTGACTGAGGCGCTGCGTCGCCTGCACAAGCCCGGTATCCTTCTGCAAATCGTCCAAATTGACATCGGTCTGACTAAACCGTGTCTGAATGGCCTGCCAGTAACCGGCCAGCGTGAACGCATTTTCTGCATTGGCCGTTATTTTCTCTAGCCATGTGGTCACCCCACCCATTACATTGCTTTTCAGATTGAAACCCGCAGCCAACGCGCGCAGCACCTTTTGCTGTAGCGCTTCATCCAGCGCGGCCTGCCGAGTGGCAGCGGTGCTGGAGGGATTGACGCTATCACAGACGTTTTTCAGAAAATTAAACATCTCCGCGGTAGCCGTGCCGCTCCAAACGGTACTCACCATCCCCTGCAGCTGGAACAGGTTCAGTCCCACTGAAGCCATCCAGTCCAGGACCTTTTCCGTGCGGCTTAACATCGCCAGGGGGACCAGCGACTGCGGCTGCCCTAGCTGTTCCAACAGCGAGTCCTGCCCACCGGCCATCAAACGCCACAACACTTCGGCTTGCGCAAATGTCAGCCCTAGCAAACGCGGAATGGCACCAAAGCGATACAGCTGACCTGCGGTGTGTTCGTCCAGTGTAAATTGGCCTGCGCCCCCGAAACAACCACTGCCAATCCGCTCGAACTCGTCGCTGGTCACACCTAGCGCCTTGCAGCAGATCGCGGACAGCGCATCTTGCTGATCTCGTGCATAGTTCACCGTTGTGCCTAACGCAATCGCATCACCGCCGTCGGCCGGGCGGAACGCAGACGCGTAAAAGCTAAGCACTTGGTCCGGCGCATACGGATTGGCGGCGTCGATAAAAGTCACAAACGTGTTGACGTCCAAACCGTAACGCTGTTTCAACCGCACATATTCGGCCAAGGCTTCCAGCACGGGTTTGTCCAGTACCGGCTTATTGTGATGTTCCGGCACGCAGCGACTCGCATTGACGATCACCCAATCCAGCGCCTCAAACGATAACCCGGTTGAGTTGGACAGGCGTACCAGTTTTTCCGCACGGCCGGCCAACTCGACCACCGTCTCGTCCGTCAAGTTCAAGTTTTTGCCGTCTTTCTGTACCCACAAATAGCGGGCTGGGTCCGCGTCAGCGTCGTCCAGTACACCATTCAAATAGGCTGCACCGTACTCGTTCACGCGAACAGGATCCCGCTTGCCAAAGCGCAAAAATCGGCTGCGCGCGCCGCTTTCCTTGCCGTTTTCATCGTAAGCGTACTGCGCAGTCAGTTCCAGCAATTGGTTAAAGCGCAGGCGGGTTTTTTCACAGAAGGTGGCGATTGAATTGAGCGTCGTCGCTAGCGAGCCCGCACTGCGCAGACTGACGTCCTCCATACCGTAGTGGTCGGCGATATCAGTTTCGCTCAACTCGGTGTTGGTCATCAGCTGATAGCTCACCGGCGTCAGCGACAACGTCTCACGCGCCGGCGGCGAGGGCTGCTCAAATACGACTTCGGGAAACGGTGTTGAGCCGTCTTCGATCGGATGGCCTTCGGCGTCTTTGCGCATCGCCACCAACAGCGCCTTATCCCATGGAGCCGTCACGATTAGTGCGTCTTTCCAGTTGGACTGACCGGAAGTGTCTACCCCAACATACCCTTTATCGGTCTTCAAATAGTATTGGTTTTTTTGCCTGCCGGGTATCGGCGTGATCGGCAAATGAAAACCGGACTGGGGTTCGGTGCCACCCGATCGGCTCGCCATCTGCGCAAAATTGCCGTCCTGGTCTGCGTTCGTGCTGCTATTACCTCGCAAAAAGCAGCCATTCAATACGTGGTTGGGTTCATCGGCCATTTGTGTGCCGTCCGGCACACCCAAGTAATAACAGTGTTGCGCGACTGACCAGCTCAACGCCAGGGGCGCCACGATGGCCGCCAACGCATGATCGGGATTGCCCTTTATTAGTTGCGCACCACTGACCCCGTTACCGCTTGTGTACTGCGACAGATACACCATGGGATCTTTGTCGCCGTCTAACGCCTGAAGATAAAACACGTTGCCTGGCAAGTAATCACCGTCTGCCCGAACAGTCCCGACGCGACGGGCGGCACCGAACGCAAAGGCTTGCCGCGAGACGGCCTGAGCGGTGGCATCGGTCAGCGTGTCCCACAGGCCATTTAACGTTCGCGCCTGAGCCGACAACGCGGCATTGATTTGCGCCAAATTGTCGTCGTAGGGCAGCGTCATCGGAAAATATCGATCAGACAATGCGTCGATAGGCTCACCGCCCGATTGCAGCACCTGCAGCAAGAGATCGAGCGACGTGACCTGTTGCTGCATCGTGGTTTCGCTCAGCACCAAGTCTTTTAGATCCGGCCGACGTTGATCAATGTGTAAATGAGAATCCGTATCGTGCAGTGCACTCGCCACGCGGTACAGCGCAGCAGCGTAACGACCGGGGGAAAACAGCGATTGAATGGAGGCAGCGTCCGCATACGCGCTGGCGCGCTCTATCAGATCAGAGAAGTCGCCATCACCGCCAATATTGCGGATTAGCGCATCTTTGAGCGCGGGCGCATCCGGCCAGGTATTGAGCTTCGCGAGTTTGCCTATCACGGGCTCCTGACGCAATTGCCAAGCGCGATAAAGGGCTTTCAAGTTGTCTGCACGCTGGCGCGCCTGACGGTACACCGCACGAGCATCCTTAGCCGTCAGAGACGGGATAGATTCCACAAAAGCAGCGCGGCTGGTCGATGCGATATCGAATACGTTACGATAGCCGGCATCAAGCAGCCGTTGGTCTGGATTGCCCGACTGAAAGGTGAGTAGGTCTGCCATCTTTTTTAGAACGCTAAAGGAGATAAGGTGGGAAAGGTGAGCACATGCCTTAGAACCACGGCACTTCCCAATTCGAACGCTGAAGCGCAAGCGATCTTGGCCTCATGAACCGTCGAAAAATCGACGAAAACAACATAGCAAAGCTCATTTTGACAAGTTGTCCTCATCATTTTCCATTAATGGGTAATTACGTTTGGTTAGGGCAGTGTTACACCCTAGACCATCCAACCAAGCGCGCTACACGAAGGATTGATTGCCTCAAACAACAACGCTCAACACCTGCCCATCTTGAAAGCAAGACGTCGTGATGACGCACAACGCGCTCACAGCAAAGCCGTCTCGCTGTACGTTAAGCGGACAAAGTTTGGGAACAGAATAAAACAGGAAAAGTAGACGTGCCGCGCAGGCGCGAGGCCATGATGCTCAAGCTGGGGTACTTCTTCATTCTCATCCCTCCAGACTTCGTTTGTATTCAGCCAAAACGGTTACTGCGCTGCGATGCGCCCGTTCGCTGGCAAATCACCTGATCACTTGACTGCGCCCCCATGTCCGAGCGTCATGCCCAACTGCCATATGCCACTTTGACACCTAAGGTAGCAACCACTATAAAGCACTAGCCGGAAAGCATTCAAGCAAATTTCCTTTGTTCAATGCGACAAATTGCCGTGAGCACCGTCAGGCGTTGGCCTGAAAAGGCTGCACCACCACTTTGCCGTCATGCCGACACAATCCCCTGCTAGCCGAAAATAAAGATTGAGTCGCAGGCCTGTGGAATGAGAAAGAAAAGCTGCTATAAACTGCTAATCGCATAGGTTCACCGTCGCCTCTTGTACCCCTTCGCACACTCGCATCAGCGTGATGCGACACGCGTGCTCGCCGTCCGCTTGCCGCGCGCGCTTCATGCAGCATGGCAAAATAGTTGTGTCCTTCCATCGACGCTTAACACATCACCATGAAGCGCTCGCCTACTTGACACCGCTGACCTTGCTGCGTTTTTCGTCGAACCCTAACACTACTGCACACCGGGTACCACCACGCGACTGCGTAATGAAAAACGACTCGATCGCCTCAGTCGTTACCTGATTGCTATCCGGTTGTGCGCTGATGGGCTTGGTACCAGCGAGCGCACTGTGGTGTACACCGGGAATCCTTGAAGCTCATCATCAGCCTGACGATGCGTTTGGTAGTGCGATACAGCTCCTACCCACCGCGCGCTTGTACCGGCGGAACGCTTTTTCGAATAACGGCACGAGTTTGATCACTCAGCGGTGTACCGTTGAACGACCCACTCCGAGCCCGCACCTTCTCCAGGCGCTGCAGGCTCAGCGGGTAAGCCACGCACCAGCGCACATACAACACGATCATCTCCAGCGGATAATGCCGGCGCTTCAATGCCAGCTGGCAGAGCTGTCTTCCGTTCGGGGCGGGTATGCTGAACGTGATCTATATTTCTATGAATGTGACGATCAGGCCGCCGCGCGCAAGCTACAGAAATGATATTATGATATTGATAACTGTTATTGATTTCGCTAAGATATGCAGTAGACATTTCGAGGATAAGGCAATGGCAATCAGTGGCGAACTTGGCCAGCAGCTTGAACATTACGTTGCTCAACTCATTACTTCAGGTCGATATGGCTCGAAAAGCGAAGTGCTGCGCGAGGGCGTGCGTCTCGTGCAGGAACGCGAGATGCAGCTTGCGGCGCTCGACGCCGTGATTGAACGCGGTGTCGCCGATTCGAAGGCTGGAAAGGGCGTGCCCGCCGAGCAGGTGTTCGATCGGCTTGAGTCGAAGTATCGGAAGATGGCGAGCGGTGATGCATGATTGTACGTATTCTGCCCGACGCAGAAGCTGACCTTGAGGCTATCGGCGACTATATTGCTCGCGACAACCCGCATCGTGCGCTGAGCTTTGTGCATGAACTGCGGGACAAATGCCTCAGTCTTGCCAATATACCGCTCGCGTTCCCGCTCGTGCCACGCTACCAAGACCACGGCGTGCGGCACCGGGTACACGGCAGCTATCAGATTTTTTACCGGATCATCGGTCAGCCTGCCGAATGCATCGACGTCATTCACGTCTTGCATAGTGCGCGTGACTATGCCGCTATTTTATTTAAAATCAGCGAAGGCTAGCGTGAGAAAGAGGGTCATCCTCCCGGGTCGCACGAAACCAGTGGTCATCCCACGCCCGTCCGTAGACGGCTGCGCTACTTATACCACAGGGGTGTGGACAGCACCGACCGATGGCCCTGGCTTTACGACTGTCCACCGACTCCCCCGCGACCTTGTCCCTTTGGGTTTGACGCGCATTGAACCGGGGGCAGATTTTAACCGGGTTTCGGCATCGGGCGCTGAACGCGCAGGTTCGCCCATCCCCACACAAGTCCCATAAGGCAGCGTGGTCATAACGCCGTAGCTACGCTCCCCCCGCGCCCTCTTGGCAGCATCCGCGTTGGCTGCGGCACACGAGGCCCGCTACGCAGCGATTTGCTCCGGAGATAGCGGGGGCGAACGGGCTGCCGCGATATACGGCCTGTTCAGCATATGCCAGCTCAACAGGATCAATGTCTGTTGCCCGGGAACGTCGGCGGCGAGCTGCCCCGGCAGTCCGGCCAGCCCACGTCCACTGCCTGATTGCTAGCCTGAGCGCGCGATCCACGATCGCGCCTCAAGCGCCTCTCGCATTGCAAACGGCCCTCGTAAGCTGCTTTCGTTTCTTATGGGACAGGACACTATTGCTTATGTTACGCCTGCTGCTATGTTACTACCGGGCTGGATTCCAGCTTAAATCCTAATCAGCGTTTAATATCGGTCAGTATCCGAGTTGATCTTAGAAACGCTTGGCAGTTTGTGCAAGCAACAAATGGACCACTTTGCGTCCCTGGTTGTGAAATGCCGCGCTTTTCCGCTTTGACCCAACGCGAAATTGCCCCGTCAAACTTCCATTGATATTTTTCTCTATTTAGGCTTTCAAGCAAAGATGAACTGTCTTTTGCATACACTGTCACATGAAATCTTCCTATTGATTTTTCTTCTTTATATATTCTGAGATCATATAAATTCTCCTTATTTACACCATCACCAAGTTTATAAGTGGAAACCATAATCTCAGAAAGCTCTTCATATGATGGAATATCGTTAGGTGACAGCTGGTTAAGAACATCATTTAAGGCTCTAACTTCTGCATGCAAAGCCGGGATGCCAACAAAGGTTGAAATCTCTTCTCCGTTGGTTTCAATATGCTTTCTTAGTTTACTCTCCACGTATGGATGCATTTCCTGGGGATTTTCAGAATCACCTCTGTATCTTCCCTTAATTTCATTAACAAATAACTCGATATCATTAATTTTATATATTGGCTTTTTAGGGTCGTCTATACTTATCCCAGGGAACCGATCTTTCTTAGCAAGGCTGCCCCTTATATTTTGGTAGATCTTGCTTTTCAATCCTTTTGACGGCATCTGTGCTTGAGCCGTCGCGGCCAATTCATTCAAATATTGCTTATGCTGCTTAACACTTATATTTTTCTCATTTGAAATCAATTTTTCCGAACTTAGCTCTACAGTTTCGTTCAATTTTTGCCCATATTTTATACCAGATACCACTTTCTCAAAAATATCAGGTTGAACTGGGATTAATCCATCCTCGTCTATTAGCTTGATTGGATTGTTCCTTACCATGCTGAATAAATTCAGCCCATCGACCGTTTCCGCCGGATCAGGATTCAGCCATCGTCCTAGCCATGGCGCGTAATACCGGAAGCCATAATAATAAAGCCCGGTCGCATCGCGCTCTTTGCCAGAATAGCGCACAGTTTTATATTTCGCCTCCAGCTCGCTTTTGGCAGACCACAGCGCGGTGCCACCATAGGGATAATACTCTTCGTAGGTCAATAGCTGTGCCGCGTTATCAAGCTCCAGTGTGCTTGAGCCCAGGTGATTATCAAAAGTATAGCGTGCTTGATCGTTGTCGATCCCGTCGGGCTGGCCCACTTTCCAATGTATGACCCGCAACGCGATACCGCCCGCCTCCACCACAATGATTTGCACCGCTTCGGCCACGCTAAATTGCTCGGCATCTTTTATATTGGCCTGCCGATGTTCGCGCTGCTCGAGCCCCGGTAAATAGCGCACGTCTTCGGTATGCTGTTGACTGCCCTCGCGCCAGCGGCGCTGTTTGCGCGCGCGTTGTCCTTGATCGCTGTAAGCATAGCGCTCGTCATCATCATCACCCGTGTCGCGTTTGATCTGCACGGTGCGGCTGAGCTGATTGCATGCGTTCCAGTTCACGGGCTGGCCAGGCTGCAATTGCGTCAAATTGCCGTTTGCGTCGAAATACCGATGCACTTGATCGGGTTGTTCGGTCCACTCGCAAGGCACCGCGCGGTTCGAACCGGCGGCCACGGTCATTTCAAGCGTATAGTGTTGTACTCCTCTATGCTGCATATGGTGCAGATTGCCGCTCGCATCGTATGTGTAGTCGCGTGCGTAGTTCACTCGTTGTGTATCATCCAAGCCTTGCCATGGCGGCAGCATGGCACTTTGCTTATTCGCCCGCGCGCTTTCCCGCCCGGTGGCGTGGACCAATTGATACAGCGCGTCGTAGCGATAGATGCTTGTCGCCGTCACACGCTGGTTGCGCGTATAGCGCACCGGCTGCGCCGCATCATCGATTTGCATGATATTGCCCACCAGATCATACGTATAACTCAGATCCTGCAACAGCGCTTTATCACGCTCACGCTGCACACGCAGCTGCGTCAAGCGTTGCGTGGCTGGCTCATAAGTATAGGTACGCACCACGCCATTGCCCGCGCGCACCTGCAGCGGCTGGCCAGCCGCGTTATAGAGGAAATCCGACGCGACGCAGCGCTCGTCTTGGCCGTGCTGGCCGGCTAAGCGTAGCCAGACCACTTTGAGCTGGCCAGCCATATCGGATTCAAAGCGCCGGCAATGCCCACCCGCATCGGTGTGCGTGAGCGTCTCGCCCAGCGCGTTATAGGTCCAGCAGGTTGTATAGCGCTCGGGCTCGAGCAGCGCGGTCTGCGCCGTTTCCGCTTCCGGCCAATCGGGCGCGTCCAGCGTCGCTAAAAAGCCGCGCGTAGCGTTCAGCGGTTCACCGCTCAAGCTATAGCCGTCGATTTTAGTCACGCCCGCTGGGTCCGCATGGCGAACCAGCTGGCCACGATCATTGCGGCGCACGTCGCTGTCCGGCGCCCCATAGCTCAACCGTTCACGGCACGCTTCTGCGGCGCCGGCGGGTTGCTCAAACCGTGCGCTCTGACGGCCGAGCACATCATAGACCCAGCGCTGACGATGCCCGTTGGCGGTCGCTGTCCACGTGATCAGCCCACGCGCATCGCGTAGCTGCAGCTGCGCGCCCGCATCGACGCTGTCCGTGCGCAGCAGTTGCCCTGAGAGCGTGCGCCAATAGCGAAAATTAACGGTGTCTTGCGCAATGTGTCGTGGATCCGCACTGGTTACCAGCGCCCCTGCCGCATCAAACACATGCTGGGTAATCAATGTCTGCCGCGAGGCAGCGTCGGGCGTGCGGTTATAGCGCACTTCGCGCACCGCTAAGCCCCGATTGTCGCGCACCTCGACCGTGGGCGTGTCGCGATACAGCGGATCGTCGCCCGTGTCATTTTCGTCTTCGTGCGCGTCAAACCAGACATCAAAGCGACTACGCCGCTGACATTTTGCCGCGGTGTGCACCCGCGTATTACGGCCCAACGGATCATAATAGAACGTGTCGTGCGGCACGAACTGCCGCAGCGATGCATCGTTCACATAGCGGGGCGTGTCCACAAAATACGGTTGATACACGCGCACCGCTAAACCTTTATTGTTGTATTCGACGCGACCCGAGACCGCCCAACGCGTCGGCGTATCGTGGCTCACCAGCTGTTCTGCTTCGAGCACCAGGTTGCCCTGCGCATCGGTTGCCCACGCGGGGCCGGCGGCAACACGCTGCTTGGTTTGCAGTGCACGGCCGAAGCCGTCGGTGAACGCCACCGTGCAGCGGATCTGCCGATGCGTGTCGTCCGGATAGCCGTCGTGCACCAAACTCGCCGTATGCACCGGCGTACGGGCAGCGTCATTGAGCAGCGCTTGAATCTGTGCCCAGCGCTCGGCTGACAGGCCGGAGGGCGCGGCGCTCAGCCACCACCACCGCGCGCGGAGCTGACCGCTGGGCGTGAGCAACCCATATTGACACAGCGTGGCTTGTTCAACGTCGCTCAGTACGCCATCCTCGAGCTGACCCATCCAGCTAAGTAACGCATCGTAGGAAACGCTAGCCGCGTGCTGGATCGCGCCGATGGGGTCGGCCAGTGCCGCGTCGAGCGTCGTGACGGCGGTTCGATAAATTTCGACCGGTGCGAAACCAATTTCGCGATCGGCTTGCGTACCGTAAAAGCTGGTGACACGTATCCGACCCAGAGGATCGTACGCCGCTTCATGCCGGTTCTCATTCGCATCGATCACGCGCGTCGGTTGCAGCCATCGATAGTCATACTCGGCTTGCGTCACATAGCCCAATGCGTCGGTCACGCGCGTCACACAGTAGCCGGACGCATCGTATTCGATGCGCGTTTGAGCGCCGAACGCATCGGTTTGATGGCTGAGCCGATAAAAGTCGCTCAAGCCCAGATAATGCGCGCGCGGCGATTCCACCCAGTAATAGTCGTTGCCGTCTTCGTCAAACTTTTGATACTTCGCTTGCGCCATCCATTGATCGAGGTCGCCAGGCGACGGCAAGTCTTTGCAGGCTTGCTCCAGCTGATCCCGCGTCACCTCGACCTGCCGTGTGCAGGCCAGCAGCCCCTCAAGCGTTGCCTGACCGAATGGCAATTTGGTACCTTCCGTATCGACATAGTTCAGGCGTTGCCAACCAATCAACTCACGCGGTGCGGTATCCAGTCGACCGTCGGTCAACTGTTCGTAACCAAGCCTCTCTGCTGTACTGGCCTGCGGCTGCAAGGCTGCCGTTTGTGTTTCGCACGGCAGCCCCAGCCGCCAGTGTGCGGGCCCCTGATCCAGGTGAATCCACCGATGCCGTGTGCACCTCACGCGCAACGTTTGCTGTTGCGGATCGTTATACTCGACGGGTGTAGCGGGATTGATTCGCCGTGGATAGTGCACGGTGGCCGCCTCGGTCGGATAGCCATAGGCGTCCGCGTGCAGCAGCACGTCATGCGTGATCATTGGATCGTCGGGCGCACGCTCATAATGCACGCTTAATTGCTCCAATTGCTGCGGCAATAGCACGCGTGCGCCGGGCGCATCGTGCACCACGCGCACCTGATAGCGGTATGCGCTTACCGTGTACGGGTGCGCGGCCGCCGGCGTGTCATCAACGCCGTACACCTCCTCGCGCAGCACGTGCCCGCGTAGCGCACGACGCATTTGACGCAATAGGTCGGCGTCGGGCTGCGCGATCGGCTCACCTTGGTCATCGACCCAGCGCGTGGCGCCCAGTGACGGCGCTTTCTCATCGCCCGCGTAATAGTCGGCATCGGGCGCGTCGTCTTGCTCGGTGCCGACGCGATACCACGTTTTAGTCAGCACTGGTGCGCTGAGTGTATCGTCATCCGGTTGCGTGAGCGCCTCGCGCTCAGTGTCCATATGCGCGACATAGCCAAAGCCACGAAACTCGCGCTCGTGTCCGTCATAAAAGCCGTGGCGATACGTATAGTGTTGCGTCAGTGTATTACCGGTAATCTCATCGGTCTGGATCCGTTGCGCCACGAGCGGCACCGGAAACGGCAGTCGGCTCACCGCGTCGGGCGTCTCGCGCTTTTCGTCAAGCCACGCTTGCGCGGAGCTGCGATACACAAGCTGCGTGTCCAGTCCCCGGTTGTTATTGACCCGCTCAAGCAAGTATGGTTTGCTGCCCGCGACAAAGTCCACGATCCAGTGGCGCGGGCTGGGATGCGGCACGGTCAATACCAGCGCCGCGCAGCCGGTGCCGTGCACGTCCGCGAAGCTGACTTGACACGTGTCGTCATAGCGCACGCCGTCGGGCCACGCGAGCGTCACCGGCTGCGCAAACCCATTGCCGCCCTGGTTCAGGAAAATGAGCAGTCGGTCACTTTCTAGATAGATCAAGTCAGCCGCGCCTGAGCCGTCCAAGTCCGCGAGCCGCACGCGTGCCGGATCAAACGTGCGGGGCTCGAACGGCAGCGGCGCGAATGGAATCGCCGCCCCGAACTGGCCGCGGCCCAGATTCGGCCAGCACACCAATGCGTCGTGACGCACGCGCACCAAGTGGGACTGTCCCGAGCCGAGTACGTCGCTGACCGCGACCAGTTCACTCGACGCGCCGCGACCGCTGGGCAGCCGATCCGGCGCATGCTCGACGTCTTCGGGCGCGCCAAAGCCGGCCTCGCGCCGGTTTGCGTACAGCCGCACGCTTTTGGGGCCAATCAGTGCCAAATCTGGCAGGCCGGCACCGATCAGATCGATAAGCTGTGCGTCCGGATGCAAGAATTCGGTTGGAAACGCACTAAACGGCACAAACGCTTGCCAGTGCTTATCCGGCCCCAACGAGAAAAAGCCGGCCATGCCAGGCTGTGCCACGACCCAATCGAGCTGCCCGTCGCCGGTCAAATCCATCAGCGCGTGCCGCGTGTCGGGCCCCAAGCCGCCAACTGGCACCTGCGGCAGCGGCTGCCACGCATCGTACGCAATCGCGTCGTTGTCTAACGTCGCACGAATCGGCGCACGATACCAACAACTACTGCCATCGCGGTACAACACGCCCGGTAGGCCTTCACCATATAGATCGACCATTTGATAAAGCGCACCATCATTGAGCCCCTTCAGTGGTTCAAACGGCGTGAACTGACTCTGATCCAGCGTAAAAGCACCAAAGCCGAATTCGAGCGGCGGCAAGCTAACCGTGGCTGCTTCGCCGCTGGCGGGATCGGGTCCGTAGCCAGTAACCCACGCGGCGCGCAGCCGCGTAAGGACCGGGTTTTCGTCATACTCGAGGTACAGCCGCCGCACCAGCACCGGGTCGGCGCCGAGCGCGTCGAAGCGGTGAAACAGCAGCACCTGCTGGCACAGCCGATGCGTGCGCACTTCAAACCCCGCCGCATACTCGGAGAATGGATCGGCCCGCGCGAGCCATGCATGCGTCGGCGCATAGGTAGGCAACGCCTCGGGAGTTTGCGCATGCTCACCATAGTCCAATACCAGCTCGACATGCCAATCGGCAGGCACCGGCGTGTCATTCGTTAAGTACAAGTCGGTGCACGCTTGGCGGTTGCCGTAGCACACACGCTTTAGATACCGCTGCGCGCGCCGCTCGCGTGGCTGCTCAATGTCGGAGCTGATATCGATGCCGCTGTCATCTTCACCCTGATACGCATAATACACATGCTCACCGTGTGGCGTGACAGTTTCTTCGAGCCACCAGCGTGCGATGCGCTCGGGCGTGGCCGGGTCGGCCAAGCGCGCGGCTGCCGTATAGCCAAACAGATGCTGCGCACCGTCTGCGGCTCGCACATGCCAAAAGGCGAGCGTGGCGTCGTCTTGCGCTTGCCAGTATTCAAGCCGATCAAAACCGCCCTCGACGCGCGGCGCGAACAGTGTGACGTGAAACGCGCGACCGTTCAGCGTCTGAGTTGGTGCGTCGCCGACGCGCACCAGTACTGCGCCGCTCGCATCGACCCATTCGTCCGTCTCTGTGTAACGTGGCACGCCTTTCGCGGTGCGCCGGCCAATGCTGGGCACGCTCAGCGCCATGCCTAGCCCGAATGGGCTATTGCCCGCGCCACTGCTGTAGGTGAGCGCTAGCGCCGGCGTGGCACTGCCTACTTCGGTGAGCGGCAATGGCAGGCTCAAGGATGCTGTGCCGCTGACGCCACCGGCACTGAGCGTCTCGCCCAGCCCCTGAATGGCGCCACCGCCTTTGGGCAGTGCCAGCGACGGCACACTGACGTTAGGCGCAGTTATTTCAGCTGGACGAGTCGTATTCATGGTTTGTACTCGAGAAACAGGCTACTGAACATAGAAAAACGCCGTTCGGTGTCCTCTCGCACCTATGCGCTAGCCGACCGGCCATACCATCCCGAGTTTGACCAAGTGCTTAACGTGGCTGTCCGAGCACGACTTGGCAAGCACGATGCCCCTGCAGGCCAAACCGGCGCTTTAACTCGGGATCAACGTTTGCTTGACCGCATTGGTAAAACTGACCCCACCATCCAAGGCGGTGTACTGCACTTGAATAAGTACATCATTGAGCGCGTCCAACGACGCTTTTTGTGCAGGATCGGCGGGCAATTTTTTACCATCAATCGTTTCCTCCACTGCACGCGGGAAAGTCAGCATCCAACTGGACACCGCGCCGGTCCCCTCAAATGGTAAATAGCGCCCATCCTGCACAAGCAGCGCAAACGTGCCGCTGTCGTCCAAGCCCGAGGACAGCGCAATCTGTTGGCTGGGCCGCAAGTTATTCACGACATGTGTGCCACTGCCCTTTGCGTTATCGTTTAAATATTTGACACCGTCGATATCCGGTTGTAACAGCGTTTGGCTGCGAGTTTGGGTTAGCAATGCCCGCACATCTTGATAAGGGCCGGTCAGCGTAGGCAGCGTGACACTGACCTGTTGTAAGCAGCGCGCATAATGGCCCGGATAATGGGTGTCAAAGTCCTGTTCCGACAACGTGAACTCAAAATTACCTTGCGCTTTTTGCGTGTCAAATTGATCGCCTAGCAGCGTCTTAAGCGAAAAGGTCCGGGTGATATTGAGCCGACGGTCATTGCGCACCAGATAGGCAGATTCCATTCGATGCAGGCTGAGCGACAACGTCTCGCCGACCAGCAACCCACGGTAACTATCGTTCCACGCGTTAGTCGGAACCCAATATGTGCTGAAATCCCCCAACTCATACTGCCAGCACGCCTGCACGTTCATGCACAGTGACAGTACCGCATCGTACGCTTGGTAATATAGTGCGGAGAGTTGGCTGGTCAACCACTGATACAGGCTCGCTTGCGTAAAGCGAGAACTCAGAAAATCGAGCATCGCTTGTTGTTGCGCTTGCTGCGTATGGGCTTGGTCAATCACCGTTTGAGCGGCTTTTTGCCGTATTGCGAGCGCCTGCAGTTGTTTGTCGATCACCTGGGATTCTAACTGCGCTTGTTCATACTGAAGTCGCCAGTCGTCGCGCCGACGCCGGTACGCTTCGCTTTGTGCGAGACGGGCGGCTTTCCCTTCCATCGCGGTGCGCGCCACGCTCATGCCAAGCGAGACAGCCTGCGTCGCCGCGCCCCAACGAGAACCGCCATTAGCCAGACCAAAAACGTTCGGCGCCATATCGAGGCCGCCAGCAACCGCATACATTGCTGCTTCGCTCACGGACATATCACTGACGGCATTTTGCAGATCCATCGATTCTTGCTCGGCGCGACTGATATTGTCGTTATAGCTATCCAAATAGTATTGGTAGCGCTGATCCGCCAGCGTCTTTTGGGCCTGTAGCGTGTCGACATCGGCTTTGAGCGCATCCAGCTCTTGCTGCTGCAAGCTGATCGTGAAGTTGGACAGATCCACCAAGTGTTGTTGGCCCAGTTCCAGCTGATGGGCATTTTCACCACGCTCCAGCACGCTGAGCAGCGTATTGCCAAACTGGCTGAGCATATCGACCGCGCGGTACGCCGTGGGCAGCAGCGATTGAAAACGATATGGCAGAATAATTTGACTGGCGCCATTGCCGCTGTTACCTAACGATCCCGCTTGGGCACGCTGCGTCAACAGCGCCAATGGATCAGCAGGCGTCGCAAACAGTGGCAGGCTGAGCGGCTTGCCATCCAGGGTTAAGCTATGACGCAGGTTGTACAGCCGTGCGTCGAGCATTTGCCAATACGTAAGCAATTGCGTATTGAGCGGCGGGCGAAAGTTCGGGTTGTCTAATATACTGAGCAGACTCAGATTTTGCGCCGGCAGTGCCAGCCAGCGCACGTTCGGTTCGTGCTCTAATTCACGCACCGCCGCGTATTTTTGGCTCGCGAGGACCTGCAACGTATTGGGTATCCAACGGCTGCTCATCGAGACTGTGGGCGGCGGTCCCATCAGCTCCCGTGCCTGATCATAAAATACGCGGGCCGCCGTCAGTCCATCGGGCGTGAGCAGCCGATACGCATTGTCACCCGTCGCAATGAGCGTGCGCACATAAGCCATAAATACCGCTTTTTGATAAATAACCGGATCGGCATACGCTTGCGCATCCGGATTGAGCGCATCGCGCATCAAAAAGCTGGCCGTCGATACATCGGCGTCCTCAGGCGGACACAGCGGGTAGACGTTCCAATAGTCGGGTGCCGTGATACCGGTGACCGCATCGGTGTCTTTATCTTTGGCCGCCGGATCGAAGATATAGTGCAGCCAGTGCTGCGCATCGGTGTTTTGATTCTCGCTGCTAAAGCGCGTGGCGACCAGGTACGGCACATGGAAAAACAGCTCCCAAAAATACAGGCCGTTGGCACTCGTGAAATCCATCGGCTGCAAATGGCCATTAGGTGCACTACTGTCGACACGTAATTGCGGTTCTTGCGGCATTGCTTGAGTCGTATAGTGCAGCAGCGTGCCCAAACTAACATTGGCCCGGCGAATCAATTCGCGCACAAAAGTCGTATTGAGCCGAGTGTCGGGCAGGGGGAAACCGCCATCCTCCGCTTTATTACCGTTAAACGTAATGAATTGGACGTTACCTTGCTGGCTGTCATAACGCGTGCACAGCTGAGGAATCTGATCCGGTGTGTTCACCGACACCAATTCAACTTGCACTGACCACGTTTGATAGGCACTACCGACACTGCCAGAAGACGGGGTGCGCACCAGTTCATTGCGCAGATGGTAAGTGATATTTCCTTGCTCCGGAAAGTCCTCGCTGCTAATTGAATGCGTGGCAGCACAGTTGTCTGTTGGTTGCAGCACGTCACGTTGCGTGGTGGTGTTGCTCGCCACCATACTTTTTTCCGTACCGCCTTGAACCGTGTAGATGGATAATTTATGTTGAAACCGATAGGTGACACTGACCTTATTGGCGTTTTTGTTAATCCCAAAGGTCAAGTGATATGAATCCCAATAACCATTTTCTGGGCCGATAGAAAAAAATATTTCAGTGGCAGGTTTATTATAAAAACTTATCCACTTTCCATGCAAGTCCAGAATTTTGGATGTGGGCGTACCGCCTTTAAAAGCAATGTTACGTGAACTATCAACTACAAATCTTAAGCCAGTATCCACGCCCATATATATGGGAAGAGTGGTAGTATCGCATTTATAAACACCAGCTGGAATATCCACATTCCCATAAGTAGCATCGTATTTAATTTTGGTATCGTAAAAATAATAATTTGACCCATTAAAACTAAACTTGATTGATCGATTTGCATCACCCGCTGTCAAATGATAACGCATTCGATTACTTGTGCTTCCGGTTGGCGTCTGGTCACCACTAGGAAACACATACAGGCTTTTCCATACGCCCCCATCACGCGTTTCATCGGGGCACCGACCTAGTTCAGCGCCAACTCGCAGCGTCAGTCCGTCACTCGCAATCGACACCGAAGGTGTGGCCAAAGCCCCCGGCCAGTTGCTAGGAATACCTGAATCATAATGCGAGGTTTTCTTTTGAATTGACCCAGCGACAATTTGGTATTTTTTGCCCTGCAAATTATATTGCAACGACTGATAGCGAATACCGTCTTTGACAGCGCCCGGCTGGTAGATCAGAAAATCTGATTTAACGTTATCGCCGGTTGTTTTTATACTGATAAAAGATGTATCACAGAACAAAAACGCCGATTGATCAGGAATTTTACCCTGCTCACCTTCATACACAAACAAGCCAATAAACAGGTTGCCTTCTGGACGAGTGCTGCCGGTCACGCCGCGGCTAAAATCCACGATCGCCACGGTATCAACCTTAGTTAATTCAAAATTGGTATCTTCCGTAATCTCTAGTACACCACCTGTCAAGGCATAGGAATTTCCCGTTTTGTCGAACCCTTGCAGCTCGGCCACATTCGGCGCGGACCAGGTGCCGTCATAACGCAAATATCCGTAATGCACGCGGTAGGCATGCACTTCCGGCGTGACGTCGGTGCCGTCACTCTTCTTCTTCGGCGTGGGGTCCCGTTCAACCCAGCTAACGTACAACCGGTTATTGAAGAATACCGGCCGCACAGTCCAACTGAGCACATTGCTGCTATTCAGTGGTAAGGTGATCGCTCGCCAATCATTCCAACAATTTGGCGTAATCTGCGGATGCTCGGCCGTGCCGCCGTTTTTACTCAAATCCATGCTGCGCCAGTAATAGCTATGCGGCTCCGCAGCGGTTCGACCGATAAAGTAATAAGTCCCTTTGCCAAAATCGGTTTGGCTGCAACAGCCGTTGATCACCAACAGATTGCTGACCGCCTCGAACTCGTTCAAGTAGCTGAGCACCGCGTCCTGCACGCGGTCAGCGTTGAGTCGATTTTGGTTTAGGGAATTTTCCAGCTCTTCAAAGAAGTGACTTTTGTCCTGACGCGTGGACGGTAAAATATAGTTTTCCGGATAGTCACTGACCTGCTGACTGGCTGACCAGCGCGCATACTGGCTATCGATCTCCCGCCATGATGCGATATCGTCTTGCGACATTGGGTTAAAGCCTGGCTCCTGATTCAACGCAATGCGGTATAGGTACTGCTGCAGGCTCGCGATTGCCTGCGCGACACGGCTAGTTTCGACCTCTTCGCTCACTGCGGTATCAATGAGCAAATATTGATACAGATCGTCTTGGGTCACCGCTTGATCGCCTACACCCGGCAGCGTCGGCGCAACATAACCCCGATAATAGGCTTGTAGCGCATCGCGTCGGGATTCATTGAGCCGTTTGGCAAGCGCATTTTGCATGATGGTGATCCTTTGCTTAAGATAAAGCGGCTTTGATGCACACAGGTTCAGTGCCAGCCGGTGTGATCAGGGAATCGGTCAGTCGCTCTCACTTGGCTAATGCATGGCCGTCGTGACCTGTTCACTGGCGGCGGCCACTGCCTGTCCTAGTCGCTGCCAGCTCGCGTAGTCACTGTTGGTGCGAATGCTGATCGTTGAAGTCAATGACGCAACCGCCAAGCCCGTTTGCTGCGACAAGCGGTATAAGCGTAAGATCGTTGCAATTTGCGGTATGGTGCGCGCTGGCGTATCGGCATCGCCCATCACATAGGCCGCTGCAGCTTGCACTTCACTGGCCTGCCAACCCAGCAAATTTGCCAGCAACGGGGCGGCATCTTGCGCCGACGGTGGCGCGTTGCTGTTGACCCGTCCCAGATATGCAAGCAGATCGTTCTCGGTGTGCGAGGTGTGATGCAGCCAGTCGCGATAACAACCGAGGTGATACAGTGTCGCAAAGCTTAGCGTCGTGAGGTTCGGTTCGCACTCGCCAAACCAGGCAGGCTGCGCCAAGTAGCTGTTTAACATCGCCGCACTCAGTTCAAAGCAGGAGGCTAGCTGTGCGCCGCGCGATAGCATCGCGAGTAGCTTCAGGTAAGTATCGGTAATTTGCTGTGGGCAGGTCACCGACTTTTGAGCCAAGGTTTGATTTAAAAACTCACAGGGCGTACTGCCAGCCCATTGCACCAGCGGCCGCACCAGCGCTTGCGGCACCATCAGCAATTGGGCCAATGTGCTCGCCAAGATGCCGTGCTGCGACTGCTGCGCGTTATAAAGTAATGCACTCAGTGCGGTCGTGGCCTGCGCCTGACTGTCCTTATCCAGTGCTTGCGCCATGACAACGGCCTGCACGGCCGCTGTGATACTGTCTTGCGAAACCGTGTTCACATTGTCTTGTACTAGCCCCTGTGCATCAACCAAATTGGCTTGTTGCATCAGCGTTGCCCAATCCAGCGCCACGCCCTCAGTATCCGTTGTTGGCGCACCCGATTGAGCATAACGAGGGGGTGTCACGACACTGTGACTGATACCTTGGCTCAGCTGCTGAATTAAGTCTAACTGGCGTTGATTACCTATTTGCGGCGGCACAGGCAACAGCCACGCAGCGCATTGCGCCACGCTTACCTCCTGCGCGTGCAACCAGTCAGTCGCTATGGACAGCAACATCAGCCCATCGAGTATGTCATTAGCTTGCGGTCGGCCGTTATTATCTAATACCGCGATCGCGGGTACACCTGCCAACTGCGCAAGCAACGAGCAGTCATCGCCTAACCACTTGGCCTGATCTAGTAAGCGAATGAACGCCAAACCACTTGCAATGGTCAGCCCCAACCAACGCGGAATGCTAGCCAGCCGGTACAGCGCGGAGACGGCATCTAAGCTATTGGGAAAGTTATGGTTAGCTTGATTGCCTTGATACTGAGCAACGAGGTCCGCCAGCAGCGAAAACTCCGCATCGGTGAGCTTTAAACCTGCTGCCAATTGCTTGACAATACGTGCGTCCCGCTCCTTATCCACAGTGGTGGCCGTCGCCGTATAATCTACATTTTCCCAATCCAGCGTGTAAGATTGATCAAATAGCTGCTTGATGTTAAATAAGCGGTCCAACATGGGCACATCGGGAGTAATCGCATACGGTGTGATTTGATGCACGACGGCGGCGAACTGTTCGGCCGTAACGCCGTAACGCTGCTGGTAATGACGAAAGACCCCAAGCAGCCGCAACGTATTTGTGTTTGTGTACAGTCCCAAATTGCCATCCGCTTGAAGCGGATCGACACCTTCGGCACGCATGCCGGCTGTGATCAAATAATCCAGTTGGTCAAATGGCAAGTCCAATGCACGCTGCATGCGTATCAGACGGTTCAATCGATCCAGACGATCATCGGTCAAATCAGTGAGTGTAAGATTACCATCTTTATCCTCTACCATTTCAATCGCTGGTCTTTTACCCGCATGCAGGTAGACGGCACCATAATGGTAAGGCATATGCGGCGTTTGATCGGTCTTTCCGTTAGTGAAGATTGCATTACGAGTCACAATATGGGGCGACACTATCACAGTATCGCCACCGACTCGCGTGCACAGTGCGCGTTCTAGATCCGCCACGCTTAAGCCCGTGTGGCAAGTCAGCTGGGTGACGTTGCTGAGGTAAGTTGCATGATTGTGATGGATCGGTGTTGGGCTGATTCCAAAGTGATTGTGGTAAAAGTTGACTTGATTCGATGTGTAGAAAACAGGATTATCGTTGCCATCTAATATCAATGTAAAGCTGATTTCTGCATAATATTTTTTAGACGACCACGTCTGCATACGGATAAAGAAATCGGCACGCAGCGGATTAGCCTTCAGATCCAATCCCGCATTATCCTCATCGCGATATTGTAATATAGGGTAGCGCTTATATGGCTTACCTTCAGTAGTTATTGAATTATTAATGCCACGATAATAATATTCTTTATTTTGCCCACCCAACACAACATGACAATCGTTTGCAGATTTTAATGTTAATTGCGTAAAGACATCGTACTGATTCCCTACCGAAATTAATTCAGTCACCCCGTTAAGCACGGCATTTTGCAATGGCGTGACATAAGCATGGCCATTAAGATCTGACCACGGATCAATTTCTGTCGTGGAGTAAAAATCACTTCCCCATTTAGCGACAAGTTGCGCCAACGTCAGCATATGAGTACTAAAATAAGGTGCAGCAGCAATCAACATTTGCAATGGCGGCGCTAATGGACTCGCAAGTCGCATCGCCTCCATTCTTGCTGTGGTGTCGGCAGGCGAGATAGGGGCAATAAAGTAAGGCCACGAGGTATCGACCCGCTGCATCACCTCCGTGAGTGATGTGCCGCTCACGGCGAATCCTTCGATGGTTTGCTGATGCGCAAAATGGTATGGCAGCTGGTTCGGATAGTAAGTCTCTGCCAACGTTTCATCGACCGTTTTTCCGTCCGGCACCGTGTCCTCAATCGCACGGCTCAACACCGTATTGACCAGTGTCAGTTCGGGTAACCGCTGGTTCAAACTGTCGTTATCCACGATCAGCTCTGGAATATCGGGGCGGCGCTTTGCCAGCGAGTTGATCGCGTCGGGCTGAGGCGCGTTTCGTTCTTGATTCATCGCCAAGTGATACAGCGACACGAGATAGGCTGCCGGTGACGTATTCGCTTCGATGGCGTCTACCGCACTCATCTGCCCCCAGTCTAAGCGAAACTGCTCATCATAGCTGGGACCGGGACCAGAAAACGGCCCAAAGGTTTGCTGCACCAGGCGCGTCAAGCGCCGCTGACGAAACCGGAACGCCACTTGCTGCGCATAGCCGACTGTTTGGTCATAACAGGCACGGGCGGCCTTAGGGCCGAGCTGTTCGCGATGTTCACGGACAAACTGCTCCCGCGTCACACGCGCCACATCAAAGACAGACTGGTAGCCCAGTTCAGCAAGTCGCCCCGCCGTCTTGTAGCGTGCTTCAAGCACATTGATTAGCGGGCTGATTTTTTGATTCATATCCACTCCTGACATGGGTCAAAGATTGTGTCACGGCCTTCTGGTTTGGAAAACTAATCACTTTCCTTGGAACCATGCCAATTTCCAATTCGGATGCTACACGTGAGCGATTTCGACATCCTAATTCCATCGCAAAATCGACGCAGACAGCGTAGCAAATCTTATTTGCCATGTTGTCCTTATCACTTCGCTATCAATGGATCGCTACTCTTGAATAGGACCGCATTACATTCTCCGCCGTCCAATAGAGCGCGCTACGCCAGGCCTCAAACGGCGGCACTCAACCCATGCTGCCGCTGGATGCAAGACCGTGCCCTGACGCGCCACGTGCTCAAAGCGACACTGTCTTGCCGTACGCTAAGTGGGCAAAGTCGGAAACAGAATAAAATAGAAAAAGTAGACGTGGCACGCAGACGCGAGGCCATTGTGTTTAAGCTGGGGTACTTCTTCATTTTCCCTCCAGACATCATTTGTATTCAGCAAAAACAGCTAATGCGATGCACCCGTTCGCTGACAGATCACTTCATCGTTTGCTGCTGCTCACAACGCGTTCAAGCGTTGTGCTCAACTGCCATATGCCGCTTCGGCACTTAAGGTAACGACAACTATAAAGCACTAACCCGAAAGCATCCAAGCACATTCCCTTTATTCAATGCGACAAATTGCCGTGAGTACCGCCAAGCATTGACCTGCAGAGGCCGGGCTACCTCACAGAAAAACACGGCTGCGCGTCAGGGGCCCCTCGCACAATCGCATGATATGAAACGGCTCGATTGTCTCGCCCATCATTGAATCGCCATTGCTCTACGCCACGATAATTCAGCAGCAGCGCTGAATCCGACCGCCGCACAGTAACGATCACCGCACCATGCACAATCAGGCAGTCGTCGCTTTGCTGCTCAGTACCGGCGTTACCTTCGTCGAGTCGCGCGGTGCGCGCAGCGTCACAATCTCACCAGCTAACGTGCCCGTGCTCGCCCGATGACGCTTTTGACTGACGCGAGCCACATAAATAACCCAGCGCGCACCATCTCGAGCTAACGCCTCGTTTAGCTCATCGGGCATTCTGGTACGGGAGCGCAGGCCTGCCCGCCGCGTCGATGATGCACGACATGGCCATCACCGTGAGCCGAATCGTGTCTCGCTACGGTGGCTAAATAGCTGGATCGAGATCGCGCCGTGCTTTATCTAGCATGTGGTCAACGCCGATGATGTCCACGCGTGGACAACCGCGCTGGTGATGATGACAGGCGAGAACGGATGCGGCCCGCGTGTTCCACAGACGTGTAAACTGCTGTCTTTTTGACTCTGGTGGTATGGTGCAAGTCCCCCGGCCAACGGCGTCCAGCGCTCCGACACTTGTTCGTTTGCTTGCGCGGCTCGCACAACTCGATGTAGCCGAACCCGGACAATCGTTGCCGGACCAGTTGAGCCAATGGCTCGGCTGGACCGACGCCATTGCGTTGTCAACCGCGCTCAACGCTACTGCGTACGGTGCCGCATCGGACGCGGCCAGCGTAGCAGATCTGGGCGACGACGCGTCGGCGCATACTGCCACCGTGCGCACGTCGTTGATCCGCCGCATCGATGCAGCTTGCGGCTTCGCCACCGGAGCGCGCCACGCAGCCAAGCCCGCAGCGCTACGCGGGGCGAGCAGCGACGCCGTGCCCGACTACGCCGATTTTCGTCACCGCTACGTCGGCGTGCAGCACGCGATGGCAACGGATATCGGTGCGCTGCGGGGGCGGCTACGCACAATGCTAGTGACGCGCGCGCCGGATATGGCGCAGCTGTGCGCCGTCGATACCGTCATGGAGCAGGCACTAGCAGCACGCGAGCATCACCTGCTGGCCAACGTGCCCGCGTTGCTCGGCGCGCATTTTGCCCGCTTGCGCGACGCCGCGTCTCTCCCCGCGCCGCCGGCACAGACGCACGTGCCACAGCAAGCGTGCACGCAAGTTCCACTTCAAACTGACGCACCGACGCCTGCGGGTGCGCCTGGCAGCTGGCTGGACGTATTTCGCAACGACATGCGCAGCGTGCTGATCGCCGAACTCGACGTCCGGTTCCAACCGGTGCAGGGACTGCTGTCGGCCTACCGTACCTGCTAACCAACCTGCTATGACCCGCTTTCACCTTAACGTTGTTGTCTTCCTGGCCGGCCTGGCCATCGTATGCTGGATCGGCGCCGGCTACTTCGGCGCCAACCCGCTGGCCTCGGCCGTCACGCTGCTGATCGGTGGCGGTTATCTTGCAGGCGCTTTGGAATTGCGCCACTACCAACAGGCCAGTGCCACGTTGATGCGCGCCGTAGCCGGCCTATCCGCCCCCCCGCCGACGCTGGAGCCCTGGCTGGCACAGTTGCATCCCGACTTACGCAGTGCGGTGCGCCTGCGGCTGGACGGTCAGCGGGTCGCGTTGCCGGCCCCGGTGCTAACGCCCTACCTGGTGGGATTGCTGGTGCTGCTCGGCATGCTGGGTACCCTGCTCGGCATGGTAACGACGCTGCGCGGCACCGGCGCCGCACTGCAAAGCGCGACCGATCTGGGCGCCATCCGGGCGTCGCTTGCCGCGCCGGTCAGCGGACTGGGCTTTGCGTTCGGCACATCGATCGCGGGCGTGGCGGCATCCGCCATGCTGGGCCTGCTTTCCGCCCTGTGCCGACGCGAGCGCATCGAGGCCGCGCAGCAGCTCGATACCGCCATTGCGACGACATTGCGGGCCCATTCGAGCGCTCACCAGCGCGAGACGACTTTGCAGGTCTTGCAGCGGCAAGCCGATGCGTTGCCTGCACTGGTCGACCGGCTGCAAACGATGATCACGCATATCGAGCAGCAGACACGGACGTTGAGCGAGCAACAGCTCGCCGGGCAGCAAGCTTTCCTCGACCGGATCGAGCACGCGCACGCGCGCCTGATCTCCTCCGTGACACACTCGTTGACAGAGTGCGTGGCTGACAGCGCCCGCGCCGCGGGCGCGGCGCTGCAGCCGGTCGTCCAGGCGACGATGGCTAGCCTGGCACGCGATACGGCGTCGCTGCACGATACCGTCGCCGGCGCCGTGCAGCAACAGTTACATGCGCTATCCGCGAGCCTGGACACGACCACGCGCGATGTGGCGGCGGTCTGGAGCGAGGCATTGGCCGACCATCGGCAATCCAATGACGCGCTGCTCGAGCACCTTCGCGTCTCGGCGGACCAATTCGCAGAGGCGGCCGAACAACGCGCCGCGACCCTGTTGCAGACGCTGTCGGCACGCCTGGAAGCCAACGTGGCGACGCTTGCCCAGACTTGTCAGCAGACGCTAACCCGGCAGGAGCAGGCCGCGGAGCAACGCGCCGCGGACCATCAACGCGCGCTCGAAGCGGCCGTTGCGACGCTCGCGCAGCGCTCAATGGCGTCGCTGGATGCAATGGAACAATCGCAGGCGCGGCTGCGCGCCGAACTGCAATCGCAGGACGAACACCGACTGGACACCTGGACCACGACACTGACGTCGATGGCCGCCACGTTGCGCCACCAATGGGAGGAAGCCGGCACGCACGCCGCCGCGCAGCAGCAACACATCTGCGACACGCTGGCGCGTACAGCGCAACAGATCTCGGCGCAAGCCAACGAGCAGGCCAATAAGACGATCGCAGAGATCGGCAAGCTCGTGCAAGCCGCGTCGCAGGCGCCGCTGGCCGCAGCGCAGGTGATCGCCGAGCTGCGCCAGCAACTGTCCGATAGCCTCGAGCGCGACACAGCGGTTCTGCAGGAACGCGGCCGAGTACTCGAAACGCTGGCGACGCTACTCGACGCGGTCAACCATGCGTCCAATGAGCAGCGCTCGGCCATCGACGCACTGGTCTCGACATCGGCAAGCTTGCTGGAGCGCGTCGGCAACCGGTTCACCGACGAGGTCCGGGCCAGCACGCAGCAGGTGGAGGCCGCCGCGACGCAACTCACCAGCAGCGCGGTCGAGGTGGCCAGCTTGGGCGAGGCGTTCGGCGCAGCGGCCCAGTCCTTTGGCGCGTCCAACGATACGCTGGTTGAGCATCTACAGCGCATCGAAGCGGCGCTGGACAAGTCGCTCGCGCGCAGTGACGAGCAACTCGCCTACTACGTCGCGCAGGCGCGGGAAGTCATTGACTTAAGCATGATGTCGCAGAAACAGATTATCGAGGAGTTGCAACAACTCGCCATGCAGCGGGCGCGTGCTGGAGCCGAAGCGCCATGAACGACAACATCGACGGCGACGTGGAAGCGGCGGCGCCCATCTGGGCCGCGTTTGCCGACTTGATGTCGGTATTGCTGGGGGCGTTCGTGCTGATCCTGGTCGGCGTCATCGGCATGCAACTGCAACTGTCGTCCAAGCTCGAGAACGAAGTTCGACAGCGGCAAATGGAAACACAGCGCCGCAAGACGCTGGAACAGGCATTGGCCGGGCCACTGGCCGCCGGACGCGTGACGCTGGTGAATGGCCGTATCGGCATCAGCGGCAGCGTACTATTCGCACTGAATTCGGATCAGTTGCAGCCCGAAGGCCGCGAGCTGTTGAAAAGTCTCGCCAATCCGCTTCGCTCGTACCTTAGCGCCCGTGACGAGATCCTAATGGTGAGCGGTTTCGCCGATGACCAGCAGGTCCGCGCGGGCAATCGTCGCTTCGCCGATAACTGGGACCTGTCGGCACAGCGCGCGTTGACGGTGACGCGCGCCTTCATCTCGGAAGGCGTGCCGGCCTCATCAGTGTTCGCCGCCGCGTTCGGCTCTGAACAACCGGTGAGCTCGAATGCTGACGACGCTGGACGGGCCCGCAACCGGCGCGTGGAGATCGCCGCGGTGCCGAGGCTGCCCGCCATCAACGGTGAACGCCGTGAACCATAGCGAAACGCATGCGCGGGCCCGGCTTGACGCATGGCGAGCATCCGGCGCCGATCGGCTGGACCCGGTACGCTTCCGCTTTATCGACGCACTGGAGCGGCGCACGGCCGGGCATGTCGGCGCGGTGCGACACCGCCTGGAGCGCCGGCTTGGCGAGTTACTGGATGCGTATGCCGCTGATCTCGAGCGGGCGGCTCCCTGCTGCGGCAACGCAGCTGCCAAAACGGCATCACGCGAGCCCGGGGGCCCTACGCTCGCGGCGTTGCTCGACTACATCGCCGCGCGCAAACACGCGCACGGCGATGCCGGCGCCACTGCCGCTGCGCCGCACCCCGTGTCCGATCCGGAGCCGGCAACGCTGGAGTATTTCAGAAAGACCTGGGCCAGGGTCCGCATTGAAAAGCAGCTTCGGCAATCGCTAAACCAAGTGCCGAGAAATGCCGGTCCGCTCAATTCCAGCAGTCTCGTGCATCGGTCGCTTTTGTTGATGCGCGAATTGTCGCCCGGGTATCTACAGCAGTTCCTCGCGTACGCAGACACATTATCGTGGATGGAGCAATGGAATAGCGGAAGCCCGGCATCGGTCAAGGACACTGCGCGTGCCGCCGTTGCCCGCAAGAGTGCCAGAAGCAAATCGCGCTGAAGCGGCGTGCCGTTTCGCGCCTTGTGGGGCGCCGCGCGCCGTCCATCGACAGACGCGAGTCGCACCAGTACACGCGTCGTTTGCTGCCCATCAGCCGCCCCGAGTTCGCCCCGCCCGCCGACATTATCCTCGCGCAGGTTACGACTGCGCTCCTGCGCGCGCCAGCCTCGTTCCGCCAGTTCGTCGATGGTCAGCAGTGCATCGTCGCGCGGCGGGCACGGGTATTGCACTCGGCCAGGCACGCAACAAAAACGGCGGCGGGCGCGGCTTGGTAGCGCGCCACCCGACCTCGGACATCGTCCCCGACTCAACGACTCATGACGGAACACATCGACCCACAACGCAACCCGCGCCGACGCAGCGGTCCAACCTCCTCATCACGATCCCGACAAGCGCCGATCAAGTTTGCGCAAGCCATCCATGCGCTGGCGCGGCACGGCGATCCCGCGGTGGGTAACGTGACGTTCGTGCTCGGCGCCGGGTTCTCCCACGCATGGGACACTCGCTATCCGACCGGCGCCGATTTATTCGACTTTACCGATGACGACTGGACGAGCGAGTCTCCATTCTTGGAAGACTTTCTGCGTATGACGCAGATCGATCGCACTGTCGGGCTAAACCGATCCGCGTTTCTCGACATCGTCTATCAGGTAGGCATGTTGAAAAAGTATCCGCTGATCCGCAACCGATACGTCGATGAGTTTTATCTGGAACTGGTCGAGCGAGAATTGCGCTATGCGGTGCTTCGCAAGTTCCACCAGCACACCACGCCTCCCACCCTAGTCGGCGACACGCTTTCGTTCGGCCAGCCGCTCAGCGACGCACAGACAGCGATCAGTTCGCTGTTTGCCGCGCTGCAGGAGCACGCGGGCGCGGCGTCGACTGGCGAGCGGCCCGCACCCCGCATCGGCGTGAATTTCCTGACGACGAACTACGACTTTGTCATTGAGGCGATGGTAGACACAGCGCTCCGACGTGCCCATTCGCGCGAGTTGTATCGAGGCTTCACGCCGTCCGCGTGGTGCGGTGAGACGGACAGGCGTGCGGTAGCGGTGCCCTTTGCAGGCGGTCATCTGCTGAAACTCAATGGGGGGTTTGAGATCTATCGGCATGACGGTCATTTTGAAGTCGACTATCGTCGCCGCGACACGCAGATACTGCGCAGCAACCCGCCGGATATCATGCTGCCCTCGCGCGCCCAGGACTACGACCAACCCTATTTCCAGGCGCTGTTCCCGAAGGCCGTGCGGCTGCTGCGCGAGTCCCGGATCGTCGTGCTGGTCGGCTACAGTTTCCCCGATGAGGACGCACTGGTGCGACTGCTGCTGCGTCAATTCGCCGAGGCGCCCACCGATGGACGCCAGCGTGCGCTGTACTACATCGATCTCAATGACGTTCAGACACAGCTTGATCATGCAAGAAGCGTCTTTCCCCATGCCAGCGTGTCCGGAGGCCTCGCGGTATTGCCGTGGCGGGGCAGTTTCAGCGAATGGTGCAGTATTGCCGTTCGCTCACTATGATAAAGCCGACGTGCCCCGCACCCGGCGCGCGGGACCCGCTGCCGTCCGGCAGTATCGCACGGCCTGCAGCTGCGAAGCGTGCCCGCCGAAGCGGCACCGTCTGAGCCCTACCACACGTCAACGACCACACGGCGCCGGCGCGTGGCACGGTTCTATTAGGCTTGGCTAGCCTGCGGATTGCCGACCTTCTCGGCAAACTGCGTCAGCTTCTGATCGGTCGCCTTCTCCTCTTCAAGCGTCGCCTTGAGCAACGGCACCGCGTCGTCCTTACCGAGCTGTTTCGCGAGCGCGCACAGCGTGCCGTAAGACGCAATCTCATAGTGCTCTACTTTCTGGGCTGCACCGATCAGCCCCGCATCGAGCACGGGCCCCTTCCCGATTTCGTCCAGCAGTTCCGTGCCTTCCTCGATTAGCCCCTCCATTGCTACGCATTTGATCCGTTTCAGCTTGATGCCGCATTTCTCGACCACCTGATCGATGCGCTCGACCTGCTCATGCGTTTCCTGCAAATGCGTCTCGAAGGCCTGTGCAAGTTCAGGATTCGTGCTGGCGCGCGCTAGCTTGCCAAGTGCGCGTGTCAATTGCTTCTCTGCACTGTAGATCTCAGATAACGAATGGATAAACAGGTCTTCCAAGGTCTTGCGTGCCATCGTGAACCTCCTTCGTCGAACTTTAAAAAAACGACGCCGGACGGGTGTGGTTGCGCCGGCCTCGCTTGCCGCGCAACGCCCGTGCCCGGCCATTGGCTGTACAGCTTCGACAAGGCCGCCGCCGCAACGCCAGCGCCCGCTCACCGCGTTAGGCAGACGCAGTCGGGCACAGCAAATGCATCACGCATGACGCTTTGTGACCAGGAGAGGTTATGGTTTTATCCTCGCTTGCGGCGCTGCCCGTTACCGCTGCGATCCGCGCCGACCACACCCACGTGCTGGCGGCCTTTCATCGCTATCGCCCTGACTCGCCCTGGTGGCGCAAGCGCGCGATCGTTAGCGTCGCATGTACTGCGCTGGAGATCCACACACAGCTTGAAGAGGAAATTCTTTACCCGGCACTCGCACGCGTTGATCCGGATGATGACGTACTGAAAAAAAGCAAGCCCGAGCATGACGCGATACGGCAAACGATGGAACAACTGCGCGGCATGGGACCGGACAATGCGGCTTACGACAGTCTTTTCATGCAACTGATGCGTACCGTGATCCATCACGTCGCCGACGAAGAAACCGTGCTGCTACCGCGTGCCGAACGCGCGCTCGAAGCCGAGTTGGCGAGCCTGGGCGCGGCGATGACACGCCGGCGCGTCCAACTACTCGGAGTGCGCCGGCCGGCGCGCATCGCGCTCGATATGGCTGGCACCTTCCCGGTGGCCACGGCGCTGCTGGGCACGCTGACCGGCATCGCCGTATTGCGCTGCTTTGCACTCCATCGCCCCCGCGGTGCATAGCGAGGTCGATCATGCCAGACGCACCGAACGCCCCGAAATCCAAACGCGCAGCTTACCGCTATGCATCGGGCGGCTGGGGCTCGCTGAAGGCAGTCGCCGAAATGCTTACGAAGGAAAAAGTCGCGCTCAAGGATAGCGGCCTGCTGATCCATCAGAACAAGCCCGATGGCTACATGTGCGTGGGCTGCGCATGGGCAAAGCCAGCGCGGCCGCACTTGGCCGAGTTTTGTGAAAATGGGGCGAAAGCCACCGCGTGGGATATCACGAAAAAGCGCGTGACGCCGGACTTTTTTGACGTTCACACGATAAGCGAGCTGGCCACCTGGCATGACCGCGATTTGGAGGCAGCGGGTCGCCTCACCGCGCCGCTGCGCTACGATCGCGCGCAGGACAAGTACGTCGAAGTGAGCTGGCAGCACGCGTTCAATGAAATCGGCCGCGAATTGCGCGCGCTAGATCCCGCGCGGGTGGTGTTCTACACGTCAGGGCGCGCGTCGCTCGAAACAGCTTACATGCTGCAACTATTCGCGCGTCTTTTCGGCACCAACAATCTGCCGGACAGCTCCAACATGTGTCATGAAAGCAGCAGCGTCGGCCTGAAGGAAGCCATCGGCGTGGGCGTCGGCACCATCACGCTCGAGGACTTTGAAAAGACCGATTTGATGTTCTTCTTCGGACAAAACGTCGGGACCAACAGCCCGCGTATGCTGCATCCGCTGCAGCACGCGCGCAAACGCGGCGTGCCGATCATCACGTTCAACCCACTGCGCGAACCGGGACTGATCCGCTTCGCCAATCCGCAGTCGCCCGTGCAGATGCTCACGCCGGCCAGCACGCCAATCAGCACGCAGTACCATCAGGTCAGAAACGGTGGTGACAGCGCCGCGATCATCGGCATCTGCAAGGCCGTGATCGACGCCGATGATTGGGCACGGCAAAATGGTGCACCGCGGGCGATCGATGTGTCATTTATCGAACAGCATACGACCGGCTACGACGCGTTCGCCGATTACCTGCGCAACACAGCATGGACCGACATTGAGACGGCCAGCGGGTTAACGCGTGACGCGTTGCAGGCAGCGGCCGCCGAGTACATGAAGGCCAACGCGGTGATCGCCCACTACGGAATGGGCCTCACACAACACCGGCTGGGTGTGCAAAACGTGCGTCTGCTATGCAATTTGTTGTTCCTGCGTGGCAACATCGGCAAGCCGGGCGCGGGGCCCTCGCCGGTGCGTGGACACTCGAATGTGCAGGGGCAGCGCACGGTCGGCATCACCGAGAAGCCAGAGCTAGCACCGCTGGACCGGCTCGCCGAGCAGTTCTCGTTTGAGCCACCTCGCGAAAAAGGGCTGAACACCGTCGAAACATTCGAAGCCATGCTCGCCGGCAAAATCGACGCAGTGCTGAACCTCGGCGGCAACCTAATCCGCTCCGTCCCAGACCGCTCGCGCATCGAGCCGGCCTGGCGCAAACTGCGGCTCACTGTCAACGTCGCCACCAAATTGAACCGCTCCCACCTATTGCCGGGCGAGATGTCCTATGTACTGCCCTGCCTGAGCCGCATCGAAATCGATCGACAGGCAAGCGGCGAACAAGCCGTGTCGATAGAGGACAGCACTGCGTGCATTCATGGCTCCCGTGGCTATGCGCAGCCGGCCAGCGACAAGCTGCGCTCGGAGCCTTACATCGTCGCCGGGATAGCGAAGGCCACGCTGGACCCGCGTGCGGGGCCCGACTGGGACGCGTGGCGCGACAACTATGCGCTGGTGCGCAGCGATATCGCCAAAACTTATCCGGACATGTTCGAGGACTTCGAGCGGCGCATGGGGCAACCAGGTGGGTTCCCGCGCCCGCTGCCGGCACGCGAGCGGCGCTTTGCCACGGCATCGAGCAAGGCCGAATTCCTCGTGCCCGCAGCGCTCGGCGAGGACCTGGACATGCTGCAGCGCGAGCCGGATGCGCTGCGGCTCATGACACTGCGCAGCGACAATCAGTTCAACACGACGATTTACGCTCATGACGACCGCTTCCGCGGCATCCAGGACTCACGAATGGTCATCCTAATGAACCCGGAGGACATCCGCCGTCGCAGCCTGCACGAGAACGACATGATTACGCTGCAAACCATCGCGGGCGATGGCGTCGAGCGGCGCCTTAGCGGTCTGCGCGTGCACGCCTACGATGTGCCACTCGGCTGCATTGCCGGATACTATCCCGAGTGCAATGTATTGCTGCCGCTGTGGCATCATGCCGAGCACAGCAAGGTGCCGGCCGCGAAGTCGATTCCGGTCAAGATACTGCGCGACGACGGCCACCGCGACATCAATCCATCGGACGACGGCGCGTCGTCTCCTGCATAGCTGGCCGGCAGCAGGGAAACCCGCTCCCTGTTTACACGCGCGCAATGAAAGTGCCGCGCATGGTCAACAACGCCGGTTCAAGCGCCAAACGGGACGACATCGAGATCATCGAAACGGCTCTCGCCGCGCGAGATCGAATCATGCCGCATGGTCGCGCGCGACAGGGTGGACTTCCCATAGCCGGATTCGCCGACGAGGCCAACGGATTCATCTTGTCCAATGGCAAAGGCTACCCCATCGACTGCATGCCAGGACCATGCCGGCGACGGTGCTACTTCGCGCGTTGCGTCATCTCAGACACGGATGACGACATCAACGCAGCAAATAACAGCGTTAGTCTGCTGGCCGTTCACGCCCGGCGGAAGGCGAGTCCTATCTCCGCGTCATTCCGACTCAGTTCTGGCCCGAGACAAGGGCGGGATAATGATGCTTTGCGTCGTCACAATCGAACGCTCGGAGAAAACGCATGGCTAAGGTATTTCCGCTGCACCCGCTGCATCCGGAGCGGATCTGCTGGGGCTGTGACCACTACTGTCCAGCCAGCGACATGCGCTGCGGCAACGGGCAGAGCCGCACCCAGCATCCGGCCGAATTGCTCGGGGACAACTGGTACGACCACGGTGACTGGGGTTTTGAGGTCAGCCCGGGCGACAAATGCGTCAGGCCCAACAGCGCCAGCGTCGCCCAGTCATCGCGGCCAGTTTCTTGAAAGCACCCTATTTATTAGGGACCCTTATTGGTAATTATTGAAATCCTTACTGGCGGTTAGGGAAAATCTTTTGCTATTGACACTAAGATCAGAGATTCATTCCATGAGAAAGCCCGCATTCGCGAGCTTTCTCATGACGATTGACTCTAGAAACCCACCTTGAAATAAGAGTCCTCGCCTCGTACCTCATGAAAATAATTCATGTTGCCCTGGCACCGCCCATATTCCTTTGGGGCATAGAGCGAGCCGGCCCGCCCATCGGAGCCATAAGGGGGTGAAAAGAGTATTTCAGCCAGGGGAATGCTCGCGCAGGAGCTTACTTTTGCATAGTATTCAATAAATCCGCCTTGGCTAAAAAACAGTGAACCCCATGTCGCTGGTACTTTATAGGCGCCAAGCACGACTTGCTGATGCGTTACAGAGTCGGTAATGCTGCCTCGCCATACGCGTGGGTCAGCTGAATCCCGAGTAATGGTGAGAAGATACTTCCGGCCATGAACCAACTCGTGTTCGGCCGAGCAACTAACGCCTGCTCCGCCATCTGCGCCACCTGTGCAACGAGCGGTATCGACGACTTCTGTTCCACTGCCGAACACCGAGAAAGCCGCAAGCGACTTTCCACCCGGACGCGGGCGCACACCCATGTAACCGACGCTGCCGCCCGAAAAACCATACTGCTGGGCAAAGTAGTAGCCAGCCGCATCGGGAGCACGGATCACGGTGATGGGGAAGGTGATTTGGGTGATCGGCGGGGTAGTAGGAATGTGGTAAGAGAGCGATGCCATTCCACCCGGTGTCACAGGCGGGGGAAACATAGCGAATTGCCACTGTCTCATAGAGGTGTAATCACTGGACCCGCCTTGCGCATCGCACGCGCCAATCTGTATCTCTGCGTTGCTGCCGGCATAGACACGGGCACAATTATGGCTTGGCTGCACGCTTTCCTTGTAGAGATTTTTTGCGAGTCGAAAGGTACCGCCTTCCAATTTCCACTGCTTTGTCGATAATGGAGCAGATGTATCACCGTTACAGCTTCCCACAATCAGGTCTGTCGACTGTGGCAGAGCTTGTAGGCAGCTGCCAGCCCCCAAATCGTTGCGATACTTATTTTGGATTAAATAAGTGCCATCTTCCTGTTCCACGAGCCGCCATTGCCTCATGGAAGTGTAATCACTTGGTCCTCCCTGAGCCTCGCAGACGCCGATCCGCACGGATGTGCTGTTCTCGAATGTGCGCATGCAACTGGCCTGCTTTGCCTCTTGTTTGTACTTGCTTTCTATTAGCCCATAGGCGGATTCCCTTGTCTCAAAGGCCGATACGCATGTTACGCAACCTAAAGTAGCAGCAAACGTCATTGTTACGATGGTTACTCGACGCATAATGCTTATCCTTTCAAGTTTTAAAGTGGAGAAGTTAATTTTTATTTTTATAATTCTTAATTAAGAACTCAACATAGACGGCCGGCCACAGTGTGTCAAGAAGTAGCACGCTTGTTTAGGCAATCGCCTGAGGCCTTCAAACGCAGTATCTGGGTACCACACTGCCAGCTGGCTTGTGAATATGTATGGCCTTGCGTAATCCTTTGGAATCACAATTCTCCTTCATTTTACGCTCGCACTGTAAATTCCACATATCGCAAATTGCACTTTATTGCGTCGGCTCTTACAAGACGGGCACTTCATCGTTTAATTACACGCTTACTGCGATAATCAGCGGCTACTGCAATGCATCCGTTCACTTTCAAAGTACCTATTGTGCGATCACTCACACCATGTCTAAGCATGATGCGTAGCCACCGTGCGCCGCTTCGTTGAATAAGGCTATTTTGACTATAGACGCCCGGTACGACAAACGCAAGCTTGTCATCTTTGATTGAACCGACAAATTTTAAAAATCAGTACCTGTTCCCCCTACATTAAACCTCATTCGCACGTTTGATGATCGCATGAACACAGTGTTTATTTACACCTCTCACGCAAAATCATACTGTCTTACCCTGGATGAAACCGGTCTCGTTTGCAAAAAAACACGGCGGGGACAGCACCGCCTTACAGCTGCCCGACGTTCAAGTGTGCCACCATTTGCAGCTTCGCTCCGCCTAAGATCATTTAGGTAGAATGCGCTTATGCACAGCCAAGTCGCCGTTGAACGACTCATTCTTCGCGTTATCGGTTAGCTTGCCGAGGTGGGAAAATCGATACTTGACGCCGTTCTCATACGCCCACTTGTCGAGCCCTTGGAGATGAATTCGCTGCCATTGTCTGCCTTGACAAAGCCCAAGCCCCTATACTTCACCGCCAGTTGTAAAACGTCGCATCGCTGGTACCCATCTTGCGGCACACCTCAGCTACCAGCGTGCCCAGCGCTGCCTGTTTCAACGCAAATGCAATCTGCGCGTGGTGCACGGCATGCTAACCAACACGCTGCAGGACAAGCTGCTCGCCAATCAACGGCCACTGCTGTGGGATGTGCTGCTTTTCGTGGTACCTGTCGTGTCCACGACCCTCGCCTCGTTCGATTGCCTGTTCATTGGCATGGGCCAGGACAGTCTCGGATGGCTGCTAATCGACGAAGCGGGACAGGCCACCCCGCAATCGGCCGCTGGTGCGATCGGGCGCAGCCGTCGTGCGGTCATCGTCGGTGATCCGTTGCAAGTTGAACCGATCTTCACCGTGCCGTTGCACGTCACGGAAGCGTTGCGTCACCGCCATCAGGTCGATCCAGCCTGGTCGCCCGCTGACGAGTCGGTGCAAACGCTCGCCGACCGCATCACGCCGTTCGGCTCCTAGATTAGCACGGCGGCCCAATACACCGACGGCAAGACGCGCACCTGGACCGGCATGCCGTTGCGCACGCATCGGCGCTGTAACGATCCAATGTTCTCGGTCGCCAACCGTATCGCGTACGCCGGCCAGATGGTGCAGGGGCGTGTCGATGACGCGGGACAGCCGCTGTCCACGCCTTTTTCTTGTGTCCTCGGCGACAGCGCCTGGTTCGACGTGGCCTCCACACGCGTGCACCATCCGGTGTCGGACGACGAGCTGGACGTGCTGCGCCAGTGCCTGACCACGTTGCGGCGATCTTGTGCGACGTGGTAAATTCGACGGCATCGAGGTCGGCACCGTCCACACATTTCAAGGCAAGGAAGCCGCCATCGTCTTCCTCGTACTGGGCACGGCGCCCGGCCAGCAAGGCGCGCGCGCCCGCGCGTGGGCAACCAATACGCCGAACCTGTTCAACGTCGCTATTACCCGCGCCAAATGCCGTTTGTACGTGATCGGCGACGCACAACAGTGGGGTGGTCTGGATTATGTTAGTGAGCTGTACGCCGCGCTGACCGTCGTGCGCGTGCCGTCCAGCATGCAACCGTGCGGGCCGGCGAAAGATACGCCTTTTCTCTTCGACGCGCAGTGCACACATCAAATACCAGCGCGATAGCCACAAAAAGATTACGCAACGACAAACTATCCTCGACGATCATTCCCTCGCCTTTTCGCCGAGCATCCGAAAGATCATCTACACGACGGATGCAATTGAGTCGCTGCATATGCAACTGCACAAGATCATCAAGGCGCGCGACTACTTCCCGCTCAACGAAGCCGCGCTTAAGTTGACATGGCAACGTAGGTTTCCCTTGAGTCGGCGGCGGCAACGCGAGAGGTACAGGTCAACCGCCGACCTTGATCTATCTGTACGTCAACTTCCGATCAGTTTGCGCCCGTAAGATTAGAATTTGTCGTAAAATTCACTCATGAAGCGAATTCCTCGACATCAACTAATCAAACGCCTGCAGACTAACCTGCCCCGCGGAGCGCCGTTCGACGTCGCCACACTGAACCGGCTTGGTGTGTCGTCCCAGCTCGCCGCCCGCTACGTGAGCAGCGGTTGGCTGGTCCGGCTGGCATCGGGCGTATATGCCTTTCCCAACGATGATTTCAATCTCCACGCCACGCTCCGGTTCCTGCAGCAGCGCGTCCCCGGTCTGCACGTCGGCGGCAAAACCGCCCTTGCCTGGCAGGGCGTGCGGCACCAGGTCGGCCGGCGCGAGCCCTTGGTGCTGTGGGGCGATACGCGCTTTGCGCTGCCGTCTTGGTTCACCAGCCGCTTTCCCGCGCGCTATATGTATGCCCGATTGTTCAACTGGCCCGATTCCCCCTTCGCCACCCAGACACTTATCGCACCACCCGATGTCCCGGCTGGTGTTCAGGTCGCGGTCCCCGAACGCGCCGTACTTGAACTCCTGTACGACGTCGGCGTCCGTGAAGGATTGGACGACGCCCATGCGGTCTTCGAAGGCCTGCGCAGCCCACGCAAGAAATTGCTCGGTCAGTTGCTCGCCTGCTGTACCAGCGTGAAAACCGTTCGCCTGTGCCTAACCTGGGCGCGCGAGACCAACCTGCTCGATGTCGATGCACTGCTCGCGCAATTCTCGCTTCCCACCGGTAGCGGCCGGCGCTGGATAAGCCAGCTTCCCGATAGCACACTCCTCGTACTGAGACCGCATGGATAAATTCTTCGCCGACACCGTCCGGTTACTGCTGCGCATCGCGCCGGATGTCTTTGCCAACGATCTCTTCGCGATGAAGGGTGGCACGGCCATCAACCTGTTTGTGCAGAATATGCCGCGTCTGTCGGTCGACATCGACGTCGTCTATATACCCCGGCAGACACCGCGTGAGGAAGCGCTCTCCACCATTCAACAGGAACTGGCTGCCGTCGAACAACGGCTGACTCCGCAAGGAGTACGCACCCGCCTCATCGGCAGTAAGGGTCTCAGCGATACCAAGCTTCTTGTCGAAGATGAAACCAGTCAGGTCAAAATTGAAGTCAATACCGTCTTTCGCGGCACGGCCCTGCCCATCGAACGGCGCGCGTTGTGTGCGCGAACGACGGAACAATTCACTGCGGAACTGGAACTTCCCGTGCTCGCGCTCGACGAACTCTATGGCGGCAAACTCGTGGCGGCCCTCGATCGCCAGCACCCGCGCGATCTGTTCGACGTCTGGCAGCTTTATCAATCGGGCCGACTGACGCATGGCATGATCGAGTGCTTCGTCGTGTATCTCGCCGGCCATAATCGCCCCATCCACGAGGTGCTGTTTGGCCGCGACAAGAATATTACGCGGGACTACGACAGCAGCTTTGTCGGCATGACCGAAGTGCCTTGCAGTCTGGACACGCTGCTCAATACCCGCCAGCGATTACGGCAGGAACTGCCAGCGCACCTGACTCTCGCGCATCGACACTTCCTGCTCGGCCTGGCGCGTGGCACGCCGGACTGGTCACTCCTCGCCATTCCCCACGCTGCCGAGCTGCCGGCACTACGCTGGAAGCTCGCGAACCTTGAGACCTTCCGCCAAAGACGCCCGGCGGTTTTCGCGAAGCATATCGAGGAACTCGAAACGGCCTTCGCTCGCTACTGAGCCGGACTTGAACAATCCGCCCGGCTCATGCAGCAACGCTATGAAGCTGAAACGGTATTGTGGAATTGCAAGAGGCAGCATATTAGCGTGACTTTCCTGCAAATTTCGACGAGGGTTAAATGGATCCGAAGACGCCGATGCCAAAGGGAGATTTTTTCCGCCAGCCGCTACGCGAGCAGATTACACTGACCATGGCTTAGGTAGTGGTCAACAGCCACCTTCTTCTGTTCGAGCAAGTACTTCGGCCTCGAACGCACATAACCCGATCGCAAATCATGACATTGTTCGTATTCTCGATGCCAGGATTTGAGCGAGTTCTTTGTCGGATACCTCAGCTGACCAATGGTAGCTGCGATGCGCTTTCCTAGTTTTACGTAGCACCGAACCGCTCGAATGAGCTCTTCATACGAGTACATGAACTACCTCCAAGTAGTCCAAGTTTTCTTTCGCGCCTCTCTCTCAAAAAGCCATTTTTGACCAACAGTTAATAGACTATTTCTGGAATGACCCACAGTACATTAGGATTACTATAGTCGAGCAGCGCTTGACGAGTTTCCTCACTAAATCGAGTGCGATCGACAAAAGCTCTGATTTCAATCTTTGCGTCCTCCAAATGCTGGAGAGGCAAAGAGGACATCACCTGCTTCATCTCTTTGAGCACGCTCTGTACATCCGTCTCATCGCCGCTTTCGAGCAGGCGCAGCGCACGCTGCCATAGCTGCTTTGACAGCGTTTCGTTCAAGCCTTTCGTGCTTTTGAGCAGTCCGAGCGCCACCGAGGCACGTTGCTTGGGCAGCACGCGGTGAAAAACGGGGTCAAGTAGCGAAAGCTCGTGCGCGTATTGAGCCGTCGGCAGTGTCGTCAACCCGAACGGTAGGCAACGTAGCGCGCTGTCTAGTTGGTGATCCGGCAGTGCCAGTATCAAGTGCCGCAGATTGGCATAGTGCATGGGCCGGTGTGCGTCCGGCAGCAACCGTATCGAATGGGCCAATGCGCCGATTGGTGCACCCTGATAGGATGGCGGTAAGCGCCGCACCCATGCCAGCAACGTTTCGTAATACTGGACAGTCTTTGCGCTTCTACCACTGCCATGGCGGAAAACGCGGGGCAACAGTATCGCCAGTTCCGCGATCAAGTCCGCTTGTTCGGCTGTGCACAACGCGGGGAGCCGGCCCCAAAAAGCCTGATATTCGCCCTCGTACCACAACTGTGACGCGTCGTTGTCCAAATATCCGAGCAGCGATGCAACCGCAGCCCACGTGCTGCCCTGCTCAGCGCTACGGCGCTCGGCTTGAGCATATACAAACTTGTATAGCCCATAGACAAACTCGTACACATTGCATCGCGGCTGTGAGCGTGAAAATTGATGTATGGCCCGGATCATGTCATTTTGTATCTGCAAGCCTTGCTTGGGCACACGACCTGCGGCCTCAAAAACTTGTTCGAACGCTGCTTGCTGCTGCTCCCAGCGCATGGCCCTTATTGCGGGCCACAGGGCCTTGAGCGGTTCAGCGCGCAGCGCCGGCTCGACGCGGATACGCTCGATCTCGGTGAGCAGCTGTTGCATCGACGCGTGATCGAGCACGTTCATCCCCGGATCATCCCTGCTCTCTAACGGAGAGAGCGGTACGTTGCGAGCAGCCTTGGCACGTTGCCAGCAACGCCGGCTCAGCCACCTTTCCCGTAGCACGTGGTACGTTTGCTTGTCCACGGTCGACAAGTTGCCGATGTCGTCGAATGGGACATGGTCAGCCACTTGTTGAAGGACTTCTGGCGGCAGATCGTGGTACGTTGTCGGACGGCTTGTTCGGCCTGTTGCTAAGCCATCCGTCAAGCTATTCGTTGCGCTGGCCAACAAGCCTGTCGTCGGGTGTTGCGGCATGCGCGCGCGCTCAGCCGCTGCCAACTTTGGGACATGAGGCGGCGCAGCCGCGGCAGGATGGCCGGCTTGGCGACTCTCCATAGCATAGAGGGCCACTTGAGCACTGTGCGATGCGGCGTTCGGATCAAAGTCCATGGCAAGCTCGATAAGGGATAAGGCATGAGGCACGCGCAACGCGAAGCGATGCTGCACAGCAGGCTAGCCCAAAGCGGTTGGATCAGCGCAGTGGCGAACAAAAATGATGAGATTAATGGCGGATCATGCCATTGGTTACCTGACATCTGAGCCATTCGCCCGAGCACTGAAGGAGCTCAGCGGTTTTTAACCTCGGACGCTCACTGCGGTCTGGATTAAAACCGGAGGTAGGTCAGGCAAGCGCCCCGAAGATAAGGGCACCGACCACGCTCCAGACCTACCCGCAGCCTTGCTAATCGATTTTCCAACCTTAGAACTTTGGCCTGTTTCTCCGCCGCCACGAGGTCCGCCCCACAGTGCTCGCAGGGATCGCCACCGAAGCCGTCGATTAGGTTTGGGGGAATGCTGCGGCACAGATAGTAAACGCCGCCGCGCCGCGTCAGGTGTGTTGCCACCCGACTCTCCACTAGCTCACGTGTAACACGCACGTAATTTGCGTAGCAATCGGAACAGGCGACAAATAAAGAAAACCCCGGTTCTCCGTGAAGAACCGGGGTTTCCACCGCCCTATACCGAAGTACTGGCGGAGACGGAGGGATTCGAACCCTCGATCCAGGTTTTGGCCCAGATGCTCCCTTAGCAGGGGAGTGCCTTCGACCTCTCGGCCACGTCTCCCGAAACTTCGCTCGCGTAGGGAGTCCACGCGACGAAGGCAAGATCATAGCGGCTCTACGCGATCACGTCAATTCATAAGACGCTACAACGGGCGCGCCACGATCGGCAGCCGCCAATGCGACAGCCACCGCTCAATCCGCCTGGTCGAGTTCGAACGCTTTATGAAGCGCGCGCACGGCAAGCTCCATGTACTTTTCGTCGATCAACACCGAGATCTTGATTTCGGACGTCGAGATCATCTGGATGTTGATGCCCTCCTCTGACAACGTGCGGAACATCTTGCTAGCGACGCCCACGTGCGAGCGCATGCCGACGCCGACGACCGATACCTTCGACACCTTTGGATCGCCCAGCACCGTCTGCACATTCCCATGTCCGTCGGACTGGTTGAGGATGTCCATCGCGCGCTGGTAGTCGCCACGGCCAACGGTGAACGTGAAGTCGGTCTTACCGTCCACGCTGGTGTTCTGGATGATCATATCAACGTCGATGTTGGCGTCGGCGACCGGCCCGAGGATCTGGTAGGCAATGCCTGGCTTGTCGGGCACGCCCATGACTGCAATGCGCGCTTCGTCACGCTGAAAGGCGATACCGGAGATAACGGCTTGTTCCATTTTCTCGTCTTCTTCAAAGGTAATCAGGGTGCCCGAACGCATTTCGTCGTCCAGCGGCATCAGCGGATCAGTCAGGCTCGACAACACGCGCGTCTTGACCCGGTATTTGCCAGCAAATTCGACCGATCGAATCTGCAGCACTTTGGAGCCGAGGCTGGCCATCTCCAGCATCTCCTCGAACGTGACCCGATCAAGCCGGCGTGCCTCTTCGACAACGCGCGGGTCGGTCGTGTACACGCCGTCTACGTCAGTGTAGATCAAGCATTCGTCGGCGCGCATCGCGGCCGCGATCGCGACTGCCGACGTATCGGAGCCCCCCCGACCCAACGTGGTGATGTGGCCGTCAGGATCCACGCCCTGAAAACCCGTGATGACGACGACCTTGCCGGCATCCAGGTCGGCCAGCACGCGTTTATCATCAATCTCGCTAATGCGAGCCTTCGTGAACGCGCTATCGGTCTTGACCGCAACCTGCCAGCCTGCATAGCTGACCGCGTTGACGCCTTCTTCCTGCAGTGCAATCGACAACAGGCCAACGCTGACCTGCTCGCCCGTCGAAGCGATCATGTCGAGTTCACGCGGACTAGGCTGCGCCGACATTTCCTTCGCAAGCGCGAGCAAGCGGTTGGTTTCACCGGACATCGCGGACGGCACGACGACCAACCGGTGACCCGCCTTGTGCCACTTCGCGACGCGCCTCGCGACATTCCTGATGCGCTCGACCGAGCCCATCGAGGTGCCGCCGTATTTATGGACGATGAGTGCCATTGTCGTTATGAGCTAGAGGGGAAACCACGCCGGCGCGCACGCGGGGTCGTTCGACAAAAAGGGACACAAACGAGAAGCGGCGCCGTCAGCGCGTGCACGCCTGCCCAATCGAGAAAAATCGGGGAAAGCCAGACGAGCAAACCGGTAACCCTACCGTATGCCGGTGCACTTGACAAGCGAAAATGCGTGCCACGCCGCCGCGCGCCCGCGGCCGGGGATCATGCAAGCAATATGTCCGGGCGCCATTCGATCCGCACCCGACCTCTGCCCGCGACGTTGGGATCGACGCCCAGCCCAGGCACCCATAGCAACATGTCGCCGACGAACAACAACGGGACATCGCGTCGCCAGGCCGGCACCGCCGCCTCTTGGAAAAGGTTCTTCAACGTGCGAAGCGGGCCACCGGCGCGCAAGCGCATGCGCTCGCCGCCGCGCCGGCCGCGCACCGTGAGCGGCGCGCATTCGAGGACGCTGCGCTGCACCCCCTGCTCATCATCGGCATCACACAGCACGAAAACAATCGCCCCTCGCCACGCCGGCAGCCGCCAGACCGCCTGGCCCGACCATCGCAACTCGGCGCTCGGCGGCATCGCGTCATGGCTGGCCGCCCCGTCATCCTGGCGTTCCCACCAGACTCGGTTGCGATACAAGCGCAAGCAATGTTCGTTGTGCTCGATCCGCAGCGCTGCGTCGTCACCAGCCTCACGCAATTGGCGCAGTATTTCATCGACGCGCGCTGCGGATGCCGTCGCCAGCCCCGCCTTGCGCATCCAGAAGCGCAACAGATTGACCGCGCGCTCGTCACTGAGTTCAACCAGCGCACGCCGCGATAACGTTGGACCCACGGGCACCGATGCATCGGATCGCTTCAAGGTCACGACGGCAGCACGCCGGCTGGCAAACGTGCATGCACGCAGATCGATCATGGCCAAATCTTCGAGCAGACGCTGCGCGGCGGCGGCATGCCGGGCCGTTCGCGCTAGCGCGTCGCGATACCCGGGAAAATGGACGGCCAGCGTCGGCGTCACATGTCGCCGCACCGCATTGCGCGCATACCGAGGGTCTGCATTGGATTCATCCTCGATCCAGCGCAGTGCATGCTGACGCGCATACGCGTCGAGAGAAGCCCGCAGTACCGACAATAAAGGCCGCACGTGGACGAGCCCGTTCGGCAGCACGCGATGCAACGGCATCGCGGCGAGTCCGGGCAGCCCCGCACCACGCAGTAATTGCAGCAGCACGGTCTCGGCTTGGTCGTCCGCGTGATGGCCGAGCCACAGCATGCGCACGCGATGGGCCGCGCACATCTGTTCGAGCGCTGCATAGCGGGCGTCACGCGCCAGCGCTTCGACGCTGTGCTGTGGCGTGCGCGCGATCGCAACAGCGCGGCAATCGAAAACGACGCCGAGCCGGCACGCCACGTCGGCGCAATGGCTGCGCCAGGCATCGGCATGAGGACTGAGCCCGTGATGAACGTGCAACGCGACACACCGGCACGCGCCGAGCACGCGAGTCGCCGCATGCAGGAGCACCGTGGAGTCGAGGCCCCCACTGAAAGCGATCGCAACGGACTCATCGCCATGCAGCGCGGCGACCTGTGCTGCCACCGCACCGAGAACCAGACGCTCGACCGATGATTCGTCCGCAGTCGTCATCCGCTTACCCGTATGGATGTCACCCGGCGCGTGCCGCGTTACGCTGTTAGTTGCCGAACGGGCCGACCTTGTATTTACCGTAGTTCATCAGCCGTTCGAAGCGGCGGGCACACAGATCATTTGAACTCATGCCCTGGAATTGTCGCAGCGAGTCAGCCAGCGCGCGACGCAGCATCGCGGCCATGCCTTTTGGATCCCGATGTGCACCGCCCAGCGGCTCGTTGACGATCTTGTCGATCAGGCCGAGCGCCTTGAGCCGGTGCGCGGTCAAGCCCAGCGCCTCCGCTGCCTCGGGTGCCTTCGCCGCACTCTTCCATAGGATCGACGCACACCCTTCCGGCGAAATCACCGAATAGGTCGAGAACTGCAACATCAACACGCTGTCGGCGACGGCAATGGCCAATGCGCCGCCGGAGCCGCCCTCGCCAATGATCGTCGCGATCGTCGGCACTTTCAACTCGGCCATCACATAGAGATTGCGACCGATGGCCTCGGACTGACCTCGTTCCTCGGCGCCCACGCCCGGATACGCACCCGGCGTGTCGATGAACGTGAAAATCGGCAAGTTAAATTTCTCAGCCACCCGCATCAGCCGCTCAGCCTTGCGATAGCCTTCCGGACGCGACATACCGAAGTTGCGCAACGCGCGCTCCTTCGTGTCGCGTCCCTTCTGCTGACCAATCACCATGCACGGATGACCATTGAAGCGCGCCAGGCCACCGATGATCGACAGATCATCGGCAAATGACCGGTCACCGTGCAATTCGTGGAAATCCGTGAACAACTCGTTCACATAGTCGAGTGTATAGGGGCGCTGCGGATGCCGCGCGATCTGTGACACCTGCCAAGGCGACAGGTGCGCATACAGGTCCTTCGTCAGTTGCTGACTTTTCTTGGACAGCCGCTCGATCTCTTCCGAAATATCGACGGCCGAATCATCCTGCACGAAGCGCAATTCTTCGATCTTTACTTCGAGCTCCGCGATCGGCTGCTCGAAATCCAGAAAGGTGGTCTTCATTTGTTCGAATCCTTGAACTATCCGGCAGCGCGTATTCTAACCGCGTGTCGCCTTACCGGAACCGGCTCTGAACTATCGCATCGGCGTTCTGATAGTTACCGATGCGATGCTGGCAGCGGACATTGCGTCACCATGTCCAACCTGCACCCGATGGCGCGGGCTAAGCCTGCGCGCTCAGCGGTTCCAGACTGCGCCACATGTACCACGTCGCGACAGTACGCCACGGCTCCCAATTCGCCGCGACCTCCCTGGCTTCACTGCGCGTGACCGGCTCGCCGCTGAAATAATTGACACTGATCGCACGGATCAGCCCGAGGTCATCCAGCGGCAGCACGTTCGGGCGCATCAGGTTGAAAATTAGAAACATTTCGGCGGTCCAGCGACCAATTCCGCGTATCTGCGTAAGCTCGCCAATGACCGCCTCGTCATCCATCGACGCCCATGATGCGATATGCAGCGCACCGGACGTAAAATGCTGCGCAAGGTCCAGGATGTACTCCGACTTGCGCTTGGACAATCCGCACTCGAGCAATCGCGGCTGCCCAAGCTTCACGATGCGCGCCGGCGCAATCGACGGGCATGCGGCCGCGAGCCGCGCCCATATCGCCTGCGCAGCGCTGACCGAGATCTGCTGCCCCACGATGGAACGGGCAAGCGTCATAAACGGATCGCCGCGCACCATCAAGTGAACGGGCCCGAACTGCGGAATCAACTTTTTCAGGATACGATCGCGACGAACCAGGTCTGCGCACGCACGGTCCCAATATTCGGGTCGAGACGCGGCGGACATCCGCTCCTGCAATGCGGCCGGCACCGATGCCTCGGACGCCGGTGCGGCAGCTTTGCGCGCCAGCCCAACGTCTGACTCCGGCGAACGCGCCTGGCGCACTGGCTCAGCCCCCGACACCGACGCGCGCGCGCTGCGTGCCGGCTCCACGTTCGAGGCTGCACGAGGCGCGCGTCGTGGCGCGGCGTCTTCGTCAAGCCCATTGGTGTGCGTCACACGCGTACGGGCCGTGCCGCGCTTTGCCGCCGCTGTCGTCGCCTCCGGCGGCGCCTTCGCCTCAGTGCTGCGCGCCGCCTTCTTGGCCGTTGCCATCTCGCCTCCTGACTGCGGACTCATGCCAACGCCGCCGCGCTTCACACGCGTCGCCATTCGGTCTTTCCACCCGGTTTGTCTTCGAGCACGACACCGGCATCGAGCAATGCCGCTCGGATCCGGTCTGCTTCGGCATAGTTCTTCGCGCGCTTGGCCTGCGCGCGGGCTTCGATTTGTTCGTCGATCTGCGCAGCATCGAGCAGCGCAAGCCCCTGCGCAGCGGGCGCGCTTGCCTGTAGATATTCGCGCGGATCGCGCCCGAGCATGCCCAGTACGCCGGCCAATCCCTTGAGCTGGCGCGCCAACGCGGGATCGCCAGTACGGTTCAAGTCCGTGACCAGGTCGAACAACGTTGCGAACGCAACCGGTGTGTTGAAATCGTCGTTCATCGCGGCGCGGAATGCCGCCGCATGACGCTCGCTCCAGTCCAGCGCATGACCGTCCGGCGTGACATCCTTGAGCGCAGTATAAAGCCGCGTGAGCGCCGCGCGCGCGTCATCCAGGTGCGGATCACTATAATTCAGCGGCGAGCGATAATGCGCGCGCAGAATCAGCATTCGGATCACTTCGCCGTCATAGCGCTGCAACACGTCACGCAGCGTGAAGAAGTTGCCAAGTGATTTGGACATCTTCTCATTGTCAACGTTGACGAACCCGTTGTGCAACCAGTAGTTGACGAAAGGCTGGCCAGTCGCGCCCTCGCTCTGCGCGATCTCATTCTCATGGTGAGGAAATTGCAGGTCCTGGCCGCCGCCGTGGATGTCGAACCGCTCGCCGAGCAACGCGCAACTCATGGCCGAGCACTCAATGTGCCAGCCCGGTCGCCCGCGCCCCCATTTCGAATCCCAGCCGGTGTCGGGCGGCTCGCCGTCCTTTGAGCGCTTCCACAGCACAAAATCGAGCGGATCCTCCTTGGCGTCGTTCTGCGCCACGCGCTCACCCGCGCGCAGATCCTCGAGCGACTTGCCGGACAACTGGCCGTATGCGGCAAACTTGCGCACCGCATAATTGACGTCGCCATCACGGCCCTGGTACGCATAGCCGTTGCGCTCAAGCGCGTCGATCATGCCCAGCATCTGCGCAATGAATTGCGTGGCGCGCGGCTCATGGTCCGGGCGTTGGATGTTCAACGCCGCCTCGTCCTCGTGCATTGCCTCAATGAAGCGCTCGGTCAGCGCGCGAATCGGCTCGCCGTTGTCCACCGCGCGACGAATGATTTTGTCGTCGATGTCGGTGATATTGCGCACATACGTGACACGATAGCCAAGCGTGCGCAGCCAGCGCTGGATCATGTCGAACACGACCATCAGCCGACCATGACCGACGTGGCAATAGTCATAGACGGTCATACCGCATACGTACATGCGTACTTCGCCATCGTGCAAGGGAACGAAGGTCTCTTTGTTGCGACTGAGCGTGTTATATAGACGGAGCTGATCCATAGAAAAACGTTGCGTGCGCCGAGCGCTGTCAAACGCAGCCGGCCGCGACACTCACGCGATACGCCACCCGCTTCGCGCGAGGGTGTCGCACGGCCACACGGCCGCCGACGTGATCCGTTCGGGGAGACGACTGGGTCGGATGCGGCCACGAGTGGCGCGAAGACCGTTGACTGTTCTTCTTTTCGGGAACAGCCGGACGTTTGTTAGAATGGGCTGAAGTATAACACCGTGAAAAGAGCCTATGAACATGACCCGCGGTCGCATCGCGCTTGCGGCAATGAGCTTCTTGGTCGCCGCCGGCACAGCGCAAGCGCAGGTTTCGCCCGCCGTCGCCGACGGCACGCCCGAAATCGACGCCGCGATCGCGCAGCACGACTGGGCCGGCGCGCTCACGCGGCTCGACGCGCGCGTGCGCTCGCACCCGCGCGATGCGCAGGCGCGCTTCAAGCGCGCTAATGTGCTCGCGCAATTGGGCCGCGACGACGACGCGATAACCGCGTACACGGCGCTCACGCAAACCTATCCAGAACTGCCCGAGCCGTACAATAACTTGGCCGCGCTGTATGCGAAGCGCGGCAAGTTGGATGAAGCCCGCGTGGCGCTCGAGACGGCGCTGCGCGCCAGTCCAGGCTATGCGCTCGCGCAAGCCAACTTGGGCGACCTCTACCTGCGGCTGGCGGCGGAGTCGTTCAAGCGCGCCAGCGCGCTCGATTCACGTGACGCGTATTCGGCGCGGCGCAGCCGGCAGCTCACGCAACTGATGAGCCCGCTGGCGCGCGCCGATGCACGGCCTAGCGCCACCGATGCACCGCATGGCGCCACCGACGCACAACCCGGCGGCGCCGGCGCACCGCAGGGCGACGGCGAGGCACCGGCCGGCCGCGCGGTGGCGGTGCCGACCACACCGCCACCGCAGAACGCGACGCCGAACTTCCCGACAATCGTCCCGGGCACCAGCGCGGCGCCTGCGCTCGCCCCCTATATGGCGCCGCAGACGACACAACCTTGATCCGTCCGCCCCGGCCCGCGCCGTCGCGGGCGTGTTGCGCTGCACGCGGCGCACGAGGTATTTTTTCAACCGATGCCCTTAACACAGGAGCCGAAACATGAAACTGCTGCTGTCCACCCTGCTTGGCACGGCGTTCATCGCGTCAGCGCCGGTGCATGCCCAATCCAATGCCGGAACTCGCCAGGCGGGCGCAAGCCATCCGAATGTGCTGTTCAACACGTCGATGGGCGAGGTTCGCGTCGAACTGTATCCGGAGAAAGCGCCACGCACAGTCGATAATTTCATCCAGTATGTGGCATCAGGCCAATACAACAACACGATCTTTCATCGCGTCATTCGCGGCTTCATGATTCAAGGCGGCGGTTTCACACCGGAGATGAAGCAAAAGCCCACACGGGCGCCGATCCCACTGGAAAGCCGCAACGGGCTGAAGAATACGGCCGGTTCGATCGCGATGGCACGCACCAGTGATCCGAACTCGGCAAGCGCTCAATTCTTCATCAATACGGTGGACAATCCGAATCTCGATTACCCGAATCCTGACGGCCACGGCTATGCAGTATTCGGCAAAGTCATCGCTGGCTTGGACGTCGTCAAGAAGATTGAGGCGACGCCCACCACCCTGCGCGGCAGCTTTTCAGACGTGCCGCAAAAGCCCATCGTGATCCAATCGGCCACGGTGGTGTCCAAGTAAGAACGCCGTTGCAGCGCAACCGAGCGTAACCCTCATTCAACCGACACGGACAAGGAACGAACATGGTCGAACTACACACGAATTACGGCGTCATCAAGCTGGAATTGAACGCCGAAAAGGCGCCCAAGACGGTCGATAACTTCTTGAACTATGTGAAGAAGGGCCACTATGACAACACGGTGTTTCACCGCGTGATCAACGGCTTCATGATCCAGGGGGGCGGGTTCGAACCCGGCATGAAGCAAAAGCCAACCGATGCGCCGATCGACAACGAGGCGAACAACGGACTGAAGAACGAGGTCGGCACGATTGCGATGGCCCGCACCAACGATCCGCATTCGGCGAGCGCCCAGTTCTTCATCAACGTCAACGACAACGACTTCTTAAATCACAGCGCGCCGACGCCGCAAGGCTGGGGCTACACCGTGTTCGGCAAGGTGGTCGAAGGCATGGACGTGGTCAACAAAATCAAGGCGGTGCGCACCGGCAGTAGCGGCTTTCACCAGGACGTGCCGCTGGAAGACGTCGTGATCGAGAAGGCCGTCGTCGTCTGAGACCGGAACGCGCGCGTTGAGCCCCGCTGATAACGGCGCCGCGTCGCGCGCGCTGCTGCTGATCTCCGACCTGCATCTGAGCGAGGCGCTGCCGCGCACCGTCGATGCGTTCGCGCATTTCATCCGCGTCACCGCGCGCGACGCCGATTCGGTATTCATTCTCGGCGACCTGTTCGAGTATTGGATCGGCGACGAGATGCTCGCGTCGCCGTTTTCACGACATATTGCCGAGCTGATGCATACGCTGTCCGAACACGGCATCGCGTTGTACGTGATGCCTGGCAACCGCGATTTCTTGCTCGGCCGCCGCTTCATGGCGGCTGCGGGCGCCATGCCGCTGCCCGATCCATTCGTCATCACTGCCTTTGGCGAGCGCATCGTACTCACGCATGGCGACGCGCTGTGCACGGCCGATGTCGGCTACCAACGATTTCGCCGCGTCGCGCGCACTGCACTCGCGCAAAGCCTATTTCTTGCGCTGCCGTTGCGCTGGCGTGAAAGGGTCGGCGAGAGCATGCGACGCAAGAGCCTCGCCCGACCGGCACAACCGTCGCCGCGATATGACGCGACACCCGACGCGCTCGCGCGTCTGTTCGCCGCGACCCATACCCGCACGATGATCCATGGCCACACGCATTTACCCGCTTGCCATCACCAACATGGCACCACACGCTGGGTGCTGCCAGACTGGGAGCTGGACCACGGTGCACCGCGCGGCGGCTACCTGAAAATCGACGCAGACGGCATCCACGCACTACCGCTCGATGTCTGCGGCGGCCCAACGCGGGCTACTTGTTCTGAATAACCTCGCCGAGCTTACGTAGGTCTGCGATGCTAGACTGGCAGCCGTCGAGTTGTTCCAGACGCGCGCCCAGGCGCTCGAGCGCTGCCACCAACTCGTCAATCCGACCCGACTGCTGCGCGGCATGATCGATCAGTCCGTGAATGACTAGCGACATCGGATCATGGGCGTTCGGCGTCAGGCCATACGCAGCAAAAGGCTGTTTCAGCGGCATGCCTTCATGCTTGCCGCTCACCCCGTTGATTGGCGTGGCGCCGGGCGATGGCACGTTGGGCACAATCACGCGCGCCGGATTGCCGACGACGGTCGCCCCAGCGGGCACCGGCTTCACCACCACGGCATTGGAGCCGATCTTCGCGCCCTCGCCGACCGTGAAACCACCGAGCACTTGCGCGTTCGCACCGACGATCACGCCGGCTTGCAGCGTCGGATGCCGCTTGGCGCCGCGCGACAACGACGTGCCCCCCAGCGTGACGCCTTGATAAATCGTGCAATCGTCCCCCACTTCGGCCGTTTCGCCAATCACCACGCCCATCCCATGATCGATAAAGACCCGACGGCCGATGGTCGCGCCCGGATGAATCTCGATCCCGGTAAAAAACCGCCCCAGGTGCGACACGAAGCGCCCGAGCCAGCGCCACCCCGCCCGCCAGCAACGGTGCGCGAGCCGGTGGAACATCAGCGCGTGCAACCCAGGGTAACAGGTCAGGACCTCCCACGTGCCGCGTGCAGCTGGGTCCTTCTGGCGGATGGCAACAATGTCTTCGCAAAGTCTGTCAAACATGGCGACTCACAGCACATAGGCGGGTCATTGTATTGAGATCGCGCACCGGCAGCGCGCCCGATTCGACACGCGGCAACTACCGATCGCCGCTACGCAAGCCCTGCGATTTCAGCAGGATATGCTTGGCGATACCCCGCACGATATTGACTTCCTCGCGCTCCAGGCCGGCCCGCGCAAACAACCGGCGCAGCCGCGGCATCAGCTTCTTCGGACTGGCGGGATCGAGGAAATCCAGCGCGATCAGCGCATTCTCCAGATGCACGAACATGCGTTCGATTTCGTCGTGGGACGCCAGCGACGAGGCCACGCCGGCGGGCGGCGTCCGCTGTGCGGTGTCCAATAGCGCCAGCCGCAACTCGTAAGCGAGCACTTGGACCGCCTGTGCGAGGTTCAGCGAGCTGTAAGCGGGATTGGCTGGGATATGCGCCAGCGCGTTGCAGCGCTCGACATCGGCATTGGACAGCCCCGTGCGCTCGTTGCCAAACACCAATGCGATATCATCGCCGGCCGCCGCCAAGCCGCCGGCACGCAACGCGAGCGCACGGGGCGCCAGCGTTGGCGGCCCCCACTCGCGCTCGCGAGCAGTCAGCGCCACGGACCAGTGAACACCAGCCAACGCATCGGCCAGCGTAGGCACGATATGCGCGGCCGCCAACACGTCGCCTGCGCCGCTAGCCATTGCTTGCGCGTCGGGATCGGTGCGTACCGCCTCGAGCCGCGGGGCGACCAGCACAAGCCGGGAGAAACCCATCGTCTTCAACGCGCGGGCCGCTGCGCCGACATTGCCGGGATGGCTTGGCTCGACGAGCACGAAGCGCACCGACGTAAAGCCGCCCGCCAAAGACGTCGAGTCGCCGCGCATGCGCGAAGGCGTGCCGGCCGAGCGCGAGCCTGCTGGAGACGAGCCTGCTGGGGATGAGCCTGCCGAGGACGGGCCTATCGAAGACGGGCCTGCCGGGAACGAGCCGAGTGGAGTGACACTGTGATTCACGGTTCAGATTCGATAACCAAGGACTGCAATGGTATCGCGAGTGCAGCGGCGCGGAACATGCGCCAACGCGCAGTGGCGCTTACTGATAAAATTATTCATTCATTATGCCGCCGCACGACCGACGTGCTGGTGCGCATCGTTCTTAATCAATTCGTTAGCTCTGGCCGCACGGTATCGCGCCGCGGCAGTTGCCTCGTGCCCAAGGAAAAAGCTCATGCATCCGATGCTCAACACCGCTGTCAAGGCCGCACGCCGTGCCGGACAAATCATCAACCGCGCGTCGCTGGACGTCGACCTGCTACAAGTGACCCAGAAGCAGCACAACGATTTCGTCACCGAGGTCGATAAGGCAGCCGAGGCGGCAATCATTGAGATATTGCACACTGCGTATCCCGACCATGGGCTCCTCGCGGAGGAGTCTGGGGCCAGCGCCAGCGAGTCCGAGTATCTGTGGATCATCGATCCGCTGGACGGCACGACGAACTTCATCCACGGCTTCCCGCAATACTGCGTGTCGATCGCGCTTGCCCATCGCGGCGTCGTCACGCAGGCAGTGGTCTACGACCCGACACGCAATGACTTGTTCACCGCATCACGTGGCCGTGGTGCGTTCCTCAACGACCGGCGCATCCGCGTGTCACGGCGCGACCGCCTGGCCGACGGGCTGATCGGCACCGGTTTTCCGTTTCGCGATCAGAGCGGCCTGGACGAGTACCTGAAGCTGTTCAGCGAAATGACGCGTGCGTGCGCCGGCCTGCGCCGACCAGGCGCAGCCGCGCTAGATCTCGCATATGTGGCCGCCGGCCGCTATGACGGCTTCTTCGAGCAAGGCATTCAACCGTGGGACGTCGCGGCCGGCAGCCTGCTCGTCACCGAAGCGGGGGGCTTGATCGGCAACTACACAGGGGATTCGAACTTCCTGTACCAGCATGAGATCGTCGCCGGCAATCCGAAGCAGTATGCGCAGATGGTGCAGATCTTGAAGCCGTACAGCCGGGTGGGAACGGCGGCCTGAACCGTATCAAGGGAACAGTCGCGGGTGCGCGTACACGCCGCGACTTCCGGCATTCTGCCCTCGGCGCGTTGCGCTGGATCGAAAAAGTCCCCGTTCGCGACCCGGCCAACCACTTCGGATATCGACTGCGCGAAGAGCATCTATGCTACATCCTTTAATGCTTCCGTATCTCGACGTCGTGCCGCACGCGCCGCAGCCCCTAAACCATGACGATTCGCCGACACTCACTTGCCGACGCAACGCAGTCCACTAGTCCTCCACCCTGCGTCGCTCAATCCTCAAACCAGACACCGGGTTCCTCAACCCAGACGCCGGGCCGCATCACGGCTAATCGCGCGCCCATGCCCAATCCGGCGCTTCGCGATATCGGCTCGATACCGCCCGCTTCGTCCCGCGTGGCGAACACCGCCGGCTGCCCTAAGCCAAACATGCTGGATGATGCAGCAAAAAAACTGGCGAGCGAGCTGTTGCCATGCTTAACTGTGCTGCGAGACATAGAACTGTTACGCAAAAAACAGCGAGATGCCGCACGCGTGTTCCTGAGCGCCCACTCGCCGACAAACGATCTTTTTGCCATGAAGGCAGAGATCAGCCGCGTTGAAGAGTCGATACACACGTTCACCAAGCTTTGCGCCGACCCGTCTACCGCGAAAGCGCTAAAAGCGCTGCAGCTGAAGGATATTACCAACGCCGCGCATGCCTACCTGACGCTGACCCAGGCCGCGATAGCATCGCTTCAGGACGAAGTCGGGATCTCGCGCCCAAGTTTGGAAAAGCATTTGCCCATGAGCGGTCTATTTCCCGCTCGGGAAATCCCGGCCGCAGGCGAAAACCTAAAGGCGCAGATCAGCGCGCTGCGGGCACGAAGACAAAACCTGATTGAAGCGCAACGTCTACTGGGCGAACTGCCGCCAACATTTTGGAAAACAATGGTTGGTCAAGCCATGGCAAGCGCCGACCCGTTTCGCCCTCCCTTCGCGGCAACATCGTTGTACATGGGCAAAGACGAGATGATCCGCCGCGCAGCGGAGGAAATCGACCAGACATCAATTCAAATTTGGACAAAATCGTTTTCCCTTAGTTCGTCCACACCACCTCGGGCGCTCGATGGTCATTGGCAACTGCCCAGTTTTTCGCTTTCCGAAACGTCGCATACCGAACCCAAACCCGCCGCCTCTGCAGAAGGACAACCGCCCTACAGCAACATCCGGTTGCCAATGCCCTTACGGTCTAAGCTACAAATATGGCTCGCCGACAACTCAGCGTGCGTGAAGGAGCTGACACTTGCAATGGACGAAATAGCTCAATCTGCACTGCCTCAGCGCACGAGCCAACGCTCCCCGTTAAGGATGCAGCGCGGGCAAGCCAATCGTGAACCATTAATGGGACGCTATCGCAATGCTCGCCTTGGCACGATACGGCACAACGCGCTGATGGTGACCCAGTACTGGCACGCCTATCATCTCGGCGCGCGAGATGACGCACATAGGGCATCAAACGGATATGACGGACTTTCGCTCGAGACATGGAGCGCCGGCTACGCGGCGCTACTCTGTTCGATCATGAACTCGTTATGGGAAAACCCGCTGCGCCCGTCCCTGTCGGATCCTGCAGCCGAACAGCAGTTCGCCCTGCGACTGATCGAGGAAACCAAGGTGGCGTCGGCGCTATTGGAGCACGTCGCTGCCAACCGGGATAAAAAGAACGACAAGCCGAACCAGGATACCGAATTTTGCACGGCAATACTCGACGGCATCACCAGCCACACGCATGCCGTCAGCCAAAAGTTGCAAGCATGGATTGAAGAACAACCAGTATTCTCGCGGCCCGGCCAGTCGGCGCGCCGTGTCAGCACAGCCCGGAACAGCGTCGGCAAACGCGACGAGGAAGCCGAAACCGCATTGCTCAGGCAATGGCTGCAGCCTTTCAAGAATGCGTACTTTGCTGATCGCTCCGTACAGGCTATCGAGGCCGGGATCCAGACGATACTGAAAACCATCGTGTACGCGCACGATGTCGGATCGGCCGATCACGACTGGCTGGAGCATAGCCAACTGGAGCAAAGCAAGCAGTCCGTGCAACCGTCCAGATCCAAAGGCAAGAAGAAAAAAGCACGTAAAGCCAAGCCCACGCGCATGGACAATGCCGCTACGACGCCCACCCCGGCTGAGCGGCAACGCGCCGAATTCGACGCATTCAAAAAACAGCTTCCCGATGACATTCCGGCCGACGCGCGGAAACAAATTGACCAACATCGCGAAGGAATGAAGGGCTTGATAGATGAAATGGGTCACGCCTTTGCGACAATAACGGCTGCTGATACGGCCCTTGACTCACGCGATACGCCTGCCAAGTACATTGCACAGCTTCGCCTGGCCCAACAGCAATGCACTGGCATGGTCACAGTGGCTCGCGCACGCCGGCAGGACTTCGAGCAGAAAGAAGCCGAACTCGAATCGCTGGACCTGGACGACAAGTCCAAGCAAATGTTGCGTCACCGGCTCAGTCATCTGCTCACGGTCACGGATACCGATATTCGGCATCTGGAGCGCATCAGCAACGAGATCGACTCACTGTTCAAGCAAGCGCACGCTATCGAATGCCTACTCGCACCTTCGTTCAGTGCATTCAAGGGTCTTTGGGACACAGGCGGGATAACGGTGGCGGGCGGGCACAATTGGACAAAAGTCGCGAAGAACACCGTGCACGAAAACTATATGTTGGAATATGAGCTCAGCCTGTCGCCGGAATGGGTCAGCGAGTTGGATCAACGGCTTGGCTCACTCACAAAGACGCCGAAATGGGTGCTTCATCTGCACTCACCGACGCCAAACAAAGCTGCAGTGCGCGTCGGTCATTTTAAGACCTGGCAAGAACGCACTGACGGCAATCCCGAACACCGCGGCATTGTCCCGCCCGACATGCTGCACGCGCTCATGGCCCAATTGGACACAATAGTCGATAGAGCGGGCCGGAACGAACCCGAACGGGCCGCTCAACGCCATGCCGCTGCGCAGCCGTCCTCCGATCGTGCACGCCGGCGGCATCATCGTGCAGCGGTGAGCCGGCGCGGCTAGAAAATCACCACGATGTGCGTTGCGTCGCCGGCGGTGGACGCGAGATGGCGGACCGATGTTTCCAACGGAATCTATCCGCCCTATCCGCGGGAGCGGCGCGAGGCACAATATGCGTGGCCACGCGTATGCCGCCTATCCAGGCTCGCCTCGTTCACGGCTATCGTCGGTATTACGATTAAGAATGTGTCGATCCCAAGGATTTTGGGCGGTACCGCCCGGCGGCCATCGCACTGACACACGCACATTGCCCAAACAGATTAGGACTTCGCCGTCCGTCACTGGTGGAATACACGTAAACTAGCGTCTTCAAGGTCGCGTCGACACGGCAGGGAACCGCCGCACGGTCGATATTCTAAAATTTGACAGACTGCTTGCATGACTGATGGAAAACGTGCCCGTTGGTGAACACACGCGGAACCACCCCGAATCGCCCGGGGGCCAATCCAACATGGCCAACATGGACTTGAGTAATGGCCAAGCGCCGAAACCGGCCGCCCTCGCGGAAATCGGCAACCACACGCCGATGATGCGCCAATACCTCAGCATCAAGGCCGAGCACCCCGGCACGCTCGTGCTGTACCGAATGGGCGACTTCTACGAGTTGTTCTATGAGGACGCGGAAAAAGCGGCACGATTGCTCGATTTGACGCTCACGCAGCGCGGCGCGTCGGCAGGCAACCCGATCAAGATGGCCGGGGTGCCACACCACTCGCTCGAGCAGTACCTGGCCAAGCTCGTGAAGCTCGGCGAATCCGTAGCCATCTGCGAGCAGATCGGCGATCCGGCCGCCTCCAAGGGCCCGGTCGAGCGCAAAGTCGTACGCATCGTCACACCCGGCACGCTGACCGACGCGGCGCTGCTCGCCGATAAAAGTGACGCGTACCTGCTCGCACTCGCGCCCGCGCGCAACCGTCGCGGCACGTTAACCGGCGTCGGGCTCGCGTGGTTGAATCTGGCAAGTGGCGCGCTGCGGCTGACCGAGGTCGGCGCAGACCAGGTGGCGGCCGCGATCGAGCGCATCCGGCCAGCCGAGACGCTAGTGAGCGACAGCGCCGCGCAAGCGCTCACACTGCCCACAAGCGTGGGCACGCTGACACGGGTCCCTGAATGGCATTTCGACCCCGCTTCCGGCGCGCAACGCCTATGTGAACAGTTGGCGGTCGCCACTCTCGACGGATTCGGCGCGCAAACGCTGGGCGCCGCATGTGGCGCGGCCGGCGCGTTGCTGCTGTATGCGGCACAGACACAGGGGCAACAGCTGCGGCACATCCGCTCGCTGAAGATCGAGCAGGAGTCCGAGTACATCGGGCTCGATCCGGCAACGCGGCGCAACCTCGAGTTGACCGAAACGCTGCGCGGCACGGATTCCCCAACGCTGTTCTCGCTGCTTGACACATGCTGCACGTCGATGGGTAGCCGCCTGCTGCGCCACTGGCTGCATCATGCGCCGCGCAATCCGGCTCTCGCACGTGCCCGCCAGCAAGCAATTGGCGCGTTGCTCGACGGCCCACCAGGCAACGATCTGGACGCGCTTCGCCACGCGTTGCGACAGATCGCCGACGTCGAGCGCATCACGGGCCGACTCGCGTTGCTCAGTGCACGGCCTCGCGATCTGGCTAGCCTACGCGACACATTCCGCAAGCTGCCTGAGTTACGCGAGCGGATCGCGCCGGTCATCGCGCACTCGAACTCGTTGCAGCAGCTCGATGCATCGCTGCATGCTCCGCCTGAATGCACCGATCTGCTGCAGCGGGCGATCGCGGCCGAGCCCGCCGCGATGGTGCGCGACGGCGGCGTCATTGCCCGCGGCTATGATACGGAATTGGATGAGTTGCGTGACATCTCGGAAAACTGCGGACAGTTCCTCGTCGATCTCGAAAACCGCGAACGCACCCGCACCGGCATCGCGAATTTACGTGTCGAATACAACAAGGTCCATGGCTTCTATATTGAGGTCACGCGCGGGCAGACCGACAAAGTGCCGGACGACTACCGACGGCGCCAGACATTGAAGAACGCGGAGCGCTATATCACGCCGGAGCTCAAGGCGTTCGAGGACAAGGCACTATCGGCACAAGAACGCGCGCTCGCGCGCGAACGTGCGCTGTACGACGCATTGTTGCAGGCGTTGTTACCCCACATCGGCGATTGTCAGCGCGTGGCGTGCGCGCTGGCCGAGCTCGACGTACTCGCCTCACTCGCCGACCGCGCACGTGCGCTGGAGTGGGTCGCGCCATCGTTCGACGCACAGGCCGGTCTCGAGATCGAGCAAGGACGGCATCCGGTCGTCCAAGCCCAGGTCGAACAGTTTATCGCAAACGATTGCCGGCTCGGCGCGGAACGCAAGCTGCTGTTGATCACCGGACCGAATATGGGCGGCAAGTCGACGTTCATGCGGCAAACGGCGCTGATCACGCTGATGGCGTATATCGGCAGCTATGTGCCGGCAAAGCGGGCCTGCTTCGGTCCTGTGGACCGGATCTTCACGCGGATCGGCGCCGCCGACGACCTCGCGGGCGGCCGCTCGACATTCATGGTCGAGATGACCGAAGCCGCCGCCATTCTGAACGATGCGACGCCACACAGCCTTGTGTTGATGGACGAAATCGGTCGAGGCACATCGACCTTCGACGGGCTCGCGCTCGCGTGGGCCATCGCGCGCCACTTAATCTCGCACAACCAGAGCTATACGCTTTTCGCCACGCACTACTTCGAACTCACGCAATTGCCGACGCAATGCCCGACGGCGGCAAACGTGCACCTGTCCGCGGTCGAACATGACCATGGGATCGTGTTCCTGCACGCGGTCAACGAAGGTCCGGCGAACCAAAGTTACGGATTACAGGTCGCGCAACTGGCCGGCGTCCCGCAACCGGTGATTCGCGCAGCCCGCCGTCACCTGGCGTTGCTCGAACAACAAACGGCCGGCCAGCCGGCGCCGCAACTCGATTTGTTTACTTCAGCAGCGCTTACGATCGAGGAAGCGACCGAGCCGCGCTGCGAGCAACCGACAGGCGCTTCGGACCTCGCCACGCCGCAGGCGCGCCCCGAAGCGCCCCACGCCGCAGTCGAGCGGTTACGCGGCCTTGACCTAGATGCGCTGCGCCCACGTGATGCACTCGAATTGCTGTATGAACTGCGCGAGCTTGTCGAGCGCGCGGATTGTGAGTCCCGCTGAGCGGTCACCGCACATGCCCCCCCATCACGCGCGAAAGCGCTGCACGGCGGTGGCGATGTGCACGCTCGCGTCCGCGTTAGTTGTGCTGCTTGCTGTGCGCGGGCCGGGCGCACAGGCGGCTCCTCGTGTTGCGCCCGCGGTCGATGGCGTGCGCTTCGCCGTGATCGCAGGCCTGCCGCCGTCGCCGTCGAGCGATACGGCCACACGGGCGCTACTCGACATGCTGCGGCGCACCCCGAAGCTGCAATTCGCGGTATGGGACGGCGCGCTGCGCCGGCCGGGCGAGCCGTGCGACGACGCGCTGTTCGCCGCGCGCCGCACGCTGCTCGACACGTCCGCAGTGCCCCTCGTCGTCATACTGGGCCGCCACGACTGGGAAGACTGCGACAGCAAGTTTGCCGGGGGCTTTGATTCGGTCGAGCGACTCGACTTTGTGCGTCAAACGTTCTTCGACCAGCCGTACTCGCTCGGCAGCAGGGCGATGCACGTGGTACGGCAAAGCGACCTGCCGCGCTTCCGACAGTATCGCGAGAATCTACGCTGGGAAACCGGTGGTATCGCCTTCGTGACACTGAACGTGCCAGACGGCAACAATCATTATTCGAGTGCCGGCGGACGCAACGGCGAATTCGAGGATCGGGCGGTCGCCAATGCGTTCTGGCTGCGGCACGCTGGGGAATATGCAAAGCGCCGCAAGCTCAAGGCGATCGGCGTATTGATCGACGCCGATCCCAACTTTGAGCGCTATGAGCAACGCGAGCGCTTTACTTGGCTGAGATGGGGTCGCCGCTTGCCGCGCGACGGGTACGTTGAGTTTAAACGGACGCTGGTCGAGCTGTCGCGCAGCTTCAGCGGCACGGTCATACTGATTCACGGCGCGAGCCGTGACACGTTGCCGCGCGTGCGAATCGACCAGCCATTGCACGATGACCGTGGCGAGCGTGTCAAGAACTTCACCCGAATCGCGATCGCGCGAACTGACCGTGATCCACGGTGGCTCGATATCCGGGTCGAACCGACGCCTTGGCCGGTGTTCCACGTCAACGAACGTGCATGGCCCGATGCAGCTCGGTTCGCGTCAATACCGTCCGCATCCAGCCCGCCGGGCACGGCATTGTCACCCAGCGACGTTGGCGCCACCGCGGCGGCGCAGCCGTCGGGCGCTGCAACCGCCACACCCGAGCGAAGACCGGATACCGCGCCGGCCAACGGACTATGGCTGCCGGGCGGAACCACGACGCCAGCTAACGGGTTATGGATGCCGGGCGGAACCACGGCGCCGGCTAACGGGCTATGGGTGCCGGGCGGAACCACGACGCCGCCCATCGGACTCTGGCCAGCACCTGCGCAGCGCGCACCGACGCCGCGTGATCCGCCGACCGTGCCAACATCCGGTGCGGCGCCAGCTGACTCATCAAATGACGACATGCCGGCCGATACGCGCGCTGTCCGGCCCCACACCGAGCCGTCAGGACACACGTCAGCCGACGCGCCGCAATTCGATCCCGCCTCCCTCCGCCCTTAGGCGTGTCAGGGCGCTGGCCGGCTGACGGCCCGCCTCGCACCGAGGCAAACGCTCGACAGTCAATGCAGCGTCGGCGACTTGCCGGCCGCCGGAGACGCGCCGTCAACGTCCTGGCCGTCGTCCTCGTCCACATCGATGACTTCGAGCCCATCGGCGCCATGCGCGTGCTCGTGCTCGACCTCATCGGCAGTGGCCTCGCGCACGTCCCTGACCGTCAACGAAAAGCGCAAAGCCATACCGGCCAACGGATGATTGCCATCGAGCACAACCTTGTCCTCGGCGAGATCCGTCACCGTGTAGATCAGCGTATCGACCTCGTCGTCCCCGCCTTCGGGCGTCCCCTCGAACTGCATGCCGACTTCGAGCGGCTCAGGAAAGCGGTCTCGAGGCTCGATCTTGACCAGTTCAGGATCGTAGTCGCCGAACGCGTCGACGGGCTCGAGCTGGATCTGCGTCGAAAATCCCGCCTCTTGGCCTTCTAGCACTTCCTCGATCTTCGGGAACGTGCCATCATAGCCGCCGTGCAGATAGACCATCGGTTCGTCGCTTTCCTCGATCAGGTTGCCCTGTGCATCCGACAGCTTGTAGGCGACAGAAACGACGGTGTTCTTCGCGATTTTCATTCGACTCTCCAGAATACAAGCTCCATTATACGATGCCTGTGCGGCCTTCCCCACCGGCGCCGCGGATGTTGTCGCGCGCCGTTTCGACGCGTATATCGGCGACCTCGTCCGCATTTGTCGCCCCGCCCCACCCCGACGTGCCAACCCCACTGCTGGGCGGCCTGACACCGGCACAGTTCATGCGCCGCTACTGGCAGAAAAAGCCATTGCTGGTTCGACAGGCGCTGCTCGACATCCATTCCTCGGTCACCCGGCAGTGCCTATTTGACCTCGCGCAACGTGACGATGTCGAGTCGCGCGTGATCCGGCAGCGTGCGTTGCGCGGCGAGATGCGCTGGCAGCTCGAACATGGGCCATTCGAACGCTTGCCGTCCACGCGTCAGCGTCACTGGACGCTGCTCGTGCAGGGCGTGAACCTGCACGTGCCGGCCGCGCACGCGCTGATGAGCCAGTTTCGCTTCCTGCCGGATGCGCGGCTGGACGATGTGATGATTTCGTATGCGACCGATGGCGGTGGCGTAGGACCGCATTTCGACTCGTACGACGTGTTCTTGCTTCAGCTGCACGGCCGGCGCCGCTGGCGTATCGGCGCGCAGCGGGACCTTTCGCTGCGCCCGGGCTTGCCGCTGAAAGTGCTGCAGCATTTTGAGCCAAGCGAGGACTGGATTCTTGAGCCGGGTGACATGCTTTATCTGCCGCCGCACATCGCGCACGATGGCATCGCGCTGGGCGAGTGCATGACCTGTTCAATCGGCTTTCGCGCGCCACTTGACGGCGAGCTATCTGAGCAATTCCTGTATCATGCGGCTGAACGCGCGGCGCAGGCACGTGGCACATCGCGCCGCTATGCGGATCCGAATCAGCCGCCCGTGAGCGAGCATCCGGCCGCGCTGCCCCCGGCGCTGGTCGACCACGTCGTGGAACTGGTCGAGCGGATGCGTTGGTCGCGTGCGGACATCGCGGAATTTGTCGGCAGCTACCTGAGTGACCCGAAGTCGAGTGTTTTTTTTGATCCACCTGTGCGCGCACTGTCGCGTCATGCGTTTGTTTCGCGCATCATCGAAAACGGCATCGAGCTCGATCCGAAAACGATTTTGCTGTACGACGATACGCGCTATTACTTGAACGGGGAATCAGCAACGCTGATACGAAGCTTGCGCAGAACCATTACCACGTTAGCCGATCAGCGAGCTCTTCCGGGGAAAAAATTTGTAACACTCTCTCACCATTCGTCCATGACACAGCTGTTGTACGAATGGTATCGTGCGGGCTGGATACGGATTGGCGGGCCATAGGCGGCTGACCTTCGGTATTCCGCGATGTGAGATTTTGTCTGGAAAAGACAACGAACCGGCCCTAGATTTATCGACGGTCGATATGAAAGTGCCTATAATTCCTGCCCAAGCCGTAGGTGAGAGGGATGCGACAAGCATGCGACCCACCAGCGGCCATAGGTGGGTGTTGAAGCACACAATACCGGTATTATTCGCGCTGTTGCTTACCTGTAACCATAAAAGGACGTGATCATGAAGAAATCCCTCCTCGTAGCATCTCTGTTGGCAGTGATGGCTCTGGCGGCTTGCGGCAAGAAGGACGAAAGCGCAGGCCCGGCTGCTGCGAGCGACGCTGCTGCTGCTTCGGACGCGGCCGCTGCCGCTTCGGGCGCTGCTGCTGCGGCCGTCGACGCTGCTTCGGGCGCTGCGGCTGCTGCGATCGACGCGGCTTCGGCTGCTGCCGCGGCTTCGGGCGCAAGCCAGTAATTGCCGTCAGCGAAAAAAACCGGCCTGCGGGCCGGTTTTTTTGGTCTCAACGCCGCGTCGCCACACAACAGCGGCACACGCGCCGCACTCAAAGCGCTTGCCAGCCGAATCCGTCATCTTGTGTCGCGACAATCACCTCAGCCGAGGACGCACCGAGGACCGCGGCCAGTGCATCGCGCGCCAGCTCGGGTAGATTGTTCTGCTGTGACAGGTGGGCCGCGACAATGCAGCGTAGCTTCGAGCGGTCGATTGCCGCCAGGATCGCCGCCGCCTCGTCATTGTTCAAGTGTCCGTGCGTGCCGCCGACTCGGGCTTTCAGCGAGGGTGGATAGCGGCTTTGCGCGAGCATGCGCACGTCGTGGTTACATTCCAGTACCAAGCCGTCGCAGCCATCCAGCGTCTGGATAATATGCGGCGTTGACGTGCCCACGTCAGTGAGCACGCCAACGCGGTGCTGACCATCGCCGAACACGAACTGCAGCGGCTCGCGCGCGTCATGCGGCACAGTATACGGCAGCCATTCCAGGTCGCCGATGCCAACCGTCTCCCCGGCCCACAACACTCGCCATTCGACACCCCGCGCATCGTCTGCGCCGACCGCCAGCGCCGTGCCCCAGCTCATGTAGAGCGGAATCGACGCCCGCCGGGCAACGGTCAGCGCACTGCCGATGTGGTCGGCGTGCTCGTGCGTGATGACGATCGCGTGCAACGCATCAAGCGTGACGTCTAAGCGGGCGAGCCGCCGCTCGAGTTCGCGCGCGGAAAACCCGCAATCGAGCAGCACGCGAGTCGTCGTGGTGCCGTCTTGCGCCTCGACGAGCAACGAATTGCCGTCGCTACCGCTGCCTAAGCTCGCAAAACGCACAGTATCACACAATCAGTAGGTTGCAATCCGGACGGGCTCAATTGAGCTGCTGATGCAAGGCCGCCAGCAGCCGCTGCGCATCGCTGGACGTATCGAGCTGGCCGCTCGAGTCAATCACCACGACCTGCGTGGCGCCGTCGCCCTTCGGGCGCACGTTAACCCGGTACACCTTGCCGATGGCATTCGGTTTGCCGCCATAGATCAGCTTGCCAAGCAGTCCCTCCCGCTTAATCTCCTGCACAGGATCATTGAAACGGACGTAATAGAGGCCGCGCTCACGATCGCGGTTATCGACGGCAAAGTTCGTGCGATCGAGCGCCAGGCCGACGCGCCACCACGCACGGTCGAACGACTCGGCCAAGTCGATCGTCGATGCGCCTGCGCTGCCAATCGCCACCTCCACCTTCGGGCCGGTGTGCCGCGCGCCGTCAATCAACTGCTGGGCTTGCTTGTCGGTCAGCCCAAACTTCTGCATCAGTTGCGCATAGATCGCCGCCTCCAGCTTCGGATCACGCGGCCGCTCGACCCAGCGCGACGACGTCTGGTCCCGTCCGGTTAGCACTTCCTCCCTAGCGGTGTGCGATATTGTGATCACAGTAGCGTTGCTGTTCGCATTGCGCTCGACCAGCATACGGAAACGATCGCGTGTGCCCGACGAGTACACGAAGTCCAACAGTTTGCCCACCGAGTTGCGGAACCAGTCGCCTGGGATCTTTGCGCGGTTTTCGGCCCAGTCTGTCTCGATGATTCCCGTTGCCGGCGAATCCGTCTTCAACACGAAGCCGCTCTGCTTCCAGAACGCCTTGAGCTGAGGCCACAACTCGTCCGGCGTACGCCCGTTGACTACCAACCAGCGGCGTGTGCCGTCCTGCTCCACGTGCATCCCATAGGGATCCTGCGCGGTGGGCACGCCCTCGGTCGTATTGCCGGCCGGCGTCGTGGCCCGCATCGGCTGCCCGCCCAGACCCGCAGTCGTGGACGGAGCAACATAACGCTGGTCCAGCGGCGCAGCCTTCAAATCCGCCGGCACCTCGAGCCGCGGCGCGGAAGTCGCGTTCTGGTAGTCGACGCGATCCGGAGCAAGCGCGTCATTGAGCGTGTCACAACCTGCCAGCGACAACACAGCGACCGCCCATACCGTCACGCGCAACCCGCGCGCGGAGAAATCAAAACGTTCCATGAAATCCTTCGTGATGCGAATGAAACCTGCTGGTCCGGCCGTGCCGTCGTCCCGGCAGGGCACGCTTAATCGGTCAACCCCGCGTCGCGCAGCGCGGCGCGTACCGTTTCATGATGTTGATCGGCCAGCGGTGTCAGCGGCAGGCGAATGCCGCCGCGGATTTTGCCCATCTGCTGCAATGCCCACTTGACCGGGATCGGGTTTGACTCAGCAAACAGGTGCTTGTGTAAAGACAACAGCTTCAGATGGATGGCCCGCGCGGTCTTTGCATCACCGGCGATCGCGGCGCGGCATAGCTCACTCATCGCGCGCGGCGCCACGTTGGCCGTCACCGAAATATTGCCGTGTCCGCCCAGCAGCATCAATGCGATCGCGGTCGGATCGTCACCGCTGAAAATCGAGAAATCGGCCGGTGCTGCGTTGATCAAATGCGCCGCACGATCGATATTGCCGGTCGCATCCTTCACACCCGCAATGCCCGGCACTTGAGCAAGCCGCAGGATCGTCTCGTTGCTCATATCGGCGACGGTACGGCCTGGCACATTGTACAAGATCACCGGCAGGTCTACCGCCTCAGCGATCGACCTGAAATGCCGGTACATCCCTTCCTGCGTCGGCTTGTTGTAGTACGGCACAACCTGTAGCGACGCGTCGGCGCCGACCTCCTTGGCCGCCCGGGTCAACTCGATCGCTTCGGCAGTCGAGTTGCCGCCCGCGCCGGCGATAATCGGGATGCGGCGCGCCGCATGCTCGACCGCCGTCTTGACCAGCAACACATGCTCCTCGACCGATACCGTCGCCGACTCGCCGCTTGTGCCGACCACAACCAGCGCATCGCTGCCCTCTTCGATATGCCAGTCGATCAGCGCGCGCAGCGCCGGAAGATCCAGCGCCCCGTCCTCCAGCATCGGCGTGACAATCGCCGGGATGCTGCCGCCAATGGGTGTGGCTTGCATTGCTTGGCTCATGAAACTGTCTGAAAAATCAATCGTTAAACTGGGATTGTAGCGGATTGACCGGGCAAATCGTATCTCGTTGGCCCGTCATAGGACCCCGTTTCGCGGTCACGCACGTCACTGCCGCTTTCTCGAGCGGCGCACAGCCGCTGCACGAACGCGGGCTTGGGCCCGGCAACAAAGCCGTCCTCAAACGCAACGACGCGCAACGCGGCGTGCCGCGCCACTTCCAGCAGCTCGCCCGAGCGTAATAGGAAGCGCGGGTTCGAGGGCCGCCCCAACGTTTCGTGGCCCTGCGCGAACGTCTCGTACAGCAGCACGCCACCCGGCGCCAGCGCCTCGGTCAAGTTATCGAACAGTGGGCGGTGCAGATACTGCGTGACGACGACAGCCGCGAAGCGCTGGTGCGCCTCGAAGGGCCATGCCGCGCTATCCTCATTCGGCTCCAGGTCGGCATGCACGATGCGCACTGTCGGCAATTCGGCCAGCGCGGCCAACGCCTGCGCATCGCGATCCAGCGCGACGACCGGATGGCCGCGCTGGGCAAACCAGCGCACATGCCGGCCACTGCCGCACGCCACGTCGAGCACAGTGCCATCACGCGGCACCAGATGGGCCCATCGGCGGATCCACTCGGAGGCAGCGCAGATCGCCATCAACTGTACGACAGCCCCATTGCCTCGCGCACGTCGCGCATCGTCTCATGAGCCAATTTGCGCGCCTTGTCGCAGCCGTCCGCGACGATCGCGCGCAGCAGTGACGGATCGTCCATATACTTCTGTGCCCGCTCGAGCATCGGCTGCTGCTCGCGCAGAATGCCCTCGATCACCGGCTGCTTACACTCTAAGCAGCCGATCCCGGCGCTGCGGCAACCGCGCTGCACCCATTCGTGCGTCGGTTGATCCGTATAGACCTGGTGCAACTGCCATACCGGGCATTTGTCCGGATCGCCCGGATCGCTGCGGCGCACGCGCGCCGGGTCGGTCGGCATCGTGCGGACCTTTTTCTCGATCGACACCTTGTCTTCCCGCAGCCCGATCGTATTGCCGTACGACTTGGACATCTTCTGTCCATCGAGCCCCGGCATCCGCGATGCCTCGGTCAGCAGTACCTGCGGCTCAACCAGAATGATCTTGCGCGAGCCTTCAAGATAGCCAAACAGCCGCTCACGGTCACTCATCGACAGGCTTTGCGACTCCTGCAGCAGCGCGCGCGCCTGCTCCAGCGCCTCTTCGTCGCCCTCCTGCTGATAAGCATTGCGCAACTCATGGTACAGCTTGGAGCGCTTGCCGCCGAGTTTGCGCGCTGCCTCGTTGGCCTTGTCCTCAAAGCCCGGTTCGCGCCCATATAGGTAGTTGAAGCGGCGTGCGATCTCACGCGTCATTTCCACGTGCGGCACCTGGTCCTCGCCCACCGGCACCAGCGACGCGCGGTACAGCAGGATATCCGCGGCCATCAGCACCGGATAGCCGAGAAAACCGTACGTGCCCAAATCCTTGTCGCGCAGCTTCTCGATCTGCTCTTTGTAGGTGGGCACTCGCTCGAGCCAGCCAAGCGGCGTGCTCATGCCCAGCAGCAGTGACAACTCCGCGTGCTCCTGCACGCGGCTCTGAATGAACAGCGTGGCCTGCGCCGGGTCAATGCCGGACGCAAGCCAGTCGATTAGCACTTCCCACACATTGTTCTCGATCACATCCGGTGTTTCATAGTGCGTCGTCAGTGCATGCAGGTCGACCACGCAGAAAAAGCACGGATACTCGGATTGCAGCTTGATCCAGTTCTTCAGCACACCGTGGTAATGGCCAAGGTGCAGTGAGCCGGTCGGGCGCATGCCGGAGAAGATACGGTCGGGGAACATGGTATCGAGAGGTCGAATGTGAGGAAATCGTTGGAGTCTGGCCAATGCCCGCTCAGACGTGGCTGAACAAAGAAACGATCGGACGCAATAGGCCGAACACAACATCGTAGCCCACGTTCACCAGCGGACGCAGCCACAATGTATCGAGTACACGCGTCATCACCAGCGCCATCACGATGAAAAAGCCGTAAGGCTCGATCTTCGCGAAGCGGTACGCGGCGCGCACCGGCAACAGCGCGGCGAGCACACGGCCCCCATCGAGCGGCAACAGCGGAAACAGGTTCAGCGCGCATAGCACCAGGTTCACCGCGACGCCGGCTGACGCCATGCGCACAAAAAACGGCTCCTCGACGCCGAAGCCGCGCAGTCCGATCGCAATACAGGCCCACGCGAGCGCTTGCAGCAGGTTGCATGCGGGACCCGCGAGCGCGACCCAAAGGCTATCCCAGCGAGGATTACGCAAGCGACCAAAATCGACTGGCACCGGTTTCGCATAGCCGAAGATGAACGCACCGCTGGTCGCAAACAACATCATCAGCGGGATCAAGATCGTACCCATCGGATCGATGTGACGCATCGGATTGAGTGAGATACGCCCCATGAGGTACGCGGTATTGTCACCGAAGCGGCGGGCAACAATACCATGCGCCGCTTCATGCAACGTGATCGCGAAGAGCAGCGGCAACGCGCTGACCAAGATTGTCTGTACGAGAGAGTCCATCGCGCTATTGTAACAAGGCGCCGATAGCCAGCTGCGCGCACGCGAGGTGCCGCACGCCGTACCGGCCAGGGCTCACCGGACGAGCCCGAAAGGCTCCAACGGGCCGCAGCCAACCCGCACGAGCATTGGCTCATCCCCGCTCAAGTCGATTACGGTCGACGGCTCGGCCGCGCACGCCCCCCCGTCGATCACGAGATCGAGTTGTTTTTCCAGCCGCGCGCGGATCGCTTCGGGTTCGTTCTGCGGCTCATCGTCGCCGGGCAAGGTCAACGTTGACGCGATCACCGGCTGCCCAAGCGCCTCGAGCAGCGCCAGTGTGATCGCGTGATCCGGCATGCGCAGCCCGATGGTCTTACGCGACGGATGTGACAGGCGCCGCGGCACTTCTTTGGTCGCCTGCAAGATGAACACATAGGGGCCCGGCGTGACGGACTTGATCAGACGATACTGCCGGTTGTCTACCATCGCGAACGTCGCCAATTCGGACAGGTCGCGTACCATCAGCGACAAATGCCGGCGCTCGTCAAGACCGCGGATGCGTCGCAACTGCTCGACGGCAGCCTTGTCGTCGAGATGGCAGGCAAGCGCATAGCTCGAATCGGTCGGCAGCGCGACAACGCCGCCGCCGTCGATGATCTGCGCGGCCTGTTTGATCAGCCTTGGTTGCGGGTTGTCCGGGTGGATGCGGAAGTATTGGGACATTGATCGGTTAGAGCCAGCGGGTCCACACCGGCGTCAGGTCCGACGGCAAGGGCGGCAGAATGCCGAGCTCGGTTGCGCCGTCGCTAGGCGCATGGAAATCGGAACCGCGCGAGGCCTGCAAGCCGAAGCGCCGTGCCACTTGCGCATATTCGCGGTACTGGTCCGGCGTATGGCTGCCGGTCACCACCTCGATCGCCTCGCCACCGAGTTGCTTGAACGTCGAGAGCAATGTGTCAAATTCTAACGGCGTGTACTGGTAGCGCCCCGGATGCGCGAGCACTGCCACGCCGCCCGCCCCGAGAATCCATCCCATTGCATCCTCGAGCGTGGCCCAGCGATGTGGCACATACCCCGGCTTGCTCTCAGCAAGGTAACGGGTGAATACGTCGGCGGTGGACACCGCATAGCCCGCGTCGACGAGAAAGCGCGCAAAGTGTGTGCGCGAGATCAAGTCCGGATTCGATACATAGCGCAGCGCGCCTTCGTACGCGTGATCGATGCCGACCTCAGCGAGCCGCCGGCCGATCTCGACCGCCCTTGCCTGCCGGCCACTGCGCGTCACCGCCAGCCCATCGACCAGCGCGCGGTTGCCTTCATCGATGCCCAGCCCCACCACGTGGATAGTACGCGACGCCCACGTCACCGAAATCTCGACACCCGTCACATAGCGCATTTGCAGCGCCGCGGCGGCCGCGCGCGCCTGCGCGATGCCGCGCACCTCGTCGTGGTCGGTCAGCGCCCACAACTGCACGCCGCCGTCAGCCGCGCGGCGCGCAACGTCGGCGGGCGGCAGGCGTCCGTCAGAAAGGGTCGAGTGGCAATGTAGATCAGCATTCATGGTTGTTCACGGCAGGTCCGACCATTCTACTGCAAGCGCGGCGCAGCGGTCCGCGCCACCGCGCGCCATGGTGCAGCGCCGTGACGGATCAGGCGCAAAACGCGTCGATCAACGCCGCCACCTGCTCCGGCTGGTCATGATGCAGCATATGCCCCGCGTCCGCGATCGTCTTCTGCTGCCAATGCGTGAATGCCCGGAACCGCGCCTTGAACACCGAGATCGGCACATCGCCGGCCAGCGCGTGCAATGTCGGCGAATCGACAGCCTCGACATGCAACACCTTCGCGCTCACGCGCGCCCACACCGCCATCACCTCGTCGAGGCGGTACGGCAGCGGCCCCCGCAGCTTGTGCGCGGGATCCGCCAGCAACTCGAAGCGCCCATCCGTGCGCTGGCGCGACCAGTGTATCGCCAGGAATGCGGCACGCGACGGCGCCAGGCGCGGGTTAGTCTTGGTCAGCCGTGCCGCCACCTCAGCCAATGACGCATAGGTCTTCAGTGTGGGCGGCTGACGTAATTCATCGAGCCAATGCTCGATACGCGCGCCAGCATGGGCGGGATTGGACGCCGGCAGGCCGAACCCCTCCAGGTCCACGACGCGACGCACCCGGTGCGGCCGCACACCGGCGTACAGGCAAGCCAGATTCGCCCCCATGCTATGGCCGACCAGGTTCACCGGCCTTTCAGAAGCGTACCAATCCAGCAACGCGTCAAGATCCGCCAGGTAGTCATGGAACCCATAATGTCCGCCGCCGTGCTGCTGCACGGGCCAGTCCGACAATCCGAATCCCCGTGCGTCGGGTGCAATCACGCGCCAGTTCCCGCTTAGCGCGTCGACGACAAACTGGAACGATGCCGATACGTCCATCCAGCCGTGCAGCATGAACAACACCGGCGCATCATCCGGGCCCCAGCAACGCACATGCAGATTCACGCCGCGCACTGTGAAGAACTCGGAGGTTGAAGCATTCATCTGACCGCCTCGAAAAAGAATGGTCGTTCGATTATAGCGACGCCTACACTGCGGCGCATCATGATACTGACTCACGTGGCGTCATGCTGTCCCGCTCCGTCACGCGTCGGCTCGGCTCATGTCACAAAAGCGCGTCGGGATGGTTCAGCGCGGCAAGCTCCGCGTCGTCAAAGCCCGCCGCGCGACGTGCATCGACATTGAATGGGCCCTTCAGCCGCGGCGCGCGATACTCGCGCGCAAGCCGGGCGTAGGTGGACAGCGGCGCGATGCCGGCGCGCTCGCACAACCAGCGGAACCAATGGTTGCCGATCCGCACATGCCCAATCTCGTCTCGCAGAATGATGTCGAGGATGCGCGCGGCGGCAAGGTCGCCAGCCTGCTCGAGCTTGCGGCGAATCGGCGGCGACGCATCGAGTCCGCGTGCCTCCAGCGTGCGCGGCACCAGCGCGATACGCGCGAGCACGTCCGCACGCGTGCGCTCGGCCATCTCCCACAGTCCGTCGTGCGCCGGAAAGTCCCCGTACACATACCCGAGCGTGCCCAGATGATCAGACAACAGCGTGAAGTGATACGCTTCCTCTTCGGCCACGGTCAACCAGTCGCGATAGAACGCCTCGGGCAACGCCGGAAATCGCCAGACCGCATCAAGTGCGAGATTGATCGCGTTGAATTCGATATGCGCCAGCGCGTGCAGCAGCGCCGCTCGTCCTTGCTCCGTATGCATGCTGCGCCGCTCTAGGCGCTCGGGCGCGACGCGCTGCGGACGCGCCGGGCGGCCCGGTACGCCCGGCGGCTCGCCGAGCGTGCGATTCGCATCGATGACAACCCCGCCCGAGCGCCAATGCGCGCCGAGCGCAGTCACTGCATCGACCTTGCGGCGCGGATCGGTGAGCAGGAGCGTCTCCAGTGCACGCTGGCGCAAGCACGGCTGAACGAGCGACTCGACCATATTGATGTTTCCTCATGCTGGCGGCGCTCAGATGGCAACCGCGGTAACGGGCCACGCACAGCCCGGACGCCGCCGCTGACGCGCCGGTACAATATCGCTTTGGGCAATGTCCCGTAGCATGCATTTTACCGGCGCGCTCGCGCGTCACGGATTGTCTGGCCGGCGGGGCCGGACTTCGACAAGGAGGCAGTGTGGCGATCTACAAGCTCGGCGAGGACGCGCCGACGATCCATGAATCTGCATTCGTCGCCGACAGCGCAACGGTGATTGGCCAGGTCGTGCTCGCCGAAAACACCAGCGTATGGTTTTCGGCGGTGCTGCGTGGCGACAACGAGCCGTTGACGATCGGCGCCGGCAGCAACGTGCAGGACGGCGTGGTAATGCATACGGATCCGGGCTTTGCGCTGACCATCGGCACGAACGTATCGATTGGGCACCAGGCGATGTTGCACGGATGCACGGTCCATGACAACACGTTGATCGGCATTCAGGCCGTGGTGATGAACGGCGCGGTGATTGGCCGCCATTGCCTGGTGGGCGCTGGCGCGGTGGTCACCGAGGGCAAAACGTTTGCGGACAATTCGCTGATCCTCGGAGCACCGGCGCGCGTGGTGCGTCAGCTCGACGATGACGAGATCCAAGCTCTGCACAGAAACGCGCGCAGTTACATCGAGCGGCGCCAGCTGTTCAAGGAAAACCTGGTGCGCATCGGCTGATCCGGACCATCAGGCAAGCCCGACGCCGCGCCGTTATCCATTTATCGTAGTCGAGGAAAGTCAGTCGTGACAGACCAGTTGCAAAAGTTCATGTTCGAGGCCGCGCCGGTGCGTGGCGAAGTCGTCACGCTGGAAAAGACGTGGCAGGAAGTCCTCGTGCGTCGTGACTATCCGGTACCGGTGCGCACGTTGCTTGGCGAAATGTTGGCCGCCGCTGCGCTGCTGTCGGCCAACATCAAGTTCGATGGCACGCTGGTCGTGCAGATACTGGGCGACGGGCCGGTCAAGATGCTGGTTGTGCAGTGCCGCTCCGACTTGTCGATGCGGGCCACGGCCAAGCTGGGTAGCGAATGTGACACATTGAGCGACACTGCGTCGCTGACCGAGTTGGTCAACGCGAACGGTCGTGGGCGCTGTGTCATCACGCTGGATCCGCACGAAAAGCTTCCCGGCCAGCAGCCGTACCAGGGCATCGTCCCCCTGACCAACGCGCACGATGGCCCGCTGGACAGCGTCGCGCAGGTGCTCGAGCACTATATGCGCCACTCGGAGCAGCTCGACACGCGGTTGTGGCTAGCGGCCGACGAACGACGCGCGGTCGGGATGCTGTTGCAGAAATTGCCCGGCGACGGCGGGATCGTGCCACGCGCAGTACAGACCGACGCCGACACGTGGGACCGGGTCTGCCACCTCGGCTCGACGCTGAAGACCGACGAGATGCTCGCAGCCGACCCGGATACGCTGATGCGGCGATTGTTCTGGCAAGAGAACGTCAGCCGCTTCGACCCCGCGCCGACGCGTTTCAACTGTACCTGCTCGCGCGAAAAGGTCGGCGGGATGCTGCAAATGCTCGGACGTGACGAGATCGACAGCATCCTGGTCGAGCAAGGCCATGTAGAAGTGCATTGCGAGTTCTGCAACCAGCGCTATGCATTCGACGCGGTCGACGCCACGCAACTTTTCCACGGCAATGAACGCTCATTGAACGTCGCGGCCACGCCAAGCCAGCAGCGACATTGAACGGCGGATCAGCGCAGGAAACACGGCCGGCGCGCCATCGCGCACGGCGAGCACGACGAGCACGACGAACACGGCATGACGCTGCCGACGGAGATCGACATGAACAGGTATTCCCCTCACGCCACCGTGGCGGCGTTTGGCGCTCTGGCCGCCGCGTCGGCATTGCTGCTCGGCGGCTGCGCCGTCAGTTACCCGCCCACTCCGCAAACCGTGCTGAGCCAATTGCCGGAGTCGCCCCACCACGTACCGACGCCGTTGACCCCGGCAGAAAAACGGCGCTATGACGAAATCGGTCGCCAGGTGTTGCGCGAGCAGGACGCGGCCATGCAGGCCGACGCGCGCGCGTGGTCCTGGTATCCGTACGCGGTCACGCCGATGTATGGTGGATACGACAGCGGACGCTGGAGACCCGGCTGGGGTGTCGGCAGCGGATGGGGCTATCCAGGGTACTATCCGGGCTGGTGATGCTGCGCACTGGACCTGCCGCGACCGGTGCCAACGCACTAGCGATGTCCGGCGTTACCGCCGGATCCCGAGCAACGCCGGCTACCGACGTCACCGCCGGATCCCAGTATCACCGCCGGATCAATAACCAGGATTATGCCGTCCCGCTGCGCTGTCGGCACGTCGCACAGCCGTGTCCTTCGCGACCCGGCTGGCCTTCATCTTCATGCGTGGCTCGGGGTTCGGCACCACGCGCATCGGTTGGGCCGACACCTGAGCGCGCGTGGACAGGATTGACGGCGTAGCCGTCGCGGACACGGTTGAGGCGTTCGGCGACACAAACTGCACGAACACCTCGCTGTCCTTGATCATCCCCATCTCGTAGCGCGCCCGCTCCTCGACCGCGGCAGTCCCGGCTTGCAGGTCCTGCACTTCGCCGGCGATCCGCTCATTGCGCAGCTTCAAGTCATTGTTTTTCTTCTGTTGCGCCGCGAGTTGCTGCTGCAGCTCGTGCACGTGCAGCCAGCCGCCGTGGCCCCACCACAACGGAAACTGGATCAGCACGATTAATCCGATCAAGACAACGGTAACGAGCCGCATAACGAGCTGCCGCCGAGCAGGCGTGGGTTGCACAAAGCCGCCGCCCCGGAATCGGGAGCGGCGGCCACACGTGTCACAAGACCCCTATCGGGTCACCGGCCGCGTCGCCACGCGTCCAGCACGTTGCATCAGCGCAGGTTATAGAACGCGGAGCGTCCAGGATAGCTCGCGATGTCGCCCAAATCCTCTTCGATGCGCAGCAGCTGATTGTACTTGGCGATCCGGTCGCTGCGCGACAGCGAGCCGGTCTTGATCTGGCCAGCGTTCAGACCGACGGCGATGTCGGCGATCGTCGAATCCTCGGTTTCGCCGGAGCGGTGCGACACGACAGCGGTATAGCTGGCCCGCTTGGCCATTTCAATCGCCGCAAACGTCTCGGTCAGCGTCCCGATCTGATTGATCTTGATCAGGATCGAGTTCGCGATGCCCTTCTCGATGCCTTCCTTCAGAATCCGCGTATTAGTCACGAACAGATCGTCGCCGACCAGTTGGACTTTCTTACCGAGCCGATCAGTCAGCAGCTTCCAACCGTCCCAATCGCTCTCATGCATGCCGTCCTCAATCGACACGATCGGGAACTTGTCAGCCAACGTCGCAAGATAGTCCGTGAACTCGGACGACGACAACTGCAGGCCCTCGCCGGCCAGTTGGTACTTACCGTCGTGGTAGAACTCGCTGGCCGCGCAGTCCAGCGCAAGTAGCACGTCTTCGCCGGCGCGATAACCGGCCTTCTCTATCGCCTGAAGGATCGTCGACAGGCATTCGTCGTTGCTGCCAAAGTTCGGCGCAAAGCCGCCTTCGTCGCCGACCGCGGTGCTCATACCGCGGTCCGACAAAATCTTTTTCAACGCATGGAACACCTCGGCGCCGCAACGCAGCGCCTCGCGGAAGGTTGGCTGGCTCGCCGGCACGATCATAAATTCCTGGATGTCCAGGCTGTTATTTGCGTGCGCCCCGCCATTCACGATATTCATCATCGGCACCGGCAATTGCATCGCGCCGGAACCCCCGAAGTAGCGGTACAGCGGCAGACCCGCCTCCTCGGCGGCGGCCTTCGCGACCGCCATCGATACGGCAAGCATCGCGTTCGCGCCGATCCGCGACTTGTTGTCGGTGCCGTCCAGCTCCAGCAGCGTCTTGTCCAGAAACGCCTGCTCGGACGCGTCCAGGCCCATGATCGCCTCGGAGATGTCGGTGTTCACGTGCTCAACCGCCTTGAGCACCCCCTTGCCGCTGTAGCGGCCCGCTTCACCGTCGCGCAGTTCGATCGCCTCGCGCGACCCCGTCGATGCACCGGACGGCACCGCTGCGCGACCCATCGTGCCCGATTCGAGCAATACGTCGCATTCGACGGTCGGATTGCCGCGCGAATCGAGAATCTCGCGCCCGATGATGTCTACGATAGCACTCATGATGTCCTCAAAGGATGGATGAATCGGTTTCGACTACGCTGTGTCAACGGGGCAGCGGTCTGCGCCGATCGGCGTCGCCGCCCGATGCCGCCCGCCAGCATGCACGCGCCGTGCTCTGGCAGTGCGGACTTGCCGATCAGACGCGCCGAACCGTGACAAGGTTCATTCGCGACACCACCGGCCTGTCACACTGCGCGTGGCTCAGCTGAAATCGTTCTCGAGCAGCGGCGTGGATTTCACCGCGCGATCGAGCGTCACCAGCGTTTCCAGCAATGCATGCATCCGCTGCAACGGTACCGCATTCGGGCCGTCGGACTTTGCCTGCGCGGGATCCGGATGCGTCTCCATGAACAGCCCCGCCACGCCGACCGCAACCGCGGCACGCGCCAGCACCGGCACGAACTCGCGCTGCCCGCCAGACTGGGTGCCTTGGCCACCAGGCAACTGCACCGAATGGGTCGCGTCGAACACCACCGGGGCGCCAGTCTCGCGCATGATCGCAAGCGAACGCATGTCGGAGACCAGATTGTTGTAGCCGAACGAAGCGCCGCGCTCACAAGCAAGGAAGCGGTCCACCGACAGCCCGGCTTCCCTGGCTGCCGAACGCGCCTTGTCGATCACGTTCTTCATGTCGTGCGGCGCCAGAAATTGCCCTTTCTTGATATTGACGGGCTTGCCCGAACGGGCGCACGCGTGAATGAAATCGGTCTGCCGGCACAGGAATGCGGGCGTCTGTAGCACATCAACGACCGATGCGACCGCGTCGATCTCATCCTCCGCGTGCACGTCGGTTAATACCGGCACGCCGATCTGGCGACGCACCTCGCCGAGGATACGCAGGCCCTCGTCCATGCCGACTCCGCGGAACGATTTATCCGAACTGCGGTTGGCCTTATCGTACGATGACTTATAAATGAACGGAATGCGCAGCGCAGCGCAGATCTCGTTGAGCCGGCCGGCGGTATCGAGCGCCATCTGCTCGGACTCGACCACACAGGGGCCAGCAATCAGGAAGAACGGCTTGTCCAGGCCGACCTCGAAATCGCATAGTTTCATGTTGACTCCCGGCCTGCGTTAATGGGCGCGCAGCGCAGCCGCCACCTTCTCGCCATGCTCGCGTTGTTGGCGACGCGCGAGTGCGGCCTCCACGTAGGCTTTGAACAGCGGATGGCCATTGCGCGGCGTCGAGGTGAACTCGGGATGGAACTGGCAGCCGACGAACCACGGATGCAGGTCTCCGCGCAACTCCATCATCTCCGGCAAGTCCTCGGTCGGCGTGCGCGCGCTAATGATCATCCCGCCGGCTTCGAGCGCCGGCACGAAATGATTGTTGACCTCGTAGCGATGCCGATGCCGCTCGTTGACATCATTGCCGTAAATCTGCTCAGCGCGCGTACCCGGCTTAACCGGACAGCGTTGTGCGCCCAGCCGCATCGTGCCACCCAGATCCGACGATTCACTGCGCTTTTCGACGGTGCCATCGCGGTCGTACCATTCGGTAATCAGCGCGACGACCGGATTCGGCGTCGACGGATCGAACTCAGTGCTGTTGGCCCGCTGCAGGTTCGCGACATGGCGCGCAAATTCAATCACCGCCAGTTGCATGCCCAGGCAGATTCCCAGATACGGCACCTTTGCCTCACGCGCGTAGCGGATCGCCTTGATCTTGCCTTCCGTGCCACGCCGGCCGAAACCGCCCGGCACCAAGATCGCGTCCAAGTGCGCGAGGCTGTTGACGCCCTCTGTCTCGATCTGCTCCGAGTCGATGTACTCGATGTTCACACGCGTGAGCGTATGCAAAGACGCATGGCGCAGCGCCTCGATCAACGATTTGTATGATTCGGTGAGTTCGACATACTTGCCGACCATGCCGATCGTGACCTCGTGCTCTGGGTGCTCGAGCCGGTATACCAGGTCCGACCACAGCGTCAAATCGGCCGGATTCGGCGCGAACTTCAGCTCGTCGCAGATGATCTCGTCCAGGCCCTGGTCGTACAACATCTGCGGGATCTTGTAAATGCTGTCCACATCCCACACGGAGATCACCGCATCCTGCGGCACGTTTGAGAACATCGAGATCTTAGCGCGCTCGTCATCTGGGATCCGGCGATCGGCGCGGCACAGCAGTACGTGCGGTGAAATACCGATTTCCCGCAACTTCTGCACGCTGTGCTGCGTCGGCTTGGTTTTCAGTTCGCCGGCCGTCGCAATAAACGGCACCAACGTCAGATGCACGAAGCACGCGCTGTGGCGCCCGAGCCGCAAGCTCATCTGCCGGGCTGCCTCTAGGAACGGCAGCGATTCGATGTCGCCGACCGTGCCGCCGATCTCGACGATCGCGACATCCGGCTCGCCGCATGTCGCCGACGCGGCACCGCGCTCGATGAACGCCTGGATCTCGTTCGTGATATGCGGAATGACCTGGACCGTCTTGCCAAGGTACTCGCCGCGGCGCTCCTTGCGAATCACCGACTCGTAGATCTGGCCCGTCGTGAAGTTGTTGGCACGGCGCATCTTCGTGCTGATGAAGCGCTCGTAGTGTCCCAAGTCCAGATCCGTCTCGGCGCCGTCCTCGGTCACGAACACTTCACCGTGCTGAAACGGGCTCATCGTGCCGGGATCGACGTTAATGTAGGGATCAAGCTTCAGTAAAGTGACTTTGAGACCGCGCGACTCGAGGATCGCGGCGAGGGAGGCGGCGGCAATGCCCTTGCCCAAGGAGGAAACTACGCCGCCGGTGACAAATACATATTTGGTCATCGCTGGATGCTCGCGGGAAAGCCGGATTATACTCGAAAGCCCGGCTTTCTCTAAGCGCCCCGCTCCAAGTCACGCAGCAGGCGCCGGATCGCGCGAGCGGTATCGAACGGCCGCTCCATGGGAAACAAATGCGAGCCGTCAATCCATTCAAAATGGGGACCGACGATGCGCCGTGTCGCATCGAGCCCGACCTGCCGCACCTCTCGGGAATGCGTGCCGGCCACGAATCCGACCGGCACGGGCGCGCCATGGGCGAGGTGCGCACCCAGCGTACAAGGTAGCGTGCGGTAGATCCGATATTCAATATCCCGGTCGAACGCCAGTGCACGGGTGCCGCCGAGACCAAGGGGCGGAATCCCATGATCAATGTAGTCTGCGAACATGCGCTCGTCCCAGCGCGCGAAAGCCTGCTTGCGCTTGAAATGCCGCCATGCTTCGTCGCGACTGGGCCAATGCGTGCGGCGCTTGCGGGTGAGCACCGCCGGCGAAAGCCGCTCGTCCAGGCCGGCCCACTGCGTGACGCCCAGCAGCCGGCTGCGCCAACCGGCGATCAGCGGCGAATCGAGCATCACCACACCCTTGACCCAATGAGGTTTCTTCAGCGCGGCTATCACCGACAAATAACCGCCCAACGAATGACCGACCAGCCACACCGGCTGCTCCAGTCGTGCCGCCACATCGTCGAGCAACTGGTCGACCAAATGCGGCCAGTCGTGCGTGACCGGATAGCGCGGATCATGTCCGTACCGCTCGATGAACCGCACGTCGTAGTCGTCGGCCAACTCGGCAAAGATCGTTCGGTATGTCGAGGCGGGGAACCCGTTCGCATGCGAGAAGTGAATCACGCTTTTCAACGACAGTCTCTCCTGTTTCTCTTGTTATAGGCGTTATAGGCGCCGCCGCGTTGCGCAACGCCGTGGCGCAGCCGACCGATGCGGCGCGCGACAAGGCGGCGACCGGCCGCGGTCAAATGGCCGGGCCAATGGCGATAGGCTACTTGAAATAGCGCGATGTGCGAACGTGTGGAATTGAGAAAAGCCTCGGTCGGACCACGCCGTGCCTCCATACCACTGTGATGCGACACCCAATGGCGTAGACGAGAGTTGGACAATAGACTGCGTCGCGGACGCACTTGCGAACGGCCGGCGCGTTTGAATGTTGACCCTCATCGACACGTGGAATCGGGAGTGCCCGCACATCGGCGTCGGCTTCTCGCTGCCAGGTGCCCGTATGGCACGTGTACTCGAGCAGTTGCGCCAACGAGGACGACGCCTCAACCTGATTCAGGTCGATAACGGTCCGGAGTTCGTCAACAAGGCGCTCGACGCGGTCAAAATGACTTGTACAACCAGTCATTTTCGCCATGACATGATATAATGCCTATGGTCATGTGACTATAGAGACACCAATGGAAATCAACCAAGTTTCGAAGTCTGAATTCAAGGCGAAGGCGCTTGAATTTTTTCGCCAGGTCGAAGCGTCTGGCGAGAGCGTCGTCGTGACCGATCACGGTAAACCGACGCTGGAGGTTCGACCGTACCGCAATCATGAGCGGAGTCCCCTCGACGTTTTGCGTGGCTCCGTTACCCGTTACGACGACCCGACCGAACCGGTTGACGTTGAGTGGGATGCCGCCCAGTGATTGTCCTCGATACGCACGCGCTGGTCTGGTGGGCAAACGGTGACGACGCCCTGAGCAAAAAGGCCAAAACGACTATAGAGCGGGAGTTGAATGATGGGCAGATTGTGGTGTCTGCAATCTCCGCCTGGGAAATTGCAATGCTCGTTGAGCGCGAAAAGTTAGTTCTGTCGATGGACGTCGCAAGCTGGCTCACGACCGTCTCCGCGATCGACGCCGTTCGCTTTGTGCCTGTAGATGTTGAAATTGGCCTAAAGTCGGTAGATCTACCGGGCAAGTTTCATCAGGACCCGGCCGATCGCATGATCGTAGCGACCGCGCGAAAGCTGGCTGTACCATTGGTGACTCGAGATGAGAAGATTCGCGCCTACAAGCACGTCAAGACCGTCTGGTAACAGGACTGGAAACATGATCGAAGCACGTGATTTTGACACCTGGGCTTCAAAGGTAGCACGAGAGCCGGTAGCGCTCGGCACGCCGCAAATCGAGGCGCATCATGTCCCATACAACGAAGATGATAGGTTTCGGCGTGAGTCTTAGGCTGATCGGTGATTCCGTAGCACCCGCGTCGGCAGCAACGGTCCAATGAGTGACCACAATTCGTCGGTAGCGACCATCAAGCCGCTGCCGTCAAGTGGGACATTGCCGGCAGCGGTCCGGGCGGTCAATCCGGTGATATTTTGCCATCCTATCAGTTTCATGGTCGCGCTGGCGGACGTTGGCGAATCAGCGGGTGTTATCGGCATCAACGGCGGTGCAGTCGCTGCACTGTCGATGCCGCCACCACAGACAACCGTGAGCCGCCGGCGGCCTTCGATGCCATGGCCCAGATACTTTTACCCCGATGTTTCTACCCAAACAATATCTGATCACGCCGGATCCCTATGATGCCGACCATCCCGTGCTATTTCTCGAACAGTTGAAGCGGACACTGGACTCGGGAATTGAATTGGTCCAGCTTCGCTCAAAGAAGTTGAATGCCATCGATTACATGCGCTTGGCCGAGCAAGCGATGCCCCTGTGCCAACAGCATCATGCCCTTCTACTGTTGAACGCCCACGCTCCGCGCCGCGCACACCGGCACGTCGACGGACTGCACCTGGACAGTCAAAGCCTGATGGCATGCGAGGAACGCCCGCTGCCAGCAGGAAAACTGGTGGCAGCGTCGTGCCACACGATCGCAGAACTGCAAAAGGCTCAGTCCATCGGTGTGGATTTCGTCACGCTCTCGCCCGTGCTGCCGACCGCTAGCCATCCCGACACCGAACCGCTGGGATGGAATGGCTTTCTCGCGCTGGCCTCGCAGACTCTGCTGCCCGTCTATGCACTGGGCGGCCTATCAACGGATGCATTACCCCGGGCCGAACAACACGGAGCGTACGGCATCGCAGGCATTCGTTGCTTCTGGAAGCCTTGATCGCCCGCCATTGGACGCATTGATGACCGACGAGACGCGTTGACGACCGACGGGTCTAGTGCAACGCCGATCGGCACGCGTTGCGCCGCGGCCATGCCCTGATCAGCGCCCGGTCCAATAGCGCCTGCGTGAGCGGCGATATGCATCGACCACCCAGCTAGACACCCCGCTGTCGATACGCACCGCGCCATCGTTATCGCTGCGCAGCATATCGACGCCGCGCACACGATAACGCGCGGCGACCAGCGGGTGTGGATGACCAAAGCGATTGCGGTAACCTACCTGAAATACCGCCATACGCGGCCGTACCGAATCGAGAAACGCATCCGTCGATGACGTTTTGCTGCCATGGTGCGGCACGATCAGCACGTCACTGCTCAATGCCGGCCCATGCCGTTCAACCAGCGCCCGCTCGGCGGCCCGTTCGATATCTGATGCGATCAACACTGCGCCAAGCGCATTCGAGACGCGCAGCACGCATGCTGTTGCATTCGGCTTGCGCGGATCTGCCGCATCCGTCGGCCACAGGAATTCGAACGTCACGCCGTCCCATCGCCATCGCTCCCCGGCACGGCACGCCCGCGTGATTGCGCCGCACGCGGTGGCACGCGCCCACAACGGATGAGCGGGCGGCAACGAGGCCTGCATCTGCGCGATCGGCATGTCGGCCAACACCGCAGGCACGCCGCCCGCGTGGTCGACATCACGATGACTGACGACCAGCATGTCCAATGCGTTCACATCATGCGCGCGCAGGAACGGCACGACGATACGCTGCCCCGCATTGCCCGCCTCCGGGCCCGGACCGGCATCGAACAGCAGTCGTCGCCGCGCGGTCTCGACCAGCACGGCGGTGCCCTGCCCAATATCGAGCGCTGTGACGCGAAAACCGTCAGCGAGTGGCGCCCGCGGTGCCGGCCACAGCAATGGCAGCCACAAGATGGGCGCGGCCGCGCGCAATGGCCAACCCCGTGGCCCTAGCATCCAAGCCGCGCCGACGAGCGCGAGCAGCAGCGCGGCCGGCTCGGGCGCCGGCAAGTGCCACACGCCCCACGTGGGCGAAGCCAGCGCATCCAGTATGGCAAACAGCCACTGCACCAGGCGGTGCGCCAATTGCAATAGCAGCGCGTCCCATGGCGCCGGGATCGCAATGGCGAGCAGCACGGCTGGCACGACCAGGGTACTGACCCACGGAATCGCGATAGCATTGGCCACCGGACCGAGTGCCGGAATCTGCGAGAACCAGACGACCGTCAACGGCGCAAGACCGAGCGTCACCGCCCATTGCACGCGCATGGCCAACGCCAGCCGTGCTGGTACCCCACGCACCGCGGCGCGCGTGCGAGCCGCGAGCACGCCTAAGGCCTTAGCCGGATGTGGGCCAGGCATAACAGCAGGCCGCTCGCCCGGCCTGCTCGTGCTGGCCTGCGGCAACGTATCGGCCGGATCGAGTGACGGCCAGTCCGGTTCGTCGTCTCGCTGCGGCGGGTGGCAGCCCGCGCAGCGCAACGCCACCACGATGGCCGCGACCGCACCGAACGATAGCGCCGTGCTCGCCGACAACGTTGCCCACGGATCGACCAACACCACGATCACGAGCGCCCACGCGAGGACCAGCAACGGGTCAACGCGCCGCCCGCTCGCATAGGCAAGCGTCGCGATCGACAGCATGGCAACCGTGCGCTGAGCGGGAATGCCCAGCCCGGCGAGAGCGGCATAACCGGCACCGGCGAGCATCGCACCGACACAACATGCGATAGGAACCGGCACGTGCAGCGGCAACGCCGGCACAACGCCGAAACCGCGGCGCCAGGCCAGGGCAATGATCGTGGCAGCCAACGCCGCAACCGAGCCGATATGCAAGCCCGATATGGCCATCAGGTGATTAGTGCCGGTACGGCGCAGTCGCTCCCAGTCCGGCTCCGTAATCGCATCCTGTACGCCGATCGCCAGCGCAATCACGATCCCGGCATGTGAACCCGCGGGCTCGCCGCTGCCGCTGCCCGTCCCCGTTTGGGCAGACTCGGACAAGACCTGCTCGATCCGCGCGCGAATGGACGCACGCCGACGATCCACAGCGTTGAGCATCGCCCGGATACCGGGGCCCCGCTCAATATCGGACGCGTGTGGCGAGCCGGGAGACGCCACCGATTGCCAGTGCGAATCGGTCCGCAGGTGGCGCACGTAGCCCAGCGCACGCACGCCGCGCGCCAGTTGCCGCACATCGGTGTCTGGCAATCCGAAATTGCCATTGCCATGCACCCGCTTGAGTCTCGCAACGAGCGTATGGCGCCCGCCCGGCACAAGCGTCGCCGACGGTTGCCGGCCGAACGCGGCAAGCCAGCTCAACTGGACGGTGCGGGGAAACCGCTCGATCCGGGGCGAGGTTGACTCAACGTCAAACAAAAAGCGAAGCCCGCGCGCATCGCGCGACGGCAAGCCACGCACCGTGCCGGTTAGGGTCACATCGCGCCCCTCCCACTGCGGCGGCAAAGCATCTGACAGCGCGCTATGCGCGCGCCACGCCGCGTAGCCAAAGCCGAGCAGTGCCGCGCACCCGATGCTCGCCGCCCGCATCAGCCACGACTTGTGACAACTGGCACGCCCCGCTGCCCGCGCACGATACGTGATACATGCTACCCCGGCGACGGCGAGCACTGCCGCACCCCAGGCGAACCAACCGGCAACGTCCGGCAAACTGGGCTGCCACTGCAACACACCAGTGCCCACGACGAACGCGCATAATCGTGCAAGCATCATCCCCCTCGGCCGGGCGTTCGTGCGCGACGGATTGCGTAACGACAACCATCCGGAACGCCTGAATACAGCCTGAATGCAAAATTCGATTATCGCTGTGCGAGGGCGAGCCGCGGCAACGCGGCATGCGCGTTGGCCGTTGTACAGAGGGCCAGTTGCGGCAACGTCAGTGAACGCATGGCCGCAATCACCGCCGCAATGCGTGGCACTTGGTCGGGCGTGTTGCGCCTCTTGTTAATCCACTCCGGCGCAATATCTGGCGCGTCGGTCTCCATGACCAGCGCATCGAGCGGCAATTGCGCCGCGAGCTGGCGGATGCGTCGGGCACGCTCAAACGTCACGTTGCCGCCAAAACCGAGCTTGAAGCCTTGTGCGATATACGCATCGGCCTGCTGAAAGCTGCCATTGAATGCGTGCGCGATACCCCGCACGACGTTGAAGCGTCGCAACTCGGCGATCACCGAGTCCTGCGACTTGCGCACGTGGCAGATCACCGGCAAGTCGAAGTCGCGCGCCATCTTCAACTGTGCCGTATAGATCTCGCGCTGACGGACCGCATCCAGCCCCGGCACGAAGAAATCCAGACCGATTTCGCCGATGCCAACAAAGCGCGGATCATCTAGGCTGGCGTGGATCTCACTGCGCAGCACCGCGAGATCTTCGTCCTGCGTGGCCGGCGCGTACAGGGGGTGGATGCCCAATGCATAGGCGCCCCCGTTCACGCAATGGGCTAACTCGCGCACCGCCGAGAAGTTGAAACGGGCGATCGCTGGAATCACAATGCGCGACACTTGCGCATCGCGCGCTGCCGACGCCACGGCAGCCCGGTCCGCATCGAATTCGGATGCATCCAAATGACAATGGGTATCGATCCACATTAGGGTTCCTCGCTGCCCACGCCGGTGCGACACGGCACAAACCGAGCCGTCGTCAGACTATCGTCTTGGCAAGCGCGGCGCGCGCCACCGTTGTTTCAACGTGCAGCACACCATCTCGCAGGCGCAGTACCCGGTCGCAGCGCGCGGCCAGCTCGATGTCGTGCGTGACGATCACGAAGCTCGTCTCGAACGTCTGTGACAATTCCAACATCAGCTGAAACACCGTTTCCGCAGTATGGCCATCGAGGTTGCCGGTCGGCTCGTCCGCCAGTACGCAGGCGGGCCGCGTCACCAGCGCGCGCGCGATCGCCACGCGCTGCCGCTCGCCCCCGGAAAGCTCTGCTGGCCGGTGTTTCGCGCGATGCGCGACGCCGACGCGCTCCAGCGTGGCCAACGCCTCGCGACGCGCGCCATCGATCGGCATCCGGCGGATCTGCAGCGGCATCGCGACGTTGTCCAGCGCGGTAAATTCGGGCAGCAGATGGTGGAACTGATAGACGAAACCCAGGGCGCAATTGCGCAAATCGTTGCGCTCACGCTCAGCCAAGTGCGAGAACGGTCGGCCCAATAGCGCGACATGCCCCGCACTGGGCTCGTCGAGCCCCCCCAGCAGATGCAGCAACGTACTCTTGCCGGAGCCAGACGCGCCGACAATGGCCAGCTTCTCGCCACGATACACGTGCAGTTGCGCGTCGGCCAGCACCGGCACCGGCTGGCCGCCCTGCACAAAGGTCTTCGATAGGCCAGTCGCGGCCAGCACGATTTGCTGCTCGTTCATTGTTTTACTCATAGCGCAATGCCTCAGCCGGACGCACGCGCGCACCCCGCCAGCTCGGATACAGTGTCGCGAGCGCAGACAGCGCGAACGCAATCGCGCCAATCTTCACCACGTCAGCCGCGATCAAGTCGCTGGGCAGTTCGCTGATGAAGTAGATCGACGGCGGCAGGAATTGGAAGCCCAGCACACGCTCGATCAACGGTACCAGCCACGGGATACTGACGGCGAGGGCGCAACCAAGCGCAATGCCGAGGCCGGTGCCCACGAAGCCGATGGTCACGCCCTGAATCACAAAAATCTTCATGATCGAGCGCGGCTGCGCGCCAAGCGTGCGCAGGATCGCGATATCGGCCTGTTTGTCAGTGACCGTCATCACCAGCGAGGAGACGAGGTTGAAGGCAGCGACCGCAATGATCAGCGTCAGGATAATGAACATCATCCGTTTCTCGATCTGTACCGCCGAAAACCATGTCTTGTTCTGCTGCGTCCAGTCGCGGATATACAGGTCACCGGACAACGATCGTGCGAGTTGTCGCGCAACTTCCGGCGCGCGTTGCATGTCCTTGATCCGGAGCCGCACGCCGCTGGGCGCGCTCAACCGGAACAGCGCCTGCGCATCGGCGATCGATACCATCGCCAGCGTGCTGTCGAACTCGTAATGACCGGACTCGAACACGCCGACGACCGTGAACTGTTTGAGCCTCGGCAGCATGCCGGCCGGCGTGATGGTGCCCTCCGGAGCCACCAACGTGACCTTGTCGCCGACGCTCACGCCCATCGCACTTGCCAGATCAACGCCGAGCACAATGCCGAACGATCCCGGCTGCAGATCGGCTAGCCGGCCCGCCTTCATCTCAGCACCGATGTCGGATACCTGCGGCTCCAGCGCCGGGTCGATGCCGCGCAACGCGACGCCGTTGACCGCACTTTGCCGTGTGAGCAGCGCTTGCGCGTCGACGTACGGGGCCGCGCCGATCACCGCCGGATTTTCGCGCGCCTCGTCGGCAGTCAATTGCCAGTTTGGCATCGAGCCGGTTGGCGAGAAGATCTCGATGTGCGCCAGCACCGACAGCATCCGGTCACGCACTTCCTTCTGAAAGCCGTTCATCACCGACAGCACGACAATCAGCGCCGCGACGCCGAGCGCGATGCCCGACATTGAAATCAGCGAAATGAACGAAATAAACCCGTTGCCGGAAGAACGTTTGCCAGTACGCGTATAGCGCAAGCCGATTTGCCATTCGTAAGGGAGCTTCAAATCAATCCTTTGTATCCACGCTGACTGATCCCGCTGCTGGACACCGCCGCAGGTAACAGTGAAGTTTGCCACACAACGGTGCCCTTTGGCCGCTACATGCGCAATAGCCGGATCCGATGGCCACCTGCTGGCCTGACGCACCCAGGACACGCGCGATCGTGTTGATTCGCGCATGCTGAGCACCCGCCATCGCTTCCGGCTCATGTCCATCTCGCGGCCCAAGCCATCACACGCGCGGCTTCAAACTGGAGCACGGCGCCTGCCTTCAGGCGACACGAGCTGTTGCTTCAGCAGGCCGACGAAATTCCAGTTTTTTGGCCTAATACCTGACCTGAAGTTTTGCGCAACGGGATCGCCCCAGGGCCATTATTCATTTGACTCCCCCATTGCCAATGGTTAACGGTTCAAACTATTTTTAGCCGCCATACCCCTTTTTTATTCCGCACGAATAGTTCGGCTCGATTGCATTCCCCGGTATTGCCGCGTACATTTTCCCGAATTTTCATTTTTTGACTCAATGCCAACCAAAGGTTTAAAATGACCGCATTTGATTATTCGCGACAAATCACGGGCTATACCACTCCACTCTACCGACGCTCGGACTTCGTTATTCCCAAAATATCCAGAAAATTATCTGCATTCAGCGTAGTTTTAGCCCTGTCATTTATCAATGACGCCACCGCATCCAACCAAAGCTATGAAGAATTAGCCCTAGAAAGCATCATAACAGATATCACAAAAAGCAAACTAGCGCCCTTTGAATCGGCGCTAATTAGATTGGACGTTGACCATTCAAAAACGAAAGAAAAATTGGACAAACTAAAGATAGACACCCATAGCGCTTATTTAAAATTTACAAATCAGATCGCCACAGAAAATACAGCAATAAATCAAAAAATAGATCGTATCAGCTTAACAACGGAAGATCAATTAAATAATATTAATCACAAAATCGGCAACCTTAGTCAAAAGTTAACTAGAAATTCTAATGAACAAGCGAATTTAAAAACATCTCTAAACCAAAACATATCCGAACTTAATAGCGCCGTGAAGCAGATAGCACACAACAATAAATCACTTATCAATAAGCTAAATAATGCAAACACAACAACTCAGGATCAAATAAAAGATATCCGAGATCAATCATATAGGCATTACGGAAAAATCACAGAGACCATAAACGAACTCGCATTGACGACAAAAAACCAATTGACGGAGCACAAGGAAACAATAAAAAATGAGTTAGCAATACTGGGGAACAGGGTAGATCAACTAGAAGGACAAACAAAAAAAAACAGAAGCGCAAAGGACAACTCGGGCAATCGGTACAAAAACTCAAAAGACACGGTCGTTGCAGAGTCATCCACCACGGTATCGCTGCAAGCAGAGTTGGCTAACGCGAATGACGGTGGGTCTTTGCAGCCCATGCTGGCGGACAATGAAGTGCGTCCGGGGCCCCAGCTGACGAACACCGACAGCCAACCGGCGCTTGTGCTGGCAGACAAAAGCCGCCATACTGAACCTGCGCCGGCAGACGAAGGCCGGCATGCCGAAGTTGCGCTGGTGAACCAAGACGGGCCCTTCGAGCGTGCTCCCGCGGACCCAGGCGGCCATGCCAAAGTTGTGTCAGCGGACCCAGGCGGGGTCGTCGAACCGATGACCGCCGACGATCTCCGTGCCGCTTGGCGGGCGCTCCAGAATAGCAGCGGCCATGCCGGGCCTATGCTAGCAGACAATGTGGCGTCGGCTCACGATGATACCCTCTCCTGCGACCAACCCGGCGAATGCGGGCACGGCGCTGCACAGGGGCGGCTGCGCGAATTTATTGGGGCTGACCTACCCTCGCTTCTGGCCGAACAACTGGATATCCACGTCGACGACACCCGCGTCTCGGTCGGCGAGCCCGGCCATGAACGCAGGATTACGGACGTCGCACGCGGCACGCAGCCCACCGACGCAGTGAACAAGGCGCAAATGGATGAGGCGCTAGCCCAGGTGGACCGTAACGCATCGGCGGGCACCGCAGCAGCGATGGCGGTAGCGGGGCTGCCACAGCCAACCTTGCCCGGCAAGAGCCTGATGACGTTCGCCGGTGCGACTTATCGCGGCCAGTACGGTGTGGCGCTTGGCATATCGCACGTGACGCCGAATAACCGCTGGGTATTGAAAGTTGCCGCAAACGCGAACGGCCGTGGCTACGTTGGAATGGTCGCAGCAGGCGGTTTTCAATGGTGAGGGTGAGGCGCAAAGCGTGCGCTCGCGCGACAGATGACGCGCGATAGGCGAGCGAGGTCGATATGACCGGTGGATTGCCCTACAATGCGCTCCATCATGCATGTCACACACCCCGTTTCCCGCCTCCACCTACTGCTGCCCTTTGCGTTGCCCACCGCGGCCAACGCGCAGCCTGCGCTACAGAACCTGGATAAGCCGGCACTAGACAGGTTGCTCGAACGCGCGACGCTTGTCGAACGCGTGATCGGGGACGATTTCCAGCGCACATTGCCACACGAGCGATGGGTCGCCCGCTGTTTCGGCGTCGGCCATGCCGCCGCATCGACTGCGCCGCGCCAGCAAGCAGACGATGCAGCATCGAACGGGCGGACAGACCCGTTCGATGCTGACGATGATGCGCCGCTCGCCCCGTACATGCTGCTTGCGGACGGCGGCGAACCGCGTGATGCGGTCTGGGCATGCGTCGAGCCCGTTCATGTGCAGGTCGCGCATGATCATCTGGTGCTGGTCGATCCCAAGACGCTGCAGCTTTCGACAGATGACGCGGCCGCGCTACTCACCGTCGCGCGGCCCCTCATTGAGGAACTCGGCGTAGAACTGGCTGCCCCGACGCCGCTGCGCTGGTACTTGTCGAGTGAGCAACTCGGCTCGTTGGCCAGCGCGGCACCACTGCGCGCCGCCGGACGCAACATCGAAATCTGGCTGCCACACGAAGCCCATACCGGCCACCGGCCGCGCACGTGGATGAAGCTGCAAAACGAGGTCCAGATGGCTTGGTTCGAGCATCCGGTCAACCAAGCTCGAGAAGCACGCGGGTTGCCCGCCGCCAACTCGATCTGGCTTTACGCGCAAGGGCGCATGACGCCAGTGTCGCGGCCCTTCGAGCGCGTGCTATCGCAGGCAACCGCTACGCGTGGGCTAGCGCTCGCGTCCGGCGCGGCGTTGGAGATGCCGCCCGCCACTTTCGACACGCTGCGGCAACAAACCAGCGGTCAGGCCGCGGCCCGCGCCGCGGGTCGTGGCACAACCGGTGTGACGCTGGTCGAACTCGATCCACTGAGCGCACCATTTGTGCAGCAGGACTGGCCGCGCTTTCGCGCCGCGTTCGCGGTGCTGGAGCGCGACTGGTTCGCGCCAGCGCTCGCAGCGTTAGAGCGCCGCGAACTCGCGGAACTCACGTTGACGCTGTGCGGCGACACCGGCATGACGACGCTCGTCGTGCGCCCCATCGACATGAAAAAATTCTGGCGACGCCGGTCATTTGCGTCGCTGTTGCCGTGAGCCCGCGCCCATGACCCGAATCGTCACCCGAACCTGCCCACCCGCCGACGCGCATGCCCTTGCGCGGCATGGCATCCATCCGGTGCTCGCGCGGCTGTATGCATCGCGCGGCATCGGTACGCCCGCCGACGTGGAAACCGTGCTGGCGCGACTCCTGCCACCAACGCAGCTCTCAGGCGTCGACGCTGCGGCCGCGCTGCTGGCCAATGCGATTGACGCGCGACGGCAAATCCTGGTGGTAGCCGACTATGATTGCGATGGCGCAACGGCATGCGCGGTGGCCGTGCGTGGCCTGCGCCTGTTCGGTGCGCACATCGACTACCTGGTGCCCAACCGGTTCGAATACGGTTACGGATTGACGCCGGATATCGTCGAACTGGCCGCCCGCCGCTCTGGCGCACGCCCCGACCTGCTGGTCACTGTCGACAACGGGATCGCCAGCGTAGACGGCGTGGCGGCTGCCAACGCGCTCGGCATCGATGTGCTGATTACCGATCACCACCTGCCCGGTGACACGCTGCCCGCGGCACGCGCGATCGTCAACCCGAACCAACCAGGCTGCGCATTTCCGAGCAAGCACCTGGCCGGCGTCGGCGTAATGTTCTACGTGCTACTGGCGCTGCGCGCGCTATTGCGCGAGCGCGGCACCTTCGATGGCCGCCCCGAGCCGCGGCTGGACGGTCTGCTCGACCTGGTCGCGCTGGGCACGGTGGCCGACGTCGTACGGCTAGATGCGAACAATCGCGTGCTGGTTGCACAGGGTCTTCAGCGCATCCGTAACGGCAAGATGCAACCGGGCGTGGCCGCGCTTTTCCGGGTGGCCGCGCGCGATGCGCGCAACGCATCCGCATTCGACCTAGGGTTTGCATTGGGGCCGCGACTGAATGCGGCCGGTCGGCTCTCCGACATGTCGCTTGGCATCGAATGCCTGGTCACCGACGATGCGCAGCGCGCCGATGCGCTGGCACAGCAACTCGATGCAATAAACCGCGAACGGCGTGAAATCGAGGCGGGAATGCAGGAGCAAGCGCTGGCCGAGCTCGCCCAGCTTGATCCGCGTGACGCGGCCACGATCACGCTATTCAACCCGGCGTGGCACCAGGGCGTGATCGGCATCGTCGCCGGCCGGCTCAAGGAGCGCTTCCACCGGCCAGCGATCACGTTCGCGCCGGCCGACGAGTCGGGCGAGCGTGTGAAAGGCTCGGGACGCTCGATCCCAGGCTTTCACTTGCGCGACGCGCTGGACCTAGTCTCCAAGCGGGAGCCCGGACTGATCGAGCGCTTTGGCGGCCACGCGATGGCCGCCGGCCTCACGCTGCGCACCGACAACGTGCCGCGTTTCGCGGCGGTATTCGAGGCGCTAGCGCGCGAATGGCTGAACGAGGACGCACTCGCGCGACAGATCGAGACCGACGGCGAGCTAGAGGACGCGTATCACACGCCATCGTTCGTTGAGCTGATCGACAACGCGGTATGGGGCCAAGGTTTCCCGGCGCCGGTTTTTTCGGGGGAATTCGATGTGCTGTCTCAGTCACTCGTCAAGGAACGGCATTTGAAGTTGCAGCTTGCCCGCGGGCGCCAGCGCTTTGCGGCAATTTGGTTCAATCACATCGACACGCTTCCGGCACGGGCGCTGTTCGCCTACCGACTCGTGCGCGATACTTGGAATGGTGTGTCGCGTGTGCAGTTGGTCGTCGAGCATGCGGCGTCCTGATGTCGATCCGCTATAATTTACCCTTTTTGCAAGGCCCCGATCGACATGGAAGCAGAACGTCTGAACGCGATCGAAGCGACCCTCGCCGACCTGCGCAAGCGCGCGGCAGAGCTACGGGGGTATCTTTGACTTCGATGCGAAACAAACCCGCCTAACGGAAGTCAACACCGCGCTCGAGGACCCGAACGTCTGGAGCGACGCGAAGCAAGCGCAGGCGCTCGGTCGTGAGAAGAAGCTACTCGACGCGGTCGTGCAGATGCTCTCGGCGCTGAGCGGCGACCTGACGGACACGCAGGAGCTGTTCGAGCTGGCCAACGAGGAACAAGACGATGACACGCTACTGGCCTGCGAGCGCGACGTGCAGGCCCTGGAGCGCCGCGTGGCTGATATCGAGTTTCGCCGGATGTTCAATAATCCGGCCGATCCGAACAATTGCTTCGTCGACATCCAGGCTGGCGCCGGCGGCACCGAGGCACAGGACTGGGCGTCGATGCTATTGCGCCAGTATCTGCGCTACTGCGAGCGTAAGGGCTTCAAGGCCGAAGTGCTCGAGCAGTCCGATGGCGAAGTGGCGGGCATCAAGAATGCGACGATCAAGGTCGAAGGCGAGTATGCCTATGGCTACCTGCGCACCGAGACCGGCATCCACCGCCTGGTGCGTAAGTCGCCGTTCGATTCATCTGGCGGCCGCCATACGTCGTTCTCGTCGGTGTTCGTGTATCCGGAAGTGGATGAATCGATCGACATCGACGTCAACCCGGCCGACCTGCGCATCGACACGTTTCGCGCATCCGGGGCCGGCGGCCAACACATCAACAAGACCGACTCGGCGGTGCGCATCACGCATTTGCCGTCAGGCATCGTCGTGCAGTGCCAGAACGACCGCTCACAGCATCGAAACCGCGCCGAGGCAATGGCGATGCTCAAATCGAGGCTGTACGAGGTGGAGATGCGCAAACGCCAAGCCGAACAGGACAAGCTCGAATCGAGCAAGACCGACGTGGGCTGGGGCCACCAGATCCGCTCGTACGTGCTTGACCAGAGCCGCGTGAAGGACTTGCGCACAAACGTCGAAATGAGCAACACACGTGCGGTGCTCGACGGAGACCTTGACGATTTCATCAGCGCGAGCCTCAAGCAAGGCGTATAACTGCGAGCGCAATTGACCATGACCGACAAGAATCCCCATGCCACGCAGGCCGGCATCGACAGCGACGACAACGCGATCATTGCGGAGCGCCGCGACAAGTTGCGGGCGCTGCGCGAGCAAGGTATCGCGTATCCGAACGACTTCCGTCCGGAAAACAGCGCGGCGAATTTACACGCTCGCTTTGCCGACACTGACAAGGACGCCCTCGAGGCGCATGCGCTCAACGTATCGATTGCCGGCCGGATGATGCTCAAGCGCATGATGGGCAAGGCAAGCTTCACGACCGTGCAAGACGGCACCGGTCAAATCCAGTTCTTCATCACGCCGGCTGACGTCGGTGCCGATGTCTACGAGGCCTTCAAAAAATGGGACCTGGGCGACATCATCGCGGCGCACGGCGTGCTGTTCCGGACCAATAAGGGCGAGCTATCGGTACGCTGCACCGAGCTGCGGCTGCTATCCAAGGCCATCCGACCGCTACCGGATAAGTTTCATGGGTTGTCCGACCAGGAAACGCGCTACCGGCAGCGCTACGTGGATCTAATCGTCACGCCCGAAGTGCGCCAGACGTTCCAGGCACGTACGCGCGCGATCGCATCGATTCGCCAGTTCATGACGAATGCGGGCTTTATGGAAGTGGAGACGCCGATGCTGCACCCGATCCCGGGCGGCGCGGCGGCCAAGCCGTTCATCACGCACCACAATGCGCTGGACATGCAGATGTTCCTGCGCATCGCGCCGGAGCTGTACCTGAAACGGCTGATCGTCGGCGGATTGGACCGCGTATTCGAAATCAACCGGAATTTCCGCAACGAAGGGATCTCGCCGCGGCACAATCCGGAATTCACGATGATGGAGTTCTACGCCGCGTACACCGACTACCGCTGGCTGATGGACTTCACTGAGCAGTTGATCCGGCAAGCGGCGCTGGACGCGCGGGGGACGACGACGATCCACTATCAAGGGCGCGAACTGGACTTGAGTCAGCCCTTTCACCGCTTAACGATCACCGGCGCGATCCAGAAGTATGCGCCGCAATACAGCGACGCACAGCTTGCTGACAGCGACTGGCTGCGTGCCGAATTGCGCCGGCTCGGCGTCGATACCCACGACGCGCCGTTGCGCAACGCCGGCGTGGGCGCGCTGCAGCTTGCCTTGTTCGAGGAAACCGCTGAAGCGCAGTTGTGGGAGCCGACCTATATCGTCGACTATCCGGTGGAAGTGTCGCCGCTCGCGCGGGCGTCGGACACGGTCCCCGGCATTACCGAGCGCTTCGAGTTGTTCATTACCGGACGCGAGATGGCAAACGGCTTCTCGGAACTGAACGATCCGGAGGACCAAGCGGCGCGCTTTCGCAAACAGGTCGAGCAGAAAGATGCCGGCGACGAGGAAGCAATGTACTACGACGCCGACTACATCCGCGCGCTCGAATACGGCATGCCGCCGACCGGTGGATGCGGTATCGGCATCGACCGGCTCGTGATGTTGCTGACCGACAGCCCGAGCATCCGTGACGTGATTCTATTCCCGCACCTGCGGCGCGAGGATTGACACGGCAATACGCGCGTACGGTCAGCCGCGAGCGGGTCCGTGCGCCAACGTCGCCCTGCGGGCCGGCAATTGCCGGCCCTAATTATTTGTAACAAACGGTAAAGCGACACGGGTGCGACGGCCGATATGCCGCAATTGGTTACAACTTGAAACCGACAACAGGCGGGGCATCGCGGAGACTAGGCGCAATCGAAAAGCGCCCCTTTCGTGAAGGTCAAAAAATGGAAAGCCCACGCAAACTTCACCCGTTGGTCGCGACCGCCGCGGTCGGGGTCATCATTGCTAGCTTGGCCGCGACCGCGGCCGTCACGGGGTGGCTGCCCAATGCATCCAGCAGCAGTAGCGCGCGCAGCGATGCCGTGCCCATCACCCAAACCGCGCAGCAACCGGCCATGGATGCCGTCGCGTCGTATGCGCCACGTGCGCGGCAATCGAGCGGTGCAGCCATGCCCACACCGCCCGTCGGCTACGCGCAACATGGCGCTGGGCCCCGCACCGAGCCACAATATGCACCGCCCCGTGCGGCGGCGTGCGCATCATGTGGCACCGTGGAGTCGGTCGTTCCCGTTCGGCGCGAAGGCCATAGCACAGGACTCGGCGCGGTCGGCGGTGCGGTAGCAGGCGGCGTGATCGGCAATCAGTTCGGCGGCGGCGGTGGACGTACCGCGATGACGCTGCTCGGCGCACTCGGCGGTGGACTGGCCGGCAACTCGGTCGAGAAACATATGCGCAGCGAAACGGACTATCGGGTCCACGTACGGATGCAGAACGGCAAGCTGCGCTACTTCACGTACCGGCAGCCCCCCTCCTTCCAGCCCGGCGAGCGCGTACAAATTGAAAACGGCGCGCTAACGCACGCCGGTTGACACGCTACAGACTGGGGCGCCAGCGACGCAGATAGGGGAGGTGCGCGAGGTTTAGTAGTCGGCGTCTTCGATCCACGCAGTCTGGATCGCCTCGAGAATCTTTTCACTCGAGCGCTCCGGGTCGTCGTCAAAGCCGTCCAGTTCCGTCACCCATCGATGCAGGTCGGTGAAACGCACGTATTGAGGGTCAACGTCGGGATGGGCATCGGTCAGTGCCATCGCGATGTCGTTCGTGTCGGTCCATTTCATCGCTGCCGCCCTCCTTGGACTCAGTGGTTTTCCTTCGCATGATTGATCGAGTATTTTGGAATCTCGATCACCAAATCCGCATTTTGCGGCACCTTGGCCTGACACGACAACCGGGAAGTCGGCTCCAGGCCCCAAGCCTTGTCCAACAGGTCGTCCTCATCCTCCTCGGACGGCGCCAGCGCATCGAATCCTTCGCGCACGATCACGTGGCAAGTGGTGCACGCGCACGACTTCTCGCACGCATGCTCGATCTCGATTCCAGCATCCAGCAACGCATCGCAGACGCTCTTGCCAGGCTCGGCTTCAAGCACCGCTCCCTCGGGACACAATTCGACATGGGGCAAAACAACAATTTGAGGCATGGGAAAACAGTCCTGTAAAGCGACAGTAGCGACAACGATCAGCCAATTTCATCAAGCTTACGGCCAGCGAGCGCGCCACGAATACTCTTGTCCATGCGCCGCGCAGCGAACTCGTCGGTCGCGGCCGCCAGGGCTTTCGTCGCCTCGTCAATGCGGTCCGCGTCATCGCCGTCGACCACGGCGCGCAGCGCGTTCAATTTGGCATCGACGTCGGCACGCTCAGCAGCGTCAAGCAATTCCCCATCGACCGCCAGCGCCGCGTCGGTTGCGTCCACCAGACGCCGCGCGTCAATTTGTGCTTCGCGCAACGCCCTTGCATGCATGTCGCGCTCCGCGCTGCTAAAACTATCCTCGAGCATCCGCGCGATATCGTTGTCACCCAGCCCGTACGACGGCTTGACGACCACTGCGGCCTGCGTGCCCGACTGCATTTCGCGAGCGGACACGGACAACAGCCCGTCCGCATCGACCTGGAAGGTGACGCGGATCCGAGCGGCGCCAGCGGCCATCGGCGGAATGCCGCGCAACTCGAAACGCGCGAGCGAGCGACAGTCGGACACCAATTCACGCTCGCCTTGCACCACGTGAATGGCCATCGCGCTCTGGCCATCCTTGAACGTCGTGAATTCCTGCGCCCGTGCCACAGGAATCGTCGAGTTCCGCGCAATGATCTTTTCCACCAGCCCGCCCATCGTCTCCAATCCGAGCGACAACGGTATCACGTCGAGCAGCAACCAGTCGTCACCCTCGCGCCGGTTGCCGGCCAACACGTCGGCCTGGATCGCGGCGCCCAGTGCGACGACTTGGTCCGGATCCAAGTCGGTCAACGGCGCCTTGCCGAAATACTGTTCGACAGCACGCCGCACGCCACGCATACGCGTCGAGCCGCCCACCAACACGATGCCGTCAAAGTCCTGCGGCCCCGCCTTCGCATCGCGCAACGCCTTGCGCGTGAGCGCCAACGTACGTTCAACCAGCGGCTGGGTCATCGTCGCGAATTCGGCTTCCGTGAGCGTCAGCACGACGCGCCGGCCGCAGGATAACGTGACATCGAGTACGGTCTCATCCTGATCCGACAGCGTTTCCTTCGCGACACGCACCGCATCCAGCAGCGCTCGCACGTCCTGCGGCGGCAGCGTGCCGAGCGCCGCGCGGTTCAGCACATGCCGATACAGCGCCTGATCGAAATCATCGCCGCCCAGCGCCGAATCGCCGCCCGTGGACAGCACCTCAAACACCCCGCGCGTGAGCTTGAGCACCGACAAGTCAAATGTGCCGCCACCCAAGTCATACACCGCGTATAGCCCTTGCGCACCGCTGTCCAGCCCATAGGCGATGGCCGCGGCGGTCGGCTCGTTCAACAAGCGCAACACATTCAAGCCGGCAAGCTGAGCAGCATCTTTCGTGGCTTGCCGCTGTGCGTCGTCAAAATACGCGGGAACTGTGATGACGGCTCCGACTATATCGTCACCGAGCGTATCCTCGGCGCGCTGCCGCAATGTCGCGAGAATCTCCGCGGAGACTTCGACCGGACTGCGCACGCCGTCCACGGTCTGCAGCTGGAGCATGCCCGGCGCATCGATGAACGCGTAAGGTGCATTGTCCAGATCCTGCACGTCGGCCTTGCCGCGCCCCATAAAGCGCTTGACCGAGACAATCGTGTTGCGCGGATCCAGCGCCGCGTCTTCCTTCGCCGGATAACCGATTTTGCGTCCACCGCTAGGCAGGTAGCGAACGACGGACGGCAGCAACGCCCGCCCTTCGTCGTCAGGCAGCACCTCCGGGATGCTGTTGCGCACCGCAGCCACCAGCGAGTGGGTTGTCCCAAGGTCGATACCGATGGCGATTCGGCGCTGATGCGGCGCCGGCGCCATGCCAGGTTCGGAGATTTGCAGTAAGGCCATCTTTATCCATGTGGAGTACGGTGCCGGGCGCGTGACGGCCGCGCCTCGCATCGGGCGGCAAGCTTCACGCCGCCTCCAATTTGTCGATCTGTGCGTCGATTTCGTGTGCGACTCGTTCGATAAACATCAACTGGCGCACCGCTTCGGCCGCCGGCTGGTCCGCACCGGAATCGAGCCATTCGCCGAGCCGCACGAGCCGTGCTGATTCCTCGTCCCGCAACTCGCGTAGCAGCGCCTGCAGCGCATCGACCTTGCGCGCCGCAGCCGCATCCTCGGTCCGCTCGCGCCATTCCATTTGCTGCATCAGGAACGCCGGTTCCATCGCGGTATTGTTTTCCGCGCCGACGTCGATGCCACGTAGGTGCAACAGGTAGGTGGCGCGTCGCAGCGGCGACTTCAGTGTCTGATACGCCTCGTTCGCGCGCGTTGCCCATTGCATCGCGATGCGCTTTTGCGCGTCGCCGGCTGAAGCGAAACGATCCGGATGCACCTGAGCCTGCACGGCGCGATAGGCATCATCGAGCGCGCGCGCATCCAACCCGAAACGCTCGGGCAACTGGAACAATTCAAAGTGGTTTTGAGTCAGCGAAGGCATGGTCGGAAATCACAACTGGCGCCCTGCTGTTCGGCGGCACCGAGGAAATACGCCAATGGCGCCAAAGGCAGCATGCGACGATTCAGACGCGGAACGACTCGCCGCACCCGCATTCATCCTTCACGTTCGGGTTGTTAAACCGGAACCCCTCGTTCAGCCCCTCGCGAGCGAAATCTAGCTCTGTGCCGTCGATGTACGCCAGGCTCTTCGGATCGACGATGACCTTGATCCCATGGCTCTCGAACACCCTGTCGCCGCAGTCCAGTTCATCGACGTATTCGAGCTTGTACGCCAAACCCGAGCAGCCGGTCGTGCGCACTCCGAGCCGCAGCCCGATGCCTTTGCCGCGGCGCGTCAGGTACTTTTGCACGTGCTGTGCTGCTTTTTCCGTCAAAGTGATCGCCATCGTCGTTCGCCGGTCCGGCCGGCCATCATTCATCGGTTCGCCCACTGCCGCGCTTGACCGGCCGGACCGGCCGGTCGCGCGGCTCCCCACGTCAAGCCGCCGCTTCGCCCGCCTGGACAGCAGGTTCGTCGGCCACCGCCACACGCCGCTTCTTGTAATCAGCCACCGCCGCCTTGATCGCGTCTTCCGCCAAAATCGAGCAGTGGATCTTCACCGGTGGCAGCGCCAACTCCTCGGCGATCTGGGTATTCTTGATCGATAGTGCCTGGTCCAGCGTCTTGCCTTTGACCCATTCCGTCACCAACGAACTGGACGCGATCGCGGAGCCGCAGCCATAGGTCTTGAACTTCGCGTCCTCGATGGTCCCATCCGCGCCGACCCGGATTTGCAGCTTCATCACGTCACCGCACGCCGGCGCACCGACCATACCGGTGCCAACCGCGTCATCGTCCTTCGCAAACGACCCGACATTGCGCGGGTTTTCATAGTGGTCCAGAACCTTGTCACTATAAGCCATTGCAGTACTCCTTGCTGTATCGGTAGAGGTTCACGCCGTCGCGCTCAATGCGCAGCCCATTGGATCGACGACAGGTCGATCCCTTCCTGATGCATTTCCCACAACGGCGAAAGCTCGCGCAGCTTCGCGATCTTGTTGTTCAACAACTCGATCACGTAGTCCACTTCCTGCTCGGTCGTGAAGCGTCCCACCGTGAAGCGGATCGAGCTATGCGCCAGCTCGTCGTTACGGCCCAGCGCGCGCAATACGTACGACGGCTCCAGCGACGCGGACGTACAGGCAGAACCAGACGATACCGCGACATCCTTGACCGCCATGATCAGAGACTCGCCCTCAACAAAATTGAAGCTCACGTTCAGGTTATGCGGCACGCGCGCATGCATGTCGCCGTTCACGTACACCTCGTCGATCCGCAGTAGCCCGTTGAGCAAGCGATCACGCAGCATCCGCACCCGCTCGTTCTCGGTGGCCATTTCCTCGCGGGCCAGCCGGAACGCCTCGCCCATGCCCACAATCTGATGGGGGGCGAGCGTGCCGGAGCGCATGCCCCGCTCATGGCCGCCGCCGTGCATCTGCGCCTCGATCCGCACGCGCGGCTTGCGCCGCACATACAGCGCACCGATCCCCTTCGGCCCATATGTCTTGTGCGCGGAAAACGACATCAGGTCGACCTTCAACTTCTGTAGGTCGATTTCGACCTTGCCGGTCGCCTGCGCGGCATCGACGTGGAATACAATCCCTTTTTGCCGGCAGATCTCGCCGATCGTCGCAATATCCTGGATCACGCCAATCTCGTTGTTTACATGCATCACCGACACGAGAATGGTGTCCGGTCGCAACGCCGCGCTGAATGCCTCCAGATCGAGCAAGCCATTGTCACGCACGTCCAGGTACGTTACCTCGAAGCCCTGTCGCTCCAGTTCGCGCGTGGTGTCGAGCACGGCCTTGTGCTCGGTCTTCACCGTGACGATGTGCTTGCCCTTACTGCGATAAAAATTCGCCGCGCCCTTCAGCGCCAGGTTGTCCGACTCGGTCGCACCCGACGTCCAGATGATCTCGCGCGGATCGGCATTGACCAACGCGGCCACCTGCTCGCGCGCCTGTTCGACCGCGCGCTCAGCTTCCCAGCCATATGCATGGCTACGCGAGGCCGGGTTACCGAATTGCTCGCGCAGGTACGGGATCATCTTATCCGCCACGCGCGGGTCAATGGGCGTCGTCGCGCTGTAGTCCATGTAAATGGGCAGGTGGAACGGGGGATTTTTCATATGGGGCTCCGCAAGTCTGTGTCTGCTGCCAATACGTGTGTCGCGTCGTCGTCCGCTCAGGACTGCGCGATGTTGAACACGGAATTCGGTCCTTTCGGCCCGACGCGGACCGCGTCCGGCGCTACCGGCTCGCCTCGCCGATCGAGCCGCACCGGCGCTGCACTCTCGCGCGAGCGCTGTTGCTCGACTAAGTCCTGCAGCGACACGGAATCGAGGTACTCGACCATCTTCTGGTTCAGCGTCGACCACAATTCATGCGTCATGCAATGGCCGTCTGGCTGTTTGGTGCCCTCGCACGTGCCCTTGCCACCGCACTGCGTCGCGTCCAGCGGCTCGTCAACCGCGATAATGATGTCGGCCACGGTCACCTCGTCGGGGCGGCGCGCGAGATGGTAGCCGCCGCCCGGTCCGCGCACCGACTCGACGATCTCGTGCCGGCGCAGCTTGCCAAACAGCTGCTCCAAATAAGACAGCGAGATCCGCTGCCGCTGACTAATACCTGCGAGCGTCACAGGGCCCTTCTCTTGGCGTAACGCCAAGTCGATCATCGCGGTAACGGCGAAGCGACCTTTTGTAGTGAGTCTCATGGTGTGGGGCACCCGTAATTCTCGACAATTTTTATCAAGTATAAATATCCTAGCATTTTAGTCAAGTACCCCTACCGCGGTCAGGGACAGATTAGTGCACCGCTCCATGCGGCAACGTGCGCTGCCGTCGGCTCGCGCGCTGCGTGCCGCTTAGATCGCGTAGCGCTGCCGCAACTGCGCAAGCAAGCTGTCGCAGGCGTCCTCGACTTCATCAAGCACGCGCTCAAAGCCTTCGTGGCCACCGAAATAAGGATCGTCAACGATGTCGGTATCGTAACGGCGCGCAAACTCCATTAGCAGCCGGATCTTATGCCCATGCTCGGACGGGCAGCGGCGGCGCAGCTCGACGACGTTGTCATGATCCATCGCGAGCAGCAGATCGAACCGCGCAAAATCGCCGGCGCTGACCTGCCGAGCACGCAACGCGTCCAATGCGTAACCGCGCGACATCGCGGCGCGGCACGCACGGGGGTCGGGTGCGGCACCTACATGCCAGTCTCCCGTGCCGGCCGAGTCTAAGTGGATCGTGTCAGCCAGCCCGGCCTCGTGTACCTTGGCGCGCATCACCGCTTCGGCGGTGGGGGAACGGCAAATATTGCCAAGGCAGACGAAAAGCAGCGCGACGGTTTTCATGGGTTTGAATGTTCGGAGCGCCGCAATTCTACGCCGGAATCCATGCTCGTGCTGCACGCTTGTACTAATAGGCACGATTGCCACATCGCGCACTGGCCGCCCGGCACACCCGGGCATGGGCTCGCCATCGATAAGCCCGTATGACACAGTGCACGCTAACTCCGCATTGAACCGCGCTTGACTGAGCGGATCGAGCCAGCGCGACGCGCCGGCCGACGCCCCCATTGCAGACCCCATCGTGCCGCCAGCGGCACCACGCCGCGCCCCGCCACCAACCCGATAACTTGTCGTTTTTCATTGCCGCCGGCGTGCGGCAATGCCCAGGGCCGCAACATGAGAGACGACAATGGCAGCTCCGGAGCCAGCCCCATATGGAAGGGCCTGCAAGACGGACACACACACTGGCACTAAGCAGGCGCCGCGGCGTGCGCGAGGCGTGTGAGTTGAACGGCTCAGCCGTGCAGGTCGGCCAGCGGATGCGCGTCGGCGCGCCACGGCGAGCGCAGCATCGCGGCCACATGCTCTTCGCGGACCTCGGCCAGCGTGGCCGGCGCCCAGCGCGGCCGCTTGTCCTTGTCGATCAGGTGCGCCCGCACCCCTTCGCAGAAGTCGCCGTGGTCGATCGCCTGTGTGGCGATCGCCAGTTCCATCCGCAGACATTCAGCCAGCGTCATATGGCGTCCCCGCAGCAACGCCTGCCGCGTCACGTTGAGCATGGTGGGAGAATAGGCGCTCAGCGCATCGAGGGTCGCGCTGAGCCATTCGCGCTCGGCCTCGCGGGGACCGGCCGACAAATGGCCGTGTAGCGACGCAACGATCTGCTCAACCGAGTGGCGAGGATTGAAATGACGCATGGCTAGCGCGCGCCAATCGTCCACGGTACTGCGTACCGGCTTGGAATCGGGGCCGCCGAATGCCTGCTTCAGCGCACGATCGATGTCCGTGGTGTCCGCTTCACACAGTCGCACGTCGAAATCGCGCAACGCATCGGCGTCAACCAGCAGATCGGCCAATCCGAGCCGCTGCGCATCGGCCCCGCTGAGCGTCACGCCGGTCAATCCAACATACAGTTCCAACTCCACCGGCAGCACGGCCAAGAATCGCGTGGCCCCCACATCTGGCACGAAACCGATTCGTGTTTCCGGCATCGCGATCCGGCTACGTTGGGTGGCAATCCGCAGCGAGGCACCCTGTGCCAACCCCATCCCGCCGCCCATCGTAATGCCGTCCATCAGCGCAACCACGGGCTTAGGGAAATAATGCAGCGCGAAATCGAGCCGATATTCGTCAATGAAGAACGCTTGCCACGAGCGCTCGCCGGCGCTCGCCAGCCGGTACAGCGCCCGCACATCGCCCCCTGCGCAAAAACCCTTGTCGCCGGCACCGCACAGCACTAGTGCCAAAATTTGGTCGTCCGTCCGGCATTGCTCGACCCATTGCGCCAGCGTGCGCACCATCGAATGCGACAGCGCGTTCAGCGCATCGGGACGATTCAGCGTCACGACCGCCACCCGATTGATCACCTGATAACTCAAATGTTCGGCTGTCACCGGTGCGGCGGCCGGAACATCTCGCCGCGCTCCGGCGGCGGCCTCAACCACGCCCACTGCGGGCGACCCTATCGTCATAACCCTCCCTCGCATCACGCTGACCAGCACGGCGCGCGTGCTAGACCTGCCGTGCCATCACCATCCACTGTATCTCGCTTGTTCCTTCATAAAGCTGCATAATGCGCGCATCACGGTAGTGTCGCTCGACGGCATAGCCCTCAAGATAGCCGTATCCGCTATGCACCTGGATCGCGCTGGAGCACACCCGCTCGGCCATCTCCGACGCGTAAAGCTTGGCCTGCGACGCCTCGGACAGGCACGGCTTGCCAGCGGTGCGCAAGCGCGCCGCGTTCAGTTGCGTGGCCATGTCCGCCAGCATCTTGGCACGCTCTGGTGCTCGCGCAGCGGCATCATACCGTTCGCATCTTTCACCATACGAGATACAATCGGGTTTCTACTGCAGCACAGCGGTATCCATGATGAGCGACCTGAACGCAGAAGCCAAGACCTCGATCCAGGTAATCAACCGGATGATGCGGCTGCTCGACGCGCTCGCCGCGCATAGCGATCCTGTCAGCCTCAAGGAACTCGCGCAACGCACCGAGCTTCATCCCTCGACCGCCCATCGAATCCTGAACGACATGGTAACGTGCCGGCTCGTCGATCGTTCGGATCCGGGCACGTACCGCCTGGGCATGCGTCTGCTCGAGTTAGGCAATCTGGTCAAAGCCCGGTTGTCGGTGCGCGACGCCGCGCTCGGCCCAATGCGCGAACTGCACCGGCTCACTGGGCAAACGGTGAACCTATCTGTTAGGCAGGGTGACGAAATCGTCTATATCGAACGCGCCTATTCGGAGCGCTCCGGCATGCAGGTGGTCCGCGCGATCGGTGGCCGCGCGCCGCTGCACCTGACGTCCGTCGGCAAGCTGTTCCTGGCCGCGGACGAAGCATCGCGCGTGCGCGCCTACGCAACGCGCACCGGGCTAGCCGGCCATACGCAGAACAGCATCACGGATCTAGCAAAGCTAGAGCGCGAACTGGCACACGTGCGCCAGCAAGCGTGTGCACGTGACAATGAGGAACTGGAACTAGGCGTGCGATGCATCGCGGCTGGCATCTATGACGACAGCTCGAAACTGGTGGCGGGCCTGTCACTGTCCGCGCCGGCGGACCGCTTGCAAAACGCATGGCTCGCGCAGCTCACCCATACCGCGCTGGAAATTTCACAGGCGCTCGGGTACCAGCCGCCGGCGAACACCACCACGGCTGCTGCTGCCGCGTGAAATGAACGGTTCCACCGTCCGCCAGGTATCGCCGGCGAACGATAGACCCGCGAACGCGCGCCGGCCCGGCCAACGCCAATGCGCAGATTGACCGCACACCGGCACACGGGTGCAGTTCAGGTGCCAGCGCCGTTGGTCTGTGCGCTCGTCACACGTTGCACTCCGCCAGTGTCCATCCAATTGCGCAACCGTTGTGCATCGGCAAAGCGCGAATACTTGCCAAACGAGTCCAGCAGCACCATGATCACGGGCCGGCCATGGATCGTCGCCTGCATGACCAGGCATTCGCCGGCCTCGTTGATAAAGCCGGTTTTCTGCAACCCGATATCCCACGAAGCGTTGCGCACCAGCGCGTTCGTGCTGTTATAGGCGAGCATGCGCTTGCCGGTGAACACATCGTAGCTGCGGTCAGTGGAGAACTGGCGGATCAGCGGATACCGATATGCCGCATTGACCATCTTCGCGAGGTCGCGCGCGCTGGACACGTTCTGCGAGGTCAGGCCGGTCGCGTTCTGGAAATGGGTTTGGGCCATACCCAATTCGACGGCCTTGCGGTTCATCGCTGCGATGAACCCGGGTCGGCCGCCGGGATAGTAGCGCGACAGCGCCGCGGCGGCGCGATTCTCCGAGGCCATCAGCGCGATGTGCAGCATATCCTCACGCGACAACGTCGAGCCGATCAACAATCGGGAACCGGTGCCCTTCTCGTAGTCGCGGTCCTCGTCGGTCACCGTCAGCCTCTCATTGAGCGGTGCCTTCGAATCCAGCACGACCATCGCGGTCATCAGCTTCGTGATCGACGCGATCGGCACGACTGACGCCGAGTTCTTGTCGTACAGTACCTCACCGGTGTTCTGATCGACCATGAAGCCCACCGTCGAGCGCAACGCCACGCTGCCGTCGGACTGCAGCGTGAACGCGCCTACTGCGGGCCTGGGCTGGTACGCGACCCGGCGCACGGCCGCATGGTGCGTACGGCCCTTCAGCCGCGCCGACACGCGCCGTTTCGACGGCTGCGCGGCGGCCTGCCGCACCACCTTGCTCGAGCGCGCGGCGCGGGCTTGCCGGGTCCTGGACGCGTGCTTCGCAGTCCATGCCTTGCCACCTTTGCCGGCGGTAGCATGGCGCGCACGGGATTCGCGTGCTTCCTTCGCGGCGGTGACGGCATACGCGTTGGCCGGCGCGACCAGCGCAGCCATCAGCATGGCTGAGCCGGCGATGGACAACGCCGTGCCAAAGGCAGCGACACAGATGCCTTTCAACGACGAAAACAAGGTGCTTTTCATTCGTGTTATGACCGGATTTCCGAAAGTGTAGCCAAGCCCGGAATGACTAACCTATTAGGCACTTATCGCCAATACTTCATCCAAGACCTGTCAGGCGTTCAGGGCAGACAATCGAGCCTTGCAGTGTAATTGAAATCAGTAATCAGGCGCGTACGGTAGTTCGCTACACCGTCGCTTAACGGTGCCTACCTCCGACTTAATGGTTTGGTGCCACCGATGTTGAACCAGGTTTGCCTCGAGACAGCACAAAGATGCCTTTCTTGTCGCGCGCCGCGCTACAACAAATCAATGACTCAAACGTTCTCGAAATTGACACACAACGGTGCGTGTACATCTCGACCAGGCGAAGCGCGGTGTGCTGAGACGCTGCGTTGAGCGAGCCGCGCTGGCTGCGGCCCCATCGGCTTACGCCGCTAAACACTTGTTTATTAAGCTGAAGCCTAATTTGTGCACTGCACAAAAAACTTGACACGCGCGCAAACACACCTAAAATGCGTATTCTGCTGCACTGCACAACAGCGCGGCGGCCTTTCTCCCCACCAGCGGCCCCGCCAGGGTCGGATCAGGAGCGCAAGCATGAATCTGTTGACCCCCGAGCAAATCGCTGCCGCCCAGAAGGTGAATTTGGAAACGTGGTTTGGTTTGGCGAACAAAGCGTTCGAAGGCGCCGAAAAACTCGTTGAGCTAAACCTAAAAGCGGCGAAGGCGACACTGGCCGAATCTCAAGAAAACGCGCACCGCATGCTGTCGGTGAAGGATGCGCAGGAGCTGTTGTCGCTGCAAACCAGCCTGGGGCAGCCTGCCGCGGAGAAAGTCCTGTCGTACGGCCATCACCTGTACGAGATCGCGTCGGCCACGCAAGCCGAATTCGTCCGCGTTGCCGAAGCGCAGTACGAGGAACAAAACCGCAACGTGCAGGCGTTGGTCGACAATGTTGCGAAAACCGCGCCGGCTGGCTCGGAAACCGTCGTCTCGGTGTTGAAATCAGCGATCACCGCCGCGAACACAACCTACGAAACGGTGCAAAAGGCCACAAAGCAGGCAGTTGAGATCGCTGAAAGCAACTTCAACGCCGCCGCCACTGCTGCGTCGAAAGCTGCTCAGCAAGCTGCCGCACAGGCATCGCGCACCGCCAAGAAGTAACGGCTACCCGCTCGGCGTCATGGAGCTAGCAGCGCCCAAGGCAACGGTGTGGTGCATGAGCCCATGCCGGTGCAAGGCTGAACAGCACGATGGTATCCGTTCCACGCGCTGGCGCCCTGCGCCATGCACTTTTGCCGGTGCGCCAGCAAAGCGCGACTCGATGTCTCACGCAATGCGCCGTTGAATGAGCCGACACCTCGACGAGGCATAGAGCAGGCCATTTGATAAGGCGAAGGCTATCTGAACGCGCCCCAACGGTCTTGCACGTATTCGCGACGAACCGGCACAGCCCGCGTTAACGGCCCATGTTACTTTTTGCGCTGTGGCGGCAGATCGGTGCAGACGCCTTCGTACAATTCCGCGGCCATCCCAACCGACTCCCCGAGCGTCGGGTGCGGATGAATCGTCTTGCCGATATCCGTCGCGTCCGCGCCCATTTCCACGGCCAGGCAAATCTCGCTGATCAGATCGCCCGCATTGAGTCCGACGATACCGCCGCCGATCACGCGATGGGTCTGTTCATCGAACAGCAACTTCGTAAAGCCCTCGTCCCGGCCGTTCGCAATCGCGCGCCCGGAGGCAGCCCACGGAAACACGGCCTTGCCGTACTGGATGCCTTCGGCCTTCAGTTGCGCCTCTGTCTTGCCGGCCCATGCGACCTCGGGGTCGGTGTACGCCACCGAAGGAATCTGCAGCGCATCAAAGTAAGATTTTTCGCCGGCGGCGGCCTGCGCTGCCACATGCCCTTCATGGACCGCCTTGTGAGCGAGCATCGGCTGACCCACGATATCGCCGATCGCATAGATATGCGACACGTTGGTACGCATCTGCTGATCGACCTCGATGAAACCGCGCTCGGTCACTGCAACGCCGGCACGCTCGGCGCCAATGCGCTTGCCGTTCGGACTGCGCCCGACTGCAACGAGCACCAAGTCGTAGCGCTGCGGATCCGTTGGCGCATGCTCGCCTTCGAAACTCACATAGATGCCGTCCGGCTTAGCTTCAACAGCCGTGGTCTTGGTCTGCAGCATCACGTTTGCAAAGCGCTTTGCGTTGAACTTCTCCCATACTTTGACGAGGTCCCGGTCCGCGCCCTGCATCAAGCCGTCGAGCATCTCAACCACGTCAATGCTCGCGCCGAGCGTTGAATACACGGTGGCCATCTCGAGCCCGATGATCCCGCCACCGATCACTAGCATCCGCTGCGGGATTTGCGGCAGCGCCAACGCGCCAGTGGAATCGATAACGCGTGCGTCGTCAGGTAGAAACGGCAGTTTCACGGCTTGCGAGCCGGCCGCGATAATCGCCTGCTTGAACCGCACGATCTGCTTGCCGCCGTCGGTCCGCACCTCGAGATGATAAGGGTCGACGAATGCCCCAACGCCGGTCACCACCTGCACCTTGCGCGCCTTGGCCATGCCAGCGAGCCCGGTCGTCAGCTTACGCACCACGCCGCTCTTGAACTCGCGCAGCTTACCCAAATCGATCTGCGGCTTGCCGAGCGTGATCCCATGCGCTGCCAGCGCCGCCGCCTCGTCAACGATGGCGGCGGTGTGCAGCAACGCCTTCGACGGAATGCACCCGACGTTCAGGCAGACGCCGCCCAGTGTCGGATAGCGCTCGACGAGCACAGTTTTCAGGCCGAGGTCAGCGGCGCGGAACGCGGCCGAGTACCCGCCTGGGCCGGCACCGAGCACCAACACGTCACATTCGATATCGGCGCTGCCACGATAGGCCGCAACCGGCGCACCGGCTGCAGGCAGCGCTGCCGACGTCGGCAGCGACGCGCTCGCCAGCCGCGCGCCTGACGCGGCCGGCGATGTCGGCACCGACGCCGGGGCCGGGGCGGACGCGGTGGCCGCAGCCGGCGCCTGTGCCGCGGTACGGCCATCATCAGCACGCTCCGCCTGGTCGGCAACCTCCATGATCGCAATCACGGTGCCCTCGGACACGTTATCACCGGCCTTGACCTTGACCTCCTTCACGGTGCCGGCGTAGTCGCTCGGCACCTCCATCGATGCCTTGTCGCTTTCTAGCGTCAACAGCGACTGCTCCTTGTCGATCGTATCACCAGGCTGGACCAGTACCTCGATCACGCTGACGTCCTTGAAATCGCCGATGTCAGGCACTTTCACTTCAACGAGACTCATCCACGTCCCCTTCTTGTTCGCGCAACGGGTTGATATCGTCTAATCACAGCATCACGCGGCGGAAATCCGCGAGGATCTGGACCAGATACGCGTTGAAGCGCGCGGCCTGCGCGCCATCGATCACGCGATGGTCGTACGACAGTGACAGCGGCAGCATCAACCGCGGGACAAACTGCTTGCCGTCCCAGACCGGCTTGTAAGCGCTCTTGGACAAGCCGAGGATCGCTACTTCCGGTGCATTGATGATCGGCGTGAAATGCGTGCCGCCGATGCCACCAAGCGACGAAATCGAAATCGAGCCGCCCTGCATCTGGTCTGGCTTCAGCTTGCCTTCACGAGCCAGCCTCGCCAGTTCCGCGGTTTCCTTCGCAATGTCGAGCACACCCTTGTGGTCAGCCTCCTTGAGCACCGGCACGACGAGCCCGTTCGGCGTATCGGCCGCAAAGCCAATGTTGAAATATTGTTTGAACACCAGGTTCTCGCCGTCCAGGCTGGTGTTGAAGGTTGGGAATTTTTTCAACGCAGCGACAACCGCCTTGATCACGAACGCGAGCATTGTCACCTTGATGCCCGCCTTCTCGTTTTCCTTGTTTAGTTGCACGCGCAACATCTCAAGCTCGGTAATATCGGCTTCGTCGTTGTTCGTCACGTGGGGGATCATGACCCAGTTGCGATGCAGGTTCGCCCCAGAGATCTTCTTGATCCTTGACAGCGGCTTGGCCTGCACCGGGCCGAACTTCGCAAAGTCGACCTTCGGCCAGGGCAGCAGGTCCAGTCCCGCGCCGCCCGACGCGGCGGTTGCGCCCGCCGGCACGCCGCGCTGTCCGGTCATCACGCCCTTCACATAGGCGGTCACATCCTCGCGCGTGATCCGGCCCTTCGGGCCCGTGCCCGGCACGCGCGCGACCTCGACACCCAACTCGCGCGCGAACTTGCGCACCGACGGGCTCGCGTGACTGGCGCGGTGTGCGCCGGCAATCGGGATCACCGGCGCCTGCGCAAGCGCAGACGGCTCGCGAGCACCACTGGCCGGCGTTGACGCAACCGGCAGATCCAAAGGCGGCTTGACCGGCTTGGACGCAGTAGCCGGCTGCGCGGCCGGCGCAAGCTGCGCTTGCTCGTAGGCCGCACCACCGATGCTCTCCAGCACGACGATCAGTGTGCCTTCTGAGACCATGTCGCCGACGTTGACTTTCAGCGCCTTCACCGTACCGGCGGCCGGGCTCGGCACGTCCATCGTTGCCTTGTCCGATTCCAGCGTGAGCAGCGACTGCTCCGGTTCGACGACGTCGCCTACCTTCACGTGCACTTCAATCACCGGCACGTCCTTATAGTCACCGATATCGGGAACTTTGACCTCGCGCACGCCGCCGGCCCCATCCGACGCAGCCTGGGGTGAGGACGCAGTGGGCGCGGCCGGCGATACAGGCCGAGCTGAGGACGCAGCCGCAGCGGCCGGCGGCGCGGGTGTGGCAGCGGACGCTGAGCTTGCGGCGGACGCCTGGCCCGCGGCCGGCGCAGCGGCTGCGGCGGATTGCGCCGCACTGTGACCGTTAGACGCCGGCGCACTGCTCGCGCGATCGAGGATCACGATTAGCGACCCTTCGGAGACCGTATCGCCCTGCTTAATCTTGACTTCCTTGACGACACCGGCGCTCGGGCTCGGCACGTCCATCGTCGCCTTGTCCGACTCGAGCGTGACCAGCGATTGCTCCGGCTCGACGGCATCGCCCGGCTTGACCAGCACCTCGATCACCGGCACGTCCTTGTAGTCGCCGATGTCCGGCACCTTCACTTCGATCGCTTCACTCATTGATTTTGTCTCCATCAGCCACGCGTGTGCGACAGCCGGCCACGGCTGTCGCACACGGAGCAGCGCATTCGCGCGATGCGGGAAAATGGCGTTAGACTGTCACCGGATTCGGCTTGGCCGGATCGAGCTGGTATTGCTGCAGCGCTTGCGCCACCCGCTTGCGGTCAATCGTGCCTTCGTCGGCCAACGCGTGCAGCGCGGCCACCGTGACCCAATAGCGGTCGACTTCGAAGAAGTGACGCAGCTGCTCGCGTGTATCAGAACGACCAAAGCCATCGGTGCCAAGCACCACATAGCGACGCGGCACGAATGCGCGGATCTGCTCGGCCAGCGAGCGTACATAGTCAGTCGACGCGATCACCGGCCCCTGCGTGTCCTTCAGCAAGGTCTGCACGTGCGACAGCTTGGGCTCGGCGAGCGGGTTAAGCAGATTCTGGCGCTGTACTGCGTGCCCTTCGCGGGCCAGTTCGATGAAGCTCGGCACGCTCCAAAGGTCGGCGGCCACGCCCCAATCGTTTTTCAGTAACTCGGCTGCGGCAATCACTTCGTTCAGAATCGTGCCAGCGCCGAGCAATTGCACGCGCGGAGCGTCCTTGTCCGCTTCAGCCTTGCGCAATGAATACATGCCCTTGACGATGTGCTGCGCGACATGCTCGCCCTCGGGCATCGCCGGATGCTCGTAGTTTTCGTTCATTACCGTCAGGTAATAGAACACGTCCTGCTGCTCCTGCACCATGCGGCGCAAGCCATCCTGGATGATCACCGCAAGCTCGTAGCCAAATGTCGGATCGTAGCTGACGCAATTGGGGATCGACGACGCCCACAACAGCGAATGCCCGTCCTCATGCTGTAACCCTTCGCCATTGAGCGTTGTGCGTCCCGCGGTGCCGCCGAGCAGGAAGCCGCGCGAGCGCATGTCGCCGGCGGCCCAGGCCAGATCGCCGACGCGCTGGAAGCCAAACATCGAGTAGAAGATGTAGAACGGCACCATGATCTCGTTGTGCGTCGAGTACGATGTCGCCGCCGCGATCCAGTCGCAGATGCCGCCCGCCTCGTTGATGCCTTCCTGCAGGATCTGCCCGGTCGTCGATTCCTTGTAGAACATCAGCTGGTCGGAATCTTCCGGCACGTACTTCTGCCCTTCCTGGTTCCAGATGCCGATCTGGCGGAACAGCCCCTCCATGCCGAACGTGCGCGACTCGTCCGGCACGATCGGCACAATCCGCTTGCCGAGCGCCTTGTCCTTGAGCAGGATGTTCAAGATCCGCACGAACGCCATCGTCGTGGAAATCTCGCGTCCCTCACCGGTGCCCTTGAGCACCGGTTCGAACGCGCAGAGCGGCGGCACGTCCAGGGACGTATCGGCCTTCATCCGTCGCTGCGGTAGATAGCCGCCGAGCGCCAGCCGGTGCTGACGCATGTACTCAAGCTCCTTTGAACCCTCGTCGAACTTCAGATAAGGCACATCGGCGATCTCGTCGTCCGAAATAGGCAGCCGGAACTGGTCACGGAACTTCTTCAGTTGGTCCACCTGCATTTTCTTCTGCTGGTGGGTAATGTTCATCGCCTGCCCGGCCTCGCCCATCCCGTAACCCTTGATGGTCTTCGCCAGAATCACGGTCGGCTGGCCAACATTATGCTGCGCCGCATGAAATGCCGCGTAGATCTTATGCGGATCGTGGCCGCCTCGGTTCAAATTCCAGATGTCATCGTCGGACCAGTCCGCCACCAGCGCCTTGAGTTCCGGCGTGTTGAAGAAATGCTCGCGCACGTAGGCGCCGGACTCCGACTTGTACGTCTGGTATTCGCCATCGACGACTTCCATCATCCGGCGCATCAACGCGCCCGTCTTGTCGCGCGCGAACAGCGAATCCCAGCGGCTGCCCCAGATCACCTTGATCACGTTCCAGCCCGCACCGCGGAATTCGGACTCCAACTCTTGGATAATCTTGCCGTTGCCTCGCACCGGCCCGTCCAGCCGCTGCAGGTTACAGTTGATCACGAACACGAGATTGTCCAGCTTCTCACGTCCGGCCATGCCGATCGCACCGAGCGATTCCGGCTCGTCGGTTTCGCCGTCACCGAGGAAAGCCCAAACCTTGCGCCCGGCGGTCTTCGCAATGCCGCGCGCCTCCAGGTAGCGCATGAAACGCGCCTGGTAGATCGCCATGATCGGGCCTAGGCCCATCGACACCGTCGGGAACTGCCAGAAATCTGGCATCAGCCACGGGTGCGGATACGATGAGATGCCCTTGCCCCCGACCTCCTGCCGGAAGTTGTCCAGTTGTTCCTCGGTTAGTCGGCCTAACAGGAACGCGCGCGAATAAATGCCGGGCGACGAGTGGCCCTGCACGAACACCAGGTCGCCGCCATGTTCGGCGCTCGGCGCGTGCCAGAAATGGTTGTACCCGACGTCATAGAGCGTGGCGGCCGACGCAAACGAGGCAATGTGTCCACCGACGTTCGTGTGCTTGCCGGCGCGCAGCACCATCGCCAGCGCATTCCAGCGCGTGTACGAGCGGATCCGGTGTTCGATGTCCTGATCGCCGGGGTTCTTAGCCTGCGCGGACACGGGGATCGTATTGATGTACGGTGTGTTTGCGGAAAACGGCAGATGCTCGCCATGGACCCGCGCAAATTCGATCTGCTTCTCGATCAGGTAATGTGCGCGCTCAGGGCCTACGGCCGACAGCACGCCATCCAACGCCTCGAGCCATTCGGCGGTTTCTTGCGGGTCGTTGTCTTTTTCGGCGGTGACATACTTCATCACTTCCTCGGGTACGGCGGACATGAGCGTCTCCTGGTCCTGGTATGGGGAACGTGCAGCACAAAGTGACCAGTTACCGCGCGCGGGTCCGCCTGCGGGATCGCGCGGCCGGAAGCGGCATCCTGGCCGGGTGGCCACCGAATTGTAAAGACCCGGTCTGAGCCTGCGCAACAAAATTTTCAAATGACGAGATGATTTCTCGCCATATGAAAAATTGCTGCGATGCAACCCGAAAATCTGGCATCCGTCTGGATTCTATCGCTGCATTGCCGCGAACTGCTCGCTTTGTGCTTTTAACCCTGCGCTACAATCTCCTCTATGTTGACCGAACGGCTCCTCGCTCGTGCAGCGCGGCCCGGGCCGACGCCGCCGCCCAACCGCTGGCACCACGGCCCGTGGTGGTCCAACTCTTACTTGCTCACGCCGCTCGTGTCGATCGTGGTGTTCCTGATCGTAATGAGCCTGATTCTGTGGAGCCTGAACCGGCGCGAGCAACAGCAGCAGGAAGACACGCTGTATCGCAACGTCGCGTGGGCCCAGCAACAGATCCGTCTGTCAATGACGAGCGCGCAGGAACACATTGCCGCCCTCGCGCGCGACATTGCCGCCGGTCATGGTGACGCGCGGACCTTCCAGACAGCCGCCAGCGCTGTGATGCAAAGCCATCCGGAAATCATCTACATGAACTGGCTCGACGGCTCGCAGACGCCGCATTGGGCCAGCACCCCGGAGCCGCACGTCGGCTCTCGGCTGGCCAAGCCAAACAATGCGCAATTGTACGATGCGATCCGCGCTTCGTTCACTGAAGCACGTGCCTCGCGCCGGCAGATCTACTCGGCGCTGCTCTACGACGACTTGCGCAACGGCTACGTAACGCTGCAAACGCCGATTTTCCATGAGCGCGAGTTCCTCGGCACGGTGGCCGCCGTGTTCTCGGTTCAAGGTATGCTCAAGCACGACATTCCGGCCGAGCTGTCCGCGAAGTACAAGATTTCGATCATCGATCCGAGCCACCGCGAGCTGTCCACCACGTCCACCCGCCCGCGGCTGCCGCGCGATGCGTATTACGATCTACCGCTCGATCCGCCGGGCCATAGCCTGGCGGTGCGCGTGTACTCGTATCCGCAACTGACCAATTTCACGAACAACACGCTGGTGTGGCTAGTGGCCGGCCTGTCGTGCTTCGTGTTATGGAGCCTGTGGAGCTTATGGAAGCACACGCGGCAGCGCTTCGAGGCGCAACAGGCGCTGTACGCGGAAGCGTTCTTCCGACGCGCGATGGAAAACTCGGTGCTGATCGGCATGCGCGTGCTCGATATGCAAGGACGCATCACGCACGTGAACCCGGCCTTTTGCCGGATGACCGGCTGGGACGAAAGCGACCTGGTGGGCAAAACCGCTCCGTTCCCGTACTGGCCGCGCGAAGCCTGCCCGGAAATGCACCGGCAGCTCGACATGACGCTGCGCGGCAAAGCACCCTCGTCGGGGTTCGAGTTGCGGGTGCGCCGCAAGGATGGCTCGATCTTTTACGCGCGGCTGTATGTATCGCCGCTGATCGACAGCTCTGGGCGCCAGACCGGCTGGATGTCGTCGATGACCGACATCACCGAGCCCAAGCGCGCGCGCGAGGAGTTGGCCGCCGCCCATGAGCGCTTCACCACCGTACTCGAATCGCTGGACGCAGCAGTCTCGGTGCTGGCGGCAGACCAGGCCGAACTGCTGTTTGCCAACCGCTATTACCGGCATCTATTCGGTATCCGCCCGGACGGACACCTGGAATTGGCAGGCTCCGGCCTTGACACGGCAACCCAGGCGTCGAACGACTCGATCGACCTGGTTGACACCTACGCCGGCCTGCCGGCCGCCGCGCTGACTGAAAGCACGTCGGACGCGTGCGAAATCTACGTACAAAGCATCCAAAAGTGGTTTGAGGTGCGTCGGCAATACATCCAGTGGGTCGACGGCCATCTTGCGCAGATGCAAATCGCCACGGACATCACGCAGCGCAAGCAAGCCCAGGAACTGGCGCAGCAACAGGACGAAAAGCTGCAGTTCACCAGCCGCTTGATGACGATGGGCGAAATGGCTTCGTCACTAGCGCACGAGTTAAACCAACCGCTGGCGGCGATCAACAACTACGCATCGGGCACCGTTGCCCTGGTGAAGTCCGGCCGTGCGTCGCCAGAAAACCTTTTACCGGTGCTCGAGAAAACGTCGCAGCAAGCGGTGCGCGCCGGCATGATCATCAAGCGCATCCGCGCATTCGTCAAACGCAGCGAGCCGAAGCGTCAACGCACGAAGATCAGCGACATCATCGCGGATGCGGTCGGCCTGGCCGAGATCGAGACGCGCAAGCGGCGCATCCGCATCGTCACCGACATGCGCGCGCGGCTACCGGTCATCAATGTCGACCCGGTACTGATCGAGCAGGTACTCGTGAACCTGCTGAAAAACGCTGCCGAGGCGATGGCTGATGCCCGTCCCAACGCAATCGATCCCGTGATCCGCGTCGAGGTGCGCATCGTCGCCGATGACCAGTGCGTGCGCATCAGCGTGGTGGACCAGGGACCGGGCGTGGACGAAGCCACCGCCGAGCATCTGTTCGAGCCGTTCTACAGCACCAAGTCGGATGGCATGGGCATGGGGCTGAACATCTGCCGCTCGATTATCGAGTCTCACCGGGGACGTCTGTGGGTCGTCAACAATATTGAGCCCGATGGCCTCGTGACCGGCTGTACCTTTCATTTCACGTTGCCATTTGGCGAAACCGAAGAACCCACGCAGCATGGGTCCGCAGCGGCCGCGCCGCAAACTGTTACGGGAGAACTATGAGCAGCCCAGTCACCACACAACAAGAAACCGTCTTCGTTGTCGACGATGACGAGGCAGTCCGCGACTCGCTACGCTGGCTGCTCGAGGCCAATGGCTACCGTGTCCAGTGCTTCTCCAGCGCCGAACAGTTTCTCGATGCTTACCAGCCATCGCAGCTCGGCTGCCTGATCCTGGACGTGCGCATGTCCGGCATGAGCGGGCTCGAGTTGCAGGAAAAGTTGATTGCCGAGCATGCCATGCTGCCGATCATTTTCGTCACTGGCCACGGCGACGTGCCGATGGCCGTGTCGACGATGAAGAAAGGCGCGATGGATTTCATCGAAAAGCCGTTCGACGAAGCCGAGTTGCGCAAGCTGGTCGAGCGCATGCTCGAGCGTGCCCGCACCGAAAACTCGACCGCGCAGCAGCAGCGGGCGACCGCCGAGCGCCTGTCCAAACTGACCGCGCGCGAGCACCAGGTACTCGAGCGCATCACCGCCGGGCGGCTGAACAAGCAAATTGCTGACGATCTCGGCATCTCGATCAAGACGGTCGAGGCGCACCGCGCGAACATCATGGAAAAGCTCAACGTGAACACAGTGGCCGACCTGCTGCGCCTTGCCTTGTCAAAAAAGCAGTAGGAGCCGCGTCAAACAACGGATGCGCGAACGAAGCCGGTCGCCCAGGGCGGCCAAGCCACTCGCCCGTGGCGGTATAATCAGCCTTTTCGGGCCGTGTGCAGCCCCGTGTGCAGCCGCTTGCCGTGCAAGCGCAGTGTAGCATGCACCGCCCACCGCTTTGCGCTTCGATAAACCGACCCACCACCTGCCATGACAGCCAGAATCATCGACGGCACCCTCCTTTCCAAACAGCTGCGCGCCGAAGTGGCGCAACGTGTGACCGCGCTTACCGCACGCGGTTACCGGCCCGGCTTGGCCGTGGTGCTGATCGGCGACAACGCGGCCAGCCAGGTCTACGTGCGCAACAAGGTCAAGGCGTGCGAGGATAACGGTTTGCATTCGGTCTATGAGCGCTACCCAGCTGAACTCAGCGAAGCCGACCTGCTCGCCCACATCGACGCGCTGAACCGCGATCCACAGATCCATGGGATCCTCGTGCAACTACCGTTGCCGCCGCATATCGATGCGCACAAGGTCATCGAGGCGATCGCACCGGAAAAGGACGTCGATGGCTTTCATGTCGCCAACGCGGGCGCGTTGATGACTGGCAAGCCGCTGTTTCGCCCTTGCACGCCGTACGGCGTGATGAAAATGTTCGAATCGGAGCGCATCCCGCTGGCTGGCGCCAACGCGGTGGTGATCGGCCGCTCGAACATTGTCGGCAAGCCGATGGCGATGCTGCTGGTCGAGGCCGGTGCAACCGTGACGATTTGCAACAGCAAGACGCGTGATCTCGCGGCCCATACGCGCAGCGCGGACATCATCATCGCGGCGACCGGCAAGCGCAATTTGGTGACGGCCGACATGGTCAAGCCCGGTGCGACTGTCATCGACGTCGGCATGAACCGCGACGACGAGGGCAAGCTGTGCGGCGACGTGGATTTCGCCGGCGTTCGCGAGGTTGCCGGCTACATTACGCCGGTACCCGGCGGTGTCGGTCCGATGACGATCACGATGCTGCTGGTCAACACCATCGAAGCGGCCGAGCGCGCGGCCGGGTGACGGTGCGGTTGTGCCGGATTGGGCATAATTGACTGGAAACTGTCGCACGCGTCCCCAGATCATAGTGACAAGTTACGCGCAGCGCTGCAGCTCGGTGCATCGCACCGGGCCGTCACTCTTTCAAGATATGACAGGAACATCATGGGTCAAACCGTTACTCCCAATCCATTGCTCGATTTCACCGACCTGCCCCGCTTTGCATCGATCCAGCCCGAGCATGTCACCCCAGCGCTCGATGTGCTGCTCGAAGCCGCGAACGATGCGGTACGACATGCCAGTGCGCCGCAGACGCCGGCCACCTGGGAAGCGGTGGTCGAACCGGTCGAGGCGGCCACCGAGCCGCTGTCGCGCGCGTGGAGCGTGATTGGCCATCTGAATGCCGTTGCCGACACGCCGGCACTGCGTGCGGCACACGCGCAGAACCTGCCGCGCGTGACCGAATTCTGGTCCAATGTCGGCCAGAACCTTGCGCTGTACGAAAAATACAAGGCTATTGCGGCCAGCAACGCGTATGCGCAGTTGAGCGACGCGCGCAAGAAGATTCTTGACAACGCGTTGCGCGATTTCCGCCTGTCCGGCGCCGAACTGCCCGAGCACAGCAAGCCGCGCTTTGCGCAATTGCAGGAGCAGCAGGCCACGCTGTCCAAGGCGTTCTCCGACCATGTGCTCGACGCGACGAACGCGTACGCGTACTTCGTGACGGACGACGCACAGCTCGCGGGCCTGCCTGCGGACGCGATCGACGCGGCGCGCCACGCCGCCGAAAAAGACGGCAAGCCGGGCTGGAAATTTACGCTGCACTTCCCGTCGTACTTTCCGGTGCTGCAATACGCGGAACACCGCCCAATGCGCGAGGCGATGTACCGCGCATACGCGACCCGCGCGTCGGAACTCGGGCCCGACTACGGCAGCGGCAAGCCACAGTGGGATAACACCGCGAACATGACCGAGCAGCTGAAGCTGCGCGCGGAAGAAGCGTCGATGCTGGGCTACCGAAATTTTGCGCAAGTGTCGCTCGAGCCGAAGATGGCCGACTCCCCGGAGCAGGTCATTGCATTTCTCAATGACCTGGCGCGGCGCGCGCGGCCGTATGCGGAAAAAGACTGGGCACAGCTGCAAACATTTGCGGCCGATGAGCTGGGGCTTGCGCAGCTCGAACCATGGGATGTCACGTACGCGTCCGAAAAGCTGCGGCAAAAGCGCTACGCGTTCTCCGAAAACGAAGTCAAGCAATATTTCCCGGAAGGCACTGTGCTGCAGGGCCTATTTCGTGTCACCGAGGCCTTGTTCGGCGTACTCATCAAGCCGGATACGGCCGAAACCTGGCATCCGGACGTACGGTTTTTCCGCGTCGAAAATCACGACGGCACACTGCTCGCCCAGTTCTATCTAGATCTGTATGCCCGCGAGGGCAAGCGTGGCGGCGCGTGGATGGACGATGCCCGCTCGCGCCACCGACGCGCCGATGGCACACTGCAAACGCCGGCCGCCTATCTGACGTGCAACTTCTCGGCGCCGGTTGGTGGCAAACCAGCCTGCTTCACGCATGATGAAGTTATCACATTGTTCCATGAGTTCGGCCATGGATTGCACCATATGCTGACGCGAATCGATGAGCTGGGGGTGTCCGGCATCAACGGTGTCGAATGGGATGCGGTCGAGTTGCCGTCGCAGTTCATGGAGAACTTCTGCTGGGAGTGGGATGTGCTGACTGGCATGACGTCGCACGTGGACACCGGTGCGCCGCTACCGCGCGAGCTGTTCGATAAGATGCTGGCGGCACGCAACTTCCAAAGCGGGCTCGCGACACTGCGGCAAATCGTCTTCTCAAAGTTCGACATGCTGCTGCACACGACGTATGATCCCGACGGCGAGATGAGCGTCAACGCACTGGCCCGCCAAGTCAACGATAGCTGCCATGTTGTGCCACAAGCACCGTTTTCACGATGGCCAAACACGTTCAGCCACGTGTTCGCGGGCGGCTATGCGGCAGGCTACTACAGCTACAAATGGGCTGAGGTTCTGTCGGCCGACGCCTATGCCGCGTTCGAGGAAGCGGCCAGCATCGGCGGCAGCGTGCTCAATCGCGAAACCGGAGCACGCTACCGCGCGCAGATACTCGAGGTCGGCGGCAGCCGTTCCGCGATGGCGTCATTCAAGGCTTTTCGCGGCCGCGAACCGAGTATCGATGCGCTGCTGCGGCACAATGGCATGACCGCGCAAGCCGACGCGGCCTGACGCAGATGATGCGCGTCACCGACACAGCTTGAAGTCGACCGATGCGGGGCGGCCGGGTAACGCCAGCGTCGCCTGCGCTGCGGGTTGCCGGCTGACCACCTGGCCGCGCCGAATCACCGCGAGCCGTGCAGCCCTCAGGCGGATCGCCTCGATAGGATCGCGTGCGTCGAGCCATACCAGGTCGGCATGGCAGCCGGGCGCAACGCCATATCCTTCGAGGCCCAGGATCCGTGCTGGCGTCTGCGTAATTGCGGTAAAGCAAGCACGGCTTGCATCAACGCCGGTCATCTGGGCGACGTGCAGCGCCATATGGGCGACTTCCAGCATGTCGCCCGAACCGAGCCCATACCACGGGTCCATCACGCAATCGTGACCGAACGCAACATCGATGCCGGCAGCCAGCATCTCCGGCACACGTGTCATGCCACGCCGTTTCGGATAAGTGTCCGCACGCCCCTGCAACGTGATGTTGACTAGCGGGTTGGCAATCACGGCCACGCCGGCTTCGCGGATCAAGGGCAGCAATTTGCTCACGTAGTCGTTGTTCATCGAGTGCATCGACGTCAGATGTGAGCCGGCAACACGACCTTGCAACCCAAGCCGGTGCGTTTCGGCGGCCAGCGTCTCGATATGGCGCGACATCGGGTCGTCCGATTCGTCGCAATGCATATCCAATCGCAAATCTTTTTGCGCCGCAAACTCGCACAATAGTCGAATTGACTCGGCACCATCGGCCATGGTCCGCTCGAAATGCGGGATACCGCCCACGACATCCACGCCTAGCGCGATCGCGCGCTTTAAGTTGTCGAAAGCGCCGGGACTGCGCAACAGGCCATCCTGCGGAAATGCGACTAATTGAAGATCGAGATACGGCGCGACGCGGCGCTTGACTTCGACGAGGGCTTCAACGGCCAGTAGCCTCGGATCGCAAACGTCCACGTGCGAGCGGATCGCCAGCAATCCACGCGCGACGGCCCAATCGCAGTATTGCAGCGCGCGCTCGAGCACTGCGTGTTGCGTGAGTGTCGGCTTCAGTTCACCCCATAGCGTGATACCCTCGAGCAGCGTGCCTGACGCGTTGACCCGTGGCAACCCATACGACAGTGTCGCGTCCATATGAAAATGCGCGTCAACAAACGGTGGCGTGACCAGCTTGCACTGCGCATCGATTTCTTGTGATGCGGTCGCCACCAGCGCCGGCTCTACCGCGACGATACGCGTGCCGCTTATGCCGATATCGATTTGCGTACGCCCGTCGGGCAACGATGCGTTACGGAGAATCAGATCCATCAGAAGCTCCTTCGTGCTAGGGCGTTCCGACGTTGCATGTTGGTCGCATGCTGGGACTAGGCGTGCAAAATTGTCATATCAAGTTGGATATGCCGATCGCGCATTCGCAATCTCCATCAATCAGTGGTACTCGTTTATGCTATTGTGCAGCGACTTTCTCGCCGTACCACACTTCGTCTCGCGCAGGCGGTGCGACGGACACTGCATGTCGCGCTGCAAGATGCGCATGGGATTTAACGCGCCACTTCTCAAGCCGACATAGCGCGAATGACGCATTGCCCTGCTATCGCTTCTCCCCGAGCACGAATAGTACGCGGTGATTTTAAAACTTACTGTTATCGTCCCAGACATGCCTTGTAGAAGGACAGCTCGGGAGGGCCGCACGTGGCGAGGACCGACAGTTTACCGAATCGAGCTTCGCTTCAGAAACGAACCCCCTGCTTCAGCCTTGCGGCAAGTAAACGGAAAGGTCTGCCGCGGAAAGGTACGCAGCACGTTGACACCCCCTAGCGGATTGCATCAAGCGCGCGGACGGCCGTATCCACTTCCTTCTCAAGCAGGAATTGGTATAGTCACACCGATCCGCCCGCGCGGCTCGCGTATAATGGATACGATAATCAACCATTATTTATTGGCGTAACCGCATGTATGGTCAATGCGCTCGGTCGTCGGACGCTGTAACCTTGGCCGCAATGCAAGCTCTAACCAAACAGTAAATCCCTGATAACCCCACCAGCACGTAAATAATACGAGCCACAACCGATCCAACGCCGAACATCACCGCGACGAGATCAAACTGAAACAGTCCGACCAGTCCCCAGTTAATAGCACCAATGATGACAAGCGCGCCGACAATCCAGTCGAGTAGGTTGGAACGTGCGCCACAAGCGGTCACAATAGTCATAGCAATCTCCTAAAAAATGTAACGATACGGGGTGAACTAACTGCCTGCGATTACCGCAAACAGCGTGCCTGCACGGGTTCCTATAGTCGAATGGCTGTGGCGCAGCACCAAGTATGAGCAAGTCTATTTGAAAACGTACGAGTCGGTCTCAGTCTGGTTGTTGACGGCGGATTTGTCACAGCGATTTTGCAGCAGCGCATCCAGTTGCTACGCTCATCGGCGGCGCGCCACAGTGCATACGGCCTGCCCACCGGATGGGTTACAATAGCGGCGCACTAACTCATACGTCACCTTCACATCGCGCTTAAGCAGTAGTCTTTTACGGTATCCTCGGTGCCCTGCCTCGTATCCCTTCTAAAAGTTCATGCCTAATCCGTGGCATAACGCCTTTTCTACCAGCTGCGTCTTCGTGAATGACGTATCCATTTTTAGCACACTCAATCAACTCTTTTGCAAAAACACTGCTTCGATGTTGCCAGTTTCCCGCTGCATTGCTCAACATTTCTTTATATTGGTTGATGTTTTCTTCAGTCGGATTTTGAGCGGCATTGTTATGTGCAGCGACAAGATGGTCAGGCACGTCCGTTAATAAGCGGAACATATGGCCTCTATCAAACGCTCCCTGTATCCAACCTTGATTGATTGATCCAGACCAATCTGAGAACGGGTTGATATTAAGGAATTCGCCTTCCGTTGGCTCTCGACTTGCTGACCTATTCCGATTTAGCCAGTTATTTACACCGCTTATCCTATCCCCTCCGTTCTCGCCCCCCAAGCGTCCCAATACGCGCACCGGCACATGTTGCCGTCGATCACTCGTTACCCACTCCTCAATAGCGGCAGCGCGCTTGTCGATTTCGCGCATCGCCGGGCTTGGACGAGCGGTTGCGCCGAAACGCGACGCAACGGTGTTGAGTATTGCTTGTAGCTCACCGTAATACCGCTGCATCCGCGCAAACGAACTGAGTTCTCCCTCATGCTCATGTAAAATTCTTGCAACTTTAGCTCTTTGTTGCGCTTTTACTTTCATCGCTCGCGTTCTCATTGCCAACCTCCATTGTTTCCGTGGTCAGTGATCATCACGCGCCCATAGCAGGACTAGCCTCATAGGCTAACGCTTTCATAATTCACCAGCCTTGTCAATGCTGTAATTCGCGTCTTGCCTTAAGCGTACAAGAGGACTTATTGGTCCAAGGGCCACGTAATTTTTCTGGAATCACTGACATCGGCAAACGCGTTTATTTTTGCGTGTCGAACACATTGGCCCAACCATAGCAGGGCCGCCATCACCGTAAGTGCTCCACCAATCCGGGTAGCAAGTTGCATAAACGGCATCAGTGGCAGACGTTGGCCGCGGTGACCAACGCCCAACGAGAAAACCGGTTGCCATCAGTACCAGCACCGTGACAAGTGCTGTGGCAAGGCGCACGTACCCGCTCCTGCGCCATTTGCACAAGCCGGGGGCCGAAGCACGGCATCGTGATCCTATGCCCAGAGCGTTACGATGACTGGCTCACGCGCCGAAAGCCAAAGTTGCCCAGACTTTCTTAAGTCTGCTGCCGCCTGACGAATTTGTCGCAGAACCAGCATCGTTGCCACGCAAGAGCCGCGAGGGCCACACAGCGGACTAAAGCCGGACTAACGCTATCATAAGCGGCACCATCGTTTTCTCTACCACCTCCAAGGTGGGTAGCTAGATGGGTAGCCAGATAGCCCACTACCATTGAAACATAGCCGCAAAGCCGATCCTGTCGCGGCACTCACTCAAACATGAAAATCGCCACGTGGAACATCAATTCATTAAAAGTCCGCTTGCAACACGTCATCGACTGGCTCGCCATGAGCCGTGTCGACGTATTGTGCTTGCAGGAACTGAAGCTGCCCGACGACAAGTATCCACGCGCGGCACTTGAAGCGGCCGGCTACCGCAGCTGGTTTTCCGGACAAAAAACCTATAACGGCGTCGCAATCCTCGTACGCGACGGTTTGCCGGTCGACGAAGCGGTCGTCATACGGAACATTCCCGGCTTTGACGACCTGCAGCAACGCTTGATTGCCGCGACCATCGACGGCGTGCGCGTGGTCAGCGCTTACTTTCCCAATGGGCAGGCGCCGGGCTCCGACAAATTCGCGTACAAGCTGTCATGGCTGGCCGCGCTGCGTGAATGGGTCGCCGCCGAAATGCGTGCACACCCGCAGTTCGCGCTAATGGGCGATTATAATATCGCGCCGGAAGATCGCGACGTGCACGACCCACAAGCGTGGGAAGGACAGAACCTCGTGTCACCCGCGGAGCGCCATGCCTTCCGGTCGCTCGTCGAACTCGGGCTCGTCGATGCCTTTCGCTGCTTCGAGCAGCCTGACAAGTCGTTCTCGTGGTGGGACTACCGGATGCTGGCCTTTCGCCGCAACGCAGGATTACGCATCGATCACATCCTGCTGTCACCGTCGCTCGCGCAGTGCTGCAGCGCGTGCGAGATCGACAAGACTCCGCGTCGCTGGGACCAGCCATCGGACCATGCGCCGGTAATCGCGACGCTGGAGCGCTAAGCGGGCAGCGCCCCGATCGCGCCGTCATGATTCCAGTTGCAGCTCCTGGATCTTGCGGGTGATCGTATTGCGTCCGATGCCAAGCCGCTCGGCGGCTTCGACCTTGCGGCCGCGCGTGAAATCTAGCGCCTCGCGGATCACCGCGGCTTCGAAGCGGCGCGCCAGCCCGTCCATCACCTCGGGCGAGTTCTCGCGCAGCAGTCGCGCCACTTCGGTGCGCAAGCCGACCTCCCATGCACTGATCTGGGGCAATACCGGCGTGCACGCGCCACTGCCAGGACCGGCCAGCGGCGTCACGCCGCTGCGCGCCAGTGCTGCGGCACGGGCATCGCCGAACGGGGACGCCGCTGCTGCGCCGGCGGCGCCGACAGCCTTGCCGATCAGCAGCCCTTCATTGGCCACGGCGTGCGTCGACGATTGTCGCTCTGTGACCAGTTCCGGTGGCAAATCCTTGATCTCGATGGTCTGCGCGGGCGGCATCACGGTCAGCCAGTTGCACAGATTCTCCAGTTGGCGCACGTTGCCAGGAAACGGCAGCGACGCCAGGTACGCCAGCGTTGCATCGGTGACGCGCTTGGGCTCGACACCCAGCTCGCGCGCGCTCTTTTGCAGGAAATGTCGCGTGAGCAGCAAAATGTCCTCGCTGCGTTCCCGCAACGGCGGCAGCCGCAGCCGGATCACGTTGAGCCGGTGATAGAGATCCTCACGAAACAATCTCTGCCGCACCCGCGTGTCCAGATTCTGATGCGTCGCCGCGATCACCCGCACGTTCGCCCGCAAAGGACTGTGGCCGCCGACGCGGTAGAACTGCCCGTCCGAGAGCACACGCAACAGTCGCGTCTGCAGATCGAACGGCATATCCCCGATTTCGTCCAAGAACAGTGTGCCGTTCTCGGCTTGCTCGAAGCGGCCCTGCCGCATCGCCTGCGCGCCAGTAAACGCCCCACGCTCGTGCCCGAATAGCTCTGATTCAAGCAGATCTTTGGGAATCGCCGCCATGTTCAATGCGATGAACGGTCCATTAGCGCGCGGGCTGTGCCGATGCAGCGCACGAGCCACCAGTTCCTTGCCGGTCCCGGACTCGCCAGTAATCAGCACCGTCGCCACGGAATGGGACAACCGGCCGATCGCGCGGAACAGGTCCTGCATCGCCGGGGCCTGCCCGAGCATCTCCGGTGCCTCGGCGAGCCGGTCATCGTAGCCTTGTTCGCCGCGCATGCTCTCATCAACGGCGCGGCGGATCAACTCGACCGCCTTATCGACGTCGAACGGCTTGGCCAGATACTCGAACGCCCCGCCCTGGAAGGCTGCGACGGCGCTGTCCAAGTCCGAGAATGCTGTCATGATGATCACCGGCACCTCCGGCCACTGCTCGCGCACCGCATTGAGCAGTTCGAGCCCCGAGCCGCCCGGCATTCGGATATCCGATACCAGCACTTGTGGCTGGTCCTGCGCAAATGCGGCCAGCGCGTCGCGCACGCTGGTAAAGCTACGGGTGGCGAAGTTCTCGCGCGCCAGTGCCTTCTCAAGCACCCAGCGTATCGACTGATCGTCGTCAACTATCCAAATTGGCTTCATAAATTTATTGGGCGTTTTTCTTCAATATCTGCGTGCGCGCACCTGTCGCCTGCGCGCCGATCATCGAGTCAGCGGCAATAGGATCTGAAATTCGGTATGACCGGGACGGCTTTCCACTTCGATCAACCCTTCGTGCTGCTGCACAAAGGTCTGCGCAAGCGTGAGCCCGAGCCCGCTGCCCTCTTCCCGTCCCGACACCAGCGGATAGAAGATTCGGTCACGGATCTCCTCCGGTATGCCGGGGCCATTGTTGATTACGCGCAAGTCCAATGCCAGCTTGCACAACCGCTTGGCGATCGTCACCTTGCGCGCGATGCGCGTACGCAACTCGATATGCGCGTCACCTTGCGAGATGCGCTCCTTGAGCGCCTGCGTCGCATTGCGCACGATATTCAGCAACGTCTGGATCAGTTGCTCCTTGTCGCCGCGAAACTCCGGCACGCTCACATCATAGTCGCGCTCGATCGTCAGCCCTCGGGGAAACTCGGCCAGGATCACTGTGCGTACCCGTTCGCAGACCTCGTGGATGTTCACGTCGCCGACGATGTGCGGATGGCGGTGCGGTTCGAGCAGCCGGTCTACCAGCGTCTGCAACCGGTCGGACTCCTTGATGATGACCTGCGTGTATTCGTGCAGGTCGTAGCGCACCTCGCGCTCGCCCAACTCGAACTCAAGCAACTGCGCCGCGCCGCGAATGCCGCCAAGCGGATTCTTGATCTCGTGCGCCAGATTGCGAATCAACTGCTTGTTGACCGACGTCAGGTCATGGATGCGCTCCTCTCGATCGCTGCGCAATTGCTGGTCGTTGGCGAACAGCTCTAGCAATACGTAATCCGATGCTGCCTCGAGGTAGCCCACGATCACGTGCACACGCAACGGCTCGCGCAGCTGGCGCTCCAGTGTGGCATCCAGGTGCGTCGCCTGGAACCGGTTGTCGGCAATCGCTGCGATGGTCGTCACCAACTCGTCGCCATTGGAGAACAGATCCGGCCACGTGGTGTGCTCCAGTTGCCGACGCGACATCTCGAGCATCGACTCGGCCGATGGATTCGCATACGCCACGCGCAGTGTCCGCTTGTCCAGCACCAGCACGACCGTCGGCAGCGCGTCGAGCCCAGGCAGTAGCCCAGAGCAGCACAGCGCTGAATCGTCCAGCGTATCGGATTGGTTTTGTTTCAATTTGGTTAGGTTCTTCAATACCATCGAGCCGGTCCAACTGAGTAGGGTTAACCCCGTCGCTGTCTCACACCACCGTACGTGCGGTTCCGCATACGGCGGCTCATGAATAACGCTGGAGGCACTGTTGGGTATCCGTCACAGTTCTTTTACCCACGCCGTCAGCCGTTTGACGCTGTCGGGCGCAACACGCAGCCGCGCCTGACGATGCACTGTCAAGCACGCGCCGCGGCACGCCGTCACGCCTAATAGTGGCAACGCCAGGAGAGGATGCTGAGCTGGACATCGTCCGCCTCGTACACCAGGCGATGAGTGTCGTCGATGCGGCAGGACCCAAAGCCCGAGAGATTCGCCTTCAGCGGTTCGGGCTTGCCGATGCCGTTGAAAGGCGTGCACTGTGCCTCGCGAATGAGCTGGTTGATGCGCTTGAAGGCTTGGCGATCTTGCCCCTGCCAGTAGATGTAATCGTCCCATATATCGAGCGTAAAAAGCACGCGGCGCACGCTCATTCAGCGTCTTCGACCAGTTTGCCTTCTTTTGCCATGCCCTTACGCCACTGTGCAATCGAACGCTCGAGGTAAGCGACGTTGGCTGGCGAACGCAACAGATAAACCGTCTCCATCATGCTGTCGTCATAGTCCTGCGACATAATAACGGCGTTTGGCGCGTCGCGGCGCGTGATGAGTGAAGCCCCGGGCCAACGTCCAGCCAACTCGGACAAACAGCTTTGCCTACGTCGTACCCTGCTTGCTAACGAGCAGGGTACGACGCTCATGGAAACGCTCAATCACCTATTCGAACGCCGCTCCTTCAAACCCATTCGGACTTCCGACATGGATTATGCCGCGCGACTGCCGGAGCGCTGAAATGGGGATAACCGTGGCCCACTCGACGATTGGGTTCAGAGGTGTCCAGCGCCGAGTAACAGGTTATCCATGCGTCAACGAACAATACCCAGTTATTTATAAGGCTTTATGAACAGTTGGGCGAGCAGCGACAATCCGAGCTTAGGCCTCTTCTTAAAGGTGATGACGGCACTCGTCTTGCATCGCGCCAATTGAAAACACCCGCAGGTGATTTGTTGCATTTCTGCGCCGCGCCGCCGGCGAAAACCATAAACTACTCATTTTTAATCCAGTGGTCGGCTCGGCCGTCGGCGCATTAAGGTACAATAGAGGATCTTGTGGGGCCGCCGGTCGTCGTAAAGAACAGCTGGCATTATTTATGCGCATACGCAGGGTAAGAAGGCCAAAAAGCAAAGCGGTATTTGATCATCGAACGTGATAACTATCGTGGCCCAAGCGGTTAGTCTGCAATCAGCCTTTTACATAGAGGCCATGCCAGCGCTTCGTCAGTCTGAGACGTTGGCACAGGCATACAAGTGAGTTGAACCAGTTCGCATCCGTCCAGGATATTTTTAACTTAACATAGGGAATGAACATGTCCACATACCAAGAGTTGCGCGCTCAAATTGAAAAGCTTGAAGCGGAAGCAGAAGCCTTACGGGCGCAGGAATTGGAAACGGTGGTTGCACAGATGCGTGAGAAGATCACCGAATTGGGGATCACGGCCGAAGATTTATTTGGACGTAGGCGTCAAGCTCGCGGCGCTGCACGCGCGACGCAGCCGGAGCCGAAATACCAAAATCCCAAAACGGGTGAGACCTGGAGCGGTAGAGGTCGGGCACCGTCATGGATTGGAAAGAATCGCGAGCGCTTTTTGATCCAAAAATAAGGCGGAACGGCATGTTGGTGAAGGAGGCGAATATGCCACTGTGTGCCGCATTATCTTTTGTTGCACCGGCAAATTAGTGCCAAAAAACAAGTGCGTGGGAGCATCGGCTTAGCAAGGCGGTGGATCAATTCGCCAAACGTGCCCGCTTCGCAGATGGCTCCGGCGTCAGCCGCATCGTGCTTGTTCGTCTTCACGTATGGTTTCACGAATTGGGGAGCCATCAGCTTGACGGTGTGCCCAAGCGCCTGGAGCTTGCGAGTCCAATAGTGGGTGCGGGCGGTAACGCGCAATGGGCGCACCGCACCGCCTACCGGACAGCGCGCCCCATCGCTCAGAGCGAGTAGTACATCTCGAACTCGATCGGGTGCGTGGTTTGACGGAAGCGTTGCAGCTCCTGCGTCTTGAGTTCGATGTACGCATCCAGCATCGAATCCGTGAACACGCCGCCGCGCGTGAGGAACTCGCGATCGGCATCGAGCGCGTCCAGCGCCGTGTCCAAATTCTCGCAGACGGTCGGGATCTTTGCGTCCTCTTCCGGCGGTAGATCGTACAGGTTCTTGTCCGCGGCCTCGCCCGGGTGGATCTTGTTTTGCACGCCATCCAGACCGGCCATCAGCAGCGCCGAGAAGCACAGATACGGGTTGGCCATCGGATCCGGGAAACGCGTCTCGATCCGGCGCGCCTTCGGGTTCGACACGTGTGGAATCCGGATCGACGCGGAACGGTTACGCGCCGAATAGGCGAGCTTGACAGGCGCTTCGAAGTGCGGCACCAGCCGCTTATACGAGTTCGTGGTCGGGTTCGTGATCGCGTTCAACGCACGGGCGTGCCTAATGATGCCACCGATGTAAAACAGCGCGAACTCGGACAGGCCCGCATAGCCGTTGCCTGCGAACAGGTTTTGACCATCCTTCCAGATCGATTGGTGCACGTGCATGCCGGAACCGTTGTCGCCCACTACCGGCTTAGGCATGAACGTCGCACTCTTGCCGTACGTATGGGCCACGTTCTGCACGACGTACTTTAAAATCTGCGTCCAGTCAGCGCGTTGCACTAGTGTCGAGAATTTCGTGCCGATTTCGTTCTGGCCGGAACCGGCGACCTCGTGGTGATGCACTTCGACCGGCACGCCCAGTTGCTCGAGCAACAGGCACATCTCCGAGCGCATGTCCTGAAACGAATCGACCGGGGCAACCGGGAAATAGCCGCCCTTGACGCCCGGACGGTGACCGCTGTTGCCGTGTTCGAACTCCCTGCCCGACGACCAGGCGGCCTCTTCGGAACCAATCTTGACGAAGCAGCCCGACATATCGATGTTCCACTGCACCGAATCAAAAATGAAGAACTCGGGCTCCGGGCCAAAAAACGCGGTGTCCCCCAAGCCCGTGCTCTTCAGGTACGCCTCGGCGCGCTTGGCGAGCGAACGCGGGTCGCGCTCATAGCCTTTGCCGTCCGATGGCTCGATCACGTCGCAGGTGAGGACCAACGTCGGTTCCTCGTAGAACGGGTCGATATACGCAGTGTTCGGATCCGGCAGCAGCAGCATATCCGACGTTTCGATTCCCTTCCAGCCGGCAATTGAGGAACCATCGAACGCGTGGCCGGCTTCAAACTTGTCCTCGTCGAACGCCGACACCGGCACCGTCACGTGTTGCTCTTTGCCGCGGGTGTCGGTGAAACGAAAATCGACGAACTTGACGTCCTCGTCCTCGACGAGTTTGGTGACGTCGGCCACGGTTTTAGTCATTCCTTTCTCCTGGTGAACAATGGGGACGATATCGCCCCCCGATTCCGGCCTCCCGGTCATGCAACGGGATCGGGCCTGATTAGAGCACACTTCATGCCAATTTATAACGCAAGGACACTGGACACGCCCAATTACGGTGCTTACGCACTACCGCGACCTACGATCAGCGTATCGCCCGCCCTCGTCGCAGCGCATCGCGCACAAATTTGGTGCAATTTCGATGAGTAGCGACGAACATGCCCCTATTAGGGGCAAAATGACGATAACACACCAACGTCGCGCACCCTGTCGCTGCCTAGGCGGGTCATTCTACGACGACGCTAAAATAAAAGTATTGCACTTTGGACACCGTGATGACTTCCCAGGACGCAATTTACGCAGCAGCCGAGCAGCGTCGCGCGCAACACCAGTTGCAGTATGCCGGCGCGCTGGCGCCAGGCGAGGCATTCGAGCTGTTAGCGCTGGAGCCGGGGGCCCGGTTGATTGACATACGCACTCGCGCGGAACTGGACTGGGTCGGCCGCCCGGTCGTCGGGAACGGCCAGTACATACACATCGAGTGGACGCGATACCCAGGCGGCGTCCCCAACACCGAGTTCGTCGAGCAGCTATCCCAAGTCGCGATGCCGCATACGCCGATCCTGCTGCTATGCCGCAGCGCCGCGCGCTCGAAGCTGGCTGCAGTGGCAGCGGCGAACGCAGGCTTCATGCGCGCCTACGATATTCTGGAAGGTTTTGAGGGCGACAAAGACGCTCAAGGACACCGCAAAACGGTCGGCGGCTGGTGTTTCCGCGGCTTGCCCTGGGTGGGCGCCTAGGCTCGAGGACACCGCGCCATGGCGCGTCAACCAGCACCGTGGCCGCGCCGCCCACACCGCAGTACCCAAGTCGGGTATCTTCCTAACTTAGGCTGGCTGAGTCAAAGCTGGCTAAGCCAAGCCAATTCCCCTGAGAGCAGGCGCCCAGCCACTGCGTTCGCGCCCATCGCCCCGGCGCGACCTCGGATGCGGCAGCCCAACATGCCGCCTCGCTGCAACGCCGCACGCCCGTCGCGGTTGCCGCAGGCGACGACGGGTGTGGTGTAACGTTCCGAAAAAAAGGGCACTGGACTGACACGGTTGACGCACGTAGGATTTCGTGCAGTTTCAAATCCTTGACATGATACGGTCAGCAAGCGCTGCACAATACAGCCTGCTGCCTGGGCACACGCGTACAGCTCGCTCACTCAACCGCACGATGATGTACTGATAAACCAGGCACGGACCACGTCGGCTCGTCGTCGCAGCCCTTCCCCGCCATCACATCCCAACGATTTGCTCGACCATGCAGAAAGACGAACAACAACAAGCTCGATCATCCGATGCGCCGCGCGCCGTGGCGCGCCGCACCCGCACGCGCGCGTTGCAACTGGCTACGGGGCTCGTCGCGGTCGTCGTCGTGCTGCTTTGGTGGCATCCGTGGCAACGTGATGCCATGCGCGGCACGCCAGGCGCCCACGCCAGCGGCGCAGCCACGGGCAGTGCCGGCAGGCCGCCTGGCGCGCAGCGCGGCGGCGGCGCGTTCGCGAACATGCCACAGCCGGTCAAAGTCGCGACCGTAGTCCATGGCCAGATGCCGATCGTGATCAATGCGCTGGGCACCGTGACACCGCTCGCGACGGTGACCGTGCGCACGCAGTTGAACGGCACGCTGATGTCGGTTAATTTCCAGGAAGGCCAACTCGTCAAGCGCGGCGATGTACTAGCACAAATCGATCCACGCCCCTACGAGATTTCACTGCGCAACGCCGAAGGGCAACTGGCGAAGGACCAAGCGCTGCTACGACAGGCGGTGTCGGACCTGAACGCGTACCAGGCGTTGCTCAAGCAGGATTCGATCTCGCGCCAGCAGGTCAACACGCAGGCCTCGCTCGTCGAGCAGTACCGCGGCCAAGTGAAGTCGGACCAGGCGACGATCGATACGTACAAGCTGGACCTGACCTACGCGCGGATTACCGCACCGGTGACAGGCCGAGTAGGACTGCGTCAGGTGGATCCGGGCAACTACGTGACCACCAGCGATACAAACGGCATTGTCGTGATCACGCAGATGCAGCCCATGAGCGTCGTGTTCACCACGTCCGAGGACAACCTACAAGCCATTCTTAAGCAATGGACCGCGGGTGCCAAGATGTCCGCGACCGTCTACGACCGCACCAACAGCCGGCCGTTGGAAACCGGCGAGTTGCACACCATCGACAACCAGATCGATACGACCACCGGCACCGTGAAACTGCGCGCGGTATTCCAGAACGCGAGGCAGGCATTGTTCCCGAATCAGTTCGTCAACGTGCGGCTACTCGTCGACACGATCCGCAACGCGACCCTCGTACCGACTTCCGCGGTACTCAATGGCTCGATGGGAACATTTGTCTACGTGGTCAAAGCCGACAACACCGTCACCGTGCGCCCAGTGAAAACGGGTGCGGTCGATGGCGAGCGCACCAGCATCGTCTCCGGCCTGGCGGTGGGAGAGCGTGTCGTCATCGAGGGCTCAGACCGGTTACGGGAAGGCGCCAAAATCACGATTCCGGCCGCGACCGCCAGTGGCAGCTCGGCCGCGTCGGCAGGCCAAGCGGCGCGTGACGCACGTCACGCGTCGGCCGTGCACGGCCACACGCGCTAACCGCAGCCTTGATTCCGGCTGGGGTCTGCCCCGGCGCCGCGCTCCCGGACTATTCGACGCATGAATCCATCTCGCCTCTTTATTCTCCGCCCGGTCGGCACAGCACTGCTGATGGCCGCCATCATGTTGGTCGGCCTCGTGTCGCTGCGGTTTCTGCCGCTATCCGCGCTGCCGGAAGTCGACTATCCAACGATTCAAGTGCAGACCTTCTATCCGGGTGCCAGCCCCGAGGTAATGACCTCGTCGGTGACCGCGCCGCTGGAGCGCCAGTTCGGTCAGATGCCGGGGCTAAACCAGATGTCGTCGCAAAGCTCGGCGGGCGCATCGGTGATCACACTGCAGTTTTCGCTGGACTTGCCGTTGGACATCGCGGAGCAGGAAGTGCAAGCGGCCATCAACGCAGCAGGCAACCTGCTGCCGTCCGACCTGCCAGCGCCGCCGATCTACGCCAAGGTCAATCCAGCCGACGCCCCCATTCTCACGCTGGCGATCACCTCCGAGACGCTACCGTTGACCGACGTGCAGGACCTGGTCGATACCCGGCTCGCGCAGAAAATCTCGCAAGTGGGCGGCGTGGGGCTGGTGAGCCTGAGCGGTGGACAGCGGCCCGCGATCCGCATCCAAGCCAATCCGCGCGCGCTCGCAGCGTACGGCCTGAACCTGGACGATCTGCGCACCACGATTTCGAACCTGAACGTCAACACGCCAAAAGGCAATTTTGATGGTCCGACGCGGGCATACACAATTAATGCGAACGACCAGTTGACCGATACCAATGCGTATCACAGTGCGGTAATCGCCTATAAGAACGGCCGCCCGGTGAAGCTAACCGACGTCGCACAGATCGTCTCCGGCCCGGAAAACACGAAGCTGGGCGCGTGGGTCGATACCGAACCGGCGATCATCCTCAATGTGCAGCGGCAGCCGGGCGCCAACGTCATCCAGGTAGTTGACAACATCAAGGCGCTGCTGCCGCAGTTGCAGCAAAGCCTGCCCGCTTCGGTCGAGACCCGCGTGTTGACCGATCGCACCACGACGATCCGCGCGTCGGTGCGCGACGTGCAGTTCGAGCTGGCAGCGGCGGTCGTGCTGGTGGTGCTGGTGATATACCTATTCCTCGGCAGTTGGCAGGCGACCGTGATTCCCAGCCTGTCCGTGCCGCTGTCGCTGATTGGCACGCTGGCGGTGATGTACCTGTACGGATTTTCGCTGAACAATCTGTCCTTGATGGCGCTGACCATCGCCACCGGCTTCGTCGTCGACGACGCGATCGTGATGATCGAGAACATTGCGCGCTATGTCGAGGACGGCGACACGCCGTTGCAAGCCGCGCTCAAGGGCTCCAAGCAAATCGGTTTCACCATCATCTCGCTGACTGTGTCGTTGATCGCGGTGCTGATCCCGCTGCTGTTCATGAGTGACGTCGTCGGCCGGCTGTTCCACGAGTTTGCGATCACACTTGCCGTGACGATCGTGTTCTCGGCGGTGGTATCGCTCACGCTCGTGCCGATGATGTGCGCCAAGCTGCTCCGACACAGTCCGCCGAAGGAAAGCGGCCGCTTCGAGGCCAGGGCCCGTGCGTTCTTCGACGCGGTGATCGCCGCCTACGGAAAAATGCTCTCGCGGGTGCTCGAGCACCAGCCGCTCACGCTGCTCGTCGCGCTGCTCACGCTAGTGCTCACGATTGTGCTTTACATCGTGACGCCGAAGGGCTTTTTCCCGACGCAGGACACCGGCATCATCCAGGGCATCACACAGGCCTCGCAAAGTGTGTCGTACGCGGCCATGGCCGAGCACCAGCAAGCGCTCGCTACCGAAATCCTGAAGGACCCGGACGTCCAGAGCCTGTCGTCGTTCATCGGCGTGGACGGCACCAATATCACGCTAAATAGCGGCCGTCTGTTGATCAATTTGAAGCCGTTCGACGAACGCAGCCGCGACGCGCAGCAGATCATCCGCTCATTGCAGCAGCGCGTCGCGCAGGTACCCAGCATCTCGCTGTACATGCAGCCGGTGCAGGACCTGACGATTGACTCGACGGTCAGCGCGACGCAATACCAATTCATGCTGACCGACGCGAATGCTCAAGCGTTCGCCGACTGGGTGCCGAAGCTCGTCGCGCGGCTCAAGCAGGCGCCGGAGTTGGTCGATGTCACCAGCGACTTACAGCAAAATGGGCTCTCGACGTATATCGAGATCGATCGCAGTACCGCCGCCCGCTTCGGCATCACGCCGGCGACGGTCAACAACGCGCTGTATGACGCGTTTGGGCAGCGCATCATCTCGACCATCTTCACCCAATCGAACCAGTATCGCGTGATCCTGGAAGCAGACCCGAAGTTGCACGAGTCCCCGGCGGACGCGCTGGGCGCGATCTATCTGCCATCGGCCACCGCGGCTGGCGCCCAGGTCCCGCTGTCGTCCATCGCGACCTTCCATCAGCAAAACGCGCCGCTGCTGATCTCGCACTTGGGCCAGTTCCCGACCACCACCATCTCGTTCAACCTCGCGCCAGGCGAATCGCTCGGCGCGGCGGTGAAGGCCATCGAACAAGCGAAGGACGACATCGGCCTGCCGCCCTCATTCCAGATCCGCTACCAGGGCGCGGCACTGGCGTTCCAAGCATCGCTGTCCAACCAGGTATTCCTGATCCTGGCCGCGATCGTCACGATGTACATCGTCCTTGGCGTGCTATATGAGAGCTTTGTTCATCCGATCACGATCTTATCGACGCTGCCTTCCGCTGGCGTCGGCGCACTGCTCGCATTGATCATCACCGGACATGACCTGGATATCATCGGCATCATCGGCATTGTGCTGCTCATCGGCATCGTCAAGAAGAACGCGATTATGATGATTGACTTCGCGCTCGAAGCGCAGCGGGAGCAAGGCAAGTCCCCTCGCGACGCGATCTACCAGGCCTGCCTGCTGCGCTTGCGGCCGATCCTGATGACAACGATGGCGGCGCTGCTCGGTGCGTTGCCGCTGATGCTGGGCACGGGCTCCGGTCACGAATTGCGTCATCCGCTAGGCATCGCGATCGCCGGTGGGCTGGTCGTCAGCCAGCTGCTGACGCTGTTCACGACGCCGGTGATTTACCTTGGCTTCGACCGGCTCGCTTCGGCGCTGCGCGAACGCTTGTCGCACGATGCCAGCGGCGAAGGCAGCAGACAATGAACCTTTCCCGCCCTTTCATCGCGCGCCCCGTCGCCACCACGTTGCTGGCCGTCGGCATCGCACTGGCCGGGCTGTTCGCTTTCGTGAAGCTGCCGGTGTCGCCATTGCCGCAGGTGGACTTTCCGACTATCTCGGTGCTGGCAACGCTGCCTGGCGCCAGCCCGGAGACCGTCGCCACCAGCGTGGCCAGCCCGCTCGAGCGACACCTGGGCGCCATTGCGGACGTCACCGAGATGACGTCGATGAGCGGCATCGGCAATACGCGGATCGTGCTGCAATTTGGGTTGAACCGCGACATTGACGGGGCGGCTCGCGACGTGCAGGCCGCGATCAACGCCGCGCGGGCGGACCTGCCGGCCAACCTGCGACAAAATCCAACCTACCACAAGGTCAACCCGGCCGACGCGCCGATCCTCGTCCTCGCGCTGACGTCGAAAACGATGACGGCCGGACAGATGTATGACGCGGCATCGACCGTGCTGCAACAGGCGCTGTCGCAAATCGACGGAGTCGGCGAAGTCAACGTCAGTGGCGCGGCCAATCCGGCCGTGCGCGTCGAGGTCAATCCGACCGTGCTGTTCCACTACGGGATCGGACTGGAAAACATCCGCGCCGCGCTCGCGTCGGCCAATGCAAACAGCCCGAAAGGTGCGATCGAGGCCGGCCACCGACACTTGCAGCTGTACACGAACGACCAGGCGCGGCGCGCTGATCAATACCGTGACCTGGTGATTGCTTACCGCAACGGCTCCGCGGTGCGGCTTTCCGACGTCGCGCAGGTCGTCGATTCGGTCGAAGACCTGCGCACCATGGGCATGATGAACGGCGAACGCGCGGTGCTCGTGATCCTGTACCGGCAGCCTGGCGCCAATATCATCGAGACAGTCGACCGCGTCAAAGCGAGGCTGCCCCAGCTACGCGCGGCGCTGCCCGCGGCGATCGATGTGACGCCGACCGCCGACCGCACGATGACGATCCGTGCTTCACTGCGGGACACCGAGCGCACGTTGTTGATCGCGGTGATCCTGGTGGTGATGGTCGTGTTCCTGTTCTTACGCAACTGGCGTGCGACGCTGATTCCCAGCGTTGCGGTGCCCGTGTCGATCATCGGTACGTTTGCCGGCATGTACCTGCTCGACTATTCGATCGACAACTTGTCGCTGATGGCGCTGACGATCGCCACCGGCTTCGTCGTCGACGATGCGATCGTCGTGCTCGAGAACGTCTCGCGGCACATCGAGGCCGGCATGCCGCGCATGCGCGCAGCCATCGTGGGCGCGCGCGAAGTCGGCTTCACGGTATTGTCGATCAGCGTATCGCTGGTCGCGGTGTTCCTGCCGATCTTGTTGATGGGCGGCATCGTCGGTCGTCTGTTTCGTGAGTTTGCTGTCACGCTGTCGCTGGCGATCTTCGTGTCGCTGCTCGTGTCGCTGACGCTCACGCCGATGATGTGCTCCAAACTACTCGCGCCAACCACCCGCCCCCGCGGCGAAGGCCGGCTCGCACGCTGGCTCGAAGCCGGCTTCGCGCGCCTGCAGCGCGGCTATGAGTGCTCGCTCGGCTGGGCGCTGGATCATGCGTTGCTGGTGCTGGCCGTGCTGGTCGCCACCATTGGCTTGAACGTGTACCTGTACACGATTGTGCCGAAGGGCTTCTTTCCGCAACAGGACACCGGCCGACTCGTCGGCGGAATCCAGGCGGACCAGAGCACGTCGTTCCAGTCGATGCAGGTGAAGTTCTCGCAGATGATGGACATCGTCAAGCGCAACCCGGCTGTGGACTCCACCGTCGGCTTTACCGGCGGACGTCAGACCAACGCGGGTTTCATGTTCATCTCGCTGAAGCCGCTCGCCGAGCGCGGGGTGTCCGCGGACCAGGTCATCGAGCAACTGCGCGCGCCGCTGGCCGAGGTCGCGGGCGCTAGAACGTTCCTGCAAGCGGTGCAGGATATCCACGTGGGCGGAAGACAATCGAACGCGCAGTATCAATTCACGCTGCTCGGCGATTCGACCGCGGAACTGTACAAATGGGCGGCGATCCTAACCGAGGCGCTGCAAAAGCGGCCCGAGCTTGCCGATGTGAATTCGAACCAGCAGCAAGGCGGCCTGGAGGCAAATGTGATCATCGATCGGCCGAGCGCTGCACGCTACGGCATCACGCCTTCGCAGATTGACAATACGCTGTATGACGCCTTCGGCCAGCGGCAGGTGTCGACGATCTACAATGCGCTGAACCAGTATCACGTCGTGATGGAAGTAGCGCCCCGCTATTGGCAGAGCCCCGAGATCCTGAAGGACATCTTTATTAGCCAATCTGGCGGCAGCGCATCGGGCACCGCGAGCACCAACGCGACGGCCGGGACCGTTACCAGCGCGTTGGACGCGACGAAGACGGCCGGCACGACGGCGGCCAATGCCGCCAGCCGTGCAGCGAGCGTCGCGCTCGATTCAGCGCGCAACCAGGCGATTAATTCGATCGCCTCCAGCGGCAAGTCCAGCTCATCGTCCGGCGCCGCGGTATCCACCGCCAAGGAAACGATGATCCCGTTGTCAGCCATCGCGCGCTTCGGCCCAGGCAATACGCCGCTAGCGGTCAGCCACCAGAACCAATTCGTTGCGACGACGATCTCATTCAATCTGCCGGTGGGAAAATCACTGTCGGATGCGACCGCCGCAATCTACCAGACCATGGCCGACATCGGCATGCCCGGCACCCTTCACGGCAGTTTCTCTGGCACGGCGCAGGCGTTCCAGCAAGCGTTGTCGAACCAGTTGCTATTGATTCTCGCGGCGCTCGCCGCGGTCTACATCGTGCTGGGCATTCTGTACGAGAGCTATATCCATCCGCTGACGATCCTGTCCACGTTGCCGTCGGCCGGCGTCGGCGCGCTACTGGCGTTGCTGCTGTTCGATACCGAGTTCAGCCTCATTGCGCTGATCGGCGTGATCCTGCTAATTGGCATCGTCAAGAAGAATGCAATCATGATGGTGGACTTCGCGATTGACGCCGCGCGCACCGGCCTGGGCTCGCGCGAGGCGATCCGCCAAGCCTGCCTGCTGCGCTTTAGGCCGATCATGATGACCACCTGCGCCGCGCTACTCGGCGCGTTGCCGCTTGCCTTCGGCCACGGCGAAGGACACGAGATGCGCGCGCCGCTGGGCATCTCGATCGTCGGCGGATTGATTGTCAGTCAGTTGCTGACGCTTTATACCACGCCGGTGGTTTACCTCTACATGGACCGGCTTCGTACCTGGTGGGCAGCGCGACATGGCGGCGAGCATGTCCCGCCGCACCACGCGTTCGGCAAGGGCGAGTAACGCAGGTAGAATACGGCCCCCGCATCGAGTGCGATCCCGCGCCAGTCCAGCTTGCGCCTCGCCCGATGCATGCATTCTCCCTGCTTCAAACTGCATATCTTCATGGCCAAACTCTTAACAGACCAGGAATTCCATCGCTTCACCGAATTGCAACAAAAACAAACGGCATTCACAATTTCGAGCGACGAGGCCGATGAACTGCGCGATATTGTCGCGCGCGCGCAACAGCGTCGCGACGATCGTGCGCAAGCCATGCAGACGATCGAGAGCCACATCCGCACATTCGGCATCACGCCCGACGAACTCTTCTCCCCGCAGCAGATCGCCGAAGCGGCGCGCGCCTTCGGCCTGATCCCGTTGGCCAAAAAGCCGCGCAAGGGTACAGATGCCAAGCCGGCCGAGCCCAAGGCAAGCGCCGTGGCACCGGCGAGTTCTATCGCGGCACCGGCGAGTTCTATCGCGGCACCGACGGGTCCTGTGGCGGCGCCGGCGGGTTCTGTCGCGACGTCAGCAGGCTCCGTGGTGACGCCGGCGGGTTCTGTCGCAACGCCAGCAGGCTGCGTGGCGGCGCCGGCGGGCTCCGTCTCGGCGCCGGCGCTCGCGGTCGATACCTCGCGCAAAGCGAAGCTGCCTGGCGCCGGCATGGACACGCACACGGCCGCCGACCATGCGGATAGCGATCCGGTGCCTGCGCCGGGCGCAGAGACCGCATCCCCGGCTGCTGTGCAAGCCGGGACTGGAGCGCGAGCCAGCGCTGAAACGGGGACCGAAGCCCGGACCGAGCCTGCATAAGCCCGTCCGAGCCAACCTGCGATGACGCGCCGTTTAATGCACCCCTCCCACACGCGTAACGTCTAATGAACACAACGCGCGTCGCACCGGCGCGCGCCTGCCAACTGACCTGCCCGGCCCCCGCCCCACCGGGGACGCCGCTCGAATCGCCCCGTCCGGTTTATCGGCGACAGAATATTTCCATCATTTTCTCTACACCTGGTTAGCGAATGCCGTGGTGAGTGGCCACCGTCCGTCTCTTCGTCCCGACGAGAATCATCGGCCACGCCCGACCCGGTTCGGGCCATCGGGTTCGCTTGTGGCACCTCGTGTTCGCGTCCAGCTTATCCAACCAGCCAAATACCTATGAAATAACGATACATCTGTTCATTTCGGACGAGGCCTTGCATGACAACCACGATCACGATTATCCAAACCGATTCGCCGTCTTCCAACTGGCCCCAATGGCCCGGGCTTTACGACAACGACACGTCGGGAATCCATCACAAACGAGCAGGAGACGGGCAAACCTCGACGTCATCGGACAGGCAGTGGTCGAACACCGACGATTTGCTCAATCAACTGATCCAGTTATTGATGCAGTTTAACGGCAACGGTAACGAGGGCAATACCGGCGATGGCCCGGACTCGGGTGGCGCCATTGGCCGGCATCACGGCGGCGGCGGATGTCACCATCACCATTGCGACGCGCCGGAGGACGGCACGAGCGGCTCATCCGGCAAGACCCACGGCACTTCATCCGACAGCGACGCTACCGACTCGACCCAAGCGAACAGCCGGTCCGGCAAGGACCAGCCAGCGCTGGACGGTCCGACAACGCCAGGCAAGGCCTATACGCCAGGGAAGAATCCGAAGATCGACCGGTGGGAAAATGACATCAACCTGGCCGCGCGGCTGACGGGGCTAGATGGCAACCTGATCGGTGGGCAGATGTGGGCCGAATCGCGCGGTAATCCGAAGGAATGGTCGAAAAACAGCGACGGTACGCCGGATCTGAGCCTGATGCAGATCGGCCAGCGGCGCTGGGAAAAGGACGTGTTGCCGACGCTGACGCAGCAGGACAAAGAGAACATTAAAAAATTGACTGGCAAGGACGCGAAGGACCTGGATATGAGCAACCCGCACGACAACGTAATCGCGGGAGCCTTCGAACTCAAGTCCCACATCATCGAAAGCGGCGGTGATCGCAACAATCCGATGGCCAACGAAAAGGCACTGAAGAAGGGGCTCGAAGAATACGTTGGAGTGGGCGATGAAGCGAAATACGCAAGACACGTTATGACTAACTACAACGTATTAAACCAGCATAAAGAACTGGACGACAGCCAATAATGCGCAGAGGTGCCGCCGGCGCCCGCCATCGATTGCGCGATGTTGTCCGGCGCAATCCGCGTCCTATGTCCCACGGGGCACAGTGGCCGTTGCAGACGACCCAGGCCCAGGGCTGGGCTCACCCCGTATCAGGTGATCTTACAACGGCCCCCAAACGCGCCGCTTGAGACCATGGCCAGCCAGACTGGCAGCGGTTTTCCAAAATAACGGCGCGCTGCCCAACAAGGAGCGCAACATGACCATTACCATTTCCATCACTCAATCGGATTCGCCCTATTCGGCGTTCAACCCGGATAGCCCGAGCTACACGTACGGCACCGCCCCGGACGCTGCGCACCATAAGCGCGCGGAGCAAAGCGATTCCATATCGTGTCCGACGAACGGCACGTCATCGGACGACTCCGATTTCTTGCAAAAACTCATCGAACAATTGCTGGCCCTGCTGCAGAATTCGCATAGCGACGACGACAATTCGTTCGATGACGACGACACAACATGCAGGCATCGCTCCCCGGCCCCGTCAACGGATGGCGACTGCGAATGTCCATGCTCACCGCATCATGGGCACTCGGCTGCGGATCATTCCCAGCACGATGGCAAAGCGCCGGTCACTAGCGGTGGCTCGGGCACGATCAACAGTCCGGCGTCCAACGACAACTCCAGCACGGTCACCCATCCAGGGAGCAGCAACAGCAAGGACGCGTCGACGAACTCCACCGAGTCCGCAGACCCCTTCCATGCGTCCGGCAATAGCGGCTTTGACCCTTCGGGTGTCAGTCAGCCGTCTACCGGCAATCAGTTTTACCAATAGTCGTCATATAGCTGAGCCACGCCATTGTGGCGCGGCTTAGCCGCTACCGGCGTGTCGCACACGACATGCAGATACGCATAGCGCTGCGCTGGCAGCATAAAGTGCTCGCTGGCGTCGCCGTCGAACAAGCCGGCATATAGCCGTCCATCCTGGCGGATTTGCAGCGACCCGTCCTGTTCGTGCGGGGACAAGACCAGCCGCAACTTGCTGGGCGCACCGGCTGGGAATTGCGGATCGCCGGCGTGCAACGCACAGTCGAGATTCAAGGCGCGCTGGTGCGCCAACAGGGGGACGTCGTCCGCGACGCGGCCGTTGCCGAGCTCGACATCGCGCCGCTACCCCGCTTCATCGTGGCGCCGGCGTTGGGCCATGGTCAGCTCGTCACCATGCCGGAGCCGTTTGCGCAAGATCCATTGCCGCTGAACGTCGTCTATCCACCACATTGGCAGCGGCAGGTGCTCGCCACCTGTTGGGCACTTGTCAGGTTTCTCGAAAAGCGATTACGCACGCGCCTTCCCCAATGATCAAAGCCGCGACTACATTGCTTGCAGCCACGTCAATACTGTATTTCGGGAACTTCCCGCAGTGTACGCCCCTGGCAACGGGGCTTCGCGCGCGTTCATGGTAACGCGTTGCAAAGCGTCCTAGAGTGACAACGTCAGCACTACCAGAGAGTACCCGATATGATGTTGAGCTCGTCACTTCATCCACGCAATCATGATGTAGACCTAACAATGGATTTCGGTGAACGCCTGGCGCAACTGGTCGGCGCCCCACCGCGGCTGCAGCCGGCGCCGTCCAGCCATGTGTATCACCACGGCCAGATTGAAGGTCTGCCTCACGCATGGAAAAAACAGGTTGAGGCACGCAGCCGCGCAATGGCTCAATTGGAAAGCCTGCCCCATGACGGGAACGTGCGTTCAGTGCCTGTGTCAGCGGTGGACAGACCTTCAGCGCAAACCCCGCCCACGCCCGATAGCACCTCATCCGCGCTGAGCTTGGCCGAGATACACGACCTTGCTTGGCATTGCAGGAACCTGATCGCCCGCATCACGCGGTCCCCGTCAGAACGGCGGACCGTTTCGTCGGAAAGATCCGTTGCAGATGCGTCGCAACGCGAGGTCCGCCTGCCACGCGCCATCACGCGGGTGGGCTTAGGTACCGCCATGCGCGGCGTATATGCCACGATGGCTACCCCGATTCAACTCTTTAAAGGTTACACGCAGACCACTTCCGACGGCCTTGATCAGTCTTCCGAATTAATTGAAGCGGATCCACTGGACACCATCAAGCGAGCCGGCATTTCCGAGGAAATTTTCAGCCGGAACGAGAAAATCGCTGCCGACGGCACGTTGGCCTTGCTGGCGATCATGGAGATCAAGTCAGGCATTCAAGAAATGGCGCATGCCGCCAAGCACCACAAAGAACTAAAACGCTCGATCCAGCAACTCGAACAAGAGGTTGCCTGTCTTGAGCGGCTCGCCGGCGTTGCCGGCTCAACGCGAGATCGCAACCATCCCACACAAGCGGCTTCGGTCCGACTGTTCACCGATGCGCAATCGATGATGACATGCTTGCGCGCCGTTATGGAAGTCAAGCGCCAGGTGATGGCATTCACGCGGCAGCAAAACCGTGCCGATGCCGCATTAGGGGCATGCTCGATCGCTTCCGGTAGCACCGTGCTGGCCAAGGCCTCAGTCGGCATTGCCGCCAAGGCTGCGCTGTGCGCAGCAGACAGTCCTGCCGCGGCGGCATTGGATCACGTCGCAGGCCTCGCGACGCTGGGTCTGGAGCCGCTTGTCGGCGCCACGGCGCTCGCCAGTGGCGCATACAAGGTTCATCGTTCGCGCCAGCAGCTCAATGCGTTCCGCGCCGCCAAGGCCGCCACCGACACGCGCTTGAAAGACGCACATATCGATGCCCTGATCGATCAATTGCGCCAAAACGGGCACCACCTAAGTCCTGAAGACGCCGAATTGCTGCACCGCTACGCGCGATTTCAATCACTGAAGTTGGAACAGCGGGATCAGTTCTTTACAAGCTATGCGCGATGGAACAACAGTTTCCTCGCTGGCAGCGCTGTCTACGCCGCGAGCACGTTGGCTAAGGCCGGTGTGGCGGGCGCCATCGCCGCCGGTACGGCAGGCGCTGCGGTAGCCCATCCCGCCGTCGCCGGGGGCCTCTTGGCCGTGACAATAAGCGGGCTGCTCATGATGAGCGCATCATCGCAGCGCGCGCTCTTTGACTACCGCAAGCAACGGCGCTACCAAACCTACTACACCGACGATGACCCAGAATTGAATCGTACGTTCCTGGAATCCATGGACGTGCTCAATTGGGGCAGCAGCACTGCAACGCCGTTGGACGGCTTGCTGCTGCAATCAGCATTCTACAAACAGATATACCAGCGCGAAGACCAACGTCAAACATTTCTGAGCCAGGTCGCAGACCAGCTCGGCAAACGCTACGACGACAAATATGTTTACACCGGCGATTCTGATGCGCGTGGCGCCAAACCGTCCACCCAGCAATTTATTGCGAACACGGCCCGACGTGCAGCGCAAGACTCATTGGGACGGCTGAAGGCAGCGTCATCATTCCTGGCTCACAGCGCCAAGCTGAACTCACCGCACAGCGCGACGCGCGCCGCCAAGCAAGCTTGGAACGACTCACGCCAGTATCTGACCCGAAGCAGCTTGAAAACATGGCTCGCCCAACCGACACGAGAAGCACAAACGGCCCAAATTGAGTTGCTTGAAGACATGCTGGACACCCAGGCCGCTTATCTGCGTAGAAAGCTGGAGGCTAAAATACAGACCTATCAGCACGTGGTCAACAAGTTGAGCGGCACGCCTGCCCCAACTTCGGACGGGCACGCCATTGAGGACGTCAGGCTCAGCACCGTGGACGCCGACGACAACACGTCGCGCGAACACAAATTCAAGGCAATATTCGCCCCGCTGGATGCGACCGTCACACACGTCGAGGATATTCGCGTCGAAAACCATCCGGCCGACATGCCGCGCAGCCTCGCGCTAAAGGAAATCCTGGTTGGATTGGACAAGGATCTGGAATATGATCAGCGCCTGTATCGCGACGCATTGGCCGTACGGGCGCAATGCCGAAAGCTGAAGCGCCAACTGCCGTTGACGAACGCACACGAGCGGCAACTGGCCGTTGCAATCGACCAGTTCATCTCGGTGCAAAAGGGTGAACTCGTCGACCCACATGCGCCCCGCGCCGACTTGGCATCAAGCCACGACAAGTTGGCCACTTATCTGATGAAAAGCGCACCGAAACGCTACCGCGACCTGCGCGGCAAGCTAGTTGAAACGCTGATGCAGGCGACGCGCCAGATCGACCTGTGTCGTGCATGGCACGATGGTGAAGTGGCCGGGACGCGAGAACCCAACGCGCCGGATGCGGCGCCGCGCCAGCCACGACGCGCATTCCCAAACTTAAGACTGCGTCACACGGTTTTCTGAAACGGTGCGCGTTTGGCCGCAGCATCGCTCGACATCGTTTCGCGCACGCAACGCACAAATCCCTGCGCGGGCGGGCGCGCTGGAACCGTGCGTCGCTGCGTCACGCGGTAGCAAGCTCAGTTTCGGCTTTGGCAACAACGACTTAGCTTGCGTATCCAAAGGTTGTCCACATTGTTGCAAACAAAATATGTGAATAAGCGCCATATCAAGCTTGCGCGCGTGTTTAAGATCAATCAAGCGCGCTCGTGCGCCTGTAGCCGGGATTCCCGATCCAAGCGCTGGTACGCTGACGCTAAACAGCATCAAGTCATCGTCGCCATTACAGATGCGAGCCTAGCCACGGACGCGGCGCGACAACATCGGGCGAGCCAGTAGCGCGAGTCACGCCTGCAAACATACGTCGATGCATCATATCGTTAGGCTTTTCTCACTATGCTTACCTGTTACACTACATTGATCCTCTTTGCAGATTGCATCAGGCGAAAGTTGCCAAAATACCCAAACCGAGGCTGCGGTAACCAACCCGATGCAAATAAAAGTGGCACGAAATATAGGCAGTAAGTCCGCGTCCATATCGGTCGTAAACAGCGATTGGAAAAAGACCAATAAAACACTTGCGACAGTCACACTTAAGCTCATAGCCAGCATTTGAGTAGTCGAAAACAGCGCATTACCACTGCTCGCACCAGGCCCGGCAAGGTCCTTTAGCGTCAGCGCGTTCATTGCAGTGGTTTGTATTGAATACAATGCGCCAAAAGCAAGCAGTTGAATCACTCGTAACCCAGCTGGTTGCGCTGTCGAAACCAAAGAAAAGCTGGCTATTATTGCGCCTACTAACAGGCTGTTGCTCGCCAAGATACGACGATAGCCGTAGCGAGTCACGAGAGGGGCAATAAATCGTTTTGCTCCCATGGCCGCCGCTGCGACGGGTAACATCATCATCCCTGCTTCATACGGCGAATAACCGAGGCCGATTTGTAATAGCAACGGGATTAAATAAGGCATCGCATCGCCCCCAATGCGCGTGACCAAATTCCCCACTAGGCCCACACGGTATGTGCGTACATGGAATAAACTCAGTGGAAAAAGCGGATAATCCATGCGTACTGCATGCAATCCATAGGCAGCGAACGTCGCCAAGCTGACACCGATTAACGTCAATAGGATGGTGCTGGACAGGGTATAATCGGTTAACCCATTGAGCGACAACGAAATTGCCAACACGCATGTTGCAAACAGAAAATAACCTTTTAGATCAAAACGTTGCACCGGCAATTTTATATTACTCATAACAAGCCGGCTTGTCATCAAAATCGCTATACCAATCGGCACATTCATCACAAAGATCCAGCGCCAGGAGGTAACCGATACGATCCAGCCCCCAAGCGTTGGCCCCAAGACCGCCCCAACGAGTCCGGGTATTGCCACGAAGCCCAACGCTTGTACATACTGGCTGGGGGGAAACGTTCGCATAATGGCTAGCCGCCCCGCCGGCAATAACACACCGCCGCCCAGCCCTTGCACCACCCGCGCAATCACCAGCTCGTTCAACGAGCGCGATGTTGCACAACCGATGGAACCTATTGTGAATAATGCAATGGCCGCCAAAAATACGGACCGTGTTCCAAAGCGATCTGCTAACCAGCCAGAGGCTGGAATCAGCATCACCACCGTCAATGAGTAGGCAAGCACAATCGACTGCATTTGCAGTGGATTTTTATTGAAATTGTTGGCCATCGTTGGCAACGCGGTATTTAGGATCGTGGCGTCAAGTGTTTGCATAAAGAAACCAATGCCGACAACCCATAGTAGCCCGGATAAAGCTCCTTGTTTTTGCATTTCTTTTTTGTCTAGTAATAGGAAAGAGTAACGGGAAGAAGCAGGCGAACAGCACAGCCTAACTGGCCATCAAACAATGAAAAAATTTCAATTTTACAGCTTTATGACAGTGGGTGCATGCAACATGGTGTTTGAGCGTCTTGACCAATGCTTGCCGCGCTAGTAGAAGCGGACGCTGATGGACATCGAGCGCGAGCGAGCGGCCAGCACGCTGGGTCCAGGGCGCGCAAAAAGAAAGCTCGCCGAGGCCATCAACCTTCGATCCCATATCGCGGCGGAAGCACGTGCCAAGACCACTTACGATCGATTGGTCAGCGTGACTGGCGACCCTGGCGTGCGCGAGGCGCTAAGCTTTCTAATGATCCACGGTGTCACACCAAAAGTCTTTTGAAAAAGCGCTGTACACGATCACGTCGGAGTTCCCGCCGAGTAAAGTTGCACGCATTCCCGAGTATGCGAGTAGTTATTTCAAGATGTCGGAGGACGACGCGCGTCGGTGCGCAGGCCATGGAATGAGAGCAGTGACCTGACGTTGGCGGAGAACCCGACAGCGCCAGTCGACGGTGGCGACGGAAGCGACACACCGGAGCGGAACTTGGGATGAAAAATAACGCGCGAGACGGCACATAAACGCCGGTTTGATAGGCCACTGTGCCCTCGTGGAACACGAGTTGCTAAGAAGTCATAGCACTACACCTGCTCAAGCAAGGAGGACTGAATGACAAACCGCTCCAATTCCCCCGAACAGCAACAAACATCGGGCGAAAACGACTCCGATACGTTTACCACCGACGTATCCGAAACCAACGATCAAGGCACAACTGTGCGCGAAGCTGAAGTGCGCAAGGACGACCTTTCTGAGGTTGTCCCCGGTAAGCCGGCCGACGAACAGTAGCATACCCTATTGCCTCACCGGCGGCCTGCCGGTTGAGGCGCGGTGGGGGAGCAATAGCATACAGGCTACAGCAACCCCACCGTGCCATCAGACCAGCGGCACGCCATTGCCTACCCACGCCACTTCGGTCCGTTTTTGCTTAATTATGAAACAGGTTCAATAGCTCGCGAAGCGAGGTATTAATGGGCGTGTCCGCATGGATGACGAGATCGCTTGAGTCGGTCCAGTCGGCCAAAGTTGCTTTATTGTCCTGTTTTGTTATCGCGATCAATGAACCGGCATCTATCCCACGTGCCGATATCAAGAGGGGGTTTAGAGGAGTATCCACATGAATGTCCAGTTTTTCCGGCATGAGGCCAGCAGCTACCGACACGTCGCGTTGCAACGTCAACGCGCCCTTCAGCCATAGCTGTTCCGACCCGTCGCTGCCGAGTGCTCGACGCGTCACGCTGACGTCTTGCAAACCGATTGTGCTTTTATTGCCATCTGACGACGTCTGCGAAATGTTAAAGCCGGGCTGCGTATTAAGAAAGCGAATCGGGGGAACGCTGTTTAAGCTGTTAGTCTGCCTGATTGAGACACCACCGTGGATGGCCATCGACGTATGCATGTCACTTACGCACAGTGCGCCACCGTTTCCTCCCATGGTGGCGACAGCGCTCTGGAGCGTAGCCTTCTCCTTCACGGAAATCGATGCTTCGCCGGTCAACTCGACTTCGGTACCCAATGTGAAATCGCTTACTCGGCACTGCACGTAAGCCGCATGTATCGTTACCGCGCGTTCCGGCCCGGCCGCTTCCCTGCGAGTTAGGTGCATCGAGCCGCCGTATGGGCAAGCCTCCCATTTGGAGACGCCATCCGACGGCGGCGGTGAAGATGCGCTTGCGCGTTGCGGCGGCTCATCGAAAGCACCTTGCAGCATATCCGACAGCACCCCACTTATCCAAAGCGCTCTCAGCCCATAAAAGGTCGTGCCATAAATGGCCTTCCAATAAGCGTGGTCTTTTACCACGTCTATTGGATCTTGTCTCAGGTGGCCCTCGTCCCCAGCGGTCAGCCCCTCACCGCCCAGCCGCTGTGGCAATTTCAGTGCCGTATGGTGGGGACCGCGCATGAGCAGATGGACATGCCCAGGCTCATGGTCGACCTGCTCATATGTTTTGGTGGAAGAATTGCGTATAACGGAATCGTCGCCACCGCATGCGGATAACACGAGCGTGCATGCCAGCGCTGCGCGCGAAATAGGCATCTTTATAAACTTCATTAGTAAGAAAATTAAAATAACGATACTCCGCCACAGCAAAATGGGCGGTGCCTGTTAAGCAGGGTACTTCGCCGTGCAAGTGTTAACCTACTGGCGTCGATTGTAATGGCAACTTCAGCAACAACGATTGCCTTGGGCGATGCGCGTCACGAAAGGCCTAGCGTTGTGCGGCGAGTACAGCGGGTGCGACCACCTACGTTGCAGAGCACGCCCCAGCTAACAAGCGCAGCGCATAGACCGTATGGATCCAGAGCACTGCGACACCTGGGCTATTCTTATCGCTGCCGGTCATCCTCGGCGTACGCACCACGATCGGCGAAGAAGCGCTCGACAACGAGGATTGGCGTGCGTTGGAACTCGTGTAGCGAGCGATATTTCAACGCGCTATGCGGATGCTTTTCGTTATAGCGCTCGAAGGCAATGGCGAGATTGCGTGCAGCCGTGGCAGACAGCAGCGCCACGGACGTACCGTAGCGGGATCCGTTCAGCGCTTCATCGAGTAGTCGTTTACGTTTTCCGTTATTCCGCGGGCCACGTCGCGTCCCACAGCGCAATAGGCTGAACTGTCGCTGCCGTTTAAATATTGGATTTTATTGGCCCGCCCTGCAGGATTCGAACCTGCGGCCTACGGCTTAGAAGGCCGTTGCTCTATCCAACTGAGCTAAGGGCGGTCAAGGGGTTCATGATTGTACTGCGCATCGCCCGTTCGCGGCTCCATCGGGACTCGACCATCGGCTTAGAAGACCGATGTGCTAATCCAACTGAGCGATCGACAAACAGGCGTTCCATTATAACTGAACAACGGAGCCGGCTCCGCTTGCCGGCTCACAATACGCGACAGCGTAACGCTTACGCCACCGACTGGGGATTGAAGAAGAACCAGGCAAGACACGCCAAGCCGGCGATCATGCAATAGAGTCCAAATGAAGCCAACCGCCCGCGGCCTTCAAAATAACGCATCAGAAAACGCACGCTCAGATACGCGGCGATGCCGGTCAGCACGCCGCCTAGCATTGCGTCCGCCAGTTGCGCCGGCGCGTGAAACAGTTTAGGCACCTCGAGCAGGCCCGCTCCAAAAATAATCGGCGTACCGAGCAGGAACGCGAACTCCGCCGACTTTTCCGCGGGCATGCCAGCACCCACACCGGCGATCATTGTCAAGCCGCTGCGCGAAAAACCCGGAATCAGCGCACCGATCTGCGCGATGCCAACCAGCGCGGCCTGCTTGAACGTTAGATCCTCGGGTGCACGCGCCGCGCGCGCGCGCTGCAACCGGTCGCCGATCCACAGCAAAATACCGTTGATCACCAGCGCCAATGCCACGATACGCAAGTCGTGAAAGACCTGTTCGATCCGCTTTTCCAGCAGAACACCGACGACGCTTGCCGGAATTGTGCCGATCAGCAACGCCCAGGCCAAATGTCCGTCCTCGGTACGGCGGCCGCCCAGCGAGCCGAGCAAGCCTTGGATGATCGCGATCCACCGCCTGCGAAAATACCACAGCAGCGCAAAGGCAGTGCCCAAATGCAGCGCTACCAAAAAGGGCAACAGCTGCGGCGCATGCTTGTCGATGTGCATGTCGAACAGTGCCGGCACAAGCAGCGTATGCCCGAGGCTGCTGACCGGGAACAACTCAGTCACACCCTGCAAAACACTCAGAAAGATCAGAAACACAAGGCTCACGAAAGAAAGTCCTCCATGTAATGACAGCATCAGCGCGGATCGCGCAATGAACGGGCGAGGTGAAGCCCGCCCGGGGGCATCCAGCCAAGTTTTCGGGCTGCCGATGGCAAGTGTCCGACAGCCTGGTCGAACGCGCGCCGGGAATGGCGAGCGCCACCATGCACGCATACGGCCACGGTGCCGCGCAATGGATTTGACGTCGACAGGGGGCGCCACAGCCGGAGCCGCCTAGCACGCTGGCCGGCGCGCGGGCTCTTTTTTGGCATGACGGCATAGGCTTGTCCGTTCGGCAGGTCGCACACCCTGGCCACCGACCTCGCACAACACGCCTGTGCTGTAGTGGCGCGATGTGATTTCAGACAGTGCTATGACGATAGCGCTACTGCCATTGGCTAGCGTGTCGGCACAGGATTGGGGCCAACTGGCGTCGGTGTTCGCGAGCCAGCAGGCGGCTCAGGAACACGCGAACGCATCACAGCGCAATGGCGCGCTGACGGTCGTCATCGTCGCGGTCTTGCTACTGAGCGTGGCTGTTCGCGTATTGGCGCGCGCGCAAAAGCCGCTCGGAAAAGGCCCCGGCCGGCTTTAACAATGCCGGCCGAGCCCAACTTGCCGCGGCACGGACCGCGACAGTGGCAACACAAAGGCAGCAGACCAGTTATTTGGCCAGCTTATAGAAAAAGAGGAGCGTGCCGCCGGTAAACATGCCAAAAAGCGCACATCCCATCGCCGTTGCCAAGTCCATGGTCGTCTCCTCTCCGATACGGTATTGTCTGAGTCATTATTGACAGCGATTTGCCGCCGAGCAACCCGAGAGAACCCGCATAGCCGACATCCGGCGGCACACCGATGTCATGGAAAACTCGCCCGTCGGCAGGAGGGCGCCCCACTTTTCTATTTCGATCACAAGATGCATTTCCAGAACCAGGATGTCATTGAACTCAAACGCGAGTGCGCCAGCTTGCTGGTCGCGCCGCAATCAGGCGGTCGTCTGTTGCGCTGGCGCGTGGGTCACCACGACGTCATTGGATGGCCGGACAACGCGAATTGGAATGAGCCCGCCCGAGTGCGCGGCGGCAATCCGCTGCTGTTCCCCTTCCTCGGCCGGCATCGCGTCGAGGGCACGATCGGTCGATGGCGCGATAGCGCCGGCGTTGTACGGGCATTGCCGATGCACGGATTCGCCCGATATCTGCCGTTCGAGTCGACAATCGACGTGGCTAACGCCCGCATCGATATGACGCTGACGGACAGCGATGCCACCCACACCGGCTATCCATTCAGTTTTCGGTTCGATGCGATCTATCATCTCGTCGACGGCCACACCCTTGACGCGACCCTCACGACGACAAACATCGGCGACACGCCGCTGCCGTACTATGCAGGCCATCACTTCTATTTCTCGCTGCCTCACACGCTGCGGGGCGAATCCCGGCTCACGTTGCCGCCGACGCAGATGCTGTACCAACGCGATGATGGTGCAATTGCCCAGGCGGCTGACGCGGCACACGCGTATCGTCTCGACGACACGCGTATCGTTGACCGTTTCCATGCGCTGGACCCGCTGTCAAGTGGAGCGCAGGTCAAGCTGCACACGCCGTCACTGGGCCGCACGATCACGCTAGCGCTCGAGCGCCCCGGCTCGATCCCGTGGTATGCCGTCACAACGTGGACCGAAAAACCCGATTCCGATTTTTATTGCATCGAACCCTGGCTCGGTTTGCCAGATGCCATTCACAACGGACTTGGGTTGCGCTGGCTTGCGCCCGGGGCAAATGAAAGCGCGGTGGTGCGAATCCACATAGCGCTTGACGAATGACGTAAAATGAATCGTTTTATGCTCCGCCTGCATGGCCCGGCCAACGCCTTGCGGGCGCCGCGAGTTTCGATGCAGAAAATAAAAAGTGGTTTTGCCGATGGTTGCAGCGCGATGTTCAAACGCGTGCGCGCCCTCGGTTCGGTGCAGTACGTGACGGTATGCTGCGGTATTGCATTGTTGCTGTCCGCGTGCGGTTCCGCCCCGGTCGGTTCTGGCTTTTATCGCGTCGTACGGGGTGACACGCTTTCGCGGATCGCCCAACGTCACGGCCAAAGCGTCGCTGCGATCGCGCGGTGGAATAATCTACCTAATCCGAACGTGATCGCAGTCGGCCAGGTCCTGCGCGTCGCGCCGCCGACTCGTCCAGCACCATCACGCGGCGTGGCGGCCGCGCCGAACACCACTGCTGCGGCTAAGGTCAAGCCTTCGTTGACACCCGCTACGACAATCAACTTGATCTGGCCCGCCCGAGGCGACGTGGTACGCCGTTTCAACGGCGTAGATTCCAAAGGCGTTGACATCGCGAATGCGCCCGGCACGCCCGTGGTCGCCGCCGCAACCGGAACCGTCGTCTATGCCGGCAATGGTCTGCGCGGTTACGGCAACTTGCTGATCGTCAAGCACAATGCCAATTTCCTGACCGCTTATGCACACAACCGCGCACTGCTAGTCAAGGAAGGCCAGAACGTCACGCAAGGACAGACCATTGCCGAAATGGGTGACAGCGACAGCAACCGGGCCGCACTACACTTCGAGCTGCGATACGATGGCAAGTCGATCGACCCGGCCCGCTATTTGCCACCGCAATAGCGGCAAGCGCAGGCGCCGCGTCGTACGGCGCTGACTGGCAGGCCGTGCTGCATGCGGCATCAAGCATCCAACGTTGGGCTCAACGCAGATGCCCGGTCTTCGGATCCACCCGCATCGCAAAGGCGATCAATACGCCGACCGCAACGGGCGCAACGAGACAAAATGCAAACAGCATGTTTCCCCCGGTATCGACAACCTGTTGACGTCAATCATACGCACTCAGTCAAAACCGTGCAGACATCAAGCGCCACCTAGCCAATAGTCCTGGTAAATTGTCCGCTATAAACAAGCAGACACGACGGTACTGTCAGTTCGGGATGTTGCCGTCTCCCGAACGTCGGCCATCATGCTTGCCACCACGGTCCCGCCTTAATCCCGCGAATTAGCTCTGTTTAATTTCGCCCAGGAAGTGGCGCCCGTAGCGCTTGTTGATATCGGCGAAACGAAACAGCGTGAGGAAATCCGCGACGTTGAAATCCGGATCCCATGCGGGTGCGCCGCAGATCCTCGCGCCCAGGCGTAAATAACCTTTGATCAGCGGCGGCGGGAATACCGTAGAACCAGTGGCGAGTTCGTCCGTCGGTAGCGGGGTATGGGGGAAGGCCCGATATTCCGGCGCGGTCATCGATGCCTTGCACAGCGACATGAACAAGTTGGCCGCGTAATGCCCGCCGTCCACCATCGGGACGCTCGCACAGCCAAGCATCGTCTCATAGCCGTTTTGCAGCATGTATTCAGCCAGTCCCGCCCATAGCGACATGATGACTGAACCGCTACGATAGTCCGAGTGCACGCACGAGCGCCCGACTTCGACCATCTTGGCGCGCAGATGCGTGAGGCGCGAAATGTCGAATTCACTTTCTGCATACAACTTGCCAATGCGTGCCGCCTGATAGGGTGGCAGCACACGATAGGTTCCGACGACCTGCAGCGTGCCCAGGTCGCGCACCAATAGGTGGTCGCAGTACGCGTCGAATTCGTCGACGTCCTGGCCTTTGGAGCCTTTGAGTTGCGCTCCCATTTCTTCTGCGAAGACGCGGTAACGCAGCCGTTGTGCCTCGCGAAGCTCTTCTTCCGTCCGTGCCCAGGCCACGCCGAGATGATGTTGTCCAGCAACCGTTTCTTGCGACTGAGGAAGACTCCTGCGTGAATCGAGGGGAATGGACGCAAGCGGCAAGGTAGGATTCGGCAACTCTCGCATTGGCGTGTCCTGTCAAAATTACAGAAAGGTTGCGTGCAATGTAGAACCAGCGGTGACGTGTGGATGGCAAACAGGATGATTTGGTGACAACATACGCAATCGGCACGAATCACACAAGGTCCGGATTCACGACGGCATGCAGCACGGCCTGCGCTTGTTCGTCACGGCGGCGGTTGGCCAATCACCAGGTCCAGCTTTTTTGATGCGCCAGTTCGCTTCCTTACCGGATATCAGCAGTGCGGCAACGTCCACACCGGGCGCGAGTTCGCGTAGTATGCGAAAATGGTCGGTCAATGACTGTGCCGTTTGCACCGTTCGATTGGCTGGGCTGCTGAGCACGGCAGCCTCGCCGGGTAGCCAGGAAACCAGCCCACTTGGCGATTTACTCGGCTTGCTTGCGTCCGCGGACGGTCAATCGGCGCGCCCAAGTCACTGGGCGCCCGGCCAGTTTCGCGTTCAGAAAGGTTTTCGGCATCGGCGTGACGCCAGAGAATTAAGTCCATTGTCGCTGCTATGGTCCGTGTACAGAATCGACTGTTGCACCGGATTCAGCCGCGAAGGCGGCTCCGAGTGCAGTTCGACAGGATGCACGGCGGCGGCGACGCGCGCATGTCCGGCGTACTAACGCATCCGCTACGTGCGTGGGTACGGGTGCAGGTGTGGGTGCAGTACACCGTATATCGACACGGGGCACTCAAAAAATTGACGCCGCATCAACCATTCGACTATAATCATCAATTCGGCGGAGCGTAGCGCAGCCTGGTAGCGCATCTGATTTGGGATCAGAGGGTCGTAGGTTCGAATCCTATCGCTCCGACCAATAGAATCAAGCACTGATAGAACAAAATTTACAACAAAAGTGGCTGGCCGCGTATTGGTCGCGGACGGCTTATACGCTATCTCTAGCAGCATACGGCTTCACATCCCTACCCTGCAAGTCATTCTGACGCTCGACCAGCCAAGGCTCCGGTTCTGCAAAGCTTAGCCGCTTCAACTGAACTGGGGACGACTTGAACTGCGGCTGTTGACTGACAGGATCGCGAGCATAAGTAGTGTGCTGATTGGCCGCCTGATGGCCTTTACCGAAATGGAAAGGGATAAACAACTCCCCGGGCCGCACCGTGTCGACGACCATCGCCGGCCCTTCCCATCGCCCGCGCATCGACGATACCTCCACCCAGTCTCCAAGACGAACACCCAGCCGTTGCGCGTCGTCGGGATGGATTTCAACATAGGCATTTGGCACACGCCGATGCAGCGCTTCCGAGCGTCCTGTCTTGGTTCGCGTGTGGAAATGGTAGACGACACGCCCGGTCGATAGGACGAAGGGGTATGCCTCGCTTGGCGGATTGGGCGGCCGGCGCCACTGTGCTGGCCGCAGAAAGGCGCGGCCTTTGGGATCGATGGCCTCGTATTCCTCGCGTGTGTGTTTGTTGCCAGTCAGGAAATCGGCGCCGTAGCTTTCGCATTCGTCGATCCCAGTCCAGAAATGCAGATCTTCGTATAGTCGCTCACTGCCCTCCGGGTGTTGCTCGTTGCAGGGCCAGCGTACGCCCCCCTTTTTCAGCAGCAGCTCGTAGGTCATGCCTGAATAGTCACACGGCCGACCCTTTGACACGCGTCGCCACTCGTCAAACGCCTCTGGTGGTTCCCGGTAGCGGATTAGCGGTTCACCGTCCCGGTCCTTGAACCCAAGGCGGCGCGCGACCTCGACAAAAATCTCGAGGTCGGTGCGTGCCTGTCCCGGCGGTTCGACGGCCTTGCATAGCAGATTGACGGTGCGGTCAGCATTTGTCACGCATCCGGTCTTTTCGCCCCACATGGCCACCGGAAAATAAATGTCGGCCAAAGCAACCGTTTCAGCGTCGACAAAGGGGTCTTGCACGACCACGAACAACTGCTCCAGAATGCGCCGCGTACGGTTCTGGTCGGGCAAACTGACAACCGGGTTGGTGCCGATCACCCACAGGAATTCGATTTCCCCACGCTCGGCGGTTTCGAGCATCGTGATGATGTCTTTCGGTACCTCAGGTTGGAACGTAGCGGGGTCGATATTCCAGAGTTCGGCCAACTCCCGCATATGGGTAAGGTTGTGGGGATTGCGATAGCCAGGGTAGGAGCCGTCCGCCCCAGCTTCCCGATTCGACATGGCCGAGGGTTGTCCCGCCATTAACAAGGGGCCCGCGCCGCGCTTGCCGATGGCGCCGCGCAGCAGATGCACGCTATTGACCAATGAAGAGGACGCGGTCGCCTCCACAGCCTGATAAAACCCCTGCAGCACGGTAGAAACCATGCGATCGGTACTACCTATCCATTGCGCCGCCGTCTCGAGCGCGGCGATCTCGATACCGCAGATGTCGGCCACGCGTTCCGGCGGATAGTCGGCCACGACCGACTGCATCAGCTCGAAACCGACCGTGTGCTCGCGCACGAAATCGAGATCGACCGCGGCGTTCCGAATCAGCAGATGAATTAGCCCGTTCATCAGCGCCACGTTAGTGCCAATTCGGATTTGCAAATGCAGGTCTGCTCCCTGGCGTACGGTCGGATTCTTGCGCGGGTCCACTACAATAATACGGCCCTGGTTGCGTTGTTTTGCCGCTAGCATCCGCTCCCACAGCACCGTTTGTGCCTCGGCAACATTGTGCCCATAGAGGCATAAAAGTTCTGCATCGTCGATGTCGACATAGGATGCAACGGGACCATCAGAGCCGAAATTAGCCATCAGCCCGGTGGCCGAAGTCGCTGTGCACAGCCGCGTGTTGCCATCGATGTTCGACGACTGCAGGCCGCCTCGCCAAAGCTTGCCCAGGGTATAGAATTCCTCGAGAGTCAGTTGTCCGGAGTTGTAGCAGGCAAGGTTACCGTGGCCCTGTTTCCATGCGTCCTGAAACTTTTGCACAAAGAAGTCCAAAGCTTCGCCCCAACCCACCGGTTCCAGAGGCGCCCCTTTGACGCGCCGGATCATCGGTTGACGTCCACGTCGGGGACTTTCATTCGCCACCCAGGCATTCTCACCTTTAGGGCCAAGATGTCCGAAATTCACCGGATGGTCTAGCCTCCCGCGAACGCCTACGATGCGCTCGTCCTTGACAGCGATTTCTAGACCGCAGCCGTTAGAACAAAGTATGCAGGCGGAATGGACCCACCGATCGGGATTACCGGGGCACTTAAGATTTTGATCCTGACGCGGTTCCATGATCCCTCCCGAAGCACGTTCTCTGAGAAACGCAAACAACATTCCCACGCAGCGCGACAGCGCGGTCAGTACCAAAATCGTTGCCTCTGCCTCAATCCCGCCGGAGCGCTCTGCCCTCGGCGAACAGGGCTGGTCGAGGTCAAGTAAAGTCCGTTTTCAAAGAGGAAGACAAACATGAAAAAGCGCCTTACGAAAGGCACCTCGTCAGGTTGCTGAAGACAGCCGAGGCCGGTATGCCGGTCAAAGCGCTGTGCAAGAAAGCACAGGTTCAGTGACGAATCGCTCTACACGTGGGGCGCGAAGTTCGGCAACATGGAGGTGTCGGGAGCGCGCCGGCGTATGCCAGGGACACGAAGAAGCGGCGATGAGTGAAAGACCAAAGGCGGAACTCGTGTTGTGCGAAGCGGAGCACAAGCCACTCACGGCGCTGACGATGCGCCGCAAGATGTGGCGTAGGCGGTGACATTGCGAGCGCGGATCGTGCTGGCCGGCGTCGATGATATCGACAACAAGACGGTGACGTGTCATCGAAGTCTTCTGTCCCCACCGGTCGGCCTTCATGGTGCGCCCTATGACTAATATAAGATCCGCCAGGGGAATATGCCCGTCGTCTTAACAAGGTTTCGGGATTTAGCCCACCCGTCTAAAAAGCAGGGCCGTCATTTCGCAAAGGAGGCATCGACTTGCCGGTGAGTGAGTGGGACACCGCATTCGAGCGTGTCATTGACACGCCGCCTTGCGCGCCCTGGTACTGGGCCAGCAGACTTGCGGGAGGCGCACAATACCTTTAAGTGTGCGCCTCCTTATAGAAACATATTGCATCATTCATGACTGACTGTGCAAATATGTACACACCCTTTTTTAATTAAGTTCCGGCGACGTACGTACTGGCATCTTTACTTTAAAAACTTTACCATCTGAAAGAAAGAAAATAACCCTAGCACTGTCCCCAGGTGTAATTAAATGAGTGGGTTTTTCAAACATTAAATGATATTTACCAGGAACGAGTTCAAATTGTCCTTTTGCCGGTATTGTAAATTTATCCAATTTAACCATTTTACTAGATTCCGCGTCCACTACCGTTTGATAGATTGTAATTGTTTGGTAGCCTGGACTCTTAATTTTGGTGACATCAAGTGGCTGATCGGAACTGTTTTTCAATGTGATATAACCAGCAGCAGGCAGTGCGTTGGGTAACCAGCGCACCCATACTGATTTTTCCACCGATGTGATGTCAGTCGATACGGGGGTTTTAGCAATTGCTGAGATAGGGGAAAGCCAAGTCAATACACCAGTTAGCAGCAGAGCAAGCAGTCTCATGATTTTTCCTCTTTAGATGGCTAACTAAAAGTCCCGCTTAGATCGAAAACTCCATTCTATCGATTAAATTTGATCTTTAATCTATTCCGTGTACCTCCTTGATATGTTGCAACATGCAAGCACTAAAACGACCAGACAGCGCATAACAGCATATCCATCGAAATTAGGTTGTACAAACAGACAATTCGATGGTGTGGTTCTTAGCCAACACTTCCAGCTTGATCAAGTAGCGACGAGCCACTATAAAGGGCACTCGTGTTACAGTCTTCGACTCAGATGGGTGCACTTTAACGCGATCCGCATATTTCTTTCGATCATCAGCCGCAGCCTGAACTTTATTCCCCCTTCTGCACAACCCGCACTTACATCGTCCCTTTCAACGGCATCCGAGCTCGATCGCTGTCTACTGAATTTTCAGCCGTTCTCAACCCAGTAAGATTCGATGCGCACGTTGTAATTCGTCATAATGTATGTAGCGCTTGCCAATCAGATCAACCCGAACGAAGCAAGCGGCGTCTTTCCAGTGGCAATCTGCGCATTGACTGACTTTGAAGATGCCAAAGTTCTGCGTTCGACTATCGCCGATGTTAATGATGGGGTAATCTCCCGTCTTCCCCGAGGTGCAGAAGCAAAAACTAAGCAACCATAGCCAACTGCTGTACTGGTGCCACCCAGGGCCATGTTCGGGTGGTCGTGATGGTCCGTCCACCTCCAGTCGGTCGCGAAACGCTGTACTCGGTCTAGGTCTTTCCAGTGGTACGGCGACAGCCATTCGTACCGCATGCTCCGGTGCCCTTAGGTAGCCGGGCCCGTTGTCACGCCGAATCGCTTCCGGACCGCCGTGCTTAGTAGATGATCTGCCGCAGCGCACGCCTCACCCGCTCCGACGGCAACGAATCAATCTCGATGTCGAGCGCTTCGCAGTTGAAGTTAGTGTGCGCAAGGAAGCGCCTGCGGCACAGGCGGCAGTCGAAAACCCCGCTTGATTCGTTACCGACACTGGCGGGTCCGAATCCTGCTTCCCTCTAAAGTGCGGCCACGCGAGTGTTTTAACGGCACGACGATACGTTTGACATTGACATTTGCTTTTGTCCCGTCCAGCGTCCGATGTGCGCCGTAATTCGACGGATTCAGGTGGTCGTGCGCGCTATGCAATGCGGCAGAAATTAATCTTTTGTCCGACATTGACATAGGCCGGACGGCTTAGTATGGTGGGCAGGTCCTTCCCTTCCTGACAAGGGCGACCAGTACGCTCGCCATGGCTGCACAGTTCCGTTACGATACGGGTGATGACAAGTTTGTCGCGGGAGCAGTCATGACGGAAGTTAACAAGGAGAATTTAATGTCGGATATCAAAACCGTCCTGTCGGACGCCGAAGACCTGCTCAAGCAAGCAGCGAGCACGACCGGCGAACGTGCGACCGAATTGCGCGAAAAAGCGCTTGCGCGTCTGAAGCAAGCAAAGGAAAAAGCAGCCGATGTCCAAGTTGTGGTCGTCGAAAAAGGCAAGAAGGCGGCTCGTGCCACGGATGATTATGTCCACGACCATCCATGGACGTCGATCGGCATCGCCGCCGGTGTCGGTGTATTGATCGGGCTGCTGATCAACCGTAAGTAGTGCCTGGTGCGACGACGCGTTCGCGTTGTACCTGCCAGCACTGGGTGTTACCGCGTCTCGCGTGCGCGCGACGCGGTGGCTGATTGAACGTTCCGCCTGCCGCGCCCTGCGCGATCTGCTGATGAGCAACGACACTCAACCGCCACCGCCGATTCATGGCCCGCTGCGACGCCTAATCGGATCGGTTTTTTCCCTGCTTCAAACGCGCCTAGAGTTGATCGGTATCGAACTCGCGGAAGAAAAGGAGCGGCTGCTCGGCGTATTGTTCGCTGGGCTCGCAGCCATGATGTTCGCGACAATGGGGCTAATCACGCTGACCGTCCTAATCGCCGCGGCGTTCTGGGAAACGTATCGATGGCAGGCGTTAGCTATACTGACCGTGCTGTACGTTATCGCGGCCTTCGCCTGCGTACAGAAGGCGCGTTCGGGTGTGCGTCGCGCGCCTTTGATCTTCGAGGAAACGCTGGCCGAATTCGACAAGGACCGCGCTATTTTCCGTAAGCCATCGCCATGAACAATCGCCATTCTAACGGCCGTCTCGCCCAGCCGGCTTCTGTGCGCGGGTCGGGTGACCCCAAGGTGCGGGCGATCCGCAAGGAGCTATTGCTGGCGCGCGCCGATCTCGACCGGTTAGACATCGCTGGAGCCGGTCAGGAACTGCGCCAAGGCGCCGCAAAGCTCAGTTGGATCAGGTGGCTAATGCCCGGCATTAGTCGGTTCCGCTCATTGCACCGGCTCCCAGTCATCGGTGCATTGCTGAACCAGCATCCGGTTCTCGGTTCGATCGCGTCGGCCGCGTTCGCCGGCCCTGTGCGTCGCGTGGTAGTACGCAACGCCAAACCGTTGCTGAAATGGACCGTGTTGGGTGCCGCCGCGTGGCAGGGCTACAAGCTATGGAAGGCGGTACGTCCGCAACGCCGCACGGCGGCCGCCGTAGCGAAGGACATCAGCCCGGCCACACGCCCGCGCGACGCCCACAGGAGCACTTAGGGTGTTCGCACCACGCGCGACTGCCGCTCGTTGATGCACTGGAACGTCGTAGCGACACCTTGCGCCGGCGCAGTATGCACCTCATCGGGTCCAGCGGACTGGCGGGTCCGCCCGCGACCCCGGGCGCCGGAATTGCTCCGCTCTCCCGTAGCATCGAGCCTGAATGTAGCGTACAGGTGATCGTCGGCCATCGGGCCGTCGTGCAGCAGCTCGGCCACCACGGAGTAACCGCCATTGACCCGCGTCGCGTGGGTGATGTCGCTTAGGCGTTGCGTGCGTGTCCAGCGCACCAGCGCATGCTTTTGCGCCACCGTCATCTCAAGCACATCCCGTTGCTTAATCGCGTCGGCCGACATGCCAGTATAGGTGTGCTTCCATCAATGCAGCGTCACGCGCTGATGCCGCACGCCTCGCACAACCCCAAAAGGGACGCCCCACACGCCACGCGCTAAGCACGGCTACGCGCTGGCGTGCAGACTATTGGTGTCGTCTCACTCGACCATCCTGATTCAGTCTGGCCGCGCGCTTAGCGAAACAAATGACGGCACGGCCTGGTTATTATTTACTACGTTATGCCATGCTATTTAATTCAATTCATACTTGACAATGCACAAAAAAAATGCAATAGAAACCGCTCTAAAAATTCAACCTTTGAGCTACGAATGCCACAAAAATCGTCGTCTAAGAGCGCATTGAGCCATTCTACGTAATAATGACTTTATCGGAGCAAGGCTTTGTATAACTTAACTAAACTGATCCGAAGAATTAACTTCTCATGCGGCCTGCGCCGGTACGGGGGAGGTCAATCCAAACGCCCCGAATCTTGGCAACTTCAGGTTTTTTACTTCATCGTGCCTTGATCACCTATTGCAGCGCACGCTCGCAAACGTGGTGGAGCACAACCTTTGCCTGTGCTGCTTCCATGTTGGCGCCTGAAGCGACCAATAAAACCTTGGATGAACGCCGCTCCCTGTTCTATAGTAATGTGACGCTTGTATAGAAACTTGCCAGCGTAACAATTGCATCACATGATGCGATGTTAGCCGAAGATTGGCAGCCAGACGCCAGCGTAGGGTCGGCGTTATGGAGTTGGTCGATGAGCGACGATAGGCCACGGTGCCACGGCGCGCTGTTAATGCTGCAAACGAGTTGCGTAGCGATCTAGATGGAGATTTGCCGCAATGGCGCACCACGCGGCTAAAGCGGTATCCGCTGGCGATGGCCATGAATTAACCAGGCCGCGCAACAGAATTGGCAATTTATTTGGGCGGGCTTTAGGCCGGCATGCTTAACCTATATGCAGCTTTTAAATAGGAGGTAGAATGCTGAGGACAATAGCAACTCAAGCAGCTAAATATGGCGGCGGTTTCGTGGGAGGCGTGCTCATCGACCGTCTATCCAAAAGGGACAACAATGCTAACGAAACAGAGACAGTTCAAACGACAAATTCACCGAAAGTCCCTAATTCTATCTTGCAAACCGGTAACCAACGCCTTGGTGATATAAGCCGACGCATCGCGCCAGCAGAAGGAGCAAATCCTATCGTCGAAGGTATTACTCATCAATATGATAAGCGTGTGGGTTTGGTGGACAAATGTCGGACGTTGATCACGCAACCCTCTCAGTCAGTGCAGAATGCGCAAACAGCATTCCAGGATCTAGCCGATGATGCTAGGACGGTGCAAGGCGCCGTCAATATTACGCGCGGAAATGCCTCGATTACACCGCAAGAGGCGACTCAAATTACTGGCGCTGTGATAGCAGATACGGCTCAAGGCGCGTACAAGACAGCGCGGGGCGCCGCCAGTGCGGCACTCGCAAGCGTCACCACAACACCAGAAGGTATCGAGCAAGTCGCAGAAGCGATTAAAGGTCGTGCTACGCATGATGCGGCTGCAGCCGCAGCCGGTTTAACGGCGACAACCGCTGTGGCAACGGCCCTCGGCATGGTTCCCCATCCCGCCGCCAAAGCTGCCTCTATTGTTCTTAAAGTAGGTGGACCGGCCGCAGCGGGTGCGGATCTTTCCGAAAAGGCGCGCAAAGCATCGGGTAAGACAAGTGGCAGCGCGGCAAAAAAGGTGATTGGGGAAGTGCTGCGCGAGAAGGCGACCAATAAGGCGCCCAATGATACGGCACCAGCACCCTCTACTTCGTTGACTGCAGCGGCTAAATCTACCCCAATTAATCCTTTTCATGCGATGCAATTAGCGTCAAAGGGGCGCCAGAATCCACAGATGAACCTGACGCAGTGTGTGGAAAAATGGATGGATAAAAATTGGGCACCAACGGCCAAAGAAAGCTCTAGCAAAGATCTGTTTTTACGGCAAGACTCTGCCTCGATGGAAAAAGGCGTGGCACTTGATGAGGAAGAAGTTGAGACAGAAAATGACGAGAATACAGCAGAACCGTCCCCAGCAGCGAGCGCGCAAGACATTGAATCTGTCGCGCTGCGCGCTCCGCTAGCAATCGATCGCACGTGATTTAAATGCAATTATGGTGCGCATTAAGAAAGGATGCGAACACGCGTGCACTACGGCTGCCGCCGGGTGCACGTGATGGTTCGACGGCACGCGCCGGCGCGGCGCGCGCATCATCGAGTCCAGCAATACGTCTGCTCGTGCCATCGCGGGAGGATACGCGCCGGGTCCGACGGACTAGCGGATCCGCCCGCAGCCCCAGCTGCGCCGGAATTGCTTCGCTGTCCCGTGGCGTCGAGCTTGAACGCACCGCACAGGTGATCGTCGGCCATCGGGCCGTCGTGCAGCGGCTCAGCCACCACGGAGTACCCGCCATTGGCCCGCGTCGCACCGGTAACCCGTAGCGCATAGGCGGCGCGCGCACCCGGCGGTACGCGCCCGAACTCTGCCGGAAGTACAATGGGATCCGTGACGATGCCAGTTCCACCGAGCGCCTGCGTCCGCTGTACGAGTTGGATCTCGACATAGTGAGCAGCGCGATAAACGGCGCTGACGGCGGCTACCCGCATACTGCGGCGCATTTGCTCACGATACGTTGGCAACGCATAGGTTGCGAGGATAGCAACGAGCGCCAATGCCATTGCCAGTTCGACCAGCGTCATGCCCCGGCACCGTACCGCGCTCAAAACGGCCTGCGGGCCACGAACCGCCATCCGGTACGCACCGTCCGCTGCGTGTCGCCAACCCACATGATCGCCTGCAACCATATCTCGCTCTCCTCCTCGACCGCGAAGCCGCGCGCGGTCAGCAGATAAGCGGTCGCGCCAGACTCTGAGACATTCACCCCCTCGATCAGGCACTGCGGCGCCCGCCCGCCGGCACGCCAGCGACGCACCGGCTGTATCGCGCTACCGGCTTCCCCGTTGAATAGCGCACGCTGATGCCATGCGGGCATGGCCTGTGGGCTCGGTGTGACACCATGAACCGGTGCACCGATGTCGAACGCATGCGTCACGTAACGTTCGCACCATCGCAGCGCCGAATCCGCCGCATGAAATGCTTCGATATGCGCGATGAGTCCACGCTCCATGCGCGCCGTTGAGCGCACCGCGTCCAATGATGATTCGAGCAGCGCGGTCAACGCGACAGCGAATATCAACACGAGCGGCAGCGCGCTGCCACGCTGCCTGAGCAACGCGCGCATCATCACGCGCCGCCCGCAACGGTGTTGCGAATCGCCACGCGGCGCATCCAGGCGGTACGGATCCGTCGATCGGCCGGCATCACCCGTTTGCCGTCGCAATCAAGGTAGGTCGTCGGACGCGTCGCCACCGGTCCGCGCGACACGACGCAGACATCGATGGCTACGATACGACGCCAGTCCGGCTCGGATAACGACGACGCGCGAACCGCGGCGTGGGCGCCGGCGAGCCAATAGGACAAACGCAGCTGCTCGATGCCATCGACCAACGGCTGTGCCGTCATGTCGTGGCCATTGCCCCGGCAATAAAGCTCCGGTTGGTCGAGTGTACGCTCCTGAACGTAGAAACGCACCGCAATCGTGTCGCCTGTCACGTTCTGGCCCAGGCAATCGGTGGGCCAGTTGTCTTTCGATGGCCAGGTCGCCACCGGGTCGGCCGCATACCGAAAAACCACGCCATCCGAGTCGTGCATGACCGCGCGGCATCGCCCAGCTTGCTCGCGTTCGGGTATGCCGCGCTCACAACCGAAGATCGGCGGGTCTCGCGTCGTCTCATCCGCAGCGAGCGAATCGGGGGCTTCAGCCGCCCGCGTCGACGTTGGGGCCGTTGAGGCGCGCGATGTCTGTGGGAAAGCCTGCGGCATTCCGGCAAGTCTTGCATGCGCCGCAATGATCTCCAGCGCCTGTTGAGCGGCGGCTACGGCCCGGCGGGTTTCGTCAACCCGACCGGCCGTCCCGCTAAGCGTGCCATACGACCCGGCCAGCAAGAGCGTGAGCATCAAACCAATGGTCGATGAAAGGAGCCATTCCACCAGCGTATGCCCCCCAGCACGCCTGCGTGGCACGCTGATCATGCGAGGAAGCCCAGCGATAGGCAGCGGCGCACATATCCGTCGGGCGGCACGATCGTCCCGCGGCACGCCGCTGCCCGCTGCGACGCGCCGGCGGCCGGTTCCGACCATTCGAGTATCAGCAGGTCGGCCCCGTCCGGATCGCGTTCCACCGTCACGGTACCGTCGAGCAGTTGGCGTGACGCATCCCGACTCGCGTGCGCGAGCGCCACGGATTGCGGGTGTCCGGCGCGCATCAACTCGAGCGCGGCGTCCGCGATTAACGCCGCTCGCATACGATTCGACAAAGCTTGATCCGAACGCACCATCGCCTGCCACGCCGCGCCCGCGCCAACGATGGCCACCGCGGCCAATGCAGTGGCTATCGCGGCTTCGATCATCGTGGCCCCCGCTACGCCCGGCCGCGACACACGTAACGCGCGCCATGGCGCCCGGACCGTGGGCGGGACCACACCGATCGTGCGCAGCCGGCTCGACAAGCCACGCGCGAAACTCATCTGCGATACGCATCAGCATGGATCAACGCACGGCCACCGGCCGCAAGACGAACATGCAACGCCGCAATACGCGGTGACGCGCGCGCTGCGCGCACCGCAAAGCCGCGAAAGCTGCCAGCGGATAAGCCGGCGGGCGGCAAAAATCTCATTTCCGTCGTACTGCCGGTGATCGTCACATCGCTCACAGCCGGTTGTGTGTGTAGCAGGATCGGCCACGCGCCGACGCCAGGCTGCCGGGTCTGCACCAGCCAGCCGCAGGACCAGTCCAGCGCGCCCGTGGCGCACGGTCGGCCAGGTAAGATGCACTGACCCGCGCCATCCGAGCGGCAGACCGTCACCGGTGCCTGACGCGCCACGGCCTCGCTACGGGCCAACGACAACGTGCGCGCCAGTGCACGCGCCGTCGCCCGAATCTGCTCTCGCGAATGCCATTCGTGGAGCGACGGAATCACCCATGCTGCCAACGCCAATGAAATTGCCATGACTGTACAGATCTCGGCCAGCATGAATCCGCGCCGCCGCGCGGCTCGATATCGTTCCACCGTCACGCCTCCTGGATGCCCGTGACACACAACGCTCGATGCGTTGCCATTGACGAACACTGTAGGACGGCGCGCGGCGCGCAACAATTGACCGAATGGCCAGCGGCGCCGGGCCAGACGCTTGCGCCCGCTTCGCGTCGCGGATCTTTAGCCGCAGCACGTCGAACTACACGCCATGCGGCTTAATGGTGGAACAGCGATATAGGATGGGAAACGCGATGACGCCGTCAGAGGCGCCTATGACTGCCGCTTGCGCGACGCGGAGCCGGACGTGCCGGCTGCGGATCGACCGAACTCATCGATTAGATTCTTGAACTCGGACACGTCCTCAAAACGCTTGTACACCGATGCGAAACGTACATAGGCGATCTTGTCGAGCTTGCGCAACTCGTCCATCACCAGTTCGCCGAGCCGTTCGCTGCGCACCTCGCGCTCGCCGGATGCCAGTAACTGGTACTCGACACGCGCCACCGCCTCGTCGATCGCCTCGGCGGCCACGGGCCGCTTGCGCAACGCAAGTTGCATACTGGACAGAATCTTGCGGCGGTCGAATTCGACTCGCGTGCCATCCTTCTTGACGACCGTTGGCAGCGCGAGTTCGACCCGCTCGTATGTCGTGAAGCGCTTGTCGCAAGCCGGGCAGCGGCGGCGGCGGCGGATCGCTGCGCCGTCCTCCGACACGCGCGAATCCACCACCTGGGTGTCGTCGTGCCGGCAAAACGGGCAGCGCATGGCGATTCGTCCCGCAGCTTACTTGTACACCGGGAACCGGCGCGTGAGTTCGGCGACTTGGCCACGCACCCGCTCAATGGTTGCCGCATCTTCTGGATTGTCCAGCACATCGGCAATCAGGTTGCCGACCTGCTCGGCCTGCTCGGGACCGAAACCACGCGTGGTCATCGCCGGCGAGCCGAGCCGGATGCCGCTAGTCACGAACGGCTTTTCCGGATCATTCGGGATCGCATTCTTGTTCACGGTGATGTGCGCGGCGCCCAACGCGGCCTCCGCAGCCTTGCCCGTGATCTGTTTCGCACGCAGATCGACCAACATCACATGGCTCTCGGTGCGGCCGGATACGATCCGCAAGCCGCGCCTGACCAGCGTTTCGGCGAGCGCGCGCGCGTTGTCCACGACCTGCTGCTGGTAGGACTTGAACTCCGGCGCCAGCGCTTCCTTGAACGCGACGGCCTTCGCCGCGATCACGTGCATCAACGGACCGCCCTGAATGCCCGGAAAAATCGCTGAATTGACCGCCTTTTCGTGCTCGGCCTTCATCAGAATCACGCCGCCACGCGGACCACGCAAGCTCTTGTGCGTGGTTGTCGTCACGAAGTCGGCATGCGGCACAGGGTTCGGATAGACGCCGGCGGCAATCAACCCCGCATAGTGCGCCATGTCCACCATGAAATAGGCACCGACCGACTTCGCGATCCGTGCCAGGCGCTCGAAGTCGATGCGCAGCGAGAACGCCGACGCGCCCGCGACCAGCAGCTTCGGCTTGTGCTGCTGCGCGAGCTGCTCGGCTGCATCGTAGTCGATGTCCTCGTTCTCGTTCAGCCCGTAGCTGACGACATTGAACCACTTGCCGGACAGGTTGACCGGCGAGCCGTGCGTCAGGTGGCCGCCATGCGCGAGGCTCATGCCCATGATCGTATCGCCCGGCTTGAGGACCGCGAAGAACACCCCCTGATTGGCCTGCGAACCCGAATTGGGTTGTACATTCGCCGCCTCCGCGCCAAACAGCTGCTTGACCCGCTCGATCGCCAACTGCTCGACCACATCGACATATTCGCAGCCGCCGTAGTACCGCTTGCCGGGATACCCTTCGGCGTACTTGTTGGTCAGTTGGGAGCCTTGGGCCGCCATCACCGCCGGGCTCGTATAGTTTTCCGACGCGATCAACTCGATATGGTCTTCTTGCCGGCGGTTCTCGTTCTGAATCGCCTGCCAGACTTGCGGATCGACGTTCGCAATGGTTTGCTCGGCTTTGTCAAACATGCGTCAGTTCCCTTCAATGTTCAAACGGTTGACCGAATCGGTGCACTGTCGCGCCCACGGCAGGAATACGGTCCTGGAACGGCTTAGCGGAAGGAGACTTCCGATGACGCAAGGACAGGACAGCCCGGGTGACGCAACGACTGCGACCGGATCACGGCTGCCCAGGCGAACGGCAAGAATGCACCCCGCGCTTCACGGTGGTTGCTCCACCTCCGACTTAAAAGTCGCTATCGCCAGTTACGCAGGGTTAGGCGCGTTAGTGTATTGGAAGGGGGCTGAATAGGCAACTGAGCGTGGCATTAAAAACGCCCGTTCATTTTTTTCCGTCATTGCGACGTCGCGGCTGCTTATACGCAGCGCGACACCGTTCATCGTTCGGGACTGTCACACGCGTTCCGGTAGAATCCCGCGGATGAATAGGATCTCGCCTGAACCGGCAGCCCGGCCCGGCTTTATATGGCCGGTACGCGTATATTTTGAAGACACCGACGCCGGCGGCATTGTCTTCTACGCCAATTACCTCAAGTTCTTCGAACGGGCCCGCACCGAGTGGCTGCGTGCAGGCGGCATCGACCAGCGGCAGCTGGCCGACACCCAGCAGGTCATGTTCGTCGTGCGCAGCACTGCCGTCGACTACCGGGCCCCGGCGCGCCTGGACGACGTGCTAATTATCGAGAGTCGTATCGAGCGGCTCGGCCCCGCCTCGGTTGATTTTTACCAACAGGCAAGTTGCGACGGCAAAGTGCTATCCACCGGCACGATCCGCGTGGCCTGCGTCCAACGCACGACAATCCGGCCCGTGCCATTGCCTGACACCGTACGCCAAGCGCTGCTGAGCGGCCCGCGCGATGCGCAGCTGTCAACGCTCGCACGCTGACATACGTTGACACTGCACAGAACGTGAGCCGATCCGCTCCACCCAGTGAATCACCATGAATAACGCACAAGACCTTTCGATCATTTCGCTCGTATTGAACGCAAGCCTGCTGGCGCAAGCCGTCATGGCACTGCTGCTGTTGCTGTCGCTGATGTCCTGGACTTTCATCTTCCGCAAATGGTTCTCGATCCGTCGCGCCCGCGCGCAGACTGAATGGTTCGAGCGCGATTTCTGGTCGGGTGGCGACCTACAAACGCTATACCAGAGCGCGGCGACCAATCGTCATACGATTGGCGCCCTCGAGCGGATCTTCGAGTCAGGCATGCGTGAGTTCCTGAAAGCCAAGGAAAAACGCGTCGCCGAACCCGGTGCGATTCTGGATGGTGCGCGTCGCGCGATGCGCGCCGCGTTCCAGCGCGAAATGGACGCGCTCGAGGCCAACCTAGCGTTTCTTGCGTCGGTCGGCTCGGTGAGCCCGTACATCGGCCTGTTCGGCACTGTCTGGGGCATTATGAACGCGTTTCGCGGGCTTGCGAACGTGCAGCAGGCGACGCTGGCTAGCGTCGCCCCTGGCATCGCGGAGGCGTTGGTCGCCACCGCCATCGGTCTGTTTGCGGCCATCCCGGCGGTGGTCGCCTATAATCGCTACGCACACGACATCGACCGCCTGTCGATCCGCTTCGAGACCTTCATCGAAGAATTTTCGAACATCCTGCAACGGCAGGCTCACTGACGGGGAACCCGATGGCCGGCACTCCGATCCGCTCCAGTCTGCGCGGTGGCCGTTCGCGCCGCGCGATGTCCGACATCAACGTCGTTCCGTACATCGACGTGATGCTCGTGCTACTCGTCATTTTCATGGTGACCGCTCCGCTTGTCGCGCCGTCGATCATCAACTTGCCCACGGTCGGCAATGCTGCTCCGCAGGAACAGACGCCACCCGTTATCGTCAATATCAAGCCTGACGGCGCCATGAGTGTTAAATACAAGAACGACGCGTCGGGCACCACGCAGGAATTGCCGATGACGCTGGCAGACCTGGACCACTTTGTCGCCGACCGGGCGCAGGCCCACCCCGACCAGCCGGTCGTGATCGGCGCGGACAAAGCGGTCAAGTACGAGATCGTGATGAACGTCATGTCGCAGCTGAAAGCAAACGGCGTGAAACGCGTCGGGCTGCTCGTCAAGCCGAAATGAAGCCGAAAACAGGATATCCGTTTGACCCGCCGCGGGAACGTGGCACGCTGCGCGCACTCGCGCTCGCCGCGTTGATGCACGTGCTGCTCGCACTCTTTCTGTACCACGGGATGAAATGGCAAAATAGCCCCCCTGCCGGCGCTGAAGCAGAAATCTGGACGCAGGTGCCGAGCACGCCGGCCTCGCCCCCCCCTGCCCCTGCCCCTGCGCCGACGCCAGCGCAGCTCGCGCCACCGCCAGCACAGCGCGAGGAGGCGGACATCGCGTTGCACCAGGAGAAGCGGCGCAAGCAACAAGAGGCGGAGCGCCAGGCGCAAGTGGCCGAACAGGAGCGCGTGCACAGGCAAGCCGAGGCGCGCCGCCAGCAACTCGCCGCGCAAAAAGCAGCGGCCGAGAAACTGAAGCAGCAAGAAGCAGAAAAATTGCGCGAGCAGCAGCTCGCGGCGCAGCAACGGCAAGAGGCGCTGAAAAAGCAAGAAGCGTTGAAGGCGCAGCAGGAAAAGGAGCAGCAGGAAAAGCTTGCCCAGGCGAAAAAACAGCAGGAGCAACAAGCGGCCAAGGCCAAGCAGGCGGCCGAGCAGGCCGCGCGCCAGAAGCTCAACCAAGCGCGCCGGGCACGGCTGGCGCAGTTGCAGGGCCTGGCCGGTGATGCGCCCGGGGGTAACGGACTGGCCAAGAGCGGCACAGGCACGGGAAGCGGCGGAACCGCAACGTCAGCTGGCTATGCGGACAAGGTGCAGCGCCGTGTGCGGCCCAATGTCATCTGGTCCGGGCCCACTGAAGGGCTAGACACGCTGATTGCCGTACGCTGCGCACCCGACGGTGCGCTGCTCGACGCGCGCATCGCACGCAGCAGCGGTAACGCGCAGTGGGACAACGCGGCACTGCGTGCGGTCCAACGCTCCGATCCGATGCCGCTGGACACCCATGGCAAGGCACCGGCAAGCTTCAACATCCGGATGCGGCCTGCCGGGGGATGACCGATCGTTGACTACGGCGCATCCGCATGCACGCTTGCGAAGCTCGCAGCGCGATGGCGCCAAGGGAACGATCGCCCCGTTTCACGGTCTGTTCTGGGTTGCAAAATCGCCAACAATGTAGTCAGGGAAAGTAGGAAAAGCCATGAGTTTGATTAAAAAACTGGGGCTGAAAACGCTAGTTGCGTCATTGCTCATCACCGCCGGCACATCGGCGCGCGCCGACCTGACGGTGCTCGTCACAGGTGTCGGTTCGACCCAGTTCCCGATTGCGGTGGCAAATTTTGCAAACGGGGCCAGTTCACCGCAGCAGGTCGCGGCGATCGTGCGGGCCGACCTGGCCCGCAGCGGCAAGTTCAGCAACATCGACGCGGGTAGCGCGCCGGTGTCCGAATCCGACTCAGGCGATCTCGGCGGTTGGAAGGCCAAGGGGGCAAGCGCGTTCGTCGGCGGCAGCGTCACGCGGCTCGCGAACGGCCAGTACGAAGTACGATTCCGTCTGTACGACACGGTCAAGCAACAAAGCCTGGGCGGGCTCTCACTTGTAAGCCCGGAAAGCGGGCTGCGTATGAGCGCGCACAAGGCCGCCGACTACATCTATCAAAAGCTACTTGGCTCGCACGGGATGTTCGCCACGCGGCTGTCATATGTGACGCGGCACGGCGGACGTTATCAACTCAAGATCTCCGACTCGGACGGCCAGAACGAGCATATCGCGCTGACGAGTCCGGAGCCGATCATCTCTCCAACGTGGTCTCCGGACGGCACGAAGCTCGCCTACGTATCCTTCGAAAGAAAGAAACCGATCGTGTACATTCACGACTTGCCAACCGGCCGGCGCATGATGGTATCTGACCAAAAGGGCAACAACAGTGCACCGGCGTGGTCGCCGGACGGCACGAAGCTCGCGGTAGCGCTGTCGCTGACCGGCAATACGCAGATCTTTATTGTCAACGCCGATGGCTCCGGCTTGCGCCGCCTTACCCGCGGCAACTCGATCGATACCGAGCCGGCCTTCTCACCGGATGGGCAGTCAATCTACTTCACCAGCGACCGCAGCGGCCCGCCTCAAATCTACAAGATGCCCGTACAAGGCGAATCGGTGAGCGCCGCGCAGCGTGTGACGTTCAACGGCAGCTACAACACCAGTGCGCGCGTCTCGCCGAACGGCAAAGAACTTGCGTATATTTCGCGCGTTGGCGGTGCATTCAAGCTGTATCTGCAGGACCTGTCGACAGGATCCGCGACGGCGCTCACCGACACGACGCACGACGAATCACCGAGTTTCGCGGCGAACGGCCAATACCTGCTCTACGCGACGCATGTCAATGGCCGCCAAGTGCTGGCCGCGGTTTCGACCGACGGCAGCATACGGCAGGTGTTGTCGATCCCGGGCGGCGGCGTGCGTGAGCCGTCCTGGGGCCCTTTCATGCAATAACCATAAGGAGAGCTTCAAATGATGTCCAAATTGCGTATCGTTTTTGCAGCGCTGATGGTGGGCGCATTGGCGGCATGCCACTCCGGTGTCAAGCTTGATGAAGGCGCCAACGCCAAGGCAGGCGCCGTGGGCACGCAACCGCAGTCGACCGACGTGCAGCAAGTCAATGTTGACGAGCTTAACAACCCGAACAGCCCGCTTGCCAAACGCAGCATCTACTTCGATTTCGACAGCTACGCCGTCAACAATGAATATCAGCCACTGCTGCAAGCCCACGCGCAATACCTGAAGGGCCATCCGCAACGCCACGTGCTGATCCAAGGCAACACCGACGAGCGCGGTACCAGCGAATATAACCTGGCATTGGGCCAAAAGCGTGCCGAGTCGGTACGCCGCGCGCTGGCACTGCTCGGGGTAAACGACAGTCAGATGGAAGCAGTGAGCCTGGGTAAGGAAAAACCGGCTGCGACGGGCCACGACGAAGCCTCGTGGGCGCAGAATCGCCGCGCCGATCTCGTCTATCAATAACCAGTGGTGACTGACGCATGAAAGTCCGTTTCAGTAGGCTGCGCGTTGCTGCAGCTGTGGCTGCGACAGGCGCCGCGCTTGCCGCGCCGCCTGCGCACGCCGGTCTGTTCGACGATAACGAGGCACGGCAGGCGGTGCTGGACCTGCGCGCGAAAGCCGACTCGTTGGCAAACCAGATGAGCGCGGCGCAGCGCACGATACTCGATCAATCGAACCGCCTTGACCAGCTGAACCAGCAGGTAGCAACGTTGCGCGGACAGAACGAGGACTTGGCCAATCAAGTCGCCGCGCTGCAAAAGCAACAGCGTGACTACTACACCGACCTGGATGCCCGACTGAAGAAGTTCGAACCTCAGCAACAGACGATCGATGGCGTCCAGGGCGAGGTACAGCCAGGCGAAACGGACGCGTTCAACGCAGCGCTGCAACTGTTCAAGAACGGTGACTTCAAGGGCGCAACGTCGGGATTTAAGGCCTTCGTGTCGAAGTATCTAAACAGCCCCTATCAGCCGACGGCACAATACTGGCTCGGCAATGCGTTGTACGCACAGCGAGACTACAAGGCGTCGACGACAGTGTTGCAGGGTGTCGTGACAAAGTACCCCACGCACCCGCGCGCGCCAGAGGCATTGCTCGCTATCGCGAACAACCAATTGGAGCAAGGGCAGAAGGCAGCCGCGAAGCGAACACTGGGACAAGTGCTTGCGCGATACAGCGGATCGAATGCCGCGCAGGCGGCACAAAGCCGGTTGGCGCAGATCCGATAAGGAGAGTACCGGTCGGCGGCTCGCCGTGAATCGTTCGCTTGACCAAGCGGTTTTTTGTCGATATAATTTTTGGCTCTTTGGGTCGTTAGCTCAGCTGGTAGAGCAGCGGACTTTTAATCCGTTGGTCACTGGTTCGAATCCAGTACGGCCTACCAAGGAAATCAAGGGCTCGCACGTGAGTGTGGGCCCTTTTCCATTGGGCGATGAGTCTATTATTAGACAGCGTCTCATATCGAGCGGCCACGTGTTCATTGCTGCGTGCAATGAATCGATACCCTCGCGTTGGGCCTGTTTAGCTGCCATATCAACGCTTTCTAGTACACGTCAACCATGACGTCGTCCGGCGTAATATCCGCCATCTGAATCCGCCCAACCAATAGGTCGCCGACCTTCTCCGGCTTGATTACTCAGAGTGTCAGCATCGACAGGAAGCCTAAGTGAAGTGCAACCTTTTGCATTCCGCGTAGACGCTCATTAAGTTCAAAGCGAAACGCAGCTTCAGGAGATTGGCCGAAATCGATTGGTCTTCTGCGGACCGAATTGTGCATTTTATTGTCCAGTGGCGAGCAACCATAGAAAAAATTTGATAAAGCTCCCGCCGTTGACGTCGCACCTGCTGCCTGGCCGCCTGTTCATCAACCTAAGCCAAGCCCGCAGGCGAGGAAGGGACTGCGCTTTCTGAGCAAACGTTATGACTATTCGACACAAAACTAGTCGATGGCCGCTCGCGGTCGCGGTTAGGCATTCATTCTTTGCTAGCCTGCTGCCTAGCAGGCAGTGAATCATCGTATGATCCGCCCTCGTTCGTTCCACGGCGGCCCATTTGTGCCCCGCTACACCCTACGCTTATCCTAGCCTCAGCGTCCGGGGCCCTCTCGCCCTGATCACCCGCTTCATGGCCCATATCTGATTCCCGGAGTTGTCGATAGACTTTAACGACGCATTGGATACTACCCCCATCGCTATTTATACGATGAACGAACAAGCCCACCAAGGGTCGTCCGCTGCACCGCCTACGGGCGTGAAACGATCAGCGGACACCACACTCGACACACACCCCAAAAAGCCCAGAATCTACGACACTTTGCCAGGCGAAGTGATTCTGGAGGTCGCACGCTACCTACCGTTGGATCATATTCCCGAGTTTTCACGTGTTAATCGCAACACCTATACCCTGATGGAGGAAAGACGATGGGCGTGGCGCTGTTACCAGCAAGCGACCAGCGTCTCCGATCTCGCGTCACTGCAACAACTGATAGGTGAAATTGAGCAAATACAGGCCGAACCGGATCTGCGGGCCGAACCGCTCACCGCTTTGTGGAAACAATCTCAATCAATGGGACTATCTAAGAAACACAAAATCGAGGCCTTTAAATTGTTATTTGCCGCAGCCGACCGCCTCCCGGAACAGGGTCTTCCCTTACAAAAAACAATGCTTGCATCACTGGGGGGATTTCGAAAAGCATGCGACTTCGAATGTTCGATTTCGCTTGTGCGCTGGCTGAACGGCGTCGCCCCGATCAAGCGAATTTTTGGCCTGAACTAGCCAAAGCGCTTGTCAATGTATGGACGCCGTCTCGGCGGTACATTCAACGTTATCAAGCATTGCTCAACCAACTGCCATACCTGGACGCGCCCCAGAAGGCCGAACTGATTCCGCTATTGGCTCCGAAACTGAGCTTCTCTCCTCTGGAGGATCCCGACAGCAGCAAAACGCTTTCGGCCCATGCGACCTTGCGGCAGCAAGCACGATCGCTGCCGCCCTCGCTACAAGGTGCGCCGGTCGGCATGGTAGCTGCCGCTATAGAAAGGCTACCGAGAGAAGCGCGAGCAGCGCACTATGCAGAGCTGCGACAGCTAGCACTATCGCTTCCGGACGAGCAGCTGGGCGCTGCGCTGCGTAAACTGCCACGCGGGTTGGTTATGTTGCCGCGCGAGCACCACGCGCACGAACTCCAATTACTGGAGCCAGTCTTGCTGCGCGTGTTGCCCGAGCAGCGCGTACAGGTCGCACAGGGTTTGCTGGAATGGACCTTCCTGCTAGACGACGCGCTCTCGAAGCACGTGTGGCAGCGTGCGTTGCAGTTACTTGACGGCAGCAGCGCAACAGCATTGCTGGAGGTACTGAGCAAGGTGGGGGCCATGCTAAGAACCCCAAAATGGCAAGATGCGGTCAACGAGGTCACCGCTTTTATGGACCGCAACCACTTCACGGAGCAAGAGCGGGCGACGATAGACACCCGTATGCTGCTGCTACGCCACCCCGAGTCCGACGCAAGCCATCGCCGTCCCTAGCTCAATGCAAACGCCCATGACGCTAGGCCCCGCCTTACTGCCCGGAATTAGCACTGTACGCGATTCCGAAGCAATTGCCACAGGCATGGAAGAAGTGCTTAAAAGGCTCCAATCCGATCCACAAACAGACCAGCTTCGCTTGTTGGGCACTAGGGAGGTGGATTATTTTAATAGTGTGGGCTCCTAGGCTGATGCCGCGCCGATAGCTGGCGCGTCATCGCTTGCGGTAGGCCTATCAAGCGTCGCACAGCCCGAGTGCAGACGGTGCTGTGACATGTGGGCTTGGCGCTTAGTGGCACCGCGGGTGCGCGCCTGGCCGCTAGGCGACAGGGCGAAAGACTCACAGCCATCTGAATCCTCGTGCATGGCGTTCACCACTGCTTCCGTCGCCCCAGCAAACGGTAGTCTGCGACGCGTGAGCGGGTCCCGGACGCTTTATCGTGCTGCGCCTATCGCAGCCCCCCCCTGCGCAGGCCATACCGTGGCGACGCTATTCGATGTCCTTGTGGTATTGAATGAAGCCGGCATACGTCGCGAGGTTGTCATACAATGCACGGGCGGTCGTGTTTGCCTCATGGGTGAGCCAGTACACGCGGCTTGCCCCCGCATCGCGCGCACGCTCGTACATGGCTTCGATCAACGCCCGGCCCACGCCTTGGCCGCGGGCGTCGGGCAACGTAAACAAATCCTGCAGGTAACAGTAAAAACCCGTCGTCCAGCACAAGCAATGGTAAATGGCGTGCACGATGCCCAGCAGACGCTCCTGCGCGTCACAAGCGCCTAGGGCGAACATCGGCTCGTTTAGATCCATCAACCTAGCCCACGTCGTCGCGCATACAGCCTCGCTTAGCGCGATGTGATAGAATGCCTGATAGGCACGCCATAGCGGCCGCCACGCCGCCTCGTGCAGTGCGTCAAGCGGCCGGACGGTCACCGGCACGCCGAGCCGCCGCCTGCTGCGTGCGAATCGCCGTGAGGCAAAGGCGCTGCGCGCATTGCGCATCAAAGTTCTGTGGCGACAGCCATGCGTCGAACGCCGCGGCAAGCGCGCTCCATTCGCTATCGATGATCGAAAACCACGCTGTGTCGCGAGAGCGCCCCTTATAGACGACGGCTTGCCGGAACGTGCCCTCGTAGCGAAAGCCGAGTCGGACGGCCGCCTTGCGTGATGGCTCGTTCAGGCTGTCGCACTTCCACTCGTAGCGACGGTATCCTAGCGTGTCGAACACGTACTTCATTAGCAGGTACTGTGCTTCAGTCGATGCCGGTGTGCGCTGCAGCTCCGGCGAGAATGCCACCGAGCCCACCTCGATTACACCGTTGGCCGGATCGATGCGCATCAAGGCGAGCGTGCCAACCGCCCGGCCGCTTGTTAGATTGATCACCGCAAAATGCAACGGATCCGTGCTCGCCGCGGCACTTTCGGCGTAGCGCCGATAACTGACCTCGTCATCGAACGGTCCGACCGCCAGATACGTCCAGTCCCGGCCGTCGGTCGCCTTTGCGTACGCGGCGTGCAGCATTGACGCATGCCGGTCAGGCTGCAACGGTTCAAGCCGGCAATAGCGTCCATGCAGTGTGACGCGCCGCGGGTAAGCGCGCGCAGACCAATCGGCAAGAGGCCGCCCAACCGGCTGGCCGAACGTGTTCGTCGGGGTGGACAAGGTCATTCTCTCATCGATGACGGCCGGCGTGATGCCGGTGGGGTTTGACGCACGTCTTAGTCATCCAGCGGTACCGTGAGAAGCGCTAGGGCTAGTGGTTTTCATCGTGCCAGCCGCAGTGGATGGCGCAACAGGCGCACCCGGCATGCGAGGAAATCGACGGCAACGCTGCCCTTCAGATCCTCGCGATCCGTTGCCGCGTCATTGAGATAGTTGCGCGAACACGGGTTTTCACCGATGGCCGCTACGCTGGACCGGCCCGTCACATCTGTTTGATAGGCCCGCATCGGCACGACTGGCCGGCAGCACGTCGCCGTGCCCCGGCCAACGTCTCGCGCAGTCTGCGATACCCGAACGGGCCGCATAATTGGACCCGTGTGCCCGGGCGAACTGGCGTGGAACGACGTAACGACAGCGCTGACACGATGAACGGACAAGGTCAGCCGTCCGCGTGCGATCATGCAGAACCCGAGCTTACCAAACACATCACGCAACGCCGTGCAAACGCAACCACGTCAAGCACTCATTCCATGCATGTGCAGCGTCGGCGGGTTGGTAGCTCGCCCGATAGTCGGCAAAAAACGCATGTCCGGCGTGCGGATAGACATCAATACGCGATGACCTGGCGGCGGGACTCCCCTGCTCAAGTCCGGCGCGCATCGCGCTCAGATGTGCCGCCGGCACGATCGGGTCCTGTCCGCCATACAGGCCCAGCACGGGCGCGTACAGCCGGGACGCTACGCTAACCGGATGGGCGGGCGTGCAGCCCGTCACATCGCCATCGAGCCGACCGTACCATGCCACGCCCGTCTTGACGCTCGCGTTATGCGCCGCGTAGAGCCATGTGATGCGGCCACCCCAGCAAAAACCCGTGACGCCGAGCCGGCCGACGTCCCCACCCAGCACACCGGCATGCGCTGCGACTGCGTCGAGGTCGGCGATCACCTGTGTATCGGCAGTCCGGGACACCACCTCGCGCATCAATTCAGGCAGTGTCTGGTACGCTGAAGCATCGCCACGGCGCGCAAACAGGTCCGGTGCGAGCGCCAGATAGCCCAGCTTAGCAAAGCGCCGGCATACGTCCGCGATGTGCGCATGCACACCGAATACTTCCGACACAACCAGCAGCACCGGGTGCGAGCCGCCGCCCGAACCGGGCTTTGCAAAATAGACCGGAACCTCAAAGCCGGCCGACGAAACGCTCGTTTCACCCACCACCAATCCTTGCGCGTCGGTATGGATCGTAGTGCCTTGCACCGGCGAGGCCGCCGCTGATACGCGCTCGTGCGCGCCCATCGCGGTGCGCGCACTGTTCGACTTGAGCTTCGGGTCGTCCATTCGACTGTCCCTCATGCTCAGCGCGGACCAAATCCGCGATACGGCAGTAGCGGTACTAGATGCTCGAGTTCTAGCATCCCGGCCTTAACCAACGGCAACGACTCGATCATCGCGCGGGCCGCTGACTCAGAATCGGCTTCGAGAATCGAGCAGGCCCCACGCTTGTCGCCGCGGTACCAGATCTGGCGCACTGAGCCCTCGATGTACAGCGTGCGGGCACGCTGGGCCTCGTCCTCGAGCAACGGTGCAAAGTCCTCATCCGAATAACGATCCGTACGCAAGCGCGACAGAGCAAGAAATTGCATCATGCGACTCCACGATTCAGGATACGTTGAGTGTAGCGGCACGGCGATGTACCACCAATGCACGCGATACCCGCATGTCGTTGACTTCAGGGCAACGCTTGCATGGGTGACCGAGATGCGCGGCATGACCTCCTGGTCGTCGTATCAACATCATGCCGGAACTATCCCGTTTGAAAGGAAACGGTTGTGGGCCAGGGTCAACGCTCGTAAATAGTGGGCGGAGCGCCAGGTCGACGGTGTCGTCGAAAAACAAATATAAGTGGTTACCGTCGTTAAAAGTGCGCAGCGCTTACATTTTGAGTCATGGTGCTTGCCGTTTTCACGTCTATCAAAGATAATCGGGCAACGCGCATTCTAGCATTTCATGCACGTTTAAGCATCGCATGCAAGTTGTGTGCGCAACAACCAGAAGAATCAATTGATCGCACATTAGCCCTCGAATGCAGCGCTCTCGCATGTCATCACTGTTTGATGAGCAGCGATTATTTACAATAATGAATATAAATAACATTTATTTCAGCATTACATCAAATAAATTGCAACTTTGCGCATATCAGTTCGAAATTTGTCGGTTTTAATTAGGTCTGCGCGCTTGGCTTTTTCGAATAGCTCCTCTATAGTTGAATCACTTTATGACGGTGGTACTGGGTATCGTTAAACCTTGTACATATCGGCTGTTTATGAAGCCATGAGGTGATTCGCTGGCAGGACAAGTGCATCTCAACAAAAGGTTTGGTTTCACGAAAGTAAAGTCTGGAGTGAATGGAAATGACGAAGTACCTCCTGCTACACCTATCCATCCTGCCTGCGCTCCTCCTCCCCCTTCGGCGCTGGATTTAATTTAGATATTGCGAGGCGTTTACGCTGCACGTAGCTTCCAAGTCACTGTTACGTTGACGTTTTACATGCAAGCTTGATCCGTATTCGTCAGTTTCGCTACGGTAACTATTTACGAATTCATATTGAGGCAGGTATCCGTCGCCCTCCTCAGGTGTAGTTACGTGCGTTTGCCGTATGCTGTAAAGCCGAATGTTTTAACATCTGAGTGTTTTGAGCGTGTATGCAATGCAGTCAGAATTCATTTTCCTTCTTTTTAGGCACTGTCACCTTATCAACCGGCGGAAGTAAAGGAGTTCATGTATGACTAATCCCTTTGATGACCAAAATGGAAGCTTCGTGGTGCTGGTTAACTCTGAGAATCAGCACTCATTGTGGCCGAATTTTTCTGAGGTGCCTGCGGGCTGGCAAGTGGTGCATGGACCCGATACACGCCAAGCTTGTCTTGACTATGTCAACACGCATTGGACCGACATGCGCCCCAAAAGCCTAATTGAGAAAGATGACTGAGCCAAAGCACCGGCGCGGCTGATCTGCTTACGTGATAAGCGAAGTTATTTTTTGTCACTCCTTGACTGAACAATATTGATATGAAAATCCTTGGCATCAACTCCGCCTATCATGAATCCTCCGCTTCGATTGTCATCGACGGTAAAATCGTAGCGGCGGCCGAAGAAGAGCGATTCACACGGATCAAGCATGCGAAAGAAGCTTGTGTCAGTGGCCCAGCTGAGCTACCAAAAAACAGCATACAGTTTTGCCTTTCCCATGCAGGATTGAAAGCCACTGATTTGGATGGGGTCGCCTACTCGTTTGATCCCGCCCTCAGAAAGCGCGAGTTCAAGCTCGATTCGCTCAGCCTACCAGGTGATTGGGGAAGTGCGGAAGGAGAGGAAATTTTTCTTGCCAAGCTCAAACAAGTTCCTGGTGCAATTGATGCGCTTTTAGATCGTCAATTTGGCAGCAAGTTAGCCTTTGTTCCACATCATATCGCTCATGCCGCTTCTACTTTCTATCCGTCTGGCTTCGATCAAGCTGCCATCCTTGTCGTCGACGGGATCGGCGAGTCGGGCTGTACTTTGCTGGCTCGTGGGGAAGGCAATAAGATAACGACACTGGATCAGGTTGCCTATCCGCACTCACTCGGGTTCCTGTGGGAAAAACTGAGCAAATATTTGGGCTTTTCTGAATATGATGCCTGCAAGCTGATGGGGCTGGCCGCTTATGGTGATCCAGCTGTCTTCCGAGATAGATTCAAGAAACTGCTTAATTCAGAAGAAAGACGATATACGATCGATCCGGAAGTAGCCCATTTCCGTCTGCCCGACTTCGAGCAGATCGAGGCATTGTTTGGCCCGGCACGAGTCGATAAGGAACCGATCCTCGACCATCATCGCCACGTTGCCGCCGCCCTTCAAGAAGCCACGGATCACGCGCTTATGGGATTGGTGCGCGAGCTGCGTGAGCACGCCGCCTCCGATAAATTGTGCTACGCAGGCGGTGTCGCGTTAAATTGCGTCAGCAATTCCGTCATCAAGGAAAGCGGCTTATTTTCTCAAATGTATGTCCCCACCGCTCCGCACGATGCAGGCACGGCGGTTGGCGCCGCGCTACATCTTTATTATTCGCTTTCCGGCCAACGTCCAGCGCAGGCGGATACCAACCCGTATTTGGGCCCGGCGTTTTCCGATGCCGCTATCGATGCCGCATTCCGTGACGCAGGTCTATCACCCCAACACAGCGCTGATCCCGCGCGCGATGCGGCAACGCTGATCGCCGACGGCAAGATCGTAGCCTGGTTTCAAGACCGCATGGAATTTGGTCCACGCGCGCTGGGTAACCGTTCACTATTGGCCGATCCTCGCAGCGCGTCGATGCGCGAGGTGCTCAATGTGAAGGTTAAGCACCGTGAGGAATTTCGTCCTCTCGCACCGAGCGTACTGGCTGAAGAAGCCGCCAACTGGTTCGAACTCGGCCAAGCATCGATGAGCCACCAATTGATGCTGTTCGCCTGCCCGGCAAAGCAAGATCGCCAAGCATCGATTCCAGCGGTCCTTCATAAGGATCATTCCGCTCGTGTGCAGATGGTCAGTCGAGAGAGCAACCCTAAATTCCACGCACTGATTAAGCATTTTTTCGATAAGACCGGTGTACCGGTTGTACTCAATACCTCATTCAACGATAGCGAACCTATTGTCTGCACGCCATCGGATGCAATCAAGACGTTCCAAGGAACGGCCATTGATGCTTTGTTTATTGGCGATCGGTTTGTCGTCAGATAAGTCAGTGCTCGATTGCAATACCGATAACCAGATAATACGAGAAATATAGCTATGCACCACACAAACGAAGAAAAATGTATTTTTTTCATCACGAAAAACAATGATCAGGCGACAAGCTCTCATCAGATAGCCAACTGCTTGCCTCTAGCCCAGTGGAATTCAATGCATCACGACCTGAATGGTAAAAACGACGAAAAAAATGATTTATTGTCGTCGCCCTATCCAATCAAGATCGTGACGGATGCCTTTCACTATCAAGATGCTGATCAAGTTCTTCCAATACAGCCGGAACAGTTATTCTTCATGGACTATACGTCCCCAGAGGATATAGAACAGGCGAGCGTTCTAGACATTGGCGTTGGTTCAGGCGTATTGAGCATTTTTTGCCTACTCAACGGAGCCACATCTTGTGTTGGATTAGATGTCAATCCAAGAGCAAAAATATTGGCCGGACATAACGCCATCATCAACCACATCGATAAGAATTTCGATATTCGTGACGGCAGCATTTCGAACATTTTTGAATCTGTCAAGGATAAGCAATTCGATTTTATTTGTTCCAATCCTCCGTTCGAGCCTACTCCACCCGGAATCGAGTACTACCTTAACTCCGCAGCAGGCGTTTATGGAATGGACTTTGTCGAAAAGATACTGTCCAATATCGACCAGCACTTGTCAAGCGACGGTACGCTTCAAATGGTCACGATGGCTCCGGGAGATGAGAAGAAGCCATTCAAGCTATATGAAGTCCTAGAGAATCATTTACCAGGCCTGGCAGCGGAGATTATTCTGGATCGGCAGCCCATTCTTTATGATGATTTTGTCGGCAGGTTCAACACTATTTTTGGTTACAGCGATGACGTCATTGCTCAGATGAAAAGAACTGCTCGCAACGACGGCGTCACGCACCTTCATATGCTGATATTGAAATATAAAAAGGGGCGCCGTGGCAGTATCACGGAAAAAATTGCCTGTAAAACTTATGAAAATTGGACGACCCCACTTGGGGCGCAAGATCACTGTTATATGTGACAAATACACTAACCGTGACCACGGGTAGGCTATCGAAGGCAGACGCACTCGGAGGTCTGCCATGCAAGATTCGTAGCGGAGCAACGCCGCCTGCGAAAAAGGAAGATATTGATGTTGATGGTTCAATACCTGAAGCGGTATTTCCGGCCCTTACTTGCCACAGCGATCCTTTCGTCTGCCGGCGCAATGCTGACGATCGGCCTGCTCGCCTATATCAATCGATTGGCAACGCAAGGGTTATCGCAACCCAATTGGGTTTGCCTTGTGACGGCGCTGGGATGGTTCGGTGCGCTGTGTCTAGCCAATGGTGCTTCACAAATCGTTCTGGCAAAGCTCAGCAGTGAATTGGTGGGTCAGTTGCGTAAAGACTTATCCAAACAATTTATTGACGTTGATTATTACAAATTGATTAACCATAAATCGACTGTATTTGGCGTCTTGATTGAGGATATCACCCGTATTAGCCCGCTGATCATGCTTGCGCCCCATCTCGCTTATAACGTTATTTTGGTGCTAGTGTGTTCAATCTATTTAATCACACTGTCGTTTCAGCTTTTTCTTGTCTTATTGGTAGGACTGGGTATTCCGCTTGCGATCTCAGCATTCTTGCTGAAATCCACTCGCAAGCCACTTGACGCAATGCGGCGCAGTGAAGAGGCACTGTTTGAACATTTCCACGCGATTGCAGATGGCAAAAAGGAAATGTTGTTAAGTCGAGCACGTGCCAAACATTTTTACGACATGCTATTGCTGCCTGCGATTGGGCAAGCACAAAGGTTGATGAGACGGGTTCATCTGCGCTGGAACCTCAATGAGGCATGGTCGTCCGGTGCGGCTTACGGTACCGTGTTTGTGGTGGTCTACCTGGGCTATGCAGCATTTGCGCTTCCCTCCGATGTGATTGTGCGCTTTGTCATCGGAGCGCTGTTTATCGTAGGGCCTTTGAATTTTTTAATTCATTCTGGCCAGCCTGTCAGCACCGGTTTGAGCAGCTTGCGTCATCTTGAGCGCGTCGGGCTGGATCTGCGCTCACAGCATGCCACAGCTGATGAGGATACGACGTCGCACACTGATACGAAATGGCAGTCCATCCATGCACAAGATCTTTGCTATCGTTACCCTGAAAGCAAGGTAGGTGAAGGCATTGGACCATTCAATTTGAGTATTCGCCGCGGTGAAATGGTATTTATTGTTGGCGATAACGGCAGTGGCAAATCCACATTGATACACTTGCTGTGTGGCCTGCTGCCGCCCAGCTCGGGACGACTTTGCTTGGACGAGCAACCCGTTCCATATGGATCGAGCGCATATAGGGAACGTTTTTCCAGTGTTTTTGGTGATTTCTTCCTGTTCTCCGATGTACTTGACGCAAAAGGTAATGCGCTGCCTGATGCACAAATACGTACGCTGTTGCGTGATTTGGAATTAGACGAACAACTCTCGGTAGATCAAGGAAAGCTTTCAAAGACCAGTCTCTCTACGGGGCAACGAAAACGGTTGGCATTGCTGCAATGCTATGCTGAAGATCGGGAAGTCTGCCTGTTTGACGAATGGGCTGCAGATCAAGATCCTCGTTTTCGACAACATTTTTATTTAACATTGCTGCCACAACTCAAGCAGCAAGGCAAGACGTTGATCGTCATTAGCCATGATGACCGTTTTTTTCATTTGGCGGACCGACTCATTGTGCTTAAAGGCGGACGCGTAGTGTCAGATTCAGCCACCGACACACTGGCAAATGGCGTTGATACACACCTAGCTAGCCTCTCCATTGCCAGCAGTATGGCTGCCGATTCGGCAGCATGACTTGCTTTTCAATCGGCTATTGAATGCCGAAGAAAGCGGCAGGTTCTCTGTTTACCCTTATTCTTCCCTTTGCACGTAGAGCATCGATATGAACGATCAAACGGCTAAACTCGACCCTTTTATCGAGAACGACGCGCATCATCCATCTCTGCTCGACGATCAAGGTAACACTGGGGGGACGCCGGACATTCGCAAGGCGCTCGCATCCAGTGAATCGTTCTGGCAGGAGCGACTAGCTCGCCTGCAGCCTTTGCCACTGCCCTTTGAACAAGGTGAGAGTGCGCTTGAGCCCCAATGGGCGATCAGCGCATGGCGTCCGCCATTGCTGGAAAAAAGCGAATCAAAGCAGTCACTGACGGTGTTGCTGAGCGTGCTGGCGGTCTATCTAGCCCGTTTGACCGAGCAAGCGCAGTATCAGATCGGTTGGCGTGTCAGCGGCGAAAGTAACGACAAGCCAGAAACGCTTGCCGATCTATCGCCTGTTGTGCCGATGGAAATCGCGGTGGACCTAGATCAGCCCTTTGCCTCGGTTTGTCATGCCATCGAAGCAGAATACCTGCGGCTTGAGCAGCACCACACATTCTTGCGCGATTTGGTTGTCCGACATCCTACTCTGCGTAGTCTATCCGCGCTGCGCGCCGCATACCCTTGGCAGGTAGCGGTGTCCGTGCTATCCGATGAAGCATCATCGCAGCTTGCCGCTGACACGCAGGCCAGTGGCGCCTTACTGACACTTCAGGTCAAGGGCGATGGCGCTTTTCGCTGGATCTATGATACCCATCGCATGGATGCACGCCGAGTTCAATGCATCAGTGAACATTTACAAGCATTATGCGATGCCGCCTCGAACAACGTCGAGACGCCCGTTTGCAAGTTGAATCTGTTGCCACCAGCCGAGCGCGAAACGTTGATTAACACCTGGAACGCAACAGCAGTACCGTATCCGGCACACCAATGTCTTCACCAAGTCTTTGAGGAGCAAGTCAGACGGACCCCCGATGCTATTGCGCTAGTTTATGAAGACCAGGCGCTCTCCTACACTAAGCTGAATGCGCAAGCCAACCGTCTTGCACACCGGCTGATTGAATTGGGCGTTCAGCCGGACACGCGCGTAGCCTTGTGTATGGCACGCTCGCCGGCGATGATCGTGGGGCTGCTTGCGATTTTGAAAGCAGGCGGCGCCTATGTGCCACTGGATCCGGCGTATCCCTCTGAGCGCCTGACGCATATCTTGACCGATTCGGCGCCAGAACTTGTGCTGGCCGATACAGCAGGTCAGGCCGCATTGGGTCAAGCGGCGCTCGCATCACGGACCGTACTCGATCCTAATGTATTGCCAGAACGGGCAACGACCAATCCGCATGTGCCCGAACTTCTTTCCAGTCATCTAGCTTACGTCATCTATACGTCCGGCTCGACCGGCACACCCAAGGGCGTGATGGTGGAGCATCGAAGTGTCGTGAACCTTGTTCAGGCTCAGATCAGCTGTTTCGATATTGGCCCCTTTAGTCGGATCTTGCAGTTTGCTTCACTCGGTTTCGACGTCAATGCTTCCGAGACATTCATCGCATTGAATAGTGGGGCAAGCTTATATTTGCCGCCCGATACCGCGCGCCATGATCGCACTGAACTGTGGTGTTATTTGGAAAAGCACGCGATCACATACGCGGACATTCCCCCCGCACTGCTGCAAGCAGGCGACGATTTACCCCATTTAAACACCCCTCTGACGCTGATTTTAGGCGGCGAAGCCCCCAGTGCGACGCTACTTCGAAATTTGGTCCGTCAAGGCGCGGTGGTCTTCAATGCATACGGCCCAACCGAAACGACTATCTGCTCCACTGTTTGGCGTGGCTCACAAGATTTCAATGGCGAAGTGGTTCCGATTGGCCGGCCATTAGACAACACGCGAATTTATCTACTGGATGCGCACGGTCAACCGGTGCCGATGGGTGCAGTAGGCGAGTTGTACATTGGCGGAGTGGGCGTGGCGCGCGGCTATTTGAATCGCACAGCGTTGACCGCCGAGCGCTTCGTCACAGACCCGTTTTGCGGCGTTGAAAACGCCCGCATGTACAAAACCGGCGACCTGGCTCGCTATTTGCCTGACGGCAATCTGGTGTTCCTCGGGCGCAATGACCACCAGATCAAGATCCGCGGCTTTCGAATTGAGCCGGGTGAAATCGAGGCGCGCCTGCGTGAACATCCGCAGGTACGTGATGCCGCCGTGCTGACTTCGGGCGACGGTGGCGCCAAGCGGCTCATTGCTTATGTCATAGCTGAGTGTGATGAACAACTTGCCAACACATTGCGCGCCCATCTGCTGACCAGCTTACCCGAGTACATGGTGCCCGCTGCATTTGTACGGCTAGATGCGTTCCCGCTGACGCCTAGCGGCAAGCTCGATCGCCGTGCGTTGCCTGCGCCGCACGCCAATGCCTTTGCACGTCAAGCGTATGAAGCCCCGCAGGGCGAAGCTGAAACGGCGCTGGCAGCGATTTGGGCTGAATTATTGGGTTTAACGCACATCGGCCGGCATGACAGCTTCTTTGCACTGGGTGGAAATTCGCTGCTCGCCGTGCAGATGATCGACCGCTTGCGCCGCGTTGGCCTGATGCTCTCTGTACGCGCGCTATTTGAAACCCCTACACTCAGCGTATTGGCGCAGTCCCTGGGCCAGCATCGGGAAGTGGTCGTACCACCCAATCGCATCACGCCCGACACCATAATGCTGACGCCGGATCAGCTGCCGCTCATCGAGCTCACTCAGGCTGACATCGACCGGATCGTCACACAAGTGCCGGGAGGCATCGCAAATATCCAAGATATCTATGCATTGTCTCCATTGCAGGATGGCATTCTATTTCACCATTTGCTTGCAGCTGACCGTGATCCGTATCTGCTGACCACCCAAATGGCTTTTGCCAATCGGCAAGTGCTGGATCGCTATCTGGAGGCCGTCCAGCAAGTGATTAATCGCCACGATATTCTGCGCACCGCTTTCGCCTGGGAAGGACTGTCCGTCCCTGCGCAGGTGGTTTGGCGTCATGCATCGCTGGTCGTTACCGAACTTAAGTTGAATCCGGACGATGGGCCCGTCATCGAGCAACTGCTACGGCGCTTCGATCCTAGCCAATATCGGATCGATTTAACTCAAGCGCCCCTACTCCACTTCGCCATCGCTCAGGATCGTGATGGCCGCTGGCTGCTGCTCGAGTTGCTACATCACCTCATCGGTGATCATGCCACGCAGGAGATCATGCAAACCGAAGTGCAGGCTTTCCTCGAACGACGAGGCGACGCGTTGCCACCTGCACGACCTTTTCGCAATCTCGTCGCACAAGCGCGTCTGGGCATCAGCGAAAGTGAGCATGCGCGTTTCTTTACCGAGATGCTTGCCGATGTGGACGAGCCCACGTTGCCGTTCGGGTTGGCCGATGTGCATCGTGACGGCACGCATGTTACCGAATCGCATCGGATGCTGCCGCAGAACTTGAATGATCGACTGCGCACACAAGCCAAGCAGCTGGGCGTGAGCCTGGCTAGCTTATGCCATCTGGCTTGGGCGCAGGTACTGGCGCGAGTCACGGGTCAGCAGCAAGTGGTATTTGGCACCGTGTTGTTCGGTCGCATGCAAGCAGGCGACGGCGCTGACAGCGCCATGGGATTGTTCATCAATACGCTACCGCTTCGCGTGGACCTGAATAACAGCGTTCAAGACGGTGTGCGTCACACGCATGCCCGTCTGGCCACCCTGCTTGAACATGAACATGCGTCGCTGGGGCTCGCGCAACGTTGTAGTGGCGTACCCGCCGGTACACCGCTGTTCAGCGCGCTGCTGAACTATGTGCACGAAGGGGTGTCGCCCAGTGAGATCCAAACTACGCCCGGCATCGAATTTTTAGGCGCCCAAGAGCGTGACAATTACCCACTCGGACTGTCAGTGGAAGACCGCGGCCACGCGCTGGGGCTAACTGCCCAGGCTGTGCAGCCGCTCGATCCTGATCGGATATGCGGCTATATGCAGCAGGCGTTGGAAAGCTTGGCGGCGGCACTCGAGCACACACCCAATCTGCCCGTCCACCAGCTGAACGTGCTGTCAGCTGACGAGCGCGCACTATTGCTCGAGACGTGGAACGCGACAACCTCGTCTCCGGCACACGATGGCGCTATCAGCGATGCGCAAGCTCAAATGCTGCACCAGTTATTTGAGACACAGGCTGATAAAACGCCACACGCCGTGGCGATTGTTTTCGAGCAACAGCAGTGTAGCTATCACGAACTCAACACCCGTGCGAACCAGTTGGCGCACTATCTACGTACACTGGACGTCGGCCCCGAAGTGGTCGTCGGCGTGTACATTGAGCGCTCTATCGACATGCTGGTCGGCGTATTGGGTATATTGAAGGCGGGCGGGGCCTATTTGCCTCTCGATCCGAATTATCCTGCCGAGCGGATCGCCTATATGCTGGACAATGCGAACGTCCCGGTACTCATCACACAATCGCATCTTGAGGCGCAATTGCCCGACATGCAAGCGCAGCGGGTACGTATAGATACTGACTGGGCGGGCATTGCCGCCCAACCACAACACGCGCCGCAAAGCGGTATCCGCCCCCATCATCTAGCATACGTAGTTTACACGTCCGGCTCCACTGGTCGGCCCAAAGGGGTCATGGTCGATCATCACGCTGTGTCGAGCCGTCTGCATGCCGGACAACAGCTACTGTCATTGCGATCGGACGATCACTGCTTGCAGCAAATCTCGCTGAGCTTTGACGCGTCCATAGAAGAAATATTTATTCCGTTGATGTCTGGCGCCACCCTGGTCATGGCCGATCCGACCATACAGATGGACGCAAGCCGTCTTGCCACTTTAATGGCATGGCAACGTATCAGCGTGATTGACATCGCTCCAGCCATGCTCGAGCAGCTTTGCGCCACTGAAGGCGTGGCCGACTGTCGACATCTGCGGCTGATTCTATGCGGCGCTGAAGCGCTATCGAGCGCCGTGTTGCACGCATGCCAGACAACCTTCCCGAACGCCACGCTTTACAACTTATATGGCCCGACTGAAGGGGTCATTAATGCACTGGCGTGGCGCGCGACGCAGCTAGCCGAGTCCGAGACGCCGCCGCTGGGTGGACCGATCGCCAATACGCGCGTCTATGTACTCGATCATGCATTACAGCCGGTACCCATTAGCGTCACCGGCGAACTCTATATTGGTGGACCGGCATTGGCGCGTGCTTATTTAGGCCGGCCTGATCTGACGGCAGAACGCTTCGTTGCTAACCCCTTTGAACAGGGAACTCGACTTTACCGAACGGGCGACCTCGTGCGTTGGCGCGCGGATGGTCAATTGGAATATCTTGGTCGTGCTGATCATCAAATCAAGCTCAGAGGTTTTCGTATTGAGCTTAGCGAGATCGAATCCGTACTGGCCAGGTATCCGGGTATCGCCCAAGCCACGATCAGCTTGCGCGAAGACCGTCCGGGGAATAAACAGCTCGTCGCCTATTGGGTCACGGCAGCCGGCCACACGGTCACGCCCGCCGAACTGAAATCCCATCTTGGCCAAATACTGCCCAGCTATATGATGCCGGCCGCCTTCGTCGAACTCGATGCGCTGCCGCTGACGGCGAACGGCAAAATCGATCGCCAGGCTTTACCGGCTCCCGACTTCAGCTCGAGCAGCGCTCAGGCGCCACGCACTGCGGCAGAAACGCTGTTGGCTAACCTGTTCGCTGAGGTATTGGACTTAGAGACCGTCGGTATCGACGATAACTTCTTTGACCTGGGCGGGCATTCGCTATTGGCGATGCGTTTGATTAGCCGCATTCGCGCTGCGTTGGACATTGACGTCGCGATTCGCACGTTGTTTGAAGCCCCCACGGTCGCCGACTTGGCGCAGCGCCTCACGCCTAACGCGTTCGCCCGGCCGCCTCTGCGTCCACAGCCACGCCCCGCCACCCTACCGTTGTCCTTCGCGCAGCGCCGCTTATGGTTTACTCACCAGTTCGAAGGGCCCAGCGCCACCTATAACATGCCGTTGCCGTTACGCCTGTTTGGCACGGTGGACACCCACGCTTTGCAGGCCGCGTTGAACGACCTGCTAGCCCGCCATGAGAGCTTGCGCACTGTCTTCAAGGACATCAACGGAGTCGCCACGCAACAGATCATCGCTGTCGAAGCTGCCTCGCTCACCCTGGAGACAATCCAGGTGACAGCAGAAACGCTGTCACAAAGGTTGGCTCAAGCGGCAGTTCACCATTTCGACCTATCCCGCGAAATCCCGCTGCGCGCGTGGCTGTTCCGGCTCGACGCACAAGAGCACGTGCTATTGCTGCTGTTACACCATATCGCTGGCGATGGCTGGTCAATGGCGCCACTGGCCCACGACTTGGGCCGCGCCTATGCAGCCCGGCTCGAAGGTCAGGCGCCAGCCTGGGCGCCGTTGCCTGTGCAATATGCCGACTATACGCTGTGGCAACAGGCGTTATTTGGTAATGAGCATGATCCGCACAGCATGATTGGCCGTCAGTTCGCGTACTGGGAGCGAACCTTGGCCGGTCTGCCCGAACGGTTGGAGCTACCGTTTGACCGGGCGCGACCGCCCGTGGCCAGTTATCACGGCGACTATGTGGCCATGCGAATCGATGCCACGCTGCACGGCAAGCTACAAGCACTTGCTCGTGCCCACGAAGCCAGCCTGTTCATGGTGTTGCAAGCGGCATTGGCGACGTTGCTGACCCGTCTAGGCGCCGGCAACGACATTCCAATCGGCACCGCCATTGCTGGACGTACCGACGAAGCGCTGGACGAGCTGATCGGCTTTTTTGTCAATACCTTGGTTCTGCGCACCAACACATCAGGTAACCCGAGCTTCAATGCACTGCTGAAACGAGTGCGTGAGACTTGTCTGGCTGCTTATGCCCATCAGGATGCACCGTTTGAACAGCTCGTTGAACGGCTTAATCCAACCCGCTCAACTGCACATCACCCCCTCTTCCAAGTTTCATTGGTATTACAAAACACGGCTGTGCAGCCATTTGACCTGCCTGGCCTGCGTTTAATACCCGAACCTATTGATACTTTTACCGCCAAATTTGACTTATTCTTCAGCTTTGATGAAGTATCGAGTACAGATGGCAGTGCGCAGGGGCTGGAAGGATTGATCGAATATGCGACTGACCTGTTCGATCGTGACACGGTAGACAGATTGGCCCGCCGCTTCATCCGCTTGTTGGAAGCCATCGCCGACGCGCCTGCGCAACCGATCGGTCACATCGATCTTCTGGAGACGGCTGAACGGCAGCAATTGCTCAACGGTTGGAACGATACGGCGCAGCCGATCTGCGAAGCAACACTGCCTGCACTATTCGAGGCGCAGGTGGCCAAAGCGCCTGATGCCATCGCACTAATCTTCGAAGATCAACACGTCAGCTATGCTGAATTGAATGCCCAAGCCAATCGCCTTGCGCATTATTTGATTGCCGAGGGCATTGGCCCGGAGGATATCGTCGCCCTAGCGCTACCGCGCTCGCCGCAGATGATCAGCGCATTGCTGGGTATTTTGAAAGCGGGCGCGGCCTATCTGCCGCTCGACCCGGACTATCCGTGCGAACGACTGGCTTTCATGCTAGAGGATGCGCAGCCCAAGCGCATCCTCACCAATGCATCGAGCGCAAAGCGCTTACCCCACGAGTACACCGCGGTTCTTCATTTGGATGATCCGGCTGTCTACGCCGCGCTAACGCAGCTATCCGAATTTAATCCGAGCGACATCCATCGTTGCCGGCCACTCGCTCCTCGGCATCCCGCCTATGTCATCTACACTTCCGGCTCGACCGGAAAACCGAAGGGCGTTGTGGTCACGCATGCCGGCAGCCATAATTTAACGGCTGCCCAAATCAAGCGCTTTTCGCTGAACCCGAACAGCCGTGTCCTGCAGTTTGCCTCATTGAGCTTTGATGCCGCTTTCTGGGAACTGTGCATGTCGCTGCTGTCAGGCGCAACGTTGGTCCTCGGGCGCTCAGAGCAGTTGTTGCCGGGAGACGCGCTGGCAAAGCTTGCATCAGAACAAGCGATTACCCACGCCACATTGCCGCCCAGCGCGTTGGCAGCCCTGCCCGCCGACAGCCTGTCCAGCTGCTCGCATTTGATCGTTGCCGGCGAATCCTGCCCTCCGCACCTCGTCGAACAGTGGTCGCAGTCGCAGCGCATGACAAATGCGTACGGGCCCACCGAGGCAACAGTATGTGTGGCGATGCGGCGGTTTTTACCTGACGAGGCGGCTACCGAAGTAGCCTCATCAATTGGCCGGCCGATTGACAACACCCAGTTGTACGTCTTAGACGAGCATCTACAGCCGGTGCCAGTCGGCGTGTCGGGCGAGCTTTATATTGGTGGCATCGGGCTCGCACGCGGTTATCTCAAGCGCCCTGCTTTGACGGCGGAACGCTTCGTTGCCGCGCCGTTTGGCCCAGCAGGCGCGCGCTTGTACCGCACCGGCGATCTAGCTCGCTGGCGAGCGGACGGTACACTCGATTTCCTCGGCCGTGCCGATCATCAAGTCAAGTTGCGCGGCTTCCGGATCGAACCAGGCGAAATCGAGGCCGTGCTATGTCGCCACCCGGCCGTCGCCCAGGCAGCGGTGATTGCCCGCGAAGACCGCCCAGGCCACACACAGCTGGTTGGCTATGTCACGCTCGATAAAACGACTGCTGAGCGTAATGCGGCCACTGAAGAGCGCCAGGTCGGCGAATGGCAAACGATCTACGATACCCACTACGGCAGCCACCAATCCAGTGCCTTTGGCGAGAATTTCGTCGGCTGGGACAGCAGTTATGATGGACGCCCGATCCCACTGCCAGACATGCAGGCATGGCGTGCAGCCACAGTCGCACGGATTCAAGCACTCCAACCCCGACGACTATTGGAAATCGGTGTGGGCAGCGGCCTGCTGCTCGCTCATCTAGCACCGCATTGCGAAGCCTATTGGGGCACAGACTTCTCGATGCCCACCATCGAGGCACTCCAGGCGCAACTGACGCACTATCCAGAATTGGCCTCGCGCGTGGAATTACGCACGCAGGCGGCCCATGTTACCGAAGGGCTACCGTCAGGCTATTTCGACACCATCGTGATCAACTCGGTGGCACAGTACTTTCCCAATGTCAGCTATTTACAAGATGTACTGCGCCAAGCGATGGCACTGCTTGCACCCGGTGGTGTGCTTTTTGTCGGCGACGTGCGCAACTTCAGCTTACTGAATTGTTTTGTCAGTGCCGTGCAGCTGCATCAAGCCAATCCTGCCGTTGATGACGTATCCACCGTACGCCGACGTATCGAGCAAGCATTACTCGCGGAAAAAGAACTGCTACTCGCACCGGCGTTCTTCAGTACGCTACCGCGTACGATTGACACCATCGCCGCGGTCGATATTCAACTCAAGCGGGGTCCATATGAAAATGAGCTAAGCCGCTACCGCTACGATGTGGTGCTGCATAAACAGCCAACAGCGCCTATTCAAACGCTTTCGCTAGCTCAAGTGCCACAGTGGTACTGGGGTCAGCAGCTCGCTGATCTCGACACGTTGAAAGCTCATCTGAACACGCAACGTCCCACACACCTGCGCATCGTAGGCGTGTCCAACGCACGCCTGGAACGGGAAATCGAGGCCATGCAAGCGCTCGAGCGCGGCTGCGATATCGCGACCGTCCAGCATCGACTCAAAGCAGGTAGCACGCGGGCAAAGGGGCTAACGCCCGACGACTTCCATGCACTGGGCCAGGCGTGTGGCTATTGGGTTGCCGCGACTTGGTCAGGCGACGCGCAAGCGTGCATGGATATCTTGCTCGTTCACGCCAGCGAAGCGGCTAACGCCACGTTCACCGACCTGTACTTACCCTCGCCCGCGCTGGCTAGCCAGGCACCTGGCGCCCATGCGAATAACCCCGCTAAGCTTGATCAGCTTGCGGACATTCGTCGCTACGCGGCCTCTGCGCTGCCAGCCTACATGGTGCCAGCCGCCATGGTGCTGCTAGACAACTTGCCCCTCACGCCCAACGGCAAACTCGACCGCAAAGCGCTACCGGCACCGGATTTTGTCTCTGAACACTACCGCGCTGCGCGCTCGCCACAAGAACAGACGCTGGCCGAGCTATTTGCAGAAGTGCTCGGCCTGCCGCGTGTCGGCATTGACGACCGATTCTTCGATTTGGGCGGGCATTCGCTGCTGGCGACCCGCCTGATCAGCCGCATCCGAGCCACGTTAGGCGTTGAGGTCCCTATTCGCACGTTGTTCGAGGCCGCAAGCGTGGCGGAACTGGCTCCCCGCATCACAGCAATGCAGCAAAACAATGAACTGTCCATCCCCGCGCTGACAGTTCAGCCCAGGCCCGACGCACTACCTTTGTCTTTCGCGCAAGAACGTCTGTGGTTCTTAGACCAGTTAGGGCAAGGCGACGCTTATCAGATACCGATGGCTACCCGATTGACGGGGCAACTAGACGTGTCAGCATTAAACGCCGCGCTTAGCGAAATCGTTCGGCGCCATGAGGCTTTGCGTACCCGATTCGAGGCGCGCGATGGCACCGGCGTACAAGTGATCGATCCGCCATGGAAAGTCACGCTCAAACCGCGTGAGCTTGATGAATGCGAGCTTGTCAATTATCTGCAGGCCAGCGCTGAGCAACCGTTCAATTTGGCTACGGGCCCGCTGGTGCGCTTTGAATTACTACGGCTTGCTTCCAATGTTCATGTGTTGAGTATTGTGTTGCACCACATCATCTCCGATGGCTGGTCAATCGGCGTACTCACACGCGAACTGAACGAACTATACAGCGCGTTTGTTCAGGGTCAGCCCTCGCCCCTGCCCGAGCTACCGGTCCAATATGCCGATTATGCGCTTTGGCAGCGCGCATGGCTCAAGGACGAAGCGCTAGAACGGGAGCTAAATTACTGGCGCAAGCAATTGGCGGGAGCGCCTGCCGCGTTAGAGTTGCCAACCGACCGACCGCGGCCCGCCGTGCCAAGCGGCCGTGGGCATGGCCTCGCGGTGCACGTGCCGGCGGCGCTTGCCGCGCAACTCAAAGCGCTAGCACAGCGTGAAGGCGCAACGTTATACATGACGTTACTCACGGCGTTCCAAATTGTACTCAGCCGCTGGAGCGGGCAAGATGATATCGTGGTTGGTTCTCCGATTGCGGGGCGCACGCAGGCACAAACGGAAGGACTGTTAGGCTTCTTCCTCAATACCTTAGCGCTGCGTACCGACTTGTCGGGTAATCCCCGCTTCAACGAATTGTTGGCGCAGGTGCGGGAGACAGCGTTAGAGGCCTATGCGTATCAGGCTGTGCCATTTGAAAAGCTGGTAGAAGTGTTACAGCGCGTTCGGGACCTGTCGCGTGCGCCGATTGTGCAAGTCATGGTCAATGGACTCAACCTGTCGACATCGAACCTGGCTTTGCCAGGGCTCATCGCCGAACCGGTCCAATTCGATACGTTTGGCACGAAGTTTGACCTCACGCTGTACTTCGGTGAGACATCGGACGGCATCGACGGCTGGCTACAATATGCGACGGACTTGTTCGATGCCGATACGATCGAGCGACTCGGCCAGCATTGGGTCAATGTGCTTGAGGCAGTGGCCGCCAATCCAGCACAGCGCCTCTCTGAGCTGCCGCTACTCAGCGCCGCAGAGCAACATCAATTGCTCACGACGTGGAACAACACCGCAGCCGATTATCCGGACACACAAACCCTGCATCAGCTGTTCGAGACGCAAGCGCAGCGTGCGCCGCACGCGGTAGCCGCCGTGTGCGAAGCGCAACAGATAACCTATGCTGAGCTGAACACGCGCGCTAACCAGCTTGCCCATCACCTTCGCGCTTTGGGCGTCGGCCCTGAAGTCATCGTAGGGCTATGCGTCGAGCGCTCAATCGAGATGCTGGTCGGCATATTAGGCATTTTGAAGGCCGGTGGCGCTTACGCGCCGCTGGACCCTAGCTATCCGCCCGAGCGCCTCGCTTATATGCTGGAAGAAGCCAGCGCCCCCGTACTGGTCACGCAAGCTCACCTCGAAGCGCAATTGCCCGACACCGACGCCCGACGTGTGCGCTTGGATGCCGACTGGCACGACATCGCGGCCCAGCCGCACCATACGCCGCACAGCGGGGTGACGCCTGCGCATCTCGCTTACGTCATCTATACGTCGGGTTCGACCGGGCGGCCCAAAGGGGTGATGATCCGACATCGTGGCGTCGCCAATTATCTGACCTTCCTGACCCGCCACTATCAGCTCACCACAGCGGATGTCGTACTGAATGTGTCAGGCTTGGCCTTCGACCCGTCGGTGCGTGACCTGTTCGGTCCGCTGACCTCGGGGGGGCGAGCCGTATTGGTGCCTACCGCGCAGGCCAAGGAGCCGCACAAGTATTTGTCCGTGATCCACGAGCAGGGCGTCACCAAAATGCTTAGCATCACGCCCAGCTTCCTGCGTAGCCTGTGCGAGGCGGCTCAAGACCGCCCCTTGCCCCAACTGGCACTGCAGGCAATCTTGACCTGCGGCGAGCCGCTGGAAGCGGCCTTGTGCGATCGGCTTCGCCAAGTGTTCGGCGCACAAGTTGCCGTGATCAACCAGTACGGCCCGACCGAGTGCACGCTCAGCTCAACCTGGTTCGCGGCCGTGCCTCAGCCAAGCGGCATCGTGCCGATCGGCCGCGCGATCTCAAACGCACGCGTCTACGTACTGGACCGACATCTGCAACTGGTTCCACCGGGCGTGGTCGGTGAGTTGTACATCGCCAGTGTCGGGTTGGCGCGCGGCTATTTCAAGCGGCCTGCGTTGAGTGCCGAGCGCTTTATCGCAAACCCATTCGGGCACGGCGAGCGGCTGTATCGAACCGGCGACTTGGCCAAATGGCGAGCCGATGGCCAACTTCAGTATCTGGGCCGCACCGACCATCAAGTCAAGATCCGTGGCATTCGCGTCGAACTCGGCGAGATTGAAACGCAACTACTGGCCTATCCGTCCATCCATCAAGCTGTAGTCGTAGCGCGGGAGGACGAGCCAGGCGAAAAACGATTGGTAGCCTATTTCGTCAGCGATGACACTATCGACACCACTGCGCTGCGCGATCAGCTCAAAGGCAGCTTGCCAGACTATATGGTGCCATCGGCGTTCGTCAGGCTCGACACCATGCCGCTGACGCCGAATAACAAAGTGGACCGTCAAGCACTGCCAGCACCGAATTTTATTTCGGAACGCTACCGCGCCCCGCGTTCGCCTCAGGAGCAAACGCTGACTGAGTTGGCCGCCGAAGTACTTGGTCTGCCACGCGTGGGTATTGACGACAACTTCTTTGAACTTGGAGGACACTCATTACTAGCGATGCGCTTTGCAGCCCGAGTCCAGCAAGCGTTGGGGGCCGAACTGCCGGTGCGCGCGCTGTTTGAAGCGCCTACTATTGCCGAACTGACACCTCGTCTGGACGCATTGCGGCAAAGTCGTGACCTCGACATTCCAGCGTTGACCACACAAACGCGTCCCACCATTTTGCCTTTGTCGTTCTCGCAAGAACGTCTGTGGTTCTTGGAACAATTAGGGCAAGGCGCAGCGTACCAAATACCGATTGCCATGCGCTTGACGGGTAAATTGGATGTCGCTGCACTGGCTGCCGCATTAAGTGAAATCGTCCAGCGTCATGAAACATTACGCACCCGGTTTGAAACCCATGAGGGTGACGGTGTGCAAGTGGTCACTCCGCCCTGGACGGTTGAACTGATACCGCATGAAGTGGCTGAGCATGACGTCATGCATTTTCTGCTAGCCGCCGCTCAACAGCCGTTCGATCTGACTGCAGGGCCGCTGGTGCGCTTTGCACTGCTACGTCTCGCGCCTGATACTCATGTGTTAAGCGTGATATTGCATCACATTATTTCGGATGGCTGGTCTCTAGGTGTGCTGACACGGGAAATCCAAGCGTTATATACGGCCTTTAGTCAAAAGCAAGGCTCACCATTACCCGAGCTACCGGTCCAATATGCCGATTATGCGCTTTGGCAGCGCGCATGGCTCAAGGACGAAGCGCTAGAACGGGAGCTAAATTACTGGCGCAAGCAATTGGCGGGAGCACCTGCTGCGTTGGAACTACCAACCGACCGGCCGCGGCCCGCCGTGCCAAGCGGCCGTGGGCATGGCCTCGCGGTGCACGTGCCGGCGGCGCTTGCCGCACAACTCAAAGCGCTGGCGCAGCGCGAAGGTGCAACGTTATACATGACGTTGCTCGCCGCATTCCAGGTCGTGCTCAGTCGCTGGAGCGGGCAAGACGATATCGTCGTGGGCTCACCGATCGCAGGACGCACGCAAGTGCAAACTGAAGCGCTCATCGGATTTTTTATCAATACTTTGGCGCTGCGTACCGACTTGTCGGGTAATCCCCGCTTCAACGAATTGCTGGCGCAAGTGCGCGAAACCACATTGGGCGCCTATGCGCACCAGGCGGTGCCTTTCGAAAAATTGGTGGAAGTACTGCAACCCGTACGCGACCTGTCTCGACAACCGATTTTTCAGGTCATGGTCAATGGGTTCAATGTGCCCATGTCGGATTTTGCCCTACCGGGACTAACCGTTGAGAAGATCGATCTGGAACGCCTGAGTACTAAATTCGACTTAACACTGCACTTTGGTGAAATGTCGGACGGCATTGAAGGCTGGCTGCAATATACGACTGACCTGTTTGACGCCGAGACAATCAAGCGGCTGGGGCAGCATTGGATTAACGTGCTTGAGGCGGTGGTTGCCGACCCGACGCAGCGCCTGTCAGACTTGCCGCTGCTCAGCATCACGGAACGGCATCAACTGCTCACAGCGTGGAATGACACGGCAGCTGACTTTTCATCTGCGCCAACCTTGCACCAGCTATTTGAAGAGCAGGTGCAACGCACGCCGAACGCAATCGCTGCGGTATTTGAAACGCAGCAGATGACTTACGCCGAGTTGGACCAACGGGCCAACCAGCTTGCGCATCATCTCCGTGCCATGGGCGTAGGAACCGAAGTCATCGTGGCTCTATGTGCCGAACGCTCGCTGCAAATGCTTGTGGGCTTATTGGGTATCTTGAAAGCAGGGGGCGCCTACTTGCCCCTGGATCCAAGCTATCCGGCTGAGCGCATCGCTTATATGCTGGAGGATGCACAAGTCGCAGCATTGGTGCTACAGCCTCACCTTGAGCCGCTGTTGCCTGCCATCCAGACTCAGACCGTGACGCTGGATACGCACTGGACTCAGATCGCCACGCAGCCCTCAACACGGCCTACCAGCGTCGTGAGACCACACAATCTTGCTTATATCACCTATACGTCAGGCTCAACGGGCAAGCCTAAAGGCGTGATGACCCAGCACAGCAGTGCGGCCAATTACTTGAACTTCCTAGTGCGCCAATACCGTCTCACTGAGGCCGATGCCGTGCTCAACGTAGCCAGCCTGGCCTTTGATGCGTCTGTGCGCGATCTACTTGGTCCACTCGTGGCAGGCGCGCGGACAGTGCTGATCCCAACAACGCAAGCCAAAGAGCCGCATCAGTACGTGCGCGCAATCAACGAGCACGGCATCACGAAGTTGCTTAGCATCACGCCCAGCTTGCTGCGCAGCGTCTGCCAAGTGGCTGACGGCCCGCAAACAACCCCTACGCTGCGCACGATCTTGACGAGCGGCGAGGCACTTGAGGCGGACTTATGTACTCAAGTGCACCAGACGCTGGGCGAGCAGATTAATGTGGTTAATCAGTATGGTCCGACCGAATGCACGATGACCTCCACATGGTTTGCAGTCGTGCCTCAGGCAAGCGGTATCGTGCCAATCGGTCGGCCCTTGTCCAACGCGCGCGTTTATCTGCTTGATCGGTATTTGCATCCGGTGCCCTGTGGCGTGGCCGGCGAGCTGTATATTGCGGGCGCGGGTCTGACACGGGGCTATGTCAATCAACCCGCGCTGAGCGCTGAGCGCTTTATCGCCAATCCCTTTGGCCAAGGCGAGCGGCTATATCGAACCGGGGATTTGGCCAAATGGCGAGCAGACGGCCAACTCGAGTATCTCGGCCGCACCGACCATCAAGTCAAAATCCGCGGCTTTCGCGTCGAGTTGGAAGAAATTAGTGCGGCGCTAGCCAGCCACCCCAATGTCGCACAAGCGACGGTCATCACACGGGAGGATGACCGGTCAGCAGACAAACGCTTAGTGGCCTATTTGGTGGCAACAGCAAACTGTACGGTTACGCCCGCTACACTGAGACAATACCTAAGTCAGAACCTGCCGGACTATATGATCCCGGCCGTATTCGTCGTGCTTGATGCATTGCCGCTTACACCAAACGGTAAGGTCGATCGCAAAGCACTGCCAGAGCCGGAAATGACGGTGACGGCAACAGCACGCATGCCGCGCACCGCTGAAGAACAGGTGCTTTGCGAACTATTTGCCGAGGTGCTGGGCGTCGCCCACGTTGGTATCGACGACAATTTTTTTGAGTTAGGGGGCCATTCGTTGCTGGCTGCACGGTTGATCAACCGTGTCCGCACCACACTCGGCTTGGAGCTGTCCATTCGAAACTTGTTTGAAACGCCTACCGTAGCGGGTCTTAGCCAGCAGCCAGACCAGCCGACCGACCTTGACTCATTATTCCAAGTCGTATTGCCGCTCAGATCCCACGGAGATCGCCCCCCGGTGTTCTGCATCCATCCGGCGGGAGAACTGGGTTGGTGCTATGCCGGACTCCTGCGATATATCGATCGCCAGCATCCTCTTTATAGTTTGCAGGCGCGCTGTCTTTCGGACCCGGGGCCTCTTCCGGAAACGATTGAAGAAATGGCCTTGGATTACGTTGAGCAAATCCGCCGTATTCAACCTAGCGGTCCTTATCAACTGGTAGGCTGGTCTTTGGGTGGGCTCATTGCCTTTGAAATGGCTTGTATTCTTCAAAAGAAAGGCGAACACGTTGCCTTACTTGCCCTTTTGGATAGCTACGTTAGGACGAAAAACAAGCCCATGCGGCGGGTTGCCAGACAAGACATGATTGCCGATCTGCTGGCAGAGGCCGGATGCGATTCAGCCAGTTCAGAAAAACTGCCCCTCGATTTCGAAGAGCGTCGGGAAATGCTTCGCAAAGGAGGCAGCCTATATGCCGCATTAGATGAACGTCAATTTGACAGCATTTTGGATTTCTTTGAAAAAACACCTCAAATGATCGAGCGTTATGTTCCTCGCTCTTCGTTCGAAGGGGATGTGCTGCATATCAAAGCAGCATTAGAAAAGCCAGGCTATCGGCCAGAGCCGGAAACATGGCGAGCTTACGTAAAAGGCCATGTTGAGATGCATTCCATCGACTGTGAACATGGCGCAATGATGCAATTGGAACCGTTAGCCCAAATTGGCCCCATCATTGCGCGGAAGCTAAGCACGGTGAGCTAAACGCTTACCCGTACGCGTGCGAGATGGTACCGGAGCGAAGCGCTACAGCTTTCCAAGGTTGGGCTCCGGTACGCCGAGCACGAGTGCTCTTTGCGAGGAGTTTGGGGACGTCAGAATAAAGACTGTCATCAAGCGTCACAGCGTCGACATTTAAGGATGGGTAGATGAGAACGAATGCTTCGTTTGGAAAAGATCGCCTTGGCATTTTAGGAGGTATGGGCAGCGAGGCCACCGCATACTTCTTGCGGCTACTGGCTCAACGTGCGGGCGCGCGGGTCGATCAGGACCATGTCCCCTTTCTACTGCTTTCCTGCCCAGAGATTCCGGACCGCTCCACTGCAATCGAGAACGGTGACACGATTGTCCCGACAATGATCCATGCGCGGCTTGCGCAATTAGCGCAAGCCGGATGCGGCGCCGTCGCCATTGCGTGCAACACCGCTCACTACTGGCGCGATGAATTCGCAGCGGCTTTGCGGATTCCGTTCATTGATATGATCTCCGCGACCGCGCGGCAGACTGCGCTCTCAGGAGCAGGGAGCGCAATCGTGCTAGGTACACGCTCCACTACCCGTTATCGATTGTACGATCACGCATTGACTGATGCCGGCGTGCGTCTCATCGAACCTGAAGATGAAATCGTCGAGCTAACGAGTGCCGCCATCTCGCTCAGCAAAGCAGGCGATCTTCCTGGTGCGTCGGCTCAACTGGCCCGTTCACTTGCGGCATGCGGGGCGTTGCACGCCGACGCTGTGATTTTGGGCTGCACCGAGTTGCCAATGGTGGTGCCTGAGGGGATCCGTGGCATCCATTTGATCGATTCGGTATCCTGTCTAGCTGAAGCTTGCGTACAGTGGTGGCGGGCTAAATCGATGCCTGATCAAGGCATGGAAACACGCCTTAGGCCAATGCCAACACAAAGCAAAAGTGCCTGGTGTCACACAAAGTAGGGCTGTGTAGCTCGACGAGCTGATTGAGAAACGCGCGACAAATAAGCTAAATACGAGCGAGGACGTGACGCAAATAGGGCTCGGGATCAAGGTTATTTAGCGTTACAGTACCGATTAAACCGCAAATCGCGGTGGCACGCCCCCTCGGAATTCCCGCCGGCAAAGAGGTCACTGCGCCGTCCGTGGCTACGCCCAGGCCGAGGTGCTAAGCTGTTCAGCCCCGCGGCGACGCAAGCGCCTCTTGCAGCACATCGGAAAGTTGCGCAAACTCACGCGCCCATTCGGCGCGCCAGGTGGCCTTGGTCGAAGGATCGACCCAGGCGCCGTCAATGCCGTTCAGCATGAAGGTACGCAAGTCGTCAAACTGAAACCCGAAATGACTGAACATCAATTCCCAGGCTTGGCTCGGCGTGACGTTGTGCAACGTCGGATCGTCGGTATTCGGGTGCACTTTCAAGCCCAGCGATGGCATATGCCGCAACGGGTGCCGCTCGGCCCATTGCTCGGCCGGCAACGTCCGCAGGTAATACGAGTTGGTCGGCACGACCGTGAACACGATACCCTTTGCGGCATACCGTGCGCATAGCGCCGGGTTGTCGATGATCGTATAGCCATGATCGACGCGATCGACTTGCAGCAACTCGATCGCCGTCTCGACGTTGCGCCATGGCATGCCGAACTCGCCGGCATGCGCGCAAGTGCGAAACCCTGCGTCGCGCGCATTGCGATATGCCTTCCAAAACAGCTCCGGCGGCCGATCGTTTTCACGGTAGTCCATGCCCAAGCCCGCGACCTCGTCCGCGCGATATGTTTTCATCCACTCGACAATCTGCACCGCCTCGTCTGGATCCTGTTCCCGGTCGATACTCGGGATTAACCGCGCGCTGATGCCAAAATCACGCGCTGCATCGCGTATTGCGGCAACGATCGCCGCCTGCGCCTGAGCGTAACCGGTTCCCGATACCCGCACCGTTCCGGTAGGATTCCAAAAAAACTCTGCATGCCGGACATAGTGTGATACGGCGTCTTCCAGATACTCGTAGGCGATGCGGTGCAAATCGTCGGGTTGGATCAGCAGGTACTGGTCGAGCGCGCGCAACACACGCAGCACGCCGACCGGCTTCTCCCCGCGCGTGTAAAAGGCCTCGATCTGCTCTCGCTCCAGCGGAGCATGGTTGCGCTCGGCTAGCGCAACGAATGTGCCGTGCCGCACGGCACCCAGCAGGTGGCAATGCAGCTCGACCTTTGGGATCGCGTGGAAGAAGCGCCGATGTGCATCGGTGAGTACGACACCGGTGCGGGCAGCCGGAACGTTGCTAGGAGTATGCGTCATGCCTGTCTCGCCATGGTGTTACGAAGGTAAGCGTCGTGCCGCCGGTTAATGCGGCTTGACAACGGTCCAGAAGTAGTAGCCAAGTGGCACGGCCAACAACATGAGCCCCCACGGCACCTCTCGCCACCGCCCGGCCAGCAACTTGATCAGCACGTAGCATAATAGGCCGCCCGCAATGCCTGTGCCGAAACTGTTGGACACGAGCGTGAACAGCACCATTAACATCACCGGTAGGGCGTCAATGAAATCGTCGAAATGGGCATGCCGGATCGTGGAAAACATCGACAGTCCGATCAGGATCAACGCCGGCGCAGTCGCCTCCTTCGGGATCGCCAGCGCCACAGGCACAAACAATAGCATCAGCGCAAACATCGCGGCCGCCGCCAGCGACGACAACCCGGTACGCGCGCCGGCCTCGGCGCCCGCTGCTGATTCGACCAACGCAGTAAGCGCCGGTATGCCGAGCAACGGACCCAACGTCGCGGCGATAGAATCGACCAGGAACGGCCGGTGGATATCCGGCAGATTGCCGTGCTCATCCAGCAGGTTGGCTTTTGCTCCGACGGCCAGTGCGGTGCCAAGCGTGGAAAAGAACTCGGCAGCAAAAAACGCAAACAAATACGGCGCGGCCGCGATGCTCAGCGCGCTGCCGATATCCAGTTGGAACGCGACCGGTCCGATTGCATGAGGCAGCGAAATGAGCGTTTCCGGCACGCGCGTCACGCCCAGCGGTACACCGGCGAGCGCCGCGGCCAAGATCGCCAGCAAGATCGCGCCCGGCACCTTGCGCGCTTGCAACATGATCGCCACAGCTAGCCCGATCAGCGTCACCAGCGCACCGGGACGCGAAAAATCGCCCAGTGCCAGCGCACTGGTCTTCGCATTCACGGCGACCATGCCCGCATTGCGCAAACCCAACATTGTGACGAACAAGCCGATTGATGCGCCCAGCCCGAGCTTAATCTGCACTGGAATGAGCCGCATGACGACGCTACGCGCGCCCAACAGTGTCAGCACAAGGAACAACACGCCCGATACGAATGCGATGCCCAATCCCGTCTGCCATCCGATGTGCTCGGTACTGGCCAGCGTCACGCCCACGATCACCGACCCGCCGATACCGGGACCGACAAGAAACGGCAGGTTCGCATACAACCCCATCAACACGGTGCATAATACGAATACGATAATCGTGGCCGTGGTCGCTGCGCCGCGATCCATTCCCCCGGTGGCGAGCAGCGACGGAATCACGACCAATAGGTAGGCCGCCGCCAGAAACGCGGTTAACCCGGCGATGATTTCAACGCGAAGGCTGCTGCCGCGCGCGGTGAGCGCAAACCGTCGCTCCAGCCTGCTCTGCGACGGGCGCGCCGCAGTCACGTCTGCCGACGACATCGATGTTCTCCTATCCATAGCGAAATTGCCCATTCCGAATATTGTCGTGTGTTGCCTCGTGGCGAGCTGGCCTTATACTGCCGCGTACCGGGTTCCTGCTGTCATAGCACCATGTCATCCGAGCGCTTGTCCCTGCTTCCGGCACTCACGCTGCGCCAAGTGCAGCACTTTGTTGCGCTCGCTCATGCACGCAGTTTTACGCAGGCCGCGCAAGCGCTTGCGCTCACCCAGCCGGCGCTGACCGCCTCGATCCGGCAGATTGAGTTTCTGCTCGGTGGCCGCCTGTTTGCCCGTTCCGCGCATCGTCTCACGCTGACGCCCGCCGGCGCGGCAGTGCTGCCGCTGGCCGAGCGACTGCTCAACCACGCTCGGGGCACCTTCGATGACATGGCGCAACTGATCGGCGAACGGACCCAAACCGTGCGTGTCTCGTTCATCCCGTCCGTAGCCGGCCGCCTGCTGCCCGTGCTCAATGCGCTGCGCATTGAGCAGCCGATGCTGTGCTTCACACTGACCGATTCGCCGAACAGCGCGCTTGTGCAAGCAGTGCGCGACGGCGTCGCCGACCTGGGCATCGGCGTGCGCGAACCGGACGGGAGCGACGAATCGCTGCGTTACCAGCATCTGTTCGACGACGAGATCGTGGTCGTGGTCCGGCGGGACGACCCCCTCGCGCAAACCAAGACGGTGCCGTGGGCTAAGCTCGTCGACCGTGACCTGGCGGTGTTCGTGCGTGGCAGCGTCAGCGAGTCCCTGCAACGCACCGGTGGCACGGAAAAGCTGCGCTTGCACGTCGCGTATCGGATGGAGTACACCGAGCCGCTGTACGCGCTGGCGCGCAACGGTCTTGCCACCGTGGTCCTGCCCAGTCTCTACACGCTGCATCTGTACGATCCCGAACTGGTCGCACTGCGCCTGGAACAGCCGCGCGTCACGCGCGAGATCTCGTTGATTTCTGTTGCCGGCGACGACCGTGGGCCGCACGTGCAGGCTTGCCGAGAATGGATCGTCAAGCATATCTGAACGTTTGCTAACTTACGGCAATGTTGCAATGTGCTCGGCCAACGACGCATAGAAGCGATCGGCATCGACATCGTTGATCCATATCGCATTGCACGGTCGGCCACTACGCCCGTTCCAGTCCACCACGGTCTCGCCAAGCGTCCATTGCCCCGTCGTCTCGACCACCACGTTGACCTGCCGGCCGTTAAACATGGATGGGTCCACTAGGTACCCGACGGCTGTCGGATCATACATCGGCGCCTCATCGACACCGCGGCGTTTCTTGTTGTAAGCCAATTCGGCAGCCATGATGTCGGCTACAACTGCGCCGCAACGATTGTCCAGTGCGCGCAGCGAGGCCAAGCGGGCCGGTGTGATCGGTGCCTTGAGCGCAACATCGCGCGGCAGCACGACGATCGGCACGCCGCTGCTCAATACCACATCGGCCGCCTGCGGATCGACGTATACGTTGAATTCAGCCGCCGGCGTGATATTACCGCGCTCGAAGAAAGCACCGCCCATCAGCACGATTTCGCGCAGGCCGCGTCGGCATTGTGGCGCCTCGATCAGCGCACTGGCAATATTGGTCAGTGGCCCAATCGCGCACAGCGTCACGCTGTGGGGCGCCGCATGGCTAAGCGCATCGACCAGATACGGCACCGCGTGCTGCACGGCCAGCGGCGCGCGTGGTTCGTGCAGCACCACGCCCTCCAGGCCGCTTCTGCCGTGCACATTGGCGGCCGTGATCAATTCACGCGTAAGGGGGCGCGGACAGCCTGCGTAGACGGGCAACGTGTCGGTGCGCCCGGCCCAATCGCGCACAATCCGCGCGTTGCGCTCTGTGAGCGCCAGCGGCACGTTGCCAGCAACGGCCGTCAGCGCGCGCACGTCCAGGCGATCCTGTGCACCTAATGCGAGCAGGATGGCGATCGCGTCGTCCTGGCCCGGATCGGTATCGATGATCACCGTGCGACGTGCTGCCACACTGTCCACCGCGCGCGCGCGACGGAGCCAGCAGCGTACCGACGGCCAGCGCCGCCGACATCCCAAGGAATGCTCGCCGGGAGGGGTTCAGACAAGGCTTCATGGTCCGCGGCCTCAAAAGACGTGGCGCATGCCGAGCGTCGCGGTCAGCTGCCGGATGCCAGTCGAACGATTGTAGGCAAAAATCTGCGCATGGTCTGCGTCACCGGCTGCCTGCTGCGCAATTACAGTCAGTGCAACGTCGGTGCGCTTGGACAGAAAGTAGTCCGCTTGTAGGTTCACCTGGTGCCACTTCGGCTGCTTGTTGACCACGTCGTACTTGCCATTCGTGAATCCGTACGCAGCGCCCAGGAAGAAGGCCGGCGTCATCGCATAGACGACGTTCAAACCGAAGTTCTGCAGGTGCAGGTGCGAGTTGTCCAGGTAGTCGTAGCGCACGTCGGTGAACAGCGCGGCAAACTGCGCGCGTCCAATCGTGTAGAACCCGCCGGTGCCGGCGATCCGTTGGCGGCTCGCATAGACCGACGGCGCAGTCGCGCTCTTGCTAAAGATCAGTAGCGGCGATGCATAGTCATTCGCAATGGCGCCATCCGCGTTGGTGGCACTGTAGGGTTGGTTGTACTGTGCATAGACCACGCTCCAGCGCAATGCACCGCGCTCGTAGCCCAGTCCGAAGCTGTACGCATTGTTGTTTGTGAAGCCGTTCGCGTTACTAAAGCCATACTGCGCGGTCAGCTTCAGCCCGTAGTAGACTGGGCTGACGTACTTCACCGAATTCTGCACACGAATGTCGTTATAGCCGTTGTCGTTGTCGCCGATGTTCACCCCGTTGCTCGCGATGATCACCGGGCCGATATAATCGTGGATCGCGTCGTACTGCCGCCCGAACGTGAGCGAGCCATACTGACGATCCGCCAGACCAACATACGCTTGCCGGCCAAAAAATCGGCCGTTCTGCGCGGCGCTGCCCGTCATCACATTGAAGCCGTTTTCCAGCTGGAAGATCGCCGACAACCCTTGGCCCAGGTCTTCCGTGCCCTTGAGCCCCCAACGCGGATTCTGGTTCGTGCCAGACAGTGCCTGCCACGCAGGCTTGCCACTTTGGTTCGTGGCAAAGCCAATGCCGGCGGAAATGAGGCCATACAGCGTTACGCTGCTTTGGGCATGGGCCTGGATCGCAATCGCGCCGAACAACACGAACGGAGCGAGTTTGAGGGGAGTCTTCATGCGGGTCGCGTGGTTCCGTCAAGGTCGATTCTGGTCATGACTATACGAACCCGCTGTCGACAATAAAAGTTTTCTTTTGTTATCGCTCTATAAATTCATTTTATTTTAACGCGCGTCGCTGTCAGCGCTCACCGACGCGCGTCGATCAATTGTCGTGCGTGGCCGCTTTTCTTCATCTGCAACCATTTCCAACCATTGCAGCTATTATTCGACGCACGGCGGCAACGCGGGTGCACGCCAACGATGTCTGACCGTTCGGGCGTCGGCTCGTAGGAATCGCGCACGGGCACGTGGTTGCTGCCGGCCTAGCGAAGATCGAGCGCGACATCGACGATCATGTCTTCCTGGCCGCCCACCATCTTGCGACGGCCAAGTTCGACCAGGATGTCAACGGTCTTCAGGCCGTACTTCTGCGCGGCCACCTCAGCATGACGCAGAAAACTCGAATACACGCCAGCATAACCCAGCGCAAGCGTCTCGCGATCGACGCGCACCGGGCGGTCTTGCAACGGCCGCACCAGGTCATCGGCTGCGTCCATCAGCTGATACAGGTCACAACCGTGATTCCAGCCCTGCTTGTCAGCAGCCGCGATGAATACCTCGAGCGGCGCATTGCCCGCCCCGGCACCCATTCCGGCTAGGCTCGCATCGATGCGGTCACATCCTTCTTCGACCGCAACCAGCGAATTGGCCACACCAAGGCTCAGGTTATGGTGCGCGTGGATGCCGGTCTGCGTATCGGCGCGCAGCCTCTCCTTCAGCGCGCGGAACCGATCACGCACGTCGTTCATGCCGAGCGCACCACCGGAGTCGACCACATAGATACAGCGCGCGCCATAGCTTTCCATCAGCTGCGCTTGCTCGGCCAGCTTCTGCGGCGTGGTCATGTGGCTCATCATCAGGAAACCGACCGGGTCCATGCCCAGTTCTCGGGCGTACTCTAAGTGTTGTCGCGAGACGTCAGCCTCGGTACAGTGCGTCGCCACGCGCACGACACGGGCGCCGGCATCGTACGCATTGCGTAGGTCGTGGATCGTGCCGATGCCGGGCAACAGCAGCGTGGCGATTTTGGCCCTCGTCACGCTTTGCGCGGCGGCCTCGATCCATTCAACGTCGCTGTGCGCACCGAATCCATAGTTGAAGCTGGAGCCCTGCAGCCCGTCGCCATGCGCGACCTCAATGCTGTCCACGCCGGCGCGGTCCAACGCTGCTGCAATCGCGCGCACGTTCTCCACGCTGTACTGGTGTCGTATGGCGTGACTGCCGTCGCGCAACGTCACGTCGGAGATATACAGTTTCTTGCCGGTGTGGCTCATTGTGCGGTCTCCCGATGGCCGCGCGCCATGCCCGTGTCGAGGCGGCGGTGCGCGATCAAGTCGCCGCATGCAAGCGCGGCCGATGTCATGATGTCTAGATTGCCAGCATACGACGGCAAATAGTGCGCCGCGCCTTCGACCTCCAGGAACACGGACGTCTTCAGGCCGTGCGCGGGCCCGATGCCTGGCACGTTCAGTGGACGCTGCGGCACGATCTCGTCGAATTGGACCTTCTGTTTGAGCCGGTATCCCGGCACGTAGGCCTGTACGCTTTGTACTATTTGCTCGATGCTTTGCTCGACCAGCCGTGTATCGACGTGCTCGGACAGCACAAACACCGTATCCCGCATAATCAGCGGCGGCTCCGCCGGATTGAGGACAATGATTGCCTTGCCGCGCGTGGCGCCGCCCAACGACTCGATCGCGCGGCGCGTGGTCTCGGTGAATTCGTCAATGTTCGCGCGCGTGCCGGGTCCCGCGGACCGACTGGCGATTGACGCGACGATTTCCGCGTAGTGAACCTTGGCCACGCGCGATACTGCCGCCACGATCGGTATTGTCGCCTGGCCGCCGCACGTGACCATATTGATGTTCGACGCGGTCTCAGCATGCAGATTAATCGCCGGAATCACGAACGGCCCAATCGCGGCTGGCGTCAGGTCGATCACCTGCACGCCATGGGCCTGCAGGATCTCATTGTGCCGCGCGTGCGCGGCGGCAGACGTCGCGTCGAACACGATGTCGACGTCGTCAAATACGTCCAGCTCGAGCAATCCATCGATGCCCTGCGCAGTTGTCGCTACGCCGAGCCGTGCAGCTCGCGCCAATCCGTCGGACTGAGGATCGACGCCCACCATCGCACCCATCTGTAGGTGCTTGCCGTTGCGCATCACCTTGATCATCAGGTCGGTGCCGATATTGCCCGAGCCGATAATGGCGACCTTCACCATTTGCGTCATGCTTGTGCTCCAATCATACGGTTTCTTGCTAAGTGGCGCGCGCTGCAAAGCACGCGCCACTTAGCCGGCCACGTGGAATCCGGCGCTGCCCAGCCGCTCGATGTCGATCGATACGTACTGACCCGGCGCGATGTACTCGGCCGAAGTCGCGCCACCCGCCATCACGATCCAACCAGCTTGCAGCGGCTCGCCGGCCTGCGCGGACAAGCGCGCGGCCGCCACCAACGAACGCAGCGGGTGGCCGAGCAATGCCGCGCTCGAGCCGACTTGCTTCACTCGTCCGTCGATGTTCAATGTCAAGCCCAGGTTCGAGAAGTCGATGTGTGGATCACACCACGCGCCAATCACAAAGCCACTGGACGAGGCGTTGTCAGCGATCACCTCGGGCAACGTGAACTTGAAGTTCTTGTAGCGCGAATCGATAACCTCGATCGCTGGCGCGATCGCCTCCACGGCGGCCAACGCCGCCGGGGCCGTCACATCTGCGGCCAGCGGCCGCTTGAGCAGAAATGCGATTTCCGGCTCCACGCGCGGATGCACGAAGCGCCTGAACGACACCGATGCGCCTTCCTCGAGCTGCATAGCGCAGGTCAGCCTGCCCCAGATCACGTCGGACAACCCCATCTGAAGCATCTTCGCGCGACTCGTGAAACCCATCTTCACGCCCACCCTGCGCTCGCCGCGCTCGAGCCGCCGCGCAATGGACGCGGCCTGAATCGCGTAGGCGTCCTCCAACGACAGACGAGCGTCGAGATCGAACTGCTCGACCTCGTGCGCGTCGCGCGCCGCCGTATCAAGCAGTGTGGCGTATTCAGTAATGAAGCTCATCCATGGGCCTCGTTCGAATCACGTTCAAAAGCTGCCCGCACGGAACCCACACCATTGATGCGAGCTTGGACAACGTCGCCGGGCACGATCGGGACCATCGGCCCGAGCGCACCGGACAACACTAGGTCGCCGGCCTTGAGCGGCGTGCCCAAAGCCGCCATCGTGCGGGCGAGCCACACGAGTGCGTTGACGGGGCTGCCCAGGCATGCGGCGCCCGCGCCGACCGACACCGGCTCGCCGCGGCGCTCCATCACCATGCCGCACAACCGCATATCGAACGCGGCAACGCTTACCGGCGTATTGCCTAGCACAAAAGCCCCCGACGACGCGTTGTCGGCAATCGTATCGGTGATCCGGATATTCCAATTCGCGATGCGGCTGCCGACGATCTCGATCGCCGGCAACGCATAGTCGATGGCGCGCAGCACGTCCACATGACTGGGGCGAACCGCCTCGATATCCTTACCGATGATGAATGCGATTTCGGCCTCGGCCTTCGGTTGCGCGAGCACCGACGTGGGAATCGGCTCGCCGTCGCCAAAAGCCATGTCATCGAACAGCATGCCGAAGTCGGGCTGGTCCACGCCTAGTTGCTGCTGCACCGCGACCGACGTGAGGCCGATCTTGCAGCCGATCACACGCTGCCCGCGCGCGATACGCCACTCAGTGTTCTCACGTTGGATTGCATAGGCTGAATCGATCGACAACGACGGCCAGGTGTCGCGAAGTGGTGCAATGTACTCGCCGCTGCTGGCCGCCGTGCGCAGCGCCGCGGCCGCCTGCTGGATCTGTTGTGGCGTCATGTCAGGCCCTCCGCTCCAGCTGCGCAGCCGCTTCGTCCTTCGTGTGCGCACCGATCGCCCAGTGCACGGCCGGCACTTGGGTTGCATACACACGAATGCTCTGCAGCGGTGCGCCAAGCGTCTCGTGCACCGTGACGGCGACCGCCTTGACGCAAGCCTTGACCGCTGCTTCACTGCGGCCCTCGACCAGCGAGATATGTACGATTGGCATCGAACTTCCCTTGAAATACTGAGTCCGCCAGGCGCGGACGCGCCAACACGGTAATGATCTTGCCCACCGCCGGACATACCGTCCAATACTATTTTTTTACGTTACGATACTAAAACGGTATGGCATAACGGGATGCGAACGATGGATCTGAAGCAAATGCGGTACTTCCTCGCAGTCGCACAGGAACGCAATTTCGGACGCGCCGCCCAGCGTCTGCATATTGCGCAGCCACCATTGACGCGACATATCCATGCCATGGAGGCGCAGCTGGGCGTCACGCTGTTCGTGCGCAGTGCGCGCGGCGCGCAGTTGACTGAGGCGGGACGCACGCTGCTCGCCGAAGTGCCCAACATCCTGGCGCTTGCCCAAAGAGCTACCGAGCAGACACAACTCGCCGGCCAGGGGCTGATCGGACGACTGGACGTGGGCATCTTCAGCTCCGGCGTCCTGCAGGTGATTCCGCAGTTGCTCGCCACCTTTCATACCGAACGGCCACGGATTAAGATAGGACTGCACAATCTGACCAAGGCCCAACAGCTCGATGCGCTGCGCGAGCGCCGGATCACGATCGGCTTCAACCGGCTGGTGCCGTACGATGACGACATCGCCGTCGAGAAAGTACTCGAGGAGCCGTACCTCGTCGCGCTGTACGATGGTCATCCGCTATGCAGGAAGGAGCGAATACGACTGCGCGACTTGGACGGCGAGCCGATGATCCTGTATCCGAACGCGCCCGTGCATGGGCTCGCCCAAGAAATCGCGGCCGCCTTTGAGCAAGAACGTGTAACGTTGCGGGTGGAACAGGAGGTGGAGGATGTGGTGACCTGCATCGCACTGGTGGCCAGCCGGTTCGGCGTCTGCATCACCACGGCTTCCGCCGCCAACCTGCGCTTGCCGGGCGTCACCTACCGGCCGTTGCAGTCGCGACGCATGCGCCACATCGAGCTCAGTTGCCTGTATCGGCGCGACGACGATACGCCGATTCTGCATGCATTCTTGGACGTGATCCGGCGACGCCGCCATGCCGGCAAGCACTAGGGGTCGTTAACACACAATAAATGTGTTTCCATTTTGATTCTCAAGGGGAATCAGGATAGTGCGCAGACTGATGAGTGACACGCAATAGGCGAAGATCGACTATCTGTTCGCTTTCGACTATTTTATGGTGCAGCATCGCTTCGCGTTGCATGTATCCGACCTCTTACCGAGCTTGCCAATGGACTTTGATCTAAACGCCGCTTTAAACAACCAGCAGACCTATCTGTGCGCGTTGGCAGCCTGCCCGGCACCCGCCGGCTCGACGCCGCCGCCATTGACGCCGTCAAGCGGTGCCCTGACAGGCAGGTCGGCCACCGGGCCCACCACCTATCAGGACCTACCGCCCGAAGTGATTCAGCGGATCGGTGACTACGTGCCCATTCGAGACATCGGACATTTCTCGGCAATCGATCGCCATACGTATCGTTCAATGCATGACCGGCGGCTTGTCTGGCACTATTGGCAACGTGCTAACCAAGCCACGAACTTGGCGTCAGTCAACCAGCTGCTCGATGAGATGGAGCGCACGCTCCACCAGCCAACGCAGCGGGTCGAGCCCATTGAGTCGCTGCGCCGGCGTCTGCACACGCTGCCGCAGGCCGAGCGCCTCGACGCGTTTAAGCGAGTGTTCTCGGCTGCGGACCGCCTTCCAGAATACGGCGTGCGGATACAAAGGGTAATGCTGTTCACGTTACGTCATCTTTTCGATAACCGTGCATTGTCTGGGCAGGAGTTTCAGGAGGTGTTCGACTTTGTTCACGCAATGGCAGCGCAGCGCGGGCCCGAACAAGAAAATGTCTGGCCGGAACTGGCATACGCATTAGCAACTAGCTGGACTTGCCCGTTCGATGCGTTTCTTGGGTATTATCAGGCGCTTTTATCTCGGTTGCCATCGTTAAGCATGCCTGAGCAAGCGGCATTGATTCCGGTATTGTGCAAAGCATTATTTTATTTTAAACCTAGAGAATGGCGCGTGAACATTCCTGAACTGCATGCGGCCTTACGCGAACGGGCCCGGCAGCTGCCACCGTCTCATCAGGGCGCATCAGTCGGCGCGTTAGCGAGTAAAGTTTGGAGATTGCCGCCAGCGGAGCAATTCACGATCTACGCAGAGCTGCGCGATTGGGCCTTATCGTTGCCCGACGATCAGTGGGGAGCCGCCCTATCGCTGCCAGGTGAGGAGTGGGGACCCCCGCAGTGTTTTCTAAAAGGACTCTATAGGTTGCCGCCCGAACTACGTGCGCAGGAGTTCGCGCTAATTGAGCCCCAGCTGGCGCGCGTACCCGCGGCACAGCGTGAGCAGGTGGCGCTTGGATTGCTTTTCGATATTCATCTCCATAATCTGGATAATGCGCTGGCGCAGCGGGTGTGGCAGCAGGCGTTAAGTCTGCTCAATGGCGTGGATGCGGCAACGTTCTCGCGCTTTCTTTGCAAGCTTCGGGAGAACGGTCCAATAGCTCCGCACTTTCACCAATGGCCATTGGTTAAGGCTGAGATTATCCGCTTTATACAAACCAATCAATTTTCTGAGGCGGCGCTGACACAAATCGGGAACAGTATGCCATGGCTCAAAAGTGAGTTGCCTTAACAGCAGCTTCGGCACGCACAACTTGGCCGGCTGCAACGTCAGTCTGACGCTAGGCTAGCCCTCATTGACATCGCCACGATACTGTGATTCTATTGCTCATATGAACCGCGCACCGATCCGTCTATCGCTACGACTACTAGCCTGCTTGTTCGGGCTAGGTCTGTTTGCGCGCGCTTCATGGCAGCTTCATTAACGAAGCACCCCTGAATCCCCTAATCTGATACCTGGCCCCGGTAACCGACCGGCGGTCTTGTTCGTCCATGCCTTCCGGTCGCAAATGCCGGCCCGATGTTTTTCAACCCTTGGCGAGACGAACCATGCTGAAAGACCCTTCGATCAAATACCGTCCTTTTACGCCGATCGAGCTGCCGGATCGTGTGTGGCCCGCGCGCACGATCACCCGCGCGCCGATCTGGATGAGCACCGATTTGCGCGACGGCAACCAGGCGCTGTTCGAGCCGATGGACGCCAAGCGTAAGATGCGTCTGTTCAAGACGCTGGTCGCCATTGGTTTTAAAGAGATCGAAGTCGCATTCCCCTCCGCCTCCGAAACGGATTTCAACTTCGTGCGGGAGTTGATTGAAGGCGGCCACATCCCCGACGACGTGACAATCGAAGTGCTCACACAGGCGCGCGAAGACTTGATCGAGCGTACGTTCGCGTCGCTACACGGTGCCCAGCGTGCGATCGTCCACTTGTACAATGCCACGGCGCCGGCATTTCGCCGCATCGTATTCGGCACTGACCGCAATGGCGTACGACAACTGACGGAGCGGGCCGCCCGCTTGATCAAGCAACTCGCGGACGCGGCGCCCCAAACGCGGTTCACGCTGCAATACAGTCCGGAGACTTTTACCGCGACCGAGTTAGACTTCGCCAAGGAAGTCTGCGATGCGGTGTTCGACATCTGGCAGCCAAGCCCCGAGCACAAAGCCATCGTCAACCTGCCCGCTACTGTCGAGATTGGGATACCGAATTTCTACGCGGACCAGATCGAATGGATGCACCGTCACCTGGCGCGGCGGGACTCGCTGATCCTGTCCGTGCATCCGCATAACGACCGCGGCACGGCCGTCGCCGCAGCAGAGCTCGCGGTCATGGCTGGCGCGGACCGGATTGAAGGATGCCTGTTCGGCAACGGCGAGCGCACGGGTAACGTCGATCTCGTGACACTCGCGCTGAATCTGTACACACAGGGCGTCGACCCAGGCCTGGACTTCTCGCAGATCAACGAGATCGCGCGCACCGCCGAAGCATGTACCCAACTGCCTGTACATCCGCGCCACCCGTACGCCGGTGACCTGGTGTTCACCGCGTTCTCGGGCTCTCACCAAGATGCCATCAAGAAAGGCTTCGCCACGCAGCAGGTCAATGCCTTCTGGGAGGTCCCTTACCTGCCAATCGATCCGAGCGACCTGGGCCGTACCTATGACTCAATCATCCGCGTCAACAGTCAATCCGGCAAGGGCGGTATCGCATACCTGCTCGAACAGGGCTATGGCATCGCGCTGCCACGGCGGCTGCAGGTCGATTTCAGCGCCGCGGTACAGCGACACACTGACGACAGCGGCCAGGAGGTCAGCGCCGCACAAATCTGGGCGTTGTTCCAACAGGAATATGCGCGCAACGATGCACCGCTGCGCTACATCGGCCACGACTTGTCCAAGCACGAGGGTAGCGAATCCATCGCGGTCACCGTTCAGATCCATGGCCGCCAGCAGGTTCTGACCGGCACGGGCAACGGTCCCCTCGATGCGCTGATGCACGCGCTGCACACGCCGCTGCGCATCCAGCACTACGAGGAGCGCGCGTTGGCCCAGGGCGCCGACGCGCAGGCCATCGCCATCGCTGAACTGGCCGGCCCCGCCGTATGCGGCAGCGCGTTCGGCGTCGGCATTGATGCGAATTTGACGACTGCGTCGATCCGCGCGGTCGTGAATGGCGTGAACCGGGCGTATGCGCGCTGTGACGCCACAAGGCAACGCACGTTCTTCGATGCCGTACAGCAGGCATCGACCAACGCCGGCGTCAGCCGGGCTGCGTAACGCCCCGGTTCAACGCATGCCCAGGCGCGCGGCGACAATACACTGGGTTTCGTGTGCACTTGCGCCTGGATTCCGGTTCGAGGGACGAGCAGCGCAAGGACCTGGCACGAGCCCTCCCACCGCCGATTTCGAGCAGCCCGACATCGCTTACCCATAACCGTAAACTCGTGCGCGAACTCGGCGTCGCGCGCCGCACACCTATCGTCCGACGCGGCGCGATGCCGCAATGAACGGAAACAATCATCACGGAACAGCACGCGGTACCCGTGGTCCAACCCCGGTCATTCGACATCGCCGCCCGGCGGCATCCCCCTTGCCGGCGGCCAGCATTGTAAAAACCTTGCAGATACCCAGCGCATGAACGCCGATATCGTCAATACGCCGTCACCGCGCAAGCCGTTGTTGCGCCGCCTATTGAGCCACCATGAAATAGCCACGCTGCTACTGTTGCTGCACGCGCCAGCCGGCGCCCTCGCGGCCAAGCCGGATGTCGCCGCGCTAGCGGAGGTCGGCCTAGTACGTATCGTCGATTCGTCGGAGAGCGGATCGCACGTCGAGTTGACTCCCGAAGGCGATGCAGTGCTGCGCACGTTGACCGCGTCGCGCTGAGCAGCCAAACAGAGCGACAAATGGATTACGCGGGGGCACCGTCCGGCGTGTCGCGAGTACCAGGACACCGACAGGACGGCCGATCCACTCGCGCACGCCGCCATACACGCCCGTCTAGACGGAACGTTCGTTTACCGATGTATGTGCGTTATCACACCCATAGCGCGGCGTGGCAAGCATCACACATCCGAAGATATCGGGCCACTACGAATAGTCGAATGGCACACCGCGCAGTTCAATGCATGCATCGACTCTGACAAGCACTTAATCGGGATGGCGATCCAATGCGCGAAAAGCGGCAAATCCTGCTCGATACGGCGGCGCGTCTGTTCGCGCAATACGGTTTTCATGCGGTTGGTATCGATCGGATCATTGCCGAATCCGGCATCCCCAAAATGACGATGTATCAGCACTTTGCGTCCAAGATGTCAGTTGGTGCTGGACGTGCTGCGCACGCACGCGGTGCAGCGAGCCGAGTCAGTGGCGGCGTGTTGGTGGACAAGCAGCGGGCAACGCGGGCGCGGCAACGCGAGCCTATCGTGGCGACGGTCAGCCGTTCAGGCCGCGCGCCAGGTCGCGCTTCAGGTCATCGACCCCTTCAAGACCAACCGACATCCGGATTAAGCCTTCGGTGATACCGGCAGCCGCTCGGGCCTGCTCCGTGATCCGCGCATGTGTGGTAGTCGCCGGATGGGTCAGCGTGGTGCGCGTGTCGCCAAGGTTGCCCGTGATCGAGCAGATTCTCGTGCCGTCGATCACGCGCCACGCGTTGGCGCGCATCTGCTCGGGCGAGTCGCCGTTGAGCTCGAACGATACGATCGCGCCGCCGGCACGCTGCTGGCGCTGGGCGAGCGTGTACTGCGGATGCGACTGGAGCCCCGGATAAAAGACCCGGTTCACCGCCGGATGGTTTTCAAGCCAACGCGCCAGCTCGAGTGCGTTGGCTGACTGCCGCTCAAGCCGCACGTGCAGCGTCTCCATGCCCTTAAGCAGCACCCATGCGTTGAACGCGGACAGCGTCGGGCCAGCGCTGCGCACGAACGGGAACACCTTCTCCATCAACAACTGCCGCTCCCCCACCAGCGCGCCGCCGAGCACGCGACCTTGGCCGTCCAGATACTTGGTGGCCGAATGCATCACCACGTCTGCCCCAAGCTTCAGCGGCTGCTGCAACGCCGGGCTACAGAAGCAGTTGTCGACGACGAACAACGCCCCTGCCTGCTTCGCGATCTGGCTCACCGCTTCGATGTCCGACACCTCGGTGAGCGGATTCGACGGCGTCTCCAGAAAGAACATCCGGGTGGTGGGCGTCACCGCGCGACGCCAGGCATGCAGGTCGGACGGATCGACGAACGTTGTCGTGATGCCCAGCCGCGGCAGCATTTGCGCGAACATGCCGAGCGTCGAGCCGAACAGGCTTCGGGAACTGACAATGTGTTCACCAGCCTGCAGTACCGACAATACGATCGACAGGATAGCGCTCATGCCGGAAGCAGTCGCGATACAAGCCTCGCCGCCCTCGAGCGCCGCCAGACGGTCCTGGAACATCGATACCGTCGGATTCGTGAAGCGCGAATAAGTGAAGCTGTTTTCGGCGTCGGCAAAGCGCTCGGCGGCCTGCGCCGCGCTGTCGAAACAGAAGCTCGAAGTCAGCAGCAGCGCTTCGGAGTGCTCGTTGAACAGCGTGCGCCGCGTACCGGCACGCACCGCCAGCGTATCGCTGGACAATCCTGGCAGGTCCCCATCGTGCGGGTGGAGAAAATCGTTCATGGGATGACATTCGCCGATGGATTGCTTGCTTATTCAACCGCCAAATGCAAGTGCAGTTGTGAGCGATCGTTGCCTTCGCCGGCCACATCACGGTCCGACTGTGACGCCCGATCGAGCCGCACCCGTTCAAGCTTGCTTAGATACTCGGCCGTCACGTCGCCGGTGATGTAGTGGCCATCGAAGCACGATGCCTCAAAATTCTGCAGCTGCGGGTTCGTGTCACGCACCGCCTGCTTCATGTCCTCGACGTCCTGGTAGACGAGCGCATCGGCGCCGATGATCTGCGCCACTTCTTGGTCGGTCCGGCCGTGCGCCACCAATTCACCGCGGATCGGCATATCGATGCCATACACATTCGGGAACCGTACTGGCGGTGCCGCCGACGCAAAGATCACCTTGTTCGCGCCGGCGTCGCGCGCCATCTGCACGATCTCTTGTGACGTAGTGCCGCGCACGATCGAGTCGTCGACGATCAGCACGTTGCGGCCCTTGAATTCGACTGCCATCGCGTTGAGCTTCTGGCGCACCGACTTCTTACGCACTGCCTGACCAGGCATGATGAAGGTGCGGCCAACATAGCGGTTTTTGAAGAACCCTTCGCGATACTCGATATTGAGCTTCTTGGCCACCTGCATCGCCGCCGGCCGCGACGAATCAGGAATCGGCATCACGACATCGATCTGCATGCCGGGCAGCGTGCGCTTAATCTTCTCGGCCAAGTAGTCACCCATGCGCAGCCGCGCGTCATAGACGGGCACGCCATCGAGTACCGAGTCGGGCCGCGCCAGGTAGACCAGCTCGAAGATACACGGGTTCAGGCTAGGATGCTGCGCGCATTGCTTTGCGTGTAGCGCGCCGTCCATGCCGATGAACACGGCTTCGCCCGGCGCCACGTCTCGTACGAACTCGAAACCGATGCCCTCGAGCGCGACCGATTCGGATGCGATCATCCATTCGGTGCCCTGCGCAGTGTCGTGCTTGCCGATGGCCAGCGGCCGGATACCATGCGGATCGCGAAACGCCAGCAACCCGTATCCGGCAATCAACGCGACGATCGCATAAGAGCCCTTCACACGCCGGTGCACCCCGGACACCGCCTTGAAGATCGCATCAGGCTCCAGCGAGAACCCGGTCGTGGCCAACTGCAGCTCGTGTGCGAACACGTTGAGCAACACCTCGGAATCGGAACTCGTGTTGATGTGCCGACGGTCGATGCGGAACATTTCGTCCTTAAGCTGTTCCCAGTTCGTCACGTTGCCGTTGTGCGCGAGGATGATACCGAACGGTGCATTCACGTAGAACGGTTGGGCCTCCTCTGCACTGCTGGCCGAGCCGGCGGTCGGGTAGCGGACCTGGCCGATCCCGCAGTTGCCGGGCAGCGAACGCATGTTGCGCGTGCGGAACACGTCACGCACCATGCCGTTTGCCTTGTACATGTGGAACGTACTGCCGTTGACCGTTGCAATACCGGCCGCGTCCTGGCCGCGATGCTGCAGCAGTAGCAAGCTGTCATAGATCAGCTGATTGATGGGAGACTGGGAAATTACGCCTACGATGCCGCACATGGCATGTCCTTCAAAGAAATTGAATCCGGGTGCCGCTCAGAAATGCACGTACGCTGCAATCGCGGCCGGCAGGAACGGTTTCAGTTCGCGCACGCCGTATTCGGCATAAGGCCTGAACATCGCGTTGCGCCAAAAATTCTGTCGCGGCAGCTCGGTCAACCCGGCGACCGCCACCAATACGAGTACCAGCAGGACGCCTCGTATCAGCCCAAATAGTATGCCCAACGTGCGATCGACACCGCGCAGCCCGCCGGCTTCGGCAAGCCGCGTGATCAGCGCACCGACCACGCCAGAGACAACCAGTACAGTTGCCGCCAAGCCGAAAAATGCGACTAGGTACTGCGTCAGCACACCGCCGGGCCAGTTCGCCGGTACATAGCGTACCAGCGCTGGCGCATAGACCGCGGCGACAATCAACGCGACGACCCACCCAATCAGGCCGAATACCTCCGCCAGCAGCCCCCGCCACATCCCGCGTAGCGCCGACAGGCCGATGACCACGATCACGGCGTAGTCGAAAGCGGTCAACGTCGCGTCTGTCACTTCGTCAGCCGTTCTCTACTGTGTGCGCTTGCTGTCGCCGCCCGAAGTCAGGCCGGCCTCGCGCACCTTCGCCACCGCGGCAGCGGCCGCCGAACGATCGGCGAAAGGTCCGGCGCGCAATAGGATGCGCTCGCTGCCGTCGGACTGGCGCCGGCGCTCGACATAAGCCGGCACGCCAAGCGCCTTCAACCGGCCCACCCAATCCCGCGCGGCGGCATCGCTGTTCAGCGCGCCCAGTTGCACCACGTAGCGATTGCCGGCTGGTGCATTCGGCGTACCGCCGGGGCTCGACGCGTCAAATGACGCATTCGCACCGCTTTGTGCTCGAGCGCGCCCGGTTTCCATCGCAGTCTTGCCGCGCGGCGGCGGCGCGGTGGCCGGCATCACCTCATCGCCATGCGCATGCGACGATGCCGGCGCCGATTCGAGCCGCGCCGGAATGTGGATGGCGATGTCGTCGGTAAAGGGCTTTGGTTGGGAGTCGAGAATCATCGGCAGCGCGACCACGGCCGCCACGACCAGCGCGATCGCACCGACCAGGCGCCGACGCGCGCGCTGTTTCTCAGGCAGCGTCGGATCGAGCAGCATCGCGTCCGGATCGGGGCGGCGCTCGGCACGCTGCTCGCGGCGGCTCGTGCGGCCGGCACGGCTCCCCGCGGTGGTCCGAGACGGGCCCGCGTTGTCTTTGCTGCCGAAGGAGAACAATCCCATATATGGCTCGTGGCGGCGCCGGCAGGCCGGTTTGCCCGGCTCGCGCGCCGCGCGGATCAATGATGCTGCATCTTACGATAGGCCATCACGACGGCTACCGTATAGAAACTACCAAAGACCACGATTCTATCATTTTCGCCCGCCCGGCTGAGTGCATCCTGATAGGCAAGCTGTGGATTCGCGAACCGCCGAATCGACGCGTCCGAGGATGCGTCGGGATCGCCGCGCGACACACCCAGCGCCACCAATGTCTGTTCGATGTCGACCGCACTGGCCGCACGCGACGTGGGCAACTCGGTTACACACCAATGGTCGACCTCGCCTTTCAAGCGTGCGAGCACACCGGCGATATCCTTGTCGGCCATCGCGCCGAACACTGCATAGGTGTAGGGGAAATAGCCCATGTTGCCCAGATTCTGTGCCAACACCGCGGCCGCGTGAGGGTTGTGCGCAACATCCAGCACGATCGCCGGTTTGCCGGGCAGCACCTGGAAGCGCCCGGGCAGCTCGACATTGGCCAGCCCGAGCCGAATATCCTGCGCGCTGACTGGCAGACGCTCGCGCAGCGCCTCGAGCGCGGCGAGCGCCGCCGCGGTATTGAGTAACTGGTTTGCGCCGCGCAGCGCCGGATAGGCCAGCGCCGCGCGTTTGAGCGTACGGCCGCGGTAGCTCCATTGCTGCCGCTCGCTGCCGGCATGACCCTCGTAGTGGAAATCGCGGTTGAACAACCACAGGTCGGCGCCGATCGACTCGGCATGCTCGACCACGCTGGACGGCGGCAGCGGATCGCCAACGATCGCCGGCTTGCCGGGACGGAAGATCCCCGCCTTCTCGCGGCCGATCTGTTCCCGCGTGTCGCCAAGGTAATGCTGGTGGTCCAGATCGACGCTGGTGATGACCGCACAATCGGCATCGATGATATTCACCGCGTCGAGCCGGCCGCCCAGGCCGACCTCTAAAATCACCGCATCGAGCTGGCGGGATGCGAACAAGCGCATAATCGCCAGCGTCGTGAACTCGAAGTAAGTCAACGACACCGGCTCGGGCAACGACAACCGTGCAGCCTCGATCGCTTCAAAATGCGGCAGTAGTTCGTCATCAGTCGCATTGCGGCCATCCACACGCGCGCGTTCGTTGAACTCGAGCAAGTGGGGCGACGTGTGGCACCCGACGTGATAGCCGGCACGCAGCAGAATCGCTTCCAGAATCGCGCACGTCGATCCCTTGCCGTTGGTGCCGCCCACGGTGATCACCGGACAGTCGAACTGCAGGCCAAGCGCCGCTTTGACGCACCCAATGCGTGCCAGCCCCATGTCGATACCGACCGGATGGGCGGTTTCCAAATGCGTGAGCCAATCCTGAAGCGTGGCGAAAACAGTCATGACAGCCCCATTGCTAAACGCCGCCGTTTCACGCGACCGCGTCCGCCGGCTGGTGCGTCAACAGCGCGATCAGCCGGGCAATTTCCTCGCGCATCTTGCGCCGATCCACGATCATGTCAATCGCACCTTTTTGCAGCAGAAATTCCGAACGCTGAAAGCCCTCTGGCAGTTTCTCACGCACCGTCTGCTCGATCACACGCGGGCCGGCGAAGCCGATCAGCGCGCGGGGCTCGGCAATCACGACATCGCCCAGGAACGCGAAGCTAGCCGACACGCCGCCCATCGTTGGGTCGGTCAGCACCGAGATGAACGGCAGCTTGGCCTCGGAGAGCTTGGTGAGCATCGCTGTGGTCTTGGCCATCTGCATCAGCGATAGCACGCTTTCCTGCATCCGCGCGCCGCCCGATGCGGCAAAGCAAATAAACGGGACCTGCTGCTCGAGCGCGTTCTTCGCCCCGCGCACGAAGCGCTCGCCAACGACCGAGCCCATCGAGCCGCCCATGAACGCAAACTCAAAGCAGGCGACCACTACCGGCAACGTGTGAATCGCACCGCCCATCACGACCATCGCGTCGGTCTCGCCGGTCTCGTCCATCGCGTCCTTGAGCCGATCCGGATATTTACGGCTGTCCTTGAACTTCAGCGCGTCGACCGGCACGATCTCCTGGCCGATCTCATAGCGACCCTCCGGATCGAGCAACACGTCCAACCGCTCGCGTGCCCCCATCCGCATGTGGTGATCGCACTTCGGACACACGTGCAGGTTGGCCTGCACATCATTGCGGTAAAGCACCGCTTCGCAGTTCGGGCACTTGACCCACAGTCCTTCCGGGATGCTCTTGCGGCTGCGCGGATCCGTTTGCTTGATCTTCGGCGGCAGCAGTTTATCCAGCCAACTCATGAAAGCTCCTCGATGCGTAGTTTCGTCGCGGCATACCGCCGGGTTCAGGCTGCGTGGTCCAGCGCGTGCCGCACCTCGGCGACAAACGCCTTGAGTACGTGCGCAGCGTCCTGCCCGGGTGTCTGCTCGAGCAGTTGGACAATGCGGCTACCGATCACGACCGCGTCGCTAACCTCGGCGACCGCACGGGCCATGGCGGCATCGCGAATGCCGAAACCGACTCCGATCGGCAAAGGCACCCGCGCCTTGATGGTCGGCATTTTACCTGCGATGCTGGAAACGTCGAGATTTGCCGCACCGGTCACGCCCTTGAGCGACACATAATAGACATAGCCGCTCGCCACGCGCCCCACCGCGGCAATGCGCTCTTCAGTGGACGTCGGCGCGAGCAGGAAGATCGGATCGATGCCGTAGCCACGCATCGCGTCGGCGAATTCGGCAGCTTCCTCGGGCGGATAGTCGACCACCAGCACGCCATCGACGCCGGCCTCACGCGCCGCGGCGCCGAACGCCTCGCGCCCCATCCGCTCAATCGGATTCGCGTATCCCATCAGCACCACGGGTGTATCACGGTCGCGCTCGCGAAACACGCGCACGTCGTCGAGCACGCGCCGCAGCGTGATACCGCGCGCCAGCGCCCGCTCGGACGAGCGCTGGATCACGGGTCCGTCGGCCATCGGGTCCGAGAACGGCACACCAAGCTCGATCACGTCGGCGCCACCAGCAGCCAGCGCGTGCATGAACTCGACGGTGCGCGCCGGATCCGGATCGCCCGCGGTCATGAATGGAATCAGACCCTTGCGTCGAGCGCGGGTCAACGCCGCAAACTTCGTTTCAATTCGGGACATGGGATGAAGTCTCGTCTAAGATCGCGCGGTCTGCCTCCAGCGCAGCCAATCGCCGGCGAGCAAGCGCGCAGTATTCAGGATTGATCTCGTAGCCGACAAAGCGGCGCTGGTGCCGCGCGCAAGCCACCGCGGTGGTGCCACTGCCCATGAACGGATCGAGCACCAAACCGCCCGGCGGGCAGCTGGACAGCACCATTCGCTCGATAATCTCCAGCGGCTTTTGCGTCGGATGCGCGACGCGCTCGCCATGCTGGCGATGCAGGCGCGACACCGACCAGACGTCCTTCGGGTTATAGCCGAGTTCGAGCCATTTGCTACCTTCGAAAAGGCGCCGCGAGCGGGCCTTCTTCGTGACAGGATCGTACGGGATACGCACCGAGTCTAGGTCGAAGTAATAGTCCTTCGACGCCGCGAAAAAGCCGATGTTGTCGTGCACCGACGTGAACCGGCGCGTCGTGCCGCCCATGCTCGGCACGCGCCGGTCCCAGATAATCTCGTTGATCATCGTGAGCCGGCGCTTCAAGAAGCAGAAGATTTCCGGCGCGTATTGCCACGTGCAGAATACATACAGTGAGCCGCTCGGCTTAAGCTTCGGAATGGCCAGCTCGAGCCAGCGGCAGGTCCACGCGATGAAATCCTGGCCGTTGCGTTTGTCCGAATCGTTACCATAGTCCTTGCCCAGCCCGTATGGCGGGTCGGCCAGAATCAGGTCGATCGACTGGTCAGCTAGGCTGCCCACGTCGGCAACGAAATCGCGATTGCGTAACGCAATCCCCGGCGGGATGGCGCGCGGATGCAGTGCATCGAGCGCCAGCGCGAAGTCACACCCGCCGTCGGCCGGCTCGCCGTGATCGTCGTCCGGTCCGGCTCGTTCGCTCAGTTTGTCGCCGTGCATCGTGATCGGTGTCGTATCGCGCGGCACGCTCAAAACGCAATGCCGGCGCGCTCAGCCACCGTATGCATATCCTTGTCGCCACGTCCCGACAGGTTCACCAGCAGCAGCTTGTCGCGCGCCAAGCTCGGTGCAAGCTTCGCTGCATACGCAAGCGCGTGGCTGGACTCGAGCGCGGGAATGATGCCCTCGATGCGGCAGCAGTCGTGAAACGCCTGCAGCGCCTCATCATCGGTGATCCCGACGTACTGTGCACGGCCGGTATCGTGCAGCCACGCATGTTCCGGCCCGACACCCGGATAGTCCAGCCCCGCGGAGACCGAATGCGTATCGATGATCTGCCCGTTTTCGTCCTGCAACAGATAGGTGCGGTTGCCATGCAGCACGCCGGGCGTGCCGCCGATCAGCGACGCCGCGTGCCGGCCGCTGCCCAGTCCATCGCCGGCCGCCTCTACGCCGATCAATTGCACCGCCGTGTCGTCGATGTAGGGATAGAAAATGCCCATCGCATTCGAGCCGCCCCCCACACACGCGATCACCGCGTCCGGCTGGCGACCGACCAGTTCGGGCATCTGCACACGGCACTCGTCGCCGATTACGCGCTGAAAGTCACGCACCATCATCGGATACGGATGGGGGCCGGCCACGGTGCCGATGATGTAAAACGTATTCTCGACATTCGTGACCCAGTCGCGCATCGCCTCGTTCAGCGCGTCCTTCAGCGTGCGCGAGCCCGAGTCAACCGGCACGACGGTCGCGCCAAGCAGCTTCATCCGGTAAACGTTCGCCGCCTGCCGGCGCACATCCTCGACGCCCATGTACACCACGCATTCCATGCCAAGGCGCGCGGCGATCGTCGCCGTGGCCACGCCGTGCTGGCCGGCGCCCGTCTCCGCGATGACGCGCGGTTTGCCCATACGGCGCGCCAGCAACGCCTGGCCGATCACGTTGTTGACCTTATGCGCGCCAGTGTGATTCAAGTCCTCGCGCTTCAAGTAAATCTGCGCACCGCCGAGCAGCTCGCTCCAACGCTGTGCGTGATAGATCGGCGACGGACGGCCGACGAAATGCTTCAACTCGCGCGCATATTCGTTGACGAACTCGGGATCCTGCCGGTATTGGTCGTACGCGTCGCGCAGTTCAGCGAGCGCATGAACCAAGGTTTCGGCGACGAACACGCCACCATATGGGCCAAAGTGGCCACGTTCATCAGGCAAGTTGTGCATTGCGTCACTCTCGTCAGACAGGGCCCGCGCATCACGCGAGCCCACTGTTCACCAGGCGCCCATCGCCGCCGCTGCCACATCTGCGGCCCGCACGGCATCGACGAACGCCGCCATTCGGGCATGATCCTTCACGCCCTTTGCACCCGGCACTTCGATGCCACTGGACACATCCACGGCATACGGGCGCACCCGGTGGATGGCGTCAGTTACGTTTTGCGCGTTCAACCCACCACTCAAAACGGCCTGACGCGCGATATCTGCTGGAATAAGTGACCAATCGAAAACCTTTCCGCCTCCGCCATAGCCGGCGACCAGCGTATCGAGCAGCAAGCCCGTCGCGCAAGCATAGTTGACCGATAATTCTACCAAATCAGCCGGCTGGGTAGCCGGTCCGACACGTAGGGCGCGCAGCCAGCGCAGGCCCGCGCGCCCCGCCAATGCAGCGCAACGCTGCGGCGTCTCGTCGCCGTGAAATTGCACCATGCCAAGCGGCACCGCGTCGAGCACCTGTTCGAACAGCGCGTCGTCGGCATTAACGAACAGCCCCACCACGGTCATGAATGCCGGGACTCGGCGCGCCAGCGCGGCGGCAATCTCGATGCTCACACAACGCGGGCTGGGCGGATAGAAGACCAGTCCAATCGCATCGGCACCCAGTGCGACCGCGCAATCGACGTCTTGCGCGGTGGACAGGCCACACAGCTTCACGCGCGTGCGCCGCGCACGGCAGGCCGGCGCGGCGGCCCTGGTGGTGGCGGGCTCAGTCACGATGCCATACCTCGCTGAACGGCAAACTGGCAAGATTGGGCGGCGGCACGCCGAAGTCGTCAGGATACCCCACCTGCGTCAGATACAGGCCATCCGGCATGAACGTCGGCGCCGCGTGCTTGCGCTCGCGAGCGGCTAGCACTTCGGCCATCCAATGGGCCGGATGCCTGCGCCGTCCCACCGACACCAGGCAGCCCATAATGTTGCGCACCATGTGGTGCAGAAACGCATTCGCGCGAAAGCGCAAATGCACGAACGGCCCATGCTCGACGATATCAATCGCATACAGGTGCTTGACGGGCGTCTTCGCCTGGCAATCGGACGAGCGAAACGACGAAAAATCGTGCTCACCAATCAAATAACTGGCGGCCTCGCGCATCATCTCGACATCCAGCGCCGTATGAACCCACCCGGCGCGCCCCGCGAGCATCGGCGAGCGCACGGGATGCACATACAGCACATAGAAATACGTGCGCTCGAACGCCGCAAAGCGCGCATGAAAAGTCGGCGGCATCGGCTTGGCCCACTGCACCGAGACACTGGGCGGCAAGAACGCGTTGACTCCACGAACCCACGAAAATTCTGCTCGGTCGAGCTGTGTATCAAAATGCACGACTTGACCGAGCGCATGCACACCCGTGTCGGTACGGCCGGCGACAACCGTGGGCAGCGGCACTTGCGCGAACTGCTCCAGTGCACGCTCGAGCACATTCTGCACCGTATTGCCGTGCGGCTGCGCCTGCCAGCCGCAAAATGCGGCGCCGTCATACTGAAGTCCCAGCGCGATGCGCATCGCCACCCCACTCAAAGCGGCGTAAGCACGGCGTGCAGCTTCCGCGCCTCGTCCAGCGTCGTCGACTCGTTCGACGCGATGACTTCACTGACCAATGCGCGCGCGCCCGCCGCATCGCCCAACTCCATGTATTCGACGGCCAGATCGAGCTTGTTACGGGCGATCGCGGCGAGTTCGTCCGGCGTCGACACGACGCACGGTTGTTCGGCCAGCGGCGGCAAATTGAGATCAAAATCGAGGTTCAGTGCGCCGAAAGGGGCGGCACCGACGCCGGGCGGCGACGCAACGGAGGGTGGCGAGGCCATCGGTGCGTCGCGCTCAACGGCAGCAATTGCCGCATCGTTCGCGCTCGACGGCGTGGACGACAGCGGCGGCAGCGACAGCTCCAGCGATGCCAGCGCGGCAGCGGCGTGTGCCGGAAAGTCGGGCGCTAGCGGCGTTTGCCGCTCCCCAGCGTGCGTTGCTGTGACAGTCAGCGATTCGGCTGCTGAGGCGGCTAAAACAACACTCGATGACGGCGGCGCAGCGTTCGGACCGTGCTCGACCGTGTCACCGCGCGACAACGCGTCGTGCGCTCCGGCGGCGGAAACGGCCCTAGGCAGCAGGCCGGCCTGACCAGCGTCACTGGTCGGGCTTTCGCACGCCGTGTCAGCGGCATGGGCTGCCGCGCCGTCAGACGGCTCAGATCCGGTCCGCATCGCCAAGACGCGATGCGGCAAGCCATCATCCGGCGCACGCGCCGCACCCGCTCGAGTCTCTTCGCGTGGGCCAACGCCTTGTGCACCGCCCATGTCGCCGTTAGCTGCCGTGCGCCGCCGTCGTCGCACCAGTGCACTCAGCAACCCCACCAACAGGACCGCCAGCACAGCAGCACCCGCCGCGATCGCCGACGACAGACGTAGTGAGGCAGCCGTGCGGGCCGACGCGTGGTCCGTACCCTGGCTCGCCGCCACGGTAGGTGTCGAAACCGCCCGCGCCGCAGATGAGGACGCGGCGCCACCCGGCGCGGCCGTGCCCGACGCCGCGGGCGGCAGTGCATTGCCGGCGCCCGACGCGGCCATCGCCGACGCCCCGGTCGTCACCGTCGCCGCCGCGTCGTCTGGTACGCGGATCACCGCGCCGATCTTCAAGCGGTTCGGATCGCGCCCCATGAACGCGCTGGGATTGGCCTCGAACAGCAGTGCCACCATCCTGTCACGCATCGCCCGGTCGTTGGACTGGACCACAGCACTGGCTATGTCGTTCAGCGATTGGCCGGGCTTGACGACAAAACGATTGGGGCCTGCGCTCTCGGCAACCGACGCGCCGCCCGTGCCGTCCGCGCTGGTATTCGTTCCGGCTGCCGCCGCGCCCGGCGGCAACACCGCAACCATTGCCGCCACCACCACAGCGCACGCGCGCGCGCCTCCTGCTCGAACAGTCATTGATACTCCTGCAGCGCCACAATGCGTGCTAACCTGAGCCGCCGTTGGCCTGTGCCACACGCCGACGCCGATCCCAGTCGGCTTTCGATCACAAAACGGCTTTTGATCACAAAAGCAGAATCTTAAAACGAAAAAGGCGCCACGCAGCGCGTAACGCCCTTGTCTTTCGCGCGCACGGGCACGCGCGTTGTTCGCTGGCGGATCAACGCTCGAGCAAAATGCGCAACATCCGGCGCAGCGGTTCGGCAGCGCCCCACAGCAACTGGTCGCCGACCGTGAATGCCGATAAGTATTCGCCGCCCATCGCAAGCTTGCGCAACCGGCCGACCGGCACCGACAACGTGCCGGTCACGTTGGCCGGCGACAGCCCGTGCATCGACGCGTCGCGCTCGTTCGGCACGACCTTCACCCAATCGTTCGCCGTCGCCAGCATCTGATCAATCTCGTCAAGCGGCACGTCCTTCTTCAGCTTGATCGTCAATGCCTGCGAGTGGCAACGCATCGCACCGATGCGTACGCACAATCCGTCGACCGGGATCGACCCCGGCTCGCCGACGGCTGGACGGCCGAGGATCTTGTTCGTCTCGGCGCCGCCCTTCCATTCTTCCTTTGACATGCCATTGCCCAGGTCCTTGTCGATCCATGGAATCAGCGAACCGGCCAGCGGCACGCCGAAATGCTGCGTCGGCATCGCATCACTGTTCATCGCGGACGACACGCGGCGGTCGATGTCCAGGATGGCCGACGCGGGATCGGCCAGTTGCGGCTCCACCGCGCCATGCAGCGTCCCCATCTGCTCCAAAAGCTCGCGCATGTTTTGTGCGCCGGCCCCGGACGCGGCCTGATACGTCATTGCGGTCAGCCAGTCGACCAGGTCGTGCTGGAACAATCCGCCCAGCGCCATCAGCATCAAGCTTACGGTGCAATTCCCACCAATAAAATCGCGTCCGCCACGCACCAGCGAATCACGGATCACGTCGAGATTAACCGGATCCAGGATGATCACCGCATCGTCCTTCATCCGCAGCGCGGATGCCGCGTCGATCCAGTAGCCCTTCCAGCCGGCTGCGCGCAGCTTCGGATAAATGTCGTTCGTATAGTCACCACCCTGGCACGTGATGATCGCGTCGCAGCGCTTTAGTTCGTCGATATCGGACGCGTCCTTGAGCTTCGTGTTCGTGTTCGCGAATGCCGGCGCCGCACCGCCCGCATTGCTGGTACTGAAGAAGACCGGCTCTATCAGGTCGAAATCACGCTCCTGTTGCATACGCTGCATCAGGACACTGCCGACCATGCCGCGCCAACCAACGAAACCTACGTTCATGACTTACCTTTGGGATCGATTCTTCCCCGCATCTGTCCCCAGTGTGGCCGCGCGGGGAAGATGGGGCGGACACGACTGGACACGATCAAGCTTTGATCGTTTTGCGGGTACGAATAATCGTCGTGCCAATAAGCGTGCGATGCGCCGCGCGAACACGCACGGCCGCTAATTTCCGCTCGCGCGAACGCACACCGCGATCGTCACCGACGATCGCGGCAACTAGGTTCGTGGAGCACGATGCTGGCATCATGGTGCGCAGTGTACACGAAATCGTGACGCGATGGCGCCAAACCCGTTCAAAAAGCGAGCTGATTCAGCGATTTGCACCGCCTCGGACAAATCGCCTGGGCAGTGTATCAGCGCGCCAGCGCCGCGATGACCGCATCGCCCATTTCGCGCGTGCCGACTTGCTTGCAACCCGGCGTGACGATGTCCGCCGTGCGATAACCTTGCGCGAGCACACGCTTAACCGCGTCCTCGATCCGGCCGGCCTGTTCGGCGCGCCCCAGCGAGTAGCGCAACATCATCGCAGCCGACAGGATCGTTGCGAGCGGATTGGCCACGCCCTTGCCCGCGATATCCGGCGCCGATCCGTGCGACGGCTCATATAGGCCCTTGTTGTTCGCGTCAAGCGACGCGGAGGGCAGCATCCCGATCGAGCCGGTCAACATCGCGGCTTCGTCGGACAGGATATCGCCAAACATGTTGCCCGTCACAACCACATCGAACGCCTTGGGCGCCTTCACCAGTTGCATCGCCGCGTTGTCGACATACATATGCGAGAGTTCGACATCCGGATAGTCGCGCGCCACGTCGATTATGACGTCCTTCCACAGTTGCGATGTCTCCAGCACGTTGGCTTTGTCGACCGAGGTCAACCGCTTCGCGCGCTTTTGCGCGGCCTGGAAGGCCACGTGCGCAATCCGTCGCACCTCCGGCTCCGCATAGCGCATCGTGTCGAAACCCTCGCGGCTACCGTGGAACGGGCCGTCCGGCGCGTCGCGCAGGCCGCGCGGCTGGCCGAAGTAGATATCGCCGTTCAGTTCGCGCACGATCAGGATGTCCAGTCCAGACACGATCTCCGGCTTCAGCGATGACGCACCAGTCAGCTCCGGATAGCAAATCGCCGGACGAAAGTTTGCGAACAACTGCAAGTGCTTGCGCAAGCCAAGAATTGCCTGCTCCGGGCGCAACGCACGCTCGAGCTGGTCGTATTTCCAATCGCCGACCGCGCCGAACAGGATCGCGTCCGCGTGCCTGGCCAGCGCCAACGTGGCGTCCGGCAACGGGTGCCCGCTTGCCTCGTAGCCAGCGCCGCCGACCGGTGCCTGCTCTAGCTCAAATCGCTCGTCGAGTGCGTTCAGGACTTTTACCGCCTCGGTAACGATTTCCGGGCCAATCCCATCGCCCGGCAACACGGCAATCTTCATACGTTCCATTCCAAAGACATTGAATCGAAAGGCGCGATGTGCGGCGACGCGTGCCGCCTCAACCAACGAGACGATTGTTCAGCCACGGTTGACGGGCCAGCCGCTCGGCCTCGAACTGACGAATCCGGTCAGCATGACGCAGCGTAAGACCGATGTCGTCGAACCCGTTGAGCAAACAGTACTTGCGAAACGGTGCGATATCGAACTCGAACACGTGGGCACCGTCCACGGTGCGCACCTGCTGCTGTTCCAGGTCGATCGTCAGCTGGAAGCCGTTGAGTGCGGCCGTATCGTTGAACAGCCGGTGTACATCGGAGCCGCGCAACACGATCGGCAGCAAGCCGTTCTTGAAGCAGTTGTTGAAGAAGATGTCTGCAAAGCTGGGCGCGATGATCGCCCGAAAGCCATACTGCTGCAATGCCCACGGCGCATGCTCGCGTGAGCTGCCGCAGCCGAAGTTCTGGCGTGCAAGCAGGATCGAGGCGCCCCGGTAGCGCGGCTGATTCAACACGAAATCCGGGTTCAGCGGCCGCTTCGAGCAATCCTGGCCCGGCTCTCCATGGTCCAGGTAGCGCCACTCGTCAAACAGATTGGGACCAAAGCCCGTACGCTTGATCGACTTCAGGAACTGCTTCGGAATGATGGCATCGGTGTCGACATTCTCGCGATCGAGCGGTGCGACGATACCAGTGTGAACGACAAATTTTTTCATGACTTCCTCGAACGTGATCGAGTCCTGATCGGACCAGGTCAGGCCCGCCGTCGCGGGCCCTGCGCGTGACCCGTGACCTGCGGCGCGACCCGCATTACTCCGCGGCCTTCTTGATCGCCGCGCCGGCCTCGCGCATGTCCTGCCCGAAACCCGACACGGTGTTGCATCCGGCGATCGCGGCACAGCCCAGCACCGCCGCGGCCACTGCGAACCACCCGATGAATACGCGCTTCATTCTGGTGCTCTCCCCGTCGCGTCAGGCCAGCTGACGCACGTCGACAAAATGACCTTCGATGGCCGCCGCGGCTGCCATCGCCGGGCTGACCAGGTGCGTGCGTCCGCCGTTGCCCTGGCGCCCCTCGAAATTGCGATTCGACGTCGATGCGCAGCGCTCGCTCGGCTCGAGCCGGTCCGCGTTCATCGCCAGGCACATCGAGCAACCCGGCTCGCGCCATTCGAACCCGGCGTCCTTAAATACTTTGTCGAGCCCCTCGCGCTCGGCCTGCGCCTTCACGAGCCCGGAGCCCGGCACGACCAGCGCCTGCCGGATGCTCGGTGCAATGCGCCGCCCGAGCTTGCGCACCACGTGCGCGGCCGCGCGCAGATCCTCGATCCGCGCATTCGTGCAAGAGCCAATGAAGATCTTGTCGGGCTTAATCGCCTCGATCGGTGTATCGGGCTCCAACGCCATGTACTGGAGCGCGCGCTCCATCGCATCGCGCTTGACCGGATCGTTCTCGCGCTCCGGGTCCGGCACCCGTGCGTCGATCGAGGTGACCATCTCCGGTGACGTGCCCCACGTCACTTGCGGCACAATCTGCGCGGCATCCAGCTCGACGACGCGATCAAAGTACGCGCCTTCATCGGAGCGGAACGTGCGCCAATACTGCGCGGCCTGCTCAAACTCGGCGCCCTTCGGCGAGAACGGCCGCTCGCGCAAATAGTCGATTGTCGTGTCATCGACCGCCACCATCCCGGCGCGCGCGCCGGCCTCGATGGCCATGTTGCACACGGTCATGCGACCTTCCATCGACAGCGCACGGATCGTCGAGCCACCGAATTCAATCGCGTAGCCGGTGCCGCCCGCCGTGCCGATGCGCCCGATGATCGCGAGCACGATGTCCTTGGCCGTGCATCCACGCGGCAACACGCCATCAACTTTGATCAGCATGTTCTTGCTTTTTTTCTGCAGCAACGTTTGCGTGGCGAGCACGTGTTCGACCTCGGACGTGCCGATGCCGTGCGCGAGCGCGCCGAACGCGCCGTGCGTCGACGTGTGGGAATCGCCGCACACGATTGTCATGCCGGGCAACGTCGCGCCCTGCTCCGGCCCAATGATGTGAACGATGCCCTGCCGCTGGTCGTTCATCTTGAATTGCGTGATGCCATAAGCGTCACAGTTGGCGTCCAGCGTATCGACCTGCAGCTTGGACACCGGATCGGCAATGCCGTGGCTGCGGTCGGTAGTCGGCACGTTGTGGTCCGACACTGCCAGGTTCGCGCTAATGCGCCACACTGGTCGCTGCGCGAGCTTCAGGCCTTCAAATGCCTGTGGCGAAGTCACCTCGTGCAACAGGTGCCGGTCGATATAGAGCAGCGTGGTGCCGTCTTCCTCGGTATGGACGACGTGCGAATCCCACAATTTGTCATACAGGGTCTGGGGCATGGCGTTCAGTCTCGGGTCAGTGCTGGACCGGGGTATTGAAGGGACAGCGTAGGTCGATGCTGCGTGGGTCCACGCACCGATTATGCCAGCAGCACTGGCCGATTCGCTAGCCCTTTGATAAAAAAACCCAATAAAAACAAAAAGTTATGGTGGTATCCGCAATACCTGGATAAATACTGCCAGCTTGACTGATGCACGCTGGACAGCGATGTCCCGGCGCAGCGCCGATGTGCCCGCCGCCCCGCATGCGGATCCGCCGCACAGCTCGTTTGCCCCGTCACGAGGCTCCCTTGTCAGATCGAGCCAAGTGTGGATCTCGCGTTTGCGACGCAGGGCACGCTGCAGCCCTACGGCGTTCGACTGCTGCCGGTCTCGACCTGCCAGTCATTACCGGCAATCCCAACGCATACGCATCAAAGACGGCTGCAGACGGCGGCCCAGCCTACAACCGTCCCGGCGCGGGAAAAGCGCACGGGCCAGAGGCGCCTGTCCAGCACCTCTGGCCCGCTCTGTCCTCGGCCTAATCAACCTTGACGGCCGGTTCACGCAGACTGCCCGTTCACACAGGCTACCGGTTACGAGCCGCCGAATACCGACAGCCGCAACACGCCGGTCCGCTCTTACCGCTTGTCGATCGGCTTCACCTCGCGCGACGTATGGCCGATGAACAATTGACGCGGACGACCGATCTTTTGCTCCGGCTCCGAAATCATCTCGCTCCACTGCGCGATCCAGCCTACCGTACGAGCCATCGCGAAAATACACGTGAACATCGACGTCGGAATACCGAGCGCGCGCTGCACGATGCCGGAATAGAAGTCCACGTTCGGATACAGCTTGCGCGACACGAAGTACTCGTCCTCGAGCGCGATCTTCTCCAGCTCCATCGCCAATTTGAACAGCGGATCATCGTGCAAGCCAAGCTCGTTGAGCACTTCGTGGCACGTCTCGCGCATCAACTTCGCGCGCGGATCGTAGTTCTTGTACACGCGGTGGCCAAAACCCATCAGCTTGACACCGGAGTTCTTGTCCTTGACCTGCTTGATGAACTCGGGAATCTTGTCCGGCGAGCCGATTTCCTCGAGCATATTCAGCGCCGCCTCGTTGGCACCGCCATGCGCCGGCCCCCACAGACACGCGATCCCCGCGGCGATACACGCAAACGGATTCGCGCCGGACGAGCCGGCCAGCCGTACGGTCGACGTCGATGCGTTTTGCTCGTGATCCGCGTGCAGAATCAAGATACGATCGAGCGCGCGCACCAGCACGTCGTTGATCACATATTCCTCGCACGGGTTCGCGAACATCATGCGCATGAAGTTTGCGCTGTACGATAGGTCGTTACGCGGATAGACGAACGGCTGGCCAATGCTGTATTTGTAGGCCATCGCGACGAGCGTCGGCAGCTTCGCAATCATCCGGATCGCCGATACCTCACGATGACGCGGATCGTTGATGTTCAGCGAATCGTGGTAGAACGCCGACAGCGCACCCACCGCCGCCGTCAGGATCGCCATCGGATGCGCATCGCGGCGAAAGCCCCGGAAGAAGAACTGCATCTGCTCGTGGACCATCGTATGCTTGGCCACGGTATCGACGAATTCCTTCTTCTGCTGTTGATTCGGCAGATCGCCCTTGAGCAGCGCATAACACGTCTCGAGAAAGTCCGCATTCTGCGCCAGCTCGTCGATCGGGTAACCGCGGTACAGCAGCTCGCCCTTGTCGCCATCGATATAAGTGATCGAGGAGTTGCACGACGCGGTGGACATGAACCCCGGGTCATACGTGAATTTGCCGGTCTGGCCGTACAGCTTGCGGATGTCGATCGCATCGGGGCCCATCGTGCCCTTGTAGATCGGCAGTTCGACACTCGGCGAATTGTCGCTGAACGATAGCGTGGCTTTAACGTCTGACGGGGTCATGGCAGATCCTCAATCGTGGTATGGGAAACAGTTTGCGATATGACGCATGAATCACACCGTACGCAGCCAGCCGAGTACGCGCGCCACGTCGAGCGTCGCGAGCGCGCCATCGGGTTCGCTGCGCGACAGCAGCAGGTCCATCAGCTCGTTGTCGGACAGCTCCAGCAATTGCGTGAGCGCACCAACGTCCGCGTCGCTGAGTGCATGTTCATATCGGCTGAAAAAACGCTCAAAAATCAGATCGTTTTCCAGCAGGCCGCGTCGCGCGCGCCAGCGAAGCCGCGCGCGACGCGTAGGGTCGGACTGATGAGACGAAGACACGTCAGCCTCAAACCGCCCGGCGCACCATCAGTTCCTTGATCTTGCCGATCGCCTTTGTCGGATTGAGCCCCTTCGGGCACACGTCGACGCAGTTCATGATCGTGTGGCAACGGAACAGACGATACGGGTCTTCCAGGTTGTCCAGCCGCTCGCCGGTTGCCTGGTCGCGACTGTCGGCGATGAATCGGTACGCTTGCAACAAACCCGCCGGGCCGACGAACTTGTCCGGGTTCCACCAAAAGCTGGGGCACGACGTCGAGCAGCTCGCGCACAGGATGCACTCATACAGGCCGTCGAGTTCGTCGCGCTCCTCGGGCGACTGCAACCGCTCCTTCTCCGGTGGCGGCGTGTCGTTGATCAGGTACGGCTTGATCGAGTGATACTGGTTGAAGAACTGCGTGAAGTCGCAAATCAGGTCGCGCACGACCGGCAGTCCCGGCAACGGACGCAGCACGATTTTGTGCGGCAGCTCGTTCAGGTTCGTCAGGCACGCCAGCCCGTTCTTGCCGTTGATGTTCATCGCATCCGAACCGCACACGCCTTCGCGGCACGAGCGGCGGAACGAGATCGTCTCATCGATTGACTTGAGCTTGACCAGCGCGTCGAGCAGCATCCGGTCATGCGAGTCGAGCTCGATCTCGTACGTCTGCATGCGCGGCGCGGCGTCCTTGTCCGGATCGTAGCGGTAAATTTCAAAAATACGTTTTGCCATGTTCGTTTCCTTTGACTTGCTGCGCGTCGCTCAGAAGGTCCGCGGCTTCGGCGGGACCGAATCGACCGTCAACGGCTTCATGTGGACTGGCTTGTAGTCCAGACGGTCGCCTTCGCTGAACCACAGCGTATGGCGCAGCCAGTTTTCATCGTCGCGGTGCTCATAGTCGCTCTGCGCGTGCGCCCCCCGACTCTCCTTGCGCGCCTCGGCCGACACCATCGTCGCACGAGCGACTTCGGTCAGGTTGGCTAGCTCGAGCGCCTCGACGCGCGCAGTATTGAACACTTTCGACTTGTCCTTCAGATGCACGTCGCCAGCGCGCGCGCACACTTCGCGGATCTTCACGACACCTTCGGCAAGCAGCTTCGACGTGCGGAACACGCCCGCATGCGCCTGCATCGTCTTGCGGATGTCCGCCGCCACCGCCTGCGTGTACTCGCCCGACGTGGACGCATCGAGTTTGGCCAGCCGCGCCAACGCAAAATCGGCCGCATCGGCCGGCAACGGCTTGTGCTCCTTCACGTCCTTCACGTGCTTGATGATGTGATTGCCGGCCGCGCGGCCGAACACCACAAGGTCCAGCAACGAGTTCGTGCCAAGACGGTTCGCGCCGTGGACCGATACGCACGAGCATTCGCCGACCGCGTAGAAGCCGTTGACCGGCTCCTCATGGCCCTTCGGCGTGCCGACGACCTGGCCATGGATATTCGTTGGGATGCCGCCCATTTGGTAATGGATCGTCGGCACCACCGGAATCGGCTCCTTGATCGCATCGACGTTCGCAAACTTCAGCGCGATCTCGCGAATCGACGGCAAGCGCTTCATGATCGTTTCCGCGCCGATGTGCGACAGGTCCAGCAGCACGTAGTCCTTGTTCGGACCACAGCCGCGCCCTTCCTTGATTTCCTGATCCATCGAGCGCGACACAAAATCGCGGGGCGCCAAGTCCTTCAGCGTCGGCGCGTAGCGCTCCATGAAGCGCTCTCCGTTCGCGTTACGCAGAATGCCGCCCTCGCCGCGCACCCCTTCGGTAATCAGCACGCCCGCGCCCGCAACACCGGTCGGGTGGAACTGCCAGAATTCCATGTCCTGCAACGCGATGCCAGCGCGCGCGGCCATCCCGAGACCGTCGCCGGTATTGATGAACGCATTCGTCGACGCATTGAAGATGCGCCCGGCCCCGCCGGTCGCGAACAGCGTGCACTTGCCCTCGAGAATGTAGACGTCACCGGTTTCCATCTCGAGCGCGGTTACACCGAGCACGTCGCCTTCGGCGTCACGGATCAGGTCCAGCGCCATCCATTCGACGAAGAAATGCGTTTTGGCCTGCACATTCTGCTGGTACAACGTATGCAGCAGCGCGTGGCCGGTGCGGTCCGCGGCCGCGCAAGCGCGCTGCACCGGCTTCTCGCCATAGTTCGCGGTATGGCCGCCGAACGGGCGCTGATAGATCGTGCCGTCTGGATTGCGGTCGAACGGCATGCCGAAGTGCTCAAGCTCGTAGACCGCGTTCGTCGCCTCGCGGCACATGAACTCGATCGCGTCCTGGTCGCCAAGCCAGTCTGAGCCCTTGATCGTGTCATAAAAGTGGTAGTGCCAGTTATCCTCGCTCATGTTGCCGAGCGATGCGCCGATGCCGCCTTGCGCAGCCACCGTGTGCGAGCGGGTCGGGAACACCTTGGAGAGCACGGCGACCGACAAGCCAGCCTTCGCCAGTTGCAGCGACGCGCGCATCCCAGAGCCGCCCGCGCCGACGATCACCACGTCGAACTTGCGACGCGGCAGCGAATTCTTAATTGCAACCATGCTTTAAACTCTCCAGAGAATCTGTGCGGCGTAGCCCGCGCACGCGATGAGCCAGACAATCGTCAGCACCTGCAGCACGAGCCGCACGCCGACCGGCTTCACGTAATCCATCCAGATGTCGCGCACGCCGACCCAGGCGTGGTAGAAAAGCGCGAGCAGCGTGACGAACGTCGCGAGCTTCATCCATTGGATCGAAAAGATCGCCGCCCAGCCGTCATACGAAAAGTTACCGGCCGAGAAGAACCAGACGAGCAGGATGACCGTGTAGATTGCCATGATCGCCGCGGTCGCGCGCTGCGCAATCCAGTCGCGCAGCCCATAGTGAGCGCCGACGACCAGACGCTTCGGACCAATGCGGTGATTCGCTGCCATTTAAAAGACTCCGAACAGTTTGAGCGCGACGGCGATCGTAAGCACCGACGACACCACGAATACGACGATCGACGTTTGCTTGCCGCCCTGCTTCGTGACCGCACGGTGCGTGTCTAGCAGCAAGTGGCGCAGTCCGGCGCAGAAGTGGAACAGGTACGCCCACGACAGCACGAGCACGATGAGTTTGACTAAGGGATAGGAAAAGAAAGCTTTCAGGGACGCAAAGCTGAGCTCCGAAGTCAGGCTCTGCTCAAGCAGGTACAGCGAGAAAGGCAGCAGCAGGAACAGCAGCGCACCGCTGACGCGATGCAGGATGGACACACGGCCCGCGAGCGGTAGTCGGTATGTCAGTATCTGGCCGATACTGATGTTCCGGTACTCCGGTCTTGGTTTTTTTACGGCTTCAGCCATTGCTAGACCCCAAGTTGAGACACCAACCCGTAATTTTAACGCCTTTTCTTTTCGCAATGCATCGCAACAATGTTGCGCCGGCGTTCTTTCGGGCGCCAGTGTTGCAAGATTGCTTTGCCTTATACGCAACAATAGGGGTTGCACAACGCGCGCGGCGCGCGCCAGACTGGACTGCCGCGCGTCGGTGCCATCGTCTTTTTCTATCAGCTCAAATCGTTTTGGTAATGGTATCCGGCCGTCACGTACCAGCCGCGCCGCACTTCGACCGGTCGATCACCGTACGTGTACGATACGCGATCGACCGACAGCAGCGGATAACCGGGTGCGACACCCAACAGCGCGGCCACCGCCGCGTCGGCGGCCACCGCGCGGATCTTCTCGGACGCGCGGATCATTCGCGTACCGAACTCCGTCTCGAACATCGCATACAGCGGCCCCTTATACTCGGACAGCCGCTCCAGCGTGAGCCCGCGAAACATCGCACCGGGCAGCCAGATTTCGTCGAGCACCGTCGGCTTGGCCTCGAACTCAAGCACGCGCTTGACCAGCACCGCGGGGTCCGCGGGCTTGAGTTCCAGCTGCCGTGCGATCTCCGCCGGTGCACGCAAGCGCCGTACCTCCAACAGGCGGCTCTCGTGCGGCTGCAACTCGCCCTGGTCGGGCAACAGCCGCAGGAAACGGAACTGCACGCGGTCCTCGTGGTGGGTCGCCACGAACGTACCCTTACCCTGGCGGCGCACAAGCAGATTGCCGGCGGCCAACTCGTCGATCGCCTTGCGCACAGTGCCCTGGCTGACTTTGTAGCGTGCAGCTAATTCCACCTCGCTCGGGATCATCTCGCCCGGCTTCCACTCGCCCGACTCCAGGCTTTGCGTGATCAGCGCCTTGATCTGTTGATAAAGCGGGCTGAATGTGGGCGACGGCGCGCCCGCGGCCAGGCCGCGCTCGGTGCCGTCCGTCATGTTGCCCGGGCTCGCGTGGATCGAATTCATGGCGCTATTTCATCATGAAGGTCGCCACACCGTCCATCTTTTTTCGCCCTATTCATCTGTCTTATATAAGATATAAGATACGGTTGACTTTACCCCCTTTGGCTCCTAAACTTCGTTGCTATGCAATGCTTTACGGCGTATCGTGCCGGATCGGTGCGCGATACACCGCGCAATACGGAAAGACCGAAATTTACCGGCACGCCCCGTTTAGCCGCGTGCGCGAGCACCGCATCCCAGCAGGTGGTTCGCCCATGCGGCAAACGAGACCGCGCTTCACCAACGCGCGACGAACGTCAGCCCGGGCATGCTGCAAAGAGCCACGCGGCGCGCTTAAAATGGCGTTCTTTGTTGCGTTCAACGTCTCGTCCTGGAGATTTATCAATGGCTAAGCCCGCTCAGCGCGTTGCCGTCACTGGCGCCGCAGGTCAAATTGGTTACTCGCTGCTATTTCGCATCGCTAATGGCGACCTACTTGGCAAAGACCAACCCGTCATTCTGCAACTGCTCGATTTGCCGCAGGCGCAAGCCGCCGTCAAGGGCGTGGTGATGGAGCTCGAGGACTGCGCCTTCCCGCTGCTGTCCGACGTGGTCGTCACCGACGATCCGAAAGTTGCATTCAAGGATGCCGACGTTGCGCTGCTGGTCGGCGCCCGCCCCCGTTCCAAGGGTATGGAACGCAAGGACTTGCTGTCGGCCAACGCCGAGATCTTTACGGTGCAGGGTCGCGCGCTCAATGAGGTCGCTAGCCGCGATGTGAAGGTGCTGGTGGTGGGCAACCCGGCCAACACCAACGCCTATATTGCGATGAAGTCGGCACCGGACCTACCCAAGAAGAACTTTACCGCGATGCTGCGCCTGGACCACAACCGCGCGCTGTCGCAGTTGGCCGCTAAGGCGGGCAAGCCGGTCGCCTCAATCGAGAAGCTCGTGGTATGGGGTAACCACTCGCCGACGATGTACCCGGATTTCCGCTTCGCAACGGTTGAGGGCCAGTCACTGACCCAACTGATCAACGACGACGAATGGAACCGCAACGTGTTCATCCCGACGGTGGGCAAGCGCGGCGCGGCGATCATCGAGGCCCGTGGACTGTCGTCGGCCGCGTCCGCAGCCAATGCGGCAATCGACCATGTGCGCGACTGGGTGCTCGGCTCCAACGGCAAGTGGGTCACGATGGGCGTGCCGTCCGACGGCTCGTACGGCATCCCGGAAGACATCGTCTATGGCGTGCCAGTGATCACCGAGAACGGCGAGTACAAGCGCGTCGAGGGTCTGGAGATCGATTCGTTCTCGCGCGAGAAGATGGACGCCACGCTCAGCGAGCTGCTCGAGGAGCGTGACGGCGTGCAACACCTGCTCGGCTGAGCCGGCACGCGCTTCACGCCGACAATGCGCGCCTTGACGCCTGCCGATGTCCTGTTCGATGGCGAAGTGCCGCCCGCGCTGCTGCCCGCGTGCGATCATTACGCGGGCAGTGAGAAGCTGATGCGCAAGTCGCTCGAGCTGCAGCAGCGGCTCGGACCGGTGTTCGACATCACGCTCGATTGCGAAGACGGCGCGCAGGTCGGACGTGAGACCGAGCACGCGGCGCTGGTCGCCTCGCTATTGCACGGCGAGGCCAATCACTTTGGCCGCGTCGGCGTGCGCATCCACGCGTACGATCATCCGCATTGGCGCGACGACGTGCGCATCGTGCTACATGCACCACGGCGCTCGCCCGCGTACATCATGTTGCCGAAGGTGCGTGGGCTACACGAGGCGGCCGAGCAGTGCGCATTCATCGACGCGGTGCGCCGCGAGACGGGTCTGCCCGCCCCCATCCCGGTTCATTTGCTCATCGAGACGCATGCCGCGCTCGACGCGGTATTTTCACTGGCCGCGCTGCCAGCCGTGCAATCGCTGTCGTTCGGCCTGATGGATTTCGTCTCCGCGCATCACGGCGCAGTTCCTGACGCCGCGATGCGCTCGCCGGGGCAATTCGACCATCCGCTGGTGCGCCGCGCCAAGCTCGAGATTGCCGCGGCCTGCCATGCGCACGGCAAGGTGCCGTCGCACAACGTGACGACCGACGTTCGCGACGCGCAACGCGTCGCGCAGGATGCCACGCGAGCCCGCGACGAATTCGGTTACACGCGGATGTGGAGCATCCATCCGGCGCAAATCGAGCCGATCGTCGCCGCCTTCGCGCCGCGCGACGACGAATTGGCGCTTGCCACCGACATCCTGCGTGCCGCACAGCAGGCGCAATGGGGACCCATTCGCCACCGCGACACGCTGCACGACCGCGCGAGCTACCGCTACTACTGGTGCGTGCTGCGCCGTGCGCAAGCGTCCGGTCGGCCGCTTGCGAGCGATGTTGCAGCCTGGTTCACGCCTGCTAGGGACACCGTGTCGGATGCCGCCGCGGCAAATCGCGCCGCAACGGCAAACCCAATATCTGCCCCCTTGTTAAGTAGGCGAGAATAACGTCCGGCCAACAGCGCGCGCCGCCCGCGCGCCCGGTCGACGCCCATTTTTCGAGGTATGGATACAGATGAAGACACTCGCTATCGCCACCGCCATCGGCGTGCTCTGCGCCACGCTGTTCGTCACTGCCGACGCGTGCGCCGCCACGGCCGCCGTAACCGGCGCCAGTTCCGCGTCCGTCAAATCCGGCACAAAGAAACCCGAGCCAAGCCATCGATTGTTCAAGAAGCGCGTCGCCAAGAAGGCCGCCGCAAAAACGATCGCCGATCCGGTGCCGGAAGGCGCGACGAAATGGGGCTGTGCGGAAAATAGCGAGTTTTTCGTGAGTGGCGACATGAAGCGCGACCAGATTGTCACCGTGCATTGGGCAGGCAAGAATTACAAGCTGCCGCGCGAGCAGACGACCACCGGCGCCGATCGCTTCCACGACGCAGCGACAGGACTGGATCTGATCGTGATTCCGACCAAGGCGATGCTGTTCTCCGACAAGAATAGCTCTCGACTGGCCGACGAATGTAAGACGCCCGCAATGGTCGCCGGTGCGCCGGCGCCGATCCAGACCGAGGCGCTCAAGCAGCGTCCGGGTCTGTTGCAAAGTAACTGAGCGACACCCGGCCGTATACCAGGGCCCCCGCCATGTCTGCACCAACCTCGAACGTGCGCTCCGAACCGGATTCCGTGCTGGTCGACAGCCTCGACTACGTGCAGCACTGCCGCGTCGACAGTGCGCTCGCGCTAGAGACGGTGTGCTACTGCCTACTCGACACGCTTGGTTGTGGGCTACAGGCGCTGTCCTACCCGGCCTGCACGAAGCTGCCCGGCCGGCTTGAGGCGGCTGACTATGAGGACGAAGTCGCACGCGACGCGCGCATCGACGCGCTAACCGTCGAATTGGACGACGGCACGAAATTCGACGAGGTGGTGGTTGAGTACCCGATCGGGCACCCGCGCCGCCGCGCCGACGGCATCTCGTTGCTGGTTGATAAGTTCCGCGCGAATCTTGCGCGTCGCTTCGCCGACAAGCAGCGCAACGCCATTGTTGACGTCTCGCTGGAGCCGGCCCGCCTCGAGGGGCGATGCCCGTCAACGAGTATGTCGATTTGTACGTGATTTGACTGAACCCACGCGTATCAACCCAAGGGAAACACCATGGCCCACAATCTCCACAAAACGCTTAAGGAATTCGACAGCGGCTCAGGCAAGGGTAAATACTACTCGTTGCCGCAGCTCGGCAAAGCCCTCGGCATTCAGATCGACCGCCTGCCCGTGTCGATTCGTATCGTGCTCGAATCCGTGCTGCGCAATTACGATGGCAAGAAGATCAGCGAGGAGCACGTCGAGCAGTTGGCGAAGTGGCAGCCCAACGCCGCGCGCACCGACGAGATCCCGTTTGTTGTGTCGCGCGTTGTGTTGCAAGACTTCACTGGCGTGCCGCTACTGGCCGACATCGCGGCAATGCGCGGCGTCGCGCAGCGCGCCGGCAAGAATCCGAAGCGCATTGAGCCGTTGGTGCCGGTCGACCTAGTCGTGGACCACTCGGTGCAAATCGACTACTTCCGGCAGAAGGATGCACTGGACCTGAACATGAAGTTGGAGTTCGAGCGCAATAAGGAGCGCTACCAGTTCATGAAATGGGGCATGCAGGCATTCGACACGTTCAAGGTCGTGCCACCGGGCGTAGGCATCGTGCACCAGGTGAACCTGGAATACTTGGCGCGTGGCGTGCACAAAAAGAGCGTGGACGGCGGCATGATCTACTATCCCGACACGTTGGTGGGCACCGACAGCCATACGACGATGATCAACGGCATTGGCGTGGTCGGCTGGGGCGTGGGTGGCATCGAGGCGGAGGCGGGCATGCTCGGCCAGCCGGTGTATTTCCTGACGCCTGACGTGATCGGCGTCGAACTCAAGGGCCGGCTGCGCGAAGGCGTGACCGCGACGGACCTGGTGCTGACGATCACTGAGATGCTGCGTAAGGAGAAGGTGGTCGGCAAGTTCGTCGAATTCTTTGGTGAAGGTACCGCATCGCTGACGCTGCCGGACCGTGCCACAATCGGCAACATGGCGCCAGAATATGGCGCAACGATGGGCTTTTTCCCGGTTGACGACAAGACGATCGACTACTTCAAGGGCACGGGCCGCACGAAGGAGGAAATCGCCGCGTTCGAGAACTACTTCAAAGCGCAGGGCCTGTATGGCATCCCAGGCGCCGGCCAGATCGACTACACGAAGACGCTGACGCTAGACCTGAGCACGGTCGCGCCGTCGCTTGCCGGTCCGAAGCGCCCACAGGACCGGATTGAGATCGGCAACGTGAAAAGCACGTTCGCTGACTTGTTCTCGCTGCCCGTCGCGCAAAACGGCTTCGCAAAGAAAGCCGACGACCTGGGCAAGGTATATAAGACCACCGATGGCGTCGAGTTGAAAAACGGCGACGTGCTGATCGCCGCGATCACTTCGTGCACGAACACATCGAACCCGAGCGTGCTGATCGCCGCCGGCCTACTCGCGAAGAAGGCCGTTGACGCGGGCCTCACGGTGGCCCCGCACATCAAGACGTCGCTCGCGCCGGGGTCGCGGATCGTCACAGCGTACCTGAGCGCCACCGGCCTGCTGCCGTACCTGGAGAAGCTCGGCTTCACGGTCGCAGCGTACGGCTGCACGACCTGTATCGGCAACGCCGGTGACCTAACTCCGCCGCTCAATGATGCAATCGTCAAGCATGACGTAGTCGCCGCCGCGGTGCTATCGGGCAACCGTAACTTCGAGGCGCGGATCCATCCAAACATCCGCGCGAACTTCCTCGCGTCGCCGCCGCTGGTGGTCGCGTACGCGATCGCTGGCACGATCACACGCGACCTGATGACCGAGCCGGTCGGCAGAGGCAAGGGCGGCCGCGACATCTACCTGGGCGACATCTGGCCGTCCAGTGATGAAGTCAACCAGCTGCTCAAGTACGCGTTGGACGCGAAAAAGTTCAAGGAGAACTACTCGCAGTTGACCAAGCAAGGCGACTTGTGGAGTCAGATCGAGGGCGCCGAGGGTCAGGTCTATGACTGGCCGAAGTCGACCTATATCGCCGAGCCACCGTTCTTCGGCGAGCATTTCTCGATGCAGTCGACCAAGTCGATCACGCCGGTCAAGAACGCCCGGGCACTGGGCATCTTCGGCGACTCGGTGACGACCGACCACATTAGCCCGGCCGGATCAATCAAGGAAGACTCGCCGGCCGGCCGCTGGTTGAAGGAGAACGGTGTGCAGAAGGCCGACTTTAACAGCTACGGCTCGCGGCGCGGCAACCACGACGTGATGATGCGCGGCACGTTCGCCAACGTGCGGATCAAGAACCTGATGATTCCCGCCAAGCCGGACGGCTCGCGGGTGGAAGGCGGCCTGACCATTCACCAGCCGAGCGGCGAACAGATGTCGATTTATGACGCCGCGATGCAGTACATCGCCGAAGGCACGCCAACCATCGTATTCGCCGGCGAAGAGTACGGCACCGGCTCATCGCGTGACTGGGCGGCCAAGGGCACGTACCTGCTCGGCGTGAAGGCGGTCGTGGCGCGCAGCTTCGAGCGCATCCACCGCTCGAACCTGGTGGGCATGGGCGTGCTACCGCTGCAGTTCATCAATGAGGACAGCGTGCAGTCGCTCGGCATCACCGGCGAGGAGACCTACGACATTGAGGGCCTGACGGATGAGTTCAAGCCGCAACAGGAAGTCACGCTGGTCGTCCGCGGCAAAAACGGCGTGAAGAAGGTGCCGGTGCTGCTGCGCATCGACACGCCGATCGAGGTCGACTACTACAAGCACGGCGGGATTCTGCCGTTCGTACTGCGCCAGTTGCTGACCGCATAACGCACGCCGTTGCAGACACCGCACCGGATCTGCTGTACCGGTGCAGCAATGGAAAAGCCCTACGCCACTGCACCCCAAAGGTCGGATCGGCGTCCAACTTTTGGGTGCAGTTCAACGGCGTCGGGCTTTTTTGACTTCGCGCGCGTCAGGCTTGACTTCGCGCACGTCAGGCGGCGACCGGCGACACGATGATTTTGACGTTCGCGTCCTTATTGTTGACCAACTCCTCGAATCCTTTGCTCACGATGTCAGACAGCGCGATGCGACCGGTAATCAGCGGCTGCACGTCGATGCGCCCATCCGCAACATAGCGGATCACATCGGCGAATTCACCATTGTAGGCTAGCGAGCCGATGACTTCCTTCTCGGTCGAGACGAGCTCAAAGAAATTGAACTCGCTCGACTCTTCAAAGATACCGACCATCACGCACTTGCCGGCCTTGCGGATCAAGTCGATCGCCAGCTTGGCCGTGGTGCGATGGCCGATGCACTCGAACGACACGTCCGCGCCATAGCCACCGGTCAACGCGCGCACCTGTTCAATCGCGTCACCCTGGGTCGGGTCGATCACCGTCGTAGCGCCGACCTCCAGCGCCTTCTTCTTACGCGCGGCGGACATTTCGAGCGCGATGATACGGCCAGCGCCAGCGGCCTTGGCGGACATGATCGTGCACAACCCGATGGTACCGGCACCTACCACCACCACGGTCTGCCCGACGATGCTACCCGCCTTCTTCACCGCGTGTAGCCCAACGGCGAGCGGCTCAATTAGCGCACCAGCCTCGGTCGGAAAATCATCCGGCAGTTTGTAAAGTAGCTCCGCCGGCACATTCACGTACTCGGCGAACGCCCCATTGTTCATCAGGCCGGTGAACGCTAGGTTTTCACAAATGTTATACAGGCCATGCTTGCAGTAATAGCACGTGCCGCAGTGCTGGCATGCATCCGCTGTGATCCGCTCGCCGACGCGAAAACCGCTTACGCCAGCGCCGATGTCGGCGATCTCGCCACTGAATTCATGCCCGAGAATGCACTGGCCCTTCAGCCCAGTAAGCGGGTGAGGACGCTCGACCGGGATGAACACTGGTCCCGCCACATATTCATGCAGGTCAGAGCCGCAGATACCGCACCAGTGCACCCGGATCTTGACCCACCCTGGCGGAGGGGCATCGGGAACCCGCACCTGCTCGACGCGAATGTCCTTGCGGCCGCGCCAAACGGCGGCTTTCATGCTGGGTTGCTGTAAGGGAGTTGTGTCGTTCACGATTGTGCCTCCATCCTAGTTGTTCGATGCCAAATCAACGAATGGGCCAGCCGGGCACCACGCGTGCCTGCGGCTTGCGTGCCTGTATGCCTGTGTGTCCGTGTGCTATATGCTTTATGCCTGCGTACCGAGGGCTTGGCTCGCCGCGTCCGCTATACCTGCATGCTTGCACGGGAGCCGTTTTGCACGGCGGCCGTTACTTACGCGACCGTCGTTACTTGCGCGCTGGTATGCCCATGCAGGAACGGTGCCAGCCGGCGGACCTGCGGCAGGTTCGTTCACGGGCGGCACGATGTGGCAGCGCAACAGGCTCGTAAAATCCACTACATCGATGCGCTCCTGAATTCGCGAGGGCTGTAGCGCTGCACTGCACAACGCAACCCGGCCGGACGCGGACTGGTCGCCGGTGACCTGCGCCGAGACGCGGCGTCACAGCGCACGTGAGACCGTCGTCTCTGCTGTCTTTCCGTGCTTGTTTGGCCTTCCTGGCGGCCAAAGCCTGCGGCAGCATACCCGTGAGACGCGTGTATCACGCAAGTGCATCGCAACTTCGACACGACGCAGTCCTGCTGCGGCAGCAAACGTGCCATTGCACGAAAGCCCGCCTCCATGGACGACGGAAAATGTACCGTCAGCCTCGATCCGGACTAAAATGTAAGGTTCTCTGCACCTGAATTGGCACACCATGCGCTCGCGTATCGCTAAACGTCTCCCACCCGACGCCGACAAGCTGGTCGGTCTGTCGCTCGCGCTTTTCGCGTCCGGCAGCCGCATCGAAGACCGCTTCTGGGAAGCAAAGCTCGATGCGCTCATCGAAAAAGTGATCCGCAATGGCAACCAGACGACACTGGATGCCGCTTTAGACCATCTGCAGCAAAAACATACGGACGCCTATGGCGCCCTCGCCGACATGGCCGAGACCCATAGCGAATCGTTCCGCATCGAGCACGAGGGTCAACCGTACGATGTACTGCTGATCGCGGCACCAGTGCTCGCATGGACGCGTTACATGATCCCGTCCGGCCCGCTGAAAGGCGACGTCGTCGATGCGCTGCGTGCGCAGTTGCAAGCGCACATCTTCGCGGCACGGGCGCGCGTCGCGTTAGCGCCGTATCTGTACAGCATCGACCAGTTACCACGCCATCACGTCGAGACGTTCCGGCTCGCGCAGCAACTTGGCCAAGCGGCGCTGGTCGGCGGCACGATCAAGCTAACTTTCGGCGATCTTCCTGAAACATCACCAATCCTCGCCGATCCACGCTTTCTGCTGTCTGTGGTCGCCGTGCCGGCCGGCGAGCCGCTGTTTCGCTGGCAGGAGGAGGAGAACGGCGCACGCGTTGAGCGCGGACAGTGCCTGGAACAATGGCGTGCGCAGGGCGGCGCGAACTTGTCGGGTGTGCTGCCCGGCTGCGAATTCGACTGCCTGCTGCCGGACGCGTATTACTCGGCCTGCCGCGACGCGGATGAGCAAATCCGCCCGCATACCGTGCGCACTGCAGTCAGGTATCTGGGCGACACGATCGGTGCCAAACCGGATGGACTACGTGCGGTTGTCGCCGGTTTCGGCGAACGGCGCGTAGATGAATATCGGATCGCCTTCACCCGGCGCGGCAGCAACGACGTGATCTACGGCGTGGTATGGCCGCTGTACGGCCGCGAGAACGGCGATCTCGGCCCAGATGACGACGTGCCGCCCGACGAAGATCCGGCCGGTGGCATGCTCGACGATGTCATCGGACTGCTCAAGGAAATTGGTGTCACTGATATCCGTCGTCACGCGGCACGATTCGAACCGGAGTACTGCGACGACTGTGGCGTGCCACTGTATGCTGACCCACTCGGTGAGATCGTGCATGCCGAAATGCCTGAGGATGCCGAACCAGCGCAACCTCACTTCCACTAAGACCCGCGCTTTTCCCACCCGCCACGTGCGTCGCGTCATCGGCCGAAGAGCCGTCAAGACGCGGCCCGACTGGCCTTTCGGCTAATGCCGGCCCACTGCTTGTTTTTGCCATCATTGATCTCTGATGTCCGCCGCGCTGGCCAACGCGGCGGCGCGGTTGTGTGGACTCAGTCAGGGAGAAGTGGTCATGAAAGTCTGCTTGCTGAATGAGTAAGCCGAGAGGCGCGAAGGGCTAAAAACATTGCTGCGCCAGATTAATCGACATGCATCATTCTACGATGCGCGTGACTGGCGACAAGCGCAGCGCGTCCTGCAACATGCCTGCCCAGACATGCTCGTCATCGACTGGCAGGATGGGATGAGTGTGCAGGATATCTTCGATCTCCGGCGCCATTATCCCAACCTGCCGATTGCGGCGTTGGTCGATGATGCCAGCCCAACGCGGGTCAAGTCGCTGGTCGACGCCGGCGTGCTCGGCGTTGTGCCGCGGCACCTCAATCCGCGTCTTATCGTTCGCGCGTTCGAGATCGTGCTGCTCGGCGGGCACTACGTGCCGCCCAGTGGACTGAATCTGCACACGCCCACCGTCGTGCCAATCAACGCGTACGGGGACAGTTCGCTGAACCGAGCAGCCTGCCGGCGCCAAAGTGCGTCGTCTGGCCTACTGTCGCCGCGCCAAGAGCAAATCCTGCGGCTTGTGCACATGGGTGCGACCAACAAAAGCATCGCACGCGCGCTGGGCATCAGTGAAGGAACGGTCAAGATCCATCTCGGCGCGATCTTCGAGAAGCTTGGCGCCACCAATCGCGCGGCCGCGGTGGCGATCTACAATGGTTGGCAGACTGGCGCACTGGAAGTGCTACGCGATGCGACCCAGCAGGCACGGCAACCGGTCTATGGTGAGGCTGGGCCGACGCCGCTGCGTGCGGCCACCCGCGAGCACCGGCGGCGCGACGCAGCCAATGGGCGCGACCAAGCGATACTGCAAGCCGCGGAGCCAGACGGCGTGCCATACAAGGTCGTTCCACGCAAGCGTCGTTGAATCGCAACGCCGTGCGCGGGCGTGCGATTTGCTTCCACCACCGGGAGCCGCGCAGCGAGTAATATGTGTGATATGGGATTCCTCTACACGTCGTTACCATGGTGGTTGGCGATAGGTGGCAACCTTGCCGCCGTGGCTTTGCTTGTGCTCGCGGCGTGGAAGAAGCCCTTCGCGCGGTTGCGCGACGATACGCTGCAGCACCTGTGGCTTGGCATGACCGTGGCGATCGCGGTCATGTGGGCCACCAACGCATGGCTGAACGATGGCCCGGTGATGCATCTGCTTGGCGCGACATTGATGGTCACGCTGTTCGGCTGGTCGCTCGCGTTGGTGTCGATGGCAGCCATATGCGCGCTGGTGGCCGCGATTTTCAGCGTACCGTGGGATGGCGTGGGTCTGACCTTTGTCATATTTGGGGCAGTGCCGGTCTTTGTCTCGACGCTGCTACAGCGGGTTATTGCCGCATGGTTACCGCGAAACTTGTTGATGTTCATCTTCGGCCACGGCTTCGTGACCGCCGCGCTAGCGCTGGTTGCCGCCTGTGCCGGTGCACTAGGCCTATACCTGGTGCTGGCCCACGGTGATACGGCCGTGATCCCGCCCGGCTACGGGATGGCCGTCGGCATGCTCGCCTCCGGCGAAGCGTGGTTCTGTGGCATGCTAACCGCGCTGTTCGCCGTCTATCGCCCGGCGTGGGTCACCACGTACGATGTACGCCGCTACCGGTTCGATCGCCGCCACATGGACCGGGGCCCGCGCGCCTGACTCAGCAGCCTGGCGGTCCACTATGTCGTGTGCAACAGTTGCCGCGCGCTACGCCGGCCGGCCGCAGTACCTCCTCTGTTTTGCGTTAAGATAGAACGCTAGCTCAACCGCGGGCCGCTGAGTGTATCCAAGTCCGGACTCGACATCGCGTGCGAATCCACTTGCGCACATCCTCTCACTTCGACCGCGGCTTTTTTTCACGGCACCTAGCAACAGGATTAGATGGATCGTCATTCTACGTCGCGCCCGATGCAACGACTGATCGGCGCCATGGCCTCATGCGCGCTCGTGGCCATGGCAATCGCCATTCCCACGATGGCCTGCGCCGACCAAGTCGAACACCACAACGAGCTAGTCTACCAATTCATCACGCAAATGAGAGCCAATCCGCTAGTCGCGGACTGCGCGGCGCACGCCGACTTTATCGTCGGCACATCGAGCGCGTTTGACCACGTCGAATTTCCACACAGCTCGTTCGATCCCGCGCACGCCGAAGTCAAGCCATGGAAAGGCTCGTTCGACCAGGGCAAGCAACGGATCAAGGTCGATTCGATCGTCACCGTCCAAGGGGTCGGCATGCGCAAGGATGGTTCAACGAAGCCCGACGCGCTGAAATTCCGCTGCGGCTACGTCGACGCGAAAATGCTCGCCTTTAGTTGGAATGATCCGGTCGCGCCGTTTAAGCGCGCTGCGCCGAGTCGCCAGGCCGGCAAGGCCAAAAAGGCGTTGCGCGGCTCGGGCCGCAAAAGTCCAGCGAAGGCGGCAGGCAAAGGCACCGGCAAGAAAGGCCGGCGGCGCTGAGCCCACCATGCACGCGCCTGCGTGTGACAAACGCTGCGCACACAATGCCGCAGTGCGTCACATCGCGTCGAGTTGCCAACCGATGGCCTGCAGCATCGCCGCACCCAGCGACGCACTGCGCGCGCCGTTCCAGCCGACGTGCGGGTCAGGCAAGTTCGCATCGTCCTTAAATGGCATTTCAAGCGTGAGCGACAGGCACTTAAAGGTGTGGCCGATATACTTGGAGGCGAGCTGGAGCGCATCCTGCTGGTAACGCCCGGACTCGTATCCGTGCTCATCCTGGAAGTGCGCGCTGGCGCGCTTGAAATGGCGGATGAATTCGTCTTGCATACGACGTTGCGCGTGAGAGAAATCGGGCAGCATTTCCGAGCCGGCGACGAAGACGTATGGCAGCGTTTCATCGCCATGGATATCGAAGAACATGTCGCAACCGCTCGCATGGATAGCGTCGCGTACGGCCAGCACTTCGGGGCTGCGATGCGGGTCCGGCTGCAACCATTCCCGGTTCAGGTTCGCGCCAGCGGCATTGGTGCGCAAGTTACCCAGCGCGCTGCCATCCGGGTTCATGTTCGGTACCACGTGAAAGACCGCACGTTCGAGCACGATGCGGCCCAGCGGGTCGCCCCGCCAATCGCCAAGGCCGCACAAGCGCCTGAGCAGACCCTCGACGAACCACTGCGCCATCGTCTCGCCCGGATGCTGCCTTGCGATGATCCAGATGTTGCGCTTGTGCGGCGCCGGTTCGCCAACGGTCAGCAGATCCAGCGCACGCGCCTGCACGGTACGGGTCAGTTCGGTCAAGCGCACGCCAGGCTGCTGGACCAGCGTGTCGACCCACTGTGCATGTCGCGCATACGGATACGGTTCGAAATACGCGTAATAGATCCGGTCGTGCGCCGGCCGATGACAGATGCGCAGCACCTGACCGTCATACGTGGTGGGCACCCGGAACCAGTCGATGCCATCATAACTCGCAGCAGCCTGATAACCGTGCCATCCATCCGGAAAAGCACTGTGCGACGCGTTCTCGAACGTGATCGTGCAGCCCACGTCTTTCGCACCGCTCAGCGAGAAATAGAACCACTGCGCAAACGCCGCTTGGGTGTCGGCGCGCAACCGCAATCGAATGTCGTCCGCGCGCTCGCACGATACGACATTAATTGCCCCTGAATCGAATTGACTACTGATGTGAATGCTCATGGGTCGGATCCGCAACGAATGGAGTCAAGTGGCCTGCTTGCGACGAAATACATAGGTCGAATCGTTCGACGCCTTCGCATCGAACCGGTAGCCGTCGGCGTCGAACGCGATGAGCCTAGCCGGCTCGTCGATCCGGTTCACGACTGCAAAGCGGGCGAACGCGCCACGCGCACGCTTGGCGTAGAAGCTGATGATTTTGTATTGACCGTTTTTCCAGTCCTCGAACACTGGGGTGATCACCGGTGCGTCAAGCTGGCGCGGCCTGACCGAACGGAAATACTCGTCCGACGCGCAATTGATCAATACCCGCGCGCCACCTGCGCGCTTGAGCTGTGCGCTCAGCGCAGCGGTAATCTTGTCGCCCCAGAATGCGTACAGATCCTTGCCGCGCGGGTTGGCAAGCCGCGTACCCATTTCGAGCCGGTACGGCAGCATTAGATCAAGCGGACGCAGCACCCCATATAAGCCGGAGAGCACGCGTATATGGCGTTGCGCATAATCCAGATCGGCGGCAGACAAGGACCGCGCGTCGAACCCATCGTAGACATCGCCATTGAACGCGAGCATCGCCTGCTTGGCATGCGGTGGCGCGAACCGCGCGGCAGACCAGTCGCCGTACCGCGTATAGTTCAAGCGCGCGAGCGGATCGGAAAGACGCATCAATGTGCCGATTTGCTGCGGCGAGAACGTGCGCAACTGCGTAATCAACTCGGCCGAGTCGTCAAGGAACGCCGGTAGCGTATGCTTGCGTACATGGGGCGGTGTGTCATAGTCCAGTGACTTGGCGGGCGACAAAACGATTATCATGGAAGGCTGACTGAAAAAAGGCATCGCGCGGCGTGATTGGCCGCAAGCGTTGCCATTGTATCGACAATGACGCCCTCCCGTTCCGCCCCGCCGCTGCCGGCCGACCCTGTCGCACCATCGAGCGCCCCTGCGGCTGCCTTCGTCCGTCCACGGGTGGTACTCGACACGAACGTGTGGATCGACATCCTGGTATTTGACGATCCCGCGACCCGCCTGATTGCAATAGCGCTGCAGGACGGTAGCCTCGACGCGGTGCAGAACGACCGCTGCCTCAACGAGCTGCAGCGCGTGCTCGACTACCCGCAGTTCGTGCGCTATGCGATCGATAAGCCGGCGGCACTCGCGCGGCTCGCCCGGCTGTGTGCGCGCGTGGCACCGGCGCTGCGCACGCAGGGTGGCCCTGCAATGTCTGTGCCGAAAGCAGGCGCGAATGCGAGCGCAAGTGCGCACGCAGCCGGCGCCGCACCGCGCGCGCTGCCGCTGTGCCGCGACCGCGACGACCAGAAGTTCCTCGAATTGGCATATGACGCAGCCGCACAGTGGTTGGTCACCAAGGACAAGGCGCTGTTAAAGATGGCGCGTCGGATGGCGCGCGAGTTCGACTTGCGCATTGTGCAGCCAGCCGAGTTCGTCGCGGCCGCAGGCCTTGCCCAGTCGGCGGCGGGCGACGCAACGCACGAGCCTACCGTACAATAGGCCCGCTGAGATCGATCATCCGGTCGCACGGTTCCCCCTATCGACACAACGCTTATACCATGAACGCCTCGCATCGCCCGCCCGATACGTCGCCCCGCGTGCCCTCCTTCCCATCGCGGTTGCCGCAAGTCGGCACGACGATCTTTACGGTGATGAGCGCGCTCGCGTCCGAGGCCAACGCCGTCAACCTGGGTCAGGGGTTTCCGGATTTCGACTGCGACCCGACAATTATCGAGGCGGTCGCGCAGGCGATGCGTGACGGCTTCAACCAGTACCCGCCGATGGCCGGTCTTGCGTCGCTGCGCAATGCGATTGCCGCAAAGATCGAGCAGCTGTACGGCCATCGTTACGATGCGGCCAGCGAAATCACCATCACCGCGGGCGCAACGCAAGCGTTGCTCACTGCCGTGCTGTGCTGCGTGCAGCCGGGCGACGAGGTCATCGTAATCGAGCCTTACTACGACAGCTACTTGCCGGCAATTGAGCTGGCGGGTGGCAAACCCGTGTTCGTGACGCTGGACGCACCCGATTATCGGATTGCGTTCGACCAACTCGCCGCGGCGATCACGCCGAAGACCCGGCTGATCATCGTGAACACGCCGCACAACCCAACCGGCACGATCTGGCGCGACAGCGACATGCGGGCGCTGCAGGACATCGTGCGCGGCACGGACATCCTAGTGCTGTCTGACGAGGTCTATGAGCATATGGTGTTTGACGGCGCCCGCCACGAGAGTGTTGCGCGCTATCCGGACCTCGCGGCGCATAGCTTCGTCGTATCAAGCTTCGGCAAGACCTATCACGTGACCGGCTGGAAGCTCGGCTACGTCGCCGCGCCGCGCGAATTGAGCGCCGAGTTCCGCAAGGTCCACCAGTTCAACGTGTTCACGGTGAATTCGGCCACCCAGGCAGGCGTCGCCGCGTACATGGCCGACCCAGCGCCCTACCTGACGTTGCCGGCGTTCTACCAGGCCAAGCGCGACTTCTTTCGTGCCGGCTTGGAACGCACGCGTTTTAAGCTATTGCCATGTGAAGGTACGTATTTTCAGTGCGTCGATTATTCGGCAATCTCGGCACTGCCAGAGGCGGAGTTTGCCAGGTGGTTAACCGTCGAGATCGGTGTTGCGGCGATTCCCGTGTCCGCGTTCTATCATCGGGCGCACGACGCCGGCGTCGTGCGCTTTTGCTTTGCCAAACGCGAAACAACGCTGGCAAGCGCGCTCGAGCGCCTTGCCGCGCTGTAGCGTGTGGCGCGCGCCCATCTGCGCCACACTGAACGATCCGCACTACCGGCCGTCGCCATGGCTGGCGCGCCGCGCACAACTGGGCCTGTCGCTGCTGCCTGTCGAGAGCGACGCCCCCCAACATGAAGGAATCCACCGATGACCGCCGAATTGCTCGCCACCCGCCGGGATGCGACGCTCGTGCTCACGCTGTCCAACCCGGGCGCACGCAACGCGTTGCACCCTGACATGTACGCCGCCGGCATCGAGGCGCTCGATTCATCCGAGCGCGACCCGGAGATCCGGGTCATCGTGCTGACCGGCGCCGACGATTTCTTCTGCGCGGGCGGCAACCTGCACCGGCTGCTGGAGAATCGGGCGAAGGGCCCATCGGTGCAGGCCGACAGCATCGACCTGCTCGGCGCGTGGATCAGCGCGATCCGCGCCTCACGCAAACCGGTGATCGCCGCGGTCGAAGGGGCAGCGGCCGGCGCAGGTTTCTCGCTCGCGCTCGCCTGCGACCTGCTGGTGGCAGCGGACAACGCAAAATTCGTGATGTCGTATGCGCGTGTCGGACTCACGCCCGATGGCGGCGGCTCATGGTTCCTGTCCCGGGCACTGCCGCGCGCGCTAGCCACCGAAATCATCCTGGAAGGCAAGCCGGTGCCGGCGCCGCGCCTGGCGGCGCTGGGCGTAGTCAACCGGCTCAGCGCAGCAGGCGCAGCGTTGGAGAGCGCACTCGCATGGGCTGACGAGCTGGCGCGGCTGTCGCCAAACGCGGTGGCCCGGATTAAGGCGCTCGTCGACGATGCCCCCAGGCAACCGCTGGCCGAGCAGCTGGTCGCCGAACGGGACCATTTCGTCGCGTCGCTGCATCATCGCGATGGTCTCGAAGGGATCAGCGCGTTCCTGGAAAATCGCGAAGCGCGCTATAAATGACCGCGGGCCTACGCGTACACGTCGGCGCGTACGCTGCGACAGGCCGACGGACCGAATGAAGTCCATCGCAGCAATCGCCCGACTGGAGCTGGCATCGTATCTGAAAGACAAAAACGGCGTCCCGCGTGTGAGCCTGGCCCGTGACGCTGCGATCCAGCCGGTTCTATGCTTAAATAGCATGCACCTCGCAGCCGACGGCGCTCGATGCGCTGCAGGCATCGTGTGAACATTCAACTTTCTACAGGATGGGGCGCCGAAAGCGCGCGCGGGCCGGATCCGCGCACCGGGGACGCGCCTCGATAAGCGGATATGATCGATATTTACAGCTGGGCCACGCCGAACGGCCACAAGGTCCATATCATGCTTGAAGAGCTAGCGCTGCCCTACACCGTCCATGCGGTCGACATCGGCGCAGGCGACCAGTTCAAGCCCGAGTTTCTGGCGATCAGCCCAAACAACAAAATCCCGGCGATCGTCGATCACGAGGGTCCCGGTGGCCAGCCGATCGCGCTGTTCGAATCGGGCGCGATCCTGATCTACCTCGCGGAGAAGACCGGAAAATTTCTGCCAGCCGATCCGGCCCAACGTTATGCGACATTGCAGTGGCTGATGTTTCAGATGGGTGGACTTGGCCCGATGCTCGGACAGGCGCACCACTTCCGGATCTATGCGCCGGAGCAGATCGAATATGCGGTCAATCGCTACACGAACGAAGCGCGACGGCTGTATGGCGTGATGGAGAAACAGCTCGGTAAGCATCCCTATCTGGCCGGTGATGACTACACGATCGCGGACATCGCGGCATTCCCGTGGACGCGCTCGTGGAAGAATCAGGGAATCGATCTCGACAACTTCCCAAACGTGAGCGCATGGCAGCAACGCATTAATGCGCGGCCCGCGGTGCAGCGGGGCGTCGAAGTGCTGGTATCCGCGCGCAAGGCGCTGACCGACGACAAGGCGCGCGAAGTCCTGTTCGGCGCCACGCAGTACGCGCAACGCTAAAGGAACCGAGTCGGCAGGACGGGTACTGAAATCCATGCGCTCGTTTTCTTGCCGCACGCTGTTACGCGCAGCTGAAGCGCCGCCCAGATCATTGGAGCGGCTCTTTCAGCAACGCTGGCAACGGCAACGGCATCACGTCGATGCCTTCGTCCAACAGAGCCCGCGCGTCGTCAAGCGTCGTGACCCCGCGGATGCTGCGGGCCGGCGCCTCGTCATAGTGGATCCGCCGCGCTTCCTCAACGAACTGCTCGCCTACGTCTTCGGTGTGCTCGATCACCTGCCGCATCATCTGCAGCCAACGCGCCTGCAATTCGCCCGCATTCAGCGACTGCCCGCCGACGCCCGGCGCGCCATCGCATTGCGCCGGCGCGGTCGCACCTGACAGGTTCAACCGGGGCGCCGACGGCACGCGCTGCACCGTCTTCGAACCACATATCGGACACTCAACGAAGTGCCTCTCCAGTTGCGACTTGAAGTCCTCAGCCGACTGAAACCAGCCTTCGAACCGGTGCGCGTGCTCGCAGGTTAAATCGAGAACTTTCATACCCATGAAATGTACGATCCAGTGTAGCGCAATCCGCGCGATTTGTGCATGATCGTTCTAAATTATCAGACCGTGGCCGACCATTCTAGCGCGTTTGCGCGTGGCGCAACCTCCCCCGCTCCTTCGGCAACGCATCTCCAGAACGCTTGCTTCGTCTCCAACTGATTGACGCTTGGTCTGCCAGGCGATGACATCATTGGCCGTCCCGTTTGCCTCGAGGCCCAACCCCGTGGTCGTCCCCTATAACACCGCTAATTCGAAGTTGTTGCAACAACCGGTCGAACCTGCTGACGTGCTACCGTGCCGGATGAAACAACAGAGCAACAATTACGGCAATCTGCCATCAAATAATGCTTTATTATCTACAACGAAATTCACGCACGCATCACTTGCCGCCCGTATAGCGCACGTTCCCGCAAAGGGCTATACCACATGCAATTTTTCTATTGCCATTTCCATACAAGTATGCAATCCTGCTCGACGACATAGCTTAAAAACATCATTGCACACTGCGCTGTTAGGGTATTCAACATTACATAGCGATCGTTAAGCACATAGGTCCATTTGGCATGTTGGGTGTGCTTGCTCAGTGAGCAATGCTGAATAAAGATTAAGTTTTGTCTGATACAGAAAATTTTGTGTATTGCAGCAGTACCACTTCAGCCTCCCGGGGTGATCCGATGCTACTACAATGCCATGATAGAAGCAGCGAATACGTGACGCATGTTGGCAAAGCGGCACTACCAACTCGTTACGGAAATTTTGTTGCCCACGCATTTCGTTCGAAAAGCGATGACAATGAGTATCTCGCGCTAGTAATGGGCGATGTTTGCCAGCGTGAATCAGTACTGACACGACTTCACTCTGAGTGCCTTACGGGTGATGTACTAGGATCACTGCGTTGCGATTGTGGTGAACAATTGGACGCTGCACTACGCCATATCGCATCCGAGGGCGTTGGCGCGCTATTGTATCTGCGAGGCCATGAAGGACGCGGCATTGGCTTGTGCAACAAAATTCTTGCATACGGACTCCAGGAACAAGGACGTGACACTGTCGATGCCAATCGCGACCTGGGTTTGCCAGACGACGCGCGCGAGTATGACTGCGCGGCGAGCATCGTGCGCCAACTTGGCATCCTGTCGGTACGGCTGATGAGCAACAACCCGGATAAATTTGAGGCGCTGCAGCGCCATGGCATTCCGGTATGTGAGCGCGTTGACCTCGCGGTTGCATTACGCGAGGAAAATGAGCGTTATATCTGGACCAAGCGTAATCGTTTCGGGCATTATTTCGACGAGAATGAACTTCAGTGCCCGTTGTCATTATAGCCGTTGTCATTATATTTAACTCGGCGCTCACTACAATATATCCACTGCTTTACGTGGTGAGCGCTAATCAAAGCAATCGTTTTTATTTACATGCTTTTATTCAGGCTGCTTATGCTGCAATGCCCACATTTGCGCATATAGGCCGCCTGCATTCAGCAATGTTCTATGGGTGCCGCGTTCAACGATACGGCCTTGATCCATAACAAGGATCTGTTGTGCATGCGTAATTGTTGATAGACGATGCGCAATGATCAGCGTTGTACGATGACGCGCAAGCTGTTTCAACTCGCGCTGAATCGCACGCTCAGCACGTGAATCGAGTGCTGAAGTCGCTTCATCAAAAATTAGAATAGGCGGCTTTTTCAGCAATGTGCGGGCGATTGCGATGCGCTGCTTTTCGCCGCCAGATAATTTCAAACCACGCTCACCCACGATGGTGGCATAGCCAGCAGGCAAGCTTTCAATAAAAGCATGAATATGGGCGGCGCGCGCAGCCGCAATCACCTCTTCTGGCGAAGCAGACAACCGACCATACGCAATATTGTAATAAATTGTGTCACGGAAAAGCACCGTATCTTGCGGCACAATGCCAATGGCCGCGCGCAGCGAATCTTGCGTCACAGCTCGAATATCTTGGCCACCGATCAGAATACGCCCAGCGCCATGGTCCACATCATAAAAGCGGAGCAACAGTCGTGCGAGTGTTGACTTACCTGAGCCGCTATGTCCGACAATTGCAGTCGTCGTGCCCGCCGCAATCGTAAACGTTATATCTCGTAAAATTTGCCGTTGCGGCTCATATGAAAAGCTAACATGCTCGAAGCATACTTCAGCGCTCCGGACAGCAAGCGGAAACGCACCTTGAATGTCGTCAACTTCACGCCTGAGATTTAGCAGCGAAAACATCTGATCCATATCGGTCAGACTTTGCTTCAAAGTTCGATACATATTCCCCAAAAAACTCAGTGGAATATATATCTGCAGCATAAACGTATTAATTAACACAAAGTCGCCCAATGTCAACTGCTTATCCACAACCTGTTGCGTCGCCCTCCATAAAACGGCGATCATGCAGATCGCAATAATCGACTGCTGACCCAAATTCATAAACGAAAGCGATCTTTGAGACCGAACCGCCGCATCATGATAAAGCATCATGCCTTCATCATAGCGCTGAATTTCGTGTTGCTCGTTACCAAAGCACTTGACTGTCTCGTAATTAATAAGCGAATCGACCATTAGGGTATTGGAGCGCGAATCAAGCTTATTCATCTCCTGCCTTAAGCGCGTACGCCATTCCGTCACCATCACGGTAAACGTAATGTAAGCCGCAAGCACGAACAGTGTAACAATCGTATAATAGATATCGTAGCGAATAGCAAAGAAAATAAGTACCAACACGACTTCAACACATATTGGTAGAATATTGTAGAGTGAATATGAAACAAGCGTCTTGACGCCACGCGTTCCTCGCTCGATATCGCGTGATAGGCCACCCGTTTGCCGCTCAAGGTGAAAGCACAATGACAGCGTGTGCAAATGCCGGAATACTGCGAGTGCCACTTGTCGCGCCGCGTTGTAAGCTACTTTTCCAAAAATAATTTCACGCAGCTCCGCAAAAAACGAACTGGATAAGCGCACGACCGCATAAGCGACAATAAGAAAACCAACGCCGTGGAACAATGAAAACGACGACCCCTGCACTGCCAACCGGTCAATTTCAGATAGCTGGTCGACAATCGCTTTCATCACAACTGGAACGCCCAGATTAGCGAGTTTTGCGCCAACCAGGCAGGCGAGTGCAAATGCGACGCGCCCTTTATAAACCATCAAATAAGGAAATAGCGCGGCGATTGTCTGCCAGTCACCACGCCGATTCAAAGATACCAAAGGAGAAACAAAAGCCCAAAGGCGGCGCATGCGTAATGGATAGTACATTCTTCGTGATTGGTTCAGCAAGCGTTTGCCGTACTGCATGCCCTTAATCATTTTTTTATTTCTTTATAGCAATCAATCTACTTCGCAAGAAATCGTGGTCAATGTGATTCATGCGGCGCGCTGCTATGCAGCATGGGTCGCCTGTCGATTGTTTCGATAGTGTTCAACGCAAGTCAGCACATGTCGCGCAAGCGCGATACGCTCATCAGGCGTTTTCATGAGCGTCTTGACTTTATCGACTGCCATAAGGTCTGTGCGCAAGAGGTCATGATCGCGTTCATCCGACGGATCAATCACCAAGATATCGAGGAAATCGGCATAAAGAGAAGCAATCGCGCCAACCGAAGCCTTCATCCCCAGTTCATGCATCATCTTAGTCAATGGGCCTTTGACTGCTTCGCCGCCGACGAGCGGTGCAACAGCTAAAACAGGCACATTGCAGGCACGCAGCCTGTCACGCACGCCTGGTAATGCCAGAATCGGTCCAATGCTGACGAAAGGATTAGAAGGACATAAGATCACGCCAGCCAGGTCGGGCGCACTCAGCGCTGCTTCAAATGGCGACGATAACCGTGCCGACGAAGCACCTTCAAAGCGAAAACCCGACACGCGCGGCTCACATCGCCGTTTAACAAAATACGTCTGAAAAGGCAAATCGCCTTCTTCTGTCTCAACGACAGTTCTAACCGGATCGTCAGACATCGGGACGATCGAATGCTTGACACCGAATGCGCTAGCAATGGTCGCAGTTAAATCACATAAGCTGGCACCGCCGTCAAGCAAGCTGCGCCGATAGAGATGAAGCGCAAGGTCCTTGTCACCCAACTGAAACCACACCGGTCCGCCCAAACAAGCCAGTGCTTCTTGCGAAGACCAGCTCTCGTTCGCCCGCCCCCACCCTTTCTTTGCATCCGCCACATCGGCCAGCGTATAGACAACCGTGTCCAGATCGGGACAGACGAGCAAGCCAAGATGCTCAAAATCGTCACCCGTGTTGACAACGATCGTCAACTCGTCCGCAGAAAGCACATGCGCTAGACCATAAGCCAACTTAGCGCCGCCCACCCCGCCGCACAACGCAACATACTTTGCCATTTCCTTCCTATGTAAAGGTCAAGCATTTTTGACTTAAACAGATCACCCTTCCGATCCTGTCAGGCCGAATAGTGTCTGTCTACTTTGATATAGACGTTTGAGCATCTTAGTGAATCCATGATGTGAAGCACTGCGTGAGCGCCATCACAACATCGATTTAGGCAGTCTGCAGGCAAGCCACACCATGAACCCACTGATACAGGCCCGATTATTGTTACGCTTCGTTCAAGACCTGATGGCCGTGCCCACGCACCAAACGTCCGGCCTTCATGAACCGCACAGGTGCCAGCGCAGGAGCAGCATACGAAGCCTGCTGCCGCTCAGTACTGACGTCACGGTAAAGAGGGGTACGCTGCATTGCACGGCGCCCGAGTCTGGCGGCCAGTGCTTCCATGGCAGCAGGCGGCATTTCCTGCCCGTGGGCTGCACCGGCTGCGCGGCTGATCGACTCGTTCATTAGGGTACCGCCCAAATCGTTGGCCCCCGCCTGCAAGCAAAGCTGCGCGCCCTGCTCACCCATTTTCACCCAAGACGTTTGAATATTGTCAATCAGGCCATGAAACGCCAGACGCCCGACTGCATGCATCAAAACGGCTTCTCGCAAAGTCGGCCCCTGACGCGCGCCTTTCTTTTTAAATAACGGCGCTTCTTCATGGACAAAGGGCAATGGAACAAACTCAGTCAGACCGCCTGTATCGCGCTGCAGCTCCGCAAGCCTGAGGATATGTCGTGCCCAGTGCTTATAAGATTCGACATGGCCGAACATGATCGTGCAAGTGGTCCGCAATCCCAACTCGTGTGCCGATCGCACGACTGTCAGCCATTCTTGCGTATTCAGCTTGTCCGGACAGATTTGTCGCCGCACTTCATCGTCCAGAATCTCGGCTGCGGTCCCAGGCAAAGTACTTAACCCGGCATTTTTCAAATCAGACAAAAAAGCGCTGATGGATTTCCCCAGGCTAGTTGCGCCATGCATCACCTCAAGGGGCGAGAAGGCGTGAATATGTATGTCTGGACATTCTGTTTTAGCCGCTTCGCAGATATCAACGTAAGTGCGTCCCGTATAGTCGGGATGAATGCCTCCTTGCAGGCAAACCTCCGTCGCACCACGATCCCACGCTTCTTTCACGCGGCGACGGATTTCGTCGAGGTCAACGATATAGGGCTTTTCGCGCAGCTCTTCTTGTATCGGCCCTCGCGAAAAAGCGCAAAAATTGCAATGGTATTGGCAGACGTTTGTGTAGTTGATGTTCCGATTGACGACGTAAGTGATCGTGTCACCCTTCGTTTGCCTACGCAAACGGTCCGCCGTGTGCGTCAAGTACGTAAAATCGTGGCCGCGGGCGTTGAATAAATGGACAAGCTCGGCTTCTTCGAGGCGCTCGCCCGCCACGCATTTATCCACGATATCGATCGTCTGCGAACAAACACGGTCAGCATGAGAAGCCGTGGTAGTCACTGCCAGGCGAGCAATATCCCCCATCGTCTTGGAGCCTGCTTTCCATAGATCGCTTGTTGCCAAACCACTGCAATCTGAATGGCGCAGCACATCAGCATGCAAGCCCGGGTCGATCCAACGATCACGTTCCTCGATATAGGCAGGATAGACGGTTATCCGCTCGGTCAACGTCTTCCCACCCCTGTCGGTGACCTCACTTAAGCGGTCAATTTGCGGCCACGGCGCTTCTGGGTTAACGTGATCAGGCGTGACCGGTGAGACGCCTCCCCAATCATTGATTCCCGCGCGTATCAAGTCGGTCAGGTCACCATCGAAAAGATTAGGCGGCACCTGAATGCTCATTGCGGAACCCAGAACCAACCGGGCGACCGCTGTTGTCCAACACAATTCGTCCATTGACGGCTCAGGCGCGTTGACCATTTTGGTGCCGGGTTTCGCGCGAAAGTTCTGAATAATGACTTCCTGCAGATGGCCATAGCGATCATGCAAATCCCGCAGCGCAAAGAGCGATTCAAGCCGCTCGCGGCGTGTCTCCCCGATACCAATCAATATGCCTGAGGTGATCGGTATATGCGCTTCGCCGGCAAGGCGAAGCGTTTCAAGCCGCGCTGCCGGGTGCTTATCGGGAGAGCCGTAATGTGGCCCACCACGCTCGGAAAGACGTTCAGAAGCCGTCTCTAGCATCACCCCGAAGGAAGGGGCATGGGGCCGTAGCATCTGATATTCTGCTGCGCTTAACACGCCCATATTAAAGTGCGGTAGCAGCCCGGTTTCAGCTCGTACACGTTGCGCAACCTCAGCGACATAATCGGCCGTCGTAGCATGACCCAGTTGCTGCAGCGCTTCGCGTGCAGCGGCATAACGCGCTTCGGGCCGATCACCGAGCGTAAACAAAGCCTCACGACAGCCTACTGCAGCGCCCGCCCGTGCAATGTCCAGCGCTTGGTCCACGGTAAGAAATGCTTGGCCAATGACCCGTGGCGCTTTGGCAAAGGTACAGTAATGGCAGACATCTCGACAAAGATGGGTGAGCGGAATAAAGACCTTGCGTGAATAGGTGATGACATTACCCCATCCAATGTCTCGCCATGCCGATGCCAGACCGGCCAACTCACGCCAATCTTGCACCGCTTCAAGCTCATACGCCAAAGCCTTGTCATCTAGCCTTGGCTGGTTGCCCTTAGCAGAACGTTCGGCCTCTTGAATCACTCTATAAACAGGATCGCTTACTAATTTTGGCATAGCACCCTCCTCTTGGCGTCTCTGACGGAAGACTCGAATTCCTCAAGGTCGGCAGGCAAGTCAACATCCAGCGCCCACTCTCTTGAACGGACAACCCAAACATCAATTCCGGCGCGTCGAGCGGCGTTTTGATGAGCGGAAAAGCTTGGCCCGCTGAAAAACAACGGAATGGCGCCAGGTCGGCAAATCAATCCATTCGTGCCATGACCGTCCCGGTTCGGCGCCATGCCAATTGCATCGACCGGTGCACGGCTCAACATGTCGATGGCTGCCTCATCCAGCAGCGGCAAATCACCAGGGACAAACATCACACGCTCCCCGCCTGCCGCCGCAATGTGGGCCATCGCTCGTGAACAGGCATTCGCCATGCCTTCATCCGGCGGCCCCCACAAGATTTCAGCACCCGCTGCCCGAGCCATCTCCGCCGTACTTTCCGACGGCGTCACCACCAATAGAGAAGCAATTCGAGGCGATGCGCGCAACGTGCCAATGACATGACTCGCCATGGAAAAAAACAACGCTTGGCGCGCAGCATGACTCAAAACGCCAGCCAACCGGGTTTTGGCACACTCAGGCGCTTTCAACGGCACGACCGCCCAGATGCCGGTATTACGCTGGGCGACAGAAACAGGAGACATCCCATTGCATCCCATATTGTTTCACTTCCCGGAAAATCAGGACAACTGTGTCGCGCTCAAAGCAACCGAAACAATTACCTGGCTTAGGTACCTATTGCACAACAAATTGGTACGTCTGCTTCCATCGTGAACCGCTAACTTGCGTACAAGCACTGCATTACCATAGTTCGACGACATGCTGGCATAGTAGCAAGCAAATTGTCTAGTCACTTGTTATTGACTGAGCCTATTTTTTCTGAGAATCTTTCTACCACTAAAGGGAAGATTAAGGAGCTAAGAGGATGAGCCACGCTACACGAACAGAAAGAAGCATGACTGTATCCGCCATCGGTGGCATCCCTCTTATACAAACAGGGGATGATCTTGGCCAGATTATTACGGAAGCGATCCAAAAAAATGGTATCGCTCTAGAAAATGGCGATGTGTTAGTGCTTGCACAAAAGATCGTTTCAAAGTCCGAAGGGCGATGGGTTGCGCTATCTTCTGTCACGCCCGGCAAGCAAGCTATCGATTTGGCGCAGAAAGTGGATAAGGATCCACGGCTCGTTGAACTTATCCTATCGGAGTCGGCAGAAATCGTTGCGCACAGGCAGGATGGTGTACTGATCACCGCTCACCGTCTCGGATGCGTGATGGCGAATGCCGGTATCGATCATTCCAATGTAGGCGATGAAGACAGTGTGCTTCTACTTCCGAAAGACCCGGATCACAGTGCCCGTGAATTAAAAAAACAGTTTCATCACTTGTGCGGCGTCGATGTCCACATTATCATTAACGATAGTTTTGGCAGAGTATGGCGCCATGGCACGGCAGGGTGCGCAATCGGTGTAGCAGGCTTTTCCCCGCTTAAAAATTATATTGGAAAGCCGGATCTGTTTGGGCAGCTCTTACGAACAACCCAGGTGGCAGTGGCCGATGAACTCGCCGCAGCAGCGTCTTTCCTAATGGGACAAGCCGATGAAGGATCGCCTGTTGTGCTGATCCGCGGCGCGAATTTACCTGCTGCTGATGGAACGGTTGAACAGCTTATTCGCCCCAAAGAAGAAGATTTATTTCGTGAAACCTCCTCTACATTGGCAGTAGAAATGGCCTGAGCATAAAATGAAAGGTGGCCGCGCAAAGCCAGTTCACGGCGAACGCGTTCACTGATGCCGTGTTGGGCTGAAACCTCGGACTGTCGATGGGCGGCAAAGGAAGCTGGCATGATAACGTGTTCGTTGAACGCATGCGGCGCAGCGTCAAGTATAAAGAGGTCTACCTAAAGGCGTACGAGTCGGTCAGTAGGCGAGGTCAATAAACGCGGAAGGTGGCATGTGGGCAGCCAAACTGGGAAAAGCAGCGGTTAAAGTGGGGGCGGTCTTGTGGGCGGTGTAATGATCGGCCGCCCGTCCAAAACTAATGAAAATTCCAGCGAAGCACAGAAGGTTTAGGCGCCACGTCCTGCGCTGTCCATTGACCGGCCTTACAACCGTGTCGCTTGGGTTATCGCGGTGAGCAGCCCTAAAACGGCTTTTGAATGGAGTTCGCTATGGGTGGCGTCCGCCACATGAAGCTCGGTATTGGCCAACGGATTGCTTATCTTAGCCTTATTGAATCCCATTTTTTGGGAGAAATTGTCTTTAAATGGCGTGACAAAATCTAGGCCGCCTTTAGGGGCAATGGTATCTTTGCCACCTGAAATATGAATATAATGTTCTACCGTTTCTCTAAGCTTCTTTGTCGGCGGTAAATGATCACCTCGGATGGGTGTGCCTAAGGTGACCAGTTGTTCAATATTACCTTGTGTCAGCTTAATCGCTTCAAAAGCGACATTGCCACCATGACTATGGGCAATGACATTCGTGATGATACCGGCCCGTGTGTTTTCATCGATTTTTTTCGCAAGGGTTTGCGCCGCCTCAATACGGGCAAGTCGATGATTTTTTCCACTCCATTGTAAAGCACTCACTTTCCCGCCAAATCTTTCCCGGACAATATCGGCGTATTTCCCATTCGGGCTGGTCCACCCTACTTCGGCTGCGGTGGCGTTGAACGTGCCATGCACTAAAATGGTTTCAATGCCATTGTTTGATTGCTCGGACGGCCCGATAAAATTGGGTGGGCGATTAAGATAGGGCATTTTGTGCAAGAAATTCAATAAGCCATAGGTCATTTGCTCCTGTGTGGCTTTCGAGACGGCTTCTTTTTTGTCTTTGGGAATACTTTTATCGTGGCCTATCTCAAGATTGGTGGTATGAATCTCTTGCGATCCATTGTACAAGCGTCTCGAAATGGCTTCCACTCCCTTGAATGGCCTCTCTGGATCGATATCCAGCCGGCTGACCAGCCTGACAGATGAATCTTGGTCGGGTACAACCTGCGCTCGCCCTGCCTTTCTCTGTTGGTCGGACTGAACCTTGTAAGCCTTCCTTCCCATTATCCACCTCGTCAATGCAATGATTTTGCGCTAGGTTGACGTAGCAATACATCCATAACAGCTGTATATCATCGGTTCGAATCTGACACAATACCGATTTGCCGTGCACGAGATCGCTTCAAGTCCGTGCGCATCTAGTGGTAGGGTGTCGGGAGCAAGTGCAGCTGCGTGTCCACTTCATCGACGATCAGTGCGTAGCCGGCAAGCGTCGCGCTTGATGTCCAGCGCTGTAGGATCTCGCGGATGCAAATATTGTCGTCTACCGTCCCCACACCCGAGAGTGTCACCCGCACAAATGCTGGGCGGTCGTAAAGACGTCTGTGTCGGGGCCCTCAACGGGCTGGCAGCTCAATTCAACCTTATCTAATGGGGCGCGATCCGCTGCGAGCGCAGCGCTTGGATCGGCTACGCCGGCATCAGACTACCTGCGCGGTATTTTCCGGCCAAGCGCCAGACAAAATTTTTTCAAGCCAAAACGCACCAATGATCGTCTTGACATCGCTAACGTCCCCGCGCCGAATCCACTCGTGCAATATGGCCGGTTCGACGACAATCGTTTCCAAAAACTCACCATCGTCCAGCGCGCGCTCACCTTCAGTCAGCCCACGCGCCAAGTACAGGTCGATAAACTCGGTCGAATACGAAATGACCGGGTGGATGCGGGTCAAGTAGACGAACTCGTTCGCGCGATAGCCGGTTTCCTCGCGCAGTTCGCGTTGAGCACATGCGAGCACCCCTTCCTGCGGATCGAGCTTGCCGGCCGGGAACTCAACCATCACACGGCCAAGTGGATAACGATACTGGCGCTCCATCAGCACGCGACCGTCATCCAACAGCGGCAATACCATCACCGCACCGGGATGCTCAACGAACTCACGCGTGGCCGACTTGCCGTCCGGCAACCGCACGATGTCACGCTTGAGCGTCAGGAAATGGCCGTCATATAGCGTCTGGCCGTCGAGACGGGTCTCGACCAGATGAGCGTCGTCTGTCGGAATGCGTGTCATGTCGCCCCTTTTTGAGCGGTCGCCGATTCACGCGGCGCGCCGCTTGACGAGATACTGGAAAACGAAGCCGGGAAACGCAAGCACGACAAACAGGCTGAACGTAATCGCGTAAAACTGCCACTCTTGCTCAAAGCGATTGCCGGCCCGTGCCTCGAGCGCGAAGCCGAGCAGTCCCGTGACAAAGTAAAGCACAATCAATTCAGCGATCCGCCACCAGGCGCTCTTGCGTGCGCCCGGCGCGGCGCCGGGTACTGGCAGTATCGCCAGCAACCGCTGGTTGACGAACGGCAGGTTCGCGCCGAGCAGCGCGACCAGGACGATGAACCAGCCAGAGGGCGACATCGTGGCAACCGCCGTTACAGCGACAGTGTCTGGCGCACCGCCTGCAAGCAACTCGACATCAGCGGTCCGGGAACGATGCCAAGCAGCAGCACCGCGAGACCGTTGAGCGCGAGCAGTGCGCGATTGCCACCGTAGGCGGTAATCGGCGTCGCGTCAACTGGTTCGTCAAAGTACATCAGCTTGACGATGCGCAGATAGTAGAACGCCCCAAACAGCGACGTGACGACCGCGAGCACCGCCAGCCACGTCAGGTTCGCATTCACCGCGGCCTCGAGCACCGCAAATTTCGCATAGAAGCCGACCGTCGGCGGGATACCCGCCAACGAAAACATCATCACCAACATCACGAACGCGAACACTGGGCTGCGCTTGTTCAAGCCCTTGAAGTCGTCCAACGTGTCGGCCTCAAAATCGCGGCGCGCAAGCAGCATCAAGATACCGAACGAGCCCAGCGTCGTCAGCAGATACGTGACGCTGTAAAACACCGCGGATCCGTACGCGCTCGCCGCACCACTCGCTTTGCCGTCGACGACACCGGACAGCAGGCCGAGCAGCACGAAGCCCATGTTCGAGATTGCCGAGTAAGCGAGCATTCGCTTCACGTTGCGTTGCACGATACCGGTGATGTTGCCCACGATCAACGACAGCGCGGCCAAAATCACCAGCATCGCCTGCCAATCGACCGCCAACGGCAGTAGTCCCATCACCAGGAAACGCAGCCCCCACGCGAAGGCCGCGACCTTCGGGCCGCCGCCAGTGAGCAACGTCATCGCGGTCGGCGCGCCATGATAGACGTCGGGTACCCACATGTGGAAAGGCACGGCCCCCATCTTGAACGCGATGCCGGCAACGATAAAGACTACACCGAACAGCAGCACCGCATAGTTGATACGGCCCGATGCAATCGCAGTGAACACGTCATGCAGCTCGAGCGAGCCGGTCGCGCCGTACATCATCGAGATGCCGTACAGCAGGAAGCCGGACGCCAGCGCCCCGAGCACGTAGTACTTCATCGCCGCTTCGTTGGACTGCGGCACGTCACGACGCAGCGCGATGATTGCGTACAACGATAGCGACATCAGTTCCAATCCCAGGTACAGCGTCAGGAAATTGTTGCCCGACACCATCACTAGCTGTCCAAGCAGCGAGAACAGCGCCAACAGATAGAAGTCGCCGCGGAACAGGTCGCGTTCCTCGAGGTACTTACGCGAATAGATCAGCGACACCGCAAAACCGAGCGAGAGGAACGACTTCATCAAGCTCGCGAACGGGTCGACCACATACATGTTCGAGAAGTAGTAGTGCGGATGCGGATCGGTCGCGATCACCGCATACCAGAGCGCGGCGATCAGGCCGGACACGACCGCGATCACATAGGTCAGGCCGCGGCCCTTCTTGCCGGTGATGATGTCGTTCAGCCATGCAACGACGGTCACGATCATCAGGAATGCATCGGGCAATAGGGCGTTGAGAGGAGCGTTTTGCATAATGTTTTCAATCCTCCCTTACTGCGGCGTCGCCGGCAGCTTCGACTGCGCGACATGGGAGAGCAGGTTAATCACCGATTCGTGCATCACATCCGTGAACGGCTTCGGAAAGATGCCCATGTACAGCACGAGCAACGCTAGCACCATCAACATCCAGAACTCGCGGCGACTCAAGTCGACGAGCTTCGCGACATGGTCGTTGGCGACCGCGCCGAAATAAACGCGTTTAAACATCCACAGCGTGTACGCGGCGCCCAGAATCAACGTGATCGCCGCGAGTAATCCAATCCAGAAATTGAACTTCACGGCCGCCAGGATCACCATGAATTCGCCGACGAACCCAGATGTGCCCGGCAACCCGCAGTTAGCCATCGAGAACAGCATCGCGAGCGCCGCGAACTTGGGCATTGTGTTGACGACGCCGCCGTAGTCGGCAATCTGGCGCGAATGCACGCGGTCATACAGCACGCCGATGCACAGAAACATCGCACCCGACACGAAACCGTGCGAGATCATCTGCACGATGGCACCTTCGACGCCGAGCTGGCTGAACAGGAAGAAGCCGAGCGTGACAAAGCCCATATGCGCGATCGACGAATACGCGACTAGCTTCTTCATATCGGCCTGCACCAGAGCGACGAAGCCGATATAGATTACGGCAACGAGCGACAGCGTGATCACGACCGGCGCCAGCAAGTGGCTCGCATCCGGCGCGATCGGCAGCGAGAAGCGCAGGAAGCCGTATGCGCCCAGCTTCAGCATGATCGCCGCCAGCACGACCGAGCCACCGGTCGGTGCCTCAACGTGCGCGTCGGGCAACCACGTGTGCACCGGCCACATCGGCACCTTCACTGCGAACGCGAGGAAGAACGCGACGAACAACAGCACCTGCGGCGTCATGCCGAGCGGCAGCGCATGCCAAGCTGACAACTCGAACGATTGCGACTGCGTGTACAGGTAGATCAATGCAACCAGCATCAGCAACGAGCCGGCCAGCGTGTACAGGAAAAATTTGAACGCCGCATACACGCGGTTTGGGCCGCCCCAGACGCCGATGATCAGATACATTGGGATCAGCGTCGCCTCGAAGAACACATAGAACAGCATCCCGTCGGCCGCCGAAAACACGCCCACCATCAGACCTGACAAGATCAGGAAGGCGGCCATGTACTGCGCCACGCGGTCCGTGATCACCTCCCATCCGGCGATCACAACGATGACCGTGATGAATGCGGTCAGCACAACGAACCACATCGACAGCCCATCGACGCCGAGGTGGTACGTGATGTTGAAACGTTCGATCCACGGCGCGACTTCGACAAACTGCAGCGCTGACGTACTTGCGTCGAAGCCGCTGATCAACGGCAGTGTGACGACGAAGCTGATCACCGAGCCGATCAGCGCAGTCCAGCGCGCGACACCCGGTGTCTTGTCTGAGCCGACCGCAAGGACGGCGATACCGAACGCGATCGGCAGCCAGATCGCGAAAGTCAAAACGGGGAAATGAGCGTGCATACCTGTCCTCGCGTTATTTATTCAGCGTAACGAACAGGGTCAGCAACCCCAACATGCCGATAATCATGGCGAACGCGTAGTGGTAGATGTAACCGGTTTGCAGAAAGCGGACCACGCCGGCAAACTTCGCGACTACGCGCGCGCTGCCGTTGACTAGACCGTCGATCACGACGACATCACCCTCCTTCCAGAGCCCTTTGCCGAATGTCACCGCACCCTTGGCGAACACAACGTCGTTGATCTTGTCCATGTAGTACTTGTTGTCCAGCAGCGTATAAATGCCCGAGAAACGCTGACGAATCGCCGCCGGGATGTCAGGCCGCTTCAGGTACAGGAACCAGGCGACGATGACACCGGCCAGCGCGAGCCAAATCGGCAAGCCCGAGACCGAATGCAACCCCATCGCCATCCAGCCATGGAACGCCTCGGCCATCTCACGCAGCGCCTCGTGATGCTCGCTGACGTAAACAACCTTGTCGAACACGACGCCGTGCGAGAAGAAGTCGCCGAAAATCATCGGGCCAACCGCGATCGCACCGATCACGACGGACGGGATCGCAAGCAGCACCAGCGGCAGCGTAACCACCCATGACGTCTCGTGCGGCTCGTGCACGCCATGCCCATGATGCGCACCGTGGTCGTGCCCATCGTCATCGTGATGCACGTTGCGGAAGCGCTCCGGACCGTGGAACACCATGAAAACCATCCGGAACGAGTACAACGCGGTCACGAACACACTGGCGGTCACCGCGAAATACGCGAATCCCGAACCCGGCAAGTGCGACAACTTGACCGCCTCGATGATCGAGTCCTTCGAATAGAAGCCGGAGAAGAACGGCGTGCCGATCAGCGCAAGCGAGCCGACCAGCGATGTGATCCACGTGATCGGCATATACTTGCGCAGCCCACCCATGTTGCGCATGTCCTGGTCATGATGCATGCCGATGATCACCGAACCGGCGCCCAGGAACAGCAGCGCCTTGAAGAACGCGTGCGTCATTAGGTGGAATACCGCAACCGAGTAAGCGGAGGCGCCGAGCGCCACGGTCATGTAGCCGAGCTGGGACAGCGTCGAGTACGCAACGACCCGCTTGATATCGTTCTGCACGATACCGAGGAAGCCCATGAACAGCGCAGTGATCGCGCCAATCACCATCACGAACGACAGCGCAGCGTCGGACAACTCGAACAGCGGCGACATCCGCGTGACCATGAAGATACCCGCGGTCACCATTGTAGCGGCGTGGATCAGCGCGGAGATCGGCGTCGGGCCTTCCATCGAGTCAGGCAGCCACACGTGCAGCGGGAACTGCGCGGACTTGCCCATCGCGCCGATGAACAAGCAGATGCAAGTCACCGTGATCAGCTGCCAGTGCGTGCCTGGCAGCACGCCTGCGCTGGTCAGTGCGTCGCGATGTGCGAAGACATCGCCATAGTTCAACGAGCCGACATACGCGAGCACCAGGCCGATGCCGAGCAGAAAGCCAAAGTCGCCGACGCGGTTCACGAGGAACGCCTTCAGGTTTGCGTAGATCGCCGTCGGACGCGTGTACCAGAAGCCGATCAGCAGGTAGGACACCAGCCCGACCGCTTCCCACCCGAAAAATAGTTGCAGGAAGTTGTTGCTCATCACGAGCATCAACATCGAGAACGTGAACAGCGAGATGTACGAGAAAAAGCGCTGATAGCCCGGGTCCTCCGCCATGTAGCCGATCGTGTAGATGTGCACCATCAGCGACACGAAGGTGACCACGCACATCATCATCGCGGTCAGCGAATCGACCAGGAAACCAATTTCGAGCTTCAAGCTGCCCTGTCCCGGTACGAGACTTGGCAGCGTCGCCCATTCGTAAATCGTGCCATTGAAGCTGGCGCCATCGAGCACGTCGAGGAACACCAGCACGGAGATCACGAATGCAATCGCCACGCCGAGGATCGTCACGCGATGCGCGTTGTGGCGGCCGATGGTCTTGCCGAACAGGCCGGCGATCAGCGAGCCGGCCAGGGGCGCTAGCGGGACCGCCAGCAGCAGGTTAGGATTGAGTATCGTTGCCATAACAGTCAGGGCCTTTTTTCTTAACCCTTGAGCCGGTCGAGATCCTCGACGTTGATCGTATCGAGGCTGCGGAACAATGTGACTAGGATCGCGAGGCCGATCGCCGCTTCGGCCGCGGCCACGGTCAGCACGAAGAACACGAAGATCTGGCCGTGCGCGTCGCCGAGATAATGCGAGAACGCGACGAAATTGGTGTTCACCGCGAGCAGCATCAACTCGATCGCCATCAGGATGATGATCACGTTGCGGCGGTTCAGGAAGATCCCAACGATCGAGATCGCAAACAGGATCGCGCCGAGCACGAGGTAATGAGCGAGGCTCAACATAGTTCTTTTCTCCTTGTCCCGGTCAGCGGGTACTGCCGACCGCGCCAGCACCGGTGTTGCCCGGCGTCGCGGGCTGCGTCGATGCGTCCGGCGCCTGCTTCTCGGCAGCCATTCGTACCAGCCGCACACGATCCTCGCGTCGCACCCGTACCTGCTCGCTGACGCGCTGGCGCTTCACGTCCTTGCCGTCACGGATCGTCAACGCGATCGCCGCGACGATCGCGACTAGCAGCACGAGGCCCGCGACCTCGAATGCGAAGATGTAGTCGCTGTAGATGATCCGGCCAATCAGGCGGGTGTTCGACAGCGCGCCCCCGGCTCCAGCTGCTTGCATCGTCTGCGCGGCGTCATGCACCGGCGAGACGGTCGCGCCGTAACCGTGCCAGAGGATCAGCGCGGTCTCGATCACGATGATCGCGCCGACAATCGTCGCCATCGGCACGAAGCGGCGGAAGTCGCGCCGCAACACGTCGAGGTTGATGTCCAGCATCATCACGACGAACAGGAACAGCACCATCACCGCGCCGACGTAGACGAGCACCAACAGGATCGCGAGGAACTCGGCCTCGAGCAGCATCCAAATCGCCGCGGCGTTGAAGAACGCGAGCACCAAAAACAGCGCCGAGCTCACCGGGTTGCGCGCGGTGATCACCTTGAGCCCTGACACGGTCATGAGCAGCGCGAAGAGGTAGAAGAGGACGGTCGTGAATTCCATGTTTACCGGATCATCGTTAGGCGTGTCGTTGTCGTATCATGCGTCGGGGCAACCAGCCCCATGACGCTCACCGGTACGGTGCGTCGGCCGCCTTTGCCGCCGCAATCTGGGCTTCGTAGCGATCGCCGACCGCCAGCAGCATGTCCTTCGTGAAATACAGGTCGCCGCGCTTCTCGCCGTGATACTCGAGGATCTGCGTCTCGACGATCGAATCGACTGGGCAGCTCTCTTCGCAGAAGCCGCAGAAGATGCACTTGGTGAGGTCGATGTCGTAACGCGTCGTGCGGCGCGTGTTGTCGGCGCGCACTTCCGATTCGATCGTGATCGCTAACGCCGGACAGACCGCCTCGCACAGCTTACACGCGATGCAGCGCTCTTCGCCGTTCTCATAGCGGCGCAGCGCATGCAGCCCGCGAAAGCGCGGCGAAACCGGCGTCTTTTCCTCGGGGAACTGCACAGTAATCTTGCGCTGGAACGCATACCGTCCAGTCAGCGCAAGCCCCTTGAGCAGCTCGGTCAGAAAGAATGTTTTGAAAAAATTCTGAATTGCGTTCATGGCAACACCTTATTTCCAGATGTTCAGCGGCGACATGATCCAGAAACCGACCACGACCAGCCACACGACACATACTGGAATGAAGATCTTCCAGCCCAGGCGCATGATCTGGTCGTAGCGGTAACGCGGGAACGTCGCACGGGCCCAGATGAACACCGACAGCAGGAAAAACACTTTGAGCACCAGCCAGACGATGCCCGGGATGAACGACAGGAACTCGAACGGCGCGCTCCAGCCACCGAGGAACAGCGTCGCGGCGAGCGCCGAGATCACGATCATATTGATGTACTCGGCGAGGAAGAACAGCGCGAACGCCATCCCCGAGTAGTCGATCATGTGCCCAGCAACGATTTCTGACTCCCCTTCGACGACGTCGAACGGGTGCCGGTTGGTTTCGGCGATGCCGGAAATGAAGTAGACGACGAACATCGGCAGCAGCGGCAGCCAGTTCCACGACAGGAAATTTAGGCCGAGCCCGGCGAACAACCCGCGCTGTTGCGAGTGCACGATATCGGAGAGGTTCAGGCTGCCCGACGTCATCAGCACGACGACCAGCGCGAAGCCCATCGCGATTTCATACGACACCATCTGCGCAGCCGCGCGCATCGCGCCAAGGAACGCGTACTTCGAATTCGATGCCCAGCCGGCGAGGATCACGCCGTACACGCCGAGCGAGGAAATCGCCATCGCATACAGCAAACCAGCGTTGATGTCGCCGAGCACCGCCTCAGCCTGAAATGGAATCACCGCCCAGACGCCAAACGCCGGCACTACAACCATGATCGGCGCAACGAGGTAGATCCACTTGGTCGCCTGCGCCGGCTGAATCACTTCCTTGAGCAACAGCTTGACCACGTCGGCGATCGGCTGCAACAGCCCCTTCGGCCCGACGCGGTTCGGTCCGAGCCGCACGTGCATCCAACCAATCAGCTTGCGCTCCCACAGAATCAGATAGGCGACGCACAGCAGGATCGCGACCGACACGACGAGTATACGCACTAACGCCCATACGGTCGGCCACGCGACGCCCAGCAGTTGGCTGCCGGTTGCATTGATCGTTTCGAACACGCCCATTTAAGCCTTCTCCACCAGCAGATCACCAAACAGGCTGCCAAGTTCAGCGGCGGCGGACGTCGCCGCCGGCACGCGCACCACCGCGTCATGCAGCTTCGCATCACGCAGCGCCGGCAGCGTCACCGATGCCTCGCCCTGTCGCACGCGTACCGCGTCCCCTTCCTTCAGTCCAAGTTGGTCAAACAGCGCGGCGGGCAACGACACGCGCAGCGCCGCCTTCGCGGCCCCGGTCAGATGCAGTGACGGTGCACGGCGAACCAGCGGGTCGGCATCGTAGATCGGCACGTCGGCAATCCGCTCGAATGCGCCGGCCGCGCGCGTCGAGGCGCCGCGCGCCAGCGGCGCATGCGTCGCGTTCGATAGACGGGCCTGCACGTCCACGCCTTCCAACGCCGCAGTGGCCACTTCCTCGGCACTCGTGTAATCGAAATTCGGCAGCCCAAGTAGGTTACCCAACACGCGCAACACCTTCCAGCCCGGTCGGGACTCACCCAGCGGGCGTACGACACCCGTGAACGGTTGCACCGTGCCCTGCGCGTTGACAAACGTACCAGCCGTCTCGGTGAACGGTGCAATCGGTAGCAGCACGTCCGCGTAGTCGGCGCCGGTCTTGAACGACGACAGCGCGACGACCATGTCGGCCTGCGCGAGCGCCGCGCGGGCCTGCCGCGGATTCGCGACGTCGAACTCCGGCTCGACGTTGAACAGCACATACGCGCGGCACGGCGACGCAAATGCCTGCGCAGCGTCAGCACCGCCTTCGCCGGGCAGCGCGCCAACCAGATGCGCGCCGACGGTGTTGGCCGCCTCCGGCAGCAAGCCGAGCGTCGCGCCACTCGTCTGCGCGATCCACTGTGCCATCGCATGCAGCTTCGCGAATTCGGGATGGTTCACCGCGCTCGTGCCCAGCAGAATCACGCGCTGCTCGCCGTTCGACAGCGACGCGGCGATGTCCTTCGCAGCAACGTCCGGCTGCACACCGCCGAGCTCGGCCGGCAACGCTGCGCCACGGATCTCGGCCACTGCGGCAGCCACGCCGGCCAGCGCGTCGACCCAAGCCGACGGTGCCGCGACGATTTTGTGCGCGACATTGATTAGCGAATCATCGGCGCTCGCATGCAACAAGCTCACCTTGGCACCACTGCTGGCGGCCTGGCGCAGCCGTGCCGCCAGCAGCGGATGATCGCGGCGCAGGAACGAGCCGATCACAAACGCGGAATCGACGCTGGACAGCGTCGCGATCGGCATGCCGATCCACGGTGCGCCCTGCAGCGACGCGGAAAAATCGCTTTGGCGCAGCCGGAAATCCAGATTCGCGCTACCCAGCGCACGCGTCAGCGTCTTGAGCAGAAACAATTCTTCGAGCGTGCTATGCGGGCTAGCGAGCGTAGCGATTGCGTTCGCGCCATGCTCGGCCTTGATGTTCTTCAAGCCGTTCGCGACGTAGTTCAGTGCGATTTCCCAGTCAACCTCGCACCACTTGCCGTCCTGCTTTAGCATCGGCTGCGTCAGCCGCTCCGCGCTATTCAGCGCCTCGTATGAAAAGCGATCCTTGTCCGAAATCCAGCACTCATTGATCGCCTCGTTTTCCAGCGGCAGCACACGCATCACCCGATTGTTCTTCACCTGCACGATCAGGTTCGCACCGACCGAGTCGTGCGGGCTGACCGAGCGGCGACGCGACAATTCCCACGTCCGCGCACTGTAACGGAATGGCTTGCTGGTCAGCGCACCCACCGGACATAGGTCGATCATGTTGCCCGACAACTCGGAGTCAACCGTGTTGCCGACGAACGTCGTGATCTCCGAGTGCTCGCCGCGGCCCAGCATGCCGAGCTCCATGATCCCGGCCACTTCCTGGCCGAAGCGCACGCAGCGCGTGCAGTGGATGCAGCGCGTCATTTCTTCCATCGAGATCAGCGGCCCGACGTTCTTGTGGAACACGACGCGCTTCTCTTCTGAATACCGCGACGCGGACTTACCGTAGCCGACCGCCAGATCTTGCAGCTGGCATTCGCCGCCCTGGTCGCAGATCGGACAATCCAGCGGGTGGTTAATCAGCAGGAACTCCATCACGGACTGCTGCGCCTTCACCGCCTTGTCCGACGTCGTGCGCACGACCATGCCGGCGGACACCGGCGTCGCGCATGCCGGCACGGCCTTCGGCATCTTCTCAACCTCGACCAGGCACATCCGGCAGTTCGCCGCGATCGACAGCTTCTTGTGATAGCAGAAGTGAGGAATGTACGTATCGACCTTGTGCGCAGCCTGGATCACCATGCTGCCTTCCGGCACCTCGACCTTCTTGCCGTCTATTTCAAGTTCAACCATGATGGTGAAGGGTCCCTAACCTAATCCTGTGCACCCGCTCACGGCGGGCCGTGGCGACTTGCGGCGCCCGCTCACGCGGTCGCGGCGAGCGCTGTATCGCGTGGTATGCTGCCTTGCGTCGGAACGAGACAATGCTTGTGCTCGACGTGATATTCGAATTCGTTCCAGAAATGCTTCAACATGCCGCGCACCGGCATCGCCGCTGCGTCGCCCAACGCGCAGATCGTGCGGCCCATGATGTTCTGCGCAACCGAGTTCAGCAGGTCCAGGTCTTCCTGGCGCCCCTGGCCATGCTCGATCCGGTGCACGACCCGATACAGCCAGCCGGTGCCCTCGCGGCACGGCGTGCACTGCCCGCACGACTCCTCGTAGTAGAAGTACGACAGACGCAGCAGCGAGCGCACCATGCAGCGCGTATCGTTCATCACAATCACCGCGCCGGAACCGAGCATCGAGCCGGCCTTCGCGATCGAGTCGTAGTCCAAGTCGGTCTGCATCATCTGTTCGCCTGGCACCACCGGCGCCGATGAGCCGCCCGGGATCACCGCCTTGATCTTGCCGCGCACGCCGCCGGCCAGCTCCATCAACTTTGCGAACGGCGTGCCGAGCGGCACTTCATAATTGCCCGGCAGGTTCACGTCGCCGGACACCGAGAAGATCTTCGTGCCGCCGTTGTTCGGCTTACCCAACTCTAGGTACTGCTGCGGACCGATCGCCAGCAAGAACGGCACCGCCGCGAACGTCTCGGTGTTGTTGATTGTCGTCGGCTTGCCGAACGCGCCATAGCTGGCCGGGAACGGCGGCTTGAAGCGCGGCTGTCCCTTCTTGCCCTCGAGCGACTCGAGCAGCGCGGTTTCCTCGCCGCAAATATAGGCGCCATAGCCGTGGTGCGCATGCAACTCGAACGAGAACCCACTGCCCAGGATGTTATGACCGAGATAGCCGGCAGCACGCGCCTCGTCCAGCGCCTGCTCGAAGCGCTCATAGACTTCCCAGATCTCGCCGTGAATGTAGTTGTAGCCGACGGTAATACCCATCGCGTACGCGCCGATCGCCATGCCCTCGATCAATGCGTGCGGATTCCAGCGCAGGATGTCGCGGTCCTTGAATGTGCCGGGCTCGCCCTCGTCGGAGTTGCACACCAGGTACTTCTGCCCGGGGAACTGACGTGGCATAAAACTCCACTTGAGTCCCGTCGGGAACCCTGCGCCGCCACGGCCGCGCAGGCCAGACGCCTTCACGTCCGCGATCACCTGCTCCGGCGCAATCTTCTGCTCGAGAATGCGACGCAGTTGCTGGTAGCCCCCACGCGCGACGTAGTCCTGCAAATGCCAGTTCTCGCCGTTTAGGCCCGCGAGAATCAGCGGATTAATATGCCGATCGTGCAAAGACGTCATTTGGACAGCTCCTCGAGCAACTGGTCGATCTTCTCGCGGCTCATGAAGCTGCACATCCGATGGTTGTTCAGCAACACCACCGGCGCATCGCCACAGGCGCCGAAGCACTCGCCTTCTTTCAGCGTGAACTTGCCGTCCGGCGTCGTCTCGCCAAAATCGATTCCCAGCTTCTGCTTCAGATATTCCGCGGTCTCTTCTGCACCGCCCAGTTGGCACGGCAGGTTCGTGCACAGCGTGATCTTATGTTGACCGACTGGCGCAGTCTCATACATGGTGTAAAACGTCGCGACTTCCTGCACCGCGATGGCCGGCATCTTTAGATAGTCGGCGACGAATTGCATCAGCTCCGGCGACAGCCAGCCCTGCTCTCGCTGCGCAATCGCAAGCGCCGCCATCACGGCGGACTGCTGGTGACCGGCGGGGTACTTCGCCACCGCGCGATCGATTTCCTTGAGGCCTTCAGCTGAGATCATTTCCAGACACGACTCATTCAATGCTTACCGAACGAAAACCTGCCGGCGAACCGCTACCGGCAGACCTGACGCTCCTTGATACGACAGCATCGCGCCACGCGCGATGCGCCAAGCGGTGACACTATCGGTCAACCTCGCCGAACACGATGTCCTGTGTCCCGATGATCGTGACCGCGTCGGCGATCATGTGACCACGCGCCATCTCGTCGAGCGCGGACAAATGCGCGTAGCCGGGCGCGCGGATCTTCAGCCGGTACGGCTTGTTCGCGCCGTCCGACACCAGATAGATACCAAACTCGCCCTTCGGGTGCTCGACGGCGACGTACGCTTCGCCCTCGGGAACATGCATGCCTTCTGTGAAGAGCTTGAAATGGTGGATCAGCTCTTCCATGTTCGACTTCATGTTTAGCCGCGACGGCGGCGCGACCTTGTGATTGTCGACCATCACCGGGCCCGGATTCTTACGCAGCCATGCAATACACTGTTTAATGATCCGGTTTGACTGGCGCATCTCCTCGATGCGCACGAGATATCGATCATAGCAGTCGCCGCCCGCGCCGACCGGAATGTCGAAATCAAGCTGGTCATACACTTCGTACGGCTGCTTTTTGCGCAAGTCCCATTCAACACCCGAACCGCGCAGCATCGGTCCAGTCATGCCCAGTTGCAGCGCACGCTCCGGCGTGACGACACCGATGCCGACCAACCGCTGCTTCCAGATCCGATTGTCGGTCAGTAGCGTCTCGTACTCATCGACGCAGCCAGGGAAGCGATTCGTGAAGTCTTCGATGAAATCGAGCAGCGAACCCTGGCGGTTCTCGTTGAGCCGAGCGAGCGCCTTTTCGTTGCGAATCTTCGAGGCCTTGTATTGCGGCATCGCGTCTGGCAGATCGCGGTAGACGCCACCTGGCCGATAGTATGCCGCGTGCATGCGCGCGCCGGACACCGCCTCGTAGACGTCCATCAAATCCTCGCGCTCGCGGAACGCGTACAGGAACACCGCCATCGCGCCGACGTCCAGTGCGTGGGCGCCGATCCACATCAAGTGATTCAGGATCCGCGTGATCTCGTCAAACATCACGCGGATGTACTGGGCCCGGACCGGCACGTCAATACCGACGAGCTTCTCGATCGCCATCACGTACGCGTGCTCGTTGGCCATCATCGATACGTAGTCGAGGCGGTCCATGTACGGCACCGACTGGAGGAACGTCTTGTGCTCGGCGAGCTTTTCGGTCGCGCGATGCAGCAAACCGATGTGCGGATCGGCACGCTGGATCACCTCGCCGTCCAACTCGAGCACGAGGCGCAGCACGCCGTGCGCTGCCGGATGCTGGGGACCGAAGTTCAGCGTGTAGTTCTTGATGTCAGCCATGTTCGCGGGCTTGCTAGAAATTCAATGACTCGCACGGACCGCATGCGCTCGCGCAAACGGTCCGCAGCCGGCCGGGCTGGCGCTCAGTGCTTGAGGCCGCCATAGCGTTCTTCGCGAATCACGCGCGGCGTGATCTCGCGCGGCTCGATCGTGACAGGTTGGTAGACAACGCGCTTTTCTTGCGCGTCGTAGCGCATCTCGACATAGCCGGACAGCGGGAAATCCTTGCGGAACGGGTGGCCGATGAAACCGTAGTCGGTCAGGATCCGACGCAAATCGGGATGACCTTCGAACACGATCCCGTACAGATCAAACGCCTCGCGCTCGTACCAGTTCACCGAATTCCACACGTCGATCAGCGACGGCAGAATCGGCACATCGTCGTCCGGCGCGAAGACCCGCAAACGCAGTCGCCAGTTGTGGCGGATCGACAGCAGGTGCGACACCGCGGCAAAGCGAGGACCGTCGTATCCGCCATCGCCATACGTCGAATAATCGACGCCGCACAAGTCGCTCAATTGCTCGAAGCCAAGCGCCGGGTCATCGCGCAGCCGCGTCGCGACGTCGATCAGATCGCTAGCGGCGACGACGATCGTCAATTGCCCGAGTGACTCCGTCGCGCTTTTCAGCTTGTCGCCGAGCGCCTTATTGAGGTTCGCCCTCAGGATCTCGAGTTTGCTTGCCATGTGGGGAACTCCGCGTTACGACCGGGCGATGGTGTTAGTACGACGAATCTTCGCCTGCAACTGGATCACGCCGTAGACCAGCGCCTCGGCGGTCGGCGGGCAGCCGGGCACGTACACGTCGACCGGCACGATCCGGTCACATCCGCGCACGACTGAGTACGAGTAGTGATAGTAGCCGCCACCATTCGCGCATGAGCCCATCGAGATCACCCAGCGCGGCTCGGCCATCTGATCATAGACCTTGCGCAGCGCAGGCGCCATCTTGTTGCACAGCGTACCGGCCACGATCATGACATCGGACTGACGCGGACTCGGTCGGAACACAACACCGAAACGGTCCAGGTCATAGCGTGCGGCGCCGGCATGCATCATCTCAACCGCGCAGCAGGCGAGCCCGAACGTCATCGGCCACAGCGAACCGGTCCGCGTCCAGTTGATCAGCTTGTCAGCCGTCGTGGTGACAAAGCCTTCCTTCAAGACCCCTTCGATACTCATTGCTTTTGACTCCAGACGGGCGGCAAGCCTTGCACCCGACATTCAAGCGTGATTGGCGTTCATTCCCAGTTCAGGCCACCCCGTTTCCAGATATAGGCGAAGCCCAGCAGGAACTCGAGCAGGAAGATCATCATCGCGATGAAGCCCGGCCAACCGATGTCGCGCAACGCAACGCCCCAAGGGAACAGAAAGGCCGTTTCCAAATCAAAAATGATGAAGAGAATGGCAACCAGGTAGTAGCGCACGTCGAACTTCATGCGCGCGTCTTCGAACGCCTCGAAACCACACTCGTACGGGGAATTCTTGTCGCTGTCCGGCTTGTTCGGACCCAAGAGCTTGCCGATACCGACTAAAGCAATCCCCAAACCGAGGCCTACGAGAAGAAACAGCAGGACGGGGAAATAGGCAGCGAGGTTCAAAACTATCCTCTATCGGTTGGTTCAAGGTGCCGGCCGGCCCGACCGCTCCGACCAGGATACTGCGCGGATGCGTCACTTCGAAGCCGCAGCACCGTGACGGAAACAGCGCTTAAAAAAATAAATGCCAGCCGAAGCGTAAATGCAAGCGGCTGGCATTGGATAACGTTGGTGCCGACGATGAGACTCGAACTCATACGGCTTGCGCCACTACCCCCTCAAGATAGCGTGTCTACCAATTTCACCACGTCGGCACTGTTTGCAATCCGGGAGGTGACTCGGAGCGTTAACCCTTCGTTACCACTGTTACCGCGAATCGCTTCAAGATTTAAATTGTAACTTGGTTAGGTCGTTTGTTCAACGCACAAACACGTTTTTCTGCATACCGCAGGAAACATAGTTTTGCCAACTTTCGCGTTATTTCGGCACATCTTGCCCCGGCGTGGACGCAGCCTCAGACGACGCTGCGCTGCCCGGCGCTGCAATACCAGAAGCCGGTCCCGAACCCGCCGCTGCCGGCGCGCTTGCCGCCAAGGGCACCGCACCGCCCAACAAGCCGCCGCCGGTCTTCGGACGGTAGCTACCCAGCGCGGTCAGCGCGAGCGTGCTGACGAAGAACACGGTGGCGAGGACCGCCGTGGTACGCGACAGGAAATTGGCCGAACCGCTGGCGCCGAACAGGCTGCCCGACGCTCCGCTGCCGAATGCCGCGCCCATGTCGGCGCCCTTGCCATGCTGCAGTAAAACGAGCCCGATCACGCCGAGCGCCGACAGCACCTGCACCACGATAATCAACGTCTTCAAGAACAACATTTGCATCACCTAGAATGAGCCGGATTCCCGGCAAGTGCCGCGGCTGCCGCCGCGCCGATCGCAAGGAAATCGGTCGCCGACAACGATGCGCCACCAATCAGGCCGCCGTCGATATCCGCCTGCGAAAACAATTCCTGTGCATTGCCCGGCTTCACGCTGCCGCCATACAGCAGGGGTACCTGCCCTCCCCCTTTGGCCGTGAGCTGCGCCCGCAACGCGGCATGGACCTGCTGCGCCTGCTGCGCCGTCGCGCTCTGACCGGTACCAATGGCCCAAACCGGCTCGTATGCCACAATCAGTCGCGCCACGTCGGCCTCGTCCAGCACGTCGAGTACCGCTGCAAGCTGCGCACGCACCACGCTGTCGGTCTGCCCGGCCTGCCGCTCATCCAGCGTTTCGCCGACACAAACGATCGGCGTGATACCAGCCTCGAGTGCGCGCTGCGTCTTAGCCGCTACCCACTCCGACGATTCCGCATGCAACGCGCGGCGCTCCGAGTGACCAACGATCGCCAATGTCGCGCCAAACTCGGCGACCATCGGAGCGGCGACCTCACCCGTATACGCGCCCTGCGTGTGCGCGGACACATCCTGCGCGCCATACGCGATTGGCGTGCCGGCAAGACGCGCCTGGACCTGCGCGAGATACGGATGCGGCACACACACGCCGAGTCGCACTTGCGGCCCGAGTGTCGCCACGCGTTGCACAAGCGCGTGCAGCAGCGCATCATTGTCGGCGACGCGGCCGTGCATCTTCCAGTTTCCGACTACCAGCTTTGATCGTTGTTGCTTCGACATGGGTCTCGTGGATCTGTGACGCGCAGGCGTCAGTCAATAAGCAAAAGCCGTGCACAAACGTGCAATTCTACTGTGCAGCACGAGTCGCGGTCAAACCGGCATGGCTCACCAGGTCAGCACGATTTTCCCGATGTGCTCCCCCCTCTCCATCATCGCGTGCGCCGCGGCCGCCTGCTCGGCCGGAAACACCTGGTAGATCACCGGCTTGATCGCGCCCTGCTCGATTAGCGGCCACACCCGCTCGTGCAATTGTGCGGCGATGGCGGCTTTGAACGCCACCGGCCGCGGCCGCAGCATCGAGCCGGTTAACGTCAAGCGCCGGCGCAATACCTCGCCCAAGTTGATCTGCGCGTTGGCACCACCGAGCAATGCGATCAGCACAATGCGGCCACCTTCGGCCAACGCACTCAATTCGCGGCCTACATAGGAGCCGCCCACCATATCCAAGATCACGTCGACACCGCGGTCATGGGTCAGCGACTTGACGACGGCGACAAAGTCCTCGGTCTTGTAGTTGATCGCGCGCTCAGCGCCCAGCGCTTCGCACGCGGCGCACTTCTGTGCGTTGCCAGCCGTGGCGAACACCCGATGACCCAGCGCATGCGCGAGCTGGATCGCGGTCACACCGATACCACTGGAGCCGCCCTGTACCAGCAGCGTCTCGTCGGGACCGCGCTCGCCTGCACCCAGCCGAGCGCGATCGAACACATTGCTCCAGACGGTAAAAAACGTCTCGGGCAACGACGCGGCCTGCACGTCCGATAAGCCCGCTGGCACGGGCAGGCACTGCGCGAGCGGTGCGCTTGCATACTCGGCGTATCCACCGCCTTGCACCAGCGCGCACACGCGTTGCCCGCGCGTCAGGCCAAACGGATTATTCGCACCGCCGAGGTCGCCATCGACGATTTCGCCAGCGATTTCCAGGCCGGGAATGTCCGACGCGCCCGGCGGCACGGGATAATTGCCGGTGCGCTGGAAAACGTCCGGGCGGTTCACTCCGGCTGCCGCAACCTTGATCAGCACTTCGCCGGGCTTGAGTTCCGGCATCGGGCGCTCACCAGGTTTCAATACGTCGGGGGCGCCGTATTCGGTAATCTCGATCGCTTTCATGCGGAACTTTTTGCGTGGTCGTCAGGTTGACGACGATGATAAAGAAAAACGGCCGGCAGTGCGCGAAGCACTCCGGCCGTGCGAATCGGATGCGGCGCGGCGGCGCCACCACGCGCGATCTTGTCAGACCCGCGTGGTGACCGCCGCCCTGGGCGCGTTATTCCTGCTCCGCCGGCGGCGTCGCAGGCGGCATCACTGGCGTTGCAGGCGGTGTTATGGGCGGCGTGGCCGGCACCTCGTTGAGCAGCGCCTTCGCAGACAACCGTACTCGACCCTTCTCGTCGGTCTGGATCACCTTGACCTTCACCTGCTGGCCTTCCTTCAGGTAGTCGTTGATGTCCTTGATCCGCTCGTTTGCGATCTCAGAAATATGCAACAGGCCATCGCGCCCCGGCAAGATGTTCACGATCGCGCCGAAATCCAGCAGCTTCAGTATCGCGCCCTCATAGATCTGGCCGACCTCCACTTCCGCCGTGATGTTCTCGATGCGCTTCTTCGCCTCGGCCATGCCCTCGGAGCTTGTGCTCGCGATGGTCACGATACCGTCGTCGGAGATGTCGATCGTCGTGCTGGTTTCCTCCGTCAGCGCCCGGATCACCGAGCCCCCCTTGCCGATCACATCGCGAATCTTTTCCGGATTGATCTTCATCGTGATCATCCGCGGCGCGAACTGCGACAGCTGCGTGTTCGTCGACGGCACGGCCGAGGTCATCTTATCCAGGATGTGCAAGCGGCCTTCCTTCGCTTGCGCGAGGGCAACCTGCATGATTTCCTTCGTGATGCCCTGGATTTTGATATCCATCTGCAGTGCGGTCACGCCCTGCGCGGTACCCGCCACCTTGAAGTCCATGTCGCCCAGGTGGTCCTCGTCGCCTAGGATGTCGGTCAGCACCGCGAACTTGTTGCCTTCCAGGATCAGCCCCATCGCGATGCCCGCCACGTGCGCCTTCATCGGCACACCCGCGTCCATCAGCGCCAGACAGCCGCCGCACACGGACGCCATTGACGATGAGCCGTTCGACTCGGTAATCTCAGATACCACACGAATCGTGTAGCCGAACTCATCATCGCCCGGCAGGCACGCGACGAGCGAGCGCTTGGCGAGCCGGCCGTGACCGATCTCGCGGCGCTTCGGCGAGCCGACACGACCCGTTTCGCCGGTCGCGAACGGCGGCATGTTGTAGTGCAGCATGAAACGCTCGCGATATTCGCCTTCGATCGCGTCAATGATCTGCTCGTCGCCCTTCGTGCCAAGCGTGGCCACCACCAGCGCCTGCGTCTCGCCCCGGGTGAACAGCGCCGAGCCGTGCGCGCGCGGCAACACGCCGGTTCGGATTTCGATCGGACGCACGGTGCGCGTGTCGCGCCCGTCGATACGCGGCTCGCCGTTCAGGATCTGACTGCGCACGATCTTCGCCTCGAGATCGAACAGGATATTGCCAACCGTCGCGGCATCGACGATGGCCGTCCCGGCTGCCACGGCTTGTTCGGCCAGCTTGGCCGTGACCGCCGCATACACCTCCTTCAGCTTGGCCGAGCGCTGCTGTTTCTGCCGGATCTGGTATGCCGCCTGCAACTCGGCGAGCGCCAACTCTGTCACGCGCGCAATCAACGCTTCGTCCTTCGGCGCCGGCTGCCAATCCCATTCAGGCTTGCCGCCTTCCTTAACGAGGTCGTGGATCGCGTCGATCGCCACCTGCATCTGCTCATGACCGAACACGACCGCGCCAAGCATCACCTCCTCCGGCAACTGGTCTGCTTCGGACTCGACCATCAGCACCGCGCGCTCGGTACCGGCGACCACCAGGTCCAACTTCGATGCCTTGGACTGCGAGCGGGTCGGATTGAGCACGAATTGATTGTCGATATAGGCGACGCGCGCTGCGCCGATCGGCCCATTGAACGGAATACCGGAGATCGCCAACGCTGCCGATGCACCGATCATCGACGGGATGTCCGCCGGAATGTCCGGGTTGATTGACAGCACATGGATCACGACCTGCACTTCGTTGTAGAAGCCTTCCGGAAACAGCGGACGCAGTGGGCGGTCGATCAGCCGCGAGATCAATGTCTCGCCCTCGGAAGGACGGCCTTCGCGACGGAAGAAGCCGCCCGGGATCTTGCCGGCCGCATACGTCTTCTCGATGTAGTCGACGGTCAGCGGGAAAAAGTCCTGGCCCGGCTTAGCCGCCTTGGCCGCCACCACCGTTGCCAGCACGACGGTGTCCTCGACATCGACAATCACCGCACCGCTTGCCTGACGAGCGATCTCGCCCGTTTCGAGCCGCACGTTGTGCTGACCCCATTTAAATTCTTTGACGATTTTATTGAACATTTTCACTCCTTCGAGACGCCGCGCCTATGCGCGGCCGGTCCATCGACCGTTCCTCAACCGTTGCCAGCCGCTCGAAACAGGGAAGTGTTATGCCATTCCAGCGCGACAGCAGTACCGCTGCCGCGCTGGAATGACACAAAACCCCGCCTCGTTTGCCGGACGGTCGCACGCGCACGTGCGGAACGCATCACACCGGAAACGCTAAAAATAAAATGCCTGCATCAGCATGCTGACGCAGGCATCTTTTGCATGTAGCAGGCAGAAGTCTGCCATCGAGCCGCTTACTTGCGCAGACCCAGCTTCTGGATCAACGCACGATAGCGGTCAGCATCCTTGGCCTTCAGGTAGTCGAGCAGCTTGCGGCGGCGGCTCACCATGCGCAGCAGACCACGACGGCTGTGGTGATCCTTCATGTGAGCCTTAAAGTGCACCGTCAATTCGTTGATACGGCTCGTGAGCAACGCGACCTGCACTTCCGGGGAACCGGTGTCATTCATACCGCGCGCGAATTGCGCGACGACTTCCGATTTGTTGATATTCGCTACAGACATGATTTCCTTTATTGATCAACAGGCGGTCACGGAAGAAAGGCCGTGCCGTGGGCTTACAACTAAACTTAATTGTAGCATAGCCGAGGCAAGCTAGGATCAGCGCACACGGCGCATCCGGCACGTGCTGGCCGGGATCGTCTGCTCAGGCGTGAGCGTCAGCAGCGTGCGAAAACCATAGCCGGAACCTTCATTGTCAAAGCGCACGTGTGCGGTACCCGCCTTCTCCATCTGCATGACGTAAAGGGGCTGGATTAGCTGGTGATCGTTGGCACGCATCCACGACGGATGGAAACCACTGCCGTAGTCGGCGCGCGCGCCTTCCAGCGCGGTTGCCACCGCCAGTGCGTCGTCCGAACCGGCGTGCGTGAGCGCGCGAGCCAGCATGTCGATCATCACGCTGATTCTCAGCAACGGATAATCGTCCAACGACGCCGGATACCGCGCCCGGAATGCCGTGTAGAACGCGTCGGACGCCGCCCCGCCCACATTCGGATGCCAGTCCGCCACCGCGATCACACGGCCCACGCCGGCATCGCCGAGCGCCGCCGGCGCGCCGAGGCTGTTGCCGTAGAAGGTGTAGAACCGCAGCTTCAGGTTCTGCTCGCGCGCCGCGCGCACCAGCAACGTCAGATCGTTGCCCCAATTGCCGGTCAGCACCGCGTCAGCGCCGCTCGCCCGGATCTTTGCCAGATACGGCGCAAAGTCCTTGACCCGACCCACCGGCACAAACTCGTCACCCACGATCGCCACGTCGGGCCGCTGCGCAGCAAGCGACGAACGGGCCAGTGAACTCACCTGGCGGCCAAAGCTGTAATCTTGGTTAAGTAAATAAACCTTCTTGAGCGACGAGTCGCGGCGCATCACCTCGGTCAACGCGTTGATCCGCATGCCCGCGTGCGCGTCAAAGCGGAAATGCCAGAAGCTGCAGTCGTCCTCGGTCAGCGCCGGATCATCGGCCGAGTAGTTCAGCAACAGCATGCGACGGTTGGGTTCGCGCACATTGTGCTTGTTGATCGCGGCGATCAGCGCCGCGGCCACCGCGGAGCTATTGCCTTGCAGCACGAAAGCAATCCGCGCGTCGGCGGCGGCGCGCAACTGCACCAGCGCCTCATCCGTGGCCCCTCGGCTGTCCAGCACAACCAACTGCAGCGGATGCGCGCCGTCTCGCAGCATCACCCCGCCGCGGGCGTTGACCCGCTCGATCGCAAAGCGCAGATTGCGCTCGACTGCCGCGCCCGCATTCGCAAATGCACCGGACATCCCTTCGATCAGCGCGAGCCGCACCGGCGCGCCGGCGGGCAGCGCGCGCTGCGCCGAACCCGAGCCGGGCACAGCCGTCGCGGCCGCGGCGCTTGCCTGCGCGTGCGCCGCGCAGGCAAGCGCCATCGACATCGGCAACACTGCGGCCACGCCGCGCAAGCGCCGCCATCCAGCACACACGGACTGCGCGATGCGCCTATGCGCACGGCGCGCCACAGCCAGAGGCCCACCCGCCGGCAAGTCTCCTACACGTCCATTCATTCGATCCTGTCCGCATTGCTCGCTGCCCATCCAGTCCTCGCCGTTCACATCAAAGCGCGGATCATAGGCTAGCGTGCCCTCGCGCGGCAAGACCGGTGCGATCTTTTGCGTCAATGCATGGCAAAATTGCTGCAATGGAAGAAGGAGTTCGGACCATGTCATTATCGGATTCGCCTGCGTGGTCGGCCTGGGCCGCGCCCGCTCGAGCACGAGTCGCCGCCGGTCTTGCCCTGCTGGCGCTGTGCGGTTGCGTACAGCCCTGGCAACGCTTCAAGCCCGGTGACGATGCGTCGATGCTGATCGCGCGGCTCGGCGCACCCCGTGAAGTGTATGACCTGCCCAATGGGGGCAAGCGATTGATGTGGCCAACCCAGCCGATGGGCGAAACGACAACGGCGGCCGATGTCGACGGCACGGGCAAGGTCGTTGACGTGCGACAGGTGTTGCAAAACAGCGAATTCTATCAAGCACAGGTCGGCAAATGGACGAAGAACGATGTGCTGATCCGCTTCGGCAAGCCGGAGGAAACCGCCTATTTCCCAAGGATGAAGCGGGAAGTGTGGCGTTATCGCTACATGGATGACGGCGTCTGGTACCAGTTGTACCACTTCTATTTTGACGACGCCGGTGTGTTGCGGCTCACGCAGAAGACGCCTGACCCGCTGCACGATCCAGAGCGCCGGCGCTTCCTATTTTAGCGGCGCCGCGCCAAAGCGGACGGCGACCACGCCGGTGTCGGCGGCAGGGCAGCGCCGTCACGACCAAGCGTGGGCGAACCGACGAGCAGCGCCGCGTGACACGGATGGCGGCGCGCGCCGTACGGCACGGCACGGCACGGCACAGCACAGCACAGCACAGCACAGCACAGCACAGCACAGCATGGCATGGCATGGCATGGCATGGCACGGATGGTGACATGCAACGTGCGGCACGAATGGCAGCGTGCGACGTGCGGCCGCACCGCTACGAGCGCTGTGGATTGAGCTTTTCGGCGCTCGGATCAAGCTTGTTCAACGCCGCAATATAAGCCTTTGCCGACGCGGCGACGATGTCCAGGTCGGTGCCGACGCCATTGACGATACGCCCCGCCTTCGACAGCCGCACGGTCACCTCGCCTTGCGCCTGCGTGCCAGCCGTGATCGCGTTGACCGAATACAGTATCAATTCCGCACCACTATTGACCCGTGACTCGATCGCATGCAACGTCGCATCGACCGGGCCGTTGCCGTGCGCCTGGCCGATCATCTCGCTACCGTCGACGGTGAACACCACTTTCGCGTGCGGCCGCTCGCCCGTTTCCGAATGCTGCGACAACGACACAAACCGATAAGTTTCGTGATCGTGCGCGGCATTGGCCTCCTGGCTGATGATCGACAAGATATCCTCGTCGAAGATCTCCGCCTTGCGATCGGCCAGTTCCTTGAAACGCGCGAATGCGGCGTTCAGTTCCGCCTCGCTGTCTAGCGCCACCCCCAATTCCTGCAGCCGCTGCTTGAACGCGCTGCGGCCCGACAGTTTGCCGAGCACAATCTTGTTCGCGCTCCAGCCCACGTCTTCCGCACGCATGATCTCGTACGTGTCCCGCGCTTTGAGCACCCCGTCCTGATGAATTCCCGACGCGTGCGCAAACGCATTGGCCCCCACCACCGCCTTGTTCGGCTGCACCACAAAGCCCGTCGTCTGCGACACCAGCTTCGAGACCGGCACGATCTGCGTCGTGTCGAGGCCCACCTCTAGCCTGAAGTAGTCACGGCGCGTCTTCACCGCCATCACCACTTCCTCCAGCGACGTATTCCCGGCCCGCTCGCCAAGCCCGTTCACCGTGCACTCAATCTGCCGCGCGCCGCCCAGCTTCACCGCCGCCAGCGAGTTAGCCACCGCCATACCCAAATCATTGTGGCAGTGCACTGAGAATACCGCCTTGTCGGAGTTCGGCACCCGTTCGCGGATCTGCCGGATCAGCGCCGCATAGCCGTCCGGCACCGCATAGCCGACGGTATCCGGAATGTTGATCGTGGTGGCGCCCTCCGCGATCACCGCCTCCAGCACCCGGCACAGGAAATCCATGTCCGAGCGGCTACCGTCCTCTGGCGAAAACTCAATGTCGTCCGTGAACTGCCGAGCAAAACGCACTGCCAGCCGCGCCTGCTCGTACACCTGCTCCGGCGTCATGCGCAGCTTCTTCTCCATATGCAGCGCCGAGGTCGCGATGAATGTATGGATCCTGAACCGCCCCGCCGGCTTAAGCGCCTCGGCCGCACGCGCAATATCCTTGTCATTGGCGCGCGCCAGCGAGCAGATCACGCTGTCCTTGACCTGCGAGGCGATCGCCTGGATCGCGTCAAAATCTCCGTCCGAACTGGCCGCGAAGCCCGCCTCGATCACATCCACCTTCATGCGCTCGAGCTGTCGTGCGATGCGGATCTTCTCCTCCTTCGTCATCGACGCGCCCGGCGATTGCTCGCCATCACGCAACGTCGTGTCGAATATGATCAACTTGTCTGCCATGTCAGTCTCCGGACTCGAATCAGTGGGGTAAGCGGCAACCTCCTCTATCGGCACACCGCAGGTGACGCCGGTGCGAACAGGCGAGACGAAGCGGAGGCAGAATCGATTCAGCGCGATAGACACGCCGACGTCGGCGCGCGAGATAACGCGCCGACCGGTAGAGATAGTAGAAGCCGTGCAGCCATATTGATTCGGACGACTATAGCGTCAATTAGGTCAACGTGCAACGCAACCTAACCGTGCCATTGGCCAATAGTCGATGACTATGGCCGCTTGTCCGCGCGGCGCTCGTTGTCCAACGCCTTGTTTGCGATGTGCTCCTGGGTAGCAGATCTTTCCACCGCGCGTACCCTGTCCGACGCCTTATCCGTGATGGGCTCGTGGGCGGCCGGCTTGACAGCACCCAACGCGACCGGATTGGGCTTGCGCGATATCGCGCGCCACATCCACAGCACATAGCCGGACAAACCATACAATACAAACAGGCCGAACAGCATCAGCGGCGGATCAGACGACACAAGTACGAAGGCGACTACGACCAGCAGGATCGCCGCAAACGGCACCCGATGCCGGACGTCGAGCGCCTTGCCGCTGTAGAACGGCGCATTGGAGACCATGGTAACGCCCGCATAGATCGTCAGGCCAAATGCGACCCACGGCAGCCAGCCGAGCTTGAGCGGCACCCGATTATCGGTCGCCAGCCATACGAAGCCGGCCACCAGCGCGGCAGCGGCCGGACTCGGCAGGCCCTGAAAATAGCGCTTGTCGACCACGCCGATGTTCGTATTGAAGCGTGCCAGGCGCAGCGCGGCGCCAGCGCAATAGACGAACGCGGCAAGCCACCCCCAGCGACCTAGATCCTTGAGCACCCACTCGTACATCACCAGCGCTGGCGCAACACCAAACGACACCATGTCCGACAGGCTGTCGAACTGCTCGCCGAACGCACTTTGTGTATGCGTCATGCGTGCCACGCGGCCGTCCATGCCATCCAGCACCATCGCGACGAAGATGGCGATCGCGGCGATCTCAAAACGCACGTTCATCGCCTGTACCACGGCGAAGAAACCGCAGAACAATGCAGCGGTTGTGAACGCATTGGGCAGCAGGTAGACGCTGCGTTTGCGTAGCAATTGTTGGCGCGCGGCCCGCAGGCTGCGCCGCGCGATCTGCTCTTGCACCGTGCGGTTGCGCCGGAACGGTCGCGCCAGGCGCGGCCCGCCCGCACGCGGGCGTCGCGGTTTGAAATCAGCCATCAAGCCCTCCTTGCGCCGCTCAAAGCTCGGCCAGGATCGTCGCCGACGCCTGTACCTTCTCGCCGATCGACACCCGCGGCTTGCTGCCCAACGGCAGATAGACGTCCACGCGCGAGCCAAAGCGGATGAAGCCATAGCGCTGGCCGCGGAAGAGCGGCTCGCCGGTGCGCACGTAGCACAGGATGCGCCGAGCGATCAATCCGGCCACCTGCACCGAGGTGACAATGTGATTGTCCGCGGTCTGCAGCACGATCGCGTTGCGCTCGTTCTCCAGCGACGCCTTGTCGATTGCTGCATTCAGGTAGGCGCCGGGGAAATATTCGACCTGGGTCACCGCACCGTCAACCGGCGAGCGTTGTGAATGAACGTTGAACACGTTCATGAACACGCTGATCTTCAGCGCGTCGCGGTTCACGTACGGATCGTGCGCAGTCTCGACCGCGACGATCCGTCCGTCAGCCGGGCACAACACGGCATTCGGCTGCTGCGGCACCGGCCGCTGCGGATCGCGAAAGAACTGCACGACAAATAGTGTCAGCAGCCAGAAAGGCCACGCCCAGCCGAAGCCCACGAATGCATGGATCAGCAGCGTCACGACGAACGCGGCAGCGATGAAAGGCCAACCTTCGCGGGCAATGATCGGATGAGGATAAGTCATATAGGCAACGCCAGTTCCAAGAAAATAGAAGGATAGCAAACCCCGGCCGCCTGTCACGCCCGCGGCCTGTGGGCGAATAAAGAAAAGCCGCCCGGGCATGACGCCCCAGGCGGCTCGAACGCGCGATGGCGCGTGCGTGGTGCGAGCGCGTGATCAGTTCTTCGACTGATCGACCAGCTTGTTTTTCGCGATCCACGGCATCATCGCACGCAGCTTCGCGCCAACCGTCTCGATCTGGTGTTCGGCCGTCAGGCGCCGCCGCGATTGCAGCGTCGGCGCGCCGGCGCGGTTCTCAAGGATGAAGCTTTTCGCGTACTCGCCGGTCTGGATGTCACGCAACACATGCTTCATCACCTGCTTCGTCTCGTCGGTGATCACGCGCGGGCCGGTCACGTACTCCCCGTACTCGGCGTTGTTCGAGATCGAGTAGTTCATGTTCGCAATGCCGCCTTCATAGATCAGGTCGACGATCAGCTTCAACTCATGCAGGCATTCGAAGTACGCCATCTCAGGCGCGTAGCCTGCCTCAACCAGCGTCTCGAAGCCGGCCTTGATCAGCTCGACCGTGCCGCCGCACAGCACGGCCTGCTCGCCGAACAAATCGGTCTCGGTTTCCTCGCGGAAGTTCGTCTCGATGATGCCCGCACGGCCACCGCCGTTGGCTACCGCATACGACAGTGCGATGTCACGCGCCGCGCCCGACTTGTCCTGTGCGACCGCAACCAAGTGCGGCACCCCGCCACCCTGTGTGTAGGTGCCGCGCACCGTATGGCCCGGCGCCTTGGGTGCGATCATGATCACGTCCAGGTCGGCACGCGGTACCACTTGGCCATAGTGCACATTAAAGCCATGCGCGAACGCGAGCGCCGCGCCTTGTTTGATATGCTCATGCACGTCGCGCTTGTAGACGTCGGCGATCTGCTCGTCCGGCAGCAGGATCATCACAATGTCGGCACCCTTCACCGCTTCGGCCACTTCCTTCACGCTCAAGCCGGCGGTCTCGGCCTTCGCCCACGACGCGCCGCCGCGACGCAGTCCCACCGTCACGTTCACACCGCTGTCGCGCAAGTTCAGCGCGTGCGCGTGGCCTTGCGAGCCGTAACCGATGATTGTGACTTGCTTGTCCTTGATCAGCGAGAGATCGGCGTCCTTATCGTAATAAACTTTCATGTGATTTCCTTCGTGTAGTGTCACTTCGATTCAGTGTTCATTGCCCCCGATGCCGCGCTGCCCGCCGCGGCACCAGAACAGGTCAAACCTTCAAGATCCGCTCGCCGCGACCGATGCCCGAGCCGCCAGTGCGCACCGTCTCCAGGATCGCCGTGGCGTCGATCCCGTCGATGAATGCGTCGAGCTTGCCGCTGGCCCCGGTCAACTCGATCGTGTAGGTCTTCTCGGTGACGTCGATGATGCGGCCGCGGAAAATATCCGACATCCTCTTCATCTCCTCCCTTTCCTTGCCGACCGCCCGCACCTTGATCAACATCAGTTCGCGCTCGATGTGGGCGCCCTCGGTCAGGTCGACCACCTTCACCACCTCGATCAGGCGGTTCAAATGCTTCGTGATCTGTTCAACCACGTCGTTCGAGCCAATCGTCACGATCGTCATGCGCGACAGCGAGCGGTCCTCGGTCGGCGCGACGGTCAGGGTCTCAATGTTGTAGCCACGCGCCGAGAACAGGCCGACCACGCGCGATAACGCACCGGGTTCATTCTCCAGCAGCACGGAAATAATGTGTCGCATCTTGTTTCTCTTTCCCGTTTCGATGTTCTTGCGCCCGGCGCTACCCGCGGCACGCCGCGTGTCGCGGGCAGCGCCGCCTTCGCGCGCGCCGACGCGCGCTTCGTCAGAGGTCCTCTGCGCCGAGCAGCATCTCAGTGATGCCCTTACCGGCCTGAACCATCGGCCAGACGTTCTCGGTCGGGTCGGTCTGGAAATCGAGAAACACGGTACGATCCTTGAGCCGCAACGCCTCCTTCAACGCCGGCTCGACGTCTGCCCTGCGCTCGATACGCAGGCCAACATGGCCATACGCTTGAGCAAGCTTTACGAAGTCCGGCAGCGCGTCCATGTATGAATGCGAATAGCGCTTGTTGTACTCGAGTTGTTGCCACTGACGGACCATGCCCAGGTAGCGGTTGTTCAACGACACGATCTTGACCGGCGTCTCATACTGCTTGCATGTGGACAGCTCTTGGATGCACATCTGGATCGAGCCCTCACCGGTGATGCACACTACGTCGGCGTCCGGATGCGCCATCTTCACGCCCATCGCAGCCGGCAGACCGAAGCCCATCGTCCCGAGCCCCCCGGAATTGATCCAGCGGCGCGGTTTGTCGAAGCGGTAGAATTGCGCAGCCCACATTTGATGTTGACCGACGTCCGAGCACACGAACGCGTTGCCGCCGGTCAGCTCGTGGAGCGTCTCGATGACGTACTGCGGCTTGATGATCTCGCTGTCGCGGTCGTACTTCAAACAATCGCGGGCACGCCACTGCTCGATCTGCTGCCACCACGCGTCCAATGCGGCACCGTCCGGGCCGTGCGGCGCGGTCTGCAACTGCTCGATCAATTCCTTGAGCACTTCCTTCACGTCGCCCACAATCGGGATGTCGACCTTCACTCGCTTGGAAATCGATGAGGGGTCGATGTCGATATGGATGATCTTGCGCGGCGTACTCGCGAAATGCGTGGGGTCGCCAATGACGCGGTCGTCGAAGCGGGCACCGATCGCAATCAGCACGTCGCAGTGCTGCATCGCCATGTTGGCCTCGTACGTGCCATGCATGCCGAGCATGCCGAGGAACTTGCGATCCGTCGCGCGATAGCCACCCAGGCCCATCAGCGTGTTGGTGACCGGGTAGCCGAGCAGATCCGCGAACTGGTTCAACTCGCGCGAGGCCTCGGCCAGGATGATCCCCCCGCCGGTATAGATGTACGGGCGCTTTGCAGACAGCAGCAGTGCGACCGCCTTGCGGATCTGGCCTGAATGCCCCTTCGTGACCGGGTTGTACGAGCGCAGCGCAATATGCTTGATCGGCTCGTAGTGACACGGCGCCTTCGACACATCCTTCGGGATGTCGATCAACACCGGCCCGGGGCGGCCGCTCTGGGCAATGTGGAACGCCTTCTTAACTGTCGCGGCGAGTTCGTGCACGTCCTTCACGAGGAAGTTGTGCTTCACGCACGGCCGCGTAATCCCGACCGTGTCACATTCCTGGAACGCGTCCTGGCCAATCGCCGCCGTCGGCACCTGGCCGCTGATGACCACCAGCGGAATCGAGTCCATGTATGCGGTGGCGATGCCGGTCACCGCGTTCGTCACACCGGGCCCGGAGGTTACCAGGCACACGCCGACGTTGCCGGTGGAGCGCGCGTAGGCGTCCGCGGCGTGCACCGCGGCTTGCTCATGGCGCACCAGCACGTGCTGGATCTTGTCCTGCTTGTACAGTTCGTCGTAGATGTAGAGTACCGAGCCGCCCGGATATCCCCAAATGAATTCGACGTTTTCGTCAGCGAGCGCGCGCATCAGCACGGTCGCGCCGATCGAGCCGGTTTTGGTTTCAGCAGGGGAGGAGAGATCCGACGTGGAGCATTCCGCGCTTGGCATATTCATCGTTCACCTTTCGAATTTTCGGCAAAAAATTGATCGGGGGCTCTCCACCGGGCTTGTGGCTCGGGTTCAAGCGGCGCGTCTTAGAGAGAATGCGAGCTTTGTGAGCGTCGCCTCAATGAGACAATCACAGCGTCTTGCGAATCTATTACCATATCGAGTCGCGCAACAAGGGTCAAGCAAAAAATGCCGGCTTCCCACAGGGCCTTTTTTTTTGCTAGCATCCGCGGGTTTTCACGTTTTTGTTGGGTTGGCGCGCCCCGATGGCGCGGGCTAGCCGGCAATTCACTTTCCGCGCGTCACGCGTCACCTGTCGCGCCGAATTCCACAAGGATGGCATCAGACAAGGAACTCGCCGATTTCCTGGCGGGCGTCGAAAGGCGCGCATTTAAGCATGTCGCGTATGCGGTGCGCGATGACGACGCCGCGCTGGACGTCGTCCAGGACGCGATGATCAAGCTCGCCGAGAAATACGGCGAGCGGCCTGCGGCCGAGCTACCGCTGCTGTTCCAGCGCATTTTGCAGAACGCGACCCACGATTTCTTTCGCCGCCAGAAGGTGCGCAACACGTGGGTCAGCCTGTTTTCGGCGCTGGGCAACGGCGATGACGACGAGTTCGACGTGCTGGAAACCTACGAATCCTCGGACAATTCGACCGCGGTCGAGAACAGCGCCGACCGGCTCGAGCGGGAGCAAGTGCTCGCGCTGATCGACGAGGAGATCCAAAAACTGCCCGCGCGTCAACGTGAAGCGTTTCTGATGCGTTATTGGGAAGATATGGATGTCGCCGAAACCGCTGCCGCGATGGGCTGCTCGCAGGGCAGCGTCAAGACCCATTGCTCGCGGGCCACGCATGCGCTGGCTGTCGCGCTGAAGGCGAAAGGAATCACACTATGAGCGGTACACTTGAGACAAAAGAAATCGAATTTGCACTGAAAGTACGCCGAGCGCTCGACGAGGGCGCAGCGCGCCTGCCACGCGCGACGACTGACCGGCTGGCGGCCGCGCGACAGGCCGCGCTTGCGAGAAAGAGACCCGATACTCGCACGCGGCCGGTTTACCTGCCGGCGCTGGCCGGCGCCGGCAACGTGCCAACGGGCACCAGCGGCGCACGCAAGCGCGCCCGCTGGAGCCGCCTAGCCCTAGTCTGGCCGCTACTGGCGCTGGTGTGCGGTCTCGCCGCGATCCGCGACTGGGAAAACCAGCAGCGCCTAGCCGACATCGCCGCGATCGACGCAGCCATGCTCAGCGACGAGCTGCCGCTGTCCGCCTACTTGGACCACGGCTTTCACGCCTACCTGTCGCACGGGCACTGATACGCTAACTAGGAGCAATGTCGGTGAGTAACAAGCGCGGTTTGGCTATGGTCTATGCGGGTGTGATGGCTGCATTTGTCGCGTTCATGGCAACCTATCCGCGCTTTCACCCAGCATCGTCGTCTCGCGCGTTGCCGTCTGACGCCGCGCCAGCGCCGGTCGGCAGCGGGGTAGCAGCAGTGGCGAGCCACGCCGCCGTTGCCGACATGGCAGCCGATGCGGCCAACCCACTGTCCTGGGCCCGCCTTACCGCGGCGCAGCGCGACGCGCTAGCGCCGCTGGCCCCCCAATGGGATCATTTCAGCGCCGAGCGCAAGCGGAAATGGCTGAAAATTGCAGCCAGATATCCAAAAATGCGCACAGAAGAGCAACAGCGACTGCATCAACGAATGGCCGAATGGATCCGCATGACGCCACAGCAGCGGCGCGTCGCGCGTGAGAACTACCAGTTGTCCAAGGAACTCTCCGTACAGGCACGCGAAAAGGCGTGGAGCGCCTATCAGCAATTGCCCGACGAATTAAAGCGCAAGCTGGCGGCCACCGAGAAAGCACGACGCCCGACCGTAGTCAGCGCGCCGCCAAGCGGTAAGCCTGAAATCAAGGACCTAGGCAAGCTCGAGCGCTCACGCGAGCGCGCCGATGCCGCCGCGGCTGCACCACGCGCCGGCACCTCGGCCAGTACGGCGCCAGTTGGCCCGGGTACGGCGCCAGTTGGCCCGGGCACGCCGCCCGACACCCACCCGGCACCGTCGGCGTCGGCCGCTGCGTTGACATCTTCCCCGGCCGCCGGCTCACAAACCGAGCCGGAAAAGCCGGCGCAGTCGGTGCCGTGGTTCTTCAACGATCACGCGCAGTGAATCTGCCGCGTGAACACGTGCCTCGTGGCCGCGCCCCATCCCTGTGGCGCCGCCTGCTGTGCGCGCTCTACGAAGGCATCATTTTGTTCGGCGTCGTCTTTATTGCCGGCTACCTATTCAGCGCGCTGACCCAGCAACGCGATGGATTAACGCATCACAATCTGTTGGCTGGCTGGATCACTCTCGTCGTCGGCGCGTATTTCGTCTGGTTTTGGACCCATGGCGGCCAAACATTGCCGATGAAAACTTGGCGACTGCGGCTCGTTGACCACGCGCTCGCACCGGTCGGGTTGGGGCGCGCAATGCTGCGCTACGTGCTTGCCTGGCTATGGTTCCTGCCGCCGCTGGCGCTCCATTCGGTGCTCGGAGGGTCGGTGCCGCACACGCTGCTCGCGCTGTCCGCGTGGATAACGCTATGGGCCAGTACGCAATGGCTGGATCCGGATCGGCAATGGTTGCATGACCGGCTGGCCGGTACCCGCATTGTTGCTGCCCCGTAATAAGAACGTCTTGTAACTGTCGCGCCAGTTTCACGCCGGCCGGTTTCACGCCGGCATCGTGCAATGCGGGCCATTACACTGCGCGAGCGTGGACCAAAGTGTCCAACCTACCCCCGTAGCCCCTGAAGCACACCGGCGCAAAGAGCAAGCCGGCGCAGACGGCGGTCCCCTGCGTGACCTCCAGCCGACCGGCACGCCGACGGCCTCTTCGCGCCCCCGTCCGCGTCGAACGCGCCGCCTGTTGCCAGCGTCGATGACGACTCCGGCATGCATCGATACCGCTCTCTGGTGCGCGATATTAAACGCTCCCAGCCCGGCGCGCCGCTGCCGGACGCCACCGAAGCGGACCGATCATGGAACGCCGAGCCGCCGCTCGCACCTCTGCATGCTTCCACTGAATCTATTACATAGGTCTGCTAAGCCGATCAGTCTGTCCGATACAACAAAGCCTGCGCCTCAGTGCGAAAACGGCAGTTTATAATCCGGCGATCTCGCCCGTGCGAGCCCACCAGCCGGAGTTTCCGGCGCACAGAGCCGACGCCATGGAATCGAAACCGCCCCGTCGCACCCGCGACCGAATCCTCGAACTGTCGTTGCGACTCTTCAATGAGATCGGCGAGCCGAACGTCACAACGACGACGATCGCCGAGGAAATGGAAATCAGCCCAGGAAACCTGTACTACCATTTCCGCAACAAGGACGACATCATCAACAGCATCTTCGCTCAGTTCGAGCAAGAGATCGGCAAGCGATTGCGCTTTCCCGATGACCATCGTCCAACAATCGACGAGATGTGGGCCTATCTGGCCTACATGGCAGATTTTCTGTGGACGTACCGGTTCCTCTATCGGGACCTGAACGATTTGCTGGCGCGCAACCGCACACTGGAGACGCACTTCAAGCAGATCATCACGCACAAAGTCAATTTCGCGCGCCAGTTGTGCGAGCAATTGATTGCCGACGGCGAGATGGAAGCGACGCCCCAGGAGGTCGGCGTGATCTCGACCAACATCGGCGTGATCTCGACCTATTGGCTGTCGTACCAGTTCGTGATGAACCCACGCAAGTACAACGAGCAGGAAGCGATCCGGGCCGAATTGCATCAGGCGAGCCTACACATCGTATCGCTGATGGCCCCTTATCTGCGCGGACGTTCGCGCCAATTGTTCGACGATCTGGTTTCCGGCCGGTTGCCGATGCGCGAATTCGCCGACTACCTGCCGCCGCGCGACGGCAGGGGCGAGACACGGTCCGAGTCAGGCAAGGCCGAGACGCAACGCCCGAAGGGGGCGCGATGATTAATTCGGTGTGCGTATATTGTGGCTCCGCTGTCGGCCGTCGGGACGAATACCGGCAGGGGGCGCAGGCGTTTGGTCGCGCGCTCGCGCACGCGGGTCTCACACTGGTCTATGGCGGAGGCCACGTCGGCTTGATGGGCGAGATCGCGGATGCCGTGCTGCAAGCGCAAGGCCATGCGATCGGCGTGATCCCGCAGCTATTGATCGACAAGGAAGTCGGTCATCGCGGCTTGACCGAGTTACACGTCGTCGCAAACATGCACGAGCGCAAGAAAATGATGGCTGACCTGAGCGACGCGTTCGTCGCGCTGCCTGGCGGCGCCGGCACGTTCGAAGAGTTGTTCGAAGTCTACACGTGGGCGCAACTCGGCTATCACCAAAAGCCGGTCGGTCTGCTCAACATCGCCGGCTATTACGATCCGCTGCTGGCAATGCTGCGCCACACCGCCAATGAGGGCTTCATGCGGCACGACTACGTCGGACTGCTCCAAGTGGAGTCGGACGTCGACGCGTTGCTTGACGGGCTGCAACGCTACGTGCCGCCGGTCGGCGACAAGTGGTCGGAGAAACGCGAAGCGGTCTAGTCGCATCGTGGCGCCGTCGTTGCCGCTGGCCAACATGGATGTCGAGCGGCTGCGGCGGATGTTCAAAACCAACGCGCTCGACACTGATCTCTGCGCGCGAAGCGGCTCACCGCATGAGGACGGATCGCGGCAAGCGCGGCGGCGCGATCATCGACTTGTCTCCGGCTGCCGGTTAGGATCGCCAAACGAGTATGTCGACTATGCCGGTTCCAAAGAAGGGATCGTCGCGGTATCGGCCGTGGCGAGGCCAAGCGAGCGAGCATGCGACGCGAATAGCGGCTCAACGGGATGATCTGCCCGCACGACGAAATCGGCGCCGATCATTTGCCGCGCGGCACGCGCGCCGCCAACGGCGAGAGCTGACGGCGCACCGGCACCATGTCCGTCGCCATGCCGCGAAAACCGAGCTGCACGCCGTGCCACAACGGCGGCAACGCATACGCGGCAAGCGCCAGGAACACCAGCATGCCCAGCAGGAACAGCCCCGGCATGAACAACGCGAGCAACAATCCAAGGACGGCGATCGTGTCCTCCACAAACGACACGACCCAGGTCGACGGCGGCTGCTGCGCGAGATTAATTAACGCGCGGGCGCCAGCCTTGACCAGGTGCGCAGTGCCGGCGATCGCCGCGCCGGCCAACGCCGCCGCCGCCAAAACGCGCGGATCGGCATGGCCGGCCGCGCCATAGGCGAGCATCGCGCCGGCCGGGATGCGAATCAGCGTGTGCAGCGCGTCCCACAGCGAGTCGACGGCGGGCACCTTGTCGGCCAGGAATTCGGCAATCGCCAACAGCGCTGCGGCACCGATGATCCACGGCGAACCCAGCAGCGACAACGCATCGGGAAGACGCACGACGTCGAACGACGCGAGCAGGCCGGTCAACAGAACCGTCAGGTACAAGCGCAGCCCGCTTGCCCACGCAAGCCCGGTTGCCAGAGAAAGGGCGTAGAGCATTAACGCCTCCTTGCGCGCCCCCGCGCGCACCGGCAAGGGCCAGTGCAGCGCGCGCCGCAAGCGTCAGTGTTGGATAAACCCGAAACCATTATAGCGACAGTCGCCGCGCGAGCGCCGCCTCGCTCAATGGCCGGACGTGAGCTTCAAGCCGATCAGCCCGGCCAGGATCAGGACTGCACTGCCCGCCCGGGCCGGCGTCAGCGCCTCGCCCATTATCACGATGCCGAACACGAATGCGCCCAGCGCGCCGATGCCGGTCCACACCGCATACGCGGTGCCCAGCGGTAACTGTTTCATCGCCAGTGCCAACAAACCGAAGCTGATCAGCGCCGTCACCAGTGTGAAGATCGACCAGCCAGGCCGGGAAAAGCCTTCCGAGCTTTTCAGGCCGGCAGCCCATGCCACTTCGAGCAGGCCCGCCATCACCAGAAAGATCCACGCCATCGGCTACAACCTTGACGAAATGGGGTCGTCCCCGATACGAACCGTAGCGCGCGGGCCGTCCCGCACAACGGGTTGCATCGATTCTATCAAAGTGCCGGGCGCGCTGCCGAGCGTGGCCGTGCCGCGACCCAGCGCCACACCCGGTGAAGCTGCTACTGCACGCCGGCGAGCCGGTATCCGACACCCGTCTCGGTCACGATATGCTCGGGCTGCGCAGGATCGCGCTCCAGCTTCTGTCGTAAATGCCCCATGTAGATGCGCAAGTAATGATGGCTCTCCACATGGGAAGGCCCCCAGACGTCGCGCAGCAATTGGCGGTGCGTCAACACGCGGCCGGCATGACGCACCAGCGTGACCAGGAGCCGGTATTCGATCGGCGTCAGATGCACCACCTCGCCATCCCGGGTCACGCGGCGTGCGGTCAGGTCCACGACGATGCCGCCGAACTGTACTTGCGGCGTGTCGTCTTGGCCCCCGCGATTGCGCCGGCGCAACTGCGCGCGGATCCGCGCCAGCAGCTCCGACACGCCGAACGGCTTGGTCAGGTAGTCGTCCGCCCCCGCATCCAGCGCGGCCACTTTCTGCTCCTCCTGACTACGAGCGGATAACACGATGATCGGCAGATCGGTCCATCCGCGCAATTCGCGGATCACGTCCAGGCCGTCGATATCGGGCAGGCCCAGGTCCACGATCACCAGATCCGCCCGGCGCGTGGCAGCCTCGACCAGCCCCTGCCGACCCGTGTCCGCGTCGAATACCGCCATGCCCTGCGCTTGCAGCGAGGTGCCCACGAAACGGCGGATTTGCTTTTCGTCCTCGATCAGGACAATCGTCACGTTCGATTCGCTCATGATTTCGGTGTGATCTCGTCAACCGCATGCCCGCTGCGCGCTGCGTCGGCATCCTGTTCCAGCGCTTCGCTGCCGCCCGGAGGTACCTCATCGGCCGGCAACATGAACCAGAAGCGCGCCCCCAGCACGCGGCCTTGCGCATCAACGCGGTTTTCCGCGCCTATTCGACCGCCGTGAGCGTCGACGATGGCCCGGCAGATCGCCAACCCGAGGCCGATGCCGGGCTTGGCCGATTCCTTTTCGCCACGCGTAAACTTGTCGAACACGCGCGCTTCCACGCCCGGCGGCAGACCGGGGCCGCTGTCCTCGACCGCCACTTTGACATAGCGGCGCGCGCCGTCCTCGACCACACCCGCATCAATCAATAATGGCGCGCCGGCCGGCGTGTACTTCGCGGCATTCTCGAACAGGTTGGCGAACAAATGCTCTATCAGCACCGGATCGAGCCGCAGCAGCGGCAGCTCGGCCGGCACGCGCGCGTGCACCGGATGGGCGGCCAAGCTCCGGCGGCATGCGGCGAGTGCGGCGCCCACCATTTCCTCGAGCATCAACCACTGGCGGTTGAGCCGGACCGCGCCGGCCTGCAACCGGGCCATATCCAACAAGTTGGTCACCAAACGCGTCATGCGCAGCGCTTCCTCGTGGATTGCCTCGATCAGGTCGCGCTCGGCCTGCGGCCGAGGCGGCGCACCACCGCCCTGCTGCTCGGCGAGCATCGACGCAAAGCCGACGATGGCCGTCAGCGGCGTGCGCAGGTCGTGCGAAATGGCCGACAACAGCGAGTTGCGCAACCGCTCGGACTCCATGCTGACCAGCGCGTCCTGCGCGATCTCGACGTAGTGCACGCGCTCCAGCGCTAGGGCGATCTGCGCGGCGAATGTATCGATCATACGACGCTGCTCGGGCACCGCCAGGTCCTCAAAGCGCGCCGCCACCAGTGCCAACACGCCGCGCGTGCGCATCGGCGCCTTTAGCGGCAGATAGAGTGCGTCGGCGGCCGGCAACGTGTCGGTACCGTGTCCAGCTGGCTTTTGCTGGTCGTAAACCCATTGCGCGATATCAGTATCGAGTGCCGATGGCTGCAGCATAATCGCCGGATCCGGCTCCTCGACCTTCTGCCTGACTTTGTCGTTGCTGTCCGGCAATAAGATTGACACGTGCGCCTGAAACACTTCCGCGACATGCCGCATGCCGATTTCGATGATCTGGCCGGTGGCAAGCGCCGCACCCAACTCTCGCGTCATCGCGTACATCGCGCTGGTGCGCCGCTCGCGCAGCGTCGCGATACGCGCCTGCCGGCGCAGACTCGACGTCAAATGGCTGATCGTCAGCGACGTGAGCAGCATCACGGCGAACGTCAACAGGTATTGCGTGTCGGACACCGACAGCGATATACGCGGTGGCACGAAGAAAAAGTCGAACGACGCGACGCTGAGAAACGACATCAGCACACCCGGACCGCGCCCCAGCCTTGCGGCGGCAAAGATCACACCGAGCAGGTACAGCATAGCTAGATTCGCCAGATCGATCCGGCGCAGCAGTTCGGTCGCCACCACCGTGATGCCGGCACTGATCGCCGCCGCATACGCGTAGTGACGCAACGTCGAGCGGCGCTCGTCACCCAGCGACGACGCGAAGCTGCGCACGTCGCCGCGTGCACCACGCCGCTCATGCGCGCGGCCAGCGCCCACCAGCGTCACGTCGATGTCGGACGCTGATTGCAGCAACCGCTCACCGACTGACGGAGCAAGCCAGCGTCGCGTGCGCGGCATGCCGGCGACGAGCCTAGACACGTTGCGCATCCTCGCATAAGCCAGCAGCGTGCGGGCCGCGTCGGACCCATCCAGTGTCACCGTTTCGGCGCCGAGTTCGGCGGCCAATTTCAACGCATCGAGTGTGCGCTTTCGGACGGTGTCCGGCAGCCGTTGCAGCTTCGGCGTCTCGACATAGACCGCCAGCCAATCCGCCTTTAAGGTCGCCGCGAGCCGCGCAGCCGCGCGCACCAGCGTCGCGCTCTCTGAGCCCGGGCCGATACACACGATAATCCGCTCGCGCGCGTGCCAGACACGCTCAATCGACTGATCCGCGCGATACTCGCGCATCTGCGCATCCACCCGATCCGCGGTGCGTCGCAACGCCAGTTCCCGCAACGCAATCAGGTTGCCCTTACGAAAGAAATGGCGTACCGCGTGCTCTGCCTGCTGTGGCAGATAGACCTTGCCATCGCGCAGGCGCGCGAGCAGTTCGTCCGCGGGCAGATCCACCAGCGTGACCTCGTCCGCCAGATCGAATATTCGGTCCGGAATCGTTTCCCATACACGAATGCCAGTGATCTGGCCAACCACATCGTTCAGGCTTTCGAGATGCTGGACGTTAAGCGTCGTGTAGACGTCGATCCCAGCATCCAGCAGTTCCTGCACATCCTGCCAACGCTTCAGGTGGCGTGCGCCGGGCACGTTCGAATGCGCAAGCTCATCGACCAGGATCAACTGCGGCCTGCGTGCCAGCGCCGCGTTCAGGTCGAATTCCGGCAACACCTTGCCGCGATACGGATAACGGGCAGCAGGAATCGACGGCATTCCATCGAGCAGCGCCACGGTTTCCCTGCGTCCGTGGGTTTCCGCCACGCCGACCACGACGTCGACGCCTTCGTCGCGGCATCGCCGTGCCGCCTGCAGCATCGCGAACGTCTTGCCCACGCCCGCCGATGCACCGAAAAAAATTTTCAGCTTGCCGCGCTGTTTTTTTTCCTCCTCGCGTTGCAGCTTATTGAGCAATTCGTCAGGGTCGGGGCGTTCCATTCGCGTATTGAAAGTCCAAAGCAGGCCGCGCCTGCGCGCGGGCTCCGGTATGCCCGAGCCCGAGAACCGGAGACGATCTTTCACGCGAAGCCAGCCCGGCACAAGCGTGGTTGCATAACGCACGCGTGCCCAAAAACGCATCAAAGGTGAAGCAGGCGGCGCAAAATCATGTCAGTGTACGCTCACATATGATTGATATGCCCATCTCATCCGCCAAGTCCTGTCTGCTTATCAACGGCCACAGACACACACGGCGGCCGTTGCGGTTGAATCAAGGCTCACCGTTTATAGACGGCCCCCCCGCGAGCCCATCGCGACTGCCCGGTACTAGGAGAGATAAATGGACACCGATGCAAACGTTTCGGTTGCAGCCCTTGAAGCCGCTTTATCCGTGACACGAGAGGAACGACAGCATCAACCGATGCACGAACCCGGGCCGGCGTCACTGATTCATGCACGCTTGCAGCCCCGCGCGGGTGTAGCAGGTACGCGAGCCGCCACCTATTGCGACTTGCCCGACGAGTTGATCATCCAAATCGGCCGGTATCTGGACACCCGCGACCTTTGCCACCTGTCGATGGTCGAGCGGCGCACCCATGCCGTATTGCGCGAGCAGGCCCTATCCAAGCGCCATGCCGACCAAGCCAAAACCGTAGTCAGCGCCGCTGACGTACAAGCGCTAGTGGCACAGCTCGAGCATGATATCGTCGAGCGGCCTGGGCTGCGCGTCACCCCAATTTTGACACTGTTGGCGCAACTGCTGCGCCAAAGGTTTCCCAAGCGCGAGCAAGCAGCAGCCTTCGAATCGGTATTCACCGCTGCCGCGGGACTGCCTACCGCAAGTTATGCGGTCGTCAGTAGGGCCGTGGTTACCACGTTGAAATACCTCGATCCAAGCGTTCGCGCCAACGCGTACGAATTCTGTCACGCGCATGTGTGGCAGCGCCATCCGAGACCGTCGCACTATGGGTCCGCCCTCGCATCACAATTGCACGTACTGCCGCGCGAACGGTTCATCCAGCGATACGATGAACTCGTTGCATGGATCCCGCAGCTTGACACGGCCGAGCGGACGACGCTGATCAGTGCGCTCGCGGTCCAGTTGCCGGCATTCGTGTACGGATTCAATGTACGCGATGCAGCGACGCTACATCGAGCCACGCAATGGTACCGCACGTTGCGGCAAGCGCTGTTGGACCTTCCACCGTCCGACCAGGGCAAGGCGGTGGCGGCACTGTGTGTCGCCCTGCCTGCGTTGGGCCATCAGACAAGTATCACGGAATATGGGCAGATTCGACAGATCGCGATGTCGCTACCGCAACCGGCGATGGCCGAAGCGTGGCTTGGGCTGCTCCGGGCATTGCCGATGTTTCCGGCGGAACTGCAGCCGGCACAGTTGTACTCCCTGTACGCGATGATCGAGCGCTGGCCGTCGCAGTACTCTGCTTTCGCCGCGCAGACGCTGCTGGAAAGCGTCCCGGCGTTGCACGTCGACACGCGAGCGGCGGCCTGGCACAAGGCAATCATGCTGCTACCGCTCAACACGAGCGAGCGAGAGGAGGATGTCATCCAGCATGCGCTCGACCAGATCGCGTTCCTGCGCGCCGATGAACGCAGTGCGGCACACGCCGCGATCGCACGCCTCATCGACGCCGGTGACAATGCCGATATGGCGCTAGGGCAGCAAGATTGATGAGCCGGTCGTGCGCCGGCCCTCCAGATCCCGATGTGCATCGGCCGCGTCGCACAACGCGCCGAAGCAGGTACTGCGCCGCCATGCCTTGCAGCATCATGGCGGCCCCTTGCTCGTACGAGATCGACTGCGGCAGCTTGACCACGCTGGAGGCGGCGATCACACGCTCCTGCGCATAGGCGCCAGGCGGGCGCGTCGCATAAGCGATACGTTCACCCGGCGCGAAATCGGTGACGCCGGGGCCGACGTCGACCACTTCGCCAGCGGCCTCCATGCCCAGGCCCGCGGGCAGCGGCTGCGGGTACAGGCCGGTGCGAGAATATACATCGATGAAGTTCAGACCGACCGCGTGGTGGCGCACGCGGATCTCGCCCACGCCGGGTGCCGGCACGTCGACGTCAACCCACTGCAGCACCTACGGTCCGCCGGTGCGCTTAAAACGAATGGCTTTGGTCATCGTGGCTCCGGTGGCAAATCGATTCAGGCCGGCGCATCCAGCCGCTGCGCGAGCCGCTCAAGGATCATCCGCGCCGTGGACATGTTTGTCGCGCACGGCACGTTGTGCACGTCGCATGCGCGCACGAGCGCGTTGATATCCGGCTCATGCGGCTGCGGCGTCATCGGGTCGCGCAGGAAAATCACTATGTCGATGCGACCTTCGGCCAGCTCCGCGCCGATCTGCAAGTCGCCCCCATGCGGGCCCGACAGCTTGCACTGCACCGGCAAGCCATGCCGGTGCGCGATGCGTGAGCCGGTCGTGCCCGTTGCCACAAGCTCGCAGCGACTGAGCACGTGCACATATTCGCCGCACAGCGTGACGATGTCGTCTTTCTTGTGATCGTGCGCGATCAACGCGATACGGGTGGTCATGGGCGCTGTCCTCCGGTGGATGCTTCGAACGGGATCGGCGATGCGTACGCGTTAGAACGTGCCAGGGTACGCGCCGCCGTCGATTAGCAGGTTCTGGCCCGTGATATACGACGCGTGCGCGCTGCACAGAAAGGCGCAGGCCGCGCCGAACTCCGCGCTGTCGCCGAAGCGGCCGGCCGGCATCGCCCTCTCCCGCTGGCTCCGGAACGCGGGCGGGTCGATGCCCTGCGCGGCGGCCGGCGCGTCAAGCGTATGCCAAGCGCTGATTGTATTGGAATCGGCTGTATCGCGTTGACACGCACCACCGCATTGACGATCACCTTGGGATTGGCACCAATATTTGGGTAAACTGAATTGGTATGACGCTTCGCCGTCGTCCGCGCCACGCCACCCTCCCGCCGCCATGAAACAAGACAGCCGATTCCCGAACCTCTTCATCCTCAATCACCCGCTAATTCAGCACAAGCTCTCGCACATGCGCGACCGGGATACCTCCACGCGCACCTTCCGCGAGCTGCTGCGGGAAATCACGCTGCTGATGGGCTATGAGATCACCCGCGATCTGCCGCTGACCACGCGCCGCATCGCCACGCCGCTGGTCGAAATCGACGCACCGGTGATCGCCGGGCGCAAGCTGGCGATCGTGCCGGTGCTGCGCGCCGGCGTGGGCATGTCCGATGGGCTGCTGGAGTTGATTCCGTCGGCACGCGTTGGCCATATCGGCGTATACCGAGCAGACGATCATCGTCCGGTCGAATACCTGGTGCGGCTGCCCGACCTGGAGGAGCGCACGTTCATCCTGTGCGACCCAATGGTGGCGACCGGCTATTCGGCGGTGTACGCGGTCGACGTGCTGAAGCGCCGTGGCGTGCGGGGCGCCAATATCCTGTTCCTCTCCCTCGTTGCGGCTCCTGAAGGAGTGCAGGTATTCACGCACGTGCACCCCGACGTGAAATTGTATGTCGCAGCGCTGGACTCACACTTGGACGAGCACGCGTACATCGTGCCGGGCCTAGGCGACGCGGGCGACCGGCTGTTCGGCACCAAGAATTAGGGACCGGCACCGCACGGCCTAGGCCGGAGAGGGCCGAGGAGCGGGCGGGGAGCAGAGCCGGAGGGCAGGCGGGGAAGCAGATCACGGCATGGGGTCGGAAGCCACATTGCGGCCGCACGGCTTGTAGGCGTAGCCGGCATGCTAAAATTGCGCCTTTCCGTCGAACGCCCTTGCCGCGTCGCCCTTCGCGCGCGAACGCGACGCGCGCACGGCGGACAGCAGGGCGCGCGACGTACGCTGTCGTCCCGATGGCGCCGCGCGCCAGGGACTTCGCCACGACACATCGATATTGGAATGAATGATGCGCGCGTTGCATGCGCGGTCGGAGAAACCATCATGGCTGGTCACTCGAAATGGGCCAACATCAAGCATAAGAAAGCCGCGGCAGATGCCAAGCGCGGCAAGGTCTGGACGCGGTTGATCAAGGAAATCACCGTGGCGGCGCGGCTGGGCGGCAGCGATGCCGGATCGAACCCGCGCCTGCGGCTGGCGATCGACAAGGCAACGGACGCCAACATGCCAAAGGACAATGTTAATCGCGCGATCCAGCGCGGCGTAGGTGGCGTCGAAGGCGCGAATTATGAGGAAATCCGCTACGAGGGGTACGGCATCGGCGGTGCAGCGATCATCGTCGACACGATGACCGACAACCGCACGCGCACCGTCGCCGAAGTGCGCCACGCGTTCTCCAAGCACGGCGGCAATCTAGGCACCGACGGCTCAGTCGCATTCCTGTTCGCCCATGTCGGTCAGTTCCTGTTCGCGCCTGGCACGCCAGAGGACAAACTGATGGAGGCGGCGCTTGAGGCCGGCGCCGACGACGTGACGACCAATGACGACGGCAGCATCGAGGTAGTGTGCTCGCCGAACGATTTCGCACAGGTCAAAGCCGCGCTCGAGGCCGCAGGCTTCAAGGCAGAACTCGCCGAGGTCACGATGAAACCACAAACCGAGGTGGAGTTCACGGGCGACGATGCAGTCAAGATGCAAAAGCTGCTCGATGCGCTGGAAAACCTCGACGATGTGCAGGAGGTTTACACGAACGCGGTCATCGCCGACTAGTCACGGCTCGCGCAGAAGATTTTTTGGCTTTTTCGAGGATATCCATGAAGGTATTGGTCGTCGGCTCCGGCGGTCGCGAACACGCACTCGGGTGGAAGCTCGCCCAATCGCCGCGCGTCACCGCGGTCTACGTGGCGCCGGGCAATGGTGGCACGGCGCTGCAGGAGCGCCTGCACAACGTCGATATCACCGACCTGCACGCATTGGCCGACTTCGCCGAGCGCGAGCAGGTCGCATTCACCGTGGTCGGGCCCGAAGCACCACTCGCGGCAGGCATCGTCAACCTGTTCCGCTCGCGCGGCCTGAAGATCTTCGGGCCGACTCGCGAGGCGGCGCAGCTTGAAAGCTCGAAGGATTTCGCTAAGGCGTTCATGAAGCGCCACGGCATTCCGACCGCCGAATACGAGACGTTCTCCGACGCGGCGGCGGCGCACGCGTACGCCGAGGCAAAGGGCGCACCAATCGTGATCAAGGCGGATGGACTCGCGGCCGGTAAAGGCGTAGTGGTGGCGCAAACGCTGGATGAAGCGCACCGCGCGATCGAGATGATGCTCGCCGACAACAAACTCGGCGACGCGGGCGCGCGCGTGGTCATCGAGGAATACCTGCAAGGCGAAGAAGCCAGCTTCATCGTGATGGTCGACGGCAAGCACGTGCTCGCGCTGGCGTCGAGCCAGGACCACAAGCGGTTGCTCGACGGTGACCAAGGTCCAAACACCGGCGGCATGGGAGCCTACTCACCGGCACCGATCGTCACGCCGCAATTGCATGCGCGCGTGATGCGCGAGATCATCCTGCCAACCGTGCGCGGCATGGAGCACGAGGGCCTGCGCTATACCGGCTTCCTGTATGCTGGGTTAATGATCGACGCACAGGGTAACCCGAAGACACTCGAGTTCAATTGCCGGATGGGCGACCCGGAGACGCAGCCGATCATGGCGCGGCTCAAGGGCGACTTCGCCCGTGTCGTCGAGCATGCGCTCGCCGGCATGCTCGACACGGTCGAACTCGAATGGGATCGGCGCACGGCGCTGGGTGTCGTGCTCGCAGCGCACCAGTATCCTGACGCGACGCGCAAAGGGGACCGCATCGATGGCATTCCGGCGCAGACCGAAACGGCCGTCACATTCCACGCGGGCACCGCGCTAGTCGACGGCAAGCTGGTCACCTCGGGCGGACGCGTGCTGTGCGTGGTTGGGTTGGCCGACTCGGTGCGCGAGGCACAGTCGATCGCCTATGAGACAATCCATCATATTCAATTCGATGGCATGCAGTATCGCCGCGACATTGGTCACCGCGCCCTGAACCGCAAGCACTGATCCGCAATGAGCCGTCCGTTCGACCCAGCCACCCCGTCCTCCGTTCCGGCTTCGGCCAGCGCGCCAGCGCGCGGCACAGCCCCCGGGCTCGGCGATCTGGCACCGGTGCGCAACTATTTGCTCGCGCTGCAGCGCCATATCGCCGATACGTTGGGCCAACTCGACGGCAAGCCATTCGACACGCATACGTGGCGCCGTGAACCGAGTGACAAGCTCCAAGGAGACGGCTGCTCGCGCGTGATCGAGGACGGCGAATGCTTCGAGCGCGGCGTGGTCGGTTTCTCGCACGTAAGCGGCGCCGCATTGCCTCCGTCGGCCAGTGCCGCCCGCCCGCAACTGGCCGGGCGCAGCTTCGAGGCGATGGGGGTGTCGCTGGTGCTCCATCCGCGCAATCCCTATTGCCCGACCGTGCACATGAATGTGCGGCTGTTCGTCACGACCCACCCGGACGAAGCGCCGGTGTTCTGGTACGGTGGCGGCATGGACCTGACGCCGTACTACGGGTTCGAGGAGGACGCGCGGCATTTCCATTTGACGTGCCGCGACGCGCTGGCTCCGTTCGGCGACGAGTGGTATCCGCGCTTCAAGCGGTGGTGCGACGAGTATTTCTACTTGAAGCACCGTGGAGAGCCACGCGGCATTGGCGGCATTTTTTACGATGACATAGCGGAGTTAGGCTTTGCGCGCGGCTTCGAGATGACGCGCAACGTCGGAGACGGCCTGCTCGCCGCCTATCTGCCGATCATCGAGCGGCGGCGCGTGATGCCTTATGGTGAGCGCGAACGGGATTTCCAGGCCTACCGGCGCGGCCGCTACGTCGAGTTCAATCTCGTCTTCGACCGCGGCACGCTGTTCGGCCTGCAAAGTGGCGGGCGGACCGAGTCCATTATGATGTCGATGCCCCCGGTAGCGAAATGGCGCTACGATTGGCATCCGGACGCCGGCTCGCCTGAGGCCCAGCTGTATCGCGATTTCCTGGTCGTGCGCGACTGGATCTGAAGCGCGGCGGCCGCCACCCGATCGCATTGCTTAAGGACGCAGACCTGAGTTCGCCGAACCCATCATCGCCGGACGCCATTGATACGCCCGCCGCGCCCCTTCTGCCTACACGGATCGGCATCCTGGGCGGCACGTTCGACCCGATCCACGTCGGCCACCTAGCGCTCGCGCGCCGGTTTGCCGAATGGCTTGGGTTGACCGAACTTGTGCTGCTGCCAGCGGGGCAACCGTGGCAAAAGAGCGACGTATCGTGCGCGCGGCATCGGCTCGCGATGACTCGCCTGGCGGCGGCGTCGCTGATGCTACCCGCCACGCGGGTGAGCGTCGCGACCGATGAAATCGATCATCCCGGCCCGACGTACACGACTGAGACGCTGGCCGCATGGCGCGCGCGCCACGGCGCGGCGGCGTCGTTGACGCTATTGATTGGGGCCGACCAACTGGTCCGCCTGCATACGTGGAAAAACTGGCGCCGATTATTCGAATTCGCCCATGTTGGTGTCGCGACGCGTCCCGGATTCGACCTATCGCAGGCGGATGCCACGGTGCTTGACGAAATCGAGCGCCGCAGCGCGTCGGCCGACACACTGCGTGCGACGACTCACGGCCATGTCCTGCTCGATACCACGCTGTCACTGGACGTCTCGGCCACGAACGTGCGGCGGTTGCTACGTGAACGGGCGTGTGGCCACCTTGAGGCAGTCGCCAGCGTGCCGGACGCGGTCTGGCAGTACATCCGTCAACATCATCTGTATCAGACATAAACATGGATATCCGCAAATTGCAACGCGTTATCATCGACGCACTCGAGGACGTCAAGGCGCAGGACATCCGCGTCTTTAACACCAGCCACCTGACCGAACTATTCGACCGCGTGGTCGTTGCAAGCGGCACCTCGAACCGGCAAACCAAGGCGTTGGCCAACAGTGTGCGCGAAAAGGTCAAAGCGAGCGGCGGTGACATCGTCAGCACCGAAGGCGAGGACACCGGCGAATGGGTGCTGGTCGACTGCGGCGACGCGGTCGTGCACATTATGCAGCCCGCGCTGCGTCAATACTATCGACTCGAGGAAATCTGGGGAGACAAGCCGGTGCGCATGAAGCTTGGCGGCCAGGCCGGCACGCAAGACAGCGGCCCAGTCGCGCCGGGCCTGGCGACGTGACATGTATGGCGGCGGCAGCCGCGCCCAAGCCATTGGCATGAAGCTCCATATTGTCGCAGTCGGACACCGAATGCCGGACTGGGTTGCGCGCGGCTTTGACGAATACGCGAAGCGCATGCCGCCCGAACTGCGCATTGAATTGCGCGAGATCAAGCCGGAACAACGGGCATCGGCACGCGCCGCAACAAGCGCGATGGCGGCCGAGCGTACCCGCATCGAGGCGGCGCTGCCCAAGGGCGCGCGACTCATTGCGTTGGACGAACATGGCCTTGACTGGACCACGATGCAGCTGGCACAGCAACTGCCGCGTTGGCAGCAAGACGGCCGCGATGTGGCCTTCGTCATCGGCGGCGCGGACGGGTTGGATCCGGCTATCAAGGCACAGGCCGATCTACTGCTGCGACTCTCCAGCCTGACGCTGCCCCACGCCATGGTCCGCGTGCTGCTGGCGGAGCAGCTTTACCGCGCGTGGAGCATCACGCAAAATCATCCTTATCATCGGGCGTAGCGGTAACGTCTGACGTGTCCGCTTGCCAACCACCCGGGCCGCCGGCGAGCGGCACGGCCCTTCTCGTCCAGGTAATCATGTCCACTCCATCATCGCTCGATCCGGCGGCGTCCAGCCCGTTGACACACAAGGCATCCGGCGCAAACAGTGCCTGCCCTGTCACGCCGCGCCATTCGTTTATTTATCTTGCGTCGCAAAGCCCCCGTCGTCGGGCGCTGCTGGAGCAGATCGGCGTGCGCTTCGAATTGCTGCTCGCACAAGAGCACGAAGATGCCGAGGCACTGGAAGCCGAACGGCCGGGCGAATCTCCCCAGGACTACGTTGTACGCGTGACGCTGGCCAAGGCAACGGCCGCTGGTGCACGCCGGAACCGACTGCTGGCCCGACAACGCGATGCAACGCCGGCGCCGATTCTCGTGGCCGACACCACTGTGGCGCTCGATGACGAAATCCTCGGCAAGCCGAGCGACGTCGATCACGCGTTGCAGATGCTCAAGCACTTAGCCGGCCGCGAACATCGGGTATTGACCGCCGTCGCACTGGTCGGCGCTGATGCCACTGTCACCAGCGCACTGTCCGTGTCACGCGTGTGGTTTGCCGCGGTGGGCGACGCATCGCTGGCGCGCTACGCGCGTAGCGGCGAGCCCCTCGGCAAGGCAGGCGCCTACGGTATCCAAGGCCGCGCGGCCGAGTTCGTCGAGCGGATCGACGGGTCCTATTCAGGTATCATGGGCTTGCCCCTTTTCGAGACTGCCGCGCTACTACGCGCGGCCCGTGTGGCGTTCCAATAAATCATGAACGAAGAAATCCTGATCAACGTCACCCCACAGGAAACCCGCGTCGCGATCGTCCAGCAAGGCGCGGTACAGGAGCTTCATGTCGAGAGAACGTTGTCGCGCGGTCGCGTCGGCAATATCTATCTCGGCAAGGTCGTGCGCGTGCTGCCCGGCATGCAATCGGCATTCATCGACATCGGGCTCGAGCGCGCCGCGTTCTTGCACGTGGCCGACATCTGGCACCCCCGGCTCGCGTCGGATGCGGCGGTCAGTGCGCCGCAGCAACCGATCGAGAAAATCGTCTTCGAAGGGCAAACGTTGATGGTCCAGGTGGTCAAGGACCCGATCGGCACCAAGGGCGCACGCCTGTCCACGCAGATCAGCATTGCCGGGCGAACGCTTGTCTATTTGCCACAGGAGCCGCACATTGGCATCTCGCAGAAGATCGAAAGCGAGGCGGAACGCGAAGCGGTCCGTGCCCGGCTAACGTCGGTGCTGCCGGCCGACGAAAAAGGCGGTTATATTGTGCGCACGATCGCCGAGGATGCGTCCAGTGAGGCGCTGTCCAACGACGTTGCTTACCTGCGCAAGACATGGGCCACGATCCAAGCGCAGGCGACGCGGATGCCGCCGACGACACTGCTGTACCAGGACCTGAACCTAGCGCAGCGCGTATTGCGCGACTTCGTCAACGACGAGACGACACGGATCCAGGTCGATTCCCGCGAGACATCGCAGATGCTCGTCGAATTCGCCAATGAATTCACGCCGGCTGTCGCCGCTAAGCTGCATCACTATACCGGTGAGCGCCCGTTATTCGATCTGTACAACATCGAAACCGAGATCCTGCGCGCGTTGTCCCGCCGCGTCGACTTGAAGTCCGGTGGCTACCTGATGATCGACCAGACCGAAGCGATGACGACAATCGACGTCAACACGGGGGGCTACGTCGGCGCGCGTAACTTCGACGACACGATCTTCAAGACCAATCTCGAGGCCGCCCATACCATTGCTCGGCAATTGCGGCTGCGCAATCTCGGCGGCATCATTATCATCGACTTCATTGACATGGAGAATGGCGAGCATCGCGATGCGGTGCTTGGCGAGTTGAAAAAGGCACTCAGCCGAGACCGCACACGCGTCACCGTCAACGGCTTCTCGCAGCTCGGTCTGGTCGAGATGACCCGCAAGCGCACGCGCGAATCGCTTGCGCATCTGCTGTGCGAGCCCTGCCCGGTATGCCAAGGCAAGGGACAAGTCAAGACGGCGCGCACGGTATGCTACGACATCCTTCGGGAAATCCTGCGCGAGTCCAGGCAGTTCAATCCCCGCGAGTTTCGCGTCGTTGCCGCGCAGCAGGTGATCGACCTGTTCCTCGAAGAAGAATCGCAGCATCTGGCGATGCTGTGCGACTTCATCGGCAAGCCCGTGTCGCTGCAGGTCGAATCCAATCTGAGCCAGGAACAGTACGACATCGTGTTGATGTAGGGTGACCCGTCAGCGCGAATGCGCCCTCTACTCCGGCGGGACGGTCTTGGCGTCGGAACCATTCAATTCATTGACCTGATCGCCCTTACCCAGTTGCCCAGCGTTCGCTCCGAGACGGCCAGTCTGCGGGCTATCGCGCTTACGCTTTGCCCGCCCTCGAATCGCCGCGCGACCGGCGCCAGGGATTCCTCCGCACACATCTGCCTAGGCAATCTGAAGATTGCTTTTTTCCTTTAGGGCGGCTTCATACACGAACTGCTGCAAGCCAAGTTTCGGCAGCAGCGCATAATAACGACATAGCTCGCACGGCTGCAATGCAGTGCCATTCGTTATGGAAATAAGTCATCCTGCTTATCTCCCATTGATAAGGTATATTTTACTGTCGAAAGCAACCATTAATCAACATCCTCGCACGCCCTCCATTTGATGAGTTATGCATATTTTCCATAGCATTTATAGAGATCGTCCGCGTGGCAAGAACATTACTATGTACCAAAAAAAGCAAATCATGTAGACTATTTGTTCACCCTGAGAGTACGCTTGATAAACAACCGGTCCTGCATACCTTCTCCTGCCATGCAGCATAAACCACAGGATAGAGACAATAGGGATAGAGCGGCCTCGTGTTTTTAAAACCTTGTTGCACAATAAAACCGCATGCAAAGTGAAAAAGCATTGACTGTACTACTGTGGATTGTGGGAATCGGGTTCTTTATGCAGACCCTTGATTCTACTGTGCTGAATACTGCCCTTCCGGAGATAGCGAACAATCTTGGCAGACATCCATTGCATATGCAACCGGTCGTACTCGCTTACTCGTTGGCGATGGTTATGGTCATCCCAGCTTCCGGCTGGCTGGCGGATCGTCTAGGTACACGGTGTATATTTCTCATAGCTGTTGCCCTTTTTACAGTAGGCTCAATCGGTTGTGCCATCTCACGCACCTTGGACGAATTGGTGATGGCACGGGTCGTTCAAGGCTTGGGCGGCGGCATATTGCTGCCCGCTGGACGACTGGCCATTCTAAGAACGCATCCTCCAAGCCAGTACTTGCATGCATTGGGCTTTGTGGCGATACCCGGGCTTCTTGGTTCAGCTCTGGGACCAGCGTTCGGTGGCTGGATCGTATCACTTGCTTCCTGGCGATGGATTTTCTGGGTTAATGTGCCGATTGGCATGACGGTCCTCATAGCCGCTCAGATAGCCATCCCAAATAACAAGCTACCGGCACAGCGCTTTGACCTAAATGGCTATATGCTGTTTGCAGCATGCGTGCTGACGCTTTCATTAGCGCTCAATGGCTTGGCGAACCACCATCTGTCCTTTGCCGTCGTTTTGGTATTGCTGGGAATCAGCTCGGTGACATTGATTGCCTATGGTCGACATGCGGCGCATACGGATCATCCGCTTTTTTCTTTTAGCCTGTTCACGGTACGCACCTACCGCATAGGTCTGCTCGGCAACGGGCTGACACGTATGGGCGGGGATGCGCTACCTTATATGATTCCGTTGCTGTTACAACTAGGCCTTGGTTACGCCCCTTATGAGGCCGGCTTGATGATGCTGTCTATGGCCTTGGCTGCCATGGGGGCCAAGCGGTTTGTTAACCCGCTCATCAAAAACTATGGTTATCGTCGTATCCTGGTTGTTAATAGCTTGCTGATAGCCAGCATAATCGCGAGTTTTTCATTGGTTTCGCCAGAGCAACCGCTTTGGCTTCGTGTAGTCCAGTTGGCTGCTTTTGGTGGGTTTTATTCAATACAGGCGACCGCAATGAGTGCGGCCACACTTAAGGACTTAGTTGGCAGAGGCGCCAGCAGTGGAAATGGTCTATTTGCGACCGTTCAAATGCTCGCGATGAGCCTGGGTGTAACTGTCGCGAGTATTTTATTGGACCTTTTTCAGTCACTGTTCACCATGCAGGAAAGCGATAGCTTATTGCCCGTCTTTAAGGTTACTTTTATTTGCTTCGGGCTTATCACCGCAGGCTCAGCCTACATATTTTGGCGGCTTAGGCCCAATAGAACAGTCAATGCGGCGCCGTGTTGCTCAACGAATAAAAGGGCGTCTTAGACGGATACCAAACGCCCCAAACTTTTCTCCACCAGTCCTTCAGGAAAGGCATGGTCCAACGTCACGATGCGTCATTCTTCGAACGGCTCATCGCCCCGATGCTCCGGCACCTCTGCCCACTCCTCAGGCTGACGCAGAGCAAGCATACCGGCGACGCTCTAAAGAGCGAAGCTTGGATCATTGCTGAAGAGATCAAGAGGCAACACGGCCGGTTGGACAGGATAGACGCCCGCGCGAACCCGTCCAGCCGGGCGCGGACTGCATAGGAACAGCCAAGGGCACAAACATTAAAACAGCAGCATGAGACGTTGATCGCTATAACTATTTTACTGGTCGGCGGCCCCCGTTGTAATTTTTATTTATAGAAGCTGGGTGGGGCAGTTTGGCAGCTCGTCGGACTCGTAATCTAAAGATCGTAGTTTTAAATCCTACTTCGGCGACCAAGAGCCGCAAAAAGCCCAGTTCCGCACCGAATCTGTATTTTAATAGCCTTAACCCTATTTAAAGAATGTTAGAGCTGAAGAAGTGATGCAGCTGCACGTTGCTGAGCCGCGAACCCATTCTTCCCGGATGTCATGGGACTGACGTAACTGCGCATCGAGTGTAGTCGATGCGCGTTGTTAAAGTGGGAGCAGTGGGTCACTTCTTCATTGCAGCACGCCGCGTCGCGAAGTGCCGGCCATGTACGCGTGTGACCTTCAGCGAACTGCAAAAACTTTCGGTTGCGCATTATCTCAGCAATCGCCTCGCCGGCTCAGCGACGAACATATACCATATGCCTTTAACTGCTCCTTGAGCAAGTCGCGCTCGACCTTCGTCACACACAGCTCGCCGCACAACGCGTCGCGCTCGGCAATGAGTGGGGCAAGCTCTTCGGCGGTAATCGATGCGAGTACCCATACCGACCTTTGTGCTGGTCGAAAATCAAGCCAATCCTGGCCTTCTTCAAGCTCGCATATTTATCCGCCATCTGCAGCGCCTTGCGCTGATAATAGAAGGTGCTGCGAGCAAGACCCGTGGCCTTGAGTAAGCCAGCGAGCGGATATTGTTGCCTTAGTTCAAGCACGATTCGGGTTTTTCCCTTGCGCTGACGGATTGCCGTGGTCAACTAACTTCAGACAGTCAGATAGTTTCTTTCTTTGCCAATTTCGCCTCGAAGGCAGCGGGTGACAGATAGTCCAATGTTGAATGCCACCGCGCGCAGTTGTAGAAGCTGACGATGTACTGGCTGATGTCACGCAGTGCCTCGTCGTGGTTAGCATACTGGCGTTGCCAGAAGCGTTCCATAATCGAATTGTCCCAACAGTTGCCCTTGCAACTCATGCTGCAGACGATGCGATGACGCGCCAGCAACGCTTGATACTCGGCGCTGACGTACTGTACTGACTTGCGCGGTCCAAACACAGTATTGTCAGCAGCACGTTGAAAATGGTTCTTCTACACTTTGTGTGAAGTTTGTACTGTGGATCAGCATCGATTCAACACGCGAGTATGAAGCAGCGGAAAGCCGGCGCAGCCATACATTTGGCACTTGAGGAATTTGAGCCGATTGATATGGCCTTCGACGATGCCGTTACTCTAGGGCGTTAGCAGTGCTGCATGTACTGCGTCGTAGTCTTGGCCGATAACTGCCGAGAATCGCCGCGTTTCCGGTACACCGCTAGCCTGCATCTGGCGCAGCCAGCTTGCCAACGCATCATGTGTGCGGCGCTTAACCATGTCGGTGAACTCGAGCGACAGCAGCCGGACCGCTACAATCTGGGGATTTCGCTCGCCGAGTTGTTGAACAAAGCGCTCGATGTGCTGCTTGTCGTCGTCGGTGAGCGACACCGTGTCTCGGCCCAGTAACCAACAGCCTACGCGGCGAGAGGAAAGCACCGCTCGCGGCACATATGTGCGTTGCTGCTGCGTGGACGCACAGGCTTGTCACCAAGGCTGAAGGGCTTGGCGCACGATGCCGCAACCGCCGAATCCCTGAGCCGCGATCTCCGGATATAACCTTACCGCATTTTGACAGCCTTCACGCCAGGGCTGAGCAAGATAGGCTCGATAGAGACCAGCGTGCTGGTCGCTGGCGGGCGCTGCGTCCGTTCGGGAAACTCGCCGGCATGAATCCAGTAGCGGGCCGTGCGCCGATCCAATGCCGTGACGCGTGCAATCGCGCGTATTGCCATCCCGCTTCGATGATGGTGCATAACCGATTCATAGTGCGCAAGCCTCGCTTACCGACGCCTGTACTGCTGTTGTTTCGCTCGTGACGTTGTTGCCGCGTGCAGCGTATTCGATTCGATCGCCGTAGTATTGCCAGTCGCTTCAAGCACAACGTGATCGTCAGCTCTAAGCTGGGCAGCAAATCTCTCGCGTTCATCGCGGCGCGGTCCGGCACGGCCGCCGGCACGCACGACGCCGTCTTCCAAATACGCGATCCCGGCGACCGATCGCGACACGTCTAAACCAATGAAGCACATAAACGTTCTCCATGGAAAACACATCTGGAGCCGGTGGGACAGCACGACAACTACGGATTCGCGCTCATAGCGCAACCGGACGGGTCGCAGGAGCGGCTAATGACTAACACGAGCTCGCGGCTCATCGCATACGAGCGGCCTGCCCACCCGAAGTGCTCCCCGAGGCTCCTGTCCCGAATGGTCGTACCATACGCCTAAAACTGCGCGGTGGGAACACGCAGGGTATCGGTTCATATCACGCCAGTTACCAACGCCATCGGAATCATGCACATGCAGCTGCGCAAGACCGTAAAGAACCGCGGCCACTTCTCAAGCGACGAAGCCGCCAGCAAACTACTGTATTTGGCCTTGCGCAACATCGAAAAGAATTGGAAGATACCACTTATCACTTGGCGGCAAACCGCCAATCAGTTCGCCATTGTGTTCGACGAGCGGTTCACCAGCGCCATGACCTAAGTTTTTTTAACCGACTTCAGCACGCAAAGTTCCTGACACCTCCGTGTCAGGCCGGATCGTATAGAATCCCATCTCTAAAAATTTGATAGCAGGCAGCTTGAACAAGGGCATCGTGGAAACTGTCACCGTACAGTGCGTATATAGTGCTGCGCACGTAGAACACATCGAAGAGTGTTTAATTCCGTCTCTGTCGCGGTCAACGTCACTTCATGTTAAGTTGATGACGATTAATTATGATCCGCAGAGCACGCGTCGCGTCGCATCAGGGAAGCGGTTTGGCATAGACGTTGTAGACATCCGGAACAACTCAACGGAGAAGACTGGTTTTTCGGAGAATCATAACACTTTATTCCGTGCAAATGATTTGCAGGATCACTTCGTCATCGTTAATCCAGACTGCATAGTCAATGCAGGAAGCATCGATCTGCTTATCTGGCGCAAGGCCTGTGCCCCTCGGATTGGCATCGTCGAAGGACGGCAATGGCCATTCGAGCATCCCAAGGAATACGACCCGCTGTCGCTTGAGACGCCATGGGCAAGTGGCGCATTCTCACTTATCGACGCGGGCTTCTACCGGTCAGTCGGCGGATTGGACGAAACCTACTTCTTGTACATGGAAGATGTCGACATTTCATGGCAGGCGTGGCTGAACGGATATTCTGTCCTCTATGAGCCCGCTTCAACGGTGGCCCACTTCTCGGGTGGCCGGTTCTATCGCGGCGACATCATTTCGCCGGAGCACTATCTAAGCCTTCGCAACTTCATCATTCTGATGAAGAAGTTTTTCGGCAACGATGGAGAAAAACGGGCCATTGGCATGCTCAAGAACTTTGGCGATCGCGAGCTTGCCTCCCTAGCAATTCACGAATACGAAACGCGCTTCCAGTCCGTTGTTAAACCAACCTACGCGGGTCGAAAGCACAAACACGTCAAGGTGCTTGGACTGAATCAATTCCATCGCTTGAGGCCGATATGATCCACGTCGTTGCCAGATCAGAAAAGGCTGGCGCCACATTTACCGCAAGCCATACGAGCTTCCAGAGCGCGATTATAGTCGAGACCGGCCAACGGTCGTACTTTGAACTTCTAAATCGCATTATCTCGGAATCCATCGAAGACTTCGTGTGCGTCGTTCACGACGACGTATATCTGTGCTCAGACTTCGATCAAAAAGTCCGTAACCTAGTTATCCAACTCGATAGCGAATGGCCAAACTGGGGACTTGCAGGCAACGCCGGACTGCTTCCTACAAAAGTGGGATATACAGCCAATGACGTGGTGCGTTACATTGCAGATCCGCATGGTGGCCCGAATTTGACCGGACATATCCTTCCGGCGATGAATATCGACGGGAATGTCATGTTGCTCAACATCAAAAAGATGCGCGAGCGCGGCGTCAAAGTTCCATCGTTCGACGGCTTTCAGCTTTACGACATCATCCTGAGCATTGAGACTATCAGCGCCGGACTAGCCGTTCTCGTTGCACCTCAACTTACCTGTTGGCACGGTAGCAAAGGCAACAAGCAAGAATTTGATCGTGCGAAAGATGCGCAGGCATTCCACGCATACCTCACAGGACGAATTCGAAACCGCCAACTTAAGACGTTGAATGGCAACATTCGAGTCGGCTTGTCAAGTCCGCTATTCCAATTTTCTTCCGGCATCGACGTCGAACTAGACAGCCTGCGTAACGCTGCTTCGGGGCACACATCGAAGAAAGTTGCGATCGTTACTCGTACGCAGTTCCAAAGGCAGGCATTACTCGAGCGGTGTCTGGACACCATTAACTCTTTTATCGCTGCGGCCGGCGATGCGACGGAATTTAAAAGTTATCTCGTAACGGATACAAATGGGGATGTGCCATCGTTCGTCCGCAATTCTACCGTTGTGCGCACCCGATATGAGGATGCCGGGGACACAAGGTACAAGCTCGTTAAGTTCGTCGCCGACAACATTGATGCAGATCTGTTCTGGTTTATTGACGACGATGATTGGGTACTGCCGAACGAAGCTGAACGACTCGCGCTCACAATCAATGTGATGCCGAAACGAAGCATCCTATTCATCGATTGCGAACATTTTAATGAACGCGCATTCCCTGCCGGAACGATCGATGATGTACCACGCTTTGCTTCCAGCCCCGGGAGATACTTCGATGGGTCGCGCTTCGTTGCTTCGTTATCCGGTCAAAACCACACACCATTTTGCGGCGTGTTATTCACGCGCGAAGCGTTGGAGCGCATCCCCTCGCAGGTATATCACACTGTTACCTACTACGAAGACTACATGACGATCCTCTACACACTGTTGAGCAAGGATTATCTTCCCGTCGTATGCAACAAACTCTTCGTGGGTATATCGATACGGGAATCCGGGCAGACAATCACACTCGAAGATCGTAGTAACTGGGATCGTTCAATGTCGGAAATGGTGTCGCACATCACCAACGCGCACGAACCAACGCCGCTTATATCCCTCGCGACACAGGCCATGCAGATCACGAATCAAAACTACTCGGCTGATGCGGATACTTTGCGCAATGAAGTAGAGCATCTTCGCAACTATCTTGAGTCAGTAAGGCGATCAACTTCATGGAGGATTACTAGGCCCATGCGTGCCGCTGTTCGCCTCGTGCGTGGCAAGTGGTCCATCAAAGATGTGATGGACCGCCTTCGCCAGAATTCTGCGTAGAAATCACTTCATGTCGCTGGGGCTTAAAAGGAGGTCCCATCAAACGAATATTCAACGTCTCAAAACACATCGGATGGGATCTCGATAGCAATAGCTCCTTGGGGCGGCTGCCATACCGACGCCCCCGGCACCACCGACAACAGCGGATGCAGACACACCCGTAACACCGCCAGAGCCTGCCGCACCTTTGCCTCTATCAACGTTTCCCGCACTGTTCCCAGTAGTGTTACCATCACCACCGAAGCTCCGAAGACCGAGCCCACCCTGGCCTGACGAAATCGTTCCCGAAACCAACTAACCGATAAGACTCAGTTGACGTTGCGATGCAATAATATTTGTAAGCGTTCATTGCCAGCCCTTTAGCAACGCCCTATTTGAGAACCACGCCAACCGGGTAAGGCCGCCGGCCTTCATCCCATCGAGCTAGACGCGACAAACCATTACGCCATCTGTCTAAACGGCGTCACATTCCATTTCTCGTCGTGCATCCGGAGACGCGGGTAGATGGCCCACAACTCAAGCACCGCGCTCGTCATAATAGTTGTACTGGTCATAGATTGGAGCAGCCCCGTGAATCACCGGACACGGTTAGCCACTTAAACTAGCGGATAGGCATAAGACTGTGTTTGTGACTAACACCAGGCAGGAAGTGATGGAAGTGTTGAGGGGCCCTGAGCGGCGGCGACGCTGGTCGGCACAGCAGAAGCTGACAATGGTGCAGGAGAGCTTCGAGCCAGGGAAATCGGTCTCGATGGTCGCGCGCCAACACGGCGTGAATCCGAACCAGCTATTTCACTGGCGCAAACTGTATCAGGACGGGAGCCTGTCGGCGGTCAAGGCTGGCGAGGAAGTTGTACCGGCGTCGGAACTGGCCGACGCACTTAAGCAGGTTCGGGAACTGCAACGACTGCTGGGCAAGAAGACCATGGAGAACGAGATTGTGCGCGAGGCAGTTGAATACGGGCGAGCAAAAAAGTGGATTGCGCGCTCGCCCTGGCTGCCGGAGGACGACCAGTGAAGCAGGTCTGCGAAGTTCTCGGCGTGGCGCGCTTCAATGTGGTGACGAAACTGTCTCGTCCGGCACAGTGGCGGGATGGACGCCGGTGGCGACGGATGGACGATGGTGCTTTGGTCGAGAAAATCCGGCTGGTGGTAGCCGAATTGCCCAGCTATGGCTACCGGCACGTCTGGGGCGTCCTGCGCCGTGAATGCAGTGGAGCCGGCCTGGCACCGGTCAACGCCAAGCGCGTGTACCGAGTCATGCGTACGCACGCATTGCTGATGCAACGAAGGCCGCAGCCACCTCGAGTGCAACGTCGCCACGATGGCAAGGTCGCAGTCGAACGCAGCAACCAACGCTGGTGTTCGGACGGCTTTGAGTTCCGTTGCGACAATGGCGAGGCGCTGCGCGTGACGTTCACGCTGGATTGCTGCGAGCGCGAAGCGATAAGCTGGGTGGCGACGACGGCTGGCTATAGTGGCGACGCGGTGCGTGATGTGATGCTGGCGGCCGTCGAAAACCGCTTTGACAATGCGCTACAAGCACCCTCGGAAATCGAGTGGCTGAGCGATAACGGCTCCGGTTATACGGCCGACGAAACGCGCCGCTTCGCAACCGAAATCGGTCTGAAGCCGCAGACGACGCCGGTGTGCAGTCCACAGAGTAACGGCATGGCTGAGAGCTTCGTGAAGACGATGAAGCGCGATTACGTAGCCTTTATGCCAAAATCGGATGCGGCGACGACCGTGCTCAATCTCGCCATGGCCTTTGAGCATTACAACGAGAAGCATCCCCATAGCGCGCTGAAATATCGCTCAGCGCGCGAGTTTCGACGCACCGTGGATTCATCAACCGTAGTGTGAGGTCGTGTCCGGGACTACGGGGTCAACTCCACCCGCGAACTGCTTGAACGGCTCCAGGCCAAGTGTCAATGAAATGAATGGTGGGAAATGGGACAACGGTGCTCGTACTGCGGCAAAGCATTTGATTGCGGGGCGGACAATCCCAGCCGCCCCTGCTGGTGCGCAAGCTTGCCGCCGTTGCCTGCCCGCGCGCTGGATCCCGAGCAGGGCTGCCTGTGCTCCAGCTGCTTGGTGAACAAGCTCGCACGCATGCCGGTCGACGCCACCGCGCCGGACGAAGCGGACCATGTGAACCCGATCTGCCCCAACCAAGACTGCACCGGCTCAGAGGCTTCCTGAGGCGGCCACGCGCTCGTCCTGCTACGGTCACTGGCTTAAGCGTCGTCATGGTGGCATGCGCGTTGGTCACCGTAATCATTTGACCTACTCGTTAGACCCCGCTATAATCTTTTTCTTTCCAGACGCGGGGTGGAGCAGTCTGGCAGCTCGTCGGGCTCATAACCCGAAGGTCGTAGGTTCAAATCCTACCCCCGCAACCAAAGTTCGCAAAAAGGCCGGTTCCGCACCGAATCTGCGCCTTCTTAACCTTACATTGCGGCACACCGCGTCGCGAGGTGCCGGCCGGCACGCGTGCGACCTTTTCAGCGAACTGAAAATATTTTCGATTAGCGCCTTATTCCAGCATCGCCTCACCGGCTCGGCGACGTTGCGCTCGAGATAGCTGCGGCCTTTGTTGCATCAGCAATGCGTGCGTACGCATGACTCGGTACACACGCTTGGCGTTGACCGGTGCCAGACCGGCGCCACAGCGTTCACGCCGCAGGATGCCCCAGACGCGCCGGTAGCCATAGCTGGGCAATTCGGCTACCACCAGCCGGATTTCCTCGACCAAAGCACCATCGTCCATCCGTCGCCACCGGCGTCCATCCCGCCACTGTGCCGGACGAGACAGTTTCGTCACCACATTGAAGCGCGCCACGCCGAGAACTTCGCAGACCTGCTTCACTGGTCGTCCTCCGGCAGCCAGGGCGAGCGCGCAATCCACTTTTTTGCTCGCCCGTATTCAACTGCCTCGCGCACAATCTCGTTCTCCATGGTCTTCTTGCCCAGCAGTCGTTGCAGTTCCCGAACCTGCTTGAGTGCGTCGGCCAGTTCCGACGCCGGTATAACCTCCTCACCAGCCTTGACCGCCGACAGGCTCCCGTCCTGATACAGTTTGCGCCAGTGAAATAGCTGGTTCGGATTCATGCCGTGTTGGCGCGCGACCATCGAGACCGATTTCCCTGGCTCGAAACTCTCCCGCACCATTGTCAGCTTCTGCTCCGCCCCTTCCCGATGCGGGACTTTCCCCTAGTACGACAGAGTATAATGTTGACTAGAAGGTGTCCAATGGAGTGGATCATGCCTACTGACAGACTTGGCCGTTATATGGCCAGCGATGTGTTTTTGGCACGCGCCAACGCGGCGGTGAAAAAGGCCGCCCATAACCTTGAAAAAAAGGGCATCCAGCCCGTTTACGTCGTGCGCGATCCAAAAGAGGCGGCTACGCAGGTGTCGGGCGATGTCGTCAAGGTGAGCGTTGGAGCGTCCAGCGTAAAGCGCAAGACCTTTAAAGTCGCATGACCATCACGACCGCAGAAAAACAAGGCATTCCAGCAGTCATCATCTTCGCCGGGCCGAATGGCTCGGGGAAATCCACCATTACAGAGGCAGTCGTCGGCGACCCGGAGCAGTTCTCGGGAGAGTACATCAACGCCGACGACATTGCCCGCAGTCTTCAGGATCAGATCTCCGATTATCGCGAGCGTAACCTTAGGGCTGCTCGGATTGCGGAGCAGCGTCGTCTCCAGGCGCTGCTCGAGGGGCGCAACTTTGCCTTCGAAACGGTCATGTCCACACCTGAGAAAGTCGCGTTCATGACGCAGGCGAAGGCGCTTGGCTACCGCGTCTCTCTATTCTTCGTCACGACGGAAAGTCCTGAAATCAACGTGCTCCGCGTTGCTAACCGCGTGGCGGATGGTGGTCATGCCGTCGAGCCGGACGCGATTCGCCGTCGCTACGCTGCGACGATGGATTTGCTGCCAGCCGCATTCGAGCACGCCGACCAAGCGATTGTGCTCGATAACTCGGAAGCGCCCGGTAACTTGCGGATCGTCGCCACGAAGGCAGACGAAGATGTGGAGTTCCCAGTGGAGGATACCATCCTGCCGTGGGTCGCTGGGAAGCTGACCGATCCGTATATGCGGCGGCTCGCTTCGCGCAAACTGCTCTCGGCCATGCTATCTGATAGCCGGCCTGTTCGGGCCGCCGAGGCTGTGCACGGCAAGGATTACACCGGCATAGTGGTACGTGTTACCGAGCATCACGCGCTGCAAGACGTTTCAGGGGAATTGTTGTTACACGACCGACAACTCGCCGCGACGACGGTGTATGTCGTCGGCCAAAAGCAGACCGTGAGCTATCGGTATGAGCACGGCAAGATCGTGCCCATCGACGTGGTTTCGCCAGTAGCTCAGCATCGGGCACCAAAGCAAGGTTAGGATTGGATCGGGCGGCCTGCCACGAATCCAACCTTCCAGTCTCGCTTAGAGACGGTTTCATCAAGGCTACTGCGCTCGCTAAATGATGTTCCAGCAGATCAAGCAGCAGCCGAGTTTGAGAAACGCTTCCTGAATGTTAGCGCGACGTTCAAAGCGAATCCTGTTGGCTAACAGGATATGGATATTTTAGGCATCACGATAGGAATAAGCAAAAAATTTATTGCTTAGGTCTGCCCTTCGGACAGAAGAAAGCTCGAATTCAGCCTTAGCCGGTGCGGCATCGATTTCAAACACCGCTTAGTGTCATGAATTAAGAATTTATTGAATAATTGCCACCTGTAGTACCGTGTAGTGCATGCCACGGATACAAAGAGGCGGCGATGAGCGCAAGACCCAAGGCGGAACTCGTGTTGAGCGAAGCGGGACACGAGCAACTCACGGCGCTGACAATGCGCCGCAAGACGGCGCAGGCGTTAGCATGGCGAGCACGTCGTGCTGGCCTGCGCCAACAGCATCGATCGATACTAGGGGGGTCACGGCGAAACTGCGGGTCGCCAGATCGCAAGAACGTGGCTAGACGAGCGTATAACTCGCATCGTTGGCCTTAGTGTCGACTACAAAGAAGAGGGCAAGCGACCGCAGTGAACCGAACCGAGCCGACGACGGCGTCGCTCCTTGACGTTCGAGTTAGCAAGGAAACGATTGTAGTATCGAACCCGGGTTTCGCTTCGACCATCAGTTCGTCACGGCTTGTCCGAAACCACCTGCCGATACCGAGGTTGCCTCATCGCAATCTCAGTGCGGCAAGTTTCGTCGCACCCCTTTCCCGATGTGAATCGGTCAGCCAGCACCGAGTTGCCGACATTAGCGGAGCGTGAACATTGTTATTTTGCCGTTCATAGCCGTCTTGCCCTGCCTGTGCCACTGAACACATACTGCCCATAAATGTTTAGTTTCTGTAAATCATAGAATGCTTGTTCGAGCACTGATCGCGGCCATGGACCGGTGGGACAAGGCAGGGATTTGGGTGTATTCGTTAAACACGCTCCGTCTCCTATTCCCCGAGAACGAACGCGCTATGCTCAAGGCGCTCGCACGCCACGAGCGTGCCGGACTTGATTACGCATGTCGCACGCGGCCTCTATGTGAACCTCGTGCGAGGTCAATGCCACCCGATGCCGGCACGTCCAACGTCGCAGCCACTGCCGCAATACGCTGACCGGCTTTAACCAACCGCACCGCCTCCAGCTTGAATTCGAGCGTGTAGCGCGCCCGCGTCGTCTTGCTCGTCTTCTTGACGCTTCTTGCTTGAGTTTAAATGCTCAACAAGGGATTTGTTTTTCGGGAGCAACCTCACGGCGTAGCGTACACCGCTACGCCGTCCCTTGCTGATACTGAATCCGATGCAGGTTTGCATACAGACCGTCGCGGCGCAATAGCTCCGCGTGCGTCCCCTCCTCAACGATCCGACCGCCATCGAGCACAAGGATGCGATCGGCGCGCTCAATCGTCGACAGTCGGTGCGCGATCACCAGCGTGGTCCGCCCCCGCATCAGTACTTCGAGCGCTGCTTGCACATGGCGTTCCGACTCCGAATCGAGTGCCGACGTCGCCTCATCGAGGATCAAAATCGGCGCATCCTTGTAGATTGCGCGGGCAATCGCGAGCCGTTGCCGCTGTCCGCCGGACAGTCGCATGCCATTGTCGCCAACCAGCGTATCGATCCCCGCCGGCATCAACGCAACTGCCTCCGTGAGACTGGCTGCGCGTAGCGCGGCATCGACGCGCTCGCGCTCTACAGGCTGCCCATAGGCGACGTTAGCCGCAATCGTATCGTTGAACAGCACGACATCCTGACTAACGAATGCGATCTGTTTGCGCAGGTCCGGCAATCGATACTCGGGCAACGGCACGCCGTCGATCAACACGCGCCCGGCGGTCGGATCAAAGAAGCGGGGCAACAGGTTCACCAGCGTAGTCTTGCCGCTGCCGGATGGCCCGGCCAGCGCCACCATCTCACCCGGCGCAATCTTCAACGAGATGTCGTCGAGCGTCGGCCGCTGCGCTGCCCCATAGTCGAAACTCACCTGTTCGAATTCGACACTGCCGGTCGCACGATCAAGTTTCCGTTCGCCGCCGGCATCCTCCACCGGCTCGTCAATCAGGCCAAAAATCAGCTCGGCGGCCGTCATGCCGCGTGTCAACGGCTGGTTGACGTCGATCAAGTGCTTCAACGGCGAAATCACGAGCAACATCGACGTGACGAACGCGACGAATCCACCGACCGTCGTCTGGTCGTTCGCCGATTGGATCACGGCAATCGTAATCACCACGGCCAAAGCGATCGATGCGAGGAACTGCGTCAGCGGTTGAGCCAGGCCGCCGGAAATCGCCACCCGCATTGCATAGCCACGCAAGCGCCGGCTCATATGCATGAAGCGGCCCATTTCGTACGGTTCGCCGTTGTGCACCTTGACGACCTTGTAGCCGCCGACCGTCTCCTCGACGACGTACGATAGCTGGTTAGTCAGCATTTGCTGCTCACGATTGAGCCGGCGCAAACGCCGGTTAATCTTGCTGACCAGCCAGCCGATCGCCGGCAGGATCACCGCAACGATTAGCGTCAACCGCCAATTGAGGTAGAACAGATAGCCGAGCAGGAACACCACCGTCAACGAATCGCGCACGAGCGTGACTAGTACGTTCGTCAACACGTTGAGCACCTGGTTCACCTCGAACACGATCGCATTGATGATCGTGCTGGCCGTCTCACGTTGGAAAAAAGCGGCCGGTGCGCGCAGCATCGTCTGGAACATCTGCAACCGCAGGTCCAACAAAGCGCGGTTCAGCACGTAGGACAATAGGTAGCCGGACGCGTACTGTGCAAGCCCACGAGCTAGCGCGAGCCCGATGATCGCCACCGGAACATACCAGTGAACCGACGAACTCGGGTCCTTCGTACCGAAACCTTTGTCGATCAATGGCTTGAGCAACGCCGGAATGCCCGCCTCGGCCGCCGCCACCAGCCCCATCGATACGATCGCGAGCACGACCGCCCACCAGTACGGCCGCACGATCCGGCCGATGCGGGCCAGTACATCGACGTGCGCGACGGGCTTGGCCACGCTACTGGCCCCGCTGTTCTCAGATGTAGTCAAATCAATCCTTTCGGTGGTGTCAGCGCTGCGGATACTGAATCTCGACAGCGCCCGCGCTGAATTCGGCGCGCAGCAGGTTGAGAAGGTCATCGCTGGGCCTCACGCGCCACGCGTCGCCCAGCGTCGAGTCGCATTGCGCGCCAATGCCCTGGTAGCGGATTCTGACCCGCAAGCCGCCCGGCTCCGAGCCGCCACGCGCGTCGCCGTTGCGACGCCCGTGGCCGCCATCGCCCGCCGGGCCGCGCGGCGGGCCACCGGCATGACGCGCCCGGCCCGACGTGCCGGCGACCACCGGCATCTGTTCGGACTGCGGAGTTGCCGCCAGCCGGTGCGGTTCGAGCAAATCACGCAACCGCCTCGGATCCGCATTGCCATTGATCGACAACAGTAGCGAGTCCGCATAGCGGCGGCGGGCGCGCTCCAGATCCATGACGATGTCGACGGTGAAGCGAATGCCACCGGTAAAGCTGTCGTTGCGCGCTTGTCCCTGCACGACCAGCAGTTCGTCTTCCTTGAAGATCGCGCGATTTGCATCGTAGATCTCGTTGAAGACCGTGACCTCGCACTGGCCAGTGCCGTCATCGAGCACTGCGACCAGCATCTTGCCGCGTTGCGTCATCTGCGTGCGCATCGCCGTGATCACGCCAGCGATCACCTTGTCGCGCCCTTCCTTCAACTCCCCGATTTTCTGGCGCACGAAGCGTCGCACTTCGTCCTTGTATGCGTCGAACAAGTGCCCAGAAATATAAAAGCCAAGCGCCGCTTTCTCCTCCTGCAGCTTGCGCTTCTCCGTCCACGCCGGCTCGTCGACCAACTCATGCTGATGGCCGCTCGAGCCATCGGGCATGTCGAACAAGCCGCCCTGCAGCGCATTGGCGCTCGCCTGCTCGGCCGCCTCCATCGCCAGCGGCACCGACGCGAGCAGTTGCGCCCGGTTCTCGTGCAGCGAATCAAATGCGCCGGCCCGGATCAGCGCCTCGATCGTGCGGCGATTCACAATGCGGCGATCGACGCGCTCGCAGAAGTCAAACAGGTCGCTGAACGGCTGCGACTCGCGGGCCCGCAAGATCTCCTCGATCGCGTTCTGCCCACTACCCTTGATCGCACCCAGGCCGTAGCGGATCATCTTCGAGCGCTTGCCCGGCGCATCGGCCACCGGCTCGAAGCGGTAGGCCGACTGATTAATGTCCGGCGGCAGCACCGCCAGATGGTTCGCGATGCAGTCCTCGAAAAGGATCTTCACCTTGTCGGTGTCATCCATCGCAAGCGACATATTGGCCGCCATGAATTCGGCCGGATGATGCACCTTGAGCCACGCGGTGTAATACGCGAGCAGCGCATATGCCGCCGCGTGCGACTTATTAAAGCCGTAGCCGGCGAACTTCTCCATCAAGTCGAAGATCTCGTCAGCCTTTTCCGCGCTCAAGCCATTCTTGGCTGCTCCTTCACGGAACAACTCGCGATGCTTGGCCATCTCCTCAGGCTTTTTCTTGCCCATCGCGCGACGCAGCAAGTCCGCGCCGCCGAGTGAATAGCCGCCGATGATCTGCGCCATCTGCATCACCTGCTCCTGATAGACCATGATGCCATAGGTCTCTTTCAGGATAGGCTCGACGCGGGGATCCGGATATTCGACCGTTTCTCGCCCATGCTTGCGCGCGCAAAAGCTTGGAATCAGATCCATCGGGCCCGGCCGGTACAGCGCGACCAGCGCGATGATGTCCTCAAAGCGGTCGGGCTGCGCATCCTTGAGCATGCCTTGCATGCCGCGGCTTTCCAACTGGAACACCGCCACCGTATTGGCGTTCTTCAGGATCGTGAACGACGCGGGGTCGTCCAGCGGCACCTGCGCGAGCGACCAATCCTGCTTGGACGGGTCCAGTCGCCGGATGTAGCGCTCGGCCCAATCGAGGATCGTGAGCGTGGTCAATCCGAGAAAGTCGAACTTGACGAGCCCGACGGCCTCGACGTCATCCTTATCGTACTGGCTGACGACACCACCGTCGTCACCCTGCGTGTACAGCGGACAAAAATCAGTCAGCTTGCCTGGCGCGATCAACACACCCCCGGCGTGCATGCCGACGTTGCGCGTCAACCCTTCGACGCGTTGCGCGAGTTCGAGCAACTGGCGCACCTCGTCCTCGTTGTCGAATCGCTCCTGCAGCTGCGGCTCCTCCTTCATCGCGTCGGCAATCGTCACATGCTTGCCGGGCTTAAACGGAATCAGCTTCGCGACACCATCGGTGAAGTTGTAGCCCAAGTCCAGCACGCGACCGATGTCGCGCACCGCAGCCTTTGCTGCCATCGTGCCAAATGTGGCGATCTGCGACACCGCATCGGCGCCATACTTGCTCTTCACATATTGGATCACGCGATCGCGGCCATCCTGGCAAAAGTCGATGTCGAAGTCCGGCATCGAGACACGCTCGGGATTGAGGAACCGCTCGAACAGCAGGTTGTAGCGCAATGGATCCAAATCCGTGATCCCGAGCGCGAACGCCACCAGCGAACCGGCGCCCGATCCCCGTCCCGGCCCCACCGGCACCCCATTGTTCTTGGCCCAGTTGATGAAGTCCGCGACGATCAAGAAGTAACCTGGAAAACCCATCTTGATGATGGTGTCACACTCGAACGCCAGCCGTTCTTGATACGTCTGGCGCTGCGCGTTACGTTGCGTCGCGTCCGGAAACAACTGCTCGAGGCGCTGCTCGAGTCCACTACTGGACAACTGAACGAGGTAATCGTCCAGCGACATCCCGTCCGGTGTCGGGAACAACGGCAGCTTGGGCTTGCCCAGTTCAAGCGTCAGGTTGCAGCGCTTGGCGATTTCCACCGTGTTGGCCAGCGCCGACGGGATATCGGCAAACAGCTCGCACATCTGCTGCTGCGTGAAAAAGTACTGGTCCGTCGAAAACCGCTTCGCGCGTCTCGGGTTGGCAAGTATGTCGCCTTCGGAGATACATACACGCGCTTCGTGCGCGGTGAAGTCCTCCGGCGTCATAAACTGCACCGGATGCGTCGCCACTACGGGCAGCCTCAACTGCGCAGCAAGCTCCACCGCCTGCTGTACATAAGCTTCGACACCCGGTTGCCGCATTCGCTGCAACTCGATGTAGAACGCATTCGGGAAGATCGCCGACCAGCGCTGCGCATGGCGTGCGGCCGCCTGCACGTTGCCCGCGGCCAGCGCGATACCGATGTCGCCGTGTTGCGCACCGGATAACGCCAGCAGGCCTTCGGCAAGGCCCGTTTCGAACCACTGGCAGTCAACCTCGGCCCGACCGCGGTACTGGTTCGTCAACCACGCGCGGCTAAGCAACTCGCACAGGTTTAGATAGCCACGCCGGTCCTTGACGAGCAACAACAGCCGTGCCGGCTTGTCGCGATCGTCGGGGTTCGAGACCCAGACGTCGGCACCGACGATCGGCTTGACGCCGTGCGCACGAGCCGCCTTGTAAAAACGCACCAGGCCGAACGCGTTGGCGAGATCGGTCAGTGCAAGCGCACCTTGCCCGTCTTCCACTGCCCGCTCGACCGCGTCGTCAAGACGCACGATGCCGTCGGCAATGGAAAACTCGGAGTGAACGCGCAGATGGACGAAGCGTGGATCAGACATAGAGGTATTTTACCTTGCGGGGAGCGACACCGACCGTCATGCTGCCGCGCCGGCCCTCACGACAGCATACCGGTCTGCGCCAGGCGGCCCAGTCGGCGAGACGAACTATGTGAGCGAGACGGCCTATGTGAATAAGCGCGACCGCTCGCTGACCAACTGGCTGATGCGGTCTGGGCGACGGATCGGCGATAATACAACCCTATGACGCCGGCGCCATCCCGGTCGATGGGCGGACCAAGCGCCCTTCTGCCCACAGTCGCCGCACGGCCATGCCTACGGTCGCCGCACGGCCACATTGATTTCTGTTTTCGCCAAGAGCAGCACACCATGAGTATCGTCAACCTTGCCGCCTACAAATTCATTTCGCTGGACGCGATCGACACGTGGCGTCCGGTGCTGCGACAGCGATGTGACGCGCTGGCGCTACGCGGCACGATTTTGCTAGCGCCCGAGGGCATCAACCTGTTCATCGCCGGCAGCCGCGAGGCAACTGACGCGTTCATCGACTACCTGCGCACCGACCCGATGTTTGGCGGTAAGTTCGCGGATTTGCCATTCAAGCAAAGCCTGTCGGACAAGCAACCGTTCCGACGCATGCTGGTCAGGCTCAAGCGTGAGATCATCACGATGAAGTCACCGGCGATACGGCCCGAAGCCGGCCGCGCGCCGGCGATCGATGCGCGCACCCTGAAGCAATGGCTCGATCGCGGGCACGATGACGCCGGCCGTCCCGTGGTGATGCTCGACACGCGCAATGCGTTCGAAGTCGACGTGGGCACATTCGACAACGCGATCGACTATCGGCTGACAAAGTTCAGCGAGTTTCCGGATGCTGTCGCGTCGCATCGAGACACACTGGCAGGCAAGACCGTCGTGTCGTTTTGCACCGGCGGCATCCGCTGCGAGAAAGCCGCAATCCATATGCACAACATCGGCATCGACAGCGTGTACCAGCTCGATGGCGGCATCTTGAAGTACTTCGAAGAGGTGGGCGGCGCTCACTACCATGGCGACTGCTTTGTGTTCGATCATCGAACGGCGCTCAACCCGCAGCTCGAACCGACCGGCACTGTGCAGTGCTTCGCGTGCCGCGCGGTCGTCACCCCGACCGAACAACGATCGCCGCTTTATGTCGCCGGCGAACAGTGCCCGCACTGCGCGAACGATACGTGCCCATCATCCGAGCCATCGGCACAGATCGCCACATGATGCGCGCCCTGTCGGGTCGCGATAGGCGCGGCTTGCCCACTGGTCATGACGTAAAAAACGCTTTGCGATGCAGAGGGTAACCGGGAGCGCGTCGCCGCGCCGCTATCGCGGCCGTTTTGCGCCGTCCCCGAGCGGCCCGCTGCATCAAGGCTCGCTGGTCAGCGCGCTAGCGAGCTACCTGGACGCGCGTGCGCATGACGGCATGTGGCTGGTCAGGATAGAGGACATCGATATACCGCGCACAGTGCCCGGCGCAGCAGAACACATCTTGAAGACGCTACACCGGCTCGGCATGCACTGCGATGAAACGCCGGTATGGCAAAGCACTCGTACCGCGCTGTACCAGCAAGCGCTCACGCAATTGGATACAGCGGGCCTGATTTATCCATGCGGATGCACACGCAAGGAAATCGCTGATTCGCTGCGGCGCACGCACGTTCGACACACGACACTCGCCTACCCAGGAACGTGCCGAAGCGGATTGCACGGCAAGCCAGCGCGTGCGTGGCGCATTCGGGTGCCGGATGGGGAAAACGCAGTGATCGTCTTCGATGACCGCTGGCAGCATGCGCAACAGCAGAATCTCGCCACCGAGGTCGGCGACTTCGTGATGAGGCGCGCGGATGGACTTTGGGCCTACCAGCTCGCAGTGGTCGTCGACGACGCGCAGCAACAGATTACCGACGTCGTGCGCGGCGCAGACCTGCTCGATTCCACCGCGCGACAAATCTACTTGCAGCGCTGCCTCGGCTATCCAACGCCCGCTTATCTGCACGTGCCCGTGGTCATCAATGCGCAGGGCGAGAAATTGAGCAAGCAAACCGGCGCACCGCCGATCGACATCGACCGGCCGCTCAAGGCGCTACTGGCTGCGGCGTCGCATCTCGGGCTCGCGTTGGCGCCCCAGCGATGCACGACGCTGGAGGCGTTCTATCGTGAGGCGGTGCCCGCTTGGGGCGCGCGCCTGGCGACGCGCGCGTGACACGGTCACGAATTCCGGCGCGGCATGCCGAAGCCGCCCAGGAGCGCGGCCAGCGGTCGCTTCGACCCCTTCTTGTCGGTCGATGGGCTCGATTCCGCGCATTCCGATGTCTGGCGGGCCGAAGGAGACGGCTCATACGGCTTCGTGAAAAAATCATCAACCGGCTGGGCGTCACGCATTGACGCGCGCACCCGGTCAGCAACGTGTGCATGACGATCGCGACGGCTGTCATCGCGATCGTCGTGATAACGCGAACGGCCTTGACGTGCCGGCCGGTCCAGTTCGAGCGGCTCGATGGTCAACGCTCGCTTGATCAGTTTTTCGATGTCCGCCAGTTGCTTACGCTCGTTGCCACTGAACAACGACAGCGCATCACCGGATGCCCCGGCCCGACCCGTACGCCCGATCCGGTGCACATAGTCTTCCGCATTGAACGGCAAGTCGAAATTAATCACCGCCGGCAACTCCGCGATATCCAGGCCGCGCGCGGCCACGTCGGTCGCAACCAAGGCCTCGATCTCGCCGCGTTTGAACGCATCCAACGCCTGCATCCGCTCGCTTTGCGAACGGTCACCATGGATTGCGGTGGCGACCACGCCATTGCGCTCAAGTTGCCTTGCAAGCCGGCTCGCACCGATCTTGCTGTTGCAAAAAACGATCACCTGCTTCAATCCGCGCTGGCAAATCAACTGCACGACCGCCGCCGGCTTGTCCGGCTCGGCCACCTCGAAGACGATTTGTCGCACGTTCGATGCCGTCGAATTACTGCGAGCCACCTCAATCGTGACCGGATTGCGCAAGTAGGTCGACGCGAGCTTCTTGATTTCGGCAGAGAACGTCGCGGAAAACAACAACGTTTGCCTTTGGCTCGGCAACAGGTTCAGGATTCGCTGCAAGTCGGGCAGGAAGCCCATGTCGAGCATCCGGTCGGCTTCGTCGAGCACGAGCATCTGCACCTGCGCCAGTGACGTGCTCTTTTGCTGCACATGATCGAGCAGCCGGCCGGGCGTCGCGATCAGGATCTCGACCCCGCGGCGCAATTCAGCCGTTTGTGGATTCATATCGACGCCGCCGAACACGACCGCGCTGCGTAGCGGGGTATGCTTGGCGTACGCATGCACATTGGCCGCCACCTGGTCCGCGAGTTCGCGCGTAGGCGTCAGAATTAACGCCCGCACCGGGTGACGTGCGGGAGACGCACTGGTACTGGCGAGCGGCAACAAGCGCTGGATGATCGGTAGCGAGAAGCTGGCCGTCTTGCCGGTACCGGTCTGCGCCGCACCCATAACATCGCGTCCGGCCAGCACGATGGGAATCGCCTGCGCCTGGATCGGCGTCGGTTTCGTGTAGCCCTGTTCGCCTATCGCCTGAAGGATCGGCGCAGCAAAGCCGAACCCGTCGAATGACAACGGAGCGGCGGCTGGCGCGGAATTGGAGGCGGCGGCGCTTGCCGTAGCACCGCAAGCCCCCGCGTCAGTCGGGACGGAACGTGAGGTAATGGCTGAATCTGACATGTATGGGCGTTCGCTCAAGCGGCCGCGTGCGCGGCTGCCCCTAATGAAATACGGAAAATAGCTTTAAATTGTAGCACTTTACGCAGCCAAGGCCGGATCCGGCGCGACGGGACGCATGCATTGCGCATCACCTGTACAATTCACGGACATCGTTTCAACTAAAATGAGGCGATGGACACGAAGTCCCCTCGCCTCATTCTGTCCAGCCATTCACATCCGCCACAGTCTCATCGACAAATTGCTGCATATTCGGGTCGGCCATGTCCGCCTGGGCGACAAGCTGAGACTGGCGACGGCATTCTTGCGCAAAGTCGGGGCGACGTGTATCTGGCGCCCAGATTTGTATCGGGTGAAGTCCTGCCTTACGCAGTGCGTCACGGTGTTTTTGAACGCGTGAGTTTACATGGACCATACTGATCTCTTTTTGTTACATGTAACTTTTTATGATTGTTATCCGTCACATGCAACCTCACTTATGCCGGCGAGTGTGGCAGCTACAACCTGACGGGTGACGCAATGCGGCCCGAGCGCCTGTGTTCAGCCGACTGAGGTTCAGCGCCTTACTCACGCGCACGGCAACGGGCAACCATGCGGCCACCGTGGCACCACCAACACGCCCTGCACCTTGTCACGGGCCTTCAATGCTGGTAACGCCGTCTCTGTTGCCGCCTAGCAAAGGGGCCACCATCTTTCGTATTCGACCAGCTCCTCCTCGGCGCGCGGCCACATGTACGATCTCCTCGTTGGAACGTCCTGCCTGCGTCAGCACCGGCCCATATTTGAGCACCGCTTTCAACGCCTGGGCGCCGCCATTGCTCGCAATCTCCACGATATCGATTAGACTCAAGTCACGTTGCCGCAGCGTCGGCCCATGCCCAAGCACTGTCTTCAATGCTTGAGCGCCGCCGATATTGCCCGCCATTTTGACGATATCGGTCAGAGTAAAGCCGCGCTCATCCAGTGTTGGCCCATGCTCGAGCACTGCCTTCAGCGCCTGAGCCCCGCCATTATTGCTCGCCATTTTGACGATGTCGGTCAGAGTAAAGCCGCGCTCGCCCAGTGTTGGCCCATGCTTGAGCACCGCTTGTAGTGCTTGCGCCCCACCGCCATTGGCCGCGATTTTGACGATATCCGCTCGACTGAAACCGCGCTGTCGTAGTGTTGGGCCAAGCTTGATCACTGCGTTCAGCGCCTGGGCGCTGCCACCGTTGCTCGCCATTTTGACGATGTCAGCCTGACGGAAGTCACGCTCGCGAAGCGTCGGCTCAAGCTCAAGCCCTGCCTGCAATGCCTGCGCCCCGCCACTATTGCTCGCCATTTTGACAATATCGGGTTGGCTAAAACCGCGCTCACGAAGCGCTGGCTCAAGCTCAAGCACCGCTTGCAGTGCCTGTGCCCCGCCGTTATTGCCTGCGATTTTGACAATATCGGTCGGATTGAAGCCGCGCTCGCGAAACGCTGGATCAAGCTCAAGCACTGCCTGCAATGCCTGCGCCCCGCCGTTATTGCCCGCCATTTTGACAATATCTGGTTGGCTGAAACTGCGCTCGCGAAACGCTGGCTCAAGCTCAAACACCGCCTGCAGTGCCTGCGCGCCACCGTCATTGCCTGCCATTCTGACAATATCGGTTGGATTAAAGCCGCGCTTGCGAAGCGTCGGCTCAAGTTCAAGCACCGTATGCAGTGCCTGCGCGCCACCGCCCGCGATTTTAACGATATCAACCCGGCTGAAGCCACGTCTGCCTAGCGTCGGCCCAGCGTCACGCACTGAATACAGCGACTGTGCCCCACCGCCATTGCCCGCGATTCTGACGATATCCGCTCGGTTGAAGCTGCGCTCGCGAAGCGTCGACTCAAGCTCAAGCACCGCCTGCAGTGCCTGTGCCCCACCGATATTGCCTGCGATTTTGACGATATCCGCTCGACTGAAACCGCGCTCGCGAAACGTCGGCTCAAGCTCAAGCACCGTATGCAGTGCCTGTGCCCCACCGATATTGCCTGCGATTTTGACGATATCCGCTCGACTGAAACCGCGTTCGCGAAGCGGCGGCTCAACATCAAGCACCGAATACAGCGCCTGTGCCCCACCGTCATTGCCCGCGATTTTGACGATATCCGCTCGGCTGAAACCGCGTTTGCCAAGCATCGGCCCACAGTCGAGCACCGCTTGCAACGCCTGGGCTGCGCAGTCATAGCTTGCAATTTTTAAGATATCAGCCCGACTCAGTACTTGAGCGAGCTCATCGTGCTGATTTGAGATAAACGCCAGGGTGGCACTACCACCATAATGTTTCTCAATCTTTATGCGTTCGAGTGGGCTGAGGTTAAGCCCGTTAGCCGATTGCTTGCCTTCTTGAGGCATAAACATCGCCGACATGGCTCAAACCGACGCTGAACCATCGGCACACCGGCCCTCTCGCACGAGCGAGCGCGCACTGGTTTGCGTAACCTCGTCCGCATCAAGCTCGACAAAAGATTGGGTATGGTTGGTAAGCTGAGCCCAAACACCTAGCCACCTATCCATTTCAAGCACTCCGTGCCATTGACAGACACGTACTTTGAATGGCAAGGCAAACACGTTGCGCTCGACAGCGAACGCTTCACCTACTGGGCGAAGCAGAGCGTACTACCTGACAATGAGCGTGAGCGCTCAACATGGCGAAGAGGGGCAAGTTATTTGAGCCGCAACCAACCAATGGCTGGCTCGAAGTCTTGACAGCGTGGGCACGCTTGGCTGCTTCGAGCGTCTCGGCGAGCAATTCTTCAACGCTGGCTTCGCGCAGTCGCTTGCATCAGCGCGTCAGGCTCGACGGATCGATTGGCGGCTTAGTCTACATGTACGTCTTGCCAGTGAACACTTGCTACTACGTTTTCTCCAGCCATCGCCAGAGCGACGAGTCGAAGGCGTGCTGCAAATACAGCCGTGCCGCGATCAAGCGCGGCACGGCTGTCGGTCGGCCTCGGTGCGGCACGAACTCGCATGCATCGCCGCGCTCAACCGATCCCAGCGGATCAGCTCGGCAAGGCAAATCAACGGATGCTTTAAGTGAATCTGCTCGCGCAGTAGTTGGCAAAAGAAACCGCTGCGACTTCGCGGCCTTGCCTATATCTTCCCAGGAGTGTTCAGGGCCGACGACTGACACCGCTTATGAACAGAATTGTGCCGCAGTCGTCTAGGCAATGCCCTTGTGAGCGTCTAGGCGTTAGATGGCAGGTTGGTCGTGTTCGACGATGCTGCTTGTTTTGTCGCCCTGGATATGCGCACACCGCTTGGCGTTAGCGCTTGCTGCACGGCCAAACGAGCGCCGTCCTTTCCAGATAAAAAAATCACGTCCAGCAAGTAGCACAAGGCTTCGATACCGTGGCAACAGCCAGCAGGCAAGCCGTTTTTACATACAGCCACGCCTACCGGACCTTAGCGGGTCTTCGATTCTATCCTATTGTGTTGATGCGACAAAGCCATTGAAAACGACTTTGTACATACCTGATCAGCAATGGTTCGGAAAACCAGTCACCCGTGCGTTATATAGTCGGCGCACTCCTACTGGCATCCGCCCAGGTGGCAGTGCGACCTTCGCTTTCTTCCATTTTCGATACGTTCAGTATGGCTTTCAATACCACGCCCCCGCCGAACGCTCACAATGCCGCCATCTATGCGTCCATCGATTCGCACAAGAGCGGTGCTGGCAACCCGCCCTCAAGCGGTTTCTTCAACGCCGGGGACTCCAATACGGCTCAGCGGCAGGCGTCAGCCCGTTCTTCTGGCGTCGCGCCTATGGAGCGCGTTAACGCGTTTCTAAAAAAGACGTTGCGTGAAAAGGACGGCCCAAGGGAGATTCGGATAGAACCGTTGCGTCAGCTTTTGGATGAGCTCAATAGCGACGTTGCGGATCCAAACATCCTATTGGCAGCACTAGACAGGCTGGCCATGTCCGGAATTAATGAATTTCCTCGCGCTGAGCAGACAGAAGCATTTACGCACATCTTTGCTGAGGTGGTGAAAATCCCAAACAGTAAGGCGCTGCAGGACAAGATGATTCATCATTTTGATTCTGACTATCATGTGGTGAGCACCGCGGGGCTGGGCTCCTATCACGTTGTTCCCGCCGAGTCGATGATTGCAGTGTTCGATGCAATTCTCAACCGCACGATCGCTGGTCCATTGGAAGAGCGGCGCAAGATACTGCCATTCCTGGCGCTGCAATTGGACTCTTCTCATTGGTCCGGGTATCAGAATTGGGCGGCTGTCCCTGGACGGCCTTATAACCCGAGGCCAGAGTTAACAACGCGATTTGATCGGCTGCTGAACGAAATGGCGCGGTTGGACGACCTCGGCCGAGCGGAATTAAGCGCGGAACTCGCCAACCAATTGTTTTTGCTTCATTGCCTGGATCGCACCCTTGTGCTGAACCGACATCAGCATTTGCTCAGTTACGTCGAAGCGCTTCCCGAGAAGCTTCAAGCGACACCTCGCAAGGCGCTGGGTCGTGCGATCCGATGGCTGCCAGAGCACACACGCCTTGCTACCTACGAATCTATGCTCGAAGCAGCCAAGCGGTTGTCGATAGGCAAAGGCGAGGCGCTGTCAGGGTTGCCCGAAGCGCTGGCCGGCTTGACCGCCGCCGAGCAAAGCCGAAAGCTGCAACAGTGGAAGTATGAAATCCTGCCGATGTTGGATCTATCCGATCAAGAACCGATCGTTGCAGGATTGATCGAAGCATTCGGCAAATTGGCCGAGGGGAACAATCCCGAATTTGCACTGGCGCTGGCGCTCGATACCTTTGACCGAACGTCCGGTGGCCAGAGTATGGATAAACACCAGTTCAACGACATCATTTTAGGGATTCGCGGCAACCGAAAGCACATGTACTCTCCCGAGACGCTGGAACGGATCCTCGATCTGAGTAATGGTATTCCACCGTCCACACGCGAAAGACTTCTCCTTGACCTCGAAGGGTGGCTAGACTTTAAATTTTTCGAAAAGACGTTGGGCAAGCAGGAACAGCTATTTTTGCCGATACAAGCCCGCATCCGCGAAGAGAGAGCCAAATTGGCACCTAAACCACGATATAACTTTGACCCTGATCCGTTACCGGTGACATGGTGGGAAGATCCCGACCGACGGAAGACGGCTAATCAAGCAGATGGCGAGCGTCGTCGGCGACCCATCGTCGATTGGATCAAGGCACGGCTAGGCCGGCAATGAGATAACGCCCATTTGGCGAGGCGAATAGAAAAGACTGATATAGCCTCACTATCACTATGCGACTCGTCTATTATTTGATTTACGGCACTACGCCAAATCGCGCTTCAGATTGTCACTTTTCTGTTCCGAAAATTAAAGTTTTGATGGGCCAGGTTAGCACCGTCCTTTCCAGATAACAAAATCACGTCCAGCAAGTAGCACAAAGCTTCGGTACCGTGGCAACAGCCATCAGGTAAGCCGTTTTTATCTTCATACAGCCGCGCCTACCGGACCTTAGCGGGCTCGCGATTCTATCCTATCTTGTTGATGCGATAAAGCCATAAAAAACGACTTTGTGCATGCCTTATCAGCAATGGTTCGGAAAACCGGTCACCCGTACGTTATATAGTCGGCACACTCCTACTCGCATCCGCCCAGGTGGCAGTGCGCCCTTACGCTTTCTTTCATCCTCGATACGTCTAGCATGGATTTCAATACCACGCCACCGCCGAACGCTCACAACGTCGCCATCTATGCGTCCATCGATTCGCACAAGAGCGGTGCTGGCAACTCCCCCTCAAGCGGTTTCTGCAGCGGCGGGGATCCCCATACGGTTCAGCGGCAAGCATCGGCCCTTTCTTCTGGCATTGCGCCTATGGAGCGCGTTCACGCGTTTCTAAAAAAGACGTTGCGTGAGAAGAACGTCGAAAGTGAGGTCCGCATAGGAGCGTTGCGTGAGCTGTTGGATGGGCTCAATAGCGACGTTGCGGATCCGAACATCTTATTGGCAGCACTAGACAGGCTGGCCATGTCTGGCATCAGTGGGCTTCCTTTTGAAGTGCAAACAGAAGCATTTGCGCACATATTTGCCGAGGTAGTGAAAATCCCGAACAGTAAGGCGCTGCAGGACAAGATGATTCATCATTTTGGACCTGACTATCATGTGGTGAGCACCGCGGGGCTGGGCTCCTATCATGTTGTGCCGGCTGAATCGATGATCGCAATGTTCGATGCAATTCTCGACCGCACGATCGCTGGTCCATTGGAAGAGCGGCGCAAGATACTGCCATTCCTGGCGCTGCAACTGGACTCTTCTCATTGGACCGGGGAACAGAGTTGGGCAGCCGTTCACGGCAGACCCTATAGTCCAAGGCCCGAGCTGACGACGCGATTTGATCGGCTGCTGAACGAAATGGCACGGTTGGACGACCTCGGACAGGCGAAATTGAGCACGAGACTCGCCAACCAATTGTTTTTGCTTCATTGCCTGGATCGAAACTTGGTGCTGGAGCGACATCGGCGCTTGCTCAATTACGTCGAAGCGCTTCCCGAAAAGCTTCAAGCAACACCCCGCAAGGCGCTGGGTCGTGCGATTCGATGGCTGCCAGAGCACACACGCCTTGCTACCTACGAATCCATGCTCGAAGCAGCCAAGCAGTTGACAATAGGCAAAGGCGAAGCGTTGGCGGGGTTACCTGAAGCGCTGGCCGGCTTGACCGCCGCCGAGCAAAGCCGAAAGCTGCAACAGTGGAAGTATGAAATCTTGCCGATGTTGGATCTATCCGATCAGGAGCCGATTGTTGCAGGATTGATTGCTGCCTTTGGCAACTTAGCCGAGGGGAACAATCCCGAATTTGCGCTGGCGCTGGCGCTTGATACCTTTGACCGAACGTCCGGTGGCCAGAGCATGGATACAGATCGATTTAAAAAAATAATTCTAGAGATTCGCTGCAACCGAAAGCACATATACTCTCCCCAGACGCTGGAACGGATCCTCGATCTGAGTAGCGGTATTCCACCGTCCACACGCGAAAGACTTCTCCTTGACCTCGAAGGGTGGCTAGACTTTAAATTTTTCGAAAAGACGTTGGGCAAGCAGGAACAGTTATTTTTGCCGATACAGGCGCGCATCCGCGAAGAACGAGCCAAACTGGCACCTGAACCACGATATAATTTTGACCCCGACCCGTTACCGGTGACATGGTGGGAAGATCCCAACCGACGGAAGGCGGCTGGTCCCGCAGATAGCGAGCGCCGTCGGCGACCTATCGTCGATTGGATCAAGGCACGGCTAGGCCGGCGATAAGATAACGCTCATCTGGCGTGAAGCATGAGAAGGACTGGCGCAGCCTGACCGTGCGACTCGCCGACTCTTAATCCACGACATTGCTAAGTAATTTTATACTTTATTTAGCTCATCGAGTCTGCTTTTTGCCGAATTTATACTAGACTGAAAATCCTTCCTAATATTATTAATATCTCTTATGATTTCATCATATTTGTTTTGAGATAGCCCCGTTTTTTGCAATGTCGCCTTACGGTAAGGCAACAAATTGTTTTCTTGCATAACTTCCTGAATCTTGCTTCTTGTTGATTCAATGGTTTTATTAATCTTTCCAGATAGATCTTCCACCTCATATTGTTGCTCTGTTCGCATACCTCGACTATGATTTTTCAATTTTATAAGGGTGGCATTGATTGATCTATCAGCGACATTCTCCACATGATCTAACCGCCTCAGAAAATCGTTGGCTTTCTCGATAAGAGCGTCGCGCTTTTGGTCAGACACGTTGCTAGATTTCTGCCAAAAATTACTGACTATTTTCTTGTCGCCAAAAATGTTTTTCCGCTGCGCATCGGCACCATTTATTGACATCCGGCTAGCACGAAAACCAGAATAAGCATCTTTTTTAGTGCCACGCAAGTGCTGTAGACTCTGAAGAATAGGGCTCCGCAAATTTTGCGAGATAGCTTTGCTATTGATTTGCCTCGGCAAATCTCTAATGTTAGATAATGCCGCTATAACCCTACTGTGGCCAAGTATCTTCATTTGACAAAATCCCAATTTAGTTATTCAAAGAATAAAAAAATATATCGACTATAGCTAAGCAGTTTGCCAAATCAGAAAGACCGACCTGAAAAACGAAGCATGGTTGGCCTTGGCGCATTTCTACTACCTAGCTGAGGTTCGCCGATCTAGGAAGTAGAATGCCTACTGCCGCATCGGGTCGCTAACGCGGCCCGCCCGCCTCGGTAGGTCATCAGGTGACGACCGGTAACCATACTGTGATCGCGGCGCTGTGACCGCATATCGGATTGTCGCGTGCCTTCAATGTTGGCTGACCGCTGCACCTATTGCCGCTTCGACAACTGTGCAGCCATTTTTCGTATCTGGCCGGCCGCGCCTATGCGCGCAGCCATATCCACAATGTCCTCGTTCGAACGCCCTGCTTGCGTGAGCGCTGGTCCGTGTTCGAACACCGCTTTGAGCGCCTGGGCGCCGCCGTTGTTATCGGCAATCTTTACAATATCGGTCCGGCTGTAGCCACGCTCGCAAAGCGTTGGCCCGTGCATAACAACCGCCTTGAGCGCCCAAGCACCGCCGCCGTTGCCGGCAATCTTCACGATGTCAGCCCCACTGTAGCCGCGCTCGTTAAGCGTCGGGCCATGTACGACGACTGCCTTCAGCGCCTGTGCCCCACCGTCATTCCCCGTAATTTTTATAATATCGACCCGAGCAAAACCACGCTGACGGAACACCTGTTCATAGTCGAGCACCGCCTGCAACGCGTGGGCTGCGTAGTCATGGTCGGCGATTTTCAGGATATCAGCCGACTCAGTACCTGGGTAAGCGCATCGTATTTATTTGAGATAAACGCCAAGATGTCAGCACCACCAGAATGTTCTTCAATCTTTAAACATTCGAACGGGCTGAGATTAAGCCGGGCACCAAACGGTTTATCTTTCTGATACACAGATGTCACCGGCATAGTCCCACTGACGTTAGGTCATTCGTACACCGACTCTCGCGCATAAGTGAACCCGCACCGGTTTGCGCAGTATTTTCCGCCTCAAGTTCGTTCAAATAGCAAATGGGGCTATCCCAAGCCACTGGCGACATAGCGTATTGCGCGTGATCGAAAATCAGTACCTTGAACGACATTCGCTGTGCGTTGTACGCGAGTGCGAACGCGCCGCCGATCCGGCGAAGCACGGCATACTAGATAAAGAGTGAGGCGGCCCCAAACATGGCTGGTATGCGCGCTTGGTACGCGTGCCGATTGATATTCCGATGCAGCCCGTGCGGGTTGACTGACGCAACGCTGCTTATGTTTGGCCACGGTAAAGCCTTTAACTAAGATGGGATGTCAACAAAAATTGCGGCTCGTTGTCGTCAGCGAACCGAGTAAATGCGACAGATCCACCAGGCGCTGAGCGACTAAATGAGTCACCTCGCCTTGCCGTTGCCAGATGCCATACACGGCCAGTAGCGACGCACCGAGCACTTCCTTGCACTGACGCTCCAACAGCGACGGCCAGATAATCACGTTTGTGTGGCCGGTTTCATCTTCGAGCGTCACAAACAGCATGCCGTTGGCGGTGCCCGGGCGCTGACGCACCGTCACCAGGCCGCACGCGCGCGCCAGTTGCCCGTCGCGATAGCCCTGCAGCGTCGTCGCCGGCAGCAAGCAACGCCGAAGTAGCTGCGCGCGCAGCAGCGCGAGCGGATGGCGCCCAAGCGTCAGGCCGAGCGCGCGATAGTCGTGCGCGATCGCTTGCCCCTCCGTGAGCGGCGCGAATGCCGGCGTCGCGTCGTCGGTGCCAGTCGCACGCAGCAGATCCTTGTCAGGCACTGCGGCGAGCGCGTGCCACAGCGCCGCGCGGCGATTGCCCGCGAGGTTCACCAGTGCGTTGGCGCCGGCCAACGCTTGCAGATCGCGCCGCGTGAGCTGCGCGCGCCGCGCCAGATCCGTCACATCTGCAAAGGGCCGCACCGCACGCGCCAATTCGATGCGCGCGGCCGCCTCCTTTGCTAAGCCGCGAATCAGCGACAGGCCCAGCCGCACCGGCGCCTCCAGGTCTTGCCCTTGCAGCGTGCTGTCCCAGTCGCTCACGGTCACGTCCGCTGGCAGCACCTTCGCCATGCCGACGCGCATCCTGCACCAGCTGTGACGGCGTATAAAAGCCCATCGGTTGGCTGTTGAGTAGCGCGCACAGAAACGCAGCCGGCGCATGGCATTTAAGCCACGCACTCGCGTACACGAGCAGCGCGAAGCTGGCCGCATGGCTTTCCGGGAATTCCATGTCTCCCGATATATAGTAAAGTGGTAGCGTGTACAATAATAAAAGTCGAACCAAGTTCAGCGCCAGCTCGCGCTGGCCACCACCGGAGCGAAAACGATGCGGCCCGAACTGATGAACGAGAGCCATTGACGGAGATTTCACCATGGCAACCGAGACCATTGACCAAAAGACCCTCACCCAACTCGTGGAAGCCGGCGCCGTGCGTGCGGCGCATGTCGTCGGCCATGGCAACGGCTGGACCATCGCGGCCAAGTACGGCCTGACCGAGCGTTTCCTGGCGGCCAAGCGCGGCGACGTGCGCGTGTTTCGCAAGCTCGAAACGCTGGTGGCCTTCCTGCGCGAACTGGGCATCAGCCGCTTCGACGTGGACGCAGCCGGCTTCGATCCGGCGTCGGCCGAGCGCACCACACGGCCCGACCGGTCGGCCGCGCTCAAGGAAGCGCACGCCGCACGGGCCTATGACAAGTGGTTCCGCGACCAGGTGCAGCAGGCGCTTGATGACCCGCGCCCTTCCCTTCCCCACGCCGAAGTCAAGGCCGAGTTTGCCGAGCGCCGCGCGGCGCTGCAGCAGCGGATCGCGAAGCGCGGGGGTAACGCTTGACCTTGGCGCTGCACTGGAACCCGAGGGCGCGCGAGGATCGCGCCGCAATCATGGACTACATCGCCGAGGACAATCCGGTGGCCGCGCTTGAGCTGGACGAGCTGATCGAGCAGAAGGCCGAGGCCTTGCCGGCGAATCCGACGCTGTACCGACCGGGGCGCGTGCGCGGCACGCGCGAGGCCGTGGTGACGGAAAACTACTTGATGGTCTACCGCGTGACGGACAAGCGCGTGGAGATCCTGCGCGTGCTGCATGCGCGCCAGCAGTGGCCAGCAAAAGGATAAGCCCCATGTCGAATTTGAAGCCACTGTGCCTGACTCTCTACAACCCGTCGACTTCCATGTACCACCTCTACCGCGTCGGCAAGGACGGGCTGGTACAGTTTCAGTCCTTTGGACCGGCTGAGCCCCGGCCGAGGTGATGCGGTGCGGACCGTGGCTACAAGGGTGGGGCCATTGATGGCGTGAAAATCTATCACCCGGGTTTGCGTCGTGGCATCACACGCGGCTTGCGGGCCATGATCCGGCGGCGCAGTGCAATCGAGCTCATACGCCGCCACTGACCGGTTTGATACGGCTAGCCGCCGTGCGTGCGCGCTCGCGGGCTTCGTCGACGCTCGATGCCACCGCCAACGCCACGCCCATGCGGCGCTTGACGAAGCTCTGCGGCTTACCGAATAGCCGCAGATCCGCGCCCGGCACCGCCAGCGCATCGGCAACACCGTCGAAGCTAATGCCTTTCTCGTCGCGACCGCCGTAGACCACCGCCGACGCCCCGGGCGAGCGCAACGCGGGATCCACCGGCAAACCCAGGATCGCGCGTGCATGCAGTTCGAATTCGGAAAAGCGCTGCGTGGCCAGCGTCACGAGCCCGGTATCGTGCGGACGCGGGCTGACCTCGGAAAACCAGACCTGATCGCCGCGGACGAATAGCTCGACCCCAAATAGCCCACGCCCACCTAGTGCGGCCGTCATCCGCTGAGCGACGTCACGCGCCCGCTCGAGCGCCAGCGGGCTCATAGGCTGCGGTTGCCATGATTCGACGTAGTCCCCGTCTACTTGCAGATGGCCCACCGGCTCACAGAAATACGTCGCGATCCCACCGCTTGCTGGATCAGTGGCTCGCACGGTGAGCAGCGTGATCTCATAATCGAACTGCACAAAGCCCTCGACGATCACCCGGCCGTGATGCACACGCCCGCCCGACATCGCGCAATGCCAGGCCCGCTCAATGTCTGCAGCGCTCCTGAGCACGGACTGGCCTTTGCCGGAGGATGACATGACGGGCTTGACCACGCACGGGTAGCCGATACCGTCGTCGATCGCGGCTTGCAGCGCGTCGAGCGAGTCCGCAAACGCGTAGGGCGAGGTCGGCAATTGCAGTTGCTCGGCGGCCAGGCGGCGAATGCCTTCGCGGTTCATCGTCAATTGCGCCGCGCGTGCAGTAGGAATTACCTCGGCCAGTCCTTGGGCTTCAATTGCGGCAAGCTCGTCGGTGGCGATCGCCTCGATTTCGGGCACGATCAGATGCGGGCGCTCCTGCTCGACCAGTGCACGAAGCGCGCAGCCATCGGTCATGTCTATCACGTATGCACGGTGTGCGACCTGGTGGCCGGGGGCATCGGCATAACGATCGACCGCGATCACCTCGACGCCGAGCCGCTGCAACGCGATGACCACCTCTTTGCCCAACTCGCCGGCTCCGAGCAGCATCACACGGGTCGCGCCCGGCGACAATGGCGTGCCGAAACGCCGGTGATGAAACGAACTGACGGACATGAATTCCCCTTTGATGTAGCCAAGACCGATAGTGCGGCATGGCCGGCGATGTTAACATGCTGCCCCTTCGCGGGGATGCTCGCGCACACGCAGGCTGCATCGGCCATCGATACGCGCTCAGCACCGGTGGTCGCCACGGCATTCACATCGAGCAGTTAAACTTGCTCCTTGGTCCGCGATCGTCGTCCGGCAGTGCGGCACCTGCTTTCTCTGACTGGTTCTATTCAAGCATGCTCAGCGTGGTTCTCGGCGGATTCGGATTTTCCACAGCCTGGCTCATCGTCTTCGCGTGGCGGCTCGCGCGTGCGCTGTGGCCGGGCAGCGCCGGCCTGCAGGGGCCCGGGACGATCCGCCTGTGGCTTGGCACCGTCGTCGTCTTGGTCGCCAGCAGCGCACTGGAGGCGCAGCTCGCCACGCATGCCGCGTACGACGCGATCGGCCGTGCAAGCGCCGCGGGCCTGGCTGCGCTGCTGGGCACACCCGCGTCGATCGTCGTGTTCACACTGTTGTGGATCGCCACACTGCCGTGGCTATTTGGCGCCCAATGGCCGTCATGCCTCGCGTACCTGGACCGTACTTTCGGCCTAGGCATCGGTATCGGCACACGCCGCCCGTCGCGCGACGAACAACACGAACGCCCGACACGTCGCCCCACCGGCGGCGGCGCAACGCAGAGTCCGCGCAAAAGTTATTTTTGCGCGCTCGGCAACGGCGGTTTTGGCCCGAACGATACGCGAGGCAAACGCGCGTGCGCCTCCCGCTGGCCCGACGCGCGCCGCGTGCCGAAGCACCTGGGCATGACACGCGGTTTTACGGCCCCATCGCCGGACGCCCGGTTCGAGTCGGCGGGTCCATCGGCGAGCCTTCATGATCACGGCCGCGGGCCAACGACCGCGCTATCCGCCGCCACGTCGCCGCCTGCGGTGTCGCCAAGGGCCACCCCGGCGCCGTGCACCGCCCCTGCGCCCAACACCGCGAAGGTTCTTTCACGCGGCAGAAACGAACCGCTGAAGACGGCGGAAACCCTGCGCGTGACAAGGCCGGCCTCCCTGGTGCGGCCGGCCGCGCCCCCGTACGCGGCCCATTCGCGCGCTATCCCGCGCACAGCCGTGCCCGACGGTGACGAAGCGCGCCGCATGATGCCGCGTGGCGGCGCCCCCGCCGCGCCCGCTCCCCGGCTAGTGCCGTCGCGCACGCCGCCGCGCCCGTATCGGCCGAGCGACAACTACCTAGAACGCGCTGCGGCACAGCGCGCCAGCCCCGCGAGTGGACCAGCACAACTGGACGGCGTGTTCGCTGCACCGCCTGCACCGCCTGCACCGCCTGCACCGCCAAGCATCGTGGCGGCACTGCGCGCGATCGAGCAACAAGCAGCGCAATGGACCGCGCTCGCCGGCGCAAGCCTTGACCGACAAGCGGGTCGCCACGGCAACACGGCCACCGCGCTGCCAGAAGCGCCCGTGCCTGCTGCGTCACCGCTGGCTCAACCCTCGTCAGAATCTGCGGCAATACCTCACGATCCGGCCCCGGCGACGCTCGCTCCAACGTCCCCTGTTACGTCTTCTTCGGCGTGTGCAGCGCCGCGATTGGATCCGGACCAGTCAAGACCCGCTGCGACACCGCCTGACGCAGCCACACCGGAATGGGCTCTCACGCCGCCGATCCGATTGTCGTCGGAATCCGACTCGCCACCATTGGCCCCCCTCCCGCCAGCGCGTGCCGAGACGCCTTTGGACACCCTTCGCTCGCTTGAGCTGCGCGTGGATGCACCGCCAGGCCTATCCCCCACCGCTCCCCCACCTGTCGTCCCGCCGACTGCCCAGGTCGCGGCAGCAACAGCTGCCACTGCCGTCTCCGCACCGGCACCCTTGCCAGTGTCAGCACCGACATCTACACCCGAGCCAATGTCCATGCTCGAACCGATATCCACGCCCGTGCCGATGCCCATCCCCGGGCCGATGTCCATCCCCCTGCCAATGCCCCTCCCCGGGCCGATGTCCACGCCCGGGCTGATGCCCGATCCCGACGGCGCGCCGGTTTCCGCCACGGTGCATGCTGCATCCGACGGAACCGTACCGGCGGCAAACCCCGCCTCGAAGCGCAACACGTTCCCATTCCAGGCGAGCGCCGCCTCGCCTATCGAATTGCCGGCCCTGACGCTGCTCGCAAGCGGCTCCGACATTATCGAACCGGTATCCGAGGCGACGCTCGCCGCGACCGGCCAATTAATTGAGCAACGGCTCAAGGAGTTCAAGGTACCGGTGTCCGTCATCGGCGCTTCGGCCGGCCCGGTCATCACGCGCTTCGAGGTCGAGCCGGCACTGGGGGTACGCGGCAGCCAGATCGTAGGCTTGATGAAAGACTTGTCACGCGGCCTCGGATTGACGTCAATCCGCGTGGTCGAGACGATCCCGGGCAAGACCTGCATGGGACTCGAACTGCCCAACGCTCGGCGGCAAGTGATCCGGTTGGCGGACATCCTCGCGTCGCGGGAATACACGGGTTCGGCATCGCAACTCACGCTCGCGCTGGGCAAGGACATCACGGGTGAACCGGTCGTGACCGACTTGGCGCGCGCGCCGCACATGCTCGTGGCCGGCACCACCGGCTCGGGCAAGTCGGTGGCGATCAACGCGATGATCGTGTCCTTGCTGTACAAGGCAACGCCACAGGACGTCCGGCTGATCATGATTGACCCGAAGATGCTGGAACTGTCGGTCTACGAGGGCATCCCGCACCTGCTTGCGCCGGTCGTGACCGACATGAAGCTCGCCGCGAACGCACTGACGTGGTGCGTCGCGGAAATGGAAAAGCGCTACCGGCTGATGTCCGCGCTCGGTGTGCGCAACCTCGCCGGCTTCAACCAGAAAATCGTCGATGCGGAGCACGCCGGACGCAAGGTCGGCAATCCGTTCTCGCTGACGCCGGACGCACCGGAACCGCTTGCGCCCCTGCCCATGATCGTGGTGGTCATCGACGAGCTAGCGGACCTGATGATGGTGTCCGGCAAGAAGATCGAGGAGTTGATCGCGCGGCTCGCACAAAAGGCCCGGGCTGCGGGGATCCACTTGATTCTGGCCACGCAACGGCCGTCAGTCGACGTGATTACGGGTTTGATCAAGGCGAACATTCCGACGCGGGTGGCCTTCCAGGTTTCGTCCAAGGTGGACTCGCGCACCATCCTCGATCAGATGGGCGCGGAATCGCTGCTCGGCCAAGGGGACATGCTGTTCCTACCCCCCGGTACCGGCTACCCGCAACGGGTCCATGGTGCCTTCGTCGCAGACGACGAAGTACATCGCGTCGTCGAACATCTAAAACAGTTCGGTGAACCGGAATACGAGGAAGGCATCCTAGCTGGCGTGCCCGGGGACAGTGCGGCCACGGACTTATTCGGCGAGGCGCCCGATGCAGAGGCCGATCCACTGTATGACGAGGCCGTGGCATTCGTGTTGCGCAGCCGCCGCGCGTCGATCTCATCGGTGCAACGGCAGTTGCGCATCGGCTACAACCGCGCTGCCCGTTTGGTCGAGCAAATGGAAGCGGCCTCACTGGTGTCGTCAATGGGAGTCAATGGCAGCCGCGAAGTGCTCGCGCCGGCGCCCACAGACTGAGGCACCGCACCCGCACCGCGCGCCCTACGCGATGTGCTGCCCAGGCTCGACTGGCGGCCCACGAGGCTCAGGCGGCCGTTGTCGGCATCGACCGAATAGATCACGATCTCGTTAGCATCACCACGGTTGGTCGCATACAGGAAACGGCCGTCCGGCGACAGATGAATCGCACCGCCGCCCACCTTGCCGCGAAAGCCCGGCGCGCTCAACGGCACGGTGTGCCCGCGAGTCAACAACAAACGTTCCCGTGCCGGCCCGCTCAGCTGTTTGTCAAAAGGCCGGCAACACGCGGGCTGCGCTCAATTGCCTTATGATCGGGAACCATGCGCAGCTGCTGCTCCGACTCCACCCATGCCCCTTGCAATCGAAGACTATGCGTTGATCGGCGATAGTCACACCATGGCGCTGGTCGGCCGCGACGGTTCAATCGACTGGCTATGCTGGCCGCGGTTTGATTCCGGCGCCTGCTTTGCGGCATTGCTCGGCACGCCCGAGCATGGCCGCTGGCCGCAGTAAGCGACACGCTCGCCAGCGGGATTTGCTGCATTGCACCAGCCCGCGATTGTCCGATATGATCGGATATCAGGATTGGACGCGTCATCCTGCGCCCGGCCGCCCGCTTATCTCGCGCGGGCGGCGAGGAGCGCCCGGCTTTGACCGGCGCCGTACCGATGGCAGCGGGAATCAACCCACATGCCGTAACACGGAGCAAGCATGCTCTATCAATTTCACGAATTCCAGCGCGCGCTGCTGAGCCCGCTGACTGCCTGGGCGCAATCCGCGTCGAAATCGTTCGCGAATCCGGCCAGTCCGCTCGCCTACGTCCCTGGCGCATCGCGCTGGGCCGCCGCCTACGAGTTGCTATACCGGCTCGGCAAGGACTATGAACGCCCCGAATTTAACATTAAGCAAATCGAGAAGGACGGCCGCAGCATTCCGGTCGTCGAACAGACGATCCTGGAAAAACCGTTTTGCCGGCTGCTGCGCTTCAAGCGGTATTCCGACAACAGCGACGCCGTATCGCAACTGAAGCATGAACCCGTCGTGCTGGTCTGTGCACCGCTGTCCGGACATCACTCAACGCTGTTGCGCGATACGGTGCGCACGCTGCTGCAGGACCACAAAGTCTACATCACCGACTGGATCGATGCACGGATGGTGCCGCTCGAGGCCGGCGCGTTCCATCTGGACGACTACGTCGAGTACATCCAGGACTTTATCCGACACATCGGCGCGAAGAACCTGCACGTGATCTCGGTATGCCAGCCAACGGTGCCGGTGCTCGCGGCGATCTCGCTGATGGCCAGCCGCGGCGAGGACACACCACGTACGATGACGATGATGGGTGGGCCGATCGATGCCCGTAAGAGCCCAACGTCGGTGAACTCGCTGGCAACGCAGCATTCGTACGAGTGGTTTGAGAACAACGTAATCTATACGGTGCCGTCGAACTATCCGGGCGTAGGCCGCAAAGTTTATCCGGGTTTTCTGCAGCACGCCGGGTTCGTTGCAATGAACCCGGAGCGGCATTTGCAATCGCATTGGGAATTCTTCGAAAACCTAGTACGTGGCGACGAAGACGATGCCGAAGCGCATCGCCGCTTCTACGACGAATACAACGCCGTGCTGGACATGGCGGCGGAATATTACTTGGAAACGATCCGTATCGTGTTTCAAGAATTCCGGCTCGCGCAAGGCACTTGGATCGTCAACGGCGAGCCGGTGCGCCCACAGGACATCACCGATACCGCGCTCTTTACGATCGAGGGCGAACTGGATGACATCTCCGGCTGTGGACAGACGCGCGCCGCCCACACGCTGTGCACCGGCATTGCGTCAGCGTCACGCCGGCATTTCACCGTGGAGCAATGCGGTCACTACGGGATCTTCTCGGGACGACGCTGGCGCACGATCATCTATGCGCAGATCCGCGAGTTCATTCATGAGCATGATCATGAGGCTGCAGTGCAGACGTAGCGCCGGTGCGGTCGGCTCTCCAACACGGGCAACCGCGATCACAGTGGGCACGTCGCCAAGGATTAGCTTGACTGACCTCTAAAACAGTTCGTGCAATCCTGTCACGGATCTGAATGCTGTACTTGTTGCAGTGCAGCTTAACGTGGGCCTCACACCGGGCGCACCGCATCTGGGTTTGCCGGACATATCAGCGGCACTGGCGTTCACGCAACGCAAAACTGAGCCGTTACTTTTAATGGGGCGATTCGGACTCCTCCGATGCGTTGTCCTCTATGTTACCCAGAGCGAGCGAGGGCTTGTAAAATGCCCGGGGCGCTTGATCGAGGGGAATGTACGATGATCTGAGTCGCTTAGTTGCTCTATCGTTCTCCGATTCCGTTGGCTGGCGCTTTATGCCTGCGGGAGTCCGCAAGGGCGCGCTATCCGTGGCCGCACTTCGAGACTCATCCAAAGCCTGCGTCGCATCTGCGCGCGAGCCGTCCGAAGCTGCGTGTTGGATCAAGCTTAGCCTGATGCCTTCGGCGAACGCCTCATCGTTGGCATCTTGTAATTCCTTTTTGGACGGCTTTTTCTTCGCGTCCAACTGTTCAAAAACCTCTTTCTGTTTCCCGCTCAAATAGGCATTAAGATTTTGGGGGCTAACGGTATTTCGCCGCTGCGACGACAGCGGAACGACTCGTCTGGGTGGCCGCCGTGGCGGAGCAACCTCATTATTCGGCCGTGGCGGCGCATCCTCAAGGGTTGGAGGCGTAGCGTATCTTGGGGAAGGAGGCTGCGGCATTGGCATACTGGGATGAACGCCCGGCTCTTGAAACCTCTGCTGCGGCACACCGTGATTGGCGAACGCCGACATCGCGTACTCGGCGCCGCTAGGTTCATGCCAGCCCACAGCCATCGGAACGCTACCGTGGCCGGGCCAGGAAGGCGCCGGCGCGCTGCCACTGCCAGAGCCGTATGGACCGTACGACAGCATGATCGCACTACTTGGTACCGCCGTCATTGGTACGTCGCCTAACAACCGTGAAATGGCAGACATAATCGATGACTGCGGCGGCGGCAGGACAACGACCACGTGGTTTAAAGGTTGAGAAGGCATCGACATAACCAATGGGCTATTGCCCCCCATCGGGGTCAACTGTGATGGCGCCCCACGCTCAAGTGGCGACCCGAATCGCGGCACTGTAGAAAAGCCTATTGCATTGCCGTGTCCCCAAACATGAGGTGGGCGGGCGCCTTGCATCGCGCCGCCCGTACTTGGGGAGGATATATTCCACTGCGCTCGTTCAGACGGTAGCGCGGCAGCACGCAGACGCGAGCCATACTTTTTCAAGCCGCTTAACAGTGCCGAAACCCCGGCACGTCCTGGGGTGACGCCCGGCTTGTCATCAGAAGCCGAACGTAGAACCTGCAACTGTGGCAAAGCCCATCCAGATACATTCAGTTTTAGCCTGTCAACCATACATGCTCCAATGATCGCGTCCTATTCGAATTGTGCGCCGCTGCCTGGCGCCATGCACGGCTTACGCCTCCAGTGCCTCGGCGTGATTTCGCAATGGCACTCCATCGGCGGCCGTCATCGACACTCGCGTAGCATGCCGGCAGGGTGCACATTCCCAATTGGTTTGGGCTTCAAATTAATCTGTCTCTTGGTCTGCCAAGAATATACTTGGCGCCAACTGCGGCTGATAGACGTTCCTACGGGTTTCGGTCAGCGGTTTATGCGCCGGTACGCTCCGCTCCTGGAGAGGTAATATACGGCTCTTCCACTGCTGCTTCGATACATCATCAAGGAAACTAGCTTGTAACGGACTCGCGGACTTTGAGCGCTGTCCTGATGGCTTTTTAACAGGTGTGTGTTTCAGCGTCGAAGATGGCGGGGCCGGTGGCGTTTTCGCGAAGACGGCCTCCCCCTGCTGGGGACGTAATATGCTCATCTTCCACTGCTCCTTCGATGCATTATCGGGGAGACTAGCTTGTAACGGACTCGCGGACTTTGAGCGCTGTCCCGATGGCTTTTTAACAGGTGGTATGTATTTCAGCGTCGAAGATGGCGGAGCCGGTGGCGTTCTCGCGAAGACGGCTCCCCCCTGCTGGGGACGTAATATACTTATCTTCCACTGCTCCTTCGATGCATCAAAGGGGATACGAGCTTGTGGTGAATCCACCTCCTCCGAGCGCGGCTTCGGCGGCCGAAATGGACTGCACAATAGCATCTTCGCGGGATCCGGTTGCTGCAGCGAAGGAAACGGCTCGTCTTCGTCTAAATAGGCGGTGTCACTTTTCCACCTGGGAACACCGAACGGCTGGAATGGGTCATTAGGCCCGTCGGCACGTCCGTCTTTTGGAAACGGTGCAACGCCACCTTGTGCTGGCGCGTTTATGGGTGACGTCGCTTGCCCTTCCCAAGCCGAAGCGGCTTTGGGAATGAACAAGCCGCGGAACATTCGTGCTACAGCCGCCGCGATTGCCTTGCAACGGGCCCACGGCACGGTGGAGAAGGATGTGCTCGCCTGACGCAGCATTTGTGGGAATGAAGGCATCCAGCGAGCGCTGGGGGGCTCCCCGGCGCCCAGCGCGGATTGGCGAAGCGTCGGCTGCGGACCATATACGCGGGACGCAGCAGGAAACGTTGGATTGCCTTCGACAAGAGAGCCGTGCAGACCGAACGCCGCAGGCCTTCCTGCAGGCGGTTGACCGCGCATGTTCTTAGGTCGGGCCAACATTTTCAAAGCCGCCAGCGGCCCGTTAGACGCGGAGGGCCTCGAAGGACACGGCGTGCTCGCCAAGGAACGCTCATTGAGCCATTGCGGCAACAGCGCTGCTGAGCCGGGAGGTATCGCGACGCGGTGGTTGTACAAGTCTGACTCCTGACGCGGCGGTAAATAGGACACCGCGCCCCGTCAGCTTAAACGCGGCACGGCACAACATCAGGCCGCATCCGAACGGCGACGCTGGCAAGCGAATCGACGAACCCCTGTCTCGACGCACCGGGTAGAACCTCACAACCGTGACGGGCTTAAGCTTGACGCTGACCTTCGTCACGATAGGGTCGCGCTGCGCACTGCCTGCTGTGTCGCGCAGCGCGGCACGACGGTCACCGATGCAGTAAGATCACCGATACAGTAAGTAAGCCAGCAACATATCCGTATTGAGTCGAACCATCTCGGCGTGCTCGTCGCCTTGTCCGAAATCCCGACCGAGCGTCGCCTTCAGCGTATGCCGATTGGACACAATGTAATAGCCTAACCCGGAGATCGTCACATAGAGGCGCATCGGATCGATGCCGGCCCGGAACAGCCCAGCGCGGTGCCCACGTTCCAGGATCCCGGAAAGCGTCGCGAGCATCGGTGAAACGGTTTCACGAATCCGCGTCGACTGTTGCAGATACCGCGCCTCATGCAGATTTTCGTTGTTCAGCAAGCGCAGCAGGTCAGGACGCTGATGATAGAACGCCCATATGAAGTGGGCAAGCCGCGTCATGGCCTCCACGGGCGCCAGTCCGTTCAGGTCCAGCGTGCGTTCCGCTTCGGCAAATCCCGTCAGCGCCTGCTCCAGCACCGCAGTGAACAACTGCTCCTTGCTGCCGAAGTAGTAGTACAGCATCCGTTCGTTGGTCCCGGCACGACAGGCGATCTGGTCCACGCGCGCGCCGGACAATCCGCCGTTCGCGAATGCTTCGGCAGCGGCGGCGAGAATGCGGCGCCTCGTGCCTTCGGGGTCCCTTTTGATTCTCGGCTGGTTCATGTTCAAATCATGATGCAGTAGCCGCGTTGACCGATCGCGTCACCACCGGATAGGCCCACAGCGGCAGGAAATGGTGCGCCGCGCTCAGTTATCGCCCTAAGACTGACACGGAAAGCAGTTGGATTATGGCACGCGGGTCCAACGCCGCTATCGGAATAGGCGATAATTGCGTATTGATAAAATATGCGTCACGCTTCTCGACGCGTCCAGGTTCCGACACTGTGACTGCTTCTCCGTCGCTCGCGGATCGGATCGACGATCTGCTTCCCCAAACCCAATGCACCAAATGCGGCTATAGCGGCTGCCGCCCCTATGCGCAAGCCGTTGCCGACGGCACGGCGGGCTACAACCAGTGTCCGCCCGGAGGACAGCAAGGCATCGCCCGGCTGGCGTCATTGCTCGGCAAGCCGATCATCGCGCTCAATCCGACCAACGGCGTCGAGCGTGCACGGGCGCGTGCGGTAATCGATGAGACTGTGTGCATCGGCTGCACGTTATGCATGCAAGCATGCCCGGTCGATGCCATTGTCGGCGCCCCAAAGCAGCTGCATACGGTGCTGGCAGATTGGTGCACCGGCTGCGATCTGTGCGTCGCACCGTGCCCCGTCGATTGTATCGAGATGGTCCCCGTGACCGGCACTGCCACCGGATGGGACGCATGGTCACCGCAGCAGGCCGATGCGGCCCGACGCCGGCACGCGCAGCGCAATGCACGGCTCGCGAAAGAGCGTGACGTGGCGCAGCAGCGTGCCGCCGCTCGTCGCGCGACGATGAATCCGGATGCCACACCGATGCCGCCAGCATCGGGATGGGCGTCGCCCGGCACGGTGCGAGAGCGCACAAATGCCGAGCCCGGTCACCCGCCCGGCGCGACGCCCGCCGCTGCCACCACGACCGGCATGCCAGGGGCCGGGCCAATGGCGTCGTCGCAGAACCCTGCCGCCGCACGAAAGCAAGCAATCATCCAGGCGGCGCTCGAGCGTGCCCGTAAGAAGAAAGAGGAACTGGCCGCCCAGGGGCTGGGGCCGCGCAACACATCGGACGTCAGTCCAGCCGTGCAAGCGCAAATCGACGCGGCCGAAGCACGTCGGCGACGCCTGGGATGGGACACGGACGAACACGGCTGCGCTGCATCGGAGCCGCCCCCGCCGCCTGATGCGCGCAGAGACGGCTCCGACCTCGATGCATGATGCGCCGTCTGCGTCCAACTGTTCCCTAAAGCGACGAATCTTCATGAACGCCCAAAAGCGCCGCGCAATTTACGAAACGCTGCAAAGCTTGAATCCCCATCCGACGACGGAGCTAGAGTACACGACACCGTTCGAACTGCTGATTGCCGTGATGCTGTCGGCACAGGCGACCGACATCTCGGTCAACAAGGCGATGCGCCAGATGTTCCCAGTCGCCAACACGCCGAAAGCCATCCTGGCGCTCGGCGAAGACGGTGTGGCGCAGTACATCAAGACGATTGGACTGTACCGGACCAAGGCCAAAAACGTCATCGCGACCTGCAGGATCCTGCTCGACAAGCACCACGGCGAAGTGCCGGCTGATCGCGAAGCGCTCGAGGCCCTACCCGGGGTGGGCCGCAAGACGGCGAACGTCGTGCTAAACACCGCATTCGGGCACCCGACGATCGCCGTCGACACGCATATCTTCCGCGTCGCGAACCGCACCGGGCTGGCACCCGGCAAGGACGTGCGGGCGGTAGAGGTGGCGCTGGAGAAGCTCACGCCGGCCGAATTCCGGCATGACGCGCATCATTGGCTGATCCTGCACGGCCGCTACGTATGCCGTGCGCGGCTGCCTGAGTGCTGGCATTGTGCGATCGAGCCGCTGTGCGAATTCAAGAGCAAGACGCCCGCTCCCACCCAATGACATAATGATTGCCGCAAAAGCACTGCGGATGCACTGATACGAAGCTTGCATCGTGGCTATGCAGCGATGAGCACCGCGGTGCGACGGTGCGGCGCCACGACAACGCTCGGCGTACAATGAGGAATTGCGCGGCTGCGCGTACCAAGCGGTTTCAGTGCCTGATGTTCAATCCGAGTCGTGACGAAGTCCGTCGTTTTTTTACCGAGACGTGGCGCAAGCAACGCGCCGGTGAAATCTTGACCCCGCTGCAGAGCATAGCGGCGGACTGGATCGTCCAGCACCCAGAGTACCAAGCTGTCCTGGACTGCGCCGACGCAAGCGAGCAGGACTACTCGCCCGAGCGCGGCCAGACGAACCCGTTCCTGCACTTGTCGATGCACCTGGCAATCAGCGAGCAGTTGTCGATCGACCAACCGCGCGGCATCCGCGCCGCACACGAGCGCCTGACTGCACGCCTGGGCTCGGACCACGACGCACACCACGCGATCATGGAATGTCTTGGCCAGATCATCTGGGAAGCACAACGCAACAACGTCCCGCCGGATACCGACGCGTATCTGGCGCTGATTGAACAGCGCGCGTCCCGGGATTGACGGCACAGGGCCGGCCGACGCAGCGACGCCGCCGTGCGTGTGCGCCGGCGGCGTAAGACCGCTTACTTCTTCAGCACGAGATCGCCCTTCAGCGACTCGATATACGCGGCAATGTCTTTCAAATCGCTTTCGGACAGGCTCTGCACCTGCGCAGCCATGATCGCATGGTCGCGACCAAAGGACGGATTGCCACCGCCCATCTGGTATTGGCGCAATGCCCAATAGGTGTAGTCGGCATGCTGCCCCGCGAGCTTCGGATAATCCGGAGTCACCGGCTTGTCCAGCCCCGCTCCGTGGCACGCGGCGCAGTTGGTGCGCTCGACGATTGCGCGCCCGTTACCAATGTCTGCGGCTTGCGCGGCCCCGATCGATACTACGGCCGCACACGCGGCGATCATTGCCTTGGCGACGCCCGACGCTTCAATGATGCGCTTTTTCATGAGTTCTCCTGTTGCTCGTCTACCGTTCGCCACGTTCCGGTCACCGCTCCGGATTGGGCCGGCTTGCCGGCGTCTGAGCCGCGTAGTACGCAGCCAGGTCGGCAATGTCCTGGTCCGTCAGCGACTGGGCGATCGCTTGCATCGGCGCGAACTTGCGTGAACCCTTCTTGTATTCCTGCAATGCGTTTTCCAGATACTTCGCGTTCTGACCGCCGAGCATCGGCACTTTGTAGACCTGTGGGAACGCGGCGCGATAGCCGGGAATGCCGTGGCAGCCAATGCACATGGCGACCTTCCCTTGCGCGGCGCGCGCGTTGCCGACCACGTCCGCCGCCGCGGTGCCGGCTGACCCGGCGAGCACCGCAATGGCAGCCATCACGACGAATCTGTTCATAAGCATCTAACCTGGCTGTAGGGGAATATCGGGGCGCTGAAACCGCGCAGGCCTGCACCGCCCTGCTCTGCGCGAATCCGCTGGCGTTGAGCAGCCGGCCAAAAAAACGGCGTATTGTAACCCCCGACGCTAGGAGCGTCCACTTGAGCGCCGGCGCGCGACTGCGCGCTGCGCACCGCGTAGTCAACCGTGCTGCAGGCAGCAGGCCGCCCTCACCCTGCGTCAATCGGCCGCAGAGAAATGCAGCATTTGGGCACTTCGGCTGCCCGCGCCGGCATCGGTCGGCGCGCCGATGGCATGCACACGCCCCAGGGGCAGCGAGTCGGCCACACAGCCGGCGGCGATGCGGCGCCTGTCCTATACTGGCGTTTTCGTGTCCCCGTGCCGATCATGCCGCCCGAGCGTTTCGAAGGTTCTTCACAGTATGCCGCGACCGATGACCTCAAACTGACGGTCAACGCCGCGATCACGCCAAGTAACCCTTCCCATCCATGACTGCGTCCTCACCACCCGACCCAGCCGCACCGCCCACACTACGCGCGCCGCTGCGTCCGATCGGTGACACCTCGCTGTCGGCACTGGTCGCCGGTTTTGTGGCCGCGATGACGGGCTACACCAGCTCGATCGCATTGATATTCCAGGCCGGCCGCGCCGCGCACCTGAGCGACACCCAAATCTCATCGTGGATCTGGGCGCTGTCGATCGGCATGGCGGTCACGGCCATCGGGCTGTCGCTACGCTTTCGCGCGCCGATCGTCGTCGCCTGGTCCACGCCCGGCGCTGCGCTGCTCATCACCAGCCTGCCCGGGGTACCCTACGCTGAGGCAATCGGCGCTTTCGTCGTGTGTGCGGCGCTGCTAACCCTGGTTGGCGTCACTGGCTGCTTCGATTCATTGATGGCGAGGATCCCATCGGGTATCGCCGCCGCCCTACTGGCCGGCATTTTGTTCGAGATCGGCAGCGCGATCTTTGTTCAGGCGGGCCAACAACGCGCGCTGGTGCTCACGATGTTCGTCGCCTACCTCGTGACCAAGCGCGTTTGCCCCCGCTATGCGATCGCCCTTACGCTGGTGGTCGGCACGGTGCTGGCCGGCGCGCTCGGCTTGATCGATTTTAGTCATTTCAGCATCGCGCTCGCGCATCCCGTGTTCACCCGCCCGTCATTCTCCCTCGCCGCGTTGATCAGCATCGGCGTGCCGCTGTTCATTGTCGCGATGGCTTCGCAGAACATGCCAGGCGTGGCGGTGTTGCGCGCGCACGACTATAGCACGCCATCGGCGCCACTGATCGCCACGACCGGGACCGCATCGCTGCTGCTAGCGCCATTTGGCTCGCACGGGATCAACCTCGCGGCCATCACCGCAGCGATCTGCACCAGTCGTGACGCACACGAGGATCCGGCAAAGCGCTACACTGCCGCCGTATGGTGCGGCGTGTTCTACTTGCTGGCCGGCATCTTCGGCGCGACGATTGCGGCGCTGTTCGCCAGCCTGCCCAAGGCACTGATCGTGTCGGTCGCCGCGCTGGCACTGTTCGGCTCGATCATGACCGGCCTGACCCATGCGATGCAGGATGCCCGACAACGCGAAGCGGCACTCGTTACCTTCATGGTGACCGCCTCCGGGTTCACGCTGCTGTCGATTGGCTCGGCCTTCTGGGGCCTAGTGGCCGGCCTCATCGCGAACACCATCCTGAACTGGCGCCGCTAAATGCGCCGGCAAGCCGGCGGCGCGGCGTCCGACGTCCGGCTGCCGGCACCCCGACGAACTGGGGGAGCACCGACTGGTCGGACAACTATCGGACGCCGCACGGCTGCGAGACAATAATAGAAATCAGCGCGGCATTACGCGATACGATCTACAAGGAACCTAGCCATGACGACTGCACTAGACCAGTTGAAGCAGTACACGACCGTCGTCGCCGACACCGGCGATTTCCAGCAACTCGCGCGTTACAAACCACAGGATGCGACGACCAACCCGTCGCTAATCCTGAAGGCGGTGCAGAAGGACAACTACCGCCCGCTGCTCGAGAAAACAGTACGCGATCATGCGAGCCTGCCCGTCGACGACATCATTGACCGATTGTTGGTCGCGTTTGGCGTCGAGATCCTGAAGATCGTCCCGGGGCGGGTATCGACAGAAGTGGACGCGCGGCTGTCGTTCGACGTCCAAAGAAGCATCGAGAAGGCACATCAGCTGGTCGCACTCTACGAGGCCGCGGGCATCGACCGCGAGCGCGTGCTGATCAAGCTCGCATCGACGTGGGAAGGCGTGCGCGCCGCCGAGGTGTTGCAGCAGGAAGGGATCCATTGCAACATGACGTTGCTGTTCTCGCTCGCCCAAGCGGTCGCCTGCGCGCAAGCCCGGGCCAAGCTGATTTCGCCATTCGTCGGCCGCATCTACGACTGGTACAAGAAAAATGCCGGCGCGAATTGGGATGAGGCCCGCGATGGCGGCGCCAACGATCCCGGCGTGCAATCGGTCAAGCGTATCTACGCATACTACAAAAAATTTGGCTACTCGACCGAAGTGATGGGGGCAAGCTTTCGCACAACGAGCCAGGTCGTCGAGCTTGCCGGCTGCGACCTGCTGACGATCAGCCCAGACTTGCTACAGAAGCTGCATGAGAGCAACGAGCCCGTGCAGCGCAAGCTCTGCCCGCAGCAGGCGGCCAGTGTGCCGATCGAGCCCGTCGCGCACGATGAGCCGACGTTCCGCTACCTGCTAAATGACGACGCCATGGCCACCGAGAAGTTGGCTGAAGGCATTCGCCTGTTCGCGGCGGATGCGGTCAAGCTTGAACAGTTGATTACGCCATTGCGCTAAGTGGCTCCGACACGCGCTCGACTACAATACATGGTCAACACACCGCATCAAGGATAATCCAAACCGTCGATGATACACCCTTCTGTTTCTGCTTCGGCGATGCCAGGCGGGCCATCGGTCGTGCCGGCACCGACAGTGGACCTCTCGCGGCGCTGCCATTGGTGCGGCACCGGCGCCGAGTATTGCGCTTATCATGATAAGGAGTGGGGGTTTCCGGTCGATGACGACCGCCGGCTGTTCGAGAAACTGTGCCTTGAGGGGTTCCAGGCCGGACTCAGCTGGCTAACGATCCTGCGCAAGCGGGAAGCCTTTCGCGCTGCATTCGCCAACTTTGACATCGAGAAGGTGGCCCGGTTTACCGACTGCGACGTGCAGCGGTTGCTCGGCGACACCGGCATCATCCGGCACCGGGGCAAGATCGAGGCTGCCATCCATAACGCACGCCGCGCGCTGGCGCTGCTCGATAGCGAGCGCTCGCTGGCCGCCTACCTGTGGCGCTTCGAGCCGGACCCGCGGAGCCGGCCACGCAAGCTGACCCGGGAGGTGCTCGGCACGATGACGACGTCCCCCGAGTCGATTGCGTTGTCGAAAGACTTAAAGCGGCGCGGTTGGAAATTCGTCGGGCCGACGACAATGTACGCGATGATGCAGGCGATGGGCCTAGTCAACGATCATCAGCACGATTGCAGCGTGCGGGCCGACGTCGATCGGGCACGTGCCGCCTTTCAGGTGCCGCGCTGATCAGTCGTCCTGCACCGCCAGGTCTGAGAGCGTCAATTTACCCAGCATGCCGGTGCGCGCCCGTAGGTTCAAGGCGGCACTCGCGCTGCCGCACGCTCCGGACCACGGGCGCATCACGTCTCGCTCTCAACGACGTCCAAGTAGTCTTCGGGCCGTGTCCTGTCTTCGAAGCGCGACATGCCGAGCACGCGCACGATCATGCTGACCACGATCGCCACCCCAATGTTCACGAGCAATGCCCACACCGCCGCCGCATAGCCCGGCATCGTGTATCCGCCGATATGCAACAGATAAATCGAGCCCGCAAGCTTCAGCGATGCGGCCATCCACGTGCCGGTCAGGATGCCCGCGGCCCAGCCGAGCAACAAGCCGCGATGGTCGCATACACGGGTGTACAAGCCAGTACGATCGCGGGCAACATCTGGATAATCCAGATACCACCAAGCAAGTCGGGAAAACGATGGGATGGTGGGGAGGAACTCAGATTATGAAATGCCCGCCGACGGCGATGTCGCGCGCGTCGCGGCGTGGCGCGCCGGACGCCTCGCGTAGGGCGGCGACCCACTGACGGGCGTTCAACCCACACGCCTTCTCGATGACCTTCGCGCGGTCGGTCAGTACGTTCCAGTCGATCGACAACGCGGGTCCGGAGAAAGCCAGCACGACGCGGTTGCCCTCATGCACCTCGGGCAACGCGATGACCCGCGCATCGAACGCCGCGCGCAAATGGCGCATGTTGCGCACAAAGCTCGGATGGTCGCCGAACAAGTTGACCGTCACCACTGCGGCGCCGCCGAGGCAAGCACGGCACGCGCGATAAAACGCGACGGAATCGAGCACCGGACCGCGTGCGGTCGCGTCATACAGGTCAATCTGCATCGCGCCGACCGTACCGTGGTTCGCGGGGTCATGAACAAAATCCCATGCATCGATCTGGAGCACACTCAAGCGCCGGTCGTCGCTCGGCAACTCAAACATGCTGCGCGCGGCTATGATCACTGCCGGGTTCAATTCCACCGCCTCCACATGCGAGCGCAGAAAATGCCGATGACAGAACTTGGTCAAGGCTGCCGCCCCCAAGCCCAATTGCACAATACGCTGGGGCGGCGCGAGAAAGAGCAGCCACGCCATCATTTGCTGCGCGTATTCGAGTTCAATATCGAACGGCTTTTTCAGGCGCATCGCGCCCTGTATCCATTCAGTGCCGAAATGCAGGTAGCGCACGCCCCCTTCTTCGGAAAATGTCACCGGCGCAAAACGGGCTTTGCGCGGCGCTTCGAGGGTGGGTACGGCCTCGTGCTGCGCGGCGCTCTTGTGTTTGTCGCGTCCCGTGCGGCGGGTGGCGCCGCGCGACGGTTGCGCGGCCCGCTCACCGCGCTGGAATGCGCGCGCTTGCGCCGACGCGCGCTTGATCAAGGATGTCATGTAACGAAGTCTTGCGTGTTGCACAGTTTTTGTTTGTCCCAAGCATAGCATCCGGGGTCGCGCAGCGGGTTAAGCAACCCGTAATCGAGTTGGGGTGACCTGCAGCTATCCACGGGTCGCGCGACGCTGGCGCTGGAAGTCGCCCATTTCGGAGCGTTGGACGCTCTCCATCGACTCTACCGAACGGCTAACTTGCATCAACATAGCCATCAGCGGATAATGCATCGCAACTGCGATGCTTTGACAGATATCATGAAATCCGCCACCTTCCCCTCCATTCGGGTCGAACCGGAACTGCGTGACGCCGCCGAAAGCGTCCTCGGTGAAGGAGAAACGCTGTCGAGTTTCGTCGAGCACTCGATCCGCGAGGGCATCGAACGCCGTCGCAATCAAAGCGAATTCATTGCCCGCGGCATCGCGTCGCGCGAAGCGGCCCGACGCACCGGCGACTATCTGCCTGCGTCCGAAGTACTGGAGAAACTAGAGCGGCGGCTCAACGCTCTTCGCGATACGAGGCGCAAGCCTCGATGACGTACGCGGTCCGGTTCACGCGTGCGGCTTCAGATGATCTGGACCGCCTTTATGGCTTCGTTATCGATCGCGACGACGCCGACGTCGAAATCGCTACTCGTGCACTTGCGGCCATCGCCGCCGGGATCGCTACATTGGAATCGTCGCCGTTCACATGCCGCAAAGCCCATCCATCGATGCCGTTTCTGCGCGAATTGATCATTCCGTTCGGCGCGTCGGGATATGTTGCGCTGTTCGAGATCGACGACAATCGGACGGTGACGATCCTGGCGGTGCGTCATCAGCGGGAAAGCGATTACCACTGAAGCGGAACGGATTCGACGTTCGGTCACGCAGGCTGTGGGTTGGCCCCATGCCACGCAACATTGCGTCACCAGCGATCGGATGGCGTCAGAAAAGAATCTCCCGCCAACACGAAAGCTTTTGTTCGAACGACAGCATCGCATGGGCCGGACTCGACGAAGGCAGTACGAGCGTCTCATAGCCCGCGGCACCGATCACATCGGCAAACCGCCCCGCCGTCTTGCCGTTGAAGCACACCTTCTTCAGCAACGGTGCATGCGCTCTCAACGACGCGAAGTCGTTCGGCTTCGCATGGCGAATCGCCGAATCGAGACTGCCCTCGCGATGACACGCGGCGAGCACGTCCCATATCCCGATTCCGTGCTTCAACACGCGTTTGAGCCGCGCGTCATACGCAAGCTCCTGCAACTCAGGCTCGTTAAGCACCGCGCCCAATAACCGCCAGAACTGATTGCGAGGATGCGCATAGTACTGCCCTGCCCCGAGCGATGCCTCACCGGGAAAGCTGCCCAGCACCAGAATCGTCGTATCGGGCCGGATTACCGGCGGAAAACCTTGCAACATCAGCAGTTTAAAGGGTCGTCATGGTCCACATGGCCGGCAGGAAGCATTCGGTCACCATCAGCGGTAGCCGATGGCGGGTAAACACCGAGCGCCGCGCGACGCATGCATGCGGCCGATCCGGGCCTAGCTGTGCGACAGCGAGCCGGTACAGCGGATGGGCGCCATCGACGCGCCGGCTGACGATCGGCGAGCGTGTCACCGTCATGTCCGCATACAGCAGCTCGGCCAACGCTCGCGTACGCAGCCGTCGTACGGCTTGCCATACGCCCCAGCTCGCGCGCAGCGGCGTGACACTGTGCGCAGCCACCACGGCCACGCCATCCACTGCGAGCACTGCCTCGCGAATCCACACCGGCGCGTGGCGCGACGAGGCGCAACACGCGCGCCTCGTCGCGCCACGCGACGCCAACCTTCTCACAGGTGACCCGCACGGTCACCCGACCGAGCGTGCCCAAATGGCGCGTGAGCGAGCCCGCGCGTGTTACCCAGTCCTTCTGTGCGGCGCTCAAGACAGCACGCGGTTGCACCCGCCAACCGTCGCCGTGCGCACAAAACTGGCCGCCCGAGCGCCGCTCAAGCGTGTCGTTCAATGCGTGCCCGACAGCAACAACGTGTTGGTGCGCTTGACAAAGCTCGCTGGATCATCGAGCGCGCCCCCCTCGGCGAGCAGCGCCTGATCGAACAGCAAATGGCACCAGTCGGCAAAGTCCGCTGCGTCCGGCGACAGCCGCTTGATCAGCGCATGTTCCGGGTTTACTTCGAGGATCGGATGGAAATCGGGCGCCTTCTGGCCAGCCGCCTTCAACATTCGCTGCAAGTAGCCACTCATCTCTCCCTCGTCGGCCACCAGGCAGCTTGGCGAGTCGGTCAGGCGGAACGTGAGACGCACGTCCTTGGCCTTTTCCTTGAGCACGTCCTTCATCCGCTCGACCAGCGGCTTCAGGTCCTCACCGACCTTTTCCTGAGCCTTTTTCTCCTCGTCGTTCAACGCACCCAGATCCAGATCGCCACGGGCGACGCTGGCCAACGGCTTGCCGTCAAACTCATGCAGGAACGACAGCATCCATTCGTCGACGCGATCGGTCAGCAGCAGCACCTCGACACCCTTCTTGCGGAATACTTCCAGATGCGGACTGTTGCGCGCGGCCTGCCAACTGTCGGCGGTCACATAGTAAATCTTCGTCTGCTCCGGCTTCATCCGCGCGACGTAGTCAGCCAGCGACACATTCTGCTCGGCGCTGTCGGTTTGCGTCGACGCGAAGCGCAGCAGCTTGGCGATGCGCTCCCGGTTCGCGAAGTCCTCGCCCAGGCCCTCCTTGAGCACCTGGCCGAATTCGCGCCAGAACGTCGCGTACTTCTGTTTGCCGGCGTCGTCGTCGGCGCCAGCCAGTTCCTCGAGCATCGACAGCACTCGCTTGGTGACGCCGTCGCGGATCGCCTTCACGTCGCGGCTCTCCTGCAGAATCTCACGCGACACATTCAACGGCAGGTCGTTTGAATCGACCACGCCCTTGATGAAGCGCAGGTAATTGGGCAACAACTGCTCGGCCTCATCCATGATGAACACGCGCTTCACATACAGCTTCAGCCCGCCGCGATGGTCGCGATTCCACATATCGAACGGGGCACGACCAGGCACGTACAGCAACTGGATATATTCGCTGCGTCCCTCGACGCGGTTGTGGGTCCAGGCAAGCGGCGCCTCGTGATCGTGCGACAAATGCTCGTAGAAGTGCTTGTACTGCTCGTCGCTGATCTCGCTCTTGGCACGCGTCCACAGTGCGCTAGCCTGGTTGATGGTCTCGTCCTCGTCTTTGACGACCATCTCGTTCTTTTCAGCGTCCCACTCCTCCTTCTTCATTAGAATCGGCAGGCCAATATGATCCGAGTACTTCTGGATGATCGACTTGAGTCGGTAGGAGGACAGCAGCTCGTCTTCGCCCTCGCGCAGATGCAGCGTGATCGATGTGCCGCGCTGCGCACGTTGGATCGTCTCGACGCTGAATTCGCCATCGCCAGTGCTTTCCCAGCGCACCCCCTGGTCGGCGGGCAAGCCAGCGCGACGCGATTCCACAGTGATCCGGTCCGCGACGATGAAGCCGGAATAGAAGCCGACGCCGAACTGGCCGATCAGTGCCGCGTCCTTTTGCTGATCGCCGGACAGTTTGGCAAAGAACTCCTTGGTCCCTGAACGCGCGATCGTGCCCAGGTGCGAGACCGCGTCGTCACGGCTCATGCCAATCCCGTTGTCGTCAACCGCGATCGTGCGTGCAGCCTTGTCGTACGCGATCCGGATACGCAGGTTTGGGTCGTCTTCATACAGCCCGGCATCGGCGATCGCCTCGAAACGCAATTTGTCCGCCGCGTCGGACGCATTCGAAATCAGCTCACGCAGGAAAATTTCCTTGTTGCTGTACAGCGAGTGAATCATCAGTTGCAGAAGCTGCTTGACTTCCGCCTGGAAGCTCATGGTTTCTTGCGCCATAGTCTAGGTCCTTTCAGCGAGTTGACGTCAACGGCACGAGGCCAGGTTTGTCCGTGTCCGCGCAAATGGGGACGGCCCGCGCCAAATTCAAGACTTGCCCAGAGACCGCGACAGAAACGCAGACAGCCCCGGGTCGCCGCAGTTCGCGACGTTAAAGCGCCGCCTGGCGTATGCCGTCCAGCATCGCGGCCCCCGCCGACGTGCGCCCGGGCAACGCTGTCCTGCGTTACATTGTCGATGATGGCGGGTGCTGCGGCGCGCCGGTATGCAGTTTTCTGATCCGGCCCGGCCGGTCTCACCCTTGTATTTTCCTCACCCTTTGGAGTCCCCATGTCGAATGTATACGATCAACTGAAGACGCTCGGCATCGAGCTACCGACTGCCGGCGCACCGGCGGCCGCTTACGTGATGAGTGCGCAGGCAGGCAAGACCGTGTTCCTGTCCGGCCATATCGCCAAAAGGAACGGACAAGTCTGGACCGGCAAGCTCGGTGACACAATTGGCACGGAAGAAGGACAACAGGCGGCGCGCAGCATTGCCATCGATCTGATTGCGACGCTGCACGCGCACGTGGGCGATCTGAACCACGTCAAGCGCATTGTCAAGATGATGAGCCTGGTCAATTCGACGCCGGACTTCACCGAGCAGCACTTGGTGACGAACGGGGCGTCGGAGCTGTTTGTGACGGTGTTCGGGGAACGCGGCAAGCATGCCCGCTCGGCGTTCGGCGTCGCGCAGATTCCGCTGGGTGCTTGCGTGGAAATCGAACTGATCGCCGAAGTCGAATAACGGCATCTGTGCCCCGCCCCGCGGCGCGCCGTTTCCTTGCCGGTGCTTGGAACTGCCCACGACAACGCAACGATTCGAGTAGATCGATCATGAGACGAGGCAACGCGAGGTTCTGGGGTGCAATGGCGAGGCGCGTCAACGACACGAAGCGCGAACCGTGGATCGACAGCAATACGGTAACGGCCATAGATGGAACGTTCCAGGCACGATTCAGCCGACTTCGGACAGATTTCTTATATATCCCGAGTAGACAGCGTAGGCGCGCCGCCATTCTTCCCGCATAATCTGCTGGCGTCACAGGCAGCATCCAGGCGTTACACGGTACCCTAACAAGGTGGGGGCGTTTTACGCGTGGCGCTGTTTTAATTACCATTGTTTGAGCGCCCGCGCGGCACGGCCTTTGGCGGTTCTGCATCACGCCCCGTCATCGCATTGGACACGCCGCCGCACGGGGATATTCACCCCCTATCACGGCCTGGCTCCATGACTCTTCCGCTGACTCCCTCGGCACGCGAAGCGCGTTTGCGCCGTGACGCGGCGGTGTCCAGGCAGCGATCTCTGTGGGTCATCCCAGCTCTCGGGTTATTGGTGCTGATCCTGCTGTGGGCAGTAATCTATACGCGGCTGCAAGTGGAGCGGGACAATGCCCAGCGCGAAGCCACAGCTTCGGCCGCGCTGCTGTCCGCGGCTTTCGAACAACATACGGTCAAGGCCATTCACCAGGTCGACCAGATCACCCGCTTCGTCAAATACGAATTCGAGAAGTCGCCGCAGCGCTTTAAATTAGCCAGCACGATCGAGAAGGGCGTGATCCAGAGCGACACACTGATTCAGGTGTCGCTGGTTGACGAGCATGGCTATCTAATCGCGAATACAGAGGATTCGCGGCCTAAGCCGCTGAATTTGTCCGACCGCGAGCATTTTCAGGTCCATAAGCACGAGACGTTCGACCAGCTGTATATTAGCAAGCCGGTACTAGGCCGAGTATCGCACCAATGGACGTTGCAACTCACGCGCCGACTCAACTATCCCGACGGCTCGTTCGCGGGTGTGGTCGTGGTGTCGGAAGACCCGAGCTATTTCACCAATGACTTCTATAACAGCGCGGCAATTGGCCGCGACGGCGTGATATCGGTAATCGCCGACACCGGCGCGGTGCTGGCGCGCCGCACTGGCAACACACTGAACGCACCCGGCGCGTTTTCTGCGACCGGCAGCTATCCGCTGTCTGAACATGTGTCCGGCACGTACCGCGACCCGATCGATGGCGTGATGCGCATCGTGTCGTATCGCCACATCGACGGCTACCCGCTCGGCGTCATGGTGGGCCTATCGCAAAAGGAAGAATTTGCCGATTATGAACACACTCGCAATATCTACCTGTTGATGGCCGGGTGCATTTCGATCGCGATCCTCGGCTTCTTCGGCGTGGCCACAGGCTTGATCCGCAAGCTGCTCGGCCGTGAACGCGAGATGACGCACCTCGTCGAGTATGACTTGCTGACCGGCTTGCCGAACCGCTACCAGACGCTGCAGATTTTGCGCACCGAAGTCTCGCAGCCGGCAAACGTCGGCCGGCTCGCATTGCTGTTCATCGACCTGGACAATTTCAAGACGGTCAACGATACGCTCGGCCACAACGCCGGAGACATTGTGCTGCAAATGACATCGGCACGGCTCGCACAGACGGTCGATGGCAACGGTATCCTCTCGCGCATCGGCGGCGACGAGTTCGTTGTGATCGTCAAGGAGGATCACGTTGAACCGAAGGTGGTCCAATTGGCCGAGGCGATTGCCGGCAGTTTCCTGAGGCCATTCGACGTGCGCGGCAGCTCATTCGTGCTGCACGCAAGCATCGGCATCGCGCTGCTCTCCAGTACTAGCGAAAGCGAGATCGATTTGCTGAAAAAGGCCGACCTGGCGATGTACAGCGCCAAGGATGCCGGCCGCGGATGCTATCAGTTCTATTCGCCGCAGCTCGCGCACCGCGCCGACCATTTGATGAAATGGGAGCAGCAACTGCGCGTCGCACTTGCCGAAGGGCAGTTGTTTCTCGCCTACCAGCCCAAGATCGACTTGGCGCGCCGCTGCATCACCGGCTTCGAGGCACTGCTCCGCTGGAACCACCCGCAGCATGGCGAGATTACCGCAAGCGAGTTCATCACGATTGCCGAGTCCACCGGTTTGGTCGTGCCGATTGGCGACTATGTGATCGACAGCGCATGCCAACAGCTTGCGCAATGGACCTCGCTCGGCTACGACACACTGTCGCTGGCCATCAACATCTCGGCCGTGCAGTTCTGGCGCGGCGATGTGTTCGGGGCCGTGGAGCAGGCGCTGGACCGCTATAAATTGTCTGCACGGCGCATCGAACTCGAGATCACGGAAACGGCGATGATGGAGTATCCCGAAATCGTGTCGGAGAAGGTCGCCGCGCTCAAGCGGCTTGGCGTGCGCATTGCACTGGATGACTTCGGCACCGGTTATTCGTCGCTGTCCTACTTGAATCGTTTTGCCGTCGACACACTGAAGATCGACCGCTCGTTCGTCCAGGCCATTCCCGCGGACCGCAATGTCTGCGTTATGGTGTCGGCAATCGTCAATCTGGCCCGCTCGCTAGGGTTGACCGTGGTCGTTGAAGGCACGGAAACCGAAGAGCAGATTGCATGGCTGTCGGGACTGGGCAACATCGAGGCACAAGGCTTCCTGTTCTCGCGCCCGGTGCCGCCCGACGGGGTGCTTGCGCTGCTCGAGCACTTCGGGGTTTGTCCATATTCTGAACCAGGAGGCGTCGCAGCAACGCACGCCGTGCAACCACGTGTGTCCGCTTGAATCTCGTGCCGTGCCGCATAATCGATCTCACCTTCCATCCGTTGCCTCCTCACCAGCCGCGCCGGCGCCCTCGTCTGCCACCGGCGTCGATGGTGGACCGCTTCAGCCGCAGACAACGCAGGATGTGCCATCCCGCCAAGAGCCATTGTGGTCGCTGCTGCTGGTCATCGCTGGGCTATCATCCGTTTCATGGGGTGGGCTGTCGCTGATCGCGCAACTGGAGCGTCACTATGTTGAGCGCAAGCAACTGTTCAACCGGCTCGACTACCTGAACCTGGTCGCGCTGGCCTGGCTGATTCCCGGGCCGGTCGGCTGCAATGTCGCGATCCAGATCGGCGCCGCACTGCGGGGCTGGCGGGGCGCGTGGATGGCCGGTCTTGGCAGCGTGGTGCCCTTCGCGATCGTGATGACCGTGCTGGCGATGTTCTATCGCACGCCGACCGTGGCGTCGCTCGCATCGCAATCGCTGGTCACGCACTTCAGCGTCGTACTGGCATCGTTAATCGGCACGACCTGGATCAAGCAGGTGCGCACCTTGATACAACGCCCGATCGACTGGGCCACGGCCATCGTGGCCAGCGTCACGCTGCTGCTCCTAAATAGCCCGGCCATCTATGTCGCGCTGCTTGGCACCGCGTTCACATTGGGTTGGTTCACGAGTCCGGCGTCTGAGCAGCAGACGAAATCAGCATTCGTGCTGTGCCGCACCGACTCACTGCTGCTGGCCTTGCTCGCCGTACTACTCGGACTGTACGCATTGCCATTGCCGCTGCCATCGAGCAACGCCATGCTGTTGCTGTGGCCCCGGCTGGCCGGTGCGGGCCTGACACTATTCGGCGGCGGATTCTCGGCGCTGCCGGTATTGAAGACGTTGTTCGTGCCGCCGATCCTGGACATTTCCGACAGCGAATTCACTTTCGTTTTCGCGCTGTCGCCAGTCTCGCCCGGTCCGTTGTTGAACGTGGTGCCGTTCTTCGGGTATCTGGTCGGACACATCCCCGGCGCGCTGTTCGCCACCTTTTCGGTATTCGTGCCATCGGCAACGCTGGTGGTGATCGCGCAGCGCAACTTAAAGGTGCTCGAATCGCACCCGCGTTTCAAGTCCGCAATGCGAGTGTTGCGCGTGGCGACAACGGCTTTTCTCATATCGGCCGTCGCCAAGATCGCCTGGCAAGTACCCATGGAGCCAATCTACGCGGTCACCGCCACGTTCGCGCTGACGTGCTTCTGGCGCGCCAAGGTGCCGGTCTATGCGGTGTACGGGACCGTGGCGCTCACCTACGGGCTGGTCCTCTGGCAAACCGCGTAGCGGCCACGGTCAGAAACGCCCGATCACGCCCAGCGCAGTGGCTACCGCACCGAGCGCGAGGTTGAGCGCCACCAGCCGGCGCAGGCCCGTGACGACGCGGGCGCCGTCTGGCCAGTTCTGCGCTTGGACCGCGCGCTGCAGCCGCGGGTATAACGCGAAGCGGATGTGGCCGAACAGTAGCATCATGAGTACACCGATCGCGGCCATCGCATGCATCGGCCAGTTCGCCTGCGCGCCGCCCAGCGTCACCAACATGAATATGCCAGTGGCCAGGATCACGACGATCGCCACCGCGACCAGCCAGAAGAACCGGCCGAATAGCGAATCCAGCAACGGCAGGCGCAATTGCGGCGACACGTCGGACAACGCTGGACGCAGGCAAAATTGCACGAACGTCATGCCGCCGACCCATATCACGACCGCGGCGATGTGCAAGAACATCGCCGCCTCCAGCACTTTCAACATGCTCGTTTCTCCGTAATCGTCATGCCGGCTGCCCGAGCAATACCGGGCGCATGCCCGACACCTTGAACTTGACCGCCGGCGCCTTGCCACGCCGCGCACGCTTGCCGACGTAGGGCGCGAGTGCAGCACCAACCAGTGTCTCCTGCTGCGGCTTGCCACCCCGCCCGGCGCCACTGAGCAACAACCCGCCCTGGCCGATCGCCAGCGCCTGGAGCAACTGCTCGTTGCCGTCCAGGCCAATCAATGTCACGCCACGTCCGCCGCTGGACAATGTCTTCATCTCGTCCAGCCCAAACACCAGCAGGCGTGTCTCGTCCTTCGCGCCGAGTGCCAGACATGCAACCTGCGACGCATCCGACCACATGGGCATCGGCGCGAGCGGCTGCGCGCCAGCATCAATCGTCATGAACGACTTGCCGGCCTTCACGCGGCTGATCATGTCACCGATCCGCGCGATGAAACCGAAGCCGTTGCTTGAGGCGAGTAGCAACGGCTGTTCCAGCGGCGCAGCGAAATAGTGCATCAGATGGGTGCCAGCCTCCAATTCGATCAACGACGTGACCGGCACGCCATCACCGCGCCCGCCCGGCAGCGCCGCGACCGGCACCGAATACACGCGACCATTGCTGCCCCACGCCACCAGCGTATCGGGCGTGCGGCACTGGAACGCGGCATACAAGCTATCGCCAGCCTTGAACGTGAAGCCTGACGCATCTAGCCCGTGTCCTTTCAGCGTACGGGCCCAGCCGCGCTGCGAGACGACGACCGTCACCGGCTCGTCGACGACCCGCGCCTCGAACGTCGCGCGCTTGTCTTGCTGGATCAGCGTGCGGCGCGCATCGCCGAACTGCTTCGCATCGGCTTCGATTTCCTTGATAATCAGCCGCTTCATCGCCACGTCGCTATCCAGCAACTGCTCGAGCCGGGTCTTTTCGTCGCGCAGCTCGCCCAGCTCCTTCTCGATCTTGATCTTTTCCAGTCGCGCCAATTGGCGCAAACGGATTTCGAGAATGTCGTCCGCCTGCCGCTGCGATAACCCAAAAGCCGCGATGAGCGCCGCCTTCGGTTCATCAGACTCGCGAATGATCCGGATCACTTCGTCCAGGCTCAGGAAAACGATCATCCGGCCTTCTAGGATATGGATCCGGTCCTGCACCTTGGACAGTCTGAACCGCGTTCGCCGCGTCACGGTCGCGAAGCGGTAGCCAATCCATTCGCGCAGGATCTCGCCCAGCCCCTTTTGCCGCGGCCGACCATCGGCGCCGATCATCACCAGGTTGATCGGCGCACTGGATTCCAGGCTCGTGTACGCAAGCAACGTATTGATGAACTCGGTCTGGTCGATGCGGCTGGACTTCGGTTCGAACACGAGCCGTACCGGCGAGTCCTTGCCAGACTCGTCGCGCACCGCGTCGAGCAGCGCGAGCAGGTTTTGCTTGGTCTGCAGTTGCTCGGGCGTCAACGTCTTCTTACCAAGCTTGACCTTCGGATTGGTCAACTCCTCGATTTCCTCCAGCACCTTCTGCGACGATGTGCTGGGCGGCAGCTCCGTGATCACCAGTTGCCACTGCCCGCGCGCCAACTCCTCAATCTTCCAGCGCGCGCGTACCTTCAGGCTACCGCGACCGCTTTCGTATGCCGCGGAAATCTCCGCTGGACTCGAAATGATCTGGCCTCCGCCCGGGAAGTCCGGGCCCGGTATCCGCTCCATCAGTGCTGCGTGATCCAGGTTCGGATTGCGGATCAGTTCGATGGCCGCCTGCGCGACCTCACGCAGGTTGTGCGGCGGAACCTCAGTAGCCATGCCGACCGCAATGCCGGATGCGCCGTTGAGCAACACGAACGGCAGGCGCACCGGCAACGACCTGGGCTCCTCGAACGAGCCATCGTAGTTCGCAATGAAGTCGACGGTGCCCTGCTCGATCTCATCGAGCAGCAGCCGCGCGATCGGCGTGAGCCTCGCTTCGGTATAGCGCATCGCTGCGGCGCCATCGCCATCGCGCGAGCCGAAATTGCCCTGCCCGTCGATCAGCGGGTAGCGCATCGAGAAATCCTGCGCCAGCCGTACCAGCGCCTCGTACGCGGACGAATCACCATGCGGATGGTACTTGCCCAGCACGTCGCCGACCACGCGCGCTGACTTGACCGGCTTCGCGTCGGCCGCCAGCCCCATCTCGTGCATCGCATACAGGATGCGACGTTGCACCGGCTTCTGACCATCGGTCACATCGGGCAGCGCACGACTCTTGACCACCGATACCGCATAGTCGAGGTAAGCGCGCTCAGCATAGTCGCCCAGCGTCAGGTACTCGCCGTCAGAGGGCGGCGAAAAATCCAATTCCAGTTCTTCACTCATTGGGTGACAGCCTCAAATTCAAGTCCACCGGGCATCGTGCGCAGCGGCGCCTAGCGGCATCGCGCACACCCTGCGTCAGATGTCCGCCTGCGCCTCGTTGCCCTTTTCTTCGAGCCACGCGCGACGGGCAGCGGCTTCGCCCTTGCCCATCAGCATCGTCATGCGCCCGATGGTCGCATCGAAATCTAGGTCGCCCAGTTGCACGGGCATCAGCCGCCGGGTATCCGGGTTCATCGTCGTGTCCCACAACTGCTCGGCGTTCATCTCGCCCAGTCCCTTAAAGCGTGAAATCGTCCACGCAGACTCGCGCACGCCGTCTTTGCGCAGCTTGTCCACTATCGCCTCAAGCTCGCCTTCGTCCAGCGCGTAGAGTTTCTGCGCCGGCTTCTTACCCCGAGCCGGCGCGTCCACGCGAAACAGCGGCGGGCGCGCCACATACACGTGGCCGCGCTCGATGAGTTGGGGAAAGTGGCGAAAGAACAGCGTGAGCAGCAGCACTTGGATATGCGAGCCGTCCACGTCCGCATCCGACAAGATGCAGATCTTGCCGTAACGCAGATTCGACAGGTCGATCGCATCGTCGCTCACGTGCGGATCGACGCCGATCGCCACCGCGATGTCGTGCACTTCATTGTTCGCGAATAGCCGGTCGCGCTCCGTCTCCCACGTGTTGAGGACCTTGCCGCGCAGCGGCAGAATCGCCTGAAACTCCTTATCGCGCCCCATCTTCGCCGAGCCGCCCGCGGAATCGCCCTCGACCAGGAACAACTCATTGCGTGCTACGTCCGTCGACTCGCAATCGACCAGCTTGCCGGGCAACACCGCCACGCCGGAACTCTTACGCTTCTCGACCTTCTGGCCGGCACGGGTGCGCGCCTGCGCCTGCTTGATCACCAATTCGGCCAGCTTGCGTCCATGCTCGACATGCTGGTTGAGCCACAGCTCCAGGCTCGGTCGCACGAACGAAGAGACCAGCCGGACTGCATCCCGGCTGTTGAGTCGCTCCTTGATCTGACCTTGGAATTGCGGATCGAGCACCTTCGCAGAGAGCACGAACGAGACCCGTGCAAACACGTCCTCGGCGAGCAACTTGACGCCCTTGGGCTGCAGGTTATGCAGCTCGACAAAGCTCTTGACCGCCTGGAACAGGCCGTCGCGCAGCCCGGACTCGTGGGTGCCGCCCGCCGGCGTCGGAATCAGGTTCACATACGACTCGCGCAGCAGCGAGCCCTCCTCGGACCATGCGACGACCCATGATGCGCCCTCGCCCTCGGCGAACGTGTCGTCGGTCGTGCGTGACGACCCGGCGTATCGCTCGCCCTCAAACAGCGGGATCAATGTATCGTAGCCGGCCAGACCCTCGAGCAGATAGCCACGCAGCCCATCGTCGTATTTCCATGACTGCCGCTCGCCGGTTTTCTCGATGATCAATACCACCTCGACGCCGGGCAGCAGCACCGCCTTGGAGCGCAACAAACGCTGCAGTTCGGACTGCGGCAGGTTGGCCGAGTCAAAGTATTGCGGGTCGGGCCATGCCGTGACGCGGGTGCCGGATTTCTTGTCCATGCGGCCCTTGGCCGCGCGTACGGTGAGCGGGCGCACCACGTCGCCGTGCGAGAAGCCGATGTCGGCTACCTTGCCGTCCCGCCACACCGTGACATCGAGTCGCTGCGACAATGCATTGGTCACCGACACGCCCACGCCATGCAAGCCGCCGGAGAACGTATACGCGCCACCGGCAGCCTTGTCGAACTTGCCGCCCGCATGCAACCGGGTGAAGACGATCTCCACCACTGGCACCCCTTCTTCAGGGTGCAGGCCGAACGGAATACCCCGCCCGTCATCTTCGACGCTGACCGAACCGTCGGTATGCAGCGTCACGACGATTTGCGCGCCAAATCCGCCCAGTGCCTCGTCCGACGCGTTGTCGATGACTTCCTGCACGATATGCAGCGGATTCTCCGTGCGCGTGTACATGCCCGGCCGTTGTTTCACCGGCTCGAGCCCCTTGAGCACCTTGATCGACGCTTCGCTGTATGCGGGACCGGATTTCTTTGTAGCCATGTTCCGATAAATTCCGCCGTTGTCCACAGTTGTTGTGGACAAACGCGTGGACAATTCGTTGAGTTCTTGAAAAAGCCCTGCCGAAACAACTCGCTCGTCACGATGCCCGCGAATCGTGCGCGCTGCCGGCGGCCGGGGTGGGAACGGGCGCTATTTTACCGGCTTGCGCTTGGCCTCCAGCCTCTCCCAGCGCTCGAGCGCGGCCAACAGCTCGTCGTCGATCGCCGCATAGCGCTCGGTGAGCCGCGTGCCTTCGGCCGGATCCGTCACGAAGATCGACCCGTCTTCCAGCCGCGCACTGATGGACTGCTGCTCCGCCTCGAGCTGTGCAATCCGCTCCGGCAACGCATCCAGCTCGCGCTGCTCGTTGAACGTCAGCTTGATGCTGCGCTTTTCATTGCGCGCTGAGGCGGCGCTGGGGGCGTCATGCAACGCACTGTCGTCGTTCGATGCGGCCGGGAGGTGCGCGGCGGCCTTCGCCGGCAGCCCGGCACCGGCCTGCGCCAGCACATCGGCGCGCGCCTTCTGCATCTGCCAATCCGAGAAACCGCCGACGTACTCGCGCCACTGGCCGTTTCCTTCCGCCGCGATCACCGACGTGACAACGTTGTCCAGGAAAGTGCGGTCATGGCTCACGAGCAGCACCGTGCCGTCATAGTCGGTCAACAGCTCCTCGAGCAGTTCGAGCGTCGGAATGTCCAGGTCGTTGGTCGGCTCGTCCAAGACCAGCACATTCGCGGGCCGTGCGAACAGTCGCGCCAGCAATAGCCGGTTGCGCTCACCGCCGGACAATGATTTGACTGGCGAGCGGGCGCGTTCCGGCGAAAACAGGAAATCGCCCAGGTAGCTCATCACATGCTTGCGGGCACCGTTGATCTCCACCCAGTCGCTGCCCGGACTGATTGTGTCCGCGAGGCTGCGCTCAGGGTCCAACTGCGCGCGCATCTGATCGAAGTATGCAATTTGCAGATTCGTGCCGGTGCGCACCCAGCCTTCGTCCGGTGCGATCTCGCCGAGCATCAGCTTAAGCAGCGTGGTCTTGCCCGCGCCGTTCGGGCCGACGAAGCCAATTTTGTCGCCGCGCATCACAGTGGTCGAAAAACACGCGACGACCGTCTGCCCACCGTAGCGCTTAGTCACATCGGTGAGTTCGGCGACAATCTTGCCGGACTTGTCGGCCTGGCTTACGTCAAGGCGCACGTTGCCCTGCACGTTACGCCGCTGCGCGCGCTCGTTGCGCATCTGCACAAGGCGTGCGATGCGCCCGACACTGCGCGTGCGACGCGCCTCGACGCCCTTGCGGATCCAGATCTCCTCCTGGGCGAGCAACTTGTCAAACTTCGCATTCTCGACCGCCTCCACTTCGAGCTGCTGCGCCTTGCGTGTCTGATAGGCCGAGAAGTTACCCGGGTATGACAACAGACGCCCGCGATCGAGTTCGACGATGCGGGTCGCGACGCGGTCGAGGAACGCGCGATCGTGCGTGATGAACAACACGCTGCCGCGCAGCGACAACAACAGCGCCTCGAGCCAGCGTATCGAATCAAAATCGAGATGGTTGGTCGGCTCGTCCAGCAGTAGCACATCGGGCTGCGTCACTAGCGCGCGGGCCAGCGCAACGCGTTTGAGCAGACCACCAGAGAGCTGATCCACCCGCGCGGCGCCCTCCAGGCCCAATTGCGCGAGCGTGGTCGCGACCCGGGTGCGCCATGCCCATCCGTCATGCGCGTCCAGCGCGCCCTGCAGCACATTCATGCGCGCCAACAACGCGTCATGCGACGGGCCTTCGGGCGTATCGGCCAGCGCGTGCGCAACGCGATCGTACTCGTCGAGCAGCGCACGAGTGTGCTCGAGCCCCGCGGCCACTGCGTCGAACACGCGCATGCCAGGGTCGAAGACCGGCTCTTGCGGCACGTAGACAGTCGTGAGTGCCTGCGCACGGGTGATCAAGCCGTCGTCGGGCTTGGCCAGGCCGGCGACGATCTTCAGCAACGATGACTTGCCCGCACCGTTGCGGCCGATCAGGCCCACCCGCTCGCCCGGTTCAATCGAGAAGTCCGCGTGGTCAAGCAGTGCGACATGGCCGAACGCGAGTTGCGCGCCGGTGATGGAAAACAGCGACATCGGCTCAAGAAAAGGACAGAAAACACCCATTGTACCGGCCGGACACAAGCCACTGTGCGTGAATCCGTATCGGGCGATTGGCCGATGTAGGCTGCGCCTTGCGTTACGCTAAGATACCGGCTTTCCAAGCAGGCCAAAAAGGCCCAAGGTTGCAGCCGTGTCTGACGTGATTGAATACAAGAGCTGGGTCTGCCTAATTTGCGGGTGGATCTATAACGAGGCAGACGGGCTGCCGGACGAAGGGATTGCTCCCGGCACGCGCTTTGCCGATATCCCAGCGCAATGGCGTTGTCCGTTGTGCGACGTCAGCAAAGCCGACTTCGCCGTGGTGGAATTCTGAGCGCCGCGCCGATGCGCGTCGGGATCGTGCTCGTGGTATTCTTACGACCCCGTGATCCTGACCACTCCCGATCGCACGGCATGCTACCGGTACGCGGCTTCGGACAGGTCACCGGGTCGCATGTCGTCGATGATGACGCCCTCTCGCCGTAGCACAATGGATAGTGCACGCGCCTCCTAAGCGTGAGATTCAGGTTCGATTCCTGACGGCGGGACCATATTGGCTGACGGCCCGTATACTCATGATCCGCCGGCGCTTCGCATAGGGCACCGCGTCGCGATGATGTGGTGCACCGCACATAAATGCTATCCATCGGACGGTAAGGTGTGGCAAACCCACTGCGATGCGCGGGTGCGAGCGCACCGCGCGGTTCCTGCATGTCCCGGACCGGGCAGTGCGACGCGAACCGCTTTCTCACGCCAGATATGACTCTTTCCGGACGTGTATCCACGAGCACGCTGCTGACCGTTGTTGTGCCCGTCTACAATCTCGAAGACTGCATCGCGAATGCATTGCAGTCGATACTCAAGCAACGCCATCTCGACGAGATCACGACACTGGTGATCGACGACGGCTCGACTGACCGCTCCCGCGAGCGCATCGACGCGATCGTGCGAGCTAATCCGCACGCTGATATCCGGGTGATCACGCAGCCCAACGGCGGATGCAGCGCGGCCCGTAATACCGGCATCGCACAAGCGCAGTCGCCGTACCTGTCCTTTCTGGATGGCGACGACACGTGGGAGCCGGACTTCTCCGATAAGATCATTCCGATCCTGCGGATAGGGCGCGCCGACGTGATCGATTACAACATCTGGATCGTAGGGCGCAACGGCAAGCAATCGGACGAGCTGACGATGATCGGCGCCAAGTGGGCTGGCGAGCATCAGGTGGACGATCGGCTGCTACTGGATGTCGCAGCCACCTACGAGATGTTCGCATGGGCCCGTATTTACCGGCGCTCGCTGTGGCATGGCATCGCGTTCCCGCCTGCCCAACTGTACGAGGACGCCGCGGTCACGCCGCACCTGTATTTGCGTGCCCGCACAGTGCACCGGCTCAGCGAGCGCCTGTACAACTACCATCGACGCTCGGGCAGCATCACGCAAGTCATAAACATGCGCAGCGTGCAGGACCTGGCCAAGAATGTCGAGCGCGCGCTATCGCAATGCGCTGACCCGGCGCACCGGAATTACTGGATGGCGCTCACTGCGATGGGATTCGCACACGCGCGTCGGGAAGCGGCCCGCGTCGATGGCCATGCGCTGGGCGACGCGCTGCGCATCATCGACACGCTGGCCCAGCATTGCCGTACCGTCACGCAGGCCTACCCAGAACTAGCCAAACACGCGTCATTTGACCGCTATCGCGGTGCAATGTATCGGGAGCGTGCAGTGTTTCTAGCCAAGCGCGCGATCAAGCGCCTGATCGGTCGGGAGCGGCGCCTGGGAGCACCGCCTACCGCGGGTAAAAAGACCTCGGCCGCGGTACCCGCGCTGCAAGACGAGCACTGAACAAAACGCTGCGGCACATTCGCTGAATGCCGCGCATGAAACACGCCCACGTGATGCCGCACCAGCCAGCGCGCCGGCCGCGACGCGAACAGAAGGCCCGTGGCGACGTGCTCCACCAACGCCATGTCGCCAGCACCAGGCCGTTGAACAGATACATGTTGGCCGATGGTGTTGGCACATTGAATTGTCACGAAGCTGTGGTATGTGCAGCCACGCCCTTGGTCAGGCAATCGCCGACGTACGGGCCGCCGCGGCCAGATCCATTAATATTGCCGGTTTCGCCGTTACCTTCCCCTCATATTGTCATGACCGTGCATCGCGAACCGCTCAGTGTGATCATCATCACGCTCAATGAGGCCCACGACATCGAAGCCTGTCTGGCATCCGTGCGCGACCTGGCTGATGAGATCGTCGTGGTCGACGCCGGTAGCACCGATGCGACGGTGCAGATCTGCGAGCGCTTCGGCGCACAGGTCGTCACAGCAGACTGGCCGGGGTTTGGCCCTCAGAAGAATCGGGCGCTCGCGCTCGCCACCCGGCCGTGGGTGCTGTCGCTGGATGCCGACGAGCGCGTGACGCCACAGTTGAGGGAATCGATCGAAGCGGTGCTGGCCGGGCGCGGGCCATCCGGCTATATAGGGTATGCGATGTCCCGCCGCTCGCAATTTTGCGGCCGCTGGGTCAATCACTCGGGCTGGTCGCCGGATTGGGTGGTCCGGTTGTTCCGCCGCGAAGCGGCCAAATTCTCGGACGATGCCGTGCACGAGCGGCTAATCGTCGAAGGCCCCACCGGGCGCCTTGACGGCCGGTTACTGCACTACAGTTATCGCTCTGGCGAAGAGGTGGCGGACAAGACACTGGCCTATGCTCGCGCCGGCGCCCGGATGTTGCGCGCGCGCGAGCGCCGCATCAGCGCATTGGCCCCCCTCGCACACGGCGGCTTTGCTTTCGTGCGCACGTTCATGTTGCGAGCTGGATTCCTCGACGGGCTGACGGGCCTGGGCATCGCGCGGATGAATGCGCGGGCGACGTTCCTAAAATACCATTATGCGCGGCGCGCAGACCGGTCAGCGCGCGGCGACAGCGGCACCGGCAGCACCTGGCGGGGGCTGCGCATCGGATTGTCATGCCAGGCGCTGCGCCACGCCGGCGGCTTCGAGCGCTACGCGCGCGACATCATTGGCGCAATGGCCGCGCGGGGCGTCCGCCCCATCGTCTTCGCCCGCAAATTCGATAAAACGCTGCCCGAGTACAGACTCGTCGACGCGCAAGCCATCCGGGTCAACTGGCTGCCGCGCGCGCTGCGCGACGCGGCGTTCTCCTGGCGGCTGCGCGCGCGCCGTACACGCAGCCAAGCGGACATCGTGATCGCGTGCAATCGGGTCGACTCAGCCGACATCGTCGTATGCGGCGGCACGCATCCGGGCGCATTGCGCCATGGTCGCAACAAGCCAAAGTGGAATGACGGCTGGCAAACCGCGCTGGAGCGCCACACCTATCGCAACGCGGGCGTGGTCGTCGCCCACTCCAAGATGATGGCACAAGAAGTCCAGCAGTATTTCAGCATCGCGCCGGACAAGATCCGTGTCATCTATCCCCCGGTGCGCAGCGACTGCTTCGCGCCGATGGCGCCGGCACAGCGCGATGCGATGCGGGCACAGCTCGGCATCCCCGACGGACACGCCGCATTTGTGTTCGTGGCCAACACCGGCAAGGGATTCGAACTGCTACGCGCGTACTTCGAGGCGAGCGCCGAGCCGGTCTGCCTGTTGGTCACGGGCCGCCCGGTCGCCAGCTCATCGCCGCGGATCCGCTCGCTCGGCTATCGTACAGACATGCAATGCGTGTTCGGCGCAGCCGACTTCACGATCGTGCCTGCGCCCTATGAACCGTTCGGGCTAGTGGGCATCGAATCGATCCTGTGCGGCACGCCGGTGCTCACCGCCGCTAACGTCGGCTGCGCCGAAGTCATTCGCGACGACGCGCAATGGCGCTTCTCGCACCTGGACGCGGGCAGTTTCGCCGCGGCGGTCGAGCAGGCGCTCACGCGCTGGCGCGCCGGCACCGCGCGGCTCACCCGGCCCGACGAGCATCTGCTGTACAACTACGATGTGGCGTCCCACACCGCGCACTTGCTGGCGCTGGCCTCGGAACTCGCCGGCCGTCGCGCGTAGCGCTGCGTCTCGTCGCCCCGTGCGGCGCCCACCCCCTGTCGCGCCACGCGTAATGCTACACTCGCTCGTCTGGTGCGAACGCTGCGTCACGCGCGCCGCACGGCAATGCCATGCGGCCGCCGTCATGTCGCGGCACCGCGCGTCGTCAATCTACCGGAGCAACGTCCATGGCTGAATTTCGCATTTGGTCCGATCGGTTCTCGCACAATGGATTCATGCCTAAGCAGCAGGAATTCGATGACCGTTCGTTTGGCGTCGACGGCGGCAACGTGTCGCCTGCGCTGCAATGGGCCGACCCGCCCGCCGATACCAAGAGCTTCGCGCTGACCGTGTACGACCCGGACGCGCCGACCGGCAGCGGTTTCTGGCACTGGGTTCTCGTCAATATCCCGGCACATGTGCGATCGCTGCCGGATGGCGCCGGCAAGGCCGACGGCAGCCTGCTGCCAACCGGTGCGCTGCAGCTACGCAACGACTATGGCACGGTAGGCTTTGGCGGTGCAGCGCCGCCACGCGGCGACAAGCCGCATCGGTACGTGTTTCGCATCCACGCGCTAAAGATTGACGCGCTGCCACTTGGTACGGACGCGACCAACGCGGTGGCACGCTTCATGATCCACTTAAATGAAATCGACTCGGCCACCTATACAGGTCTGTACGAGCTGAAGTAATTGGGCGCGCGCGGGACCTAGCGAGGGCTTGTCGCCGGCCTCGCGCTGCTGGCCACGCTTGGCGCGCACCCGTGCACGATCGATACCACGTCGCGCATGGCGCTGCGCAGCTGCAGCTTCGGCCTGTTCCAGTCGCCCAACAAATGCACCCTTCTCGTCTCGGCGCCACGCGAGCGCAGCGTTGGCGCGAATGGCATGTTCGGCACGGCCCGACTGACCGGCCAAGCTGTCGAGACAACCCTCATTGCACTGATTTTCAACGTCACCGGCAACTAGGGGACCTTCTCCATGCTAGCGGTGGCGGCTATTTTTGCAACGCTGGCGGCATGGATAAGTTTTGCGCGTCGTCGATCCGTTGCGTCGCCGCTGATTGGCTACAGGCATGCTGCTTGCTGTAAAGAGGGGCATGAACGTACCACCTAAAACATCATCGCATATTCATTTCGAGGACGCGCCACCTTCCTTCGACGGCGCACGAATGATGCTTGACTTCACCGCGTCCGTCGATGGGCGCCTAGTGCGGTGCTCGGTGAGTGCCGAAGCCCTTGAGGACCACTTTGGTGCCGCGTCCGCGCTCGAGAGCGAATTGCTGCAAGCGTTCGAGCGCGGACGCAGCCGCATTCATCGAGTCGCCCGGCTCGCACTGGCGGACAGTGACGGCCAACCCGTCGTGCTGCACAGTGGCCTGTTCCGAATCTCGGCAACCTAACGCCGCCAGGCAACCTGCCCACTCATCCTGCAAAGGAGGCTTTATGTCACTGATCGTTGCGGGACGCTTCACCTCGTTCCCTCAAGCCGAACGCGCGTCGCAGGCGCTGTTCGAGCATGGTTTTGTCCAAGAGGACGTCACCCTATTCTTCGTCAACCCACCCGGCCAGCACGCGCGCTTTTCGATCGGCGGCGACGTATCGACCGACCCCGGCGCACGCGAAGCGCCGAAGGGCGCGGCCAAGGGTGTCGCGCTGGGTGCTGTCGTGGGCGCAGTCGTTGGCGTCGCGGTTTTTGTGCTCGCGGGCGCGCCGATGCTCGTATCGATCATCTCCGCTGGGGTCGGCGCTTACGTCGGCTCGATGATCGGTGCGATGAGCCATACCCGGCGCACGCTCGAACAGCATTATGGACGCGAGCGCTTCGTCGACCGCGAGGCGCGTGACGCCGGCGTGCTGGTTGCCGTGCACGTGGACGCGGCCACGCAGGAGAATGCATCACGTGTGCTGCGCGACGCAGGTGCGCTGGATATCGAGCGCGCCTCCGGACGCTGGCGCGACGGACGCTGGGCTGACTTCGATCCGACCCGAGCGCCGCACGTGGAGCGCGACAGCCAGCCCGATCTCAACGAGCGGCACACTTAGTCTCGCCGCATTGCAGGGTGGCAACCGAGCCAGGGGTAGCCGGACGGAGGGGCCGCCGGTAGCCAATCAGGTGGGATGACCACCCGCATACCGGATCTGCGCGGTGCGCAGTTTCCGATCAACCACAACCAACGGAGGTACACGATGGCAAATCATATTGTTTCCGTTCTAAATGATCTGATCGAAACGTCCAAAGACGGCGAAGCCGGCTTCCGCAAGGCGGCAGAGGATGCGTCGAATCCGGAATTGAAGACGCTGTTCGCCAGTTGTGCCCAATCGTGCTCGCAAGCGGTCAGCGAGCTGCAAGCCGCCGTCCATTCACTCGGCGGTAAGGCCGAAGATCACGGATCCGCGTCCGGGGCGCTGCATCGTGGCTGGATGGACCTGAAGTCAGCCATCAAAGGTCGCAGTGACCACGAGATCCTAGCGGACTGCGAAAAAGGCGAAGACGTAGCCAAGAAACATTACCGACAGGCGCTGGATGAAGCGTTGCCTGCGGACATTCGGATGCTCGTCGAGCGGCAATACGAAGGCGTACTCAAGCATCATGATCGCGTACGCGAATTGCGCGACGCTACGGCACGATAATCTGCCTGCGCTGGATGCGGCGATGCACGCCGCATCCAGCAGGGGCGTGGAAGCTGGCCTAACAAGCCGCTTCGCCGCGGCCCTGGCAGTCACCATGCGGTATCTGACTGCATGTCACAATAGCCTTAATTCGCGATGTGCAAGTCGTTGTGCACGTGGGTCACACCGTCAACCGTTCTAGCCGCATCGGCAGCAGCTTCCTTCACCTCACGGCTGGGTACTGTCCCGGTCAAGCGCACCGCGCCAGCCGTGGTCTTCACGTGGATATTTTGAAAGCCTTTCACGCCCTTCGCGTTCAGCAATGCAGCCTTGACCTTCGTGGTAATAGCGCCATCACTGATTTTCTCGCTGAGCGTTTCGGAACCCGACAATGGCGCGGCCCTATTGCTGCCCGCGCTTTGGGCGGCCAGCCCGACCACATGAGCTGCACAGATTATGCCAATGGCAACGCGGATCCATCGTGTCGTTTGCATCGTCTTCTCCTGGATTGAAGTGGCAAGGGGGGGTTGCAAGGATCGTACCCACGATTAATGGGCGTCATTGCGTCGGCGCGCGGCGGTCGCGCTCACCTCCGCGCCGAGCAGGAACACCGACGACGAGAAATACAGCCACATCAGCAGCACGGCGAGGGAGCCCGCAGCGCCAAACGTATTGGCGGTGCCCGCATGTGCCAAGTAGAACGCGAAGATATTCTTGCCGCTGGAGAACAGCAGTGCCGCCGCCAAGCCGCCCGCGAACGCATCGCGCCATTGGATCGACGCATCGGGGACGAACTTCAGCATCGCGGAGAATGCCAGCCATAGCGAACCGAGTGTGGCCACGTGCTGCACTGCATTCGCTATCCGGTACGAAGCGCTTTGCGGTCCCCAGAACCATTGCCCAATCACGCTGATCGTGGTGTCTAAAATCAGCAGCACAACGATCAAGAATGCCACGCCAAGCACCAAGCCAAACGAGATCAAGCGCACCCGCACCAGGCTGAGCAGGCTGGCGCGCGTATCGGGTTCCGGCACCGGCCAGATCGCGTTCAACGCGCTGTTCAGCGTCGAGAACGTAGCGGATGCGCCGATCACGATACCCAGAATCGACACCGTAGTCGTACGCGTTGCCATATCGGCGTGCCACGCGTTCGCCACGATGGCCTGCACGCCTTGTGCGGCTTCGTCGCCAATCACGCCGCGTATTTCGCCGAACAACCGGCCTTGCACCGCATCCTGTCCGAAAAAAAACCCGGCCACCACGATGACAATGACTAGCGTCGGTGCGAGCGAGAATGCCGTATAGAAAGCGATCGACGCCGCCATCGTCGGACAGCGGTCCTTGATCCAGTGCGTGACCGGATCCGATACCCAAGCCAGCAGATCCATCGCGCGCGAGCGCATCGTCAAGACAACGTGGTGGCAGGCAACCGCACCGGCACACCGGGTCGGGCGAACGTCGCCGGTTGCGCCATCACGCGCAAAGTCAACGCGTCGTCGCGGTCCACCACTTCACGTAGATCGCGCATGAATGAATCACGCCATACAGACAGGTCGTTCTGCCGCAATACTGCCATCATCGCTTGGTGCCGCTGTTGCCGGTCCACCAAAGGCATCGACAACGCGCGGCGCATCGCGTCGGCGACTTGCACTAGGTCGAACGGATTGACTATCAATGCACCCGGCAATTGGTCCGCGGCACCGGCAAACTGCGACAACACAAGCACGCCAGGATCAGCGGGGTCTTGTGCTGCGACGTATTCCTTGGCCACCAAGTTCATGCCGTCGCGCAGCGGCGTCACGCATCCGACCTGGGCCGCGCGGAACAGCGACATCAGCAGGTTGCGCTCATAGTTACGGTTCAAGTACAGGATCGGGGTCCAGTCCAGTTGTGCAAGACGACCGTTGATCCGGCCCGCCTCCGCCTCCAGGTGTTTGCGAATCGACTGGTAGTTTTGCACGTCGGTACGCGTAGGCGGTGCGATCTGCATCAGTGACACGTGCCCAGCCAGGCTTGGCGAATCCAGCAACAGCCGTTCGAATGCCTGAAACCGCTCGGCAAGCCCCTTCGAGTAGTCGAGCCGGTCTACACTGATGATCAGCTTGCGCTCACGCATGTTGTCGCGCAGCCCGACCACCTGCTTGCGGCTGGCGTTTTGCTGCGCGGCTTTCGCAATGGCATCCGGGTACACGCCGATCGGATACGCAGCGACCTTGAACCGGTGGTCGAACGCGTGGACCATCCCGTTGCCGAGCAACTGTCCGCCGCATTCGCGCTGCACGATGTCGGTAAAAGACTGCAAGTCGCTGCTCGTCTGGAAGCCGACCACGTCGTAACTGCACAGCGCCTTGAGCAGCGTGGCGTATGGCGGGATCGTATGCAGTACCTCGGGTGCCGGAAATGGAATATGCAGGAAAAACCCAATCGGATTGCGCATGCCGATTTCGCGGCATGCCTTGCCGAACGGGATCAAGTGGTAGTCGTGCACCCAGATGAGGTCGTTCGGCCGAACCAGCTTCTGCAATTGCCGGGCGAGCATCCCGTTAACGCGCATGTAGCCTTCGTAATCGGCGCGGTCGAACCGCGTCAGATCGTTCCGATAATGAAAAGCGGGCCACAACGTCGCGTTTGAAAAACCGCGATAGTACTGATCATAGTCGCGCCGACTGAGGCCGACCGTTGCGTAGGTCACGTTGCCCCGGGTCTCGATTGTTGGCTTACCCGCTTCACCGCCGATCTCGCCATTCCAGCCAAACCATACGCCGCCGGCCTCCTTCAGCGCATCATAGACGCCGATTGCCAGACCTCCGGCCGCGGGACGGCCCTCCTGTGCCGGGGCGACCCGATTGGATACCACGATCAATCTGCTCATAGGGATTGCCACCTGCTGTTTGTTTAAATGAAATCATCGACACCAGCATGCAAATTTTGTGCCTAATGCTGCAATGCACAAAAAGGCCGAGCACAGCCCGCGCCCCTAAAGGCGCAATGGGTAGGTTTCCAGCAGGATGACCGCGATCGTGTTACGCGTCCTGCTCTGTCCCTATTTCTCGATGATAGTCCAAGCCGGCACGGCGGGCGCCGCCCTGGTTGGCGACGCCATCTGCCGGCGCGTCAGGTGCAGGCCGGTTCTGCCCGGCCGATATGTTGTCTTCGTGGTCGCCCGCGTTACCCGTGCCGGTGGACGGCAACCGGTCCGACCATTGGCCGGCTTGCGTGTTTGGTCGGCTCATTGCGCCTCCAACTTGCATTGCATGGTCCCTGATTGTACCCACCCGTGCGGCTGAGCTTTCGCGCCGCCTTCGCGTGGTGGGGTAAACGTTACGCTCCGGGTTGTAATCCTTACAGCAACAGGTGCGCAGAGCGATCTTATGGGCGCCACGGCCGGGGTCGTCGGCGTTCATCCCCCTGGTCAATGTGTGCGTCAGCCATTGAGCCACGCGGGCCGCCCGCACAGGTGACGTTGACCAGACGCGTGGAACGCCGATGCTTGCACGTGCGGCATATCCGGGCCTTGCGGCGGTGGATCGCCGATCGGCGGCATATCGGGACCGGGTGGATCACGCGTCGGATCAGGCGGCGCTTCGTCCGGTGGCATGTCCGGCGGTGGCACCTCGGGCGGATGCGGCGGCGTGGGCGTAAGCGGATCGGGCTGCGGCGCATGGGCGCGCCATTTGAGCGTTGACATAAATCGCTTCCTTGAAGGAGACGATAAGGGAACCAGCAACCCGTATGCCGGCTACCCCTGCCAAAGAACCCGCCGATCAGTCCCGCTCACGCCCAGGCGCCTGTTCATCGATCGGCTAAGCCTATTCGTCAGTTACCGGTGTACTTCGCCCCGACGTTCTCCGGCGCCTCATCGCTGTCGCCGGCATCCTCGCCTGATGCGTGGCGCGCGTCATCGCCATATTCGACCAAGCGGTTGTACAGCGTCTTCAAACTGATGCCGAGGATCTCTGCAGCCCGCGTCTTCACGCCACCGCATTGCTCCAACGTGGCCAGAATCAGTTGACGGTCCGCGTCGGCCAGCGATGTGCCGAACGGGATGGTCACCGCAGTGCCGGCGGACGGCTTAGACAGCGAGATCTGCAGCGGTACCGATGCGGTCGCAGACGAATCAGCCGGCGCCATGATGTAAGCGCGCTGCACGTAGTTCTTAAGCTCACGCACATTGCCAGGCCACGTGTACGACAGCATGGTTTCCTTGACCGAAGGCGGAAAGTGCTTGTCCGTGCCGTAGCGCTGGTTGAGCTCGTCCAAAAAGCTCTGCGCAAGCAACTCGACATCTTTGCCGCGCTCGCGCAGCGGCGGCAGGCTGATCGGAAATACGTTCAGCCGATGATAGAGATCCAGCCGCAGCTTGCCCTCGAGTACCGCCTGCTCGGGATCGCGATTGGTCGCCGCGATCAGCCGCACGTCGGTCTCGATTTCCTTAGTGGTGCCGACCCGCATGAATACGCCCGTCTCGAGCACGCGCAGCAGCTTAACCTGCAACTCGATCGGCATCTCGGTGATCTCGTCCAGAAATAACGTACCACCGCTGGCCCGCTCGAAATAGCCTTTGTGCTGTCGGTCCGCACCAGTGAACGCGCCCCGCTCATGACCGAACATTTCCGACTCGATCAGCGTCGGCGACACCGCGCCGCAATTGACAGCCAGAAACGCCTGCTTGCGCCGCAAGCTCAACTCGTGCACGGTCTGCGCGGCCACTTCTTTGCCGGTGCCGGATTCACCGACCAGCAGCACCGAAGCGGATGTCGGCGCCACCCGGTTGATTTGGTCATAAACCTGTTGCATCGCCGCCGAATTGCCTAGCATCAGGCCAAAGCGCCCAAAGCGGCGCAGTTCGCCACGCAGCGTGCCGATCTCGGCGCGCAGGTCGCCGGTACGCGGGATCCTGGCGAGGATCGCCTTGACCCGTTGCACATTGATCGGCTTGACGAGGTAATCCGTTGCGCCCATTTTCAGCGCACTGACCGCGGACTCCACGGTGGCGTGCCCAGTAATGACCACGATTTCTACGCCGGAGCGCAGATCCAGATCGTTGAACAAGTCCACGCCGCTGCCATCCGGCAGCTTCAAGTCGGTAAAGACAACGTCTGGCACCTGCCTGACGATCTGGATACGCGCCTCACGCACGTCGCCGGCCATCGCAATGGTCAGACCATCGCCCGTGATGATCTCCGCCAATGCGTTGCGGGAATTGGGGTCGTCATCGACTATCAGTATATGCGGCATGAGAAAGGAATCGTGTCCGGAAAATAAGCGGCAAGTCGGCAGCCCCACGGACGTTGCGCGTCAACGCGCATGCGACGTGCCGCCTGCCAATTTGGAAAAATTGCGCGCCTCATCCAAGACTATTACGCCAACCGCGTAATAATGCCATTTAGAAGTCTTATTCGGTGCGTAAAGTTGATTACAAAGAATAATCGACACGCTCGGGGCCCCCAGTGTAACCGCTTCCGGTCGAGCGCTCAAAACACAATTCGTTTACGCCAAAACGGCTGACGCTTCAGCATAAGCAATTGCCGCTGAGTTGGCGCAGGTGGTTAAATAGGTTCTTTGCACCAGAAAGCCCTACACCATGTCGTTAAGCGAGGCGGACGCGCCAGTAGCGTCCGATGAACAGTACTCACGCACCATCCCGCACCCGAAGGTGCCGGGCCTGAAGTCGTTCGGCCTGCTGTATGGCTCGTCCGACGCAATGCTGGGTCTATACGAGCAAATCGAGCGGGTCGCGGCCACCGACGCGACCGCGTTGATCGTCGGCGAGTCTGGAACCGGCAAAGAGTTGATCGCACGCACGATCCATGACGCCAGCCACCGCAAGGATGGCCCGTTCGTCGCGGTCAATTGCGGCGCCATCCCGGACAACCTGATCGAGGCCGAGTTGTTCGGCCATGAAAAGGGCAGCTTTACGGGCGCCGTGCAAGGCCGCATCGGCTACTTCGAACATGCGCACGGCGGCACGCTGTTTCTGGACGAGGTCACCGAGATGTCGCCGGTGCGTCAGGTCAAGCTGCTGCGTGCGTTGGAAACCGGCACGTTCTATCGGGTCGGCGGCAACGAGTTGATCAGCGCCAACGTGCGCGTGATCGCCGCGACCAATCGCGACCCGGCCACCGCGGTCAAGGAAAACGGGCTGCGCGAAGACCTGATGTACCGGCTTGCGGTTTTCCCGTTACGCGCGCCGCCGCTGCGCGAACGCAACGGCGATCGCGAATTGCTCGCGCAGTATTTTTTGGCCGAGTTAAACACCCAGGAAAATACCAGCAAGACATTCAGCAAGCGCGCGCTTGACACGGTGCGCACTTATTCGTGGCCGGGTAACGTGCGCGAATTGAAAAATGCAGTTTATCGTGCGTTCATTCTGGCGGAGAAAACCGTCGAGATTCAGCATCCGCACCTGGCGTCGCGAGTCAAGAAGCCAGTGCTGCAAGGCGATGCGATGAGCGTCTGGGTCGGCACGCCGCTTGCCGATGCGCAAAAGCAAATCATCCTGGCGACGCTGAAGCACTGCGGCGGTGACAAGCGGCGCGCGTCCCAAACGCTTGGCATCAGTTTGAAGACGCTATACAACCGTCTGGGCGCGTATGAGGCGCAGGCGTGCGCGGACTCGCCCGAGAGCAACGAAGGCTGAGCAGAGTTTATCCTGCTTACCACTGTTCCCATTGTTTGCCGCGCGTACCCGAGTGGGTCGCGGCGGCCCTGCCCAATGCCCGCTGCCATAGCCACTGCAATCAGGATTCGACGTCCTCCAGGCTGAAGATCTCCGTCTGGTCATTGTATGAAAAGATCTCACCGTAGCGGCCCCAATTGATGACCGCGTCGAGCGTTTCCTCCGCGGCACTGTCCGACAAGTAGTCCTCGAGTTCCTGTTCGAAACGCACCCGCGGCGCACGATGGCCAGGCCGTTCATTGAGAACCCGCTTGATCCGCGCCGCCAGCGGCACGTGGCGCAGCAGATGATCGGCGAACATCATCTTGCGCTCCTGCGTGCCGCATTCGGCAAATACACGGGCCGGCGGTGTCAGGAAGATATCGCCCTCACGCACGTCGGCAAAGCCGAGCCATTGCAGCACTTCGGCAATCGGGAACAGATCGTCGACCTCCAGATGCAGCGTGCGAGCAATCTCGGGCATGTCCGCTCGGCCGTGGTAAGGTGCGGCCGCCAGCGTCTCGATCAGGCCAGCCATCAAGTTGGTCGACACGTGTGGCAACCAGCTATGCAGCTCCAGGCCCTTGCGCGGCGCGCCAGCGCTCGGACGCGCCGTCATCTTCGCGTAGATGTCATCGACTAGACGGCGGAACGCCGGATCGAGCCGGTTGCGCGGATGCTTGAACGGCACCTGGATCTCGGCTAGCACGCGCCCCGGATTGGACGACAGCACCAGGATCCGGTCGCACATGAACACCGCCTCTTCGATATTGTGCGTGACGATCAGCACGGCCTTGATCGGCATGCGGCCTTGCGTCCACAAATCGAGCATGTCGGTGCGTAGCGTCTCGGCGGTGAGCACGTCCAGCGCCGAGAACGGTTCGTCCATCAGCAGCAGCGTCGGATCCACCACCAGCGCACGGGCAAAGCCCACGCGCTGTCGCATCCCGCCGGACAGCTCGCGCGGGTACGCGTTCTCGAACCCGTCCAGCCCGATCAGATCGATTGCGGCCAGCGCGCGCTCACGCCGGATGCGCGCGGGTACGCCCTGGGCCTCTAGGCCCGCTTCGACGTTCTGCAGCACGGTGAGCCACGGGAACAGCGCAAAGGTTTGGAAAACCATCGCGACGCCTTCCGCTGGGCCCCGCAGCGGCTGGCCGCGATAGGTCACCTCGCCCCCGGACGGCGAAATCAGCCCCGCAATGATGCGCAGCAGCGTGGACTTGCCCGAGCCGGAGCGCCCGAGCAAGCCGACGATCTCGCCCTCGCGGATCGACAGGTTGACATCGTCGAGCACCAGCAGCTCGCCCTGGGTCTTCTCGAACCCACGCCGCACGTGGTCAACGGACAAAAGGACAGCGTCGGGCGCAGGCGCGCGAATGGCGGGCGCTGCCGTTACCGGCGCAGCGGCATTCGTAGGATTTTGCATAGCAACCACCGTATCGATCAATCCAGGCGCAGTTTGTTCTCGGCGTAGGCGTACATCGGGCGCCACAACAAGCGATTGAAAAGTGTGACAAACAACGACATCACCGCGATGCCGAGAATGATCTTGCGATAATCACCGTCCACGGTCATTTGCGCAATGTAGGCACCGAGCCCATGCGCGACCACGTGTGTATCGCCCCATTGCACCGCTTCGGACACGATGCTCGCATTCCACGCGCCGCCAGAGGCCGTGATCGCGCCCGTCACATAGTACGGGAAAATACCCGGCAGCATCGCCTGACGCCACCATTGCCAGCCGCGAATGCGAAAGTTGGTCGCGGCCTCTTTAAAATCGTTCGGATACGCGCTCGCGCCGGCAATCACATTGAACAAGATGTACCACTGCGTGCCCAGCACGATCAGCGGGGACAGCCAGATGTCCGGGTTCAGCCCGAAACGCACGATCACGATCACGAATACCGGGAACAGCAGATTGGCCGGAAACGCCGCCAGAAACTGCGCGAGCGGCTGAAGCTTCTCGGCCAGCGCTGGGCGCAAGCCGATCAGCACGCCCAGTGGGACCCACACGATCGAGGCAATCACGATCAGCACCAGCACGCGCACCAGCGTAATGCATCCCATCGCGAGCACATGCCCAACCTCATCCCACGTCACGCCGGTGCTGACATAGCTGATGACGCGCCACAACAGGTACGCGGTGCCAGCCAGCACCAAAGCGCCCCAGGCGAGATCGCCAAGCCGTGAGGGCTGGCGATGCGGCCTCACCGCGGGCCCGACCAGCGGCAGCTTGCGCCAACGCAGCGGCAATCGCGCCATGCGCGCGAACAGCCATCCGGCCGGCACCAGTAACTGGTGAATCAACCGAGTGCGGCGCACCAGGTCGAGCAGCCAAGATTGGGGGGCGCTCGCCGACGCGGTGTTCTCCATGCGGAACTTGTCCGCCCACGCGACCAGCGGCCGGAACAGCAACTGGTCGTAGGCGAGAATCACAAGCGTCATCGTCAAGATCACCCAACCAATCGCCGGCAGGTTGCGCTCGGTGATCGCCTGCGCCAAGTACGCACCCACGCCGGGCAGCGTAATCGTGTTGTTGCCAACGGTAATCGCCTCGGACGCGACGACGAAGAACCAGCCGCCGGACATCGACATCATCATGTTCCAGATCAGGCCCGGCATCGAGAACGGCACCTCGAGCTTCCAAAAGCGCTGCCAGCCCGTCAGGTGAAAGCCGCGCGACACTTCGTCCAGGTCGCGTGGCACCGTGCGCAGCGACTGGTAGAAGCTGAACGTCATGTTCCAGGCCTGGCTGGTGAAGATCGCGAAGATCGCTGCACACTCCGCCCCGGCAACCCGCGTCGGGAACAGCGCAATGAAGAAGGTGACCGTAAACGAGATATAGCCGAGCACCGGCACCGATTGAAGGATATCCAGCATCGGCACCAGCACTTTCTCCGCCCGCCGGCTTTTTGCGGCAAGCGTGCCGTAGGCGAGCGTGAACACGAACGCGGCGAGCATCGCGGCGAGCATCCGCAACGTGGTGCGCAGCGCATATTCCGGCAAATACATCGGACTTAGCGAGATCGCCTGAGCCTTCAGCGTCGAGATCGGCGCCATTGTCTGCTCGAAGCCGATCGCGGCCATCGCGATCAGGCCGATGATCAGCGGAAAGGCCACGAAATCCCACCGATTGGGCAACAAGCGCCACGCGGACGCCGCGGCGTCGCGCTTCGGATCGAAGCGAAAACCGAAATTGAAACCGAAATCCATCAGACAAACTCCCCGGCGCTCTGGGCATGCGGATGGACCGCGCCGCCGCACCACAGCGCGATGGCAAACGCTGCCCATTTCAAGACCGCCCCGACACTACACCAAGCACCATGACCGTTACAACCTTTTAACGTATTTGACTTGTTCCACCGTGGCGCGAATGCGGCACGCGCGCCACGCAGCCCAGGTGGCCCAGCCGCACCACTTACCTTCCGCACTGCACACGCAGCGCGGCGCGGCGGCCATTAACGGTTATCATGATGGGTCACTGAATGAATGCAGGAGGCCGCATGAAAGGAAATCTCGTCATCATCTGCCGTGACCAGGACGCCCACGAGTTCGACGCGCTGATGACCGAATACGGCGCCTTCCAGACGAGATTATCGTCGACCGCGTGGTATCTGAAGTTCGACGCGGCGCCCGACGTGATCCAGGAGGAGATTTTGGCACGGCTGGGCAAGTACACCACGCACTATATCTTTGAGGCTAACAGCGTCACGTACAACACAATCGACAGCGAAGCTGCTGCGGCATTGAATACCCTGTTCGGTAATTGACGCAGTTACGCCGTCCCCGTGTGCAGGGATGCACGTCGCGGGAGATCAGACCTGCGCGGCGCCCGACTGAGCCGGAAACTCCAGTTCGACGCGCAGGCCGCTGCGCTCATGATTGCCGATCCGGCATTCGCCGCCCAGCCGGTTCGTGAGCCGCTCGACGATAGCCAGCCCCAGGCTGCTATGACCGTTGCAGCCGCGCGCCGGGTCCAGGCGCACGAAGGGACGGCTTGCATTGACCAGATCCTGGGGCGAAATGCCGCCACCCTGGTCGCTGACCGTAACGTAAAGCCTCGCGTCGTGCGGGCGGTTTTGATCACCATGGGCGGCGCGCCATAGGCCTGTGCATTGTCCAGCAGGTTGGACAGCACGCGCTCAAGTGTCGCAGCCGGCAGCACGAAGTGCGGCCCCGCACGCAGGTCGGCGCGAACCGCGTCTGCCGACGGCCACACCGCGCGATAGTTCCGCGCGATACGGTCGCATTCGTCGAGCATCTCGGCGCGCAGCCGCAACCGCGCCAACGGCGTGCGCAAATCGTGCGCAACGCCAGCAAGCATCACATTGCGGTCGTTGTCGGTCTGCGCGAGATTGCTGACCATTGTATTGAAGCCGCGCGAACGAACGCCATTTCCCGTGTCTGGCACCTAGCCGGCCCGGCGCTTCCGTTCTCGTCAGAAGCCCAAATGAAATTGTTAAGCCATCCCAACACGATGACCTCGCGCTCACATGGCATGCTGCGCCGCCAATCCCATCCGCTCCACGCCCCACCGGTGCGCATTCGATCCAGCACTGTGGCGGCGTCGAGCGCAAACTCGCCGCGCTACGCGTCAAGCTGCATCTGAGCGCCGAACAGAACAGACTGTGGCAAAGTGCAATGGCGGTCATGAAGTACAACCGCGACGAACAACGCCGGTTGCACCAGCAAATGACGCAACAGATCCATGCTGCCTTGCAATAAAGCATCATCAATCTGAACGCGCTGCACGCGGCGCAGCAGCGCCTCGCCGCACAGCGCGAACAACTACATGAGCAAACCGTAGCCGCGTGACTGAACGTCTACACTGCGCTAAACGATCAGTAAAAAAACGACCGTCAGCGTCATACTAAAAACGCACTGGACACGAATGGCGCAGATGCGGGCGAAGATGCGCGAGCGGCTGGGGCACGCACGACGCGCATGGCTCGCCCCAGATGCCGTGCCGGCCGCCACTAAGGCGCAGCCCGAGTCATCGCCCCTGCCTAGCCGGCGCAGCGCTGCCAGGCCCGCCCCGCTGCCTGGCGGCCCTCGTGCGCCATTGAGTTAGAATACCGCCCTTCGCGTACCGAGCATCACGCAGACATCCTGCGTACCGGCATCGCGTTGCGCGCATTGTTGGCCGCCTAACATAGGCGGGCGTCCCAAATTGCGCCGAATATTCGACCCATCATTAGACTACTGACTTCACCATGTTCCTGCAAGGGTATGGCCCGGTCATCGCAGCGGGCACGTGGCAAACTATCAAGTTGTCGCTGCTATCGCTCGCGGTCGCCTTCGTAATCGGACTGCTTGGCGCCGCGGCCAAGCTCTCGCGCAGCCATGTGCCGCGCGTGGTCGGCACAGTCTATACCACGCTGATCCGCGGCGTGCCCGACCTGGTGCTGATGCTACTGGTGTTCTTCAGCATGCAAATCTGGCTGAATCACCTGACCGACCTGATGCAGATCGACCAGATCGACATCGACCCATTCACCGCCGGCGTACTCACGCTGGGTTTCATCTACGGCGCATACTTCACCGAGACATTCCGCGGCGCATTCTTGTCAGTGCCGCGCGGCCAGATGGAGGCGGCGGCGGCGTACGGCATGACAGGCTGGCAAGCGTTTTCGCGGGTGATGTTCCCGCAGATGATGCGCTTTGCGTTACCCGGCATCGGCAATAACTGGCAGGTGCTCGTCAAGTCGACCGCGCTGGTATCGATCATCGGCCTTGCCGACGTGGTCAAGGCGTCGCAGGACGCCGGCAAGGGCACGATGCGCTTTTTCTTTTTCACGATCGTCGCCGGCGTGATCTATTTGGCGATCACGACGCTTTCCAACGTCGTGTTGCTGTACCTGGAGCGCCGCTATTCAACCGGCGTTCGCCGTGCGGATCTTTGATACCCGGTCGCGACAATGATCGAACTGCTACATACCTACTGGAAAGCCTATCTGTTCACCGATGGCTACAATATCACCGGCGTGGCCATCACATTGTGGCTGCTGGTCGTGTCGATTGGCATCGGTTTCTGCCTGTCGATTCCGCTTGCGGTCGCGCGCGTATCTCGACACAGGTGGATCAGCGTCCCGGTCTGGCTGTATACTTATATATTCCGCGGCACCCCGCTCTACGTGCAGTTGCTGCTGTGCTACACCGGCATCTACAGTCTGGAGCTTGTGCGTTCGCACGACTTGCTCAATGCGTTCTTCCGGCAGGGAATGTACTGCACCCTGCTGGCGTTCACGCTGAACACTTGTGCTTATACCACCGAGATTTTCGCCGGCGCGATCCGCGCAACGCCGTACGGTGAGATGGAGGCCGCGCGCGCGTACGGCATGTCCGGCTTCGCGCTCTACCGGCGCGTGATCCTGCCCTCGGCGCTGCGCCGGGCGCTGCCGTACTACAGCAACGAAGTGATCCTGATGCTGCACGCCACCACGGTCGCCTTCACCGCGACGGTGCCGGACATCTTGAAGATCGCACGCGACGTCAACTCGGCCACGTATCAATCGTTCGAGGCGTTCGGCATTGCCGCGCTGCTCTATTTGGGCATTTCGTTCACACTGGTGGGTCTATTTCGGCGCGCCGAGCAGCGCTGGCTGGCCTACCTACGACCGCAAGGTCAATAAGTTCAATCCGTGAAAGGCTCAACACGCGATGAATTCGCCCATGTCTAAGTTGTTCGTTGATGATCTGCACAAACGCTATGGCAGCCAGGAGGTACTCAAAGGTATTTCGCTCGAGGCCAAGGCCGGCGATGTGATCAGCATCATCGGTTCGTCGGGCTCCGGCAAAAGCACGTTCCTGCGATGCGTGAACTTTCTGGAGCAGCCCAATGCGGGCCGGATCTATGTGGACGGCATCGAGGTCAAGACCGCACCGGATCGCGCCGGCAACCTGAAAGTCGCCGACGCCAAGCAGTTGCAGCGCGTGCGCACCCAGCTGGCGATGGTATTCCAGCACTTCAACCTGTGGTCACACATGACGGTACTGGAAAACCTCACCGAGGCACCCGTGCACGTGTTGGGCCTGTCGCGCGCGCAGGCGCAGGAGCGGGCGCGCGAGTACCTGGACAAGGTTGGACTCGGCGCATCGGTCGAGAAGAAATACCCGTCGCACCTGTCCGGTGGGCAGCAGCAGCGAGTGGCCATCGCCCGCGCGCTGGCAATGCACCCGGATGTGATGCTGTTTGACGAGCCGACCTCGGCGTTGGACCCTGAGTTGGTCGGCGAAGTGCTGAAGGTGATGCAAACGCTAGCCGAAGAAGGCCGCACGATGATCGTCGTAACGCATGAAATGGCGTTTGCGCGCAACGTGTCAAGCCATGTGATGTTCCTGCATCAAGGCCGCGTCGAGGAACAAGGGCCGCCGGATGAGGTATTCGGCCGCACAAAGAGCGAGCGGCTCAAGCAATTCCTGTCCGGCAGCCTGAAGTAGCCATCGGTTGGCTCGTCCCCAGCAACCGGTTGGGTGTCAATCGATCTGCAAGCGCGGTGACCAACAACGCTCCGCGGTTGGGCCGGCGTCTACGCGGGCATTCAGCACGTGTTCTGACCGGCTGGCACGACAACGACAGATGGGGCCGCCGCCACGCCGGCGTGGCGAACGCGGAACGGCACTAGGGTTTCTCGCGGCGGCCAGAGGCGCGTATCGGTGCTGATTCGTATGGACCGCACCGTTTTTATTGCGTATCACGCCGCTCCAATGCCGCGCCGTGACTGAGCCAGTCCAGCACCGCCGCGGCGTCTTCGTCGGTATGCCCGCGCACCGCCTCGACCACCTGCTGCATGCCCACGTCAGGTAACGCGCGCCGGATCGCGACGCCGACCGCCAAGACGTCGATCACCAGCAGGTGCAACACGCGCGAGATCATCGACACCTGCGAGTCGCGGATCTCGATAGGGTCCGTTTCCAGCACGACGCTCGCACGCTTGGCCAACGGCGTGTTGCTCGACGTGATCGCAATGACTTGCGCGCCACCCTGCATCGCCACCTCCAGCACGCGCAGCAACTCCGGCGCCTTGCCGGACTTAGAGACGGCGACGATCACATCGCCCTTGCCCAGCAACGCGGCAGACGCGGCCTGCATGTACAGGTCGCCGTATGCAATGGTCGGGATGCCAAAGCGGAAAAACTTGTAGTGCGCATCCTGAGCGACGATGTTCGAATTGCCCAGGCCGTAGAATTCGATGCGCCGCGCGCTGTGCAGCATGTCGATCGCGCGCTCGATGTTGTCGAAGTTCATATGCTCGCGCAGCTGCAGGATCGCCGACACGGTGTTGTCGAGCACCTTCACGCCAAAGTCGGTCGCCGAGTCGCCCAGGTGGACCTGGCTGTGGCTAACCGAGTTCGTGCCAGTCAGGCCAGTGGCCAGCTTCAGCTTGAAGTCGGACAGTCCCTGGCAGCCAAACGAGCGACAGAAGCGGATCACGGTCGGCTGGCTCACATCGGCCTTGCGCGCGATGTCGATGATCGGATCGTTGACGATCGAGCGCGGGTGGTCCAACGCCAAGTCAGCTACGCGCCGCTCGGCCGGCGTGAGCACGTCGCGCATCTGCCGGATGCGCTCGAACACGGCTGATCCGCCGCCGGCACGATGCCCGAGTTGCTCGGCCAGGATCGCAGACACGCCGAGGAAGGCCGGATATTGCGCGGTGATCACGAAGGTCGGGATGTTCGCCAGGTACGCCTGGAAACGGCCCTTCGCCTCGAACCGTGCACGAAACGGCGAAGTCGAAAACAACTCACCCAGATGTGGGATGACACCGCCGCCGATATAAATGCCACCCAGCGCGCCGAGTGTGACTGCGAGATTGCCGGCAAATGTGCCAAGCACTGTGCAGAAGCACTCCACTGCCTCCAGCGCGAGCGGCTCGGCCGCCTGCGCGCGCCGCACCACGTCAGCCGGCTCGAGTTGCGGGCCAAACCGTTTGTTCTCGCATGCGGCAAGCGCGCGGTAGATCAGTGCCAGCCCCGGTCCTGCGCAAACTCGCTCGAACGACACATGCGACCACTTCTTGCGCGCATAATGCAACACCCGATCCTCGCGCTCGTCCTGCGGCGAGAAGGTGGCATGTCCGCCCTCACTGCCCAGCGCGATCCAGCGGTCGTTTGCGGGAATCAAGCCTGACACGCCCAAACCCGTGCCCGGCCCGAGCAGCCCGATCACACTGTTGTGCCGGCGTACGCCGCCGCCAATCTGCGCGCGTTGTGCATCGGATAGACCCGGCAGCGCCATCGCCAACGCGGTAAAGTCGTTGACCACCAACAGCGTATCAAAGCCTAATGCGCGACGCGTGGCCTCGATCGAAAAACTCCAGTTGCGGTTGGTCATCTGCACCTGATCGCCATCGACGGGATTAGCGATCGCAATGGCCGCGTGGTTCACGCGACCGATCTTACTGTCCTTCAGGAACTTGCGGATCGCAGCGGCGATGCCCGGATAATCCGCGCAAGGGTATACACGAATATCGTCAATCTGCCCCGGTCCGAATTCCAGTGCGAAGCGCGCATTGGTGCCGCCTACGTCGGCAAGCAGCCGCGGGCCATCCGGATGTGGACTCTCACGCGCGAGCACTGCCTTAGGCGCACCAGTAGGCATCGACGTTGACTCCCGTATCGTTGGCCAGCTTGGAGATGGCGTTGTGTTGTGGATGCTCGATCGCGGCGCGCAGCACGTCCAGCTTGCGCTGCCCGGAGACCAACAGAAACAGCCGGCCGATTTGCCTGAGTGCCGACAGCGACAAGCTGACCCGCAGATGCGGCGCCTGCCGCGGCTGGACCAGTACATAGCGCTCGTGGGTCCGTGTAGCCAGATCCCACTGTGGCGCATCGGCGAAGATCGACGCCGTGTGGCCATCCTCGCCCATGCCGAGCACGGCCACGTCGGGCAGCGCGCGCGAGGCATCCGCGTTCAGTGCCGCGACGTGGGCGGCAGGCGCCTGGTCGACGTCTACCAGCGGCTGGAACACTGCTTCGCGCGCCGCGTGCTGCAGCAACGTGTCGCGCACGAGTCGCGCGTTGCTGTCGGCATGCATTGGCGGGACCCAACGATCGTCGACCAGGGTGACGTCGATGCGCGTCCAGTCGAGCGCGCGCCGCGACAAAGCGTGCAAGAACGGCCGTGGGCTCGTGCCGCCCGACACCGCGAGCGTGGCACGAGCCGCGCCGATACGCGCGGCCAGCGACGACTGCAACGCATCGCCGACCGCCTGCGACAGCGCGTCCTGCTGGGCGCGCGCATCGTCAAAAGCGTGAAGCTCGATCACTTCTCCTCCGTACTCCCTTCGACCGCCCACCGACATTGCGGGCGGGCCGGTCCCTGCGATTCAAACAAGCGTGGCGTGCCTGCTAGTTCTCTTCTTCGAGCCAGTATGTACCATGCTGGGCGAGCATCGCGCTCGCTGCAGCCGGTCCCCACGTCCCCGCCGCATACGGCTTGGGCGACGTGCCGGGACGAGCCCATTCTTCCAAGATCGGCTCGACCCACTTCCATGCCGCCTCCTGCTCGTCCCGATGCACGAACAACGCCAGCCGGCCGTTGATCACGTCCAACAACAGGCGCTGGTAGGCTTCCATGCGATCTTCCTTGAAGAACTGGTCGAACGCCAGATCCAAATGCACGCTTTGCAAATTCATCCCCTCACCGGGCTGCTTGGCCTGGCAATATAACCGGATCGATTCGTTGGGTTGCAGCCGGATCACCAGACGATTGGCGCCATTGCGCAGCGCCGTTGGACCGAGCGCCGAGTGCGGGACTGCGCGGAAGTTGACGACGATTTCCGCAACGCGCTCGGCAAGCCGCTTGCCGGTGCGCAGGAAAAACGGCACGCCGGCCCAGCGCCAGTTCTCGATTTCGACCTTCAACGCGACGAAGGTCTCGGTCGTGCTTGATGCGCTCACGCCATGCTCGGTCACATAAGCCGGCACCGCGGCACCCTTGACCACGCCCGCCTGATACTGGCCGCGTACCGCAACGCGACTGATGTCGCGGGGCTCGACGGGCTTGAGCGCGCGCAGCACGCGCAGTTTTTCATCGCGCACCGCGTCGGCCCCCATCGAGTGAGGCGGCTCCATCGCCACGATCGACAGCAGCTGCAACAGGTGGTTCTGCACCATGTCGCGCAACGCGCCGGTATTGTCGTAGAAGTCGCCCCGTCCCTCGACGCCCAATTCTTCGGCGATTGTGATTTGGATGCTCTCGACCCACTCTCGGCGCCACAGCGGCTCGAACAGTGCGTTGCCGAAACGCAGCGCGAGCAGGTTCTGAACAGGCTCCTTGCCCAGGTAGTGATCGATCCGGTAGATCTGGCCTTCCGCGAAGATCTCGCCGACCGCGTCATTGATCGCGTTGGACGACTCCAGGTCATAGCCAAGCGGCTTCTCCAGCACGATGCGCGCGCCATCGCTCAAGCCCACAGTCGCCAGTGCACGGCAGATCGACACGAATAGCGACGGCCCGGTAGCCAAGTAGAACACCCGAATGCCAGGCAGCGGCGAAATCGCATCGCGTAGCAACGCATAATCCTCCGGCTGTCCGAGATCGATCTGCACGAATAGTATTCGCTCGAGAAAGCTGTTCCACGAAGCATCGTCGCCGGCCGGCTTCACGTGCTGGCGCACATGCGTGTGCATCCATTGCACGTACGCGTTGCGGTCGCCGATGCCACGCGCGACCGCAACGATTCTGCCTGCCGCAAGCAGCATGCCGCCGCGGTGCGCCTGGTACAACGCCGGCAAGATCTTGCGCATCGACAAATCGCCGGTGCCGCCGAAAAGGACGAACGTAAAGCCTGGATCAACTTGCATTGTGTGTTGACGGTGACGTTGGAAATTTGGCTCGGGTAGGCCGTCGCGCCAGGCGCGCAATCGGCCGTAGCCCGATAAAAATATTTTCGACGATAAATTGTAGTTTAGCTACAATTTCGAGCAAACGGTACATTTAGTTCAACGAAAACTTCGTTATATCAATCCGTTGCCGTGCGATCTGGCGGTCAGACAGGAGCAAGCGAATGGTCACTCGACACCGTTTGTCACGAAGCGTAGCAGTCGCCGCGCAGGCACACCGTCATGTTAAAGGACATTGTGCGCACACAATTCACCTTCCTATTTGACGAACTGCTGTCCAACCTCGATGCGAAGTTGCACATCGAGAAGCGCTCGGAGATCAAGCTGATGCACCGGTGTGATGCACCAGCGCCTGGGCACGACGATCGTCTGCTGGTCTTCTCGCCGGTCAACGGCAAGCGGGTGGTGTCCCGCGTGCATCCGGCCTCCGATCCGCGGCCGCAGCAGTCCATGTCGCTACTGTTCAACCTCTCCAAGGCGGTGTTGTTCGACTCAAAGACCGAGCAGCGCATTGCATGACGGCTGGCGCACGACCATTGTTTTGTCATCCCACACAAATAAGCATCACCTGCCCGCATTGCTGCGCCGCGCGGCGCCCGGTGATGCGTCAGCTGCATTGCTGTTATCCCGATCGGCATGATTGTCGGCAAGATCAGACACCGCGCGTGAGCACCGCATCGTGGAACGTATAATAAGCCGCTTCGCTACACGCCTGACTCCACACGACGATGACCGGTGAATTCGACCATCGCAACCTTGCGATGCTCCTACTCCAGGCCCGCGAAAGCGTCATGAGCATGTTCCGCCCGATGCTCAAGCAATTCTCGCTGACCGAGCAACAGTGGCGAATCATACGCGCGCTGAACGACCATCCGCGTCAGGAAATGGAAGCTGGACAGCTCGCGAAAATTTGCTGCATTCTCAGTCCGAGCCTGACCGGGGTGCTTGAACGGATGGATCGGGACGGACTGATCCGTCGTTCGCGCGTCGCGTCCGACCAGCGCAAAGTGATCGTGAGCCTAACGCCGCAAAGCCAGGCCCTCGTCAAGCGGATTAGCCCGCTGGTTGACGAACAATACCGGTCATTGGAGAACAAGATCGGCGTGCAGACACTCGCCGAGGCCTACCGCCTGCTGGACACGTTGATCGAGACGCTGCCCGGCGATGCCCCCCCTGACAGTGGTGGCGATGCGTCGCGTTGGGCCAAGCGCCCGATGAGCGATACAGCTGACTAAAACCCGCCTGGCCGCGCTGTCGCCGGCCCCTTTCGCCGCTGCGCCCCTGTGCTCTGCGCTCCCGCTGCCGCGCCGCTGGTCGGCACGCGACCGCTAGCCGGCACTCAACCCATCGCCGGTAACCGGTGCGAGCGGGCCACAAGCTGATATCCGACATAGGTCAACACGCCGCAGACGCCGATCACGATCCCCATGGCGCGTGGCGAGCCATCCTGCAACGCACCGACCGCTAGGCTCGACAACGCGCCGAGCGCCAGTTGCATCGCGCCGAACACCGCCGCCGCTGCACCGGCGTTGCGTGGATAACGGTGCATCAGATCAGTTGTGCAGTTCGCGCCTAGCACACCGACCACGCTAACCACAAAAAATAGCGTCGCGACGATCGAGCGCAGGCCGCCCCAGCCGGTGGTGCAGGCCATGAACACTCCGAGCGAGGCGAGCAAGCACACCAGCGACGAGGCCGAGATCATGCGCAGCGCGCCGAGTGCGCCGACCAGCCGTACATTGAGGACATTTCCCGCCATGATGCCGACGATGTTCAGCGCAAAAAACAACCCATAGGCCTGCGCCGACACATGGAAGTAATCGATGTAGACGAACGGCGTGGCCGTGATGTACGCGAACATGCCGGCGAACGCCATGCCACCGCAGAGCATGTGGCCCCATGCCACCGGGTCGGTCAGCAAGCGCCCGTACACGGCGAATGACGCGCTGAGCGCGTTCTCATGCCGCTTGTGCGACGGCCACGTTTCCGGAATCTTGCGCACCGCCGTGATGGCGCAGGCTGCGCCGAACAGCGCCAGCGACACAAACACCGCGCGCCAGCCGCCGAGCAGTAGCAACTGCCCGCCCACCAGCGGCGCGAGCAACGGCCCGATTGACGTAACGATGGCCAGCATCGACAGCACGCGGGCCGCATCGGTGGGGCCATGCGCATCTCGCGCAATCGCGCGCGCGAGCACCGACGCAGCGCCGGCGCCCAGCGCCTGCAGGAAGCGTACTGCGATCAGCCAGCCGATCGACGGCGCTAGCGCACAGGCAATGCTGGCCAGTCCATACAGCACGATACCGCCGATCAAGATCGGGCGCCTACCATAGGCGTCGGACAATGGGCCATACAGTAGCATGCCAATCGAGAAGCCGAACATGAAGCTGGTCAGCGTCACTTGTGCGGCCGACGCACTGATGTCGAACGCCACTGCCAGCGACGGCAGGCTCGGCAAGTACATGTCGATCGAGATCGGGCCACACGCGGCGAGCCCGCCAAGCAAGAGAATCAAGCGCCAATCGGGCCAGCGGCGAGCAGTCGGGGAATCGGGCATGGAGAGACTGCGGGAGGCCGCGCACACGGCCTTTCATCAATTAAGGACCTCATTGTACGCGACGGCGCCGCGCGCGCCGCTCCGGTACAATGCACGGATGTCATTGCTGCAACGCGGGATGGATCCGATGTCCAAGAGCCAACTTCTTTTCGAACGGGCCCAACGCATGATTCCGGGCGGCGTCAACTCGCCGGTGCGCGCTTTCCGCTCGGTCGGCGGCACGCCGCGCTTTATCGCACGCGCGCACGGCCCCTATTTATGGGACGCAGACGGGCAACGCTACATCGACTACATCGGTTCGTGGGGCCCGATGATCCTTGGACATCTGAATCCAGGCGTACTGGCCGCGGTACAGCGCGCGCTCGCCTCGGGCTTCTCATTCGGCGCGCCGACTGAGGCGGAGGTCGAAATCGCCGAGGAGATCTGCCGCCTAATGCCATCAATCGAGCAGATCCGCATGGTCTCGAGCGGCACCGAGGCCACGATGAGCGCGTTGCGACTCGCCCGCGGGTTTACCGGGCGCAGCCGCATTGTCAAGTTCGAAGGTTGCTATCACGGCCATGCCGACAGCCTGCTCGTGAAGGCCGGGTCCGGACTGCTGACGTTTGGCAACCCCACCTCGGCCGGTGTGCCGCCCGACATCGCGCATCACACCACCGTGCTTGAGTACAACAACGTTGAACAGTTGAACGAAGCATTCAGCGCATTCGGCACGCAGATCGCAGCGGTCATTGTCGAGCCGGTCGCGGGCAACATGAATCTCGTGCGGGCGTCGGCCGAATTCCTCGCCGCGTTGCGCAAGCAGTGCACCGAGTACGGCAGCGTGCTGATCTTTGACGAGGTCATGTGCGGTTTTCGCGTCGCGCTCGGCGGTGCGCAGCAGCTGTTCAATATCGTGCCGGACCTGACCTGCCTGGGCAAGGTGATCGGCGGCGGGATGCCGATTGCTGCGTTCGGTGGCCGGCGCGACATCATGGCGCACCTGGCGCCGCTGGGCGGCGTCTACCAGGCCGGCACCCTGTCAGGCAACCCACTTGCGGTCGCCGCCGGCCTCGAAACGCTGCGCCAGATTCAGGCGCCCGGCTTTTATGACCGCCTGTCCCAGCAAAGCGCGCGGCTCGCCGGTGGGCTGCAGGCCGCCGCGCGCGACGCAGGCGTGCCGTTCAGCGCGGACTCGCTGGGCGGCATGTTCGGCCTGTATTTCGCCTCGCAAGTGCCGCACAGCTTTGCCGAGGTGATGCGTTGCGACGTGCCCCGCTTCAACGCGTTCTTCCACGCAATGCTCGATGCCGGCGTGCATTTCGCCCCATCGGCGTACGAGGCTGGCTTCGTGTCGATCACGCACGACGACGCAGTCATCGACGAAACGCTGTCAATCGCCCGCACCGTGTTCGCTGCGCTGCAACGCTGAGCACCGGCCCCTGCCATGTTCTCAGACTTTGATCGCCTGCAGATGCAACGCGCGCTCGTGCTCGCCGAGCGCGGGTTATACACGACGTCGCCGAACCCGCGCGTGGGATGCGTGCTCGTCAAGGACGGTGAAGTCATTGGCGAAGGCTTCACGCAGCCGGCCGGACAGGACCACGCGGAAATCCGCGCGCTGAAAGACGCCCGCTCGCGCGGCTACACTCCCGCCGGCGCCACTGCCTATGTGACGCTAGAGCCTTGCAGCCATTTCGGTCGCACGCCACCTTGCGCGAACACGCTGGTCGAAGCCGGCATGGCGCGGATAATCGTCGCGATGGAGGATCCGAACCCGCAGGTCAGCGGCCGTGGCCTGGCCATCCTGCGCGATGCGGGCATAGACGTGCGCTGCGGACTGCTTGCGCACGAGGCGCAAGAGTTAAACATCGGCTTCGTGTCACGCATGACGCGTGGCGTTCCGTGGGTGCGACTCAAGCTCGCCGCGACGTTAGACGGTCGCACCGCGTTGCCGAACGGTCAAAGCCAGTGGATCACGTCGAACGCCGCGCGCACGGACGGACACACATGGCGCGCCCGCGCGTGCGCGACCCTCACCGGCATCGGCACGGTACGCGAAGACGATCCGCAGATGACCGTGCGCGCGGTGCCCACGCCTCGCCAACCGCTGCGCGTGCTGGTGGACAGCCGTCTGGACGTGCCACTGAATGCAAGGATTTTAGCCGGCGCGCCACCGCTGGTCATCTGCGCGCGCGACGACGGAGAATTCGCCCCGCGTGCGCATGCGTTGCGCGCGGCCGGCGCCGAAGTGATTGCGTTGCCGAACCGGTCCGGCAAGGTTGACCTGCCGGCTGCGCTACGGCTGCTCGCTGCACGTGGCGTCAACGAATTGCATGTCGAAGCGGGCTACAAGCTCAACGGCTCATTGTTGCGCGAAGGCTGCGTCGACGAGCTGCTGCTTTACATCGCTCCGGCCCTGCTCGGCAACGCGACCGGCATGTTCAACCTCGAGCCGCCGCCGGCGCTCGATCGGCGGGTGCGGCTCCGATATCATTCGATCGAGCGGATCGGCGACGATCTACGGGTCCTCGCCAGGCTTGTGTCGGCCGAATCTGACAACGCACCGCAAACGGGCGATCCGCGCTCACAATGAAGGGATTCTCTCGTATGTTCACAGGCATCGTCGCGGCGATCGGCCGCATTGAATTGGTCACTCCGCTGGGCACGTCCATCGAGGACGGCGTGCGCCTGTCGATCGCCGCCGGCACGCTCGATCTGTCCGATGTCGGGTTGGGCGACAGCATCGCAGTGCAAGGCGCATGCTTGACGGTCGTGGACAAGACATCGACGCAGTTCGAAGTCGATGTGTCACGGGAAACGCTGAACTGCACCGCCGGGCTCGCACAACCCGGCGAAGTGAACCTCGAAAAAGCGCTGCATGCGCATGAACGCCTGGGCGGCCACCTGGTCAGCGGACATGTCGATGGGCTTGGCCAGGTCAGCCGCTTCGATCCGGTAGGCGAATCGCACGAATTGTGCATCATCGCGCCATCGTCGCTTGCGAAGTACTTTGCGCACAAGGGGTCGATCACGGTCAATGGTGTCAGCCTAACAGTCAATGCCGTGCAAGACCTGGACGATGGGTGCAAATTCTCGATTAACGTGATCCCGCACACGATACAAATGACCACGCTGCGATACCTGCGCGTTGGCGACGCGGTCAATCTCGAAGTCGATATGATTGCGCGCTATGTGGAGCGGATGCTCAGTGCGTCTCAGGACGGCTATAAATCATTGAAGTAATCCAATTTTTCAAGAGTTTATTGTTTGCCGGCGTCGCGCCTAAACCGGCTGTGGGAGGGAATCGAACCGCTCAATAGCCCCGCGGCGCACTTCTCAAAAGCAGTATTGACGATCATCGCGACGACGGCAAACGCGCAATCTAAGTCGCCGCTCTGCTGCACGCGCCGAAACGCCGGTTTAAAGTCACTTGCCGCCATAGCGACGGTGGTTAGAATCACCGGCCTGCTCAATAGTATCGCTAATTTACCAGGTCGGACCACGGCTTAACGACCAAATCACTTTGTCAGGCACGCGAGAAGGGGCAAAATTCGCCGTCACGATGCAAAATCCGAGCTTGATTTTGATGATAGGCGATGCGCCCCTCGATCATAAGAGGATCCGGGCACTTTCTGCGTATCCGCAAGACCTTCCATGCTTCGCAACACTTGGTTATGTGTTTTACATAAATATGTGTTACGATGACTATAACTCAATGGAGGTAACATGGCTGAAACCGTTAACTTCACGGGCGCGGTTGACCGCGACCTGCTCAAGCGCGCTAAAATTCTTGCGGCGAAATCGGACACGTCCGTCAATGCGCTTTTTAACACCGAACTTCGCTATCTAGTGGAGACGTTCGAAGCAGCCGAAGCCCGCGGCAACCAAAATTTCCGCACCTTGCTCGACTTCTCGCTCGGTCGCATTGACGACCGCCAGGCGATGCAAGCACTCGGTATCGAGAGCGACGAGGATTTGTTTCTGCTGATGGCTCAGGCACATCTGCCAATGCCGCGCCTGCCGGAGGCGAGTACGCGCCGCATGGTGGATGACCTCAACGCCTTGCTCAGTTAGTCCATGGCGAGCAACACGACCGTCACCCTGCTCCCTGATGCCGGCTCCCTGATTACGCTCGCCTATGCCGATGCACTCCATTTGCTTCTGAAGCCAGGCTGGTTGGTCGCACTGGTCGATATGGTGCAGCATGAGGTCACGCGCAGCGAGACGCCGACCAGCGCACGGATTGTTACATGGGCGCGCAATAACAGCATCCCGGTTCTCGAGACGAACCTCTATCACCGATATATGCAAGCGAATATGGCTTCGCCTGTCCGAAAAGCCAATCTCGGAGAACTTGCCATACAGGAAGCAATGAGTGGTTTCGGCCTTGCTGCCGAACAAACCGGCATTTTTCTGTTTGAAGATCACAAGATCGCGCGCGCCAGTTTCCTGCTACCGGATAACTGCCGCAAAGTCTCTACTCGCGCATTCCTGCTGTTTCTTGAGCAACAAAATTTGATTGACTCGGCTGTCGAGGTCGAGCGTCGCGCGGTTCTCGCGGGGAGGCAATTCTCCCAAATTCGGTTTCCGCCAGAATGACCAGCGGCCAAAGAAACACGCGAAACATCTACCAGGCGTCCCACCACCCGGTGACGCGATCAACCGTCGCGAAGCGCTGCGCTCCCCATACCGACACACAAGCGGCCTAGAACCCGCACGGAACCGGCATAGAAATCGGCTCTTGACGCGGTGCTGACGTAAAATAGTGGTTTTCCTATCGCGCCACCATCGTCCACCATGACACTCGCTTCCACGCAAGAGATCATTGCCGAACTCAAGGCCGGCAGAATGGTCATCCTCGTCGACGAAGAAGATCGCGAGAACGAGGGCGACTTGGTGCTAGCCGCTGATTTCGTCACACCGGAAGCGATCAACTTCATGGCTCGCTATGGCCGCGGGCTGATCTGCCTGACGCTGACGCAGGAGCGCTGCCGCACATTGAATCTGCCGCTGATGACGCAGCGCAACGGCACGCAATACGGCACGGCGTTCACGGTCAGCATCGAGGCCGCGCAAGGCGTGACCACCGGCATCTCCGCTGCCGACCGTGCACGCACCATCCAGGCGGCCGTCGCACGCGACGCTCGAGCCGAGGATATCGTGCAACCTGGACACGTGTTTCCGATCATGGCGCAGCCCGGTGGCGTGCTGGTGCGCGCCGGCCATACCGAGGCCGGTTGTGACCTGACGGCGCTGGCCGGGCTTACGCCGGCATCGGTGATCTGCGAGGTGATCAAGGACGATGGCACGATGGCCCGCTTGCCCGACCTCGTCGAGTTCGCCGCGCAGCACGATTTGAAGGTCGGCACGATCGCGGACTTGATCCAGTACCGCAGTCGCACCGAATCGATCATCGAACGCGTGGCGCAGCGCACGATGCATACCGTGCATGGACCGTTTAATGCGGTACTGTTTCACGACAAGCCGAGCGGCGCGCCGCACCTGGCGCTGGTACGCGGGCAACCCTCACCTGAGGTCGAGACCCTGGTACGGGTACACGAGCCGCTGTCGATCCTCGACTTGATCGAAACGGGTGTCAGTACACACTCCTGGACATTGGATGCAGCGCTGCGCGAGATTGCCCAGCGGGAAACCGGCGTCGTGGTGTTGCTGAACGTGCACGAGTCCGGCGAGCGGCTGCTGGACGTATTTGAGGCATTCGAGCGGCAGGACAAGGCAGCCGCACTCAAGCGCCGTCCGGTCGATTTCAAGACGTACGGCGTCGGCGCGCAGATCCTGCATGATTTGCATGTCGGCAAAATGCGGGTCTTGTCGAATCCGCGCAGGATGGGCAGCATGTCGGGGTACGGCCTCGAGGTCACCGGTTTTGAACTCATGCCGGCAGCAGCAAACGGATTCGCGGGCAGCGGCCCGCGTTCGCACGAATAGGGCGACGCGCGCGTTATCTGCCTATTTTGGATCATGGCCCGGCGGCGGCGTCCCGCCTCGCCCAACACATCAACGGAACACTCATGGAAATCGGACAATATCAACCGAATCACGATGGTGACGGATTGCGTATCGGCATCGTCCAATCCCGCTTCAACGAGCCGGTCTGCAACGGGCTAGTCGACGCCTGTGTCGAGGAACTCGAGCGCCTTGGCATCGCGGGCGAAGACGTGCTGCTCGTCACGGTGCCCGGCGCACTGGAGATTCCGCTCGCGCTGCAAAAGCTCGCTGAAAGCGGCCAGTTCGACGCGCTGATCGCGCTCGGCGCGGTGATTCGCGGCGAGACCTATCACTTCGAATTGGTGTCCAACGAGAGCGGCGCGGGCATCAGCCGGATTGCGCTGGACTTTGGCGTGCCGATCGCCAACGCGGTGTTGACCACCGAAAACGACGAGCAGGCGATCGCGAGAATGACCGAGAAAGGCCGCGATGCGGCACGCGTTGCGGTGGAAATGGCAAACCTATCGTCCGCGCTCGACCAACTCGATCAAGATGACGACGAGGACGAAGAAGACGAAGCGGCAGACGAGGATCGGGCATGACAACGAGAAGTGCTCGCCGTCGCTCGCGCGAGTTGGCCACACAAGGGTTGTATCAGTGGCTGCTGTCGGGTGCAGCGCCAGGCGAGATCGACGCGGCCATGCGTGAGCAGCCCGGCTTCGACAAAGCGGACCGCGACCATTTTGATGCGCTGCTACATGGCGTAATCAAGCAGTCGGCGACGCTGACTGAAGCGCTCATGCCATTTCTGGATCGCCCGATCGACCAATTGTCGCCAGTCGAACGGGCGGTGCTGCTGATCGCGGCATACGAATTCCAGCATCATGTCGAGATCCCGTACCGGGTTGTGATCAACGAGGCCGTCGAGTTGGCTAAGACATTTGGCGGTGCCGACGGCTACAAGTATGTGAACGGCGTCCTCGACAAGCTTGCGGTGACCATGCGCGCCGACGAAGTCAAGACGCGCGGTTGAATGCGTGCTGCCGCATCCGCTAGGAATTCTGCATGACCGACACTGATTCGATGCCCAACCCGCTCGACACCGCCCGGGCCGGTCGGCTCGCTTCACGCATCGACCAGATCGCGCCATTTCATGTGATGGAATTCGTCAAGCAAGCCAACCGCCTCGAGCAGGCAGGCCATGACGTGATCCACATGAGCATCGGCGAGCCCGATTTCACGGCGCCACCGGCCGTCGTCGAAGCGGCGGCTTCGGCCCTGCGCCGAGGCCTCACGCAGTACACGCCGGCGCTGGGTATCACGCCGTTGCGCGAAGCCATTGCAATGCATTACCGGCGTATATATGGCATCGATGTCGAGCCGGCCCGCATCATCGTGACGGCCGGTGCCTCTGCGGCGTTGTTGCTCGCTTGCGCAGCGCTCGTGGATCGCGACGACGAGGTGCTGATGCCGGATCCGACCTATCCGTGCAACCGTCACTTCGTCACCGCCTTCGAGGGCCGGGCGGTTCTAGTGCCGAGCGACGCGGCGCAACGCTTCCAGTTGAGCGCGGCGCACGTACAGCAACATTGGGGCGCAAACACACGCGGCGTGCTACTCGCGTCGCCGTCGAACCCCACCGGCACATCGATCGACGCGGGCGAACTGCAACGCATTGTCGATACGGTCCGTGCCTACGACGGTTTCGCAATCATCGACGAAATCTATCAGGGATTGACCTATGATGCGCCGCCCGTCTCGGCACTGTCACTGCGCGGCGCACACGATCATGTCGTGACCGTAAACAGTTTTTCGAAGTACTTCAGCATGACGGGCTGGCGCCTGGGCTGGCTCGTGGTGCCGCCGCACTGGGTACCGGCCTTCGAGAAGCTCGCGCAGAACCTGTTCATCTGCGCGTCCGCGCTCGCGCAGCACGCGGCGCTCGCATGCTTCGAGCCCGCGTCACTTGAGATCTACGAGCAACGGCGGCTCGAGTTCAAGCGACGGCGCGACTTCCTGGTACCGGCGTTGCGCAAATTGGGTTTCGGCATACCGGTCCTGCCGGATGGCGCGTTCTACGTCTATGCGAACTGCCGCGGCATCGCGCACCGGGCTGCGTCGGACAGCGCGGCGCTCGCATCCGTGATGCTTCAAGAAGCGAAGGTCAGCATGGTGCCGGGCCTGGACTTCGGCGTGCATGCGCCGCACGATTACCTGCGAATTTCATACGCGACGTCGTACGAGCGACTGCAACAGGCTATCGCACGGTTGCACACCCTATTTGACGCGTCTTAAGCGAGCGCCGCCGCCTCTTCCCCGCCGGCCGAGCGGCGCCTGCCACCGATCAAGCGCCGATGTCGGCCAACTGCTCGGTATGTTTCGACACGGTACTGGCGCCGGCGTCGTCCTGCGCATGCGTATCGGCGCCGGCAAGCGCTTTTTGTGTGGCCACCGGGTGCTCAGTGCCCAGCTTGACTTGCACCCGTTGCGTCGATGCATTGGTCTGCGGCGGCGTCGATACGAGCATTGGCGCCGGCGATTGCGGTGCGTTAACCGGCACCCTACGTCCGCGCGCGACATCCCGCAGCCGCGCGCGCTCGGCCAGCACCTTCGCGCCATAGCCACCGTCGTTCGGCGATGTCGAGCCGACGTAACGCCGCAAGCCACCTGCTACAGAGCCGCCACGGGCAATGCAGTCCTTGAGCACCAGGGCGCCGACCTTGATGTTGGCCAGCGGCTGCAGCGCAGCCTTCTGCCCCCCGAAATAATCAAACTTGTCGGAATGAATGCTAGACATCACCTGCATCAGGCCCTTGGCGCCGACGCCACTTTCCGCATACGGGTTGAATCCCGATTCGATCGCCATCACCGCCAGCAATAGCAGCGGGTCGAGCCCAACCTCGCGGCCAGTGTTGAACGCCGCCTTAACCAACTGGCGGACCGGCTCCTGCGCGACGCGATAGCGCCGTGCAAGGTAAGCGGCAACCAGCGCTTGCTCATGCGTCGACACCAGCACGCGATCGTCTCGCGCATCGGAGGCAATACGCTCGGATGGGATGAGCCGGGCCAGCGAGCCGACCGACGGTAGTGCGCGCGGATCGAGCCCATTGAGCGTAACCGGATCCAGGCCGGCCCCACCGGGCAGGTCGTCATATCCCAGCTCGAACGTCGCCGCGAGGAACCTTTTGCCGCTGGGCGTAGCGGATAAGGGCGTTATCCTCAGCGGGGCGGCGTCGCCTTCCATTCTGGCGTGCGGCGCGAACGGCGGCAACGGTTGGCCGGACAGCAATCGCGCCGGGCCATTATGCACCGCATCCACGATCAACGGCATCACCTTCGCGGCCAAGGTGCCGCGCAGCGCCGGCTGCCACCACAACGTCAGGCTCGTGAGCACCGCCAGCGCGCCGACGAGGCTCAACAGCGTGGAAGAAAGCCGCGTGCCGCGGCGTAGCAGTTCGCGTACCGTTTGCACGACATCGCTCTTCGGTCGCCAGCCTAACCAAGTATTCATACTTCACAAGCTCCCATGGTTCATGGCCGGTCGCGCCGTGCTTTGCAGCGACGACGACATCCGTGCGAGCACGCAAGCGCAGTCGCAGCCGATGTGCACGACAGGCCAAGGCGTCGCCTACGTTGGTTAGCCGCGGGACGATGCCGGGAAGAGATGGCGAGCGCCATCTACGAGGACGGGGGCGTCAGGATTCGTGACACACGCTGCGCGCGCGTCAATCAAGCCGCGCGGGCCACCCGCACTAAAAAGCCGGCGTATTGCGGCCGGCCGATGTCAGTTTGCGCCGCCCTTAGCGGGAAGGATCAGCGTGACGCGAAGCGCCAAACAGAATGGCGGACCACAAGGCGGTCCCGCCACTGACGAGGTCGGATTCTAACAGGGTTTTATAGATCGTCAAAACTAAGGATCCGAAAAATCAATACCTTTAGTTATAAAGAAAACGGTCAATCAATGGGTCTGAAGCAAGCCGCGTGCCCTGGCCGACAGGTGGTCCGGTTTGCAACCAATGTGTCGCGCACGCGCACAAGCTAAAATGTACCCCTTGTGCCCGGCACGGCCGGCGACGTCCGTATAGTGTGATGAAATACAAAGACCTGCGTGATTTTGCGAGCCGCCTCGAAGCATTGGGAGAACTGCGAAGGGTGCGTGCTGCCATCTCGCCAGTGCTCGAAATGACCGAGCTATGCGACCGCGTGCTTAATACGGGCGGCCCCGCGCTGTTGTTCGAGAACCCGACTGGGCATACAATGCCCGTGCTCGGCAACCTGTTTGGCACGCCACGTCGCGTCGCGCTCGGCATGGGCGTTGATGCCGATGGCGACGACGCGGCCCTAACGTCGCTGCGCGATATCGGTCACCTATTGTCGTCGCTGAAGGAGCCGGAGCCGCCGAAGGGCCTGAAGGATGCGACACGGCTGCTTTCGCTAGCCAAAGCCGTCTGGGACATGGCGCCCCGTACGGTCAGCGCACCACCTTGCCAGGAAATCGTGATCGAAGGTGACGATGTCGACCTGGCGCGGCTGCCAGTCCAAACCTGCTGGCCGCACGATGCGGCGCCGCTGATCACCTGGGGCCTCACCGTCACGCGAGGTCCGAACAAGCCGCGTCAAAACCTGGGCATCTATCGGCAACAAGTGATCGGGCGCAACAAGCTGATCATGCGCTGGCTCGCTCATCGCGGCGGCGCACTGGATTTTCGCGAATTTGCGCTGGCCCATCCTGGCCAGCCCTATCCGGTCGCCGTCGCGCTCGGCGCCGATCCGGCAACGATTCTCGGCGCCGTCACGCCGGTACCCGACACATTGTCCGAATATCAGTTCGCCGGGTTGCTGCGTGGCGGCAAAACCGAACTGGCCCGCTGCTTGACGCCCGGATTGGCGCATCTGCAGGTGCCAGCCCGCGCGGAAATCATCCTGGAGGGGTTCATCCAGCCCGATGCAGGCGAAGCGCAAGACATCTCGGCACAGCCGGGACCTATGTCGCCGCGCGCTCGCGTGGCCGGCCCGGCCGGCCGCTACGAACATGCGCTGGAGGGCCCCTATGGCGATCACACTGGCTATTACAACGAGCAAGAGTGGTTTCCAGTGTTCACCGTCGAACGCATCACGATGCGGCGCGACGCGATCTACCATTCGACGTACACGGGCAAACCACCGGACGAACCGGCCGTGCTCGGCGTCGCGCTGAACGAGGTATTTGTGCCGCTGCTGCAAAAGCAGTTTCCGGAGATCACCGACTTCTACCTGCCGCCGGAAGGATGCAGCTACCGGATGGCCATCGTGCAGATGAAGAAAAGCTACGCCGGCCACGCCAAGCGCGTGATGTTCGGCGTGTGGAGCTTCTTGCGGCAATTCATGTATACAAAGTTCATCGTCGTGGTGGACGACGACGTGAATGTGCGCGACTGGAAAGAGGTAATCTGGGCCCTGACGACACGCGTGGACCCGAGCCGCGACACGGTGCTGGTTGACAATACGCCGATCGACTATCTTGACTTTGCGTCGCCGGTGGCCGGGCTCGGCTCCAAGATGGGCATCGACGCAACGAACAAGTGGCCCGGCGAGACCTCCCGGGAATGGGGCCGGCCGATCGTGATGGACGCAGCCGTCAAGCGGCGCGTCGATGCACTATGGACGGAGATCGGCCTGGGATAGCAATGGCGCCAGCGGGCGTGTATGCAGCAACCTATCATCACCACGACGGCGCAGTCACCACGACGGCTCAGGCTTGCCGTCCGCTACCAGCGCCGATAATAACCGCCGTGCCAATGAGGATGCGGATACCACGGCCGGTAATAGCCACCGTAGCCACCCACAACGACCGCGGGCGGCGGTGTGTAGACCACCGGCGGCGGAGGCGCGTAGACTACCGAAGGTGGAAGCGGCGCATAGACGACTGGCGGCGGCGTATAGATCGGAGTGGCATATACCGGACCGGGAATCCCGATCCCCACGCCGATCGATATATGCGCTTGCGCGGCGCTCGCCCCTGCCAACAGGGTGACGGCGCTGACTAGGATCTGGATGATCTTTTTCACTACTCTCTCCTGAACACAATGCCGCCTATTACGGCACCACCCTTGCAATGTACCGAAAATGCGCGCGGACGGCCGGGCCCAATTGTTGCAAAATGCAATGGGGCGCTGGCGCGACAGGGACCGCATGATAGGGACCGCATTCGTCTTGCCGCAAGTCTCGCCGTCATCGAAGACCGGACGCGAGCGCCGGCCAGCACGTGAGGGGACAGTGCGGGACCGACACGCCGCGTTCGCTGCGCAACATTTGTTGGTCTGATATCGTGCGTCGGTAAAGATTATTTACAAAGTCACTAAACCGTGCCGGACTCGCACGTCACCGCGTGGCGGCGCCGCGTCGCATTCATTGTGTTATCACGGCAGCACAGCCCGGCTCCGTAACGGGACGACCGGCGTCAGTGGCAGTGGCAGTGGCAGTGGTTTGACGCACCCGCATAGAGTATGGTCCGAGCGCGGTGGCGTGGGCCGGGTTTCCCCTAAGACATTGGAAACTCGGAGAAAACCTGACAAAGAACAGACAATGCAAGCACCAGGATCACAGCGTTGACAAACGCCACAGGGCTGGGCCGACTACAAGCGCTATGGTAGCTGCTCAGCGCATTGACCATTACGCTGCGCCACTTCAGTAAGGTACCGCACCGTCAACCCACCTTCACATACGCGAACTCGCGACTCACGTTCGGCGGCACGTACAGACCGCTGATCCGCACGCGCGGTGTCAAGCGCATCCTTTGCTCCCACCACAAGCGGCGCTGAGCCGCATTGAGGAATCGCAGGTGTTTCCGATACGAAAAGAAGCTCATGGCGCAAATCTCCTGGTCAGGTATTTTTTGATTGAGTTGTGGCCGATAACGGACCGCGACGCTACTCACCTACCGCCGCCCGCCACCTGCGGCACACGACTCGCCCCTTGACAAACGCCTTGCATCGCAATATTCAACGCGCAACCGACGACAGAGGACGCAACAAGTGCGTCGCTACGACGTTTGACGCGAAGCAATACACAGTTGGTCTATCATGGACCCCGTCCTCTTTACCTAAGCATGAATCATGCCTTTTCCGCTTCATCCTAGCATTGGCTTCATCGGCGCCGGACGGCTCGCCCAAACCCTTGCAGCAGCGTGGCACCGACGCGGCTACCAGATTGCCGCGGTCACGAGCCGCTCAAAAGAATCGTCCAGGCAACTTGCCGAGCGGGCAGGACAGTGTCAAATCGTCTCAGATCTGCAACATGTTATCGAGGCTACGACGCTGGTCTTCGTGACGGTGCCAGATGATGCGATCGGCGCGGTGGCCGCCCAGCTGTGCTATTCCCCTGAGCGGGCCGGCTCGTGCGCGCTCGTGCACTGTAGCGGCGCATCCAGTGTCGACTTACTCGAGCCGGCCAGAGCCCAGGGCGTCTTGACGGGCGGTTTCCATCCGCTATATCTGTTCACCGGACAGGCAACCGACGTGGACCGGCTGGCGGGCTGCTCCATCACAATCGAAGCTCCGGCGCCGCTGAACGCCGCGCTGCGTACGCTCGTCGGCGCCCTGGACTGCGTGCCACTGTCGATCCCGTCTGGTGCGCGAATGCTCTATCACGGCGCGGCGAGCTACGCGGCAAGCTTCGCGGTGGCGTCGCTGTACGAAAACGTCACACTTTGGAAACATATTGGGTTGGACGAGGACGCCGCACTGGCCGCATTGCTGCCCATGCTCGAGCGCACCCTACAATCGGTGCGCGACAAAGGTCTGCCCGGCGCGATCGCTGGGCCCGTGTCGCGCGGCGACGTTTCAGTAATCCGCAGCCAGCTCGACACCTTGGCCGCATTGGGCGAAGATCACATGGCGCTCTATGCAATGCTCACGCGCAGAGTGGCCGCGCTGGCGCGCCGACGCTCGCCGGCGCCGAGCGGGCTCGACGCGATCGAAGCCACTGTCGAAGCAGCGCTGCAGCGTGGCACGGACGCACCGGCGCCCAACGATAGCGCGGCGCATCGATCCGGCCGCGTGCCACCGCGCCCTTGACACGTCGCGTCCGGTACCTTACAACTCGTCGGCTGCGCCACTCGAAGGGAAAACAAGATGTTCGGGGATATTGCCCGCTTTCTGCTCAATACGATTTTCACGTTGTTCGGTGCCGCGCTGCTACTGCGCGCGTGGTTGCATGTGGTCAGGCTCACGCCGTACAACCCGGTCTCGCAGGGCATCTTCCAGGCAACCAACTGGCTCGTGCTGCCGTTGCGCCGGGTCATTCCGGCCGCGCGTGGCATCGACTGGACGAGTCTGTTCGCCGCCTGGCTCACCGCGATCGTGTTCATCATCCTGATGGTGGCCGTCTCCGGTGGCGACCCGGCCTCACTGTTGCCCGCTGGATTCGTCATCGCGCTGTTGACGATGATCAAGTGGGCGTTGAACCTGACGATCTGGCTAACGCTGATCATGGCGCTGCTCTCGTGGGTCAACCCGCGCTCCCCGGCGATGGCGATCCTGCTGCAATTGACCGCGCCGTTGCTGAACCCGCTGCGCCGCGTAGTGCCCACGCTCGGCGGCATCGACCTGTCGCCGTTGGTGCTGCTTGTGATCGTCGAGGTATTATTGATGATCGTCACACGCATCACCGTGTCGGTGACGATGTTCGGATTTTGAGCATGATGGCGCCCGTATTCTGAAAACGAATCGGGCGTGTAGAAAATCTGTATGCAATTGTTCGTGCAGCCAGTGCAAGGCTCGCGCGTGTCGCCGTGCTCGCGCCGGTACCAGTTAAGTTCAGCCGCTTGTCGATCAGCTCTTGCAGGCCGTCGGCCTTGTAGCGCCCAATCTGCCGCCAAAACGTGCGCTCAACGCCCAACCGCCGCGCCGCTTCCGCTGCGTGAGCCGCTTGTCCTGCCGGTCGCTGTAGACTGCTTCGCATCTCATTTTCTGGGTTTCCTGTCACCAACGTGCCCGACTGATAAGTGGAAGTGGCTCCATACCATAGCCATGAAAGCGGACACATGACGTGCTGGGGACTTGAATAATTCATGTGCTCACGACACCGCTACAACGCTTTGCTCCCCAAGCCGAAAGAAACACTGTAGAATAATGCGCTTCGCGGGCGTCGTATAATGGCTATTACCCCAGCTTCCCAAGCTGGAGACGTGGGTTCGATTCCCATCGCCCGCTCCAGTATGGTTCAACCCTTGCCACATAAGACTCTCGGGATTCTCTAACAGTCGCCGTACTGACAACCTGCTACTCACACCTGAACTTGAATTTGGGCTCGGAGCGTTCCATCGTGCCGGTCAAAACACCCAGGTTGCTCCGAGACAAGAAGTTCGGCGTCTACTCTCCCACTACAAGATCCCCTGATTTGATCTTTTTCTACACACGCTTGGAATGCCGTTTCGGAATGGAAAAGGTCGCCAGGCACGCATCATCCATCCGTTCCATCAAAGCTTTGAACTCTTCTTTAAGTTCATCTGTAGGCTCTGCTACACTGATTCGAGACGCCTGACGGTATAGAGGGCCAGTGGTAATGAAGTCGCTGCGCGGTGGTTGCTGCTCGCGCACCGCCGCCACGTCGAGCAACTCGTGGACGGACGCAATGGGTAATCGTGCTCGACGAACACATGCTCGAGTGCTTTGCACGACACGAGCCGCATGACCTTATCCAGCGCGCCGCAAACCGATTGCAGCATGGTGAATGCCAGCGGGTTCATTCGTGCACCATCGACTTGTGCCTGCATGGATCAAGGTTGTCGGCCAGCGTTGCCACCCTAACCGCGCGCCAAAACGCCAGGCGCACGCATCACGCCCGCCGGTGTCACGGACAAATAGAATTGTCCGGTTGACGGGATAGCCAAACCAAGCCACAATCTCCGCTCTTCGTGGAAGTTGTACTTCCGCCGGAATGCCCGGGACCATGCGTTCATGCCGCATCGCCCACTCGAAGACACTGAAAGCCGTTCAATATACGAACGGCTTTTTGCTTATCAGCCGCATGCCGACCCGACAACGCACGTGCCGCGCTGGACGGCCTGCCGCAAACGCTGCACGATGACTCACGACCCTTCCGATCGCCACAACGACGCGGCCGCGCACAAGCGTGCCGAGAATGAAGCCCAGGAGAACAGCAGCCACGGCGCGACACCCGCCAACGCTGCCCCCCCGCCGCTGCGCCGCATCCGCAGCTTCGTGACTCGAGCGGGACGTTTATCCAACGCCCAGCGACGGGCGCTGGATGAACTGGGCCCGCGATTCAAGCTGCCCTATACCGGCGCGCCGCTCGACTGGGAGGCAACCTTTGGTCGCGATGCGCCGCGCGTGCTCGAGATCGGCTTTGGCATGGGCACGACAACCGCTGATATCGCCGTACAACGGCCAGGCGACGACTTTCTCGGCATCGAGGTTCACGAGCCGGGCGTAGGGGCACTGCTGAAGCTGATCGGGGAAAGGCAACTGGACAATATCCGCGTGATTCAGCACGACGCGGTCGAGGTCATCGAGCATATGTTGGCCGAGGACAGCGTGGATGGCGTACACATCTTCTTCCCCGACCCGTGGCATAAGGCGCGCCACCACAAGCGTCGGCTCATCCAGCCACCGTTCGTCAAGCTGCTTGCATCGCGGCTGCGCACCGGCGGCTACTTGCATCTGGCGACGGACTGGCAGAACTATGCGGAGCAGATGCTCGACGTACTGCGCGCGGAATCGGCTCTCGCCAATGCGTCGGACGAGGCGAGCGGCTATGCACCGCGCCCCGATTATCGTCCGATGACAAAATTCGAGCGCCGCGGGCTTCGACTTGGCCACGGCGTATGGGATCTGCTGTTCACGAAGCGTTGAACACCTCGGGTCAGTGGTTGAACGTGACACCCGCCAGATAGCTAGCGACCAGCACCAGCAGTCCAAAGCCAATCCGGTACCACGCAAACACAGTGAAATCATGTGTCGCGATGTAGCGCAACAGCCAGCGCACGCACGCGAATGCGCTGACGAACGCAGTCACGAAACCGACCGTGAACGGGCCAATATCCGATACGCTCAGTGCGTCACGCGCCTTGACCAGTTCATACACGGTGGCGCCGAAAATCAACGGGATGGCGAGGAAAAACGAGAACTCAGTCGCAACACGTCGCTCTAGGCCGGTGAGGAGTCCTCCCACGATCGTCGCCCCCGAGCGTGACGTGCCGGGGATCAGTGCGAAGCATTGCGCGAGCCCGACTTTCAGAGCATCGACAACGGTCAGTTCATCGATCGACTGCACACGGGCAACATACACGGCGCCGCCATCGCGACGGCGATGCGCCGCCTCCACCCACAGCAGGATGATGCCGCCGACGATCAGCGCAATCGCCACCGGCACCGGCGAAAACAGCAGCGCCTTGATAGGCTTCTCGAACAGCAGTCCCATCATGACTGCGGGAAGACAGGCAACGATCACATTGAGCGCGAAACGCCGGGCTGGCGGCTCGGTGGCCAGGCCCCGCACCACTTGGCCAATACGCTCGCGATATTCCCAGCATACCGCAAGGATGGCGCCGAACTGGATCGCAACATCGAAGACCTTGCTGCCGTCGCCAGTAAAATCAATCAATTCACCGACAAGGATCAAATGTCCTGTACTGGATACAGGAAGGAATTCCGTCAAGCCTTCCACCAGGCCAAGCACCAGCGCCTTGAGCAACAGCAGCAGATCCATCCCATCGTCCTTTGAAGAAACAACCTGAGCCGGGGCGGCAGCGCGCGACGCCGCTACTTCTCGACGATCTGCACGCGTATGCCATCTGAAAGAATTGTAATTGTACCGGGTTCATATTGCTGTCCGGCAAATCGCAATTGTTCAGACTTGAACGTGTGGACTGGGTAGTCAGCCAGCAACTGAGCCACGGCAATCGATGCGGCAGCATGGATCTGTTGCGCGTACGGCGCCGCGTCGCCGCCGACGTCGACCCGCTCAATACTCGGGTTGCGCAGCACGACCGAGCGGCTAGGCGCATCGTACGCCAGTTCGCTGGACAAGCTCACGACACTGTCCACTGGACGCCCTAGCAACGGACTGGCCAAGTGCGCGTCGACCGTAACCACGACGCGGTTGACATCTGCGCGCAACGCGACAACAGGATTGGCCAGCGCCAGGTCCAGCAATGGGCCAACGCTGCGCTGATACGGAAACTTGCGTTCGATCGCACGCTGCACCTGCCGCTGCGAGAACGTGTAATGATCCGGCACGAACGGGAAAATTCCGGCGTGCGCGACACCGGGCGCCACGGCCATCGTCACCACCACGCCAAGCCCCGCGATCAACGACAGCGCGACCGCTGCCCGCACTAATGTGCGGACCACCGTTTCAATCATGCAATGCTCCTCTTTTGGCTCGCACGCAGCAGGCCGGCGAAACAGGCCGTCACGGCCACCATACCAACCTCCGAACAGGTGCCGCTGCACGAAGACGGGTAGCACGCCGGTCACCGTCCACGTCACAGTGGCGGTCAGCGAGCAGACCGAGCCGCGCGAAAGGCTGCACACGCCGTGGCCACTGGTGCAGCCGCCGGCGTAGCGGCTACCGACGCCGACCCGGAAGCCGGCGGCCAGGACCTCGCCCCCGCCCGATTCGATATCAACGACCACCGGCTTGCCGAACAGGGTCGCGATGACCGGTGCGCCGGCCAACCCCGCCAGGAACATGAACCGCCAGCCCACGTCATTGCGCGGCAGGCTCAGCAACCCGCCCAAGATGCCACTAATTCTGACAATGCGGCCGTCGGACACCACCCGCACGGCATCCGCGGCGCCGATGAGCAATCCGCCAGCGAGCAACCCCTCGGCGTGAAATTGGCGATGTCAATCAGCCTGTCGGCTCCTGGCTGGCATGGGCGCAAAACTGCTCATACAACACCGCCATGATCGCGAGTGCACTCGGACTCGGGCTCGGGCTCGCCACCGAATAGACAATGTTTTTGCCTTCGCGGCGGGTCGCCACCAGCTCATTGTCCCGCAGCACGCCCAGCTGCTGCGAAAGTGTCGGCTACCGGATGCCCAACTCCGCTTGCAGCGCGCCGCCCCCCTTGCGGCAACCAGCACGTCAGCCTATACCGTTGACACGCGTTTTGCACACGCCGCCGAACGCCCCGCTACGACTTTAACACCGCATTCACCGACATGCCGGCGCAACACCTTCATTACGTCGAGGGGACGGTCAGTTGCTCGAGCTGCGTCAGCCAATGCAGCGCATGGGCGCGGGAGCGTCCGCACATTTCCTCAGACGCCTGCAGGCCGCTGCAGCACCGCGGCCTGTCAGGCGCACCAAAAATCCGGCAACGCATGTCCGCATCCAGTTGAACACACGCCACGCCCGCGGGCTTACCGCCCGGCATGCCGGGAATCGAACCGGAAATGGAAGGCGCGATGCAACAGGCACCGCAGTTGGGACGACAGTTCATGAGATCCGGCAATGGACGATCGGCGATGCCGCCGGCGCGCTGGAGCGGTACCGCACGCGCGGCCTACAGCACCAATTTGCCACAGAGACCGGCAAAACCAAGCCTGCGACGGGGGAAACGGCAACGCCATCAGAGGGTCGAGTATAATTACAACGCTTATCTTCGTCGATTCGAACCGTCAAGACACCATGAACATCGAGCAAGCACGCTTTAACATGATCGAACAGCAAATCCGCCCATGGGAGGTGCTGGACCAGGACGTGTTAAACCTGCTGGCGATCGTCAAGCGCGAGCATTTCGTACCTGCTGCTTATCGCAACATTGCGTTCGCCGATCTTGAGGTGCCGCTGCCGGCGGGCCAGCACATGCTGTTGCCGAAGATCGAGGCGCGAGTGCTGCAGGAACTGGCCGTGAAAAAGCACGAAGTGGTGCTGGAGATTGGTGCCGGCTCCGGCTACATGGCGGCGCTGCTCGCGCATCGCGCGCGCTCGGTGCTGACATTGGACATTGTCCCGGAGCTGGCGGAGTTGGCCCGGGCCAACCTGGCGGCAAACGGCGTGACCCATGCACAAGTCGAAACCGGCGACGGCTCACGCGGCTGGCCCACACAAGGGCCGTATGACGTCATCTGCGTATCGGGCGGGCTGCCGATGCTGCCGCAAGAAATGCTGGAGCAATTGAAGATCGGCGGCCGGCTCGCGGCATTCGTCGGCGTGGCACCGGTCATGCGCGCCCAGATCATCACCCGTGTCGATGACAAGCAATACCGGATCGCCGACATCTTCGAGACGTTCGTCACGCCCCTCACCAACGCGGTCGAGCCGCCTCAATTCAAGTTCTAAACAATGCAGAACCTCACTGCCTCCGATCTCGCCGCCTGGCTTGCCGACTCGTCTCGGGCCGCACCCGTGTTGCTCGACGTGCGCGAGCCCTGGGAGGTATCGACAGCCCGGCTCGACGGTATCGTGCATATCCCGATGAAGGACATTCCGGCGCGCAGCGAAGAACTCGATGACGACGCGCAGATTGTCTGCATCTGTCATCACGGCGCCCGCAGCGCGAGCGTGGGCATGTTCCTCGAGGCGCGCGGCTTCAAGCACATCTATAACCTGCAAGGCGGTATCGATGCGTGGTCGCGGCAAGTCGATCCGTCGGTGCCGACTTATTGAACTACCCTCGCATCGACAATCGTACGTGGTGGTCGGCCATGTCGGAGAAAAGGCCGATCAAGTCGAGCATCCTCAATCATCGTCCGGCGCGATGACAAATTGCAGGGGCTAGGCTATTTTGGAACGCCCCAACCGTTCACGGCGAAAAGGTACCGGCGTACGCGCGGATCGATGTCCACGACGGTATCGACTTCGCGCTGGGGAGGGCGAGTGATGATGTTCGCGGCCGCCTCCGTTGCATGATGACTTTGTCCGACAATTTTTTCATTTAGTGCACCTACATATCGGTCATACTGGTCCCTGAACGGTGCCCACTTTCCACCATCGGCCACGTCTTTTTCAAATGCCTCGACGTCTTTCTTCCATCTGTCGACCGCAGCGGAACCGCCGTTTGTCACACAAACCTTTTTATAAGCTGCACATAGAACAACGAAAAGAGGCAGTGTTGGGTCATTTTTTTCTTCCGCCCATTTTGCCGTGCGCACCAGCCCTGGGATAGCTGCCTGTACGTCTTCAACGTCCTTTAGTTCTTTCGGCGGCGTGCTAAGCAACTGACGGTATTGAAGATCCATCTGCTTGCGTAGTTCGGCGTATGAGAGGGGCAGGGGGTCAGATTTAGAGCGAGTTAGCCGGGGCAGGCGTTTTCGCAATGAGGCCATTGAATTCGAACGCTCCAATTTCTTCCATACGCCCGCAGTCCAATTCTGCATTCGCGTCGCATTAGTCTTGTCGCTGTTTGACAATGAATTCTTGCTGTCTTCTACTTCGGTAGCCGAATCATTGCTTCCCACCCGCCCAAGCTGCGCCGAAGTAGCAGAATGCGACGTCCATGTTACCGTTGAGCCCGCATTCTTAATCGATGACGAGGTGGCACGGGTGCTACGAAGCGCTGGTTTCACGTTAAAGCTCGATGCCGCTAGTCTGCCTCGCTTAATCTGTACGCCATCTTCGTTATTATCCTCATGTTTTAAGAGTACAGTATAATTGTTCATCCTTGGGGTTTCTGGTCTAGTAAGGCATAGTTGTCCTAGCATCGCCAGACCATTCAGCTTACCGCTAGCGGCGGGTGTGCTGGCATCGATGCTCGGTTTCTTCAGCTTACAATCTTTGCCGCTTTTTCTTGTTTTTTTGACGAAGGATAAAAAGGGGGTGAAACAACCGGTCATCTTTAAATCGGCTGTCATAAAGGCCTCCTTGGCACACCACGCCACCACGTTGTATAACTTCCGTCGAGCGTTGGAAGAAATCCGCATGCAGCGAACTGGCTTGCACTATCACACCATACTTCCACTACACGGAATTGGTGAGAGTAAGACGAATCCTTAACATAACGAGCGCAGCCAGCAGATATTGGGACGCGCACCTATTTCATATCCGCCATATTCGAGAGCGTTTTTGCCAACGCTTTTTCAGTAATACTCATTCGCATGACCGGCATGCTGCGATAAGACTCCATTGCCCATCGCATGACAGCATAGCAACGTGAACGAGCACCATTACAATATCAACAATTAAGGATCATTAAGCGTCATTTTGACGAGGCGACAGGCTGCCTGCTTTGATGAACATTGCGTAGAACGCAAGTGCGTATCGGACCATCACCCGTCATTAAAATGTACAGCTGACGCTGCGCCAGCAAGGGAACACGCCGAGGATTTGAGTGCCCTGCCGGCCCGTGCCACCATGAAGTCTGGCTTACTAACCATCGATAAGGCGGATCTCGCGCCGATGGCTAGCGCATCGCTCGACGCGATGATACTGAACATCCGCAACATTCACGATGACAAGCCATCCGTGATAGCGAATTGAACGAGCAAAGCAGACTGAACGAGGTGCCCCTTTATCGGGAAGAACGGCCTGTTCGCGGCTTAACGGGCGGCAACAGCGCCTCCAGCGCATCGATCGTGCGACGGGTTGCGCCACGGTGACGGGCCGCGAACGCGGCCCCGGCGGCGCCCATCGTCACACGGCGCGCGCGATCGGTCAGCAATGTGCGCACGGCCTGCGCCAACGCGGCCGGATCCTGCACCCGCAGTGCAGCACCGGCCGCGATCGCGTCGGCGCTCGCCTGGGCAAAATTGAACGTATGTGGGCCGATCACGACCGGCACGCCGACGGCGCAGGCCTCGATCAGGTTCTGGCCACCGAGCGGCAGCAAGCTTCCGCCGATGAAGGCCACGTCCGCCGCCGCGTAATAAGCGCGCATCTCGCCCAGCGAATCGCCGAGCAGCACTTGTACGTCAGCCGGCAGCGGCGCGATAGCGGCCACCTCGTGTGAGCCGCTCGCCGCCGATGCACCGGCCCACTGCGAACGGCGCGCCAGCTTGAGTCCGGCGCGCTCGACCAGCGCCGCGACCTCGGCAAAGCGCTGCGGATGGCGAGGCACCAGCACCAGCAGCACATCGGCGACGCCGAGCCGGCGGTATGCGTCCAACACGAGCGCCTCCTCGCCGTCGCGCGTGCTGCCCGCCACCCACACCGGCCGCGAGCCGATCGCCGCATGCCAGGCGCGGCCGCGCTCAGCCAACTCCGCCGGGGCCGCCATATCGAACTTCAGGTTGCCGAGCACCGCGACATCACGGGCGCCAAGCGCGCTCAGGCGCTGCGCGTCGGCCGGGCTCTGCGCCAGCACGCGCGTAAAGCCGCCGAATACTTGCCGCACCGCCGCGCCAAAACGCGACGCGCGCCGGTATGAGCGCTCCGACATGCGCGCGTTGGTGAGCACCAGCGGCACGCCCGCATGGCGGCACTCGTCGATCAGCGTCGGCCACGCCTCGGTTTCCATCACGATGCCCAACGTGGGACGCCATGCGCGCAGAAACCGCCGTACCGGGCCGGGCATGTCATAGGGCAGATAGCAGCGCAACACGCGCGAGCCGAATAGCTGCTCGCCGGTCGCCCGTCCGCTCGGCGTCATGTGCGTGAGCAGCACCCGCGCGTCGGGACGCTCGTCGAGCAACGCCTGCACTAGCGGTTGGGCGGCACGCGTTTCGCCGAGCGACACGGCATGGATCCAAACCAGCGGGGCATTGTCGTGCGCCGCGCGGCCTGCCGCATGGCCGAACCGCTCGCCAATGTGCTCGATGTAGCCACGCTCGCGCCGTGAGCGCACCACCAGGCGCACAACGGCCAACGGTGCGACGAGGTACCAGAGCACACGATACAGAATCCTTAGCATCGATCGTCGGCCCACCGGTCAGACAAGCGCGTGGCCCGCGAGGCGCTCCAGAATGCCTAGCGGCGCGCGCTGCGGCTGCACCATTGAGCGCACCGGCAGGAAAAAGGTCTGCTCGAGCATGAATTGGCCGGACATCACGGCATGCGACGCCTGGTCCGAAAAGCAGACCCAGACGCTGCCCGGCGGAAACGGCATCGTCTGCTGCGGCGCGTTGCGCTGGTAATCCAGGTCGGCCTTCATCGCGTCATGCAGGTGCAACATCAGATGGTCGTACTCGCTGCGCCGCGTCTTGGTCACGTGGAGCAGCTTCAATAGCCATGCGGCGCCGGGCACCGGTTTAGGCAGTTGAGGCAGAAACCGGCGCGCCACCTCCTCGAACGGCTCGCCGACCCGCCACACGCGCGGCTCGCCGTGTGGGTTGACGTTCGTGAACACGCGCAGGATTCGCTCGCCGCCGTTCGGCCGCGACGGAAATGCGTCCACGTGCAGCCGACTGTCGTCCTTGCGCCATGACGTCTTGCGCGCTTCGACGCGATGCAAGCGCAGGCTGGTGGGCGCAACGCGAAGCTGACCCGTATATTCCGGGAACAGTCCATCGACCAGCTCGCGTGCCTTAAGCTGGTAGCGCGACACCAGCGCACGCACGGCCGACTGCGTGACCGCATCGCCCGACACGCCGTGCAATGCGCCGTCGTTGGGCGCCAGGCTGATGTTCTTGCGCTTCGGATCGGCGATTGCCGGATCCAGCAGCCCTGGTTCGCCCCCTTCAATTGCAAAGCGCAAGCGAGGGAAATACAGCACTTTGCCGGACTCTACCGCGGCCAGCAATGTCTCGCGCGGCACCGACAGGTGTTGCCCGTGCCAATCGGCGGTCTGGACCTCGATGATTTGTGATTCGCTCATAGGAAAATATCGCTACAGCAATCCGAAGCGGGCCAGCGCACGCTTGACGTCGGCCAGGCTCGGCGAGGCGCCCACCGTTCCCAGGTTGACGATGGCAGGCGACCAATAGCCGCCGGTGCGCCACGCCGTCGCAAAATTGTACAACTCGACCGTCGGGCGCTTGAGCGCTGCGGCGATATGGACCAGACCGGTATCGACGCCGACGGTCGCCGCCGCGCCATCGATGAGCCCCGTCACCGCCGGCAGCGACAAGCGCGGCGGCACGAGCGCGGCGGCACCGAACGGCTGCGCGAGCCGTTCGCTGGTCGCACGCTCGGCTTCATTGCCCCACGGCAACACGATCGACGCGCCGCGGCGGATGAGCGCCTGGCCCAGCTCGATCCAGCGACTCTGAGGCCATTGCTTATCGTCACGCGAGGTCGCGTGCACAAACACCACGTACGGCACCGGCAGGTTCAGCCCCGTACGCGCCAGTTCGAGCGCCGCGCGGCGCCGGTCAATGCCGAAGTCGATATCCGGTGCATCGGCTCGCGGCGGCGGATCACCGAGTGCGCGCGCGACCAGCTGCCGGGAGCGCTCGACCACGTGCGTGCGCGGCTCGATCGGCACACACGTGCGGTAGAACCAGCGTACCGGCCACTCATAGCCGGCTCCGTCGGTGCGATTGCCCAGCCCGACGACGTGGCCGCGCGCCCAGCTCGCGACCCATGCGCTCTTGACCAAACCCTGGCAATCGATCACCACGTCGTACTGCTCGGCGGCCAAGGTGCGCCTGAATTGCCGCACTTCGCGCCACGTCGCTGCCGACAGCGGCCGCTTGCGCCAGCGGCGCAGACAGAACGGGATGGCGCGACGCACGCCTTGAACGAGCTCGACAAGCTCGACGAAATTCTCCTCGACCAGCCAGTCAATGATTGCATCGGGATGGCGCCGCCGGATGTCGGCGACCACCGGCATGTTGTGAACGATGTCGCCCAGCGACGATAGCCGAACGATTAGGATTTTTTGCACGCGGATCAATACGCTACGGGAACCACACCAGCCATATCGCCGGCGAAAGAGGATCGCCGGCGGGCTCTCGACCGCCGGGCGAAAAGTAGCGAATTGTAGCGCGGATAGACACAGCTATCGCGTCGGACCCGAACATCGTCGGTAGGCTGGCCCCACGCGGCGCCGATAGACGGGTCGCGCGACCCGACGGCCGCGGTGTGCCGGACCGCCTAGAATGGGAGTTTTGCGTCCGGCTTCTGCGCGAGGATCACGCGCCTAAAGTCCTCCTGGATCCGCTTGAGCGCGACATCATTGTCAGCCTCGAAGCGCATCACGACCACAGGCGTGGTATTAGATGAGCGTGCGAGCCCAAAGCCGTCCGAATACTCCACGCGCAAGCCGTCAATCGTGATCACGTCGTCGGCGCCGTCGAACGTCGCATGCTTTTGCAGTTGGCCAATCAGCTCGAAGTTCTCGCCCTCGTTGAGTTTGAGCTGCAATTCGGGCGTCGAGATCGAGTTCGGCAAGCTATTGAGCAACTGACTCGGGTCAGCCACGCGCGACAGAATTTCCAGCAGCCGTGCACCAGTATAGAGACCGTCGTCGAAACCGTACCAGCGGTCCTTGAAAAATACGTGTCCGCTCATCTCGCCGGCAAGCGGCGCGCCGGTTTCGCGCAGCTTCGCCTTCACCAGCGAGTGGCCGGTCTTCCACATCACTGGCTCGCCGCCCTGCTCGCGTACCCACTTGGCCAGATTGCGTGTGCACTTCACGTCATAGATAATCTGCCCGCCCGGGTTGCGCGACAGCACCTCTTGCGCAAACAACATCAATTGCCGGTCCGGATAGATGATCTGGCCGTCCCTGGTCACGACGCCGAGCCGATCGCCGTCACCGTCGAACGCAAAGCCGATCTCCGCGTCAGTCTCCTTCAGCGCACGAATCACATCCTGCAAGTTTTCGGGATGAGCCGGGTCCGGATGGTGGTTCGGGAAATGGCCGTCCACGTCGCAGAACAGCTCGACCAGTTCGCATCCGAGTGCCTTGAACAGCCTCGGCGCAAGTGATCCCGCCACGCCATTGCCTGCATCGACGACGATCTTCAGCGGCCGAGCCGGCTTGATGTCGGACACGATCCGCTCGACGTAGGCATCGCGCACGTCATGTTCGCTGTAGCTGCCGGCACCCGTGGCGAAATTGCTGTCGACGATGCGCTTATACAATGCCTGAATCTGCTCGCCGTAGATCGCGGCGCCGCGCAACACCATCTTGAAGCCGTTGTAGTCCGGTGGATTATGGCTGCCCGTGACAACGATGCACGAATCCACCTGCCGCCCCGCGAGCGGCACGCTGGCCGCAAAATAGCCGAGTGGCGTCGGCACCAGGCCAATATCGATCACGTCCACGCCCGCCGCGCGCAGGCCATCGGCCAGCGCGGCGGACAATTGCGGGCCCGACAAGCGCCCGTCGTGACCGATCACCACCGCATCGCCACCTTGCGCACGCACTTCGCTGCCGAACGCGCGGCCGATCTGCCGTGCCACATCGGCATCGAGCGTCTTGCCAATGACACCGCGAATGTCGTAAGCCTTGAAAATCGATTGAGAAATCATGAGTGAGTGCCTGTTGGAAACGAAAATTCGAGGGGCCGCCAAAGCGTGGCGCAACAAACCTACGCCGTCTGTTCGCAGTGCCGCTCACGGGTCGCCAGTTCGGAACCGGATCCAATCTATAATTGCAGCTTACTCAGACCCCTTTGTCTGGTCATTTTAACGTGGTTAAAGGCCATGATCGCCGAAATGGCCGTCCATACCACGTCAGGACGCGTACTTTTCGCCCCGCCGGCGCATGCTAAACCGAATCAAGAACAATCCGGATGTCGTCCGTGCGGTCGCTAACCTCTGTTGGCTTGGCCTGGAGCGGCTCACCCAAATTGGGGTCGCGATCCTAATCAGCGGCCTGCTCGCCCGCTACTTCGGTGCCGAGCTGTTCGGCAAGTGGCAGTATGCCAACACGCTACTGCTCGTGCTGGCGCCGCTGACCTGGGTGTGCGGCGCGGAGATCCTAGTCCCCATGATCGTGCACGATGGCGAGCAGCGCCTGGGCACAATCCTCGGCAGCGCATTCGCGCTGCGCTTTGCAATATCGGCACTCGCGCTCGCGCTGACGTGGGCCGGCATCGCTGCTGGGCTGACTGAGCCGACCGTCGGCGCGATACTGGCCGCGCTAGCCGTGACGCTGCTGTTCCGCGAGCCACTCATCGGCGTGATCAATTCGTGGCTGCAAAGCATCACCTATGCCAAGCCACAGTTGATCACGAGCACCGTCACCGCGCTAGCCAAAGCCGGCGGCGTCTGGCTGCTGGTGCACGCTGCCACGTCGGCGGCCAGCTTTGCATGGCTGTGGGTGATGGAGGCGGCGATCGTCGCCGCCGTGCTGCTCGTCTATTACCGCGCGCGCCACGGGCGTTTGGATTGGCGTGTGGAGCGCACGTTGCTGCACACGTTCGGCCGCGCCGGAACGGTTTTCTGGCTCGGACTCGTCTGCATGTACTTGTTCCTGAAGCTGGACCGGCTGGTGCTGGAGCGCTACGTGTCATTTGCCGACCTGGGCCGCTATGCAGCCGCACAGCAATTGAACGAGAACTGGATCGCGCTCGCGCTGATGCTTGCGCAAACGCTTGCACCGGCGTTCGTCTATCGTGTCGCCGACGTATCGCAGCTGCGACGCAATATGGGGCAGCTGCTGTGGATGGCAGCAGCGCTGATGAGCGCCGGCGCGCTGCTGCTGGATCTAACGGCGGACCTGGTCGTGCGGATCGTGTTCGGACCTGGTTTCGACGGCGCTGCACAAATCCTGCGCGTGGCGGTCTGGCTGTCGGTGCCGGCCGGCATCGAGGCGATCAGCAATCTGGTCGTGCTCAAATACCAGGCCAAATTCGTCTTGCTAGCCAAATGGGTGTTGGCACTGGTCGTCGCGCTCGCGCTGGACTTCGTATTGATCCCGGCATTCGGTGCACGCGGCGCGCTAGGCGGCTTGGCCGCAGGCTACATCACAGCGGCTGCGGTGAATTTCTACTATATCCGGCTCAAGCTCAAGCCATGAACGATGTTGATCACGACGCGCTCGCGAGCGTGAGCGTGCTGATCCCCGCCTACAATTGCCAGGCCGACCTGGAGCGCACGCTTCGCTCATTTAAAGAGCCAGCGCCGGTGCACGTGCTGATCGTCGACGACGGCAGCACGCCGCCGATCACCGCGCCCGCTATCGATGGCCTGTCGGTCGAAATCCTACGCCTGGCGCGCAATGGTGGGATCGAACGCGCGCTGGCCGCTGGCATCGATACGCTGGCGGCACGCTCGGTGCGCTACGCGGCCCGTATCGACGCTGGCGATCTTGCCTGTGCACGCCGGCTGGCGAAGCAAGCCGCCTATTTGGATGCGCATCCGCGCGTGGCCGCGGTCGGCATGTGGGCACAGGTCGCCACGCGCAACGGCGCGCCGCTGTTTACGTTGGCCCCGCCAAGCAAGCCGGCCGACATACGGCGGCAACGCTTTGCGCGCACCGCATTGATCCATCCGGCAATGATGTTGCGCGTGGACGCGGTCCGGCAGGCCGGCAACTATCGCGCGGCGTACCGCGCGGCCGAGGATTTGGACCTGTTCCTACGGTTGATGCGCACGCATGACTGCGCGAACCTGCCCGAAGTCGGGTTGGTTTACGAACTGAACGAAGGCAGCATCAGTGCTACAAAGCGACGCACGCAGATCGTCTCGACGCTGCGACTGCAGCTTGCCTACTTTGAGGCGTTCAATCCCTATTGGTGGCTCGGCCTAGGCAAGCACCTGCTGCATTGCGTAACGCCGTACCCGGTGTTGCAATCCATCAAGCGCGCACTGTTCCGTGCGCGTGCCCGTCAAACATGAGGACAACGATGACGAATCAAGGCACGATCCTGGTCACCGGCGGTGCGGGCTTTATCGGCTCGCATACCTGCGTGGCGTTGCTCAACGCGGGCTACGATGTCGTGGTAATCGACAATCTGGTCAACAGCAAAGTCGACGCGGTGCGCCGCGTCGAGCAGATCACCGGCAAGACGATCCAGTTCCACCAAGCCGACTCGCGCGATGACCGCGCGCTTCGGCAAGTGTTCGAACACCGCCCGATCCGCGCCGCGATTCACTTTGCCGCGCTCAAGGCAGTAGGTGAATCAGTGCAAAAACCGATGGAGTACTATGCGAACAACCTGGACAGCCTGCTGGCGCTGCTGCGCGTGATGAATGAGCATGATGTCAAGCACATCGTATTCAGTTCGTCCGCCACCGTGTACGGCGTCCCACAAAGCGTGCCGATCGACGAGTCATTCCCGTTGTCCGCGACTAACCCTTACGGCCAAACGAAGCTAATGGCCGAGCAAATCCTGCGCGACCTGGCGCACGCCGATGCTGGCTGGAAGGTCGCCATGCTGCGCTATTTCAATCCGGTGGGCGCACACGAGAGCGGGCTGATCGGCGAAGACCCGAATGGCATCCCGAACAACCTGATGCCATTCGTTGCGCAGGTGGCCGTGGGCAAGCTGCCGCGTCTGCGGGTCTTCGGTGGAGACTACGACACGCCGGACGGCACCGGCGTGCGCGATTACATTCATGTCGTCGACCTCGCGCGCGGACACCTTGCCGCACTTGATACACTGTTCGCGCAGAGCCGCAGCTTTACCGTGAACTTGGGCACCGGCAAGGGCTACAGCGTGCTGGACGTGGTGCGTGCCTTCGAGCAGGTCAGCGGTCGCAAAGTCCCGTACGAAATTGTCGCGCGCCGTCCCGGCGACGTCGCGTCCTGCTACGCGGATCCGACGGCGGCCGAGCGGGTCATCGGCTGGCGTGCCGAGCATGGCATCGAAAGGATGTGCGCGGATCATTGGCGCTGGCAGGTCAACAATCCGAACGGCTACGCCTAAGCCCTGCGAGGAGATGCGGCACCCATGCTCAGCTTCGCCATTGCCTTCTTGATTTCGCTGCTGGTCACGCTCGCCATCGTCCGTTACGCGAACACGCACCAGCGCCTGTCGACCGATACCGATCTGGGGGGCGTACAAAAATTCCATGTTCGGCCCGTGCCGCGCATCGGTGGCATTGGCATCCTGCTCGGGCTGGTGGGCGGCGCCATGCAGTTGCGCGGCGCGTATCCATCGGTAGCCGATGGCATTTTGCTGCTGGCCGCCTGCGGCTTGCCCGCGTTCGCCTCCGGGCTGATCGAGGACTTGACCAGGCGCGTGAGTCCCTTTACGCGGCTCGTCGCGACGATGGTCGCCGCGGCACTCGCGTATTGGCTGCTCGACGCGGCCATTACCCGTATCAGCGTGCCATGGCTGGATTTCGCGCTCGCGTATCCGTGGGTATCGGCGGTGATCTCGGTGCTCGCGGTCGCCGGGTTGGCCAATGCGATCAATATTATCGACGGCTTCAACGGACTCGCGTCGATGGTCGGCTTCATGATGTTCGCCTCACTCGCGTATGTCGCATTCCAAGTCCATGACCCGATCGTGCTGTCTGGCTCGCTGGTCATGATGGGGGCAATCATTGGCTTCTTTTTGTGGAACTTTCCGGCCGGACTGATCTTTCTGGGAGACGGCGGTGCGTATTTCATCGGCTTCATGCTGGCGGAGTTGGCCATTCTGCTCGTGATGCGCAACCGCGACGTTTCCGCTTGGTATCCGCTGCTGCTGTTCATGTATCCGATCTTCGAGGTCTGTTTTTCAATCTACCGTAAGCGATTCGTGCGCGGCATGTCACCTGGCATTCCAGACGGCGTGCATTTGCATATGCTCGTCTACAAGCGACTGATGCGCTGGGTGGTCGGCGCACGCACCGCACGAGAGCTAACCCGGCGCAATTCGCTGACCTCGCCATACCTGTGGTTGCTCTGCCTGATCGCCGTGATCCCGGCAACGTTGTTCTGGCGGCACACCGTCCACCTGTTCTGTTTTGTCGTGCTGTTCGTGGCAACTTATGTGTGGCTGTACGTGAGCATCGTGCGCTTCAAGGCCCCCCGCTGGCTCGTGTTCCGCAAGCGTCCGCGTTGATTTGTGGCGGGGTGGCGGCCGCTATGACCAGCGTTCTGGACGATGGCCCAAGCCAGGCGGAATGCATTTGCCAAACGCTGAGCAAAGCTGGGCACATGTGTCATTCATTCTCCGAAGGCAAGGCCTTCGTGCACCCGTTGCTCAGGCAAACCTTCGATCTGCTGGTGCTGGACTGGAGCGTATCCGACATGCCAAGCGACGAGGTGCTCAAATGGGCCAGGCAAAACCTGCCTCCCACGCTGCCCATGCTGTTCATGACCAGCCGCAGCTACGAGACGAATATCGTGTCGATGCTCGACGCCGGCGCGGACGACTACATCGTGAAGCCGGTGTCCGCGCAAATCCTGCTGGTATGCGTCGAAACGCTGCTGCGTCTCGACGCATACCAGCAGCCGGTGTGGGGCTCGCGCGAGCAGTTCGGCGACTCTATGTTCGACAACGCTGCAGCTGTTTCGCCATCTCGCGCGACCGCTGCCGTGATCGCACATTCTTGAGCGGGTCTGGAAACAGGACGTGGATGTTCTGTCGCATACGATTGACGCACATATCTCAATGATTCGCTCAAGTTGCAGTTGTGTTCACACAACGCACTATGCGCGACCTGACGCGCCGATGACATCGAGGTCTATCAGGTGCAGTCGAAGGACACCTTGTACGGCATTGCTGAGCGCTACCTGATCCGCTCCGGCAACTGGAAGGTGCTGCAGCGGGTGGACCGGGTTGCTCAGCCGCGGAGCCCGCGGGCCTTTGCGGCGTTGTACATAGCGGGCCAACTGCTCAAGCGCACACCGTTGACCGTCCGCGTGCTGACCGTGACCGGCGTGGCCAATCGATATGAAGGCGGCAGTTATAATGAGCGCCCCGTGCGCAAGATGCCGGGCATGCGCATCGAAGATGCCATCGCCCGCGCGCCGCGCTGAAGAACAACCCACAGCCTCGTATTCATGCACCCGAACCGATTTGTTACAGGGGTCGCCACAGCCGCGATTATTCTTTCACCTACGCTAGTGCTGACAATGCAAGGGGGAACCGGTTACTGCTATTTCACTTTACTCGTGTTAGCGCTAGGTTGGGCAGCTCGTCCGTCCAACTGGGAACATTGCCGATCGATATGGCGCGAGTACCGAATTTATCTCATTAGCATGCTGGCATTGCCGGCTGCCGTCTTATTTCAAGTACTCGTACTGCAGACCGCCAAGCTATCGGCATTTGATTCTATACTACGGTTTGGGTTGATTGTCCCTAGCTTCTTCCTGCTCGCCTCACTGCCATCCGCCCAACTCCGCTTGGTACAATGGGGCTTCGTTGCCGGAGCCATCGCAACCGGCGCCTGGGCACTTCATGAGGTGCTGCACACCGGCTCTTGGTCCACGCCCGGACGCATCGGCAATGCGTTCATGAACCCCATCCCTTTTGGCGGAACGGCCCTGCTGCTTGGCTTTCTTGCCTTTGCATCACTTAAACGTGATCGGAGAATCTGGCTAGGCGAATGGGCATTTAAAGTCATTGCACTGCTCTGTGGATGCTACGTCTCGTATCTATCCGGCGCACGCGGCGGTTGGATAGCCCTACCCGTGCTCGTGTGGGCTTCGATGGCCAGACGGCATTGGTTGTCCAATCGTTGGGCCGCAGCCGGACTAGTACTATTACTGATAGCAGCACTAGGCGCGCTTTCGACTACGAATATGGTTCAAGAACGCGTGAACGCGCTTGAATCTGACATACACAAACTCGTGAGAGGCGATACTGAATCGTCGACGGGCATACGTCTTCAATTATGGAAAGCATCACTAGAACTGTATGCCGAACAGCCGACCTTCGGTGTCGGAAAAGGCCGATTCAGGGAAGCCATGATGCATATCCCACAGTATCAATATTTGGCATCCGATTTACATATGTACCATGCGCACAATGAGATACTGTCGATGCTTGCCGAGGTAGGTACAGTGGGCGTTGTCTGTCTCCTATTGCTTTATGGCGGACCACTGCGATACTTTTGGAAATACCGGCGGCATTCAGACCCAACCATCACAAATGCAGCATACATGGGTCTGATCATGGTGCTGGGTACGTTCGTGTTTGGACTGACGAACGATGTTTTCGCGGTTGTGATGAATGCAGCGTTTTACGCGCTGACGACCGCTACATTGCTAGCGATCATCGCCAGCCGAAAAAGGGAGCTGGCTGAGCACTAACGCATAATATGGGTCGTATTACCCGACGTGGGAGGCGTGATTGTTGGTAGGCACACTGTGCAGCATCGCGCCGCCAGTCGGCTGATATTCGGGAACCCAGCGTCTCAGATCACGCCGCACTTCATCATCCGACAGGATCCGCTTCTGCATCAACCACGGCAACAGTTCATCAAGCAAGTTCCCCGGGACTTCACGCGCCCGGGCGATACGCAACTTCGAATGCGGCGTGCGAGTCGTCGTTTCTTTGTCAGCCAACAGCTCTTCGTACAGCTTCTCGCCCGGCCTCAAACCGGTAAAGACAATTTTTATTTGGTTATCGTTAAACCCGTATAATCGGATCAGGTCACGCGCCAAATCGGCGATACGTACCGGCTGGCCCATGTCAAGCAGGAAGATCTCCCCGCCTTGACCCATGCTCGACGCCTGCAACACCAATTGCGACGCTTCGGGAATCGTCATGAAAAAGCGGGTAATGCCCGGATGCGTGACGGTCACCGGTCCGCCACGCGCGATCTGTTCCTGAAACTTCGGTATCACGCTGCCCGCGCTGCCCAGCACGTTGCCAAAGCGCACTGTCTCAAGCTTGGTTACATGCGTGCTCTGCTGCAATACCTGGCAGACCATTTCCGCCATCCGCTTGCTAGCCCCCATTACGTTGGTTGGATTAACGGCTTTGTCGGTTGATATCAGCACGAAACGGCACACCTTGTGCCGGATCGCGGCACTGGCAACGCGATACGTGCCGAGCACGTTATTGCGTATTGCTTGCCATGCGTTAAGCTGCTCCATCAGCGGAACATGCTTGTATGCAGCGGCGTGAAAAACGATATGAGGCGCGTACCTGGCCATAACCTGATCTAACAGCAAAGAATCTTTGGCGTCGCCAATTACCGGTTTGATCGACACGTCTGGATAATGGTCGTGCAACTCTTCGCTGAGTCGGTATATCGCGTATTCGGACAAGTCAAAAGCAATCAGTTGAGCGGGACCGAAGCGCAGGATCTGCCGACACAATTCTGACCCAATTGATCCGCCAGCTCCAGTCACCATCACCACTTGGCCCTTCAATAACGCTTCGACATGTGCGGTATCGATCGACACCGGATCGCGTCCCAGCAGGTCTTCCAAATCGATTTGGCGGACTCTGGACAGCGACGACTGACCTTGAGTCAGTGCAGTCAGTTTTGGTAGAACAAAGGCTTGGACTCCTGCCCTCACGCACGCGGTCGCAATACGTCGATGCACGTCGACCGACGCAGACGGAATGGCGATGATAACGTGCCCAACCTTCAGTTCAGTGGCAAACCGCTTCAGTTCGGATATAGATCCAAGCACTGGGTAGCCGTAAAGCTCCCGCCCGTGCTTCACAGGATCATCATCCAGCAAGCCAACCAGCCGCCACTCTCCCGACCGTTTTAGCTCACGCACAATACCTGCCGCCGCATTACCAGCCCCCAATACGAAAACTGGCTTGCCCTGACCGACCAGCCCACCGTATAGATAAAATTCCTTTGTTGCACGATAGATCGCACGAGCGCCGCCCATTCCCAGAAAAAGCAACATCGGCGAAACAGCCAACACAGATCGGGGAATGATAGGAATCGGCTGGATCATCACGGACGCAATCATCACCAGCACGGCGCCGAAACAGATCGCTTTGGCGATCCGCACAAGATCCGGCAAGCTCGCGAACACCCACATGCCGCGATATAGGCCAAGCAGTCGAAACATGGCGCCATACAGTGGCAGCACCCAAACCAGTGCATGCAACGCGCCGGTGCGGAAATTGTCCGGAACCGCTCCATTAAACCGAATGATGTAGGCGCAGGCCCAGGCCAGCGCAACCGAGCATAAATCAAACGCAAAAGCACTGGTCGAAAGCCATGAGGCTTTAAGTTTGATCATTGGCGTCAAGACCTTTAGGAAAAGTAGACCTGGCTACATAGCTGCGCCAACGCCGGTCAACCCAATAACCCATCGCCACGAGCACCAGCACCCAGCTGAACACTGCCATCCACTGATAGAGAGGGGTAAACTGCAAAGCGACAATGGCAAGCATTATGCCAGCCACTATCACCCAATACCAAATTAGCGCCGTAGTCGCATGTCCCAACCCCGAACGCACCATCCGTTGATAGTAATGCTCTCTGTGGGCGTGCCAAAATCGCTCGCCACGCCACAACCGCTTCAGCAGCGTCACAGAAGCATCGCCAATGAAGGGTGCGAATGTCAGCGCCGGAAACCACACAGGCCAGACTCCGCCTCTCCATCCCCAATAGCCCAGCGCTCCAGCAAGAAACCCCAGCGGGATCGATCCGGCATCGCCAAGGAAGACCCGGGCCGGATGGAAATTGAAAAGCAGAAAACCGGCTGCAGCACCGGAGATCACTGCACTCGCGACAGCAAGTTGCACGTCCGGATGGTTGACGGAAAGCGCTGCGTATGCATAGCCGCCAAATCCAAATAACGCCATACCTCCCGCTAGACCATCTGCACCGTCCATAAAGTTGTAGAGATTGATTAGCCACAACAGCAAGAATGCGATGAGCGCCAGCTCCCACCAGGGGACAGGCGTCCGATAGGCAAGCACTAACGACACCACCGCAACCAGATGACCAGTAAAACGCATCCGAGCAGGTAAGCCGCGCCGGTCATCAATCTGTGACAGCGCCGCCAGCAAACCGGCCGCTGCGGCCGGCATCCACAGCTCTGGTGCGCTCACCCAGATAAGTACCACCACGACAGGAACGATACCCCATCCCCCGACGCGTGGCGTTGGCCGTATATGTAGCGAGCGGTCGTTCGGCACGTCTGTGGCAAGACGCCACGCAAGGCCGGTTTGGAGCAGGTAAGCCAAGATGGCAGTAACAGCGACCAGCCCGGCCACGGCGAGCAGCACACACGCCTCTAAAGGGGGGAGATTCAAAACTTGCACAGGAGACATTCGTTTCAGTGGGCTGCTCGATACCATATAGCGGTTTTCAGCAAACCTTCTTCAATGGAGTATGGAACACGCCATCCTAAAACTTTGCTGATATGCGATATATCGAGTCGCAAGTCGTTGACTAGACGCTCAACCGCTTCTGAGCGGCCAGTAAGTCGGCCCGCAATCCGCAGCATTAGCACCGGAACCGGAATAAGCCGCGCGGGTACATTCAACTGCCGTGAAAGCATCCGCACCAATTCTGCCACCGTCAAATCCAAGCCATCGCTCACATGAAACGTTTCGCCTGCGGCAGATGGGTGGAGTGCACAACGCACCAATGCGTCTACAAGGTTATCTAAGAAGACCATGCTGCGGCGCGCGTCGACGGAACCAAGTGGCAATGGAATCCCGCGGTCAATCGCTGTCATTAATTGCAAAAAATTGGCGCGCACACCTGGTCCATACACTAGCGGCGGGCGCACAATGACAATTTCCATCCCGGTGCTGCGTCCGAACGTGGTAAGCGCCCGTTCTGCCTCCAGCTTTGACAAGCCATAGGGATCAACCGGCGCAGGAGTGACCGTTTCCTTTAACGGGCTACCGCCATCCGTTTCACCCGCTGCCTTGACGCTGCTGACGAAGACAAAGCGGCGCGCCCCTGCGGCGCGCGCCGCTTCTGCAACGCGAACTGTGCCATCGACATTCGTCGCGCGATACGCGGCAAGCGAGTCCGCAGCCTCATCGCGCATAATATGAACGCGGGCAGCGAGATGGATTACGCAGTCGCTGCGGAGGAGACGCGGCCAAATACGTTCCAGCCCCTCAAAATCGTTTCCTACACTCAACCAGTTATGTATGCCTTCGCAAGCAGACTGACCATGACGAGCCACTCCGGTGACCTGACCACCGAGCCCGAGCAACGCTTGACACAACCGCCGGCCAATGAATCCATTCGCTCCTGTGACAACGAAACCAGTCATACCCACTTCCAGCCAAAGCGGCGGTAGAATTTAAACGCTGATTGGGCAAACATGCCGATGTGCTTAACGCCTTTACGAGACGCTCCGCCGCCGTGATGCACGATGCGCACGGACGGCACGTATGCGATCCGCGCAACAGCGTGAGTACGCAGGCTCAAATCGTAATCCTCAAAGTACAAGAAATAGCGTGGATCGAAACCGCGAAGTCTCTTGAGAATGTCAGTTCGGAATAGCATGAAGCAACCACTTACGATCGGTGGATCCCAAACGACGTCGTGGTCGTTAATAACTTCTCGCATCTCATAGTTAGCAAGACGATGATCAAACCACCTTTTAAGAGATATAGGAGTAAAGCCACGCAATAGCAAATCAGTAACGGCGGGATATCGGCGGCAGAGGTACTGCTGTATACCGTTGCCACCAAAGATCAACGGCGTTATAAGACCGACATCGGCATGCTTGTCGAGGAAATCAATTGCATTCCAAAGCGCATCTTCATCAATTTCAACGTCTGGGTTCAATATCAAGTGAAAACGCGATCTTGCACCATTTATAACAAGGTTATGTCCTCGCCCATAACCTACATTACCGTGGCCAGAAAATACCAAAACTTCTGCATTGGAATTTTCAAGAGCGGATGTATAGTCTGAACCGCGTAAGTCTGTACCATTATCCACCAGTGTCAGCATAGCGTAAGGCTGACGCCCCGACACGCCCAAACCTTCCAATCGTCTCAACGCAGCACCTAGGCTCGTAAGCGTATTCCGCAGCACATGCGACGACTGACGATAGGTGACAATTGAAACGGAAATCAGCATGAAAATCCACAAAATTTAAGTTTAAATCGCCCCACGATAAACACCGCTTTTCAAGAGCATATCACAAAAATTTATATCTCAAAACACCACAGCCTTTTAAATTACCCCCATCAGGAAACAAGGCCATTATTTTTGACACAAGGCCGCACCCATAACATGAAACAAGCTTAGACAAAATTTATTGCACTATATCAACAGGCGCCGAATGGCAGGAAGCTTTGCAATAATGCTTATTGCAGAAACGAAGCTAGGCGGGCAGGAAGTCAGAAAAAATGTCATCATCCATAACTTTACTTTGTGTTTGATACCGATATGGGGATTAACGTAGACCATCGACGCGTACTTTCTCAAAATCGAATCAACTTCATGCCGATATTCGCTACGTTTTATCACTGCATTGAATGCATCGACAATAAAAATTTTACCGAATCGAGGGACTAAACAATCGCGGAAATAGAATCGCTGCTTACCCTCTTCGTCGCCAAAGGTTTCAGCAAGCTTTTGAAAGTAGAGGAAGCGGCTACGACTCATGCGGATTGTATAGGAGGTACTTTCCGAATGGATGCACCAAACATACACAGGACGATCGACGAAATAATTTGTATAACCTTTACGGAAAATGCGCAGAAATAAGTCATCATCTTCATAGCCGGTTAAGCGTGAGTCAAAGCCGCCGACCGAAAGAAACGCTTTACGACTAATAAGTGACGCTGAAGGCAAGACAAACATATCCTGCCGCAGCAGTTCAAAGATTGCGCGCTTCGGATGGACTGGATTATGCTCCTTGATCATGGCCGTGCGTACAATATTTCCGTTGCCATCGGCTTCTATTGCATCGCCATAGACAAAACCGAAGCGACGATCCTTTCTCGGAATTGCATGTACCAATACTTCGATATGGTCATGAAGATAAAAATCATCTTGATCAAGGAAACAAATATATTCAGAGCTAGCAGCTTCTACGCCAGCATTGCGCGCCGAACCCTGGCCACCGTTAGGCTTGTCAATGATACAAAAATGATATTTCTTGGATAACTCATATAGCGCCGCTTGTTCATCAACACGAGAGCCGTCATTCACAACAAAAACTTCGTTGGCCAATACGGTTTGTTCGGTAACACTCACAAGCGCACGCTCGATCCATTTCGAACCATTGTAAAACGGAATTATGACGGCGACAGTTGGAGCAACGCAGTCGTTCGGCATTTAATTTCTCCAACAAAAGGGGATTTACAAATCAATATCGTGATACAAGATTTTACGTCGAACGGAACACACTCCTCCAATAGAAAATATCGGAAGCTGTGCCCCGCCCCACCTACCACTACTCAATTATTTTACGGGCATCGGCTAACGTATTGAATCAATGAACATTTAGTCGTCCGACAGCCGCGCCCCATTTAAATATTCTGCGCAAGTGTTATAGATTGATTTATCGGAAAGCTAGATGCAAACTCGACCTGCTTAAAATTTTTATTAAAGATCATTTTTACCCGCGACACTTATCAGGCAAGCGGCACAACTTAATCCAATGATTTTTTACAGTCACATTATGTGTAAAATTCTGCGTTGCAATTTTTTGAACTGGCACGTCCCCCCCTTTACTTAGTTTCCTATTTGCTGCTCGTAAGCATTTACCACTTCCTCGACAGGGCCGAATGCACGCACATGACCGCGCTCCATCCACAAAGCCTTGTTGCAAACACGTCGGATCGCGCTATTCGCATGCATTGCAAAAACCACAATCTCTGCACGACTATGAAAATCCGCAAGACGCTGCTCCGCTTTGTGCATAAAGGAGGCATCACCGACACCCATCACTTCGTCAAGCAATAAAATTTCGGCATCTACTGCGGTCGACACCGCGAATGCAAGGCGCATACGCATCCCACTAGAATATGTACGTAATGGCAGGTCAAGGTAGTCTCCCAGTTCGCAGAATTCCGCTATCGACTGTTGTTTTGTACGGATCTCCTGATCCGACATGCCGAGCAGCAGCCCACGCAGCCGAATATTTTGCATACCAGTCGAGTTTTCGTCCATTCCAAGATTGATATCAAGTAGCGGAACGGTCTTGCCGTCGGTTACGACCTGTCCTTGGGTGGGCGCATAAATGCCCGCCATCATTCTTAACAATGTAGATTTACCCGCACCATTGTGGCCTATGAGTCCGACACGATCCCCGCTCTCGAGACGCAAATCAATATTGTCCAATGCCCGGACTACAATGACTCCGTCGTGGTTCTCGGCAATGCTGTTCCTCCTGCCTATCCGCATCAGCTTCTTTTTTAGTGAGCGACCTTGTACATCATAAATTGGAAGGTCGAGGGTAGCACCTCGGAGTTCGATATATGCCATGTTGCTTTCTTTCAAACCCAATATGGAATGCGTTTCAAGTAGCGACCACTCAAGGCCAGCGCGACGAACCAGCCTAACACAAGCATGCTGATTGCCACTCCCCATGTCGTGATACTAGGCATCTGGCCGATCAACGGTGCGCGCACGAGTTCAATCAGGTACGCGAAAGGATTTAGTTCTACAATGAATGAAAATCGACTTAACGCATTTGGACGGTAAATGATAGGTGTTACATAGAAGGCGACCTGCATAACTGCCGCGACAATCTGCGGCAAATCGCGAAACCTAGCCGATAGCAGGCTAACCACCATCGCAATCCAAAGCGCGTTGAGAATAAACAACACAAAGGCTGGAACAAAGAATGGCAACGTCGTCCAATCCTTGATTCCAAACGCAATAAGTAATAGCAAAACAATTAAAAAGTTGTGCGCAGATATTACTAAATTTCGCCAGGCAGCCTGCAATACATAAATAAGCTTTGGCGTCGATACCTGGCGGATATATTGGCCACTGCTGATGTACGCAGTACTACCGTCAACAATAGTCTGCGAAAAAGCACCCCACATAACGAGGCTAACAGCAAGAAATGGCAGATAATCCCTCATCTGTTGGCCAAATAGCGTACCGTAAACGATGCCAATTGATCCGATCATCACGCCCATGCTAATAGTCAGCCAAAATGGGCCAATCCGCGAGCGTGCGTAACGCTGTCGTACTTCTAGCCAACCAAGCAAAGTCCAAAGCCGCCATGAGGCGGCACTTTGCTTTAAATCATTAAATATAAGTTTAAACATTTTGACACTAGATTTTAAATAAATTTGGCAAATCAAGCATGCCGCAAATTATACAGTACGTTATGACTTTTTTAATGGCCCCGTCCGGCCTATCAACCCATGCCAAAGACCAACAAAGGACATCCATAGATGTTTTAGGCGTGGCCTCATAAAAAAACCATAAATCAAAAAACGGACAGGAATTTTTACAAGTTCTGTCGATTTCCAGTTACATGGTACATAGCGTCGCTTGATTAGCGCGACAGTATTGCGAGATATGTAATAATGACGCAATGGGCTATGACTTGGATAAGCACGACCGAACACGCGAACCGGCTCATCGCCTAATTTATGCGCAAGACGCAACATCGGCGCACCAAGCACCAAATAGCCTTTTAATTGTGCCCTGATGCACCATTCCAAGTCCACCAAATCGATAAAAAGGCTTTCGTCCATAGGGCCAATATTTCGCCATGCAGCGAGATTTATGCACGAACCCGAACTGATTAAATAATCGACTTCAATAGGTTGCGTACCCACCGGCGTGATGCGTTGCAGCTTCCAATATTTAAAACGTACGAAAGGGGCCACGCCACCGAACCGCATGTCTTCAAAGGCAGGGCCCATCAATGCGACCGGCGTGCCATAATTCAACTGCTTTTCGAGCAGGCACGGCAAGTCCCGAATAAGCTGGCTCGATGGTTCGCTGTCTTGGTCAAAGATAAAAGCGCTTGTACAACCCGCTTTAATTAGTACTTCTATACCTTGATTGATTGCTGTCGCGATGCCCAGGTTTGCGCCATTGGCGATATACACGACATCATCTTCTAAACCAAGGTTTGACGCACTGCTAGCCTGCTCGGTATTGTCAATGATCACGCAATGCGCTATCTCCGCAAGAGCGTTCGCACGCTGCACGCAACCTGCGTCGGGATGATAGAAAACCACGACGGCGCCAGTCAGCTCGTGCTTCGTCCTGCCATGATTCCATACGTTAGTCAATCATGCAAAGGCGTAGCGCCTCCCTCCATTCAGGCGCTCGCAATCCGAACACGCGCGCCAGTTTTTCATTTGACATCCGTGAATTAGCCGGACGCTTAGCTGATGTTGGATATTCGGACGTCGAGATCCGCTCCACCACAGGCCGCTTTTCAAGTTTTGACAATTCAAAAATTGCCGATACAAATCCATGCCACGACGTTGAGCCACCTGCACTCAAATGATATACGCCAGACCGCTGGTGCCACCAATGTTCTTGATCTTTTTCCATTAATGCCTGCGCAATGACATGTGCCGTCAGCGTCGCAATCGTATTGCTCCATGTCGGCGCTCCAAACTGATCAGCTACTACTTTCAGCTTCGACCGATCTGCACCGAGCCTTAGCATTGTCAGCAAGATGTTCTTGCCGCGTCTGCCATATACCCAACTCGTTCGAAAAATTAAATAATTCGCACCGCTCGTCGCAATTGCCTGTTCGCCAGCAAGCTTCGTGGAGCCATACACGTTCTGCGGATCAGTAGGATCGCCCTCGACATATTCCCCGTCCTTCTCGCCATTAAATACGTAATCGGTCGAATAGTGAATTAGCGGGATGCCAAGCTTCTTAGCCTCGTCAGCGAATACACCCGGCGCTTGACCATTAATAATCATTGCCAGATCAGGTTCGCTCTCGGCTTTATCAACGCTGGTGTATGCGGCCGGATTCACAATCAGCGTGGGCTGCACGCTGTGCACAATCGAGCGTATCTGCCCAAGGTCTGATAGGTCCAGCATTGATCGGTCGGCCGCTACCACTCTACCAAGGCCTTGTAGCGTACGCGTCAGTTCAAAACCGACCTGACCGTTTACACCAGTAATCAGTATCGTGCGTTGCTTGTTTTTCAAACTCATCAACGCCTCCATTAAGCAAAAACTTCCGCTTCTGCTAGGCGCCTACTCACAGCATCCTTTGCTGCAATCAGCAGCTCACCATCATACGGCCACTTGATACCAATCTGCGGGTCGCTCCAGATAATGCTGCGTTCAAACTCTGGAAACCAGTAATCAGTTGTTTTATACAAAAATTCCGCCGATTCCGACAGGGTTACAAAACCATGCGCGAAACCTGCCGGCACCCAAAGCTGTCGCTTGTTTTCGGCTGACAAATACACGCCAACCCATTTCGCAAAATTCGGTGAGCTTTTTCGAATATCCACTGCTACATCAAACACTTCGCCTTGCACGACCCGTACAAGCTTGCCCTGCGCGTGTTCGATCTGATAGTGCAGACCACGCAACACGCCCTTTGCGGAACGCGAATGATTGTCCTGCACAAACACCGCATTCGAATCGACAAGCTCAGCAAATTCACGTACGTTAAAGCTTTCAAAGAAAAAGCCTCGCGTGTCGCCAAATACCTTTGGCTCAATGATCTTTACTTCCGGTAATTCAGTCGGTATTACTTGGATGGCCATGCAACTTGGTCCGTTAAAATAGTTTGTAGATATTTTCCGTAGCCATTTTTCGTGAGCGGAGCAGCTAATTTTTGCAATTGCTCAGCGTCAATCCAACCGAGCCGATATGCAATTTCCTCTGGACATGCAACGACAAGCCCTTGCCGTTTCTGTAACGTTGCGATAAATGTCGCCGCTTCAATTAAGGAGTCGTGCGTTCCGGTGTCAAGCCATGCGTAGCCACGGCCCATGATTTCAACGTTCAAGTTGCTTTGCGCAAGATAAACAGAATTGACATCGGTGATTTCTAGTTCACCGCGCGGCGATGGCTTGATCGTCGCTGCGATGTCGCACACGCTGTTGTCATAGAAGTACAAACCTGTGACAGCATAGTTTGAGCGTGGTTTCGCCGGCTTTTCTTCGATAGAAAGCGCACGAAACTGACGATCGAATTCGACCACCCCGTAACGCTCTGGATCGTGCACGTGATACGCAAACACGGTGGCACCGTCTGCTCGCTCGTTCGCCCTCTCGAGCTGCTTGACAAGATCGTGCCCATAGAAAATGTTGTCACCGAGAATCAACGCAGAAGGAGCCTTACCGATGAACTCGCGCCCAATGACGAATGCCTGGGCTAGCCCATCCGGTGAGGGCTGAATCGCATAATGAATATTTATGCCCCATTGGTGCCCGTCACGCAACATCGCTTCGAAACGCGGCGTGTCCTCCGGCGTCGAGATCACCAGCACGTCCCGAATACCGGCCACCATCAGCGTGGAAAGCGGATAGTAAATCATCGGCTTATCGTATACTGGCAGTAGCTGCTTGGAGACGGCATGCGTGATTGGATAAAGTCGCGTGCCGGAGCCACCAGCGAGAATAATGCCCTTACGCCCACTGTGCATCATCATTGCCCTCAATTGTCACGCGCGTTGTGCATAATTTAATTCAACCCATTTGCGATACTCACCCGACTGCACATCGTTTACCCAGTCTTGATTGTCAAGGTACCATCGAACAGTCTTTTTCAGGCCGCTTTCGAATGTCTCGGCAGGCTTCCAGCCAAGGTCGCGCTCGAGCTTTCTTGCATCGATTGCATAACGGCGATCGTGGCCCGGACGATCAGTGACAAACGTGATTTGGTCGCGATACGAGCCGGCGGCCTTTGGATTAAGTTCATCCAGCAAATCGCACAGTGTGTGCACAACCTCAATGTTCTTTTTTTCGTTCCAACCACCTACATTGTAGGTCTCACCAGGTTTGCCACGCGCGAGCACCTCACAGATCGCCGCACAATGGTCGCCGACATACAACCAGTCGCGCACATTCTGCCCGTCACCGTACACCGGCAACGGCTTGCCAGCGAGCGCATTGGCAATCGTCAGTGGAATCAGTTTCTCAGGGAAATGGTACGGCCCGTAGTTATTCGAGCAGTTTGTCGTCAGCGTAGGTAGGCCATAAGTATGATGGTACGCCCTCACCAAGTGGTCAGAGCCAGCTTTAGTGGCCGAATATGGGCTGTTTGGCGCATACGGTGTCGTTTCGGAAAATGGCGGATCGCTTTCCAATAGCGAGCCAAATACCTCATCGGTGGACACATGCAAGAACCGAAATGCAGCCTTCGCATCAGCATCCAGCTTGTTCCAGTAGGTGCGAGCGGCCTCCAGCAACGTGAAAGTGCCGATCACGTTTGTCTGTACAAATTCGGCTGGCCCATGAATCGAGCGATCAACATGGCTTTCCGCGGCAAAGTGCACGACCGCACGCGGCGCATAATTTGCAAAGAGGGTACCGAGTGCTGCGCGATCGCAGATGTCCACACGCGCAAACAAATGGCGTGCGTCACCCTCAAGCGACTTCAACGTGCGTAGGTTGCCTGCGTAGGTAAGCTTATCAACGTTAAGAATAGCTTCATCTTTGCTATGCAACCAGTTGAGCACGAAATTGCTGCCGATGAACCCGGCACCACCCGTTACGAGAATCATGCAAATTCCTTACGGTTCAAAAACAGACCCGACTCGCACAAACGTTCCCGGGGACATGCACCCGGTGGCGTCAATCGGGGAACGCCGAATTATAAATGAATAGCCCTGGCAAACGGGGCCGTCATCAATTTTGTGTGTAAGGCATAACATGTGGACTAAGGAGCATGCATGCCACCACGCAAGAACAATACGACCGGCCAGGCACAAGACGGCGCTGCCGTCGATTCTAAAGGAGTTAATAGACCGTAGACGGTTCTTGACCGGCTTGATGAGCGCGGAGACGATGCAGACCGCATCCATGGCGTTCAAGAAGGTGCTGATCGAGCGCGCGCTGGGAGCCGAGTTCGGCCACCATCTGGCTACGCGCCGGCCGAGCGCCGCGCGGCCGGAATATGTGACCAAACATCGCAATGGCAAGACCCGCAAGACGGCGCTGACAAAAGACGGTCCGTTGAGGCTGGAAACCCCGAGCGATCATGGCGGCAGCTTCAAGCCAGTCCGACTTACCGTCTTTCCATCTTCGCCACAACAATGCCTTTTGTTCGGCGGATAACCCACACCGCTTTTTCTTGCTCACCTAATCTACGTTTTGGGGAACACTAGATCAGAAGGTGTTGCGATGACCAGTTAAATGCGCCAGGATACTGAGAGCGTCGTTTCAGCGTTAAGCAAACAAGTCCGAAAGCTTCCCATAAAATTGCGCCAATCGATCGCATGGGACCGCGGCATAGAGCTCGCCCAGCATAAGAAGTTTAACTTAGCAACCAACGTTCGAGTCTACTTCTGGGATCCACAAAGTCCATGGCAACGCGGGACCAACGAGAATACCAACAGCCTGCTTCGCCAGTATTTCCCGAAAGGCACTAACCTCGCAGGCTATTCGCAAGCAAATCTGAACAAGGTCGCCAAGCAGCTAAATCAACGGCCGAGAAAAACATTGGTATTCACAACGCCAGCAGATAAACTAAACGCCAGCATCGGTGTTGCATCCACCAGTTGAACCTGCGGGGCCTTGTTTTGCCCAGAGTCGTCTGTCATGCACTGTGATATAAGATTTGCTACGCGGCAATCACCTACACAGATTGCTGTAAGCTGAAATAGCTGCTTTGCCCATATGCGAAATAGCTTGAGTTGCTTCTACCATTAAATTTCTTGTCAATGCCCAACCGGTTGTGACGTCCCGCTTGCTGGCTGATGCAAGGTTTGCCGTGAGCGTCCGTCTTGCCATCCTCGTGCTTCGCCGAAACGATGAAGGATCTTGACATATTGAAATCATGCATAGCTCACTGCGCGATTGAACCCGCCGCAGCCACCGCTGCCGTTATCAACACGGCCAGCGCAACACCAATCGCCATCGGCGACGTACAAGGCTGCTGCAATGCACTGGAGCGGCTGCTCGACAAGCTCGGACCACCGACCGACACGCCGTTATGGTTCACTGGCGACTTGGTGAACCGCGGCCCCGCGTCGCTTGCAGCATTACGCCGCATCGCCGGGCTCGGCGAGCGCGCCGTTGCCGTACTTGGCAACCACGACCTGCATTTGCTGGCCATCGCAGCAGGCGTGCATCGCCCAAAGCGCGGTGACACACTTGACGACATCCTCGGCGCACCGGACGCAGCCGACCTAATCGAGTGGCTACGACATCGCCCACTGGCCCACTATGATGGGTGCAGGCTGCTCGTACACGCCGGCGTACTGCCACAGTGGGATGTCAGCACCGCGCTTGCACTTGCTCGCGAGGTTGAAACACGGCTACGCAGCACTGACTGGAAAGCATTCCTTCAGCACCTATGGGGCAACGAACCCAACACATGGCACGACAAACTGTCCGGTAATGACCGCTCGCGCGTGATCGTCAACGCGATGACACGCATGCGTTTCTGCGACGTGCACGGACGGATAGAATTCAATGCAAGCGGCAGTCCGAACAGCGCACCGGTCGGTTTCATGCCGTGGTTCAACGTGCCAGGCCGCCGCACCGCTGATGCACTGGTCGTGTTCGGCCATTGGGCAGCACTGGGCCTGCAAGTGCGCGACGACGTGATTGCGCTAGACTCAGGCTGCGTATGGGGCGACAAACTGTCTGCAGTACGGCTCGATACGGATCCCAAGAGACGGACTGTAGTACAAATCGATTGCAGCAAGCAGCGCTGATCAATGCACGCGGTCCCACGCATCCTTCATGGCATCTGCAGCGTCGGCTTGCGACATTAGAAGTCGAGCACTGACGGACCGCTTCATGTATGTAGGAGCATCGGATAGCACCTGCCGCGTCAATGGCGGTTGCACGTGCCGCTGCATCTCACGCAGTGCTTCACCGACCACATGCTGCGCATCATGCGCGGCAGTTCGTCGCTCGGTGGCTTTAAGCGCCGCACCGACGTACAAATGGACCGTTAACGGCCCGTCACGCAACAATGCGTCCAGCGATTGCCCAAGCGTAATATCACCCACATACGCGGGCGCGGTGGACTGGCACCCGTGCGCATCCTCGTACATCAGGCCAATCGGTTGGACCGGCGCGCCGGCCGACACCGCAGCTTGGAACAGGTTCGCATGAAAAGGCAGCACCTCGACGCCGTCGGACGTCGTGCCCTCCGGAAACACGCAGATCGACCGCCCGCCTTGGAGCCGCTGCGCCAGTTCGTGCATGATCCGCTTTGCATCGCTGCGCTTGTCGCGCCGTACGAACGCGGTGTCGAGCTTGGCGGCCAGCCAACCGATCACGGGCCAGTTGCGCACCTCCGCCTTGGAGACGAACGGTGTCGGCCGCCAGGCATTGATCACATAGATGTCAATCCACGAGACATGATTGCCGACCACCATCGTGCCCGCATCGATGCGACGCTCGTCATGGTGCACGACGAGCCGCACGCCAGCGAGCGCGAGAAAGCGCAGGCTCCACTGTCGCGTCAATGCCCGGCGGCCATCGTCGTCGGTGCGCGAAAAGCGCGTGGCAACCGTCCACGCGCCTTGCAGCACGTGCACGACAAGCCGCGCCTTGCGCCATGCGACTGAAAACCGGTTCACGCCTGCCGGTCTCGGCTGTCGTACGCAACGCGCCCGGCCACGATCGTGGTGCGCACTCGCGCTGGCAATTCGTATCCCAGGAACGGCGTATTGTGCCCTTGGCTTTTTAGCGCCCGTGGCTCGACATGCCAATGCGCGGCGGGATCGAACACGCACAGGTCCGCAGTGGCGCCGGGCTCGAGCCTGCCCGCCGGCAACCCGAGCAATCCAGCCGGCGCACAGGTGACCTTGGCCAGCGCGTGTGCCAACGACCGCTTCTCCTCAGTCGCCCACTTGAGCGCCAACGATAGCAGCAGTTCCAGTCCGCTCGCCCCGGGCGACGCCTCGCCGAAGGGCCGCAGTTTTTCGTCGTCGTCCACGGGCGTATGATCCGAGCAGATCGCATCGATGGTGCCGTCAGCAAGCGCCGCGCGGATCGCATCGCGGTCGCGCTGCGAGCGCAGCGGCGGATCGACGCGAAATTGAGCGTCGAAGTAGCCGATGTCCACATCGATCAAGTGAACATGATTGATCGTGACGTCGCACGTGACCGGCAGCCCTTCTCGCTTGGCTGCGCGCACCAGTTCGAGGCCCGCCGCCGACGACAAGTGTTGCAGATGAACCCGCGCACCCGTCGCACGCATCAGCTCGAAGATCGTATGCAGCGCGATCGTCTCGGCGGCCACCGGCACTCCCGGCAGCCCGAGCCGCGACGCGACCGGTCCGCTGGCGGCGATACCGCCGCGGCCCAGATACGGGTCCTGCGGCCGCAACCAGACCGTGTAGCCGAACGTGTTCGCGTATTGCAGCGCCCGCAGCAGTACCGTAGTGTTGACGATCGGTCGCTCCGCCTGCGTGAAGCCGACGCACCCCGCCTCGGTCAACTCGGCCATCTCGGTGATAACCTCACCCTTCAAGCCCACCGTCAGTGCCCCGAGCGGATACACATGGACTTGGTCCAGATTGCGAGCACGGAACTTCAACATTTCAACCAGCCCCGGCTCGTCCAGCGGCGGGTCGGTATCGGGCGGACACACGAGGCTAGTTACGCCGCCGGCCAGCGCCGCCGCCATCTCGGACTCCAGCGTCGCGCGATACTCGTACCCCGGCTCGCGCAGCCGAGCGCACAAATCGACCAGTCCCGGGGCGATCGCTAGCCCCGTGGCATCGAGGGTTTGGACATCGTGCCATGGCGCCGTAGCGGCGCCAATCGAGACAATGTGGCCATCCGCGATCCAAACATCCGCCTGTTGCTCGGTGCCCGCCACCGGGTCGATAACGCGGCCACCCTTGATATGAATCTTCATGCTCGTAGACGTGTTTTCGAATGCTTGCCGCTGCATTTACTGCGTTTCAGTCATTGTTGCCTGCGACGATGCCCATCACCGCCATACGCACCGCGATACCGAACGTGACCTGGTTTAGGATCACGGCCTGCGGGCCGTCCGCGACGCTTGATTCAATCTCGACGCCGCGGTTCATCGGTCCCGGATGCATGACGATCGCATCGGGCTTGGCGTACGCGAGCCGCTCCGACGTCAGGCCCCACGTCTTGAAGTACTCCTGCGCGGACGGCAACAGTGCGCCACTCATGCGCTCGTTCTGCAGGCGCAACATGATGATCACGTCAACGTCGCGCAAGCCCTGCTGCATGTCGTGGAAAACGCGCACGCCGAGGTGCTCCAGTCCGCCAGGCAGCAGCGTGCGGGGCCCGATCGCACGGATCTCAGGCACGCCCAGCGTGGTCAACGCATGGATATCGGAGCGCGCGACGCGCGAATGCAGGATGTCACCGACGATGGCCACCCGCAGCTGCGTGAAGTCGCGCTTGTAGTGACGAATCGTATACATATCCAGCAGCCCCTGCGTCGGGTGCGCGTGGCGACCGTCTCCGGCATTGATCACATGTACGTGCGGCGCGCAGTGCTGCGCGATCAGGTACGGCGCACCGCTTTGCGCATGCCGCACGACGAACATGTCCGCATGCATCGCCGACAGATTGTTGATCGTGTCCAGCAGCGACTCCCCCTTGCTCGTCGATGACGCATTAATGTTCAAATTCAGCACGTCCGCGGACAGCCGCTTCGCGGCAATCTCGAACGTCGTGCGCGTGCGCGTCGAATTCTCGAAGAACAGGTTGAACACCGATTTGCCGCGCAACAATGGCACCTTCTTGACGTCGCGGTCCGTCACGCTGACGAATTGGGCCGCAGTATCCAGGATATGCGTGACCACCGCGGGAGGCAGGCCTTCGATCGTCAGCAGATGTTTAAGCTCACCATGACGGTTCAATTGCGGGTGGCCGCGCAGGAAACCCGGGCGGAATGCGGCGGGTGCCGGCGCGGCGGCGCGCTGCCCCTCAGTATGCGGCGCGGCCGGACGTTGTTCTTCAGCGGGCGGCGCAGCAGCGCGCGTCGGTTCGGCGGGCTCTGGGGTGGCGGTATTCATGGATAACGCGGTTCGATCATGAACGTGGTGACAGCCGCACAGCCGTCACTGGATGAAATAAGCAATGCAACACCGGCCAACGCCGGGTACGCCCATGCGCGCGACGCCGTGTCACGCTTGCGCTTCGGTGACGAACGCCAGCGCACCGTGGCAGTCACGCCGCAGCACAAGCCTCTCGTTCACCGGCACGTCGATCACCGCGCCAACGAAGCGCGCGGCGATCGGCAATTCACGGCCGCCGCGGTCGACCAGCACGGCCAACTCAACGCACGCCGGGCGACCGTAGTCGTATAGCTCGTTGATTGCGGCACGGATCGTGCGCCCGGTGAATAGCACGTCATCCACCAGCACAATGCGCCTGCCGTCAACGCCAAACGGCAACGACGTGGGTTGCGCCTGGCTGTGCAGGCCTTTTTTCGCATAGTCGTCGCGGTGCAGCGCGACATTGACCACGCCAAATGAAGCCGCGCCCAGGTCTTGGGCAAGCCGCTCAGCAATCCACGCGCCGCCGCTATGGATTCCCGCCAGTGCGGTCGTGCCTGAGCGTATCGCATCGCCCAGCGCGGCCTGCAACGGGTCGCGCATCGCGCGATACAACTGTTCCGCGTCAATCGACGCGATGGCGGCACTCATCATCGGCTCTCGGATAGCGGTTCATCAAAATACTGCTGAAGAATGATGCAGGCTGCCTGTGCGTCCACGATGGCACCACGCGCTCCTGCCGCTTCGGCCTCGACCGACGAATAGCGCTCATCGACCCAGGTCACTGGCAGGTTGAAACGCCCATTGAGTTGGTTACCGAAACGCCGCGCCTGCTGCGTCATCTCGTGCGGTGCGCCATCGGGATGCACTGGCAGCCCGACGACCAGCCGCAGCGGCTGCCATTGGTTGATCAACTCGCCCACCGCAGCGAAACGGTATTCGCGATTGCGGTTTTCGACGGTTGTGAGTGCCCGAGCGCAGCGGGTCAGCGTGTTGCCAATCGCCACACCGATGCGCTTTTGTCCGTAGTCGAACGCGAGCAGCGTGGCCGCCGCCGTACTCATGCGTGGCCTGCCTCGCCGGAGAGCATCGTCGATGAGATGCCCAGCAGCGCGAGCGCCGCGTCAAAACGTTGCTCGGCCGGCACGTCAAACACGATCTTCGGATCCGCCTCGACGGTCAGCCAGCCATTCTTCGAAATCTCGTCCTCCAGCTGCCCCGCGCCCCAGCCGGCATGCCCGAGCGTTAGCAGGAAGCGCTTGGGTCCGTTACCGTTCGCGACCGCTTCGAGCACGTCCTTTGACGTGGTCATCTCCAGCCCGCTGGGCACCGACATCGACGACGTATAGTTGCCGCTGCCGACCGGGTCATGCAGCACAAAGCCGCGCTCGGTCTGCACCGGTCCACCGAAATAGACGGGTACGTGCAACAGCGGCTCAATCTCTAGCTTTAGGTCGATGCGTGAAAACAGCGCCTGCAGATCGATATCGGTCGGCCTGTTGATCACCAGCCCGAACGCACCGCGCTCGCTGTGATCGCAGAGGTACACCACCGTTCCGGAAAAAGTGGGATCGGCCATGCTTGGCATGGCGATCAGGAACTGGTTGGTCAGGTTGATGCGATCAGTGGTCTTTGACATGTTTCGGATTTTAGCAAAGACCCGAGGGTCTCTAGCGACTTCGACGATGGCACTTTGCCGACTCCACTATAGCCCGGCCACGCGCCGGCTGCCTTCGATTGCACTGGCCAGGTCGAACAGCACGGCAGCTGGATCGGGCAGCGGAATGCAGCCGACGGCGATCTGGACCAACCGCCGCTTGAGCGTCTCGCCCGTTCCCCGCATAGCCCAGCGCGTACGTTGCCACGCCACGCGCGTGCTGAGCAAGCAGCAAGTCCAATCGTGCAATCACATGCTTGGCATGGACTTGCGCAACGTCGCCGCCATCCTGCCATAGTCGAAGCGCGGGCAACGCACCGGCGGCCAGCCGACACACGCCATAAGGATCTGGAGGATCTGGACCCTTTAAATTCATGACGCAATTTTGCCATTCTTCCAGGTAGCCGCCGACCTGCTCAAGCAGCGTCGGCGCGTCGTCGGCATGGGCTCGCAGCACCGGCAGCGGCGAATAGCGCATTCGCATCGCTCGCGACCGATGCAACGAGTCGGCGCTCGGTAGTTCAGATTTGGACCATCTCGAAATCTTCCTTCCGTGCACCGCACTCGGGGCAAGTCCAGTTGATCGGGACATCCTCCCAACGTGTGCCGGGCGCAATCCCCTCTTCCGGAAGACCCGCTTCTTCGTCGTAGATCCAACCGCAAATCAGGCACATCCAACTCTTGTATTCCATCTTGTTGCCGCGTCGAACGAGTGATCCGTTACAATGAAAGGCACGATGGTACCTTGTCGTCGCGTCGCTGCCTAGCAATGGCTATGCAGCGCGGCCGATCCATTCGAAGACACGGGTTCATGTCACCCATGCCGCGGCCATCGCCATCCCCTTGTAACGCTTCACGCCTTCCATGTCCAGCGACGCCCCTCCGATCGTTCTCACCTTTGGCCTGTCGGACCCGACCGGCGCATCAGGCCTGCAGGCCGACCTACTCACGCTAGCCAGCATCGGCTGTCATGGGGTGTCGGTGTTGACCGGCTACGCAGTGCGCGATTCGGCGGCCGCCGGCGACGTGACCGGCCTGGACCCCGAAGCGGTCGCGTCGCAAGCCCGGATGCTACTCGAAGACATGCCGGTTGCCGCCTTCAAGGTCGGCGCGACGACGCGGGCCGAAATTGTCAGTGCGATTGCGGAAGTTGTCGCAGATTATGACGATTTGCCGCTGATTCTGGTTCCGGACTTCACGCTCGACGAGCAGCACATGCTGGCCGGCGACGAGTTGCGCGAGTCGATCGCGGAACTACTCGCGCCCCAGACGACGTTGCTGATCGCAGACCCGGCGACCCTTGTACAGTTGGCACAGCCGGATTCCGACGCCGATCCGATCACGCTCGACGGTGCCATTGCCCACCTGCTCGGGCAGGGCTGCGAATACGTGTTGTGCACCGACGCGCGGCCTTCGCAGCTGCTCAACACGTTGTTCAGCGAAGAAGGTCAGGTCCGTCAGGATGCATGGGACCGCGGCGGTGAGCGGCTGATCGGGCTTGCCGATACGCTGAGCGCTGCGATCACGGCACTGCTCGCCAATGGCCAGGATCCGGGCGAGGCAGTGCGCGAGGCGCAGGAGTACGTGCACCAGGCGATCCGGCACGCCTATCGACCGGGCATGGGCGGATACCTGCTGGACCGCTTCTTCTGGGCCCGCACCACGGACGAAGGTCAAAGTCCGCCAGCTGCGGAGCCGAACACGCCAGCCGGCGTGTTGCGCCATTGACCCGGCCCGCTGCCGTTCACGCGAGACAAAACGCCGTCCTGTTCCGGCTACCGTGACCGGCGGCTAGCGGCAGCAGTCAGCGCACTATAAAAAATGCACCGTTGCAGCGGCTCATTGCTGATCTTGCGGGCTTGCCCCCCAATCGCGCCATACCGCACCAACAGCGCAGCCGCATAAAAAACAAACCCCATGTTCCGAAAAACATGGGGTTCGTCAGCAGTCTAAACCCGCATCGCTGCGGGTTTTTCGGGCCGGGGGAGCGGCGCCCCCACGGGGCGCCGCCCGGACTCCATTCGGCACGAGCCGAATTACATGTCCATGCCCATACCACCCATGCCGCCCGGCATGCCGGCCGGTGCCGGTGCGTCTTCCTTCGGCAACTCGCACACCGCCGCATCAGTCGTCAGCAGCAGGCCAGCAACGGACGCCGCGTTTTGCAGCGCGGTGCGCGTGACCTTCGTCGGATCGACCACACCGGCTTCAACTAGGTCGCCGTATTCGCCGCTCGCCGCGTTGTAGCCGTAGTTGCCCTTGCCGGCCGCCACGGCCGCGACCACCACGCTGGCCTCTTCACCGCCATTCGCCACAATCTGGCGCAGCGGCTCTTCCATCGCACGCAGCACAATCTTAATGCCGGCCTCTTGGTCGGCGTTCTCGCCCTTGACGCTGGCGATCGCAGTACGGGCACGGATCAGCGCAACGCCGCCACCCGGCACGATACCTTCTTCAACGGCGGCACGCGTGGCGTGCAGCGCGTCTTCGACACGCGCCTTCTTTTCCTTCATTTCGACTTCGGTGGCCGCGCCGACTTTGATCACTGCCACACCACCCGCGAGCTTCGCGACACGCTCTTGCAGCTTTTCGCGATCGTAGTCCGACGTCGCTTCTTCGATTTGCGTGCGGATCTGCTTCACACGCGCCTCGATGTTCTTCGCTTCGCCCGCGCCATCAATGATCGTCGTGTTTTCCTTCGCGACTTCGATCCGCTTAGCTTGGCCCAACTCCTGCAGCGTGGCCTTTTCCAGCGACAGGCCGGTTTCCTCGGCGATGACCTGACCACCGGTCAGGATCGCGATATCCTCGAGCATCGCCTTGCGACGATCGCCGAAGCCAGGCGCCTTGACCGCAACGGTCTTCAGGATGCCGCGGATGTTGTTCACCACCAGCGTCGCAAGCGCTTCGCCTTCGACGTCCTCCGCGATGATCAGCAGCGGGCGGCTGGCCTTGGCCACTTGTTCGAGCACCGGCAGCAGGTCGCGGATGTTCGAGATCTTCTTGTCGTGCAGCAGCACGTACGGATTCTCGAGAACAGCGACTTGCTTATCCGGGTTGTTGATGAAGTACGGCGACAGGTAGCCGCGGTCAAATTGCATGCCTTCGACGACTTCGAGTTCGTCGGCGAGCGACTTGCCGTCTTCGACGGTGATCACCCCTTCCTTGCCGACTTTGTCCATCGCTTCAGCGATGCGCTGGCCGATCGACGTGTCGCTGTTGGCCGAGATCGAGCCGACTTGCGCGATTTCCTTGCTCGTCGTGCACGGCTTGCTGATCTTGCGCAACTCGTCGACTGCGGCGGCAACCGCCTTGTCGATACCACGCTTCAGGTCCATCGGGTTCATGCCCGATACAACATACTTCATGCCTTCACGCACGATCGATTGCGCGAGCACGGTCGCCGTCGTCGTACCGTCGCCGGCGTTGTCGCTGGTTTTGGAAGCCACTTCCTTAACCATTTGCGCGCCCAGGTTCTGCAGCTTGTCCTTCAGCTCGATTTCCTTCGCGACGGACACACCGTCCTTGGTCACCGTCGGGCCGCCGAAGCTGCGCTCGAGCACGACATTGCGACCCTTCGGGCCGAGCGTCACCTTCACTGCGTTGGCGAGAATGTTCACACCCTCGACCATCTTCGCACGGGCGGAATCGCTAAATACGACGTCTTTAGCTGCCATCTTCTAACTCCTTGAAATCTTTGGAAAGCCGAACGCGACCGTTACTTCTGGACGACCGCCATGATGTCTTCTTCGCGCATGACAAGCAACTCTTGCCCATCAACTTTGACCGTTTGGCCGGCATACTTGCCAAACAACACACGGTCGCCCACCTTGACGTCGAGCGCGATTTGCGCGCCCTTGTCGTCACGTTTGCCCGGGCCGATGGCCAGGACTTCGCCCTGATCAGGCTTTTCAGCCGCTGCCTCGGGGATCACGATGCCCGACGCAGTCTTGGTTTCCTGGTCCAGACGCTTGACGATGACGCGATCGTGCAAAGGACGAAGGTTCATACACACTCCTTTTGTATTCAGGCTGAAGAACGCTTTTTAACGTTGGCGCCCGGCAAGCCAGGCACCCTGGTGGCACGGGTTGTTAGCACTCACGTGCGACGAGTGCTAATTATATGGACGGGTGAGGACTATTTCAAGAACCCAAATTGTCCCTAGCGCGCAGCATCGCGCTTACAGATGCCACTTAACCGTGGCCGTCAGCGTACGGGGTTCACCAGGCATGTTGAACATGTCAGCATTGCCATGCGCCGAGATGAAATAGCGGCGATCGAACAGATTGTCCAGCGTCAGCGTCACATCCATTTTCTTGCTGCGATAGCCGGCGCCCAAATTGAATACGGTAAACGAAGGCAGCGTGACCTGATCGCTCGCAGAGGCGTAGCGCGCTGATTGGAACTGTGCGCCGGCGGCCGCGTAAAAGCCGTAGGGAAGCTCGCGCTTGAGCCACAGGCTTGCGCTATGGCGTGGCATCAGGCCCGGCGTGTTGCTGGCCAGCGTCAGCCCGGCCGCCGTCGATTGCGGCGATCCGTCAACCGTGCCACTCAAATACGCATAACCGGCATAGACGGACCACTTCGGTGCGATTTCGCCGGAAAAGCCGGCCTCGAAACCCCGTACGTGCTGAGTGCCGATCGGCAGCGCATAGCCGGGGTTGGCCGGATCGCCAATTTGTTGGTTCGTTTGCCGCATGTCGAACAGCGCAACCGTAGCCGTCGCCTTGCCACCGAGGTCGAACTTCGAACCGACTTCGTATGCGGTGGTCTTTTGCGGCGCCAGCGCTGCGCCATTGGCGAACGCACCCGAGCTGATCAGGGTATCAGCAAGCGGCGAGAAAGACTGGCTGAGCGAGCCATAGAGCGTCAGCCACTCGAGCGGCTCGTAGATCAGCCCGACGCGCGGACTCCATGCGCGGTCGGTACGGGCAAGATTCACGTTGGACGACGTGTAATCGTGGCGAATCTGATCCAAATAGTCAAAGCGCAGGCCGGCGAGCAGCTTCCACTGCGGTGTCAATGTCACCAGGTCCTGCGCGTACACGCCGGCCAGGCCGACAACCGTCGCTGCATTCGTGCGCGCCGGCATCCCGGCCGGCACGCCAGGTAAATCGATCAGCTGTGGATGGTACAGATCATACGTTGTCACTTTCGATACGCCATAGATCGTGTCGAATTTCTGCTGCTGCGACAGTTCGATCCCATACAGCAGTTCATGACGCATGCCGAGCAGCGTCGCTTGCTGCGTCAGCTCAAATACGCCGTCCACGCCATGCTCGGTCCGTTGGCGCGTCGACTGGTCGAGCGTGACGCTCGGGTGCACAGCCGCCTTGATCGGCTGGAACGTGACATAGTTTTTCCGCTCCAGTGAGAAATCATAGGCACGCAGCGCGCCGTGGAAGGCTAGCGAATTGTTGAAGCGGTGATCGAGCGACACCGTTGCACTTTTCGCCAAGGCGTCATTGTATGAGCTGTTCGCCGCATCGGCAGAGCCGTAGTAAGTGTTGATCGGCACATCGACCGGCCGCCCCCTATAGGCAGGCAAGCCCTGATCGGACGTGCGGCGATCATGTAGGTAGTCGAACTCAACGTTCACTACTGTATCCGGACTCAGCTTGAATTGCGCCGAAGGCGCGACTGCTTGGCGGTTCAACGCGAATTGATCGCGAAAACTACGCGAATTATCCACGGCGCCGGTGATACGCAAGCGTGCCGCATCACTCGCGTTCCAGCCCATGTCGATTTCACCGCGACGCTCGCCACGCGAGCCAAGCATCACGCCGATATCCCGCACTGGCTCCGCCTGTGGCCGCTTAAGCACACGATTGACGATGCCCCCTGCCGAGCCGCGCCCGTACAGTACCGCTGCCGGTCCTTTTAAAATCTCGATCCGCTGCACATTGGACAAGTCGCGATAGTACATCGCGTCGTCGCGTAGGCCGTCGACATACTGGTCCGTGATGCTGTTAAAGCCACGGATCGTGATTTGGTCGCGCTGGCCATCGCCGACTGAAAAGCCGACTCCCGGCACGTTGCGCAACGTGTCCTGCATCGATGCCGCATTCTGGTCATCGATCACCGCGCGTGGCACGATGTTGATGGTCTGCGGCACATCCATCAGCGACATGTCCGTCTTAGTGCCGGCACGCGAACGGCTTGCATCATAGGATCCATGCGCGGCCGACGCGCTGACCGCAATCGTGGGCAGCACGGGCTGTGTAACCCCGTCCTGTGCAAAACCCGACTTTACGCTGATGAATAAAGGGGCGATCAGCAGAGCACGATAAGTCTTTTTGTTACGCGTCATTGATAATATGCCTACGAGTTGCGGCGAAAAGGCGCGCTAGAACCCTCGTCCGGGCAGCGCGGACACTTAGAACAGGCTATAAGCCACTAAATAATAATGATAATCATTTACATTATCAACTACAATAGCAGGGTCGCCACCGGTTCGTCGTTGCGCGCTCACGACAAGCAGCATCGCCGCCCCACCCGTCCCCCACAGCAATCCACAGCATCGCAACGCACAGCGTCGCAACGATGTACATTGCGCCGTCCATGCTGCTCGTCGCGGTACGGCCCTCGCCGATTCATTACCCCAGGCTAATCATGCCGCTGGACAAGTCGATGCTGCTAACCAGTGCAATGCCACCGGCTGCCGCCGTACCCGAGAAATGTCAGCGGACGGTTCCATCCAGAACACCGGCTGCGCGATACGTGCGCAGACCGCGTGACACGGCGCCGAGCGCGTGCAAAACCTACGATAGAACTTCGTCAATGCCTTCCTTCAGAACGAAACTATAATAATGCGCTGATCACGACGGACCGTAGTGCCTGCGCTGCGGCACTTGCTGGAGCAGCGCGACCAGCATGTTGAGTCATGCGCACAACGCGCACGCCCAGGCCAAACGTGTGCAAACAGGCAGCACGGATGTGGACGTGCCGCATGATTGGCCGCTCCGAATCCATTACGCCATGCAGATTCGATCCCGACTGTTTCGACGCACGTGCATGATGATCGTTGCGAGTTTGCTCGCCGCGTGCTCGTCGCCCAAACCGCTGTATCAGCAAGAACAATTTGATGCGACGAGCAGTCCATACACGCGCACGTTTCATCAGAAGGCCGCCCCCCCAGCCGACGCACCGCTCAAGATGAACATGCCCGTGATGCCGACTCCGTCGGCCATGCCACTGCAGGTCCGCTCAGCCGGCGCAGACGTCGAAGCGGCCGCCGCTGCGTCGGCTGAAGCAACCCCAAAATCTGCACCAGCATCGGGTTCCATCGCAGCGTCGGGCGCCGTTGCCGTCCCGGCTTCCAATGTGGGTGCCAGTCCCGCTCGAGCGCCAGCCTCTACCTCCATGCCGGCGCCAGCCGTATCGATCCCGGCTTCGGTGTCCCCCGCAACGTCTAACGCGGCACCCGCACCCGCAGCCGCAGCCGCATCGGCTCCAGCATCGACTCCGGCATCCGCTCCGGCGCCGGGCTCAACTCCGGCAATGATTGCCCCGCTATCTTTATAAGGTATCGCAGTATCAGCGCCGCTCGAGACGTATCGGCGATCTAACGCGATGCATTCCCGCTGCCGTGACATAAACGCCGCCCGCGCCTAGTTTGCGCGGCACCAGGTCTGCGCGACGCGTCAAAATATCGACCGTCCGCTGAGCGTCGTTAGCCACTCGAGCGCCTGCATACCAGCCAGTGAATTGCCGTTCGTGTCCAGCGCGGGAGACCACACGCAGATGCCGAACTCCCCTGGCAATACCGCAACAATGCCGCCACCGACGCCGCTTTTGGCGGGCAATCCAACACGGTAGACGAAGTCTCCGGCGGCATCGTACGTACCGCAGGTGAGCATTAATGCGCTCAAGCGTTTCGCCGGGCTCGCGCCGAGCACGCGCTCGCCACTGTGCGGCACCACGCCACCGTTGGCCAGGAATAAGACCGATCTAGCCAGGTCGACACAGTTCATTTCGATCGCACACTGCCGGCAATACGCGTCGATCACCGTGTCCACTGACATCTGCAGGTTACCGAAGCTCTTCATGAAATGCGCCATTGCGCGATTTCGGTCCGAATGCGCGAGTTCCGATTCCGCGACGTTGGCGCTGTAGTCGATATCCGAGCGCCCGGCCAGACGACGCATGAATTGCACGAGCGCTGTTTCCGCCTGGACGAAACGCCGGCATAGCACGTCGGTGACAACCAGGGCACCTGCATTGATGAAGGGGTTACGCGGCACTCCGTTTTCATGTTCGAGCTGCACCAGTGAATTGAACGCATTGCCCGATGGCTCCCGGCCAACGCGTTGCCACAACGCGTCGCCTTGCAACTGAAAGGCCAGGGTGCACGCAAACAGTTTCGAGATGCTCTGGATCGAGAACGGAACCCAAGCGTCGCCGGCGCAGAAGACCTCGCCTCGCAACGTGACAATTGCCATGCCGAAATGCGACGGGTCGACCTTCGCAAGCTCGGGAATATAGTCCGCGACGCGGCCTTTGCCGAGCCACGGCGTGACGTCGTGCTGAATTTTATGAAGGATCGCCTGATAGTCCATTGCGGCAGGCCGTCGGAGATCGCGGGACCGCGATTCTAGCGGGGCCACGGTCTGCTGTCGACCCATTGTCGAGTACGCCACACACACGTAGGCGTCGTCGACGATACCCGTGCGGATTTGCCGGGGTGGTCCATTGCCCTCTATATCGGCATTCGGGTTGACGTCGGCCGCGTGTGCGCCGTCGCTGCGTTCCAACTCCTTGGGACTGCCGCCGCACACCCAGCGGCACGCTGATAGGTGGCGCGAACTCCCGCGGTGCGGCACGGTCTATTGGCGATGCAAAAAACACACCATCCATCACCTATTCTCCATCGACCAGCGCACAACGCACAACACTCAGCTTGCGGCCGCTCTCAGTTTGACTGCACTTCGGCCAGATTGCTGCACGGCCGTATGCTCACGCTCGTATGGATTGCGCTAACGCTTTGGACACCGATGCCGGCGGTGGGCTCATCACAGCAGTCCGACGCAAGCGCCGGCGCACACGCGGCCGAACCTGCGCCGCGGCCAAGATTGACCGCACAATCGACCGTCGACACAGTCAAACCGATCATCGAAACGGCGTCCACGCCTATCGCGTCACCTGTCCCCAGTTCATCTGCTGCCCCGGGCTCATCTGCTGCCCAAGGCTCATCTGCTGCCCTGGGCTCATTGGCTACCTCGGCCTCCGGGCAACCGGCTGCCCCGAGACAATCGTCTGCCGTAGACTCATCATCGATGCCGGTTCCAACGCAAACGCCAGCCTCATCACCCGCGCGGCCACCGGCCCAACCCACGGCCTCGGCCACCCACGCGCCACCGTCCACCGCCCCCGTACTGCCGCGCTATACCAATGTGCCTTCTGCGCTCGACTATCGGAAGCTGTATGTGCAGTCTGTCAACCGCACCCTGTCGATACCCGCCGCTGCCCAAGCGCACTATGGGCAACTGCTGCAGAACGCGCTCGCCCAAGCCGGCTTGCCTGACGTGGCAAGCGAATTCGTCGCCGTCGTGGACCGCAATCCATTCGTACAAGCATTCGTGTTGATGTGGCGTCAGACGCCGTCGGATCCTTGGCAGGTGATTGGCGCATCGCCTGTTTCTACCGGCATGCCAGGTCTCTATGACCATTTCATCACGCCGCTCGGGGTATTCCGGCATACTCCGGACAACATGGACTTTCGCGCCGAAGGCACGTTCAACGACAACGGCATTCGCGGCTATGGCGCGCGCGACCAGCGAATCTACGACCTCGGATGGACGCAGGCACAGCGCGGCTGGGGTAACCGCGCAATGAGCCAGATGCGGCTGCAAATGCACGCTACCGATCCCGGCCGGCTTGAATCGCTGCTCGGCATGCGGCACTCGAAAGGCTGTATCCGAATCCCGGGCACGCTCAATACGTTTTTGGATCACTACGGCATACTGGACGCTGACTATGAGACGCGCATCCGGGAAGGCCAGCTCCTATGGGTGCTTAAGCCGAATCGCGAGGCATCGCGCTGGGCCGGGCGCTATATCGTAATCGTCGATGGCGGCGCAACACAGCGTCCGACGTGGTCGCCGGTGCCGCGCGGCGCCAAGGTCAAGCATGGTGCGCAGATCGACACCGCCGACTGATAGGATCCGCGTCCGATAGAGGCTTGGTGCACGCCGGCGGCCGTCACGTTGCAGATCGTCACGATCGTGCTGTTCACGTTCCTGTGCTACCTAAGCATTGGCTTGCCGCTCGCGGTGCTGCCCGGCTATGTCCATGACGACCTGGGCTATGGCTCGGTCATTGCCGGCGCTGCAATCAGCATCCAATACGTATCGATACTGCTCATGCGGCCACTCGCCGGCCGCATGGCGGATAAAATCGGACCCAAGAAGACCGTCATGCGCGGCTTGCTCACATACGGGGCAAGTGGCGTGCTGCTGGATGCAGCGCTATCGTTGACCGTATTCGGCACGCTGTTTTGCGGCGCGCGACTGCTATTCGCCGGTGCCATCAAAAAGCATGGCGGCTTTCGCGTCGCCATCGCATCGTTCCTGGTCGAAACATGCGGCCTGCTGACGCTGTGGCTCGCGCCCATCCCGCAAGTAGCGCTGGCCGGCGCGGCGCTGATCGGGTTGGGTTTCGCGCTGGTCTTCCCCGCACTGGGTGTCGAAGCCGTCGCGCTGGTGCCACCGGCCAGCCGCGGTGCGGCGTTGTCCGCCTATTCCGTATTCCTCGATTTGTCTCTGGGCCTCACCGGGCCCCTGGCTAGACTGATCGCCAGCGACTTCGAGTATGAATCAGTCTATCTGTTTGCCGCAGTCGCCGCTGTGCTGAGTATTGTATGGGCGCGCTGACATAATAGACTGAGGCACTTCGCCGGCCTAAGGGAGCCGCTTCGCGGAACGCCGGCTCCATCGCGCTAACCGAAAACAAATCCAAACCAATACAGGAAAATTTTTTCTAATTTGCACGAATATCGGAATTAAAAACCAAAATAGTCGAATACACCAAGACAATATTACCGAAAATGCATGGCATAGTATCTTTTAGACACCAGCAATCCTACGGCACAAGAGCGCCGGGATAATTTGAAACTAAGCGTGGAGTTATAGGCGCCAGCTGTTTTCCGACCGTGGCCAATCGTCGAGTCGCATCACGATAAAGTGGTAAAGCCGAGCGAGCCGGTGAAGATATTCATCTTTAGCAGCCTAACAACGGCCGCGTATGCAGACAGTTATTCACTGAATGCAACAACGGAACAGAATTGCGTGCACCTGTTTACAATTTTGAAATAGCTGACGCAAAGCGCCGAAGTTGCATCTACCCCGTGTACGGGAGGGCAGATGCATGAAAGTGCCGCGGTACTGGGGACAATAACGTGATATCGGAGCGCATTACGCGCTGCGGGTGCGTCCACTCATCGATGCGATCCGCTTACCAATTGTCGATTTTTGTCGCTCCCCGTTTGCTTGATCTCCGCAATCCTCTATAAACTGTCTGAGATCCCGAATGGATTTCCCCAACGGAACACCGAAGGCCGGGCAACTTTAATATGGGAAAAACAATCGGCTGTCAAACATAACTTTCTCGACCACGAGCTCAGAATGAATCAGATCCAGGCCATGCGCGTGTTTACCCGGGTCGCGGAAACACAGAGTTTTCGGCGCGCGGCACAGCAACTGAATGTCTCCAATGCCTTGGTCACGCGTTCGATCGCGACATTGGAAGCCCACCTGAACACGCGGCTTATCAATCGCACGACACGCAACGTGTCGTTGACGGAGGCAGGATACGTTTACCTACAGGGTTGCCGTCGACTGCTCGAGGAACTTGACTTCATCGAAGCAACCGTGGTCAACGGTGACGACGAGCCTCGCGGCACATTGCGCGTCGCCGCTTCGGCATCGCTTTGCGACGAATTGATCGGACTGGTCGAAGAGTTTCGCCAGCGTCACGCACGGATCCGCTTACATGTCACGCTGGGTGACCAGGCCGTAGACGCGCTCGGCGACAGCTACGACGTCGGTCTAGTGCAAGCCGCGGTGGCGCCGGGTAATGGACTCTCCAGCCAGATCCTGAGTTCGTGCGCGTCGGTGATCGTCGCTTCGCCGGATTACCTGCTCGAGCACGCCGCGCCGCAAACGCCCAATGACCTGCTTGCGCTGTCGTTGCTAGCGCAATCGCACAGTGACCGCAGCCGGCTCTGGCATCTGCGCGATGCGCACGGCGCCGAGTACCAGTTGGCGATGCCCGAGCCGATCTACGTGGTGAACAGCGCACAGATGCTACGCGCCGCGGCTGTCGGCGGCATGGGCATCGCGTTGCTGCCGCAGCGTGTGGTCGAGCGTGACGTGGCCAGCGGCAGCCTGGTCCAGCTATTGCCCGACTGCGAGATTCTGGAAAGTCAGACCACGCTGTCCGTAGTCTACCCGGAGCGGCAATACATGGCGGCTAAGACGCGCGCCTTCGTCGAGTTTGTCTGCGCACACTACGGCCAGGCCGACGACAGTGGCTATGACGCCGAGCAAGGCACCCCTGCACCGCAGTGCAACGCAGGCCGCGGCACGCCAGAACGGCAACATCCGGCCGACGCGATGGTCACACGCGGCAACCCAAGCGGTTCGGCCAACAGCACGAAGAGTCCGCACGCCACGGCGCAACCGGCATCGCGCCCCGCGGCGCCATGGCCTTTTGCGACGGGGGAGTGGCGCGTCAGTTGACCGGCCACGCCTGCGCCTGACGAGGCCACAGCCGGCGCGCCACGTCGCCGCGTCAATCCGTGACGCATGCGATAGGTATTCCTCGGCGTCACCGTGATAGCCGCAGCACTCGGCCAGCGCATCGGCTTCACGCTCGTGTATCTCGACGGGAAAATGCGACGCAGCGAGCATGCCACGTGCAACCTCTCCGGCACCCGCGAGCCGCTCGGATCGACAAACGCCCGAATCCCGTTAACCTTGCCGGGATGCCATTGCGAGACCGGTCCGAGCACGTAGTCGACATCGTCGCGATCCGCGCACTCGAGCAAGGGCGGCACGGGCCAAATATCCGGCTCCACCGGCAGTGCCAATACGAATTCGCGAACAACGAGAGTGATGGCCGTCGAATACTGTGACAAGGGTGCGGCGTGCAGCGTCATCGTCCGGCATGACATCCATTACATCACGCCCAAGATGAACACTCGCTGACAATCCGCACTGATCGCACAAAAAACGTACCGTTTCCCGTACAGCCCGCGCAGTGCCACCCGCGGCCGGCACTGCGCGCGAACTGCCGCTCGGCCTATGACAACGCGTCGCTGCCGGAACTGGCACTGGCGCTCATGCGCGAAGAAGCAAGCGGCTATTGAGCCATGCTCAACGAAGGGCTCACGGGTGCCCGCGGTTCGCCGCCGGCGCCGGGCGACACGGCGGCACAGTATGAGCTGATGGCCGCGCGGCGCACGACTGGTGCGCAATCGCCGGCGAATCGCCATCGACGACGTCCGGCAGCAGGGCTTCCCCGGATACAGTAAGATGGTGTTTCACGGCCTCCGGGGCACGCGCACCCTGCGTGCCCGAACCGCGGTTCCCCACCCCGAAGCCTGCCCATGCCCTTGCCGCTCATCACTATTGCCATTGTCGCCTTCGGCATCGGTACCACCGAGTTCGTGATCATGGGATGGCTGGTAGACGTGGCGCGTGACCTGCGCGTATCAATTCCGGCCGCCGGCATGCTGGTGTCCGGATACGCGCTGGGCGTCACGATGGCGCTCGGTGCGCTTGGGCTGGCAGCTTGGAACAATCTGGAGCGGCGCGCGCCGGCCTGCGTAACACCTTCCTGAGCGCCAGAACAACCCGCGCCGCCTGCTGCGATCACCCGCGGGCGCGGCGCCACGATAACGGGCCTGCCGCCATTGGTACGCCGGCCCCATAATACTACGAATGAAAGCTATCTTTACACGCGACTTCTTTGCGTTAATCGTCAGCGTTGCCGTCGTCGGGCTAGGCATCGGCGCCACGTTGCCGCTCACCGCCCTGGCGTTGATGCAAGCCGGCTATGGCTCGCACGTGATCGGCATGCTGACCGCCGCGCAGGCGGGCGGCGGTATCGCAATCGTGCCATTCGCAGCACGCATCACGTCGCGTATCGGCGCACGCCGCGCCATCATCGGCACGGTGTGGATAACGTCGATCGCGACGCTTGCGATGCAGTTGACGGTCAACCTCATTGCCTGGGCGCTTCTGAGGGCGATCGCTGGCGCCGCTTTGATGCTGCTGTTCACGATCACCGAAGCCTGGGTGAACCAGCTCGCCAACGATCGATCGCGTGGGCGCATCGTCGCACTGTACGCGACCAACTTCACGCTGTTCCAGATGGCTGGCCCGCTGCTGGTCAGCATGATCGCCGACTACCCGGGATGGCGTTTTGCATTGTGCGGCGCGATCTTCCTGCTGGCGCTGCCGGGGCTGTGGATGATGCGCATCGCCCACGACATCGGCCCAGCCGACGATGAACCTCATGGCGCCTGGCAAACGGTATTACCCCGCATGCCGGCACTAGTGGTCGGTGCGGGCTTTTTTGCGCTGTTCGATACACTAGCCTTGTCGCTGCTACCGCTGTTTGCGATCCACCATGGCGTCGCAACGGAACTGGCCGTCGTGTTCGGCTCTGCGATCCTGCTCGGCGATACGGTGTGCGCGTTTGCCCTTGGATGGCTGGCCGATCACGTCGGCCGGGCGCGCGTGCACTTGGGCGCCGCGCTGGTCGTGGCGCTGCTGCTGCCGACATTGCCGATGATCGCCGCGCAGCCGTGGCTGCGCTGGCCTGTGCTAATCGTGCTCGGCGCGGCCGCGGGCGGGATCTACACGTTGTCGCTGGCGGCGATCGGCGAACGTTTTCGTGGCCCGGCGCTGGTCACCGCCAGCTCATTGATCGGTGCATCGTGGAGCGTGGCGAGTTGCTTTGGGCCGATGATTGCCGGCGCGCTGATGCGCACGATCAGCCCTGACGCGCTGGTCGGCGTGCTGTTCGCCGGCGTCGTCATGTTCATCTGCGCGCATCTGTGGGAACAGCATGCTGCGCGGGCCGCGACGCAAGGCTAAACAAGAGCCGTGAACTGCCCGGTTCACCAGCCCGAACAGAAAGCCACCGGTATCAGCAACCTTCGAGCACCCGGCGCATCGGCGTGCGACCGGTGGCATGCCGCTCGGCGCAACCGCGTCAGCCAAATTTTTGTCGATGCGACAGCCGCGGCGACTGCTACTATTTCGATAATGATTCCGCCGTCCCTTCCTGCACTCGTCGCCGCCGCGGTACGCCATCCTTACTTCGCCAAGCGCGTGTTGCTACACGCAGGTGCAACGGCGCGCGGCCGACACAATGGCCTGGAGTTGACCAGCCAGTACCAGCCGATCTTTGACGTGGGCTCGCGGGGCTTTGCGCAATCGTTGGCCGCCGATGCGCACGCGGCCGACCGCTTCGGCGACGACATCGGCTACCAGGCGAGGACACAGGCCGCGTCAGCAGGCGCGGAGCGGACGCCGGTGCGCGATCCGTTCGACTCGACCGTCGACGATCAGGATCTGGTGGCACTGGACCGGCTGTCGCGGCTTGTGCACGCGATCAACTTCTTCGGCGTGCAGCGCAGCGGCCTGCTATTTCTGAACGTGCATGAACGGTTATTGAAGAGCGTCAAGTACGACCACGGACGCCATTTCTCGACCGTGCTCGTGTCGCTCGGCTTGAATCCGGCGCGTGTGGTCATCGAGCTGCCGGAGATGGCCGTCGCGCATCGCACGTTTCTTGGCTACTTGACCAAGAGCTACCAAAGTTATGGCTTCAAGGTCGCGGGCAACCTGCCCAATGCCGGCCAAATTCTGTCAGTGTCGGACATGGCGCGGCTGGACTTCATTAAAATGAATTCGGGCTCGGCGTTGCGCGATGCAGTGGTCAAGCCACTGGTGAGTTACGCGAGCCGGCTGAAGATCCCGCTGATCTTCACGCACGTCATGGACGAAGCGCAGTTCGAGTTACTGCAGCAATACGATGTGCGGTACGTACAAGGTCCGGTGTTTGACTCGGTCGGCTCGATCTAGCGGACCGCGCGAGCGTCGTCTATCCGATGCCGTGCATCAACACTCCAGCGCGCAGGCCGGCGGCCATGCTGTGCCAAGCGCGGCCTCGACTTCCTGCTCGATTGTGACGACCGGATAGCCCGTCTGTCTCGGTCCGCATCGCGATCGCGCGTGTCGATTTCACAACCGACGTGCCGTCAGTCTTGCGCGACACCGCGGGGCTGGCGCAGACTGCACGCTACGCGCCGCGTGCGGTGCGGCCATGGCTGTGCCGCGCGCCGTGGACGCGCCTGCTCCATCCCAACTTAGAACGCTGAGGTATTTCGCGATGATCCTGTCTTCCACCGAGTCATCCCCGACGCTCCCCCCCCGTGCCGCCCCCCATCGCTCGCTCGATGTCGGCGTCATCGGCAATTGTGCGTTCAGCGCGCTGATCGACAGGATGGGCTGTGTTGTCTGGAGCTGTCTGCCGCGCTTTGATGGCGATCCGGTCTTCAACGCACTGATCGACACCTCGGACCACGCCGGCCTGTGGAGCATCGAACTCGAGAACTATGCGCGTGGCGAGCAGTTCTACGAGCCGAACACCGCAGTGCTGCGCACGCGCCTGTACGACACGAACGGACAGGGTATCGAGATCACCGACTTCGCGCCGCGCTTCTACTCGCGCGGGCGTTATTTCCGCCCCACGACGATGGTGCGCCGCGTGAAGCCGCTGCAAGGCGCGGTGCGCATCACGGTACGGCTGCGCCCGCGTTTTGACTGGGGCCGGCTGCCACCGGCGATCACGCACGGCAGCCACCACATCCGCTATGTCGGCCCCGCGCAAACGCTGCGACTCACGACCGACGCGCCGTTGTCCTACATCGTCGCGGAACAGCAGTTCCTGCTCGATCGCGAGGTCAACTTCATCCTCGGACCGGACGAGACGCTTGCCACAGGCATCGAGAACACCGCGCGCGATTTCGAGCAGGACACGATCCAATACTGGCGCACGTGGACTGGCCGGCTCGCGATACCGCTGGAGTGGCAGGATGCGGTGATTCGCGCGGCGATCACGCTGAAGCTGTCGCTGTTCGAGGATACCGGTGCGATCATCGCCGCGATGACCACCAGCATCCCAGAGGCACCGAGCAGCAGCCGCAACTGGGACTACCGCTATTGCTGGCTGCGCGATGCGTTCTTCGTCGTACGTGCGCTGAACAGTCTGTCCGAGGTCGGCACGATGGAGGACTACCTGCGCTGGCTGCGCAACATCGTGCTGCGCTCCAAGGGCGGACATATCAAACCGCTGTACGGCATCGGCCTGGAAGCGTCGCTGCCGGAGTCGATCGTCGAGCATTTGGGCGGATACCGCGACCACGCGCCGGTGCGCGTGGGCAACCAGGCGCACGAGCACTTCCAGCACGATGTGTACGGCAACATCATCCTGGGTGCGACGCAGGCTTTCCATGACCGGCGCCTAATACGCCCGGCCGGCCTGTTCGAGTTCGAGCACCTGGAAGCCGTCGGCGAAAATGCCTATCGAATCTATACAAAGCCGGATGCCGGCATGTGGGAGCTGCGCTCGCGCGCGCGCATCCATACGTCGTCGGTGCTGATGAACTGGGCCGCTTGCGACCGGCTCGCAAAGATCGCGCATACGCTCAGGCTGCCCGAGCGCGAGATGCTGTGGCGCGGGCGCGCCGACGCGATCCGCGAATACTTGCTGAATAACGCGTGGAATGAGGCGCGCGGCGCGTTCGCTGAAAGTGTCGGCGGCCAGGATCTGGACGCGAGTGTGCTGCTGATGGCCGAAGTCAACATGATCGACCCGAAGGATCCACGCTTCGTATCCACTGTCGAAGCGCTCGAGCGCTCGCTGTGCGACGGGCCCTACATGCGGCGCTATGAAGCACCGGACGACTTCGGCAAGCCGGAAACCGCGTTCAACATCTGCACATTCTGGCGCATCGACGCGCTGGCTAGGATCGGCCGTCGTGAAGACGCGCGCGCGATCTTCGAAGCGATGCTGGCGGCGCGCAATCACCTCGGATTGCTATCAGAAGACACGCACCCGGTCACCGGCGAGATGTGGGGCAACTTCCCACAGACCTACTCGATGGTCGGCATCATCAACTGCGCGATGCGGCTTTCCGCACCGTGGGATTCGGTCATCTGAGCGAAGCGCTTAACGCATTGGCAGCGCCCACCGTTCAGGAAAACAAATCTTCGTAGTTTGCCGGTCAAACTGTCGATTTCCTCGGCGGTGGCACTCCCTGCCCCGTTACCGCCGCGCTACGCTACGGCGGATTTTTACGACGGGGGTTCGATGATCAAGGTTTGGTCCGGCACCAGCCGTGCGCAGGCACGCCACGCGCAGCCTCGCTACAGGATTCGGATTCGCGAAGCACGCAAAGCTGGCGCCGGCATGCTCAGCTCTTCAGGCGGTACCCGGTCTTGAAGATCCACGCGACGATCGCCATAAACAGCGCCAGGCATGAGATCGTCACGCCCAGGCAGACGCCGATGCTCACCTCGGCCTCGCCCTGAAAACTCCAGCGAAATCCGCTGACCAGATACACGACTGGGTTAAACAGTGCCACCGTGCGCCAAAACGGCGGCAGCATGTCGATCGAATAGAAGCTGCCGCCGAGAAACGTTAGCGGCGTGATGATCAGCAACGGCACGACCTGTAGCTTCTCGAAGTTGTCGGCCCACACGCCGATGATGAAGCCGAACAGCGCGAATGTGAACGCGGTCAGCAGCAGAAACAACAGCATGAAACCCGGATGGTTGACCTGGACCGGCACGAACAAGTGGGCCGTCGCGAAAATGATCAGTCCCAGCATGATCGACTTGGTCGCGGCCGCACCAACATAGCCGATCACGATCTCGACGTACGACACCGGCGCGGACAGCAGCTCGTAGATCGTCCCGGTGAAACGCGGAAAGTAGATGCCGAACGAGGCATTCGAGATGCTTTGCGTGAGCAGCGACAGCATGATCAGTCCGGGCACGATGAATGCCCCGTAGCTCACGCCGTTGACATGCTGGATACGCGAGCCGATGGCCGCACCGAACACGATGAAATACAGCGACGTTGAAATCACTGGCGACACGATGCTCTGCATCAGCGTGCGCCAGGTACGCGCCATCTCGAAGCGATAGATCGCACGGATCGCATACACGTTCATCACAGCGCCTCCTGTCGTGATGGTTCGCGGCGCTCTTGCATGAGGCTCACGAAGATGTCCTCCAGCGAGCTTTGCGTCGTCTGCAAGTCCCTGAACGCGATATTCGCGTCATCCAGCGCGCGCAGCAACTCGATGATACCCGCGTGCTCAGCACGCTCGTCATAAGTGTAGATTAGCTCGTTGCCGCCGCGCGCCAGCTCAAGCCGGTATGCAGCAAGCTGCTGCGGGACGCGCTGCAGCGGCATGTGCAGTTGCAGCGTGAGTTGCTTCTTGCCGAGCTTGCGCATCAACTCGGTCTTCTGATCGACGAGAATGATCTCGCCGTTGCGGATCACGCCGATGCGATCGGCCATCTCCTCCGCTTCATCGATATAGTGCGTGGTCAGGATAATCGTCACGCCGCTGTCGCGCAACGAGCGCACGAGTCGCCACATGTCGCGCCGCAACTCGACGTCCACGCCTGCGGTCGGCTCATCTAGAAACAATATACGCGGCTCGTGCGACAGCGCCTTGGCAATCATCACGCGCCGCTTCATACCGCCGGACAGCGTGCGGATCTTGTTGTCCTTCTTGTCCCAGAGCGACAGCGCCTTGAGCACTTTTTCGATATGCGCAGGATCGGCCGGCTTGCCGAACAGGCCGCGGCTGAACGAGACCGTGCCCCAGACCGATTCGAACGTGTCAGTGGTCAACTCTTGCGGCACCAGCCCAATGGTCGCGCGCGCGGCGCGATAATCGGTGATGATGTCATGGCCGTCGACCGTCACGCGGCCCGCGCTCGGATTGACGATACCGCAGATAATGCTGATCAGCGTCGTCTTGCCCGCGCCGTTCGGCCCGAGCAGTGCGAAGATTTCGCCACGCCGGATATCGAGGTTGATGTCGTGCAGCGCCTGGAACCCAGACGCATACGTCTTCGAAAGGTTGGATACGGAAAGAATCGTTTGCATGTTTGGGACGATAACAGAAGCCATCGTTTTGTTCAGCCTCGACGTCCCCCGAAATACGCTGGCCACGGCCCCCGATACGAGGGTGAGCGGCGGCGGTGCGCTGTTATGTTATATCATCTATTCTCGTGCGATGACGCCAGCACGCCCGCGCCCGGCCGCTGTCGGAGCGGGCCTTTCGTCGATCCCGGTCCGCCGCGTCGCGGACCTATCCGGAGCCGTTTGATGAAACGCCTTGTCGCAACCGTTGCCACATCGATCGCCCTGTGCCTGCCGCTATTGGCCGCCGCACCCGCATGCGCTGCGGCCTCCCAGACGATTCAAGTCGTCGCAGCCGAAAACTTCTATGGCGAACTGGTCCAGGCGCTGGGCGGCCCGCATGTGTCGGTCACCAGCATTCTGAGCAACCCCGAGCAGGATCCGCACCTGTTCGAAGCCAGCCCCAAAACCGCGCGCGCGCTCGCCTCCGCGCAACTGGTCGTCTACAACGGAGCGAACTACGATCCATGGCTGCCCAAGTTGCTCGCCGGCGCGCGCGCAAACCGCCAGGCGCGCACCGAGATCGTCGCCGCCGAGCTGGTGGGCAAGAAGCCGGGCGACAATCCGCACCTGTGGTACCTGCCCGCGACCATGCCGGCGGTGGCGCGTGCGGTCAGTGCGTTCCTCGTACAGGCGGATCCGGCGCACAAGGCCGACTACGCCATCCGACTGACGCAATTTATCGACTCGCTCAAGCCAATCGATGAGAAAATTGCAGCATTGAAACAACGTTATCAAGGCGCGCCGGTGACCGCGACGGAACCCGTGTTCGGCTACATGGCCGAGGCCATCGGCTTGACGATGCGCAACGAACGTTTTCAGCTTGCGGCAATGAACGAGACGGAGCCCAGCGCGGCCGATGTCGCCGCCTTCGAGCGCGACTTGAGGACGCAGCAGGTGAAGGTGCTCATTTACAACAGCCAGGCCAGCGACACGTCGACCCAACGGATGCTGAAGATTGCGCAGCAGTCACATGTGCCGACGGTGCACGTTACCGAAACGGAGCCAGACGGCAAAACGTACCGGCAATGGATGCTGGAACAACTCGACGCCTTGGAAAAGGCATTGCAAGGACAGGCTCAATGACTGCCCCGGCGATCGAGCTGGATCGTGTCACGCTCGAATTGGGCCCACGCCGCCTGCTCGACGATGTCAGCTTCACGGTGGACAACGGCGAGTTCATCGGCGTACTAGGTCCCAACGGTGCCGGCAAAACCACGCTAATGCGTGCGCTGCTCGGGCTAGTGCCCCCCTCCCGCGGCACGCTACGCGTGCTCGGGCAGCCCGTCACGCGCGGCAATGCCGCGATCGGCTACATGCCGCAGGTGCGCAGCACACCGGCGGCGCGGCGCCTGTCCGGCCGGGACTTTGTAGCATGCGCGGTCAACGGGCACCGCTGGGGAATCACGCTGGCCCGCAGCCGCACCCGCCGAGCGGTGGACGACGCACTGGCGATCGTCGGCGCGTCGGCGCTGGCTGATCGGCCCCTCGCCGAACTGTCGGGCGGCGAACGCCAGCGCCTGCTGCTCGCGCAATGCCTGCTCGGCCAGCCCCGATTACTATTGCTGGATGAACCGCTGATCAGCTTGGATCCGAACCACCAAGCCGGCGTCATCGAGTTGGTGCGGCGGGTACAGCGCCAATTGGGCATCACCGTGCTGTTCAGCGCCCATGAACTCAATCCACTACTCAACGCGATCGACCGCGTGCTCTACCTGGGCAACGGCCTCGCCGCGCTCGGCACCGTCGACGAGGTCATCACGCCACCGGTACTGTCACGGTTATATGGCGCGCCGATCGACGTCATGCGACTTGCCGGACGGATCTTTGTGATGTCCGGCGGCGTGGAAATCGAGAAGCGCGATCACGCGCACGAAGATGACGGCGGCCACAGCCACAGCCATCAGCATAGCGCTGCGTCGGACCCTGGCTCTGATCACCTGTCGATGGCACGCCAGCCCGACCACCCCCTCGCGCGCCGCGGAACACACGATGTTTGAATACGAGTTCATGATCAACGCGTTCGCGGCATCCGGTATCGTCGCGATCGTCGCCGGCATCGTCGGCTTCTTTCTGGTGATGCGCCAGCAGACCTTTGCGGGACATGCGCTGTCGCATGTCGGCTTCACCGGCGCCACCGGCGCCGCGCTGCTCGGCGTCTCGCCGCTGTGGGGCATGATCGGCTTCACGGTCGCGGCCGGCATTGCGATGGGCGCGCTCGGCGAACGCCTGTCTGGACGCGACGTCGCCATCGGTATCACGCTGTCGTTGTCGCTCGGCGCCGGCTTGCTGTTCCTGCATTTCTTCACTGCCTATGCGACGCAGGTCACCACGCTGTTGTTCGGCAACGTGCTGGGCGTGAGCACCAGCGTGCTGGCATCGCTCGCCTGGCTGGCGCTGCTGGCCCTTACCGCGTTAGCGGCAATCGCACGGCCGCTGATTTTCTCGAGCCTGCAGCCCGAGTTAGCTGAGGCCAAAGGCGTGTCGCTGCGCGCCGTATCGGTGCTGTTCCTGGCGGTTGTCGCCATCGCGGTCGCGCAATGCACACAAATCGTCGGCGTGCTGCTCGTATTCACGCTAATGGTAGGGCCGGCCGCTGCCGCGCAGAATCTCACCACGCGGATCGGCGCCGGCGTCGCGTGTGCGGCCCTGCTTGCGCTCACGCAGGCATGGAGCGGCATCACGCTGGCGTTCTACACCGACTGGCCGACGAGCTTCTGGATCACCTCGCTGTCCGCCATCGCGTACGGCACCAGCCTGTTGGTACGGTGGCGGCGCCCGCTGTAACGACTTGCAATCGACATCCCGCCCTGCTAGCCATCATCGGCCCAACTCTCGGTTCGTCAGCGGCGGCTCACATTACTTGCGGCCAACCAACGATCAGCACAACATGAGCGGCCGGCGGGGGCTTCATCGCAGCCATCACTGCACGCAGCGACGTGCTGCACTACGTGCCGTTCCCACTCGCGACGCCGGTCGCGTCAATCCGATACATACCGGCGCGCTTCGGTGATGGGTACGTTCATACCGCACTTGGGCAGCATCAACGCGGGCAACCTGCTGTTCATCGTCGGCCGCTACGCATTCTGAGCGCGGCAGCATCCTGTCCGGCCGGGCTGCGATCAATCGGTCAGCGCCGACTGGACGTCGGGCGCGGGCGACTTGACGCGCAGCAGTGTGGATCCAAGCACGCCGGCCAACAACGCAAATAATGCACCGATGCCAAACGCGACGTGATACCCGGCGTTGAGCGCAGCCTGCGCCACGGTGCCGGACGCGGCCAGCGCGTCGGTACGTGCCGCCGCGACGCTGGCCAGCACAGCCAGTCCCAGCGCGCCCCCCATCATGAACGCCGTATTGACCACGCCGGACGCGAGCCCCGATTCGGATGGATCCACTTCGCCCATTGCGGCCAATAGCAACGGATTGAACGCAATGCCCGCGCCCAAGCCCAACAGCGCCATGCCGGGCAGCACGTCCAGCAGGAAGCCGCCGTCCACCGGCGCGCGTGCAAACAGCGCCAATCCAAGCGCCGCAGCCAGCAAGCCGACGCCGAGCGGACGGCGGATTCCGAAGCGCATGATCAGCCGGGCTGACAACCCCAGCGAGAAAAACGCCATGATCAGGTTCCCCGGCAGGAACGCGAGCCCCACCTCGAGGGGGTTATAGCCGAGCACGCGCTGCATATATAGCGCGGAGAGGAAGAACCAGGCGAACATGGCTGCGGCCCACAACACGGCGACCAGATTCGCGACTGCGATGTTACGCAGGCGGAACAACCCGAGCGGCATCAGCGGCGCGCGCACCCGCGCCTCGACGACAATGAAACCGATAAGTAGTGCAACGGCCAATGCGATCAACCCGAGCGTCGTGTGCGACAACCAACCGGCCTGGTTACCGTTCACGATCGCGTAGACGGCCAACATCAGCGAGGCGGTCACGGTGATGGCGCCGCCGATGTCCACGCGTGCCGGCAGCGCGTCGGCGCGGCGCGATGGCAGCCATACCGCGCACAGCCCATAGACCGCGATGCCGATCGGTAGATTGACCAGAAAAATCCAGTGCCAGCTCAACACGCTTGTCAGCAAGCCGCCAAGCAGCACGCCAATGCTGCCACCGCCGGCGCATACAAAGCCGTACACTCCCATCGCGCGCGCTCGCTCGCCCGCTTCGGTAAACAGGTTCATGATTAGCGACAGCGACACCGCGGACACCACCGCCCCGCCCAGGCCTTGCACCGCTCGCGCGGCGACCAGCGCGTGCTGCGTCGTCGACAGCCCGCACGCAAGCGACGCGAGTGTGAAGAATGTGATGCCGGCCAGGAATACGCGGCGGTGACCGTATAGGTCGCCGAGCCGTCCGCCCAGCAGCAGGAAACCACCGAAGGTCAGCATGTAGGCGTTGACGACCCACACCAGTGTGGTTTCCGTGAAGCCGAGATCGGCACGGATCGACGGCAGGGCGACGTTGACGATTGTCGTGTCGAGCACGATCATTAGCACGCCGAGACAGAGTATCATCAACGCGAGCCAGCGTTGGTGGGAGTTCAGGCCGACGCTCATAGATGACAGTCTCCTTCGAAGCGAATGCGCGCCACCGCACGCAGCCATGACCGCGCGCACTCGCAACGCCCTCCCGCCGTGTCCTGCGAAAGCCGGTCCAGGACGATTGGGGGCGACTGCGGGACGCCAACGAACGTCACGCGCATCGCGCTTAACCGTCGCTCGCTGACACCGTCACTGGCGTGCTCGCCGCACCCAACGCCGCCGCCGCGTCAGCCGGCCGCGGGGTATCGCCGGTGTGCTGCAGCCAACCACCGCCGAGGCATTGATATAGGTCGACGAGATTCGTCAGCCGGTTCAACCGCGCCGAAATTAGCGACTGCTGAGCGCCATAGAGGTCGGTTTGTGCAGTCAGCACATTCAGATAGCTGTCAACGCCATTGCGATAACGCAACTCGGACAGCTCAAGCCGCCGTTGCTGCGAGGCCACATAGCGGTCCAGCGACTGGATTTGCTGATCATACGTGCCGCGCGCGGCCAGGCCATCGGCCACTTCGCGAAATGCAGTTTGGATCGCCTTCTCGTACTGCGCGATCGCAATTTTTTTGCCGACGTCGGCCAATTGCAGATTCGCGACGTTCAACCCACCCTCGAAAATCGGCAAATCGATCTTCGGCGTAAATCCCCAGGCAGCCGATCCCGGCTTGAACAGCCCACCCAGTGTCGGCGACAGCGTACCGAAGTTGCCGGTCAACGAGATATTCGGGAAGAACGCGGCACGCGCGGCGCCGATATTTGCATTGGCCGCCAGCAATCTCTGTTCGGCCTCCATCACGTCCGGACGGCGCGTGAGCAGATCTGACGGCAGCCCGGCCGGGATGTCCGCGAGCAGACTCTGTGCGTTCAGCGGCAGGCCGGCCGGCAGGTCTTCCGGCAGCGGCTGGCCGACCAGCAGCACGAGGGCATTTTCGGCCTGCGCGCGCACGCGCTGCTGCGCCTGCAGGTTGGCACGCGCCTGCTCGACGATCCCCTGCGACTGACGCAGATCGAGTTCGGAGCCGATACCGGTGTCGAACTGCAGTTTCGCCAGGTTATACGATGCGTTCGCGGTATCAAGCGTGCGCTGCGTGAGCGCGAGTTGCTCGTCCGCGGCCAATACCGTCAGGTATCGGTCAGCAACCTGCGACACCAGCAGGATCTCAGCAGCTTTACGCGCCTGGGCGGTCGCCAGGTACTGTGCGAGCGCCTGATCCTTTAGGCTACGCAAGCGGCCCCAGAAGTCGATCTCCCATGACGCCGACAAACCAACCGAATACTGGTTGCTGATCGTGCGATCAAAGGACGACAAATTCCTCGGCGTACGCGTCTTGGTCTCGCTGCCTACCGCGTCCAGTGTTGGAAGCAGGTCCGCGCGGGTCACGCGATACTGCGCGGCGGCCTGCTGCACCTTCAAGACCGCGACCGCGAGATCCCGGTTGTTGTGCAGCGACAACTCAATCAGTCGCTGCAAGCGCGGATCGTTGAACAACTCGCGCCAGCCGATATCAGCAGCGGCCACACCGTTGGCGCCCTGCTGGCCAGGCGCTACACGCGGCTGCGTCGCATAGACACCGCTCTGCGGAAACGTCGACGCAACGGGCGGCGCTGGACGCTCGTACTTCGGCTGGAATGTGCACGCCGATACCAGCGCGGCAACGGCCACGGCGATGGGAAGCTTGCTCATCGGTTTCATATCAATGCCCTTGCTGGTTCGAGCCGTTACCTTCGATGCGTGACGGCGTCGGCTCACCCGCCGGCTTGTTGTCCGAGCCAAAACGATCGCGGATCACAACATAGAACATGGGGATCATGAAAATCGCCAGGAACGTTGCGGTCAGCATCCCGCCGATCACGCCCGTGCCAATCGCGTGCTGGCTGCCCGAACCCGCACCGTTGCTCACTGCGAGTGGGAACACGCCGAGGATGAACGCTAGCGAAGTCATCAGGATCGGACGCAACCGCAGGCGCGCCGCTTTCATCGCCGCGGCCATCGCGCTCATGCCTTCCTTCTGCTGCAGCTCGCGGGCAAATTCGACAATTAAGATCGCATTCTTCGCGGACAAGCCCACCGTGGTCAACAGGCCCACCTGGAAGAACACGTCGTTTTCCAGCCCGCGCAACGTCACCGCTAACAGGGCGCCGATCACCCCAAGTGGCACAACCAGGATCACGGCGAACGGGATCGACCAGCTTTCGTACAGCGCCGCCAGGCACAGGAACACGACAAGGATCGAGATCCCGTACAGGATCGGCGCCTGCGACCCCGACTGGCGCTCTTGGAACGACAAACCGGTCCATTCGAAGCCGATGCCGGCGGGCAGCTTCGCGGCAATCGCCTCCATCGCCGCCATCGCCTGGCCGGTGGATTTGCCCGGTGCAGCCTGGCCCTGGATCTCGACTGCCGAGATGCCGTTGTAGCGCTCCAGCTTTGGCGAGCCGAAGGTCCAGTTACCGGTGGCGATTGACGTGAACGGCACCATCGTGCCCGACGCGCTGCGCACGTACCAGTTCGCCAAGTCCTCCGGATTCATCCGGAACGGCGCATCCGACTGCAAATACACTTTCTTGATCCGGCCATCGGTGTCGAGGAAGTTGTTGACGTACTGCGATGCCCACGCGATCGAGAACGTCTGGTCGATCGAAGATGCAGACACGCCCAGCGCCTGCGCCTTTTCACGATCAATGTTGATCTTGAACTGCGGCATGTCGTTCAGCCCGTTCGGACGCACCAGCGCGAGCGTTGGATCCTTCGCGGCCATGCCAAGCAACTGGTTGCGCGCCTCCATCAGTTTCTCGTGGCCAAGCCCGCCCCGATCCTGCAGCTCAAAATCAAAGCCCGATGCGGTGCCAAGCTCCGGAATCGACGGCGGATTGACCGGAATCACCATCGCATCCTTATACGACGCGAAGTGAGCGGACGTGCGCTGCACCAGCGCCTGTACCTTCTGATTCGACGCAAGGCGCTGCGAGTAGTCCTTCATGCGGACGAAGACCAGCCCGGAGTTTTGCCCGCGGCCCGCGAAGCTGAAGCCGTTAACAGTGAACACCGACTCGACGATATCCTTTTCGTCCTGCAGCAGGTAGTGCTGCACGTCTTGCAGCACCTTGGCGGTACGCTCCTGCGTGGAGCCGGACGGCGCCTGCACCAGCACGAACATCGTGCCTTGGTCCTCATCGGGCAGGAACGAAGTCGGCAGCCGCATAAACAGCAGCCCCACTGCAACGATCACGGCCAAGTAGATCATGAGCCAGCGGCCGGAGCGTCGGATAACATGCTGCACGCCGTCGTGGTACTTGTCGCGGCTGCGGTCGAACGTGCGGTTGAACCAGCCGAAAAAGCCGGTCTTCGCCTCGTGATGGCCGGCCGGAATCGGCTTGAGGATCGTCGCGCACAGCGCCGGCGTCAGGATCAACGCGACCAGCACCGACAGCACCATCGCGGAGACGATGGTCAGCGAGAACTGCCGGTAAATCGCGCCCACTGAGCCACTGGACAGCGCCACCGGCACGAACACGGCCGACAACACGAGCGCCACGCCAATCAGCGCGCCGGTGATCTGCCCCATTGCCTTGCGCGTCGCCTCGCGTGGCGACAGGCCCTCCTCGGCCATCACCCGCTCGACGTTTTCTACCACCACGATCGCATCGTCCACCAGCAATCCGATCGCCAACACCAGGCCGAACATCGATAGCACGTTGATCGAGAAGCCCGCTGCGTTCATGATCGCGAACGTGCCGAGCAGCACCACCGGCACCGCGATCGTCGGGATTACAGTCGCGCGTAGATTCTGTAGGAACAGGTACATGACCAAGAACACCAGCACGATGCCCTCGAGCAGCGTCTTGACCACTTCCTCGATCGACAGCTTCACGAACGGCGTCGTGTCATACGGGTATTCGACGACCAGCCCCTGCGGGAAGTACTTCGACAACTCGTCGATCTTCTGGCGCACCGCCTTGGCCGTGGCCAGCGCGTTCGCGCCAGTGGCCAGCTGAATGCCGAAGCCCGCCGTCGGCTGACCGTTGTACTTGGTATCGAAATTGTAGTTCTCACCGCCAAGCTCCACGCGCGCGACGTCCTTCAACCGCACGCGTGAACCGTCTGGGTTCACTTTTAATAAAATGTTGCCAAATTGCTCCGGCGTATTAAGCAGCGTGGCCTCTGTGATGGTTGCCTGCAACATCTGCCCGGGCTTCGCAGGCGTGCCGCCAAGCTGGCCGCCAGCGACCTGTACGTTTTGCGTCAGCAACGCCTGCTGTACGTCGATCGGCGTCAGGCTGTAGTTCGTCAACTTAGTCGGATCGAGCCAGATGCGCATCGCATACTGTGAACCGAACAGCGTGACCGTGCCAACGCCATCGATCCGGCTGATCGGATCCTGCACTTTCGAGGCAACATAGTTTGCGAGGTCGTACTTCGACATGCCGCCGTCTTTCGACACGAACGCCATGACCAGCAGGAAACTGCTGCTCGATTTCGTCACCTTTGTGCCGAGCTGCTGTACCACTTGTGGCAGCAGTGGCGTAGCCAGCTGCAGCTTGTTTTGCACCTGGACCTGTGCAATGTCCGGATCCGTGCCTGGTGCAAACGTGAGCGTGATCGTCGCGCTACCGGAGTCGTCGCTGGTAGATGACAGATACAGCAAGTGGTCCAGCCCACTCATTTGCTGCTCGATGACCTGCGTGACGGTATTCTCAACCGTTTTCGCGGATGCGCCCGGATAGTTCGCGCTGACCTGAATCGCCGGCGGCGCAATCGTTGGATACTGCGCGACTGGCAACTGGAAGATCGACACGACCCCTGCCAGCATCAAAATAATCGCGATCACCCAAGCAAAGATCGGGCGATCAATAAAGAATTTGGCCATGAAGCGATGCTCCTCGGATTATTGCGCAGCGCTTGCATCGGCCGGCGCGCTCGCACTCGCGGCGGCCTGGCTGGCCCCGCGGGGCGCGGCGGGCTGCACGCCGGATGCGGCCGACGCCCCGTCGGGCGACGGGCTCGCTGTCATTTCGGGCGGCAGTTGCGCGGGCACCGGCTTGACGGTTGCACCCGGGCGCACCTTTTCGGTGCCCTGCACGATGACGCGCTCGCCCGGGTTCAGGCCGCTCTCGACAATCCAGTTCGCGCCATGGGTTCGGCTAGTAACCAGCTGGCGCAGCGTGACCTTGTTGTCCGGGCCGACCACCAACGCGGTCGGCATGCCTTTCTGGTCGCGCGTGATACCGACCTGCGGCACAACAATTGCCCGCTCGTTCACCCCTTCGACGATGCGCGCGCGCACAAACATACCGGGCAGCAGCACGCGATCCGGGTTTGGAAATAATGCCCGCAGGATGACTGAGCCGGTGGACTGGTCAACCGTCACGTCAGCAAACTGCAGCTTGCCCTCGATTGGATAAAACGTGCCGTCCTCGAGCATTAGCTGCACTTTCGCGCTGTTCGAGCCCTGAGTGCGCAAGCGCCCCTCCTGGATCTCGCGCCGCAACCGCAAACCATCAGCGCTCGATTGGGTCAGATCGACATACATCGGATCGAGTTGCTGCACAGTGGCCATCAGCGTGGCCTGGTTCGCCTGCACGTATGCGCCCGGCGTGACGACGGACAAACCGATGCGGCCGTTAATCGGTGATACCACGTCGGTATAGCCCAGATTGATGGCAGCTGTCTGCACCGACGCCTTGCCGGCCGCGACATCCGCCTCGGCCTGCCGCTCGGCGGCCACCGCATTGTCGTAGTCTTGCTTGCTGATCGCGTTTGAGGCAACCAGCACCTTGAAGCGCTCCGCCTGAGCACGGGTCGATGCGAGATTGGCTTGCGCTTTGGCGAGCGACGCCTTCGCGCTGGCGAGCGCGGCCTCGTACGGCGCCGAATCGATTTTGTACAGCCGCTGGCCGGCCTTGACCTCGCTACCTTCGGTGAATTCGCGGCGCTGCACAATGCCGTCCACGCGCGCGCGCACCTGTGCGACGAGGTACGCACTGGTGCGCCCGGGCAAATCGGTAATTACCGGCACCGCTCTGGGCTCCACCGTCACCACGCCGACTTCGGGTACTTGCGCTGGTGGAGCGACCGGCTTCTTGCCGCATCCGGCAAGCATCAAAGCTGTGGCTACCGCGGTCGCCGCGGTAACGGGGAAAAAACGTACTCGAACCCAATCGACGCGCATGGAACGCACCTCTGTATCTGACTGTGGCTAAGAATTGGAAGGACCCCGCGCCTAGAACTGCCGGGTCGCGTCTGCCGACGCCTGATCACAGGCCGTGCGCAAATACTGCGGCGCCCGGAACCGAAAATGCACCGTCTAAGTTGCATACGGCGGGAGCACGCGGTGAGCTTCACTTTATCCGCGCGCGCCGATCAACAACCGTACCCGGCGTGTCGTGCAATCCGGAGGAAAACGCCGGTTGGCCTGACGATCAACGAGTGCTATTGTATATACATTCATTGCTGAATGTATATTACCGTAACATTCTAAAGTCATTCATTGCACACCGGCCCACATTGTGTGCAATTCACCCGGGCCGCTCGTGCCGGCCCTGCAATTTGCGCAACAGCGCTTGCAGCAACGAGACCATGAGAAGGACCAAGGAAGCAGCGCTCGAGACGCGCAACCACATTCTCGACGCGGCCGAAATAGTATTTTTTGAACGGGGTGTGGCGCGCACGTCACTCGCGCATGTCGCCGTGGCAGCCGGATTGACGCGCGGCGCGATCTACTGGCACTTCAAAAACAAGGCCGACTTATTCACCGCGATGGTCGATCGGGTCACGCTACCCATGGAAACGTTGGTCGAAGCCACCGTCGACTCGCGCGAACAGGATCCGCTTGGCAAACTCCGCGACGTATTCGTGTTCTGCCTGCGCGATGCCGCACAAAATCCCCGCAGCCGGCGGGTTTTCGAAATCCTGTTCACGAAATGCGAATACACGGAGGATATGGGCCCCGTGTTGGAGCGTCACCGCAACGCGACCCGCGATGGCCGTGCGCGGCTGGAGATCGGGCTGCGCAATGCAATGGCCAAGGGCCAATTGTCCGCCGAGTTCGATCCGCGGCGCGGCGCACAGTTGCTGCACGCGTTCTTCGGCGGCATCCTGCGCGATTGGCTGCTTGACCATACGTCAATCGCGCTGGAGCAGGAAGCGGAGCGCATCGCGGACAGTGGTTTCGCGATGCTGCGCAGCCCGGCAGCGCTCACCACGCCCCGCTGACGCGCTTACCGGCTCCGGTACAGCGTCTTACGTGTCCGGTTCGGCCCATCGCCGCGTTGCGCGCAGCGGCGCATCGAACGGTTCTTCGTAGCTCCACGCCGCGTTCTCGACAACGCCATCCTCGGTTCTCCGATGAAAATAACTTGCGTCGCCCTTGTACGGGCAAGGGGTACGATGCTCCGATCGCATCAGCCGCGCCATGTTCACGTCCGCGCGCGGCGAGTATTGGACCGGTGCCAGGCCGGTCTCCTGAAGCGTAAGCGCGTGCAGCGTGTCCGCGTAAGTGACACCTTGTTGGATAATGCGAACGCGGTGCGGATTACTGACGATAGTGATCGGATGTTCGTCTGACGATACACCCATCTGAACCTCCGTCAAGGCGCCACAGCCACACAGTTGCAACCGTGGCACCTATTATCGGCAAAATTGCGCTGCCGCATATCGTGCGGCACGCCGCCGACCGCGCCGCGCTTACGGCTGCGACCAGCGGAACGCGAGCGTCGCATGGCGCTGCAGCTTGATCAACTTCGTTTGCGCCGTGCCCTCATACTGCGCGCGTACCGTGTAGCGTCCGGGCGCGAGCTTGACCAGCATGTACGGGCCCTGCGAAATTGTATCGAGCACGACCTGGCCGCCCGCCCGCGTGATGGTCACCTGTACGTCGGCCAGGTATTCGCCGCGCGAGCCAGTGAACCGCAACGTGAGCGGCCAATGCGGCGCCTCGCGGCGCAACGCCTGCGACTCGTCCAATCCGACACCGCCCGACGTATAGCTGACCTCGCCCTGCGTGCTGACCGGCGGCAAGCCGTTGTTGTCCTGCGCTGCGACCCGCGTGGCAAAGCCGGTGACGCCGAGTAAGCCGGTCGCCAGCATGGCAAGCCCCATTCGATGGCAGTTTTTCATCGTGTCACTCCTTTCCTAGGCTGGTTCAAGGACGTCGGATCCGCAGCGCGCCGCGCATACGGCCCCCTCCTATTTTACCGACCCGATCAACGGCATACGGTTCCGGCGAAACACAAAGCAGCCGGTAAACGTTGGTTACATCAACGCTTTTTATGTCTCGTCACATCGGAGCCGAGGTAGCTTCGCGCGCGCCGCCCGAGTGCCGCGCAAAGGTGACGCTAACGCGCAATCCGCGTCCGCCCGGACCGTCGTCCAACTGCAATAACGCACCGTGCTGCTGCGCGACACCATGCACGATGGCCAGGCCCAACCCGCTGCCGCAGATCTGTGCAAGCGACTCATCACGTGCCGGCATCCGATAGAATCGATCGAACACGCGCGCACGCTCCGATGCCGGAATGCCGGGCCCGGTATCGACGATCTGCACGCGCGGCCGGCCAGCGCCGTCGACATCGATCGACACGTCGACGCGCCCGCCCCGCGGCGTGTACTTGACCGCGTTGTCAACTAGGTTGCTGATCATCATGCGCAACGCATCGGCGTCGCCGGATACGGTCGCGTCCGCGGCGGCGTCCATGCCCAGATCCACGCCGCGTTGCGCGGCGAGCGTCGTGTACGCGCGCACGCTGTCCTCGACCACCGCACGCAACGACACGGGTGCCCCTGCGCTGGCGCAGTCCGCGGCGGGCTCGGCACGCGCGAGCGCCAGTAATTGCTCGACCAGCCGCGTCGCGCGCTCGACCCCATGCCTCAGGTCCGCTGTCGCCTCCCGCCGCGCCGCGTCGTCCCGCGCGCGCTCCAGCAGCTGCACCTGGATCTGCAACGCGGCCAGCGGCGTGCGCAACTCGTGTGCGGCATCGGCGACAAACGCGCGCTGCGTATCCAGCGCATGCGCCAGCCGCTCGAGCAATCCGTTGAGCGCGCGCACCAGCGGCTGCACCTCGTTGGGCAGCCGCTGGTCCGGCAGCGGGTCGAGCGCGTCCGGCTGCCGCGTGTCCAACGCAAGCGCCACGCGGCGCAATGGCTTCAGCCCGCGGCCGATGACCAGCCAGACGGCCACGCCCAGCAGCGGCAACAGCATCAGCGAAGGCCACAGCGTGCGCAGCGCCACTTCCGCCGCCAGCCGGCTGCGCACGCTCATCGGTTGAGCGAGTTGCACGACATTGTCGCCCACCACCGCGCTGTAGACCCGCCAGTCGCCACCCGACGTGTGTTCGGTCGAAAAGCCCAGCCTGGCATGCGGCGCGAGGGGCGCGCGCGGGTGCGAGTAGTACAGCTGCACGCCCTCGCGGCTCCAGATCTGGATCACGACACCGCCGCTTTCCGGATCGCCCGCACCGAACGCGGAGCTGAACGGCTCCGATGGCAACGCCGCGGCAGTTTGCTGCAATTGGAAGTCAAACAATTCATTGGCTTCGGCCCGGGCCTGCCGAAAGGTGAGCCAGCCTGCCAGGCCAAAGCCCGCCAGCAGCACCGTAATTAGCGAGAACAGCAGTTGTCGGCGAATCGAATTCATCAGCCCGCGTCACGCCTTCGGCATCATGTAGCCCAGCCCGCGCACGGTGCGGATCAGTTCCGCGCCAAGCTTCTTGCGCAGCGAATGGATATAGACTTCGACCGTATTGCTGCCAATCTCCTCGCCCCAGCCATAGATTTTTTCCTCAAGCTGGCTCTTGGAGAGCACCGCGCCAGGCCGCGCCAGCAGCGCCTCGAGCAACCCGTACTCGCGCGCGGACAACGCAACAGGCACGCCATCGAGTGTGACCTCGCGCGCGGCCGGATCCAACGTCAAGCCGCGGTGCCGGATCACTGTCTCGGTCCGACCGGCCTGGCGGCGCACCAGGGCCCGCATGCGGGCGCCAAGCTCGTCCAGATCGAACGGCTTGACCAGATAGTCGTCCGCGCCCGCGTCGAGCCCCTTGACGCGATCGGCTACCGCGTCACGGGCGGTCACGATCAGCACTGGCAGCGCATGTTTTTTAGCGCGAACCGTCTTGAGCACATCCAGTCCATCGCGCTGAGGTAATCCGAGGTCGAGCAGCATCAGGTCGTACGGCTCGCCGTCAGCGGCCAGGATCGCCACTGCGCCGTCCTGGACCCAATCCACTGCCCAGCCGTCCGCACGCAGCGCCTTGCGCACACCTTCAGCGATCATCGGGTCATCTTCGACGAGTAAAACACGCATGGTGCCGACCGTTCGTCCATCCACAATTGAGTCATACGCACATTCTATCCTTGTCGCCACACCGGTCCGGCGCATTGCTGTCCCGTGTCGAATTTTGATCGTAGCGCCGTCGACCTGTCCCATTGTCACTACAATGAGCGCTTCGCGCGCAACCGGCCGCCATGTCGGCGTCAGCGCGTTTCTATCGCTCGCGCTTCTCTATGCTTCCGTATCCGTTCGCTTTCTTTGGCCGCTTCACCCGCCCGGGCTTCGCCCGCTCTATCCTGTCCGTTGTCCGATTGCGCAGCCGTAACGGCGATGTCCACCAGGGCGCTGCGCGCGTCACGACCCTCCCGCGACAAATGGGTGATGCGACGCAGCGATCACGCCGCCAGTGGCTGGCTGCGATGCTCGCGTGTGCAGCATGGATTGCACTGCCAAGCGTGCCCACGCCGGCCTTCGCCGACGCGAAGCCCCAAACCAAGGGATGGCGGGCTAAGAGCAAGGTAACTCGCAAGGCAAGTCGCAATGCGGCGGCCAACGCATCGTGCGCCAAGGCCCGCACGAAGCGCAGCAAAAGCAAGACCGCTGGCCGCACAGCCAACGTACCGTCCGGCCCGCTGCCCGCGCCGGTGATGGCCGGGCTCGCGCGTGCGCGGGTGCCGCTATCGTCGGTCAGCGTCGTCGTGCAGCGCGTGAACGACAGGCAGCCTTTACTCGCGTGGAATGCGAGCAAGCGTATGCTGCCCGCATCGACGATGAAACTGGTGACCACCTACGCCGGCCTGTCGATCCTCGGCCCGAATTACCGGTGGCGCACGAGCGCATACCGAGACGGCAGCATCGACGCCTCCGGCATACTGCACGGCAACCTGTACATTCAAGGCACTGGCGATCCAAAGCTCGTGCCGGAGGAGTTGATCGACCTGGTGGACAAGATCCACAAACAAGGCATCACCACGCTGGACGGCGATCTGGTCTTGGACAAGCGATGGTTTGACGCATCCACACATAACCTGCCCGCGTTCGACAACAACACCGACTCGCCGTACAACGTCGGCCCGGATCCACTGCTGTATGCGTTCAAGTCGCTGTCGTTTAAGCTGAACCCGTCGCCGAACGGTGACGTGGCCATCGACGTGACGCCTGCGCTCGCGCAACTGAAAATCGTCAACCAGTTGCGCAAGACGCGCGGCGCGTGCACTGGCGTGCTGCAAAGTGTGACCCCGGCTATCACGCCGACGCCGCAAGGCATCGTGCAAGCGGTGTTCAGCGGCGACTATCCGACGCGCTGCGGCGCACGTACCGTCAACATGGCCGCACTGGATCACTCGAGCTTTTTTGCCGGTGGTTTCCTAGCGCTGTGGAAGCAAACCGGAGGCACCTTCACCGGCAAAGTGCGTGAAGGTGCAACGCCGTCCAACGCGCAGCTAGTGGCGACCCATCGCGGGGTTGAACTATCGACGATCGTGAACGACATCAATAAGTTGTCGAACAACACGATGACGCGCAACCTATTCCTGTCGATCGGCGCAGTCGGCGCGCGCCCGATTGCATCGCACATCCCCGTCACGCTCGCCCCGCCGGTGCCGTCCACGCCCGCGCGCAGCGCACAAGTCATCCGCGATTTTCTGGCCAAGAGTGGGCTGGCGATGCCCGAGTTGCAACTGGACAATGGCTCCGGCTTGTCGCGCAACGAGTACGTCAGCGCAGCCTCGATGGCTAAGCTGCTGGTGGCGGCCAACGCCAGCCCTGTCGCGCAGGCCTTTGTCGCGTCGCTGCCCATTGCCGGCGTCGACGGCACGATGCGTCACCGGCTCACCGGAGCGCCGGTGGGCGGCAATGCACGGATCAAGACTGGCACATTGCGCGACGTGCGCGCGATTGCCGGCTATGTCGCCGCCGCGAACGGCGAAAGCTACGTGGTGGTGAGCTTTATCAACGATCCACGCGCCGCCGCCGCGCGGCAGGCACATGATGCCCTGCTCGAATGGGTATACCAACACGCCCGGTAACGCCCGCCGGCCGATGCCGTGTTTCAAACATCCAGAAAAACCCTAACGGCATGACGGCATGCGAGGTTGGACGTGTCGCATTGAATAAAGCCTCTAGCCGACAGACGTAAGCGGCGATTAGAGTCGGTGTACTCTTGATCCGTTCTCACTGTGACCGCTCAGACGGCTCCAGCGGGACGTAGCGCCGGTGCGCCCACGCCCGGCACAGCAATGACAATGCACGAGCGGTGCCATGCCGCTCGAGACGAATATCGGAGGACGCGGATGCGATTCGACGCCATTGGGCTACTGCCAGCGCCCAGGTAACGTTTCGTTATCCGTATCGACATGATCCGCCGCGAGGTCGGCTTGGCAAGCGCGCGGCGTGCAGCCGCTTACGGCCTATCCGGCCTGGTAGCACAACCAACCGTACGAGGAGACTCAATGAAGAATCAGAAAAACACGTTGCAGCGCTTCGTGCGCACAGCGATCGCCTGTACCGTATTCGCGCTGCTCGCCGCGTGCGGCGCCGGCACCAGCGGCGACCCATCGACGCAGACTCCGGCGGGAGACATCCGGCTGCAAGTGGTCACGTTCGGCGACAGCCTGTCCGATGCCGGCACCTATGCGGTGACCAGCACGAGCGCTGCCGGCCCGCTCGCATTGGGCGGCGGCCGCTTCACGACAAATCCTGGGCAGGTGTGGGCGCAGAACGTCGCGCAATACTACGGCGATACGCTCACGCCGGCGTTCAACGCAGGCTTCGGCGTGCCGCTGACCGCGGCGGGCGGCTTGGATTACGCGCAAGGTGCGGCCACGGTCAATACCAGTGGTTCGACCACCAGCGCCAGCATGACGGCCGAGCCCGTCACTTGGCAGGTCAGCGCCTACTTGCAGGCGCACGGCAGCTTCAACAGCAAACAGTTAGTGCTCGTCGAGGCCGGGGCCAACGATGTGCTGGGCAACGCGCAAGCGCTGGCGGCCGGCCAGATCACGCAGGCCACGGCGATACAGAACATCACGACGGCGGCCCTCACGCTCGCCCAGGTAGTCGGCCAGATCCTGCAGGCCGGCGCAACCAAGGTGGTCGTCGCGAATCTACCCAACATCGGCGTGACGCCGCTCGGTGTGTCCAGCGCCGATGGCGGCACCGGGCTCACGCAACTGTCGGCCGGCTTCAACACCGCGCTAAAGGCGGCGCTCACGCAAGGCGGCATCGGTCAGAAGGTGATCCAGCTCGACGTATTCTCGTGGATCACCAACCTAGCGGCCAATTACCGAGCCAATGGATTCAAGGTCGGCGCCAACGGCACCGCATGCAATTTGGCCCAAATGGTCGCGTCGGCGCAACAGGCCGGCGTGCCCAACCCGGCCTCGTACGGCACGTCGCTGCTGTGCGCGCCGGACAGCTACACCGAGCAGAACGCAGACCAGACCTATATGTTCGCCGACCAGATCCACCCGACGACCCGCACCCATCAGTTGTTCGCGCAATTCGCGCAGCAGCAGATCGCGGCGCACGGCATCGGCAAGTGATTGCCCGGTAACGCGCACAAGCCACGCATCGACAGCGATGGGGCGCCCGACCGGGCCACGCCCGCTCTGTTCGTGTCAGACGCCAGCTTCGAACGCCGCCGCCGCGCGCTGCAGCCGGTCATTGACCGCTGCCCATTCCGCGGTGGCCGGCAATGGCTCGATGAAAATACGCAGCACGTTCGCGCCATCCAGTTCGCGCAGCATCCGGTACAGTTCGCGCGCATACACGTGCGGATCGTCGGGCGCGGCGACGAACTGCAAGTTGGGCCGCGCACGCAATGCCTCGGCCTGTGGCAGGCCAGCGCGCGCGATGACCGCCAGTCGTTCATGCGGCGCATGGGCGGCGACCTCGCACAGGATTGCTTCGAGCGGCAGCAACGCGAGCGGCGTACGCGGCGCATAGTGAGCTTTCAACGTGCCCGAGGCGCGCGGCACCGTGGCATCGCTGCCGTCGGGCAGCCGCGGCGGCGCGCCCAGCACGTCGGCGATCTGTTGCGGCGTGATCCGCCCAGGGCGCAGCAGCGCCGGAAAGCCACGCGACAGGTCGATGATCGTCGACTCGATGCCGACATCGCATGCGCCACCGTCCAGTACGTGCACGCTGTCGCCAAACTCGTCGCGTACATGCTGCGCGGTCGTCGGGCTCACATGGCCGAATTTGTTCGCGGACGGCGCCGCCACACCGCCGTGGCCGTGCTGCAAGTCGGAGAACGCGCGCAACAACGCCTGCGCCACCGGGTGCGACGGACATCGCAGCCCGATCGAGTCCTGCCCGCCGCTCACCGCATCCGGGATCGCGTCGGCCCGCTTCAGGATTAACGTTAATGGCCCGGGCCAAAATGCATCGATCAGGCGCCGCGCCTCCGAACCCAGCGTGCGGACCCAGCCACCGGGATCGTCACCTGGTGCCAAATGGACAATGACGGGATGAGTCGCGGGCCGCCCCTTAGCTGCGTAGATGCGCGCCACGGCCTGTGGATTGCGGGCATCCGCGCCTAACCCGTACACTGTCTCGGTCGGGAACGCAACTAGTTCGCCAGCGGCCAAGCGGCGTGCGGCGGCATCGATCAAGGCCAGTGCCGGCCACCCGTGCGTCGGCACGTCGCTGTCGGCAAACATCGGCGTTGGCGCATCACTGTCAGCAGACGTCGGCGTTGGCGCGCCACGCCCGTCGTTGCGTTGCCGGATACCATTCATTCGAGTCGGATATGCAAAAGGCGCGCGCAGTCGCGCGCGGCCGCCCGAGCTTCATCCAGCGTCAGCGCAGTCAGCGTCAGATGGCCCATCTTGCGCCCGACGCGGGCTTCCTCCTTCGCGTACAGGTGCAGGTGCGCACCCGGTATCGCGGCAACCTCGTGCCATGGCGGCACGCGCGGCGTCTTGTCGGCAAACCACACATCACCAAGCAAATTTAGCATGACCGCGGGCGAATGCTGGCGCGTGCAGCCCAGCGGCATGCCAGTCATTGCGCGTACCTGCTGCTCGAACTGGTTCGACACGCACGCGTCGATCGTATAGTGGCCGGAATTGTGCGGCCGAGGCGCCATTTCGTTGGCCACCAGCGAGCCGTCCTTCAACACGAAGAACTCCACGCACAGCACGCCGACATAGTCTAGTTGTGCAGCAATCGACAGCGCCGCAGCCTGCGCCCGCTCAATGAGCGCCGCATCCGCAACCGGCGCCGGCGAAATCGTCTGCGACAGAATGCCGTTAACATGGATATTCTGCGCGACTGGAAACACCACCGTCGTGCGGTCCGCGCCGCGCGCAACGATGGCCGAGATCTCGTACGCGAGCGGCAACCGTTGCTCGAGTACGCACGCGACGCCACCCAGCGCTGCATGCGCGGCGCGCACCTCGTCCGGGTTGCACACGCTCATTTGCCCCTTGCCATCGTAGCCGAGCCGCGCGGTCTTCAGGATGCCCGGCAGCACCGCCGCCAGGGCCTCGTCGGACAGGGCCTGCAGCGCGGCCGACGACTCGATCACCACGTGTGGCGCGACCAATACGCCGGCCTGCTCGATCCAGCGCTTTTCGGCGATACGATCCTGCGCGATGGCGACGCACTGCGCGGACGGACTCACGCAGGTGGTGCGTGCCAGCCAGTCTAGGCTGGCGGCTGGCACATTCTCGAACTCGGTCGACACCGCCGCGCACAGCCGCGCCATTTCAGCGAGCGCCTCGCGATCGTCATACGCGGCGCAAAGATGGCGATCAGCAACACCGCCCGCTGGACAGGTGATCTGCGGATCCAACACGGCGACACGGTAGCCCATCGCCTGCGCGGCAAAACAGAACATCCGGCCGAGTTGGCCGCCGCCGACTATGCCCAGCCATGCGCCCGGCATGATTGGCGCGCGTGGATACATCGGCGCGCCGAATGTGGGCGAGCCGGCACACGCTGTCGAGGATGAACCCGTGCCTACGGGTAAGCGAACATCTGTCATCTTGTCAGAATAATAAGGTCGGCGGCAGAGCCTCTGAGACACACAATTCAATGCCGAAGGCCGCCATGCCAGCGCATCGGCCCATGCGACGCGTCAATCCGCCGGCAGCACCATCGCCCGCGCGGCATCGTTCTGACGCACGCGGAACATTGCGAGTTTGGACGCGAAGCCGTCCGCGTCGACCGGCGCGCCGACACTGTCCGCGCTCGCGAGCAACGCAACGACGAACAACGCGGCATTGGCCGCGCCGGCCTCACCGATCGCAAACGTCGCGACCGGCACGCCTTTGGGCATCTGCACGATCGAGTGCAACGAGTCCACGCCCCGCAGGTACTTGCTAGCCACCGGCACGCCGAGCACCGGCACCGTCGTCTTGGCCGCGAGCATGCCGGGCAGGTGTGCGGCGCCGCCCGCACCCGCAATGATCGCGCGCAACCCACGCGAACGCGCTGCTTGCGCATAATCGAACATCTCATCGGGCATCCGGTGCGCGGACACGACGCGTGCCTCGTAGGGCACGCCGAACTCGCGCAGGATCGCCACGGCGTGCTGCATCGTGTCCCAGTCCGACGACGATCCCATCACCACGCCAACCAACGGGCTCGGGTGGCTGTGCGCACCGCCGGGCTGTGCTGGCTGCTGTGCTTGCTGCTGAACTTCATTCATTGCGCGCTTCCGTTATCGATGCAGTGGCTGGCCCGTGAGCCGCTCGAGAGCTTCGCGGTATTTCGCCGCGGTTTTGTCGATCACCTCGTGCGGCAGCTTCGGCGCCGGCGGCGCCTTGTTCCACGGCTGCGCCTCCAGCCAGTCGCGCACGAACTGCTTGTCGAACGACGGCGGGTTGGTGCCGACCCGGTATTGGTCTGCAGGCCAGAATCGTGACGAGTCGGCGGTCAACACCTCGTCCATCAGGTACAGCTTGCCGTCGTCATCGAGCCCAAACTCGAACTTGGTGTCCGCGATGATGATCCCGCGCGTGGCCGCGTAGTCCGCGGCCGCCTTGTACAGCGAGATGCTGATGTCGCGAATGCGCGCGGCCAGCTCGGCGCCAATACGCTGCGCGACGTCAGCAAACGTGATGTTCTCGTCGTGATGACCGATGTCCGCTTTTGCCGCCGGCGTGAAGATCGGCTCCGGCAGCCGTTGCGCGTTCTGCAGGCCCGCCGGCAGCGCGACGCCGCACACCGAGCCGCTGGCCTGATAGTCCTTCCAGCCACTGCCAGTGAGGTAGCCGCGCACCACCGCCTCCACCAGGATCGGCTTCAGGCGCCGCACCACGACCGCGCGACCGGCGACCTGCGGCACCTCGTCGGGCGCGACGACACTTTCCGGCGCCACGCCGGTCAAGTGGTTTGGCACCACGTGCGCAAGCTTGTCGAACCAGAAATTGGCCATTTGGTTCAGCACGCGCCCCTTGTCCGGAATCGGCTCGCCCATGATCACGTCGAACGCCGACAGGCGGTCGGTCGTCACGATCAGCAACTTGTCGTCGCCAACCGCGTAATTGTCGCGAACCTTGCCGCGTCCCAGTAGCGGCAGCGACTTCAGCGTGGATTCATAGAGCACAGAGGGCATCGTCGGGTCCCAGAAAGTGGAAAAGCCGTTCCACGGCAATGCGGGAACGGCGTGTATTGTAAACCGAGCGCAGCATGGCGCCGCGGGACCGGCAACACGCGCCGGCCCAGCTAGCGACGAATCAGCGCACCACTTGCTTGAGCGCGCCCGACTTGTATTGCTCGGCGATCTTGTCCAGCGGCAACGGCTTGATCTTGCTGGCCTGCCCTTCGCAACCGAACTGCCGATAGCGTGCCAGGCACACCTTCTTAGCCGCTTCGCGCGCCGGCTTCAGATAGTCGCGCGGGTCGAATTTGCTCGGGTTCTCGACGAAATAGCGGCGGATCGCACCAGTGATCGCCAGCCGCAGGTCCGTATCGATATTGATCTTACGCACACCGTGCTTGATGCCTTCCTGGATTTCCTCGACCGGCACGCCATACGTTTCCTTCATGTCGCCGCCGAACTCGCGGATCTCCGCCAGCAGCTCCTGCGGCACCGACGACGAGCCGTGCATCACCAGGTGCGTGTTCGGGATCCGCGCATGGATTTCCTTAATCCGATCGATGGCCAGAATGTCGCCGGTCGGCTTCTTCGTAAACTTGTAAGCACCATGGGACGTACCGATCGCAATGGCCAGCGCATCGCACTGCGTCGCGCGCACAAAGTCGGCCGCCTGCTCGACGTCGGTGAGCAGTTGCTCGCGCGTCATCGTCCCTTCCGCACCGTGGCCGTCCTCCTTGTCGCCCTTCATCGTCTCGAGCGAACCGAGCACGCCGAGCTCGGCCTCGACCGTCACGCCGATCGCGTGCGAAAACTCGACCACTTGTCGCGACACCTCGACGTTGTACTCATAACTGGCAACCGTCTTGCCGTCAGCCTGCAGCGAGCCGTCCATCATTACACTGGTAAAGCCACTGCGGATCGCCGCCATGCAAACCGCCGGCGATTGCCCGTGGTCCTGGTGCATCACGATCGGCAGATGCGGATAGGACTCGACCGCCGCCTCGATCAGATGGCGCAGGAACGCTTCACCCGCATATTTGCGCGCCCCCGCCGACGCCTGCATGATCACCGGCGCATTTGCCTCGTCCGCAGCCGCCATGATCGCCTGCACCTGCTCGAGGTTGTTGACGTTGAACGCCGGCAATCCGTAGCCGTTTTCAGCCGCGTGATCCAACAGTTGACGCATCGATACGAGAGGCATGTTTCACTCCTTCAATGAGAATTCTTCCCGGCATTGGCCGCGCTACCGTGAGCCGCGCGCATCCGTGTTGTGCCGTGCGCCGCGCGCTGCCTCAAATCGGGCGCTGTCGCGTCGGTCATTGACCATTATTGTACGTTGACTGGAACGCGCCCAGCGGTGAAAACCTCAGACAATGTCGCCCACCTTGACGATCTTCAGCGTATTGGTACCGCCCGCCTGCCCCATTGGCTCGCCCACGGTCAACACAACAATGTCGCCGCGCACTGCGTAACCGTTCCTCACTAGCAACTCGAGCGCCTGCTGTAGCGCCGTATCGCGGTCCAGGCTCGATTCCAGGTGCAGCGGCACCACATTGCGATACAACGCCATCATCCGCTCGCTGGCCACGCGCGGCGTCAATGCATAGATCGGCACATGCAGCCAATGCCGGCTCATCCATAACGCGGTCGCGCCCGACTCGGTCAGCGCAATAATTGCCTTGGCGCCAAGGTGGAACGCGGTGAACAGCGCTCCCATCGCAATCGATTGGTCGATGCGGGTGAACGTACGATCCAGGAAATCCTTGTCCAGCTCGACGTGCTCGGACTTTTCCGCCTCCACGCAGATGGCCGCCATCGTCTCGATGGTCTCGACCGGATACCGGCCAGCCGCAGTCTCCGCGGACAACATCACTGCATCGGTGCCATCCAGCACCGCGTTGGCTACGTCCGAGACTTCTGCCCGCGTCGGCACCGGGTTCTGGATCATCGACTCCATCATTTGCGTGGCGGTAATCACGGTCTTGTTCGCCTCCCGCGCCATCCGGATCATGCGCTTTTGCAGCGCCGGCACCGCCGCGTTACCGACCTCCACCGCCAAATCGCCGCGCGCCACCATGATGCCGTCCGATGCATCGAGGATCTCCTGCAATGCCGGGATCGCCTCGGCACGCTCGATTTTGGCGATCATCTTCGGCTTGTAGCCGTACGGTGCGCCGGCGATGTTCGCGAGCTGCCGCGCCATCTCCATGTCCGTCGCGTTTTTGGGAAACGACACGGCGACCAGATCTGCGCCGAGCGCCATGGCCGTACGTATATCCTCCATGTCCTTTGCCGTCAGTGCGGGAGCGGACAGACCACCGCCCTGCCGGTTGATCCCCTTATTGTTCGATAATTCACCGCCGACCTTCACGGTCGTGTGGATCTCCTCGCCAACCACCCGCTGCACGCTCAACACGATCAGGCCATCGTTAAGCAGTAGGACATCGCCGGCCTTCAAATCGCGCGGCAGGTCCTTATAGTCCAGGCCGACGCGCTCGTCGTTGCCCAGTTCGCACGCGGCATCCAGCACGAACGGCGCGCCAGCAGCGAGCGTCACACGGCCGTTCTCGAACTTGCCGACGCGGATTTTCGGGCCTTGCAGGTCCGCCATGATCGCCACTTCACGGCCCGCCTGTCGCGCAGCCTCCCGCACGAACTCGGCACGCTGACGATGATCATCGGCGGTGCCATGCGAGAAATTCAGCCGCACAACATCCAGCCCCGCCGCGATCATCCGCGACAGGATATCTGGCGAGCTGGACGCGGGTCCAATGGTGGCGACAATCTTGGTAGCGCGATGCATGAGTCTCCTCGACTGGGTTAAAGCGCTGCTGCGGAGGCGATTGCCCGGAGCGAATGCGACACCGGCGCAACGCCGCTGCGCGCGGCCGGCCAAGCCAGGACAGCCGCGCCGCTATGCTGCGGTGTCGGCGGTGCGTTGCACAAGGTCGCGCGCCGTTGGCCGTTTATGCGCCGGCGTTACCGGTTTGCGCACGGCTTTGCAGCACCTCGACCGCAGGCAGCGTCTTGCCCTCGAGGAACTCGAGAAAGGCCCCTCCACCGGTCGAGATATAACTGACCTTGTCATGAATACCGTACTTCGCAATCGCCGCGAGCGTATCGCCGCCGCCGGCGATGGAGAACGCCTCCGACTTCGCAATGGCCTGTGCGAGCGTCTTCGTGCCGTTGCCAAACTGATCGAACTCGAACACGCCGACGGGCCCGTTCCACACGATTGTGCCGGCCTTTTCCAGTTGCACGGCCAGCGCTGCCGCGGTCTGCGGACCGATATCCAGGATCATGTCGTCGTCGGCCACCTCGCTTGCCGCCTTGGTCTGCGCGTGGGCATCCGACGCGAACGCCTTCGCAGTCACCACGTCGGTCGGAATCGGCACCGACGCCCCGCGCGTGTTCGCCGCGTCGATGATCGCTTTGCCCTCACCGACTAAATCCACTTCGGCCAGCGATTTGCCGATTGGCAGCCCGGCGGCCAGCATGAACGTGTTCGCGATGCCGCCACCCACGATCAGTTGGTCGACCTTCTCGGCAAGCGACTTTAGGATTGTCAGCTTCGTCGACACCTTTGAACCCGCCACGATCGCCACGAGCGGACGTTTCGGGTTGCCGAGCGCTTTGCCCAGCGCATCGAGTTCCGCCGCGAGCAGCGGACCGGCACACGCTATTTTCGCGTACTTCGCGATCCCGTGCGTGGTCGCCTCCGCACGGTGTGCGGTGCCAAACGCGTCATTGACATAGACGTCGCACAGCGCGGCCATCTTTTGCGCAAGCTCGTCCGAATTCTTCTTCTCACCCGGGTTGACGCGGCAATTCTCGAGCAGCACGACATTGCCGGGCGCCACGCTCACACCACGCTCAACCCAGTTAGCCACCAGCGGCACGTCGCGGCCGAGCAACTCGCCCAGGCGCTTGGCCACGGGTGCGAGAGAGTCTTCCGACTTGAACTGCCCTTCGATGGGCCGGCCCAGGTGCGATGTCACCATCACCGCCGCACCGGCATCGAGCGCCTGGCGGATCGCCGGGACCGACGCGCGAATGCGGGTATCCTCGGTAATGTGGCCGGCATCGTCTTGTGGCACGTTCAGGTCGGCACGGATGAACACACGCTGGCCGCGGAGCTTTCCGTCCGCGATGAGGTCGGTCAAACGCAGAACTTGAGTCATGAGGTTGGCTTGACGGAGTTGAGGAAAGGGTAAAGCCGCAGCGCGATGGCCGCTGCCTGCCGCTCAGATGACGCATTTGCACGCGATGGTCCATTTTAACGCATCGCATGGTGACGCAATGCCACAGCGACCAAGTGTATTGCGCTTACACTGCGCACAACGTAGTGCTTGCGGGCATGAAGGCGATGCGCTCAACCCACCAAACAATGTCGATGCGTCTTTATAGGCGGGGCGGCATTAAAAAGAGCTGGTATCTGCGCGCCGGTAGTGTCATACCCCAAGCCCGCTTTTGCACCTCGCATAATGTTGGCAACACTGCGCTAATCGAGCTTGCGGCAGCGATGCAATCACGGTCGCCGTCCCGGCAAACGAGAAGGGCGCCCTGACGCGCCACATCAGTGGCGCTTACCCACGGTGTGTCATGGGGGTGACGGAAGTCCCAAAAACGTGTGCGTCCACGACCATAAAATGCAATCGATTGCGCTTCATGGACTGCCCCGCCTACTATCGGGACATCCCCACCCATCCGCTGGCGCCAAAGATCGCTTGCAGCAACCGCAAGCTCAGCCCGCGGCTCGCTCCCCCCTTCTGTATTGCGCTTCGCAGCCAGCCATCCGACAATAGGCGCTATCGTCAGTACGATCAGCCAGTAGGTCAACATCACCCGCGGTACGCGCTCCAGCGTTATCTCGAATCCGTCACGACGAAGTACCATCAGCCAAAACGGAACGATAGCGAACCACTGAGCCATGCCCCATACGGAGGCCATCTGCGTTTTCGCCACCACTGCTATCGCCCCCACAACAATAAGCGGGCCTGCGACTAGCCACCAAAGGCCAGCATGCCTGGAAGGCGTGACACAACTGCGCGCCATCGCGAGAGCCGCCTGCCGCCAGCGTGCCCCGGCCAATAAAATAACAAAGCAGAAACTTGGTAAAAGATAGCCTAATTGCGCAGCCGTGTAGGTACAAAAACGCGCGATAGCATCTCCCAGCGTTCCGCCCGCACGGTTTTGCGCGTAATGGAGTGTTGGAAAATCATTGACCACGAGCCAGTGAAGATGAGGTAGCACGACGACTGCTGCAGTGCCTGCTACCAGCCACGAGCGCCAACTCAACAAAGTGGCGCGCCAAGCCGGATACACAAATGCGGCAATGCATAACGCTATGAGCAATACCGCTGAAAAGTACTTACCCAGCATCGATACACCGGAAAGTACACCAAGCGCAATCGCGCAGCCCACGCGGCGATTTTGCATAAAGCAGACAAAGAAATATGCAGTCCATGGCCAAAGCGACAATAAAACTGCATTAGCATTGAACTTGATCGCAAGATTTGAGTACAGTGGGGAGACCGCCATTGCCAATCCTGCCAAGACAGCGAGCCGCGCTGGCAAGAAGCGCTTGGCAAGAGCCACGATACCAAGCAAGCCCACCATTACGTTAAGCGACGACAGAGAGAAGTACGCAATATCAGTATGAGGGAAAACGCGAAACCACGCTGCAGTAATCCATGCAAACAATGGGGGATGCTTTGAATAGCCGGCTTGCCATTCTATGCCCCACACGTAGTTCTCGACCATGTCACCCTGCCTGTCAAGGTTACCCCATGACAGCCATGCGGCGAATGTCCATACAGCCGCGTGTATCGGTAACAACCAGAGCATGCGCAAATCGCAATCCACGCCGCCCTTCTTTTTCATATCAATACCAGTTTTGTAGAACAAAGCTAATTTGAAATTGAGTTTCAGAATAAATTTTTACTGCGATGAACCATGCACGCTTAACGATAGATTTTCCGGACAATATACGCAGGCCTTCTTTTGGCTTCCATATATATGCGTCCCACGTACTCGCCTATCATACCAATCCCTATCAATTGAATCCCACCCAGAAAAAGCACGACAGTAATGATCGATGCATAGCCCGGCACATCGACTCCCCGCAACAGCGTGCGCATAATTAAATACGTGGCATAAAAAAGGGCCAGCCCTGCAACAGTGCCACCAATATACGTCCACATCCGCAGCGGTAACGTTCCAAAACTGGTCAGTCCTTCGAGAGCCAAATTCCACAACTTCCAGGCAGAAAACTTTGATTTGCCGCCCGCCCTTGAGTGACGAACATAGTCAACCACACTCGTGCGGAACCCAACCCATGCAAACAATCCCTTCATAAACCGCCGGTTTTCAGGCAATCGCTTCAGCGCTTCCACTACATTGCGGGACATCAACCTGAAGTCACCCGTATTTTCGGGAATTGCTGTGTCGGAGATTGCATTATGTAGTCGATAAAAAAGCTTGGCGGCCCCTCGTTTGGCATAGGTATCTGTGTGCCGCTTCACACGTCTGGCCAATACCACATCGAAACCCTCCCGCCATCGCGCCACCAACTGGTGAATAACCTCCGGCGGATCTTGCAGATCCGCGTCAAACGGGATGACCGCCGCGCCTCGAGCCTCATGGATACCGGCTGTTAAAGCCGCCTCCTTGCCAAAATTGCGCGACAATTCAACGATACAAATGTGCTGATCGCTCGCGCGCGCAGTCAACAGTTTCTGCTGTGTAGAATCGATACTACCATCGTTGACACAAATAACTTCATAGTGCGCTTTGGGCAGGCTGCGCAGCACCGGCAAGACGGCGCGAAAGAACGGTTCGACCACCAGCTCTTCGTTGTAAAACGGCACAACGAGCGAAACCAAAGGGTACTTCATAGCCGCCTGAGATTCGGCATCCTCTTCTACGCTGCCCGCCGGCGCCAAGCCATGTCGAACATGGCAACAATGTGGACAGACACACTGCACTGCCGCGGGCAAGCCGTTTAGCGACGGGTTGCCACCATGCTGCCTGTCACCAGCAGTGTCACACTGCCACGAAGTTTCATCGATGGGAGCGGTAAACCGTTGCAATACGTACTCTCCAAGCCTATTATTCAAAAAAGCCTAACAACATGCACCGGACACGAGGATTAACCGGCAAAACGACGCACATTCCCGCGCTCATTAGATTGTCAAGCAACTATAGCCGACACTTAAAAAACCGACACTTAAAAAAATAGTGTGTCACCCAACGATCGGGAGCATGTTACCTGACCAACAGGTAGCTTCCCTATAACCTTTTATGCCAGGGTTACAAATATGGACTGTCCGCTCCCCCGGACTGTTAGCCACACCCGCTTACCGGCGCGCAAGCCTTGCCATCAAAGTCGATGCACTGGCCGCCCAGCATCACATGGTCGCTTTACCGCACGCTCAACTAGTCGAACAACCAATCGTTTAGTGTAAGGGGCTGCGAACCGTATGATGCATGTCGCCCCAGTCGATTAAAATATTATCGCATAAGGTACACGACACTCCAGCAACAACATCCGCTTACCAGCTCTACACGACATTTTGCCGAACAAATCAGTTACTGGCGGATTTTGACAACAATCGCCGACACCATGATCGGCACCAGCGCCAGCGTGCCGACCAGAGGCTCAATCCCCAATCGCCTGGGAAAAGGCGTGCGGGCAGGATGCCGACGATCGACGATGTCTGCCACTGGACCCAGCTCGATGCCGCCATGCCCCAGAAAAACGGCTCTTTCCCGAGTTCATAGCTTGGCTTGAATCCGCGTGCCTGAAACAGCAGGTAAATCACGTCGCCGTTGAAATAGCCCACCAGCAGACGGCGCGGCCTTGACAGGTACGAAAATGGGCGCCAAGCCGGCACTAAACACGATAAACCACGTATTGACCATCGCCGCGGTCAGCAGCACGGTCCACATCGGCAGCTACGCGGCGAGCAGCGGCAACACGGCCAGTTGCGAGGAACCGGCATACACAAACAGCGACATCCCGAGGGCTTGCGGCACGGTCAGCACCGACTTGCTCATCGCGATGCCGGTCACTAGCCCCCAGGAGAACATCGCGGTAAAGGTCAGCGCATAGGTGCGCACGCCATCGACAAAGGCGCGGCGATCGACATCGGACAAACGCTGGAACATGGCGGCAACGGTCAATTTTGCGCTGTATTCAGCCTCGCTTGCGATGAATAAGGCGTACCGCAAAGAGGAATTGACGATCAACTGACGGATCCCGAAACGCCGGCGTGTGCCGCGCGCGGCCCGCCGCGAGAAATGACGGCGGGCCGCTGCAAGCTGTACGCCGTATGCGCGTCGGGGTTCGAATTGGCGCTAAAATAACGTCCTTTGGCTGAGCCGTTGCACGTTCCGTGCGGGCGGCCAATGACAGACACCGCGAGGAGAATCCCTATGTCAATGGCCGACCGCGATGGCAAGATCTGGATGGACGGCAAGCTGATCGACTGGCGCGACGCGAAGATCCATGTGCTGACGCACACGCTGCACTACGGAATGGGCGTATTCGAAGGGGTGCGCGCGTACCAGACCTGCGAGGGCACCGCGATCTTCCGGTTGAAGGAGCATACGAGGCGCCTGTTCAACTCGGCAAAGATCTTCCAGATGGACGTGCCGTTCGACCAGGAAACGATTATCGCCGCACAGCGCGACGTCGTGCGGGAAAACAAACTCCAGTCGTGTTACCTGCGCCCGATCATCTGGGTCGGCTCCGAGAAGCTCGGCGTGTCGGCGACAGGCAACACGATCCATGTCGCAATCGCAGCATGGCCGTGGGGCGCCTACCTCGGCGACGAAGGGCTGTCCAACGGCATTCGCGTGAAGACCTCGTCGTTCACGCGCCACCACGTCAACGTGTCGATGGTGCGCGCCAAGGCGTCGGGCTGGTACGTGAACTCGATCCTCGCCAACCAGGAGGCGATCGCCGACGGCTACGACGAGGCGCTGCTGCTGGATGTGGACGGCTACGTGTCCGAGGGCTCCGGCGAGAACTTCTTCCTCGTCAACAATGGCAAGCTGTATACGCCGGACCTGTCGTCGTGCCTAGACGGCATCACGCGCGACACGATCATCACGCTGGCGAAAGACTTCGGCATCGAAGTCATTGAGAAGCGCATCACGCGGGACGAGGTGTATACCGCAGACGAGGCGTTCTTCACCGGAACCGCGGCCGAAGTCACGCCAATCCGCGAACTGGATAACCGCCCGATCGGCGCCGGCCGCCGCGGCCCGGTCACCGAAAAGCTCCAATCTGCATTCTTCGATATCGTGTCGGGGAAAAACAAACAGTACGCGCACTGGCTGACCCAGATCTGAACCTGCCTCTTTGAAACCCAAGATCGACCCTATGAGCGAACTGAAGGAAATGCCGCTGATTGAACTCAGCGCGAAGGACGTCCCCGCCTATTGCCCAAACCCGGCGATGCCTCGCTGGAGCGCGCATCCGCGTATCTTCATCGACGTCACGCACGGCGAGGCCCGGTGCCCTTACTGCGGCACGCGCTACAAGCTGCGCGACGGCGAGGTGCTCAAGGGCCATTGAGTCCAGCGCCACGCACCGGCGCAGGCTGGTCGTGAAAGCTGTCACACCACGGTGCGACAGCTTTCGCGCGCAGCGTCTCCGTGCTGCCTCCCCCGTAATCGACCCGCTTCCGGCGCCCCAGGCGAGAGCCGGCCGAAGCGCTTTTTGACTGGAATTTCTGACCTGATGCGCCGTGCGCTCATAATCGCGCCCAATTGGATTGGCGACGCGTTGATGGCTCAGCCATTGTTCGCGCTAATCAAGCGGCTGCACCCGCGGATCGTCCTCGATGCCGTCGCGCCCGCGTGGGTGGCGCCGGTGCTCGCGCGAATGCCGGAGATCCGCGAGATCCATTCGACTGATCTTGAACACGGCAAGCTGCAGCTATGGCAGCGGTGGCAATTGGCCAGCGATCTGCGTGAAGCCGGCTATGACGCAGCCTACGTGTTACCGAACTCGCTGAAATCGGCACTGATTCCATGGCTTGCCGGCATCCCGCTGCGCATCGGCTATACCGGCGAGAGCCGCTATATGCTGCTGAACGTGCGGCATCCGAATCCGCCGAAGGGCGAGCGAGCGCCGATGGTGCCGCATTACGCGGCGCTCGCCTACGCGCCGGGCGCCAAGCTGCCGGCCGACTTGCCGCCGCCGCGGCTGGAAATTGACTTGAACGAGCCGGTGCGCGTGTCACACCGGTTTAATCTCGACACGCGGGTGCCACTGATCGCGTTCTGTCCCGGCGCCGAATACGGGCCGGCCAAGCGCTGGCCGCCGGAGCACTTCGCGGCGCTGGCTCGGATGATCGGCCAGTCATTTCCGTACACGCAGATCGTCGCACTGGGCTCGCCCAAGGACAGCGCGGTCGCTCAGGCCATCGCGGAACGCGCCCCGAACGTGCGCAACCTGTGCGGCCAAACGTCGCTTGGCGAAGCCTGTGCACTGATCACGCGCGCGAGCGCGGTGGTGACCAACGATTCCGGCTTGATGCATGTGGCCGCGGCATTGCGCCGACCGCTCGTCGCGCTCTACGGATCGACCGACCCGCGACATACCCCCCCCCTGTCCGAGCTTGCGAAGGTACAATGGCTGCATCTCGAGTGCAGCCCGTGCTTCGCGCGCGAGTGCCCGCTCGGTCACCTGAAGTGCCTGCGCGAGCTGTCTGCCGAACAGGTGTTCGGCGACCTGCGCGGGATGCTGATCGCCAACCGCTGAGCTGTGTCGGGGCGCGCCACGCTTGCCGCGCAAAACGAGCGCCCCGCCAGAACCGAACCTATCATCGACGCGCCATGCCACGTTTCGCCCGCCTTTTCGACGCCGCCGCCGACGCGCTCAACGCGTACTACCAAGCTATTGCCGACGCGAACCTGGATCATGCGATGAGCCTGTGGATTGACGAGGAATTCGCCAGCTGCATCTGCGCGGACGGCACGCACATGCACGGCCTTGGCGAAATCCGCGGTGGGCTGGCGAAGCAGTTCGAAGCGGCACGCGTGACGATCGAGCCGGTCGACATCCGCATACACGACAGCCTGAGCACTGTGGTCTACGCAATCGCTGAGGCACACCGTCCGGTCGACCAGACCGAGCCCGCGACGATGGTGTTCTCGACCTACGTGCTCGTGCATGAGCGCGGCGAATGGCGGATCGCCCATATCCACGCGAGCCCGATGCCGGACAAGGCTGCCGGCCAGTTCGCCGCGAAGATGCGCCATGGACAGGGTTCGCTACACTGAACGCTCGTCAGGCGCGGCCCACATCGATTTGATCTACCGGCCGCCCCGCTGGCTACCCAATGCTCATATCCAAACGATCGTGCCGGCGCTGCTCGCACGCGCGCCACGAGTCGCCTACCGGCGCGAGCGATGGACCACACCAGATGGCGATTTCATCGAGTTGGATTGGCTTGATACCGCCGGGCAGGCGTCAGATGCGCCGCTCGTCGTGCTGTTCCACGGCCTGGAGGGCAGTTCTGACAGCCATTACGCACGCACATTGATGACGGCCGTCGCACTGCAGGGCTGGCGCGGCGTGGTCCCGCATTTCCGCAGTTGCAGCGGCCCGATCAATCTGGCGCCGCGTTTCTACCATCTGGGCGACAGCGCCGAAATGGACTGGATTCTGCACCGCCTGCACGACGCGCACGCGGGCCCGCTGCTCGTTGCCGGCGTGTCGCTGGGCGGCAACGTGCTGCTGCGCTGGCTCGGCGAACGGCGTGAGGACGCTGGCAGACTGGTCGATGCTGCGGCGGCCATCAGTGCGCCGCTGGACCCGAGCGTAGGCGGCGTTGCGCTGTCCAGCGGCTTCAACCTCCTGTACACGCGTAATTTCCTACGCACGCTCAAGCGCAAGGCCGTCATCAAGGCGCAACAATACCCTGGCTTGTTCGACGTCACCGCCGCGCTGCAGGCGCGCGACTTCCGGGCGTTCGACGATATCGTCACCGCCCCGCTGCACGGCTTTGGGGACGTGGACGACTACTGGAAGCGCTCGGCGTCTAAGCCGCTGCTGTGCGAAATCACAGTGCCAACGCTGCTGCTCAACGCGCGCAACGACCCATTCCTGCCCGCGCATGCGCTACCGGCAGCGCGCGACGTGTCGGCGGCCGTCGAACTGGCGCAACCCGAATACGGCGGCCATGTCGGTTTCATGACGGGGCCGTTCCCAGGACGCATCGAGTGGCTGGCACGGCGCGTGCTGAGCTACTTCCAACCCTACGCTCGGTGACTCGCGATGGATGACATCGTCAAGAAAGCACTGGCCAAATGGCCCAACGTCTCACACTGCACCGGCTGGCTGCTGCTGGACAGACGCGGCAACTGGCGCATGCGCGATGAGGCAGCACAGTCGGGCGGCGAGCTGGGCACGCCGATCCGGCACCCGGCGCTGCTCGGCTTTATCAATCGCAACTACCAAGGCGACAAAGACGGCCAGTGGTACTTCCAGAACGGGCCGCAGCGAGTCTACGTCGAACTGGCGTACACGCCGTACGTTGTCAGGATGTCCAAGCACGAGGATTTGTCTGAAGCATTGCACGGTGACGTCCTGACGCTGTGCGACCATACCGGGGCACCGTTCGTGCCTTGCGCGTGCTACCTCGACGATGCCGGCGGCGTATTGTTCGTCGATGATGGCGCGCCTGCCCGGGTCGCGGTATTGCACGATTACGACCTAGCGCTCTTCTCCGAGCACATCGATTTCGATGACGACGAGCAGCCGCATACGTTCGTCTGGCGTCCGCATGAGCCGTTGCGGATCCAGCCCATTGACCGCGTTGATGTGCCGGTGCGCTTTCATTTCGAGCCTAGCCCCGCCGCCGTCGCGGCAGCGCGCATGCCAACTCCGTAGCGTGAGCGTGCGGCACGACGGCCCCCGTGGACCCGCTATCCGCGATGCTTGTCGTCGTCCCGCTCTTCCCGATAGCGCTCCTCGAATTCCCGCAGCCGCGCGGCGATCGCCGACATGTCGTAGTATGACGCACCGCGCGTATCGCGCGCCTGCCTGAGCTGGCGGATCGCCGATGGCCACGCGCCGTCGAGCGCCAACGTCTCTGCTTGCGCGCGGCGCTGCTGGACCGTGTCACCCAGTGCGGCACTCGCTTGCGCCAGATAGCGCCACCATTCACTGCGCTGCGGCTCCGCGGCTGCCTGCGCCCGTGCCAGCGCCTGCGCATCGGCGTACCGGCGCGCGGCGATCATCGCCTGCAAATACGCGTCGATCGCCGCGTGCGAAGCCGGATTGCGGCGCCGCGCCAGTTGGGCGTCGCGCAACGCATCGTCCAGCCGTCCGGCGCGGCGGGCGATTTCCGAGCCCAGCACATCCAGGCTGACCGTGGACGGCATGCCATCCGGCTGCGCCGACTGCAATGCGCCGAATGCCGCCCGCGCGCGCCGCAACGAAGCCTGCGCGGCCGCATAGTGCGCTTGCAGCATTTGCGCCAGCGCAATGCCATACCAGTTCGCCGCCACACTCGGCGCGGTCTGGTCATCGATCTCCGCCCGCAAGCGCTGCTCGATAACCGCAAGGTCGCTTGCCGACTTGTTCTGCAACACCCGCACGCGTGCCCGCACGAATACGTACTCTGGCGACTGCCGCGGCTGGCGATACGCTGCATTGCGGGCCCGGTCTGCCATATCGGCGATCCGCTCCCCGGTCAGGGGGTGCGTTCGCGCATAGGGCGGCACGCCAACATTCGCGACCGTACCCCGCTCCATGCGCTCGAAGAATGATGGCATTCCATACGGATCAAAGCCCGCGCCTTTCAGCATCATAAAGCCGACGCGATCCGCCTCGCGCTCGGCGGTGCGTGAAAACCGCAACTGATTGTCGATGGCGAACGCCTGTCCCCCGATCGCCACCGCCGAACCCAGATCCGCGCTGTGAGCCAACGCGCCAGCAAGCAAGCCAAACAGCATGCCGGCGATCGCCGCATAGCTGTTGCGCTCGCTGACCGTGATCATCCGCGCGATATGCCGTTGCAGCACGTGACCCATCTCGTGGCCGACTACCGACGCCAGCTCCGATTCGGTGCGTGTCGCGACGATCAAGCCCGTATTCATCCCGATGAAGCCGCCCGGCATCGAGAACGCATTGATCTGCATGTCGCGCACTGAGAACAGGTCGAAATCCGGCACGTAGCCACCGATGTAGCGCTCGCGGGCCGCGGCCGCGAGACGTGAGGCGACCGAGTTCAAATAGTCCCGCACCAGCCAGTCGTCCAGGTAATCGGGATCATGCCGCACCGCACGCATCACCCGCTCGCCAAGCTTGCGCTCCGCCTGCGGCGACAACGAGCCGCCTGAGCCGTCGCCAAGGCTGGGCAGCGAGTGCCCGTCCGGTCCATGGGACGCATCGGTGAACCTCGACGTACCCGGACGCTCGATGCTGCTCGCATTGCCGCGATACACGCCGAAGACATCGCTCAGCGAATCGGAATAGCGCGGATCATATTGCCTAACATCCCGGCCCGTTGCGCTGACCACCGGAATCGCCGGCGTGCCGGTAGACACCCGCACGCCGGCCTGCACGGTGTCGGGCGCGCCGGATAGCTGGGCGCTTGGCAGCCGCGGCCAAACCAGCGCAACGATGACGGACAACGCAATAAGACGTTTGATTTGCATGACTCGGTCAGGACATCCCGGCACACGACTGTGCAACGGCAGCACCCGTTCAGCCACCGCACCACCGTGAGTACACGTAGGCGTGGGCGCCGCAGTGCTCGTACGCGCCCACGCGTGCCACTGCTATGATACCGGGATGGCTGCGGGCCTCGGTGAATCGCTATTGCACGCTGATGCGCCGCGGACCGGGCCAGCCTCCCGCGGACCGGCAAGCCCCCGCAAGCTGCACAACGCCGCTTCCGGCAACGATATCGTGCCATCACTATCATGTCAGAACTTACCCATTTCGATGCATCCGGCCAGGCGCAGATGGTCAACGTCGGCGACAAAGATGCAACCCGCCGTGTCGCGATTGCGCGTGGCACGATCGCGATGCGCGCCGAAACACTGGCGCTCATCCGCGAGGGCCGCGCCGCCAAGGGCGATGTGCTGGGCGTCGCGCGTATCGCGGCGATCCAAGGCGCCAAGCGCACATCCGACTTGATTCCCCTGTGCCACCCGCTCGCGCTGACCCGCGTGAGCGTCGATTTCACCCTAGACGAAACGCCAGCGGCCGTGCACTGCACCGTCCGCGTCGAGACGATCGGCCGCACCGGCGTCGAAATGGAAGCGCTCACGGCGGTGCAGATCGGCCTGCTGACCGTCTACGACATGTGCAAGGCCGTGGATCGCGGCATGACGATTACCGATGTAAAGCTGCTCGAGAAACACGGCGGCAAGTCCGGGGATTGGGTAGCGGGGGAATAGGTACGGCCGGAACCACGGGGGTTACCCACGGGTCCCGCGCTAGATCAAAACCGGCGAAGCCGATCATTCCCCACCGTCTTCGTCGTCCTCCGGCGGCGCCACCGGCACGATCCCATAGCGGGCGACAAGCGTCTGCTTGAATGGCGCAAGCACACTGCCGGCATCGTCACACGCGCGATACACCGCAGCAAGCTGCATCGGCCAATCCTTCAACATGTCCGCAAATACTTTCAGCCGACGCATGGTCTGCAACGCGCCATCGGTATCGCCAGCGATCGCCTGCAGCACCGCGTACCGCCGCACCACGGTTTCTCCAGGCAATAGGGCCATCGCCTGGCGGTGCATCGCCAGCTTCTTGTCGAGATCGGTCTTATCCAATGGCAACAATGTCGCGAAACCATATTCGCCCCATGCGGAAAACAGCACCGCCGGATCGGCCCGGTATTGCTCATAGGGGTTAGAACCGTAGTACAGCACTTCGGAGCGCGCATAGTCGCGCTGGATTGGGTACAACGCGACGAGGCCGGCAAGTACCAGCGCGCCCTGCCCTCCCCGAGCGGCGGCGGGCGCCGCCCGCAGCGGTGCGGTCTCCAGCAAGCCAATCACGAACCACGCCGGCAGTAGGAAGAACATGTACTGCTGTGGATACTCGACCAGCGCGTGCATCAACAGGATGCCGATCAACGCCACGCCGAATACCCGTTCGACCCGCTCACCACCACGCAGAACGCGTACGAACCACAGCAGCAGTCCCACCACGACGATCGTCAGTCCGAGTACACCGGTCTTGGCCAGCAGGTCGATCACGATGTTATGGGAATTGTTCGCAATCTCGACGTTACCGAGCTTGTTGACGAGTTCGTATTGAATGCGTGGAAATTCGCCCCAGCCGACGCCGAACCATGGGTGCATCTCGAACATCGCGAGCCCGTATTTCCAGAGCGCCAACCGCGGCGCAATCTGGCCGGCATCCTGAAACCGTTCGGCAGCGGACTGACCCAGATTCAAGCCGAAAGACACATTGGCCCAGCGCGTCGCGATATTGACGGCGACGAAAATGACCAGCAGCAACACCGGCGTCGCCCAGTCGCGCAGCGAACGCCGGGTGTCGTGGCGTCCGCCATAGGACGTTACGCGATTGCGATGCGCCTCGAACGCCATCCATACTCCCGCCAGCACGATGACGCCGGTCTGCAACCAAGGGCCACGCGAGACCGTCAATGCCTGACCGGCGGTATAGACCACCGACAACATGATCCATACTGGGTAACGTAACCGTCGCTGCTGAACCAGATACAGCGCCGCGGCCAGCGCAAACGCGATGTACGTGGCCAAATGGTTCGCCTGCGCCATGTTGCCGAACGGCCGCCGCCCTATCTGCACGTTGTAGCTGACCACGAAGGGCGCCACGCGGTTTTCCAAATGAAACAATTGGACGAATTGACAAAACACCGCGAATACGCCACCTGCCAGCAGCGCGTACGCCATCACATTGAACGCGCGTTGCATCGAACCCAGGCGACTGACCCAGTACCCCGTCTGCGTCGTCATCAACGCGGCGAGCAGAAACCCGCCACCGAGCAGATTCATCGATGGCTGAACGGTATCGATGATGAACGGCTGCGCGAATAACAACGCGCCGAACAGCAGCGGCACGAGCGCCACCCGCGGCGCACCGACCGCCGCGCGCTCGCCGGACACAAACACCCATGCGAAGACCGATCCCCCGACCAGCAAGTACAACGCAAGCGCCAAGTACTCGGCGTAGAAGGTCGGAATCGGATACGTATGTAACGTGACCGCGTACGGCAGGATCCAGGCCAGGATAAGAAAGACAAACGTCAGCAATTGCGGCAACGATACGGGCATGGCGGATCGGACTCGGGGAAACCGGCGCACTATACAAAAATTCCGCACCGCTGTGGCGATGCATTGGCTATTTAGCTGACTGCAGCTGACTCGTCCTGTTGCGCAGAATGCCTCAAACCGCATTCGATTCCCGAAGCGGCCCCTTGTGAGGAGCGCACCGATGACTGCATCGACCCGCCAGAAGCCCGACGATTCTTCCCGCACCACGGCACGGACACCGACACCGTCGTGCGCGGCATTCACGCTGGTGGAACTGATGATCGTACTGGCAATCGTTGGCGTCATCGCGTCATTTGCGCTACCGGCGTACCGCGACTATCTGACTCGCAGCCGAGTCGGCGAGGGCCTATCGCTGGCTGCGCCAGCGCGGCTGGCCGTGGCAGAAAACGCCGTAGCGGGCGCGCCACGGCTCGGCAGCGGCTATGCACGACCGCCGGCGACGCGCAACGTGGAGTCGATTGACATCGACGACAAAACAGGGGCCATCACGATCAGCTATACATCGCTGGTCGCACCATCCGGCGAGAACACGCTCGTGCTGGTGCCGTCGACATCCGACGATCCGGACGCACCCCATGCACAAGTATCCGTCAGCAGCAACCGCAGCAGCACAGGCACACTGACTTGGGAGTGCTTCGCCGCCGGCAAGACCACTTCGTCGCTCCCGATTCCCGGGCCAGTGCCGGACCCGAGGCCGACGCTGCCGGACCGTTTTGCACCGCCGGAGTGCCGTGCGTGAGCCTCATCCAGATTCGCGTGTCGCGGCGCATCGGCATGCTGGGCGTGGCGGCATTGCAGTGTCGCCATCGGCATACTGGGCATGGCGGCATCGCAGGACCGGTACCGGTGCACCGGACTTGCGAGCATCGCAATGCCGTAAACGAGCGCCATTGTTGCGTGATCGCCATTGGGGCCCCGCGCATGAACGACACCGGCAGCGTCGTGATGGAATGCCGGAACGCATTGGCCGTCGCGTCCCGTATCCGCGCGTCAGCGAACGCGCACCGCCGTGCCATACCGGCTACGGCGTTTCAGCCACCCACCGATCCCGATCACGGTCAGCGCACCGATAACGCCGGCGACGTAGTGATACGCTTGCGTGCTATCCTCAAGCAGCCTCCCCACAAGGGGATCACCGATGATCAGGCCACCGGCAATCCAGCCGAGCAACGCGGCGCCGAATGCGACGATCGCCGGGAAACGACCCAGCAATTTGAGCACCAGCGCGCTGCCCCATACGATCAACGGCACACTCAACAGCAAGCCAAAGACCACCAGCCCCAGCCGATGCTCCGACGCAGCCGCATCGGCCGCGCCGGCTATCGCGATCACGTTGTCCAGGCTCATTACGAAATCGGCAACGATGATGGTACGCACAGCCGCCCACAGCTTGTCCGCGGCCTTGACGCTGCCATGCGCATCCGGTTGCGGCCGCATCAACTTGATACCGATCCACAGCAACAACAGGCCGCCAGTGAGCTTCAGGACTGGCACGTCGAGCAACAATACGGCGAACGAAATCAGCACGACGCGCAGCGCGATGGCGCCGACCGTGCCCCACAGCACGCCTTGCACCCGTTGCGCGGGAGAAAGATTCCGGCAGGCCAGCGCGATGATCTGGGCTTCACCGGCTGGAAAAAGATACGGCCGGCCACCGCATCGCGGTGGCCGGCCGTGCCGGAAGTGATGAATACGTGTCGGCGGTGCTTACAGCACCGACTTCAACAAGCGACCCATCTCGGATGGGTTCTTCGTTACCTTGATGCCGCACGACTCCATGATCTCGAGCTTCGCTTCGGCGGTGTCGGCGCCACCCGAGATCAATGCGCCAGCGTGACCCATCCGCTTGCCCGGGGGCGCCGTCACGCCGGCGATGAAGCCCACGACCGGCTTCTTCATGTTGTCCTTGATCCAGTACGAGGCATTCGCCTCGTCCGGGCCGCCGATTTCACCGATCATGATGACCGCATCCGTATCCGGATCGTCGTTGAACATCTTCATTACGTCGATGTGCTTCAGACCGTTGATCGGGTCACCGCCGATCCCGACAGCCGACGATTGGCCCAGGCCAAGCGCAGTCAGTTGGGCAACCGCCTCATACGTCAGCGTACCCGAGCGGGAGACAACGCCGATGCGACCTTTCTTGTGGATGTGACCGGGCATGATGCCGATCTTCAGCTCGTCGGGTGTGATCACACCCGGGCAGTTCGGCCCGAGCAACAACGTCTTGCGGTTCTCGCGGCGCATCCGGTCGCGCACCTCGATCATGTCCCGAACCGGAATGCCTTCGGTGATGCAGATCGCCAGGTCCAGATCGGCTTCGACGGCTTCCCAAATTGCCGCAGCGGCGCCGGCCGGCGGCACATAGATCACCGACACGGTCGCACCGGTCTGCGCCTTGGCTTCCTTGACGCTGCCGAAAATCGGAATGCCCTCGAAATCCTCGCCGGCTTTCTTCGGATTTACACCCGCGACATAGGCAGCGCGGCCATTCGCGTACTCGCGGCAGGCGCGCGTGTGGAACTGGCCAGTCTTGCCGGTAATACCCTGCGTGATGACCTTCGTATCTTTGTTGATCAGAATCGACATGTAATGACCTCTTTCGTTCGGCGTCGCAGCTCGCGCAGGCGCGGTGGCAACGACACCATGCGTATCCTCGAAGTGAGCGCGGCGGCTTACTTGCCTTCGGCTGCGGCGACGACCTTCTGCGCGGCTTCTTCCATGCTGTCCGCGGAAATGATCGGCAACCCGGAGTCGGCGAGCATCTTCTTGCCGAGGTCCTCGTTAGTGCCCTTCATTCGCACGACCAGCGGGACTTGTAGGTGCACCGCCTTCGATGCCGCGATCACGCCCTCGGCGATCACATCGCAACGCATGATCCCACCGAAGATGTTCACAAGGATGGCCTTCAAGTTCGGGTTCTTCAGCATCAGCTTGAACGCTTCGGTTACCTTCTCGGTCGTCGCACCACCGCCGACATCGAGGAAGTTCGCCGGTTCGCCACCGAACAACTTGATCGTATCCATCGTCGCCATCGCCAAGCCGGCGCCATTGACCAGACAGCCGATGTTGCCATCCAGGGAGATGTACGCAAGATCGAACTTTGACGCCTCGATTTCAGCCGGATCCTCTTCGTCAAGATCACGGTATGCAACGATCTCCGAGTGACGGAACAGCGCGTTCGAATCGAAGTTGAACTTTGCGTCCAACGCGATTACCTTGCCGTCGCCGGTCAGGATCAACGGGTTGATTTCAGCCAGCGATGCGTCCGTTTCCCAGAACGCCTTGTACAGTCCATGCAGGTTTGCACGAGCCTGTGCGAGCGATGTATCCGGCACGCCGATTTTCTTAGCGATCTCGTCTGCTTCAGCGTCCTGCAAGCCCTTAGCCGGATCGACCGCAACCTTGTGGATCAACTCGGGCGTCTTCGCAGCCACTTCCTCGATGTCCATGCCGCCTTCGCTGGAGGCCATCAGCACGACTTTTTGCGAGATACGGTCGACGACGAGGCCAACATACAGTTCCTTCTTGATGTCCGCGCCTTCTTCGATCAGCAGCCGGTTGACCTTTTGCCCTTCGGGGCCGGTCTGGTGCGTCTTGAGCTGCATGCCAAGGATCTGGTTCGAATATTCGCGCACCTGATCCAGGGATTTCGCGACCTTGACACCACCGCCTTTGCCACGGCCACCCGCATGGATCTGGGCCTTCACCACCCAGACCGGGCCGCCGAGCTCCTCGGCCACCTTGACGGCTTCGTCTACCGAAAACGCGGGCTTGCCGCGTGGCACCGTGACCCCGAATTTCCGCAGGATCTCTTTACCCTGGTACTCGTGAATCTTCATGCGTGATTCCTTCAGTCTGAGAGTTGGAATGAATATCGCTGTGTGCGGCGCTTGGCGCGGCTTCGCGCACGACGCGGCGCGGACCTCACGCGGCGCGTGGCCATACCAGCGCGGATAGCATTGCGTGACCACGAGCCGTCAAGCTTCGACGCGTGGCAGCGAACAAGCTGAAACGGCATCACATCGCCGGCTGCGTCCGTGTCTGACACGCCTGTCTGCGACACGTCGCCGACGCAAGCCTGGAGGGTTACTACACTCGTCGATAGCATGCGCAAATTGGTCAGATGCGCGCGGCCCGCCGCCTCACCAAGACGCTCAGTAACGGCATGCCGGAGCCCACGACGCAGGTCCAACTCAATCAATGCGCGATCGCTTGGATTGACGTCTTCGCCATGCCCCAGATCAGAAACCCATTTCACCGCCGGTGACTGCGCATCGACGACATTTATCCGATGATCAATCGTCACCCGCAGCCGGAGTTTGTGGATAGGTAGCTCGGTCAGCCTAACGCCGGTTGCGAGTTGCGTGTCACGCGCGTTGCAGTCGGTCAGGCATGCTTCGATGTCCCACAGGCCGTCTCCGCGCTCGAACGCTTGCACGTCAATCGCACGGCGATGACGCGCCCGACGAGGAGCAGAGGGAGGGAGCGGCATGGAAAGGGTTGCGGCCGGATGGAAAACTCAGCGATTTTAGCATACCGGTCTGACGGCCTGACGACACCCGCGTGCCCACCCCGGAACGCACTTCACCGCCACGAACGCATAGACGGAGCACAGCATGCTACGTAGCACGACGCGGTCTACGCAGACCGTCATTCATCGCCGGCTTCGTCGTCGATCCCGCTGACGAGCCGCGAAATCACCACGCGGGAAAAGCCGCGGGCGGCCAGGAATCGCGCCTGCTTCGCACGCTCGGCCGGCGACTGCGCGACATGGCCCTGAAATTTCTTTTGCCACACCGCTTTCGCCCGCTCCCATTCGGTTTCCCGTAATTGATTGCCGATGTCGTCCAGCAGGTCGCCATGCAACGCGTGCCGCTTCAACTCACCAACGATCCGGGCCGCGCCGAAGCGGGACGCACGGCGATGCACGACGCTTTCAGCAAACCGACTATCGGACAGCCAACCGTCCCGTTCGAGTGCATCGAGAATCGGCTCAATATTGTCGCCTTCCTGGGCGTCGCGCTTGAGCTTAGCAGCCAGTTCGGCACGGCTGTAATCTCGGCGCGACAAATACCTCAACGCGCGCCCCTTCAGGCTTGGCACAGGGCGCGGGCACTTCGTGCGCACTTCGCGTTACGCTTGTCCGCCCTCGGCGGCTACCGCGCCGGCCGGCATCGCCACGACACCGAGCGATTCACGAACGCGATTTTCGATCTCGCGCGCAAGATCCGGATTTTCACGCAGGAACTCCCGCGCATTGTCCTTGCCCTGGCCAATCTTCTCGCCGTTGTAGCTATACCAGGCACCCGCCTTCTCAACGATCTTCGCCTGGACGCCAAGATCGATGATTTCACCGTGTCGCGAAATCCCCTCGCCATACAAGATGTCGAAAATCGCCTCGCGAAACGGTGGCGACACTTTGTTTTTGACCACCTTAACCCGCGTTTCGTTACCGATGACTTCATCGTTCTTCTTAATCGAGCCGATCCGACGGATATCGAGCCGGACCGACGCGTAAAACTTCAACGCATTGCCGCCGGTGGTGGTTTCCGGGTTGCCGAACATCACACCGATCTTCATGCGAATCTGGTTAATGAAGATGACCAAGCAGTTGGTCCGCTTGATCGTACCGGTCAGCTTGCGCAGCGCCTGCGACATCAGCCGCGCCTGCAAGCCGGGCAGTGAATCGCCCATTTCACCTTCGATTTCGGCTTTCGGCACGAGCGCAGCCACCGAGTCGATGACGATCATGTCGATCGACCCCGAGCGCACGAGCGCATCGGCGATTTCCAGTGCCTGCTCGCCAGTATCGGGTTGAGAAATCAGCAGTTCCGACGCGTTGACGCCCAGCTTGGACGCATACTGGACATCGAGCGCGTGTTCCGCGTCGATAAACGCGCAGGTGCCGCCGATTTTCTGCATCTCAGCGATTACTTGCAGTGTGAGCGTCGTCTTGCCGGACGATTCCGGCCCGTAAATCTCGACGACACGGCCACGCGGCAGCCCACCGACGCCTAGCGCAATGTCTAGGCCGAGCGAGCCAGTCGATACGACTTGAATGTCTTCGACTGCCTCGCCATGGCCAAGTCGCATGATCGACCCCTTACCGAACTGCTTCTCGATCTGCGACAGCGCGGCAGCCAGTGCCTTGTTCTTCTCCGCAGTCAGTCCAGCTGAGCCTTTCTTGCTTTCTTCCATGAATCGTCCTTTGCTATGATGAGCGGCAGTCCGTTACCGAGGCGGCACGCCTCGCATCGCGGCCATTCCGGCCATCTCTGGATAATACCGCTGCCCGCGCCAACGCACGGCTTCGGATACTGTATAAAAAAACAGTGTTGTTTGCAAGCGCGAAATACATGCGTCCTTTTCGCAACTAGCATGCCTGGTCCCGCCGCGTCCCCCGGAGGGTAGGGTCGATGCGTATTGCGCTGGACACCGCATGTCATTGCAATATGTACGATAAGAAAACGCCGAGAACGGGGACAAGTTTGCGCCGCCGGCACTAAAATGCCCATACGCATGCTTATTGCCGAAAATGACAGCATACTCGCGGATGGCCTGATCCGATCACTCCGCCATTTGGGCTATGCGGTCGATCACATCAAGACGGGGTCGAGGCCGACGTAGCCCTGTCGATGCAATCGTTCGACCTGCTATTCCTTAATCTCGGACTGCCGCGCATGGGCAAGCTCGACGTATTAAGCAGGCTGCGGCAACGCAATTCCAACCGCTTTGCATCGGCCGGCCCCCAAGGGGGACGTGAAAGTGGTTGACAACACGTCTGCTCATGCCCATAATCTGAGATTCTTTCGGCGAATTAGCTCAGTCGGTTAGAGCGACGGAATCATAATCCGCAGGTCCGGGGTTCGAGTCCCTGATTCGCCACCATATTTGACGCGGCCCGCCACGATGCGGGCTGTTTTGTTCCGCAAATAGCGCGCTGTTCTGCAATCTTCGCTACCGGGTAGACGTCACCAGCTTGCCCTTCCGGTGCCGCACATATCGGCGCGTCATCTTCTCATCAGCGTGTCCTAGCTGGTCGTTGGCCGCCGCCATGCCTGCCGATTTCCCCTTGTCGGTGCCCCGCTTTAACGCGCAGGTCGTGGGACTGGAACGCTTCGATGGCAGTGGCCAGTTCGTGCCGTTTCTGCGCACGCACCTTCTTCGCTGCACCCAACCACGCTCGTGGGCATCGCCATAGACAAGCTTCGCTCGCTCCAGCATTACGTGTGCGCGGTGCGGCCGCAGACAGTAGGATGCAACTTATCTGCATCATCAGTTATTTGAGCCGCACGTTGTTTGGGCTGCTTGCTGTTTACCAGGGCCAGCGTCGCACGAGCTTCTTCAAAAGTGTGCGTTACCAAAAAACGATGTAACAGCTCCCGCATATCGTCAGAGCACTATCCGCCAAAAACATGGCGTTTAAAAGTTCATAGCTGTGCTCGTCTTCCCGCTTTTAGCTAACCTGCTGTGCGGTTTCGCTTCGTATTGCGCCGTTTCTTTTTATCGACCGCTGAGTGTGCTGATGGACTTTGATCTGAATGCCGCTTTAAACGACTATAGTGCCTACATCCGCGCGTTGGAGTCGTGCCCGCAACCCGCCGCGTCGGTGCCACCGCCACGGCAGCCACCAAGCAGCGCTTTAGCTAACACGTCGGCCAGCCGGCCCACGACATATCATGACCTGCCGCCCGAACTGATTGAGCGGATCGGTGACTACGTGCCCGTTCAAGACGTGAAAAATTTTTCAGTAGTCAATCGTCGCACGTATCATGCGATGCAAACCAAGCAGTTAGTCTACCGCTACTGGCAACGAGCCAATCAAGCCGTAAGTCTCGCGTCAATCAATCAACTGCTCAATGAGATGGATGGCACGCTCGCCGATCCGGCGCAGCACGTCGAGCCGATTGACGCGTTGCGCCAGCGTCTGCAAGCATTGCCGAAGGCCGAGCAAGGCGAAGCGTTCAAGCGATTGTTCGCAGCCGCGCAGCGCATTCCGAAGCATGGGTTACCAATACAAAAGGCGCTGATGCTGAGATTTCGTTATTTGCCATGGTATCAGCGTCTTGAAGTATTTGACTTCGCTCACGCCTTAGTGGCACAGCGCGGGCCTGAGCAGGACAATGTCTGGCCGGCACTGGCGATTGGGTTGATCAATTTCAACATCGGCTCACCGGAGTTCATTGAGCGTTATCAGGCGATCTTGGCGCGGCTGCCGTCTTTGAACGTGTCCCAGCAAGCGGAGCTGATTTCGGTCTTGGTCGGGCTACTGGGGCATTTGCATTCGGATAGGGCGCACCCGAGTAAATCCGCGCAGTACGCGTTTTTTTACGAACAGACTCTGCGCCTTCCACCCGCTTATCAGGGTAAGGCAGTTGGCGCGTTGGCGGACAGCATATGGGTCTTGCCAAAAACGGAGCAGCCCGTGCGTTACGCGCAAATGCGCGACTTAGCTTTATCGCTGCCAGACGAGCAGTGGGGAATCGCATTTCGCCATTTGCCGGCGGCGGGAATCAAGGCGTTGCCGCCTGACCAACATGCACAGGAGTTGGCCTTGTTTGAGCGCCATTTGGCGCGTGTGCCAGCGGCGCAGCGTGAGGGGGCGGCGCTCGGATTGCTGTCTAGTATTCGTTATCTGGATGAGGCGCTGTCGCAGCGAGTATGGCCGCAAGGGTTGGATTTGATCAATGGCAGGGGCGAAGCGGCGTTATTGCGTCTGCTCACCGGGCTTCAGACATATTCTGTGTTCCGGACCATTAACGATCAAAAATTATTATCTGCCAAGGCTCAGGTCATCGAGTTTATGGAAGCCAATCGTTTCTCTGAGGCGGCCCGTGCACGCATCCTAGACAGTGTTCGAAATTGGAACTTTCCATGGCTCAGGCATGAGCCATCTTAATGGAAGCGGTGCGCAGAGTTGGTTGTGGCAATCAGGGCTGATTGTGCATCTGTTCGGTGCAAGCATTCTGCGCCGCGGCGATCTGATTGAGGTCCTGCCAAAGCACCGAGCGGCCCCAATGCCGATGACATTGTTCGCCCCCCACCGCGAACCGGTATCCAGACGGTTTCGAGTCTTTGCCGAACGGCTCGAACCGCTGTTGAAACGGCGGCTGTCGCAACGGTGATGTCGCACCGGCCATAAGCTCATGTTTTTTCGCCATCGTGTGGAACATGCGCACGTGAATCGGGACCGATCCTTGCTCTCCCCATGCACGTCGCGCTGCGCGCGGCACATCAATCACGCTGGAGGTATCGACGGTATGAACCATTCACAAGCGCAAACAGATATCGCGCGGGCTTTGCTAATCATTTTTATTTTGTCGCTGTTGATCGGGGGCAGCCTGTATATCATGAGCCCGTTCCTGCCCGCGCTGATTTGGGCCACGATGATCGTCGTGGCAACGTGGCCGATGATGCGCGGCGCACAGGAGCGGCTCGGCGGACGACGCGGCCGAGCGACTGCGTTGATGCTGGCCGCCTTGTTGATCGTCATCGCGTTGCCGCTGTATGGCGCGGTGGTAGCCATCGCGGCCCACGCCGATACGATCCTGCAACACGCCCGCGCCCTGCCAGACTACCGGCCCGCTCCGCCACCGGCTTGGTTGCACGAGGTGCCGCTGGTCGGCGAGCGCATCACCTCGGCATGGCAGCGGCTCACCCACGCCGGCGTCGACGGCCTGCTGGAATTCGTTGCCCCTTACGCGGATACCGGCGCGAAATGGATGGTGTCGCGCGCGACCGCGGTCGGTGGCGTACTCGTGCATCTGCTGTTGACGCTCATCCTATGCGGGGTGTTGTACATGCATGGCGAAGCGGCAGCCGGGGCTGTGCGGCGCTTTGCTTATCGCCTTGCCGATGAACGCGGTACGGCCGCGGTGCGCCTGGCCGGCCAGGCCATCCGCGCCGTCGCGCTGGGCATCGTCGTCACCGCGGCTGTGCAATCGGCGCTGGCCGGGCTGGGGCTACTCGCCGCTGGGATACCCGGCGCGGGCATGGTATGCGCGATCACCCTCATCTTCTGCCTGGCGCAGATCGGTCCGCTGCTGCCGTTAATTGGCGCGGCAATCTGGTTGTTCTACCAGGACGCGACTATCGCCGGGGTCGCCATGCTCATCTGGGCGTTCGTCGTTTCCAGTCTCGACAATGTCATACGTCCGCCGCTGATCCAGCGTGGCGTGGACCTGCCGATGCTATTGGTGTTGGCCGGCGTACTTGGTGGACTGATTGCATTCGGCATCGTCGGACTGTTCATCGGGCCGGTCATTTTGGCTGTCACCTACAAGCTGATGCACGCATGGATCGATGAGCAGGCCAAAGCCGTATCCCGCCCCTCTCGCCAAGAACGGGCGTAGCCGTAACGACGCAAACGCCCCACGCCGGCGTTCAACCCAGCACCGCACGACGAGCAATGTGCTCGTCGGCGCGCCGATGCTTGCGCTGGGCATCACATTCGCGGGCTCCACGCTGATGGCTGCCTGCGGTAGCGACAACGCGTGACGGGAGCGTTGTCGCCGCCGGTCAGCATGGCGTCGCTCCAAGGCGCGTCGTTCAACTCGATGCCCGCACCTGCGTTGGCTAACTCGGCAGCCATGGCAAGCACGAGCATGGGCTTGATACTGACGACCCGCTTCAGCGACGGCAGCCGCCGCGCCTACAATCTGGCTTACCAGCCGTTCAGTCAGAACCTGTACGGTGATCCGACCAAGACTGAACCCTACTCCTTACCCGTACGGCCACCTAAGCCGCCGCACGTGCGACGACAAGTTTTCACGTCGCATTGTTGAGACGCAATCGGGCTGTTAGCGCAGTGTATCGACGATCAACGCAACGTTTAGGCCAATCACCAGCACTGCGGCCACCATCGATAATACGGCAAGCCACGGACTGAGCCGATAGCCACCCATCACATCGCGATGGCGACACAACCAAACCAGCGCAATCATCGGCACCGGCACCGTGAGACTCAATACCACCTGGCTGATGATCAAGGCGCGGGTCGCATCAACACCGGCAGCGACTACCAGGAATGCAGGCAACATCGTCACTAAGCGGCGCACGATGACGGGAATGCGGAAACCGACGAAGCCCTGCATGATCATTTGTCCCGCCATCGTGCCGACCACCGAGCTTGACAAGCCCGAAGCGATCAGCGACACGATGAACAATGCCGAGGCTGCAGCACCAAATAACGGCGTCAATGTCCGGTACGCCTGGTCGATCTCAGCAACATGTGCATGACCAGGATGGAATGCGCCGGCGGCCATCACCACCATGGCCATGTTGACCAGTCCCGCCACACTCAACGCAACGAGCACCTCGATCCGACTGTAGCGCAGCAGCGCGCGACGGTCCGCGTCGCTTCGCGCGACGACGCGCTCGCCGGTCAATCCTGAATGCAAGAAAAGCGCATGCGGCATCACCGTCGCACCGACGATGCCGACCGCGATGGTCAATGCCGGATGGTCGGGTATTGACGGGTGGAGCGCGCCGTGCCCCACTGCCCGCCAATCAATCGGCACGATGAACAGCTGCGCAACGTAGGCTAATGCGATAATACCGACCAGGGCGCCGATCGCCAGTTCCAGCGGCCGAAAACCGTGCCGCTGGAACATTAGCATTAGGTACGTCAGCACGCCGACGATCACCATGGCGGTGAGCAGCGGAATGTGAAACAGTAACGCCACGCCGATGGCCCCGCCGATGAACTCGGCCAGATCCGTGGCCATCGCCGCGAGTTCGCTGGCCATCCACATCGACAAGGTCACCGGCTTGGGCAAACGCGCCCGGCATAACTGGGCCAGGTTACACCCGGTCACGATCCCGAGCCGTGCCGACAAGCCCTGGAAGAGCATCGCAACGAGGCTGGCGAACAGCACCACCCACAGCAACTGATAGCCATATCCAGCGCCGGCCTGGATATTGGTGGCGAAGTTGCCCGGGTCCATATAGGCGACCGACACCACCACGGCCGGTCCAGCCAATGGCAACAGGATCCGTACGCCGCGTCGGCGGCCGTCTAGAACCTGTCTGACTTGTTGCGCGGTTTGCTCGCTAGAAATCGCCATGAATTTGCACATCCCCATCGTATTGAACGCCTCGGCGCCGGCGCGTGCGCGCCCTCCGGCAACGCCGCGTCGTCACCGCTCTGGATTGCGGCGGTCGTCAGCCACAACCTTGCGGCCATATTCGAGCGCCGCCGCACGCGCCTGCTCAATCGTGTCGAATGGACCGATCTCGGGAGCACCCGGAAATGGGAAGATCACGCGGCGATCGGCCTGTCGCACGACCTTCAGCACACCAATAAAACGGCCGTCCATGCCGGGCTTAGCGGTGACGAGCACCTTAAATCCTTCACTCCAGGATTGCTCGGCGCCGGGATTCTGCCTTCCAGCTTGGGGTGGGTTGTACTGCACGGTCCTCTCCTGTCGAGTCGGCACCACACACCAACGCCGTGCGGCGCCCCGCGCCCGCCGTCGCGCCTTGTTTGAAACACGGTGCCAGCTACTTCTATCGGGCGACGCCGTTAGCCGTTAGCATGGTTCATTCCCGGCTGCAAGCCACGCAATTTGCGGGCTTGAGCGAACGCAAGCCAGCCGCGCCGCACACACGATAGGTTTAGCCCGCGATGCGTTTGATACACGATGTGTTTGATACGTGGTACGTTTGGTATGTGATACCCACGAGTACGAGCAATACCACTAGTACGCAGACGCGCCAGCAACACACCCCGCACCGACATCCGCGTACGACAGGCAGCAGGAATCCAGCGCTCGGTGCCGCATCGTTCACCGTCAACCGACTGGCGCTCGGTACCGCGTCGTTCACCGTCAACTAGCGCCTCGTCGCCTCTCGATGAACAAACGCGCCCGCTCCACTCCGGCGCGCACGACTTCATCAGCTGTCAGCCATTCCGGCGCCACCTCTTGTGGCATATCGAACTGCACTGGTTCGCGATCGCGCGTGATTTGAATCTGCGGTACCCACGCGCCCCGCGCGTTGCGCTGCGCCGTCACCTTGGCATGGTGGTCCAAATAATCGAATACCGTGACGCCATGATCACTGACGCCGGACAAGCTGTTCATCATCGTCCTCCGTTGATCCACATTGCCCTCGAGAGTGCCGTCATTACGTTACCTGTCACACGCTTGCGCCGGATACGGCCGCTTTTCAACGAACGGATCAAGCCGTTCCGGCTGCGCATGGATTTCTTGCGACCGCACGGCGTGCACCAGATAGCCTTCTACGGGGCACGCGGGTGACGTCGCTATCGCAATACCCGTGCCACGATGCGGTTGCGCATTGCATTGGCGGGAACGCACGTTGCGCAAACAAATCGGCGGCTGACGCTACGCGTGCGGCCTTGGCGAGCACCGCGACACCTTTCACGTCACAGGAGGCTTCATGTTCGTCCACAACAAACGATTGCAGTACACCGTACGGGTCAATGGCACGGACCCTGGCCTGGCTAATCTGTTGCTGGAGCAGTTCGGCGGCCCACAAGGCGAATTGGCCGCAGCCATGCGTTACTTCACGCAGGCCATCAGCGAGGAAGATCCCGGCCGCAAGGACATGCTATTCGACATCGCGACAGAAGAACTCAGTCATCTGGAGATCATCGGGTCTATCGTCGCGATGCTCAATCGTGGAGCGAAGGGCGAGTTGGCCGAGGCGGTCGATGAGCAGGCCGAGCTTTATCGCAAACTGAATGGCGCCGGCAATGACAGCCACGTGACACAAGTGCTGTACGGCGCCGGCACGCCGCTGACGAATTCGGCCGGCGTGCCGTGGAGCGCCGCGTACATCGATACAATCGGGGAGCCAACCGCTGACTTGCGCTCGAATATCGCCGCCGAGGCCAGGGCCAAGATCGTCTATGAGCGGCTGATCAATGTCACCGACGATTCTGGCGTGCGAGACGCGCTCGGCTTTTTGATGACCCGCGAAGTCTCTCATCAGAAATCATTTGAAAAAGCGCTTTATTCCATTACGTCGAATTTCCCGCCGGGCAAGCTGCCGCCCGCGCCGGAATATGCGAACAGTTATTTCAAGATGTCGACCGGCGCGGCACCGGTACGCGGACCCTGGAATGAGGGTGGCGACTTAAACCTCGTCGAGAATCCGCCGGTGCCGGTCGATGGCGGTGACGGCCAGGCGAGCGTGACACTGCAACCGGATGAGGATGCCGCGCTGAGCGCGATGAAGCAGCGACTCAGGTCGGACCCGGCCACGGACCCACCCACTGGCGCGGAGTTAGAAATGAACAAGCGATGACCGCGGCGCGCGACGTGTAGCGTCCCCGGCGGTCCACGCGATGATGAGCTACCCGTCGCGGTGCATCTTCGGTCGCGACAACACAAATCCCGGATTACCTACACGATGTCCACGCTTTTGCCTTTCCCAAACCGCCGCGCGGCGGGCAGTGCACTGGCCGGCGCGCTGACCCGCTATCGGGATGCGACGCCGCTGGTCGTCGGCTTGCCGCGCGGCGGCGTACCGGTGGCATTTGAGGTCGCCCGAGCGCTGGGCGGCAGCCTTGACGTGCTGCTGGTACGCAAGCTCGGCGCGCCGCAGCAGCCGGAACTCGCGCTAGGTTCAATCGTCGATGGTGATCCGCCACAAGTGCTCTGGAACGAGGACATCGTTGTGGCGCTGCGCCCCGGGGATGACTATCTGATCGCCGAGCAGCATCGTCAGCAGCGGGAATTGGCGCGACGCCGCGAGCGGTACCGACACGGCGCCACACCGATGCCAGCCGCGCAGCGCACGATCATTATTGTGGATGACGGCGTGGCCACCGGAAGCACGATGAAGGTGGCCCTACTCGCGTTGCGCAATTTGGGCGCCGCACGCCTAGTCGCCGCAGCGCCGGTCGCTCCACGCGACGTCTGGAATTCGATTGCGACGCTGGCGGACGACGCTGTGTGCCTCGCACCGCTCGATTCGTTCAGTAGCGTGAGTCTATATTACGTCGATTTCACGCAAACCACTGACGACGAAGTCATCGGGTTGATGGCGCAGGCACGCGGATGGCAGCACCGCTGACGGCTAATCGTACGCAAGTTAATCCTCCGGCACCGTCGTATTGACGAAGTCGAGCAACTTCGCGCGAGCCGCGTCGCTGAGCGGGTAACGCTCGATGAACGCTAGAATCTCGTGCTTTGCATCCTCCCACTGCTGCATGGGAAGCAAGGGTACCAATTGCTGATGGGCCAATTCGTCGACCACGGTAGACAGACAGGTGTCGTCGCAGCTGTCGAGCAGCTGAAACGCCTTGCGCCACGCCCACCTGGATAGCGTCGCGTCGTCCAGTCCAACGGTGCTTTCGAGCAATCCCAATGTGACTGCCTCACGATGCTCGGGCCGCACGCGACTGATAAGAGGCTCCAGCAGCGTGAATTCGGCTGCATGGTGCTGTTGTGGCAGCAACACCAACGCAGTCGGCAAGCGCCGAAGCACCAAGCCGATCTGATCGTCTGGCAACGCCTCCGTGAGGCTGCGTAGCTGCGCATAATGCGCCGGCATTTGCTCCGCCGGCAGCAACCATATCATATGGGCCAGTGCGCCAATTGGCGCCCCCCGATAAGCCGGGGGCAATCGCTGCACCCAATCTTGCATAAGCCGATGATAACTGGCCAGCGTGGCCGATTCATCCGGACTATCCTCGTAGAAGCCAGGCAGCAGCATCACCAACTGCACGATCAACTCCGCCTGTGCAGGCGCATCCAGCGAGGCAAGCCTGCTGATAAAAGCCGAGTATTCGCGCTCGAAGCGCGGCGGATCCAGTGGCAAGCATCTAAGCAACCATGCAAGCGAGGCCCACAACTGACCTTGCCCGGCAGCATCACTCTTTTCGATAGCCGCATGGACGAAGTCGTACATTGGCACCTGCTCCTGGACCGGCAATCCCGGTATAGTGCCAATCATCCCTTTGCGTATCAGCAAGCTCGCATGTGTCGGCAACCGGCCCGCCATGTCGAAAATCCGCTTATAGGTTTGCGCCCGGTGTTGCTGTGGCAATTCCGGTATTCGAGGCCACAGCACCTCGAGCGGCGCAGCCCGCAATATCGCTTCGCCGTCGATCCGTTCGATTTCGTCCAGCAACGCCTGCGTGCGGCGCGAATCAAGCCGATAAACATTGTCGGCTCGCTGATAACAAAGCCAGCTGCGTCGCATGTCCTGCAACGCGTGATAAGTGCGCCGCGTCGCCGACGACAAGCTGCCCATGTCGTCGAACGACGTGTGCGCGGCGATCCGCCGCATAATCTCAGGCGGCAGGTCTTCAAACGTCGTCGCGCGCCTCGGTGCGGGACTGACCGACTGTTGTGCCGCGCATTGGCGGGCCGGCAGCACGGCAAGCGCACTGCTCCCTATTAGACTGGGTGGCGCAGCGCCTACAACGGCAATCTGCTGTTGTAACATGTAATGGTCTGCAACCGCACTGTACGCGTGAATCGAATCGAAATCCATGAAATCACCGAGAAATTTTCGGAAGGAAATGCGGCCATCGGCGGCTACACGGCGCGAATCTATTGAGTCGTTGACGCATAAAATAACTTAAATCAACTCGTTGGGGACAGCGGCAAGCGGCCACAAATAGGTTTTTGGTCCGATGGCGAAAAGACCTGCGAGGCTTACGAAGAGACTTAGCCAATTATCGCATTACCGGCCAGATGGCCGAATCGCGTCGTCCGTCGCGACGTCCAGCCAAATGACCCCCTCGACGCTCAGCCAAATGGCCAATATGGCCGTTCGGTGATAGAATAACCTGCTGCATTGCAGCACCTTCGCCGCCGCAAGTCGGCGCCGCGATTCGGAAGGCGCGCCAAGCCTTCGCCAAAACCGCCTGCGTTACCCAATGCGGTCCCCATTATCGATGGAGTTACGCGTGTCTTCTAGACGCCTCTTGCGCCCGTTGCTGGCTGCACTTCTGGCTGCCAGCGCAGGCATTGCCAGCGCTGCCAAAGGGCAAGCGAACCTGCCGCCTCTGAACTCAATGGAAGCCCGCGTCGCCGCGTGCGCCGCATGCCACGGCGATCAGGGTCAGGGCACCGACAATGACTACTTTCCACGTCTTGCAGGCAAGCCCGCTGAATATCTGTACAACCAGTTGGTCAATTTCCGCGACGGGCACCGCAAGTACCCGCCGATGAACTATCTGGTCACGTACCTTTCCGACGATTACCTGCGCAAGATCGCCGAGTATTACTCAAAACAACGGCCGCCGTACCCGGCGCCGGCGCAGCCGAGCGTCTCTGCGTCGACGCTGGCGCGCGGCAAGCAGATCGTGTTGAACGGCGATCCGGCGCGCAACGTGCCCGCGTGCGCGGCATGCCACGGCAAGACGCTGACCGGCATGGAACCGGCGATCCCGGGCCTAGTGGGCCTACATGCGGACTACATCAGCGCGCAGCTTGGCGCATGGCGCTCTGGTGTGCGCCGCGCGAAGGCGCCAGACTGCATGCACACGGTCGCGACCCGCCTCAACGACGACGACATCGCCGCGGTCGCCCACTGGCTCTCCACGCAACCCGCACCGGCTAACCCAGTGCCGGCGCCGGCCCGTTCGTCGAAGATGCCGCTGCAATGCGGCAGTGAGCCGCAGTAAGCGACAGGAGACACATCAAGATGAAACGCAAGACTCTTTTCGCGCTGTCGGCCGTCATCGCGGTAGCGGCCGCGGCACTGGTGCCGGTGCTGTGGTCTGGCAGCAACAATATCCACGGCGGCAGCGCGATGGCCGCGAGCCCGGCCGACCAGGCCGCGCTGATCAAGCAAGGCGAATACTTAGCGCGCGCCGGCGACTGCGTTGCATGCCACACGGTACGCGGCGGCAAGCCCTTCGCCGGTGGCTTGCCGATGGCCACGCCGTTCGGTACGATGTACACGCCGAACATCACACCGGACGAGCAGTACGGGATCGGCAAGTGGAGTTCGGACGACTTCTACCGCGCGATGCACACTGGCCGCGGCAAGAACGGCGAATTGCTGTATCCGGGCTTTCCGTTCACCAGCTATACGAAAGTCACGCGCGCGGACTCGGACGCGATCTACGCATATCTGCGTTCAGTGGCGCCGGTTGCACAGCCGAGCCGCGAGCACGAACTACGCTTCCCATTTAATCAACGCAACATGCTGATCGGCTGGCGCACGTTGTTCTTCCGCGAGGGCGAATACAAGCCGGATCCGACCAAGTCGGTCGAGTGGAACCGCGGCGCCTACCTGGTCGAGGGACTGGGCCACTGCGGCATGTGCCACACGTCGATCAACGCGCTAGGCGGCTCGAACCAGGCAGCGGCGTTTGCCGGTGGCCTGATCCCGCTGCAGAACTGGTATGCACCGTCGCTCACATCGAGCAAGGAAGCGGGCCTGGGTGACTGGGATCTGCAGGACATCTCAGATCTGTTGAAGACTGGCGTGTCGCAACGTGGTGCGGTGTTCGGGCCTATGTCTGAAGTCGTACACAACAGCCTGCAATACATGACTGACGAAGACATCCGGGCAATCTCGACTTACCTGAAAACGATTCCGCAGAAGAAGGAAGCACCGGAGACGATGCAGTTGGAAACCTCTGTCGCGTTCGGCAAGGAGTTGTTCGAGCAAGGCAGGAAGATCTACAACGATCAATGCGCGAAGTGCCATGCGGAAAACGGTCTTGGTTATCCGCCACACTTCCCGCCGCTGGCGAACAACCAGTCGGTGCAAATGCAGTCGGCAGTGAATCCGATCCGCATGGTACTTAATGGTGGCTATCCGCCGAGCACGCACGCCAATCCTGAGCCGTACGGCATGCCGCCGTTCGCGCACTCGATGTCGGACCAGGAAGTCGCCGCCGTGGTCACGTACTTGCGCATGGCATGGGGCAACAAGGGCACGCCAGTGTCGCCGCAGCAGGTCAACGAACTGCGCTCCGCGCCGCTCGACTGATCCTACGCGAATCCCCAATCTCAGGGCGCGGCCGGAACCACGGGCCGCGCCCTTTGTCTTTGTTATCACGCTGTTTTACTTACGCGGGGCATCGCGACAGTCGGCTTGCCCTCGCGTCTTCAGACTTTCACTGCACCGATTCGCGACTGATGCGCGTTGCGCGCCGGACCGGTGACGACACCATCCAATATGTCATTTGATTCTCTCGGCTTGTCCGAACCTCTGGTTCGTGCAGTCAACGAACTCGGCTACACGACGCCGACACCGATCCAGCGGCAAGCCATTCCGGCCGTGCTCGGCGGCGGCGACCTGCTGGCTGGCGCACAAACCGGCACCGGCAAGACTGCCGGTTTCACGCTGCCGATTCTGGAAAGGCTATCCCATTCGCGCGCGACATCGAGCAAAGTACCGGTTCGCGCCCTGATCTTGACGCCGACACGCGAATTGGCTGCGCAAGTCGAGCAAAGCGTGCGCGAATACGGCAAGTACCTCAAGCTGCGCTCGACGGTCATGTTCGGCGGCGTCGGCATCAACCCGCAAATCGACGCGCTGCGGCGCGGCGTCGACATCGTCGTGGCCACGCCTGGACGATTACTAGATCACCTTCAGCAGCGCACGATCGACCTCAGCAGCCTGCAGATCCTGGTGCTCGACGAGGCCGACCGGATGCTGGATATGGGCTTTATCCACGACATCAAGCGGGTGCTCAAGCATCTGCCTTTGCAGCGCCAGAACCTGCTGTTCTCGGCGACATTCTCCGACGAGATCAAGGCGCTCGCGGACAACCTGCTCGATTCGCCAGCGCTAATCGAAGTGGCCCGTCGCAATACCACCGCCGAGACGGTCACCCAAACGATCTATCCGGTCGATCGCGACCGCAAGCGCGAGCTACTCACGCATTTGATTAAGGCGCACAACTGGTTTCAGGTGCTCGTGTTCACGCGCACCAAGCACGGCGCAAACCGGCTTGCCGAACAGTTGACGAAGGACGGTATCAGCGCCCTGGCTATCCACGGCAACAAAAGCCAAGCGGCCCGGACCCGGGCATTGTCAGAATTCAAGGACGGCACGCTGCAAGTGTTGGTCGCTACCGACATCGCAGCGCGCGGCATCGACATCGACCAATTGCCGCATGTGGTGAATTTTGACCTGCCGAATGTTCCGGAAGACTACGTGCACCGTATCGGCCGAACAGGCCGCGCGGGCGCGACGGGCGAGGCCGTATCGCTAGTCTGCGTCGACGAACATCAATTGCTGACGGACATCGAGCGCCTAATTAAGCGCACGTTGCCGCGCGAGGTCATTGCCGGTTTCGAACCGGATCCCAACGCGAAACCAGAGCCAATCCAGCGGCGCAGCCAGCCGGCGCGCGGCGCGGGGCCACGCGAACCCCGCCGCGCCGGCGCCAAGCCACAAGTTGGTCAAGCGGCGAAACCACCAGCGGCGCCAGCGGCCAAATCCCGCACAGGGGCAGCGGCTAAGCTAGGGGCAGCGGCTAAGCTAGGGGCAGCGGCTAAGCTAGGGGCAGCGGCTAAGCTAGGGGCAGCGACCAAGTCAGGGGCAGCTGCCAAGTCACAACCGGCGGCGCCAGCCAGGTCGCCGGCGGGAGCAGCCGCCAACCTGCGGCCCGCACAGGCGGGCAAATCCCCGTCGACGCACACTGCGAAGCCGGGCGCCGCGCCAGCAGGCAAGCGCAGCGGCGCGGTGCCCCAGATCGCGCCAGGGCGGCATCGCGAAGCGACCACTCCTTCGTCGCACGGTGGCCGTGACAAACGAATGGCGCCAGCACAGGAGCGCGACGCACGGCAGCCGCGCGCATCCGAATCACCGCCACGGCGCAACGGCGGCCCGGGTGCGCTGCTCGGCGGTGGTACCAAGAAGGGCTCGTCGCGCTAGTCGTGCGCGAGCAGCGCTCGGATTTGCGCGTCCCAACGCGCAAGCACGGCAGCGCTCGCGGGCTCGAGCAGCTCGAACGTGACGCCGGCTACGAGTTGTGCATAGTCGACGCGCTGCCATTGTGCCGCCTCCAGCACGGCGTCGAATACAGTTAGCGTCGTCGCGTCCTGCCGGCGCGGCGTGCTCACGCCCAGGCGCACCTGATACCACGCGTGCTCGAAAACGAACTCGAGCAGTGCGTTGCCGCCGGCGGCAAGAGCCCGCGCGGTGCGGGATTGCGGCCATAGCGCGAACCGCACACCGTGGGGATCAGGCACGACAATTTCGCCCACGCTGAGCAGCGACGTGCAAGGCCAGCGGAGCGGATCGACGGCGATCAATGAGGCCGCAAACGACGCCTTGTCATGCAGATGCGTGCCATCGAACCAGGCGCGCAGCACATCGGGCCACTCATCGAATGTGCCTCGTATCAGCGCGGTCTGCCGATCCGTCATCGTCTTCTCCGATTCGTCAATGGCGGCTCACGCGCAGCGAGCCGTCCGTGATCGTCGACCGAGCGCCGCCGTACGCCATACTAGCTAGCGAAAAAATACGTGCTGCGTGATCTTGGCCAGCGGATAATGCACGCTGGGTTGGATTTTCGCTGGCAGGTCGAGCGGCTTGAGCAGCATCTTCACGCACATGTCGGCCGATAAGTGCCTGCGTATCAGCGTGTTCACGCGCGCCGCCTTTTCCCGCATGTAGGCGCTATTGCGAACCTGTGCAGGATATCTGACCGCGAACACATGTCGCAACGCGATCTCCGAATCTTCGTTCTTGATTTCCATCACGCGGCGCATCAGCGCGCCAAGCACCGCAAGGCGGCCATTGCCCTCAATCTGGTTGTACTTCTTGAAAAACTTGAAGAAGTACTTGTAATGCCGCACCTCGTCACTACGAATGTTGTCGGTGATCTGCTTGAGCACCGGCTCGTCTGAGCACTCGTTGATCGCGCGATACAACGTAGCCGTACCGGTCTCCACCACGCAGCGTGCGACCATTTCCAACGCCCGGGTCTTTTCGAACTCTTCCAACGAGCACGTTTTCGAATACTCGTCAAAAAAATGCTCAAATGCCAGGTCCCAATCGAACTCTGGCCAAACATAATTGATATAGGCCTTCAGCGCACGGCCGTGCTGCAACTCCTCGTGTTCCCAATGCTGGTTCAGCCATCCGGACACTTCTGGATCGCCATCGAAGAACGCGCTGAGGTTACTGGTATACAAATCCGAGCCGCTTTCAATAAACGATGCCGCGCATAACAGCAGCAGCAAATCCTCGTTCACAGCGGCGCGCGAACGATCGATCCGCGACAAATCGATATCCTCGATACGCCACGGCAACACAGTTTGAGTGTCGGTTTGCATTTTTTCCTCCGAAGCCTGCGCCCCGGCACGCCTGCACCCCTGCTCGCAGTGCTTGATCCGGGTATCGGTTCGCGACTTCTGCATGCCCTACGTAGTATCGGTTGCAGTTTAACGTGCCGCGCCCGACTCTGCTGACCTGGAACAGACCGGGCATTCGTCCAGGCAGTTCCAATAGTCCGTGCCAAAAAGAACATTCGCTATACATCGTGTGTGGGCCTTTACAATACGCGAACCCGGACCGCTTCGCGACCATGCTAACAAGAACATGACCCGAGACCCGCGCATCACGTTGAATGCACGCCAGCAGGAATTGCTCGATTGCGTTCAGCATGAAGGCTTCGTTACTGTCGAGAACCTTGCTGCACGCTTTCACGTCACGCCGCAGACGATCCGGCGCGACGTGAATTGGCTCGCCGAAATAAACTTGCTGCGTCGCCACCACGGCGGAGTCACGTTGCCTACCAGTTCGGAAAACGTGTCGTATACCGCGCGCCAACGCATGTTCCACGAGGAGAAGCGGCGCATCGCCGCACTCGCCGCCAGCCATATTCCAGACCAGGCGTCGCTGTTCATTAATCTGGGCACGACGACCGAGGAAGTGGCGCGTGCGCTAAATCGCCATCGCGGCCTGCGCGTGATCACCAACAACCTGAACGTCGCGGCGGTCATGAGCGGCTATGCCGAATGCGAGGTGCTCGTCACCGGAGGCATCGTTCGTCCGTGGGACCAGGGCGTGGTCGGCGAGATGGCAATCGATTTCATCCGCCAATTCAAGGTTGACTATGCGTTGATCGGCATCTCGAGCATCGAACTGGACGGCACGCTGCGCGACTTCGATACGCGCGAGGTTAGGGTGGCAGAGGCCATTATCGAGCACGCACGCAGCGTGTTCCTGGTGGCGGACCATTCGAAGTTCGGGCGCCCCGCGCTGGTGCGCCTTGGCCATTTGAGCCAGGTCGACGCGCTGTTTACCGACGCGCCGACACCCAGTGAGATGACAGAGGTCATTCTGGCGGCGGGCACTGACGTTCACGTCGCCAATTGAACACGGCAACGCGCGCCACAAACATTTCACGCTTGCATGAGCGCCGTCGCTCGGTTTGCTTGTCACTGGAGAACAACGATGCTGAAGTCTGCGTGAATTCGCCACGCTTTTGCTAGTGAAGGACGCACCGAATCAGGATTCCCCAGTCTCGCGGGACCGATCCGGCGTCGGCCCGGCGGTGCTTTACTTCGATGCACGCGACGGGCGCTTGATCGGCGAGCGGATTCCATGGCAAGGCACCGCTGCCGATATTTTCGTGCAGATGCAATTCCCGCTGCATTCCGGGCGCATCACTGGCCTGCCAGGTCGGATCGCGATTTCGGCGATGGGCATCGTCGTCGCCATGCTGTCGGTGACCGGCGTCGTGATCTGGTACCGCAAGCGCCGCGCGCGCATGCTCTAGTACGACACTCGCCTCGCCGCCAGCGCTGCCACGGGCGCGCCCAAGCGCCGAGGAACGTAAAAACACAGCCGCCAGGACATCATTCCGGTGACGCCCAATTTGCCACGCCAGCGGCTCACGTCACCCAGCGTCCGGGCACTGTCCTTGCGTCGGGTGCCACCCGGCGACTAGGCTCCCTCCCAGCGTCGAACGTCACTCGACGGCTGAGCACCTTCCAAGCGTCGAACAGCACCCAACGACTAGGCATCCTCCCAGCGTCGAACAGCACCCGACGGCTGGACATCCTCCCAGCGTCGAACAGCACCCGGTGGCTGAGCTCCCTCCCAGCGTCGAACATCATCCGGCGGCCAGGCATCGCCTCAGCCCAGAACACCACCCGGCGACTGGGCATATGCGCTGAACGTCTCTTCCGTTGCCCGAACGTCCAACGTTCTGTCACATATTTGAATATCTTGATATTTTTAAGTTTATTCGCTAAATTTTCGTTTGCGAAAATTTAATGTTGCTAATCGCGCATAGGCAAGGACGCAGCGCGGGGACCGCGCGGCGGTGCCGTCACATTCGGAGGGATAAGGTGGACAACACGGATCACTACGATCTACTGGTCGTTGGCGGCGGCATCAATGGCGCGGGTATTGCGCGAGACGCGACAGGCCGTGGACTAAAGGTGTTGCTGTGCGAGCAAGACGACCTCGCAGCGCACACGTCTTCAGCCAGCACAAAGCTGATCCACGGCGGGCTACGCTATCTCGAATACTACGAGTTCGGGCTGGTCAGAAAAGCGCTGCAGGAGCGCGAAGTTCTGCTACGCGCAGCGCCGCACATCATTCGCCCACTGCGTTTCGTGATGCCGCACATGCCACACCTGCGCCCGGCATGGCTAATCCGCGCCGGGCTGTTCTTGTACGACCACCTCGCCCGGCGCGAGATGCTGCCCGGCTCAGAAAGCATCGACTTGCGCACCCATCCGTGCGGCACGCCGCTGGTGGATTCGATCACGCGCGGCTTCGTCTATTCGGATGGTTGGGTCGACGATGCGCGACTGGTCGTGCTCAACGCGCTCGACGCGCAGCTTCGCGGCGCGACGATCCTAACGCGCACGCGGCTAGTGAGCGCGCAGCGCAACGGCTCATCGTGGGACGCACAACTGCGCTCACGCGACGGACGGCTGCAACAGGTTCGCGCGCGCGCCATCGCCAATGCCGCGGGTCCGTGGGTCGGCGAGTTGCTGACCGACACGTTGAAGCTGGGCGCGCAGCATCGCGTCCGACTTGTTAAGGGTAGTCACATCGTCACGCGCAAGCTGTTCGATCATGATTTCGCGTATATCTTCCAGAACCCCGACAAGCGCATCATCTTCGCCATTCCCTACCAAAAAGACTTTACGCTGATCGGCACGACCGACGTCGAATACCATGACGACGCCTCGCGCGTGCAAATCGATGAAAGCGAAGTCGCGTATTTGTGTGAATCGGTGAACCGCTATTTCAAGCGCTCGATCGCGCGTACCGACGTGGTATGGACATACGCGGGTGTCCGCCCGCTGCTGGAGAACGACGAGAGCGCCACCGCGTCAGCAGTCACGCGTGACTACCGCTTAGACCTAGACATGCCCCCGGGGCAGGCGCCGATCCTATCGGTGTTCGGCGGCAAGATCACGACGTTCCGCAAGCTCGCCGAAGAAGCGCTGGACCGCCTCAGCGGGCCGCTGGCGATCACGCAACCGGCCTGGACCCGCGATGCGCCGCTGCCCGGCGGCGATATCGCCGGCTCGAACTTTGCGGCGTTTGCCGAGCAATTCGCGGCGCGTCATCGGTGGCTGCCCGACACGCTTGCACGGCGCTACGCGCACGCATATGGCACACGCGTCGAGCGGTTGCTGCAAAGCGCGAAAGAGCTGTCCGATCTAGGCACGGAAATTGCCCCCGGCTTGTACGAAGCCGAATTGCGCTACTTGCGTGACGAGGAATGGGCGTGCAGCGCCGAGGACGTGCTGTGGCGCCGCTCCAAGGTTGGCCTGCGACTGGACGCCCAGGCAGTCGGCAACGTGCAGGCCTGGTTCGAGCGATTCGGCGGCGATGCGCATGCCACCGCCGAACCCAATTTGCGCCTCGCCCGCGCGGTTCACGTGTAACCTGGCCAGCGGCCTGGCGCCGCGGGCAAAATAGAAAGCCCGAGGAGACGCCAATGACTGACCGCTACATTCTTGCACTCGACCAGGGCACTACCAGTTCGCGCGCGATTGTGTTCGATCACGGTGGACATGTCGTGTCCGTGTCGCAGAAGGAATTCCGCCAGATCTATCCGCAGCCCGGCTGGGTCGAGCACGATCCGCGCGAAATGTGGTCGACCCAGGCCGGCGTCGCCGCCGAAGCCGTGGTCGGAGCTGGGCTCAGTGCCACGTCGATCGCCGCAATCGGCATTACGAATCAACGCGAGACCACGATCGTCTGGGACCGCGATACTGGCGAGCCGGTCTACAACGCGATCGTGTGGCAGGACCGCCGTACCGCCGGCTTGTGCAACGAGCTGAAGGCGCGCGGCTTGGAAACGACGGTGCGCGAGAAGACCGGCCTGCCGATCGATGCTTATTTTTCCGCCACCAAAATCCGCTGGATCCTGGACCACGTCGATGGCGCGCGCGCCAAGGCGGCGCAGGGTAAGCTCGCCTTCGGCACCGTCGACAGTTGGCTAATGTGGAACCTGAGCGGACGCCAGTTGCATGTGACGGACGCGACCAACGCGTCACGTACGATGCTGTTCAATATCCATACCCTGCAGTGGGACGATGCGCTGCTCGCGCTATTCGACATCCCGCGTTCGATGCTGCCCGAGGTGTACCAGTCCTCGCAGATCTACGCCGACACACAGACGAGCCTGTTTAACGCCACCATTCCGCTCGCCGGTGTGGCCGGTGATCAGCACGCCGCGCTGTTCGGCCAGATGTGCACGGGTGCCGGCATGGTCAAGAACACCTACGGCACCGGCTGCTTTCTGGTGATGAATACGGGCGAGCAGCCGATCGAATCGCGCAATAACCTCGTGACCACGATCGCATGGCAGATCGGTAACCAGGTAACGTACGCGCTGGAAGGGAGTATTTTTATCGCCGGGGCGCTCGTGCAATGGCTGCGCGATGAACTGGGCATCATCCGGCACGCACGGGACATCGAAGCACTGGCGCGCTCGGTCGAGCATACGGACGGCGTGACAATCGTGCCCGCTTTCGCCGGACTGGGCGCACCGCACTGGAACGCCAACGCGCGGGGCACCGTGTTCGGCATTACGCGTGGCACGCAGGTCGGCCATCTTGCCCGGGCGGCCCTCGAGGCGATCGCTTACCAGTCGATCGACGTGGTCCGCGCAATGGAAGCAGACGCTGGACTGCACATCGGCGAGCTTCGCGTGGACGGGGGTGCGGTGGAAAACGACCTGCTAATGCAGATTCAAGCCGACCTGCTCGGCGTGGACGTGGTCCGGCCTCAAATCCAGGAAACGACTGCGTTGGGTGCTGCCTATCTGGCCGGACTCGCGGTCGGCTACTGGAACGATATTGCCGAGCTACAGCAGCAATGGCAAATGGATCGGCGTTTCGTACGCCACGCACGCGCTGAGGACGTCGAACGCGGGCTGGCGGCGTGGCATCGCGCGATTCATGCCGCGAAGGCATGGGCCGATGCAGCGTCATGAACCGCACTGTGGCCGGCCCATCTCGCTGCCGTTGTATGGCGAGCGAGTGCATAGCTGTCGCCTCGTGTGCGGCCCTCACTCCCCACCTGCAGCGGTCGCAGCGGCGTCGGTAGCGATATGTCATTTTTCGCGGCCGCGACTTCTGGGAGAATCGAGATCGCGATTTCCGGCGGCGTGCGGCTGCCGATATAAATGCCAACCGCAATGCCGACCGCCCGTACAGACCCTACAGTCTGGCGAGTTGCGCACCGTTCAAGTCAAATTCTTGGAGCCACGCACGCCGCGCCGCGCCGCATTGTTGCGATGCGACGCAAATCGAATTAACTGATGGACGGCACGCCGCTACCAACCGTGCGCAGCACAACGTCGCGTGTTGTTGTATGCTCGCGGATGCCGCTCGTGCGTCATCGAACCGACGCCCGGTGGCACGTTAATGCGTCTTCAGGGCGGGGTGAAAGTCCCCACCGGCGGTATGCCGCGCACCGGTCCTTCTTCGACCGGCGCGCGACGAGCCCGCGAGCGCCGATGCGGCATGCAAACGCCGCGTCGGGTCAGCAGATCTGGTGCGATGCCAGAGCCGACGGTCATAGTCCGGATGAGAGAAGATGTGAGGGCACGACGCCGACAGCGCGCACACGGCCAGTTCGCCGTGCCGGCGGCTGCCCGTGTCGGTCTTCCTTGGGTTGTCTCTTGCCAGCCGTTGCCCTGAAACGTTTTTCGCCAACCCTTGCGAGGAGCGTTTCATGTCGAAACCCACACCGTTGTTCGAGCCGCCGACAGGCTCGGTTCTGTACCCTCGTTATCACGCCGATCCCCACGCGATCCCGACGCGCATCGCCGCCGCATTGCAGGCGATACGCGCTGGGCGTCCTGTCGTGTTACAGGATGACTTCAATCGCGAGAACGAGGCCGACCTGATCATTGCGGCCGAAAAGCTCACGATCGAGACGATGGCGCTGTTGATCCGTGAATGCAGCGGCATCGTGTGCTTGTGCCTGCCGGATGCGAAGATTCGCCAGCTTGCGCTGCCGCAGATGGTGGCGGCCAACCAGAGCCGCCACGGCACTGCCTTCACCGTATCGATCGAAGCACGTGACGGCGTGAGCACCGGCGTCTCCGCAGCCGACCGGCTGACTACAATTCGCGCGGCCATCGCGGACCAGGCCAAACCGACCGACATCGTTCGTCCGGGGCACGTGTTTCCGTTGCGCGCACAACCCGGCGGCGTGCTCGCACGCCGTGGCCACACCGAAGGAACAGTCGACTTATGCTGGCTGGCCGGGCTGAAACCGGCCGGTGTGCTGTGCGAACTCATGAATCCAGACGGCACGATGACGCGCGGTGACGATGTCGAGCGTTTTGCGACGCAGCATCGACTGCCGATGCTGACAATCGAGGAATTGGTCAATTTCCGGCGCGCACTGGAGCAGCCGGGCACCGACGCGTCGATCCCAGCGCCCGCGGCACTCGGCTTGAGCACCTGCTAACCGGCGCAGGGGTTCGCGCGGCCGATACGCGCGGCGCGATGCCCAACGCCGGCGATGAACAACGTCACCGCGAGCGCCACCAGCGCAACGGTCGTGACGGCCCACGGCAGCGCAGTCAAACCCGCCGCCGTGGGTGATCACCACCACTAAGCCATGCCGCACCCGCATTGCCGAAGTCGAACGCGTCGATATTGAGCGTGGAGACGAGAGTTCGGCGCCACGTGCGCCTTCTCAACCACGCGCATTTGCAGCGGCGGTACAGTGGCAAAAGCAACGATACCCCACGCGCGTTGTGACCGTCGCTCAAAGCGACGGCAGCGTGGCTATGACATCGCGTACAAGTCGATCTAGGATATTGCCAGCGACGTGCGCGCAGGCCACCTGCAAATCGTGATGCCGGCATGGCACGGTCATCCGGCGCCGCTGAACGCGATCGCCCACCGCAACCGGTACCGATCGCCGCGGCTGCGCTTGCTGCTCGACTTCCTGGCGGATCGTTTTGCCCGCACCCTTCGCCGACATGAGGGATGTCACCGGCTAGGCGTATAATTCCGGATTCTCCCCCGCCCCCAGATAAACGACTGCGAACGGCGACACTATGCCCAAAAAAGTCTATATAAAGACTTTTGGCTGCCAAATGAACGAGTACGATTCCGACAAGATGGTCGACGTACTTGGCGCGGCTGAAGGTCTTGTCAAAACCGACTCCCCGGAAGACGCGGACGTCATCCTGTTCAACACCTGCTCGATTCGCGAAAAGGCGCAGGAAAAGGTCTTTTCCGACCTAGGTCGGGTGCGCGAACTCAAGCAGGCGCGCCCCGACCTGCTGATCGGCGTCGGCGGCTGCGTCGCCAGCCAGGAAGGCGCGGCGATCGTCGCGCGCGCGCCCTACGTCGATCTCGTGTTCGGCCCGCAGACGCTGCATCGGCTACCCGCGATGATCGATGCGCGGCGCGCGAGCGGCCACGCGCAAGTCGACATCTCGTTTCCGGAGATCGAGAAATTCGACAACTTACCACCGCCGCGCGTTGAAGGCCCCACCGCGTTCGTATCGATCATGGAAGGCTGCAGCAAGTACTGTAGCTACTGCGTCGTGCCGTACACGCGCGGCGAAGAGGTATCCCGCCCGCTGGACGACGTGCTAACCGAGGTGGCTGGCCTGGCGGACCAGGGCGTGCGCGAGGTCACGCTACTCGGGCAGAACGTGAACGCCTATCGGGGTGCGCTCAGCGCCGGCACCGCCGAGATCGCGGATTTTTCGATGCTGATTGAGTACGTCGCGGAGATCCCGGGAATCGAGCGGATTCGCTACACGACGTCGCACCCGAAGGAATTTTCGCAACGGCTGATCGATACGTACGAAAGCGTGCCCAAGCTGGTGAGCCACCTGCACCTGCCGGTACAGCACGGCTCGGACCGGATCCTGATGGCGATGAAGCGCGGCTATACGGTACTCGAGTACAAGTCGATCGTGCGGCGGCTGCGCGCGATCCGGCCGCAGCTCTCGTTATCGACCGACTTTATCGTCGGGTTCCCTGGTGAGACCGACGGCGACCATGCCAAGACAATGAAGCTGATCGACGAAGTGCAATACGACACCAGCTTCTCGTTCATTTTCAGTCCGCGCCCCGGCACGCCGGCTGCGACCCTGCATGATGACACGCCGCGCGACGTGAAGCTTGCGCGGCTTCAGCAATTGCAGGCCGCGATCGAAGCGCACGCGGCGAAGATTAGCGAATCGATGGTCGGCACCGTGCAGCGCATCCTGGTCGAGCGCTCGGCCCGCAAGGATCCGAACGAGTTAGCCGGACGCACTGAAAACAACCGCGTGGTGAACTTTCCGGCGCCGCAGGCTTCGCACGCCCGCCTGCTCGGCCAGATGGTCGACGTCGAGATTGTCCACGCCTATCCGCATTCACTGCGCGGGGAACTCGCGCTAACGCCAGCAAGCACGCATTGACCGGCGCCCATTCTCACGCATCTTGAAGACACCTCTGCCCACGCTCGAATTCACCGCGCCTCGCGACGACAACACGCGACTGGCGAACCTGTGCGGTCCGCTCGACGAAAACCTGCGCCAGATCGAGCAGGCGCTCGATGTGACACTGTCTCGCCGCGGCCACCGAATCACGGTTCGCGGCCGCGCCGCAAAAGTCGCTCTGACCGCGCTGGAGAACTTCTACAATCTCGCACGCGATCCGCTGTCCGTCGACGATATCCAACTCGCGCTGGTCGAGGCGCGCTACAGTGCCGGGCACCCGGCACGCGCTCCAGGCCGTGCCGCCAGCCGCAGTAGCGCCCGCGCGGCGGGTGCCGAAGGCACCGAGCCGCAGCTGGCTGCAGGTGCCGACGCGACGCGGGATGAGGCAGCGCCGTTGCACCTGCACGGCGACCCCGACCATCCCTTCGATGGGCCAGCCGACGCCGAGCCGCCCGACGACGAACGCGGACCAACGCTGTACACGCGGCGCGCCGACCTGCGCGGACGCACGCCGGCGCAGCGCGATTATCTGAAGCAGATTTTGCAGCACGATGTGACGTTCGGAGTGGGACCGGCCGGCACCGGCAAGACGTACCTGGCGGTCGCCTGCGCGGTCGACGCGCTGGAACGAGACCAGGTCAAGCGGATCGTGTTGACGCGTCCGGCAGTCGAGGCCGGCGAGCGGCTCGGCTTCCTGCCCGGCGACCTCGCGCAGAAGGTCGACCCGTACCTGCGCCCGTTATACGACGCGCTGTACGACCTGCTCGGCTTTGATAAGACGGCCAAGATGTTTGAGCGCCAGATGATCGAAATCGCGCCGCTCGCGTACATGCGCGGGCGCACATTGAATCACGCGTTCATCATCCTGGACGAGGCGCAGAACACCACGCCCGAGCAGATGAAGATGTTTCTCACGCGCATCGGCTTCGGGTCCAAAGCGGTGATCACCGGCGACATCACGCAGATCGACCTACCGCGGGGCAACAAGAGCGGACTGGTGGAGGCACAACAGGTACTGCACAACGTGCGCGGTATCGCGCTGACGCATTTCACGAGTGCCGACGTGGTGCGGCATCCGCTGGTCGCACGCATCGTCGAGGCCTACGATGCACACGCCAAGCGCCATCCGGACGGCGCGCATCCGGCATGAACGCGCCCCCTGCCCCGAAGCTCACGCTCAGCGTGCAGTTCCCGGCCAAGGCGTTCGCCGCTCATAAGGCGTTGCTGCCGCGCGCTAGGATCGCCGGTTGGGTCCGCGCCGCGCTCTTCGCGCCCGCTGAGTTGACAATCCGTTTCGTCGACGAGCAAGAAGGCCGCGCGCTGAACCGTAGCTATCGCGGCAAGGACTACCCAACGAACGTGCTCACGTTCGCGTACGGGGAATCGGATAATGAGTCGGTCAGCGGCGACCTGGTGCTCTGTTGCTCGGTGGTCGAAAGCGAGGCGCGCGAGCAGCACAAGCCGCTGGACGCACACTACGCGCACCTCATCGTGCACGGCGTGCTGCACGCGCAGGGTTACGATCACGAAGATGACGAGCAGGCGCAGGAGATGGAATCGATTGAAACCGATATTCTGGCGCGACTCGGCTATCCGGACCCGTACGCGCAACAGGGCTAAACAAGCCACAGCCTACCGAGAATGATGCAAGACGAACGTGGCAACCACGCCGAACCTGACGAACGCGAGCACGATGCACCGGCGCCGCCGTGCCCCCACACGCCGGCCGTGCGCACCAGTGCCGTGCCGCCCGGGGCGGTGCCGGGTTATCCGCCCACGATCGGCGACGCACGGCTGCTGACGGACGCGGAACTGGCGGCATCGATCGAACATACGCTGGTGCATTGGGACCGCGCGAGCGACTTGTGGCTGTTCGGCTATGGATCGTTGATTTGGAATCCCGGTCTGCCAACAGTCGAATCGTGCCGCGCACGCGTGATGGGCTATCACCGGGGCCTATACCTGTGGTCGCGGATGAACCGTGGCACCCCCGAACTGCCCGGCCTGGTGCTCGCGCTGGACCGTGGCGGCTGCTGCCCGGGCATTGCGTTCCGGCTCGATGGGCACAGTGCGATGCCGCACCTGCAGGTGCTGTGGCGGCGTGAAATGTCGATGGGCTCGTACCGTCCCGCGTGGCTGCGCTGCATGCTCGATGACGGGCGCGATGTACGCGCGCTGGCATTCGTGATGCGCCGCGAAGCGGCAACCTATGCTGGCCGCGTGTCGGACGACGTCATGCGTATCGTGCTCGCCCGGGCAAGCGGCCGCTACGGCACCACCTATGACTACGTCGCGCGCACCGTCGAGGCGCTGCGGGCGCACAAAATCCCCGATGTCGCGCTCGAGAAAATGCTCGGGCGCTGCTCGGGCAACGGCGTCCGGTCAGCAACCACTACCATCGTGCGCGGCGTCACAGACGCGCATTTCGGTTAGTGTATCCTTTGTTTATCTCCATCGCGCGTCCAGTCCCGCGGGACGCTTGAAAATGAACGACCCGTATCCCAGTCGGAAAAGTCACTCGAAACATCCAGACAAACCGCGCTCGCTGCTGGAGCGCTTGACCGATCTCATCTCGCCCGAGCCGGAATCCCGTGCGGAGTTGCTCGAAATCCTGCAGGACGCACACGCACGCAACCTGATCGACGCCGACTCGCTATCGATGATCGAGGGCGTGTTCCAGGTCGCTGACCTGTGCGCCCGCGACATCATGGTGCCCCGGGCGCAGATGGATGCGATCAACATCGCCGACAGCCCCGATCAGTTTATTCCATTCGTGCTGGAGAAAGCGCACTCGCGCTACCCGGTGTACGATGGCAATCGCGACAACGTGATCGGCATCCTGCTCGCGAAGGACCTGCTGCGCTACTACGCGGAAGAGGAATTCGACGTGCGCGGCATGTTGCGCCCCGCCGTGTTCATTCCCGAGTCCAAGCGCCTGAACGTGCTGTTGCACGACTTTCGCGCGAACCACAACCATATTGCGATCGTCGTAGACGAATACGGCGGTGTCGCCGGATTGATCACCATTGAAGACGTACTCGAGCAGATCGTCGGTGACATCGAGGACGAATATGACTTTGACGAAGAGGAAGGCAACATCATCGCGACGCCGGACGGCCGCTACCGGGTACGTGCGCTGACCGAGATCGAGCAGTTCAATGAGACGTTCGGCACGCACTACTGCGATGACGAGGTCGACACGATCGGCGGCTTGGTCACGCACCGCTTCGGCCGCGTGCCGCACCGTGGCGAAAAAGTGCGCATCGACGACTTCGTGTTTGAAATTCTGCGTGGCGACGCGCGACAGGTCCATATGCTGCTTGCTAAGCACGTGCCAGCCGGCGCGCTCGCGGCCCGCGACCGCGATGATCATTAAACTCAGGGCAACCCCCACGCACGTCTTTCCTATACCGACAGATGGTCGATAAGCCGATCGCCGATCCCGCGCCGCGCGCTGCCTCACCTGGCTTCCCGCCATTGCAACACGCGTCGCGCAGCCGTCGTGCGGCGGTACTGCATTTGACGCTGGCAGGCACAATCGGCGCGCTGAATACGCTTGCGTTCGCGCCCACGCCACACGGCGGCTGGCTTGAGGTAGCGATCTTCGCCTGTGCGTTCTGGCTCGTTTCGCGCACCCGCACGCTGCGCGGCGCGTTGCTCACCGGTGGCGCATTCGGTTTCGGTCAATTCGTCAGCGGGGTGTGGTGGTTATATGTGAGCATGCATTTCTATGGCTACATGCCCGCGCTCATGGCCGGTGCCGCCGTCGTGCTGTTCTCGCTCTATCTGGCCCTTTATCCGGCGTTTTCGGCCGGACTATGGCATTTATGTCGCGCACCGCGCGGGCAATGCGCGACGTTGACGCCCAGTTGGCATGCGAGCGTGGCGTTCGCCTGCGCGTGGACGTTGGGCGAATGGTTGCGCGGGACCGTCTTCACTGGCTTTCCGTGGCTCGCAAGCGGATACGCGCAAATTGACGGACCACTAGCCGGTTTCGCGCCGCTCGTCGGCGTCTACGGGGTGGGCTGGATCCTCGCGCTCGTCGGCGCGTTGATCATACAGGCAGCCATGCGTATTGGTGGGGCGCGCAGTATGGTCACGTGGCTCGTGCCCGTCGCCGTTGCTTCAGGGCTGCTCGTTTGCGGCATGCTGCTCGCGCGCGTGACGTGGACTCAGCCGAGCGGGCCCACATTGTCAGTACGCCTGCTTCAAGGCAACGTCGGGCAGAGCATGAAATTCGATCCGGTCGGCATCCATCACGCCATTACACTGTACCAGCAGCTCATCACGGAAAAGCCGGCCGATCTGGTCGTAACGCCCGAAACTGCAATCCCATTGCCACTGTATGAAGCGCCGCCCGAGTTCGGCACGGCGGTACGGCGCTTCGTGGACGCCACACACACATCGGTCCTGTTCGGTACGGTCGGCACAACAATGACCGAAAACGGGCCGAAGAATTTGACCAACGCACTGTACGGGATCACGCCGGAATCGTCGGGCCTATACCGGTACGACAAGCATCACTTGGTGCCATTCGGCGAGTTCATCCCGTGGGGCTTCCGGTGGTTCGTCGACATGATGAAGATGCCATTGGGCGACTTCTCGCGCGGCGGCTCAATACAGCCACCGTTCGTCGTGCATGGGCAGTCAATCGCGCCGAATATCTGCTACGAGGACATTTTCGGCGAAGAGATCGCCCGCACGCTGCGCAGCCAGCCGCAACCCGCCAGCGTGCTGGTCAACTCGACGAACCTCGGCTGGTTTGGCAATACGATTGCCCTGGATCAGCACCTGCAGATGGCACGGATGCGCGCGCTCGAGACCGGGCGGCCGATGCTGCGCGCCACCAACACGGGTGCCACCGCGATGATCGATGCAGACGGCTCGGTCAAGACCCAATTGCGCCGCTTCACAGTGGGCGCCCTTGACGTACGCGTGCAAGGCCGCAGTGGCATGACGCCCTACATCATAGCCGGCAATATCACCATATTGGTCATATCGCTGGTCGGGTTGGCGATCGGGTTTGGGATGGGACGCGGCGCCCGCGCTGGCCGCCCATGCAAATAGGCACGCCGCTTCTCCCCGCGGCGTTGTTGGAAGTCCTGCTCCAGCATTGCCCGCGCCGCGTCACGCAAAGCTCTTTTGCGTCGCCCTTCGGGCAAGCGTTCGATGCCGTACTGCAATTGCGCCACCGTCACCGCGGTAAGCAACAGCGCATGTGACGCTTGGCGATCCAGCCAGGCCAGCCCCCCTGCGTCGGGCTGCGCGCGTATCAGCTCCGACAGGACATGGGTGTCAAGGACGCTCATTCAGGCAGTGCGGCCGGCCGGGCCCTTTCTGTGCGCGGTGGGAATTCCAGTTCAGGTTCGGATAACGCCGCAAAACGATGGTGGTTCCGGCGGCCCAGCCCGCCTTGCGGACTGGGCAGCATCAGTGCTTGGCGCGTACCTCCTCCTCCATCGAGCGGCCGTGCTGGGCAGCTTCAATGCGCAGTTGCGCTTTGAGCGCGTCGTCTGAGTCATCAAAATCGGCGTAGCAGGACGTTTTCGTCGACCCGCCGCCGACTAGTTTGGTTACGTTCTAACGCACGGCAACCACCCACCACCTTTTGCAAAAGCCTATTCTTTTCGGGAAACAAAAATGGAACGGTGGGTAGGCGCGATGCAGAAGCTGAGTCTCAGACGCCGATGACACAGTGGAGCCGGCACAGCCCCATGCACTGGCATGAGCTAGAACAAGTCTTGCAACAGCGCGCGCGATATTTGGGGTCAAGTATCGTGACAAGATAAGATTGTCGTGCCGTTGAACGATCAACCACACAGGAGCCGAGCATGAAACGACCTTTCTTTTGCGGTTGCCGCCGCGCGTTCACGTCATCTGTCTTCAAGGGCGTACTCGCGTTGCCGTTGGGTGCGCTGATGTCTCAAGTACGCGCGCAGTCCAGGCCGGATACGCATGAACCCCTTAGCCAACAGCCTGTGCTCCAGGACGCGCCTCGATTGACAAATTCCGTGATGACCGAACATAACCTCATCCTAAAAACCCCTGTGCCGCGGACCCGATCGAGTCTTGCCCGGCAGCTCGCGGAAGGTGGCGTGACGGCAGGTAGCACAATCCTCGTGCATTCGTCCCTCAGCTCGCTTGGGTGGGTCGCCGGAGGAGCCGTGGCCGTCATTCAAGCGCTAATGGACTGCGTCGGGCCTAACGGGACGCTGGTCATGCCAACCCACACTGCTCATTTGACCGATCCCGCAGAATGGGAAGCGCCGCCTGTGCCATCCAGCTGGGTCGAGACCCTTCGCGAAGAAATGCCGGCGTACGATCCGGCGACCACCCCGACTCGCAACATGGGCGCCGTGGCTGAACTATTTCGTACTTGGCCCGGCGCCCGCCGCAGCCTGCACCCTACCTGCTCGTTTGCTGCAATTGGGCCGCGAGCCGATCAGATCACAGCCGACCATGCGCTCGAGAGCCCGCTTGGTGAAAGGTCACCATTGGCCAAGCTCTACGACGCAGACGCCTTCGTTCTCCTTCTGGGCGTAGACTTCGACGTTTGTACGATGCTCCACCTAGCGGAACAACGGGCGTGGCCGAACAGGCCGAAAACGCGGGAAGGCTCGCCGATCCTCGAGAACGGTATCAGGCGATGGGCAGTCTACGAGGCCCCTGCCCTCCTTGACTCCGAGCACTTCCTACCGGTGGGCCGCGCGATGAAAGACCGCGGGGCAATCAAGACGTTCAGCGTGGGGAATGCACGCAGCATGCTCTTCTCTGGTCGTGAGGCGGTCGACTTTGCGATCCACACTTGGAGAGGCCAGCTCCCTCCTGCCTAATCGGCCTACGTGCCCTGTCCCGCGCCGTGGGGGCGCCCGCAGGCGTGGGCGACCCCGGTACGCGGCAAAGCGATCGGTCCCGCGCCCTTTTCCGCTAAAATCTCCCCCTTTAGCAATTTTCTTGCCCCCGGGGCGGCGGCGTGTGCCGGTGCGCACGTCCAGACGCTTCGCCTGAAAGGCATTTCATGCTCACGTTCCAGCAAATCATCCTGACCCTGCAGTCCTACTGGGACAAACAGGGCTGCGCGCTCCTGCAACCGTACGACATGGAAGTCGGCGCCGGCACGTCGCACACCGCAACGTTTCTGCGCGCGATTGGTCCCGAGCCGTGGCGTGCTGCCTATGTGCAGCCGTCGCGGCGTCCCAAGGATGGCCGCTACGGTGAAAATCCCAACCGGATGCAGCACTACTACCAGTATCAGGTCGTCCTCAAGCCAGCGCCAGAGAATATCTTGGACCTGTACTTGGGCTCGCTGCAAGCGCTCGGACTAGATCTGAAGCAAAACGATGTGCGCTTTGTCGAAGATGACTGGGAGAACCCGACGCTGGGCGCTTGGGGCCTAGGGTGGGAAGTGTGGCTCAACGGCATGGAGATCACGCAGTTCACGTACTTCCAGCAAGTCGGCGGGCTCGATTGCAAGCCGGTGCTCGGCGAGATCACGTACGGCATCGAGCGCCTGGCCATGTATCTCCAGCAGGTCGAGAACGTGTTTGATCTGGTATGGACCGAATGGGAAGAGGATGGCCCGGCCGGCAAGGTGCTGCGCCAGCTAACCTACGGCGACGTATTTCACCAGAACGAGGTCGAGCAGTCGACATACAACTTTGAGCAATCAAATGCCGAGCTGCTGTTCACGTTCTTCAACGCGTATGAGAGCGAGGCCCGGCGCATTATCGAGCAACGACTTGCGCTGCCGGCCTACGAGTTGATCCTGAAGGCCGCGCATACGTTCAATCTGCTCGATGCTCGCGGGGCGATCTCCGTGACTGAGCGCGCCGCGTACATTGGCCGCATTCGTGCGCTGTCGCGGCTGATTGCGCAGGCGTACTACGATTCGCGGGAGGCACTCGGCTTTCCGATGCTGGGCGAGGTGACCGGCGCGCATGCGCGCGGCACCGTCACCGCTCAGCAAGAGGCCGCCCGCCCCGATTGGGTGCCGCCGCTGAAGGTCGAGCGCAAGCTCGAAGACGACGCCTGAGACGACAGAAGAGAAGCCATCCCAATGAGTCAACCATCCACCCTGCTCGTCGAACTGCTGACCGAAGAGCTACCGCCGAAGGCGCTCGCCCGCTTGTCCAATGCCTTTGCTAACGGTTTGGTCGAACGACTCGCCGCGCGCGACCTGATCGACGTCGCTGACGGCGGCTCGCCTTCATTCGAGCCGTTCGGCACGCCGCGTCGGCTGGCGGTCGCGATCCGCAACGTGCGCGCCGTGGCGCCGCAGCGCCAGGTGCGCGAAAAAGTACTTCCCGTTTCCGTGGCACTCAACGCCAACGGGCAGCCCAGCGCGCCGCTAGCCAAAAAGCTCGCCGCGCTGGGCTTTCCGGACATGCCGCTCACGCGACTGGAGCGCGCGATGGACGGCAAGACCGAAGCGTTCTTCCTGAATTACGCCGCACCGGGCGTGACATTGGAAGATGGTCTGCAGGCCGCACTAGACGAAACCCTCGCCAAACTGCCGATCCCGAAGGTCATGACGTATCAGCGGCCGGACGGCACGAGCGTGCAGTTCGTGCGCCCGGCGCACCGGCTTCTTGCGCTGCACGCGAACCGTATCGTGCCAGTCACGGCGCTCGGATTGGATGCGGACGCGGTCACGCTCGGCCACCGGTTTCTGTCCGAGGGTCGCGTCGCGATCTTGCATGCAGACGACTATGCGCGCACGCTTGAGCAGCGCGGCAAGGTCATCGCCAGCATGCGGGCACGCAAGGAGGCAATCCGCGCGCAATTGCTCGAGCATGCAGGCGCGGACCACGTACTGATGCCCGAGGCGCTGCTCGACGAAGTCAATGCGCTGGTCGAATGGCCGATCGTCTACGAATGCCGTTTCGATGACGCATTCCTGCAGGTGCCGCAGGAATGCTTGATCCTAACGATGCAGACGAACCAGAAGTATTTCGCGCTGACCGACGCCAGCGGCAAGTTGCGGTCACGCTTCCTGATCGTGTCGAACGTGCAGACCCACACGCCGCAGCAAATCGTGCTGGGCAACGAGCGCGTCGTGCGTCCACGGCTGGCCGACGCGAAGTTCTTCTTCGAACAGGACCAGAAAAAGACGCTCGAGCAACGCGTGCCGCTGCTGGCCAATGTCGTGTACCACAACAAGCTGGGCTCCCAATTGCAGCGCGTCGAGCGACTCGAGGCGCTGGCGGCGGTGATCGCGCCCGGCGTCGGCGTCGATGCGCAGCGGGCAGCGCGCGCCGCGCGGCTGGCTAAGGCGGACCTGCTCACCGACATGGTAGGCGAGTTCCCAGAATTGCAAGGCACGATGGGCGCCTACTACGCGCGCCACGACGGCGAACCCGACGATGTCGCGCTGGCATGCTCGGAGCACTACCGACCGCGCTTTGCTGGCGACGAGCTACCGTCCACCGCGATTAGCACCGCGGTCGCGCTCGCCGATAAGCTCGAGACGCTGGTGGGCATCTGGGGCATCGGCCTGCAGCCGACCGGCGAGAAGGACCCGTTCGCGCTGCGCCGACACGCGCTCGGCGTGCTGCGCATCGTGCTCGAAAAGCGGCTGCCGCTGGATCTGATGGACTTGTTGCGGCATGCGTACGCGCAATTTGCGTCCCAGCCGCAGGTAGCCGACCCCACCAGCGCGTTGTACGGCTTCTTCATCGACCGGCTACGCGGTTTGTTGCGCGAGCGCGGCTACGACGCGAACGAGGTGGACGCGGTACTGAGCCAGAATCCGACCCGCATTGACGACATCACCGGCCGACTCGATGCGGTACGTGAATTTGCCGCGTTGCCCGAGGCAGCATCGCTGGCAGCGGCCAACAAGCGGATCACAAACATCCTGAAGAAATCCGACGGCGCGGCCCAGCACATCGAGACAAAGCTGTTGGTGGAACCGGCGGAACGCGCGCTGTTTGAGCAGTTGCACAACGTCACGCCGACCGTGCAGGGCCGGCTTAACTCACGCGACTACACAGGCGCGCTGTCAGCGCTCGCCTCGTTGCGCGACGCGGTCGATACATTCTTCAACGACGTCATGGTCAACGCCGACGATGCTGCATTGCGGGCGAACCGGCTGGGCTTGTTGGCGCGGCTGCACGAGCAGATGAATTGCGTGGCCGATATCTCGAAGCTCGCAGCATGAGTGACGGCCGATTCTCTTTCCCGGCAAACAGCGTGAATTGACGATGCAAAAGAAACTCGTGATCCTCGATCGTGACGGCGTCGTCAACCAGGACTCCGACGCGTTCATCAAGTCACCCGACGAGTGGATCCCGATCCCGGGCAGCCTCGAGGCGATCGCGCGGCTGAACCAGGCGGGCTACCGCGTCGTAATCGCGAGCAACCAGTCGGGCATCGGTCGCGGCCTGTTCGACATGGCCACGCTCAACGAGATACACGAGAAGATGCACCGCAAGCTGACGGCGCTGGGCGGGCGGGTCGATGCCATCTTCTTCTGTCCGCATACGCCCGCCGACCATTGCGATTGCCGCAAACCGAAACCCGGCCTGCTCGCGCAGATCATCCGGCGCTTCGAGATCGATGCCGCCAGCACGCCGGTGGTCGGCGATTCGCTGCGCGACCTACAAGCCGGTGCAGCGCTAGGATTCAGCTGTCACCTGGTGCTGACCGGCAAGGGCCAGAAAACGCTGGACGCGGGCCATTTGCCGGCGGGCACGACAGTCTATTCGGACTTGCATGCGTTTGCGCTCGACTTCCTTGCCGCCGAGGCCGACTGAGCTGACGCACCCGCACCGCCCAAAGCTTTGTACCAAACCATCATGCACGTGATTCGCTCGACGCTGTTCTTCGTTTACCTGATCGTCTATACGATCCCGTATGCATGCGCCTGCTTCATTGTTTTCCCGTTTCTGAACGCACACCGGCGCTATCGGATGGCCGTCGGCTGGTGCCGCTCGACGCTGTGGACGCTGCGGCACCTGGTCGGCGCGAGTTGGCACATCGAAGGCCTGGACAACCTGCCCGACGGCCCGGCCGTGCTGCTGTCCAAGCACCAGTCCGCGTGGGAAACGCTGGCCTTCCCGGCAATCATGCCGCGTCCATTGTGCTATGTCTTCAAGCGCGAGCTGCTGTACGTGCCATTTTTTGGTTGGGCCCTCGGGATGCTGAAGATGGTGCACATCGATCGCAACAAGGGACACAGCGCGTTCAAGTCGGTGATTCGGCAGGGCAAGGAACGGATGGCCGAGGGCTCATGGGTCATCATGTTCCCGGAAGGCACACGGGTGCCAGTGGGCAAGCGTGGCAAATATAAGACTGGCGGCACGCGCTTCGCGGTCGCTGCCGGGGTACCCGTGGTGCCGATCGCGCACAACGCCGGACACGTGTGGCCGCGCAACTCCTTCCTGAAATTTCCGGGTATAGTCACAGTGTCGATTGGCAAGCCCATCGACACCCGTAACCTGAACGCTGACGAAGTCATGGCGCGCGTCGAGGAATGGATTGAAACCGAGATGCGTCGCATCGATCCGCACGCGTATCCTGCGCAGGACGAAACGCCGGTGTATGCCAAACGCACGTCGTCGTCCGAGGCGGTCTGAGCGCGCTCCGATACGATAGCCAGCGACCCGCGCAGCGACACCCCGTCGAACCGATAGCTATGGCTCACGCGCCCCTGCCGCGACGCGCGGCGCTCGATTCGCGTCAACTCGACCTGCCGCTGTTCGACAGCGGCAACGCGTTGCCGGGCCTATCCGTCGAAGTCCCGGCCGGGCCAGAGCCCACCTGCGCGGCGGCACCCGCCGGCGGCGCCTGCTTACCCCGGCCCGGTGCCGAATCGATGCAACCCCCGTCGGCGCCGTTGCCCTCGTTGCCACCGTTGCAGGCGCAAACGCCGGTGGAGCCGCTTGCCGCACTGTTGCCATCGTTGCATCCGTCCCCCGGCCCGGCAAGCGCGACGCCAGCGCCATTACTGCCGACGGGTGCCACGCCGCGCAACGAGACTCAGCTGCCGGACGGCAACCGGCTGCGCTGCGTGCACCTTGGCTCGCACCGGCTCGATTATCGGCTCAAGCGTTCCGCGCGACGCACTATCGGATTCTCAATCGACGGCAACGGACTGGCCGTCACCGCACCACGCTGGGCCACGCTGGCTGATATCGAAGCGGCGCTCGCCGACAAGCAGCGTTGGATCTTCGCCAAGCTGGCCGAGTGGCAAACACGCACGGAACAACGCGCACTGCCGCGGATCGTCTGGACCGATGGCGCGACCTTGCCCTATCTAGGCAAGCCGTTGACCGTCGCTATCACGTCGTCAAGCGGCACGTTGCGGCATGACCCCGAACGGGCCATGCTCGAGCTGGGCTTGCCGCCGGATGCACACGCGCAGCAGATCAAGGATCGCGTACAAGGCTGGCTGCAGCAGGAAGCCCGACGCCTGTTCGGCGAGCGACTCGACCTCTATGCGCAACGCCTCGGCGTGCGACATAGCGCGTACGCACTATCATCAGCAGCAACCCGCTGGGGGAGCTGCTCGAGCGACGGCAAGATCCGGCTAAACTGGCGCTTGATCCATTTTCCGCTGTCGATCGTCGACTATGTCGTCGCGCACGAACTCGCGCATTTGCGTGAAATGAACCATAGCTCGCGTTTCTGGAACACAGTCGCGTCGATCTTCCCGGAATTCCGTGAGGCGCGCAGCTTGTTGAAGAACCATCCGCCCGAGCTGCTGCCCACGCTGTAACGCTCACCGGCGCCGTTTGGCCGCATCGCGCAAAGCCGTGCTGCGCGGGTTAAAATCCTCGCCGTATCGCGCCGTGCCTGCCGTACGGTGCTGTTATCGCGTTCCCCACAACGCCATCGACATTTCAAGGATCCCACCATGCGACTTCTTCATACAATGCTTCGAGTCGGCAACCTGGAGCGATCGCTGGACTTCTACACGAACGTGCTAGGCATGCAATTGCTACGCAAGCGTGACTATCCGGAAGGCCGCTTTACGCTTGCGTTCGTCGGCTACGGTAACGAGGACGACCATACGGTGATCGAATTGACCCATAATTGGGACACCTCGGTCTATGAGCCGGGCACTGGCTTTGGCCATCTGGCGATTGCCGTGGACAACGCCCGTGACGCGTGCGACGCGGTGCGCGCGAAGGGCGGCAAGGTCACGCGCGAGGCCGGCCCGATGAAGCATGGCACCACGGTGATCGCCTTCGTCGAGGATCCGGACGGCTACAAGATCGAGTTCATCGAGAAAAAACGTCCTTAATCCAGGTGGCTGTTACCGCCGCGTTAGTCCGCAAGCCGTTTGATGCCTTCGCCATCGTGTGCTGGCACTGGCGGGCCCAACCGGCACCACCCTGTGGCCGAGTGGACGCTCGTGGCCGTCGTCGGCCTCGCGTAGCGTTGATGCTCCCCAACCTAAACTCCTGAGCTTTACCCACAACGATGTATGCGAATCACCCCCATTCTGGCTATCGTTAGGCTTGCAGCATGAGCGTCGGGTGATAGCGCCACATTTTCGGGTCAGCGCTTAACAGCGCGATCCCCTCGTGGAGGGCTTGCGCTACCATAAGGCGATCAAACGGATCGGCGTGATCTTCATGCGTTGGTAGTAATGCGACCATCTCTGCATGGTCATTGATAATCGGTAGCTGCGCGAAGCCCGCTAGACGGAACGCCAAGCGCGCTTCACGCGGATGAATGCGCAGATTGCCCTTCGCGTGTTTGATTGCAATTTCCCAAATGGCCGCCGCACTGACCAGCAGCGTATTGGCCGGATTCTCGATGATTTCGATGGTTTGGGCAGACAGCTGCGGTGCACCTTCTGCCGCCCACAGCGCAATATGCGTGTCAAGTAGCACTTTCACGGCAAAAGACCTTGCCCTGCACTCGCCTCAAAGTCAGCTGCGATGACATCGTCGTTCGCGTTAAATGCCTCAACGGTAGTCGGCACGCCCAATCCGGCGAGTAAATGCTGTGCCGCGCCAATCCGTTTGGGGGCGGTAAAGGGCACCAACCGTGCGACGGGCGTGCCATGCCGGGCAATGATCACCTCGCTTTCTTGCCCCACTTCAAGTTGTTCAACCAAACTCGACAGCCGCGATTTAGCGTCGTGCATGTTCACAGTCAACATATCGGCCCTCCCACCCAAGTTAGCTAATAAATATTAGCTAACAGTGTAAGTCCAAATCCCAGACAAGGCAATGCGCTGCTGCATCATTCCCACTCTGACGCCGGCCGCGAGCCTCTGCGTGCTGAATGTCAGCGTAAGTTTGCAGCACTCGACCTCCGAGAGGCCCGGCATTTTCTAACCCTACTCGTTAATCAGCACGACCCATGTTTGATTGAAATGGGAACGTCACGGCACGCCGCACGAAGCGGGCAGGCAGACGTGTTAACGCGTCGATTCAGGATCCAACGCACCACCCGCGCCTACGCTACCCATCGAGCCTGCACCGGCGTCAACCTGCTGCGCCAGCGCGACGTATTCAAGCACCGGCACATCCTCGGCACGACGCGCAAGATCAAAGCCGAGCGCGTCAAAATCGACTCGACTCCGATAGGCCGCCAGCGTATTGCGCAACATTTTGCGGCGCTGCGAAAACGCGGCCGTCACGACTTCGCCAAGACGAGTGATATCGACCGGCGGCACGTCGCCGGCGGCGCGCGGAATCATCCGCACCACCGCCGAGGTCACCTTCGGCGCCGGCTCGAACGACTCAGGCGGCACCTCGATCAGTTTGTCGATCGCATATCGATACTGCAGCATCACGGTCAGGCGGCTGTAGTCCTTACTCCCCGGCTCGGCGATCATTCGCTCAACCACTTCGTTCTGCAGCATGAAGTGCTGGTCAATCACGTCATCGGCAAACGACGCGAGGTGGAACAACAGCGGACTCGAGATGTTATACGGCAGATTCCCAACCACCCGGAGCGACGCGCCGATATGCGCCGAATCAGCCAGTGAAGCGAAGTCGAACGCCAGCGCGTCGCCTGCATGCAACACGAGCCGGCTGCCAAAACGCTGCTGCAGCCGCGCGATTAGGTCACGGTCAAGCTCGAGCGCATGCAATGTTTGCACGCGCTCGAGTAGCGGCGCGGTCAACGCGCCCAGGCCCGGGCCGATCTCCACGAGTCGGTCCGCGGGTTGCGGGCGGATCGCCTCCACGATTGCGTCGATCATGCCCGTGTCGACAAGGAAATTCTGGCCAAAGCGCTTGCGCGCAAAGTGGCCTTGGTGCTGACGATGACTCATGAAGCAGCTCGTTTCGAATCAGATGCATGGCGGCGGCCAGCGCGATGCCCGGCACGCCGCCGCGTTCAGCGGGTCATACGCGGCCGTTAACGGCCTGCCGCCGCGTGCCGTCGATGGCGAGCCATCGACACAGCGGTATCGATCGCCGCAATCAAACTGCCGCAATCGGCGCGGCCGGTGCCCGCCAGGTCGAGCGCCGTGCCATGATCGACGGAGGTGCGCACGATCGGCAATCCCAACGTGACGTTGATGCCCTCACCGAACGTGGCGAACTTGAGCACCGGCAAGCCCTGGTCGTGGTACATCGCCAACACGCAATCGGCATCGCGCAGGTAGCGCGGCTGGAACAGCGTATCGGCCGGATACGGCCCGCGTGCATCGATGCCCGATGCACGCGCGCGCTGCAATGCCGGTGCGATCACGTCAATTTCCTCGCGGCCCAAATAGCCGTTCTCGCCCGCATGCGGGTTGAGGCCGGCGACAAGGATACGCGGCGACGCGATGCCGAAACGCGCGCGCAAGTCACGATCGACAATTGCCAACGTGTCGACCAGCCCGTCGATGCTCAACGCGTCGGGCACGTCGCGAAGTGCCAGATGCGTGGTGGCAAGGGCTACGCGCAGCGGCTGCTCGCCGGTGCCGGACAGCATCATCACGACGCGTGGCGTACCGGTACGCTCGGCCAGGTATTCGGTATGGCCGGTGAACGGCACGCCGGCATCGTTGATCGTGCTTTTTTGCAGCGGCGCGGTGACAATGGCATCGAACGTGCCGTCCAGTGCGCCGTCAATCGCCGCATCCAACAGCGCGAGCACATAGCGGCCGTTTGCCGCGTCCAGCACGCCGGCCATACTCGGCGTGCCGAGCGGCACATCGCGCAGCACGACAGCGGCGCCCGCCGCGGTCGACCACACGGCAGGATCCACGCCCGCCTGCTTCGCGCGCTCGGCCAGCAGCCGGCGATCGCCGAGCACCGTGAAGTGCGCGTCCCCGCGCCAGCGCCCGACCTCGCGCGCAAATGCTTGCGCGGTCAACTCCGGACCGACGCCGGCCGGCTCGCCGGTGGTGATCGCAATGCGAACGGGTGTCGTCACGTTCCGCTCCGCGGGGCTCAGGCCGGTCCGTCCAACTTGTACTGCACATACGAGCTGTCACGCAGCTGCCGCAGCCAGTCTGCGTAGGCCTGCTCGGCTTTGCGCTGGCCAATCGCCTGCCGCGCGATCTCCTGCTGCTGCGCAACAGAGCCTTGCGCTTCGCGGCGGCCGATCACCTGGACCAGGTGATAACCGTACTCGGTCCGGATGGGTTGGCTGATTTCGCCATCCTTCAGGTTGTTCATTGCCCGCTCGAATTCCGGCACGGTCTCGCCCGGGCTGATCCATCCCAGGTCTCCTCCCTGCGATGCGGAACCGTCCTGCGAGTAGGTACGGGCGAAATTCGCGAAGTCGCCACCTGCCTCGATCTGTGCGCGCAGTTCAACCAGCTTTTGCCGTGCCGCCGGCTCCGACTGCCCTTCGCCGATCCGGATCAGGATGTGTCGCGCATGCGTTTGCACGAGCTTCGGCGCTTCGCTGCCCGTGCCGCTGGACACCCGGCGATCGACGAGCCGCACAATCTCGAAACCTTCCGGCGTGCGCAGCACCTCTGGATTAACCTGCCCCGGACGCAGCTGCGAGGCCGCCTGCGTCATCGCTTCGGGCAACGCCGACATCGAACGGAATCCGAGGTCGCCGCCGTTGGACGCATCGGGCGCCTGTGAGTTGTCTTTCGCGAGCCGCGCGAAGTCCTCGTTCGCCAGGGCGCGCTTGAGCAAATCCGATGCCTTTTGCCGCGCGGCCTCGATCTCAGTCTGCGGCGCGTTCAGCGCGGCCTTGATCAGGATATGTTCAAAGCGCAGGTCCTGATGCACGCGCTGCGTCGGCCCACGCTGGCTGGCAATATAGTTGGCCACTTCCGCATCCGACACGGTGATCCGGCTGTCCACTTCCTTCTCGCGCAGCTTCGAGAGCAGCAACTCGTTGCGCGCATCGGCGCTAAAAACCGACCAGGGCACGCCCTCGGCCTCCAACCGTGCGCGGTACATGTCGAGCGACATGTTGTTCGCCTGCGCGAGCCGGGTCAGCGTGCGTTGCAGCGTCGCATCGTCAATCACGATGCCGTCGTCCTTGGCCCGCTGCAGCTGGATGCGCTCAAGAACTATTTGATTCAGCACCTGCAGCTGCAACTGGTCCGGCGACGGCAACGGCGCGTTCTGCTGCTGCAAGCGGCGTGTGATCAGCGCCATACGCAAGTCAAGCTCGCGGCGCGTGATCACGTCGTTGTTCACGACCGCGACAATGCGATCCACCTCCTGTCCGGTCTGATGCGACGGCAACGCTTGCGCGTGCGCACCGTTGAGCGGCGCCAGCGCGCCGAGCGCGGATAGCGCAAGCACGCACTGCAGAAGTGCCGAGCGTATCGTCTTCATCATTCCCACCATTACTCCGTTCAGGTAAAAACCGGCGCGGGCCGGACACCGTCCGCCACCCACCGACATTGTCTCATTGATAGTGAGTGAACCGAGCCTGCGGTGCAGGCAGCGGCGGCACCGGCTGGTAACCCGGCACGCTCGCTCGGAATTGCGGCCCCAGTCCATTGTCGATCGTCGCAAAGCCCTTGAGTTGCAGTTGCGCGAGCATCCGTGTCCCGGTGGACGGCTGGTTCGAACTGTTGACGCCGTTTGCGTATTTCTGCAACCCGATGCCGAATGACCAGCATTGCGCATCGTACTCGAAGCCCGCCAACGCGTCGACCAGGCGGTGCCGGACGAGGTCGTAATTCACCCGGCCCACGCCGTACAGGCGTCGCGCAAGCGGCCACTGCGCGGAGATCACCAACTGGTTGATCGGCTCGTAGGATAGCGTCGTGTTCGAGCGCGTATAGCGGTACGCCGCGTTCAGCACGCGACGCTCGGCCGGGCTCCATGAAAACCCGAGGTTCGTGCGCACCAGCTGATTGTTGTTCTGGTTGTACTGGAACGCCTGTTCGGTCGCAAAGCCGTCGCCGAGCTTGAACGACGAACCGATGATCACGTCCGAGTGCGCGGCCTGTGACGTCGGTTGCGATGGCGTGAACGTCACGCGCTGGTTACGAAAATAATACTGCTGCGCGATCACGAAGCGCGCCCGCTCGTCGCCGGATGCCGCGTCGATGAAGCGTGACGTGAGCGCCGCAGTCAGCCGGTTTGCATCGGCGATGCGGTCATTGCCGACGAAGCTGTTCGCCGTGAAAATCTCGGCCAAGCCGAAGTCCGCCTCCGCGGTATCGAACAATGGCGCAAACTGCTGGTTCCGGTACGGCGTATACACATAGTACAGGCGCGGTTCCAGCGTTTGGATGTAGTCCTGGCCAAACAGGTGAAGGCTGCGGTCAAACACCAGGCCGGAGTCAAGGCTCAGCGTCGGCACGCTGACGTTGAAACGCTTGGGCTGGCCGCCGGGTGCGTCCGCGCCGATCGTGGATAGGTCGTATGACGTGAAATGCCACTGCACCTTCGGCGTGAAGAAGTAACCAGGGCGCAGGATCGGATACGAGACGTACGGGTTGAACACGAAGCGCGCGCCCTCGGTCGCATCGGCCGTGGTGATCGAAAAGCGGGTCGCGTCAACCTCGGCGCCAAAATCCAAGCCGCCGACGTTATAGCGGCTGTATTTCACGTTCAACTGGGGTTCGCGGCCATACGGCGCCGTCGATGGTGGCAGCGTCTGCCAATGCTGCTCGCGCAGCAGTGCGGCCCACGGACCACTATTGTAAGTCAAGCCGATTTCCTGCTGGTACAGCATCTGCGTGCCGAGCAGGAACGAGTTGCCCGACGCGAGATCCTCCGGATAGGTCTTGTCCGACACTCGGTTGTAGTAGATATATCCGCCGAAGCCGTTGCCAAAGTTCTGGCTGTGGTTGAAAAACACCGCATAGCGCTTGGTGTGCGTGATGCGGTCATACGGCAGGTACTCGACGGTGAGGTTGCCCGAGTACGTCGGCGATAGGTAGCGAAAACTGGGCGCAATTAACATGCCACGCCGCGACATCATCCGGGGCGTAAGCGTCAGATCGTAGTTCGGCGCGAGATTGAAATAATACGGCAGCGACATCTCAAAGCCGGTGGTCGAGCTCATCGTGCCGGTCGGCGGCAGCAAGCCGCTCTGGCGCCCGCCCGAGAGAGGAAACGACAGCCACGGGCTGGCAAAGATCGGCACGCGCTGGAAGAACAATACGCCATTGTGCGCCACGCCCAAGTTGGCGTCGGTATCCATGTTGAACTGCGTGGCCCGCACGTACCACGCCGGATCGCTGTCGCATGGGCATCCGGTATACGTACCGCGGTGCACGACCGAGCGCGCATCGTCGATTATGTCGATCCGCTCGGCAGCACCGGAGCCACCGGTTAGGTTGAAGTGGTACTTCGGCCGCGTAATATAGCCCTCAGACGCGCCCACCTTCAAGTGCGCGTCCGGTCCCGCAAACGCATTGCCATTGTTGACGATATGCACATTGCCGAACGCATCGGCCAGATCGGTGTCCACGTCGTAGTGAATCGAATCGGCCTTGATCACGGACGTGTAGCGGCGCAACTCGGCACTGCCCTCGAGCGACGCGTTGCGCTCCGCGGTGCCGCTAGCCACCTCGCCCAGCCCGAACACTGCCGGCGGCGCGCCTGAGGGCAGCACATGCTCTTCGAGCTGCGGCGCGACGCGTAGTCCCCACGGCGCATCCAGCCGGGTCGGCTGTGCGGCTGCACCGGTCAATTGCGCGTGCGCAAGCGCTGGCAGGAATCCCGGTACCGCAAGCAATGCGGCGGCGACGTGCGTCAGGCGAAGCACGCGTCGCGAATGGGGCGCGGGTGGCAAATTCGTTCGATCGAGCTGTGTTGGCGGCATGAATGCAGTAGACGAAGCGACGCCGCCCCGGTATGAGCGGCCGCCCGGGTAACGTCGCAGCAAAGCTGCCCGCCCCGGCCTCGGGGCCTGCGCCGCGCGCCGGTGCTGGTCGCATCAAAAAAGTCGTGGGGTATTATAGGGCAAGACGTTTTCGTATCCCCGCAACTTTCATGACGCAGACCTGCGCAAGCCCCTCTTTCGCCATTGCCGATCCCCGGCTGGATTTGCTGCGCGACTGGCTCGGCTCGCTGCCCGCAGCACTGGGGCTCGCGCCCGACACACTGACGCTCGCCTCCTCGGACGCGGGCTTTCGCCGCTATTTCCGGGTCGCGGCAAGCTCGGCCGGCGAACGCGGCACGTTGATCGCGATGGACGCGCCACCGCCGGAAAAGTGTCGCGAATTCGCCGCGATCGCCGCGCTGCTGCACGACACGGGTCTGCACGCACCCCAGGTGTTTGCGCAGGACGTCGAGCGCGGCTTCATGCTGCTGACCGATCTGGGCACGAGCACCTACATCGACGTGTTGAACGAGGCTAATGCGCGCGCGCTGATGCGCGACGCACTGGACGCGCTGATCCGGTGGCAGTCGGCGTCGCGCCCCGGCGTGCTGCCGGTGTTCGATGAACCGTTCATGCGCCGCGAAATGGAGCTAATGCCGCAATGGTACGTCGAGCGGCATCTGGGCTTAACACTGACCGACAAGCAACGCGCGACGCTCGACACGACATTCGCCGCACTCGTGCGCAGCGCGCTCGCGCAACCCCAGGTGTTCATGCTGCGCGACTTCATGCCCCGCAATCTGATGGTGGCCGAGCCCAATCCCGGCATCTTGGACTTTCAGGATGCGGTGCACGGCCCCCTCACCTATGACGTCGCATCGCTGCTACGCGATGCGTTCGTCAGCTGGGACGAGTCGTTTGAGTTGGACTGCTTCGCCTGGTACTGGGAGCGGGCGCGCAAGGCCGGCCTGCCGGTGGACGCGGATTTCGGCAAGTTCTACCGGCAACTCGAATGGATGGGCTTGCAACGGCACATCAAGATCATTGGGCTGTTCGCCCGCCTCCACTACCGGGACAGCAAGCCGCGCTACCTCACCGACGTGCCGCGCTTTATCGACTATGCGCGCAAGGTGGCCCGACGCTACCGGGAATTGACGCCGTTCGCCGTACTGTTGGACGAACTCGAAGGGCGCGCGGTGCAAGTCGGCTACACGTTCTAAGCAGGGCGAATGATGTTCAAATGCACAGCGCGAGGTATCGATGCGACGCTGGATACCGCGATGATCTTTGCCGCCGGGCGCGGTGAACGGATGCGGCCACTGAGCGACACCTGTCCGAAGCCGCTGCTCGAGGTAGGCGGACGGGCGTTGATTGAGTGGCAGATCGAGCGGCTGGCCGCAGCCGGCTTCACCACCATCGTGATTAACCACGGGTGGCTGGGCGAACAGATCAAAACGCGCCTGGGCAACGGCCAGCGCTTCGGCGTCACGCTGCGCTACTCGCCGGATGCGCTGGAAACGGCCGGCGGCATCGCACAGGCCCGTGCCCTGCTGGAGCACCGCGGCACGCCGGCGCTCATCGTGGCCGTGAGCGGCGACATCTACTGCAACTACGATTACACGCGGTTACGTGCGGCAGCACAACAGCTGACCGCGCTCGACGCGCCGGGCATGCACCTGGTGATGGTGCCCAACCCACCCTTTCATTCATGCGGCGACTTCGTGTTGAACGGCGCCTCGCTGAGTTTGGACGGCGCGCCGCGCTACACGTTCGGCAACATCGGCGTGTACGACACACGGATGTTCGCCGACTTGCCGCGCGGCACGCGATGTGCACTCACGCCGTACTATCGCGCGACAATTGCTGCAGGCCGCGCCAGCGACGAGCTGTTCCTCGGACAATGGGCCAACGTCGGCACGCCAGCGCAACTAGACGCACTAGAGCGTGCGCTACGCGCGGCCCGCACGTAGCCGGCGCTACAATCTCGCGCCATGGATACTCCAAAGACGAGCCCCGTCGCGCAGCGCGACATGCCAACGGATACGCGCTCCCCTACCCCAGCCGACGACCCGCCCCCCAAGGCGGACGACGCACTACCGGGGCCGCCCGCCGGCCCGGCGCTGTATCGCGCCCGCCGCGAGCGGGTAATCGATGCACTGCGCGCGCATGGCGGCGGCGTGGCGATCGTGCGAACCGCACCGATCGCGATCCGCAACCGCGACACCGAGTATCCGTATCGGCATGACAGCGCATTCTTCTACCTGAGCGGGTTCACTGAACCGCACGCCTGGCTGGTCATCCGTGCCGACGCAGCGCAGTCGTTCACGACGCTGTTCTGCCTGCCGCGCGATATCGAGCGCGAAACTTGGGACGGGGTGCGGTACGGACCGCAACGCGCACAGCAGCTATTCGGCGTGGACGCCGCCTACTCGGTCGATGAACTCGACGCTCGGATGCCAGCGCTGCTGGCCAATGCGCACACGCTGCATTACGCACGCGACACCTCGCTGGAGCTAGACGAGGCCGTGCAGCGATGGCGGGAGGTAAGCAAAGGCGGCAGCGGCCGCATTTTGCCAGCGCATCAGGTCGATCTGTCGATCCTGCTCGATGAGATGCGTCTGATCAAAGACGCGCACGAGCTGTACACAATGCGCCGGGCCGCTTCGATCTCGGCGCGCGCGCATCTGCAGGCCATGCGGGCATGCAAGCCGGGCGTGCGCGAATACGAACTTGAAGCGCAATTGCTGTACGCTTTTCGCCGCCACGGTGCGCAGGCGCCGGCATACGGCTCGATTGTCGCGGCAGGCGCTAACGCTTGCGTGCTGCACTATCCTGCCGGCAACGCGCTCGTGCGAGACGGCGACCTGGTCCTAATCGACGCGGGTTGCGAACTGGACGGCTACGCGTCCGATATCACCCGCACGTTTCCGGCCAACGGTCGCTTCACGGCAGCGCAGCGTGATCTGTACGATGTCGTGCTGGCGGCGCAACAGGCTGCGATCGACGCGACACGCGCCGGCGTGCCGTTCGACGTGCCGCACGATGCGGCGGTGCGTGTGCTGGCGCAGGGCATGCTTGACTTGAAACTGCTCGATGCGGCCGTGCATGGCACGCTCGACGATGTCATTGCCAGCCGCGCCTATACGCGTTTCTACATGCATCGCACCGGTCACTGGATCGGTCTGGACGTGCACGACTGCGGCGACTATCAGGAGCCAGATCCCGACCCGGACAGCCAGAACTCGAATACTGCCTGCCCGAATACCGCCCGCCCGAATGCCCGCTGCGCGCACGCCGCCTGCCCGGATGCCACATCCCTGGATACCCAGCACGCTGGAAGCTTGGCGCGCGATACGGCCGAGCGCGACGTGCCGCGTCCGTGGCGCCGCTTGCGCGCGAACATGACGCTGACGATCGAACCCGGCTTGTACGTGCGTGCCGCACCGGATGTGCCGCGCGCGTACTGGAACACCGGAATCCGCATCGAGGATGACGCCATCGTCACACCGCACGGCTGCGAACTGATGACCCGAGAGGTGCCGGTACACGCCGACGATATCGAAGCCTGGATGCGCGATACACCGGCGCGCGCGTGACGCGCGGCCGCGCGACAGAATCCCACGGACATCTGCCCCATGATCGAATCGAATCTTGCCCAACCCCTGCACGATACGGCGCCGGATGCACGCGCCGACGCAGTGCGATACGACTATGACGTAGCGATCGTCGGCGCTGGGCCAGTGGGACTGGCACTCGCCGGCTGGCTCGCACGCCGCGGCGGCACCCGTGCATTACGTGTTGCGTTGATCGACGCGCGCGAACCGGATGCATCGCTGGACGACCCGCGGGCGCTCGCATTGTCGCACGGCAGCCGCATGCTGCTCGAGCCGCTTGGCTGGCCGGTCGACGCGACACCAATCGAGCGCATCCACGTGTCGCAGCGCGGTTACCTCGGTCGCACCGTGATCGAGCGCGACGAGCACGGCGTGCCAGCGCTCGGCTACGTGGTGCGCTATGGCGCGCTAGTGCATGCGCTAGCCACAGCGGTACGTGCCACCGGCTGCGACTGGATCAGCTCGAGCGTGGCTCGCGCGCCGCGGCAAGACGAACACGGCGTCTCGCTGCCGATCGAGCCGGTCGGCGCCCCCTCCGTTCCCGATGGTGACGCGAGCGCCGCGGCACCGCAACGCGTCGTGCGTACGCGCCTGGTCGTCAACGCGGAGGGCGGGATGTATCACGAAGCCGCGGCGACGCGGTTGGCCGCCGGCCAGCACGCCCAGCGCGACTATCGCCAGACGGCGCTGGTGGCCGTAGTCAGCGTGAGCGCGCCACAACCGCGCGTCGCATGGGAGCGCTTCACGCGCGAAGGGCCCCTTGCGCTGCTGCCGCTCGGCGGCCCACGGCAGGCGGACTATGCGCTGGTCTGGTGCTGCGATCCGGCACAGGCCGCACGGCGCATGCCGCTGTCCGACGCACAGTGGCTGGACGAGTTGCAATGGGCATTCGGCGACAGAATGGGCCGCTTCGAGAAGGTTGGCGCGCGCGCAGCCTTCCCACTTGGGCTCAATGCGCTGACCGCGTTGACCGATCGCCGCGTTGCATCGATCGGCAACGCGGCGCAAACGTTACATCCAGTCGCCGGACAAGGACTGAACCTAGGCCTGCGCGACGTGCACGCGCTGGTCGATGCACTCGCGCACCACGGACCCGAGCCGGCTGCGCTGCGTGCCTTCGCCGCACGCCGCGCGCTGGACCGGCGCGTGACCATCGCCGCGACCGACGCGCTGGCACGCGCCTTCACCGTCGACTTCGCGCCGCTGGCGGCGCTGCGCGGCCTGGCGCTCGGTGCGCTAGACCTGGTGCCACCGGTCAAGACAACGCTCGCGCGGCAGATGATGTTCGGGCAACGGCGCTAAGCGGGGCCAAGCCTATGACAGCCGTGACGCTCATTAAACTTTCAAAGCGCTCGGGGTTCGCCGCCGGTTAACGCTAAAATACGCCCCTTTCCAACGTCTTTCGGATCGCGCCGCGCCCGGCCGGGTAGCGGCGCGTCGCCCTTTCCGATGCCTGTAATCGGCAAACATGTACTGCGCAACAATCTGTTCGTCGCCCCGATGGCCGGCGTGACGGACCGCCCGTTCCGCCAGTTGTGCAAGCGAATGGGGGCCGGTTACGCGGTGTCAGAGATGGTCGCGTCCAACGCGCAACTGTGGAAAAGCGAAAAGACGATGCGCCGTGCCAATCACGACGGCGAGGTCGAGCCGATCGCCGTGCAGATCGCCGGCGCCGACCCAGCGATGCTGGCGCAGGCCGCACAATACAACGTCGCGCATGGCGCACAGATCATCGACATCAACATGGGCTGCCCGGCCAAGAAGGTTTGCAACGTCGCGGCAGGCTCCGCGCTGCTGCAGAACGAGGCGCTGGTGGCACGCATTCTCGAGGCAGTCGTGCGTGCGGTCGGCACCGGGCCGGATGCCGTTCCCGTCACATTGAAGATCCGCACCGGCTGGGATCGCGAACACCGCAATGCGCTAACGATCGCGCGGCTCGCCGAGCAGGCCGGCATCTCGATGCTCACCGTGCACGGGCGCACACGCGCGGACTTGTATCATGGTCAGGCCGAATATGACACGATCGCCGCGGTCAAGGCATCAGTGCGCATCCCAGTAGTCGCCAACGGCGATATCACGACACCGCACAAGGCGCGCGAAGTGCTGTCGATCACCGGCGCGGACGCAATCATGATCGGACGCGCGGCGCAAGGCCGACCCTGGCTGTTTCGCGAAATCGAGCACTTCCTGGTGACCGGTGAGGTGCTGCCACCGCCACGGATCGACGAGATCCAGCAGTGGATGAACGAGCACCTGCAAGACCATTACGCCTTTTATGGCGAATTTACCGGTGTGCGCACCGCACGCAAGCACATCGGCTGGTACACTCGCGGCCTTTCCGGCGCCAACGCATTCCGGCATCGAATGAATACGCTGGATTCCACCCGGGAACAACTGGCGGCAGTCAACGCGTTCTTCGACGCTCAAAAGGCGCGATCGGAGCGCCTCGTCTACGTCGACGACCCATCCGGCACGCACGACACGCTACCCGACACCGACTAATTAGCAGCATGAGCAAGCACAACATCGAACAATGCGTCCGCGACAGTCTCGGCATGTATTTCCGCGATCTGGACGGATCCCGCCCACACGACGTCTATGAAATGGTGATGTCCTGCGTCGAGAAGCCGATGCTGGAAATCGTCCTCGAACAGGCGCGGGGCAACCAGTCTCTGGCAGCCGAATATCTCGGCATCAACCGCAACACGCTGCGCAAGAAACTGCAGGAGCATGGTCTGCTGTAGCGCGGCGCCCGTGCCTGGCGCACATTTGTCATTCGCGCGCAAGCGCGGCTTCGGGTTCTTTTTTCATCATGATCAAGCAAGCGCTCATTTCTGTTTCCGACAAGGCAGGCATTGTCGACTTCGCCAACAGCCTGCATGAGCTTGGCGTCACCCTGCTGTCCACGGGCGGCACTGCAAAGCTGCTCGCCGACGCGGGCCTGCCGGTCACCGAGGTGGCTGACTACACTGGCTTTCCGGAAATGCTCGACGGCCGCGTAAAGACGCTGCACCCGAAGGTCCATGGCGGCATTCTCGCGCGGCGCGACCTGCCCGCGCACATGGCTGCACTCGAGCAGCATGGGATCCCGACGATCGACATGCTCGTCGTCAATCTGTATCCGTTCGTGCAAACTGTCGCGAAGGAGAAATGCCCGCTCGACGAAGCCATTGAAAACATCGACATCGGCGGCCCAACGATGCTGCGCTCGGCCGCGAAGAACCACCGCGACGTGACGGTGATCGTCGATCCGGCCGACTATGCGGCGGTGCTCGACGAAATGCGCGCGAACAGCAACACGGTCAGCTACGCAACCAACTTTCGGCTCGCGGCCAAGGTGTTTGCGCACACCGCGCAATATGACGGCGCGATCACGAACTACCTGACTAGCCTCGGCGAGGACCTGCAGCATGCGACACGCAGCGCGTACCCAGCCATGCTGAATCTGGCCTTCACGAAGGTGCAGGACCTGCGCTACGGCGAGAACCCGCACCAGGGCGCAGCGTTCTATCGCGACCTGCAATCTGCCGAAGGCTCGCTAGCCAACTACCGGCAACTGCAGGGCAAGGCGCTGTCGTACAACAACATCGCTGATGCCGACGCGGCATGGGAATGCGTGAAGACGTTCGATGCGCCGGCATGTGTGATCATCAAGCATGCAAACCCGTGCGGCGTCGCCGTGGCGACAACGCCGGCCGATGCGTACGCCAAGGCGTTGCAGACCGACCCGACTTCCGCATTCGGCGGCATCATCGCGTTCAATCGCGAAGTCGACGAAGCGGCGGCGCAAGCGGTCGCCAAGCAGTTTGTCGAAGTGCTGCTCGCGCCGTCGTTGACCGACGCGGCGCGACAAGTCTTCGCCGCGAAGCAGAACGTGCGCGTGCTGCAAGTGCCGCTGGGCAATGCAGCCAACGCGTACGACCTGAAGCGCGTCGGCGGCGGCTTGCTGGTGCAGTCGCCGGACACGAAGAACGTGCAGCCGCACGAGTTGCGCGTGGTCACGAAACGGCATCCGACGCCCAAAGAAATGGACGACCTGTTGTTCGCGTGGCGCGTCGCGAAGTTCGTCAAGTCCAATGCGATCGTGTTTTGCGCGAACGGCATGACGCTGGGTGTCGGGGCGGGTCAGATGAGCCGCGTCGATTCGGCTCGCATCGCCGGCATCAAGGCGCAAAACGCAAAGCTGTCGTTGACCGGCTCGGCGGTCGCCTCCGACGCATTCTTCCCGTTCCGCGACGGGCTCGACGTGGTCGTCGCGGCCGGTGCGACCTGCGTGATCCAGCCCGGCGGCTCGATGCGCGACGACGAGGTAATCGCAGCGGCCGACGAGCACAATGTCGCGATGGTCGTTACCGGCACGCGGCATTTCCGTCACTGACGCGGTGAGCGCCGCCGCGCCGGCCGCGTCGGGACAACACCAGTCGGTTATAGTGGCGCGATGAGAATACTTGGCATTGATCCGGGCTTGCGCGTCACCGGCTTTGGCGTCATCGACAAGCACGGACACGCGCTCACCTACGTGACCAGCGGGGTGATCCGTACCGCGGACGCCGATTTGCCGAGCCGCCTGGGTACGATCTTCGACGGCGTGGCGACGCTGATCCGCGAGCACCGCCCGGATCAGGCCGCGATTGAGAAAGTATTTGTCAACGTCAATCCGCAATCGACGCTGCTGTTGGGGCAGGCGCGCGGCGCGGCGATTTGCTCACTCGTATCGGGCCACGTACCGGTGGCCGAATACACCGCGCTGCAACTCAAGCAAGCAGTGGTCGGCTACGGGCGCGCGACCAAGGACCAGATGCAGCAGATGGTGGTCCGGTTGCTGAACTTGAGCGGCTTGCCCGGCACCGACGCCGCCGACGCGCTCGGCATGGCGATCTGCCACGCGAACAGCGGCGCGGCGATCAACGCGCTCGGCACGCTCGCGCCGGCATTGACGAAGAAAGGCTATCGTGTGCGACGCGGCCGGCTGATCGGTTAAGCCGGCGCCGTGTTGATGCCGCGATACGCTACACTCGGCGCATCCACTCTATATTGATTCGTCATGATCGGTCGCATTGCGGGCATCCTGCTCGAGAAAAACCCGCCTCATCTGCTAGTCGACTGTAACGGCGTCGGCTACGAGGTCGATGTGCCGATGAGCACGTTCTACAACCTGCCGGGCACTGGCGACAAAGTCACGTTGCTGACCCAACTGATCGTGCGCGAGGACGCGCATCTGCTGTATGGTTTTCTCACGCAGCAGGAGCGACAAACGTTTCGCGAACTGCTGAAGATCAGCGGGATCGGGGCGCGCATGGCGCTCGCGGTGCTCTCCGGGATGAGCGTGAGCGATCTTGCGCAGACAGTGACGTTGCAGGATGCCACCCGCCTGACGCGGGTGCCGGGCATCGGCAAGAAAACCGCCGAGCGACTGTTACTCGAGTTGAAAGGCAAATTGGGCGCCGACATCGGCGCGGCCGCCTCCGCCGCCTCATCGTCCGACCACGCGCCGGACATCCTGCACGCTCTACTCTCGCTCGGTTATTCCGAGAAGGAAGCGCTTGCCGCGATCAAGAACGTGCCGGCCGGCACCGGTGTGTCGGACGGCATCAAACTCGCTCTGAAGGCCTTGTCGAAGGCATGAGCTCCACGCGGCGCAGCACGGCATGGCAACTGGCATGCCGGCTACATCGCGGTACAATCAGCATATGATCGAAACGGACAAACTCGGCTCGGAGCGCGTCATTGCAACGACCCCCGCATCGCCCAATGAGGAGGCGTTCGAGCGGGCGCTGCGCCCGCGGCTGCTGGACGAATATGTCGGGCAGGAAAAGGTTCGCGGGCAGCTCGAGATCTTTATTGAAGCGGCAAAGCGCCGCTCGGAAGCGCTCGACCATGTGCTGCTATTCGGCCCCCCGGGACTGGGCAAGACCACGCTTGCGCATATCGTCGCGCGGGAAATGGGCGTCAACCTGCGCCAGACGTCCGGACCGGTGCTCGAACGGGCCGGCGACCTGGCTGCGCTGCTGACCCATCTCGAGGCGAACGACGTGCTGTTCATCGACGAGATCCACCGGTTGTCGCCGGTCGTCGAGGAAATCCTGTACCCAGCGCTCGAAGACTATCAGATCGACATCATGATCGGCGAGGGACCGGCCGCACGCAGCGTCAAGCTGGATCTGCATCCGTTCACGCTGGTGGGGGCCACGACGCGCGCTGGCATGCTGACCAATCCGTTGCGGGACCGCTTCGGCATCGTCGCCCGGCTCGAATTCTATACCGCAAGCGAACTGGCGCGGATCGTCGAACGCTCGGCCCACCTGCTCGGCGCGCAAATCCAGCCCGAAGGCGCGCTGGAGATCGCGCGGCGTTCGCGCGGCACGCCACGGATCGCGAACCGGCTGCTGCGGCGCGTGCGAGACTATGCCGAAGTCAAGTCCGACGGCCGCATCACGGCGACGACGGCCGATGCGGCACTGGCGATGCTCGATGTCGACCCGGTCGGCTTCGACTTGATGGATCGCAAGCTGCTGGAGGCGATCCTACACAAGTTCGATGGCGGCCCGGTGGGCCTGGACAACTTGGCCGCCGCGATCGGCGAGGAACGCGACACGATCGAAGACGTGATCGAGCCTTATTTAATCCAGCAAGGCTATCTGCAACGCACGCCGCGCGGACGCGTCGCGACGCTGCTCGCCTATCGCCACTTCGGCCTTGCAGCGCCGGATGCGGGACCGATCCGCGACCTGTGGAGCACCAGCGGCGAATAGCCGATCTGCGTGATGCGCATTTGTGGGCTGGCCAACGGCATACTGAACTGACTGCGCCGGCGCGTAGCGGCCGGCGTCACTGAACTCACGAGCGGCAAAGGCCCCGCGATCGACTATTCATCACCGCCGGACAATCCGAGGCTGTTCGGCCCGCAGGCAGTGTACTGGACAGGGCATGCCGACTTCACGTCAATGATGATTAGCGGCATCCAGCGCATGATTGCTACAGGCATGGCATCCGCGGGCACTCGCCGGCGTGCTTGATCACCCAAGTCATGCGGCCGGCACGCGCAGCCAGAAGGTTACCGGACCATCGTTGACCGACGATACCTGCATCGCGGCGCCAAATTCACCGGTCTGGACGATGGGATGCTGCTGCCGCGCACGGGCGACGAAATAGTTGTACAACCGCCTGCCTTCGTCCGGTGGTGCGGCGGGGGTAAGGCTGGGGCGCAAGCCGCTATTCGTATCAGCCGCCAGCGTGAACTGCGACACGATCAACAGCCCGCCTGCGCCGCCGGCACCGTCGATGTTCCGCACGGACAGGTTCATCCGGCCCTGTGTATCGCTGAATACGCGATAACCCAGCAGCTTGTTGAGCAGCTTGTCCGCTGTAGCCTCGCAGTCGCCGCGTTCCGCGCAGACCAGCGCGAGCAGCCCGGGGCCGATCGCGCCGATCACCTGCGCATCGACTTGCACGCTGGCTCGCGCAACCCGTTGGATCAATGCGATCAATGCAAGTCCTCGCTATGGTTCGGCTGTCGTCGGGTTGTCCGTTGCTCTAAGCGCGCAGTGTCACGCGCGCAAAACGCCGTTTGCCGACCTGCACGACATACACGCCTGCCTCAAGCTTCAGCCCTTTGTCGGTAATCGTCGTGCCGTCGATCTTCACGCCGGACTGTTCGATGTTGCGCAATGCCTCGCTAGTGGACGGCACCAGGCCAGCTTGCTTCAGCAATTGCCCGATTGGCAGCGGCGCGCCACTCAACGCCATTTCCGGAATATCGTCAGGCACCCCGCCCTTCGCACGATGATTGAAATCCTCTAGCGCGCGCTGCGCATCGGCCTGCGAGTGAAAACGAGCGACGATTTCCTGCGCAAGCAGCACCTTCAGCTCACGTGGGTTGCGGCCGGCCTGCACCTGCCGCTTGAAGTCTGCAATCTCCTCGAGGCTACGGAACGAAAGCAGCTCAAAGTAACGCCACATCAGCGTGTCCGAGATGCTCATTAGCTTGCCGAACATGTCGGACGGCTTCTCGCTGATACCGACGTAGTTGTTCTTGGACTTGGACATCTTATCGACCCCGTCCAGCCCTTCGAGCAGCGGCATCGTCAGGATGCACTGCGGCTCCTGACCATACTGCTTCTGCAACTCGCGGCCCACCAGCAGATTGAACTTCTGATCGGTGCCACCCAACTCGAGATCCGATTGCAGCGCGACCGAGTCATACCCTTGCATCAGGGGATACAGGAATTCATGGATCGAGATCGGCACGCCGCTCTGGAACCGCTTGGTGAAGTCGTCACGCTCGAGCATCCGCGCCACGGTGTAGCGTGACGCAAGCTTGATCATGCCGTCGGCGCCCAGCGGCATTGACCATTCGCTGTTGTAGCGGATCTCGGTCTTTTCGCGATCGAGCACCAGCGCGGCCTGTTCGAAATAAGTCTTCGCATTGGCCTCGATTTGCTCGCGGGTGAGCGGCGGGCGCGTCTGATTGCGTCCAGACGGATCGCCGATCAACGACGTGAAGTCGCCAATCAGGAAAATAACGGTATGACCCAGGTCCTGCAACTGGCGCATCTTATTGAGCACCACGGTGTGTCCGATGTGGATGTCCGGCGCGGTCGGGTCGAGCCCGAGCTTGATGCGCAATGGCTTGCCAGTTTGCGCGCTCCTTGCCAGTTTCTGCGCAAACTCGTCCTCGATCAGCAACTCGTCGCAACCACGACGCGCTATCGCCAGTGCGGCACGGACTTCATCGGTAATGGTCAGGGACGACCCGGCAACGCTGGACTCGGTACTCATTAGGCGGGAACTTTTCACGAAACTGTCATCGAATCACGAGCGGCACGGCGGCGCTCGTCACGCGCCGCACCTCGCAACCCTGCCTCAAACAACCCTCAAGGCCGTCGCTTTTCTCGTGCAAGAACTGGATTTTACGTGATGTGGTACTGCTTCCGGCAGGTTTTTGCACTCGCGCGCAGCGGCACCGTATCGCTGCGTCACTTCGCCGCGCGGCGCCATCAAGCGATCATTCACCCGATCGCCGCCGCGTCCGTGAGCTTGAGCGTAACGATCGCACGCACGATCCCGTACGCTCCCGCTGTGATATCCGCGCTCGCGATACCGGCGCATTCGGCATACACGTCGGCGCGCTCAGCGGCCACGCAAGCCCAGGTCAACAGCAGCATGTTGCGCGCCATCAGTTGGCGCAGCACGGCGCTGGGCCCGTATGGCGATTACGTGGCCGCCGCGCTGGCCGCTTCTGCGCCCCCAGCCAGCGCCGCTACCGAGACATTCGCCGCGGAACATCCGCCACAAGCGGCCGGCGCGCTGTCAAGTGCCAGCCCCCTACGGCTGGACGAGCCACACCGCGCTACCACCCCATCCGAGCGCGTGTTCTCGGGCGCGCTCGACAGCCAGTTCGCCAGCGCGATGCGACAAGCCGGCGTATTGAGCAGCTCGATCGACGCAGCGCTCGATGCGCTGCCGACCATGCGCGCGCTGGCCGGCCCGTTGCGCGGACAGCGCTACCGCGTGCTACTGGGCGCAGCGGCCGGCGAGTCATCCCGCACTCGACGCATCCTCGTCCTCGAGGTCCATGCCGTCGGCACCGCGCCCGTGCGTGCCATCTGGTACCGTCCGCCGAGCAAGCGCGGCGGCCACTTCTATGCCGCCAACGGGCACTCGCTGCAGCGCGGGCTCGATCCGCGTCCCGTTGCCAGCGCCCGACTGTCGTCGCGCTTCGGCGAGCGCGTGCATCCGATTTCCAAACGCCGCGCGTTCCACAGCGGCGTGGATTGGGCCGCGCCACGCGGCACACCGGTGCGGGCAAGCGGGGCCGGAACTGTCGCATTCGCGGGGTGGCGGCACGGGTATGGCAAGACGATCGTGGTACGCCATGCTCAGCACTATGAGACTGTGTATGCCCACCTGTCGCGAATCCCACCGAAACTGAAAACCGGTGCGAAAATCGCACGCGGCGATGTGATCGGCTACGTTGGCAGCACCGGCTGGGCGACCGGCCCCCATTTGCACTATGAGGTGCGGCACCAAGGCCGCCATGTCAATCCGCTCGCGGCATCGGTCGGTCAACCCGCGTCATTGCGTGGCGCCACGCTACACGCGTTCGAGCGATACTCGGCTAATTTGTTGATCGACAACGACGTCCTGCCACCGCGCGTCGCATCACAATGACAGCAATACAGCCTGGCAGCAACGCCGCCGCGGCGTGCCACATCGATCGTGCACGCTGACCATTGGGCCGACGCACCGCTCAACGCCACTGGGGGCTTTAGGTGAGACAACCCAGCGCCGAATACGACGACAGCCCCCCTCGTTCACGACAGACGCATGATGCCGACGGGCTGTATATCGGCCTGATGTCAGGCACGAGCATGGATGGTGTCGACGGCGTGATCGTCGACTTTACGCAAGGACGGCCCCAGGTCCGTGCCGAGGCCTTCATTAGCTTGCCGCCCGAGTTGCGCGACACCTTGTTCGCGTTGCAAGCTGCAGCGGATGACGAAGTGCACCGCGAGGCCCGTGCCGCCAACGCGCTGGCGACGTGCTATGCGGCGTGCCGCCACGCGCTGCAGACCAGCGCACAGGTATCAGCCGAGCACGTCCGCGCCATTGGCGTGCACGGACAGACGATCAGACACCGCCCCGAACTCGGCTATACGCGGCAGATCAACAATCCGGCGTTGCTGGCGGAGTTGACCGGTATCGACGTCGTCGCCGATTTCCGCGCGCGCGACGTGGCGGCGGGCGGCCATGGCGCCCCGCTCGCGCCGGCGTTTCATGCGGCGATGTTCGCGCACGAGCACGAGACCCGCGTAGTGTGCAATCTCGGAGGCGTCAGCAACATTACGATTTTGGATCCGCACAAACCGGTCCGCGGCTTCGACTGCGGCCCGGCGAACGCGTTGCTCGATCTGTGGGCACAACGCCATTTGGACAGACCATTCGACGAGAATGGTCGGTTCGTCGCCCGTGGGCAGGTCAACGATGCGTTGTTGCGCGCGTTGCTCAACGAACCGTTTTTCAGCGCGCCGCCCCCGAAAAGCACCGGCCGGGACTTGTTCAACGAGTCATGGTTGTGCAGAGCCGGCTTTCGTCGTTTGCCGACGTGGCGCCGCACGACGTGCAAGCGACGCTGGTCGCGTTGACAGCTCAGACCGTCGCGCGTGACATCGGACATCATGCAGGCGGCTGCCAGGCCGTCTACGTGTGCGGTGGCGGCGCGCGCAATACCGTCCTGCTGGCGGCGTTGCAAACCGCGCTGCAGCGTTTTGATACGGCGGGCGTTCGCGTCGAAACCACGGATGACCTCGGCATGGCCCCACACCAAGTCGAAGCGCTAGCATTCGCTTGGCTGGCGATGCGCCACGTCGCACGCCTGCCTGGCAACCTGCCAAGCGTCACCGGTGCCGCTGGCGACCGCGTGCTCGGCGCATTGTATCCGCGCTAGGCTGTGTCGCTTGCGTAGTTCTCGGCGGCATGCGTCAGCGGCGGTGTGCAAACGACAACGGGAGCTGATCCGCCCTCGTAGTGAACCGACTCGCGATGGGCCGGCCAACTTATTTTGGCAAGTATGCGCTTATATTTCGGTAGTGAACGCTTACACCGAGAATGACGAGCCGCAGCCGCAGGTGGTGGTCGCGTTCGGGTTCTTGATCACGAATTGCGCGCCGGTCAAATCGTCCTTGTAGTCGATTTCCGCGCCCAACAGGTACTGGTAGCTCATCGAGTCGATCAACAGCCGGACGCCGTTCTTGTCCATCACGGTGTCATCCTCGTTGACTTCCTCGTCGAACGTAAAGCCGTATTGAAATCCCGAGCAGCCGCCGCCTTGCACGAACACGCGCAGCTTCAGTTCTGGGTTGCCTTCTTCATCGATCAGCTGTTTGACCTTGTCGGCGGCTGCATCCGTGAAGACGAGCGGGGCCGGCATTTCGGTCACAGGGGTATCGGTCACAGCGTCCATCGAGTTCTCCAAAAATGCCTTTAACGCTATTCTAGGACTGTTCTGAACATCGTGCCGAAGGCCCTGAAATCAACAGGGACTTGCATCCGCAGAACAGGGACTTGCATCCACAGAAGTGCGCCCATGCTGGGCGCACCAAGAAAAAAACCGCGGATCGGCTGATCCGCGGTTTTTTGCACGATGCCGACGCCTGCAGGTGAACCTGCGCACCGGTCCATCGCGGCGCACGCGCTCGCTTAGCGCTTGGAGAACTGCTTGCGACGACGTGCCTTGTGCAAACCTACCTTCTTACGCTCGACTTCACGTGCATCGCGCGTCACGAAGCCAGCGTTCGACAACGTCGGCTTCAGCGTCGCATCGTAGTCGATCAGCGCACGAGTGATACCGTGACGCACGGCGCCAGCTTGGCCAGTTTCGCCGCCACCGACCACGTTGACCTTGATGTCGAACGTGTTCGCGTGGTTCACTAGATCCAGTGGCTGACGCACGATCATCAGCGACGTCTCGCGCGAGAAGTAGTCGGCGATGGGCTTGCCGTTGACGACGATGTCGCCCTTGCCAGCCTTGATAAACACGCGAGCCACTGCGCTCTTGCGGCGGCCGGTACCGTAGTTCCAATTTCCGATCATCTGACTGGCTCCTTAGATCTCGAGCGCCTTCGGTTGTTGTGCGGTGTGCGGGTGCGTCGCGTCCGCGTAGACCTTCAGCTTCTTGATCATCGCGTAGCCGAGCGGGCCCTTCGGCAGCATGCCCTTGACGGCCTTCTCAAGTGCACGGCCCGGGAAACGCTCCTGCATCTTGCCAAAAGTCGTTTCATAAATGCCGCCCGGATAGCCCGAGTGACGGTAATACTTCTTATCGGTCGTCTTGTTGCCAGTGACCTTCAGCTTGCCAACATTGACGACGATGATGAAATCGCCGGTATCGACGTGCGGCGTGAACTCCGGCTTGTGCTTGCCGCGAAGGCGGCGTGCCACTTCGCTGGCGACACGGCCGAGGACCTTGTCCGTCGCGTCAATCACGTACCATTCGCGCTTCACCTCGTGGGCTTTGGCGGAAAACGTCTTCATGATCGATCCAAATGAGATACTCTGCCCTTCTGTGGTCCTGCTTGTGGATGCGCATCATGGCGCGGTGCAGGCTCTCCCTGATTCTTCTTCCGCGGGCATTTTCGGAAAAGTTTTAAATTATAAAGGGTTTTCAGGCCAGGTGCTACCCTAGCCCTAACCTAGCCCACATAATGGTGAAAAAAAACGAACCAATGTTCGGGTTCAATCCACCAAAGGAGGAGGTGGAGGAGACAAGCAGAGGTCGAGCAAGCGTGCATCGACCAATAGACGACGTTATGAAACTTACGCTGATAAGCCGCAAGAAAAACTACGGGGCTAAACACACCGCCATCATACAAAATATTGGAATCACACCATAAATAGCCAATATTTCTTTTCAATCAATAGGTTAATGATCTCTCGCCAACACTGCGGCCTAAACGAGCGCTTCACCTAACGACGCCGGACAACCAGGACGATTTCGCCGCCGTCCGCAACCGGCTCGGTCCACAGCGGCGGGTTCCCGTTGCTTGGCGTCGGCCGATGCGACGCTCACGCGGCAGCGACGCGCGACAGCGCTCGTGCGCGTTCGTTACAATGTACAAAAACTCAAGTCTGGAAACGCACGATGGAATGCAAGGTCAGCTGGTTGGGCAAGGACGGAATGGCTTTTGTAGCCGAGACGGGCAGTGGCCACATGGTGGCAATGGATGGCGCCCCGGAAGGCGGTGGCCGCAACCTAGCCCCGCGACCGATGGAAATAGTGCTGCTGGGCACCGGGGGCTGCACAGCGTACGACGTCGTGATGATTTTGAAGAAAAGCCGTCAGGACATTGTCGACTGCAACGTCACGCTGAAGGCCGAGCGGGCAAGCCAGGATCCGAAGGTATTCACGAAGATCCATTTCCATTTCACGGTGAGCGGCCGGAACTTGAACCCGGCGACCGTGGAGCGCGCGATCAACCTGTCACACGACAAGTATTGCTCCGCCTCGATCATGTTGGCCAAGAGCGCGGAACTCACGCACTCGTTCGAGATCGTCGACGCATAGCGCGTGTCGCGAAAGGAGGGAACAAAGCAGGCCGGTAAGCCGGATTCTGTGCGTGCGCCGGTTACCCGGCACGCGTGACAGCCATTCCTCTAGGCGCGCCATTGCTGACGCGCTCAAGCTTCCTACCCGCAGGTCAAGACGGGGCCCGTCCTTGCGCCTTGCTGCCGGCGCGCGCCTGCCTACTTGGAATTGCTCCGGGTGGAGGTTACCGTGCCGGACTGCGTCGCCGCAGCCGCGGTGCGCTCTTACCGCACCATTTCACCCTTACCTGATCCCGGCTTGCGCCAGGCCATCGGCGGTTTGCTTTCTGTTGCCCTATTCCGCGTGTCGCCACGGATGGCCGTTAGCCATCACCCTGCCCTGTGGAGTCCGGACTTTCCTCGCCTCCCGCGCGATGCGCGGCAGCCGCGGCTGTCTGGCCTACTTTGCAAGCCATCATCTTAGCATGGGTGGCGCGGCCCGCGCCGGCCGCTGCGGAACACCGACGTGTCCGCGTAGAACCGCGGATTGGCGTTGGCCGCCCACCAGCCCGGCACGCCCAGCACAGGCAACGGCGAAAACCGCGCGATCGTCAGCGCCCCGCCCTTTTGGGCAAGCTCGCGCGACGCCTGCCGTGGCGGGCACTCGACGACGTTATCATCGACCAATGCCGCGGCGACACGGACATCCACGTCGGCCTGACGCTGCGCCGCGGGCGCATCGAACCAGTCCGGCTCGACTTGGCAGACCCATGCATGCGCAGTGCATGCGCGATACGGCGCGAGCAGCTTCTCCAGCAGCGCATGGCCGTACACGTATACAGCACAACGCGCAGGCCACGCCTGGCGATGCTCGACAAACAGACGGCGCCAGTCAAAAGCGTGCAGCGCTTCAGCTAACGAACCATCGGAAGTCACAAAGATTGCGCCGTTTTCGTCAAAGTGAGTCAGCGCATCGCGTACCGGCCCCCTGCCGTTGCCGGGCGCGGGCGCACCTGCCTGCCGCCGCGCCTCGGCCATGCTGCAGCCAATCGTGGCGAGTTTGGTCCGCGGAAAGGCAAACCAACTCGCCGCGTTGAAGAAATCGTGCAGATTATCGCGCGTGGGCACGCAACCTGTCGCAGCAATGTGCGCTTCGTAACGCGTGCCGGGCGGCAACAGAGACTGCGCCACGAAGGTCAGCGGCAGGCCAGCGCCGATGCACAGCGACGCCGCTTGGGCATCCTGCGTCATCGTGCTGAGCCACGCGCCGGCCCCATGAGTATCGAGCACCCGTTGCCAACGCATCCCATGGGCCCGGAACGGCTCGAACCACGGTCGCGACCAGTCGATCCGCGCCACGGCCTCGCGCAGCGGTGACATGTCCGCCATGCGTGTCAGCGCAGCTTCCAGCCGAGCGCTTCGCCGGCCTTGAGCGGCACCACGCTGATGCCGCCTGCGTCGATGGCCTCCGGCAACGTCCAACTCGCGCGCTCGAGCGTCACCGTGTCGGTGGCACGCGGTAATCCATAGAAGTCGGCGCCATAAAAGCTCGCAAAGCCTTCCAACCGATCCAGGGCGCCGGCCTCGTCAAAGGCCTGCGCGTATAACTCCAACGCATGCAGCGCCGTGTAGCAACCGGCACAGCCGCACGCGTGCTCCTTCAGGCCCTTCGGATGCGGCGCGCTGTCGGTGCCGAGGAAAAAGCGCGGATGACCCGAGGTGGCCGCCTCGACGAGCGCCACGCGGTGCGCCTCGCGCTTAAGCACCGGCAGGCAGTAATAATGCGGGCGGATGCCACCGACCAGCATCGCGTTGCGATTCAGCAGCAAGTGGTGGGCGGTGATCGTTGCGCCCAGCGTGCCCGACGCTGCATCCGCGTCGCGCACATACTGCGCGGCGTCGCGCGTCGTGATGTGCTCGAACACCACCTTGAGCGCAGGGAAATTGCGCCGCAACGGCTCGAGCACTCGGTCGATAAACACCTTTTCGCGATCGAACACGTCGATCGATGGTTCTGTCACTTCGCCGTGCACCAGCAGCGGCAGGCCGGTCTGCTGCATCGCCTCCAGCGTAGCCGTGCAGTGGCGCAGATCCGTGACACCGGCGTCCGAGTTGGTCGTCGCACCGGCTGGATACAGCTTCACGCCATGCACGAAGCCGCTTTCGCGAGCCCGCCGGACTTCGTCCGGCGACGTGTTGTCGGTCAGATACAGCGTCATCAGCGGCTCAAACGCTGCACCAGGGCCGTGCGCGGGACGCGCGGCAAGGATTCGCTGCCGATAAGCGCCGGCCTGCGCGGTCGTGGTGACCGGCGGCTTCAGATTCGGCATGATGATCGCGCGGCCAAACTGCCGGGCAGTATGCGGCAGCACCGCTTCGAGCAGCGCGCCGTCACGCACGTGCAAATGCCAATCATCGGGACGGGCGAGAGTCAGCGCAGTGGCGCCCGACGAGCCGACGCCGGCTGCGGTGGAATGGGACTGGGACGAGTTCATGTCGATCGGCAGTTAAGCATGCGCATCACGCATGCGAAGGCTCGCCCGTGGCCACGCATTGAATGCGAAGCGGCGACGCATACGTCGCTGTTTCGGCGTGGGTGGCCCAGGGCTCGGTGATATGCTTCAAAAACATCATTGTAGCGGGCGCTAAGCGCGCTCGCGAAGCATTGCGTGCTCGCATCATGTGCCAACTGCTTGGAATGAATTGCGCGGCGCCCACGGACGTAACCTTTTCGTTCACGGGTTTCGCGGCGCGCGGCGGCGTCACTGACCATCATGCCGATGGCTTCGGCATCGCGTTCTTCGAAGACAAAGCCTGCCGGCTGTTCATTGACCACCAGGCGTCGGCGACCTCGCCGATCGCCGAGCTGGTCAAGCAATACCCGATCAAGTCGAAAAACACGATCGCACACATTCGCAAGGCCACGCAGGGTCGCATCGTGCTGGAGAACTGTCATCCGTTCCAGCGCGAGCTATGGGGCCGGCATTGGATCTTTGCGCACAACGGCGATCTGCGCGACTATGCGCCAGCACTCGGCGGCGTGTACCTGCCGGTCGGCACGACGGACAGCGAGCTTGCGTTTTGTGCGATCATGCAGCACCTGCGCGAGTGCTTCCCTAGCACCCACCCACCGCTAAACGAGCTATTCGACGCATTGGCACAGGCCACACGCGAGATCACTCGGCACGGTGTGTTCAACTTTTTGATGTCCAACGGACAGGCATTATTCGTCCACTGCTCGACCCATTTGTATTACCTTGTGCGCAGCTGGCCGTTCTCGACCGCGCACTTGATCGACACGGACGTCACAATCGACTTTGCGCAATACACGACGCCAGAGGATCGCGTTGCGGTGATTGCGACGCAGCCGCTCACCGATAATGAAACGTGGACGCGCTTTGCCCCGGGGGATCTGGCGATGTTCCAGGCGGGCCAATTGTTGTGCAGTGTCAACGTGCCGGTGCCTGCCGACGTGGCGGCCAAGGCGCGAGAGCCGCTGTGCAAGGCCACCGTCGAGTCAGTGTTGAGCACCAACGAGGACGGCGAGTTCACCATCGAATCCGCGTACAACGCCGCAGCAGTGCCATCGTAAAGTTGCCCATTCCGCCCGCCGCCGGTAACCCTATTTGAACTGAATTAACCGGTTCGGTACGACATTGCCCGTTTCGCGCTTAGCGGTGCCGCGCCTCACCTGCGAGATACCCTTCATCGGTTATCGACGTCGCCGATACTATCGCGCCAGCAGAGCCGGCTTTGCGTCTATGCTTTCCATGTACGCCACGAAGGATATCCCGCACCATGCTGAAATGCTTCCCTGTCCTCGGACGCGGTTCGGCGCCGTCCACTTCATCGACGAGCGACCCCACCCAAGCCGATGGTTTCAAACCGGACTGCATCGGCAATCGTACAGCAACAGATCAGCGATCGACGGGCTTACCGGTGCCTGCCGATTCGCCACTTGCAAAGTTCCGCGAAGCGGTCCGTAAGGTGAGTCGAGACAATCGGCCGGTCAGTGTGCGCGCCATACCGGGCACGGGCATCGTCCACGTGAAGATCCAGGGCGACTCCAAAGTATTCGACAGTGTCGGCATGAAAGGGATCGATACATCGAACGGCCCAAAACGGCTTGAGTACCTGTCAATCCCCGCAGACAGATATGTGCCACATCTGGCGGGCGGCGGCAAACAACCGTACGTCGTCAGCGCCATGTCAGATAAAGAAACGCGGCGATTAATGTCCCCAAATCAGTCTTTGAAAAGCAAGCTGCTGTCTCGCGACCCGCTCGGCCCTATCGCGTACATCAATGGGGGATTCTACGGACACACCGGCATCCGGGAAGACGAGATCGATATCAAATCGTACGCAGCCAACGCCCCGATCGGCGGCGCCAAAGTCAAAGGAATCAAACAAATCGAAGGTGTGCGGCCCCAAGACGCCTATGAGGACGACTATCATAAGGTGACTTTTCCGAATGGATCCTACGTGACCCTCGCGCCATTGCTGGCGCAGATCAACGAAACCACGGGTCAATACGAAAACAAGTTTCCCGCGGAAAAGGCGGCCAATCCGAAATATGCGTTCGAGAATACACCACTGAACCGCCCTGGAGAACTCGGCCACGCGTCGCACCCGAATGCACGCAGCGCAATTGATTTTCCATCGTCGTCTCGGCCCGCGGCCTCGCCCACCGCACTGAAAACGAATCGGTACAGGACAGTCATCGCCGGAGATGATAGCGGCGTACGCGGCGTCAAGTCGACAGGCATGCAGATGACCGAGATAGCCATCACGGTCACTCGGCTTGGGACATTTAACCGCGACCCGGGTTATGCCATCGCATGCGATGGCGGATCGTCGACAACAATGGGCGTCATCGACGGTAAGGGCAAATCGCTGCTTAGCGTCCAAGGACTGCTCAACGAATCGTCAGCCGTTAATTTCGTCGCGCTCGCATTATCGAACCCGCCAAAACAGACTGAAGACGCAACGGTCAAGCTGACGCCATACGACGTGACGAACCCGTAGCATGCGACCCGCCGGTGGCAACAGGCCGCTCCCCGGACAGTAGATACCGCCGGGGACGCAACGGTCAATGCAGGATCTTGGCCAGGAAATCCTTCGCGCGATCCGATTTCGGATTCACAAAGAAGTCTTCCTTGCGGTCATCCTCAACGATCACCCCCCGGTCCATGAAGATGACCCGGTGCGCAACCTTCTTTGCAAAACCCATTTCGTGCGTCACGCACATCATCGTCATGCCTTCCTGCGCTAGCTCGACCATCACGTCCAGCACTTCATTGATCATCTCCGGATCGAGCGCCGAGGTCGGCTCGTCGAACAGCATCGCGATCGGGTCCATCGACAGGGCGCGTGCAATCGCCACGCGCTGCTGCTGACCGCCGGACAACTGCCCAGGATACTTGTCGGCATGCGCCTTCAGGCCGACACGATCAAGCAACTTCAATCCCTTGGCGCTCGCCTCGTCCTTCGAGCGACCAAGTACCTTGATTTGCGCAAGCGTCAGGTTCTCGGTGATCGACAGGTGCGGAAACAGCTCGAAATGCTGGAACACCATCCCAACTTTCGCACGCAGCTTTGACAAGTTTGTCTTAGGATTGCTGACCGATTGCCCATTGATCATGATCTCGCCTTTTTGAAACGGCTCTAGTCCGTTGACCGTCTTGATCAACGTCGACTTGCCTGAGCCCGACGGGCCGCACACGACTACCACCTCGCCTTTCTTGACCTCGGTCGAGCAGTCCGTCAGCACCTGGAAGGACCCATACCATTTTGAAACATTCTTGATCGAAATCATCTTGCGACCTTTTTCTGAAGACCCTTGACGAGGCTTGACGCCACCACGCAAATCACGAAATACACGGCGCCCGCGAACAGTACCATCTCGACGATCGTACCGTCCCGGTCACCGACGTTTGCCGCGGTCCGGAAGAAATCCGCGACGCTGATCACATAGACGAGCGACGTGTCCTGAAACAGCACGATGGCTTGCGTCAGCAACAGCGGCACCATCGCGCGCAGCGCCTGTGGCAACACGATCAGCCGCATGCCCTGGCCGTAGGTCATGCCGAGCGCGGAGGCAGCGCTGAGCTGTCCGCGCGGCACGGCCTGGATCCCGGCCCGGATGATCTCCGAGTAATACGCGGCCTCGAACAACGAGAACGCGACCATCGCCGACACGAGCCGGATATCGACATCAGGCGACACGTCCAGCAACCGCTGTAGCAGCTGGGGCACCAGCAGGAAGAACCACAACAGCACCATCACCAGCGGAATCGAGCGGAACAGGGTCACATAGCCGCGCGCGAACCATTCGAGTGGCTTGAGTCCCGACAGCCGCATGAGCGCGAGCAGCGTGCCCCACACGATGCCCACAACGATCGCCAGCACGGTGACCTGCAATGTCATCACCGCGCCAGTCCACAGCGTCGGCAGCGCATCCGGGATGCCGGACCAGTTGAACTGACGCATCATTTGCCTCCAATGTAGCCCGGCAGCCGAGTCTTTTTCTCGACCCAGCGCATGCAGCCCATCACGACCAGGTTGATCAATACGTAAGCGAGCGTCACCGCAATGAAAGACTCATACGCCTGCGCAGTGTAGTCAACCAGTTGCCGTGCTTGCGCGGACAGGTCCAGCAGACCGATGGTTGACGCCACGGCAGAGTTCTTAAAAATATTGAGAAACTCAGAGGTCAGCGGCGGCACGATGATTCGGAACGCGACCGGCAGCATCACATAGCGATAAGTCTGCGGCAACGTGAAGCCCAACGCCAGGCCTGCGGCGCGTTGCCCGCGCGGCAACGCATTGATGCCCGAGCGCACCTGCTCGCAGACTCGGGCCGCCGTGAACAGCCCCAGACACAGAATCGATGCCGAGAAGAATTGCGCATCCGGCGGCAACTGCTTGAACCACGTGCCGATCGACGGCGGCAGGATCTCCGGCAGCACGAAGTACCAGATAAAAAACTGTACGATCAGCGGGATGTTGCGGAACACCGCGACGTAGACCGTGCCAATGCCGGACAGCCATTTGTTCGGCACGGTGCGCAACACGCCCATCAGCGCGCCGACGAGCAGCGCGATCACCCACGCGCATAACGACACCGCGACCGTATTCCACAACCCCGAGACCAGCCAGCCCAGATAGGTCGTCGGCTCGCCGGTCGAAACCGGGGTCATGAAAATGCCCCAATTCCAGTGATAACCCATGACTCAACTCCAAAAAGAAACGGAAGGCGCGCCCGCAAGCATCCCTTCCGTTTCAGTCACGCCTGTCAGTGAACGATGCGGCCGAGCGGATCAGTCCATCGCCTTGTCGTTCGGATTCTTGAATAGCGCCTTCATGTCGTCGGACAACGGAAAGTTTAGGTTCAGCCCTTTCGGCGGGATCGGGGACTCAAACCACTTCTTGTAGATCTGCGCCGCCTCACCAGATGTCTCGACCTTCGCGATCGCCGCATCGACGACCTTCTTGAACGCCGGGTCGTCCTTGCGCATCATGCAGCCGTACGCTTCGTGCGTTTGCGGGGTGCCAACGATCACAAAGTCGCCCGGATGACTCGACTTCGCACGTTCGCCGGCAAGCAGCGCATCATCCATCATGAACGCGGCGGCACGGCCGGTCGACAGCGTCAAGAATGACTCGCCATGGTCCTTCGCACTGACGATGTTCATGCCCATGTTGTGGTCCTGGTTCATCTTGCGCAGCAACCGTTCGGACGTTGTGCCAGCCGTGGTCACGACCGTCTTGCCCTTCAGGTCAGCGAAGTCCTTGATGCCCGAATTCCTCTTAGTCATCAGCCGCGTGCCGACCACGAAAATCGTGTTCGAGAACACCGCCTGCTTCTGCCGCTCCAGGTTGTTAGTGGTCGAGCCGCACTCGATATCGATTGTACCGTTCTGTACAAGCGGGATGCGGTTTTGCGACGTGATCGGAATCAACTTAACCTTCAGATCGGGCGTCTTCAGTTCATGCTTGACTGCCTCGACGATCTTCAGCGCAAACTCCTGCGAATAACCCACGACGTTCTGCTTCTCGTCATAGTACGAGAACGGAATCGACGACTCGCGGTGCCCCAACACCATGACGCCCGAATCCTTGATTTTCTTCAGCGTCCCCGTCTCTTGCGCCTGGGCAGCCCCGATAAGGGCGGCCAGTGCAGCCAGTGTGAATGCGGCTTTCTTGATGTTCATCCACGATCTCCTTCGCGAAAAGTCGTGTCAGTTTAGCAAAGTAATTATTATGAAAGTAATGAGTTGAAGTACTAATCTACGAGCTTTTGCGTTCGTTGTTCCGTGAATCGCTTCGCGCCGGCTCGCGTATAGGCCGCCACCGCGTTGCCGGTGATCGCGCCGCGCGCGGCCAATGCAAAGACAGACCGCGGGCTCGCGCCACGCGGTCTGTCTGAATTGCAGCAATAGGACTTAGAGACTTAGCAATGGATCACGGATACAGGCCGCGCATCTCGCGCGCCATCAGGATGCGCTTGCACGCAATGATATAAGCCGCGGTGCGCACGGACACGTCATTTTCCTGCGCGACCTGCCAGACGCTGGCAAACGCTTCACGCATCACGCGCTCCAGCCGATGGTTGATCTCGTCCTCAGTCCAGAAGAAGCTGGAGAAGTCCTGCACCCATTCGAAGTAGGACACCGTGACGCCGCCAGCGTTGGCGACCACATCGGGGATCACCAGCACGTTGTTCTCGCGCAGGATATCGTCGGCGAGCGGCGTAGTTGGGCCATTCGCCCCTTCGACCACGATCTTCGTGCGGATCCGCGATGCGTTCTTCTCGTTGATCTGGCCTTCGAGCGCAGCGGGAATCAGAATGTCGCTCTCGATACCCCAGAAATCCTCGTCGCCGAGCGGCTCTGCGCCGGCGAAGCCGGCTACGCCGCCTTGCGCCGCAACATGCTCGAGCAACGCATGCGCGTCGATGCCGGACGGCTTGTAGAGCGTGCCGGTGTGGTCCTGGACCGCGACCACTTTCGCGCCCGCCTCGACGAACAGCTTCGCGGCGATCCCGCCGACATTGCCAAATCCCTGCACCGCGACGCGCGCCGATGCGATATCCAATCCGATGCGCCGTGCTGCCTCGCAACCGACGGTGAACACCCCGCGCCCGGTCGCTTCGCGCCGGCCCAGCGATCCACCCAGCGAGATCGGCTTGCCCGTCACCACGCCCGTCGCCGTCTGACCAACGTTCATCGAGTACGTGTCCATCATCCACGCCATCACCTGCTCATTGGTGTTGACGTCCGGCGCCGGAATGTCGGTGTTCGGCCCGATGATAATGCCGATTTCGCTCGTATACCGGCGCGTGACTCGCTCGAGTTCGCCGCGCGAGAGCTTGCGCGGGTCAACGCGGATACCGCCCTTCGCGCCGCCATACGGCACGTTGACCGCCGCATTCTTGATCGACATCCACGCGGACAGCGCCATCACCTCGGACAGCGTCACGTCCTGGTGATACCGCACGCCGCCCTTGCCGGGCCCGCGCGATGTGTTGTGCTGAACCCGGTAGCCTTCAAAATGCGCGATCGTACCGTCGTCCATCTCGATCGGCACATCGACGACCAGGATGCGCTTGGGACGCTTGAGCGTCTCAATCCAGCGTGAAAGCGCGCCCAGGTGCGGCGCAACACGATCGATTTGCTGCAGGTAGGAGCCCCACGGACCGAGCGAATCGGCATGTAAATAGGAAGGCAAGGCGTGCTTGGAAGGCATCGGTGAATCGTTCGAAACAGTTTGCTGCGCGGACATGAATGGTCCTCTTCGGTCAAGATGGCCGCCATTGTGAAAAAGCGGCACGACTAAATCCAATGCCGAATTATCATGCTCTATGCTTTCCTTGCATAACGTGCGGCGGCGCACGCAGCGCGCCAGTAACTCGCCGTGGCATCGCTGTCTTCGGAATCGGCCGCACCGTCGACGCTCGGCGGCCGGCGACAGCGGCTGAAGCTAGCGCCCAGAGCCAGAAACCAGCGCCCGAAGCCCGCAGCTGGTTACGCGCCGACAGCCAGCCCAGCCGCCAGGCGCCACACCGTATCCACCAGCTCGCCGCGCGCTTCGTCCCTGTGCGACGCTAGCTTGTCGCGATACAACCGGATCTCCATCGCGAGCGTAAACCGGTCAGCCGTCACGCCCCGCGCCGGCCGGTCGAGCCGCACGAGGCGCTCGGCCGCCACCGCGTCCTCCACCGCGCTGTGCGGCAGGAAGGCGACGCCGTGACCCGCCAGCGTCATCGCCTTGAGCCCCTCGGCCATGTCGGTCTCGTACACTTTATCCAGGTACAACGGAACCGGCGCAGTGCCGATAATCGTCTCCGTCATCCGCCCTAGATAGGCACTCGGCGTATACGACAAGTAGGGAACCGGTGCATCCTTCGTGCCTGGCAGCGTAAAACGCGCACGGCCGCTACGCGTGGTCGCGGCGAACGGGCTAATCGGCTCAATTCCCAGCACGAGCATGTCGTAGCGCGCGGGGTCCAGCGCAACAGGATGACTTGGATGATGATAGCCCATCACCAAGTCGCAACCGCCCTCCACCAGCGACAGTACCGCATCGTGCACGTTCAACGCACGCAGCCGCACATTGACCCGCCCGGTATGCTTCTCGATCCTGTCCAACCAGCGCGGAAAGAAGGTCAACGACAACGTATGCGGCACGGCAAACTCAATCGTCGCAGCCGGCGCGCGCCCGTGGCCGCGCAATACGGTACGGGCTTCGTGAAACTGGGACAGCATCGTCAGCGCCTGCTCGTAGAATACCTGTCCGGCTTGCGTGAGCCGCGTCGGGTACACTGAACGATCGATCAGCTCGGTGCCAAGCCAAGCCTCCAACGCCTGAATGCGCCGCGAAAACGCAGGCTGCGTCACATGCCGCAGTTCGGCTGAGCGGCTGAAACTTCGCGTCTCGGCCAGCGACACAAAGTCTTCCAGCCATTTCAATTCCATGCAACGACTCCATTGGCCATCCCCGCACCGCGCTGCACCCACGCGTCGGACCGTACGGCACCGCGCTGCGCCGCACCAGATGACAGCCACGGCGCAGCGCGCAGCCTCCATGGTAGCGTTTAGCGCCCGTCATGCCGCCAGCGACTACGCAGCAACCGACAACGTACCGTACAGTGCCGACGCGACAATTCCCCAATTAATGCATTTTACGCACAAATTGTTCCACGGCTGCTGTCATGTTCGACGGCACACATCACCGGCGCGGCGGCGCTGCGAAAGCGTGCCGGCCAGCGCACGATGCCGGCATGCCGCACCGTAAAGTAATGGCACGGTCGTTGCGGTAACGCGTCGGTCGAGGGGAAAACCGGGGCACATCGCACGTTGCGCCGCCCAGCGAACAACACGACGCGATGCCGTTACTCCCCACCATCTGCTCAGCGAGGCATATCTCGATGAAAAACCTGCTCGGCTTGCTCCGAAGCGGCGACTGGCGCGCGCTGGTGGCCTGCTTTCTTTATCTTGATACTGGCTTCACCGTTTGGGTACTGTTCGGCCCGCTCGCACCGTTCATCAACAAAAGCCTGACCATGACACCCGCGGAACAAAGCTTCCTGGTCGCCGTGCCGGTGTTGTCGGCCGCCATCCTGCGCGTGACATTGGGTAACCTGTACCAGTGCACAAATGGCCGAGTAATTGCGCTGGCCGCAGTGGCCTTATCAGCAATCCCGACCATCGTGCTGCCGGCCTATCCGGGCGTGCCTTCGTACACGTTGCTGCTGGTGCTAGGCGTATTCCTGGGCGTAGGCGGAGCGAGCTTAGCGGTCGCGCTGCCAATGGCTGGCAGCAACTATCCGCCGCGCGTGCAGGGGCTCGTGCTCGGGCTGGCTGCCGCCGGCAATATCGGTGCGGTGCTCGACGGGTTCTTGCTCCCGCAATTGGCCACGCACGCGGGCTGGCAGGCTGCCACGCTCGGCGCGTTGCCACTGCTGGCGCTGGCCGGCCTGGCACTGTTCTTCTGGGCCAAGGACAGCAGCATCAAGTCAGGCAGCACAGCTCGCGCAGCGAGCAGCTTCGCCATCACGCTGGTGGGACTCATCGCGCTGGTGCAACTGGTGCATGCCGGCATGCTCGGCTCCGGCACAACCGGCACATTGCTGTTGCCGCTGGCCGGCGCACTGCTTGCGATCGCGGTGCTGCCGCAACGCTACCGCGCCGTGCTGGCCGAGCGCGACACCTGGGTGATCATGCTGGTCTACAGCATCACCTTTGGTGGCTTTGTCGGCATGTCATCCTACTTGACGCTGCTACTCACGGACCTGTACGCACTGCCCAAGCTCGAGGCCGGCTTATTCATGTCGCTGCTGGCGGCGGTCGGTGCCATCGTGCGCCCAATCGGCGGTTTGGTTGCCGACCGCGTGAGCGGCGTGCGAACATTGCTCGTCCTGCTCGCGGTCATCGGCTGCACCGATCTGCTGTTTGCCGCGACGATGCCGCCGTTGGCTAGCGGCATCGCGCTGCTGCTATGTCTATATGTCGCATTCGGGTTAGGCAACGGCGCAACCTTCCAATTGGTGCCGCGTCGCTGGGCCGGACGCACTGGGCTACTGTCAGGCATTGTCGGCGCGGCCGGAGGCATCGGCGGGTTCTACCTGCCAGTCGTCATGGGCATGGCCAAGGAAAGCACTGGCAGCTATCAGATGGGTTTTGCCGCCTTCGGTATGTTGGCGGCCTGCGCCTTCACGCTGGTGCTCACGCTGCGCGGCGAGTGGATCGCTTAGGCGGTGCCGGGCAATCGTGCGCACACGGGCTCGCAACGCGGCGAGGTGCTGCACGCGACGCAATAGCCGGTCGCATGCGGCCATGCGCGCCTAATCGCAAGCCGGACTTAGTGCTAGGGCTCAGCATGCCGAACTCAATGCGCTGGGCCTGGCCCGCCGAACCAGCACGCCAGACCCCGTGCGCCTGAGAAGCCGAATAGTAGTCCACCTCATACTTGACAATGAAACACCCCAGCACCAGACCGACCTCGACTAGTGTCGGCAGGATGCTGTACAGCGAATACGGGATCGGCCGGCGGCGGCTCAGCGGCGGCATAGCAGCGCATCGCGGATCGATTGCCGGTAAAATAATGGGCTCCTATTCTCGCAGAAGGCCGCACGATGCGCCGGCCTGGCATCGACATCCACCACTGACTGGCTCGTCGGCCGGCCCACCAATACACAGGAACCGCTCATGAACACTTTCCTGACTGAATTGCCTCATGACAAACCGGTGGCGCTACGCGTCGTGCCGCAGCCTCACGATGCAAATGTGCATGGCGACGTGTTCGGCGGCTGGATCATGGCTCAGGTTGACATCGCCGGTTCAATCCCGGCATCGCGGCGGGCGAACGGCCGCGTCGTCACGGTCGCGGTCAATTCGTTTGTCTTCAAGCAGCCGGTGTTCGTCGGCGACCTGCTCAGCTTCTATACAGATATCATCCGCACCGGCCGCACATCGATCACTGTTGACGTGTCGGTCTATGCACAACGTATGGGCCTGGCCGGCGAGACCGTTAAGGTTACCGAAGCGACGCTGACCTACGTCGCGACCGATTCGCAACGCCGTCCGCGCGTATTGCCGCCGCTCGGCTGAGGCCTGCCGCTTGCGAACAGCGCAGGCGTGCCGTATCAACAATTTAGTCCAAGCAAGACGAAGATGACGCGAGCCAATTGATCCGCTGCGCCGGTAACCTTGAAGCGCGTACAGCTTGTCTATCGAGGCAAAGCCGACATGCAAAGTCGGCTACATTGAGATTAGTGACGCAAGCTGAAAAGAAAGTTAAACCGGCTGTCTAACGCCGAAACCGCTGATGGAGTCGAATGTTCTGACCACAAACTCCCCGCCATCGAGAAGTAATCGAGAGAATAGAATGAATACTCTCGAGTTGTGTGGCACGAGCTTGCTCAGTGTAGTGGTTCCGATCCATAAAAGCTTGAAGTTCGTCAATAACATATTCCCATTGCAATTTCGTACCGTACAACAAAATATGCGACTTGCTAAGAACCTCTGATAATGCCGTGTCGCTGCTGCCATCGAGCAATTGCAGCGCATGCCGCCACACCTGCTTTGACAGCGCATCGTCCAACTCTGGTGTGTGCTTCAGCAGATCAGTTGCGACTTGGACGCGCTGGGTAGGCGGCACACGCGGCAGCGCAAACGCCAGTCGTTGAAATTCGGGCGTGCGTCGCTCGAGTGGCACGCTACTCAACCCGGCTGCAAAACCGGGCAACGCAATGCCCAGTTGCTCATCCGGAAGCGAGAGTGCCAAGTGTCGCATTTCTGCATAGCGTGCTGCACGCTCCGCCTCGGGCAGCGTTTCTACAGCGGCGGCCAACGTGCCGACCGGTGCGCCTTGAACGGATGCAGGCAACGATAATGTCTGCTACTGCAATATCGCATAGGCTGAGGAAACACTGCCTCCACCACGAAAAAAAATTCTAGCGTTCAGTTGATTAGTCAACCGTGAAACGAGTTCGGCTTTCTGAAACGAGTCCAGGTGTGCGAGCTGGTTGAGCAGTGCCTGATACCTTGCGACGTACCCCTGATATTCGCTTGATTGCCTTGATGCGATTGATAGGTCTAGCTTTATACTCCAAAGCGCATGGGCCAGTTCAGGCCAAAAATTGTCTTGATCGGGTCGCCGTCTCTCGGCCATCGCATAGGCAAAATCAAATATCCTGGCCCGCTGGCGGGGGTGAATGCGACGCATGGTAGGCCCGGTAAGCATCTTTTTTTGTATTTGAAGACTTTGCTCTGGCAGGCGGTCGGCTGCTGCGAACAGCCGTTCAAAAGCCTCGCTTTGCTGCTCGTAGGGTAAACACGGTAATCGGTTTGACAGTGTGATGAAGGGTTCGGCCCGCAGGCCCGGTTCAGCCTGAATACGCTCGATGTCATCAATCAACTGTTGCCACGACGCGAGGTTGGAGACCTTGGACGTTTGCTCGCCGCAGCGTGCGGCCCATCGCCTCTCCTCCATCAGATGATAAGTGCGTTTGTTCACTTGTGAAAACGCGGCAAGATCGGCAAACGACAGATGATCCGCAATATTCAACATCACTTCATCCGGCAGCGCAGTGTGCGTTTTTGGCTTTTTTAGCGGTGTATCGGATACGGGACTTGCCAATCGTTTCACACTCGTAGGCGGTGCAGCCGTGGCCTGCGGGCGGGCTTGTTCGTCCATCGCATAAATGGCGCTCTGCGTGTTGTTCAAAGCGGCGTTTAAATCGAAGTCCATCGGCAAGCTCAGCAAGAAGTGAGAAAGACGCAACGCAAAGCGATGCTGCGTAGCAGGCTAGCTAAAAGCGGGCGGATCAGCGCAGTGATGAACAAAAATGGCAAAATTTTTGGCGGATAGAGAAGGCATTGACCTGCCTGGGCAGCAATGACAGGCCGATGTTGCATTCAGACCAGCTCTGACACCGCGGCCTCTGGCGATATTAGCTTGAGTCGTATCAATGGGGTCTTTTGGGCAGTAGGCATGCGACCATGTTGACACATCACCCTATTAGTACGCCGATTTAAAGTGAAGCGCCTTATGCGGCTCAGCAGCCTTGCCCGGGTTACGCAGGACGGCATTGGCCGAGTTGCGCTAACCCGTGTGGCCTAAGCCTGCGCTAGCCGGCGTTGCCCCGCTTTGCGTTAAACGGCATCCCCAGGTTGCCCGACATGATCAGTCAGATCAGGCCGAAGGACTTCATCGCAGGCACGAAATCGTGGTTCGCCACCGGCCTTCGTGACAGCTTGGTCAGCACATATCGGTGAAACCGCGGCAGTGTGGCCCAGCGGGCGACACTGACTGGGGTCACCCCAGCCAGTGAGCATTGCCTGCGCAACTCGTCGGGCACCGCGTCGGTACGCTGCCATGCGGGCGACACGTCTGGCGCCTGCACGGACGGCTCGGCGTTTAGGTGGGTACGCAGCATCTCGGCAAGCGCCTGGTCAAAGCGGCGCTCAATCTGCGGATCATCGTCCAGCGGAAAACACGCCAATAGCACGCGATCCGCATGCGGCAATGTCTGCCATTGCGTCAGCGAGATACGCACGCCGAAGCGGTCCAGGTTGTAGCGGACCGCCAGCGGGATGTACGTAAGGTTTTCACACGATGAAACCTCAAAGTCGAGCAGCAACGGAGTATCGAGCAACGGCATGGTCGTGAGCGCCCAAAAAAAGGTGGTGAATAGCACGGAACATCGGCAGGCCGACCGCAGATGCATCGCATGCAGCCAGCATCGTGCGTTTTTCAGGTATTGTAGGACGATCGAATCGTCATCCCTTCATTGCTCCCCATGCCTTTGCATACCGAGCCTCGCGCCGCCCACCCGCACGGCCCAGACGCCGACCCTGGTGCCAGTACCAATATCGCTGGCACTGCCAATACTACTGGCACTGACACTAGCTCTAGCCCCGACAGCACCAACCCCGACGCCAACACCAATACAGGCCCGATTTCCCGCAACGGGGTCGACATCGACGCTGATACCGGAAAATCCGGCTTGCTGGAGCGCCCCGTACTGCGCACGGCAGCGGGCGGGCGGCGGGTAGAGCACGATGTCGTCGCCGACGAAGTACCGGTGGCGCTGGTATTTAACGGGATTTCGCACGCTGTGATGATGTGCACGCCGCGGGACTTGGATTTGTTCGCAGTCGGCTTTGCGCTGACTGAGGGAATCGTATCGTCAGGCAGCGAAATCCATGACATTGAGGTACTGATGTACGATGAGGGCTACGCGCAGGTGCAGCTCACGCTGGTGCAGCACGCGTTCGCGTCACTGAAGGACAGACGCCGTGCCCTGGCCGGGCGGACCGGTTGCGGCGTGTGCGGCATCGAGAGCGTGCAATTGCTCGACCTAGAGCCGGAGCGCGTCGAGCATACCGGTTTCCTGCAGCGTCTGGCCACGGATGCGCTCGCGTGCGCGGTGCGGGAATTACCAGCACACCAGCCGCTAATGCAGGCATGCGGCGGCGTGCACGCGGCCTCGTGGTGCGATGCCCACGGCACGATCCGCTATGCGTTCGAGGATGTCGGCAGGCACAATGCGCTGGACAAGCTGATCGGACAACTCGTGCTCGCGCGCGAGGACATGCGCGACGGCTTTGTGTTCCTGTCGAGTCGAGCCAGCTATGAACTGGTGCGCAAATGCGCGCGCGTGAGCGTGCCGATGGTGGCGACGATCTCCGCGCCGACCGCGCTCGCCGTGTCAATCGCGGCCAAAGCCGGCATCCGACTGGTCAGTTTTTGTCGCGAATCCGGCTACGTCGAGTACAGTGCGCCGGCACCGCCCCGCTAGATGAGCACGGCCGGCGAGGAACCGTGGCGGCGCCGCGCGACATCGCAGCCCGTTGTCCGGCGTTCGTGCGGCGTGGCAGTCACTCGAATGGCGAGAAGTCCGGCTTACGCTTTTGCAGGAACGCGCTCATTGCTTCGCGCGCCTCGGGTGAACGCAGCATCCGGCCGAATTGCTCCGCCTCCTCGGCAATGCGTTGCACGACCTGCGCCTGCGCGTCGCGCTTGAGCAACATCTTGGTCACACGCAGCGACGACGCGGGCAACGCTACTAGCTTGGTCGCCTGCGCCAGCACGAAGTCGTGCAACTGTGCGAGCGGCAGGACCTGACTCACGATACCGATCGCTTGAGCTTCATGCGCATCGAACGGCTCACCAAGCAGCAGCTTCTGCGCGGCGCGCTGGTAGCCGGCCAAGCGCGGCAGCAATAGGCTCGACGCCGCCTCGGGACACAGCCCGAGCTGCGTGAACGGCAGCGAGAAGCGCGCATCGTCGGCCGCATAAACAAGATCGCAATGCAGCAGCAGCGTCGTGCCGATGCCAACCGCCGGGCCCGACACGGCGGCGACGATCGGCTTGGCCGCCGTACTGATCTGCTGCAGGAACTGGAGCACCGGGGCATCCGGCCCGGACGGCGGCCGCTGCATGAAGTCCTCCAGGTCGTTGCCTGCGCAAAACACCCCGTCATGGCCGCGAATCAGGATCGCACGCACCGATGCATCGTCGCGAGCCTGGGCGAGCGCGTCGGCCATCGACTGGTACATCACGGCAGTCATCGCATTTTTCTTATCCGGCCGATTCAACTGGAGAGTCAGCACGCCGCGCTCACGTTTAATTACGATATCCATCGTCCGATGTCTCCTCGGTGGACCGATCGCACGCGGCACGGGGGTAGGGCAACCCGGCACGTGAGTGGCGAATAAATGGCTCGCGCAACAACGCTGCTCACGAGCAGTCGAGCCGTTGAGGCGTCGCGCCAGGTATACATCCCGACGCATCGGCGTGCGTTATACCCGTTCGAGGATACCGGCAGCCCCCATGCCAGTACCAACGCACATCGTCACCATGCCGTACTTTTGCTTGCGCCGACGCAGCCCGTGCACGACCGTAGCGGCGCGGATCGCCCCCGTGGCGCCCAACGGGTGACCCAACGCGATCGCGCCACCCAGCGGGTTCACCTTGGCCGGGTCAAGCCCCAGATCACCAATCACCGCCAGCGCCTGCGCGGCAAACGCCTCGTTCAGTTCGATCCAGTCAATGTCCTGCAGTGCCAGGCCGGCGGCCTTCAGCGCGGCCGGAATGGCTTCCTTTGGGCCGATGCCCATGATCTCCGGCGGCACGCCGCGCACCGCAAAGCTCACGAAGCGCGCCAGCGGTGTGAGGTTGAATTGCTTGAGGATCTTCTCCGACACCACGACCAGCGCACCGGCGCCATCCGAGGTCTGCGAGCTGTTGCCGGCCGTCACCGTGCCCTTGTTCGCGAACACGGCTTTGAGCTTGCCGAGCCCTTCCAGCGTCGTGTCGGCACGAGGCCCTTCGTCCAGCGCGATCTCACGTGGGTTCACGACGATCCGGCCACTCGCCAGATCCGGCATGCGGTCCGTCACCGTGTACGGCGCAATTTCGTCGGCAAATTCGCCCGCCTGCTGAGCGGCCAACGCCTTTTGGTGCGAACGCAGCGAGAACTCATCCTGCGCCTCGCGTGACACTTCCCAGCGCTGTGCCACACGCTCGGCGGTCAGCCCCATTCCATAGGCAATGCCTATATTCTCGTCGGCATCGAAGATAGGTGGCGGCAACGAAGGCTTGTTGCCCATTATCGGCACCATGCTCATCGACTCGCAGCCGCCGGCGAGCATCACCTCCGCTTCGCCGACACGGATGCGATCGGCCGCCATCGCCAACGCGGTCATGCCGGACGCGCAAAAGCGATTCACCGTAACGCCGCCGACGCTGGGCGGTAGGCCTGCCAGCAGCGCGCCGATGCGCGCGACGTTCAGGCCCTGCTCCGCCTCCGGGATCGCACAGCCGACGATGGCATCCTCGATCAGCTTCGTATCGAGTGCTGGCACCTGCGCGAGGGCCGAGCGGATCGCGTGAGTCAGCAACTCGTCAGGGCGCGTATGGCGCAAAGCACCGCGCGGCGCCTTGCCAATCGGCGTGCGGCTAGCCGCGACGATGTAGGCATCTTGCACTTGTTTGCTCATCTCAAGACTCCTTGTCGGGCCGCGTTAATTGCGCACCGGCTTGCCGGTCTGCAGCATGCCCATGATCCGTTCCTGCGTCTTCTGCGTGCCGAGCAGCGCAACGAACGCACGGCGCTCGAGCGCGAGCAGCCACGCCTCATCAACAGTACTGCCTGCTTCAACGTCCCCACCGCAGATTACCTCGGCGATGCGGCAGGCGATCAGGAAATCATGTTCGCTGATAAAGCGTCCATCGCGCATGTTGACCAACGACGCCTTGATGGTTGAAATTGCCGAACGTCCCGCCACCGGAATCGCATTGGCCGGCAGCGGCGGGCGATAGCCGGCCGCTGCCAGCGCGCGCGCTTCGTTCTTTGCGGTGTCGAGCAATTCGTGCACATTAAAGACAATCGTGTCAGACGGCTTCAGATAACCCAGCGTACGCGCCTCGTGCGCGGACGACGACACTTTCGCCATCGCCGCGGCCTCGAAAGGCTTTTGCAGGAACTGCAGCAGATTGCCCGTCGCTCCCGCATCAGTTGCGGCCTGAGCCGCGCGCAGTGCCGCCTCCTTGAGCCCGCCGCCGGCTGGCACCAGCCCCACGCCAACCTCGACCAGCCCGATATAGGTCTCCACGTGGGCGACGCGCTTGGCGCTATGCAGCAGCAGTTCACAACCGCCTCCCAGCGCAACGCCCGACGCGGCCGATATCACCGGCACATTCGCGTACTTCACACGCAGCATGCCCTGCTGGAATTTTTGCACGAATGGCTCAATGCCCTGGGCGCCGCCCATCATGAACGCGGGCATCGCTTCCTCAAGATTTGCGCCAGCGGAGAACGGGCCGCCCGGCGCGCCGAGCTTCAGCGACGTCGGCTGCCAGATCACCAGCGCCTTGTATTGCTGTTCAGCAACGTCGATCGCCTGCGTGATTCCGTCGATCACACTCGGCCCGATCGTATTCATCTTCGACTTGAACGACAGAATCAGCACGTCGTCCTCGCCGGCCCGCTCGTCGACCCATGCGCGCACCACGTCGGTCTCGAACACCGTCTTGCCATACGTGCGCGGATCGTTGCTGGCCTCGCCAACCAGCGATGCACGGAACACCTGCTTGCGGTAGACCGGCAGCGTGCTACGCGGCACGAACGTGCGCCGCGCCGGCGACCACGAGCCCTGCGCGGTATGCACGCCGCCCTGCTCCCCAACAGGGCCGTCCAGCACCCATGCCGGCAGCACCACGTCGGCCAATGCCTTGCCGGCGCGGATGTCTTCCTGGACCCATTGGGCAACCTGCTTCCAGCCGGCGGCCTGCCACCCTTCGAACGGCCCCTCGTTCCAACCAAAGCCCCAGCGGATCGCCAAGTCGACGTCGCGCGCGTTATCGGCGATCGATTCAAGGTGCACGGCAATATAGTGGTACACATCACGGAAGATCGACCACAGGAATTGCGCCTGCGGATGCGTGGACTCGCGCAACAGCTTCAGCCGCTCAGCGGGCGCACGCTTTAAGATGCGGGCGACCAGCTCGTCGGCCTTGGCGCCACTGTCCACGTACTCGCCGGTCTTCGCGTCCAGCACCTTGATGGCCTTGCCTTCCTTCTTATAGAACCCTGCGCCGCTCTTTTGTCCGAGCGCTCCCTTGGCCACCAGCGCGGCGAGCACCGGCGGTGTCTGGTAAACCGGGAAGAATGGATCGTCGGCCAGGTTGTCCTGCATCGTCTTAATGACGTGCGCCATCGTATCCAGGCCAACCACGTCGGCGGTACGGAACGTGGCCGACTTTGCGCGGCCTAGCCGTGAGCCGGTCAGGTCATCGACTTCGTCAAAGCGCAGTCCGAACTTGGCTGCCTCGGCGATCACCGCGAGGATCGAGAAGATGCCAACACGGTTCGCAATGAAGTTTGGTGTGTCCTTGGCACGCACCACGCCCTTGCCGACCACGCTGGTGAGCACGGTCTCGAGTTGATCAAGTACCTCCGGGCGCGTATGCTCGGTCGGAATCAATTCGACCAGATGCATGTACCGCGGTGGATTGAAAAAGTGCACGCCGCAAAAGCGCGCTTTCAGGTCATCGGACAAGCCTTCCGAGAGCCGGATAATCGACAGCCCCGACGTATTGGTCGCGAAGATCGCCTTCTCGCCGATATACGGGGACACCTTCTTGTATAAATCGTGCTTCCAGTCCATGCGCTCGGCGATCGCCTCGATCACCAGGTCGCACTCGCGCAGCTTGTCCAGATCGTCCTCGTAGTTGGCGGCAACGATATGCGCGGCATCGCCCTTCACGCCGAGCGGCGCCGGCGACAGCTTTTTCAGGTGCTCAATCGCGTTGAGCGCGATGCCGTTCTTGGGCCCCTCCTTCGCGGGCAGGTCGAACAGCAGCACCGGCACCTTCGCGTTGATCAGGTGCGCCGCGATTTGCGCGCCCATCACGCCGGCGCCCAGCACCGCCACCTTGCGAATGATCAGATTGCTCACGTGTCTCTCCAATTAAAGCCTGCTCCCACCCATTAAAACAGCGCTTCGTCGATCTCGGTCAGCGGCTTGGCGCCGGCACGCGCAGCGCGGATCGTGAAAGCCGTCTCGGGCAACAGCTTCGCGAAGTAGAACCGCGCGGTCGCGAGCTTGGACCGGTAGAATGGGTCACCGCTACCCTGCTTGTCCAGCGCCAGACGGGCCATGCGCGCCCAGAAGTACGAGAACACGAAATGCCCGACCGTGCGCAGGTACGGTACCGCCGCGGCGCCGACTTCGTCCGGGCTCTGCATCGCCTTCATGCCGATTTCCATCGTCAGCTTCTGTACCTTCTCGCCGATATCCGCCAGCGGATTGACGAACTCCTGCATGTCGGGGTTGATGCCCTCGGCCTCGACAAAATCCTGCACGAGCTTGCCAAACTTCTTCAGCTTCGCGCCCATGTCGCCGAGCACCTTGCGCCCCAACAGGTCCAGCGACTGAATCGTGTTGGTGCCTTCGTAGATCATGTTGATACGCGCATCGCGCACATATTGCTCCATGCCCCATTCAGCGATATAGCCATGGCCGCCAAACACCTGCATGGCGTTGTTGGTTGCCTCGAACGCGTTGTCGGTCAGGAACGCCTTGATGACCGGTGTGAGCAACGCCACCAGGTCGGCCGCATCCCGACGCACCGCCTCGTCCTCGTGCGACAGCTCTTTGTCGATCTGCAAAGCCGCCCAGTAAGTGAACGCGCGACCCGCCTCGACATAGGCCTTCTGCGTCAACAACATGCGCCGCACATCTGGGTGTACGATGATCGGATCGGCCGCTTTGTCCGGCGCTTTCGGACCGCTGAGCGAGCGCATCTGCAGCCGCTGCCTCGCGTAGGCGAGCGAGTTCTGGTACGCGACCTCGGTCAGCCCCAGGCCTTGCATGCCCACGCCAAGCCGCGCCGCATTCATCATCACGAACATCGCATTCAAGCCCTTGTTCGGCTCGCCGACCATCCAGCCCTTGGCATCATCCAGGTTAATTACACACGTCGCATTGCCATGGATACCCATCTTGTGCTCGATCGAGCCACACTTGACGCCGTTGCGCTGCCCAGGCTCGCCGTTGTCGTCCGGGATGAACTTGGGCACGATGAACAATGAAATGCCCTTGGTCCCCGCCGGCGCGTCCGGCAACCGCGCGAGCACCAGGTGGACGATGTTGTCGGCGAGGTCGTGCTCGCCACTCGAAATGAAGATTTTCGTGCCGGTGATCGAGTACGAACCGTCGCCGTTGGGCTCGGCCCGCGTGCGTAGGATCCCGAGGTCGGTGCCGCAATGCGGCTCGGTCAGGCACATCGTGCCGGTCCATTGACCGGATACCAGCTTTGGCAGGTACTGCTGCTGAAGCTCGGGCGTGCCGTGCGCGTGCAGGCATTCATACGCGCCGTGCGACAGGCCAGGATACATGGTCCATGCTTGGTTCGCCGAATTGAGCATCTCGTACAGCGCGTTGTTCACGAACGCGGGCAAGCCCTGGCCGCCATAGGCCCGATCGCAGCCTAGCGCCGGCCATCCGGCCTCGACATACTGCTGGTACGCTTGCTTGAAGCCCTCGGGCGTGGTCACCACGCCGTCGCCGACGTACGTGCAACCCTGCTGGTCGCCAACCTGGTTCAACGGAAACAGGACCTCGGAGCAGAACTTGCCCGCCTCCTGCAGCACCGCATTAATCGTATCGGCATCCAGATCCGCGTGCTTAGGCAGTTGCTTCAGTTCGGCTTCGACGTTCAGCAATTCGTGCAACACGAATTGCATGTCGCGCAACGGTGCGGCGTACTGTCCCATGACTCTCTCCGTTTTGACTAAGGCACCGGCGATGCGCGGAGTGCTCTGCCCGCGTCAGCGACCAGCGTCGCTTTGATACGATACAAAAACTTTGTCGAGCACCCGCCACGCGACCTCGACCGCATCCGGCAAGCGCAGGAAACGCGCATCGTGGTGCAGCCCGAGCGTCACGCTGTACAACTCGAACAGCATTAGCCGCGGGTCGGTGTCTGCACGCAGATGCCCTTCATCCTTGGCTTGCAAGATGGCACGGATCAGCGTGCCGCGCCAAGTACTGACGCTGCGTGCGAGTTCCTCGCGCACGGCGCTGGCGGCTCGATCATCGTACTCGACGGCACCACTGATGTAGATGCAACCCGTGGTGACCTCTTGGATCCGCTTCTCCATCCATCGGCCAACCAGCGCCCTAAGGCGCGGCAACCCGCGCGGCTCCCGGATCGCCGGGAAGAACACTTCCTGTTCGAAGCGCTGGTGGTATTCCCGGATCACCTCAACTTGCAAATCCTCGCGCGAACCGAAGTGCGCGAACACACCGCTCTTACTCATCTGCATGCGCTCGGCCAGCAGACCGATCGTCAACCCCTCGAGCCCATCCCGGCTCGCCAGGGCCAACGCAGCATCCAGAATCGCCGCACGGGTTTGTTCGCCTTTTCGTATCGCCATTTTTACCGTCCATTCATTGCACCGCAAAATAGAACGGCCGTACTATTATTATGGGCGGCCGCCCGCGGAAACAAGCTATTTATTAGAAATGAGTTTCTAACAAGCACGACCGTGCTGTATAGCGCGATGATCGGTCATCAACGTGATGATGTGATTCGATGCTCGTGCTCCGGTCCCGCGCGTTTTGGGTGCTGCGTGGCGCACCGTCGAACCCGCATGTGCGCCATTTCAAGTGATTTTGCGCACCGGATCAAGAATGGATTGCATCGTCAATCGTAGCTGCCGATGGTGAGCAGCTTCATGGCGAGCCAATATCCGTTGTACGCAATCCAGTTCGCCACTCGCACCAGCCACGGCCGCGATGCGTAACGCTGCGGGTCGATGGCGCGCGATTGTTCCACAGCCTCGAGGATGGCCGCGCGTATGCCGGCCACCTCGGGATGCCGGAACAACACTAGATTGGCTTCATGGTTGAGCACCAGCGATAACGCATCGAGGTTGGATGATCCGATCGTGCCCCAAACGCCATCCACCACCGCGACTTTGCCATGCAGCATCGTACGGTCATATTCGGCAATCCGGATACCCACGCGCAGCAACGACTGATAGAGAAACGGCACCGCATAGTCCAGCGCGACAAATTCGTTGCGTCCGATCACCAATGACACCCGCACGCCACGGCGTGCTGCGCGGACCAACTCGCGGCGCATCCGGCGGCCGGGCACGAAGTACGGGTTAGCCACTAGGATCTCGTCCCGCGCCTGCCGAATCGCCAGCCGATAGGCACGCTCAATCGCGCGTCGATTATTGACGTTATCGCGTGCGACAAACGCGACCTGCGGTACGTCTGCCGGCGTGTCAAGCGCCCCGAGCGCACGGCGGCGCGCCCGAGCGGGACGCGGCGTGGCCTCGCCGGGAGGGTCCCGGCCAGCGGCAGTTAAGCAGCGGGCTGCCGCGGCATCGGTTGCCGGGGCGCCGCCCGGTCCGTGCGCCAGACGTTCGTGCGGCACTGCTGGCGGCGGCGGAATCCGAGCTTGGTCGATACGTCGCCATTGCAGGTCGAACGCCTCGACCAGATCCACGACGGCGGGACCGATCACCTCAGCCGAATAGTCCCATCGGGCAAACGGCAACGGCTGGCCCGCTTCCAGCCGGTCGTCTATGACGTTGTGTCCGCCGCAAAAACCATAGCGTCGATCGACGGCAGCCAGCTTGCGATGGGTGCGGGAAAATCCGAAGCGGATACTGAAGACGCCCGGATTGTAGATACGGTGCTCGATGCCGGCATCGTGCCATGCACGTAGCAATTCACTGCGCGGAGTGCCGATGCCGTCGGTGATCACCCGCACGTGCACGCCCCTCGCGGCGGCACGCGCCAGCGCCGCGCTGACGCGCGCGCCGCATGGATCGTCGCGGAAAATATACGTCTCGAGCGCGACCTCGTGTTCGGCCGCGTCAATTCGCTCAATCAACGCATCGAACAGCGCGGTGCCGGATCCAAAGATCCGCACGTCATTGCCGGCGGTAAAGCGCAACCGAGGCTTACGATGGCCATCCAGCATCGTCTGTCGAAGCCGAACCAGACGCCTGATGGTGGCCACCATTGCCGCGCTCCGCTTAACTGGCAGCGAGTCGCCCCGGCAACTGCAGGATCGCGTCGCGATTCGATGCCGAAAAACAACGCGCCGCGGCGTCCCGGTAAGGCAGCCACGCATACGCGACGTGCTCACGCGGTGCCAGCGTGATCTCAATGGATTGCGGCACGCAGAGGCTAAACCAGTGCTCGATATTACGCTTCACGCCGGGCGCATAGCGATAGCGCCATTGCGGGTAGATCTCGTACTCGATCGCATGGCACCAATCGAGCAGCGCGTCGGCCGGCACCTGCGCCGTGCCAACCGCGATGCCGGTCTCCTCGAACACTTCGCGTGCCGCGGTCAGCGCAAGCGGCTCGTCGGGCGTGTCCTTCGAACCGGTCACCGATTGCCAGAAACCGGAGCGATCGGCGCGTTCGAGGACCAGCACGTCCAGCTTGGCGGTGTGAATCACCACCAGCACCGACTCCGGGATCTTAAACGGCCGGGACATCGGCAACTTGCGCCGCGCGCCGTACTACGCGTTCACCGGCTCGGCGTTGCGCAGCCGGATATGCAGGTCGCGCAATTGACGCTCATCCACCTCGCTCGGCGCTTGCGTGAGCAGGCACTGCGCACGCTGGGTCTTCGGGAACGCGATCACGTCGCGAATCGAATCCGCGCCGGCCATCATCGTGACGATCCGGTCCAGGCCGAATGCAATGCCACCGTGCGGCGGCGCGCCGTATTGCAACGCGTCGAGCAAGAAGCCAAATTTCGCACGCGCTTCCTCCGGGCCGATCTTCAGCGCGCGGAACACCTTGCTTTGCACGTCTTCGCGATGGATCCGCACCGAACCGCCGCCAATTTCCCAGCCGTTGAGCACCATGTCGTACGCTTTTGCAAGGCAACGACCCGGATCAACCTCGAGATATTCGAGGTGTTCGTCCTTTGGGCTGGTGAACGGGTGATGCGCGGCAACCCAGCGATTATCCTCGTCGTCGTAATCGAACATTGGAAAATCGATGACCCACAGCGGTTTCCAGCCCTGCTCGACCAGTCCGGCACTGCGGCCGAACGCCGAGTGGCCAATTTTTAACCGCAGCGCACTGAGACTGTCGTTGACCACCTTGGCGCGGTCCGCGCCGAAGAAAAGGATGTCGCCGTCCTGCGCGCCGGTGCGCTCGAGGATTGCCGCAATGCACGCATCATGCAGGTTCTTCACGATCGGGCTTTGCAAGCCGTCGCGCCCCTTGGCCACCTCGTTGACCTTGATCCACGCAAGACCCTTTGCACCATAGATGCGCACGAAGTCCGTATAGCCGTCGATATCGCCACGCGTCAGCTCCGCTCCGTTGGGCACGCGCAGCGCGGCCACCCGGCCGTCCTTCGTGTTCGCCGGCGTGCTGAACACCTTGAAATCGACGTCCTTCATCACGTCGGTCAACTCGGTGAATTCTAGCTTCACGCGCAGGTCGGGCTTGTCCGAGCCGAAGCGGCGCATCGCTTCCGCATGCTGCATGACCGGGAATGGATCGGCAAGCTCGACGTTGATCGTCGCCTTGAACACATGGCGAATCATCGCCTCGAATAGGTCGCGGATCTCCTGCTCGTTCAAGAACGACGTCTCGCAGTCGATCTGCGTGAACTCCGGCTGCCGGTCCGCGCGCAGGTCTTCGTCGCGAAAGCATTTCGTGATTTGATAATACCGGTCAAAGTTCGCCACCATCAGCAGCTGCTTGAACAGCTGCGGCGACTGCGGCAACGCGAAGAACATCCCTGCGTTCACGCGCGACGGCACCAGGTAGTCGCGTGCGCCTTCCGGCGTGCTCTTCGTGAGCATCGGCGTCTCGATGTCGATGAACCCCTGCTCGTCCAGGTACTTGCGCGACTCCATTGCGACACGGTAGCGCAGGCGCAGGTTGTGCTGCATCTGCGGCCGGCGCAGGTCCAGTACGCGATGCGTCAGACGTGTGGTCTCTGACAGGTTCTCGTCGTCCAGCTGGAACGGCGGCGTCACTGATGCATTGAGTACCGTCAGCTCGTGGCATAACACCTCGATCTGACCACTGGTCAAATTCGCGTTGAGGGTGCCTTCCGGGCGTGCCCGCACGATGCCGACCACACGCACACAGAACTCATGGCGCACCCCTTCGGCGGTCTTAAACATGTCCGGCCGGTCGGGGTCGCACACCACTTGCACCAATCCCTCGCAGTCGCGCAAGTCGATGAAAATGACACCGCCATGGTCGCGGCGCCGATGCACCCAGCCGCAGAGCGACACCGATTGGCCCAGCAGTTTTTCAGTCACCCGACCACAATATTCAGATCTCATCGACATGATGTTCGTCTTTCATTCGTAAAGATAGGCGACGGCGCGATCGGCATCATGCCGGCGCGCGGGCGACGCCCGCAATAATCAGAGCAGCGGCTCGACGGGACGGCGCGGCGGCGCAACGGCCGGCACCGGCGATGCAACCGGGGCCACCACGCCCATTGACACGATGTACTTCAGCGCGGCATCCACCGTCATGTCCAACTCCACCACCTCGTTTTTTGGCACCATGAGGAAGAAGCCCGACGTAGGGTTCGGCGTGGTCGGTACATAGACGCTGACATGATCGCCATTCAAGTGGTTAGCGACGTCACCGCCTGGAATCCCGGTCAGAAAGCCAATTGTGTACGAGCCCTTGCGCGGATATTCGATCAGCAACGCCTTGCGGAACGCATTGCCGCTGGACGACAGCAGCGTGTCAGATACCTGCTTGACACTCGTGTACAACGGACCGACGACGGGAATATGAGCCAGTAGCTTTTCCCACCAGTTGACGAGCGTCTGCCCGATCAGGTTCTGAGTCAAGAGGCCGACCACGAAAACGAACGCCAGCGTCAGCACCGCCCCCAGGCCGGGCAGGCGAAAGCCGAACACGCGCTCCGGCTGCCACGCTTCGGGCAGCAACAGCAGCGTCTGGTCCATCGTGCCGATGATCAGCCCCAGCACCCACAGCGTGATTGCCAGTGGCACGAGCACCAGCAGCCCGGTCAGAAATACGTTCTTCAGCGTCTTCTTGGTCGTCTTGATTTTCATGGATCGATGCTCAGGCAGACGTGCCCGCGTTGGACGACGGTGTCGCGCTGCCTGCCGCAGCCGGTGCGGTGGACGCACCGGCGCTGGTCGCGCCGTCCGCGCTGCCGCTGCCCGCCTCCTTCGCGGCGGGCGCCTTGCTCGCGCCGCCTTCCCCGCCCTCGGATTGGTTATTGCCGCCCGAGTTACCGCCGCGGAAATCGGTCACGTACCAGCCGGAGCCTTTCAACTGGAATCCCGCTGCAGTGACCTGCTTGCGGAACGTGTCGCGGCCGCACTCGGGACACTGGCTCAGCGGTGCATCGCTAAGTTTTTGCAACGCGTCTTTCTTAAAGCCGCAGGACTCGCAACGATATGCATAGATCGGCATCGCCCTATCACCCCTCAAGGATCTCGCAAAGCCTTGAATTATAGCCGGAAATGGTGGCGTCTTACGCACGCCGACGCCAGCTTATCCAGCGCTCATGTTGACCGAACACCGACAGTGAGCCGTTGACCGGACGCTCGTCCACCCGTTCGAACGACGAGTTCAGCAGCGTGTCGCGCTCGATGCCAAACGGCGGGCCTTTCGGCGTCGCACCGACAAAGAAAAACCCGGCGAGCAATGCGCCCGGCGGCGCCAGCGCCGTTATTCGGACAGCATACCCGAGCCAGCATCGCGGCGGCATCGAGCACAGGAACGCGCGTTTGTCTACCCATTGCGGCACGTCCTGTTGCAGGCCAAATCCGCCATCGCGGCACGAGCCGCCGCTCGCTGAGTTCATCGGGGACCTCCGATACACGACTCGATACCAACCAGGGACGCCAGCCCGAAGTGGGCCAGCAGCGCGCCGGCGCCGACCGCCACCCCGAATACCAGCAGTCCTTGTAGCAAACGGTTGGTCCGTTGCTGCTCAATCAGTATCCGCCGCATCAAAGCCTCGGTCGCACGCGGCGGCTGATCGTGATGCCGGGACAACGCATGATGGATCAGGCGCGGCACTTGTGGCAGCGTCTTGCTCCATTGCGGCGATTCGATTTTCAGCCTTTCCATCCAACCGCGCCAGCCAATCTGATCGTTCATCCAGCGCTCGAGATACGGCTTGGCCGTTTTCCACAGATCGAGTTCCGGGTCAAGCGCGCGGCCCAGGCCCTCGACGTTGAGCATCGTCTTTTGCAGCAGGACCAATTGCGGCTGGATCTCGACGTTGAAGCGCCGCGACGTCGAGAACAGTCGCATCAGCACCTGGCCGAGCGAAATGTCCTTCAGCGCGCGGTCGAAATACGGCTCGCACACCGCGCGGATCGCGCTCTCCAGTTCCTCGACCCGCGTGTGCGGGGGCACCCACCCGGATTCCAGGTGCAACGTCGCGACCCGGTGGTAGTCGCGTTTGAAAAACGCAAGGAAATTCTGCGCCAGATAGTTCTTGTCGAAATCCGACAGCGCGCCGATGATCCCGAAGTCCAGCGCGATATAACGGCCGAAATGGTCCGGGTCTAAGCTCACCTGGATGTTGCCGGGGTGCATGTCCGCATGGAAGAACCCGTCGCGAAACACCTGTGTGAAGAAGATCTCCACGCCTTGCCGCGCAAGCTTCGGGATGTCGACGCCGGCCGAGCGCAGCGTGTCTACCTGGCTGATCGGCACGCCAATCATCCGCTCCATCACGATCACCGTCGACGTGCAATACTCCCAGTACATCTCCGGCACCAGCAGCAGATCCAGTGCAGCAAAGTTGCGGCGCAGTTGGCTCGCGTTCGCCGCCTCGCGCATCAGATCCAATTCGTCGTGCAGGTACTTATCGAACTCCGCCACCACCTCGCGGGGCCGCAGCCGCTTGCCGTCAGCCCACAGCCGCTCGGTCCAGCGCGCGATGTCGCGCAATAGCGCGAGATCGGAGTCGATCACCGGCAGCATGCCGGGGCGCAGCACCTTGATTGCCACGGGCTTGCCGGCGTGCGTGCCGCTCTTCAGGCGCGCGAAGTGCACCTGCGCGATCGAAGCGCTGGCCACCGGCACCCGTTCGAACTCATCGAACAGCACATCGACCGGCTTGCCCAGCGACTTCTCGATCAACGCGGTCGCCACCGCAGAATCGAATGGCGGGACCTGATCCTGCAGCTTCGCCAGCTCGGTCGCGATATCCACCGGCAACAGGTCGCGCCGGGTGGACAGGACCTGACCGAACTTCACGAAGATCGGCCCGAGACTTTCCAACGCCAGGCGCAACCGCTGCGCGCGCGGAATCCGGATCGGACGGCCGAACGTCATCACGCGCACCAGCAGCTTCACGCGCCAGTCGGCAATGTGCCCCAGCATCACCTCGTCGAGTCCGAAGCGATAGACTGTAAATAGTATTTTGAAAAAGCGTAGGATTCTCATGGGCGGCCGGATCAGTGCAGGTCGTCAGCCGAGCGGGAGCGTGCTCCCGTGGATGACGCGGCGCCGCCCGGGCGCGTCGCGACGCCGCATTCGGCGCGCTCGATGCGCTTCTCGATCCGAGCAAGCGTGTCGCGCGCGCGCGCGAGCTCATCGCCGAATTGCTCGAATCGTGCGCGGCGGACCAGTTGCGGATTCTCGTCCAGCAGGTATTCGGTCAGCGAACCGACTAAGCCCCCTGCGGCGCGGCGCGCGTAGGCCGAGACGGCCCGCGCCACCGACGCAATGCGGTGGGCTGGCACGTCACCGATCAGACGTGCGAGATCCTCCTCGGCCTCCCAGCGCAAATGCTCCGCGAGCTTCGCGATCGTCGCCGCGAATTCCGCGTCGCCCTCGATCCGCACGTGCTTGAGGATCGCCGCCTGCCCACCGGCAGTGAACGCAGACAACGCCGACGGCGGCACCGTGATCGTTACGTCGACCGTTGGGGGCATAGGCGCGTGCGACGCCGACGCGCCGTCCCGCGCCGCGTGCGGTGCCTTGGCCCGCACGTCGCACGCCCCGCCGGATGCGGCCGGTGCCAGCGCAGTGGCGCCGGCAGGCGGACGCTGCCGCACAGCGACCGTGCCATCGCCCTGCACGGCCAACTCTAGCACGGCCGGAGACAACACCAGCCGCGCGGTTTTCCCCGCGTACGGCAGCAGGCGCTCGCGCGCCCACGCTTCGCGGATCAGTAAATGGTTGACGACGGCAACGAAAGGCTTGGCGGCAATGGTCATCGGGGCAGAAAGAAAGCCCGCGCAAGCGGCGCTCGCGCGGGCTGTTATTGTAACGTCCGTGGCGGCGCTTGCCTGCGCCGCCCGATTCCGTGTAGCCGGATCGTCAGGACAGTTGCTGGATGCCGGCCAGCACCCAGCCTTCACCGCTGCGCGCGTTGCGGCTTAAGTTCCACATTTCGGCGAATGGCTCGGCCGCGGCACCCTGGGCCTCGCGCAGCAGACCATGGAAGCGCACCGACGCCACGTACTCGTTGCCACCCCGGTCCTCGACGCCGACCAGATCGGCGTTCAACTGCACCACGTCGGTGCGGTTTTCACCGTGGCGCGAATCGAGATCCAGCTTAATCTCGGCAAACATTTCGGGCGTCGTGAACTCGCGGATGTCGTCGAGATTGCCGGCATCCCAGGCCGCCTGTAGCCGCACGAACGCCACCTTTGCCTGGCGCATGAATGCGTCGACGTCGAAGCCGGCTGGCACCACGGGAACGTCAAGCACGCTAGGATCCGCGGTGACGCGGGCCTGGCCCTCGGGCACGACGCCCGTTTGGCCCAAGCCGTCCGCTGCGGGTACTTGCGACGGCGCGGCCACCGGTGCGTCATATTGCCGCAGTGACGCACTGGAAGGCGGCTCGAAGCCACCATGCGCATAAGCGGCAGCAGGCCGTGCGTTGCGATTAGCGAACTTGCGGAACAGCCACAACCCGACGAGCGCAACCAGGGCAATCAGGATCACGTTGCTTAGTACGCTGGCCAACGCGCCGCCGAGTCCAAAATGCGACAACAACGCCGCCAACCCAAAGCCGGCGGCCAATCCCGCGAGTGGCCCCATCCAATTACGCTTGGGCTGGGCCGCCGCGGGCGGCGGGGTTTGCCCGCGGGCCGCCTGCGCGCCCTGTGCGGGCTGGGACGGTGTGCCCTGCCGCGGCGCGTTCGGTTGTGCGGGCGGCGTCGCCTGCCGCGTGATCTGTGACTGCTTGCCGATCGAGCGGCCGCCGCCCATGCGCTTTGCGTCGGCATCGAATGCGCTGAACGAGCCGATAGCCAACAAACCGGCTGCTGCAATCGCGCCGAACCGGCGGCTGATGCGTGTGCTCAGGCGCGGTGCGCCGGTAGCGGGCAAATGGGAGGAATGACTGGAAAAACGGGACTGAGCCGACATCTGATCTCCTGGACGGTCGCTAGTATTTGGTGGCGACATGCAGTGCAACAACGCCACCTGACAGATTGTAATATTTGACGGCGTCTAGTCCAGCTTGTTCCATCATTGTTTTTAGCGTGTCCTGATCCGGGTGCAGCCGAATCGACTCGGCCAAGTACCGATAGCTGTCGGGATCGCGCGCCACTTTCTCGCCGAGCCACGGCAACACCTTGAATGAATACACATCGTAGAACTTCTTCAGCGGTTGCCACACTTTGGAGAACTCCAGCACCAACAGCCGGCCGCCAGGCTTGAGCACGCGGCGCATCTCGGCGAGCGCGACCTCCTTATGAGTCATGTTGCGCAGACCGAACGCGACACTCACCACATTGAAGTAATGGTCGGGAAACGGAATTTTTTCCGCATCGCACAATAGCGTCGGCGTGACGATGCCCTGGTCGAGCAGGCGGTCGCGCCCCACGCGCAGCATCGACTCGTTAATGTCGGTATGCCATACCTGTCCGGACGGTCCGGCTTGCCGGGCAAACGCCTTGGCTAAGTCGCCCGTGCCACCAGCCAGATCCAGCACGCTGTAGCCGAGACGCACCCCGGCCTGGGCGATGGCGAAGGCCTTCCACATGCGGTGCAGTCCGCCCGACATCAGGTCATTCATCACGTCATAGCGTGAGGCCACGGAATGGAACACTCCAGCGACCTTATGCGCCTTCTCGCTCTCATCGACGGTCTGATAACCGAAATGGGTCTTCGTCATGGCGGCGGTTCCTTGCGTGAAAGAGCGCGGCATGCGCCGCGGTAATGCGTGTAGGGATGTCAGTGGCGGTGGCCGTCGCGCGTGCGCGCCGCCTCGCCCATCGGCGCGTCACGGTCCACGCCGGCGTCCGCCAGCTTGTCGAGATAGGCTTGCCAGTATTCGGCTTGCCGGGTCGCGAGATCGTACAGCAGATCCCATGAATAGATGCCGGAATTGTGTCCGTCGGAAAACGTCGGCTGCAATGCATAGTGGCCGACTGGCTCAATTGACACGATCGTCACGTCGCGCTTACCAGTCTGCAGCGTTTCCTGGCCCGGGCCGTGCCCGCGCACCTCGGCCGACGGGGACCACACCCGTAGGTACTCGAAAGGCAGCCTGTAGCATGCACCGTCCGCATAGCGCAGTTCCAGCACGCGCGATGCCGAATGCACGACGATGCCAGTCGGCACCGGCGTATCGGGAGACAAACCTGCCATCGACGACTCCATTCTCAGTTCAGCCAAATTCGCGCTGCAACGCGTCGCGCACCGCGGCGCCCAAGCCGGCCGCCGCCGCAACGCGTGCGGCATGCTGCCGCGCAGACGGCTCGCGGCACCGGGCGGCCCACACGGGTGCCGGAAAATGCGGATCGTCGGCAAAGCGCGGGATCACGTGCCAGTGCTGGTGAGCGACCATGTTGCCCAGGCTCGCGATATTGATCTTGTCCGGATTCAACGTCGCGCGCAAGGCGCGCTCGAGCGCAGCCAGCGCACGTATCAGATGCTCACGCTCTTCAGCCGACAGGTCGCTAAACTCGGTGACATGCGCGTTCCACACGAGCCGACAAAATCCCGGATAGTCCGGCTCGTCCGCCTCGATCACCCGCAGCCACGCGTCGCGCCACAACACGGTGCCCCCCTCCTGCGCACAGAACACGCACGATGCCGCGTCGCGCGACGCAACCTCGGCCGACCCAGCAGGCGTACCAGCGTTCATACAAGCACCCGTTCAATGCCGCCGCTGTTCGCCCGTTGCACGTAATCGGCCATCCAGTTCTCACCGAGCATATGGCGAGCCATCTCCACGACAATGTAGTCCGCCTCGATGCCCGCGTCCTCGTTATAGCGCGACAATCCCTGCAGGCATGACGGGCAGCTGGTCAGGATTTTCACGTCGCCGTCGAACGCGGCGCGCGGCGCGTCCACGCCGGAGCTGGTCACGGGCCCGCCGGGCACATCGGCCGGCGCGCCGGCGCCGAGCGGCGCTGCTGCAATCGGCATGCCGCGCAATTTGGCCGCCCCCTTGCGGACTTCCTCCTCCTTGCGAAAGCGCACTTGCGTGGACACGTCAGGACGCGTGACCGCGAGCGTGCCCGATTCGCCGCAGCAGCGATCGTTCTTCTCGATCCGGTAGCTCTGCTTCTGGCTGCCGACCAGCTCGTTGACCAGCTTCACCGGGTCCACGGTCTTGATCGGCGTATGGCACGGGTCGTGATACATGTAGCGCACACCGGACACGCCGTCCAGCTTAAGGCCCTTCTCCAATAAGAATTCATGGATGTCAATGATGCGGCAGCCGGGGAATATCTTGTCGAATTCATAGCCGGCGAGTTGGTCGTAGCAGGTTCCGCACGAGACGACGACCGTCTTGATGTCCAGGTAGTTCAACGTATTCGCGACCCGGTGGAACAGCACACGGTTGTCCGTGACGATCTTCCCAGCCTTATCGTACTGTCCGGCGCCGCGTTGCGGGTAGCCACAGCATAGGTATCCCGGCGGCAGCACAGTCTGCACGCCGGCCTCCCACAGCATCGCCTGCGTGGCCAGTCCGACCTGCGAGAACAAACGTTCCGAACCGCAACCGGGAAAGTAGAACACCGCCTCTGTGTCCACTGTCGTGGTCTTCGGATTGCGGATGATCGGCACTATCTTATTGTCCTCGATGTCGAGCAACGCGCGCGCCGTCTTCTTCGGCAGATTACCCGGCATCTTCTTGTTCACGAAGTGGATCACCTGCTCAACCACCCTGGGACGGCCGGTGGTCGCCGGCGGGCGCTGCGTCTGCTTGCGCCCGAGCGTCTTGAGCACGTCGCTGGCCAAGCGCTGCGCCTTGTAGCCGATGTCCATCATCACCACGCGCGCGGCATGAATTGTCTGCGGATTGGTCGCGTTCAGAAAGAACATGCCCACAGCCTGCCCGGGATTGAATTGTTTCTTGCCCATTTTGCGCAGCAGGTTGCGCATGTTCATCGTCACGTCGCCAAAGTCGATCTTGACCGGGCACGGCGTCACGCACTGATGGCATACGGTGCAGTGATCCGCGACGTCATTGAACTCGTCCCAATGCTTGATCGACACGCCACGCCGTGTCTGCTCCTCATACAGGAACGCCTCGACCAGCAGCGACGTCGCTAAGATCTTGTTGCGCGGGCTATACAACAGGTTCGCGCGCGGCACGTGCGTCGCGCACACCGGCTTACATTTGCCGCAACGCAAGCAATCCTTGACCGAATCGGCGATCGCGCCGATATCGGACTGCTGCATGATCAGCGACTCGTAGCCCATCAACCCGAAACTCGGCGTATACGCATTGCGCAGATCCGCGCCATCCAGCAGCTTGCCCTTGTTGAAGCGGCCCTGCGGATCGATCTTTTGCTTGTACGCGCGAAATTCGGCGATCTCCGCTTCGGTCAAGAACTCCAGCTTCGTAATGCCGATGCCGTGCTCACCAGAGATCACGCCGTCCAGTGATCGGGCCAGCGCCATGATCCGCGCCACTGCCGTGTGCGCGTCCTGCAGCATCTCGTAGTTGTCCGAGTTCACCGGGATATTCGTATGCACGTTGCCATCGCCAGCATGCATGTGCAGTGCGACAAACACGCGGCCGCGCAACACCCGCTTGTGCACCGCCTGCGCCTCGTCCAGGATCGGCTTGAACGCCCCACCGTTGAAGATCTGCCGCAATTCGGCGCGGATCTCCCGCTTCCACGAGATCCGGATCGTGCGATCCTGCGCGAGATCAAACACGCTCGCGTCGGGCTGCGCATCGAGCCGGTCCGCAAATTTCTCGGCCAACGCCTCGCAGCCCAGCTCGCGCAGCCGCTGACGCGACTGCGCGAGCGGCGCGTCGAGATTGTCGCGCACATACTGCCAACGAGCGCGGACCTGGTGCAGCAACGCCAGCGCCTGCGCGACACGGTCCTCCAGCAGCTCCGCGCTGGGAATCTCGTTCGCGTCATCGCTCTTGCCCAGCGGCAGATTGCCTGCAACGAAGAACGCCTCGAGCGCATCCACCAGTTGCAGCTTGTTCTTCAGCGACAGCTCGATGTTGATCCGCTCGATGCCGTCGGTGTACTCGCCCATCCGGTTCAGCGGAATCACAACGTCTTCGTTGATCTTGAACGCGTTGGTATGCTTGGCAATCGCCGCCGTGCGTGAACGGTCCAACCAGAAGCGCTTGCGCGCCTCGGCCGAGACCGCGACAAACCCCTCGCCGCTTTTGCCGTTGGCCATGCGCACGACTTCCGATGCCGCCTCGGCGACCCGGTCCGCATCGTCACCGACGATGTCGCCAATCAGCACCATTTTCGGCAATGCGTTGCGCTTGGACTTGGTCGCGTAGCCAACGGCGCGCAGATAGCGCTCATCCAGGTGCTCCAGCCCGGCCAGGATTGCGCCGCCCGCCTTCGCGGTCGCGAACAGGTGCGCCTTGATCTCGACGATGCTCGGGATCGCATCGCGCGCCTGGCCGAAGAACTCCAAGCAGACGGTGCGCGTATGGGCCGGCATCTTGTGCAGCACCCAACGCGCCGATGTGATCAGTCCGTCGCAGCCTTCTTTCTGCACGCCGGGCAGACCCGCGAGGAACTTGTCGGTCACATCCTTGCCCAGCCCCGCCTTGCGAAAGCGCCAGCCCTCGATGGTCAGCGTCTCGCTGCGCAACAATTTTTCGCCGGGCGCCGCGCTGCCGTCATACCAGCGCAGCTCGAAAGTGGCGCTCGGCACGTCGTGGATCTTGCCCAGGTTATGGCCGACGCGCGTGACCTCGAGCCAGTTGCCATCCGGGTCGACCATCCGCCACCACGCAAGATTGTCCAGCGCGGTCCCCCACAGCACGGCCTTTTTGCCGCCGGCGTTCATCGCGATATTACCGCCGATGCACGATGCGTCGAGCGAGGTCGGATCCACGGCGAACACATACCCGGCCTGCTCGGCGGCCTGCGTGACGCGCCGCGTCACGACGCCGGCCCCAGAGAAGATCGTTGCGACCTTGCCTGACACACCCGGCAGCTCAGTCAACTCGACCGGGCCGAGTTGCTCAAGCTTCTCGGTGTTGATGACTGCGGAAAACGGTGTCAGCGGCACCGCTCCGCCGGTATAGCCTGTGCCGCCGCCGCGCGGGATCACCGTCAAGCCCAACTCGAAGCAAGCCTTCACCAGGCCAGCCATTTCCGCTTCAGTGTCCGGCGTCAGCACGACGAACGGATACTCGACGCGCCAATCGGTTGCATCGGTCACGTGCGACACGCGCGAGAGTCCGTCGAAGCGGATATTGTCCTTTTCGGTCCAGCGTCGCAGTTCGCGCGTCGCACGGCGTCGCAGCGCGGCAATTTGCTCGAATTGCGCCGCGAACGCGTCTACCGCACCGCGTGCGGCCGTGACCAGCGAGCCGACGCGGGCCGCGCGGCCGTGACCAGCCTCGTCGCCGTGCTCACGCAGATCGGCATGCCGGCGCTTGTCGATCTCGTTGAGCCGATGGCTCAGCGCGTCGATCAACATCGCGCGGCGCTTTGGGTTGTCCAACAGATCGTCCTGCAGGTACGGATTGCGGCGCACGACCCAGATGTCGCCGAGTACTTCGTACAGCATCCGTGCCGAACGTCCAGTGCGCCGCTCGGCACGCAACTCGTCCAGCGTGCGCCACGCATCGTCGCCAAGCAGGCGAATGACGATCTCACGGTCGGAAAACGACGTGTAATTGTAGGGAATCTCGCGCAAGCGCGGCTCAGTATCCAGCGCAACGGCGGCAGCCGCGCCATGAGGATCGAAGGCTTGAGGTGCGTTCATGTTTTGCAATTCAGTTGGCCAGCGCGTCCAGGCAGTCGCGGGACTTGAGCGCCGACGGCGCGGTAACGCGCTGTGGTCTGCAAGGTCTGGAGGCGGAAAGCCTGACGGGCGCCTGTTCTGTCGCCACGAGGTCTTGTGGACCAGCATTGACGGTGTGAGGCTTCGCCGGTGTCACCGGCAGCGGCACGATCGCGAGCTACGCGCGAGCCGCTCGATAGCCGACGGCGCCGGCCAGTTGCAGCGCGGCTTAACAGTCGAAAAAGCGGTTCGGGTCTGCCACTGCATCGTTCGATCCTGATTCCAGACCCCGATTGTACTGCAACCGCAGGCGGCGCGTTGTCAGTGCGCATGGCCACGCCGGGTACTTCACATCTGGCCGAACTGCACGATCAACTCGGGATGGCTGCCAAAATACACGGCCGGATCGGTCCCGTACACGTCGTCATAGGAAAACGCGTACGCCCGTGCGTCGATGCCGAACGCGTGTAGCAACTTCGCGTACCAGAAGATCGGCATGCGCGGCGTATCCACGCCATCGCCCGCGCCGTTGTAGAACCGCGCCGGATCAATCCATGACACGCAGCCGTCGTCCAGGTGCATGACGCCGCGACAGATCGACATCGCGATGGCGATCGCCGCCGGATCGCTGGCCCAATGCGCACCGTCGCCGGCCTGCGCGCCAGCGTTACCAGCCAGCAGAAATCCCCAGTCGATCGGACCTACGGACGAATCCGTATTATGAAACAGCGACGGATTGCCATCGGCCGGGGAATAGTCAGGCTGCCCCCAGCGCGCGCTAGGCCGCGGCAGCGTCGGGACGCGGTACGGCACCGTGTACGCCGCATCGGTGAACAGTGACAGCGTCATGCCGTCGGGCGCGACGCGGCCGTAGAATACCCGCTTGTCGGTCAAATCCTTGCCGTAGAAGGAAAAGAGGCGATTCGGCCGCCAGCACAACTCGTTCACGTAGCGATCCCAGAAGTGCGTGAAGCGCTGCGCCAAGGCCAGCCGGGTGGCATCGTCCCTCCCCCAATCGGTGAAACGGGCCTGCTTGGGCGACAGTATCCGCGTGAGCCGGCCATCGTTCGCGCTCACCCGCAGCGCCTTGAAGATGCTAGGATTGCCGAACGGCTCCGCCGCGTCGGGCACAGGGATCGAATCAAATGCGGCGATCATGTCGGCGCGCCGGTGCGGATAACCCACCACGCGCCGTGTCCCAGTGTTCGCGTCGATTGCCGAAATCGTGAAGGGCACGGACCAGAAATCGGCATTGGTCAGTTTGAAGTTCGGGTGGTCAGCCGTATGCAATTCGAACTTGTCGTACAGCACCGGATTGTCCGCGCCATTAGATGGCCCACCCGCGCCGAATGGCGGCATTGCGTCGAACCCGCGTCCGAACGCGAAATACACGCGGCCGCTGGCCAACGGCGGGATGGTCAGCGTCAGTGACTGGCCGCCGTCGCGCCGCAATGTCGACACGCTGAACGTCATCGTCGCGCTGTCGAGCCGGAAATCGGCTGCGCTTCCCGTCGGATGAAACGTGCCGCGCACCGGGTCAACATAACCGAATACGTCTGGCGCCCATGGCGCGCGGCCCAGCACGGCAACGAATATCTCGTCGGGACGAAACGAAAAATGGTCAGGAAACACCAGCAGCACCGTGGTCATCGACCCAGTGCCCGTGTCGTGCGACGCGTCCTTGATGGACACCGGCAAGCGGGCGCTCTCACCGTTGTCCGAGCCGCCACCGCCCGAGCCGCCGATGCGCGTGTTGCCACCGACCAACGCGGTCGTGGCCACACCCACGCCCACCGACGCGGCCAGCGCGCCGAGCTGCACAACGGAACGGCGCCTGCGATCGACGCGGCTGGCTGGGCTAGCAACCTGAGTGCCGGCTTTCCGATGCCGTCCTTTTGAGGAGAAAACCATTCGACCCTATGAATTGGTGCATCCGGGGCAGCCACGCCGCCGGATGCGGCTCGCCGCGCCACCCGCATCTTGTATTCCATCCGGAGCACGCCATGTCAGCTTATTGCGGCCATGCGTTCGACATTGTCCGTTTGAACAATATCTCAGCTGATCCAGGCCACTTCACGGGTCTCTAATCGGCCGTTGCGGCATCGAATGCACGCCTACATACGAACGCGGCGCCGGATAGCGCTATGATTGATCCTTTTCCCGCCGTTTCAGATCCATACCTTTGCAGACTGCCATGTCCTCGCCCGATTATCTGAAGAAAATCCTGACCGCCCGCGTCTACGACGTGGCGCGGGAAACCGAACTCGAACACGCACGCAACCTGTCGGCTCGAATTCGGAATGCGATTTATCTGAAGCGCGAGGACAATCAGCCGGTCTTCTCGTTTAAGTTGCGCGGCGCATACAATAGGATGGCGCAATTGCCGCGCGACGCGCTGGCGCGCGGCGTGGTGACCGCGTCGGCCGGCAACCATGCACAAGGGGTCGCCTATTCGGCGGCCCGACTCGGCTGCAAGGCTGTCATCGCGATGCCGATCACCGCACCGCAGGTCAAGATCGATGCGGTGCGCGCGCACGGTGGCCCGACGGTGGAGGTCGTGTTGCACGGCGAATCGTATTCCGATACCTACACGCATGCGCTGCAGATCCAGCAGCAGTACGGGTTGACGTTTGTGCATCCGTTCGACGATCCGGACGTGATCGCGGGCCAGGGCACCGTCGCAATGGAAATCCTGCGCCAGCACCAGAGTCCGATTGACGCGATCTTCGTGCCGATCGGTGGCGGTGGCCTAATCGCCGGCGTCGCGGCATACGTCAAGGCGCTTCGCCCGGAGATCAAGGTCATCGGCGTACAAACCGACGATTCATGCGCGATGGCGCGCTCGATCGCAAAAGGTGAGCGCGTCGCGCTCAGCGAAGTCGGCCTGTTCAGCGATGGCACGGCGGTCAAGCTCGTCGGCGAAGAGACATTTCGGCTCGTGCAGCAATACGTCGACGGTTTCGTGACCGTGGACACCGACGCGCTATGCGCGGCGATCAAGGACGTTTTTCAGGATACACGCAGCGTGTTGGAACCGGCCGGCGCGCTGGCCGTCGCCGGCGCCAAGGCCTATGCCGAACGCGAAAAGTCGGAGGGCCGCACGTTTGTTGCGATCACCTCGGGCTCGAACATGAACTTCGATCGGATGCGTTTCGTTGCGGAACGCGCCGAGGTGGGCGAAGCACGCGAAGCGGTGTTCGCAGCGACGATCCCTGAGGAGCGCGGCAGCTTCAAGCGCTTGTGCGAATTGATCGGCGCACGCAACGTCACCGAATTCAACTATCGGATCGCCGACGCTGAGCAAGCGCACATTTTCGTCGGCCTGCAGATCCAGCGTCGCGACGAGTCGCAGCTGATTGCCCAGACCTTCGAGAAACATGGCTTTGCGATCGTCAATCTGACCAACGACGAGCTATCTAAACAGCACGTGCGGTACATGGTCGGCGGCCACTCACCGCTGGCCCGCGATGAGCGCCTGTACCGATTCGCGTTCCCGGAACGCCCGGGCGCGCTGATGAAGTTCCTATCATCGATGGCGCCCGACTGGAATATCAGCCTGTTCCATTACCGCAATGGCGGCGCGGACTACAGCTCGATCCTGGTGGGCCTGCAAGTGCCGATGGACGAAGACGCCCAGTTCCAGCAGTTCCTGGCGGCGCTGGGGTATCCCCATTGGGACGAAACAGCCAACCCAGCGTACAAATTGTTCCTCGCTTAAGTTCGAGCCGCAACATGACACCCGACCAATCCCCTTTGGGCAAGCCGGTAGGCTATGCTCAGCAGTATGACCCGACGCTGTTGTTCCCGATCGAGCGCAGGCAAGGCCGCGACGCAATCGGCGTACCGGCAGTACTGCCGTTCTTCGGCACCGATATTTGGAACGCGTACGAGCTATCTTGGCTGAACGAGCGCGGCAAGCCGCAGATCGCGCTGGCTACGTTCCACGTGCCAGCCGAATCGCCCAATATTATCGAATCCAAATCGTTCAAGCTGTATCTAGGGTCGTTCGCGCAGACACGTATTGCGTCGATCGACACGCTGCGCGAGACTATCCACCGCGACGTCTGCGCATGCGCGGGCGCGAACGTGTCGGTACGGCTCACGCCGCCGGCCGAATTCGCGACGCTGGCGCTAGATGAACTTGCGGGAACGTCGCTAGACCGGTTGGATCTGGACACCGATATTTACACGCCTGACCCGTCACTGCTGAGCGCGGACACCCACCAGGCGCCTGTCGATGAAACGGTGTTTTCGAATCTACTTAAGTCCAATTGCCCGGTGACCGGGCAACCGGACTGGGGCAGCATCCAGATCCGGTACGTCGGCCCACCGATCGACCACGCCGGCCTGTTACGCTACATCGTATCATACCGTGACCACACTGGGTTTCACGAGCAATGCGTGGAGCGCATCTTCATCGACATCCAACGCGTGTGCAAGCCGATCAAGCTGGCAGTCTACGCACGCTATACGCGACGCGGCGGGCTGGACATCAACCCACTGCGCACCAATTTCAACCTGCCGTTGCCGGACAACGCGCGAACCGCGCGCCAATAAGTCGTGCGACCGTGCCCCATCTTGATGCATCGCATACACGCTTACGCGGGCTGTGCAGTCCGCGCAAGCTATGCACGTCCACACAGGCTGTGCATGCTGCGTAAAAAGTGTCCAGCATCGAAGCGGTGCCGATCACGCGAGCCGGTACGCCACAGAAGCGACGGCGGTCACGCGGATTGCACAGACCATGCGGGTCGTGCAAGTCCCGGCGCGGCACTCGCAACGAATACTGTTTAACCGATGGCGCTGAAATCAACAATTTACAAAGCCGAGCTGCAGATCGCCGACATGGATCGTCATTACTATGCAGACCATTCGCTGACGCTGGCCCGGCATCCGTCCGAAACCGATGAACGGATGATGGTGCGCCTGTTGGCATTCGCGCTGTATGCACACGAGCGGCTCGAGTTCTGCAAAGGGCTGTCCGATACCGACGAGCCGGACCTGTGGCAAAAGGACTTGACTGGCGCAGTGCAACGATGGATTGAAGTCGGCCAGCCGGACGAGCGGCGCATCGCTAAAGCGAGCGCGCGGGCAGACGACGTGGTCGTGCTGGCATACGCTGGACGCACATCCCGGATCTGGTGGGACGCGATCCAGGGCAAGGTCGCGCGACTGCGCAATGTCACCGTATTGAACCTCGCTGAAGGCGTCGCGCCGGCGCTCGCGACGCTGGCCGAACGCACGATGCGGCTGCAATGCACGGTCCAGGACGGCGACGTATGGCTGGGCAGCGCTGTCCATCAGCCGGTGCAGGTCGAGATGGCACGCTGGCTGCCCGCCTAGGACATGGAACCTGTAATGTGGGGCGAGCGGCGCGGCACTGAGCCGGGCCGCGTGGCATCGTTGCGTGCGCCGCGCCGGATACCAGGCCCCGTGGCGAGGCTTTGCCTGCGGAGAAGTCACCCGGATGATGGACCCGCATGCCTATCGGCGGGTCAAGCTGTCGCGGGTCAAGCTGTCATTCAATGGCTGACGCGTCGCCGTGCTCGGCCAGGACCGACGGCTCGCCATGCGTCACGCAACACTCGATGTTCTTGAGTGCTTCCTCGAGCGCATGCAGTGCATCTTCGGACAGTGCCCCGAGCGCACTTGCAAGAAACGCGTTGCGGCGCGGTAATCCGTGCTCGACTGCCTGACGCCCTGCGTCCGTTAGCACGACATTGGTTAACCGGTTGTCCCGCTCGTCCGTACTGCGGGCGATCCACCCGAGGCTTTCAAGCTGCTTTAACTGCCGGGTCAATGCGCCCGGGTCGATGCTGAGCCGTTCCACGAGCCGCTTTTGCGACAGGCTTGGTCCGCCGTGCGGCGTATCGTCGCCGCTCGCCGCCCCCTGCTCGACAAGCCGTGCGTGGTCGTAGAGTGCCAGCAGAATCCGCCAGCGGGGCAACGGCAAACCGACACGCGACTCGAACGCGGTCATGAATGCACGGTAGGTCCGGCCAAATTGTTGAAATATCGCGATTCGCTCTTGCAGTTCCACGGCCTACTCCGTCATTGTCGGCTCATGCTTGGCGGAGCGCGCCAGCTGGATGCGTGGCACGCGCCGGGCGTGCCACACCGCCCATACTGCGACGAGCGCAGCAAGCGCGACGCCCAGGTGGATCGCCCCTACCAATGCCTCGCGCGCGCCCTCCAGGAGCGCGACACCATCGTGCCCGGCCGCGTCGACCTGCTGAACCAGCCTGTGCTGAGCTTGCTGGTTGATCAGCACTTGTGGATCGCCGAACGCGTCGAACCAGGCACCGGCATGGCTGCGCGCAAGCGTATCGCGCACTCCGCTCGCATACCAATGAGACACCAATGTTCCGGTCACTGCGGTGCCGAGCATGCCGCCGATCATGCGCAATGACTGCAGCAACGCCGTGACAATGCCCAGATGCTCGCGACTGGCGCTTTGCTGCGCGAATACCGTCAAGTTCGGCGTCACGAGGCCCAGCCCGAGTCCGCCGAGCGCCATGCACACCATCAGCCACGCCTGCGGCATCGCCCGTGTGGACACCGCCACGCCCACACACGACAATGCGAGCAGCGCAAAGCCAACGTGCAGCAGCGCATTGGGATGACGGATCCGCGTCACAATGCGCCCGTTCAGGATGCTGCCTAGCGTGATGCAGACCACCAGCGGTGTGACGACGATGCCCGCATCGCGGGGCGACAGACCGAAACCGCCCTGGAGCAGCAACGGTGCATAGAACAGCAGCGAGAACATCGAGAAGCCCACCAACAGCGACAACGCAAATAGCACAGACAAGCTTTGATGCCCGAACATGTCGATGGGCAGCATCGGCTGCGCGACGTGCCGCTCCCACTTCCATAGTCCCACCGCGCACAGCGCGCTGACCACAAGCAGCGCGCCAGTGCCGCACGTCAACCCGTGCCTGGGCAACAACTCAACGAATAGTTGCAAGCCACATAGCGACGCTGCGATCAACACCGCGCCAAGCCAATCCACCCGCATCCGACCCTGGTGCTGCGCCTGCCGCAAATGCGGCAAGCAACGCCAGACAAAGAACAGCGACAATAATCCGACTGGCAGATTCACGTAGAACACCGAGCGCCATCCGCCATACTGCGTTAGGAATCCGCCGAGCGACGGGCCGATCGCATTCGCGATGCCGTACGCCGAACTCATCATCACTTGCCAGCGCAGCCGGACGTGAGCATCGGGAAACAAATCCGGAATACAGGCGAACGCCGTGCCAACCAGCATGCCACCGGCCACACCCTGCAAGGCGCGCGCGAGCACGAGAAATAACATGTCGTGCGCGAGCCCGCACAGCGCCGAAGCCGCCGTGAACAAAATGATAGATGCCATGACAAATGGCTTGCGGCCGTAGTAGTCACCCAGCCGCCCAAAAATCGGCACGGTAATCACCGACGCCAACAAGTACACGGTAGCGACCCACGCGTACAGGTCAAAGCCTTTGAGGTCTGCCACGATGGTGGGCAGCGCGGTACCCACCACGGTCTGGTCGAGCGCGACAAGCATCGTCACAAACGAGAGGCCCAGCATCGCAAGCAGCGATTCGCGAAACGGCAGTACCTGCCCGCTCGAATGTTGAGCGGAAGAGTCGAATGGCATATTTGCGTATACAATAATTGCCTTATCAATTGATTGAAATTATAGCAAGAAAAGCCGCTCTAACGAATTCAGATGGACGGTCACGGCCGTCCTCGAATCGTCTTTTTTGTTCCGGAGTTCAATGCGATGTCAAATGCGCTCATTGCCCCATCGAATGCGACCATGCGCGATGCCGACCTGAAGGCGTTGCGCAGCGCCAGGCAACTGTTGGAGCGCCCCGGCCTAGCGATCAAGCTGACCAGCTTGATCGGCGCGCCGTTCGAGGCATTGCTGTCGCGCCTGCCGGCCGGCGCCAACGATAAAGTGCTCGATGCGACTCATATCGCGCTGCGCCGATGCCTGCGCGCTGCGCTGCACAGCCTTGGCCACCGCGACAGCGCGTTGCCGTTGTCCACCGAATACGATCCGGCGATGGCCGATGCAGAGGCACGACCCACCACGCTCGGGGCGATTGCGGCCCCGCGGCCGCGCAACTGGCTACATAAGGTCGCGGTGGCAACCACGGGTGCGGCCGGCGGCGCATTCGGGCTCGTCGCACTGCCGATCGAGTTGCCCGTCACGACGACCTTGATGTTCCGCTCGATCTGCGACATCGCGCGGAGCGAGGGCGAGGATCTGTCCACACTCGACGTGCAACTCGAATGCTTGTCGGTGCTTGCCATGGGTCACACCGCAATTGGGCCAGGCCGCGCGGAGATGGGCTACTTCTTCGTGCGAGGCGCGCTCGCGCAAGCGGTATCGAAGGCCTCCTCCGACGTCGCGGCCAAAGGTTTCGCGCATGGCATGGCTGCCCAGGCATCCACTGCATTGGCCCGGTTAATCCATGCCGTCGCTGCGCGCTTTTCGGTCCAGGTCAGCGAGCAACTCGCCGCCAAATCCGTGCCAGCGCTCGGCGCGGTGCTTGGCGCGCTGGTTAACGCCGCATTCATCGAGCATTTCCAGAATATGGCCCACGCGCACTTCACGGTGCGCCGGCTGGAACGACGCTATGGCGAGCCGGCGGTGCGGGCCGCGTATGATGCGATCGCGCAGCACGCGCCATGATGGGGGACGACGCGCGCCGCGTCACGCCGCAACGCGCGTCACGAACTGTGCCGCCTCCCGCAGTGCACGTCGCCCCTCCGGGAGAAACGGCGCATAGATCTGCCACACGTGCGGCATGTCTGGCCATATCCGAAACTGCGTCGTCACGCCGGCCATGCGCGCATTGTGCGCGACGCGCACCGAGTCATCGAGCAGCACCTCGGTGCTGCCCACCTGGATGAACAGCGGCGGCAACCCGTGCAAATCTGCGTAGACGGGGGAAACCAGCGGATGGTCCGGCGACGCGTCGCCAAGGTACAGCTTCGCCGCGCGGCCAATCACCGACCCAGCAAACATCGGGTCCTGTCCATGATTGGAGACGATCGACGCGCCGGATGCGGCCAGATCGGTCCATGGCGAGAACAGCACGGCCCCGGCCGGCAGCGGCTCACCCGCATCGCGCAGCGCGACCAGCGTTGCCAGCGCGAGGCCGCCCCCCCGCTGAATCGCCAGCAATCACAATGGAACTGGGCGCGTGCCACGCAAGCAACGCGCGGTACGCCGCGAGCGCGTCGTGCAGCGCGGCTGGAAACGGATGCTCGGGTGCAAGCCGGTAGTCCAGCGCGAACAACGCGGCCCGTGCCCGCGCCGTCAACTCGAACGTGATCGTGCGATGCGTACGTGGTGAACAGAAGTAATAGCCGCCGCCATGCAGATAGAGGACCATCGGGCGCTTGCGGTCCGGCACCGGCGGCTCAGGCTCGAGCCATTCGCCGACGAGCGGCGCACACTCACTGCCATAGCGCTCGCGCAGCCGGAATCCGGCCGGTACCCTGGGCGTCCACAGACGCTTGTTGACCTGCGCGCGCACGCGGCTCACGCTGATATCCGGCAGTTCGGTATACGGCCGGAAATACCGGCGCAGTCCCCACGACACGACGACGCGTTGCCAACTCACCGCGGCCTCCCATTACATGCCGGCCTCATCATAACGGCGTTGCAGCATCAGCGCGTGGGCAAACGGCTCTAGCACGCTCCCATAAAGAGTGGTCCCACACCGTATCGTCCATCGCAAGGCCGGCAAACCAGCGAAACAGCATGTTGTAGAAATTTGCTCCATCAGCATGCACTCGCTTCGAATCGAATACAGCACCTGCAGCAGCAACGCGCGAATCAGCTTCTGCGGGGCGATGCTCGGGTGGCCGCCCTTCGCGTCACTCTCGTCCATGCGTACGAACACCGGCTCCATACGCTTGAGCGCGTCGTTCAGCCAGATACGAATTGGGCGCAAGAGGTGGCTGGCCGGCACGAAGTCATTGAGCTTCACCATGGTGAACATAGCCTCGGTGTAGCCGTGCGCTCTGCGCATCGTTTCGGCCTCTATGCTGGCCGCTCCCTTGTTTCAACGTTTACCCCTCCCGCTTCGATGACGACGAGGTGAACTATTTCAACAGCCTGCTAGACTATAGCGCTCATAGCAGTGCATGCCGTGATTCTGTTTCACGTGCCCGACAATTGCCTCGATGGCTGGTTAGCGTTTAGATCAGGCGCAGTCCACTGTCGCAACAATCGGTTCAATCTAAGCATGCCGCCCAGCAACAGGAGTGCGCCGACAAGCCACACCCAGCCAGTCCATGATGCGTAGAACAATGCGTAGAGTGTAGTGGCCACCAGCGGCCCAATCCCCCCTACCAGGCTCAGCACACTGGCCAACGCGCCTTGTAATTCCCCTTGCTTATCTTGTGCCACGCGCCGCGATAGTAGCGCTTGCAGCGTGGGCAATACGATTCCACCGGTGACCAGCATCGGCATCACGGCAAATACGACCCAGCCGCGGGACGCAAAAGCCATGATGACATACGCCAATCCCTCGATGCCCAGACCCAGTAGGATGGCTCGCCGTTCGCCCAGTCGCGCTGAGGCCGGCTTGACCATCAAGCTCTGCGTGAGTGCGCGCAGTAAGCCAAACACCGCCAGTGACATCCCGATCATGCGCGGGTCCCAGCCAAAACGGTTTTCGTTATAGATCGGCCACAATGAATGCGGTATACGGCCTGCTAACGCTATGATGAAAAATACGGCCAGCAGCGGCAGCACACCAGTGTGCCGAATGACACCCTGCAACGCGGCAAAAGGGTGAATCTCTTTCCAGGCCAGCGCGCGACGGTGCGGGTGATGGGATTCGGGCAGCGACCGCCAGGCCAGCACAAAAGTCAGTGCGCTCAATAGCGCAGCAAACATAAACGGATACCGTAACGAAGCCTGGCTTAGCAAGCCTCCCAGCGCGGGTCCGGCCACCAGACCCAGGCCAAAGCAGGCGTGCAGGTAACCATAGTGACTGGCGCGTTGCCCACTAGGTGCGATATCGGCAAGATAGGCGGTCGCCACCACCAAGTTAGCGCTCGTCATGCCGGCCACCAAGCGGCCGATTATCAACACCCACAGCGAGGGGACGATGGCCATCACGGCATAGTCAATCGTGGCACCGATTAGCGAGGCCAGCAGCATCGGACGGCGACCGAAACGATCACTGAGCGCGCCGAGCATGGATGAACACAGGCACTGTGCCAGCGCGTAGATGGCCAGCAGCATGCCGTACTGGCTGGCGACTGACTCAGTGGCGCTCAACTCGTGCAGCAGGCTGGGCAACACAGGAATGACAATGCCGCCGCCGATGGCGGCGAGTGTAACGATCATCAAAATGATGCCAAGAGCCGGGTTCATAAGGAAGTACGGTACGTTGACGGGTTAAATGATGACGCTCACGACCATCAATGGACGGCGACGTTGGTGCGATGCACGAGACGCGATAATACAGCGTGAAAGCCTACAGCCTGGTGTTAGATTTAGCGTGGATGGAATACTGATCTGCTTTAGGAATCCTGGGCTGACTCGAAAGCGAATTTTGCGGCAAACTTGGCCCTGAACGAGGTGGTTTGTCATAAAACGCAAGCGTTTGCGATCGAACAAATTGTGGCTGTGCTCAAACAAACGGAACTAGGGATGCCGGTGGCAGACTTGATTCGCCAGATCGGCATTTGCGAGCAGACGTTCTAGCGGAGGAAGAAGCAATACGCTGGGATGCAGTCGGACCCAGTGCGTGAGTTCAAGCAATTGCAGGACGAGAATGCACGGCCCAAGAAGCTAGTTGCTGAACTGAGCCTGGACAAGACTATGTTGCAAGATGTTGCCTCAAAAAAGTGACCCGGCCCGCGCTGAGGACAGAGGTAGTGGGTTACGTGGTAAGCCGCTACGGATTGACGATGGGGCAGGCCTGCCGGCTCGTAAAGCAACCGCGCAGCGCTCAGTACTACCGCAGCGCCAGGACCCTCGTGCTGAGTTCACGCACGCATGCGCGAAATTGCCTACACATGCGTGCGCTACGGCTATCGGCGTGTCCCCATGCTATTACGCCGCGAAGGCTGGCAGTTGGGGAAAAGTCAGGCGTACCGGGGCGGGAGGGACGAGGCGTCAAGGTCTTTGGAAGTGCCATCGAATATGAACGTGGACGCATTCTTGCCATCACGTTGGGAGCCATGCGCCGCCTTGAAGCATGCATTACCCACGCGCGTACCTGCCGCCAGTTCGGCCAACCCATTGGGAAGAACCAGGCCACCTCCCATCGCCTCGCCGACATGAAAGTCAACCTCGATGCCGCGTGCGAACTCGTCTACCGGGTAGGGCGGCTCAAGGATGCGGGCAAAGATGCCACGCTGGAAGCAGCCTGTGCGAAGCTGTTCGTCTCGGAGACGTACACGAAGTTTTCGATAGACGCACTGCGCATTTACGGTGCGCAAGGTTATCTCGCTCAAACCCCGACTGAAAGAGGACTGCGCGACGCCATCGCATCCCTCCTCTATTCGGGAACCTCTGATATTCAACGCAACATCATCGCCACCGAACTGGGATTATGAGCTGACCTAGCGATGCACCAGCGCAGCGTCGCGATCGAATCAGGCATGTGTCGCTGTACGCGCTGTGCGGCCGCGCGGCATGTAGTGCGCAGGTAAGGCAGGCCGGCGGCGGATGTCGGCGTTCTATTACTGTCGAATGAGGCATGGTGCAACAAGAAATCCATAGGCAGCGATGCACAGCAGCGTGCGGGCATCGAGAGCAGGCGATGGTAAAATAAGCGGTTCCCCTCATTCACGTTCGGCATGAAACGCTCATCGACGATGACGCCGCACGACGCGCTCTTTAAGCAGTTTCTCACGCATCCGGACACCGCGCGGGATTTCTTAAGCCTGCATTTGCCCACGCAGTGGTTGGCGCAGTGCGACCTGAACACATTGCGTCTGGAGTCGGGCAGCTTTGTGGAAGAAGATCTGCGCGCTTACTATTCGGATGTACTGTGGTCGCTGCAGACCCGGCAGGGCGAGGGGTATGTCTATGCGCTGATTGAGCATCAAAGCCGGCCGGAACGTCACATGGCGTTTCGGCTAATGCGTTACGCGATAGCCGCCATGCAGCGCCATCTAGAAGCCGGACATGACCAGTTGCCGCTGGTGATTCCGATGCTGTTTTATCACGGGCAAGTCAGTCCGTATCCGTACTCAATGCGGTGGTTGGACAGCTTCGAGGCGCCTGAGTTGGCGTCGCAGCTGTATGCGGGAGGCTTTCCGTTAGTGGATGTCACGGTGATTCCGGATGATGAAATCCTCACGCATCGGCGCATGGCGATGCTAGAGTTGCTGCAAAAGCATATCCGGCAACGTGATTTGGCGACGCTGCTGGAGCAACTGGCAAGCCTGTTGATCGCGGGGTACACTACGCACGAGCAATTGGTGTCGCTGATGCATTATATGCTGCAGTGGGGCGACACGACGGATCCGGAGCGATTTATGCGAGAGTTGGCGATCCGTTCCCCGCAACACGAGGAGGTCTTGATGACGATTGCACAAAAGCTCGAGCAAAAAGGCGAGCAAAAAGGTCTGGAGCGCGGCCGGATGTTGGGACGTGAAGAAGGACGTGAAGAAGGGCGCGAAGAAGGCCACAAGGAAGCCGCACTGAAGATCGCGCGCACGATGCTAGAAAGCGGATTGGAGCGCGAGACGGTCAAACGTATGACGGGCTTGTCCGAAGCCGACATGAAGCAAATCTGCCACTAATCATCCGGGCAATTCAGGGCTTAGGCCCCTACTTCGCGTGCTGACAATGCCAAGCGTGCGCTGCGCTCGGGTGCCGTGGTATGCACCATTGTCACCGGCCAGCTGCGCCGCTATCGGGCAACAAAGTCCCCGTTAACAGCGCTTACCGAGAGGCAGCGCGTGTTTGTGAAGGCGGCCGCACACGGGTGACCTACTCAACCGAACATAGCCCTCCACGCGGAAATGGAAACGACGCATGCGTGGTTGCCACAATCCGCAGCAACCCCAAGCGTTTTTGTCGTGTGCTGTTTAGCTACGCGTGCCTCACTCAGTACGTCTCATATCACTGCGATGGAGCAGGCCTCTTGTCGGCTAACTTGTATTAGCCGGAACTTGAGCTGGCAGGTAGTCGGGCTGATAAAGAAGAAAAGGTTAATGGAGGATGAGTTTCTCCTTGGCCCTGCGCGGCAACCCGATGGCGCTGCTGCATCAGCGCGCCAAGCGCTCGGCGCCGCGCATGAAGGGGACAAATCGCCTGCACGGTTTGCCAAGGAGCTATCAATACGATGTGTGATGGTGATGACACTGCGCGGGCGGGTGCGCCAATGACACCGGCAGTTACTTCCACGTCTATTAGAAACACAACTAACCATGTTGCCGATGGACTTTGATTCGAACTCTGCCGCCCACGGCGCCAAGTGGCGGTTATGCCATGCAGAACCATCAAGCCGGTCGCTCTGCGACAGCTGCCCCACCTAATTGCCAAGTCTGGCGGCGTCTGACAACACACGTGCGCGGCAACGCTTGGTACCATGCCCGCACAATGACTCAACGGGCCGCCCGACGACGTACGATGAACTGCCGAACATAGCGTATCCGGACACCAACGGAATCACCATCGACTTTGGAAAGACTGTCCCTTGCCTTGGCTCGATTTGATAAGAGTGAAACCGCAATAAGAAAAAGCCCGTATGCATAAGGCGTACGGGCCTCCTAGTTACATCATCCTAAAAGTACTCGCTAGAACGGAATATCGTCGTCCATCTCATCGAATCCGCCGCCGGCAGGCGCGCTGGGCCGGCTCGCACCGCCGCCCGCACCCTGGCGTGCGCCACCCGACGCGCGCCCTCCACCGGCGCCACCGCCTTCGCCCCGCGATCCGCCTGACGTGCCGCCGCCGAAGTCATCGCCACCGCCTGAGCCACCACCGCCTGAGCCGCCACGGCCACCCAACAACTGCATGCTGTCCGCGACGATTTCGGTCGAGTAACGGTCCTGGCCGCTCTGATCCTGCCATTTGCGGGTGCGGATACGCCCTTCGACGTACACCGGCGAGCCCTTCTTCAAGTATTCAGCGGCGATCTCCGCCAAGCGGCCGAAGAACACCACGCGGTGCCACTCGGTCAGTTCCTTAAATTCACCCGATGCCTTGTCCTTGTACCGGTCCGTCGTGGCCAGACGAATGTTGGTCACCGCATCGCCGCTTGGCAAGTAGCGCGTTTCCGGGTCGGCGCCGAGATTGCCGACAAGAATCACTTTGTTAACGGATGCCATATGCCTTTCTCCAGTTTGATTCGATACGCGTTACACGAGGCGTCGGATGCGCGGTCAATGCGCGCCGCGGCTGCCCGCTGGCGGCGGCACCTTCATCGGGGCCGCAATGATAAGCCAAACGAACACCAGCACGGAACAGGCCAGGAATACCGACGCATCGCCATGCAGCTTGAGCAGCCAGCCGCCCATCACACCACCCAGCGCGAGCCCAAGCGCCTGCGTCGTGTTATAGACGCCCATCGCGGCGCCCTTGCGCGTGCCCGGCGCGAGCTTCGATACCATCGACGGCTGCGACGCCTCCAGCACGTTAAATCCAGTAAAGTACACGAGCAGGATAACCGCTACCGCCATCATCGCATGGCCGACCTGGGCCAGCGCAAGCTGGCCAATCAGGATAGCGATGATGCCTGAGAGCATCACGGCCTTCATCTGGCCCCGATTTTCTGCCGCGATAATCGCCGGCACCATCAGCACGAACGCCAGTGCCATGACCGGCAGATAGACCTTCCAGTGCGACGCGACCGGCAGCCCGGCGCCGACCAGGATCCGCGGCACGACGACAAACAGCGCGGTCTGCGTCGCGTGTAGCGCGAACACGCCGAAGTTCATCCGTAACAGTTCGCGGTGACGCAGCACCTCAGCGAACGGCGCCTTGACATGGACCGGCGGTGACGCTGGATCGGGCACAATCCACAGCACCACTGCGATCGCTAATACCGATAGTACGCCGATTGCCGCGAACAGCCCACTCATGCCGATCACCGCATACAGCACCGGCGCGCCGACAATGGCTACTGCAAACGAGACGCCAATGCTGCCGCCGATCATCGCCATCGCCTTCGTACGGTGATGCTCGCTGGTCAGGTCGGCGATCAGCGCGAGCACAGCCGACGAAATCGCACCCGCACCTTGCAGCGCGCGGCCGACGATGATCCAGTGGATAGTGTCCGCGAGCGCGGCCACCGCGGCCCCAAGCGCGAAGATCACCAACCCGGCGACGATCACCGGCTTGCGCCCGATGCGGTCGGACAACCATCCGTAGAAAATATACAACGCCGCCTGCGTCACGCCGTAGACGCCCAGCGCGATACCAACGAGCACCGTGTCGTCGCCGCCCGGGATCGTGTGGGCATAGACGGAGAACACCGGCATGATCATGAACAAACCGAGCATGCGCAACGCGAAAACCGACGCAAGTGAGACGGTCGCGCGCAACTCCGGCGCGCTCATTCGAGAAGAAGAAGCGGACGATGTGGGCATCGAGATGAATTTCCGTCCATTCATGCACCCTGACCGGGTGTCAGCTCTGCCCGTTGGGCGCTGGTACGGCGGTGAAGAAAAGTCGTTATAGTAGCAGGTTTGGCAGCAACGCCCGCGAAGCCGGCACCATCGCTCAATGGAAGAGATTCGCATCCGTGGGGCCCGCACCCACAACCTGAAAAACGTCAACCTTGATCTGCCGCGCCACAAGCTGATCGTGGTCACAGGGTTGTCGGGTTCCGGTAAGTCATCGCTCGCCTTCGACACGCTGTACGCGGAGGGGCAGCGACGCTACGTCGAGAGCCTGTCCGCGTATGCGCGGCAGTTCCTGCAGTTGATGGAAAAACCGGATGTCGACCTGATCGAGGGTCTGTCGCCGGCCATCTCGATCGAGCAGAAGGCGACGTCGCACAACCCGCGCTCCACGGTCGGCACCGTCACCGAGATCCATGATTACCTGCGACTATTGTACGCACGGGTGGGCACGCCGTACTGCCCGGATCACAGCATCGCCCTGCAGGCACAAAGCGTATCGCAGATGGTCGACGCCGCGCTGTTTCTGCCCGAGGATACGAAGCTGATGATTCTCGCGCCGGTCGTGGTCAACCGCAAGGGCGAGCACGCCGAGCTATTCGAGCAGATGCAGGCGCAGGGCTTCATCCGCTTTCGAGTGCGCTCCGGCGGCGGCACCGCGCACGAAGGGACCGCGCAAATCTATGACGTCGACGCGCTGCCCAAGCTAAAAAAGAACGACAAGCATACGATCGACGTCGTCGTGGATCGGCTCAAAGTGCGCCCAGACATGAAGCAGCGGCTCGCAGAGTCGTTTGAGACCGCGCTGAGGCTCGCCGACGGTCGCGCGATCGCGCTGGAGATGGACAGCAACACCGAACATCTGTTTAGCGCAAAGTTCGCGTGCCCGGTCTGCTCTTACTCACTGCAAGAACTTGAGCCGCGGCTGTTCTCATTCAACAACCCGATGGGTGCATGCCCGGAATGCGACGGCCTGGGACAAATCACCTTCTTCGACCCGAAGCGGGTAGTCGCGCATCCGTCGCTGTCGCTGGCCGCCGGCGCAGTGAAGGGCTGGGACCGGCGCAACCAGTTCTATTTCCAGATGCTGCAAAGCCTGGCGGCATTCTACGAGTTCGACATCGAAACAGCATTCGAGGACCTGCCCGAGGCGGTGCGCCAGTCCGTGCTGTACGGTTCCGGCGAACAGGCCATCCCCTTCTCGTACATGAACGAGCGCGGCCGCGCGTCGGTGCGCGAGCATCCGTTCGAAGGCATTATCCGCAATTTGGAGCGCCGCTACCGGGAAACCGATTCGGCGGCGGTGCGCGAGGAACTGGCGAAATACCAAAACAACCAGGCGTGCCCCGCATGCGAGGGCACCCGGCTGCGGCGTGAGGCGCGCCATGTGAAGATCGGCTCCGACGACAACGCGCGAGCAATCTTAGAGGTGAGCAGCTGGCCGCTGCGCGACGCACTAGGTTACTTCCAGACGCTGAAGCTGGACGGCGCCAAGCGTGAAATCGCTGACAAGGTGGTCAAAGAAATCGTCGCGCGTCTGATGTTCCTAAACAACGTCGGGCTCGATTACCTGTCGCTGGAGCGCAGCGCGGACACGCTGTCCGGCGGCGAGGCTCAGCGCATCCGCCTCGCGTCGCAGATTGGCTCGGGCCTGACCGGCGTGATGTATGTGCTCGACGAGCCTTCGATTGGGCTGCATCAGCGCGACAACGACCGATTGATCGCGACATTGAAGCACCTGCGCGATCTAGGCAACTCGGTCATCGTCGTGGAGCACGACGAGGACATGATCCGGATGGCCGATTACGTGGTAGACATGGGCCCGGGCGCCGGCGAGCACGGCGGCATGGTGGTCGCGCACGGCACACCGCAGCAAATTGAGAACGACGCTGCCTCGATCACCGGCCAATATCTTTGCGGCGCGCGGCGAATCGCGGTGCCGCAGCAGCGGCGCGCACCGGATGAGCGCCGGCTGCAGATCATGCGGGCCTACGGCAACAACCTGAAGCATGTAACGCTGGACCTGCCGGTGGGTCTGCTCACCTGCGTGACCGGCGTATCAGGCTCAGGCAAGTCCACGCTAATCAACGACACGCTGTACCACGCGGTCGCACACCATCTGTACGGCTCGGCGGCCGAGCCCGCCCCGCACGAGGCCATCGACGGATTAGAGCATTTCGACAAGGTAATCAACGTCGATCAGTCGCCGATCGGCCGTACACCGCGCTCGAACCCGGCCACCTACACCGGCCTATTCACGCCGATCCGGGAGTTGTTCGCCGGCGTGCCGTCGGCCAAGGAGCGCGGCTATGATCCGGGACGATTTTCGTTCAACGTCAAGGGTGGACGCTGCGAGTCGTGCCAGGGCGACGGCGTGCTGAAAGTAGAGATGCACTTTTTGCCCGATGTCTACGTGCCATGTGACGTGTGTCACGGTAAGCGATACAACCGGGAGACGCTCGAAATCCAGTACAAGGGCTGCAGCATCAGCGAAGTGCTCGACATGACGGTCGAACACGCGTATGAATTCTTCCGCGCGGTGCCAGTGGTGGCGCGCAAGCTCAAGACGCTGCTCGACGTGGGGCTCGGCTATATCCGGCTGGGCCAGTCCGCGACCACATTGTCCGGCGGCGAAGCACAGCGAATCAAGCTTTCGCTGGAACTGAGTAAGCGCGACACTGGTCGCACGCTTTATATCCTGGACGAGCCGACGACGGGATTACACTTCCACGATATCGCACTGCTGCTGGAAGTCATTCACCGATTGCGCGATCATGGCAATACGGTTGTCATCATCGAGCATAATCTTGACGTGATCAAGACGGCGGATTGGGTTATCGACCTCGGACCGGAGGGGGGCGCTGGCGGTGGTCAAATCATCGCGCAGGGCACGCCGGAACACGTGGCACAATCCAAGGCAAGCTTTACCGGCAAATACCTGGCGCCCCTGCTCGGCGCACGCCAGACGCAGGCCTAACGCATGTGCTACGCTGCGCCAACGTCCGTGCGGACAAATAGTCGTAACGAGGATTGGGGATGGCAACAGAATATGAAGCGGCGCGTCCGAGCGATGGCAATGACGGACGCGGCTCGGCGCAGGGGTCGCGTCCGGGGCAGCCGCTTCCGACGCACAACGTGAATCGACCGGGCCCTGCGTCGTTGTCCCGGCTCGCGCCGGTGGATATCGCCAGCTACCTATTCATGATCGCCGCGATGGTGCTGGTCATCGAGCTGAAGTTGCTCGGCGCGCTGCTGGCGGGGCTACTTGTTTATCAGGTCGTGCACCAAATCTCGCCGCGCCTGGAACGTCATTTGTCCAGCCAGCGCGCGCGGTGGTTCGCGGTCGTGTTCGTCGCCTGTGCGGTGGTCGCCGCCTTCACCGGCATCTCGTTGGGCATCGCACAGCATCTAGAAAAGCACGTCACCAGCGTACAAGCGCTGTTCGAGCAGGTGATGCGGTTCTTCGATCAAGCGCGTGCGCGGCTTCCGGCTTGGGCGTTGACGTATCTGCCAAGTAACGCCGCCGAGATCGAATCGAAGATTACCGTCTTGTTGCACTCGCACGCGACGCAGTTGCAGGAGGGCGGCAAAACGGCGATGCGCGGCATCACGCACGTGCTGCTCGGCATGATTCTCGGCGCAATCGTGGCCGTCGACGCGCAGCATCATGCGACTCGCGCGCCGCTGTCCGCGGCGCTAGTCACGCGGGTGTCACGCTTGGCCGACGCGTTTCGGCGGATCGTGTTCGCACAAGTCAAAATTTCAGCGGTCAATGCGTTCTTCACCGGCCTCTACCTGCTTGTCGCCCTGCCGCTGTTCCATTCGCGGCTGCCGCTGTCCAAGACGCTGGTGATCTTCACGTTTGTGGTTGGCCTGTTGCCGGTGGTCGGCAACCTGATCTCGAACACCGTGATCGTGCTGATCTCGCTGGCTTCCGGGATCGGCGTCGCGATTTCGTCACTCGCGTTCCTGGTGGTGATCCACAAGCTCGAGTACTTCCTGAACGCGCGTATCGTCGGCGGCGAGATCGAGGCCAAGGCGTGGGAACTCCTGATTGCGATGCTGGTGATGGAAGCGGCGTTTGGGCTGCTCGGCGTCATCGCGGCGCCCATCTTCTATGCCTATATCAAGCGTGAATTGGTGCTCTCCAAGCTGATCTGAGCGCGCGGGCGGCGCACGCTGCCGCACCTAGCCCGCTCGCAGTGCACGACGCGTTGGTCAACGCCCATGCCCCGCCAACACCGATGTGCTGAGCGTGTCCGTGGGCGGTGCACTTGTCCGTGGGCGGTGCACTGAGTCAGCGAAATACCACGGTTTTCGTGTCGTTGAGCACGATGCGGTGCTCAACGTGCCACTTCACCGCCCGCGCAAGGGTCACGCATTCGACGTCCCGGCCCACGGCCGTCAGTTCGTCGGGCGTCATGCTATGGTCAACGCGTTCGACTTCCTGCTCGATGATCGGACCTTCATCCAGATCCGTGGTCACATAATGCGCAGTGGCACCAATCAGCTTCACACCGCGATCAAACGCCTGGTAGTACGGTTTCGCCCCCTTAAAGCTGGGCAGAAACGAATGATGAATATTGATGGCCCGGCCGGCCAGCTTCTCACACAGCTCGCCCGACAGAATTTGCATGTAACGCGCCAGCACGACAAGGTCCACGCCGTGGTGCTCGACCAACTCCAGGACGCGGGATTCCTGTGCCGCCTTCGCCTGCGGCGTGCCGTCGGCCAGCGGTAGATAGTGGAATGGGATGTTGTAGCTCGCCGCGAGTTGGTAGAAGTCCTGGTGGTTCGACACGATCGCCGGGATCTCGATCGCAAGCTGTCCGGTGCGGTAACGGAACAACAAGTCGTTCAGACAATGACCGATCTTGGACACCATGATCATCACGCGCGACTTGACGTTCGCATCGTGCAATTCCCAGCGCATGCCAAATTGCTCGGCCAGCGTCGCGAAACTGGCGCGCAGCGCGTGTAGGCCGGGATCGCCGCCCACCTGCTGGAAGTGCACACGCATGAAGAACTCGCCGGTGCGACTATCGCCGAACTGTGCAGAATCCAGAATATTGCTGCCTCGCTCGAACAGAAATCCGGACACCGCATGCACGATGCCGGGCCGGTCGGCGCAGGCGAGTTTGAGAATGAAGCTGTGTTCGGTGGCCATGCCATAACCCCTTGTTTAATTCGTCACCGGGTAATACGGTTGGATAGGTCTGCCGGTGCCAGCCGACGCAGCGGCGTTCAATCGCCGGGCGCCTGCAGCAGTACGTCGAAAGCGCCGCATTCGGCGGAATCAAGCCAGCCGCGGCGCAACAGGCAATCAAGCGTCGCCAGGCTCGCATCGACGGTCATCCGGCCAGCTCGAACGATGTCGAGCAATTGCGTGCGCGACACCAGCCGGTGCTCGGCGACTTCCCCGTCGGTATTGCGCGGCGCGAAATCATCGGGCACCAGCAGATCGTAGACGAACAGTTGCTCGGCCTGCGTGCCCTCGTCAATTTCCTGCAAAACATGAATCGTGCGCCCCGCGCTGGCCGTGCTCACGAGCAACGACGCATCGATGCCGGACTCTTCGTACGCTTCCTTTACCAGTGTGTCGAACACCGGCAGCCCCCAGCCGATTCCGCCGCCAACCAGGCTGTCGAGCATGCCGGGATCGGTCGGCTTCGTGTCGCTGCGGCGCGCGATCCAGAAATACGGTTCACCGTCCGCGGCGCGCGGCGCAACCGGCGGGGCGGCACCGCCGACGCGCAGCGGCGGCGCCTCGCGGTCGAGGCCCACCACCACGCCGTTCAGATGGACAGCGTATGTCGTCGTGCCAAAGAACCGCGACGCCGCACGTTCGATAAAGGCGAGCGGCGGGTCGTCAAATGCATTGCGTATCGCATAGGTCTCGTTGCGCCATCCGCGAATCAGGCCGTGCGCGGCCAGCGCACCCATGACCGAGCCCAGTGCGGCGCTGCGCGCCTGGACGGTATCGAATGCATCGGCCATCACGACGCAGCGCTCACTGATGGCGAACACGTCCGGCCAGTGCGCGAGCCAACGCACGTCGCCCGCGCGGATCCAGCCGACCGGCTGCCCGCCGATCACGAACCGCAGATGCTGGTCGCGCCGGAAACGGCGCGCGGCGTCAATGCAGCCCCAAGTCATCGCCGATGCCCTTTGCGCATAAAACCAATGATTCTAACGCCTCTTCAACTCTGCGACGCGGCAACCCGAGCGTCGAAGGCGATGAAGGTCACGCCCGCCAGCCCGCCTAACCTAACGCCCACACGCGGTCAACGGCGCGCCCCTGCAAGACGTCCCGCGCGAGTACTGACAAGTAGCCCGGACCCGACGCGACGGTGATCGCCACGGACGTGGCGAGGAACAGCGGCAATTCAGACATCGCCTTGCTCCAGCAGATCATGGCCGCAGCGGCTCAAAACGTGCATACGGTATAGAGCGGTGCCCCGGCATTGCGCAGCAGCGTCGAGCCTCCCAGCTCGGGCAGATTGATGATCGCCGCGCACTCGACGACGCGTGCACCGAGCCGCTCCAGCAGCGCGTGCCCGGCCATCATTGTGCCGCCCGTGGCGATCAAGTCATCGATGAGCACGAGGCGCTCGCCCGGGCGGCATGCATCTGCGTGGACTTCGACCGTCGCCTCCCCATATTCGAGCGAGTAGGACGCTGATACGGTCGTGAACGGCAGTTTACCTTTCTTGCGGATCGGAATAAAACCCACGTTCAGCTCGTAGGCAAGGATCGGTCCGACGATGAATCCTCGCGCATCAAGCCCTGCGATATAGTCTAGCCGCTGGTCGATATAGCGCTGCACGAACAAGTCGACCAGCACCCGCAGGCATTTCGCGTCCTGCAGCAGCGGCGTGATGTCGCGAAATTGCACGCCAGGCTGCGGCCAGTCGGGCACAGTACGGATATGTTGGCGGATATAGGCGGCAGAATCGGTCAGCACCGCCGGTGGCGGCGCAGCGCGCTCTTGCATGGTGGTCTCCATTGCGGATCGGGCGCCGGGTGTCAGCCCGCGCCGGGTTCATTCGGACGTCATTCGACTGCGTGCCGCGCTAGGCCGGCTTCGTTGCCGCACCACGCCGCGCGCGCAGCAGCCGCTCCTCGGCCAGCGCGAGCGCGTTGGGCAAGCCGCGCAGCACGACGATGTCGTGCGCGCGCAGTTTCGTGTCGCGATCGGGCTCGACACCCCGTATACCATGCCGGCGGATCGCAGTGACTTCGATGCCCATTTCGAACAACCCGAGCTCGTCCAGGCTCTGGCCGACTGCGTCAGCGCTTTCGTCAATCGGCACCGATTGTAGCCTCACCTGCTCGATGCCATCCTCATCCAAGTCGTCCGCGCCGTGGAAATAGCCGCGCAACAGGCTGTAGCGCTTGTTGCGCAAGTCTTCGATGCGCCGCAGCACGCGGCGCATCGGCACGCCGACCAGCACCAGCGTATGCGATGCGAGCATCAGACTGCCTTCTACGATCTCCGGGATCACCTCAGTGGCGCCCGCGGCCAGCAACGTGTCTAGGTCGGCGTCGTCCACCGTGCGCACGATCACCGGCAGGGTTAGCTTCAGCTCATGTACGTTATACAGCACCTGCAGCGCCGAGGGCGTATTCGCATAGGTGATCGCGAGCGCCGCCGCCCGATGGATACCGGCGGCCAGCAGCGATTCCCGGCGCCCCGCGTCGCCAAACACGACTTGCTCGCCGGCCGTCGCCGCGGCGCTCACGCGGTCCGGATCCAGATCCAGCGCGACATACGATAGGCCCTCGTGCTCGAGCATCCGAGCCAGGTTCTGCCCGTTGCGCCCGTAGCCGCAGATGATCACGTGCCCCTGCTGCGTGATGCTCTGCGTCACGATACGCGTCATCTGTAGGGAGTGCATCATCCATTCGCTCGAAGACAGGCGCAGCACGATCCAGTCCATCGTATCGATAACGAACGGCGCCGCCAGCATCGACAGCAACATCGCCGCCAGGATTATTTGCATCAGTTCGTCCGAAATCAGGCGTTGCTCGCGGACCAAATTCAGCAGCACGAAACCGAACTCGCCGGCTTGCGCGAGCGCGAGCCCGGTGCGCATCGCCGCGCCGGGCATCGCGCCGAACAGACGAGCCAGGCCGGTGATTAGCGCCGCCTTGAACAGCAGCGGACCGACCAGGAACAACAGCACCATCAGCGGGTGCTGCCATAGTACCCGCGGATCGAACACCATCCCGGTGGTGATGAAGAACAAGCCCAACAGCACATCGCGAAACGGCTTAATGTCCTCTTCGACTTGATGCCGATATGGCGTCTCGGAGATCAGCATGCCAGCAATGAACGCGCCGAGCGCCAGCGACAATCCGAACGTCTCCGTGATGAACGCGGCGCCCAGCGTCACCAATAGCAGGTTCAGCATGAACAGTTCCTGCGAGCGCCGCCGGACCACCACATTGAACCAGCGAGTCATGAACCGCTGTCCGACAAACAGCAAGATCGTGAGCACCACGGCGGTCTTGACCACAGCCCACCCGAGTGCAATCGCCAATTCCTTCGGATCAGCCCCGAGCGCGCCGATCACGAGCAGCAGCGGCACCACGGCCAGGTCCTGGAACAACAGGATGCCAAAGATGGTGCGCCCGTGCGCAGACTCGAGTTCGAGCCGTTCGGCGAGCAACTTGCTGACAATTGCAGTCGAAGACATTGCCAGCGTACCGCCGAGCGCAACGCTCGCCTGCCAACTCAGGTGCAGCCAGGCGCGCGTGGCCATACCGGCGAGCACGGCCAACGCAATCGTGGCCATTACCTGCGACAGGCCCAGCCCGAACACGATCGTGCGCATCGAGCGCAGCTTGGCGATCGAGAACTCCAGCCCGATCGAGAACAGCAGGAACACCACGCCGAATTCGGCTAGATACTGCACCCGCTCCGAATCGCTCACCATGCCCAGCGCATGGGGACCGACGAGCATGCCCACGCTCAAGTAGCCAAGCATGGGCGGCAAGTTCAGCATGCGAAAGATCACGACCCCGACCACCGCGGCCAGCAACAAAAAAAGCGTGAGTTCGAGCGGCGATGTCATACGAGCCCTTGCGTCGGTCCTTTCAGTGGTCGGCCGACGTGCGCAAAACCAGGCAGTAACGGCCGGTACACACGCGGCAGCGCCATCAACGCTTCGGGAGCCGCGCCGCCGGGTGCGCCGCGAGCCAAATGCGCGTTTGCTATACTCCGCGCATGATAGCGAAAATCAATGGCGCCCGGGCATTGCAGCTGGCGCAGCACGTGCTCGACATCGAGGCAGAGGCCATCCGGAGCCTGAGTACGCGCCTGAACGGCGAGTTTGTCGTCGCCGTGGAAATGTTGCTGGCCTGCAAGGGGCGCGTGGTAGTCTCCGGCATCGGCAAGTCAGGCCATATTGCGCGCAAGCTGGCGGCCACGCTGGCGAGCACCGGCACACCCGCGTTCTTCGTGCATCCGGCCGAGGCGAGCCACGGCGACCTGGGCATGGTCACCGCCAACGACGTGTTCATCGGTTTGTCCAACTCCGGCGAATCGGAGGAACTGGTTGCGATCCTGCCGCTAATCAAGCGGCTCGGCGCAAAATTGATCGCGGTGACCGGACGGCCGGAATCGAGCCTGGCCAAGCTGGCCGACGTGCACTTGAATGCGCGCGTGGAAAAAGAGGCATGCCCGCTGAACCTCGCGCCCACGGCCAGTACCACAGCCACGCTCGCGCTTGGCGACGCGCTGGCGGTAGCGGTGCTCGACGCGCGCGGCTTTTCCGCCGACGATTTCGCGCGCTCACATCCGGGCGGCACGTTGGGCCGGCGCCTACTGACCTATGTGCGCGATGTGATGCGCACCGGCGACGAGGTGCCGCGCGTGACGCTGTGCGCGACGGTGCGAGACGCATTGTTTGAAATCACTGCGAAACGGCTAGGCATGACCGCGATCGTGAATGAGGATTCACACGTGGAAGGCATCTTCACCGATGGTGATTTGCGCCGCGTGCTGGAGCACAAGGGCGACATCCTGGGCCTGCCGATTACCGACGTGATGACACACAAGCCGCGCACGATTAGCGCCGAACAACTCGCAGTGGAGGCCGTGGAACTGATGGAGCGGTTCCGCATCAACCAGATGCTGGTCGCCGACGCCGATGGCACGCTGATCGGCGCGCTGAACACGCACGACCTTTTCTCCGCCAAAGTCATCTGATCCGACCATGGCCCTGACCGCAATTGAACGTGCCGCGCGCGTCAAGCTGATGATATTCGACGTGGACGGCGTGCTAACCGACGGCACGTTGTACTTTACGCCAGACGGCGATGCAATGAAGGGCTTCAACTCGATGGACGGCCATGGGTTGAAGCTGCTCGAGCAGGCCGGTGTCGCGACCGCGATCATCACCGGGCGCGATTCGAAGATCGTCGAGTTGCGCGCGCGCGAGATCCGCGTGTCATATCTGTACCAAGGGATCAGCGACAAACTCGTCGCGTTCGACAAGTTGCTGGATGCCGCCGGCGTCACCGCCAACGAATGCGGGTACATGGGCGACGACTGGCCTGATCTGGCGGTCATGCTGCGCGTCGGTTTTGCCGCCGCGCCAGCGGGCGCGCACCCCGAGGTACGCAGTCGCGCGCACTGGATCGCCACCGCACGCGGCGGTCACGGCGCCGCTCGCGAGGTCATCGATACACTGCTGCGCGCACAGGGCCGGTATGACGGTCTGCTCGCGGCGGCGTGCGAAGGCTAAGCGATGCGCGAGATACGCCTGTCCGCCTGGTTGCCGCTCGTGATCATGGCGGTACTCGCCGCCGGCACGTACTGGCTGCTGCAGAACACATTGCCGCGCCCGTCGCAGGGGGTATCGGCGACCAAGGCGCATACGCCGGACTATTTCGCCGACCACTTCTCGATCTCGATGCTGGACGAAAGTGGCGTAACGCAGTACCGGATCGCGGCCGCGTCGATGGTCCACTATGAGGACGATGCGGCGACGCACGCAACGCTGCCAGCAATCCGCGCGTTCGCGCCGGGTCAGCCGGTCGTCACCGCCACCGGCAAGCACGCTGTCATTAATGCGGACGGCTCGATCGTGGACCTGTACGACGACGCGCGCATCGTGCGCGACGCGGGTCCGACCGATCCGCGGATGCAAGCTGATTCCGAGCACTTCCGCGTGCTGACCAACGACGATATCATCGAAACCGAAAAGCCGGTTAAACTGCTACGCGGCCCGTCCCAGATGACGGCCAATGGCATGATCTACAACAACGTGACCCGCGAAATGCATCTGCTCGGCCAGGTACGCGGCATGATTGCCGCGTCCGACACGGCGGCGGGCGGACCGTTCAGTCAATGACGGGCACCTCTTTCTCGCACGACGCGCATGAACCCAATGTTTGACCGCCCCGTGCCTGCGCGCATGCTGCATCCGCAGCGCTGCGCCAGGGCGAGCCGTGCCCGCACGGCAGGCAGGCGGATCGTGTCGACGCTGGCCGTCGCGCTGCCGCTTGCGCTGTCGCTGTCCGTTGCGCACGCCGAGCGCGCGGATCGCGACAAGCCGCTAAACATCGAAGCGGACAACATGACGTACGACGACCTGAAGCAGCTGACGGTCTTCACCGGCCACGTCGTCGCGACCAAGGGCACGATCCTGATCCGTGCGGACCGCGTGGAAGTCAAGCAGGATCCGCAAGGCTACCAGCACGCCATCGGCACCAGCAACGGCAGCACACTGTCGTACTTCCGGCAGAAGCGCGACGGCATGGACGAATACATCGAAGGCAACGCGGTGCGCATCGACTACGACGGCAAGCAGGACCTGACAACGTTGACCACGCGCGCCGTTGTGCGGCGCTTGCATGGGTTGTCCAAACTCGTCGATGAGGTGCGCGGCAGTGTGATCACCTACGATGGTCAAAAGGACTTTTACACCGCGCAGTCGGGCAAGGATGTCGCGGGACCGGGCAATCCAAGCGGCCGCGTGCGCGCGATGCTCACCCCCAGCACGGGGGGCGGCGCGCTGCCTCAACCGGCCGGCGACGTGACGCTGACCCCGTCCACGACGCTGCAAGGAACGTCGCAACCATGAACGCATCGGTTCTCCCCGTGTCTGCTCGGACTGCGGCCAGCACGCTGTCGGTGCGCAACTTGCGCAAACGTTACGGCGCGCGCACCGTCGTCAAGGACGTGTCGCTTGACGTGAAAAGCGGCGAAGTGGTTGGGCTGCTCGGACCGAACGGCGCCGGCAAGACGACCTCGTTCTACATGATCGTCGGACTGGTGCCGCTCGATGCCGGCGAGATCATGCTCGATGACACGCCGATCAGCGTGCTGCCGATCCACCAGCGCGCCCGGATGGGGTTGTCCTATCTGCCGCAGGAGGCATCGGTATTCCGTAAGCTGTCTGTCAACGAGAACATCCGCGCGGTGCTGGAGTTGCAACTAGACGAGCATGACAAACCGCTGTCCAAGCAAGCGGTATCGGTGCGTGCCGACGCATTGCTCGAGGAGCTGCAGATCGCACACTTGCGCGACAATCCGGCGATGTCGCTGTCCGGCGGCGAACGGCGCCGTGTCGAAATCGCGCGCGCACTCGCCACCCGCCCCAGCTTTATCCTGCTGGACGAGCCGTTTGCCGGCGTGGACCCCATTGCCGTACTGGAAATCCAGAAAATCGTGCGCTTTTTGAAGGAGCGCGGCATCGGCGTGTTGATCACGGATCATAACGTGCGCGAGACACTCGGCATCTGCGACCACGCGTACATCATCAGCGACGGCAGCGTGCTCGCGGCCGGCGCGCCCAAGGAAATCATTGCGAACGAGAGCGTGCGCCGCGTGTACCTGGGCGAACATTTTCGTATGTAGTCCCTTTACTGGGGCGGGCTCCCGCCCCAGCCAGCGCCGACCTGGCGACACTGCCGCGCCAGCGGGTGGCTCGCGTGCGCCGACTCGTTCAAACATGCACAAAATGGGCCAACGTGTTCCCTCAAGGTTCCGCCAACGTGGCAAACTGTCTACAATAAAAAGCAATCTGCCATGAAAGCAAGCCTTCAACTCCGTCTATCGCAGCATCTGGCACTGACCCCGCAATTGCAGCAGTCGATTCGGCTACTGCAGCTGTCGACGCTCGAATTGCAGCAGGAGGTCGCCACGGCGATCGCGCAAAATCCTTTACTGGAGAACGAGGACGACTGGATCGCGAGCCCGTTGCGGGTCGCCGCGGACGGCTCACTGTTGCCGTCGCAAAGCAGCGCGCTGCCCACCGGCATGGCCGAGGCACCAGCACCGGTGCTCGGCAGCGCCAACGGCGTGAACGGCGAGCGCGCGGAAAGCGCGGAGCCGGCCGCCGTCGACGAATACAACGGCATGAACAGCGACAGCGGCACCGACACGGCGTCGTGGAATTTGGACGACTATGTGCGTCCCGGTGGCACCTCCGACGACGACGACATGCCGCCGCTGCAGTTGCACGAATCCACGGTCAGCCTACGCGAGCATTTGGGCGCGCAGTTGCGCCTGACCAAGGCTAGCCCGCGCGACCGCGCGCTGGTCACGTTTCTGATCGAGTCGCTGGACGACGATGGCTACCTGAGCGCGAGCTGCGACGAAATCCTCGCCGACTTGCCGGCCGAACTTGAGGTCGACGCCGATGAGTTGAACGCGGCGCTCGCGCTGCTGCACAGCTTCGATCCGGCTGGGGTCGGGGCGCGCTCGGCGTCCGAATGCCTGAAGCTGCAATTGTTGCGGCTGGAGCCAAGCGCCACGCGCACGCTGGCGCTGGAAATCGTGTCGAACTACCTGGAGTTGCTGGCGGCGCGCGACTTCACGCGTCTGCGCAAGCACCTGAAGGCCAGCGACGACGCGCTGCGCGACGCGCATGCGCTGATCCGCTCGCTCGAGCCGTTCCCCGGCGCCGCGTACGGCAAGGCCGAGGCCGACTACGTGGTGCCGGACATCATCGTGAAGAAAACCTCACAGGGGTGGCAGGCGGAGTTGAACCGCGAAGTCGTGCCGCGGCTGCGGGTCAACCACTTATACGCGAACATCCTGCGCAGCAACCGGGGTGACCCAGGCAGCGGTTCGTTGCGCCAGCAACTGCAGGAAGCGCGCTGGCTGATCAAGAACATCCAGCAACGATTTGAAACGATTTTGCGCGTCGCACAAGCAATCGTCGAGCGTCAGCGTAGTTTTTTCGTGCATGGCGAGATCGCGATGCGCCCCTTGGTTTTACGAGAAATTGCTGATACGCTGGGCTTGCATGAGTCGACCGTATCGCGGGTCACGACCGGGAAGTACATGCTGACGCCCTTTGGGACGCTCGAATTCAAGTACTTCTTTGGCTCGCACGTGTCGACCGATACGGGGGGCGCGGCGTCATCGACCGCGATCCGCGCGCTCATCAAGCAACTGATAGGAGCCGAAGACCCGAAAACACCTCTTTCAGACAGCCGCATCGCTGAACTGCTGGCCGAACAGGGCTTCGTGGTCGCACGCCGAACTGTGGCGAAATATCGCGAAGCGCTGAAGATTCCGGCTGTTAGCATGCGTAAGTCGTTATAGCCTACTGCATGTTGCGGTGGGCGTTTACCGGCCGCGGCGCTTAGATAGAATATGCTCAGGAGCCGGCCGATATCGGCCCGCCACACCTTTTTCGTCACAACGGGGTGCACGCCACACGCGGGACGAGGCTCGAGCGGCGCCGGATCATGCCTTTGCGCCAGCGGCTATTGAGCACGGAGAGGCAGCTATGAATCTGAAGATCAGTGGACACCACCTGGACGTCACGCCCGCCCTGCGCGAATATGTGGTCGCGAAGCTCGACCGAGTGCTCAGGCATTTTGACCAGGTGATCGATGGCACTGTGCTACTGGCCGTGGACAATCACAAGGAAAAGGAAAAACGGCAAAGGGTGGAGGTCAACCTGCACCTGAAGGGCAAGGACATCTTTGTCGAGAGCGCGAATGGCGACCTGTACGCGGCGATCGACATGCTGATCGACAAACTCGACCGTCAGGTATTGCGTTACAAGGGCCGGCTGCAAGGCCACCAGCATGAGGCGATCAAGTACGTGCCTGTTCCCGAGCAACCGGCACCCTGAGCGCGGATCGGGTCCGCGTTGGCAAGCCGCCCGCACCGGGCGGCTTTTTCATTACCCGCACCATTGTATCGCGTAGACCGGACCCGCGTTGGCGCGTTGCACCATACGCAACTCGCCTGATCTATAATGCTTTGGTTACCATAGTTGCCACCTATAAAATCATCAGCCGGAAAGCGTCTGCCGTGAGTCGTCGCGCGGCCCCCAGTGCTGGCCGACAGCCCGTGCGCGATACAATTGCTTTTCGCCTGTCCCTATGAATCGTCTAGCTAAAATCCTGCCCATTGAGAATGTCGTGCTGGGTCTGTCCGTGACCAGCAAGAAGCGGGTTTTCGAACAAGCCGGCCTGATCTTTGAAAATCAAAACGGCATTGCCCGTAGCGTCGTCACCGATAACCTGTTTGCGCGCGAACGGCTCGGCTCGACCGGTCTGGGCGAAGGCGTGGCGATCCCGCATGGGCGCATTAAGGGGCTGAAGCAGCCGCTGGCGGCATTTGTGCGGCTTGCCGAACCCATTCCGTTTGAGTCGCCGGACGGCCAGCCGGTCCAATTGCTGATCTTCCTGCTTGTGCCAGAACAGGCGACGCAGCAACATCTCGAAATCCTGTCCGAGATCGCACAACTATTGTCGGACCAGCAAGCGCGCAAGAGTCTGTCCACCGAGCCGGACCGTGGCGCGCTGCACCAACTGCTGACTCAGTGGCAACCCTAATCGCCGCGACGCGTGCGCTTCTAACACAATAGATTCAAGCGCATGCGTCGCACACCGCGATGAGCAGCGCCGCGCGACGCAACCCGAGAAGGCCACCATGGATACGTCCAGCATCAACGCGCAAAGCATCTTCGACGACAACGCCGCTTCGCTGAAGCTAAGTTGGCTGACGGGTCATGAAGGCTGGGACCGCGGTTTCTCAACGGAAACCGTCGCCAATGCGACCTCCAGCGCCGATCTGGTCGGCCACTTGAACCTGATCCATCCGAACCGGATCCAGGTGCTGGGCGAAGCCGAGGTCAACTACTATCAGCGGCAAAGCGATGAGGATCGCTCGCGTAACATGGCCGAGCTGATCGCCCTTGAACCGCCGTTCCTGGTCGTGGCCGGCGGCGTAGCGGCGCCGCCGGAGTTGGTGCTTCGCTGCACGCGCTCCTCGACGCCGCTGTTCACCACGCCGATGTCCGCCGCCGCCGTGATCGACAGCTTGCGGCTATACATGTCGCGTATCCTGGCGCCGCGCGCAACGCTGCACGGCGTGTTCCTCGACATCCTCGGCATGGGGGTGCTGCTGACTGGCGACTCGGGGCTGGGCAAGAGCGAACTGGGGCTGGAGCTGATCAGCCGCGGCCACGGGCTGGTCGCAGATGATGCGGTCGACTTCGTGCGGCTCGGCCCAGATTTCGTCGAAGGCCGCTGCCCGCCGCTACTGCAGAACTTGCTGGAGGTACGCGGACTCGGGCTGCTCGACATCAAGACGATTTTCGGCGAAACCGCGGTGCGCCGAAAAATGAAGCTCAAGCTGATTGTACAGCTGGTGCGCCGCCCCGACGGCGAATTCCAACGCCTGCCGCTAGAAAGCCAAACGGTTGACGTGCTGGGCTTGCCAATCAGCAAGGTCACGATCCAGGTTGCGGCCGGCCGCAACCTGGCCGTGCTGGTCGAAGCCGCCGTGCGCAATACGATTCTGCAATTGCGCGGCATCGATACATTGCGCGATTTTATGGAGCGCCAGCGGCTCGCGATGCAGGATCCGGACGGACAATTTCCAGGCAAGCTAATCTGAGCGGCCCGAAGCACTGCAGCGCTGCTATGATGAAACGCATGAACCCTGACTCGATGCGAATCATCTTGATCACCGGCATGTCCGGGTCTGGCAAATCGGTGGCACTCGCGGCGCTCGAGGATGCCGGCTACTACTGCGTCGACAACCTACCGCCACGGTTCCTGCCGGAACTCGTGGCGTTCCTGTCCCGAGAGGGACAGGCGCGACTCGGCGTCGCGATCGACGCGCGCTCGGCGCGCTCGCTGGACGAAATGCCGGAAATTATCCGTGCACTTGGCCACACCCACGACGTTCGCGTGCTGTTCTTGAATGCGAGCACGCAATCACTCATCCAGCGATTCTCCGAAACGCGCCGCAAGCACCCGCTGTCCGCGTCAATGGTGGACGACGCGCTCGATGGCATACAGGCTTCGCTGGCCGATGCAATCGAGCACGAACGGGAGCTGGTGGCCAATCTGGCGGAATTCGGGCACCAGATTGACACCAGCAGCCTGCGCGCAAACACGCTGCGCGCCTGGGTCAAGCAGTTCATCGAACACGATCAGACCGGTCTCGCGCTAATGTTCCAGTCGTTCGGCTTCAAGCGTGGCATTCCGCTGGACGCCGATCTGGTATTCGACGCGCGGACTCTGCCTAATCCCTATTATGACCGGGAGCTGCGGCCGCTGACGGGACTCGATCGGCCGGTGATCGACTTTCTTGCCGCCACGCCGCTGGTCGGCACGATGATCGACGATATCGCCGAGTACCTGTCCAAGTGGTTGCCGCATTTCTGCGACGACAATCGTGCGTACCTGACCGTGGCGATCGGCTGCACCGGCGGGCAGCATCGCTCCGTCTACATTGCCGAGGCACTCGCCGCGCGCTTCGCAAGCGCCGCAAACGTGCTGGTGCGGCATCGCGAGATCGCCGGCGCGCATGGTGACAGCGCGTCGTTTGCCAGTACATCGGCCCGAGCGTCCGGCTAGCCGCGCCAAACCGAGCACGAACGTATGTCAACTGTCCCATCCGATACCCTTGCTAAGCTGCCTCTGTTCCCGTTGCGCACGGTGCTGTTTCCTGGTGGCCTGCTGCCGTTGAAGGTGTTCGAGGCCCGCTACCAGGACATGACCCGTGACTGCCTGCGCGATCATGCGCCGTTCGGCGTATGCTTGCTCAAGAGCGGCAGTGAAGTGATCCAGCAGGACGAGCCGCCAGTACCCGAATCGATCGGCTGCCTGGCCGAGATTGTCGATTGCGACGTGGAGCGTTTCGGCCTGATGCATATCCGCGCCCGAGGCACACGCCGCTTCCGGTTGTTGTCGCATCGGACTGAGCCCAACGGCTTGCTACGCGGCCAGGTGCAGTTACTGCCCGAGGACCGCCCGCTGAACGGCGACGAGCGCGTCGCGAAGTTCGGCGCGTGCGCAGAGGTGCTCGAGCGAATCGTTGCCACGCTGTCCGAGCGCAGCCCGGGCAATCTGCCATTCATCGAGCCGTACGCATTCGACGATCCAAGCTGGGTATCCAACCGGCTCGCCGAGGTCCTGCCGGTCTCCGCGCGCGCGCGGCAAAAACTAATGGAAGTCCTCGATGCCGGCGCGCGGATCGACGTCGTGCACCACTACATGCTGCAGCACCAACTGCTGTAGCCTGCTCTACCCACTCCACTGCTGTAACCTGCATCACCCACTGCTGTAACTTGGGCTACAACAACGTTCCGTCCAGCGCATCGAGCAGCTTGCGCACCGGCGCGGGCAAGCCATAGTCGCCGATGGCATCCAGCCGCACCCATGCAGTGTCCGCCTGCGCGTCGCGCACTGCGGCCCGCGGTTCGTCCACCAGTTGCGCGAGCCGTGGCTCGATTTCGAGGCGAAAATGTGTGAACGTATGCGCCAGCGGGGCAAGCGGCGCCAGCACGACCGGCGCACCGCCGAGTTGCGCCGCACGCGCGGCAAGCGCGTCCACGTCCGGCGCCTCGGGCAAGCTCCAGAGCCCGCCCCAAATGCCCAACGGCGGGCGTTTCTCGAGCAGCACCTGATCGGCACTGCGCAGCACCAGCATCATTATGCGGCGTGTCGGCACGGGCTTTTTGGGCCTAGCGGCCGGCAGTTCACGCTGTCGGCCCGTCAGATTGGCCACACACGCGTGCGCAAACGGGCAGCGACCGCAATCTGGCCGGCCCCGTACGCACAGCGTCGCTCCCAGGTCCATCAGTCCTTGCGTATACGCCACGATGGGCTCGACCGGTGCGCCATCGCGCTGGCGTACGCTATCGGCTGCGTCATTGGACGCCTTCCCGGACGCCTTGTCGGATGCGTCACCGGCCGTCGGCAGCAACGACTCAGCTAGCGCCCACATCGCGGTCTCTACGCGCTTGTCGCCCGGAAAGCCGTCAATCCCAAAAATCCGCGCGAGCACCCGCTTGACATTGCCATCCAGGATCGGCGAGCGCACGCCGAACGAGAAGGCGGCAATCGCCGCCGCCGTCGAACGGCCGATTCCCGGCAGTGCCGCGAGTTGCTCAACAGTCTGCGGGAACGCGCCGCCATACTGCTGGACGACGACCTGCGCGCACCGGTGCAGGTTGCGCGCGCGAGTGTAGTATCCCAGTCCACTCCATAGCGCCATCACGTCGTCAGCCGCGGCAGCCGCCAATGCGTGAACGTGAGGAAAGCGTGCGAGGAACCTCGAATAATACGGAATCACCGTCGAGACCTGCGTTTGCTGCAGCATGATCTCCGACAGCCAGACTCGATATGGGTCCCGGCTGCGCTGCCACGGCAGGTCGTGCCGCCCATGCGTATGCTGCCACGCGATCAGGCGCGGCGCGAAGTCAGCTGGTTCTATGTTGGCCTCCAAGGGGTCGATTCAGCGCTGGCAGCGCGTGCAGTAATAGGTCGAGCGCTGTCCTTGCACGATGTGCCGGATCGGTACACCGCAAGCATGGCAAGGCAGGCCGGCCCGATCATAGACGAAATAGTCGAGTTGGAAATAACCGCTCTCGCCGTGGCTGCCGACAAAGTCGCGCAACGTACTGCCACCCTTGTCGATTGCCGCCGCCAGTGTCGCGCGAATAGCGTCGGCCAGCAGTTCATAGCGCGGCAGCGACACGCGTCCCGCCGGCGTACTCGGCCGAATGCCGGCGCGAAACAGACTCTCGGATGCATAGATGTTGCCCACGCCGACGACGATGTCGCCGGCCAGCAGCGCCTGTTTGATCGACACCGTGCGCCCACGCGTGCGACGATGCAGCAGCGTGCCCGAAAATGCGCTCGAAAAAGGCTCGACTCCAAGGCTGGCCAATAAAGGATGCTCGAGCACGCCGCCCGACGCGCGCGGATGCCACAACACCGCACCGAAGCGACGCGGGTCGCGAAAACGCAACACGAACTCATCGAAGACCCAGTCGATATGATCGTGCTGGGCGGCGGGCGGCAACGCGGGCAGGTTGTGCAGCACGCGCAGCGTACCGGTCATCCCCAGGTGCACGATGAGCCATCCGTCGTCCAGCTCGAACAGCAGGTACTTGCCGCGCCGTTCCACTTTGTGGATCACGCGTTGCTCAAGCTCGCGCGCCAGCGTGGCCGGCACCGGCCAGCGCAGCGCAACATTACGCACCTCGACGCGCTGCACGCGTCGTCCAGCGACATACGGTTCAATTCCGCGTCGCGTCACTTCAACTTCCGGCAGTTCTGGCATGTCTAATAGGCAGGCAGGTGGACACACCGTGGTCCACGCCCACTATTGTAGCCACCGCGTTACAATCCATCGAAACATTGACTGGATTTCCATGAACCTGCTTCTTGCCAAGCTGCTCCACCGAGGCCCAGCACGCCCGGCGGCGGCTGCCGCGTTGCTCGCCGTCTCGCTCGTGCTCACACGGCCCACCGCCGCGCAGGACAACGACTCGCCGGAATTGACCGATATCATCAGCACGCCAACGCCCGATGAGCAGAAGGCGCTGCCGCGCCTGCCGCTGACCAGCCAGGTGGTCTACCAGGTGCTGGCCGCCGAGGTTGCGCTGCAGCGCAACCAGCCCGCACCGGCCTACCAGACTTACCTGGCATTGGCCCGCGACACGATGGACCCGCGCTTCGCGCAGCGCGCCACGGAAATCGCGCTGCTTGCGCAAAGCCCGGTCGACGCGCTGAACGCGGCACAGCTGTGGCAACAGTACGCGCCCCAGTCGGATCGTGCCGCGCAAATCGATGCCTCGCTGCTGGTGCTGGCTGGCAAGCCCGAGGAAGCCAAGCCGCTGCTGGAGCAGCAATTGGCGAAGGTTGCGCCGGATAATCGTGCCAATGCGCTAATCGGGGTGCAAATGCTGCTGGCGCGCGGCCCGAACCGCACGTCGGGCCTGCATGTGCTGCAGAGTTTGTTGCGTCACGACATGGACAAGCCAGAGGCGAACTACGCGATCGCCCGACAGCAGGCACTTACGCAGGACCGCGATGGCGCGCGCCAGTCGCTGCAAGTCGCGCTGAAGGAAAAGCCCGACTTCCTGCCCGCAGTGCTACTGCTCGCGCAGCTCGGCCCACAGGATCGCGCGGAGGCCACGCAGCGGCTGTCGCAATACGTGCGTAAGAATCCGCAGGCGCGCGAGGCGCGGATGTCGCTGGCCCAGTTGTATCTGGCCAGCGATCAGCTGGACGACGCGAAAATCGAGTTCACGCGACTGGCCAATGACGACAGCCACGACCTGCTGCCGTTGATGGCGCTCGCGCTGATCGAGATCCAGCAGCGGCACTGGTCGAGCGCGAAGCAATACCTGCAACGGTACGTCGCGGCCGCGCAGCGTCAGCCAAACGCCGATCCGGGCCAAGCGTACCTCTATCTGGCACAGATCGCGCTCGAGCAAAAGGATGACCAGGCTGCGTCGCAATGGCTGGACAAGATCTCGCCCGGAAGCACGCAACACCTGGCGGGACAAATCACGCGCGCGCAGATCATCGCCCGCGAGGGCAAGGTCGACGACGCACGCAACCTGCTCGCCGAACTCAAGCCGATGACGCCGCGCGAAGCGGCGCTGATCGCGCGTACCGACAGCGCGATCTTGTTTGACGCCAAGCGCTATGCCCAAGCCGAGGCGCGGCTCGCGCAAGCGGCTAAGGCGTTTCCGGACGATCCGGACCTGGCCTACGACTACGCGATGGCCGCCGAGCGCAACGGTCACTACGACGTAATGGAAAAGCAATTGCGCGATCTAATCCGGCTGCAACCGGAAAACCCGCAGGCTTATAACGCACTCGGCTATTCGCTCGCGGACCGCAACCAGCGGCTGGACGAGGCCAATCAGCTGATCGAAAAAGCATCGTCGCTGGCACCGGACGATGCATTCATCATGGACAGCGTCGGCTGGATCAAGTATCGGCTCGGCGACAAGGCTGGTGCGGTGAAGGTGCTGCGTCGCGCGTACAACTTGCAGCCGAACGCGGAGATTGGCGCGCATCTAGGCGAGGTGCTGTGGGAAAATGGCGATCGTGACCAGGCCCGCGCGGCGTGGCGCGACGCACGGAAGCTGGAACCGCACAACGACACGCTGGTCAAGACGCTGAAACGCTTCCAGATCGACGACCTGTGATGAACCAAGTTCCACTACTGGCCGACGTGCGCGCCCGGCCTGCTCGTTGTGTTTCGTCTGTTCGCCGCGTGTTGCGCTGCGCTGCTGGCGGCCTGCGGCAGTCGCGCGCCATGCGCCACGGGTGTGGCGCGCTCGGGCTCGCTGCGCTGCTGAGCGCCTGTGTGACGCCACAACAGCGGCCCACTGCGCCCGTTGCCGGCACAGGCAGCGCGCAGGCCGGGCAAACCGTGCACGCGTACCATGGACGCTTCGCGGTCAGCTACGAGGACCAAAATGGGCAGCCGCGCAACGCGTATGGCAATTTTGATTGGCAGGAAGCCGGCCAAACCGTCAAGCTGCAATTGCTGAGCCCGCTCGGTCAGACGCTGGCCATCGTCGCGTCGGCACCAGGATTGGCCACCCTCGAATTGCCCAACAAAGCGCCACAGATGGCGCCAAGCGTATCCGAGCTAATGCAGGGCACGCTGGGCTTCTCACTGCCGGTCGAAGGGCTGCGCTACTGGTTGCAGCCATCCGTGTCGCCAGACTCGCGCGCCTGGACGGCGACCGACGGCGCCGGCCGCCTGAGCCGCGTCGAGCAGGACGGTTGGACGATTGAATACCTAGCGTACGTCGCCGCGCCGGTAAGCCGCGTCAAGCGCGTAAACCTGACGCGGCAGGCGCCACCGCTGTCGGTCAAACTCGTACTGGACCAATAAGCCGCGCACAGGCATCCACGGCGTGATGAACCCCCATGACTGAAACCGAAGACATACTGCGCGACTGCGCAGCCCCCGCGAAGCTCAACCTTTTCCTACATGTGACTGGCCGCCGCGAGGACGGGTATCACGAGCTACAGACGGTGTTCCAGTTGCTGGACTGGAGCGACGTGCTGCATTTCCGGCGCCGCGACGATGGCACGGTGCGCCACCTGCGGCCACTGGACGGGGTCCCCGAGCAGGCCGATCTAAGCGTTCGAGCGGCAAAGCTGTTGCAACAGCGCAGCGGTTGTCGCTACGGTGTGGAGATCGACATCGACAAGCGCCTGCCGATGGGAGCCGGCATCGGGGGCGGCAGCTCGGATGCGGCAACCACGCTGCTCGCGTTGAACCGGCTGTGGCGGCTGTATCTGCCGCGCGCGACGCTGCAAGCCCTGGCACTAGAACTGGGCGCCGACGTGCCGTTCTTCGTGTTCGGGCGCAATGCCTTTGCGCAAGGCGTGGGCGAGCAACTGCAACCGGTTCAGCTGCCAACACGCACGTTCCTGGTGGTTAAACCCGCGGTACATGTGCCGACCGCTGAAATTTTCCGCTCCGAGGCATTGACAAGAGACACCAAACACATCACAATTATGGACTTTCTTGCACGGCAAAACATCGCTGATGACAATAAGGCAAGCGAGGCGGGTTGGCCAGATCATTTTGGTCGAAACGACATGCAGCCGGTTGTCGCGGGAAAATATGCAGAAGTGGCGCAAGTGTTGGATTGGTTTTCGACAATCGCGCCCGCCCGTATGACGGGATCGGGTGCGAGTGTATTCGCAGCATTTCCCAGCAGGGCGCAAGCGGAGTTGGCGCAAGCAAAGCTCCCTGCCGGCTGGCAAAGTGCGATAGCATCGAGTCTGGACCGCCATCCGTTGTACACTTTTGCGTCATAAAAGGTTTCGCCGTGTCGGGTTCGCGAGTCCCGACCAGGCAGACGGTTCGTGTAGGGGAGTCGCCAAGTTGGTTAAGGCACCGGATTTTGATTCCGGCATTCGAGGGTTCGAGTCCTTCCTCCCCTGCCAGTTACCCATAGCGCGGGCATGATCTTGCCCTAGCGCCACACGCTCCATCCCATGCCACGCCCCCCGAGTAGCAGGTGCACGATGAACAGTGACGGCCTGATGGTATTTACTGGCAACGCGAATCCCTCGCTTGCACAGGAAGTCGTCAAGACCCTGGGTATTCCTCTTGGCAAAGCGATGGTCAGCCGCTTCTCGGACGGAGAAATCCAGGTCGAGATCCAAGAGAACGTCCGCGGCAAGGATGTATTCGTCTTGCAGTCCACCTGCGCGCCGACGAACGACAACCTGATGGAATTGATGATTATGGTCGACGCGCTCAAACGCGCATCGGCCGGACGGATCACGGCAGCCATCCCCTACTTCGGCTATGCGCGGCAGGACCGCCGCCCGCGCTCGGCGCGCGTTGCGATTTCCGCGAAGGTCGTCGCCAACATGCTGGAAATCGCCGGTGTCGAACGGATCATCACGATGGATCTGCATGCCGATCAGATCCAAGGTTTCTTCGACATTCCGGTTGACAATATCTACGCGACGCCGGTGCTGCTCGGCGACCTGCGCAAGCAAGCGTACGACAAGCTGCTGGTCGTGTCGCCGGACGTCGGCGGCGTGGTACGCGCGCGCGCGCTGGCAAAGCAGCTGAACACCGATCTGGCGATCATCGACAAACGCCGCCCGAAGGCGAACGTCGCCGAGGTGATGAACATCATCGGCGAAGTTGAGGGTCGCACGTGCGTGATCATGGATGACATGGTCGACACTGCCGGCACACTGTGCAAGGCCGCACAAGTGCTGAAAGAGCGCGGCGCGAAGAAAGTGTTCGCGTATGCGACGCACCCGGTGCTGTCCGGTGGCGCGATCCAGCGCATCGCGGACTCAGCGCTCGATGAGCTGGTCGTGACGGACACGATTCCGCTGGGCAAGGAGGCACTGGAATGCTCGCGGATTCGCGCGTTGTCATGCGCCGGCCTGCTGGCTGAAACTTTCTCGCGGATTCGCCGCGGCGACTCGGTGATGTCGCTGTTCGCCGAACATTAAGAATAGCTGTATTCCGGCAAGGCCGCCCTCGAGTGGCACTGCCAGCCCGTGGTGCGCAGTTACGAACGCGCGCCGCGTATTTCGGGACCGACGGGATCCGTGTCGGATTCGATGGTCCCGTTTTGATGACCCGGGCAATTTGCCCGGACCCACTGCCTGGTCGCGGGCAGTCATTGGAGAGACAACATGAAAGTAGTCGCTTTCGAGCGTAGCCAGCAGGGAACGGGTGCGAGCCGCCGCCTGCGCAATGCCGGCAAGACGCCGGGAATCGTGTACGGCGCTGGCACCGAACCGAAGTTGATCGAGTTGGACCATAATGCGCTGTACCACGCGCTGAACAAAGAAGCATTTCATTCGTCGATTCTCGATCTCGAGATCGCCGGTGCGACCGAACAAGTACTGCTGCGCGACGTCCAATATCATCCGTTCCGTCGAATGGTGCTGCACGTGGACTTCCAGCGTGTCGACGCAAAGACGAAAATCACGGTGAAGGTCCCGCTGCACTACATGAACCAGGAAGGCTCGCCGGCGGTGAAACTCGGTGGCGGCGTGATTACGCACGTGCTGAACGAAATCGAAGTATCGTGCCTGCCGGGCAACCTGCCCGAGTTCATCGAAGTCGACCTGGCCAACTTCGGGTTGAACCAGTCGTTGCACGCGAAGGATGTCAAGCTGCCGGCCGGGGTTGAACTGACGCCGCACGTCGAGCAGGAAAACCCGGTGATCGTGTCGGCGACGCTACCTGCTGGCGCGGTATCAGATGAAGCAGGTGAATCGTCAGAAGGCGGCACGCCGGCTGCATAACGCAGTACGGACACTGCATACGGGGACGCAATGCTGCGTGCCCGTCACATAGTAGAATCGATCCTCTCGATCCGCCGGTACGATGCAACGAAGTCGGATCAGCGGGACGAAGTGACCCGCCGAGGCCATGCCCGGCGGGTTTTTTTAACTGAATTCACGAGTGGCACGACCATCATGATCAAGTTGATCGTCGGACTCGGCAATCCGGGCGCTGAATATGCGGCCACGCGGCATAACGCGGGATTCTGGTTCATCGACCAGCTCGCACACAAAGCAGGCGCCACGCTGCGCGACGAGCGGCGCTTTCACGGCGCCTATGTGAAGGTGCGCCTGCACGGCGAGGAAATCCACTTGCTGCAACCCCAAACGTTTATGAACCGGTCTGGGTTGTCCGTGGTGGCAGTGGCACAGTTCTTCAAGATTCTGCCCCAATCCATCCTCGTCGTTCATGACGAGTTGGATTTGCCGCCGGGCGTCGCGAAACTGAAGTTAGGCGGCGGCAGTGGCGGACACAACGGCTTGAAGGATATTTCCGCTCATCTGTCAACGCAGCAATATTGGCGTCTGCGTATCGGCATTGGCCATCCGCGGGAGCTGATTCCGGAGGGCGCGCGCGCGGGCGCCAAACCTGACGTGGTCAATTTCGTGCTGAAACCGCCGCGCAAGGAAGAACAGCAACTTATCGACGCAGCCACCGACAAAAGTCTCGCGGTGATGCCGCTGATTGTCAGCGGGGAAATGGAACGCGCAATGATGCAACTTCACCGCGCTTAAGTACGATAGAGAAGCCGCAACGGCGGCACAGGACAATTAGATTGGCGCGGGGTGGCTCAGCGCTCACCGTCGGCGCGCTCATCGACCGTCATCAGCGCGCGATACTTGTCCATTAGCTGCTCGCGGGTCTCAACCCGCTCGGGATTCACCGGGATACATTCGACGGGACACACCTGAACACATTGCGGCTCGTCGAAATGACCGATGCACTCGGTGCATTTATCCGGATCGATCAGATAGATTTCCGGCCCCATCGAAATCGCGCCGTTCGGGCACTCGGGCTCGCAAACGTCACAATTGATGCACTCGTCGGTAATCATCAAAGCCATACGGCCACCAACTTTCCGAGAAAAAACAACACATTATAACTTTTCTGGCCTGCTTCTCGGCTGCGCAACATTGCATGTCAGCGTAACGTGAGAATGCCCGGTCCGTGCAAAGTAAGAACGTCCGCTCGGTGGCCTCCGAGTCAGGTGCGATAGACCGCGCCGCTTCGACAATACCGCTGCCGCTGCGTCAGTAGTGCAAGCGGTAATTCAACCGCCGGCCGCGGCCCGAGAGGCCCCGGCGACCTTGTCCTTGAGCCACCTCTCCACCGAAGGAAACACGAATTTGCTGACGTCACCGCCTAACTGCGCGATTTCCCGCACGATCGTGCCCGAAATGAATTGATATTGATCAGACGGCGTCATGAACATCGTTTCGACGTCCGGCAGCAGATAGCGGTTCATTCCCGCCATCTGAAACTCATATTCGAAGTCCGACACCGCACGCAGGCCGCGCACGATCACCCGGGCATTATTGGCGCGGACAAAGTCCTTGAGCAACCCCGCAAAACTCATCACCTTCACGTTCGGATAGTGACCCAGCACCTCCTGCGCGATGTCCAAACGCTCCTGCAACGAGAAAAACGGCTTCTTGTTGCGACTGTCGGCGACTCCGACCACCAGCGTGTCGAAAATGCTCGAAGCACGGCGCACAAGATCTTCATGACCGCGAGTGAGCGGATCGAACGTACCGGGATAGACCGCAACTACCATCAATATTCTCCTCTCGCTTAACAAGCCGGCGGCACGATGCGCGGTCGCGCTGGCACTCGCCGCCAATGCCCGGCGGCAAGCGGGACCGGTACAGCGGTGGCCGGCGTGACGTCGCGGTAAAACGCCGCCAGCTCGTTTTTGGAACGCGCATTATTCACCATTTTCGCACCGCAGCAAATGATAATGCACCGCGCCGGCGCGCGCGTGGCGTACGATGCGCCATTCCTGCAGCGACGGCCAGCCGGGCGTGGCAGCGACGCCCTGCTGCGCTTGAGCGTCCCGCACCGCAGCCAATGGCGCATCGGATTCGACATAAACTACACCGCCAGGCGCCACCAGCGGCAACGCAAGCGTCAGCGCGCGCCCAAGCAGTTCGGCATTGAACGGCGGGTCGAGGAACACGATGTCGAATCCTGCCGGCGCGAGGCCGGCCGCCAGCCGCAACGCATCGGCCTGCACAATTTCGATCGTCTGCGCATCCAATTTTTGCCGGATCGCGTTTAGTTGTGCAGCCGCGCGCCCATCGCGCTCGACCATTACCACACGTTGCGCGCCGCGCGATGCAGCTTCGAAGCCGAGCGCCCCGGTGCCGGCGAATAGGTCCAGGCACACCAGGCCATCCAGTTGCTGGCCCAACCAGTTGAACAAGGTTTCGCGCACACGGTCCGGCGTCGGCCTGAGCCCCGCCAGATCGAGCACCGGCAGCGGCGTACGCTTCCAGATGCCGCCGATGAGGCGGACCTGGTGAGGCGCGTGACGCGTCGCGGCAACGCGGCGCGATGCTGCGGCACCGGCGGCACGCGTTTGCGCACCGTCGAGGGCGGCAAAAGGCGCACGGGCGCGCGTGCGGGACGAGTGGTTCATCGATTCATTCCATTAGGCTGTCGTGACGCGGGAACGGACGCCGTCGCCGCGCGCAACCAGCCATCCTCCCGCGCCGGGGTGAGGAGAAGCAACCTTACCATAGCCGGAGCACAAACTCAGAAGCCCATGCGGCGCTCTGCTAGAATGTTTGGTCTGCCACCGGCGCTCCGTTGCCGGCCCCGACGTCGCCCGCCCGCGGCGCGCGTACCGCCACATTGCGAACCATGTTCAGCTTTTTCAAACGATTCAGGAAGAGCGATGCGTCCAGCCAGAAGCAAGACGCGCCCGTAGCGGATTCCGCCTCGCAAACCACCACGTCCGGCACGCCGGCCGCCCCGGACACGTCTGAAGCGCGTGGTGCGCCAGCTGCGCCTGCTACGACCACTGCACCTGCTGCAACCACAGCACCTGTCACACCACCAGCACCGGCGTCGGCCCCTGAGGCAGCGCCAAGCGGCACGCTGGGCGCGATCGGCGCGCCAGGGCCCGAGCCCTCCTCCCTCGAATCAGCGCAGCCGGCAGGATCAGTCCAGCCGGCACCCTCATCAGCATCCGGGACGTCATCCTCACCCGCGGCTTCGCCGGCGCCGGCACTCTCGCCAGCCTCTGCGGCGCCGCTTGCGGAAGTCTCGGCCCGATCCGCGTCCGGCGTGGCACCGCAACCCGTGCCCGCCAAGCCCGCTGGAACCGCCACGCAGCAGCTCGTCGGCGGCGCGGACGAAGAGATCGTTGAGATCGTGCCGCCCCCTGCTCCCGAGCCGACCGCCAAGCGCTCGTGGCTCAGCCGGTTGAAATCGGGGCTGACCAAAACCAGCTCGAACCTGACCGGCATTTTCATCGGCGTGAAGGTCGACGAGGCGCTGTTCGAGGAGCTCGAGACCGCATTATTGATGGCTGATGCCGGTGTGGATGCCACTACTTACCTGCTCGATGCGCTACGTCAGAAGGTCCGCAGCGAGAGACTGACTGACGCACAACAGGTCAAGGCGGCGTTGCGCACGTTGTTGATCGAATTGCTCACGCCGCTTGAGCAATCGATGGTGCTCGGCCGCACACAACCGCTGGTGATGATGATTGCCGGCGTCAACGGAGCCGGCAAGACTACAAGCATCGGCAAGCTCGCCAAGCACCTGCAGTCGTTTAACCAGTCGGTGATGCTGGCCGCCGGCGACACGTTCCGCGCCGCCGCGCGTGAGCAGTTGGTGATCTGGGGCCAGCGCAACAACGTCGCTGTGATCCAGCAGGAAAGCGGTGACCCGGCCGCGGTGATCTTCGACGCGGTCGGCGCCGCGCGCGCGCGCGGCATCGACGTGCTGATGGCGGACACCGCCGGACGCTTACCGACCCAGTTGCATCTGATGGAGGAGCTACGCAAGGTCAAGCGGGTAATCGGCAAGGCGATGGACGGGGCCCCGCACGAAATACTGCTGGTGCTTGATGCGAATACCGGCCAGAACGCGTTGGCCCAGGCCAAGGCGTTCGACGAGGCGCTGGGGTTGACTGGACTCATCGTCACGAAGCTAGACGGTACCGCCAAGGGTGGCATCCTGGCCGCCATCGCGCGCCAACGCCCAGTGCCGGTGTATTTCATCGGCGTTGGCGAGAAGGTCGAAGACCTGCAACCGTTCGTCGCCGCCGAATTTGCCGACGCGCTGCTCGGGTAAGCACGCGGCGCAACGCGTGCCCCGTCCCGGTTAACCGCCTGACACCAGCATCAGCGCGATCCAACCCATCACGCAGGCGATCAGCACATCGAGCACGCGCCACGCGACGTCTTTCTCGAACACCGGCCGTAACAGCCGCGCGCCGTAGCCGAGCGCGCAGAACCATACGAGTGACGCGCTCATTGCACCGAGCGCGAACCACAGGTTGGCCGGCCATGGATGGCGGCCGCCGACCGCGCCGAGCAGCACGACGGTATCGAGATAAACATGCGGATTAAGCAACGATAATGCGACGATCGTGCCGGCCATGCCAACCGCCGACTGCGCACCGTCTCGATCCGATGCATCGAGGTGTCCCGGCCCTTTCCACGCGCTGTACAGCGCGCGCAGGCCATACAGGAATACGAACAGCGCGCCGACGTATTTGACCACCACGAGCAACGCCGGCATCCGAGTCATCAACGCGCCCATGCCGGCGACGCCCGCCGCGATGAGCACGATATCGATCGATGCGCAGATCGCGACGACCATCCCAACGTGCACGCGTTTGAGACCCTGTCGCAGCACATACGCATTCTGCGCGCCGATCGCAACGATCAGGCTCGCGCACAATCCGAAGCCCGACGCATAGGTTGATCCGAACACCGGCAATGATTCAGCCCAGCTCATTTGGCATCCGGCTGAGCGGCGGGCACAGCATGGCGGAATGCGTCTAATTGCATCGCGTTGTCGAAGAGGCGCTGAATCGCGGCAAAGGGCGCCAGGTCGATGTTGAAGCGCTGCGCGTTGAAAACTTGCAACACGATGCACAGGTCAGCGAGGGTCGGCGTGTCGCCGATCGCAAACTTGCCGATGCGCGAATCGTTCGCCAACTGCGCGTTAAACGCGCTGAAGCCCGTCTCGATCCAGTGGCGGCACCACGCGTCTTTTTGTGCCTCATGAACTTGCTCCTACAGCGCGCGTGTCAGACTACACGCAATGTCAGTATGTCGAATCCGTCCAGGCCGCCTTCGAGCACATCGCCCTTCGCCACCGCCCCCACCCCTTCCGGCGTTCCGGTATAGACCAGGTCGCCCGCCGCCAGAGCAATGAACCGCGATAAGTAGGCGATCGTTTCCGGCACTGGCCAGAGCATCGTCGACACGTCCGCGTGCTGTCGCGGCACGCCATTGACCGTCAGCCACAATTGGCCGGCAGCGACGTGCCCGACCTGCGATACCGGATGGATCGGCCCAATTGGCGCAGACAGGTCAAAACCCTTGGCCATGTCCCAGGGACGGCCCAACTTCTTAGCCTGCGCCTGCAAATCGCGGCGTGTCATGTCAAGCCCGAGCGCATAGCCGTACACATGCTCCAGTGCGTGCTCTACCGGGATGTCGCGCCCCCCACGCCCGATCGCCACGACCAGTTCCATCTCGTGATGGACCTCGCCCGACTCAGGCGGATACGGAAATTCGCCCACGGTCCCGGGCGCCACATACAGCACTGCGTCGGCGGGCTTGCTAAAGAAAAAGGGGGGCTCGCGTTGCGGGTCGTGGCCCATCTCGCGCGCGTGCGCTTCGTAATTGCGGCCGACACAATAGATACGGTGCACCGGAAACACATCGGACGACTGCACCACCGGCACCGCGGGGTTGGGCACCTCGAATAAATAAGCCATCACATGCTCCCCTGACGAGTGTGAGCACTACATCGGTATCCGCCCGCGGAACAACCGGCGAGGCGTACGCCTTAGACGAAACACCCAAGTTTAAACCGGTGGCGATCGCCAGTCCGGCGCGGCATGCCTTGCGCGCTTGCCAGAAAGCCTCGAATGCGATACTCAGTGTGGCTCCTGCATTCCCGAAGTGAAGCGGCTGATCGCATCGGCACATGCGCTTACATAGCCGGTGCATTGGTCGCCCGATGCCATGACTGAATCGAACCCGTTATCCGACAGCACGCCCGGCGGCGCAAGTTTTCGTTGTGCGCCGTTGATTAAGGAGATCGGGCGAGGAGCGCGCGGCGCCCGCGCGCTTTCGCATGACGATGCCTATGCGCTCTATACCGCGATGCTCGACGGGCGCGTCTCCGATGTCGAGCTGGGCGCAGTGGTGCTCGCTTACAGAGTCAAGGGCGAGACGCCGCAGGAGCTTGCGGCGATGCTTGCTGCGGCGCAAGCGTCGCTCAGACCACTCGCCACGCGCGGCGATTACTACCGCCCTGTGTCGATACCGAGCTACAACGGCGCGCGCAAGCAACCAAACCTCACACCGCTGCTCGCCTTGTTGCTTGCGCGTCGCGGCGTGCCGGTACTCGTGCATGGCGTGACAGTGGACCCGGGACGGGTGACCAGCGCCGAAATCTTTGCCGAATTGGACCTGCCGGCTGCGCGCTCGATCGACGAAATCGACCCGGCACTCGCTCACGCGCGGGTCGCATTTGCGCCGATCGACGTGCTCGCGCCCAAGATGTCCCGCTTGCTCGGGCTACGCGCGACACTCGGCGTGCGCAATACGACCCATACGCTGGTCAAGCTGCTACAACCGTTCGCCGAACCGGGACTGCGGCTGGTCAACTATACCCATCCGGCTTACCGTGACAGCCTGTCAGCGCTGTTCCGCGATTTCCCGCAGGCAGCAGCCGGTGGTGTGTTGCTGGCGCGTGGAACCGAAGGAGAAGCCGCGGCCGATACCCGGCGCCGGGTGCAGGTCGATTGGCTGCATGATCAGGTATGCGAGACGCTGGTCGATGCTGAACGTGCATCGACGCAAGCACCCGTGGTCGAACTGCCCGACGCTTTGGATGCGGCAACGACCGCGCGATGGATAACGGACGTACTGGATGGTCACGCGAGGGCACCCGAGGCCATCGTGAAGCAAGTCGAACTCATCGAGCGCGTTGCCCGATGGAGGGAATCGGGACAGGCACCGTGCGCGTAAGCGCATCGACCGTTGCGGCCGATCAGCAACGCTGTCCACCTGTGTTGCCTGCACACGCTATGTTCCATGCAACGGCTCAACGCGTGGCGACATGTTTGTGATTCGCTCGCTACGTTGTGCTGGCGTATCGCTGCGACAGCGTCGGATAGCCGCAGCGACACACGTTGCTACCTGCTGCAAATACTCCTATAGCACCGCAAGGTTAGTTGCAATAACGGGCCATGGTGCCACACGCATAGCTGCTTTGGCTCGTTGCCACAGCAATACCCGTCACGGCCGATACGGTCAACGCAACCGCCATCACTACCTTCATTACTTTGTATCCCATATTAATCTCCATATTGCTTCGGATAGCGTACTTTTTGTACGCGACATCAATATAGCATTTTGGCATCGTGGCCAAATTACCTCATGCGCGAGTCGCTCACGCGCATTCGCACAACGGCACAGTGTTTCGCATCGGGCCGCAAAATCCTTTCTTCGCGCTGACATTCGGACCGACCTGCGTCCGGCAGAAACCGCATCAACCCGCCGTTGAGCAAGCCCTCGCCGGTCGTTTGACAGCGACCATGCTATCGCCTCATCGGCCGTTCGGCTTTGACCGGACCGCAAGGGCGACAACAACGCAGCCCGCGCTCAACGATGAACCCAGGCCGCCGGCTACGCCTGCGATGCAACGCTGGACATGCGCCTGCGCTCGTGCCGATGGCCTATTCGGTCCATAGCCGACGCGCCGGTGTGAGCACCGATCTGGGTCGCACGCTACTGTTGAAAACCCAGCCCATGGCGGCAAGCGGATGACGCTCGCCACTGCAGCGACGACTGGCACGCGGCAACCTGCTGCCGCAGCCGCCTTCCGGCTTGCGGACACGACGCCCGGTGGCGCCGGCTCACTCCACCGCGCAGCGCGTCGCATGCCAGACGACCAGACGCCAGTGCCCGTTGTCGTTTGCCTGAACCGCCGTGTAGGCAATCGGGTACACAAGTGCGCCGCTGTTGGCTTCCATCTCGATCAGCACGCGCCCGTTCACCATGCAAATATCGTGGGACAGCGGCACGATCTCCTGGCTCTGCACCTCGATCTGCCGATAGCGCCGCCGGCCGCCGACGATCGAATCGATCACTTGCTGTTTGCTTTCGCGCTTGCCATTCGTATGCACATAGCTGGCGTGGTCGGCAATTAACGTGTCCAACAACTCGCTGTTGCCGTCAACCATCGCTTGAAAGCGCTTGCGCTCCAATCCCCGGATCGTCTCAATAACCTTGGCCGCCATCTGTGCCTCGCTTCGAACGCGAAACGGGCCGAGCGTGACGCCCGCTTCAGAAGTTGTATTGCAGATAAAGCTGGGTGAAATTTATACCAGGATTCGGCTGCTTGATACCGCCATTGGACACATGTTGGAAACGAAATCCCGCCTGGTACTGCTGGCGCTCGCCGAACTGCGCGCCCACGCCAACCATGTCCGCGAACTGGAACGCCGACGAGACGGTGAAACGCGCTGAGATGCGCGGGTGCGTCAACCACCGTACGCCCACGCCGGCCTCGACATACGGACGGACCTGGCCGCTGTTCTTGATGAAACGCACCACCGGCGTCATACCAAACTCGCCGATGTTCGAATGCCCATCGCCTTCGTCCGTATGCCAATACGACACATGCATTTCGCCGACCAGCGCAAAGTGCCAGGATCCCGTATCCCACCACGTCATGTCCGGATCCCATACCAGCGCCAGGTCGCCCTTCTTGATGTGGCGGTCGCCGATCCCGCCGCCGAGTTGGACGCCAAACCGGTCCGCATGGGCTGCCGCGCTGGCAGCCAGCGCCAGTGCCGCCAACGCTGCGCGCAGCACGCGCTGCGCTGGCGCCGCCGGGCCGTGCTTCGTCGTGAACGTACTCATTGTTCTCCAAATATTAAGCAAGCACTGACAACGTGGTTCGCCCGCCATTTTAGGTTGCCGCGCGGATCGCTGCTCACCGCGTACTCTTTGCCGCCTTCTGCCCCTTATATTCAGCCCGCACGCCGGAGGAAACTTCTATCCGCGTCCGCGGGTCAAAAAAACTATTAGAATATCCATATCAATAGTTAAACAGAACCGGCTGCGCCACTGTCAGCCTAACGGTTTAGCACTCTGTGGCATTGAGTGCTAAGATGTAGCGGAACGCCGTTTGCGCAGTAGCGCATGAAGCTGCCGATACAAGGAGTAACACGAGTGAGCAACGCAATGAGCCTACCGAGCTCTGCAAGCTTGACGCCGGCTGGCGCAGGCGCGCTGGCGCTCGCCTCGAATTCGATGCTGCCGGGTACGCTGGGCAATCTGGACGCTTACATTCAGGCAGTCAACCGCATCCCGCTGTTGTCGCAGACCGACGAAACGCGCCTTGCGACCGAATACCGCGAGCAGAACAACTTGGATGCCGCGCGCCAGCTGGTGCTGTCGCACCTGCGGCTGGTCGTGTCGATCGCGCGCAACTACTTGGGTTACGGTCTACCTCACGCGGATCTCATCCAGGAAGGCAACATCGGCCTGATGAAGGCCGTCAAGCGCTTCGATCCGCGTCAGAACGTACGGTTGGTGTCGTATGCGATTCATTGGATCAAGGCCGAGATCCACGAATACATCCTGCGCAACTGGCGCATGGTGAAAGTCGCAACGACAAAGGCGCAGCGCAAGCTGTTCTTCAACCTGCGCAGCCACAAGCAGGGCATGCAACCTTTCACGCCAGACGAGATCGCAGGGCTCGCGAAGGAACTGAACGTCAAGCGTGAAGAAGTGACCGAGATGGAGACGCGGCTGGCCGGCGGCGATATCGCGCTCGAAGGACAGTTCGAGGACGGCGAGGAATCATTCGCGCCGATCGCCTACCTGGCCGACTCGCGTACCGAGCCGACCGCGGTGCTCGCGTCACGCCAGCGCGACCTGCTGCAGACTGAAGGCCTGGCTGATGCGCTTGAATCCCTCGATGCGCGTAGCCGTCGTATCATCGAAGCGCGCTGGCTGCAGGTGCAGGACGACGGCTCGGGCGGCGCGACGCTGCATGAACTGGCCGACGAGTTCGGCGTGTCCGCTGAGCGCATCCGCCAAATCGAGGCGAGTGCGATGAAGAAAATGCGCGGCGCGCTGCAGCAATACGCGTGAGCGTTTGCCGCGTGCACTCACCGGACCCGGCTTCGGCCGGGTTTTTATTTGCACCGCGACAAATCGACACAATACTGATGCGCGAGGCCGCAGCGCGGTGAAAATGCGGCGGTTTGACGCGCTGCAATAACTGCCCCTCATTTCCCCCCATCTATAAAATAAGTTTCGTTGAAGTCGCGCCTGCCGCACAGCCCACGAAACACTATGTTTAGCCATGACGTTCGCCATAGCACCGATATCAACCGTGCCGACCCTGCGCAGCGCTCCGGTCTGCTAGCCGCGATCCTGCACCGCCCTGGACTGGTTCGCGAGTTGACACTGGTTGTGATGGCCAAGGTCGCGATCTTGCTCGTCTTCAAGTACACGTTGTTCAGTCATCCCCAGGCACCGCACATGGAACTGCCGCCGGCCCAGGTCGCGCAAGCGCTGTTGTCGGTGCCCGCAACACATCCGCCCGCTTCAGGTGATCATCATGATAAGTAGCGAAGTCGTCGACCTTTCGCGGCTGCAGTTCGCCATTACTGCGCTGTACCACTTTCTTTTCGTCCCACTGACGCTGGGTCTGTCCTGGCTGTTGGTCATCATGGAAGCCGTCTATGTGATGACCCGCAAGCAGATCTACAAGGACATGACCCAGTTCTGGGCCAAGTTGTTTGGCATCAACTTTGCGATGGGCGTGGTGACCGGCATCACGCTGGAGTTCCAGTTCGGCACGAACTGGTCGTACTACTCGCACTACGTCGGCGATATTTTCGGCGTGCCGCTCGCGGTAGAAGGTCTGATGGCATTCTTCCTCGAATCGACGTTCGTTGGACTCATGTTCTTTGGCTGGAACCGGCTGTCGCGCGTCGGGCATCTGATCGTCACGTTCCTCGTCGCACTTGGCTCGAACCTGTCGGCGTTGTGGATCCTGATCGCCAACGGCTGGATGAACAATCCGGTCGGCGCTGAGTTCAATTACGAAACGATGCGCATGGAACTGACCAGCTTAGCTGAGGTGGTGTTCAATCCGGTCGCGCAGGTCAAGTTCGTCCATACTGTGTCGGCAGGCTACGTGACGGCAGCGATGTTCGTGCTCGGTGTATCCTCGTGGTACCTGTTGAAGAAGCGCGATGTTGACTTCGCATTGCGCTCGTTTGCCGTCGCGGCCGGTTTTGGGCTGGCCTCAACGCTGTGCGTGATCGTACTCGGCGACGAGTCGGGTTACACGACCGGCGAAGTTCAGCAAGCCAAGCTCGCCGCGATCGAATCGGAATGGACCACCGAGCCGGCACCGGCTGCATTCACCGTATTCGGATTGCCGAACCAGGACGAGCAGCGCACCGACTACGCGCTGCGCATACCCTACGCACTGGGACTAATCGCCACGCGCTCGATCGATGAGCCCGTGATCGGGCTGCGCGATCTGATCTCTCAGAACGAGCAGCGCATCCGTAACGGTATCGTCGCGTACGGAGCGCTGCAAAAGATGAAGCAGGGCGACATGTCCGATGCAACGCGCGCGGTGTTTGACACCCACAAGAACAACCTCGGCTACGGGCTGCTCGTCAAGCGCTATGCACCGGAGGTGCTGAATGCGACTGACGCGCAAATCGCCGAGGCAGCCAAGCACTCGATTCCTCCCGTGGCACCGGTGTTCTGGTCATTCCGGCTGATGGTCGGTCTGGGCATCCTGTTCCTCGTGACATTTGTGCTCGCCTTCTGGTTCTGCGCCACGCGCAGCGTGGCGCATGAGAGCCGGCGCTGGTTCCTGCGCTGGTGCGTCTGGGCGATCCCGTTGCCGTGGCTCGCCGCCGAGTTTGGCTGGATCGTCGCCGAAATGGGCCGCCAGCCGTGGACGATCGCCGGTGTACTGCCGACGTTCTCGTCAGCCTCCAGCCTGGCGCCTTCAGACCTTTACTGGAGCATCGGCGGGTTTGTTTTGTTCTACACGGTGCTATTTATCGTCGAGATCACGCTGATGTTCAAGTATGCAAGACTCGGGCCGTCGTCGCTGCATACCGGCCGCTACCACCACGAGCAGCCGCAGCCGCATGACGACGCAACAGCTTACGAAACCCGACAGCTGTCTCACGCAGGGCAAGCCTGATGCCGTGGATCGAAGCCTTTGTTACTGGACAAAATCACTATGTTTGACTATCCGACTTTGAAGGTCATTTGGTGGGTGCTAATCGGCGTCTTGCTGCTCGGCTTCGCGCTCACCGACGGCTTCGACATGGGTGTCGGTACACTGCTGCCGTTCATCGGCAAAACCGACACCGAACGCCGCGTGATCATCAACGCGATTGGCCCCACCTGGGAGGGCAACCAGGTGTGGCTGATCACGGCCGGCGGTGCAATGTTCGCCGCGTGGCCGCTGGTCTACGCCGCTTCCTTTTCCGGCTTCTATTTCGCGATGCTGCTGGTGTTGTTCGCGCTGTTCATGCGACCGGTCGGCTTCGAGTACCGCGCCAAGCGCGACGATCCGCGGTGGCGCACGAGCTGGGATTGGGCGTTGTTCGCCGGCAGCGCGATTCCGGCGCTGGTGTTCGGTGTCGCGTTTGGCAACCTGCTGCAAGGCGTGCCATTTTGCTTCGACGACGATCTGCGCGTGAGCTACCATGGCGGCTTCTTCGCGCTGCTGAACCCGTTCGCGGTGCTGTGCGGTGCGGTCAGCGTCGGCATGCTGGTCGCGCACGGCGCCGCGTTCCTGCGCATCAAGACCGAAGGGGCAGTAGCGCGCCGCGCGTCGCACGTGCTGCGCATCGCGTCGCTGATCACAGTCGTGCTGTTCATCATGGCCGGCATTCTTGTGGCCACCCGCATCACCGGCTTCGAGATCACCCGCGCGGCGCCGCTGGACGCGCTGGCCAACCCGCTGCTCAAGCGCGTGGCCGCCGCGCCCGGCCTGTGGATGGCCAACTACATCGCCTACCCATGGATGATGCTCGCACCGGCGCTGGGCATCGTGGCCGGCGTGCTCGCACTGGCGCTTGCCTCATCGCGCTTCACCGTGGTGGGCTTCATCATGACGGGGCTGCTGGTGACCGGTGTGATCCTGACCGCTGGCTTCTCGATGTTCCCATTCATCATGCCATCGTCGCTGGACCCGGCCAGCAGCCTGACGCTGTGGGACTCGACGTCGAGCCACCGCACGCTGGGCATCATGCTGATCGTGGTGATCGTGTTCGTGCCGCTGATTATGCTGTACACCAGCTGGGTCTATCGCGTGATGCGCGGCAAGGTCACCGAGCAAGGGGTGCAAAGCAACACGCACTCGATGTACTGAGCCGCCTTACTTCAATCGACCGATCTGACGGAGCAGAGCATGTGGTATTTCAGCTGGATATTGGGTATTGGCGTCGCACTCGCGTTCGGCGTCATCAACGCGATGTGGCTCGAGTCGCATCGCGACGCACAAAGACTGACAGAGCCTAACGCGAAGAAGTAACGCGCTGAAACGGCCGGTGCCGGCTGACGGTTTTCACCGCTCCCGCGCACCTCGCCTACGCCGCATGAAGCGTCGGCATGCGGACTGTCGGCCGGGCATTAGCGGGAGAAAGGCCGCGCGACGCCCCATTCCGGGCAGCGTACTTCGGCCGTACGCGCGGCGCTAACTCGCGCCTTAGGAGGGCGGTCAGTTTCGAATGCCGCCCCCTAACGGGACCATCGACACAAGCACGGTCGAACGCCCGGCGACTAGCAGCCGCGTCACCATCGTCTTCGCGTAGCGCTCGGCCGGCATGGCCGCACACGATGTGGAACGTATCGGCAACCCGCGAGTTAGCCGGCCAGCGCCTGCAGCGCTGCGCAAGTCACACTGCCGGGGCTAGACGACTTCGGACAAGGCCAACGCCTCGTTAAGCATCGTCGACAACGGCCTCTCCTTCGACGTACGTGGTAACGAGCGTCAGTTCACGATCGCTCACTACCACGTCGGCGATCGGCAAACCAATCGAGGCGAGATTGCGCAGCGCTTGGTCCATCGTCAGGGTGCTGCCCGCCAGTGTGCCGTCGGCCAGCCGCACGCGTTCTGTACGTGCGAGAAAGGAGGGAAAGGCAAAAACCGGGATCTGTGGTTAGTGGATAACGTATGCACCGTGATAGCGAGCGCGTCGTCGCAGGACACGGCCGTGAACATGCGCTTATCGCGCGCCCCAAGGGCGAGCTCGTCGGCGCGGCGCTTATGCGGGCTCAGCGCCTTCATGCGCGGCCGACATGGCCGGGCGCGGTAAGCCACCCATACGGCGAGCGGCCCCGTGTGGAGGTAGGCCCTGTAGCCGGACCACCCTGCCCGGCAGCCGGCCACGGGCGTCACGCCTTAGAAGGCGGGCAAGATCGCACCCTTAAATTGCGTCTCAAGGAACTTGCGAATATCGTCGGACTCGTACGCGGCCACCAGCTTCTTCACCCACGGCTTGTTCTTGTCCTGCACGCGCACGGCAATCAGGTTCGCATACGGCCCCTTCAGGTCTTCGATCGCGATTGCATCCTTGATCGGCGAGAAGCCAGCGCCCACCGCGTAGTTGTTATTGATTGCTGCGGCAGCCAGATCATCGAGCGAGCGCGGCATCTGCGCGGCATCTAACTCGACCAGCTTGATCTTCTTTGGATTCTCAATCACATCCAGCGGCGTCGCGTTCACGCCGCCCACGCCCGCACCGGCCTTCAGCTTGATGATCCCGTATTTCTGCAGCAGCAACAGCGCGCGGTTGCCGTTGGACGGATCGTTCTGGATACCGACTTTGGCGCCTTCCGGCAGCTCCTTCAACGACTTGAACTTTTTCGAGTAGAAGCCCATCGGCGACACATAGGTTAGGCCCACATTCACAATCTTGTAGCCGCGCTGCTTGATCTGGCTGTCCAAGAACGGCTGGTGCTGGAAGCCGTTCGCGTCCAGGTCGCCGGCATCAAGCGCGGCATTCGGCTGCACGTAGTCATTGAATTCGATGACTTTAATCTTCAAGCCGTTCTTCGCCGCCACCTTCGCCACTTTCGCCCAGATCTGCGCGTCCGGGCCGCTCATCGTGCCCACGCGCAGCACCGGATCGGCTCGCGCAACATTCGACAATGCAGCTGCCATTGCGACGATGGACAGCGTTTTCAGTAGTGTTCTGCGTAGCATGGGTACCCCACTTCGATTTTGAGAACGCGATGGTCGCATGGCAGCACCAACGAAGTGAACTACCGAATACGCATACGCTTATGCTTTTACGGGAGAGACCATCGGGCTACTGGCTGCCGACCACCGACCACCGACCACCGATTACCAACTCCGACTACGGGCCACCTAGTCGAGCAACAACTTGATATCGTGCACCCACGGCATCGAACCCTGGCCGTCGCGCGCGAACAGCCGCAGCTTGCCGGCGGGATCGAACACGTAGCTCGCGGCAGTGTGATCCACCGTATAATCGGCACCATCCTTGCCCGGCTCTTTCGCGTAGTACACGCGAAACGACTTGGTCACCTTCGACAGCTGCACGTCGTTGGCAGGCCGCAGGCCGATGAACGACGGGTTGAACGCCGCAACGTACTGTGCGAGCAACGGTGCACTGTCGCGTTTTGGATCGAGCGTGACGAACAGCACCTGCACGCGTTTTGCCTGGTCGCCCAATTGCTGCATCGCTTGTGCAAGTTCGGCCATCGTCGTCGGACACACATCTGGGCAGTGCAGGTAGCCGAAGAACAGCACCACCACCTTGCCTTTGAAATCGGCCAGTGTACGTACGTGGCCGTTGGTATCGGCAAGCGCGAAGTCGGTGCCGAACTGGCTCGCGCCAGTGATGTCGACGTTCATGAACGCCGGCTTGTCGCCGCAGCCAACCAATGCGAGCGCCGTGCCGACCATGACTGCGGCCACCGCGCGCCGCAACCCGCCGTGGCTCGCACGAGCCGCTTCGCGTAGACCGGATACTACCCGGGCCGCTGCCAGAAGATGGGAAAAAGCGCGCGCCGACATCAGAAGCCGATCCAACCGCGCGCGTAGTGATCGATCAGCAATGCAACGAACAACAGCGACAAATAGACGATCGAATACCGAAATGTCTTGCGCGCAATCTCGTCCGAATAGTCGCGATACATCTTCCATGCATAGCTCAGAAACAGTACGCCGAGCACGACCGCGCTGGCGAGGTACAGCACCCCGCTCATGTCTGACACGAATGGCATCAGCGTGACGGCGAACAACACGAGCGTGTACAACAGGATATGCAGCGCAGTGAAGTGCACGCCATGGGTAACGGGCAGCATCGGCAACTTCGCGCTCTCGTAGTCCTGGCGACGATACAGCGCCAGCGCCCAGAAATGCGGTGGCGTCCATACAAAGATGATCAGCACGAGGATCCACGCGTCGCCCGGCACCGTGCCCTGCACTGCCGCCCAACCCAGCGCGGGCGGCATCGCGCCCGAGGCGCCGCCGATCACGATGTTCTGCGGCGTAGCCGGCTTCAGCAGGATTGTATAGATGACCGCGTAACCAATAAACGTCGCGAACGTCAACCACATCGTCAACGCGTTCGTGAACGTGTACAGCGTCCCCATGCCCAGCCCACCGAGCACCGCGGAAAAAGTCAGAATCTGCGCCGGTGTGATCTCGCCGCGCGCCGACGGACGCCACGCGGTACGCCGCATCATCGCGTCGATACGCTGCTCAACCAGGCAATTGATCGCAAACGCCGCGCCGGCGAACAGCCAGATGCCGATCGTGCCGCCAACCAATTTCTGCCACGGCACCATGCCGGGCGTGGACAGGAACATGCCGATCACCGCGCAGAACACGGCGAGCTGGGTGACACGCGGCTTGGTCAACGCAAAATATTGTGCGATGCGGCTGCCGGACGAGTGACGAAGCGTTGTACTGTCCATTCGTGAATCACGCGGTGACGGGGCTCGATTCCGCCGACGAGGCGGCAACGGCGCGGCTGGAGGCAATGCGCCAGTTTAACATGACAACCAGCAACAGCAGGATTGCCGCGCCGCCGTTGTGCGCGACAGCGACGGGCAGCGGCCATTGCAGCACGATGTTGGACAGGCCGGTCAGAAACTGCAGCACGACGACCGCCAGCACGCCATCGGCCAACCGTGTCAGCGTCTTCACGCGCCGGATGCGCCACGCCCATCCGAGCAGATAGGCAATGACGATTATCGCGAACGTGCGGTGGGTCCAGTGAATCGCCACGAGCGCGTCCTGCGTGATCACCTCGCCGTTGGCATCCAGGCCGAGGGCCCGCCATAGGTGGAATCCCTGCGCGAAGTCCATTGGCGGCACCCATTGCCCATTGCAGGTCGGGAAATCGGGGCACGCGAGCACCGCATAATTCGTGCTGACCCAGCCACCGAGTGCGATCTGCGCGATCAATAGTGCAAGCGCGACGAGCGCGGCCACGGAACCGCGGCTGGCGGCCGGCTCCCGCTGCGGTGCTGGCGTCATGCGCGCCGCGAACAGGCCGAGCGCCGCCAGCAAGCCAAGGCCAAGCAACAAGTGCGTGGTCACGATCACCGGCTGCAACTTCAACGTCACGGTCCACGCACCGAATGCCCCCTGCACCAGCACCAGCGCCAGCAACGCGGTCGGCCACCACGGCGAAGCCGGCAAGGGCTGGCCACGCCATCGTCGGATCCACGCGATGGCGGTCATCAGCACGATCAGCAGCCCAATCGCCATCGCAAAATAGCGGTGGGTCATCTCGATCCAGGCCTTCATCACACTGACCGGTCCGCTAGGCATCGCCGCATACGCGGCGGCGATCGACGCATGCGCAGCAAACGGCGACGAACTGGCATAGCAGCCGGGCCAGTCCGGACAGCCCAGGCCCGAGTCGGTCAAGCGCGTGAAGCCACCGAACATCACGAGGTCCAGCGTCAGGAACATCGTCAGCCAGGCCAGCTTGCGATAGCGGTCCGAGCGCACCCGCAACAGGATCCAGCCGAGAGGCAACAGCGCGACCGCCGCGCCGATCAACGCAAGCTCAACGACAAACATGGCAATGGTGTAGGGACTTCATCGAAAGGCGGCCCGACCGTTCAGCCGATTCTCGACCATTTGAGCAGCTTGGTCAGGTCCTGCTTGATCCGCGACGGATCCGGATCGCGCGGAAAGCGCATCATCAAGTTTCCGTTCGGGTCAACCAAGTAAATGTGCGAGGCGATCGAATCGCCAGCCACATCCGGATCGGGCGGCAGCCACGCGGCGACCTGCGCCGGCGGCACGATCAGCTTGGGCGTGTCCGGGTACGCACCAGCGACGCGCGCCGGTATCGCGCCGTCGTCGGTGCGCAGCCATACAGTAAGGACTCGCTCACGTTCGGCGCCCTGCGTCGCCCGCACCTGCCGCATGAAGTACAGCTTTTTCGCGCACGCGTCATCGCAGGCGCTCGGATCGACCGACAACATCAGCCATTTCCCTTTCAGCGAATCGAGCCGCATCGGATGACCCGTTTCATCACGCACGATAAGATGATCCGGAATCGGCCGTTGCGGCTGGATCAATTGGCCGTAGCTAGTCGAGCCACCGCCGGGCTTGAATACGTAGTACATCAAGTACGATGCGACGACGGGCGCGGCACAAACCGCGGCCAGCAACAGCAGCATCCACCGCGTACGCCGCCTGCCACGATGCGATGCGGGCACGCCGCCGGTGACCATCGGGTCGACGCGGCGCGTACCGGGCACCTCGGAACCGGGTTCCGATCGAGAAGAATCGGTCAACGCTACACTCCTTCACACTTCATTCACAACATCGGTTGCCGCGCTGGCTACGCGTTGCACGCGCTGCCACACTGCCACACTGCCACACTGCCACACTGCCACACTGCCACACTGCCACACTGCCACACTGCCACACTGCCACACTGCCACACTGCCAAGTCACCAAGTCACCAAGTCACCAAGTCACCAAGTCACCAAGTCACCAAGTCACCAAGTCACCAAGTCACCGTGCAGGATCATGCCTGAGCGTCGTTGCCGCCCCGCGCAGCGCGGCGCGCCGCATACAGCCCAAAGGCAAGCGCCGCCAACGCCATGCCCCACCACTGCACCATATAGCCATAGTTACGTTCGACACCGGTGTCCGGTGCCGGCCAGTCACGCACCAGCCCGTCCGCCGTGTCATTGGTCTGTTGCAGCACAAACGGCTCCAGCGGCAAACCGGTCTCCGCTGCGTACGATCCCACATCCAGGTTCTGGCGGATCGACTGGTGCGGCGCCGCCCCCCCTCGCCCGAGTTCGAACGCGCGCGACGCATCCGCCCGAGCCACGCCCTCGATCGTCACCTTGCCGGAAGGCGTACGATAGGGTGCGATCGCGCTGCGCTGCTGCGCGTTGCGCGGCAGCCATCCCCGGTTGACCAGCACGTAGCCGCCAGCCGCCAGCTTCAGCGGCGTGACGACATAGAAGCCGGGCTGGTCGTTGTACAGCCGATTGTCCAAATAGACCGTCGCATCCGGCACGAACCGGCCGCGCACCACGACGCGGTGGAACTCGATGTCCGCCAGCGCCCATCTACGACCATCCAGCGATATCGGGGTCGCATGCTCGAACCGCTCGATACGCGCCTGCAGCGCCTCTTTCTGGTGTGCACGGTCACGCTGCCAGAATCCGAGCCGGACGGTCACCGCGATAACGATCAGCACCGCCAACGCTGGCCAAAAGCGGATTTTCAGCATGCCGGCACGACAGCGCGTACCATCCAACATAGTGGGATAATATCCAAACAGCTTTTTTTGGCCTTCTTCATGGGTATCCTTGTTGCCATCGCGTTCACACTGATTATTGCCAGTATGGCGTGCGCACTCTATTTCATGATGCGCGACCGCGGCACCACCAAACGGATGGTGTGGTCGCTCGCGACGCGCGTTGGCTTATCCATCTCACTGTTCCTGTTCATCCTATTCGCGCACTGGATGGGTTGGATAGAGTCGACCGGCATTCCGTACGGACGATAAATGTCGTCGCTTCCCGCAAAATGCAAAACGCCGCCTTGAAGAAGGGCGGCGTTTTGTCACAGTGAATATCACAACCAGTAAACAACCACATACAGTCCAAGCCAGACGACGTCAACGAAGTGCCAATACCATGCGGCGCCTTCAAACGCGAAGTGATGATCGGGCTTGAAGTGTCCACGGATCAGTCGCACCAGCACAACGGCCAGCATCAACGCGCCCATCGTCACGTGAAAACCGTGAAACCCAGTCAACAAAAAGAACGTCGAGCCGTAGACACCGGAGGTCAACTTCAGGTTCAGTTCGTTGTACGCGTGAAAATACTCATATCCCTGCATGAATAGGAAAATCACGCCGAGCAACACCGTCGCGGCCAGCCACACAATCGCCTTGTTACGATGATCGTCGCGCAACGCATGGTGCGCAACCGTTAGCGTCGCGCCCGACGTTAGCAGCAATGCGGTATTGATCGTCGGAATGGGCCACGGCTGCATCGACTTGAAATGCGCGACCAGATTGGACGGGCCGTTGTTCGGCCACACTGCGGCAAAGTCAGGCCATATCAACTTCGCATCGAGATTACCCAGGTCGTGCAACGCGAACTGCCGCGCATAAAACAACGCGCCAAAGAACGCGCCAAAGAACATCACTTCGGAGAAGATAAACCAGCTCATGCTCCACCGATACGACGTATCGACGCGCTTGCCGTACATCCCGATCTCGGACTCACCGATCGAATCGCCGAACCAGTGCCACAGCACAAATAACAACCACGCGAGACCGAGTGCAAACGTGAGTGGCGCGAGCGACACGCCGTTAATCCAGCCGGCGAGCGAGCCAAGCATGACCAGCAAGCCCGCTGCCGCGGCGATCGGATGCTGCGACGGATTGGGTATGAAGTAATACGGGCTCTCGTTTTGTCCGCTCATTGTTGATTCTCCACTTCAGTCCAGTTCTTTCTTGATGCAGGTCCTGTCTTGTCCACCACCGACGCCGGCTTTCGCGATTAGGAGGTCGGCTGCGTCACCCAGTGAACGACCACTAGCAGGATCCCGATGAACACCGCAGCGCAGACAACGCCCGCAACGATCACGTGCAACGGGTTCAGGCTTGCCAGATCGCGTTCATGATCTTTGCCCTTGCGTACGCCAAAAAACGACCATAGCACCGCGCGTATCGATTGGGTGAAACGCGCGACGGCGCCCGCCTTCAAGTCCTGCGGCCGATCCGACATGACCGTCCTCCCACTTTTCATGCGACCCGATGCTTGAGCACGACACTCATAAAGAAGACGGCAACAATCCCGATCAAAATAGCCAGCAATCGGCGGTTGGCCGCACGTTGCTCAGCTGGCGTTCGTCTTTTTTGTGAATCCGTTCGCATCATTTTGCGGCCCCGGCGCCCGCCAGGGCCCCCATCACAGTAACAGCATGTTCGTTTCGATTACCGTCCAATGCTCATTTAACCGTCGGCGGCGTTTCGAACGTATGGAATGGCGCCGGGCTGGGCACGGTCCACTCAAGACCCGTTGCACCATCCCATGGTTGGTCTTCCGCTTTCACGTGTTCGCCATGACCACGGTACGCCGGCAATGCGACCGCCAGCAGGAAGTACACTTGTGCAAGCCCAAAACCGAATGCACCGATCGTCGCAATCTGGTTAAAATCGGTGAACTGCGCCGGATAGTCAGCGTAGCGGCGCGGCATACCGGCCAGCCCAAGGAAGTGCATCGGGAAGAACGTGATGTTGAAGAAGATCATCGACGTCCAGAAATGAATCTTTCCGCGTGTCTCGTTATACATCCAGCCGGTCCACTTCGGCGACCAGTAATACCATCCAGCAAACAGCGCGAACAGCGATCCGGCAACGAGTACATAATGGAAGTGCGCGACCACGTAATACGTGCCGTGAAGCGGGACATCGAGCGGCGCCATCGACAGGATCAATCCGGTAAAGCCGCCCATCGTGAACACAAAGATGAAGCCGATGGCGAACAGCATCGGCGCCTCAAACGAGAGCGCACCACGCCACATCGTTGCGACCCAGTTGAATACCTTGACGCCAGTGGGCACCGCAATGAGCATCGTCGCGTACATGAAAAATAGCTGGCCGGTGACTGGCATACCGGTCACGAACATGTGGTGCGCCCACACCATGAACGACAGGATCGCAATCGACGCCGTGGCATACACCATCGAGCTATAGCCGAACAGCGGCTTGCGCGAGAATGCCGGTACGACCTGCGAGATGATCCCGAACGCCGGCAAAATCATGATATAGACTTCGGGGTGACCGAAGAACCAGAAGATGTGCTGATACAGCACCGGATCACCGCCGCCGGCCGGATTGAAAAACGCCGTGCCGAAATGCCGATCAAACAGCAACATGGTGATCGCACCGGCCAGTACAGGCATCACCGCGATCAACAGAAATGCGGTGATCAGCCAGGTCCAGCAAAACATCGGCATCTTCATCAGCGTCATGCCAGGCGCGCGCATGTTCAGGATCGTCACAATGATGTTGATCGCGCCCATGATCGACGACGCACCCATGATGTGCACCGCGAAGATGCCGAGATCCATGCCCGGCCCCATTTGCACTGACAGCGGCGCATACAGCGTCCATCCCGCGGCGGTCGCGCCGCCCGGCGAGAAAAACGAGCCGACTAGCAGTACCGCGGCAACCGGCAGCAGCCAGAAGCTGAAGTTATTCATCCGCGCAAACGCCATGTCGGCCGCGCCGATTTGCAGCGGCACCATCCAGTTCGCAAAGCCGACAAACGCTGGCATGATGGCGCCGAACACCATGATCAGCCCGTGCATCGTCGTGAGCTGGTTGAAGAACTCGGGCCGCATGATCTGCAGGCCTGGTTCAAACAACTCCGCGCGAATCAGCAGCGCCATCACCCCGCCCGACAGAAACATCACGAACGAGAAAATCAGGTACAGCGTGCCAATGTCCTTGTGATTGGTCGCGAACAACCAGCGCCGCCAGCCATGCGGATGCTCGTGCGCATGGTCGTGTGCGTGATCGTGACCTGCCGCGACGTCGTGTCCGATCGTTGACATAACACTTCTCCTAAAACGAATTCCGGGGCCGAATCAACGGTTGCATGCGGGACATCAGGCGCCGTTGCCGGCTACCGCGACGGCGGGCATTTTGCCGTTGCGCGCGTCTGTGACCTGCCGTGGTTGCAATACCACACCGTTGTGGTTGTCCCACGTATTGCTCATAAACGTCATGACCGACGCAATGTCGACGTCGCTTAGCGTCGGCCCCCACGCCGGCATTTGTCCCTTTCCATTCAGCACGACGTTCAGGTGTCCGGCAATCGGGCCTTTGACGACCGGGCTGCCGTCAAGCGCCGGGAACGGCCCGGTGCCCTTGCCGGTCGGTTGGTGGCAAACCGCACAGTTGGCCGCGTACACCTTTGCACCCTGCTCCTTCAGTTCATCCATCGTATACGTTTTGTTCGGCTCGTTTGCGGACGCGCTCATTTTCTTTTGCTCGTCGGCGACCCATTTCGCATAGTCGTCCGCGCTCTTGACTTCAACGACAACCGGCATGTACGCATGCTCTTTACCGCACAGCTCGGTGCAGAAACCACGATACGTACCGACCTTTTCGGCCTTGAACCAGGTTTCGCGCGTGAAGCCGGGAATCGCATCTTGCTTGACACCGAATGCAGGCACGTACCAAGAGTGCACAACGTCCGCGGCCGTTGTGATAATCCGAATTTTCTGGCCCACCGGCACAACGAGCGGATTGTCGACTTCCTGCAGATAGGTATCGGAAATCGGCTCCTTGCCGTTGATCATCGAGCGTGGCGTCGTCAACGTCGACAGAAAGCTGATCCCCTCGCCCAGCCCCTTCACGTAGTCATAACCCCATTTCCATTGGTAGCCGGTGACCTTGATCGTCAAATCCGCGTTGGACGTGTCTTTCATCGCGACCACCGCCTTCGTCGCAGGCAACGCCATCAGCACGACGATCAGGAACGGCACGACGGTCCAAATAATTTCGACGGTGGTGCTTTCATGAAAGTGGGCGGGTTTGAAGCCTTTCGATTTGCGGTGCACGAGGATCGAATAGCACATCACACCAAACACGCCGACAAAGATCACCGCGCAGATGATCAACATCATCGTATGCAAGCCGTAGAGCTCCTCGGCGATCTTGGTGACGGGCGGCTGGAAATTCAGTTGGTTGACCGCCGGGCCGCCCGGCATGTCATTGACCGCCTGGGCCGTGCCTGCGACGAGCCACGTACTCGCGGCAAGCATGCCCACGAGGGCTCGCTTGATTGTTTTCATAGCTTCCTTACCCAAAATTACCATTCAGACTCGCCTTCCGCCCTGCTGCCCCAGTGCCCGCACGACGCGCTCTGCTTGAGCCGCGCGCGCAACTCGCGCGCAAATTCGGCGCGATGGCCGAACGCAAGATGCCGCCCAACCGATATCAACACCCGACCCGATGCCACGGTCACATATTGTCGCGACTCGCGGCCCGGCTCGATTCGGACACAGCGCGGGTTGAACTCGAATTGCGTGACGTTGCCGGCGCTCACCCGTCGAATCAAAAGATGGTCCGGGCACAGACAAATGTATGCTACGTGCCCATCGCCTCCATATTGCGGAACCCCGGGTGACAAACTGACGCATTATAGGCGGGTTCATGGCCATCCACAAGCAACGCCAAACCGGCTCGAACCTTTGCCCGACAAGCCTCTGCGCCATTTTGACGCAGTTTGCGACAGTCATTTTCAGCAGCGATTTCCGGGATAACGAAGTACCGGTCTCGCCGCCCACGCGCGCCTGCCGATGCATCAGGAAGACGTCCTGCGCCCACCGCGCGACAGATGGCCGATCTCGTCGATGCGCACGATGCCATGGCCTTCAGGCGTCACGCGGGCCACCGCCTTCCACGCATGACCGTAGACCACCTCGAAGGTGAGCGGTATCGTGCCGTCGGGCTGCCGTTGGGCTTCCAGCGCGTCGAGCAGGCGACGATACGTGCCGCGCGAAATCAGGCCACGCGACACATCGGCGCGCGCGTCGCCGCGCCGCGCACCTTGCGGCGGCATCGCCCCCCAGCGGCGCACATCCGCCAACAACGATTGCGCAGACGAGTACGTGATGGTGAGTGTCTCCATGTCCATCACCGGAATCTCGAAGCCGCTGGCAACCAGCATGTCGCCACAGTCGTGCATATCGACGAAGTCGAGCACGTGCTGCGCCGCGCCGCCATCCGCGACCGCCCATGCGCCACGCAACTCGCGCAGCGTATCAGGACCGAGCGTGGAAAACATCAGCAGCCCGCCGGTTTTCAGTACCCGATGCCACTCGGGAAACACCAGGTCCGGACGCGCATGCCACTGCAGCGCCAGATTTGACCATAGCAAGTCAAAGCGCTCCGGCGCAAACGGCAGCGCGCCGAAGTCGGCCTGCACCCGGTCGCGCGGTTGGGCGCGGCCCGGCGCGAGATGACGCAGTGCGGCCGGCAGCAAGCGACGCCAGCCGCCTGCTGGGGCGAGCTGCCCGCACGCCGCGTCGGCGCCGCCGCAACTCGACGAGTGCGCGGCGCCGAGCATCGCTCGCGATAGGTCCACGCCATAGACGGTGGCCTGCGCGAAGCGCACGCGCAGCGTATCGATGTCCTCGCCCGCACCGCACCCCGCGTCGAGCACCCGCGCCGGCTGCAGCTTGATGTACTGCAATCGTTCATGCATGCGCTGCGCGATCTCGCGCGGCAGGAACGCCACGTCGCAAAATTGCGCGGCACGGCGATCAAAAATCTGCCTGAGCTGGCGCAACCTGGGGGTGCGCTGCGCGCCCACATCGGTGTCTTGGTCCGTCGGGCGGTCGTGATCGGTTGGCATGAGCATAGGCTTGCGGGAAGGGCCGCAGTATACTCGTTCGACCGCCCTGAGCCAGTATCCCTTTCCATTTCTTGATGAAGCAGTCTACCCCGTTGCCCACACCAGCCCGCGACAGTATATCCGTCAACGATCACAGCAGTGGCCGACAGCAGGGCCACGGGTGGCCCGCTGCGGCGGCGGTGCGCATCGCCCACCCAGGCCGCGCCCCCGTCGCGCCGCGCACCGGCCGTGGGCAGCGCCGCTGGGTAGCCACGCTGCGCGGCTTATGTCGCAGCGCTTGGCGCACTGCATTACCAACGCAGTGCGCGCTCTGTGGCAATTTGTCGCACGATGTACTGTGCAACGCCTGCGATGAAATTTACTGGAATGAAACACGGCTGCGCTGCCCGCGCTGCGCACTGCCACTGCCACTGCCACTGCCACTGCCACTGCCACTGCCACTGCCACTGCCACGCAATGTTGCAACGCAATGCTCGTTTTGCGTACAGGCACGACCGGCGTTCGACGCCACCGTGACGCTTGCCGATTATGCGCCGCCGCTCGACCAGTTGGTGGCCGACTTGAAATTTCGCTCCCGTATCGAGCTTGGGCGCGATTTCGCGCGCCGGCTGGCACTCGCGTCGCAAGACCTGCCTGAGTTGCCCGACGTGTTGATCGCCGTGCCACTTTCAGCGCCGAGGCTCTCAGCGCGCGGCTACAACCAGGCTTGGGAGATCGCACGTGCGCTCGCCCGGCGCCTCGGCGTGCGCGCCGATCCGCGCGCCGTCGTGCGTGTGCGCGACACCGGGCAACAAGCGCTGCTCGGTGCAACCGCCCGGCGCGCGAACCTGGCTGGCGCATTCGCGCTGCGCAAGACGGTCCGCGGCCAACACGTGGGCATTGTCGACGACGTGATGACATCCGGGGCGACGCTCGATACGCTCGCGCGAATGCTCAAGGATGCTGGCGCGCGACGCGTCACCAATTTCGTCGCGCTGCGCACGCCGCGCGCATAATCAGCCCCGGGCGGCCACGATCACGACCGGCACTCGTCCGGCAACACCCACGCCAGCCACCTCATTGACTCATTCCATGTTCAACGTCGTTCTAGTCGAACCCGAGATTCCGCCGAACACCGGCAACATCATTCGCCTCTGCGCGAATACTGGCGCCACGCTGCACCTGGTCGAGCCGCTGGGCTTTCCACTGGACGACGCGAAGATGCGCCGCGCCGGTCTCGATTATCACGAATACGCGCAGATGCGCGTACACCGAGACTGGAACACACTGCTCGCCACAGAGCAGCCCGACCCAGCCCGGATGTTCGCATTCACGACCCGAGGCTCGTCGATGTTCGGAAACCGCGCGTTCCATCCCGGCGATTGGTTTGTATTCGGCGCCGAAACGCGAGGCCTGTGCGACACAGTGCTGCAGCACTTTGCCGCCGACCAGCGTGTACGCCTGCCGATGCGCGTCGGCAGCCGCAGCCTAAACCTGTCCAATACGGTGGCCATCGTGGTATTCGAGGCGTGGCGGCAACATGGCTTCGAGGGCGGCGCCTGAACGGCGCGATAGTCGTCGCCAGTTATCTCTTAGCGCGCGAGTTCCGCCTCGTAAAGCCGTAGCATGGCCGCATCGAAGCACGCAAAGATCACGTGCTCGAGCGCCGGAACGGCGCGCAACGTGTCAATCACGGTCGATACGGCGATCTTTACGGCCTGCGGCGCCGGAAAATGGAAAACTCCGCAACTGATTGCCGGAAACGCGATGCTGCGGCACTGGGACTCGTGCGCCAATTCCAGCACGCGGCGGTAGCAACCGGCCAGCAAGTCGGGTTCACCGTGCTCGCCGTCGTGCCAGACGGGGTCAACCGCGTGGATCACATACCGCGCCGGCAACCGGTACGCGCCAGTGATCCTGGCATCGCCGGTGCGGCAGCCGCCGAGTGCCGGCACGCCTCAAGCAACTCAGGACCGGCCGCGCGGTGAATCGCGCCATCGACCCCGCCCCCACCGTGCAGTGACGTATTAGCCGCGTTGACGATCGCGTCAACCTTTAGGGTCGTGATATCGGCTTGCCGCGCTCGAAGCACACAACCGCCGATCAACAGTTGGGCTGACTGCATGATGACCTCCTACATGCCGTGCCCGGCAAACGAACACCTCGACTCGCCCGCCCCCGTTCAGTTCGTCTCGGCCTTCACATCCCGCCGCAACAGCGCATCGACTGCGGCGCGGGGCGCCACGCCGTCAAACAGCACGCCGCAGACGGCTTCGGTAATCGGCATCTCGATTCCATGCTGACGCGCAATGGCCAATACCGCGCGCGCGCATCGCACCCCTTCGGCGACATGCCCCAACGCGGCCAAGATCTCATCCAGCGCGCGTCCAGCCGCCAGTTGGAAACCCACGGTGCGGTTGCGCGACAGATCGCCGGTCGCGGTCAGGATCAGATCACCCAACCCGGTCAGACCAGTAAAGGTATCGTACCGTCCACCGAGCGCGACGCCGAATCGCGTCATTTCCGCCAGCCCGCGCGTGATCAGCGCAGCACGTGCGTTCAGGCCGAGCCCGAGCCCGTCGGCAATGCCGGTGGCGACTGCCAGCACGTTCTTGACCGCACCGCCCACTTCGACGCCGACGACATCGTCTCCAGTATAGACGCGCATCGAGCCATGATGGAATGCATCGACGGTGCGCCGCCGGCATTCGGCGCTCGCGCTGGCGACGGTCAACGCGACAGGCAGGCCCTGGGCCACTTCCCGCGCGAAGCTCGGGCCAGACAGCGCGCCGCAACTCGGGTGCGCGCCTAGCACATCGGCAACGAGCTGATGCGGCAAATGCATCGTGTCCACATCGAAGCCCTTACACAACCAAACAAGGTGTGACGGCACGTGGCCCGCATTGCGCATCGCGGTGCAGGCGTCGGCCAGCCCCGCGACCGGTGTGCCAAGCACGCACAGCGCATCGTCCGCAAGCGCATGTTGCAGCGCGCTCCCCAGGTCGGACTCGTAGCGCAGCGCGGGGTCCAACGCAATGCCTGGCAGATAGCGGCGATTCTCGCGCGCGGCAGCAAGGTCGGCTAGGAGAGCCGGATCGCGGGCCCACAGCAGCGTGTCATGGCGCTGCGCGAGGTGACTGGCCAGCGCAGTGCCCCACGCACCGGCGCCGAGTACGGCAACTTTCATTTCCGGTACCTCGCATCAGCAACCTCGTTGCAGTCCGTCCAGATACTCGGCGCCACAGCGATCGGCCGTGCGTCGATCATCTGCGCCGCGCTCAGTGCGTGGTCGCGGAGCCTTCGTTGGCCGCGCCGTTGCCTGGCTGGTTATTGACCTGCGCCAGCCGCTGCTCGTACAGCGCCTGAAAGTTGATTTCGGCCAAGTGGATCGGTGGGAAGCCGGCACGGGTGATCGCATCGGCGACGTTTGAGCGCAGGTACGGAAAAATAATCGTCGGGCAGGCGATGCCGATCAGCGGATCGATCTGCTCGTTCGGAATGTTGCGTATGTCGAAGATACCAGCTTGCTTGGCCTCGATCAGGAAGGCAACCTTGGTGGCGACCTTCGCCGTCACGGTGCCCGTCACGATCACCTCGAACACGCCGTCAGCAAGCCGCTCCGCCTTAACGTCGACTTCGACTTCAACGCCGGGCATCTCCTGCTCCAAGAAGATTGCTGGCGAATTCGGCTGCTCGAGCGACAAATCCTTTAAGTAAATGCGCTGGATGTTAAAGAACGGCTGGTTGTTCTGCTGGTCGGACATGAACTTTCCTTCGGTGAAAGGGGCGGGTGCGCCCGGCATCGAGCCGCTGCACGCCGCGCGAATGGCGCGGCCCAAGCGAGACCGGGGCGCGCGCGTATAACGGCTTGCCGACGCCGCGGGAGCGTCGGCAAAGGTGTCAATCAGACGAGCGTCAAACTGCCTCGAGCAGCGGCATCAGCCCGCCGGCACGGTCGAGCGCGGACAGGTCATCGTAGCCGCCGACGTGGGTCTGGCCGATAAAGACTTGCGGCACTGTACGCCGGCCGGTGCGCTCCATCATTTCCGCCCGACGTTCAGGATCGCGATCGATTAGCACTTTCTCGATGTGCTCGACACCGCGCGACTTCAACAGCCGCTCAGCCATCTGGCAATACGGACAGACCTGGGTGCTATACATGACCACCTTGTTCATTTCGCCGCTCCTTGCTTGACGACCGGCATGCCGGACTGCTGCCACGCGTTGACGCCGCCTTGCAGCATGAACACTTCCGCGTAACCGGCTTCCTTCAGCACATGCTGCGCCCTGGCCGAATGCCCGCCGTTTTGGCAGACTAGCAGCACTGGCGTGTTCTTGTTTTTGGCCACTTGCGCAACTTTACTCTTCAACTCGTCGAACGGCAGATGACGCGCCTGCGGTAAGTGACCCTGCGCGAATTCATCGGCATCGCGCAAGTCGATAACGACCGCATTACGGCGGTTGATCAGTTGCGTGGCGTCCGCGGCGGACAGGCCGCGGTCGCGCCGCGTGATGACCGGCCACAGCAGCAGTCCTCCGGAAATGAGGGCAATAGCGATCAATACAAGGTTAGCTGGCTCGGTGAAAAATTTCACGGATGGCATTCGCACAAAGAAGACAATCCAACATTATAAAATATCCGTATGATGCGCTAACGTGCGCCGTTGGATCGGCGTGCGCCGGCGGCCTACCGCTTCCTGACTACCGTTCACATTGACATGTACAAGCTCGTCCTCATCCGCCACGGCGAATCGACGTGGAACAAGGAAAACCGCTTCACTGGCTGGGTCGACGTCGACCTCACTGACAAAGGCGCGGCCCAAGCGCGGCACGCCGGCGTGCTGCTCAAGCAGGCCGGCTACACGTTCGACATCGCGTATACGTCCGTGCTCAAGCGCGCCATCCGCACGCTGTGGCACGTGCAGGATGAAATGGATCTCATGTATATCCCCGTCGTGCACTCGTGGCGCCTGAACGAGCGGCACTACGGCGCGCTGTCCGGGCTGAACAAGGCTGAAACGGCAGCGCAGTACGGTGACGAACAGGTGCTGATATGGCGGCGCAGCTACGATACGCCACCGCCGGCGCTCGAGCCGTCCGATCCGCGCACGTCGTACAATGACCCGCGCTACGCCAAGGTGCCGCGCGAGTCGCTGCCGCTCACGGAATGCTTGAAGGACACGGTCGCGCGCGTGCTGCCGATCTGGAACGAATCGATCGCGCCGGCCATCAAGTCGGGCCGCAACGTGCTAATTGCCGCGCATGGCAACTCGATCCGCGCACTGGTCAAATACCTGGACGACATCTCGGATATCGATATCGTCGGGCTGAACATCCCGAACGGCGTGCCGCTCGTCTACGAGTTGAACGAAGCACTCAAACCCATCAAGCACTATTATCTAGGTGACGCAGCGGCGATCGCCAACGCGCAGGCCGCGGTCGCGAACCAGGGTAAGGCTGCCTAATTTTCCGAACCGTGCCGCCAGTGGCCTGTCCAACGGCGGTTATACTTGCTCTCCGATGAGCGCCCGCCGGGCGCTGCCGCGCGTCATAACACGCCACCGCAACTGTTTACTTTATGCGCAAGACTCTGAAGAACGCAGGTCTGATCGCCGCCGGCCTCGCGACCGGCATGTTCGCCACGCTCCAATTTTCGGCGTCCGCCGCGACCAGCACAACCGCGCCACTGCCGCTAGATCAGTTGCGGCTGTTCGCCGAGGTATTCGGCCAAATTAAGCACGAGTACGTCGAGCCAGTCGATGACAAGAAGCTGTTGACCGCGGCGATCAAAGGCATGGTGTCAAGCCTGGATCCGCACTCATCGTACCTGGACAAGACTGATTATCAGGAATTACAGGAACAGACCAAGGGGCGCTTCGCGGGGCTGGGCATCGAAATCTCGCAGGAGGACGGCCTGGTGAAGGTCATCTCGCCGATCGAGGATACGCCGGCGTTTCGCGCCGGCATCCGCCCGGGCGACCTGATTACGCGGGTCAACGACAAGCCGGTGCGCGGCATGACGCTGGACCGGGCGGTTAAGCAGATGCGCGGCGAGCCGGGTACGAAGGTCACGTTGACCATCTATCGCAAGAGCGACGAGCGCACGTTCCCGATCACCGTCACTCGCGCGGTGATCAAAGTCCAGAGCGTGAAGACAAAGATTGTGCAACCGGGCTATGCGTGGGTGCGAATTACAAGCTTCCAAGAGCGCACCGTGCCGGACCTGGCGGCTAAGCTCACTGATATCGCACACCAGCAACCGCAGCTCAAGGGCCTGATCCTGGACTTGCGCAACAACGGTGGTGGCCTGCTGCAAAGCGCGGTCGGCGTGGCCGGCGTATTTCTGCCGCCGGATTCGGTGGTCGTGTCGACCAATGGCCAAATCGCCGATGCCAAGCAAACCTATCGCGACACGTTCGACAACTATCGGTTGTCGACCTTCGACAGCGACCCGCTAAAGAACCTGCCCGCGATTTACAAGACGGTGCCGATGGTGGTGCTGGTCAACGCGTACTCGGCGTCGGCCTCCGAAATTGTCTCCGGCGCACTGCAGGACCAGCATCGCGCGCTGATCATGGGCAAGACCACGTTCGGCAAGGGGTCGGTGCAGACGGTGCGCCCAATGACCGCCGACACTGCACTGCGCCTGACGACCGCGTACTACTATACGCCGAGCGGCCGTTCGATCCAGAATAAGGGTATTCGTCCCGACATCCCGGTCGACCAGTTCGCGGACGGCGATCCGGACGATGCCCTGGTCACGCGCGAGGTCGATTATTCGAATCACCTGGCCAACACGCAGGACCCGAACGAGAAGGCCGAGCAGGAAAAGCGCGAGCAGAACCGGCTCGACCAATTGCGTCAGCTTGAGGAGCAGAATTCGAAGAAGACGCAGGAACAGCGCGAGAAGGAACGCAGCCGTCCACCGATCGAGTTCGGTAGCAGCGATGACTTCATGCTGCAGCAGGCGATGCACCAGCTCAAGGGCGAACCGGTGCAAGTCTCCAAGTCGCTGACCGAGCGCAAGATGGCCGAGAATAAGCCGCCCCGCTCCGCGTCCGCGCCGATCGCGGTGAAGCCCGCGCTACCTGCGGTGCCGAGTACTGACCATGTCCCGGCATTGGCGCCCGCCGGCGCGTCCGCGCCACGCTAGACACCAGGCGCGCGTTGTCGGCCGACATCGCACACGCCGGCGGCGGCGTGTCGGCGGTGATGTTGCCGACACGCCGCGCATGAACTCCGACGAATGCTGCAATGAACGACGACCAACTGCTGCGCTATTCGCGCCACATCCTACTCGACGAAATCGGTATTGAGGCACAGCAGCGCTTTCTGGACGCGCACGTGTTGGTTATCGGGGCCGGCGGCCTCGGTTCGCCGGCTGCGATGTACCTCGGTGCAGCGGGCGTTGGCACGCTGACGCTGGTCGATGCCGACACCGTCGATCTGACCAACCTGCAACGACAGATTCTGCATTCGAGCGACACCATCGGACAGGCCAAGGTCGCCTCGGGACGTGCAACGCTCACCCGCATCAATCCCGACGTACGCGTGAACGCGATCCGCGCGCGCGCGGACGATGCACTGCTGCAGCAATGGGTGCTGCACGCCGACGTCGTGCTCGATTGCAGCGACAATTTCGCGACCCGTCATGCGGTGAATCGCGCATGCGTCCGGCATCGCGTGCCGCTGGTATCCGGCGCGGCGTTGCGCTTTGACGGGCAGATCAGTACGTTCGATGCGCGCGATCCGACTTCACCCTGCTATGCGTGCGTGTTCGCGCCAGACCAGCCGTTCGATGAAGTCGCATGCTCGACGATGGGCGTGTTCTCCCCGTTGGTGGGCATCATCGGCGCGATGCAAGCGGCCGAAGCGCTGCGCGTGATCGCCGGGATCGGGCGTACGCTGGTCGGACGGCTGATGATGCTCGACGCGATGACGATGGACTGGCAGACGATGCGTATCGGCCGCCAGGCCGATTGCCTGGTGTGTGGCGTGCCGCATCGCGGCGCTGACACCGCGCCGTAGCACGCCGCCGCGTTACGCTTGCAGCAACCGGTCGAGCGCTGCCTGGATTTCTTCCGGCTCGTATGACGCCAGGACGTCCTCGACCGGCTTTTCCAGACTTTTCAATTGCGCGCGCAGCACCTCCTGCTTGACCAGCAACAACTGGCTCGGATGCATCGAGAACTCGGTCAGCCCCATCCCGAGCAGCAGCCGCGTCAGCGCCGGATCGCCGGCCATTTCCCCGCACACCGACACCGGCACGCCGGCTCGCCTGGTTTCGCGCAGTGTCATGCCGATCAGTTGCAGTACCGCGGGATGCAGCGGGTCATATAAATGCGCGACCGCATTGTCCGCGCGATCAATCGCCAATGTGTATTGAATCAGGTCGTTGGTGCCGATCGACAGGAAGTCGAGGCGCTTCAGAAACAGAGGCAGCGCGATCACGGCAGCCGGGATCTCGATCATCGCGCCGACCCGCACGTTCGGATCGTATGCTAGGCCCGCATCGTCGAGCTGGTGCTTGGCCTGCGCGATCAAGTCCAGCGTCTGGTCGATCTCGCACGCATGGGCGAGCATCGGCACGAGAATCTTCACGGCCCCAAACGCCGAGGCACGCAGGATGGCCCGCAACTGCGTGAGAAACATCTGCGGCTCAGACAGGCTCCAGCGGATCGCACGCAAACCAAGCGCCGGGTTGGGCGCTGTCTCGAATTCGTCGCGCGAATCGAGCGGTTTGTCGGCGCCAACGTCGATTGTGCGGATCGTCACCGGCAAGCCGTTCATCGTCTGCACGACGCGTCGATACGCATCGAATTGCTGTTCCTCTTCCGGCAACTCGCCACGCGGGTTCATGAACAGAAATTCGGTGCGGAACAGCCCGACGCCGACTGCGCCGGCGTCCAGCGCGGCGCGTGCATCGTCCGGCAGCTCGATATTTGCCAGCAGATCGATCTTTGTGCCGCATACGGTCTGCGTCGGCGAAAACTTCAGCCGCTGCAGCTTGCGTTGCTCAAGCAGCTTTTCGCTTTGTCGGTATGTATACTCCTCCAGCACGATCGGCGCCGGGTCGACGATCACCACGCCACGCTCGCCATCGACGATGATCATGTCGTCCTGCCGAATCAGCGAGCTTGCGTGCTGCATGCCCACCGCCGCCGGGATGCCCAGGCTGCGCGCGACGATTGCAGTATGCGACGTGCGCCCGCCCAGGTCCGTGACAAACCCGCGAAACGTCTGCGTCTTGAATTGCAGCATGTCGGCCGGTGCAATATCGTGCGCGACCACAATCATCTCATCGATGCCGCACCGCGCGCCGTTGGCCATCACGGCGGTCGCCGGTGATCCGGCCAACGCCTTAAGCACGCGCTCGACGACCTGCTCCAGGTCTGCCTTGCGCTCGCGCAGGTACTCGTCGTCGATGTCGTCAAAGTGCTTGGCCAGGCGCTCCAGCTGCTCGGTGAGCGCCCATTCGGCGTTGTAGCGCCGCACGCGGATCAGTTCGATTACCGCCTCGACCAGCATCTCGTCGTGCAGGATCAGTGTGTGGACGTTGAGGAACGCGCCCATCTCGCTGGGCGCATCCGCCGGCAGCTCGGCTCGCAACGTATCGAGTTCGTCGTGGACAGCCTGCTGCGCCGCGACGAAGCGGGCCACCTCGGCCTCGACATGGTCGGGCTCGACTAAATAATGGGCAACGTCCAGCGCGGCAGGCGCAATCAGGTACGCGCGGCCGATCGCGATGCCTCGAGATACAGGGATTCCATGCAGCGTGAACGACACGCGCACCTCCTCTAGTTGTGTTTGGGCAATTGGGGGCATCGGACGCGCGTGGTCAACCAACCCGCGCTGGGCGCCATCATGTCTGCCCGGCCAATGTCTGACGCAGCCTCAGACCGTCACGCCCATTATAGGTTCTGCCCTGTTTGGCCGCAGCCCGCGATGCAGTATCGGGCAATGCGCCGCGATGTCGCAGTAGGGATCGCGGCACGCGTTGACACTACCTGGCCGCCAGCACCGATTGTTTGGCGTTACTGACCTTCGCCGAACTTGTCCGCGATCAGCGCGAGGATCGCATCCATCGCCGCCTGCTCGTCGGGACCCTCGGTCTCGATGGTGATCGTGCTGCCGATACCTGCCGCGAGCATCATGACCCCCATGATGCTCTTTGCGTTAATCCGTCGGCCGTTGCGCGCCATCCAGATCTCGCACCGAAAGCTGCCAGCGAGTTGCGTCAGCTTGGCCGATGCCCGTGCATGGAGCCCTAATTTATTAACGATCGTTGCTTCTTTTTGAATCATGTTCTGGTTGGGATTGAAACGATGGAAAGCCTGCATCGGGCGCACGCAGGCTCGATGCGGCACGCGCGCCTGCCGCTCAGCCCGTCGGGCCGCACGGCATACTCGTCGCGGGATCCGCGGGCAGATCGGCGCTGCACGGCGGCAACGCAGTCCCGTGGGCCGCCGACGCCATTTCGGCGCACGGCAGGCACGCCGCTGTGGCAGGCGTGCCCGGCACGACGCCGTGGATGCCCTTGGCTCCGCCTTGCAGTGCCTTGTCCGCCAACGTGTCGATCGGCAGCGTCCGATAGCACACCGCACGCACCAACATCGGCAGATTGGCACCCGCCACCACCCGCACGTGCGGCAATGCCGCCAATTGCGCCGCAATGTTGGCCGGTGTCGCCCCGAACATATCAGTCAATACCAGTGCACCATTGTGCTCGGTCACCTGCTGTAGCTGCGCGTGCGCGCCGGCCAGCGCCGCGACCGGATCGCAGTCCGGTGTCACGTCCAGCACGCCGATGCGCGGTGGCAAACTGCCGTAGAAATGCGCGACACAATCACGCAACGCCGATGCCAGTGGCACGTGGGCAATGATCAAGATGCCAGCCATGTCAGCCTGCGTCAAAATCGCCATGAACTTCAATAGTTTATCAGGCTGGCGCAGATCGTCTCGGTCCCGTGTCAGCCAACCGCGCGCTCTAGCGCGTCGACGAACATCGACGCGACATTGAACCCCGTTTGCTCGGTGATCTCGCGAAAACATGTCGGGCTCGTCACGTTGACCTCCGTGAGCCAATCGCCGATCACATCCAAGCCCACTAGCAGCAGGCCGCGCTCGGCCAGCACCGGGCCGAGCGCGGCGGCAATCTCGCGGTCACGCGGCGCCAGCGGCTGCGCGCAGCCTACCCCACCAGCGGCCAGGTTGCCGCGGATCTCGGTGCCCTGCGGGATCCGCGCCAGCGAATAAGGTACCGGCTCCCCGCCAATCAGCAGGATCCGCTTGTCGCCGTCCTTAATCTGCGGGATATACCGCTGCGCCATCACGGTGCGCGCGCCATGGTCGCTGAGCATCTCGATTGTCGAGCCCAGGTTCATGCCGTCCTCGCGTATCCGGAACACGCCCGTGCCACCCATGCCATCCAATGGCTTGAAGATCACGTCGCGGTGCTCGCCGTGGAATGCCCGCAGCCGTGCCGCGTCGCGCGTGACTAGTGTGGGCGCGGTGAACCGCGCGAACTCGCCGATCGCCATCTTCTCGGAGTGGTCGCGGATCGCTCGCGGCTTGTTGAAAATGCGCGCGCCGTGCTGCTCGGCGATCTCCAACAGCCAGGTCGATGTCACATACTCCATGTCGAACGGCGGGTCCTTGCGCATCAACACCGCACCGAATGTGCCCAGGCCGCGATTCTCCGGGAGTTCCGCGTCGTACCACTGACCCGGGTTCGTGTGATCGCCAACAATCGAGAAACGCCGTACCGTGGCCTCGACGCCGCCGCCCGCATACGCGAGGTGCCGCGGCTCACACGCATAAAGCGCATGGCCGCGGCGCGCGGCCTCCGTCATCATCGCGTACGTCGTGTCCTTATAGATCTTGAACTGCGACAACGGGTCGGCAATAAAGAGAATGTCCATTGGGTCGTTCCGGCGCAAAGCGGCTATCCAGCGTGCATTATCGCGCAGTGGAAGCCCGCGTGCGCCAGCGGGTCACACCAGGATCGCCTCGGGATCGGTCTTCTCCAATTCGACCGATGCAGCTAGCAATGCCAGGCGAGCAACAACACCGTACATATAGAAGCGATTGGGCGGCGCGGCACCGGGCTTGGCGTGCACGTCCGGCAGCGCCGTATGCTCAAAGGCCAGCGGCACGAAGTGCATGCCCGGCGCGTTCAGGTTCTGATTCGGCGCACGACCCGCATGGACGCGGTAGAAGCCGCCGACCACGTAGCGATCGATCATATAGACGACCGGCTCGGCCACCGCCTCGTTCACGTGCTCGAACGTCTGCACGCCTTCCTGGACAATGACGTCGTGCACCTGCAGCCCTTCCTTGACGACCGCCATCCGGTTGCGCTCTCGCTTGTTCAACCCGGCAAGCTCCGATGCGTCGTGCACGGTCAGCAAGCCCATCCCATAGGTGCCAGCATCGGCCTTGATCACCACGTACGGCCGATCCTTGATCCCGTACTCGCGGTACTTCTTCGCTACCTTCTTCAGCACCGCATCGACCGCGTCGGCCAGCGCCTCGTCATGCAAGCGCTCGGTGAAATCGATGTCCGACACGCGAGTGAAGTATGGATTAAGCATCCACGGGTCGACGCCAATGAACTTGGAGAACTTCTTAGCCACCTCATCGTAGCAGCCGAAGTGGTTCGATTTGCGCCGCACCGCCCATCCGGCATGCAGCGGCGGCAGCAGAAACTGCTCGTGCAGGTTCTCCAGCACAGGCGGGACCCCAGCCGACAAGTCGTTGTTCAACAAGATCGAGCAGGGATCGAAGTTCTTCAGCCCGAGACGGCGTGCCGAGCGCTCCAGCGGCTCGACCACCAGAGCCTGACCGTCAGGCAACGGCAGCGTAACAGGCTCGGTGACGGTTTCGTCCAGCGTGCCCAGCCGCACGTTCAGACCCGCTTGGCGCATAATCGTGACGAGCCGCGCCAGGTTGTCCAGGTAGAACGCGTTGCGCGTATGGCGCTCCGGGATCAGCAGCAGATTCTTCGCGTCCGGGCAGATCTTCTCGATGGCCGCCATCGCGGCTTGCACGGCGAGTGGCAGCACTTCGAGGGGCAGGTTGTTGAAACCGCCCGGAAACAGGTTCGTATCGACCGGCGCAAGCTTGAAGCCGGCATTGCGCAGGTCCACCGAGCAATAGAACGGTGGCGTGTGCTCCTGCCATTCGAGGCGGAACCAGCGCTCAATCGCGGGCGTGGCGTCCAGAATCCGCCGCTCCAAGTCGAGCAGTGGACCATTGAGCGCGGTGACGAGGTGCGGAACCATAGAAACTCGAGGCTTACAGGCTCAAAAAAGCAATTGTAGAGGGTTGCTTCTTCCAAATGGGGGTGTTTTGCCTCGTTGCAAGGTCCGCGTCAGCATCGCCGCGCACCGCCCCTACCCGCTCTGACGGCAGAGTGGCTACCGCTCGATGCAGTTTAATACCGCTCGACGCCGCTCAAATACTACTCAATACAGCGCCAATACTGCTCGATACGGCTGAAGTTCATGGCTGACGTTCAATGGCGGGAACCGGATATAAAAAACCCGCTTCGCGACGGGTCAAACGCTGTGCCACTTCTCGCTATTGCGCGATTGGCCCGCCACGGCGTGCCTGCTGCCCGCCGGGCACGCCACAGGTTCATTCGACATGCTCGCCGTGAAGCACCACATCCAGTCCCTCACGTTCTTCCTCCTCGGTCACGCGCAGGCCGATGACCGCGTCGATGATCTTAAGCAGGACGAACGACACGAGGCCGCTGTAGATCAGCGTGGTGACCACGCCCTTAAGCTGCAGGATCACGCTGCCGTCGGCGCCGCCGATATCCTTAAGCGCGAACACGCCGGTGAGAACCGCACCAATGATTCCGCCAACGCCGTGTACGCCGAATGCATCGAGCGAATCGTCATAGCCAAGCTTGTTCTTGAGCCATGTCGCCGACAGAAAGCACAGCACGCCGGCCACGATGCCGATGCTCAGCGCGCCCGATACGCCGACGAAGCCGGATGCGGGTGTCACCGCGACCAGACCTGCCACCGCACCGGATGCAATGCCCAACACGGACGGCTTGCCTTTGCCAATCCATTCCGTGAACATCCACGCGAGCGCCGCGGCGGCCGTGGCGACCTGCGTGGTTACCATCGCGAAACCGGCGCGACCGTCGGCGGCGAGCGCCGAGCCCGCGTTGAAGCCAAACCAGCCCACCCACAACATCGCCGTACCGACCAGCGTCAGCACTAGATTGTGCGGCGCCATCGCCTCGCGGCCGTAGCCGACGCGCTTGCCCAACACCAGCGCGCAGACCAACCCGGCAATACCTGCGTTGATATGCACAACCGTGCCGCCGGCAAAGTCAAGGATGCCTGCTGCGGAGAGCCAGCCGGTCGGCTCCCACACCATATGCGCAATCGGCGGGTACACCAAGATCGACCACAGGGCCATGAACACCAGCATCGCCGAAAATTTCATCCGGTCCGCGAACGCACCACAGATCAATGCCGGCGTGATGATCGCAAAAGTCATCTGGTAGGTCATGTAGACTGATTCGGGGATCGTCGGGGCCAGATGACTCACTGTCAGCGTGACGCCCTTGTCACCCTTGACAAAGCTCATGCCCGACAGCAGCACGCGTGAGAACCCGCCGATGAACGCGTTACCGGGCGTGAAGGCCAAGCTGTAGCCGAGCACCACCCAGATGATCGTCACCAGACAGGTGATCGCAAAGCTCTGCATTAGGGTCGCCAGTACGTTTTTCTTGCGCACCATACCACCGTAGAACAACGCGAGCCCTGGGATCGTCATGAACAGCACGAGTGCCGTGGAGATCAGCATCCATGCGGTGTCGCCAGAGTTGATCTTTGATGCGTCAAGCACCACCGGTGCCGTCGGTACGGCAGGCGCGCTGGCCGCCTGTTCGGCGCTGGCGCCCATGGCTGGCGCAGCACTCGGCGCTTCAGCCTCGGCCGCCACCGGGGTCGGGGCCGGCCCCGCACTGGCGGCATGGGCCGTATCCGTCGCGCTCGACTCGGGCGCGGACGCTGCAACGGCACCCGGCGCGCCGTCGGCCAACGCCGGCGCCGAGAGCCCGATGCCAGCCGCCAACAGCAATACGACTATCAGGAACGTCCTCAAAATCTTACGCATAGTGATTTCTCTTGTTCCTTGCCCTTCATTCGAATTCGTTTGCAGACGCTGCGCGGCCCCGACACTTTGCGTCAAAGCGCGTCGGCACCCGTCTCCCCAGTACGAATGCGGATCACCTGCTCGATCGGCGTGACAAAAATCTTGCCGTCGCCGATCTTGCCGGTACGCGCCGCACACTCGATCACCTCGATCGCCTGCTCGACGACGTCCTCGGCCACGGCGGCCTCGATCTTGACTTTAGGCAGAAAGTCAACGACATACTCGGCGCCGCGATACAGCTCGGTATGCCCCTTTTGGCGACCAAAGCCCTTGACCTCGGTCACCGTCATGCCCGAGACGCCGATCGCCGACAGTGCCTCACGTGCTTCATCCAGCTTGAACGGCTTGATGATTGCGGTAATGAGTTTCATGGAATCCTCTTGGTGGCTGACCTCTTGCGCTGGGGCCACTTAAAGCAATGATCATGCCGTATGCTGCGCCCACGGACTGCAAGTGGTTTGAAAGTGTCAACGTGGTACATCGCGGACACTGCGCCCAGCAGGGCTCGACCGGATGGTCAACGCCGCACTCACCGTGACAACGCGGCGTGTCGGACGTGCTAGAGTCTTTCCATCGGCTGCGCGACCGGGATGGCACGCAGCCAAACCGCCCGCGGTGAGCTGCGCCAAAAACAGGCGTCTGGTCGATTTTGCACCAAAATCGTGCATTTGTGCGACAAAACGCGCCGTGCATCACATCGCGCCGCGATGGCGGCAATCAGAGGTAATGCACGGGCTTTATGCCACTTTTAGATTGAGGAATAGTGATGAAACAGCCAAACGACGTGTTCAACGATTTGCAGACCCGCTTCAGCGAAATGCTGAAAAACTCGCCGGCGAAGGATGTCGAGCGCAACGTCAAGGCGATGCTGTCGCAAGGCTTCTCCAAACTGGACCTGGTCACGCGCGAGGAATTCGACACCCAGGCCCAGGTGCTAGCCCGCACCCGGCTCAGGCTCGAGGAACTGGAGCGGCGTGTGGCCGAGCTCGAGCAGAGGCTGTCCGCGCGCGTGGACAGCGTGTAGGCGCGCAAGCTCCGGGACATTCCGATCGGCGGCGACATGCCGCAAGGAAGAGCCATGTCGCTAGCCGTGGTCCGCAGCCGCGCGCCGTTGCACGCGCTCGCGCCCGAAGTCACTGTCGAAGTCCATTTGGCGAACGGCCTGCCGTCGTTTGCGATCGTCGGGCTGCCTGACCTGGAAGTGCGTGAGAGCCGGGAGCGGGTGCGGGCCGCATTGGCCCATTGCGGTTTCGACGTGCCCGTGCGGCGAATCACCGTCAATCTGGCCCCGGCGGACTTACCGAAGGAATCCGGGCGCTTCGATTTGCCGATCGCACTGGGCATCCTGGCCGCGAGCGGGCAATTGCCGTGCAATGCACTGACCGGCCGCGAATTCGCCGGCGAATTATCGCTCAGCGGCACGCTGCGGCCGGTCCGGGGTGCGTTCGCGATGGCGTGCGGCACCGCGAGACAGGCTGGGCCCGACGCGGCGTACCCGGAACTGTACGTGCCGTTGGACAATGCGGCGGAAGCCGCGCTGGCGCCAGGCGTGGCCGTGTACGGAGCTGCCGACCTGGCCACGCTCGTCGCGCATCTGAAAGGCGAGCCCGAGGCTCGCATCGAGCGCGCGCAGCCGAGCGGCGTCGCCCTACCCGCACAACCCGCACCGGATATGGCCGATGTGATCGGCCAACCTGCCGCGCGCCGGGCGCTGGAGATCGCTGCCGCCGGCTCGCATCACATGTTGATGGTGGGACCGCCCGGCGCCGGCAAGTCGATGCTGGCGCAACGTCTGCCGGGCATACTGCCACCGATGTCGGACGACGACGCGCTGGCCTGTGCAATGCTGCGGTCCGCCAGCGGCCGTGGCTTCACGGCGGCAGACTGGCGGCGCCGTCCGTTTCGCGCGCCGCATCATAGTGCGAGCGCCGCCGCGCTGGTCGGCGGCTACAACCCGCCACGGCCCGGCGAAATCACACTAGCGCACCTGGGCGTACTGTTCCTCGATGAGCTGCCCGAGTTCAGCCGCGCGGTGCTGGAGACCCTTCGCGAGCCGCTCGAAACGGGCAAGATCACGATTTCTCGGGCAGCTGCGCAAACCGACTTTCCCGCCGCATGTCAACTGGTTGCCGCGATGAACCCGTGCCCTTGCGGCTTGCGCGGCGATCCGCTAGGACGGTGCCGATGCACGCCCGATCAGATCGCCCGCTATGTCGGCAGGCTGTCTGGACCACTGCTCGATCGGATCGACATCGTCATCGACGTGCCTTCGCTGTCGGCCGCCGAGCTTGCCCGCCGCACCGGCGCGCGCGGCGAAGCGAGCCACGTGATCGCGGCGCGTGTGCGGCGCGCGCGCGAACGTCAATTGGCACGCCAGCATAAGGCCAATTGCGCGTTGAATGCTGAGGACCTCAACCGCTGGTGCCCACTCGATCCGCGCAGCGAAGCGTTACTGCAAATCTGCGGCGAGCGCCTGGGGTGGTCGGGGCGTGCCTTCGACAAGGTGCGCCGCGTTGCGCGCACCATCGCCGACCTTGATCTGAGCGATGACGTACTCGCTGTCCACGTCGGCGAGGCGGTGCAATACCGGCGCGCGTCGATCACGGTCTGATCCTGGCCGCGACTCACAACCGCACGCCGGTCGCATGCGAGCACATAGCCCGCCCGGGCGCACCAGCATGTGAGAATTCAGCCCGAAAGCCAACCTTCGGGAGAAAACAACCCTTGACTTATGCACACCTGTTTTGATAGCGGCACCGCTTCTGGGCCGAATCCGGCAGATCTCCGACGGTTTACCGCAACTCCATGAAAATAAAAGAAATGCATGAACTGCCTGACATCACATTACCCCCTCTACACGTGACGTCACAGCGTGCTCCCGAGCCGCGACCCGGGTACTTTTCAACAAAGTTATCCACAGCGTATGTGGACAGCTTTAAAAACCAATAAGAATCGTGTGGTTAGTGTCCATAGCTCATTTGAAAAATGAACATGGGTGCGCAGCGCAACCACAAGGTTGCTCCAGATATTGAAAAAATAGAGCCTCAATCCGCCTTCAACGACGCAAAAAACTGTTCCAACTGCACTGGGTCGAGCTCACGCCTGGACACGACCGCAGCCTGGTACACGTGTCGATCACGCGCAACAAACTGCGCGTGGATCACGCGCTGCTCCTGTGTTTGCATATGGGCTACCGGACCGGCCACATCCATCGCGATGCGCGTTTCACCCCCGGCGTCATGGCTGCCCGGACTCCGGACCACGTACAACATGGGCTGCGCCCCGACGTTGCGCGCCAGACCGTTTTGCAGGTACGTGAGCACTTGTGCACGAAGCGCGGGATCGTCGGCGGGAAGCGTCACGACCCCAACGGCGAACATCGCGTCGCCGACCGTCGCCGTTTGCATTTGCATCTTCAGCGTGTGCCCGGCGATTGTAAGCACTCGCTCGTCAAGCAACGGCTTGGCCGGCAGCATCACCGTATAGTGGCCCTCGTCGTTGCGCACCGTGCGCCAGTCAAATTGTGGCGAACAGGCGACTATCAGCAGAGAAATAACCCATATCATCCAGCATAAACGTCGGTTTAACGTTGGACCGGCCCCCGTCGCGCAGCCACGGCTGGAGATCGACGCGGCATAACGCAAAAAAAACGACAATTATCGCCGACGCGCCAATCAGGCCACAGCGGGCACGCACGCCTCACGGGTACCGCGAATCAGCGATAGAATGTCGGCTATCGTTGTTATGCTATCCAGCGACGCCACCGGCGTTGTGTCAGCCGAAAATACGCCGATGAGCCAGCCCGCCACTTCCCGCCCATCCCGTTCATGGATCGCAACCGCGCTTGTCGTCATCGCGCTGGCCGTCGGTGCGTATTTCGCTTTTAGTACGCACAAGCAGGCACCCGTAGCGAGCTTCACGCTGCTGTCCGGTCAGAAGCTGACCACCGAGGACCTGAAGGGCAAGGTCTATCTAGTCAGCTTCTGGGCGACCAGTTGCGACACGTGCGTGAAGGAAATGCCGCAGATGGTCGACACGTACAACCGGTTCAAGGGCAAGGGTCTCGAATTCGTTGCCGTCGCGATGCAATACGATCCGCCGATGTACGTGACCAACTATGCGCAAACGCGGCAACTGCCGTTCAAGGTGGCGATGGATGATGGTTCCGCCGCTAAACAGTTTGGCAACGTCCAGTTGACACCGACCACGTTCGTGATCGGCCGCGACGGCCAGATCCTGAAACGTTATGTCGGTCCGCCGCAATTCGCAGAACTCGACCAGTTGCTGGAAAAAGCGCTGGCAGCCTGACGATAGGCCTGCGCAGGCAACCTGGTGGACCGGCCCCCTCTCTCGGTTCGCGACGACGCCCGCGCGTCACCCGGCGATGGCGCCCGCTGCTTCAGCCCGCGACGACACCCGCGCCCTGCGCCTGTACGTCCGCGTGATAGCTAGAGCGCACCATTGCGCCGACGGCCGCGTGCGTGAAACCCATCGCATAGGCTTCTCGCTCGTACATCTTGAAGGTGTCCGGATGCACGTAGGCGCGCACCGGCAGATGGTGCTCCGAGGGTTGCAGGTACTGGCCGATCGTCAGCATGTCGACATCGTGCGCCCGCAAGTCGCGCATGACCTGTAAGATCTCCTCCTCGGTTTCGCCGAGCCCGACCATCAACCCCGACTTGGTCGCGACGTCCGGATGCAGCGCCTTGAAGTCCTTCAACAGCTTCAATGAGTGTGCGTAGTCGGAACCTGGACGCGCTTCTTTGTATAGTCGTGGCACGGTTTCGAGATTGTGGTTCATCACGTCCGGCGGCGCTGCGTTGAGAATGGTCAGCGCGCGGTCCAACCGGCCTCGGAAGTCCGGCGTCAGGATCTCGACCCGGGTTTGCGGTGACAGCTCCCGCACCTGCCGGATACACTCAACAAAATGCCCGGCGCCGCCATCGCGCAAGTCGTCGCGGTCCACGCTGGTGATCACGACGTAGCGCAGCTTGAGCGCGGCGATGGTACGTGCCAGGTTCACCGGCTCGTCGACATCCAGCGGATCCGGTCGCCCATGCCCAACGTCGCAGAATGGGCAACGGCGCGTGCACTTGTCGCCCATGATCATGAACGTCGCCGTCCCCTTGCCGAAGCATTCGCCGATATTCGGGCAACTGGCTTCTTCGCAAACCGTGTGCAGGTTGTGCTCGCGCAGGATTTGTTTGATCTCATAAAAGCGGGAGTTGCCGGTCGCGGCCTTCACGCGGATCCAATCCGGCTTCTTCAGCTTGTCGATCGGCACGACCTTGATCGGGATCCGCGAAGTCTTAGCCTGAGCCTTCTGCTTCGCGCTCGGATCGTAGGTGGCGGAAGAAGCGTGCGCCGCAGATGCGGCGAGGGTGGCGAATGGGTCGGGAACAGCAGTCGTCATGTCGAAATCCAGTGCAGTGGCGGCCGCATCCTGCTCAGCCAACCACGGGGTTGCCCCTTTCGCGTGCTGCATCGGGCGATGCGGCGACGGCAACCGGCGGCAGGTTGCCGGTCAGCTGCTCGGCGAGTGTTCTTGCCACGTCGTGCCAGTGCGCCGACACGCCGAGCGAAGCCATGTCGATCGTTTCGAGACCGACGTAGCCACATGGGTTGATGTCGCGGAACGGCTGCAAATCCATCCGCACGTTAAGGCTCACGCCATGATACGAACAGCCATTGCGGATTTTCAGGCCAAGCGCTGCAATCTTCGTACCGGCATGGCGATGCGTAGATCCGGCGGCGACATAGATGCCTGGTGCGCCGATCCGGCGCTCACCGACTAGATTATACGCTGCCAGCGTGTCAATCACCGCCTGCTCGATGCGCGTCACCAGGTCACGAACCCATAGCCGGCGCCGCCGTAGGTCGACCAGCAGGTACGCGACGACTTGGCCCGGCCCGTGGTAGGTGATCTGCCCGCCGCGATCGACCTGGACCAGCGCGATACCGTTATGCGCGGCCAGCAGATGGGCCGGATCGCCGGCTTGGCCCAGCGTGTAGACCGGCGGGTGTTCAACCAGCCAGATTTCATCCGTAGTGAGCGGCGTGCGTGCGGCGGTGAACGCGCGCATCGCGTCGAAGCTCGCTTCGTAGGGCTCGAGGCCACGCCAGCACACGACGACATCGTTGGACATCGCCGCCAATGCGACAAGCTCGGTGTTAAATTCAAATGACGGCGCGGGCATGATCCCGTCAGTTTACCGAAAAGCGAGTCCGCCCGCCCGTACCCGCGACAATCAGACTAACAGCCATCCGGTATGCCAGCTGAACCGGCTGGCGGACAGCCGTCGCGACCACCATGACGCAACGCGTTGAGCATAGTGAGGGCGCAGAGCCACGGTCACCCGCGCCGTGCGCGTGCCTTCTGTGCCGAGCCACATCAACTCGCCAGGCCGCAGCGACAGCGATTCGCCTGAGGCCACCCAATAGTCGTGCTCGTCCGCGCTGCGGGTGATCCAAACGCGCTCGCCTTCGATGGTGAGCGCCACGCCCCGGCTCACGCGCAATGGCACGGTCTGCCCGGGTTGAACCTCGAACGTGATGCTTGAATAAAGGGGTTTCATCGTACGCTCCTGCCCACGCCCCGGATGCACCAGGATAACTAGAATCGTAGCGATGGCCAGCCCCGGCGCAAAGCGATGTTTTTTCGCCGGCTTGTGAGCATAATTAACAAGCACGGCCAGCGCCGCGACGCCCGCCACCTATCGAAGAGGAACCGCCATGGACCTGCGCCAATTGCCCAATCTAGGCACGTTGAAGGCTTTCGAAGCCGCAGCCCGGCTCGAGAGCTTTTCGCGCGCCGCGCAGGAACTGTTCGTGACGCACAGCGCGATCAGCCATCAGATCCGTGCGCTGGAGGCCGAACTCGGCATGCCGCTGTTCAAGCGTGATGGCAAGCGGGTCGCGTTGACCGACTGCGGGCGCCGCTATGCGGCCCAGGTGCGCGCCGCCCTGTTCGACATTGCCGCGGCCACCGATGCGGTTCGCGCCGGTGACCGACAACGCCGGCTCGTGATCAGCGTGCTGCCGCCGTTTGCCGCACGCTGGATGACGCCGCGGATCGGACGCTTTATCGAGCGGCACCCGGAAATCGACGTCGAGCTGCTGTCCACCAACGCGATCACGCACTTCAACCGGGACGATGTTGACGTTGCGCTGCGTTTTGGCGGCGGCAACTATCCGGGGTTGTTCGTCGAGCCGTTGCTCGACGAGGTGTTTTTCCCCGTATGCACGCCCGACTTCAACGGCGGCCGGCTGCCGAAAACGCCGGCCGACCTGTCCGGCCTGACGTTGCTGCGCAACGACGACGAGATGTGGGGTCCATGGTTTCAGGCGGCGGGTCTGAGCGGCTGGAGCGAGCCGCGGCGCGGGGTGCTATACCAGGACTCGTCGATGCTGCTGCAAGCCGCGCTGGAGGGACAGGGCATTGCGCTGGTGCGCCGCTCGCTGGCGATGCAAGAGGTGATCAACGGTCGGCTCGTGCGGCTATTCGACATAGACGGCCCCAGCCCGGGGACGTACTGGTTCGTCTGTCCAGCACCGCTGCTGGAGACACGCCGGGTCACGGTGTTACGCGAATGGCTGCACGAGGAAGCCGGGCGCTTTCGCGCCCTGTACGCGCAATGCCCGAGCGGCGTACCCTTGTCCGCGGCCGCCGCGTAAGTGCTACATCAGCGCACATCGGCGCCACACAACGCGTTACGGGTGCAGCCGCGCGATGGCGGCACTAGCCACCGCGTTGCATCGCGACGGCGCGCCACGCACGACGATTATCCGCGCACGACGCTCGCCCAGTTGTCATAGCACGACCTTCACCATCGGGTGCCCGGTCAGCGCCCGGTAAAGGTCATCGAGTTGTGTACGGCTGGTCGCACGCACAGTCACCGTAAGGCCGACGTAGTTGCCGCCGTTGGACGGCCGACTCTGGACCCGGCTGTCGTCGAACTCGGCATCGAATTGCCGAATCACCTCAACGATGACTTGCTGGAACTGCGGGTGCGCCTTGCCCATCACCTTGATCGGGAAGTCGCACGGAAACTGCAGCAGTGATTCGCTGGATGAGTTCATGACAGTGTTCCTTCAATCCTCGGTTTCATGCATACGACGCACCCGCGCGGGGCGCGCCGGCCTCGGCGGCCGATCGCCTAATCCTCGGCTTACTTCTTGGCCAGCGTCAGCAGCGCCGAATCCCACAAGCGCCCGAAGATGCCGGCCTGCGGCACGGCTTGCAGCGCCACGGCCGGGAACTGCGTCAGTACCTTGCCATCGGCGACGACCTTCACCGTGCCCACCACCTGCCCGTCGGCGATCGGGCCGACCAGCGGACCATGGCGCTCGAGCACCGGCTTGATCTTGTCGCTCACCCCCCTCGGAACCGTGATGTACTGGTCGCTTTTGACGCCGACCGGCACCGCGTCCTGCTGGCCCTTGTACACGCGCGGCGAATCGATGACCTGATTGGCCTTGTACAGGCGCAGCGTGTCATACGCCGCGTAGCCGTAGTTCAGCATCTTCAGGCTGTCCTGCGTGCGATCGTGCTCCTTAGGCTCGCCCATCATCACGCTCACCAGCCGGCGCGACGCGTCCGGCACCCCCGGCAGCGGCCGTTTCGCGCTGGCGATCAGGCAAAAGCCGGCCGCCTTCGTATGGCCGGTCTTAACCCCGTCCACGGTCGGGTCGATCCACAGCAGACGGTTGCGGTTCGGCTGCTTGATCTTGTTGTACGTGAAATCCTTGACTGCAAAGATCGGATAATACTCAGGATAGTCTCGAATCAGGTGCGCTGACAGTACGGCCAGGTCGGCCGCGCTCGTGTAGTGCTGGGGATTTGGCATGCCATTTACGTCGGCGTAATGCGTGTTCTTCATGCCCAGCTTCTGCGCCGCCTCGTTCATCATCTGCACGAAGTGCGCTTCGCTGCCGCCAACAAGTTCGGCCAACGCGATCGCCGCGTCGTTGCCCGACTGCACGATCATCCCGTACACCAGGTCGTGCACGGTCACTGGCTTGTTCGCCTCGATGAACATGCGCGACTCTTCCGCGCGCACGCGACGCACCGCCTCGCTCGGGATCACGGTCTGGTCCATCGAGATCTTCTTGGTCTTCAACGCATCGAACACCAAGTACGCGGTCATCAACTTGGTCAACGAAGCGGGCTCGACCCGCTCGTCGGCATTGGCCGACGCAAGCGTCTGCGCGCTGCTGGCATCGACGAGCACCCACGAGCGCGCATTGACAGCCGGAGGCGGCACTTGCGCGAGCGCGTCGGCGGGAACAATCAGAGCGGAAGCGGCGAGTGCGGCAGGCAGCACGCACGCGAGCGTTGCCGCGCGGGCGACAACGGTCGGGACAAAGGTCAAACGCATAGCAATCGAATCGACGTTAAACGGGGGAGTTCGGGAAGCGGCCCGCTACGGCGGCCCGCGGCGCAAGCCGATTGGACTGGCGAACGAACCAAGCGTTCGTGTCCACGCGGCGAACCAACACCGGCTCGGCACGGGTGATGCGCCCCCCGCCTGTGCAGCGGCAGCGACGCGGCACCCATTATACGCGCCAGCGCTCGGCAATCACTCGCTTCAGGATGTGCAGCTTGCGGTGGAAAAAATGCTCGGCACCCGGGATCACCACGACCGGCAGTTCCTGTGGCCGCGCCCAATCGTACACTGACGCAATCGACACCGTATCGTCGAGTTCGCCGTGAATCACGATGGTGTCGGACGGCACGTCAGCGACCTGCCAACGGCTCGCCGCGGTCCCAACGAATACCATGCGCTCGATCGCGTCACCGCGTTCGCGCAGTCGCTGCGCCACGTGTGACAGCACGAATGTGCCGAACGAGAAACCCGCCAGTACCAGCGGCACACCGGCCAGCCCCGGCAGCATGCGCGCGTGATCGATCACTGCAATCAGGTCATCCTGCTCGCCGCGCCCGTCATCATGCTCGCCTTCGGTGGCACCGACACCGCGGAAGTTCGGTCGCACCGCCACGTAGCCGAGTTGCACCAACGTGCGCGCCAGTGTCTGCGCGACCTTGTTGTCTAACGAGCCGCCGAACAGCGGATGCGGATGTGCAACCAACGCCAGCCCACGTGGCTCGCCCCCCGCGTCGCCACGATCCGGACGATCGATCGCGATCTCGATCTTGCCGACCGGACCATCGATCCGATACTTCTGCGTTTGCGCGTTCATCCGGTCACACTCCGCCGCGCGGCGCGTCGATCAACAGGCGCTCGACGATCCGGCCGCCGACCAGATGCGAATCGATAATCTCGTCAATATCCGCTTCATCAACATAGGTGTACCACGTCGCATCGGGGTACACGACCAGCACAGGACCAAGCTCGCACCGATCCAGGCACCCGGCCTTGTTGATGCGCACCTTGCCCTCACCGGCAAGGCCCAACGCCTTGATACGCCGTTTCGCGTATTCCTGCATCGCTTGCGAACCGCAGTTTGCGCAACTCGGGCGCTCGCCCGGATCGCGCTGGTTCAAGCAGAAGAAAACATGGTGCTGATAAAAAGAAGTCATTGGAAAGCGGTCCCGCCATCGGCATTGAGTCAATTATAACGACGGGGCAACCGGCACGCCGTGCCCCCGTCGCTCAGCGCGCGAGCGCCGGCTGACTGGCCAGCCAGTCAACTAGTTGCGACAGCGCAACGTCGCTGGCCTGCGCGAGGGCGCGCACACCGCCGATCGCATCGGCGGACGGCGCCGGCGCATCAGCGCGGAACGTCGCCTGCATGAACTGTCCGCCCCGCCGCAGCAACGTCGCACGCAACGCGACAACGCCACGGCTCGCGCCGGGCTTGTCGAAGATCTGCTCGAAGTCCAGCAACTCGACCCTCAACACCGGTGCCGACACCGGGTCGCCGGGCGAAACCACCACGCCGCGTGCGCCGAGCAGTGCGCGCAAACGTTGCGTCAGCAACTGTGTCGGCGTCGCGGTCCAGCGGTTCGACGTGTAAGTGCGCAGCTGCTGCGCGTGCGCATAGGCGAGCCGGTAGACGATGCCGTCCGAATCCAAGCCCGCCGGCGCGCCCATGTCAACCAGCTTAAACGGACCGAACGCCGGCGACGCGGCGCCAGCGCGAGATGCCGCCCCGTTCGGGCTCATGGGACCGGGGTACACCGCCATGGCCGGCGCGCCGAGATCGTAGCGATGGGCCACCGGCGACGCGCGGTGTCCGGCCGTGCCACATCCGCCGAACGTGAACGCGCCCAGCAACACCGCAAGCGAACTAATAATACGTAATGACATCGATGATCCTTGTCGAATGGACGCCCACCGTGCAGTGCGGCAACGTGCGCGCGTTAGTGCGGGGAGCCGGACGACCACGAGAAACCCGGCTCGCCGGGCCCGGGCTCGGGCGATGGTGCACCGAACAGTAGTGCGCGCGGATTCGCGTTGATCGCGCCTGCCGCGCTGTTGACCGACCGCATGGCCTGCCTGACGTCGTCGGCCAGCGAATTCACGCGGGGCAACGTCTCGTAGCCGACTCGCGCGGTCAGCTCCTGCATCGATGTATTAAGCTGCGCCAATGCCACACCCGCCTGCTCGGCCGCCTGGCCCACCCGATTCAGATTGGCCGCAACGGGTCCATTAGGGTTGGACAGGCTGGTCGCCAGCATGTTGACCGAACCCATCGTCCGGTTCAGCTCGTCGATCGTACCCGGCAGCTTGCGTGTCACCGGCTCCAGGTGCTGCGTGAGCGCAGCCACACCGCTGGCCGCATCCTGGATACTGCGCGCGGTGGCCAAGTATTGCCGACGGTTCGGTTCGTCGGTCATTTGCTGCAGGTTGACCGCAATCTTCTCCATTTGATTGAGTAAGGCCACGCCATGCCGCTGCAAATCGTCGACCAAGCCAGGCCGCATCGGAATCTGCGCGACGTTCTCGTTGGACGAGCTCAGGGGGTGCGGATCGTCGCCGGTATCATCCAGCTGGATAAAGCCTAACCCAGTCACGCCCTGAAAGCCGAGCGACGCGAAGCTCGAGTTGGTCAACGGCACGCGCTTGTCCACGAGGATGCGGATCACGATCCGGCCGGGGCGGTGCGTGTCGAAGTGAATGTTCTGCACCTTGCCGACCGCCAGTCCGCGATAGCGCACCGCCGCGTCGGCGCGCAGGCCGGTTACATTCGTCGTGGCGACCAAGTCATACGGAACGCGCTCGGTGCGATCCATGCTGAACCACGCGATCGTCAACACGATCGCCGCCAGCAGCACGATCGTAAACAGCCCGGCCCAGAATGCATGTGACTTGTTTTCCATCTCAGCTTCCCTCCACGCCAACGCCCGGTCGACGATGCTCGCCGCGATGCCCACGCCGGGCGGCATGCTCGACTTCGAGCAATGCGTCGTCGGGTATCGGCTCGAGCGCGTCCGCCGGCAGCTTGGCACGGCGCGACGCTGGCAGCGCCTGCAGTGCACGACGGCCGCGCATGCCCAAAAAATACTCGCGGATGAACGGGTGGTCGACGCCGGCAACTTGCTCGAGCGGCGCCGCGACGATCACCTTGCGATCGGCCAGCACCGCCACACGCGTGGACAACGACACCATCGTGTCCAGGTCGTGCGTGACCATCACCACCGTCAGGCCGAGCGCGCGATGCAGCGTCGCAATCAACTCGACGAACTCCTCTGAGGCCTGGGGATCCAGGCCGGCAGTCGGTTCGTCCAGGAACAGCAGTTCCGGCTCCAACGCTAACGCGCGTGCCATGCCCACGCGCTTGACCATCCCGCCGGACAGCGTGGCCGGCATCTTGGTTGCGTGCCGGCCCGAGAGCCCGACCATTTCGAGCTTCAGCATGACGATATCCGACAACAGCGCCGGCGGGATCTTGCCCAGTTCGCGCAATGGCTGTGCGATGTTGTCGAAAACCGTCATCGCGGAAAACAGCGCGCCATGCTGAAACAACATGCCCGAACGGCTGCGTAGCAATCGGGCCGCGTGCTCGCTCATCGTCGCGGTATCCTCGCCGAAGATGCGGATCGTGCCCGAACTTGGCGCCTCGAGCCCGAGAATCTGCCGGATCAGCGTCGTCTTGCCGGAGCCGGAACCACCGACCAGCGATACGATCTCGCCGCGCCGCACCTCCAGGTCCAGGTGCTCGTGGATTACCGTACGGCCATAGCGCTTGGTCAGGTCGGTCACCTCGATAACAGGCTCGGCCACCGGCGGCGCGCCGTGTGCGAGGGCCATCGAGGTCAGCGCGTGCGGTCGGATCATGCACGCCTCACGACAACCCGATCCGTTGGAACATGATTGCGAACACCGCGTCGGCCAGGATCACGACCGTGATCGAAGACACGACCGACGTGGTCGTTCCCTCGCCCAGGCTTTGCGAATTGGGCTTGATGCGCAAGCCGAAGTGGCAACCGACCAGCGCGATCAGCATGCCGAACGCCACGCCCTTGCCCAGGCCGATGTACAAATTCGCCACCGGCACCACGTTCGGCAACGAACGGATGAAGAAGCTCATGTCGATATTGAGCACCAGTTGCGCGGCCAGCATCCCGCCGGTCAGCGCGATCGCGTCGGTCCACATCACGAGCAACGGCATCGCGACACCCAGCGCGATCACCCGCGGAAAAATCAGCCGTAGCCCATGCGAGATCCCCATCACGCGCATTGCGTCCAACTCCTCGGTCACGCGCATCACGCCCAGCTGAGCGGTGATCGCCGAGCCGGAGCGGCCGGCCACGAGAATCGCCGCCAGCACCGGGCCAAGCTCCCGAATAATCGACAGCCCAAGGATGTTGACAATGTAAGCGTTCGCGCCGAACAACCTCAGTTGCTGTGCGGACAAATACGACAGTACGATGCCGATCAGAAATGCAACCAGCGCGGTGATCGGCAGTGCTTGCGCACCGGCCGCGTAGACGTTTGCGGAGATCTCGCGCCACGGGATGCGGCGCGGGTCACGCAGCAGCCTGCCGCCATCCATCACCAGGCCACCGAGCAGTGTGATGCCGTCGCGCAGGTGCCCGGCAAAATCGAACATAGCGAGCCCGAGCCGTGTGATCGGATCGATTGCCGCCGCCGGCTCGGCCGGTTCACGCGTTGCCTCAAGCAGCGTGATCCGGTTGAAGATCTCGCGCTGCGTACTGGTCAAGCTGATGCCGGGCGGCAAGCGCCGTCCCCAAATCTGCCACAGCGCCTGTGCGCCGACATGATCCAGCCTCTGGATTGGCGACAGGTCCCACAGCGTATCGGCCCGGGCCGCCGCGTCGCGCATCGTGCGCAGCTTGGCTGCGATGCCGCCGCGCCGTTGATCCAGCGCCAGCGAGAGCGCGGTCCATTGGCCACCTAGGCGAATCGCCGTACCTGACGGCACGGACCGGTCCTGGCTCGGTTTTACGGCATCGATAGTGAGCAGCGGCGGCGTCTCGAAATCCAAAGCGGGCACGGCAAAGGGTCAACGTAGCGTCATTGTATCGAAAGGCGCAGCACAGCCTCGCTACAATAGCAAGATGTCCAATCCTTCTTCCCTCCAAGATCCGCCCGGCATCCCGGGTGAGACCACCGCCAGCGGCGATCCGCGGCCGGCGGCCCGCCACATCGAACGCGAGCGACTCCTCGAGCTGCTCGACCCATGGCCTTCGCGCTGGGCAATCGAGGTAGTCTACGAGACCGGCTCGACCAACGCGGATCTCGCCGCACGGCTGAAAAAAGCACGCGGCGTGCCGTTCGAGCCAAGCGTGCGCGTTGCCTATTCGCAGACGGCGGGACGAGGGCGGCGCGGCCGGCCGTGGTTGGCCACCCCGGGCAATGCGCTGCTGTTCTCGCTCGGCTACTTGATGCCGCGCGCGCCAGCCCGGCTCGCCGGGCTGAGCCTGGCGCTCGGTGCAATGATCGTGGACGGGCTGCGTACTCTGCCGCTGGATGACAGCGGGAGGCTCTCACTCAAGTGGCCAAACGACATCCTGTTGGACGGCGCAAAGCTAGCCGGCGTGCTCGTGGAAACCGTATGGAGTACGCGCGACGCCACCGCGCTGGTAGTCGGCGTGGGCCTGAACATCAATGGCGCCAACGAGTTGGAGCAGCAGATTGCGTCGTTGCACGAAACGCTTCGCGCCACGCTGCCGACCATGCCTGGTGCACTATCCCGCGCGTGGCCGCATGCTGCGCTCACCCCCGTGCTCGGCGCGGTGCTCAATGCGCTGGCAGTCGGACTGGAGCGCTTCGGCCGGCATGGCTTCGAGCCGTTCCGTGACGCCTGGATCGCCGAGCATGCGTATGCAGGCCAGGAAGTCGTCGTCTTGGAGCAAGGCGACGAGATGGCACGCGGCACCGCATACGGCGTTGACGAACAAGGACAATTGCTGATACGCACGCCACAAGCAATCCGGGCAATCGCCACAGGCGACGTGTCGCTGCGGCTTGCCGCAAGCATCGATGCGCCGGCGCAGCCGGCGCCCGGTTCGTCTACTTGCGGTGCGGGCACGGGCGCACTGCCAACGGCTGCCGTATCCACCGCAGGACTGCGTCCGTCCGGATTGCCCCCCGGCGGCGTGCCCGCGTCCGACGCGCCCGCCCCCGCGCTCCCGGGCGCTGGCAAACCGCCCGCTACCGGATGCGCGCGTGAACAACAGCCGCACAACGACGACGCGTAAGCCGCCATGATCGATTCTGACCTTGCCGGCACGACCGGCCACCGCCTGGTGATCGACGCGGGCAATAGCCGCACCAAATGGGCGCTGGTGCATGCCGATGGCAGTCTGCGGCAACTCGGCGCGTTCTCGCACGAAAACCCGCTAGACGACGCGCAGGGCGACGTCGCCGCACGCGCGGCGGAACTGCAGTGGGACGACTTGCCGACACCAGCCGATATCTGGATCTCCAACGTTGCGGGCCAGCACGTCGCCGCGCGCCTGTCGACGATGCTCGATGCGCGCTGGCCAGGCATCGCACGCACGACCATCGTATCGCGCCGCTCGCAGTGCGGGGTGACAAACGGATATGGCGAGCCGGCACAACTGGGCACCGATCGCTGGGCCGGCATGATCGGGGCACGTGCGGCCTACCCGCGTGAGCATCTGCTGATCGTCACGCTCGGCACCGCGACAACGATCGAAGCGCTGCGCGCTGACGGCATCTTTGTCGGCGGTTTGATTGCACCGGGATGGTCATTGATGATGCGCTCGCTCGGCGAGCATACCTCGCAGTTGCCGACGCTGACGCCGGCGGGCGCACGCTCCGCGCTGGCCGGCAAGCCGGGCCTGACGTTCGGCGCCGACACGCCCGCGTCGCTGTGCGCCGGATGTGCGCTCGCACAAACCGGCTTGATCGAGCATGCTTACTTGACATGGCGTGCTGAACTCGGCGGCGCGTCGGTACGCATGGTGCTTGGCGGCGGCGCCGCCGACGCGTTGGCGCCAGCGCTGACTGTGCCGCACACGCGGCACGATCATTTGATACTGTCTGGGCTCGCGCTGATTGCGCAGGACGAGGTGACGGCGCACAGGCACGGCGCCTGACGCAGCGGCCCCTCTAGAGAAGAAGCACGGAGAATCGCAGATGCTGCGCTGGTTGATTGCAGGATTGCTAGTGGCGAACGTACTCGGATTCGTGACGCTCAGTGGCGCGTTTGGCCCGGCTCCGGCGGCCGGTCCCAGGGAGCCGTTTCGCCGGAGCAGCCAAGTACGTCCGGATGCACTGCGCGCCCAGCCGCTCGACCCGGCACAGCCGCAACCGCAACCGCAACCGCAACCACAGCCACAGCCGGTGATCGGCGGGCCGGGCCAGGATTCGGGGATGGCCGCGTACGCGCTCAGCCCGTGATCAGCGGGAGCGTACGCGCTGCAACAGCTTCGTCGTCGAGCGGTCGTGCTCAAACGGAATCGCTAGTGCGCGGCCGCCCCAGCTGCGCACCCATGCCGATTCCGGCAGCTTGTCCATGTCATAGTCGCCGCCCTTGACCAGAATGTCCGGGCGCAACGCGCGGATCAACTCGATCGGCGTCGGCTCGTCGAACATCACAACGTAATCAACGCTTTCCAGCGCGGCAAGCAACGCCATGCGGTCCGCTTCCACATTGATCGGGCGATCGTCGCCCTTGCCGAGCTGCCGCACCGACGCATCGCTGTTGACGCCGACCACCAGGCACGCGCCCAACGCGCGGGCATCGTCTAGATACGTCACATGCCCTCGATGCAGGATATCGAACACACCATTGGTGAACACGACCGGCGCACCGAGCGAGGCTCGGCACCCGAGCAACGTTTGCCACTCGACGATCTTGCGCTCGAATGAAGCCGGCATGGGCCTACGCCGGCTGCGCTGTGCCGCTCACGTCGGTATCGCGCTGCAGTCGCGCCACCAACTCCTTGCGGTAACGGTTCAATTCCTGCGCCGTCGTGAACGTGCGCTCGAACAGCAGCGACAAATTGTGCAGGATCCGCTCGATCACCTTTTTTTCCCACGTGTCGTCGAATCGGATCTGTTCGTCCAGCCAGCGCTCAAGCCATTCCGGGTCGGGCAGTCGCGATTGCACGGTGTCCCGCGGAAACAACTGTCGGTTCACGTGCAGGTTCGTCGGGTGCAGCGGCTTCTCGGTACGCCGAGCCGACGCCATCAGCACGCCGATTTTCGCGAATGCGGCGCGCGCGGAGTCGCCGGCCGTGGCCAGTGCCTTCTTCATATACCGAAGGTAGGCACCGCCATGCCGCGCCTCGTCGCGTGAAATCGTCTCGTAGATGTGCTTGATTACCGGCTCTGTATGCCACTCGGCCGCACGGCGGTACCAGTGGTTCAACCGGATCTCGCCGCAGAAATGCAGCATCAGCGTTTCCAGCGGCGGCGCCGGGTCGAACGGGAAGCGCACCGCGTGCAACTCCTGCTCGGTCGGCACGAACTCGGGGCGGAAGCGCCGTAGATACTCCATCAATACCAGCGCATGCTTTTGTTCCTCAAAGAACCAGACGCTCATAAACGCGCAGAAGTCGCTGTCGTTATGGTTATCGCGCAGGAACATCTCCGTCGCCGGCAACGCGGACCATTCGGTGATCGCGTTCATCTTAATTGTGTTCGCTTGTTCGTCAGTCAACATCGACCCATCGAACTTGTCCCACGGGATATCCTTTTCCATATCCCAGCGAACCGATTCGAGCGAGCGGTAGAGTTCCGGATAAAGCATGGTGTTCATGGTGCCACCCTATCAACCTGAAAAGCGTAGACTGCGTTGCGCCCGTCATCGATATCGTGCGACGCATGGTTCGACCCGGCAGACGGGCAAACGCAGGATTTTACGTGAGCGCGGCCCGCCCAGGTGCGGAAAAATGCCGCAGCGGGCGACGCCTTCCGAGAGAGAATTCGCGTTGCCACGCAGCGTCTGTTATCCATCGTGTTTGGCTGTTGCGCGGCGCCAATGTGCGGCGTTCCAATTATGATAGCACGCGGTGTTGACGCCACTGCGCGACTGCACTATCGATGTGCGTCATCGACACCAAGTGTTGGATCCCCTGTTGCGCGAGGCGGCGCGGGACGTTGCCGCCGCTGGTCCACAATTGCACTTGCGGCGGCAGCCGAGTCTGCAGCTCGCTGGCCGCGCGCGCCGCAGACTCGGCGTCGGGTGCGGCTGCCATCGATAACACGACCATGTCAACATCGCTAGCGCGCGCCGCGTCGGCGATCTCATCAATCGATACACCAGCACTCATCACCGTGCAACGGCAGCGGGAGAGCACAAACAAGACTTCCATCATCGCCAGTTGCACATCATGCGCCGCGCCCGGGACCGCTGCCAGTAACGCGCAGGGCCGGCCCCGTACGCTATCCGTGAGCAGCCGCACCGCACGTCGGAAAACGTCCTGCAGCACTTGTCCAAGTGCCGGCGCATGCGCGGCGCTCGGCGATCCGCCCGCCGACGCCTGGACTACCCGCGCGCCAAGCGGGATCGCGATTTCGTCGATGAAGCGCTCGATGCCCACGCGCACCAGGCGCCACATCAGTTCGTCGCGCAGCGCCGGCCAACGCTCGGTATCGATCAGTTCGAGCAGCGGCACCAAGTCCACGTGGGGTGACACCGGCGTGCTCTGGCGCACCATCGTACGCAAAACCGACTCAGAATGCAGCAACACGTTGCCCGGACGATGCCCGGCCTCCAGCAACTGCTTCACAAGCCGCAGCTTGCGGACCTGCTCGGCCGGATACAGGCGTTCGCCACCCGTGTTGCGCAGCGGCCGAGGAAAACCGTATCGGCGCTCCCAGACGCGCAACGTATCCTTCGTCAAACCAATTTCATGGGCAAGGGCACCAATGCCGACCGGCGATAGTGACGGCTCGGGCACGCCAGTATCGTCATTGTGCATCCGGCCACTCGCGCCGTCGCCATGCGCCGGCCCCCAATCTGCTGCCTCTGCCGTTTGCCCATCGGCGGAAATGTGCTTGGCCATAGGTGTCGTGAAGCTTCGCCAATGCGGCGCGCCCCTTATTGTTCAAACGTGGCCGCCAATCCTAACCCTAATTCACGCTTTTGGGGACAGAAGAAAGCGGTTTGTAACCGACAAATTCGCAGCTATACGCGGACAAATCCCGGACAATAGGGCAAGATGGGTTCGTTTGGTTCGCAGGTGCCGGCCACATCATGGGGTATGACGATGGCGGTCTACAGGTCGAGCAACACGCTGGCCACGGTCTGCTGGCCGATCTACGCAAGGGTCGGGCAGCCAGCGGCGCGGGAGCATCCGGCATCGATGTCCGGTGCTATTCGGCGGTCCGGCCGCGGCGCCCGCGCACGCTGGCCGCCGGCATTGTTCCCTTGGTGCGCCTGCGGGCCGCTGACGGCCTATTGTCCGCGTCGGCGCTACTGCCAGTCACGGCCTTATTGCCTGTCGTGGCCGTGCCACTCGTGGCGTTACCATGAGTGGCAGCGTTGCGAGCCGTTGGGACCTTGCGACCCGTCGCCGTCGCCAACTTGATGCGCGTCGCAGATTTATCCTTCGCAGCGGACCTGCCGTGCTTCGCCGAGCCACCGTGCTTCGCCGAGCCGCTGCGCCTCGCCGACTTGCCTGCCGCCACCGACGTGCCGCTTGAAGCCATCCCACTTTCCGCCATGGCGCCGCCCTGGGTCGCCGATCCGCTTGCAGCTGCTGCCGCGCGCTTGGACAGCGCGCGGACCTTTGTAGCGGATCGGCCCGCTCCCGCCGAAGCGCTCGGCGACGAACGCCCCAGCCCCTCGTCGACCCGCTGCCGCATCGCTTCCTTGATATCGTCGGCCGACACCGATGCACCGGGCATCGTATGCGGCGCAACCGCGAACCGGGCAATCTGCTCGAACTGCGTCTGCAGCAAGTTCCACCAGGCTGACACGTCGAGCGGCTCGCCAGCCCTGGACGCGGCCGCGCGCTCGCCGGCACCAGCCGCCGCGGCAGCGGCGGCGGCTTCACCCCGCGACGTATCCGGTGTACGGCGATCCGCTGGCGCGCCGTCCTGCGTATCGGGCCCCCGCTGTCCGGCAACCGGTTCGCCCGTCTGCGCCGCCCGTATCCCGTGCGCCGCCGGCGCGTCCCGTTGCGGCGATGCCTCGCCAGGGGCGGCCGGGTCCGCGTCGGCAGGTCTGGTGGCGCCGGCCGCGCCTTCCATCGCACCCTTTACCACATCGCTCGCGACATCGTAAAACGCCTTTGCGAACGCAAACGGATCCGCGGCCGCCGCTTGCTCTGGGGGATCGTCAGCCGCAGGCGCCGCATGCGAGCCAGTCCGCCGGGCATCATCCGCTCCATTTGCTTCGTTTGCTTGACCCGCTGCGGCCGGCGGCGACCATGGCTCACCGCGCGCATCGCCACTTATGCCGGACTCGCCCGACGGACGGCCTGCGCCAGACGCGCCGTCCGGCGCAGACGTCATCGGCGCCTGCACGAATGCGCCGAACGCGCGCAGCGTCGCAAGCGTCGAGCGTTGCACCTGCAGCGCCTGGATCATCGACTGCAGCATCGACAAGTTGAGCTTGAGCCACTGTTCGACCGCTTGAAGATCGATGATGCGCTTATCGAGCTCCTCGACGCTCATCAGCTGCGCGACGATATCCGGCCTGGGCCCGAGCGGTGACGACGTCGACCCGCCGCCGTCTGCAAAACTGTCCGGCATGCGCATCAGCTTGAGCAAGCTGTCGAACATCTGATAGCCGGCATTCGGCGAAAACTGCGGGAATGACGAAAATGGGTTATTGTCGCCTGACTCGCTCATTGATCCTGCCTCCCTCTGCCGCTCGGTCATAATGGGCATCGTCCAGTCAGAACGGCGCACCGTCTGGAAACCGTGGCGCGCGACGCTCGCGCAGCGAATGAATGCCTTCGTGCACGTCCTGCCCACCGAAGCCGAGGAATTCCAGCGCCAGCGATGTATCGAACGTCGGGCCGGCGCTGCGTAGCCAGTTGTTCAACGCGTACTTGGTCCAACGGATGGCGCTTTGCGAGCCGTTGGCCAATCGCTGCGCCAGCTCAAAGGACTTCGGCACCAGGTCGATATCGTCGACCGTCAGCGACACCAGGCCAATACGCTCGGCTTCGTCGCCGGACACCGGCTCGCACAGCAGCAGGTGATACTTGGCCTTGGCCATGCCACACAGCAGCGGCCAGACGATCGCCGCGTGATCGCCGGCGGCCACACCCAGCCGCGTATGTCCGTCGATAATGCGCGCGCTTTTCGCGGCGATTGAAATATCGGCGAGCAAGCCGGCCACCAGGCCAGCCCCCACCGCCGGACCGTGCATCGCTGAAACCACCAGCTTGCTGCAATTAACCAGGTTGTAGACGAGGTCACGCGCCTCGCGCCATACCCGCGCGCGCACCTGGAAGTCGTTGGCCATCTGCTCGACCAATGCCAGATTGCCGCCGCCGGAGAATCCCTTACCTTCGCCGCGGATGATCGCTACCCGTGTGTGCGGATCAGTGTCAATGTCGCGCCAGATATCCGCCAGTTCGCGATGCATCCGTTCATCGGCGGTGGCCAACGCGCTCTTGTTGGCCCCTTCACCACTCATGATCACTTCGAGAATCCCATGCTCGTGTCGGCGCAGCTTTAGCGCTTCGTAGCGGGCGTAGTGTAGGTCGTTCGGAAAATCGTTCATCGGCCTGTCCGGAAGCGGGCGGCACGCCCGATAGTCTGAACACTAGCAGACGCCCGCCACAATGGGAGAGGAAGTTGAAAACGAGCGCGGCGATATCGGCGAAGACAAGGTGCGCTCTGGCATTCAGTCGATCGAGGTCGGCTTTAAGCTGCTCGCGGTGTTGATCAACAAACCACATGCAATGATGCTGCGCGATTTGGCACAGCGCTACGAACTCGGCGACTTTACGCTGCAGATGGGCCTGGCGCGACTCGTGCGCGTGGACGGCATGAAGCTCGCGAATCGCATTGACCAGACTACGTGATCAGCTCGACCAGACGGTGGGCATCGCAGTTTGGGGCAATCAGGGCCGACTGTCGTACACTGGACGGAGTTGAGCCATCCAGCCAAAGCCTCGCTCAAGCTCGGCGATGTAATGCCATTGCTCAGTTCGGCCACTGAGCGACTGTTTGCTACCTACCTGCCGTGCAGCGGCGATAATCGAGCACGAACTGCGCGATGCACGCGCGTCGCAACTGCCCAATGCCCCGCGCACGCAGCGGATGCCAAAGCGCTATTTGCCACGGTTCGCAAACACGGTGCCGCACGGACGCAGGGCATGCTGCTGCCGCCGCTCTATGCGTTCTGCAGGCCAGTGTTCGATGCCACTGGAGCGCTCGCGCTGATCGCGGCCGGACAGGAAGGCACGTTTGATATCCGCTGGGGCGGCGAAATCGACGTGGCACTGCGCGACTGCGCGCAATGGCTGTCCTATGCAATGGCTATCCTATGAACTGGGGTACGATCGCGCATGCAACGCGTAGTGCCCGCCTGCTTGGAAATCCATGGCGGAATTGTCTTCGCACGCCGCATCGCGGCGGCCCAGCACGATCGTTGCCAGCCACTCATGCCGCCGGCATGCACGCGGGCCAGCCACGCGCTGGGTCGTCACCTTGGCGCTGGTATTGCTCGCCCATGCGCTAGCTGGCGTGTGGTTAGAACGCGTGCCTGGACTGAACCCCGCACTGATGCCGAGCGAGATCCCCATCCAGGTCGCCGTGCTGATACCGCGGCCGATCGACTCGGCGATGCAGCACGAGCGCGCCGCGTCGGTGACCGGTGATGCGCCACACGTGGCGCCTCTCTCGCCGTCCAGCGCGGCAGCCCTGCCGTCCAGCGATGTCTTGCAAGCGGTGGTACCACAGCCGAACACGTCCCGTGCTACGCGCGCCGACACCGCTGGCCTGCCGCCCACCCGGACACCGCGCGCGAAAGACAATACCGGGCCGGGCGCGCTGACCCCGCACACACCGGCTGACACGGCCGCACAGGCCTTTGCCGGCACACGCGGCCCGCTCGCCGGCGAATACGGCGCCAGCTGGCAACCGCAGCCGGCCACGCGCGACGCGGTGGCGAGCGGCGCGTCGCCGCTGGACGAGGCGTCGCGCGCAGCCGATGCTTCGGCTACTTCGGCTACTTCTGGTACTTCGACCGCTTCGAGCACATCAGCCGCCTCAGCTCTGTCGCCGGCCTCCGCGCCGCTCACGCCCGGCGGCGAAAAATTCGCGCTGCCCCCGAGCGCAGATATCCGGTACGACACTTTCTACAATGGCGTGCAAAATCAGGCTGGCACGCTGCGTTGGACCACCAATGGCACACGTTACCAAATGGTCGTCTCGATGACGCTGCCGTTCGTAGGCACATACAGCTTCACCAGCGAGGGCCGCGTCGACGCATTCGGGCTCGCGCCACAACGCTACGTGGAACAGCGCGGGCGCCGAGGCACCGATACGACGCGCTTTGAGCGCGACACGCAGCCGGGACGCATCGCGTTCTCGCGTTCGCCTCAAATCGTGCCACTGTCCGACGGCGCGCAAGACCGCTTCAGCATGGTGATGCAATTAGCCAGCCTCGTGCGCGGTAACCCGTCGGCCTATACACCGGGCGTCGCACGTCAGTTTTTCGTCGCCGACAGCGACAGTGGCGAGACCTGGTCGATCGAGATGATTGGCACCGAATCGGTGCAGACTCGGCAAGGATTCGTTGATGCATTACATTTCATGCGCCTGCCACGCCGCAATGGCGACCGACGACGCATCGACGTATGGCTCTGCCCCATGCTCGATTACTTGCCGGTCAGGCTAGTGCAAACCGAGCCAAACGGCACGCAAGTCGAATTACTATGGCACGGCAAGCTGCCGGCGAACAGCGGGACAGGCCGGCCCATCCTATCCGAGGCGACCGGCATGTCCGAAGAAAAGACCGTCGCCCCGGCCGAGCCTGCTCAGAAGCGTCCGGCGCCCGCGACCGCCGATGCACCCACGTCTGTGCCAGGCATAGGCCATGCTGAATCATCGCCATGGCAAGCACCGGCGCAACCGTAGCGCGGATGCTTCGCTTGGCCGTTCAGTGCGTCGGCCTAGCGCTGGAATCCTTTTCCGCACCGGCGGTCGAATCGGTAGATTCGGAACGGCAGTCAGCTCAACAACATAACGTAATGTAATCGCAGGGAATACCCGTTCCGGGTCGGCCCCTTGAATTTCTGATTAACCTCTCCATCTACGGTGCAAACCGTGGCAGAGCAACAGAATTGAGGAGTGTCGCCATGCAAATGATCTACAACAGCCCGAACTACTGCGTTGTCGAATTTGCCCCCCAAGCTGAGCACGGCACCATGCTGTCCGGCGGATTCGAGATCGTCGACAAAAATGCGCAGCGCGAGATATTCATCGACGGCTCGATGGCGGCGCGCTTTCGCGAGCACGTGCAGCGCCTGATCCAAGCGCAACCGTCGCTGGAGGAAGTCGACGAATTCCTCGGGCAATTCGACAGCCTAATGAACCAGCCCGTCGTGCTGCACTGATCTTCGATCGCTGGCGGACTCCCCAAGCCCCCTACCGGATGTGAACCGACCCCGCAAAGTTGGACAGTTTCGGAAAGCTAGGGCTGACTGGGCTGAGTCCTGTATTGCACAGGACTCAGCCCTTTTAATTTGAGCTTGATGCGATCGTGGTGGTAGTAGTGGAGTAGCGTGCCAGACTGGTCTGTAGTTCATCCAGGTTGCGCAAGCTCATCCAGGTTGTGCAAGCGCTCAAAATGGAAGAGTTCGGACTTAAGCGTGCCGAAGAAATTCTGCATGGCGGCATTATCCAGACAACTGCCCTTGCGAGATATGCGTTGGGTGAGCACGCGCTGCTTAAGTAGGCGGCCATACGCGGGCATTGGGTACGGCCATTCATTTTTGCGGCAAGCGCGCCGATTTGCTCAAGCTGTTGTGGTGGAGCGACAATGGCATGTGCTTATTAATGATGCGACTCGAGCAGGAATCCTTCATATGGCCGCCAGCCGGCAGCGGCGTCATTTGCTTGAGTCCGGCACACTTCGCGCGCTGCAGAAGTCGAGCATCTGAAGCGGCTCATTGCCAAGTTGCGACGCATGCAGTTCGGCCGCAAATCAGAGAAATTGGATCACCAACTCAAGCTACACCTGGAGAGTCTACAGGCGTATCTGCGAAATGTGCTGGGGCGCATCGCGGATCATCCGATTAACCGGATCGATAAACTGCTGCCGTGGCATCTGGATCAGTCATCGTGCTCGAGCAGTGTATCGGTGTAGTTCAGAACAACGGTGTGAACGCGGACCTCGCATCAATCCCGGAACAGCTTGAGCGTTCGGTTACGCGGCCATAGATCCGGATCATCGGCATCATCCATGAGAATCAGAAACGCCGACGGTTCCTCACGCGCATCCTCGAACGTGATCGTGGCATGGGAAGCAACAGGATCGACCGCCTTGGCCCATCGACAAACGGCGAGTTGGGCAGAATGATCGTGACAACCCGGTTCGTAACGTAAAGTGGCTCTAGCGGCATGCGGTGGGTCCTCGTGTCAGAAGGCCAAATGCTAAAGCAAGACGATCCCGCAACGCTTACGCGCGATCGTGTCGTGCTACTCAAACGCGAGCGTGCCGGATCAATACACGAGCCGAAAAATTACGGCATTGACATATCAACGCTGGCGCGGCTGATCGAGCGAGGCGAAATCTGATCCATTTCAATACGAATACCTCTTTTACGAAAGGTACGGCGCCCCTTTCACTGTCGGAATAAAAGGTAGCTACAGGTCGTGCATTCTAGAACTCGCATCACCAGCCCATTTCAACTAGGTCCCATCGCGCGTCCAGAAATCCGTAGGCGTGGCGATGGGATATCGATCCGCCAGCGCCAACAAATCCTTGTCCCCCGTAATGAGATACTGCCCTTTCGCTGCCAGCAGCGTAAGTAATATGGGCTGATCAGCGGAATCGCGCAGACTTGCGCCCTGTGCGCCTTCTGGCTCGACTACATCGGCCAATAACATAAAACTGTCGGCTAGGTCGCGAATTTGCGCCGGTGTCATGCCTACCCTAGGCAACCGCGGTAGAACTCGGACCCTCTCGTCTAAGAGGTGGTGCGACAGTGCCACCTCCAACCCGCCCTGGCGCCAAGCCGCAACGATGCGCCCAGGCATGCTGCTCGAGTAAGCCAAGCCTGATACCAGCATAGGCTTCGGCGATTCGGTCGCTGAGCGCATCGAAGCAGTCCTGCATACGCCGGATGCGGGTGAATAATTCGGCGTCGACGAGCGCTGCGACCGGCTTGCCGTCCTTATTGATCACGATACTGTCGTTGCGATACTGTACCTGATTGAACATTTCACCTAGGTTTTGTCGGAAGTTCACGGCATTGACTTCGGTAATCATCGCACCCTCCTTTGCCATATTAATCATAATGATCATATGGCTAGAAATGAGCGCGGCGTCTAACTCCGGATCGATCGAGCGTGACAGTCGCCTAAACTTAATTTGTCACGGCGGGTGGCGCAGATAATGTGCTGGCGCCTACATTAATGGAAGAGAGAGGTATCCGGTGGTCCATGGTGAATCCTAGGATGGTGTCACCACTTGAAGATAGACGGTGAACTGACATCACCCTGTCCGACTTGCGAAGGATCCCCCGGATAAACGAAGCATGCGGGTTCAGCCACTGGTTAATATAGTTAATGTGGCAGACTTCTGAGCCAAGGCACGCTGTCCTGGAATCGCGCCCGGGCCGGCTCGGAGAACTGGTTGGCTTCCATAAAGCGGGTGATTTCAACCAACGCCATATTCCATTGATGATCGTCTAAGTTACTTATCGCACCCTGCGCTCGAAGTCTGCTAAGCACATCGCATAAGGTAGCTTCGCTCGCGCCATTCAGTAGGCTCAACCCCCGCTGCCAGACCCACTTTGCCAGTGCATCGTCCAGTTTGTGGGTATACATGAATAGGCCGAGTGCGGCCTGCGCACGCTGCGCTGGCAGTACGCGAAGCAATGCCGGTTCCAGTAACTGCAGTTCGTGTGCATAATGCTCGCTCGGTAAATCCGTCACCCCCTCTAGAAGATAGCGTAGCGCAGCGCCCAACTGCTCGTCAGGCAGCGACAGCGCTACATCACGCAGCTGCGTGTACTGGGCGAGCCGCTCCGCGTACGGCAAAACCCATATGGCACTGGCTAACATGCCAACCGACTCGCCTTGATGAGAGGGCGGCAGCTGCAATGCTTGTTCGCGTAACACCGCATACAGCCCAGGGAGGCGGTCGTCGCTTCCCCCAAAGTGAACCATTCGCCGACACAATACTGGGATCAGCTCCGCTTGCTCGGACATCCTTAAGGACGCAAGCCGAGCTACGAGCGCCTGATAACGCTCGACAAACTCAGCTGAGCCAAACAACAAGAATCTCAAACTGTCAGCGAGTTCCGTCCAAACATTATCTTCTTCGGGCGCACGCCGCTGCGCCATCGCGTAAGCGAAGTCGAATAATTCATCCCGATGGCTCCAATGAAAATCACGCAATGAGTGCAACAACAGCGCTTTTTGTATCTGCACGCCATCCTTCGGAATGCGCTGCGCCGCCGCGTACATGCGCTTAAAGGCTTCGCCCTGCTCGCGATATGGCAACGCTTCCAACCGCTGGCGCAGCGCCTCAAGCGGCTCGACGTGCCGCGCCGGATCGGCGAGCGTGCTACCCATCTCACTGAGCAGCTGATTGACTGACGCGAGGCTCACGGCTTGGTTGGCTCGTTGCCAGTAGCGGTAGACTAAGCGCCGACTTTGCATCGCATGGTACGTGCGACGATCGGCTGCTGAAAAGTTTCCCACGTCTTGGACGGGCACGTAGTCACCGATCTGCTCAATCAGTTCGCGCGGCAGGTCATGATATGTCGTAGGCCGGCTGGCCGACGGGCTCGCCAGCCCACCGCTTGCTGGTTTCAGTATCGGCGGGGGCGCCGACGCAGCAGGCTGCGGGCACGACTCCAACGCATACATGTAGGCTTGGTAGTCGTTCAAAGCGGCATGCAGATCGAAGTCCATCTGTAAGCTCGGCAGTCGATAAAAAACGGCGCAATACGAAGTGAGGCCGCGCAGCAGGCTAGCTGAAAACGGGAAGCTGAGCACAGCGATGGGCTGTGAACGCCATGTTCTTGGCGGATAGTGCCATGCCAATATGCGGAAATTGTTACATCGTCTGTTGACAACTCACACTTCTGAAGAAGCTTGTGCGAAGCTAACAGTGATAATCAGCAAGCAGCCGAAACAACGTGAGGATCAAATAATTGATGATGCAGATTCAGCTATTAATCTGGCCGACTTCTGAGCCAGCACGCACTGCCTTGGATTCGCGCCTGGGCTGGTTTGGAAAACTGGTTGGCTTTCATAAAGCGCGTGATCTCACCCATCGCCACTTTCCATTGGCGATTGTTCAGGTGCCATAGCACTCCATTGGCCCGAAGCTCGCTCAGTACCTCCCATAAAGTGGCTTCACCCGCCCCGTTCAGTAGACTCAATCCCTGCTGCCATCCCCGCTTGGCTAGCGTGTCATTGATGAAATAGATACTTCTAATTAACCCGACTGCTGCTTGCGTGCGCTGCACCGTCGGCACGCGCGTCAAATAGCGTTCCAGCAACGCCAGCTCTTGCGCTTGTCGCTTAGGGGAGAACCTACCCAGTCCTTCGGGCAAACGCTGCAGCGCGACCCCCCATTGGTCGTCAGGCAGCGACAGCGCCCAATCGCGCATTTGCGCATACCGCGCGGATTGTTCCGCTTCCGGAAAGCGCCACACGTAACTTGCCAACGCGCCGACCGATGCGCCTTGATGAGAGGGGGGCAAGCGTAACGCGTAGTCATGTAAGAGCGTATAAAGTTCAATGACGCGCGGGTCTGCTTGGTTAAATTTATTTAGTAAACGGACCAATGTGGGAATGATCTGCGCTTGCTCGGCTACGCTCAACGACGGCAGCCGTGCCAGAATCTTGTAATACCACTGAGCAAACGTAGGGGTTTCAGGTGTGTCGAGTGAAAAATTCGACAGCCCAAGCGCTAGTTCCGGCCACACATTGTCCTGCCCGGGCTCGCGCTGTTCGGCCAGCGCGTAGGCAAAGTCAAACAGTTCCATCCATTCGCGCTCATAGGTGAAAGCTCGGTGCATGAGCAACAGCGCTTTTTGTATCTGTACACCGTCTTGTGGGATACGCTGCGCGGCTGCGAATAAACGCTTAAACACATCGCCGCGATCTGCCCTGTGTAATGCTCGCAGCCGCTGGCATAGAGCGTCCATGGGTTCAACGTGCTGCGCTGGATCGGCAAGCGTGCCGTCCATCTCATCGAGCAGGCAGTTGATCGACTCAAAGGTCACCGCTTGTTTTGCTCGTTGCCAATAGCTATGAACGAGGCGCCTAGTCTGCATCGCATAATAGGTGCGCCGGTCAACGGTGGCAAATGGCATCACGTCTTGGACGGGCACGTAGTCACCAATGCGCGCGATAACTTCGGTCGGCAGGTCCTGGTAGGTAGTGGGCTGCTTGGTCAAAAGGGGTGTCAGCGCGGCGTTGGATGGCTGCGGCGGCGGTGCTGCCGACGCGGCGGGTGTCGGGCGAGCCTCTAACGCGCAGATATAGGCCTGATAGTCGTTCAAAGCGGCATTCAGATCGAAGTCCATCGGCAAGCTCAGCAAGAAGTAAAGAAGACACCACGCGTAGCAAAGTTGCGCAGCAGGCTAGCGAAAAGTAGGCACAGGCGCGCAACGATACTTCACAAGCGCGAGGTTTTTGGCGGAGGACATAAGCTGGCGGATAAGCCGCGGTATGACAGGCGGGCGATGCAAGCGGGTAACGACAGCGGGCATCTGCCAGGCAATAACTCAATGTGCGTAGCACGTCAGGTCGTTTCAGCTAATACATTTCAGCCAAGCGGATCACATGACTTGACAATCGCCTGTAATACGCCGCACTTCGCTTAGTCGGTCAAGTGATCACGCTCGCGCGCAATGCGCAGTGAATATCGTTCAAGTTGCTGGTTCTCGATAACCAGCAATACGCTAATGTCGCCAGTGGTGTGAGCCAGCCCATTTGCTATTTGGACGAACTTGAGGCGGGCATAAGCTTGACCTTTTGCCGCTGCTGGACTTGTATAACGGCGAAATCGTCGCTGACGGGACCAGCCGCCGTGCGGCGTTCGAGGTAGTGAGCGCGATGCTCAAAAAGGCGCTGGCGCGATTGACGCGGCACGCTCAAGTCCGAGCTTTTCCATCTTGAGCGCTTGCGCAACCTGGATGAACTGCAGTTCAGTCTGGCACGCTACATCCACGACTACAACCACAATCGCATCAAACTCAAACTAAAAGGGCTGGGTCCTGTGCAATACAGGGCCCAGCCCAGTCAGCCCTAGCTTTCCGAAGCTGCCCAACTTTTCGGGTCAGTTCAATGTCCAGTGGTTTTTTTCTTTTTAGATGTTATATTGTGGCGCATTTGGGCACGCGCCGCCGCCGACCGTCACGACGTGACGCGACGTGGCCAGCCGCGATTCGTGCATTCATTCCATGCAAAACGCATACAGCCTTCGCTACACCCGGGGCAGCGCACTGCCCGCGCTGCTCGCGCGCCGCATCCTGATACTGGACGGCGCAATGGGCACGATGATCCAGCGCTACAAGCTGTCCGAAGCCCATTACCGGGGCGAACGGTTCGCCACGCTGGACCATGATGTCAAGGGCAACAACGAGTTGCTGTCGATCACGCAGCCGCAAATCATCGGCCAGATCCACGAGCAGTACCTGGCCGCCGGCGCGGATATCGTCGAGACGAACACGTTCGGCGCGACCCGGATTGCCCAAGCCGATTACCGAATGGAGGCGCTTGCGATCGAAATGAATATCGCTTCGGCCCAGCTGGCGCGCGCTGCATGCGACCGGTATTCGACGCCGGACAAGCCACGTTTTGTCGCCGGGGCGATAGGGCCCACGCCGAAGACCGCGAGCATCTCACCAGACGTCAACGACCCGGGCGCGCGCAATGTCACCTTCGACGAATTGCGCGACAGCTACTACGAGCAAGCGCAAGCGCTGCTCGATGGCGGCGCGGACTTATTCCTGGTGGAGACGATCTTCGATACGCTCAATGCGAAAGCCGCGTTGTTCGCGCTCGACCAATTGTTCGAGGATACCGGCGAAGTGCTGCCGATCATGATTTCCGGCACGGTGACCGACGCGTCTGGACGAATCCTGTCCGGACAGACCGTCGAGGCATTCTGGAACGCGCTGCGCCATGCGCGGCCGCTAACCTTCGGGTTGAACTGCGCGCTCGGGGCAGCGCTGATGCGGCCGTACATCGCCGAGTTGGCGAAGCTGTGCGACACGTACGTGTCGTGCTATCCGAACGCCGGGTTACCGAACCCGATGAGCGAGACCGGTTTTGATGAGACACCGGAGGTCACCTCCGGACTGCTCAAGGAATTCGCCGACACGGGCCTCATCAATCTGGCTGGCGGCTGCTGCGGCACAACGCCCGAGCACATTGCAGCGATCGCCGCGCGCCTGGCGGACGTCAAGCCACGCACATGGGCGCATTATCAAGAAAAAAAAGACTCATGACCGACCATACGATGCGCCTTTGCGGGCTCGAAGCGTTCAACGTCACGGACACGACACTGTTCATCAACGTCGGCGAACGCACCAATGTGACCGGCTCCAAAGCCTTCGCGCGCATGATCCTGAACAGCCAGTTCGACGACGCGCTCGCCGTCGCGCGCCAGCAGGTGGAGAACGGCGCGCAGGTGATCGACGTGAACATGGACGAGGCGATGCTCGATTCACGCGCCGCAATGGTCCGCTTCCTGAACCTAATCGCGTCAGAACCGGACATCGCACGGGTGCCGATCATGATCGACTCGTCCAAATGGGACGTGATCGAAGCGGGACTGAAATGCGTGCAAGGCAAGGCGATCGTGAACTCGATATCGCTGAAGGAAGGCGAGCAGGCGTTTCGCCACCATGCGAAGCTGATCCGCCGCTACGGCGCGGCGGCCGTCGTGATGGCATTCGATGAAAACGGCCAGGCCGACACCTTCGAGCGCAAGTGCCAGATTTGCCAGCGCAGCTACGACATCCTCGTGAACGAAGTGGGCTTTCCGCCCGAGGACATTATCTTCGATCCAAATATCTTTGCGATCGCCACCGGCATCGACGAGCACAACAACTACGCGGTCGACTTCATTAACGCGACACGCTGGATCAAGCAGAACCTACCGTATGCCAAGGTGAGCGGCGGCGTATCGAACGTGTCGTTCTCGTTTCGCGGTAACGACCCAGTGCGCGAGGCGATCCATACGGTGTTCCTGTATCACGCGATCCAGGCCGGCATGGATATGGGCATTGTCAATGCCGGTCAGCTCGGCGTGTACCAAGAGTTGGACCCCGTGCTGCGCGAGCGCGTCGAAGACGTCGTGCTTAATCGTCGGCCCGATGCGACGGACCGGCTACTGGAGATCGCGGATAAGTATAAGAGCGGTGCGGCCAAAAAGGAGGAAAACCTCCAATGGCGAGAGCAGCCGGTCGAGCAGCGGCTGGCCCACGCGCTCGTGCACGGCATCACGACCTTTATCGTTGAGGATACCGAGCAGGCGCGCGTGAAAATCGCGCAAGCTGGCGGGCGACCGATCAACGTGATCGAAGGGCCGTTGATGGACGGCATGAACATCGTCGGCGACCTGTTTGGACAAGGCAAGATGTTCCTGCCGCAGGTGGTGAAGTCGGCGCGCGTGATGAAGCAGGCTGTCGCGCACCTGATTCCCTTCATTGAGGAAGAAAAGCGCCAATTGGCCGCCGCCGGCTCGGACGTGAAGCCTAAGGGCAAGATCGTGATCGCCACGGTCAAGGGCGACGTGCACGACATCGGCAAGAATATCGTGTCCGTGGTGCTCCAGTGCAATAACTTCGAGGTGGTCAACATGGGCGTGATGGTGCCGTGTACGGACATCCTCGCGACCGCCAAGGCCGAGGGCGCCGACATTGTCGGGCTGTCCGGGCTGATCACCCCGAGCTTGGAGGAGATGGCCTACGTTGCCGCCGAAATGCAACGCGACGATTATTTCCGTGGCAAGAACATTCCGTTGCTGATCGGCGGCGCGACCACCTCGCGCGTGCACACCGCGGTGAAGATCGCGCCGCACTACGATGGTCCAGTTGTCTACGTACCCGACGCGTCGCGCTCGGTCTCGGTCGCCTCTAGCCTGCTGTCCGACGAGGGCGCGGCCCGTTACATCGACGAGTTGCGCGCCGACTACGATCGGATCCGCGAGCAGCACGCGAACAAGAAGGCCCAGCCGCTGGTCACCCTGGCGCAGGCACGTGAGAACAAGACCCGCATCGACTGGGACGGCTATGTGCCCCCCAAGCCCAAATTCGTCGGCCGGCGCACATTCAAGAACCAGGATCTGGCCGAGCTTGCACACTACATTGACTGGGGCCCGTTCTTCCAAACCTGGGACCTGGCCGGACGCTTCCCGGCGATCTTGGACGACGAGGTGGTCGGCGAATCGGCGCGGCGCGTGTTCGACGATGGCAAGGCGATGCTCGCGCGGCTGATCCAGGGACGATGGTTGAGCGCGAACGGCGTGATCGCGCTGCTGCCCGCCAACACGGTGAACGACGATGACATCGAGATCTATACCGACGAGAGCCGCACGCAGGTTGCGCTGACGTGGCGCAACCTACGCCAGCAAAGCGTGCGGCCCGTCGTAGACGGCGTGATGCGGCCCAACCGCTGCCTGGCCGATTTCATTGCACCGCGCGCCTGCGGCATCGCCGACTACATCGGCTTGTTCGCGGTCACGGCGGGATTAGGAGTCGACGCGCGCGAGAAACAGTTCGAGCAGCACCATGACGACTACAGCGCGATCATGCTGAAGGCGCTCGCCGACCGGCTTGCCGAAGCGTTCGCCGAACAACTGCATCAGCGCGTGCGACGCGACCTGTGGGGCTATGCGGCCGACGAGGCACTGAACAACGATCAGTTGATTGCCGAGCAATACGCCGGCATTCGGCCCGCGCCCGGCTATCCAGCGTGTCCGGACCATTTGGTCAAACGTGACCTGTTTGCGGCGCTGCAAGCGGACGAGATCGGCATGAGCCTGACCGAATCGCTGGCAATGTGGCCGGCGGCCAGCGTGTCGGGCTTCTATCTGTCCCACCCGGACAGCCAATATTTTACCGTCGGCAGGATTGGCGACGATCAACTCGAGGACTACGCGCGCCGCATGGGCCTGTCACTGGAGGACGCGCGGCGCGCGCTGGCGCCGCAACTGTGATCCCGCCCTTGGGCACGCAATCAGCCGTTCACCGGCTGTGCCCGGCGGCGGCGCGGCGCGCGATCGAGCACCCGCATTACTCGGACGGTTGGCGCTCAAACGCCCCAGATCACGTCCGAGTTCTCCTTGTGCGCCTGCCGCAGCATGTCGAGGAACGGATAGGCGCGCTGCGCCAGGCCAATCGGCGCCTCATGCGCCTCGTGATCCCCCTCCTCGTCATCGGCATGGCCGTCGTGTTCGGCCCGGCGTTGCTTGTCCTGCGCAATGGCCGCCTCGAGCTTGGCGATCGCCGGCTGCAACTCGTCATGCGCGATGACGCCACGCTGCCCGAAGCGCTTGCCGATGATCGCCAACAGGAATTGCGCGAGGTTTTCGAGCATCGTCACATCCACGGTGGCCCGAGACTTAAACGTGATCAGCATGGCGGCTCCTTGTTCGCTTCGTCGATCCGGTCGCGCCCGCGTCGCGGCGCCGCATACGCACCGCACCGGCTTGGACCTGTATTCGACAGTTTAGCACCTGCTAAAATCCATCATTCTCGCTTTGTGGCGTGTTCGCGAGGCAGGCGGCCAGCGGGTCGCCGCGCCCGCCTGTTCCGATAACTGCCGTCATTCCATGCTGCCCGCACAGAAACACATCATCGAATTGATCCTAGCAGATGCCGTCGCCGGAGCCGTTCAGGCGTCGCCGGCGGCCAGCGATGCAGCATTCATACAGCCGACCATCGCGTTGGACCGGCCCAAGATCGCCGCACATGGCGATGTCGCGTCGAACCTGGCGATGCAGCTGGCCAAGCCGCTGCGCGCCAATCCGCGCGCGCTCGCGCAACAACTGGCCGAGGCCACCCTTGCGCACCCGCGCGCGGCCGGGCTGATCGCCGGCGCGGAAGTCGCCGGCCCAGGTTTCCTGAACCTGCGGCTGACCGACGCCGCGAAACAGCAGACCGTGCACGCGGTACTGGCAGAGCGCGAGCGCTTCGGCTTCGCGCCGCCGGGGCACGGCGGCCATGGTAAGCAAGTGCTAATCGAATTCGTGTCGGCCAATCCGACCGGGCCGCTGCACGTGGGCCACGGCCGGCAGGCGGCACTCGGCGACGCCCTCGGCACACTGATGCAGACACAGGGCTGGACCGTGCACCGCGAGTTCTACTACAACGACGCCGGCGTGCAGATCAACACGCTTGCGCTCTCGGTGCAGGCGCGGGCGCGCGGCTTCAAGCCGGGCGATGCGCAATGGCCGGAAGCGGCCTACAACGGCGACTACATCGCGGATATCGCACGTGACTACCTGGCCGGCGAAACGGCGTCGGCCAGTGATGGCACGCCCGTAACGGGCGCCGGTGACGTCGACAATCTCGATGCAATCCGGCGCTTCGCCGTGACTTACCTGCGCCGTGAGCAGGACATCGACTTGAAGGCATTCGGTGTCAAGTTCGACCAGTACTACCTGGAGTCGTCACTGTACGACGAAGGCCGCGTCGAGCGCGCGGTCCAGGCGCTGGTGACCGCCGGCAAGACGTACGAGGACGATGGCGCGCTGTGGTTACGCACCACCGACTACGGCGACGACAAGAACCGGGTGATGCGCAAGAAGGACGGCACCTATACCTACTTCGTGCCGGACATCGCCTATCACGTCACCAAGTGGGAGCGCGGCTTTACAAAAGTGATCAACGTGCAGGGCTCGGATCACCATGGCACGATCGCGCGCGTGCGCGCCGGCCTACAGGCGCTGGCCATCGGTATTCCGAGCGGCTATCCGGACTACGTGCTGCATAAGATGGTCACCGTGATGCGCGACGGCCGCGAGATCAAAATCTCCAAGCGGGCGGGCAGCTACGTGACGGTGCGAGACCTGATCGTATGGTCCGGCGGCGGCAATCCGGACGAGTCCGCCGCCTCACTGAGCCCTCAGCAACTGGACAGCGACATGCTGCGCAAGGGCCGCGACGCGGTGCGCTTCTTCCTAATTTCGCGCAAGGCCGATACCGAATTCACATTTGACATCGACCTCGCGCTGAAGCAAAACGACGAGAATCCGGTCTACTATGTGCAATACGCGCATGCGCGGATCTGCTCGGTGCTGTCGGAGTTACGCGCACGCTACGCAGACGATCCTGAGGACTGGTCGCAGGTCGATTTGACGCCGCTCGGCACCGAGCGGTCCAAGGCGCTGCTGCAAAAACTGGCCGAATATCCGCAAATGCTGGAGCACGCAACAAACGAACTGGCCCCTCATGCGGTCGCATTCTATCTGCGCGACCTGGCAGGCGAGTTCCATTCGTTCTACAACGACCGCGCCGAACGGGTGCTCGTGGACGATGCGCGCGAGCGCCTGGCCCGCGCGGCACTGCTGGCCGCAACGCGCCAGGTGCTAGCCAACGGGCTCGCGACGATCGGGGTATCGGCGCCCGCGAAGATGTAGGGAACGGAATGCGCGGGGACCGTATAATCGGCGCTTCCCGGTCACGGATGACGTGGGCGCGACGGCGGCATGACGGCCACGGTTTCATCCGCGCGGTTTCATAGAGATACAGGTAATCAAACACGATGGCAAAAGCACGACGATCTTCCTCGCCGAATTCGAAGCAACGTGGAGGTACGTTCCTCGGTATCGTATTGGGATTGATCGTCGGGCTGGCGATCGCGATTGTGGTGGCGCTGTACATCAGGGGAGCGCCAACGCCGTTCGTGTCCAAAGGCAACGCGCCCGCGGCAACCTCCGACACGGCAGGCAGCGGCGCGACGTTTGATCCGAATCGGGTGCTGGCTGGCAAGTCGCCTGGTCAGCCGGTACCGCCGTCGGGTACCCAGCCGCCGCCGAACACGGCGCCAGGCCAAAGCTCGCAGCAATCGCAGTCAACGGACGTGCTGGAAGAGCCGCAGATCATCGAGGTCCCATCCACGGCCAGCGCCACACCAGCGCAGCCCAAGCCCGGAGCGCCTTGGAGCCCGTCCGCGACGTTGGCGCCCCGTCCCGCGCCGCCCGGCGCCAGCGCGCCCACCCCTGCCTCGGCCAAGCTAGGCGCCGGCACGCCGGCCGCCCCGCAAAAGCCGGGCGCGAGCGAGGCCAACACCGGCTATTTCCTGCAGGTCGGCGCGTACCGCACGGAACAGGATGCGGAGCAGCAGCGCGCACGGCTGGCGCTGCAGGGATTCGAGTCCAAGGTCACGCAGCGCGACGCCGGCGGGGTCGTGTACTACCGCGTGCGCATCGGCCCGTTCTCCCGCTTCGAAGACATGAACAGCGCCCGGCAGCGGCTGTCCGATGCCGGCATCGACACCGTCGTGATCCGTTTTACGAAGCCATAGCCTCGCGTCCCGCGCCACGCGCGCGTGGCGCACGCTCTTGAACCGGCGGTATCCGTACCAGTCTGAACAGGTTCGTGCCGCTTTTTTCTTGCCACGCTTTTGCCACGGTCCACTATGAAGAAAACCCTCAGCGCTGCCCTGCTCGCCGTCGCTGTCACCCTCGGCGCAGCCCCGTTCGTCCAAGCGTCACCGTCCGCGCCGGTCGCCGGCAAGGACTATACGGTGCTCGCGCCAGCCCATCCGGTGAAGGCCCCGGCCGGCAAAGTCGAAGTAACTGAATTCATGTGGTATGGCTGCCCGCATTGCGGCGAATTCGACCCATACCTTGAAAAGTGGAAGGCCAAGCAAGGTGCAAACATCGTGTTCCGGCGCGTGCCGGTCGCGTTTCGCGACCAATTCATTCCACATTCGAAGATGCTGCTCGCGCTGGACGTGCTCGGCCTGAGCGACAAACTCGCGCCGGTGATCTTTGACGAGATCCACGTCAAGCGGAACTACCTGCTGACGCCGGACGCGCAAGCAGACTTTCTTGCCAAGCAAGGCGTGGACAAGAAAAAGTACCTCGATGCGTACAATTCGTTCACCGTCGCGAGCGAACTGAAGCGCGTGTCACAAATGGCGCAGGACTACAAGATCGACGGCGTGCCGACGGTAGTCGTGCAAGGCAAATACGAGACCGGCCCGGCGGCGACCAACAGCCTGGAAGGTACCGTCCAGGTACTTGATTACCTAGTCGGGCAAGTAGCCGCGAAGAAGATGTAGCGGGTGCGTGGCATCCCGCGCCGCGCCATGCCACGATGGTCGCCGCCCGGCGCGGTACGCTGGTGGGTATTGCCAGCGTGGCGGGCGTGCGCGGCCTGCCAGGCGCAGGCGCCTACAGCGCGTCCAAGGCGGCCGCGCTGAAGTACCTGGAGGCGCTGCGGGTCGAGATGCGCCCCACCGGCGTGGCGATCGTTACGATCGCACCCGGCTACATCCGTACGCCGATGCCGACGGTAACCCCTACCCGATGCCGTTTTTGACGGATCCCGACCGGTTCGCCGCTAACGCGGCAGCGCCATCGCCGCCAAGAAGCGCTTCGCCATCTTCCCCCGACCGATGCGCGTGGTTGCCGCATTGCCGCACGTGCTGCCGCGCTGGCTCTACGATTTCGCGTTCGAGCGGGCGCCGCGCAAACCACGCGCCGCACGATAAAGCGACGCAACAGACAGCACGGTGGCGAAAAACGTATCAGAATAGCCGGATTCGGCCCCCGTCGCCTGGCAGTCGAGGCCACCATCAGAAACCGTGAAGAACAAGCTTTGGGAGATTGTATGCGTGTGAAACACCCCGTTAGCGTGCCCCGTGGACCGCGCGGCGCAGCCGCGTGGCTCAGCGTGGCGACCATGCTGCTGACCGCGCCCACCTGGTTGCAGGCCAAGCCGTTGACCGTGTGCACCGAGGCCAGTCCGGACGGCTTCGACATCGTGCAGTACAACTCGCTGACCACCTCCAACGCATCCGGCGACGTTGTCTTCAATCAATTGTTGCGCTACGATGAGGCGGCCGGCAAGCTCGCGCCGTCGCTCGCCGACCGGTGGGAGGTCAGCCCGGACGGGCTCGCCGTCACGTTCCACCTGCGCCCCAACGTATCGTTTCAGACTACGGAAGAATTCAAGCCGTCCCGCGCATTGAACGCCGACGACGTGTTGTTCACGTTCAACCGGATGCTCGATCCGAATCATCCGTGGCACAAAATTGCGGGCAACGGCGGCTTTCCACATGCGCAGTCGATGAACCTGCCGAAGCTGGTTAAATCGGTCACCAAAGTGGACGACCTGACGGTGAAGTTTGAACTGTCCGAGTCCAATGCGGCGTTTGTGTCGATCCTGACGATGCCGTTCGCGTCAATCTACTCGGCAGAGTACGCGAGCCAGTTGGAAAAGGCGGGCAGACAAGCCGACATCAATGCGAAGCCGGTTGGCACCGGTCCGTTCGTGCTGAAAAGCTACACGAAGGATGCGGTGATCCGCTACGACGTTAATCCAACCTACTGGGGTCGTAAACCGCAGATCGACCGGCTGATCTACGCCATCACGCCTGATGCGGCGGTGCGCGCGCAAAAAATCAAGTCAGGCGAATGCCAGATTGCGCTGTCGCCCAAGCCGCAGGATGTACTGGCAGCCAGGAACGACAAGTCGCTGAAGGTCGTGCAAACACCAGCGTTCATGACCGCGTTTGTCGCATTGAACACGCAGCATAAGCCGCTGGACAATGACAAAGTCCGGCAAGCATTGAACATCGCGTTCGACCGACAGACGTACATTAAGACGGTGTTTGGCAACACTGCAGTGGCAGCTGTCAATCCGTACCCGCCGAATACATGGAGCTATAACAAAGCGCTCGAACCGTACCCGTACAACATCGAACAGGCGAAAAAGCTGCTGACCGACGCCGGTTATCCGAACGGCTTCGAAACGTCGATTTGGGTGCGGCCAAGCGCTAGCGTGTTGAATCCTAATCCGAAGGCCGGCGCGGAACTATTGCAAGCGGATCTCGCCCGGATCGGCGTCAAGGCGCAGGTCAAGGTCATCGAATGGGGACAACTGATCAAGGATGCTAAGCAAGGGCAGCATGACCTGCTTTTCATGGGCTGGTCCGGCGACAACGGTGATCCAGACAACTTTCTGACGCCGCAGTTTTCGTGCGCCTCGGTGAAGTCCGGCATCAATTTCTCCCGCTACTGCGACCCGCAACTGGACAAGTTGATCGCGGACGGCAAGCGCACCACCGATCAGCCCACGCGCGCGAAGGCGTACGCCGCCGCGCAGAAAATCATTCATGACAAGGCGTTGTGGATTCCCCTGGCGTACCCGAGTGCGGCCGCGCTGACGCGCAGCAATGTCAGCGGCTACCGGGTGAGCCCGTTCGGCCGACAAGACTATACAAGCGTGAAGGTCGACTAGGCTAACGTGCGTTCGCAATTCCTTCGTTTCGCGCTCGCCGGTATAGTGGGATTCATTGTCGATGCTGGCATGCTATGGCTCATGCTGTGGCTCGGGCTCGGCTACTTCGCTGGGCGCGCGGCGTCGTTTCTCGTGGCCGTTTGGGTCACCTGGCGATTGAACCGGCAATTCACGTTCTCGGACAAGCGGTGCGGATCCGTATGGCGCGAATGGTGGCGGTACCTCACCGCGATGTCCGCCGGCGGATGCGTGAACTATGCCGCGTACAGCGTGGTGGTCCTTAATTTGCCGCCGCGCGTCTTTGTACCTTACGTCGGAGTAGCGGCCGGCTCGCTCGCTGGCCTTGCGGTCAATTTTTTTTCCGCCCGCTGGTGGGTTTTCCGTCGCAAGCGTTAACAATGAAGAGAAGCAAAAGCGGAGCAGGGTTCTGTTGCGGAGCACTGCGAGCGCGACTGGAGACAATCGATTTGAACACACCGCGTGCGCTTGTCGAACAGCACACTAATCCGCGTACGGCGCAAAGCGAATCACGCCGTCGTGCTCGACGCGCTCAAGCTCGCCGGAGTGCCACAAGAAATGCAAATGGGCCAGCGCCTCGCCAATCGCGAACGTCATCTGATGCAGGTCCAGCGGCCGCTTGAACATCAGCGGCACGATGTCGGCTGCGCTGCGCGGCTGCCGCACGCACGCCTCGAGTACTTCGCCCAGCCGCGCCGCGTGATGCTCGCGCAACTGCGCGATGCGCGTGTGCAGGCCGCGGAACGGCTTGCCGTGCGACGGCAACACGAGCGTATCCTCGGGCAATCCGTGATAGCGGCCGAGCGAATCCAGGTACTGCGCCAGCGGGTTGCCGCACGGCTCGATCTCCAACACCGATATATTCGTCGAAATCCGCGGCAACACCATATCCCCGGAAATCAACAGGCGATCCGCGTCGCAATACAGCGCACAATGCTCGGTTGAATGACCCACCCCGGTGATGACGCGCCAGCGCCGCGAGCCGATCGTCACCGTGCCCCCCTCCTGCATCCGCACGTACGACGCGGGCACCTGCGGAACCAGCGTGTGATAATACCCCTTGCGTACGCGGATCTTCTCGACCGACTGCGGATCGTTCAGGCCATGGCACGCGAAAAACCGCGCAGCCGCCTCACCGCCGGCGTTCGACCCCCCCTCCTTGGACGACGACAATAGACAACCCATCAGGTATTCGCCCAGCGTCATCCACAGCGGGGCGCGCCAGCGGCCGCGTTCGCCACCGCCGCACAACCAATGCGCCAAGCCCAAATGGTCCGGGTGAAAGTGGGTGACCAGCACACGTAGCACCGGCAGGCCGCCCAGCACATCGTCGAAGATCCGCTCCCAATGAGCCTTGATCGTGTCGCTCGCGATCCCAGAATCGATGATCGTCCAGCCGGGCTGCGCGCCGAATTGGTCGCGCAGCAGCCACAAGTTGATGTGGTCGAGTTTGAAGGGCAACGGCATGCGGATCCACAGCACGCCGGGCGCGACTTCGTGCACGGTGCCGTCGGCCGGTAGGGTATCGGCGAAAGCGTAGTCCAACTGATGTTCGAGCGCGTTCATGGGGGTCGGGTTTGCAGTCGTTGCGTTCCGGCAAGGTTGACGATAACGTAAACGTGCATTGTATCCATGTTGCCGCCGACATGCCGACGCACTACACCATTACTGAATTGGCCCGTGAATTCGGCGTGACGCCGCGGGCGATCCGTTTTTACGAGGACCAGGGCCTGCTGTCGCCGAGCCGCGAAGGCGCGAGCGGCCTACGCCGCGTATTCTCAGCGCGGGACCGCACGCGGTTGAAGCTGACGTTGCGCGGCAAGCGGCTCGGCTTCACGCTATCCGAGGTCCGCACCCTGCTCGAGCTGTACGAATCGCCAACCGACACGGTCACGCAGCTTCAGGCCTTTCTCACCACGCTAACCGAGCACCGGCAGGCGCTGGAGCGTCAATTGGAAGATTTGAGCGCGACGCTCGAGGATCTTGCCCAGTACGAAGCGCAAGCGCGAGCGCTGCTTGAGTCGTCGCAGCGGCATGATGCGGCGACTGAACCGCAGCAAAAGACGCTAAATTGATGAAACATTTCCCGAAACTGCTGTCTTCGCAGATCGGCTTTGACCTTGCGCAGACGATTCTGGATGGCTTCAACCGTCACTACCAGATCTTTCGCGAAGCCGCGATCGATGCGAAACGCCAGTTCGAGCGCGGCGACTGGCACGGGTTGCAAAAGCTCGCGCGCGAGCGGATCACCTCGTACGACGACCGGGTGCGCGAGTGCGTCAAGCTGCTCGAGGACGAGTATGACGCGGAGAACATCGACGACGAAGTCTGGCCGCAGATCAAATTGCACTACATTGGGCTACTGACCCACCACCGGCAACCCGAGTGCGCGGAGACGTTCTTCAACTCGGTGTGCTGCAAGATCTTGCACCGCTCGTATTTCAATAACGATTTCATTTTCGTGCGCCCGGCCATCTCGACCGAATACATCGAGAACGACGAGCCGGCGGCCAAGCCCACGTATCGCGCATACTACCCGGAAGCCGACGGGCTCGCGTCGACGCTGGAGCGCATCGTCACGAATTTCCAGCTCGATGTGCCATTCGAGGATCTGCCACGCGACGTGAGCTGCGTGATGCGCTCGATTCACGACGCGTTTGGCGAGTTCGACGCGGCGTTCAACTTCCAGATCCACGTGCTGTCGTCGCTGTTCTTCCGCAACAAGGCAGCCTACATCGTCGGGCGGATCATCAACGGCGAGCATGTGATCCCGTTCTCAGTGCCGATCCGCCATACCGCGGACAGCCGGCTGACGCTGGATACGGTGCTGTTGCGCCGCGAGCAAATCCTGATTATCTTCAGCTTCTCGCACTCGTACTTCCTCGTCGACATGGAGGTCCCATCGGCAACCGTGCAGTTTCTGCGCTCGATCATGCCGGGTAAGCCGAAGGCCGAGATCTACACGTCGGTGGGCCTGCAAAAACAGGGCAAGAACCTGTTCTACCGCGACCTGCTGCATCACCTATCGCACTCCAGCGACAAGTTCATCATCGCTCCCGGCATCAAGGGCTTGGTGATGCTGGTGTTCACGCTGCCCTCGTTCCCTTATGTGTTTAAGCTGATCAAGGACAGTTTCCCGCCGCCGAAGGAGACGACGCGCGAGCAGATCCAGGCCAAGTACCAGCTCGTCAAGCGGCACGACCGCCTCGGCCGAATGGCCGACACGCTCGAGTATTCGGACGTCGCGTTGCCGCTGTCGCGGTTGGACGATGCGCTGATCAAGGAACTGGAGAGGTACGCGCCGTCAATGATCGAGTACGAGGGCGACACCGTAGTGATCCGCCATCTGTACATTGAGCGCCGCATGACGCCGCTGAACCTGTATCTGCACAATGGCACGGACGAGCAGATCGATCACGGCATCAAGGAATACGGCGACGCGATCAAGGAATTGATCAAGGCCAACATTTTCCCCGGCGACATGCTATATAAGAACTTCGGCGTGACGCGTCACGGCCGCGTCGTCTTCTACGATTACGACGAGATCGAATACTTGACGGACTGCAATGTGCGCCGCGTGCCGCCACCACGTCATGACGAGGACGAAATGTCGGACGAGCCCTGGTACGCGATCGGCCCGCACGATATCTTCCCGCAGACCTACGGCACGTTCCTGCTCGGTGAGCCGCGCGTGCGCGCCGCGTTTCTGCGTCACCACCCGGATTTCTTCGACCCGGCGTTGTGGCAGTCGACAAAAGAGCAGTTACTAGCTGGCATGTTACCCGATTTCTTTCCCTATGAACGCAGCGAGCGATTTTGCGTGCGTTACCCCGAATGCTTCGCGGCGGCCCGCGCCGCGAAGCCGCTGGCCAACATACGCCACGCGCCGCCGTTGCATGAGACCTGACCGACAAGCAATGTACGAAGCACGACCAACTAACGAAACGATGACCATGGATCAAAAACCATCCTCTCCCCAAAAACCGTCCACTCCTGCGTCCGAACCGCTTGCACACCTGTTTGAAAACAACCGGCTGTGGGTCGAACGCAAGCTCAGTGAAGACCCCCAGTACTTCGCGAGACTGGCCGAGCAACAGAACCCGGAGTACCTGTGGATCGGCTGCTCCGACTCGCGCGTGCCCGCAAACCAGATCATCGGCTTACCGCCCGGCGAAGTGTTCGTGCACCGGAACATTGCCAACGTGGTCGTGCACTCGGACCTGAACTGCCTGTCAGTGATCCAGTTCGCCGTCGAGTTGCTCAAGGTCAAGCACATCATGGTGGTTGGCCACTATGGCTGCTCTGGTGTGCGTGCCGCGCTGTTCGGCACGCGCGTCGGATTGGCCGACAACTGGCTGCATCACATCCAGGACGTGCACGGCAAGCACGCGGCGCTGCTTGCCGAATGGCCGTTGGGCCAGGCACGGCACCACCGGCTCGTCGAGCTCAACACGATTGAGCAGGTGGTCAACGTGTGCCGCACGACGATCGTGAGCGATGCGTGGCAACGGGGCCAGCAGCTCACCGTGCATGGCTGGGTGTACGGCGTGCACGACGGCAAGATGCGCAACCTGGGCATGACGATCTGCGAGCCGGGCGAGCTGGATACAACCTATGCGCTATGCGTGGATGCCCTAAAGCGCAACCGTCCAGCCGATGCGGCGCCGCCGCCTCATCCAAACGACGTGCTCGCCGACGATGCGGCGCGCCTGGCGGCAGCCGTCGGCCACGTACACCAAGGCGAACCAGCTGCCGGCGTCACGCGCTGAATCGAACCAGGAAACCCCTCGATTTGAACACAACACCCCGATGACTGACTCCATCGAACACGATCCGATCGTGATCGCCAGCGTCGCCCGTACGCCGATTACTAGTTTCCAGGGCGGTTTCGCGTCGCTGACTTGCCCGCAGCTCGGCGCTGCGGCGATTAGCGCCGCACTGCAACGGGCGCGCTTGGAGCCCTCGCAGGTCGACGAGGTGGTGATGGGGTGCGTGCTGCCCGCCGGAGTTGGCCAGGCGCCGGCGCGCCAGGCAGCTTTGGGCGCAGGGCTGCCGCTGTCCACCAGCTGCACGACGGTCAACAAGATGTGCGGTTCCGGCATGCGCGCTGCGATGTTCGCGCACGACATGCTGGTGGCGGGCACCGCGCAGGTCGTCGTGGCCGGCGGCATGGAAAGCATGACGCAGGCACCTTACCTACTGCCCAGAGCCCGCGCTGGGCTGCGCATGGGTCATGCGCAACTGATCGACCATATGTTCTTCGATGGCCTGGAGGATGCGTATCTGAAGGACGAGCGCGGCGGCGGTCGGCTGATGGGCGCCTTCGCCGAGGAGTGTGCGGCGTCATATGGATTCTCCCGTGAAGAACAGGATGCGTTCGCGATCGCCTCGCTGCAGCGCGCGAAGGCAGCCAGCGAGAACGGCTTGTTCGACTGGGAGATTGTGCCGGTTACTGTGAACGCGCGCGCCAGCCAGGCGATCGTGTCACGTGACGAGCAACCGTTCAAGGCAAACTTAGACAAGATCCCGACGCTCAAACCAGCGTTCCGCAAGGACGGCACCATCACGGCCGCCAATGCATCGTCGATCTCCGACGGCGCGGCCGCGCTCGTGATGATGCGCGCTTCGCGCGCCGACGCGTTCGCGTACACTGGCGAGTTGCGCCCGGTAGCCCGAGTGGTCGGCCACAGCACGCATGCGCAGGCGCTCAATCTGTTCACGACCGCGCCGGTCGGCGCGATCGCGAAGCTGCTCGACAAGAATGGTTGGCGCGCGCAGGACGTCGACTTGTACGAAATCAACGAAGCGTTCGCGGTCGTCACCCTGGCCGCGATGAAGGAACACCGCTTACCCCACGAGAAAGTCAACGTGCATGGCGGCGCCTGTGCGCTGGGCCATCCGATTGGCGCCTCGGGTGCGCGCATCATCGCGACGCTGATCGGCGCGCTGCGCCAACGCGGCCTGAAGCGGGGTGTCGCAAGCCTGTGCATTGGCGGCGGCGAAGCCACCGCGATGGGGATCGAACTGTTTTGAACAGCACACCGCACACGCCCCGCGCATGGCCCGCAGCACGTCTGCACTTGTCGCCCGAGGCGCCGTGCCCCTGCGGCGCAATGCAGCAAGGCCGCTCGGCACGTTATGGCCCCTGCTGCGCGCGCTTCATCGAAGACGGCGAAGCGGCGCCCTCGGCGCTCGAGTTGATGCGCTCGCGCTATACCGCCTATACGCTCCATGCGTTCGACTACTTGCGCCAGACGTGGGATCCTGCCACCTGTCCACCGGATCTCAGCTGCAACGCCGATACACCAACCCGCTGGCTCGGCTTGACGGTCAAGCAACACGTCAGCGACGATGATGCGCATAGCCGGGTCGAGTTCATCGCGCGCTACCGAAGCGCCGGTGCAGGTGGCGGGCGCGCACAGCGGCTGCACGAGCTGAGCCGGTTTTGCCGCGGTGACGACGGTCGGTGGCGCTACGTTGACGGCGACATACTCGATTAATCACCACCGGCGATTTTTGATTGCTTAAGCTTGAAGCCTTGCCGATGAGGCCGACCCTACCTCATATCCCGTCACCGACCCGCGTGCCGCCTGCCGCGATTGTGCGACGCCGGTGCATCCGATATGAGCAGGGGCAGGCGAAGCGCCGAATTGGCAGGGTTTCGCGCAGTCGGGCGGCGCCTATGTCGAGCACGGTTGCGATGTCGCCGACAATGGCTTGGCCCAGGCGCAAGATGTAACGGCCACGATCGCCTACATGTCAACGCAGCCGTATATCGACGCGCAGCATATCGTCGTAGCCGGCGCTTCGCACGGTGGGCTGACGACGATCGCGTATGGGCAGCGGCCGCAGCGCGGCGTACGCGGCCTGCTGAACTTTGCCGGCGGACTGCGTCAGGACGCATGCAGCAGCTGGCAGCACAACCTGACGCACGCGTTCGCCACTTATGGCGGTAAAGTGCGACTGCCGTCGCTGTGGTTCTACGGCGAAAACGACTCGTTCTGGTCACCACAGCTGGTGGCGCAGATGTACAGTGCTTACGTAACCGGCGGTGCACATGCAGAACTTGTGGATTTCGGCTTCTACAAGGACAATGCACACCGGATCGTCGGGGATCGCGACGGGATTGCGCTCTGGTGGCCGCCAACCCAGCAGTTCCTCACGCAGATTGGCATGCCCACCGCCGTGCGCTATCGCGTCGAAGATACGCCTGCTGTGCAGCCGACCGGCTATGCGTCGATCGACGCGATTGATGCAGTCTCCTACATAAATGACAGCGGCCGCAAAGGCTATGAGACATTCCTGAAACAATACCCGAGCCGCGCGTTTGCGCTGTCCGACAGTGGTGCGTGGTCATGGGCCGAAGGGGGCGACGATCCCGTATCGGTCGCGCTGGACAATTGCCAGAAACACAGCCGCGATCCGTGCCAGCTGTACGCAGTGGACAACGCCGTCGTCTGGGCGGGCCGTTGACTGGCGCCGGGTAATTCGTATGACTGTAGACTTTGAAGAACAATTCGTCTGATCTGATTTCCCGTAGTCTGCGCGCAGTGTGGCATCCGTGCACGCAGATGAAGCACCATGAGCAGTTGCCATTGATCGCCGTTGCGCGCGGCGCCGGGGCATGGCTCTACGATCGCGACGGCAAGTGCACTGAGGAAACGGCAACGTACATCGATATCGACGCACTGCTCGAGCGACTTGGGCACTGACGCGCGCTAGTCCGGGCCTTGGCGGCAAACCATACCCCGTTGGTAAATCTGCTTACGGAATCCGACAATCGGCGCTGCCTAGGACGTACCCCCGTGGGAAACTGGCCGATGTGCATCAATCCGCGCACATTCAAGCGGATTCGACAGAAACGGGGATAGACCGATGACTATGACCCAAAGCACGGCCCACACTGGCCTGCCAGCGTCCATTGCTCGGGGCGGTTCAGATACATGCGCGCTGGCCGACATCAGTACAGCGAGGGCCGAACGCAGCAGTACCACCGATGTCACGCGTAACCAGCACACCATGCGCTGGAGCACCTGCGACATCGCTGCCTTGTACGAATTGCCTCTGGGCGATCTGCTGTTGCGTGCGCAGCAAACACATCGCGACCACTGCGCTCCAAACGCCATCGAGCTGTCAGCGCTGCTGTCGATCAGAAACGCCGGGTGCGAGGAAGACTGCGCCCGCTGCCCTTCATCCGCTCACCTTGGCATGGGACTGAAGGCGGCGCCGCTCATGTCGCTGCACGACGTGCTCAGTGCAGCCCGCGCGGCCAAGGAAAGCGGCGCGAGCCGGTTCTGCCTAAGCGCCGCATGGCGCAATCCCAAGGCGCGGCATTGGGACAAGATCCTGGAGATGATCCGCGGCGTTAAGGCGCTCGGGCTCCAGACCTGCGCCACGCTGGGCATGCTCAACGACGAGCAGGCCAAGGCACTGCGCGATGCGGGACTGGACTACTACAACCACAATCTCGACACCTCGCCCGAGTTCTATGGGCAAATCATTTCGACCCGCACTTATCAGGACCGCCTGGACACGCTCGAGCGAGTGCGCAATGCGGGCATCGCGGTGTGTTGCGGCGGCATCGTCGGGCTGGGCGAGTCGCGCCGCGACCGGGCCGGGTTGATTGCACAACTGGCGAACATGACGCCCTACCCAGAATCGGTGCCAATCAACGCTCTGATGCGCGTGAAGAGCACGCCGCAAGCCGATGCCACGGCGCTCGACCCGTTCGAGTTCGTCCGCACGATTGCCGTCGCGCGCATCACAATGCCCACGGCAGTGATCCGCCTGTCGGCCGGACGCGAGCACATGGACGATGCGCTGCAGGCGCTATGCTTTTTTGCCGGCGCCAACGCCGTACTCTACGCAGACCCCTTGCTGGAACCGGGGCACCCGCAGCTGGCCAAGGACTGCGCGCTGTTCGCCCGGCTGGGACTGCACATCGCGTAACGCTCGTACTGGCTATAGCCGCAGGAGGCAGCCGCCCCCCGCTTGAACGGCGCGCGGCACTTCATGCACGCCGTGTATCTCAGGCCGCTATCGACGCTTTTGCGGAACTATTTCGTCAAGCGTTCCGCCGTCGATAAAATGCGTTTGCTCCGCTTTAGCCCAACCACCAAATACCTGTTCGACAGTAAACGTCTTAATTGCTGGAAACTTCGCTGAATGCATCGCCAATATCGTCGCGTCGCGTGGTCGAAAATGGTGATTTGCGATGATTTGCTGCGCCTTAGGCGACCATAGGTAATTGAGATACGCCTGGGCTTGCTCACGCGTGTTGCGCTCGTCGACGACCTTGTCCACCAGGGCAACCGGCGGCTCAACAAGCAAGCTTATCGACGGATATATCGCTTCATAGTTCTCTCCCCCTTCGCCACCTATGATAGAAGCCACTTCATTCTCGAACGTCACGAGTACGTCGCCGATACCATGCTGCGTGAACGTCATCGTTGCGCCTCGCCCCCCGGTATCAAACGTCGGCGTATCAGCCATAATCGCTTTCACAAATTTCTTCGCCTGAGCGTCATCCCCTCCCCGCTGCAGTTTGTAGCCCCATGCAGCCAAATAGGTATAACGGCCGTTACCCGATGTTTTGGGGTGGACCATAATGACCTGAATACCCGGCCGCGCGAGGTCATCCCAGTCCCTAATCTTTTTCGGATTACCCTTACGCACAACGAACACCACCGTAGTCGAATAAGGGCTGCTCGAATTCGGCAGCCGCGTACGCCAGTTTTCAGGCAAAAGTTTCCCACGCTGAACGAGCAGATCGATATCCGTTGGATGGTTCATCGTTACGATATCGGCCTGCCGCCCGTATAGCACGGACAACGCCTGGGAAGTTGATGCACCGTGCGACTGCCTGATTGATATGGATTCGCCTGTGCTCTTCGTATAGCTGGCGACGAAGCTGGCGTTGATATCCTCATAGAGTTCGCGCGTAACGTCATATGACACATTCAGCAGCGACTCGTTGGCACGCGCGCCCTCCGTCGCTGCTAGCGCTAATATCAGGCACACCGCCAACACGAGCCATTTTGCACGGTGAATCGCCATCCCCTTTCCCCGGTCTAAAAATCGCATTGTAACCAGCGCCCAAAAGTAGGGCAGCCGAAGACCATGGCGCTTGTTGCGCCTGCTCTGGAAAGAAAATTTCGTTCCGGTAGCGCATGCCGTCGGCACAGAATAGGCGCTCGCCATGCCAAGATAGACCTGCTTTGATTTCTGTCAATGGGCCGAACCGCTGGCACTGGCATACTCGTATGTGGACTAAAGTTTGTTGCCGCTGCTCGGCTCCAGAGCCGAGCAAGCCACCGCGCACCGCACAAGGACATCACCCGCATGACGACCACCCGCGACCTGTTCGATGCTGAGTTGATCAGTCGCTACGCGCTCGACGGCCCCCGCTACACGTCCTATCCGAGCGCGGCGTTGTTCAATTCATCGCTGAACGTCGAGACATACCAAGGCGCCATCCAACGGTCCAATGCGCGTGGCGGGGACTTATCCCTGTATGTGCATCTTCCATTTTGCGACACCGTTTGCTTTTACTGTGGCTGCAACAAAGTCGTCACGAAAAACCGCAGCCGCGCCGACCGCTACGTCGAAACGCTGAGCCGGGAGCTTGCGCTGCAATCGACGCTGTTCGGACAAGGCCGGCGGATACGCCAACTGCATTGGGGGGGCGGCACGCCAACGTTCCTGTGCCGGCTTCAAATCATGCAGTTGATGAACTGGATCGGCGAGCATTTCACACTCACGCCGGATTGGAACGACGTCGAGTATTCAATCGAGATCGATCCTCGCGCGATTGACGATTCGACAATCGCAGTGCTGCGCGAGATGGGCTTCAACCGTCTGAGCCTGGGCGTACAAGATTTCGATCCGCTCGTGCAGCAAGCGGTCAACCGGCTCCAGCCACACGAGATGACAGCCGGCGCGATCCGCCAGGCACGCGAGAGTGGCTACAAGTCGATCAGCGTCGATTTGATCTATGGGTTGCCGCACCAGACGGTATCGAGCTATGCGCGCACGCTCGACACCATCATCGAACTTGCACCGGACCGGCTGTCAGTGTTCGCTTACTCCCACCTGCCGCATCTGTTCAAGATGCAGCGCCAGATCGATTCGAACGCGCTGCCATCGCCCGCGCAGCGGCTGGCGATCCTGCAGTTAGTCATCGAACGGCTCAGCGACGCCGGCTACGTCTATATCGGGATGGATCATTTTGCCCGGCCGGACGACGAGCTGGCGATCGCGCAACGCAACGGCACGCTGCACCGCAACTTTCAAGGCTACAGCACCCACGCTGACTGCGACGTATTGGGCATCGGTGCGTCCTCGATTGGCCGCATCGACGATGTCTACGCGCAAAACGAAAAGGACGTCGAGCGCTACGAGGCTCGGGTGCGCCGCGGCGAGCTGCCGCTTTCTCGTGGCTGGCGGCTGAACGCCGATGACCAGCTGCGACGAGACGTGATAGGGCAATTGATGTGTGCATTCTCCTTGCGCTTCGCGCAGGTCGAGGCGACGTACGGCATACGCTTCTCGTCGTATTTCGAGCAGGAGCTGGAGCGCCTGCGTGCACTGCAAGCCGACGGGCTGGTGTCGGTAGACAATGAGGGCATCGTCGTACCGATGCGCGGCCGGCTGCTGATTCGCAATATCTGCATGACGTTCGACCGCTATGTGGATACCTCCAGCGTCGCGGTGCAGTACTCGAAGACGGTCTGAATGGCCGCCGGTCGCGGTGCGGTGCTCGAGCGCGACGAGCCGGTCGCTGGCCTCGTACAACGCAAGCGCGGGTACTAACGAGGGCAGGCGTGCTAGCGCCCGTGCCGGCGCAACAGCGCGTACAGCAAGATAGCGCCGAACGTTGCGGTGCCAATGCCGCCGAGCGCGAAGTTGCCCAGGTGCACCGTAAAGTCGCCCGCGCCCAGCACCAGCGTGACTGCGGCCACGATCAGATTACGGTTTTCGGTGAAATCGACGCGGTTCTCGACCCAAATGCGCGCGCCGGTCACCGCGATCAGCCCGAATACGACGATCGATACGCCGCCGAGGACGGGGCCTGGGATCGTCGCGATGAGCGCACCGAACTTCGGCGAGAAACCGAGCACGACCGCGATCAGCGCGGCCACCACAAATACGAGCGTCGAGTAGATCTTTGTGGCGGCCATCACGCCGATATTCTCCGCGTATGTCGTCACGCCAGTACCGCCAGCGAGGCCCGACACGATGGTGGCCAAACCGTCGCCGACGAACGCACGGCCAATATATTGGTCCAGGCTCTGGCCGGTCATTGCGCCGACTGCCTTGATGTGACCAAGGTTCTCCGCGACCAGGATCACCGCGACCGGCGCCAGCAGCGACATCGCCGGCATTTGGAATACCGGCGTCGCGAATCGCGGCATCCCGAACCAGGCGGCGCGAGCAACGACCGAAAAGTCGATCGGCTCGCCCAGCCCAAGCCCGTTGGTGACGAGCGCATACATCGCATAGGCAAGCGCCAGTCCGACGAGAATCAACAGCCGTTGCACGATGCCGCGCGTGAACACGGCGATTATGCCGACGGTGACCACGGTCAGCAACGCCATCGCCGCATCGAATGTCGTCGCCGTGACGCCCTTAACTGCGATCGGCGCAAGGTTCAGGCCGATCACGGCCACCACCGCGCCGGTGACCACCGGCGGCATCAGCTTCTCGATCCAGCTCGTGCCGACCACGGTCACCCACAACCCGATCGCCGTATAGACAACGCCGCACGCGACGATGCCGCCCAACGCGACCGGCACGTTCAGATTCGGACCCTGCCCAGTGTAGCCCGTGGCGGCGATCACCAGTCCAATGAACGCAAAACTCGATCCGAGGTAACTCGGCACGCGGCCGCCGACCAACACAAAAAACAGCAGCGTGCCGATACCCGACATCAGGACGCACAGGTTCGGATCGAATCCCATCAACAACGGCGCGAGTATGGTCGAGCCGAACATCGCGACCACATGCTGCACGCCCATCGCCAGCGTCTGTGCGGCCGGCAGCCGCTCGTCGGGTGCAATGACGCCGGGCGGCGCGCTGGAGCGCCCGGTTACGCCGCTGACCCTACGCCAGCATGGAAAGTAGGAATCAAACATAAAGGCTATCCTTCGATTGTCGTTGTTGGCTGTCGTTGTTGGCTGTCGTTGCTTGGTTGTCGTTGCTTGGTTGTCGTTGTTCGCTCATCGTTGTACGCGCCCGCCATCATAACCGTCGCTTACCGGCGCGCGTGGATAGCGCCGTCTCGGACAGGTCGATCTCGCGAATCAGCTTATTCAGCGTCACGTCGTTGATCCGATTGGCCCCGCGCAACCGCACCAGCGCCATGCGCTCCGCGCGCATCGCGGCAAAACGCATCTGCACCTCGACGCTCTCGGTGAGTCGCGCCTGCTGCCGTTGCGCTTGCTCCTCGCCCAACCTGGCCTTGCGATGCCGGTATGCGTCGCACAGGCGCGCCGCCACGTCGCCAGCAGCCGCTGCGCGTGCGGTGTCCTCGCCGGCGCTCAGTGACGTCAGCTCGCCATCGATTGCGCGGATCGCTGCGTCGGCGGCCGCCACGCGCGCGTCGCGCTCTTCTTGCGCGTGCGGATCAACGCCGCGCCGCACACCGCTCGTGAGCAGTGGCAGTCCGATTAGGCCAATGGCGAGCGACGCTAATATCACGCTCGACGCAATGAACACCGCTAGCTCCCGAGCGGGCAGCGGCGTGCCATCCGGCAGCGCGATCGGCAGTGACAGCACGCCGGCCAGCGTGATCGCACCACGCACGCCGGCCACGGTCGTCAGCACGACGATCCGCAAGCCCGGCACCGCGCCCTTGACACCTTGCCGAGACGCGCGGCGGCTGGCGAACCAGCGCAGCAACCAGACCCAGACGAAGCGCAACGCATACAGCACGATAATCACTGCAGCGAGCTGGCTGAGCAACGTCCAGAAGTCTGTCGCGCCACTATGATGCGCGTCGATCAGCACCGGCGCGATCAGGTGCGGGAACTGCATGCCGAGCAGCGTGAACGCGACGCCGTTGAAAACGAATTCGATCAGCGACCATGCACTCTGCGTACGCACCCGTATATCCAGCGGACCCACGTGCGCGATCGGCGCATAGTTCATTGCCATCCCAGCCGACACCGCAGACAGGATGCCGGACAATCCCAGATGTTCGGCGAACAGGTACGCAGCAAACGGTATCAGCAACGTGACCAGTGCGCCGGCCGCCGGGTCACCGTCGCCGGGCAGCTGCGACAGGCGGCTGGACACGAAGCTGACCGCCCATGCGATGGCCGCGCCGACCAGCAGCCCGCCGGCGGCGATCAGCACAAAACCGATCGTGGCGTCACGCAGCGAAAACACGCCCGTGACCGCCGCGGCGACCGCGAACTTAAACGCGACCAACCCTGACGCGTCGTTCATCAACGCCTCGCCTTCGAGAATGTGCATCAGGTGGGGTGGAATGCGCCCAGGGCCGGCGATGCCGCTGAGCGCGACTGCATCGGTCGGCGACAGTACAGCAGCCAGCGCAAAGGCGACCGGCAGCGGCATCTGCGGGATCATCCAATGGATGAAGTAGCCCAGACCGGCGACGGTGAAAAGCACCAGAAACAGCGCCAACATGAGGATCGCGCGGCGTTGCATGAAGAATTCGCGCTTCGGGATCCGCCATCCGTCGGCAAAAAGCAGCGGCGGAATGACCAGCAGCATAAAGATCTCCGGGTCCAGCCGCAGCTGCGTCGCCAGGTCCAGCGGCGCGAAGGCAAGCGCGGCGCCGACGAGGATCTGAATCAGCGGCATCGGCAGCGGGACGTGTACCAGCCGGTCGATCAGCCCCGACGCCGCGACGGCCAACAGCAGAATGAGAATATTAAAAACGATTTGCATGTGCACAATGAGGTGAAACGAAGATACACAGTTCCGCGTGACGGATTCCCCCGATGAAGTACGCGCACCATACTGGTACGCGCGAAACCGGGCGCGGCGCGCCGTTGCGGTGTCCATCGCGGCCAGCAAGCATCACAGAACGAGTACAGAGCTGGCTTTCTCATCCGATGAAGCGTGCGGCACAGCGGTTTGCGGCCGGCGAGCCATTGTCCGCGGTATGCTGGAACTTCCTGTCGCTGGAGCACGCGTCGCGATGCTACCTGCTCGATGAGACGGCCGCTGCCGATCGCTACGTGGGTCGGCGAGCGACCGTGCATGCTGTGCACCGACGTAGATTGGCGGCCGGATCCGGCCGACGAACGGCCAAGCGGCACCATCGCAGTCGCCATGATCTGACGCAACGGGCGGCATCGCCGGCCAACCGACCAGCAGGCCGACGCGCCACTAGGCCAGCCACCGCGCTCGCGGCTGACAAATCAGCGCGCCACCACCGGTATACCGCGCAACGCGCCGGTCGCGGGCGCCTGCTCGAGCGCGGTCCGCACCGCGTCGCCGGTCGCCGGCTCGATGCCAAGCCGCCGCGCGAGCGCGCGCTCGCGGGCCTTGGCTGCGACCACGCTGGCGAGCTTGACCGGTCCATAGCCACGCACTTGCTGCATGACTTCAGCCAGCCGCACCGCGTCGGACAACGTATCGGGTGAAAGCACGCCAAGCAGCGCATCGATGCTGGACTCATAGTCCAACGCGAGTTGCCGCTCCATGCGCCTTTCCAGCGTTCTGCCGAACGGATCCAGCGGCGTGCCACGCAATCCCTTGAGCCGGGCCAGTACACCGAGTGCAGGCCACATCCATTGGCCCAGCCGCACCTTCTTCGGCCGCTGCCCGAGAGCTGCGTGCGTGAGTGCCGGGGGCGCCATGTTGAACTCGATACGGAAATCGCGTCCCGCCACACCGTCAAATTGCGCCTGCAGCGCCTGCCGGAATGTACCGTCGCTATAAAGGCGCGCGACCTCGTATTCGTCTTTGACAGCCAGCAGCTTGAAGAAGGTCGTCGCCACTGCACGCGTCAACGGTTCACTGCGGTGCCCGGCTGCCGCGCCACCGGGCGCCAGGCGCCGCTCCGCCTCACGTACCTTGTCGAGCAACGCGCAAAAGCGCGCAACGTACCGCGCCCCGCCATAGGCGAGCAGCCGAGCCTGGCGATCGGCAATCACTGCGTCCACGTCGGTGGCGACATCGGGCGTCACCGAGAACGGCAGCGTCGGGGCCTCGGCACGCGGCGTATGAAGCAGCCCGTCGAGCGCCGCCGCATCCGCGGCGGCGACCCGACCGAGCGAGAATGCCACCTTGTTCGCGCTGACCGCGACGTTGTTCAACTCGATCGCGCGCAGCATCGCATCGAGTGATACCGGCACGAGGCCACGCTGCCACGCATAGCCGAGCATCAGAATGTTGGAACCGATCCTGTCGCCGAGAAACCGTTGCGCGAGCGCCTGCGCATCGCAGGTCTCGAGTCGCTCGTCACCTGCTGCGTAGCGCATCTTATCGAGCAACGCTGGCGCGTGAAGGTCTGCATCAGGATTGCCGACAAACGAAGCGGTCGGAATGGGATGGGTATTGACGATGATGCGGGTACGGCCATGCCGGACCGTTTGCAGTGCGTCGGCGCCCGCGCCCACGACCATGTCGCAGGCCAGCAGCAAGTCGGCCTGCTGTGTATCGATACGCGCCTGGTTCAGCAGCGCGTCGGTCGCGGCAAACCGCACGAACGACAGCACCGCGCCACCTTTTTGCGCGAATCCCATAAAATCGAGCACTGATGCACTCTTGCGATCCAGGTGGGCAGCCATCGAGATCAGCGCACCCGCGGTGACTACACCCGTGCCGCCCACGCCGGCCACCAGAATATCGTACGGTGCATCGCCCAATGGAGTTGCCGGCCGTGGCAGCCGCGCCGCCACCGCGGATAATGCATTGACGTCAAATGCAGTGCCGGCCGGCTGCTTCAGCTTCGCGCCCCGCACGGTCACAAAGCTCGGGCAGAAGCCGTTTACACACGAGTAGTCCTTGTTGCACGATGATTGCTCGATACGGCGCTTGCGTCCCAACGGTGTCTCCAGCGGCTCGACGGACAGGCAATTGGACTGCACGCCGCAATCGCCACATCCCTCGCATACCGCCTCGTTGATGAACAGGCGCCGATCCGGATCAGGGAGCTCGCCCTTCTTACGGCGACGCCGCTTCTCGGCGGCACAGGTCTGGTCGTAGATCAATACGGTAACACCGGGCGTGTCGCGCAGGCGACGCTGCACCTCATCGAGTTGCGCGCGGGGTTGAAACGTGGTGCCGCGCGGAAACAGCCCCTCGTGCCCCTGGTATTTCTGCGGCTCATCGCTGACCACGACGAGCGCTGCAATGCCCTCGGCCTCGACCTGCCGCGCGATCTGCGGCACGGAGATACTGCCGTCCACGGGTTGCCCGCCGGTCATCGCGACTGCATCGTTGTACAGGATTTTGTACGTGATATTCGTACGCGCCGCCACCGCCTGGCGAATCGCCAGCAAGCCGGAATGGAAATACGTGCCATCGCCCAGATTCTGGAATACGTGCGGCGTCTTCGTGAACATCGAGTGCGAGGCCCAATCCACCCCCTCGCCGCCCATCTGGGTCAGCCCGGTCGTATCCCGCTCCATCCACGAGGCCATGAAGTGGCAGCCAATGCCCGCCTGCGCGATCGACCCCTCCGGCACGCGGGTCGACGTATTATGTGGACAGCCGGAACAAAAATACGGCACCCGGCGCACCACATCGGCCGCGTTCGACAGGATCTGCGGTGCGACCAGTTCGACCACCCGCTCGCGGCGGTCCAACGCCGGCTTGTGGCGTGCCAACCAATCGGCGAATACCGGTAGCACACGCGACGGACGCAGCTCGCCGAGCGCCGACAGCAATGGCCGCCCCTGCACATCGTGCTTACCGATTACCACGGGCCGCGCATCGGCGCGGCGGTTGAACAAGTTATCCTTGATCTGCTGCTCGACGACCGGTCCTTTCTCCTCGATCACGAGTACTTCTGACAGCCCGTTGACGAAGGCGTCAATGCGGGTCATCTCGAGCGGGAACGACAGGCCGACTTTGTAAATGCGAACACCAGCGGCGTCCAGATCCTGCACCGTGAGCCCGAGCCGCCGCAAAGCTTCCATCAGGTCCAAGTGTGCCTTGCCGCACGTGACGATGCCCACGTTCGCATGCGTACTGCGCGCCACCCACTTGTCGATGCTGTTGACACGCGCAAAATGTCTGACCGCGTCAAGCTTAGCCGCCATGCGCGCCTCGATGGCCAGACTCGGCAAATCGGGCCAGCGGTTGTGTAGCCCGTGCGGCGGGCTGACACAGTCGGCCGGCGCGGACCATTCGGTTCGCAACGCGTCCAGGTCCACGGTCGAGCCCGATTCGACCGTCTCAGAAATCGCCTTGAAGCCGACCCAGTTTCCCGAAAACCGCGACAGCGCCCAGCCGTACAAGCCGAACTCGAGCATGTCGGCGACATTCGCCGGATTGACGATCGGCATCTGCCACGCGATCATAGTAAAGTCGCTCTGGTGCGGCATTGACGAGGACACGCAGCCATGATCGTCGCCGGCCACCACCAGCACGCCGCCGTGCGGCGACGAGCCATACGCATTGCCGTGCTTGAGCGCGTCGCCGGCGCGATCCACACCCGGGCCCTTACCATACCATATCGCGAACACACCGTCGACGGTGCGCTGCGGGTCGGCCTCCACGCGCTGCGTGCCGAGTACCGCGGTGCCACCGAGTTCCTCGTTGACGGCCGGCAGGAAGCGGATGCCACCCGCATCGAGATGGGGCTTAGCCTTCCACAATTGCTGATCCACCATGCCCAACGGCGAGCCGCGATAGCCGCTGATGAACCCTGCCGTATTGAGCCCCCGCGCCTTGTCTAGCGCGCTTTGCATCAACGCGAGCCGCACCAGCGCCTGCGTCCCGGTGAGAAAGATGCGGCCACGGGTGGCGCGCAGATTATCTGACAGCTGGTAGGCAAACAGTAGCGGATCCTGCGATCCGAACGGGAGGCGGTCGACGCCCATATTTGTCTCCTGTGTATTTTGGGGTACCGGAGAGGCCTCGCGGCGGATACCGGGAGATGCGCCACCCAAGGGGGACGCGAGGCGCTTGGCAATACACTATTCTTCCGCAGAAACGCGGGAAGATTTTTACGAAGATCGGTGCACACACAGCGCTTGTGCGGTAAATTTGCCACGAAACACCAAGTTACGAGCGAATTCGCCTGCTCTGCGCCCAACAGGCCAAAGAGGCAATAGTGCCGCCAGCACCGACGTGCGGGCGCCTCGCGCACGCCAGCTAAGCCCCATGACAGACGCGAGTCAATCCGACGGCCATCGTCATCGTACATCAGGGTTGCCGTTCGCCGAGAATGCGAGGCGCGAGCGATGCTCGCCGTATCAATGCCCTTCGTGTAGATGCTATCGGCCATGGTCCATCTCGGTGCACTGTAGACCGTTCGCGCTCGTGGAGGGCAGTCATCAGGCGTGTACGGATATCAAGCATGTACGAATTCTTGGTCAGTATGCACATATCCGATCGTCGCTTAGAGATATCGGACGACACGTAAATTCTGGACGACGCACGCTTGCCATCGAAAGGAGATTGAAAGCAAAATACACGTCAACCGCCGCTTCGGAACGCCGTACCCGCCATGTCGCTTTGGAATAAAAGGTTGTTGCGTGATCCTTATGCACCGTTAAAAAGCCCCCTGCTCGCGGTCCGTATGCCACGCTGGCGCTCCAGGCTGGTCCTGGCGTTGATGATCGTTGGCTTCGCTGCGTTGGCCGCGCGCGCGTTGTGGGTACAAGTCATCGACCGGGATTTCTATACTGCCCAAGGCCAAAAGCGCTATCAGCTCACGTTGCCGCTGGATGCGACGCGCGGGCGCATCGTCGACCGACATGGCGCATTGCTTGCCGTTAGCGTAGCGACCTACGAGATCTGGGCCACACCCGGGCTGGTCAAGCCGCACACAGTGGCACCACTAGCCAAGCTGCTGGACATGCCGGTGGCCGAACTCGAGCGCCGGCTCGCGCCGCATCGTGGCTTCGTGCTGCTCAAGCGCCAGATCGACGAGGAAACCGCAACCCGCATCGAGACGCTCGGCGGCGCGGGCATCACGCGCGTGGCCAGCGAGAAGCGCGTCTATCCGGAAGGCGAATCGGTCGCGCAAATCGTGGGCTTCACCGACCTGGAGAACAACGGCTTGGAAGGCGTCGAACTAGCGTTGAACGACGCGCTCAAAGGCAATGCTGGCCAACGCGAGGTGGTCCGCGACCGGCTCGGGCGGTTCCTGTACGATGCGCGCCCCGTCACGCCGGCCCGGCATGGCGACACGATCCGGCTGACGATCGACCGCCGTATCCAACAGCTGGCCTATGCGCAGCTCGAAGCCGCGATCAAGCAACACCAAGCCAAGGCGGGCAGCGTCGTGGTGCTCGATGCGCGCGGCGGCGAGATCCTGGCGATGGCAAACTGGCCGACCTTCGATCCAAACGATCGGGCGGCCCGGGTGTCGGGCCAGGTCCGCAACCGCGCCCTGACCGACACGTTCGAGCCGGGCTCGACGATCAAGCCGATGATCGTTGCGCTGGCACTGGATGCGGGCAAGGTACGCCCCGATACGCTGATCGATACGTCCCCCGGCACCTATCGGATCGGGCGCAACGTCATCCACGACACGTCGAACTACGGCATGATCACCGTCGCGCAGGCGATCCAAAAGTCCAGTAACGTCGCCATGGCAAAACTGGCGCTGTCGCTGCCGGCCGAGACGATCTGGTCCAAATACCAAGAATACGGCTTTGGCCACCCGCCTGCCATCACGTTTCCCGGCGCCGCTCCGGGCAAGCTGCGTCCGTACAAACACTGGGTTCCGATCGACCAAGCCACGCATGCGTACGGGTATGGACTGTCGATGTCGCTGATGCAGGTTGCCCAAGCCTACACCGCGTTTGCCGGCGACGGCGTGATAAAGCCGGCCAAGCTGGTGATCAGGGACGAACCGGACACGGCCACCGGCGGCCATCGCGCCGTGACGACACCGGACACGGCGGCATCGATCCGCGCGATGCTGGAGATGGCGGTCGGCCCCGGCGGCACCGCGCGCGCCGCGATGATCGATAGCTACCGCGCCGGCGGCAAAACGGGCACCGTGCGCAAGCTCGCCGGCACCAGCTATGCAAAGGACAAGTATCGCGCACTATTTGTCGGCATGGCGCCGATGAGCGATCCGCGTGTCATCGTCGCGGTGATGATCGATGAACCGGCAGGCCGTTCATTCTATGGCGGCTCGGTCGCCGGACCGGTGTTCGCCGCGGTGACCGGCGAGTCGCTGCAATTGCTCGGCGTGCCGCCGGACGCCACGCCGCTGCTCTCGGGCACATCAAACGACGCCAGCGCTTAGCCGCGCCGCGACGACGCACCAACGATTAGGTCGCGCCGGCGGGGCGCTCGCGCACTCCAACGTTGCGCTAGCACCGCGCAGGTCATCAGTTGGATCTGATGGAATAGCATCAGCGGTAACACGATCGCGCCCAGCGCGTGACCAGCGAAAATTACCTTGGCCATCGGAATACCGGCTGCGAGGCTTTTTTTCGAACCGCAGAAAATAATGGTAATCCGGTCTCCCTCATCAAAACCAAGCCGTCGGGCGGCAAAGCCGGTGATCAGCAACGCAAGCGCGAGCAACAGCATGCATGAGAACAGCAGTGCGAACAGCGCCGATAGCGGAATCTGGTGCCACAACCCCTGATTGACCGCCTCGCTGAACGCGGTATAGACAACGAGCAGGATCGAGCCCTGGTCGACCAGCTTCAGCACCACGGCATGACGGGCAATCCAGCGGCCAATCCATGGCCGCAGCAGTTGGCCTGTAACGAACGGCACCAGCAGTTGCAGCACGATATTGAACACGGTGTGCCACGACTCGCCGCCCGCGGCTTGCTTGGACAGGATCATCCCGGCAATCAACGGCGTGGCGAAGATACCGAGCAGGCTGGAAGCGGACGCGCTGCACACCGCGGCCGGCACGTTGCCCTTGGCGATCGACGTGAAGGCGATCGAGGACTGCACTGTCGAAGGCAACGCACACAGGAACAACATGCCGGCATACAGTTCCGGCGTCAACAGCGGCGCGATCAGCGGTCTGAGCGCCAGCCCAAGCAGCGGAAATAGGGCGAACGTGCACAGCATCACGACCAGGTGCAGCCGCCAATGGGTCGCGCCAGCGACGACCGCCTCGCGCGACAGCTTCGCGCCGTGCAGGAAGAACAGCAAACCAACGGCACAATTCGTGAGCCAGTTGAACGCCAGCGCCGCGCCGCCGCGACACGGCAAGAAAGTCGCGATCGCCACCGTCGTGACCAACGCGAGGGTGAAGTTGTCGGGTAGCAGTTTGGATCGGGCCATGGTCATCTCGGCGCCATGCGGCGTCATCGTGTCGGGCATCGCCTGCGGCCCTCTCGGGCCAGGGGCGCGCCCACGTGGAAAAAGTACCTATTGTCGGCGCCCAATTATCTAATAGACAAATTCATTTTTCTCTCCTTTTTATGCAAATTCTTCATAGATTTGGCGCTTGTCCCGTCTGTTACATGCCGTTACAACACGGAAACTCACCTAACATTTTTCGGCTCGACACGCACAGGCCACGTGAATAGATTAGCTCGATAATCGTTGCAATCATCGACTTTCATGCTGCTGCGTGGCGGCCGTACGTTTTCGTTACTGAGCATGTCTGCCGTCGCAATCGGGGCGGTGATCGCGCTCGGGCTAGTTGCCGGGACACTCACGCCGGGCCGTGAGGAGATGCAGCCATTCATTTTGGCGCTGCGGTTACCCGGCTTCGCGCCGCAGGATGCGCGTCCGGCGGACGGTAACGTCGGGACCTCGGCCCGTCTCCACAACACCGCTTCCGGGGCCCTGCCGGCTGTGGGCGCCGCCAACGCCGGCAGCGCGCATGTTGATCCGCAAGGTCCACGCGCGCTGGCCGGTGCGCTGTCCATGCAGGCCGGGACGTTCGGTTCGGCAGCGCAGTGGGTTACGGCAGCGCGCGGGCAAGATGGCAAGATCAAGCTCGGCAGGCTAGTCCAGCCATTCGTCGCACCCGGCGCCGCGCAGCGCGACATGACCGTGCGGATCGGTGCGCCGACACCACAATTGCGCCCACTGAGCCCGATCGTGCCGGTTTCGGTCGATATATGTGTGGCATCCCGGCCCGATATGGATCGCAGCGCGGTGCGCGCCGGCTCACTTCGGGCGGACATCACCCGGTACAATACGGAGCATCGCCATGTGCCGCCGGCACGCCGCGCACCGCCGTATGTTCCGCCCCCTCACGACGCCTGGCCCTACGCACACTGACGCCATTGCCGCAGCGGTAAAATATAATATTGGTCGGCGTGACACCGCGTTCAGCAAGATCGCCATCGCCCTTGAGCGTCGTGCGAGTGTCAGGCGCGGGGGCACTCGGCGATGACTATCTGCTGTCCAAGCGCACCGACTTGTATGCGGCGTACAGGTACGACAAGTTCACTGACCAGTCGACCGTCGGCACGTTCGGCGTAAGCCTATGCAGGCGGTTCTGATCGTGAGTCAACGCGGCACGCAACGCACACTTGCCTGCCGCCCTAAAAGCGAACATTATTCCCTGGCACGAACGAATAAAGCGCCGGCCACGGCGTAAGCGCACGCAATCATGGATACGCTGGTCAGCATGAAGGTGTTTCGCCATGTCGTCGAAGCCGGCAGCTTCGCGGCAGCAGCTGAGCGCATGCACCTGTCACCTGCGATGGCCAGCAAACACGTAATGCACCTCGAGGCACACCTAGGCGCACGGTTGCTGAACCGCACCACACGCCGTATCAGCCTCACCGAAGCCGGGCGAGGCTATTACGAGCGGTGCGTGCAGGCGCTCACTGAGCTGGAGGAGGCCGAGCAAGCCGTCAGTGACGCGAGTGTGGTGCCAAAGGGCACGCTGCGGATCAATGCGCTATCGACGTTCGGCAATCGGTACCTGATGCCAGCCATTGTCGAGTACACGCGCCAGCACCCCAGCGTGCAGGTGGACATCACAATGAGCGACCGCGTCGTCGACCTGGTGGAGGAAGGCTACGACCTGGCTATCCGCGGCTCACGCTCGTCCAAACTGCGGACTTCATCATTAATCGCCCGCCAGATTGCCCGCACGTATTTTGTCATCTGCGCGTCGCCTGACTACCTGTGCCGGCAAGGCGTGCCACAGGTGCCGGAGGACCTGCGCGCACACAACTGCCTGCGTCTGGCCGCCAATGGCGCGCACGCGCGCGAGTGGCCGCTGGGCAACGCCGAAAACGGCGGCGGCGTGGTCACCCGCGGCAATATCGTGGCCGACGACATCGAGGCACTACGTGCCGCAGCCATAGCCGGCGCCGGCATCGCCTATCTGGGCACCGATTGCGTACGCGATGACCTGGAAAACGGCACGCTGGTGCCGCTGCTGCTCGAGCACGTAGGGCCGCGCGAGCTGCCGATCTTCGCAGTTTACCCCAGCCGGCGCCACTTGTCGGCAAAGGTTCGCTCGTTCGTCGACTTCATCGCCGAGCGCTTTGCTGGCGACGCGTACTGGCCGACCCGCGAACACGTGACGATGCTGGCCACACGCGGTGCCGCCACCTGCCAGCAAGCCGGCGGGAACACGACGAGCCGCGCTACAACGCAAGCCTCACGCGGGCGGCTTGGTATTCGTCTTTGAGCCGCGCGACAAGTTCGGCCACGCTTGGAATATCGTCCATCAGGCCAACCCCTTGGCCGGCGCCCCAGATGTCCTTCCATGCCTTAACCTTGCTGCTGCCATCGCCAAAGTTCATCTGACTTTTATCGGACATCGGCAAGTTGTCTGGATCTAGGCCGGCCGCCACGATGCTCTGCCGCATGTAGTTGCCATGCACGCCGGTGAACAAATTCGTGTAGATGATATCCGCCGCGCTGGCCTGTACGATGGCCTGCTTGTACGCGTGCGCTGCATGCGCTTCGCGCGTGGCAATGAAACGCGTGCCAATGTACGCCAAATCCGCACCCATTGCCTGGGCGGCGAGAATGGACGCGCCATTGGCGATCGCCCCGGACAGGACCAGCGGCCCATCGAATAGCTTACGCACTTCACCGACCAGCGCGAACGGCGACAGCGTACCCGCGTGCCCGCCGGCACCGGCCGCGACCAGGACCAAGCCGTCGACGCCCGCCTCCAGCGCTTTTTGCGCATGACGCAGATTGACCACGTCGTGCAGCACAATGCCGCCGTATGAATGGACCGCGTCGATCATCTCCTTGACCGGCGCGCGCAGACTGGTGATGAAGATTGGCACCCGATGGTCGATGCACACGCGCACATCGCGCTCCAGACGGGCATTAGACTGATGCACGATTTGATTGACCGCGATCGGGCCGATCACCGCGTCCGGATGCTCGGCACGGTGCTGCGCCAGCGCCTGCTGGATTTGCGTGAGCCATTCGTCGAGCAATTCCGGCGGCCGCGCATTGAGCGCAGGAAAAGATCCGACGATGCCCGCCTTGCACTGCGCGAGCACCAATTCCGGATAGCTAACGATAAACATCGGCGACGATACAACCGGCAGCGACAAACACTGCAGTAACGGGGGCAAGGCCATGCTGAACGTCTCCTGGAGCCGGGGCGATCGAACGACCGCTCTATTATACGTAGCGGCTAACAGAAATTTACTTTAATGCACGTCCGTTCTTTTAACTGAAGAAGTGTTCGGCTTCGATAAAAATTGCGTGATTCAGACGGACAAAGGAAATAGCGTGCTTCTACAATACGCCCTTCACTGACCGCCCCGAGGGGACCATGACGCGTGCGACCGAATCGATCGCTGGATTTCGCCACGTAAGTGTGCATGTTGTCGACACGGCGATGGGGCGCTCCGACATCGAGATTTTCGCCGCCCTGGGAGGCGACGGGCCGCCGCTGCTGTTGCTGCACGGTCATCCTCAAACGCACATGATCTGGCATCGCGTCGCGCCGCAACTGGCGGAGCGGTTCACCGTGATTGCCGCCGATCTGCGCGGATACGGTGCGTCGTCAAAGCCGGCTGCCGACGATCCGCAACACGTGCTTTATGCCAAGCGGACAATGGCGGCCGACCTCATGCAGTTGATGCACGAGCTTGGCCATGAACGCTTCTTCATCTGCGCCCATGATCAGGGCGCGCGCGTCGCACATCGAATGGCGCTGGATCACCCTGGCGCGGTGGAGCGGCTGATGCTGCTGGACATCGCGCCGACGCTGGCGATGTACGAGCAAACCAACCGCCATTTCGCGACGCAGTACTTTCACTGGTTTTTCCTGATCCAACCGGAACCGCTGCCCGAAACGCTGATCGGCGCGGCACCGCACGTCTATATTGAGCGGCTCATGGAATCGCAGCATGCCGGTCGGGAGGCATTCGCGCCGCACGCGCTGCACGCCTATCGTCAAGCGCTGGCGCAACCCGGCGCCGTGCACGCGATGTGCGAGGACTATCGTGCGTCGGCCGGCATCGACCTGCTGCACGAGCGCGTTGACGTCGAGCGGGGCAGCAAGCTTGCCTGCCCGTTGCGCGTGCTGTGGGGCGAGCTTGGCGTGCTCGCGCAGTGCTTCGATCCTCTGGCGCAATGGCGCCGCGTCGCCCGCGACGTCAGCGGCCGAACGCTGCCGTGCGGCCACTATATTCCGGAGGAGGCGCCGCAAGCGCTATTGGAGGAAATCGATGCTTTTTTCGATTACCGATAAACAGCGTGAAATCGATAATAGAACGACTAGAGCGACTGATTTTTCCATCTACATGAATCATTGCACCACACGCCATTCCATTCACGAAGTGGTATCCTAAAAAAAACGAAATTTGCGTATCCGTGGCACTCAAATAACGCGGTTAACTTAAATTCATGCCGCCATGATCTGTAGGGAAAATACCAATTCTGCGAGGTTGATACATCGGATAACATCCTTGCGACGCTGATCACGTCGTACGATATTCCGCCGTTCGCCACTCGTGGACGGCTTTTTTCTTTTTTGGCATACCGGATGTTACAGTCGAGCCACTGCATGTTGCGGCCGGCCTGCTCCTGTTGTATCTAAGCTGGTGTACGCCATGTGCTGCGTGCGCGACTGCACCGGCTGATCGACCGGATCGCGGGGCTGGCGCTAAACTTATTCGGCGTGACCAAGATCCGGCGCGCGCTGTAGCGCGTCGCGCCGCGAGCCGCCGCCGGAGCGACTGTAATGACCACGGCAACCTTCCGTTTCCACGCTGAACTGAACGCGTTCCTGCCGGCAGGACTGCGTCAGCGGACATTCGCCGCATCGTACGCGCGCAATGCGTCGGTCAAGCATACGATCGAGGCGCTGGGCGTGCCGCATACCGAAGTGGGACGGATTGTCATCAATGGTGAGGCGGCCGGCTTCGAGCGACCGCTCGCCGACGGGGACAGCGTGGTCGTGTATCCACCCAGCGAGCGCGCCCCGGTGCCGCTGCGCGGCGCGCTACCCGACCCGTTGCGGTTCCTCGCTGACGCCCACCTAGGCCGGCTCGCGCGCCTGCTGCGCATGGCGGGCTTTGACACGTTGTACGACAATCGCATCGACGATCGCAACGTCGAGCAAATCGCCGCGCAGGAGCGACGCATTGTGCTCACGCGCGACCGAGAATTACTCAAGCGGCGCAGCATCGAGCATGGGTGCTATGTGCACGCACTCGATCCACTCGAACAGCTGCGTGAAGTCGCCGCGCGGCTGTCGCTGCACGCACAGGCACGGCCATTGTGCCTATGCCTGCACTGCAATGCGCCCTTGCGCCGAGTCGATAAAGCTGACGTGCTCGCGCGGGTTCCGCCCAACGTGCGCGAGCGATGCGACCGGTTTGTGACCTGCGACGTATGCGGCAGAATCTACTGGGAAGGCTCGCATTGGAAGCGGATGAGCGAGCTGATGGACGACGTGCTGGGCGGACGAGCTGCTACGGCATCACGGGCCACACCGTAGTCGTGCCTGCCGCGATATCGACACGGCAACAGCGGCCTTCGCAAACATGCAGCCCGAACGCTGTGCGCGCGTCGGCGTCCGATGGCGCACGGCAATGAAGCAGCGCGGTGCCCAGTCGCACCGCCACGCGCGTCTCGCCGTGCGATTCATACACCCGTTCCACCACTGCGGTGTGCTGGCCCTGCTCTGTCATCGAGACGCCGCGCGCATCGACGCGCCACATCAGCCGTGTACCAGCTGGCAGACCGTCGTCGCGCACATCGAGCAACACGCCGCCGATATCTACCTTGCCGCCGGCTACCAGTGTGCCCTCGCCGACGTTGTCGATACCTAGCAACTGCGCCACCTTCAGGCTGGCCGGCCGCTCGAATAGCGCGCGCGTCGGCCCTTGCTGCAACACGCGTCCACGGTCCAGCACAAGAATCTCGTCGGCCAGCAACGCCGCATCCTCTGGATCATGCGTGACGAGCACCGTGATCGCATCGATCTCCCGCTGCAACGTGCGCAACGTCTCGCGCAACGTACGCCGGCGCGGGGTGTCCAGCGCGGAGAACGGCTCGTCTAGCAAGATCACGCGCGCCTTGCGCGCCAATGCGCGCGCCAGTGCCACGCGCTGCCGCTGGCCAAGCGAAAGCTGGGCTGGCAGACGCTGCGCCAGTGGTGCGATCCCCAAATGCAGGCTCCAGTAGCGCGCGGCGTCCGGGTCGGCATCGGCGGCGAACGTAAGCTGTCGCGCAACGCTCATATGCGGAAAAAGACCGTAGTCCTGCGGCACGTAGGCCATGTGCCGCGACTGCGGCGCGCTAGCCGTCAGCACTTCACCATCGACGATTACCGATTGCGTCGCGCCGTGCTGCAGACCGGCGATCATGCGCAGCGTGAGGGACTTGCCGGACCCAGACGCGCCAATGATCGCCAACCGCCGGCTGCGCGCGCTCCATTGAACATCGAGCACGAAATCGCCGAGCGTGCATGTAAAGTGAAACGCAAGCGTGCCACCTGACGAATGACGTGGCACTGGCACGACTTCCCGGGCGAGCGAGCGCAATGGGTCAAGCTCGTCGCCCGGGGCGGCCATGGCGACCGGGCACGATGGCCGCAGACGGACGGTGACCGCCAGCGACAGTGCCAGCGCGATGCCCAACGTCGGCGCGAGTAACGGCAGCATCGCGGGTAGACCCACCGAGCCGAACATCACATACGTATACACCGGCAGCGAGTACGGATGGTAGGCCACCATCATCGTAGCGCCGAACTCGCCGAATGCACGCAGCCACGCGAGCACCATGCCGGCGCGGATGGACGGCCAGGCGATCGGCAGCCAGACGCGCAGCAAGCGCGTGCGCGCGTCATGCCCCAGCGTAGCCGCGACGTCGTCAAGGACCGGATCGACGGAATCGAATGCCGAACGGGCAGCCACAATCAGAAACGGCGCGGCCACGAAAGTTTGCGCGAGCACGATGCCCACGAACGAATCAGTTAACCCGCCGCCAGTTAACGTACCGAGCGGACTGTACGGACCGATCAGGAACAACAGGAGCACGCCGCTGGACAGCGGCGGCAACGCCAGGGGCAATTGCACAACAAAGCCGAGCACGCTCGCCCATCTAGAGCGTGAACGCGACAGCAGATAACCGAGCGGGATCCCGGTGAGCGCGATCAGCAGCGTAGCCAGCGTCGCGCTGCCAACCGACACGGTGGTTGCCTTGACAAGCGCCCCGGGCTCGATCGCGCGCCAGTCGGCATGCGCGAGCTGCGGCAGCATGGCAATAAACGGCGCGCACAGATAAAGCGCCAGCAAGGCCGCAAGCCACCTCAGGGGTGTGGCGCGCCGCCGCCCCGCGCCACTGCCACTGCCACTGCCACTGCCACTGCCACTGCCACGTTGCAGCATCATCGCGCCGCGTCGAGCATGGCCTGCACGCGTGCGGGGAGCTGTGTGCGCTCGCCGCCAACACTCGGCACAATCACGTCGATGCCGGCGTCACGCAGTAATGCGCGCGCCTTCGCGCCGAGCAGAAACGTCACGAAGCGCATCGCGCCTTCCTGGTTTGGCGCGTCGTTCAGGATCGTGATCGTATAGCTGGCCTTGACCGCGAGTTCGGCCGGCAATTTCACTGTCGGGATGTGCAACTGCGCCGTCTCGGTCGAATAAAAAAAGCCCACGTCGAGCTGCCCTGACTGCAGGCGGCCCATTAGTGTTTCTTCCGGCAACACCTGTTTCGGATTGTCCGGTGTTCCGAGCATGCGCTGCACCAGGTCAGGCTGCCGATACAGCGACGCGGCGCGAGTCACCGCCTCGAGCGTAAAGGCCCCCTTCGGATCGAGCTTCGGATCCGTGCGCCCAATCCGGATGCCCGGCTGCAGCAACACCTTGTCCCAGCGTTCAGTCTTCAGCGCCGCTGCAAAGCGGCTGTTTGCGTTGTAGCCGAGCAGCAGCGGCGACTCGCCAAAATTCACATACCAGCTAACCTGATTGCCGTTCGCAGCACCGCCCAGGCTCGCATTGACCTTCGGCGTGGCGCTGATGAACACGTCACCGCGCCGCAGCTTACCCTTCAACTCGTTGGCCAACTTGTTTGAGCCGGCGCCATAGCCAGAGAACGTCAGCCCTGACGCCTTTTCGAATGCCGGCCCGATGGAGTGCTCCATCACATGCACCAGCGACCCGGCGTACAACACCCGGACCGTGCCAGCGTCGCCGGCCAGCGCGACACCGGGCGCCGCCGCCACGGCCACCGCCGCCAGCACGAGCGCACTGCGCACAAGCCAAGACAGCGATAGGCACAGCGCTTGGGCGTTCGCCGCGAAACGTTCATCCAACATTGCGTTCCCCGTCTTCGTTGTATTGGGCCATATATTACGCTGTCGGGCGCGTTGACTTTTGCGCGCCGCCGTCCCATGTTGCGGCAGCATTGTCATCCCACACGCACGCTCGGTCAGCTAGACTGCACGAGGGTCCGCACCCAAACTGCCAAGGTATGCGAACGAGTCGCGCTTGCACTAAGAATGCTCGCGCCGCCACTTTAACCATGAAAAATTAGCAACGGCTATTTCCAATTGAGGTACTGATGCGCCTGTCGTTGAGTGTACTGTCCAGCACGAGTTCATCGGGGCAGACGGTTGGCCAGGACGATCGGATGGAATGCAAATGAACGCTCATTGTGCAGCAAAGTCGCAGCGGCGTTGAGTGGCCCACTTCCGACGGGGAACCCAATTACCGCGGCAAATTATGATCAGTATGGCGCAACGTCGTACGGCTCCATCGTGCGCTGAGCGGAGCGCGCGCGCGGCAGGCCTGTTGGTTGCTTCACCTACATGTGCGCGCCGGTGTCGCGCGACAATCAACGAATAGGAGCGTGTCATGACTGAAAATCAACGTCCAGAACCCCCACTGCCACACCAACAGCAAACTACAGTGCCTGGCCACACTGGGGACATGCAACCGCAACCCGACCATGGCGAGCATTCATACCAAGGCTCGGGCCGTCTTGCTGGCAAAGCGTCGATCATTACCGGCGGCGATAGCGGAATCGGACGCGCAGTCGCCATCGCTTTTGCTAGGGAAGGCGCTGACGTGTTGATTGCCTATCTCAATGAGGACGACGATGCGCGCGAGACAGCGCGCTGGGTTGAGCAGGCGGGACGACGCGCCGTGCTCGTGCGCGGCGATGTGGCACAGCGCGAGCACTGCGCGCGGATTGTCCAGCAAGCCGTTGACGCATTCGGCAAAATCGATGTTGTGGTCAATAATGCGGCGTTTCAAATGACGCACGAGTCGCTGGACGAGATCTCAGACGATGAGTGGGACAACACTTTCGATACGAACATTGGCGCGATGTTCAGGATCACCCGGTCCGCGCTGCATCATATGAAGGCGGGCGGCGCCATCATCAACACCACATCGATCAATGCCGACCGTCCGAATCCGACGTTGCTGGCGTATGCCGCCACCAAAGGGGCGATCCAAAATTTCACGGCGGGATTGGCACAATTGCTCGCGCAAAAAGGCATTCGAGCAAACTGCGTAGCGCCGGGGCCGATTTGGACCCCTTTGATCCCCGCGACGATGCCGGCGGAAAAGGTCAAGCAATTTGGCACGCAGGTGCCGATGAAACGGCCCGGACAGCCAGCCGAAGTGGCCCCCGTGTATGTGATGCTCGCGTCCGACGAATCGAGCTATGTTTCAGGCGCAACGGTTGCGGTAACGGGCGGCGCACCGATGCTTTAATCATACGTCAGGCAGGCGGCTTGCGCCCAGCACGCTATGCGGTGTGGTTTCGTATTGCGGCGTTGGGCCGCTTGTACGCGCCGGCGTCCTCACTCCCGGTGCCGTGCAGGTGCAGATAAACGAAACCGGCCGCAAGATCCTCGATGCAGGGCCAATGTCCAGTGGCATTCAACACAACTACAGTAGCATAGCGGCACAGCAGACGAATGGGCAGCAAACCGACAAAGCTTCCATGGCGCACGTCGATCGTATGCCTAAGCTTATGGTTATATTTGATTGCCCAATAGGCTGCTTGATCGGATGATCATGTCCGCTGGCAAGCTCCGTCGCCGTCAGCATGTCCCGGAGCCGCATCGCGAAGAATGCCTCGAAGCGCGCTGCATCGAATTTGAACAAGGGTGGAAACTGCCACAAGATCGGCCCAGCTTGTCATCAAATACTACTCCTGGCGCGGGGTCCCTGCCGGCACCTGAGCGAACCTAAGCCAGTTCGGGCTAACCTAGGCCGGCCAATCTGCGCTGACTTGTGCTGCTCTGAGTCAATTTAAGCCAACCTGTGGCAAGCCTGCGCGCACCACCTGTTCCGACGTCAGTCCAACGGTGGCGCGCCCCCCAGCAATGTCAGCCTGCCTTGCCAGGCAGGCTGACCCAGCGCACCAAGGGTCGTTCACGCATTAAGTACGGTCACCGACATCCTTTGACACTTTTGCCTGCAACTGCGCCTTGCGCTGTGCGATACGAGCGCCGAGTTCATCTAGGTCGACGCCCGCTTTGCGCAGCGCAGGGAATAGCACCGATTCTTCCTCGCTGACATGATGCTGGACGTTTTCCGCCAACACCTTGAACGCCGCATCAAAACCATCGTCGCCTGCCCGGGAGGCCCGGAGTTTCTCCATCAACGTCTTGACAAGAAAATGCTCGACATAGGCCTCGTCAACTTCCTTTTGCGGCTGTCCTGACAGCGCGCGATGCGCGGCCGGATACAGGATCTCTTCCTCAATAATCGTATGCATGGCCAACTCGTCGCATGCGCGCGTAACCAGAGTTGCCTTGGCATCAAGGTCGTTATCGGGCGTCTTCTCGAACGTATCGAATAGCCGCTGGACTGCGCGATGGTCCGCCTCCAGCAGCGCAATCGCGTCCTGTTCGGCTGCACGCGCCATATCGACGCCATGAGGTGGCATCGTCGAGGATCGCGTAGATTTTTGGTGTGTTGCAGTATTGGTCATGTTCGCTCCTATGAAAAAGCCTACTGCATTTAGCAACCAACGCGCCCGCCCTTTGTGTCGCCGGGCCACCGCACGGCACGGCGTGAGCATCGCTCCCGCTTCCCGCCCGAAGCCAACCCCGCACGCGGGCAGCGGGTCGGGCACTGGCGGCCCATACTGCACGCTCATCTTGTGCTCGCAGGTAACGATGTTTTATCGATCGTATGCCTGAACATTGAAGCCGTTCCGCGTCCAAAAGCCGCTGCGGTAACGGCTGGCGAGCCGATACCACATCGGCTTTCGGGACCAGCTGACGGCGACCGAGATCGCACAAGCACTGACTTTTGCGCGCTCGACATGGGGCAATCAGGCTGCATCGGTGAATCGGGCTGCACCGGTACCGATTCGGGACGCCGAGGGCATGCGTTGCGCCATCTCGATAGCCTAAAACCATCCGATCCATGCGAGCGCAGGGCCAGCGCCTGCCGCAGCCACGCGTTGGCACTGAGTTTGCTCAATCTGCGCATACAGCATCTCTTTCAAGGAGGATTGTCATGCCAGAAAGAAAGACTATGGCTCGAGCGCAGGCCGACAAGCGCGCCGGGAAATCGGCCAGCACACAGGCCGGCGAATTCGTCAAGGAAGAGGTTGAGCATGTGCGAGCCGGCAAGCATGGCGTGCGTTCGACCAAGCAAGCCGTGGCAATCGGGTTGTCAAAGGCGCGGCGAGCCGGCATCGACCTGAAACCGCCGAAGAAGGGCACCAGCAGCGAGGCCACCCGCAAAAAAGCGGCCAAGGACAGCGCGGCAAGCCAACACAAGACGACGGGTTCCGCAAGCAAGGAGACCCAGGCTAAGCGCTCGCGCACGACGACTTCCGTACTGCGACGCGAGCATTCAGACGGTGCCACACGCGAGTCGATGTCAAAGCAGGCCAGGTCCGCCGCGGCGAAACGGCCGGCCGCCAGCCGCTCCGCTGCGGCCAAGCGTGCCGCCAGGACCAAGGGCGCGGCAGGCCGCTCCGCCGCCGCCAAGAAGGCTGCCCACACGCGCGCCGCACGTGCACACCATTAAGGGACGGACGCGGGTCCGCGGGGTCGCGCCACGCGATCCCGCGTAGCCGCTTCCCCGCGCAGCCATCCCGGCGTCTGTGCCGTGACTGGCCAACATGGCTCTGCTCTACGCGCCCTCGAAGCCGCTGGTTGATAAGCGGCTGGCCGATAACGAACGAATAATGCTGGTGATCGGCGCAGGAGGCCCGCGAAACTTGAATTATATCGGTACAGCCCGGTACAATCAGCCCAGTTATTGCTTTGGCCGTCGCTAAACGGCCAGCTTTCTCCCCAACCTGCTTGAGCAGGCCGTCAGACTGGAAGGAACCCCGGTTGACGTTTCGGGACAGAGCCAGCGACAGAGCACTGATGCCTCTTTGAGGCCGTTCTACCGACGAAGCAGGCCGCGGCGGGACGAAGAAGAGCCTGTAAGGAAAGCCATCGAGGAATCGGCGGATCGATGGTGAGTACCGATTCCAATGTACAGATGCGCGGGCGATTGCAGAAGGCGTACGTCCATGCAACGCTCCAAACCTCCGTTTTTTGCCGGGCATGCCGGCAGCTCACTTCCGTACTTGTCGTCGCTGTACCCTCCCGCCCTGTCGATTGCGCAGGTGGCGGAGATCACCAGCGAAGCGCCGCAAACTACCCGGAATCGCCTCAGCAAAGGCACGTACCCGATAGAATCCGGGAAGGTTGGCCGCAAGCGCGTCTTTCGGCTCATCGATGTTGCGGCGCTTATCGATCAGCAAATTGCTGTTGACCCGTGCAACCCCGCCAACCGACCAGCCCAGCGAGGCCGGCCGACGAAGGCGGAGCAGGTAGCGAAACTGCAAGCGCGGCTAAGCGTCCCCTCATCCGGGTTGGCAGGGGGTACGCGATGAACGTCAAGCTTCGAATCAACCCATCGGCATGGCAAGCGGGGTTCAACGTTGGCCAGGCCGGCCGCCCAATGAGCCCATGACCCCACAACCTTGATCCGTTTTCCTATTTCTCGGGAGGGATCGAGGGGGACGCAAAAAGGCAAGGATGCGAATACAGCCAAGGAGGTTCGCTATGACGAGCCTTCAGGCTGCGCGTGTCATCCTGGAGCAATCCGATCGGAGCGCACATAAACTGACGACTGACGTGGTGACCGCCAGCTGGTGCTCCACACGCAACGAAGCTGCAGCCAAATTATGCGCCGCCGATAGACGCATACAGCTTCGCCAGGTACAGGCCGAGATCGACTATCTCGCTGGTAAGGTGCCGGCATGGGTGCAAGAGGTGATCGAGGCGCACCTTGCCATTGAGAAGGAGGACGCCAAGAGCGCCGGCTCGCTGGGTTTCATGGCGCGCGCCCTGGTCATCGCTACGATGCCCTACAAAGACCCTAAGGTGGACGTGTTCAAGCGCGAGAACGGCGACTTCCGCTTGCGAATCGTCGCGGATTACGAAGGCGGGATTCCCTTCTGGATCTATCCCCGCTTGCTCATGTCCTGGGTTGCCACCGAGGCCGTGCGAACGCAATCGCCGCTTATCGAGCTGGGCGACTCGCTTTCGGTATTTCTCCGCGACGTGCTGGATATTCGACGCGGCGGCGGCAAGCGCGGTAGTTCTACGCGCGTTGCCGAACAGATGAAGCGCTTGTTTGGCTCCCTCATCACGGTACAGTACACGGGCGACATGCAGCATCGCGGCTTCCAGTTGCACAACGTAACGATTGCCGATCGCCTGGAGCTACACGAACAGGAATTGCGGCTTGAGCTTCCGGAGCTGCCAGCGCCGGTCAACAGCAGCACTCTATGGATTCCTCAGGCGCGGGAACTGGCCGGCACCTGGAAAAGCAAGGTGCGGCTCTCAGAAAGTTTTTTCCGAGAGTGCGTCGATAAACCAGTGCCTATCGACCTACGTGTCTACAAAGCACTGCGGGGCTCACCGCTTGCGATGGATGTGTACACTTGGCTTACCTACCGCATGAGCTATACGCAGCGTCGCAGCCGCCCCATTCGATGGGAGGCCCTTATGGGCCAATTCGGTAGCAACCATGAGACGCATCGTGCCGTACTGGACTTCAAGAAAGCCTTCCTCAAGGCGTTGAAGGCTGTCCAGATTGTCTATCTGCGCGCCAATGTCGAAGTGACCGACAGTGGTGTGATCCTGTTACCGTCCCCGCCTCATGTGCCGCGGCAGCCGGAACTGTTCTGACGGACTCAGCGATTCCGTAATCAGAACTCCAACGCTTAATCACCCCTCCGACCTAGGCAGCGTCACAGCGAAGCGCCCGTGATGATGAACTCTCACGGGCGCTTTCGCCTGTGGATAAGGCTTGTAAACAAGTCGGCTTATCCGTGATGAGCAACTCTCACTGAAACGCTAGCAAAATCCGTTAAGGCCAGCGATGGCGCGGCTTCCCGGAGATTTGTCTCGATTCTCCTGTATCTATTCCTTTATGTCTTTTCCTTTAGATATACTTAGTAGTTGATCACTCGAATTTGTGGGGAAAGTGACATGTTTACCGCAGCAAAGACCGTCTATCTTCCCAGGGCTTACGCTACGCACCCCGTCCCTTCCAATGACCTGATATCGCCCTAGGCCTATGGTGGGATATCTACCAAGGCGGCAACTTCACAACCTGCTCGCGAAGTACGGGCTCGGACTGCGCGAAAAAGGGCGGGGGTTCGCAATCTATGACGTCAACTCAGGCGACACTACGCCAACCAAGGCCAGCGACATGCACGAGGAGCTGGGCAAAACGCGGCTGACTAAACGGCTCGGCCCATTCAAACCTTCGATGTCGACGACCGACGCCGTTCTTACCTACGACAAGCATCGGCCGCTGAAGCATGATCCCAAGATCCGCGAGGAGCGCCGGCAAGAGCACGCCGAAGCCCGACGCGAGCTACGCGCCCGGTACGGCGAGTACAAGAGGGCGTTCGTGTATCGCGACTCGACCCGGACACCGTGCGGCAGCGATCCTTGGACATCCGCGAGGCGGCTCGTCAGAAGCGACGCGAGATCCGAGAAACGGTTCCGGTCGCCGCAGCCCGTAAAGCGCTGTATAGCGTCGTTGCATTCGAGTCTCTGCGGGAGCGCGATCGGCTGCTACGCGAGATCCGCAAAGAGCGTCAGGCGATATTCGCAGACCCAATGAATCGCAGACTGTCATACCGCGAGTGGGTCGAATGGCAGGCGGCCGCTGGCGACGGTGCGGCTATAGGGCAGCTACGCGGCTTCGTCTACAGTGAAAAGCGACGTACGCGAGAGCTGGTGCAAGCCCTCGCCAATGACGAGGCCGACGGCGTCGTGCACATTGATGATGTGGACCCGGTTGCGCGAAACGTCGCCGAGGGACTGTATTTCCGTGTTCGCCGGGACGGCGCGGTTATCTATTGATTGGACGATGGTCGTGACGCTTTCGTTGATCTCGGTCGAGGCATCGACGTACTCGCCAAAGGCGACGGTGACGATATGTCGATTACGGCTGCGCTCCGGTTGGCCGCGGAGAAGTACGGGGGCACATTTGAGCTCACTGGCAGCGATGAATTCAAGCGACGTGCGATCGACCTGATGGTCAAATATCGAATTGATGTCCGCCTACGAGGCGCCGACCAAGAAGCACTGCGCCGTGCCGCAGCAGCGGCTGCGGCGAGGCACGCGCGCCGGCGAACGCCCAGCCGTCCCAGCGAGCCATGAACCGGTTCGCCGAATTATTGGGGTCGCGTGGACACGAATTGCACTTAGGTCTATAGTAGTCGCAGGTATTACCTTTGCTACGGAGGCCATGTCATGGTTACGGCAACATCTATCAAGATTGATGATGAACTAAAAGGGCGGGTTCAGCACTTGGCCGAGGCTCGTCGGCGCACTCCGCATTGGATCATGCGTGAAGCCATTGAGCAGTATGTCGAGCGCGAGGAAAAGCGTGAGGCGTTGAACCAGGACACGCTCAAGGCATGGGATGAATTTCAGGCGACTGGCCTGCACGCGACCGCCGAGGAAGTGGAAAAGTGGCTCGCGAGCTGGGGAACTGAAAACGAACTGCCTCCGCCAGAATGCCACAAGTAATCTTTGCGCCGGCGGCTATCCGAGATATGCAGCGGCTGCGCGACTTCCTGCGACCGAAGAATCCTGATGCCGCGAGGCGGGCTGGTGAAGCGATTAGACAAGGCGTACAAGCTCTCGGCGCCCACCCTCGAATGGGACGTCTCGTAGAAGGTCTGCCCGAGCAGTATCGAGAGTGGCCCATTGATTTCGGGGATAGTGGTTACGTAGCTCGGTACCGCTTGGATGCCGATGCCGTCACGATCTTGGCTGTCCGACACCAGAAGGAAGCGGGGTATTGATCATGACCAACGACGAGGTGAAGGCGCGGATCAACGTGCTCCACGACGAGGCGGCGGCTATTCTGGCCAAGCGAGGACTGTCGCCCCTGCAGGCTTACCGTCTGATCCTGGAGCAGGTCACGGTTCGGCACGAGCCTACGTTGCGGTTGTTCGCCGATGCGGTAGCGCATGATCAATGGTTCCGGCAGCAGGTCCGTGAGGGGCTGAAGGAAGCGGACGATCCAAACACGAAATGGGTCTCTGAATCGCACAGATGAAGGCTTGGCGGCTATAATCGCCGGAGCGATTCGCCGCTTGGGTGATCTCTCCAAGCGTCGTGCCCTCAGCGAGTGCGGGGGTCGAGACGAAACCGTTCAGAAGCGCGGTAAGGAAAAAGGGGGCTGCGTTTCATGCCTGCTCTCCCTTCTGGTGCTTCCCGAGCTCGGGATCGAGCACGCTGACAAACCAACCGGGCTCTCGCATGAAGTCGCTAAGGCTGCCGTGCTCTGCTCGGACAGTCGGCGGTTGCGGACCTGCCAGAGGCGAAATTGCACATCCAAGCTGGCCATGAACATCACCGGCAATCCGGCGACAAGCGTGAAGATGCCGAGCACGTTGCCGCGTGAAATTGCATAGGCCGCTATCAAAAGAAAAGCTGTCCCCGTTCCAATGGCAAGCCGTTTTTGAAACCGGAACCGTTTCTCCAACTCCGCAATGCTTGGTGCACCGATTGATCGACTCCGCATCATTTCGTCGAATCCCAGCTCGTGAGCGGTGGTGTCCTCAATCTGCCGTTCAGCGCGAACCTTCTTCTTCGCGCGCTCGTATAGCTCCTTGATGAAGATGACGTTTTCGTCATGCTGCTGTTTGGCTGCCTTGATCGATTCCAGGTTCTTTCAGAACGCGTATGTCGGGATAAAGAGGCGCGGCTATGTGGCATCTTGAAAGGCGTGGGGATGAGGTACCGGTACCGGTCCTTTGCAGCGAAGGTCCGGATCGTGGCTGGGGTCTTACCGATCAATTCGGCAAGTTGTTCGATAAAAATGACACGCGGAGATCCGCAATCTGCGGCTACCAAGGGGCGCACGTCTACCTTTCACACACAAGAAAAGCGCGTGTGGGGTGTCGTCCCCCACGTGTGAGAGCCCCTTGCAGGTGGCTAGCGGACTGACAAACCGATTCAGCAATGCAACTTCGCGCAGATTGCAGAGCCTGGTCGGTTCCCTACGCTCTCGGGAGCGCAGCCGTTTTCTGAGTTATCCCTTCACTGACTTGACTCAGCGGCACCAGCATCATCACAGCCCCGATTGGGATTCGGTGCTGCGAATTGTGCTGATCAATCTAGAGCAAAGCAGCAGAAAATTCAATATTTCCATTTAAAAACAATAATATACGTAATTACGTACGCATGTATGTATGCGGCGGCCTTGATCGTTACTTCAGTCTCGCTTCACCAAGTCCTCAGTTCGAGGACCGTAGTGCCGCGTGCAGCGCCGGACATCGCGCTCGAAAAGGCATCGAAGAACGACACTCCGGCGTGATGCCATCAATCAGTTCGAAAATTTTGTTGCCACTCGGCTGACTCATCGCCATATCGGCTGCGCCCTATCGCTGCCGTTCGGCGAAATACGATCGTCCGCCAAGCAACAAGATGGCCTTGCTGATCGTCGCGTACATACGTACGTATGTACGCAGCCTCTATCTAAGTCGTTTTGCCAGATCTTCTGCTTTGGGGTGGTAATACCGCATCAGCATCCGCGGATCGCGGTGGCCGGTGATCTTTGCAAGTTCGTGCATAGGGAAAATAGACGCGAGCCGGGACGTAGCTTCGTGCCGCAAGTCATGGAAACGAAGATCGACTAGATACTTCGTGTCGGGTACCTTGCCTGCGTCTTCGCATTCCTGCTCTTAAATCTTCCGAGCTCGATCTACGGCCCGCTCAAACGCGCGGGTTACAGCGTCTCCTTTGATGGAAAAGACGCGTCGGGCGCCGGCGCGCTGGCCGTCGGAAGCCTTCCGCCACTCTTTCAGCGCCTCGATGGCACGAGGCGAAAGGGGGACATCTCGGGAGCTATCATTCTTAGTGTCGAGAAGGTGAGCAACGTGACGTTTTGCTTGCGGTTTGCGTACGAGCTCGACGGGATTGGAAAGGCTCTCCATTCCCCATTCCTTGCGGGCAATGCTGGAGACGTGCGAGAGAACGGCCAGGCGCCGCAGTACCGTCGCGGGCTTCAAAGGTGGATCTGCCTGCTTCAGCCAGTCGTCGCGTAGCTTGGCCACGTCCGAACTGCGCACTGACGCCATCGATCGTTGTGCGATCGGAGCTGCTTTCCACGTCCGCAGGAAAGAAATTTCTTGTGCTTTCCCTTTCTTCAGCGGCGCAATTTCACGCTCGTACCGATCAAGTACCTCGCACAGGGTTGTCGACTCGGCTTCCGTTCGGCTGACGAACATGCCGCGGTCGATCTCGGACTCGATCTGTCGAGCCCAAGCTTCGGCTTCCGCGCGCGTATTGAACGTCTTGGTCTGTACAGGGTAGCCCTTCCGGCGAACGCGGGCCTGCCACTGAAGATCGCCTCGACGGATGATAGATGCCATTCACTGCTCCTCGAGCTTCGACAGCCCGAGTGGCGCAAAATTGGCGCAATAAATCGAATCTACCAAAGAAAAAGGGCCTAGCCATCGGCTAAACCCTTGAATCTATTGGTGGAGCGGAGGAGGATCGAACTCCCGACCTTCGCATTGCGAACGCGACGCTCTCCCAGCTGAGCTACCGCCCCACTTAAAACGACAAGTATAGCAGAAATGCAGGCCTCGAAAGCAAGACGTTTCCCCTCCTACTTCCGCGGCGCCCCTGCCAGCACCCAATCCACCAATACCTTCGCATCAGCCTCACTCAACCGAGGTTGCGACGGCATCGGAATCGGTCCCCATACCCCTGCTCCACCCTGCATGACCTTCTTGACCAGCCGCGCGGGCGCCGTCGCATCCGCCTTGTACCGTTGCGCGATCTCAGCAAAGCTGGGCCCGACGAGTTTGCGCTCGATGGCATGACAACCAAAGCAAGCATTCTGCTTCGCCAGGGTCTGCGCGCGCTCGGCATCATACGCATGTGCACCGGTGGACGTCCCCGCCAGCACAACGGCCACGCCCCAACACAACAGTCCCCACTGAACAGACCTAAACCCACCCAACAACCAAACCTCGTGCCGACGCACCTGATTGACGCCACTCATCAATTTGAAGCCTCCGGGTTACCCGGCTTGATCGCCGAGTTGGACACGGGAGCGGGCGGTTGCTGATCAAGCGGTTGCGCGGTCACCCCTGACGGCGGCACTTCGCCCACTGTCGCCCCCGTCGGCTGCTCCACCTCGGGTGCAGAAGCCGCGCTAGCACTGGATGCCGGCGTCGCCACCAGCGACTTCGCATCCTCGGGCTTCACGTACTGAAACAACTTGACGACCTGCTTCACACCGGTCACGCGACTGACGACATCCGCCCCGCGATTGCCTTCATCAACCGTCACCAAGCCCATCAAATAAACAATGCCGCGCTCCGTGGTCCATTTGTAATAGTTTGCCGAGATATCCTTGCTGCCGACCAACGCAGCCTGCACCTTACTGCTGATATACGTATCGCTGGTGCGCGAAGAAAACGAACTCGCGGGTTGCACGGCCAGTTCATTGGCGATACTGCTCACATTAGTGATGTCACGCACAATCGACTCGGCCTTTTGCTTCGTGGCCTCATCCGGCACCTCACCGGTCAACAACACGCGACGGTTATAAACCGTTAGGTTGACGTGGGCGGTGTCCGGTAATGCACCGCCGATCCGTTTCAATGCCTTGATTTGGATCTCGCGGTCCTCCGTCTGTGCCCCGAGCGTGCGCCGGTCAACAGCAACCAGCGTACCGCCGGCCGCGCCGCCCAGCAGCAGCAGGCCGCAGCCCTGGAGCGATGAAGCAAGGCCCACGGCCAGGACGGCATGCATAAGCGTTTTGCGAACGCAAGTGGCAGTCATCAACAAGCTCTCCCTGATTTGGTCAGTCTTCTTCCCCGAGCAACATTGCATCGATCCCATCGCACAAGCAGTGGATCGTCAGCAGTTGAAGCTCATGAACCCGCGCATGACGCTGCGCAGGCACGCAAATATGGATGTCGGTATCGGTCAACGATTGGATCAGCGGCCCGCCGCCGGCCCCAGTCAGCGCGACGACGATCATCTCCCGCTCATGCGCAGCATCGATGGCCGCAACCAGCGCCGGTGCCTCATCGTGCACACCGATCGCCAGCAGTATGTCGTCGCCGTGTCCCAGCGACCGCACCTGGCGCGCGAAGACCTCGTCGTGCGCCTGGGTGCCACCCAACGCTCTCATCGAGTCATCGTTGGCCAGCGCAAGCGCCGGCAACCCCGGACGCTCACGCTCGAAACGGCCGACGAGCGCTGCCGCGAAACGCTGCGCGTCCGATGCGCACACGCCATCCCCGCATGTCAGGATCTTGCCGCCGTTCGCCAGTGTCGCGAACATAGCATCGATCGCCGCGGCAATCGGCACTCCCAGTGCGTCCAATGCAGTCAATTGCAACTCCGCGCTCTCACGGAACTGCCGCTGAATTCTCTCGATCGACATCAATTGCTCATGCTCGTTTCTCGCCCGCGAGTTTACCGCAGTCGCGGATCTTCACTGAAGGCATCGACGACCCACGTCAGTTGGCCTCCCTCGAACGCGACGATGTCAAACCGGCAAGGCGGCACCGCCCGTAGGCGCCCGTCTGCCAGACGCGTAGCCAGGAAAGCCCGGGCGGCGGCCATCAGGCGGTATTGCTTGCGCACATCGACACTGGCGAGTGCTCCACCATAATCGGGGCGATTGCGAGCACGGACCTCAACAAATACGATCGTCCCATCGGTGGTCCGCATAACAAGGTCAATCTCCCCGCGCCGATAACGTACGTTGCGCGCTACTAGCGCCAACCCGTGGCAGCTCAAATGGCGCAGCGCATGCGACTCGAAAACACGACCGACCCGCTTCGACATCGGCCGGCGCGAAAAGTTGTCTAACGCCCTTTCGGCCCGCGTCGGCTGTGTCGGCTGTGTCGGCTGTGTCGGCTGCGTCGGCTGCGTCGCCGGCCGGGCAGTATCAGTCGCTATACCATGTCGTGGCACAATGGCGGGCGCTTCGTTGCTCATCGCTTCTCCTGAGGTATTCCGTGATCGATTCCCTCGCGCTCGCCGAGAACCAGCACTATCCGGCACCAGCGCTTTATGTGATGGCGACGCCGATCGGCAATGTCGCCGACATCACGCTGCGCGCGTTGCACGTGCTTGCGCTGGTGGACCGCATTGCGGCGGAAGATACGCGCAACACGGCACAACTGCTCGCGCGTTACCAAATCACGGGCCCCTTGCTGGCGGTTCACGAACACAACGAACGCGAAGCCGCGCAACGCGTCGTTGATTTCCTGCACGCGGGCGAGCGTATCGCGTACGTATCAGACGCGGGCACGCCTGGCATCTCGGATCCGGGCGCACGGCTGGTCGACGCAGTACGCGACGCAGGACTAGACGTGGTGCCGATACCGGGCGCCAGCGCGGTGACCGCGGCGCTAAGCGTGGTCGGCGACTGGGCAAGCACGTTCACCTTCGCCGGTTTCTTGCCGACCAAGCCAACGCAGCGGACCGCCCGGCTCCAAGCATTGGCGTCGCGTGAAGAAGCGCTTGTTTTCTATGAGGCGCCGCACCGCGCGCTCGAGACCGTACGCGCGTTGGCCGAAACGCTTGGCCCGTCGCGTCGAATGTTGATCGCGCGAGAAATCACCAAGCTACACGAGAGCCTGCATCAGTGCAGGCTGGCCGAAGGGCCAGCATGGCTTGCCGCGGATCCGAACCGGCTGCGTGGCGAGTTCGTCCTTGTGGTCGAAGGTGCTGGCGCACCCACGCAAAGTGATGCGCACCAGCACGACGCAATACTGACGACATTGCTGAACGAAGTGCCAGTCAGCACCGCGGTCAAACTGGCAGTCGCACTGACGGGCGCATCACGTGGCGTGCTCTATGCGCGTGCGCTTGAATTGAAAAAGGACGGACCGGGAAGATAAAAAGCCGCGATTGAACCACGGCCCGGGACAGAGCATATTGCACCAACCTGCAGTTTCGATCATCTGACCGACGCGAGTTGCTCGGCCATCGCCACGCGGGCCTCGTCGCGCGACAAGCCTTGCAGCCGCACTCTTGCGGTCCCGGAATGCTGCAGCCCAAGTGCACTCGCCGCCGCCTGCGACACGTCAATAATCCGTCCGCTGTGATACGGCCCACGATCGTTAATCCGCACCACCACCGATCTCTTGTTCGCCACGTTGGTCACACGCACGAATGATGACAGCGGCAAGCGCCGATGCGCAGCAGTCAACGCATTCTTGTCGAAGCGCTCGCCGTTCGCAGTACGACGGCCATGGAAACGGGGGCCATACCAAGATGCGCGCCCCTCCTGCTTGAAGTCCGACACATCAGGCGCATCCGCGACCAGCGGCTCGGCATCGGCAAGCGAGGAGACATGACGTGCGGCCGTGTCGGCCGGCGCATCGCCCGACTCCCCGCGCGCGAGTGCATCTAGGGCTAACTTTGCGCGGCTTGACACCGACTGGACGACCGCCGCACTGCTTGCCCCCGCTCTTCCCATCGTCGGGCTCACCGTCGTTGGCTCCTTGCGACCGCTGTCCGTCGCGCAACCGGCCAGCAGAAGAAGAGCGCAAACGGTCCCATAACATCGAGGCCATCGAGCTTTCATAGGTACGTCTTCACTATTGTGAGCCGCCGCCAAGGGCCACGGCTCTGGGCGAACGAACGGATGCGCCACAGCACCGAACAGGCAGGCTGCGCACGGTGGGCGACGATCGCGAAACGGCAAGCGCCGTGATCCGCCAGGTTTTAAGGCACGTCTGGCCGCCCCTTTTTAGAGACGTCAACCAGACCCGAATCACCGCTGACGACGTTACAACGGTTGGCATGGCGCTTGCGAAACAAGCGTCATGTCGACCAGCGGTGAAGGCTCCGTACCGGTGCCGGGCTACGCCGGGAATCAGGCGCCCCGCGCCCAACCGGATGGAACGTGTCGCACCGACTTGCAATGCTGGATGCCACCGCGTTTCGTACGCGGCGTTGTTATTGGACGGCGCCCTTTTCTACTCCGCCGGATGGTGCAGGGGCGTCCGACTTGGCATGCACAATTAAGGTGCATGCCGGCCATTATACCCGATTAGTGCAGATCGTCATTTTCCGCAGTACGCTACTGCGGCCAGGCGAACGTGCAGATGCGCGGATGCGCGGATCGGGACATGACGACTACAATGTTGCCTTCATTCAGCCAAGCCGTTCAGTGCGCTTCCGAACCCAATGCAAGTCAAGCTGATTCCCGTCACTGCCTTCATGCAGAACTGCTCGCTGCTCGTGTGCGAGCAGACTCAACGCGCCGCCATTGTTGATCCGGGAGGAGATCTGGAATTGATCCAGGCGCAGGTGCAAAAGCACGGCGCGAGCGTAGAAAAGGTTTTGTTGACGCACGGACACGTCGACCATTGCGCAGGTGCCCGTGCATTGGCAAGCTACTACGGCGTGCCGATCGAAGGACCGCATCCGGATGAACAATTCTGGCTGGCATTGCTGCCGCAGCAGAGCACGCGTTTCGGCCTACCGGCGGCGCAAGCGTTCGAGCCGGACCGCTGGCTACACGATGGCGATACCGTGCGGTTCGGCAATGAGATACTGGAGGTCCTTCACTGCCCGGGACACACGCCGGGACACGTGGTTTTTTTCAGCCGCGAACATCGACTTGCGCTGGTCGGTGACGTACTGTTCGCGGGATCGATCGGGCGGACAGATTTTCCGCGCGGCAATCATGCAGATCTTATCTCGTCGATCCGCAAGAAGCTGTGGCCGCTCGGTGACGACGTACGCTTCGTCCCCGGACACGGTCCGATGTCGACCTTCGGCGACGAGCGGCGCACGAACCCATACGTGGCGGACCACATTACTGCCAGTTAACCGGATACTCAATGGACGAAATCTATGTCAGCACTGATATCGAGGCTGACGGCCCAATTCCCGGCCCGCATTCAATGCTGAGTTTCGCATCAGCGGCCTATACCGCGGACAAACAACTGATCGCAACGTTCTCTGCCAACTTGGACACGCTGCCCGGCGCGTCTGCGCATCCGATTCAGGACGCGTGGTGGAAAACGCAACCCGACGCTTGGGCAGCATGCCGTACAGATACGCGCGCGCCCGAAGAAGCACTGCCCGCCTATGTCGATTGGGTCGAGGCTTTACCCGGCAAGCCCGTCTTCGTGGCCTATCCGGCCGGCTTCGACTTCACGTTCATGTTCTGGTACATGATGCGCTTTGCTGGCCGCTGCCCGTTTTCCTGGTCGGCGCTAGACATCAAGACGCTGGCGTTTGCAATGACCGGGCTGCCTTACCGGAAGGCGATCAAGCCGCGACTGCCGAAGCACTGGTTCGACGCCCATCCGCACACGCATGTGGCGCTCGACGATGCGATCGAGCAGGGGGCATTGTTTTGCAACATGCTGTCGGAGTTGAGCGTCCACCAGGCGGCGCATGCCCAATGGCTGGCGGAGACAACGAACGACGAACTCGCAAAAGCAACGCCTCTCGAGCCAACGGCAGGCCCCGCGGAGTCCGAAACGGGACCCGGGCAACAGGGCGGCGGCCTTTGAGCCCCTAAGCCGCCAGCCGTCACGCTACCGGCATGTCAGTGATCCTCAATCCAATCCGCTGCATCGCTTCTAGATAGCGCTCAATGACGATCCGTTCGTCGTAGCGCTGCTCAACCATTCGTCGCCCGCGCGCGCCCATGGTCGCGCGCGCGTCTGGCCCCATTTCAATGATGTGCTGAAGTTTGCGCGCCAGGTCCGCGGCATCCCTGGGCGCGCACAACAGTCCGGTTTCGCCGTCGACTACGACTTCCCGGCACCCGATCACCTTCGTCGCCACCAGCGGCTTGGCCATCGCCGCCCCCTCCAGCAGCGTACGAGGCACGCCTTCGCGATAGGACGGCAATACGAGACAATCAGCGCGCGCGATGATATCGCGCACGTCTTGCGTCGTGCCGAGGTACTCGACCACGCCTTCGGCGGCCCACGTGCGCATCTGCTTGGCACTGATCGCACTTGGATTGGCAACGTCGGTCGCGCCGAGCAATTGGAACACCGCCTGCGGATACACCTCGCGGACAAGGCGGGCGGCCTCGACGTATTCGCCAACCCCCTTATCCCACAGCATGCGGGCGATCAGCAGAAAGCGCACCTTGCCGTCGGGCATGCCCGCTGCACGCGGCGCGAAATGGGCGAGGTCGATGCCCTCGCCGGGCAACACCTGCGTCTTGACCGGATCGACCAGTCGCTGCGCGACGAAGTCCTGCCGGTCGTCACCGTTGAGAAACCACACCTCGCGCGGGAAACGAAAAGCGAAGCGGTACAGCACCTTGGCCACGCGCGCGACGAGATTGGTATTCACGAACGCGTAGCCAAGTCCGGTGGTCACGGCGATACACGGCACGCCAGCCAACTTGGCCGCGATCGAACCATAGATATTCGGCTTGATGGTGTAGTGGAACACCAGGTCCGGTTTCAGCGCACGGTAGCGCGTCACGAGCGTGCGCACCAACCCGAGATCGTGCAGCGGGTTCGTGCCTTTCGCGGACAGCTCCAGCGGGATGACCCGCACGTTCAGTTCGCGTGCACGTGGCAACGTATCGTCGACAGGCGCCATCACGACGACATCAACCCCCATTCCAACCAGCGTGCGCAGCAGCCCTGGACGAAAGATGACAATGGACCACAGCGTATTGGCCACCAGCACGACGCGCATGATAAGAGCGTAAAAAAGTTTTTGTTGCGAGCGCGCGCAGTCTAATGGAGCCGCTCGACTCACACAATTGCCAATCGCAAAAACGCCGGCCCGCACGCCAACGCGGCGAATATGGGCACTATGAGTAAAAGTGCCGCGGCAAGTAGACTGGACAGAGACCAAGTCACTCAATACAACCGATACGAATTGCGTTTTATTCGCGACTTCTCTACCATTCAAGAAATAGAAACGCGCTAAAGGGAGGCACTCTTGGCACTCGATGCGTTTTCTCAAAAGATATTGCGCCTGCTGCAGCTCGATGCGCGCCGCTCGGTACAGGAAATTTCCGATCAAGTCGGTTTATCGAGTACGCCGTGCTGGCGACGAATCAAGGAAATGGAGCAGTCGGGGGTGATCCAGCGCTACACTGCGTTGCTCGACCGGGAAAAGCTCGGATTACCTATGTGCGCGCTCGCCCATATCCATTTGACGCGCCATACCGAGGGCGGCGTGGAGCAATTTGAGCGGGAAATCGCGACCTGCCCGGAAGTCACCGAATGCTATAGCACGACGGGCGAGGCCGATTACATCCTAAAAATCGTTGCAGCCGATATCAAAGCTTACGACACGTTCCTGCACGAGCGCATTTTCACGATTCCAGCCGTCGCGCAAGTCCACACCAGCATCGTACTGCGGGAAATCAAGTTCGACACGCAATTGCCGCTTTGATACGGTGTGCACATTAGGTCGTCGCGTGCACCGCAGCCGGACCAACCCTCTGCTGCAGCCGGATCTGGCACACGCCGAGACGCTGGGCGACGGCATCGAGATCGAGCGCCTGAGTTAAGTCATGGTCACCACCGGCTTGCGCGCCGCTGCCCGGTGTGAGCAGCAAGTCAAGCTCGACGCCGTGCCGCAGATAATGGATGTCGAACGACACGAACTGCACGCCGTGAGGGAAGAGTTCGCGCTCCAGATTCTTGCGCAACTGATCGCGCGGCGGCAACGCTTCCCACGCGATGCGCTCGTCGTCGCTCTCCGGATCAACGTGGATCAACGCATCAAGCACGTGCGGCTCCTTCAGCACACGCAAACGGGCCGTCTCTGCGATATAGTGCCCCTCGGAAACGGTGATTCGAGGTTCTACGAGAATATGAGCATCGACCAATGCCGCATCGCCCATCTTGCGCGTTCTCAGTTCATGCACCCCTTGTACGCCAGGTGTCGATAGCAGCATTTCGCGGATCCGACGTGTCGTCTGTTCGTCCAACGCTCGGTCCGATAAGTCCTGGAGCGCATCCCAGCTAAAAATCCAGCCCATCCGGACAATCATGAAGCCGACGACGGCTACCGCGATCGGATCCAGCCACCGCCAGCCCGCCAGACTGCCGACGATGCCGACCGCAACCACGAGCGAGGACGCGGCATCGGATCGAGCATGCCATGCATTGGCCACCAGCATCGCCGAACGCACCCGCTGCGCCTCGCGCAACATATAGCGGAACAGTAATTCCTTGGAAAACAACACCGCCACGGCGACGATGAGCGCGGACACATGCACGGGCGGAATGCCATCGAGATCGGCGATGCGCTGCGCGCCGCGCCACATCATGCCGATGCCCACGACGATCAGCAGGCTACCCAGAAAAAGCGAAGCAACGGTTTCGTAGCGGCTATGGCCGTAGTTGTGATCGGCGTCCGGGTGGGCCCCGCTGTGCCGATTGGCAACCAGCACGACGAAGTCAGACACGAGGTCGGCCAGCGAATGCACCCCGTCGGCAACCAGCGCTTGCGAATGGGCAAGCACGCCGACCACGATCTGCGTCATCATCAGCACCGTATTGAGTACGATGCTCACCAATGTGGATTTCTGTGCGACGACTTGGCGCTCGGGCAACGGAGCGGTCATGAAAAATAGATCAGGGCGGCGAAGACCATTGATTGGATGGCTATTTTATCAGCCGAATCTGGTTCGCGCCGCTCTCACGATTTTTCAGAATAAAATCATCAGTTTACGATGATGTGACGCATTCTCATTCCACGTCTGCAACACGCTGCAGGGCTATCACACGCCATTTCGCAGTATCCGTCAGAGTACGCAGCCGGTATGGTTTTGAATCCACCATGGTTTGACGCCCGGCTTGTTTCGCGTCCGGTACAGTTTCGCGTCCGGTACAGTTTCGCATCCGACACAGTTTTGCGCCCGGCACGGTTTGAGACGCAGCAATAAAAAAGGCCAGTGGCCCTTGTCGGGCACACGGCCTTCTCTTTGTGGGCGATCCGTGGTTCGGCACACCCTCGCTATAACCGCTTGCGCGGCCTCCTGACTTATTGCTGAATCAAATACTGATCCCGATTCTTTCCAGCAATCCACTTCGGCGGTTTGCCACGACCCGACCAAGTGCTGCCACTAGCAGGGTCGCGATATTTCGGCGCCACACCTGCACGAGGCCGTCCCGCCTTCGCCAGCTTGCCCCGGCCAAAGCCGAGATCAGCCAGTGTAATACCATAATCGGCCATCTTTTGTTTGATGTCGTTGACAACTTCAGCAAACTCTTTGGCCTTTGCCTCTTCGATTTGCTTTTCCAGCTTTTCACGCTGTGCAAGAAGCTCTTTGTACGATGACATAGGGGTCCTTGGATAGTAGACACGACTCGGTTCTGCGCCCGTTAAGTCGCTCCAATAGAGATCACCTCGGAATAGTACCGGGTGAATTTAACACAAAATGCGACTGAGACAAATAGTTGATATACAGATTCAGCATTGGATTGACGTCATGTTACAAAAATATGCTCGCGCGACTGCCTATTACAGCGGCGAACGCAGTGACCACTGATCAACAATCATCCGGAGACCATGGCAATCGACATTCGAGTTCGATTTTATTTGATAAACCGCTAAAGCGTGGGCCCTCGCGTATTGACTAGTCCAGACTTTTCCTGACCGCAAGGAAGCGAGGCACTATTCTACTGACGACGAATGGTCAGATTAATTAATACGTCGGGTTTAACCCTTTCAGCAGAAGAATGCGCACGCGTTCGTGTTTCAAATAATTTCGTGTAGCGAACGCGCCACCGTCCGGGCAGTCAGCCGAGTTGACGCAGTTCGGCGGCAAGCGCCGCACGCAACGCCTCCAGATCGTTTTGCGGCTCGTTCAGCGCTACACGTGCACGGCAGCCGTGTTGCACCCAATCCGCGCCGAAGCGATCGACCCCAAGCAGGCGGAAACCGCGTGCTGCCGCGTCGCTCGGCGTCAATGCGTCGATCAACGCCTGCTCTTCGTGCTCCGCAAGTGCAGGCAAACCATCCCATTGCGCGGCGTCCAGCCATCCCATTGCGCCAAATCCGCCGATGTAGCGGATGCGCTGCGGCCTGAGCACGTAAAACACAAAGTCGCCCAGCGCCAAATATTGCTCAGCCTCTGGGTGATAACGCAAATATCGACGCGCCAGCGTCGCCCCTGTCTCATCGGTCGGCTCGAACCGCCCGACGATCGTGACCCGTTCGGTGTTCGACACGTCAACTGCGGGATCGTAGACGAGAAAACCCGCGCGCGAATCCGCGGCAAGATTGCGCGTGTGCTCTGCCAGACGACTGACTAGGACAACCGGACGATGGTGCGCATCCAACGCGTAGGACAAAACCGTCGGAAATGGAAATCCTGTTGATTGGCGAGCATGCGTCGCCAGCACTCCCACCGGTTGGGCGTGCAGCAGATGAATCGGAGCAGTTACAGGGATGTTCAAGAATCACCTCGATCAGTCACGCTACCGCCGCTCACGGGCGACGAGTCCTATTCCGTTCCCGCGTGGTACCTGCGGCAGGCATCCTCTGCTGTGTCTTCCCCCTCCGGCATTGGGCCTACGGCACAGCACAGCACAGCACAGCACAGCACAGCACAGCACAGCACAGCACAGCACGCAATGATCTTAACGGCTCGCTGGCGACGCGGGTATCAAGCGTTCGCTAAAATGAGTGGTCTTGCCGCGCGCTGGACGCGGTCCCGTTCACTTCAGCTCGGCGCCGCCCCATTCGGCGGGCTCGCCGCGGGGTTCGCTTGTGTCCGATCAATACTCTTCGAATGTGCCTGACCCGGTTGCCACGTCGCCCTCCTCCACCGCGCGGCGATTGCCGCGCTCGACACTATGGCGCGCGCGCATCGCGACGATGGCGGTCTTCTTCGTGAGCGGCATGCTGTACGCGTCGTGGGGCGTAAACATACCGACGGTACGCGACAAATTCGCACTGGACGCCGCACAATTGTCCGTCGCGCTACTTGCAGTGGCCGGCGGTTCGATTGCGGCGATGCTGTGTGTCGGGCCATGGCTCGCGAAGGTGGGTACACGCCGCGCGTACCTGATTACCGGCCCCGCAATGGGAGTCAGTGCGTCGCTCGTGCTCACCATGCCTTCCTATATTGCACTGCTGGCCATGCTTGCACTGTTCGGGGTCACGATGGCCACCATCGATGTTGCAATGAATGCCGAAGCCAGTGCGATCGAGAACGCTGCTGCCAGGCCGATCATGTCGTCGTTGCACGGCATGTGGAGCATCGGCGGCATGGGCGGGGCGGCTGCCGGTGCGGCGTTGCTTGGCCTAGGTATTGCCCCTGAACTGCATATGGCTGTAGTGTCATTGATAGCCACCGCGGTCCTACTCGCGGCGCGTGGCCGCGTGTTGCCGCATGTCGCCGAGAATAGGCATCCGCCGCCGGGCAAGCCACACAGCGGCTCGCGTGAGTTGGCGCTGCTCGGCAGTGTCGCGCTGATCGCGCTAATCGCCGAAGGTGCAATGTACGACTGGACGACTGTTTATATGCGCGACATCGTACTGACCAGCCCCGCTTTTGCAGGTACGGCGTACGCGTCGTTTTCAGCCGGCATGGCCGTCGCACGATTCGCGGGCGACTGGATCCGCGCCCGTCTCGGCGCGCCCCAACTCGTCTGCATGAGCGCATTGCTCGCCTGTACCGGCATGGTGATCGCGTTGCTGCTGCCTTTCCCGTATATCGTGCTGATCGGCTTCACGTTAATGGGACTCGGCATGGCGAACATGATGCCGGTACTGTTTGCCGCGGCGGCCAACGTCAAAGGCGTGCGCGCAGCGCAGGGCTTGGCACGTGTTGCGGGAATGGCATATGTGGGATTGCTGGTGGGCCCTGCGCTGATCGGTGGCGTGGCTCAAGCCACGACGCTACCGATTGGACTATCGATTGTCGCGCTGTGCGCAGCGCTGGTCGCCGTCGTCGGGCCGCGGGGCCTGAAACGCATCGGACTGTGAGTCGGCCATCAAATTAATTTAGGGGAATACTTTGACATGATTCATTCCGGTCACCGCCGCAACGCAATGCACCGGCGATGCGCGCGCAGCAATTGAAATGGTGGCACACTGACCAATTCTTTCCATTCGATTCTTTTTAGCGACTCGGAAATCAACGTGACTACGCATTCGACATGGCATGACATTGCCACCGACGACGGAACGTTCCAGGCGTATCTCGCGCTCCCGCACACCGGCAAGGGGCCCGGGATCGTACTGATCCAGGAGATCTTTGGGGTCAACCAGCACATCCGCGAAGTGGCCGACCAGTACGCGGCAGACGGCTACGTAGTGCTGGCGCCGGACATTTTCTGGCGCAGCGAGCCGCGAGTCGAGCTCGGGTATGAAGACGCGGATCGCAGCCGGGGCATCACGCTGATGCAGCAGGTCGACTTTGGCAAGACGCTGAAGGACCTCGCCACGACCGCGCAGGCGCTGCGCGCGCTACCGGAACAAGATGGCAGGATCGCCGCGATCGGTTACTGCTTCGGCGGGCTGCTCGCCTACAACATGGCCGCGCACGGCTCGGTGGACGCCTCGGTCGCCTATTATGGCGGCGGCATCCAGAACCAGTTGGACCGCGCGGCACAGGTGCATGTGCCGATACTGTTTCACTATGCCGAGGAGGACGCCAATATCCCGCTATCCGCGGTGGGTCAGGTAAAGGAGCGCTTCACGGGCCGGAACAATGCCCAATTCCATCTGTACCCAGGCGCACACCACGGCTTCAACTGCACGCATCGCGCAACTTACCAGCAACGCGCAGCCGCGTTGGCACATGGGCGCACGCTGACTTTCCTGGTCGAACATCTGTAGGCGACCGGCAGCACGGTCGGACGGATGTGCGCGGGGAACAGCTCGGCAACGAGCGCACCGGACCGTCCGCGCTAAGCACCGCGTGTATTACGCGGCGGCGCGGCACAGCATAGCAAGCTTGGGTGTCGCTGCAACCAGTGAAAGCCCCGGAATAGCCGCCGGCACGCTACCGTGCGCCCTCGCGTATCGCACACTCGACAGCCCGCACACGCGCCATATGCACGGCCTCCTTAATGCGGGCCGGCTCGCCGGCCGTGCGTTGCGCGATGGCGCCGGCGTCGACGCCGCGAGCGGCCATCAGCGCGACGCGCAGTCGTTCGGCCTGAGGATAAGGATGAGACACGAAATTCAGGCGCCCGCGCAAGTCCGCCTCGCAGGCCTGCAGCGCCTGCGCAAACCGCGCAGGCTTGCGCAGCGCGTCGCTGCGCTCGAGCATACGTACCAGCGCGGCCGCCCCTATCTCCATCACGCGATGGACGTTGCCGTGTTCGCGCGCTACCAACACCGCCAGATCGCGGCAATCGTTGGGGACCCTAAGACGTTCGCACAGCGGCAGGATGCGCTCGACGCTACGCGCCTCATGTCCAGTGTGGCGTGGCAGCACATGGGATGGCGTGTCGGCCTTGCCCAAGTCGTGCGTGAGCGCGGCAAAGCGTACCGGCAGCGCATAGTGCCGCGCCGCCGCATAGTCGATCACCATCATCACATGCACGCCGGTATCGACTTCCGGATGATAGTCGGCACGCTGCGGCACACCGAACAGCCTCGCCACTTCGGGCAGCACGCGCTCCAGCGCACCGCATTGGCGCAGTACATCGAACATCCGCGAGGGCTCGGCCTCCATCAAACCGCGCGCGAGTTCCTGCCATACGCGCTCGGGCACCAGCGCATCGGCTTCGCCCGCCGCGACCATCTGCCGCATCAACGCCAGTGTCTGCGGCGCAACGGTGAAATCGGTGAAGCGCGCGGCAAAGCGCGCCACCCGCAGAATGCGCACCGGGTCCTCGGCGAACGCGTCACTGACATGGCGAAACACACGCGCCTGGAGATCCGCCTGGCCGTTGAACGGATCGATCACGGGCCCGTGCAGCGTGCCATCGGACGACACCGCCCGCGCCATTGCATTAATGGTTAGATCACGCCGCGCCAGGTCCTGCTCCAGCGTCACATCCGGCGCATAGAAAAACTGGAACCCGTGATAGCCGGCTGCCGTCTTGCGCTCCGTGCGCGCCAACGCGTACTCTTCCTGCGTGCGCGGGTGCAGGAATACCGGAAAGTCCTTGCCGACGGGGCGAAAGCCCTGCGCTATCATCTGCTCGGGTGTCGCCCCGACCACCACGTAGTCGCGATCCTGCACCGGTTTGCCCAGTAACTCGTCGCGGATGGCGCCACCCACTGCGTATACATTCATCAGCCGTTCACTTTTCCCGATCATACGCTTTGCGCTGTAGTACGCCTCGCACGTCGCACCGATCAGATACAGCAGCGCCACGCTCTGGATAGACATCGGCCTCGACCACGTCGACCGGCAGCCGCGTCAGATGCGCGGCATGTTGACACCGGCGCGTCGCGACGACGACCCGCTTGCCCGCATGAACCAGCGCGTTCACGACATAGCGGCCGATGAACCCAGACGCGCCAAGCACGACGACGCTCGTCTGTCGCATAATTCGCCTCCCGACGTGAACACGACGCGCGCTACCCACGCTCGTGCACGCTGATTCGTCACGGCGCGGGCAGGATCACGCCCAGGCGCGCCTTCAGCGACTGCGGCTGGCCCTCAAACAACGCGCCATAGTAGGTCGTGTTCGACAGCACGTTCTTCACATAATCCCGCGTCTCTGAAAACGGGATGGTTTCCGCGAAGATCGCGCCCTCCACTGGCCGGTTGAGACTCTTTTGCCACTGGCGCGGCCGGCCGGGGCCGGCGTTGTAGCCAGCCGTCGCGAGCACGGCCGAGCCGTCGAACTGATTGTAGATCATCGACAGATAGTTTGTGCCGAGCAGGATATTCGTGTCGATGTCGTTCATCTGCGCACGCGAGAGCCTGCCCAGGCCGATTTTTTTGGCAACCATCTGCGCGGTGGTCGGCATCAGCTGCATCAAGCCGCTCGCGCCGACGCCAGAGCGTGCGTTGATGATGAAGCGCGATTCCTGTCGCATCAACCCATATGCCCATTCGATGTCCAGCCCGGTGCGCTGTGCATCGCGCTCGACCGTCTGGCGGAACGGCGACAGGTAGCGCAGCGTGAAGTCGTGCTGCAGTTGCGTGCGCTCCGCAGTGTTTACCGCGCGATCGTACAGTTGAATGCGACGCGCATACTCGGCGGCGGCGAGCAACTGCCGATCGCTCATCGGCCGCAGCGGCCAATTCCATTCGCGATTGCCTTCCAAACGCAGGTTCAGCGCATAAAAGCGCTGCGCAAGCGCGAAGCCGGGCACCTTGCTCATCGCATCCACTTCCGCATCGGTGACCTCGGTGCGCGGTGGAACCGTCGTCTTGCGGCCGAGTTCCTCCGCGGCCAATTGACCGTAGAAGTGGAACTGCGATGCGATCGATTCGTATTCCTGCGCTGCAGCTTCCTTGTCGCCGGCCTGCGCCAGCGCACGGGCATGCCAGTAGACCCACGCGGGCTGCGCGCGCAACCTCGGCGGCATCTGCTCAATGCTCCAGCGCACCATGGCCCAGTCGCCAACCATCAATGCACTGCGCACCCGCCATTCGTAAGACGGCGGGCTCAACAGCGCACCGGTCGTCAGGCGGTACCAGTGCGCGGCCGCCGGCAGCCGCTTGATGGCGCCCTGGTATGCAATTGTTCCCCAACCAAGCGCCCGCTCCTGGGGGGTAAGCGCTTCACTGACCGACGCGAAGGTCGTCGCGGCTAGCACGGGATCATTGCGTGCCATCGCCGTGATCGCGACCAACGCCAATTGGTGTGCCGGCGTATTCGGCGCCATCCCGCGCGCCAGATACAGCGGCGGAGACGACGTCGCCTGCTCGTACAGCACTGAATCGGGCCGGTCGCTGCCGAGCGCCTCGACAAACTTGGACGCCAGACTCGAGTAGCCTTGCTCGAGCGCCAGCCGAATCTGCGCCCATACGTCATCGGCGCTGAACTGGCCGCGCTGCGCCAAATCGGTGATCAGGTCGATGCAGCCGTCACCATACCATTTAGGCTCGACGAGCAGCGCACGCGCCGCATCGGCGACATCCTGGCGCCGTGCTGCCTTGGACTCGAGCGCGTAGCATTTGATCTGCGTATCGTCGTCGAGCACAAACCGCGCATATTGGGCGTCGAAATTGCGCCAATCATGGCGCGCGCCGAGCACCGCAAGGTAATCGCTGCGCATCCGCTCCGCAATCGCCTGGCCATCGTAGCGCGACAAGAAATCGAGCACCGGTGCGTCATCCGCATCGACACGCGCGTGGCCCTGGTCATCGAACAACGTGGGCTTGATCTGGAAGTACGTCAGATACGACGCAGCGGGATAATCGGGAATCAATGCCGCCAGCCGTGTAGCGCCGGCCGCGTCGTTCCTGCGTGCCGCCTCACGAAGCTGCACGAATATCTGGTCCGGATCGGACGGCACGGCGCCAGGTAGCGACCGTACCGCAAAAGCGCTGCCGCACACGACAAAGAGCGCCGCCGTCAACGCGCCTGTGACCGCACGATATACTCGGTGAACGCGCACGGGTATCTTCTTTTTCACGTTTAAACAAGGACTCTGCCAGTGATAAAAAGCATAGCACGCGAGCCAGGACTGCTGAGCGAAGAAAGCGCAACGCGATCGTCGCTGAAGACGGCGTTGCGCGCCCGGTTGCTGGCCGAACGCGAGCGCTTCGCCGGCACGCCGCAGCGCACGCAGGCCGACGTCGAATTGGCGGTGCGCCTGGCTGATGTGCTGCAGCGGTATGCGCCGCGTTGCGTGGGCCTGTTCTGGCCGGTTGCTGCAGAGTTCGACGCGCGACGCGTGGTCGCGCACTGGCTGAGCGGCGACGCCGCGCGGCGGGCAGCATTACCGGTTATCGTCGCGCCGCACGCGCCGATGGCCTACCACGCGTGGACACCCGACTCGCCGATGAAAGAAGGGCGCTATCGGATTCCCGTGCCGGCGCACGAAGTCAGCGTCGTACCGGACCTGCTGCTAGCGCCATGTGTTGGCTTCGACGCATCACGGTACCGGCTCGGCTACGGCGGCGGCTATTTCGACCGGACGCTGGCTGCCTGGCCGGCGCACGCGGGCCCGCCGGTCACCGTGGGGATCGCCTATGAATGCTCGCGGGCGGACTCACTGCCGCACGAAGCGCACGATTTGCCGCTGGACGTTATCGTCACAGACGCGCTCTGCTATTGATCGCCGCCCGACGCGCTCAGAGCGACGTCGCGGCGCGCGCGGCCGTATCGTAGAGGCCTGACGCGGTGCGCAGCAACTGCGCGGCGTCACCGATCTGCGCATTGTCCAGGCCGGCTTCGGCCAACGTCACCATCAAGCAACTCTCGCGCACCTCGCGATACTTCAGGCAAAGCTCGCGGCCGGCCTCAGTCGCCGAAAAAAACACCTCCTTACCGGATTTCTCGCTGGCCACGTAACCGCGCGCGACCAGCTTTTTCAGCGCGTACGTCGCCACATGCGTATCCTCGATGTTCAGCACGAAACAGATATCCGCCAGTTTCTTCCTGCGCTCGCGATGTGTCACATGATGCAGCAGCGACACCTCGATTGCCGTCATGTCCTTGGCGCCCGCCGCGGACATACAGCGCACCATCCAACGATCGAACGCGTGGCTAGCCAGGATCAATCCATACTCGAACTCAGACAGCTCCGCGCTGGTTTCAGACATGAGGTGTTCTGACGAGACAATCTTCGTTGGCGTGCGGATCATGCCAAATGACCGTGGTTCGTTGCAGGGCCCCCAGTATAGCGGCGGACAAACGCTCGGCAATGTCTCGTGAAAACACTTATTGATAAATTCTCTATATTTTATTGACAATACGAGATAAAAATATGCCTGAGGCACGCGCGGATACGCGCCCCCTTCACCAGAATGCATGGCTATGGAGGCGAATCAATGATGACTGCACCAAGAATTTTCCCGCTGGGCGATCAGGCACTGGTGTGCGAGCTGCCACCGCCGGCCACGCTCGCGTACCAGCAGCGCGTGTGGCATGTGGCCCGGATGGCACGCGACTGGCCACATGTGCTGGACGTGGTACCTGGCATGAACAACGTCACCCTGGTATTTGACCCGCTACATGCCGATCCGGACGGGTTGGCGATACAGCTGCGCGGCGCTTGGGCGCGAGCCCCGGCCGAGGAGACAGCATGCCGCGTCGTCGAGATCCCGGTGCGCTACGGCGGCGAGGCGGGACCGGACCTGGAAAACGTGGCGCGGCACACCGGCTACTCGCCCCGCGAAGTGGTCGAGCGGCATGCGGCCGGTGAATACGTTGTGTTCTTTCTCGGCTTCCAGCCCGGATTCGCCTACATGGGCGGACTCGACGCAAGCCTGGCCACGCCGCGGCGGCACGAGCCGCGATTCGCGGTGCCGGCCGGATCAGTGGGCATCGGCGGCGAGCAGACTGGCATCTACCCGGCCACGTCGCCGGGCGGCTGGCAATTGATCGGGCGCTCGGACATGGTGCTGTTCGATCCAGCCAGGACACCAAGCACGACACTGCTGCCAGGCGATAAAGTCCGCTTCACCATCGCGGAGGTGCTGGCATGAAAGATGGACGGGCTTGCGCTGCGGTACTGCAGGCGCGCAATGACTGGGCAGGGAGGCACGCATGATCGAGGTCATCCGCGCGGGGACGCTGACGAGCGTCCAGGACCTGGGCCGCACCGGCCATCGCCAGTGTGGCGTGTGCACCGCCGGCGCGCTCGACACCGTGGCGCTGCAGGTAGCCAACCGGCTAGTGGGCAACGTCCCGGGGGCCGCAGGGCTCGAATTGACCCTAGGGCCGGTGGTGCTGCGGTTCCCGCGTGCCACACGCATCGCGCTGACCGGCGCCGACTTCCACGCCACGCTGGATGACCAGCCTGTCTACGCATGGCGCAGCCTGCCGGTGCAAGCAGGACAAACCTTGACGCTGCGCGCGCCGTCGATCGGCATGCGCGGCTACTTGGCGATTGCCGGCGGCATTGATGTGATGCCGATGCTGGGCTCGCGCTCGACGGATTTGGGCGCGCATTTCGGCGGGCTCGCGGGGCGGGTATTGAAGGACGGCGATCGCTTGCCGGTGACGCCACTGCCCGCGAGCGCGCGCAACCCCGCATTCAGTCCGGAAGCACCGGCGTTCGGGGTCAAGCCACCATCTTGGTGCGCACTAGAGTATCTTGAACAGGGCGCTGGTCACCGGCTCGGCGCCATCGCGACGCGCGTGCGGGTCATACCCGGCCCCGAATATGCAAGCTTTTCGACGCAGGCCCACGCCGCGTTCTGGAACGAGGACTGGTCGATCACACCAAACAGCAACCGGATGGGCTTCCGGCTAGCCGGCCCGGTGCTGGAGCGGCAAAGCCCGATCGATCTGCTGTCACACGGCGTGCTGCCGGGCACCATTCAGGTGCCACCGAATGGGCAGCCGATCGTGCTGATGAGCGACGCCCAGACCACCGGCGGCTACCCGCGGTTCGGCAGCGTGATCGCCGCGGACCTGTGGCTGCTCGCGCAGGCTCGGTTGAACCAACGGGTTCATTTCATCCAATGTTCGTTGGAACAGGCGCGCAACGCACTGGCGGAACTCAACAAATATTTGCGCCATATCGAGCTGGCCATTGCACTACAGCAGGAGCGCTGTAAGGCTGCGGCATGAATTGAAGGCAGGAACATGGAAGTCGATCTGAACGCCGATCTCGGCGAGGGATGTGGCAATGATGAAGCGCTGCTCGAACTAGTGAGTTCGGCGAACATCGCGTGCGGCTGGCATGCAGGGGGCCCCAGCATCATGCGTCAGAGTGTTCGCTGGGCCATCGAGAAAGGCGTGGCGATCGGCGCGCATCCTAGCTTCAACGATCCGGACAATTTCGGACGTGCCGAGATGGCGCTACCGCCTTCCGATGTCTATTCCGGCATGCTGTATCAGCTCGGCGCCCTTGCCGCAATCGTGCATGCCGAAGGCGGCAAGGTGGCTCACGTGAAACCTCATGGGGCCCTGTACAACATGGCCGCGCGCGATATCACGCTGGCCAATGCGATCGTTGCCGCGGTGCGCGACTTCGACCCATCGCTGGCCGTGTTCGGTCTGGCGAACAGCCGCCTGATCGAAGCGACCCGGCGTGCCGGTCTGCTCGCGATCGAAGAAGTGTTCGCTGATCGCGGCTACCTGTCCGATGGCTCGCTGGTGCCGCGCAAGCTGCCCGGCGCGCTGCTCGAGGACGAGGAGGCGGTGTTGGAGCGCACGCTGGTGATGATCCGGGACAAGCGCGTGAGGTCCGTGGACGGACATTGGGTGACGTTGAACACCCAGACGATCTGCCTGCACGGAGACGGTCCGCACGCACTCGAATTTGCCCGCCGCATCCGCGCGCGGCTGGCCAATGAAGGCATCCGGGTTGACGCAGCCCGCCACGTCGCAATGGCGGTGGGCTGTGCACCCGATGCTTGACAACACAGCCCGGTCCATGAAGCCGGGTTTTTCATGCTTGTTCACCACCGCTGGACTTGCCAATTGGAGATCTCATGCAAACTACCCTCAATCTCTGGCCACTGCTCGGAGTGGCCGTCATCATTGCCGGCTTCGTGCTGCGCTTCAATCCGATGCTCGTGGTCACCGCCGCCGCGATCGTGACAGCCGCCGCCGCTCACTATCCGCCGGCCAAGATCCTCGCGGAAATCGGTATCGGCTTTGTTAAGACGCGTAACCTTCCACTGATTATCCTGCTGCCGCTCGCAGTCATTGGCTTGCTGGAGCGTCACGGGCTGCGCGAGCGGGCTCACCAGTGGATTGCCGGCATCAAGTCCGCCACTGCGGGACGCCTGTTGATCGTCTACCTGTTCGTGCGGGAAGTGACCGCCGCGGTGGGACTGACCGGCCTGGGTGGTCATCCGCAGATGGTCCGTCCGTTGATCGCGCCGATGGCCGAAGGCGCCGCGCAAACGCGCTATGGCGCGCTTGCCGATGCGGTGCGATACAAGCTGCGGGCGTTCTCCGCGGCCACCGACAACGTCGGATTGTTCTTCGGTGAGGACGTGTTCGTGGCATTCGGCGCGATCGTGCTGATGACCACGTTCCTGCACGAGGCAGGCATCGACGTAGTGCCGTTGCACGTCGCGCTGTGGGGTATCCCGACCGCGATCTGCGCCTTTTTGATCCATGGCACGCGGCTGTACCTGCTCGACCGGTCGCTGGATCGCGAACTGCTGACCCAGCCGCGCGGCGCCGACGTCCCCCCCACCCAATCAAGCGGAGAACAAGCGTAATGCTGTCGATCAACTATCTTTACTGGCTGGTGGGCATCCTGCTGGCCATTGTCGCGGGCATGATCGTCACCGACACCACGCATCCAAAGCGCTGGCTGGCCGGCACATTCTGGGCCTTGGCGGCCATCATCTTCCTAATCGGCGAGCGCCTGCCGGCTGAACTGGTCGGCGCCTTCGTCATCGCAATGGCGCTCATCGCCGGATTCGGCGGCGTGGCCGGCGGCAAGGCGAAAATGCTATCGGCGGAGTTGCGCACGGCGAGCGCGAAACGACTCGGCAACAAGCTGTTCCTTCCGGCGCTGACGATCCCGGCCGTCACCGTCGTGCTCACGCTGTCCGCGCCGCATCTGAATGTCGGCGGCACACCGTTGCTGGACCCGAAGAACGTCACGCTCGTGGCATTCGGCATCGGCTGCCTCGTCGCCGTGGCGTTCGCATGCTTGCTCACGCGCGACACGCTTGCGCAGTCAACCCGGGAAACACGGCGCCTGGTCGATGCGCTGTCGTGGGCGGTGCTGCTGCCGCAGATGTTGGGCATGCTGGGACTGGTGTTTTCGGACGCTGGCGTGGGCAAGGCAGTTGCCCACCTGACCACGGCCTACATCAACATGGACCTGCGGGTAATCGCGGTCGCGGTGTACTGTATCGGCATGGCGCTCTTTACGGTCATTATGGGCAACGGCTTTGCCGCGTTCCCGGTCATGACCGGCGGCGTCGGCGTGCCGGTGCTGGTCGGGGTGTTCCACGCCGACCCAGCCGTGATGGCCGCGATCGGCATGTTCTCTGGCTATTGCGGCACACTGCTTACGCCGATGGCCGCGAACTTTAACATCGTGCCGGCAGCGCTGCTGGAGTTGCCCGACAAAAACGCGGTGATCAAGGCGCAAGTGCCGACCGCACTGGCGATCCTCGTGGCCAATATCGTGCTGATGAACGTGCTGGCGTTTCGCGCGTAGCATTGGGCTGGAGGGTGCCAGCCTGCGACACGAGGCTGGCCATCCGTTGTTCCCATGCCTGCCAAATGCGCGTGGCTTGGAGCTCCGTCTCGACCAGCTTGCCGCGCAGGTCCTTGTAGCGCACCGGCGCTTCCTTCATTAGGTACGTCGCCAAGCGATCGTGGCTGGCTTCCAGGTCCGGCAGCGGCATATCCGCATCCGGCAGCATGCCCTGTTGCGTGCTGATGAACTGTTCGATTGCGCAAGCGAGCAACTGCCGGCTGCCCGGGGTCCCCGCAGGCCGGCTCGCCAGCACGCTCAGTGCATCGCGCACGAGTACAGCCTGGCGGTATAGGCATTCGTCATTTTCGATGTCGCGGCTTAATCCCAGCACAAGCCGCTGTACCTCGGATGCGGCCACGTCCGGCATCGACGCGGCGACAGGGGCTGGCACGCCCGCCACGCCGCGACGATGCGCTGGCATCGCGCCTCTATCAACATTGAGCCCGCGCTCGATATGGCTATACGCGCGGTGCTTAGTTTCAAGCTTACGCTCCAAATAAATCAGTTGTGTCTCGATCATTTGCTTGAGCACGCGCGCCTGTTCGGCATGATTCGCAGGATCGGCAAGCCACGCTTTTAGGCTCATTCTTGTCAAATGGCGCCGCGACTCATTCCATGCATTGCGCGCCGCGCCGGATGCATTGCTCCACGCGCTGCGCGCGGCCCGCGAGGTCTGTGTCCGCGCATCCAGATGGACCATACGAGCAAACGCCGATGCGGCCTTGGCCCGGCCTACTACTGCCTCCCCGGCACGCCGCGCGAGCTGCGTCAGCTGCTGCTTACCATTCGGTTTAGGGCCCCGTCGGCGAATCGCCTCGTCGTCGTCGGCTGTATAGGTATATTGATCGTCAAACCGCTTCGCGCATCGCGCAGCCACGTCAGCAAGGAAGGCCTGGCGCTGGTCCTCGCGTGCCGCCGCTTGATAATAGAAGACCTTACGCAGATCAAAACCCGCCCCCGGTCGATCGTCCGCGCATAACAAATCGACACTCGCCAAAAAATGCCGATCGAGTTCGGGGTCATCGTCGTGATAATAGCGCTGGTAACGCTGAAGTTTGCCGTGACCCTTCAAGTACTGCATTGAGAAAAAAATCATCGCGGCACTGGCTAGACCTGTCCCGGCCATCAGCACGACTGGCGCGGCTGGCGTCGCGAGCGCGGTGCCGCCCGCCGCGACGATGCCAGCCAGCGCAAGCTTGGAGACCGTGCAAGCGGTATAAAGGCCACTACCGGCGACAAACCCTTTATTCCAGTCCGTATAGCGTGTGAAGAACGCATCGTGCTGCTGAGTCTTTTCGCGAAGAAAGCGTGCATAGCGCTCGCTGAGCGTATGCTCGTCATACGGCGGATCCATTGACGCGCCGCCTCGGCGCTGCGCTTCAGTTCGTTTTAGCCAAAAAGCTATTCTCGAATCCGTGCTTTGCTTTTCTGCACGGAACGCGTCGCGTTTTTTACGTGACTTGTGCAGCATGTAACCGCCGAGCGCCAGCGAACCGGCCGCAGCCATCGGACCCAGTGCTGCCGAACCAACCACGCCCGCAGCGCCAGCAGCAGTTGTTGCAACAGCGCTACCCTGCTGTCCGATGTAGACGCCCTTTAACGTGGTATCGACGATACATTTGGTTGCAATGGCGCTACCAGAGGCGAATGAACTAGCACCAATCACCTTGTCCGCATCGTTCTGCTTGCGCAGAAAGCGCAACGCGGCACGCCGCTCCTGCTGGATGGCCGTGAGCTTGGGCAGCGGCTGACCGCTTACAGGCGTCGCATTAGCGCCCGTACCCTCATCATTGCGCTGTTCTGCCGTGCCACCCACGTTGTGACGCCGCGCATCAAGCAACGCAGAGAGCGCCTGCAGCGCGACTATTTCTTTATCCACTTGATCGAGTGCCTGCGCCAACGCCTTGTCAGTCTTGCGCGCACGGCGCCATTCAGCAAGGCCCTCCTTGATCGCCAGCCCCGCCAGTGCCAGCAACGGTCCAGTCATGCCAGCGGTCACCGCCATATCCGCGATGCCATGCGGAATACCCGCGTCCTTGAGCCATCCGACCGGGTCATGCGCAAGCAATTCCGATGCTTGCCTGAACGCTGCTTCAACGCCGGCGCCGTCGCCCTTTGATACTTGAATCAGCGTCACGACCATCACATACAGGCAATGCACGAACTCATCGGCATCGATCGCCAGCGCACCACAATGCTCCGAGGTCTCGCCGAGCCGCTGCTCCACCAGTCGCTTCACTTGAGCATACAGCTCGCTAGGGCACTCCAGTCCCAGCATCGTGGCCGAGGCCGTACCGCGACGCCATGCTTTCAATTCGTCGAGCATTGCAGCATGCTTATCGATGAGCGAGCAGGACGCTGTACCCCATCGAAGACGCTTCAGCGACGCCTTCCGGCAGGCAGGCGTGCCATCGCTGATGGCATTTAATTCATCTAGCAGCCCTGAACAGTTGGCAACGGACGCGATCTCCACGTCGATCTTCGGCGGACCGGAATGAACATCGGCCTTGTCTTGGTGAACGTACTTTTTCGCCCGCGAGGCGCCTGACAGAGGCAAGCCGATTGGAAATGTAGGAAAACTTAGCATGGGTTGCGATCAAACAATGGACGCAATCCATATTAACGATAACCATTATCATTTACACTTTTAATCCGAAGCGAGACGCTTCCGCGCGCACGACGCCGCTAAGCGAATTAAATGGCTTTTGCCCATGCCACCGGGCATCATATCGCTTTGGCTGTGCGCCGCCTTGCTGTGTCACCATCACTTCATTCAGGAAAACCGTACGATGCACACCGTACTGCTAACCGGTTTTGAGCCATTCGAAAATGAACTGATCAATCCATCGTGGGAGGCCGTGCGCGCACTCGACGGCGCACGGATCGCGACCCCGTCTGGCGACGCCATCGTACACGCGCGGATGATGCCAGTGCGCTTTCGCACGCTCGATCAGGCACTGCTAGACGCGATCGAGGCAACGCATCCGTCGCTGGCAATCTGTGTCGGCCAAGCCGGCGGGCGTCCGGACTTGTCCGTCGAGCGCGTCGCCATCAACGTGGACGATGCACGCATCCCGGACAACGACGGTTACCAGCCAATCGACGCCCCGATCGTCAGCGACGGACCGGCGGCTTACTTCTCCACGCTGCCGATCAAGGCGCTCGTCCATGCGCTACGCGAGACCGGCCTCCCTGCATCGGTGTCGCAAACGGCCGGCACCTTCACGTGCAACCGTCTCTTCTACATCCTGTCGCACTACATCGCGACACGTGCACCGCAATTGCGCGGTGGCTTCGTGCATATACCCTATACGCCGCGACAGGCCGTGCGCCACCCAGGCCAGCCCAGCCTGCCAACCGCGTCCGTCATTGAAGGGCTGAAGGTCATTGTGCAGACTGCCTTATCAGTCCGCATGGATGTGCCGGAAACGGGCGGCGCGTTGCACTAAGCTGGCCACACTGGCCTGCCGCCTCGGCACAGCCCAGCCGCATTCGCATGAGCCCGTCGCCTCGGTATGACCCGGCCACATCCGTACTAGCCTGCCGCCTCGGCATGGCCCGGCCACATCCGCACGATCCTGCCGCTTCGCGGCCAGCGCCGTGATAGCGACGCGAGCAGCCCAGCACATGTCAGCGCGGCACGACATCAAAGCCGCGATCGCGCAATAGCGCGAGCACGCCCTTTGGCCCGCCGAGATGCAGTGCGCCGATCGCGACGAAGATCGGTCTGTTGGGCTCGGCAAGCAGCAGCATACGTGCAACAAAGCGCTCGCTGCGCTGGTACACGATCCGATCATCAATGCGCCGCGACAACGTCGGCGAGCGCGCCAGTTTCGCCGATTGCCGCGCCTGCCAGTTTGCCATCGCATCGGCATCACCGGCATGCCATAGCGCATGCAGGACGCGCACGTCGGACACGTTGTCGGCCGGCATCTGCCGCAAGTCCTGCGCGAGCATCTCGCGCTGCTCGGCGAGCGTCAGTCCGGCAAAGGCGGCGATCTGCTCATCGCGCGTCTCGAGACCGACGATACGCCCCACGTATAGGTTTTCGAGCTGTGGCTCGGAACCGTACTCGGCCTGCAACCCGGCCGACAACGAGTCGTAGGTCTCGATCAGCAGCGCCGCCAACCATGGGCGTGTCTTGCGGATTACCGCGAGCCCGGCAGGATTGCCGCGCATGCGACGCACGATCTTCGTCCACATATCGGCCGGCAGCAACCGTGGCAGACACGCATACGAGCACATGCCATAGCGCGTCACATCGTCCTGCGACATCACCAGATCGTCGGGCGAAAGCTCAAATGCCATGCACGACGCCGCACGCAACGCGTCGATGATCGGTTGCCGAAACGGTTGCTCGGCGGGATAGTCAGCCGGGTCGCCAACGTGCAGCGTGCCAAACAGGTACAGTGTCAGGGCGCCCCTGGTCGCGACATAGAACGGCATGTGCGCAGGCCGCGGCATACTCGCCTGGGCGGCGCCGGGCCGGCTAGGCGCCGTTCCGTCGTCGGCTTGCAGCGCCGGCTGACTGTGCTGGCGCAGCGGCGTGGCCGCCTCGGTCTGGTTGGCGGGTATCGGCACGGTTGACGGCCCCAGCGGAACCTGCACCATGGACGCGCCGGACAATGCGTGCGCGGATGATGCGATACTGGCCAACAATCCGAAGGCGACCCACCACGTGAGCCACTTGGTCAGGCCGGTATTGCATCGCGCGCGGCGGCCGCGCCGCCACTCAAGCATCCATCTCCTCCGCACGGTGGCAGGCCACTTGGCGGCCGTCAACGTCGCGCAACCTCGGCTCTTCGGCCACGCACCGCTCGATCCGGTACGGACAGCGCTGATGGAATGTGCAGCCGCGAGGAGGGTTCAACGGCGACGGCAGCTCCCCCTCCAGCTTGATCTTAAGGCGACGGTCGGATTCGAAAATAGCCGGTGTGGCCGACATCAACGCACGTGTGTACGGATGCCGCGGCCGCGCGAAGAGGGTTGCCTTGGCCCCTCGTTCCGCGATGCCGCCGAAATACATCACCATCACATCGTCGGCGACGTGCTCGACCACCGCGAGGTTGTGCGAAATGAACACGTAGCTGGTGCCGAACTTGTCCTGCAGGTCCATAAACAAGTTCAAGATCTGCGCCTGGATCGACACGTCCAGCGCTGACACCGGCTCGTCAGCTACGACGATGCGCGGCGTCAGGATCATCGCGCGCGCAATCGCCACGCGCTGCCGCTGCCCGCCGGAGAACATGTGCGGATACCGCTTCGCGTGTTCGGGCCGCAGGCCGACCGTGCGCATCATCTCGGCGATGCGCGATGCCCGCTCGCCGGCGCTCATCCCGGTATTGATCGCAAGCGGCTCGGCCAGCGTCTGCTCGACCGTCTTGCGCGGGTTCAACGAGGCAAACGGGTTTTGGAACACCATCTGAACGCGTTTGCGCACCTCGGCTAGCTGTTCATGCGTGGCGGTCGCGACATTGGCGCCATCGATCAACAGGCGGCCAGACGTCGGGCTCTCGACCATCGTCAATTGCCGCGCAAGTGTTGACTTACCGCATCCCGACTCGCCGACGACCGCCAGCGTGCGACCACGGGCGAGCAAAAACGACACGCCGTTGAGCGCCTTCACGGTGGCCGTGCCGAATAGGCCACGGCGCACCTCGTAGTGCTTGGTCAGTTGGTCCGCAACCAGCACGGCATCCTCGGCCGTCGCCGTGTCGCGGGCATGCGCCACCGCGCTCATCGTTTACCTCCGTTCTCGTGCGCGCCGCGTGCGTGCGGGTCATGCCGGTCGTTGGCAACGCCGCTGGCAGGCGGCGCGGCCGGCGCCGCGACGCACTCGCCGGCGTCATCCCCCGGCGTCGCGCCGGCCAGCGCAATGCGCCCCGCATCGAGTATCGGCACCACGACCTTTTCCATATTTAGAGGACGGATGCATCGGGCACGCATCGCGTCGTCCTGCGCATCGAGTTGGGCGAGCGCGGGCCGCCCTATCCAACAATCGTCAACCCCATACTTACAACGCGGCGCGAACAGGCAGCCACTAGGGCGGTCGCCGTGACCAGGCACCATGCCGGAGAGCGCCTCGAGCCGCCGCGCACCGCGGTTGTGCTCGGGAATGGCCGCCAGCAGCGCCTCCGTGTACGGATGGTGCGGCGCCGAGAAAATATCCGGCACGCGGTTCATTTCGATGATCTCACCCGCATACATCACCGCGACCCGCTGCGCGACCTCGGATACCACAGCCAGATCGTGCGAGATCAGCACGAGCGCCATACCACGCTCCTTCTGCAAGCGCACCAGCAGGTCCATGATCTGCGCCTGGATTGTCACGTCCAGCGCGGTGGTCGGCTCGTCGGCGATCAGCAGTTTCGGGTTGCACGCCACGGCCATAGCAATCATCACGCGCTGATTCATCCCGCCCGACATCTGGTGGGGGAACGCGTTGATGCGGTTCTTCGCGTCCGGGATGCCAACTTGCTCGAGCAGGTCCAGCGCACGGCGCTCCAGGGCCGCGCCGCGCAACCCTTCATGCAAGCGAAGCACTTCCTTGATCTGGTAGCCGACCGTATAACTTGGATTCAGACTCGTGAGCGCGTCTTGAAACACCATCGCGATGTCCTTGCCAACGATGCGCCGGCGCTTAGCCGGCGACGCGCGCAACAGGTCGACGCCGTCAAAGCATAGTTCGTCGGCGCTGACGCGCCCCGGCGGGTCGATCAGCCCCATCAGGGCCATCGACGTGACGCTCTTGCCCGAACCGGATTCGCCGACAATGCCGAGCACCTCGCCGGCGGCCACCGACAGATTCACGCGATCGACCGCGGCCAGTCCGTCGAAGTCGACATGCAGGTTGCGGATCGTCAGCAACGGCGCACCTGCATCGCACGGTGCATTCGGATTCGGGCTCATGACAACCTCTTCAATTTCGGATCGAGTGCATCGCGCAACCCGTCGCCGAGCAGGTTGATGGCCAGCACGGTGATCAGAATCGACAAGCCCGGCATCGTGACGATCCACCACGCGTTGTCGATGTAGTCGCGCGCGGAGGCCAGCATCGCGCCCCATTCGGCTGAGGGCGGCTGCACGCCCAGGCCGAGAAAGCCGAGCGCGGCGGCATCAAGAATCGCGGTCGAGAAGCCGAGCGTGGCTTGCACAATCAACGGCGCGGTACAGTTAGGCAGCACCTGAGAGAACATCAGACGCAACGTGCCGGCGCCCGCCACGCGCGAGGCGGTCACATACTCCTTTTGCAGCTCGCCGAGCGCGGACGCGCGCGTGAGCCGCACGTAGGCGGGCAGCGCGACGATCGCAATGGCCAGCATCGTGTTGGTCAATCCGGGCCCGATCACGGCCACGACCGCCACCGCGAGCAACAATGACGGCAGCGCGAGCAGCACATCCATCAGCCGCATGATCGGCGCATCGCCCCAGCGCGGAAAGAATGCGGCGGCCAGGCCCAGTACGATGCCTGGCAGCAGCGCCAACGCGACTGACACCAGACCGATGAAGAACGACAGCCGCGCGCCGTACATTAGCCGCGACAGGATGTCGCGTCCCGCTTCATCAGTGCCCAGCACGAACTGCCAGTTGCCGCCGGCGAGCCACGCCGGTGGCAACTTGACAAACTCCCGGTACTGCTCGATCGGGCTATGCGGCGCCAGCAGCGGCGCGAACAGCGCGACCACGATCAATATCGTGACCACCACGAGCGCGCCGACTGCGCCGTGGTTACGCGAGAATTGGGCCCAAAATTCGCGCGCCGCCAGCAAGCGTCCGGACGGCGGCGGCGTCACCGCCTGCGGCGATGACAGGGGTGGAGTTGGCAAGTCTGCCATCGTTACCTCGTGTGGCGAATGCGCGGATTAAGCACGCCGTACAGCAAATCGACGAGCAGGTTGACCAGGATGACCAGCGTCGCGATCATCAGGATGCCGCCTTGCACGACTGGGTAGTCGCGGCGCGAGATGGCGTCGATCAGCCACTTGCCGATTCCAGGCCACGAAAACAGGGTCTCGGTCAACACCGCGCCCGCAAGCAAAGTGCCGACCTGCAGCCCAATCACCGTGACAACGGGAATCAGCGCGTTGCGCAGCGCGTGCACGAGGACGATCCGCACCGGCGACAAGCCCTTGGCGCGCGCAGTGCGGATATAGTCCTCGCGCAGCACCTCGAGCATCGACGAGCGCGTCATCCGCGCAACGACCGCCAGCGGAATCGTGCCCAACACCACCGCCGGCAGGATCAAATGCGACACGGCGGACTTGAACGCGCCCTCATCGGTGGACAGCAGCGAATCGATCAGCATGAAGCCCGTCGTATACGGGATGTCGTATTCCACCGCGATGCGCCCGGACACCGGTGTCCAGCCGAGCGTGACCGAGAACAGCATGATCAGCAGCAGTCCCCACCAGAAGATCGGCATCGAATAGCCGGTCAGCGCGGTCCCCATCACCGTGTGATCGAGCCACGAGCCGCGCCTGAGCGCCGCGGCAACGCCCGCCGGCAGGCCGAACAGCAGCGCGAACGCCATGGCGCAGACCGACAGCTCCAGTGTCGCCGGAAAGCGCGCGACGAACTCGTCCATCACGCTGGTATTGGTGATCAACGACGTGCCGAGGTTGCCATGCAGCGCGCGGCCAACATAGTGCAGATACTGCAACGGCAGCGGCTCATCGAGCCCCAGGCGATGCAGCGCCTCGGCATGCATCTGCGGATCGACGCCGCGCTCGCCCATCATCACTTCGATGGGATCGCCGGGTATCAGATGAATCAGCGCGAACGCGAGAAGGGTGATGCCGATAAACGTCGGTATGACCATTCCCAGGCGGCGCAAGACAAAACGGATCATGAAAACTCCCGTTTGTGGGTGCCAGTGCGTGAGCGGCGGCGCGGGCTCGCGCCCGGGCCGCCGCAGTCCATGCTCAACGCTTGAGCGACGTGTCGTCGCCAGCGTCACGCAGGACGATGTCGAAACGCTTACTTCAAGCTCACGCCGTCAAAACGGGTGTAACCCAGCGGATCGATCTTGAAGTCGACAACGTTCTTCGCGATCGGCTGGTATGTCGTCGAATGCGCGAGCGGCGAGAACGGCAGCTCCTTGGCAAAGATCTTTTGCGCCTCGATGTACAGTTTCGTGCGCTGCGCCTGATCGGTGGTCTCGCGGCCCTTGACGACCCGATCGTCGAAGGGCTTGTAGCACCACCTATCAAAGTTGTTGCCATGGACTGCGTCACAGCCGAGCAACGTGCCGAGCCAGTTGTCGGGATCGCCATTGTCGCCGGTCCAGCCAATCAGCATCGCGTCGTGCTCGCCCGCATGGGCGCGCTTAATGTACTCGCCCCATTCATACGTGACGATCTTCGCCTTCACGCCAACCTTCGCCCAGTCGGCCTGGATCATCTCGGCCATCAGCTTGCCATTCGGGTTGTACGAGCGTTGCACGGGCATGGCCCACAACGTGACCTCGGCGCCTTTCTTGACGCCCGCCTTCTGCAACAACGCCTTGGCTTGCTGCGGATCATACGGCAACGCCTTGATCGATGCGTCGTACGACCATTGGGTCGGCGGCATTGGGTTGGTCGCAAGCTGGCCCGCGCCCTGGTACACCGACTCGATGATAGCCTTCTTGTTGATCGCCATATCCAGCGCGCGGCGCACCTGCGCGTTGTCAAACGGCTTGTGTTCGACGTTGTACGCCAAGTAGCCAAGGTTGAAGCCCGGCTTAGACGGCAATTGCACGTTCGGGTCGCTCTTGAGCGACTCGATGTCAGCCGGCCGCGGATAGACTGTGATCTGGCATTCGCCGCGCTTGAGCTTCTGGCTCCGCACGCCTGGATCGACAGTGATTGAAAAGATCAGCTTGCCGACCTTAACCGCGCCCGGCTTCCAGTAATCGGGATTGCCGTCGAAACGGATCGTCGCATCCTTCGTGTAGCGTTTGAAAATAAACGGTCCGGTGCCGATCGGCTTCTGGTTCAAATCCGGCGCGCGATTGGCCTTGAGCAGCGCGTCCGCGTATTCGGCTGACTGGATCGATGCGAACTCCATCGCCAAGTTCTGCAGGAACGGCGCGTTGACCTCCTTCAGCGTGAACCGCACAGTATACGGATTGATCTTTTCGACCTTTGCGATCAGTTTGTCCAGCCCCAAGTCAGTGAAGTACGGGAACTGGACCTTGTACGCCTTGTTGAACGGCAGATTCGGGTCGAGCATCCGATTGAACGTGAACAGCACGTCGTCGGCATTGAAATCACGCGTCGGCTTGAAGATGTCATTCGAGTGAAACTTTACGCCATGACGCAAATGGAAAGTGTATTGCAGACCGTCCGGCGACACATCCCACTTTTCGGCTAGGCCAGGTTCAATCTTCGTGCCACCACGCTCGAACTCGACCAGACGATTAAAGACGGTGAACGTATTGGCGGTGAAATCGGTGCCGGTGGTGTACTGCGCCGGATCGAAGCCCGCAGGGCTGCCCTCGGAGCAATAGACTAGCGTCTTGTTGGGCAGCGACGCGGCTTGCGCGAGCCCGGCGCCACTCAGTGCCAGCGCGGTCACCACGGCGAGCACGGCATGATAGGTCGCGCGGTAGGTTTCGGATAACGGACGGTTATGTGGCATGCTTGCTCCGAATTGTCGTCCCGGGATCTCCGGTGTAGGCGCGAGTGTACTGGATTTCGCCAAACCGGCAAGGCGGAAAAAAAACGCACGTTCGACAAATTCTCAACGGCCAACGCGCGCCGGGCCGTCCTTGTTGCGCTCTAGATGCGCAGACGCTCGCAAATCGCCTTGCTGGCCGACGCGCCGTTCAGTGTGTAGAAATGCAATCCTGGTGCACCGTTCACGACCAGCCGCTCGCACATTGCGGTCACGACATCCAGCCCAAATGCCCGAATGGCGTCACGGTCGTCACCAAAACTCTCCAGTCGCCGCGCAATCCACTTCGGGACTTCTGCGCCGCACATTTCGGAAAACCGCATCAGTTGCGCATAGTTCGTGATCGGCATGATGCCGGGCACGATCGGTGCGTCAACACCAAGCCTGCGCGCGTCGTCGACGAAGCGAAAATAGGCGTCCGCATTATAGAAATACTGTGTAATGGCTGAATTTGCGCCCGCCTTCACCTTGTGTGCGAAATTCTCCAGGTCCGCGCGCGGCGACCTCGCCTGCGGGTGGTATTCGGGATACGCGGCCACTTCAATATGAAACCAGTCGCCGTGCTCGGCGCGCACGAAGGCAACCAAGTCGCACGCATAGCGCAGCTCGCCGACCTCTCCCATACCAGAGGGCAAGTCGCCGCGCAGCGCGACGATGTGCCTGATGCCGTGCTGGCGGTACTGCGCCAAAACGCCGCGCAAGCTCTCCTTCGACGCGCCGATGCACGACAAATGTGGCGCGGCCTCGAAGCCCTCACCCGCCATTTCAAGCACGGTATCGAGCGTGCCCTGCTGTGTCGAGCCGCCGGCGCCAAATGTCACCGACATGAACTTTGGCTTAAGCGGCGCCAGTTGCGCACGCGTTGCGCGCAGTTTATCGACCCCTTCCGCCGTCTTCGGCGGAAAGAACTCGAACGAGATTTCAGGCAAGGACATAGAAGTATTGGAAAGAGATACGTGCCGCCGGCGTGCGTCCAGCGCGCGTTAGTACCAGCGCTCAACGGTAAAGCGATGCCCAAGGATCAACGCGCTCAGCAGATACGACACGATGCTGTACAGGATCGAGCCAAAGAATGCCGACCAAAAGCCGGAGACCTCGAACCCCTTGAGCAACGTCGCACTCAGCCAGAAGCACAACGCATTGATCACCAGAATGAACAACCCCAGGGTGAGCACCGTCAGCGGCAGCGTGAATAGGATCAGGAGCGGCCGGATAATCGCGTTGATCAACCCGAGCACGAGCGCGACGATCAACGCGGTGCCGAAACTCTTGATTTGGATCGACGGCACGATATACGTGATGATCAGCAGCGCAAGCGCATTGATCAACCAGGTCAGCAATACAGTCATCGGGGGCTCCCTGTGATGCGGCCGGTGCGCGCCGGGGCACGTTATCGATCGTGCCCCGGCGCGCGTGCAGTCGCAGTTAGTAACGGTAGTGGCCCGGCTTAAACGGACCGTGCTTGTCCACGCCAATATACCGCGCTTGCGCGTCGCTGAGCTCGGTCAGTGTCGCGCCGATGCGCGCCAGATGCAGCCGCGCGACTTTTTCGTCCAGATGCTTGGGCAGCACGTAGACCTTGTTCTGATACTGGTCGCCGCGCGTGAACAACTCGATCTGCGCGAGCGTCTGATTCGTGAACGAATTGGACATCACGAACGATGGGTGGCCGGTCGCGCACCCCAGGTTTACAAGCCGCCCCTCGGCCAGCAGGATCACCCGCTTACCATCCGGGAAGATGATGTGGTCCACTTGCGGCTTGATATTCTCCCACTGGTACTGGCGCGTAGATGCCACGTCGATTTCGGAATCGAAGTGGCCAATATTGCAGACGATCGCGTTGTGGCGCATCGCCTTCATGTGGTCGTGGTTAATCACATGGTAGTTGCCGGTGGCCGTTACGAAGATGTCGGCCTTATCCGCCGCGTAGTCCATCGTGACGACGCGATAGCCTTCCATCGCCGCCTGCAATGCGCAGATCGGATCGATCTCGGTCACCCACACGGTCGCGCCGAGCCCGCGCAGCGATTGTGCGCAACCCTTACCAACGTCACCGTAGCCGGCCACCACGGCGATCTTGCCGGCGATCATCACGTCGGTCGCGCGCTTGATGCCGTCCACCAACGATTCGCGGCAACCGTACAGGTTGTCGAACTTGGACTTGGTCACCGAATCGTTCACGTTGATGGCCGGGAACGGCAGCTGGCCCTCGCGCTCCATCTGGTACAGCCGATGCACGCCGGTCGTGGTTTCTTCGGTGACGCCGCGAATATGCGCGAGGCGCGTCGAGTACCAGTGCGGGTCCGTGTCGAGGTAACGGGCAATCGCGTTATACAACGCGACCTCTTCCTCGTTGAGCGGCTTGGCGATCACTGAGCGATCCTGCTCGGCCTTCGCACCCAGAATCAGCAGCAGCGTCGCGTCGCCGCCATCATCGAGGATCATGTTGGCGAACTGGCCGTTCGGCCATTCAAAGATCCGGTGCGCAAACTCCCAGTATTCGTCGAGCGACTCGCCCTTGTACGCGAACACTGGCGTGCCGGTTGCGGCGATCGCCGCCGCTGCGTGGTCCTGCGTCGAGAAAACGTTGCACGACGCCCAGCGCACGTCCGCGCCCAGCGCCTTCAGCGTCTCAATCAGCACGCCGGTCTGGATCGTCATGTGCAGTGAGCCGGCGATGCGGGCCCCCTTCAGCGGCTGCTCGGCCTGGTACTCGTCGCGGATCTGCACCAGACCCGGCATTTCGGTCTCGGCGATGTTCAGTTCCTTGCGGCCCCATTCGGCGAGCGACGGGTCGGCAACGACACAATCCTGGGATAGGTTTTTTTCGTAGACTACGGCGTTCATCACGCCTCCTTTTCTGTCAAGAGAAATAAAAGACGTGAGCGCCGTTGTGGCGGCGGCCGCGCGCGTTGACCGCGCAAATCGGAACCGCCGATCGAAACGTTTCGAGCCTGGCGGCTATTAGCCGTCGCAACGCTCCTCGAAACGAACGGTGATTGTAGCAAAACAGCAGATATCACTCAATCGAGCCAGACGGCCAGCAGCGGAGCCAGCAACACCCCACAGATCATCATCGTCAGGCTGGCGACAACGCCCTCTTGGCTGCCCAGCTCGCACGCCTTAGCGGTTCCGGCACCGTGGGCCGCCGCGCCGAGCAGCGTGCCGCGCGCCAACCGACTCCTGAGCGACAGGATCGCCAGCACCAGTTTGCCGACCAGCATGCCGACCACGCCAGTCGCGATCACAAACAACGCGGTCAGATCGCGCGGCGCATGCAGCCGGTCGGACACCGCCAATGCGAACGGCGTGGACCCCGAACGCGTGAGCAGACTGTGCTGCAGGTCGGCGGACAAATGCAACCACCGCGCCAGCGCGAGTGAACCGGCGGCGCCGGACAGCACGCCCACGGCAACACCGACCGACAACGACAGCCAATGGCGCCGGATCAACTGTCGGTACTCATAGATCGGCACCGCGAACGCAACCGTGGCCGGGCCCAGCAACCACATCAGCCAGCGAGTATCGCGGCAATAGACCGGGTACGGGATGCGCGCGAGCAGCACAATCGCTGCCGAGCGCAACCGGCACGACGAGTAACGGCGTCAGCCAAGGCCAGCGAAAACGGGCATAGAGCGCCTTCGAGCCGAAGTACGCTGTTTTTCGGTAGCTCAGCCGGGCCACTTACAGACGCTTCTTTCGCATGCTTAATCCGTGTGAATCGCTCCTCTTCGAGCGCCGCTACGATTTTACCGTCGATGACAATCGACGCGGAGGATTCATGATAGGCGGAGTTGATGCCAAGGATTTTCATGTTTACGTCATCTTGTCAAAAATTGAAAAACCGATTTTTACCAAATCCAATATTTAATTATCATATTGTATATTCTTTTTCACTATCAGTTGTTTGATTTCTATGTAATACATTTAGCTTCTGGCGCAGAACACGACCGATCTGTGCAGTAGGCGCAGGCAACTCCATGTCGTAATGCTGGCAGGCGATGTCATGAACCTCAATCTTGCCTAACACATAAGGCTGCCATACCTCTGGCGAGATAGGTTGAGTCCATGCATTTGGGGCCACTGCCGCCCTAAAAAACAACATGTCGCCACTGTAAATACGTGGCGAAAAATGTTGAACAAGCTGCACATTATTTTCAAGCACTGCACGGGTTTTCTCCCACAAATAATGGCCGGCTTCTGACAGACTGCCTGCAGCGTGACGTACGAACAGATGATAAAAATCGTCTTCGGCAATCTCCGGCGTGTTATTCCGCTGCATATGATCCGGCGTAGTATCGAGCACCGCTAACAACGCAACTAGCTCGCCTTGTTGTTCAAGCTGCGTTGCCATGCTATGGACCACTTTTCCACCAAATGACCAACCTAGCAGATAGTAAGGCCCGCGTGGTTGAATGCGACGAATCTGCTGAATATAGTCTGCCGCCATCGCCTCGATCGTGACGGCGGGTGACGAGTCGCCGTCGAGTCCACGGGCTTGTAGGCCATAGACCGGTTGGTCTGCCTCCAAATGGCTCACCAGGCCTCGATAGTGCCAACTTAGCCCAGTCACAGGATGGACACAGAAAAGCGCAGGTCGAGCACCATGAGGTTGAATGGGCAGTAGCACAGCAAAGGACTCATCCTGCATGTTCTCTTGTGCCGATACACGCTGCGACAGCGCGGCAAGGGTGGGTGCCTCGAATAGCGTGTGCATCGGAATGGAGATGCCCAATGCGGTGCGGCTGCGGCTGATCATCTGCACCGCGAGCAGCGAATGCCCACCCAACGCGAAGAAGCTGTCGTAGCGGCCCACCTGATCGACACCGAGCAGCTCGGACCAAATCTCAGCCAGCGTGGTCTCAAGCTTGCCCTGCGGTGCCTCATACGCCTGGTGTGCGAGCGCGTCAGCAGTCGGTGCCGGCAACGCTCGGCGATCCAGCTTACCGTTTGGTGTCAGCGGCAACGCATCGAGCCGCACAAACGCACTGGGCACCATGTACTCGGGCAACGCTGCCGCCACATGCGTGCGCAAGGTGCCCGCTAACGCGTCATCGGGCTCGGCCACCACATACGCGACTAGCCGTTTATCTTGGTCTCCCCCCAGGGCCAGCACCACCGCGTCGTGCACCTGCGTATGCTGGGTCAGGCACGCCTCGATCTCGCCCAATTCAATCCGAAAGCCGCGAAGCTTGACTTGATGGTCGTTGCGGCCCAGAAACTCTAAGTTCCCATCGGGCAAGTAACGCGCCAAATCCCCGGTCTTGTACATCCACGCATTAGGCTCGGCCGAGAACGGATCACGCACAAAACGCTCGGCCGTCAATTCGGGACGGTTTAGGTAACCTCGCGCAACACCCGCCCCCCCAATATACAATTCGCCCACCGCACCTAACGGCACCGGCTGGCCATTGCGATCCAGTAAATAAATCTGCGTGTTCGCGATCGGCCGGCCGATCGGGACGGTATCGTCCGCATAATCCGATGGACAGCTCCAAGCCGTTACGTCAATCGCCGCTTCCGTTGGACCATACAGGTTATAGAGCTGCACACTCGGTAGTAGCTTCTGGCAAAGCCGTACGCTTGCGCCAGGCAACGCTTCGCCGCTGCAAATCAGTCGTTTTATGGACGTACACTGCTCAACCCCTTCATGGTGAAGGAACGTGCTAAGCATGGACGGCACAAAATGCGCCGTAGTGATGCGCTGCTGAATCATCAACTCCATCAAGACAGCGGGATCTTTGTGTACCTCGGGGGCTGCTATAACCAAAGTCGCCCCATTGAGCAACGTCCAGAAAAACTCCCAAACCGATACGTCAAAGCCAAAGGAGGTTTTCTGCAACACACGGTCGGCTGTCGTCAAACCATAGGCTTGCTGCATCCAGACCAGGCGATTGACAAGTGCACGATGCTCATTCTGTACCCCCTTGGGCACGCCGGTGGAACCGGACGTATAAATCACATACGCCAGATGCCGGGACGTGAGGGTGCACACCAACGGATTCGTCTGCGCCTGCGCCGGCTGCCTATTCGGGTCCAGCACCGTGCGATGAGCCAAGGCCGCCTCACCCAGCGCCGCCCTGCCCGCTGCATCGGCCAGCACAATCTCAGGCGCCGCATCCGTGAGAATATGCGCGAGCCGCTCGCCCGGATACGCCGGGTCCAGCGGCACATAGCCTCCCCCGGCTTTTAAAATCGCCAACAGCCCGATGACCATTGCCGGGGAACGTTCGACGCAGATCGCCACTCGTCCATCGGGCACAACACCCAGCTCGATCAACTGATGCGCGAGGCGATTGGCCCGCGCATTCAACTGAGCGTAGCTGAGCGTCTGGTCTTCATAGACTAACGCCGGCGCCTGTGGCGTCCGCTCGACTTGTGCTTCGAACAATTGGTGGATGCACAGATGTGAGGGGTAATCGCGTTGCGTCGCGTTCCACGTCTCAAGCAGTAGGGTCCGCTCCTCGCTGGGTAACACCTGCAGCTGCTGCACCGGCTGCTCTGGCGCTGTCTCGAGCGCCTCAGCCAAGCTCTCTAGCACCTGCTGCATATACCCGCACACCCGATCAGGGTCCAGCGACGCCACCGCCTGTGCCGTCAATCCCAGCGCTTGATCGAAATCTTCGACTGACAGGGTCAACGGGTAATTGGTGCGCTCCTCGGCCTTCAATAGCTCAACGCCCGGCAACCTGCCGCTCTCACCGGTGCTGATCGCATTGTGCCGATAGTTCAGCAGCGCACTAAAGAGCGGTGTGCCGGCCAGCACGCTACTACAGCGCTGCGCCAGCGCCAATGACGCATGTTCATGCTCCAGCAGCGCCGCGAGCCGTGCATGCATAGCGCGCACGGCTGCCTCTACACTACCGGCCAGGTCCACCCGTAGCGGCAGCGTATTGATAAACAGCCCCATCGCACTGTCGGCGCCCTCACCCGCTTGCATCCGCCCGAATAGGACTGTGCCGAATACAACTCGTTGTTGACCGCTGGCGCGTGCAAGCACCTGCGCCCACGCCAGGTGGCACAAGCTCGCTAGGCTTACACCCAGCCGCTTGGCGTGCGCCCGCAGCCGATCGTTCAACGCGGGCGGCAGCCTGCGGTGCGCTTCACGCACGTGGGTGGCATCATGATGCACTTGCGCCAGACCGAACGGTAGCGTTGGCTCGTCGATGTCGGCAAGCATCTCGGTAAAGAAGCGCTCGTGTTCAGCTTGACTGAGACCCAAGCGTGCTTGCGCGACCAGATTACGGAATGGCTGTGCAGCAGGCAGCGTCCGGCCTTGACCTGCAATGAACGCTTGCACCTCCGCGTGCATCATTTCAGCAGTCGAGTGGTCACCAATCAGGTGGTGCAACAGCTGAACTACCTGCCAGCAGCCATCGTTGTCCTGGGCAATCGCAAAACGCAGCAGCGGCGCTTGCGTCAGGTCCAGCCGCGTATGGCGGGGATCAAAACGCTGTGCCAACTGCTCGGCAATCGGCCCATCCTTCACCTCCAGCGTCAGTTCGGTCACCGACAGCGGCGCATGTCGCCAGACCACTTGTGCGGGCGTGGACAGCCCTTCCCAGACAAACGCAGTACGCAGGATATCGTGACGATTGACGACCTGCTGAACGGCCTCCAGATACTGATCGAGCCGCTCGCGCGTATCAAAAGCCAGTTGCGCGCTCAGTAGATACGGATCACCCTCAGCCGCCAGCAGATGGTGAAACAGGATGCCGTCCTGCAACGGCGACAGCGCATAAATGTCTTGGATGTTCGCGACCCCACCCGGCACCTGCTCGACAATACGATCGATATCGGCCTGCGTTAGCTCGATCAGCGGCAACCACTCTGGCGTCAGCGAGTTTGTCTCACGCGTGATGCGATTCGCTGGCACCACCACGTCACGTTGCTGGCCCAGCGACTGGGCCAATGCGCTGAGCACCGGCGTATCGAACAGCGCGCGCACAGAGATTCCCAGACCGCGACGGCGCAACCGCTCAATGAGTTGCACCGCCAGCAGTGAATGTCCACCGAGCGCAAAGAAGCTGTCGTGCCGGCCCACTTGCTCCACACCGAGCAGCTCGGACCAAATCTCAGCTAGCGAGGTTTCGAGCTCGCCTTGCGGCGCCTCATACGCCTGATGCGCGAATGCCTCCGCGTCCGGCGCCGGCAATGCACGCCGATCGAGCTTGCCGTTCGGTGTCAGCGGCCACGCGTCCAGCCGCACAAACGCACTGGGCACCATATACTCAGGCAACACTGACGCCACATGCGTGCGCAAAGTGCTGGCTAACGCGTCATCGGGCTCGGCCACCACATACGCCACCAAGCGCTTAGCTTGGCTTTCTCCCACGGCCAGCACCACCGCCTCATGCACCTGCGAGTGTTGCACCAGGCACGCCTCGATCTCACCGGGCTCAATGCGAAAGCCGCGAATCTTGACTTGATCATCGTTGCGGCCCAAAAACTCAATATTGCCGTCAGCCAAATAACGAGCCAAGTCGCCCGTTTTGTACATCCGCGCGTCGGCTTCTCGAGAAAATGGATCGCGCATGAAGCGCTCGGCGGTCATCTCAGGCCGGTTCAGGTAACCGCGCGCGACGCCCGCACCACCAATATACAGCTCACCGACCGCACCCAGCGGCACCGGCTGGCCATGTGCATCCAGGATATAGAGCCGAGTGTTGTCAATGGGCCGACCAATTGTGCGCCAGTTACTTTCGTCGTCGGTGACCTCATACACAGTCGCGGTCACCGTCGTCTCGGTCGGGCCATAAACGTTCAACAACCGCGGCCGGTGCCCATCGCCTGCAAACCAGCCCTCACGTGCTGACGCGCTTAACGCGTCTCCACTAATCATGACCACACGTACACTGTCTGGAAGGGGAACTTTTTCTTGGACCAATTGAGCCCAAAATTGAGTTGGTAAATCCGTCACACTGACACGGTTAGCCTGGCAAAGCGCCCAGAATGACTGAGCCCCGGCTAACCAGGCATCGGTGCGTAGCACTAATGTCGCACCCTGAGTGAGCGTGACAAGCATTTCCCCAACCGACGCATCAAAGGATAGAGACGAACATTGCAGCATCCGGTCTTGCGCAGTTAAGCCCAGGCTACGCACCATCGCTGTCACCAAGTTGACCAAGCTGCGGTGTGAAACCATGACCCCTTTGGGCTGACCTGTGGAACCTGACGTATAAATCACATAGGCCGAGTGCTGCGCATTCAGCGACAACTCGCATACATCAGGATTGTGTGCGCTTTGGTGCGCCCACGGCGCTGCATCAGCGTGTAGATCCAGTACCGGCACACCCGCGCCTAAGCTTTGCGTCACTGCGGCAGGCGGTGTTCCCACGCTGAGTAATACGGTGGGCGCACTATCTGCCACCATATAAGCCAGGCGTTCTGCCGGATAGGTGGGATCCAGCGGCACATACGTGCCACCGGCCTTGAGCGTGGCGAGCATGCCCACGACCGTTTCCGGGCTGCGCTGAGCGCATAGGGCCACCCGCGCATCGGGTCCAACGCCTAACTCGATCAACTGATGTGCTAAACGATTAGCCTGTGTATTCAGTTGCGCATAGCTCAGTGTTTGGTCTTCGTACACCAGTGCCGTTGCCTCCGGCGTGCGTATTACTTGCGCTTCGAACAACTGGTGGATGCATAGGTGCGCTGGATAGTCCCGCTGCGTCGCGTTCCACGTGTCAAGCAACAAAGTTCGCTCAGCTGACGCCAACAACTCGACATGCGTGACGGGTTGCTGCCCATCCACGGCTATTGCCTGCAACATCGTCTGCAGATACCCGACATGCCGCTCAATTGTCGCGCGCTCAAACAACGCGGTCGCATAGCCCAGGCTGCCGACAATTTCCTCGCCCGCCTCGTACAGACCTAACTCCAGATCAAACTTGGCGACGTCGTAGTCCAGCTCCATCGGTTGCACAGTCAGGCCGGGCAAGTCCCAAGCCGCGATCTCACTGTCCTGCCACGCGAACATCACCTGAAACAGCGGCGTATGCTCGAGCCGGCGCGGCGGCTGCACGATCTCCACCACTTGTTCGAATGGCAAATCCTGATACGCTTGCGCGTCCAGCGTTGTACGCCGCACCCGCTCGAGCAACTGTGTCACACTGGGCTCGCCGGACAAATCCACGCGCAGTGCGAGCGTATTGACAAAGAAGCCAATTAACGGCTCGAGTTGATAGTGGTTGCGATTGGCGCTCGGTATGCCAATGACCAGATCATCCTGCCCCGACAGCCGCGCGAGCACCGCGCTCCACGCCGCGAGCACCGTCATGAACAGCGTTGCGCCGTGCGCTTGGCTCACGCGCTTCAGCGCCCCCGTGGTGTGGGCATCGATACGAATCGGCACCTGCGCGCCGGCAAACGATTGCTGCGCCGGACGAGGCCGGTCAGTCGGCAGCGCCAGCAATACCGGAGCATCGGCGAGCTGCGTGCGCCAGTACTCGCTTTGCGCCTTGAGCCGCTCGCCCGAGAGCCACTGTCGCTGCCAGGCCGCATAATCCGGATACTGAATCGCTAGAGGCGGCAATGGATCCGTCTGTCCGTCACAAGCTGCGCGGTACAGCGCATTGAGTTCGCGCACCAGCACCTCGATCGACCAGCCATCCGAGACAATATGATGCTGCACGAGCAGCACCATGTGCTCGTCATCAGCCAATTGAATCCCGCAGGCTCGCATCAGCGGACCACGGGTCAGGTCGAACGGCGCTTGGGCCGCCTCAGCACGGAATTGCGCTAACCGGGCTTCCTTATCGGGCACGCCGCGCAGGTCATGCCAGGCTATCGGCACGCCCGTCTCGGCGGGCAGCAGCTGCACCTGCGGCTGACCGTCAACGCTGATGAACACCGAGCGCAGCGCTTCGTGGCGCGCCAAGAGCGCATTCAGCGCCTGCTGCCATGCGCCCCGATTTAGCGGCCCCCGCACGCACAGCGCAAGCGGTATATGATAGGCGTCGCTCGCCCCGTCGAGTTGCGCAAGGAACCATAGCCGTTGCTGCGCAAACGACAGCGGCAATGCTCCGTCACGCGATACGGGCGTAATCGCCGACGATACGCTACTGTCTGACGTGCATTGCGCACTGAGCACGGCAGCCAGCCCAGCCAGCGTAGGTGCGGCAAACAGCGCCGCGAGCGGCAATGGCATACCGAGCGCGGCCACCCGATTCATCAAACGTACCGCCAGCAGTGAATGGCCGCCAAGTGCGAAAAAGCTATCATGGCGGCCCACCTGTTCGACGCCCAGCAGCTCAGCCCAGATTTGCGCCAGTGTGGTCTCGAGTTCGCCTTGCGGCGCTTCATATGCTTGATGCGCAAGAGCGTCAGCGCTTGGCGCGGGCAGCGCACGCCGATCCAGCTTGCCGTTAGGCGTCAGTGGCCACGCATCGAGCCGCACGAACGCGCTAGGCACCATATATTCGGGCAACGCTGAGGCCACATGCGCGCGCAACGTGCTGGCCAGCGATTCATCAGCCTGGCTAATCACATAGGCGATCAAGCGCTTGTTCTGGTCGTTACCTGTTGCCAGCACCACCGCATCGCGCACTTGCGGGTGTTGCGTGAGACACGCTTCTATCTCCCCCAGCTCAATGCGAAAGCCGCGAATTTTGACTTGATCATCGTTGCGGCCCAAAAACTCAACATTGCTATCAAACAAATAACGAGCCAAGTCGCCCGTTTTGTACATCCGCGCGTCGGGCTCAACCGAGAACGGATCGCGCACAAAACACTCAGTGGTCAGCTCCGGTCGGTTTAAGTAACCGCGCGCGACGCCCGCGCCGCCAATATACAACTCGCCGACTGCGCCCAGCGGCACCGGCTGACCGTGGCGATCTAGGATATAGAGCCGGGTGTTATCAATTGGACGGCCAATTGTGCGCCAGCTACTTTCGTCATCGGTGACTTCATACACAGTCGCGGTCACCGTTGTCTCGGTTGGGCCATAAACGTTCAACAAACGCGGCCGGTGTCCATCACCTGCAAACCAGGCATCACGTGCTGACGCGCTTAACGCCTCTCCCCCAATGAGAATGGCACGTATCCGGCTGGCAACGGGCGCTGCGTCTTGTGCCAACTGTGTCCAAAACTGCACGGGTAAATCCACCACGCTCACCTGGTGACGTTCACAAAGCGCCCAAAATGGTTCGGCCCCGCTCAACCATGCATCCGTGCGCAGCACCACTGCCGCCCCCTGTGTCAACGGCGTAAAGATTTCCTCGACCGACGTATCAAAAGACAGCGGCGCAAATTGCAACATCCTGTCCTGCGTCGTGATGCCAAGCGCTCGCGCGATCGCGGTGACAAGATTGGCAATGCCTTGGTGGGGAACCATAACCCCTTTGGGCTGGCCTGTAGAGCCTGACGTATAAATCACATAGGCCAAATGCTGTGCATTCAGCGACAACTTGCACGCGTCAGGATTGTGCGTGCTTTGATGCGCCCACTGCCCTGCATCAGCATACAGATCCAATACCGGCACGCTAACGCCTAAGCTTTGCGTCACTGCGGCAGGCGGTATTCCCATGCTGAGCAATACGGTGGGCGCACTATCCGTCACCATATAAGCCAGGCGCTCTGGCGGATAGTTGGGATCGAGCGGCACATACGCGCCGCCGGCCTTGAGCGTAGCGAGTATGCCCACGACCGTTTCCGGGCTGCGCTGAGCGCATAATGCCACCCGTGTATCAGGCACAACACCTAACTCGATGAGCTGATGTGCCAAGCGGTTGGCCTGCGCATTGAGTTGCGCATAGTTCAGTGTCTGATCCTCACAGACCAACGCCACCGCATCCGGTGTGCGTGCCACCTGTGCTTCAAACAACTGGTGGATGCACTGATGCAGTGGAGAGTCCTGCTGCGTTGCGTTCCACGTTTGAAGCAATAAAGTCCGCTCCTCGCTGGGCAGTACCTGCAACTGCCCAATCGACTGGACGGGCGTTCCCTCAAGCGCATCGGCCAGGCTTTCCAGCGCCTGCTGCATATACCCGCACAGCCGATCGGGGTCCAGTGGCTCAACGATTTGCGCAATTAGTCCCAACGCCTGTCCAAAATCTTCAATCGACAGCCCGATCGGATAATTGTCACGCTCTTCGGTGTGCAGGAGCTCCACACCGGGGAGGATGCTGCGCTCGTTTGAGTCCATCGCATTGTGCCGGTAATTGAGCAGCGCACTAAAGAGCGGCGTGCCCGCCGGCACGCCGCTGCAGCGCTGCGCGAGCGCCAGCGACGCATGCTCATGCTCAAGCAGCGCCGCTAGCCGCGCATGCGTGGCACGCACCGCTGCCACCACACTGCCCTCTAAGTCCACGCGCAGCGGCAGCGTATTGATAAAGAGCCCCATCGCACAATCGGCACCGTCGCCAGCGCGCATCCGTCCAAACAGCACCGTACCAAACACAACCGACTGTTGGCCACTAGCGCATGAGAGCACCTGTGCCCACGCCAGATGACACAGGCTCGCGACACTCACGTTTAGGCGCCTCGCTTGCGCACGCAGCCTATCGTTTAGTGCCTGCGGCAGCCTGCGGTGCGCTTCACGCACATGTGCGCCGTCACGATGCACCTGCGCCAAGCCGAACGGCAGCGTTGGCTCCTCGATGTCGGCAAGCATGTCGGTAAAAAAGTGCTCGTGCGCGGCTTGGCTTACACCCAGGCGCGTTTGCGCGACCAGATTACGGAACGGCTGTGCAGCAGGCAGCGTCCGGCCTTGACCTGCAATGAACGCTTGCACCTCCGCGTGCATCATTTCAGCAGTCGAGCGATCGCCAATCAGATGGTGCAGTAGCCGCACCAGCAACCAGCGACCATCAGTGTTCTGAGCAATCGCGAAACGCAGCAGCGGCGCTTGCGTTAGATCCAGCCGAGTGTGGCGAGAATCGAAACGCTGCACCAACTGCTCGGCAATCGGCCCGTCGGCAGGATCCAGAGTAAGTTCAGTGGTCGACAGCGGCGCATCACGCCAGACCACCTGCGCGGGCGTGGATAAGCCTTTCCAGATAAACGCAGTGCGCAAAATGTCGTGGCGATTCACGATTTGCTGGACCGCACCCAGATACTGATCGAGCCGCGCTCGCGTATCAAAGGCTAGCTGCGTGATCAGCAGATACGGATCATCGTCGCTGGCGAGCAGATGGTGAAAGAGAATTCCGTCCTGCAGCGGCGACAGCGCATAGATATCCTGGATATTCGCGACGCCACCGGGCACCTGCTCGACAATGTGGTCAATATCAGCCTGCGTGAGCTCAATGAGCGGCAGCATCGAAGGCGTGAGCGCCGTCGTCTCGGGCGTAATGACGTTGGGTGGCACCACTACGTCATGATGCTGGCTCAGCGTTTGCACCAGCGCACTGAGCACCGGGGTGTCAAATAGCGCGCGCACGGACAGGTCCAAGCCTAGTAGGCGCAAGCGCTCAATCAATCGCACCGCGAGCAGCGAATGGCCACCGAGCGCAAAGAAGCTATCATGCCGGCTGACACGCTCGACGCCTAGCAGCTCGGCCCAGATTTGAGCCAGCGTGGTCTCGAACTCGCCTTGCGGTGCCTCGTACGCGTGATGCGCGAACGCGTCAGCGCTTGGGGTGGGCAACGCACGCCGGTCTAGCTTGCCATTGGGCGTCAAAGGGAGCGCGTCAAGCCGCACAAAAGCACTGGGCACCATGTATTCAGGCAAGCTTGCCGCCACATGCGCGCGCAGCGTGCTGGCCAAGTGCTCGTCGGCCTCAGCGACCACATACGCAACCAGACGCCTGTCGTTGCCTTCGCCTCGCACGAGCACCACCGCGTCACGCACTTGCGAATGCTGGGTGAGGCATGCTTCGATCTCGCCCGGCTCAATGCGAAAGCCGCGGATCTTAACCTGATCATCGTTGCGGCCCAGGAACTCCAGGTTGCCGTCCGGTAAGTAACGGGCTAGATCGCCCGTCTTGTACATCCGCGCATAGGGCTCTTGAGAAAATGGATCGCGCACGAAGCGCTCAGCGCTCAGCTCCGGGCGGTTTAGGTAACCACGCGCCACGCCCACGCCGCCAATATACAATTCGCCCACCGCGCCCAGCGGCACCGGCTGACCCTGCGCATCGAGCAGATAAATGCGTGTGTTTGCAATTGGGCGGCCGATAACTTCTTGTGGCAATATTTGGTCTACGCTGCCGTATTGATAACTCGTGACGTCACCATTAACTTCCGACGACCCATAAAAATTGAACAGCTGAATACTCGGCCATGTGGCAATAACCTGTCGCGCTAACTCGGGTGCTAACCGCTCACCGCTGCATATGAGCACTCGCAGTCTGTCAAGTTGGTTCTTTTCTCCTTCCAAAAAGCATTTAAGCAATGACGGCACGATAACTAGGTGGGAAACGCCAGTCTGCCGCAAGCGTTGCGCGAACAAAGACACATCTTTAACGGTGGTGTTGTCAAATACGACTAGCATGCCACCTGCGAGCAACGCCCCGAGCGTCTCGGTGATCGAATCCACAAAGCCGATACTCGTCTTCAATGCAGTGACCGGAGGTTCCTCTAGCACATTTTGAGTGAACCACAGCAGGCGGTTAGTCAGTCCACCAATGGTTGCTCCAACCCCTTTGGGCTGGCCCGTAGAGCCAGAGGTATAAATCACATAAGCTAGATGGTGCGGTGTCAAAGACGGCACTCGTAAATTATGCTCCGGGTAGTTCTGTTCAGCGCCGGCGTCCAAATCGATGACCGGCATTAGTTGCTTGCCAATCAATTCCCGTGTCGAAGCCTGGACCAGCACAATCATCGGCGCGGCATCCTGTAAAATATGCGCGAGCCGCTCGCCCGGATAGCTCGGGTCGAGCGGCACATACGCGCCGCCGGCCTTCAAAATCGCCAGCAGGCCGACGACCAGCGCCGGTGAACGCTCGGCACAGATCGCCACGCGCGCATCGGGCTTAACGCCCAACTCGATGAGCTGGTGTGCCAAACGGTTGGCCTGGGCATTCAGTTGCGTATAGTTCAGTGTTTGATCTTCATAGACCAATGCCGTGGCCTTGGGCGTGCGCTCAACTTGCGCTTCAAACAATTGGTGGACACACAGATGCGCTGGATAATCACGCTGCGTTGCATTCCACTCGACCAGCAGCCGATGCCGCTCTTCAGTGTCGAGCAGATCGATGCTATCAATCGGTTGCGTGGCATCGGCAGCTAACACTTGCACGAACCGGATAAACCGGCGCTGATGTGCGCCGAGCGCCTCTGCGGTGTAGCAGGCAGGATTGGCGTTAAGGTCGATCCGTAATTGATGGCTGCCTGGAATCCAATAGACACATAGCATCAAATCCTCGACCGGACCACTAAGCAAACTATGTCTTGTCGACGAATACTCACCAAACGACAGATCATGGTAAAACGGCATCATGTTGACTGTCGTACCAAACAACCGTTGTCCGGACGATAGCCCAAGTTGACGCCGCAGCGCTTCGCTCGGGTAGCGTTGGTGCTGCAGTCCGCTTTGCATCGCCTGCGCGGCCTGCGGCATGAATGACGACAGGTTCATTCCTGGTCGTATAGTGAGCCGCAGGGGCAGTATGTTGGATTTCATACCAGGAATATGCCGGTCGGCACCGAAGCGGGCCTTGACCGGAAGACCCAATACGACGTCTTGTTCACCCGTGAATCGATAAAGATACGCGGCCATCGCCGCCGTCATAAACTGTGCTAGCCGGCGAGCATCCGACGCAGTGTCGCCCAGCACCTGGGCGGCCAGATAAGTCGTCTGACGCAGCCGCTGCTGTAAGGCGGGGGCGGCGCGGCTTGCTAGCGTCGCAGGCTCAGGCCAATGGGCGCAGTGCTGAAGCCAATACGCTTCGTCTTGCACCCGTTGGTCGGATGCCTGGTATTGCGCATCGCTCTCTAATAGCTCCAGGACGGAGCCGAAAGTGCACGGCTCTGGCGTTACGCCCGCGCACAGCACGCTATACACATGTGCGACGCGCTGGTTGATCAGGTACTGGCCATATCCATCCATCATGATATGGTGATAGCGCTGATACCAAATCCATTGCGCAGGCGCCACTTTCAGCAACGCATAGCCAAAAAGCGGTCCCTGCGTCAAATTGACCGGTTGCTGATAATCGGCCTGCATCCACGCCTGGGCCGCGGCCTGAGGATCAGCTTGTGCCGTAAGGTCCAACACCGGCATTGACCATGCGGGTGAACCGATCTTCTGCCGGAGCCCATCGTCGCTGTCAACAAATTGCAGGCGTAGGGTGTCGGCCTCATCGATGACTTGACGCAATGCCGCTTCAAAAACGGCCACATTAATAGCGCCCTCGATGACGGTGTACTGCGCAATGTTGTAGACCGGGCTGTCTAGATGGAGCTGCTGTGCGAGCCAAATTTCTGTTTGGGCAACGGATAACGGATAGGTAACGGACGTAGCGTTCAACAACATGTTAGCTCCAATCCAGGCCACAGCAGCCCAGGTTTAAATACACAAGTTAATTACATACCAATTAAAAATTAAATATAGGGCGGTTAACATCGCTCGCAAAAAGCCATGTTGAACCTCATTGGTTTGGATGTGACGTCCATGGCACATCACGGATGCACGTCACCTATGCCATGCCAAGGTCTTTAAATAAATTTCGCTTGAAGAATGAGCAATTTCTGTGCCGCTTATGATAGTGGCTGAATAACTTGCCTATATGGCGTTGTTCTGTAGAACGGGCTCAGCACGTCTACCACACAAATTGGTCAAAATTAAATTAAACAACTACACGCTCACGTCGAGCAGAGGAGATAAACGTGAAACAATACCCCACTAGCTCGATTGAACTTGACACAGCAGCCTACGGACGATATACACGCCGGTTACGCTTTATCGCTTACCTTATTCCCAAACTCAAACAGCTGTATCGCGCTGTTTGCCATAATGCGCACCAGCTCCTTAGCTTTCTCATTCTATTTCTACGTACGAAATAATAACAGGAGCCGTTTCTCGCGCTCAAAGCCGCATTTTTGGATTGAGAGATGGCAAGGTTTGCTTAAAATGACGCACGCATGACGGCTAGCTCAGCTTCACGCCCCCCCTCATTGTCCGCCTAGATAAAGCGAGGTAACGGCCGGCCCGCAGCGATGCGATCCAGCGCCGCCACGACGTCTTCACCACGTAGCGTGGCGCCCACCTTGATGACCAAACATTCGCGCGTATCATGATCGACAATTGTCAGCGTGCGCAAACGCCGGCCGTCATACAGTGCGTCAGCGACAAATCCACGCTCCAGATCTCGTTGATCACGGTCATTATCTGCTTTAGCTGCTTCAGGCGCGCCGCCTTGTTCCGCCGCGGCTTCTTATGCCGCAATGACAGCTCCTGCTCGCGATAGAGCCAATAAACTCGTTTGTTGTCGCCCCAGCCTTGCCGACGCAGCATCATATGCACCCAGCGATAACCGGAGTGCACGCGTGTTTGCGTGATCTGCTTGATGCGCAGCACGATCGCACTCGAATCCCGTGCGATTGACTGATAGCTGTACACCGAACGCGACAGCTTCAGTACCCTACAGGCTTGGCACTGGCTTGCGCCAAAGCGTTGCGATCCGCGGTAAGTCCACACAGCCGGGAAGGCGTCAGAGCTTTTTTGACAGCTCATCCCGCAACATGGCTTTGTCCAGCGACAAGTCTGCCACCCGCCAATTAAGCTTCGCGTTTTCTTCTTCGAGTTGCTTCAGGCGACGCAGCTCCGACGAGCCCAGCCCCCCATACTTGTGCCGCCAGTTGTAAAACGTCGCATTGCTGATGCTCTTCTTGCAGCCCACCTCAGCCACTGGCGTGCCCAGCCCTGCCTGCTTCAACGCGAATGCAATCTGTACTTCAGTGTATTGGCTCATCTTCACGACATGACCTTTTGCTTGTCAGGGTTGCATCATGCCGAAGTTTTCTACTTTTGAATGGCCCAGTTTTTTTGGGTTAGCCTCACCGGCTCGCTGCGCCCCTATAACCGGCCAGCCTGCCGTTCGCGACGATGATGCTCAACGGTGATGCGGCGAACGGGCGCACATCACACGATGCCGCACACGACCATCGCGACGAGCGACACGACGAAAATCGCGACGCCGATTGTCTTGCGCCGGTTCAGTTCGGTCCACAGCAATACGCCGGTCAACGACAGCAGCACCAGACTGCCGGCGATCGTATCGACGAGCAAGGTCCAACCAATACCCATGCCGCCACCACGGTGCATATTGTTCAACATGGCGAGCAACGTCCCTTCGGTGCGCTTGACCGATACGGTCGGATTGCCTTGCCAGTATTCGATTAGAATCGACGTCTTCGGGCCGGCCAGCATTGCGCTCCAGCGCTCCGGCTGCATCACGCTGCGATTGCCCCACGCGACCTTGTGCGCCGGCTCGCGCTGCATGCGTCCAATACGGCCATCAAAGCGCAGTTCACGGCCGACCCACTCGGCGAGTGCTTGCGGGGAATCCGGAGCGGAATTGGGCAGCGGCAGCCGCATTTGCGACACTTGCGGCTCACCCGGCGAGATTTTCATCGGCCCGCCGCGGTGATTCAGCAGGAAGCCGGTCACGCCGAACATCAATCCCAGCACCGCGCCCCACAGGCCAATCCAGCCGTGCACGTTGCGCAGCCATTTGAGGAACGTCGAGCGGCGCGTCATGTCTCGCCCCACATGCGCAGAAGATTGTGATAACACCCGATTAGCTGCCGCCGCGCGACGTCATCGGCATGATCGCGGTTCAGGCGCTGGATCGCCGTATCCAGGTCGAACAATAGCGCGCGCCTGGCGTCGTCGCGCACCAGGCTCTCGATCCAGAAAAAGCTGGCGAGCCGCACGCCGCGGGTGACCGGCGCGACCCGGTGAACGCTGGTCGTCGGATAAACAACCATGTCGCCGGCGGCCAACTTGACCTCGTGCGCGCCATAGGTGTCCTCGATCACCAGTTCACCGCCATCATATTCGTCGGGCCCGGCCAAAAACAGCGTCGCCGACACGTCGGTGCGCAGCTTCGCGTCATGTCCAGGCACGATCCGGATCGAACCGTCGACGTGGTCGCCGAACGCCATCCCGGCGCCATAGCGATTGAACAGCGGCGGATACACGCGGTTGGGCAACACCGCGCTAATGAACAGCGGATGCCGCTCCAGCTCGGCCAGGATCACGTCCCCCAGCTCGCGCGCAACCGGCGCGCGCTCGTCGATTTGCTGATTGTGCTTGAGCGGCGCGCCCTGGTAACCGGCCGTGGCGCGACCATCGACCCACGCGTGGCCGGCCGCGTCCAGGGCGGCGCGTATCGCCTGCAATTGCTGCGGCGACAATACGTTCGGTATGGACACGATCATCTCACGGCGCCTGCTGTCAGCTGCATGGTTAGACCCGGTAATTGAACGTCGCCAGCAACGTGCGGCCCAGCCCCGGCACCGCGCGCCCGCCGTCGGACGGAATCAGTGCATCGTAGTAGCGCTTGTCCGTCACGTTCAGCAAGTTCAGCTGCACGTCGTACTGCTTGGCGTGATACGCGAGCATGGCATCCCAGCGCGTATAGCCGCCAACAGACATTCGGTTGTTGTTCGCCGCATAGCGCGTGCTCATGTAATTCAGGCCACCGCCCGCCTGCCAGTGCGGCATGAATTCATATGTCATCCACAGCGTCAACATGTTGCGCGGCGTATTCGCCGGCGTGTTGCCCTGCGTGCCATCCTTCGCGCCCGTGATGCGGCTGTTCAAGTACGTATAGCCGCCGTATAGCTGCCACTTGTCCGTGATCCGGCCCGACGCACCAAACTGGTAACCTCGCACCCGCATGTCACCGTCGATCGAATACGCGCCGGTCGCATCCTGCGTGCGTGCGTTGGATTTGTCGATGTTGAACAGCGATTGCGAAATCGACAATGTGCCGCCCAGCAAGTCCCATTTGTTGCCCACCTCGTATGAGCGGTTCGTTTCGGGCTTCAGATTTTGCGTGCCATTGGTCAGCGTCAGCGCCTCGAGTGACGGATTGAACGACGTACCATATGATAAGTAGTACGACTGTGCATCGTCCGGCTGGTAGATCACGCCACCGCGCACGCTCGTGTAGCTGTTCGTCTGCGCGGCATAGGACGGCGCATTCATCGAGTTTGCGATATGGGCCTGATAGTGGTCCCAGCGCACGCCGCCAACCACCTTCCACTGCCGCGTCAGCGACACCGTGTCATTCACATATACACCAATTGAGTTCGCGCTGGACCTAGCCAGGTTGCCGATGCCCCGCACCACATCGGCTGGCCGTGGCACGTAAGCTGCACCGGTCAGAGGTACCACGCCGATCACGTTGCTCGGCATGCCGGCGCCGGTTGCGGTATAGGACTGGTTATTGTATGTCTCGTGCCCAAGCTCGATACCGGCGATCAAGTCGTGCTTCAGTGCCCCGGTCGCGACCTTCCATTCGACGTCCGTCGCGTTATAAAGCGAGTGATCGTTGATCACTCTATCCTTGCCCATCAGCTTCACGTACAAGTTCGATAGCGGCAGCGACGTGTAGCTGCCGTTGGACAGCGCACGCGAACCGGCGAGCGGCCCAGTCACCACACTGGCAGCGTTGGTTGCGCGCGCATCGGTCGCGTAGTGGCTAAACTGCGTTTGGTTGCGCAGCTTCAGTTCATCACTGAACCGATGCTCGATGCGCGCCGACAACGTCTGCACGTCTTGCACCGTGCGATCGCCCGTGTAGCCGTAAAAGCGCTCGCGGCCCACCGGCACCGGGTGCCCATTGACCGCCGGCACACCATAGTCCGGCATGTCGCGGTTATGCTGGATCAGCGCCGAGAGGGTAATCTCGGTAGGTGTTCCAATACCCAAGCGCACCTGCGGCGCAATACCGAAATCCTTGTTGCGCATCGCATCGCGCGTGGTGCCCACGCTCTGGCCAAATGCGTTGACCCGCACCGCCGCAGTATCGGAGATCGGCTGGTTCACGTCGACCGTGGTCCGGTAGTCGTCGCCCGTGCCGACAGTACCGCTTACCTCGGCCGAACGCGTCAGATTCGCCTTCTTGCTGGCCTGGTTGATCACGCCGCCGGTGGAGCCGCGTCCGAACAACATCGACGACGGCCCATACAGCACGTCGATCGATTCGAGGTTGAAGGTGTCGCGATAGTATTGCCCGCGATCGCGGAAGCCATCCAGATAGATATCGGTGCGGGCCGTGAAGCCGCGCAGATTGATGTTATTGCCGATCTGCCCACCCTCGGCCCCGCCAATCGTGATGCCCGGAACGTTGCGCAGCGCGTCGGCAAACGACGCGACGCCTTGCGATTGCATCAAGGCCTTGTTGATCACCACTACCTCCTGCGGGATGTCCCGCAGCGTGGTGGGGCGTTTTGCACCGACGGAGGCGCGCGTTACCTGGAAATCGGCCCGATCCGCATCGCCGGTGACCCGTACGGCGGGCAGCGCGGCACGAGCCACGGCGCCATGTTGCGTGTCTTGTGAATTGGAATCGGGTTGAGCGGACTGCGCAAGCGCCGGCATCGGCACGGTAAAAGCGGCCACCAGCGTCGTGGCGAGCGGCGTCATCTTCGTCATTGTCGGTATGTCCTGCGAAATGGCGACGCTCACGCCCTCGCGCTCGCGCTCGCATGACGTCGCCCGCACGGCAAAGCGCCCTGCGGCATGTCTTGATTGTCGGCTGGCTCACGCCGCTCCCTTACCGTTGTCACGGCACGGGTGAGCGTGGTGGGCTGGCGGCTCGTGTTCGCATATCCCGCATCACACTGAAATGCGAATCGTTATCATTACATGTATGACGTCTTTTTTCAACTGACGCATGGCGGACAGTCAATATCGGCAGCCCACCTCACACAGGCCACAGCGGCGGCTCCTGTAACGCCCCGACCTGCTCACGCAATTCCAAGATACGATCCTCCCAGTACCGGTGCGTGTTGAACCACGGAAATGCGACAGGAAACGCCGGATCGTCCCACCGACGCGCAAGCCATGCCGCATAGTGGATCAAGCGCAACGTGCGGAACGCTTCGATTAAGTGAAGCTCGCGTGAATCGAACTCGCAAAAGTCCTCGTAGCCCGCCAACACGTGACCCAGCGCACGGCTCGCCTGCGCGCGCTCGCCCGGTAGCAGCAGCCATAGATCCTGAATCGCCGGTGCCATCCGGCTGTCGTCGAAGTCGACGAAATGGGGGCCGGCATCGGTCCACAGCACGTTGCCTTGATGGCAGTCACCGTGCACGCGTAACGCGCGTACATCGCCGGCGCGTTCGAACGAGGCTTGCACCGCGTCCAGCGCCAGTTGGCTGATCGTCTCGTAGGCCTGACGCAACTCGAGCGGCACGAAGCCGCTGGCGAGCAGGTACGCAAGCGGCTCACGGCCGAACGTGTCGATATCCAGCGGCCCGCGAGCGACGTAGTCGCGCTGCCGACCGATCGAGTGGATGCGGCCGATGAAGCGTCCCAGCCATTGCAGCGTAGCGCTGTCCTCCAACTCCGGTGCTCGGCCGCCACGCCGCTCAAACAACGCGAAGCGGAAACCGTCGATCTCATGCAGCGTATGGTCGTCGAGCATGATCGCCGGCACGGCCGGGATCTCATGCTCGGCCAGCTGCGCGACGAACGCATGCTCCTCTAAGATTGCCTCATCGCTCCAACGCCCGGGCCGGTAGAACTTCGCTACCAGCGGCGCGGCGTCTTCGATGCCGACCTGATAAACGCGGTTTTCATAACTGTTCAGTGCAAGCAACCGTCCGTCGGTACGGCGACCGCCGCGCGCTAGCACGGCATCAAGCGCGTCGAGCACGCGCTCGGGCGTCAGGCCCGCGTAGGGAGCCAGGGCGCCGGCATCGGCGCGCGGCGGATTGTTGAAGCTGCGGTCATTAGGTTCCATTCCGCCATTGTGCCTGAGCGTCGCACGGCCCGAGCATCGCCGCACGCGGACGGAGACGAGACGCAGTCCTGTTCGTGGCATTATCCGCAGCAGTTCTCCGCCAGCACCCGCGCCAGTGCGCGAGGCAGACCCTCGCCAGCGCCCGTGCCAACACCCGCGGCAGCCCCGCCAGCACCCGCACCAGCGCGAGAGGCAGCCCCCGCCAGCCGCATCCAGGCTACATTAGTGCAACGGTGCGTCCGCCGGGCGTACCACCTCGCCGGTCTCGATCAAATCCACCAAGAAGAACGGCTCGGTGTTGAGCGGCTTGGATTGCCCCGGCTCGCCCTCGAACCATGTCACCATCGCCATGTCGCCCAGGATGCGCAATACGACGCCGCGCGCGTCGCGCGGCACTGCGATATGGCTGGAACGCACGATTGAACCTACCTTCATGATTTCCCCCTTTTGATGTTGGCCCGTCCGACAGGCATTGTGTCGGCGATGCGCATCCTGCGAAGCCCGAAATGGAAATATGGAACAGCCCAATTGCGACTGATCCATCACCTCTATACAACGACACGCGTCGCAGCGACCAGCCACCGTCCCGGTCCCGCCGACGCCTGCTGCCATTGTGCCGAATTTGACACGCCGGTGCTCGCCGCCCGCTGGCACGCACCGATTGCCTCATCGTGCCCGCAGCGTACGACCAATCAGCGCAACCCAGGGCGGACCGTTTGCACCAGTCAGCTAGAATAACCGGTTTTACCGAAGTCGGTTGCGCCGCTCCACGGCTGCCGAATACCCCTTATGTCATTGTTTCGAAAGAAAGATATTGGTCATATGCTGGCCCGCCGCAATGCTGACAACAGCTTGCACAGGGCACTGGGCCCACTGGATCTCACGCTTTTGGGCATCGGAGCGATCATCGGTACAGGCATCTTCGTGCTGACAGGAACCGGCGCGGTGATCGCCGGCCCCGCCCTGACGCTGTCCTTCGTCATTGCGGCGATCGCGTGCTGCTTCGCGGCGCTTGCCTACGCCGAATTCTCATCGACGATTCCGGTCGCCGGCTCAATCTATACTTATTCGTATGCGACGCTCGGCGAGCTTGCTGCTTGGATCATCGGCTGGGATTTAATGCTTGAATACGGGCTCGCGACGTCGGCGGTGTCGGTTGGATGGTCCGGCTACCTGCAATCGTTACTGTCCGGCTTCGGCATCACGCTGCCGCAAGTACTCACTGCGGCGCCTGGCACCGTACCCGGCCACACAACGTGGTTCAACCTGCCAGCGTTCCTCGTGATGATGGCCATCACATTCCTGTTATCGATCGGTGTGCGTGAATCCACCCGGGTCAACAATGTGATGGTCGCAATTAAGGTAGCCGTCGTGCTGCTGGTGATCGCGGTCGGCGCGTTCCATGTCCGGCCCACGAACTGGCACCCGTTCATGCCGATGGGCTGGTCCGGCATGTTCGGGGCCGCCGCGGTGATGTTTTTCGCCTTCATCGGGTTCGACTCGGTGTCATCCGCGGCAGAAGAGGTCAAGAACCCGAAACGCGACTTGCCGATCGGCATCATTGCGTCGCTCGCCGTCTGCGCGGCGCTCTATGTGACGGTCGCCGCCGTAGTCACCGGCATCGTGCCGTACGGTGAGTTCGCGAACGTGTCGCATCCGGTGTCCTACGTGCTGCAGAGGATCGGTGCGGACTGGGTTGCCGGCTTCGTCGATCTAGGTGCGGTGCTCGGCATGCTGACGGTGATCTTAGTGATGATGTACGGCCAGACACGCATCATCTTTGCGATGTCCCGGGACGGCTTGCTGCCCGCCGCGCTCTCGCGCATCCACCCGCGCTTCCAGACGCCACTCATCACCACCTGGTTGGTCGGCATTTTTTTCGCGTTAATCGGCGCGCTGGTGCCACTGGACGTATTGGCGGAGTTGATCAATATTGGCACGCTCGCCGCATTTTCGATGGTCTCTGTCGCCGTGCTGATTCTACGCCGCACGCATCCGACGCTGCCGCGCGCATTCCGGTGCCCAGGCGTGCCGCTCGTGCCGATGCTCGCGGTCGCATCCTGCGTGTTTCTGATGGCCCATTTGCAGGCAATGACGTGGGTCGCATTCGTGGCATGGCTGGCACTGGGACTGGCCGTGTACTTCGGTTATTCACGGCGATATGCGAAGCTCGCTTTGAACCCCGAGCACGGATAGCGCTCGCGGCGGACCGGATTGTGCCTGCATACGCCCTGTTTCGTGTGCGCCAGCCGGGTGTCCAGTTATGATGCCGACCGCATCCGGCGATACGGCGGCGCACAGGCCGCCTGCGACGGATGCTCTACAGAATTTTGTGAAGAGGGCCTCATGAACGACGACACGCTGAACCCTCCGCTCGCTCCAGACGGCTCGGCGCCATCCGTCGAAACGTTGAATCTAGACGGACGCACGGTCACTGCGGCAGAAGGCTTGCGCTGGATCACAGACGCATGGACGCTGTTCAAGCGCCGTCCGCTGCAGTGGATCGGCCTGGCCCTGTTGTACATGGTGATCGAGTGCGCGCTGTCATTCGCGCCGGTGTTCAACCTGCTGTCGATGTTGGTCACGCCGATACTGTTGGGCGGGTTGATGTTCACGTGCGAGCAGTTCCGTGCCGACGGCGACGTGCGCATCGGCGGCCTATTCACCGGGTTCACGCGCAAGCTGGGCCCGCTAGCGTTGGTCGGCGCGCTCACGTTCGCGATCGTGATTATCGGTGTCGTGGTGCTCGCGTCGATCATCGGCTTCGACACATTTGCTCAGTTGGTCTCGCACCAGCCAGGCAACCCACCCCAATTGGGGGCATCGAGCCTCGTCGGGCTGCTGATCTATATCGCGATCGTCACGGTGGCGGTAGCCGCTGCATGGTTCGCGCCCGCGCTAGTGATACTGCATGACGTGGCGCCCATTCGTGCGATGCGGGCAAGCTTCAAGGGCGTGATGCGAAACTGGCTGGCGGGCATTGTCTATGCGCTGTTGCTGCTCGTGATGCTGGTGGTCGGTGCACTCCCGTTTCTGCTCGGCTGGCTGATCGTACTACCTTTGTTATTCTTGTCAGTCTACGTCGGCTATCGGGACGTGTTTATCATACGTTGAGCGCTGCCTGCGCCCCGCGCTAAGCGGGGATGAGCAAGCCCAGCCACAAAACCCCCGACTAGGCCGAGGGTTTTGTGGTGTGCCGGCAGCTCCGGCACGTCAGCGCAGCCATGCCTGTGCTGTCAGGCGACGGCGGCAATCGGCTTGATGCCAGCCGCGTCGGCCAGCACAATGGCCTTGTCGGTTGCTTCCCACGAGAATTCAGGTTCCTCGCGACCAAAGTGGCCATATGCAGCGGTCTTTTCGTAGATCGGCCGCAGCAGGTCCAACATCTGAATGATGCCCTTCGGGCGCAGGTCGAAGTGCTGCTGGACAAGCTCGGTAATCATCGAATCCGGCACCCGGCCGGTCCCGAAGGTGTTAACCATCACCGACGTCGGACGCGCGACACCGATTGCATAGGAGACCTGGACCAGGCAGCGCGACGCAAGGCCCGCGGCGACAATGTTTTTCGCGACGTAGCGGCCGGCATACGCGGCGGAACGATCCACCTTGGTCGGATCTTTGCCCGAGAACGCACCGCCGCCGTGCGGCGCGGCCCCGCCGTACGTATCGACGATGATTTTGCGGCCAGTGAGTCCACAATCGCCTTGAGGACCGCCGATCACGAACCGCCCGGTCGGATTGACGAGGAACTTCAAGTCGCCCTTGATCAGCTCGTTCGGCAGCACCGGCTTGATGACGTCCTCAATCACCGCCTCGCGCAACGTGGACAGATCAATATCCGGCGCATGCTGCGTGGAGAGCACGACCGTGTCGATCGAATCCGGACGCCCGTCAACATAGCGCACCGTCACTTGCGACTTCGCGTCCGGACGCAGCCACGGAAGACGACCATCACGCCGCAGATCGGCTTGCCGCTCGACGAGCCGGTGCGACAAATAAATCGGCAACGGCATCAATTCGGGCGTTTCGTCGCACGCATAGCCGAACATCAGACCCTGGTCACCCGCGCCCTGATCCAGATTGTCGTCGTGCGCATTGTCCACTCCCTGCGCGATATCCGGCGACTGCTTGTCGTAAGCGACCAGCACCGCACAGCCGCGGTAGTCAATGCCGAAATCGGTATTGTCGTAGCCGATGCGCCGGATCGTGTCGCGCGCAATCTGGATATAGTCGACGTTTGCATGCGTCGTGATTTCGCCGGCCAACACCACCAGGCCGGTGTTGCATAACGTCTCGGCCGCTACACGCGAATACCGGTCCTGCGTCAGGATTGCGTCGAGAATCGCGTCGGAGATTTGGTCAGCCACCTTGTCCGGATGGCCTTCAGATACGGATTCGGACGTAAAGAGATAGTTGTTCGCCACTTCGTTAGCTCCCAGTAAGTGAAGTCGGTCGCGTTTTCACGTTGCCGGCTTCGGATCGAAGCGGCGACGCTTTAGCGGATTACATGGTTCGGGCGCCGCTTCACTAGATGCCGCGCCCAATATCGCCCCGCAAGTTGTCCCATTAACTCGGCGATGCCCGTATTATATCGATTTCTGTCATTTTTCATAGAGTAGAGGCCGAATTGCCGTTTGCTTCACCCTGCCAGCCGCTGAGAACATCGCGAGATCCACGATGCTAGGCCGCGCCGGAACCCAGCTCGCCATCCTGCTGCTAAGGCTGTTTGCACTATTACCCTATGGTTGGATCGCCCGCTTCGGCGATGCGATGGGCTGGTTACTGTATCGGATTCCGAACAGTCGCCGTCGCGTGGTCCACACCAACCTCAGGCTCTGCTTTCCACAGTGGTGCGAAGCGCGGCGCGAGCAGGTCGCCGAGCAGCATTTCCGCCATGCCATTCGCAGCTACGTCGAGCGCAGCGTGCAGTGGTTCGGCTCGGCACGCAAGTTGGAGAAGCTGATCCAACTCGACAGCGCGATCGACCTGCGCGACCCGAACTTGCCGCCGACCTTGTTCCTCGGAGCGCATTTTGTCGGTATTGAAGCCGGCTCGATTTTCCTAAACTATCAGTTGCGCCGGCAATGCGGCGCGCTGTACCAACCGATATCCAACCCGCTGCTGGACAAGGTCGCGGTCGCCGCGCGCGCGCGCTTCGGCGCGGACATGGCCAGTCGCGCCGACAGTGCGCGTATCGTGTTGCGTTGGCTGCGCGAGCGCAAGCCGGTCATGCTCGGCGCAGACATGGACTACGGCATGCGCAACTCGGCGTTCGTGCCGTTCTTCGGCGTACCGGCGTGCACGCTGACCGCGGTGGGCCGGCTCGCGAAGGCAGGACGTGCCCAATTGGCGCCGTTCATCTGCGAGGTGCTGCCCAATTACAAGGGTTATCGACTCAAAATTTTCGCGCCGTGGCAGGACTATCCGAGCGACGACGACATGGCGGACGCGCGCCGCATGAATGCGTGGCTGGAGCAGGAAATTCCGCGCGTCCCAGAGCAATACTACTGGATACACAAGCGCTTCAAAACGCGCCCACTGGGCGAAGCGGGCTTTTACTGACGCTCGACTACAATACGGTGCCATGAAGCTCAAATTCACCAAGATGCATGGCGCCGGCAATGACTTCGTGGTCCTTGACGGCGTGCGCAACGTGATCTCGCCCACGCTCGCGTTAGTGCGCTACCTCGCCGACCGCCACTTCGGCGTCGGCGCGGACCAGTTGCTGCTGGTCGAGCGGCCCACGCTCGATGGCGTCGATTTTAAGTACCGGATCTTCAACTGTGACGGCAAAGAAGTCGAGCACTGCGGCAATGGCGCGCGCTGCTTCGTGAAGTTCGTGCGCGACACCGGCCTGAGCCAGGCGCGCACGATTCGCGTGCAGGTGCAGCACGGCGTGATCACATTGAGCGTGCAGGACAACGGTGAAGTGCTCGTTGACATGGGTGCACCAGCACTGGCCACGCCACAAGTGCCGTTCGACACGTCGGCACTGACACCAGCGCGCGATGGTGACGACCTACTGTGGCCGCTGGACGTGAATGGCTCGACGCAATGGATCTCGGTGGTCTCGATGGGCAATCCCCACGCGGTGCAGATTGTCGATGACGCCGACGTCGCGCCGGTGCTCAGGGACGGGCCGGTAATCGAGTCGCACGCGCGCTTCCCAAACCGCGTGAACGCGGGATTCATGCAAATCGTCTCGCGGCATGAAATCAAACTGCGGGTCTATGAGCGCGGCGCGGGCGAGACGCTCGCATGCGGCTCCGGCGCTTGCGCGGCGGTCGTGGCCGGCATCCGCCGGGGGGTACTGGACTCGCCAGTGCGCGTACGTGCGCGCGGCGGCACGCTGACCATCTCGTGGGACGGCCAGCGCGACAGCGACGCCCCGGTCATGATGGCCGGTCCGGCAACCACTGTGTTCGAGGGCGAAATCGACGTACCCGACGAGTTGCTCGCGTGAGCGCGATCACCGCCCTAGGCCGTCCGGCCGATTGACCCCGATGCGGCGCAACCTTTACTGTGTGGTATCCGCGGCGCCGCCCCTCCCGGCCCGCCTACTCGACGCACGCCGCCCTTTTGAGCTGAAGCTGAAAACAATCATGAATGATCGCGAAGTCGCCGATTACCTACTGGCCAACCCGCAGTTCTTCGGCCGTCACGCCGAGTTGCTTGCCACAATCCGGCTGTCCAATCCGCACGGCAAAGCGGCGGTGTCGCTGCAGGAACGACAAATGGAGCTACTGCGCGACAAGTACAAGCAACTCGAGCGCAAGCTGGCGGAACTGCTGCGCCATGGTCACGAGAACGACAGCCTGGCCGCGAAGTTCCAGCGCTGGACACTGCGCGTGATCGCCGAACGCGATCCGCATGCGCTACCCGCCACCATCACCTCGGGCTTGCGCGAGATCTTCGACGTGCCGCAGGCGGCGCTGCGCGTCTGGGATGTCGCAAGCGCCTATGCGCAAGCGCAGTTTGCCCGCAGCGTCGGCGAGGAGGTCCGCATTTTTGCCAGCAGTCTCGTCGCGCCTTACTGCGGCGCGAACGCCGGATTCGAAGCCGCGCAGTGGCTCAGCGCCGCCCCCGCCCCGCAAGGGGGCGCGGCAACGGGCCTGTCGCTCGCCGTCACGTCGCCGGGCAGGGCGAACGGTGACGCGGACGCACCGTGTGCCGATGCGCAGCCGGGCAGCGCGGCGGAAAACGACATCAGCGCGTCGCAGCAGACCGCGTCGATCGCGCTAGTCCCGCTGCGCGATGCGCAGCAGGCCGATGCGGAAAACGTATTCGGCTTGCTGGTGCTTGGCTCGCCAGACCCGCGCCGCTTCCACGACGGCATGGCCACCGACTTCCTATCGCAGATCGGCGCGCTCACCAGCGCTGCGCTGAGCCGGCTGCGTGCGCACTAGTGCGGCATGTTGTCACCGCAGCCTGCCCGATGCCACCCTCCACCGACCCGATCGCGCGCTACCTAGACAGCCTCGCCCACGAGCGCCGACTCTCGGCGCACACGCTGCGCGGCTACGCGCACGAGTTGGACATGTTGCGCCAGTTAGCCGGCACCCGCGAGCTGGCGCAACTGACGCCCGTCGACGTGCGAGGCGCGGTATCGCGAGCGCATTCGGGTGGACTCTCGCCCCGCTCGATCGCGCATCGTCTGTCAGTGTGGCGCAGCTTCTATCGCTGGCTCGCGCTACATCAACCTCTGACCATGAATCCGGTCGCTGGCGTGCGCGCGCCGAAGCGGGCGAAAACGCTGCCCAAGGCGCTGTCGGTCGACGACGCTGTCACGCTGATGGAAGCCTCGAGCATCGAAACACCTGACGCGTTGCGCGACCGGGCGATGCTGGAGCTGCTTTACTCGTGCGGGTTGCGCTTGGCCGAGTTGATCGGCTTGGACATCGCCTTTGTCAACACCGCGCAATATCGCTCGGCGGGCTGGATCGAACTAGGCACGGCCGACGTTACCGTGCTCGGCAAAGGGGGCAAGCGGCGCACGGTGCCGATCGGCAGCAAGGCGCTTGACGCGTTGCATCGCTGGCTTGCCGTGCGCGATCAACTGCTCAAGCACGATCCGCATCCGCTGTTCTTGTCGGCGCGCGGCATGCGCATGTCTGCCGGCGTCGTGCGCGAGCGGGTCAGGCGGGCCGCGCTCGCCGCGGGCGTGCCATCCCACGTGCATCCGCACGTGCTTCGGCATTCGTTCGCGACGCATCTGCTGCAATCGAGCGGCGACTTGCGTGCGGTCCAGGAATTGCTTGGCCACGCGAGCGTCGCGGCCACGCAGGTCTATACGTCGTTGGACTTCCAGCATCTTGCGCGCATCTACGACCAAGCCCATCCGCGCGCGAAAAAGCGCGATCCAGGACGGCAATAGCCGTCTGGCACGCCGACATCGGCAAATCGCCGTGCTGCGCGGACGCGACCGCCCCTATACTGACTATTGCAATGAACACTGTCACGCTGAAACCAGGCAAGGAAAAACTGCTACTGCGACGCCACCCGTGGATCTATGCGAACGCGATCGAGCGCGTTGACGGTCGGCCCGCATCCGGCGCGACGGTCGTGGTGCGTGCAGCCGACGGGCGGTTTCTCGCGCGTGCCGCCTACAGTCCGCACTCGGCGATTCGTCTGCGGATGTGGAGTTTCGACGAAACCGAACCGATCGACCACGCGTTCTTCAAGCGGCGCATCCAGAACGCGCTCGCGTATCGTCGCGCGTTCGTGTCCGGTACCGGCGCGGTACGGCTCGTATTCGGCGAGGCCGACGGCCTGCCCGGACTGATCGTCGATCACTACAGCGGATGGAATGGCGACGGCGGCACGCCGCACGAGCAACTCGTCTGTCAGTTCATGGCGGCCGGCGTCGACGCATGGAAGCCGGCGATCGTGCAGGCCCTGCTCGGCGTGACCGGCTGCGCCAATGTCTACGAACGCTCGGACGTGTCGATCCGCGAGAAAGAGGGACTTGAGCAGACCACGGGCGTGCTCGCCGGCCAAGCAGCGCCGCAGGCCCTGATGGTTGAGGAAAATGGCGTACGATATCGGGTCGATGTGCAGCGCGGCCACAAGACCGGCTTTTACATCGACCAGCGGGACAATCGGTTGCTTGTGCAACAACATGCGGCTGGGCGCGACGTATTGAATTGCTTCTGCTATACCGGCGGCTTTTCGCTGGCTGCGCTACGGGGCGCCGCCGCGCGGGTCGTGTCGATCGATTCATCCGGCGAAGCGCTGCAGGTCGCGCGCGCGAACTTGGCCGCCAACGACTTCGATCCGGCGCGGGCCCAGTGGCACGACGCCGACGCATTCAAGACACTGCGGCAGTTGTACGATGCGGGCGAGCGCTTTGACCTGATCGTGCTCGATCCGCCGAAATTCGCCCCGTCGCGCGAGCACGTCGATCGGGCAGCGCGCGCGTACAAGGATATCAACCTGAGCGGCTTCAAGCTGCTGCGCCCGGGCGGGCTACTCGCGACCTACTCGTGCTCGGGCGCGATCGACATGGACCTATTTCAAAAGATCGTCGCGAGCGCCGCGGCCGACGCCGGCGTCGATGCACGGATTCTGCGCCGACTGTCGGCCGGCGTCGATCATCCGATGCTGACCAGCTTCCCGGAAGGTGAATACTTGAAGGGACTGTGGTTGCAAAAACCCTAGTGCGCCCCACGTCGGGCGGGCCAGATACCGCGCCCGTCAATGTACCTTTTAATGCACCCGTTGACGCACCGCATCGTCGGCGCCCGGATAATGGTCACAACCCTGCCGCCGCATTTGTGCTTCAATAGAATATTTCGCGCTGCGCTCGCGCGGACCGTCTCGCAACTTCCACGGAACTTAAGTAAAGGCAGGCGATGAACATGATTCCCGTCACCATCCTGACCGGCTTTCTCGGCAGCGGTAAGACCACGCTGCTCAAGCGTATCCTAAACGAGCCGCATGGCATGAAAATCGCCGTGATCGAAAACGAATTCGGCGAAGAGAACATCGACAATGACATCCTCGTGCAGGAGTCGGCGGAACAAATCGTGCAGATGAGCAACGGCTGCATCTGCTGCACGATCCGCGGGGACCTATCCCGTGCGTTGTCGGACCTATCCGAGCAAAAGCGCGAAGGTAAGCTCAAGTTCGACCGGGTAGTGATCGAGACCACGGGCTTGGCCAATCCGGGACCGGTCGCGCAGACGTTCTTTATCGATGAGTCGATCGCTGACGAATTCCTGCTCGACGCGGTGATCACGCTGATCGACGCGAAGCACGCCAACCAGCAGCTTGACGAGCACGAGGTCGTGCAACGGCAAGTGGGCTTTGCCGACCGCTTGTTCATCACGAAGGCCGATCTGGTGGACAAGGCGACGCTCGCCGATCTACGCCATCGACTGCTGCAGATGAACCCGAAGGCGCCGATTCAAGTGGTCAATTTCGGCAACGCCGATATCAAGGAGATTTTTGACCTGCGCGGGTTCAACCTGAACGCGAAGCTTGAAATTGATCCGGACTTCCTCGCCGAAGACGGACACGATCACGAGCACGAGCACGAGCACGAGCACGAGCACGAGCACGAGCATTGTGACCATGATCATGGACATTGCGCGCACGGTCACCACCATACGCATCACGATGACAAGATTAAATCGTTCGTGTACCGTAGCGACCGGGCGTTCGATCCCCAAAAATTGGAGGACTTTCTCGGCGGGATCCTACAAATCTACGGTGAGCGCTTATTACGCTACAAAGGCGTGCTGTTCATGAAGGGAATCGACCGCAAGGTGGTATTCCAGGGCGTGCACCAGATGATGGGCAGCGACTTGGCCGTGCGCTGGCTACCGGCTGAGAAGAAGACCAGTAAGATGGTGTTCATTGGCGTGGAGCTGCCCCGGGACCTGATTACCGACGGCCTGGACGCATGCCTGGCGTGACGACGTCGTGCGCCAGGTCACTGCAGCACACAAGATAGCGCGCCGACCTCTCTACCTCGGTGTGGCGGCGGTATCTCGCGTTGGTAAATAAGGGTCGGCTTAGTCGAGAGTTCATTTCCTTTGGCGTATATTGAGGCATGCGCAACGACGCCGAAAGTTCTCTGTCGGACCGAGAAATACCGTTTCGGACAGGGTTTTCCGCCGCTATTGGCACCGATTGTGGTTCAGTTACAATACGTGCCCACTGGAGAATGATAACGACGCGGCGCCAGAAGGAGTTCGGCCCCGCAACGGCCGCCGCACCTGCCACGACGAATCCGGCGTGGCCGCCGCAAGGCACTCGGCCGCCGCAATCGCGGGCAATGGTAAGTGCGGGTAATGCTCGATGCATCGCCTCACAATGAAGACAGTAAGCCAGATGACGACGACACGACTTTTGACCGAAGCCGAAATCCTGAAGATGAGCGACAAGGATTACATGAACGAGGATCAGCTCGCTTTCTTCAAGCACAGGCTCGAACAGTTGCAGGCGGAAATCCTGCGCAATGCCGGGCAGACGACGGAAAATCTCCGGGAAACCGTGATCGTGCCCGATCCGGCCGATCGCGCGACGATCGAAGAAGAGCACGCGCTTGAGCTTCGCACACGCGACCGCGAACGCAAGCTGCTGAAGAAGGTGCAGCAATCGCTCGCGCGGATCGAAACCGGTGAATATGGCTGGTGCGAAGAAACGGGTGAACCGATCGGCATTCCGCGCCTGCTCGCGCGGCCGACCGCGACGCTATCGCTCGAGGCGCAGGAGCGCCGCGAACTGCGCCAGAAGTTGTTCGGCGACTAAAGCGTGGTGCGCCGCATGGCGCACGGTATGGTCCGGCCGGCTCCTGTCGGAAGGCACGCGATAGGCGTGCCTTTTTTATTTGTGGCGCGCTTCTTGCGCGAGCATTGTACGCGCGCGTTGCGTCATATCAGCACTGCCCCGCGTGCGCACGCCTTGATATTGCGCCAGCCGCCCTAAAATAGGCGAGAACGCGCGACTTCAGTCCTGTCCCGCGCCGCTGGTGCGCGACCCCGCTTTAAAGGAATTCCACATGGAGCAATATCACGGCACAACCATCGTCTCGGTACGGCGAGGCAACAGCGTTGCATTAGGCGGCGACGGTCAGGTGACGCTGGGCAACATCGTCATGAAGGGCGGCGCCAAGAAAGTGCGGCGCATCTACGGTGGCAAGGTGCTGGTGGGTTTCGCCGGCGGCACCGCGGACGCATTCTCGCTGCTGGACCGCTTTGAAGGCAAGCTGGAAAAGCACCAGGGCAACCTGACCCGCGCCGCCGTCGAACTGGCCAAGGACTGGCGCACCGACCGCATGCTGCGCCGCCTGGAAGCGATGCTAATCGCCGCGGACGCGGAAACGACGCTAGTGATTACCGGCAACGGCGACGTGCTGGATCCGGAAGGCGGCATTTGCGCCATCGGCTCGGGCGGCGCATACGCGCAGGCTGCGGCCCGCGCACTCGCGCAGAACACTGAGTTGAGCGCGCGCGACATTGTCGAAAAGGCGCTCGCGATTGCCGGCGACATGTGTATCTACACGAATCACAACCGCGTCATCGAAACCATCGAATAAATGAAGCCGGGTGCCGGGCGAGCTTGCGCGGCCCATTGTGCCCACGCATCGCGGCTTGCGGGCCGATTCAGGCCCGGCGCCACCTGAAGGATGTCGAACATGACTACCATGACTCCCGCTGAAATCGTCTCCGAACTAGACAAGCACATCATCGGCCAGGGCCGCGCCAAGCGCGCCGTCGCGGTCGCGCTGCGCAACCGCTGGCGCCGTCTGCAGGTGCCAGAGCCGTTGCGCCAGGAAATCACCCCGAAGAACATTTTGATGATCGGACCGACTGGCGTGGGCAAGACCGAAATCGCGCGACGCCTGGCCAAGCTCGCCGACGCGCCGTTCATCAAAATCGAGGCCACGAAGTTCACAGAAGTCGGCTACGTTGGACGCGATGTCGATAGCATCGTGCGCGACCTAATCGATATCTCGGTCAAGCAGACACGCGAATCGGAAATGCACAAGGTCCGCACGAAGGCACAGGACCTGGCGGAGGACCGCATCCTGGACATCCTGTTGCCGCAGGCACGGCCCGTCGGCTTCAGCCCGACCAGCGAGGAGAGCGAGCGCGAGAGCGCGACGCGCCAGACATTGCGCAAGCGACTGCGCGAAGGCCAGCTCGACGACAAGGAAATCGAGCTCGACATCGTGGCGCCACAGGTCGGCATGGACATCATGGGTCCGCCCGGCATGGAGGAAATGACGGAGCAGATCCGTTCGATGTTCGCCAATCTCGGCGGCGGCAAGAAGCAGCACCGCAAGGTCAAGATCAAAGAAGCCTTGAAGCTGTTGACCGATGAGGAAGCCGCCAAAATGGTCAACGAAGAAGATATCAAGACCCGCGCGGTACAGAACGCCGAACAGAACGGCATCGTCTTTCTCGACGAGATCGACAAGATTGCGTCGCGTCAGGAAGCCGGCGGTGGCGAGGTGTCACGCCAGGGCGTACAGCGCGACCTACTGCCGCTTGTGGAAGGCACGACGATCAACACCAAGTACGGCATGGTGAAGACCGACCACATCCTGTTCATTGCCAGCGGGGCGTTTCACCTGGCCAAACCGAGCGATCTGATTCCCGAACTGCAAGGACGGTTTCCAATCCGCGTCGAACTCGATTCGCTGTCGGTCGGTGACTTCGAATCGATCCTGGTACGCACCGACGCGAGCCTGGTCAAGCAATACCAGGCACTGCTCGCAACCGAAGACGTACACCTGGAGTTTGCCGATGACGGCATCAAGCGCCTGGCAGAAATCGCCTTTTCGGTTAATGAAAAGACTGAAAACATCGGCGCGAGGCGGCTGTACACGGTGATCGAAAAGCTGCTCGAAGAAATTTCGTTCTCGGCCGGCAACCATTCGGGCCAATCGGTCAAGATCGACGCTGCGTACGTGGACAGTGCACTGAACGACGTGTCGCAAAACGAAGACCTGTCACGCTACGTGTTGTAACGCGGCTCGCCGCCGTGCGTGCACCGCTCATTGCTTCACGGGCCGTTTCGCCAGCTTGCGTTGCAGCGTGCGGCGGTGCATGTTCAGCGCACGCGCGGTCGCCGAAATATTGCCGCCGTTGTCGGACAGCACGCGCTGGATGTGCTCCCATTCGAGCCGTGCCACCGACAGCGGTATCGGATTCTCGAGCGCCTCGTCGGCTTGTGACTCGCTTGCGTCCACGCGCAACGCCGCCAGGATCGTCTCCACGTTGGCCGGCTTGGCCAGATAATTGTCCGCACCGTCCTTGACGGCCTGCACCGCCGTCGCAATGCTCGCATAGCCGGTCAGCACGAGGATTCGCGCCTCGGGCTGTAGCTTACGCAGTGGTGCGATCAAATGCAGCCCCGAATCATTGCCCAGATTCAGGTCGACCGTGATTTGGCCGAACGGCAGCGCATCAGCGAGCTTCAGTGCGCTGTCGCGCTCGTGCGCCTGGTGAACGGTATAGCCGCGCCGGGTCAGGCCGCGCGCGAGGATGCCAGCAAATACCTCGTCATCGTCAATCACCAGAAAATTCATTTCGCTCATTGTACTTCTCCATTTGAATGCGCTTGGATCGCGGGCAGGCGCAGCATCGCACGGGTGCCCGTGGTGGCCGGCTGCGGCAACTCGGTCAGCTCGATCGAGCCGCCCAGCCGCGCCGCCGTCGTAAACGCGAGATACAAGCCAACGCCGTGGCCCCCTTGTGTGCTTTCGACCGGTGCCTGCCCGAGTTTGGCGCGCCGTTCAGGCGCAATGCCAGGACCGCGGTCGCGAATGTCGAAGACCAGCATGTCGCCGTCACACGCCGCCTCCAACGTCACCGATTCGCGGCAGGCCCGGGCCGCATTGTCCAGCAAGATGGTCAAGATCTGCCCGACCGCCACGGTATCGGCGACCAACACGTCGGCGGGCGCCGTGCCGATCCGCGAGAAATTCACATGCGGGTGACGCAGCCGCCACTGTTCGATGAATGCGTCGAGCCAACTGCCCACCGGTTGTTGGCCGGTGGGCAGCGCTGCCCGTGTGCGCAGCCGGGCGAGCGCTGAACGGCACAACGCCAGCTGTTGCTCGAGCAGGTCGAAATCGGCCTGATAGGGCGCAAGCGCCTGGTCGGTATGGGACAGGTCGCGCAACTCTTCGGCCACCATCGCGATCGTCGACAGTGGCGTGCCGATCTCGTGCGCGACGCTGGCGGCCTGCGCGCCCAACGCCACCACCCGCTCGTCGCGCAACAGCCGCTCCTGCGCCTCGCCCAATGCCGCATCCCCCTTGCGCAACGCGGACGACATGCGCGAGACAAACCACGAGATCAGCCCGACGCTGACCATGAAGTTTACCCACATGCCGGCCCGGTAGTAATCGAACAGGTTGGCCGGGTTGTCCATGTTCAACGGCACTGAATCGAAGCCGAGCAACCAATAGCAGGCGACTGCGAACGCCGCGAGCCATGCGGCCAGACGCCACGGCAACACCGCCGCCGCAATCGCCAGCGAAGGCAAGTACAGCGACACGAACGGATTGGTCGTGCCACCCGATAGAAACAGCAGCGCGGACAGCGCACCGAGGTCGACCCACAGCTGCCCCATCAGCTCGATGTGCGTTTCCGGCTTGGCTTGGGCCACGCGGATCCACGTCAGAATGTTAAAGATCACTTCCAACGCGATGACGATGAGCATCGCGGTGAGCGGCAAATGCACGCCATAGGCGATCTGCACGACGGCGATAGTGACCAGTTGGCCAATGATCGCCAGGCAACGGAGCCAGAACATATGGCCGAGATTGACCCGGCCGGGATTTGCATACGGTGTCATGCGACAAGTTTACCGGTTTGACGTGGCACGACCCCGCAGTCAACTCAAGCTCGATCACGCTCGCGACACTATGACGCAAGTGCCAGCGCGCTGCAGTCGGGCACTGCAGCAGCGTGGCGTACGCGCTACGACAGGCGGGCGACACTTCGTGCCGGCCGCGTCACAGCACCACACTATCGGCACGCTCGATGATGGGGTTCCCAATGTCTGCGCGTCTTTTATCGGCAGCACGCCAGGACGACAAGACACGTCAAAAAAGCCCGGCGAGCGGCATCGTGCCGACACTTCAGTCCTGTACAATTCGCGGTTGTTTGCCTGCTCAGTCCGCTCGCACCATGTCCGACACCAACGATTTGCCTGCCATCTCACCCGCGCTGAAGGCCGAAATCCTCGCGGAAGCGCTGCCTTACATCCGCCAGTACCACGGCAAGACGGTCGTGATCAAGTACGGTGGCAACGCGATGACGCAGGAGCGCCTGAAGCAAGGCTTCGCACGCGACGTTGTACTGCTGAAGCTGGTAGGCATCAATCCGGTCATCGTCCATGGTGGCGGCCCGCAGATCGACCAGGCGCTAAAGAAAATCGGCAAGCAGGGCACGTTCATACAAGGCATGCGCGTGACGGACGAGGAAACGATGGAGGTTGTCGAGTGGGTGCTCGGCGGCGAGGTGCAACAAGACATCGTCACGCTAATCAACCATGTTGGTGGCCACGCGGTCGGCTTAACGGGCAAGGACGGCGGACTGATCCATGCACGCAAGCTGCTGATGCCGGACCGGGAAAAGCCGGGTGAATTTCTCGACATCGGCCAGGTCGGCGAGGTCGACTCGATCAATCCCGCGGTCGTGCGGGCGCTGCAAGACGATGCGTTCATCCCAGTCATTTCGCCGATCGGCTTCGGCGAGGATGGGCTCGCGTACAACATCAACGCGGACCTGGTCGCGGGCAAGCTGGCGGTCGTGCTGAACGCGGAAAAGCTGGTGATGATGACAAACATCCCGGGCGTGATGGACAAGAGCGGCACATTGCTCACGGATCTGTCGGCGCGCGAGATCGATGCACTATTCGCCGACGGCACGATCTCCGGTGGCATGCTGCCGAAAATCTCGTCAGCCCTAGACGCGGCCAGGAGCGGTGTGCGCTCCGTGCACATCATCGATGGACGCATCGAGCACTCGGTACTGCTCGAGATCCTGACCGAGCAGCCGTTTGGCACGATGATCCGGTCGCACTGACCATGGCCACGCGCGCGCGCCGGCGGCGCATTGCCCACCCGCGCGGCCCGGTCTGGTTGTTCGACCTGGACGATACGCTGCACCACGCGTCGCATGCGGTGTTCCCGCAAATCAATCGGGCGATGACCGACTACATCGAGCGTGCGCTGCAGGTCAGCCGGGACGAAGCGGATCGGCTACGCGTGCACTACACGCGGCGCTACGGTGCGACACTGCTGGGACTCGCGCGGCACCATCCACTCGATCCTGACGATTTCCTCGCGCAGGTCCACCGATTCCACGATCTGCATTCGATGCTGCGCGCCGAGCGCGGGCTCGCCCGGCTGTTGCGCGCGCTGCCGGGGCGCCGGATCCTGCTGACCAACGGCCCGCGCCGCTACGCGCAGGCCGTGCTCGACGCGCTGGGCATCACTGAGCTGTTCGAACAAGTGATCGCCATCGAGCAGATGCGGTACCGCGGCCGCTGGCACGCCAAACCCGATGCCGGCATGCTGCGCCGCACATTGCGCCGCGCGCGAGTGCGGGCGCGCGACGCAACGCTGGTCGAGGACACCCGCTCGCACTTGAAACGCTACAAGCGCCTGGGACTGCGCACTGTATGGATGGTTGGGCACTTACCCCCCGTGCCCAAGGCTTCGAGCGGCCCGCCAGCGCTGGCGGGCACTGGACGTGCGCACTATATCGACTGCCGCATACGTTCGATAAAATCGTTACGACTCAAGCCTCTAAACGCATCGCGGAGGGCACCATGCGGCAACCGTCCAGACGCCCCGGCACGGCGCCCGAATCGCCGTGCGCACTGACCGACAGCGCCACGCCATCGTCCACGAACGGCGCCGGGCCGCACGCGCGGCTGACCGCACGCATGAGCCAACTCACCGAGCGCCTGCAAGCTTCGCTGCGCCAGCGCCTGAGGCTGGCGTGCGCCGAGCATGCCGATACGTTGCCGTGCGGCTACGATCCGGCGTTGCGCGCGGACCTTATCATCCGCTACGTGCTGGGGCGCTGGCACCACTATGCGCGCAGCGGCTTTCACAAAAGCCGTTTGAGCACGCCGCTGCACAGCTGCGGCTGTTGCTGCAATAGCGGCCATACCTGCGCCGCCTACGTCAGCGGAACAATTTCGTTTATACTTGTCGGTCACAAGCTTTCCTCTGCGCGCCGATTTGCTGACTCGATTGCGGGCGCGCGAACCCAAGCGGTTCAGTACAAATCCGGCTAAAGCGGTCGTCAGCGGTCCATGCGTGCGCCCATACACGCAGCACCTTTGACCCTTTGCCGACTTGTTATCCGCACGCCCGCGCAAGCGGACAACAACACAGGCAAGGGTATGAGTTCGATCGGCATCGTCGTTCCACAAACGCTCCACTTCACCACACCGCTGCACCTGCAAAGCGGCTTGTCACTCGCCGGCTACGATCTGACGATTGAAGCCTATGGCACGCTCAACGCTGCGCGCTCCAACGCGGTGCTCGTCTGTCACGCGCTGAACGCGTCACACCACGTGGCCGGAGTGTATGAACATGAGCCCAAGAACCTCGGCTGGTGGGACAACATGGTGGGCCCAGGCAAGCCACTCGACACGGACCGCTTCTTCGTGATCGGCGTGAACAATCTCGGCTCGTGCTTCGGCTCCACCGGTCCGATGAGCATCGATCCGGCCACCGGCCTGCCCTATGGCGCGCGCTTTCCAGTGGTCACCGTAGAGGACTGGGTCAATGCGCAGGCGCGCGTCGCCGATCATTTCGGCATCGAGCGTTTTGCCGCGGTGATGGGCGGCTCGCTCGGTGGCATGCAGGCGCTCGCCTGGAGCATCCTGTATCCGCAACGCGTCGCACATTGTGTGGTTATCGCCTCGACGCCCAAGCTGTCGGCGCAAAACATCGCGTTCAACGAGGTCGCCCGCTCAGCGATCCTGTCCGATCCGGATTTCCATGGCGGTGACTACTATGCGCACGGCGTCAAACCGCGCCGCGGCCTCAGGGTCGCGCGTATGATCGGGCACATCACGTACCTGTCCGACGACGATATGGCCGCGAAGTTCGGCCGCGCGCTGCGCCGCGCAGACGGAGCGATGGATACCTACAATTTCAATTTTGACGTCGAATTCGAAGTCGAGTCGTACCTGCGGTACCAGGGCAACAAGTTCGCCGACTATTTCGACGCCAATACCTACCTGCTAATCACGCGCGCATTGGACTACTTCGACCCCGCCAAGGCGTACGACGGCGACCTGACCGCGGCGCTCGCGCAGACACAGGCCAACTACCTCGTAGTCAGCTTTTCAACAGATTGGCGTTTTGCGCCGGCGCGCTCGCGAGAAATCGTCAAGGCGCTGCTCGACCACAAGCGCAACGTGACCTATGGCGAAATCGATGCGCCGCACGGCCACGACGCATTCTTGCTCGACGACGCGCGCTATCACAATCTGGTGCGCGCCTACTACGAACGCATCGCCACGGAGATCGGCGCATGAACCAGCAAGCCTTCGATACCCTGTCCACCCGCGCCGATTTCCGCATGATTGCGCGCTGGGTCGAGCCGCGCGCAAGCGTACTCGATGCCGGCTGCGCGGATGGCTCGCTGCTGGCCATCCTCGCTGAGGAATTGGACGTGCACGGCTACGGGATCGAGATCAACGATGCGGGCGTGCTTGGCTGCGCACAAAAGGGCGTCAACGTCATCCAGCAAAATCTGGAGGACGGCCTGCGGCTGTTTGAGGATCAGAGCTTCGATTTCGTGATCCTGTCTCAGACGCTGCAGACCCTCCACCAGACCGCGGCGATCCTGCGCGAGACCGTGCGGGTCGGCAAGGAATGCATCGTGTCGTTTCCCAATTTTGGCTACTGGCGGCATCGGCTCGCGGTGCTCCACGGCCGCATGCCGGTCTCCCAATCACTGCCCTACCAATGGCACAACACGCCGAACGTGCGCGTGCTGACGATCCGCGACTTCGAAACACTCGCTCCGGAGGTCGGCATCCGGATTCTGGAGCGAGCCGTACTGCACGGCGGCCGCGCGATCCGGTGGGGAACGAACTGGCGTGGTAGTCTTGCGGTCTATCGCGTCAAGAAAATTTGACCGTCCCTTTCGTTGACCGCAGATCCATGTCCACTCCACCTCACGAAGCCCGCACACTGGCCGCACGCGATCCCCACTCGGGCTGGCGCGCCTACTTCAATACACGCATGTTGATCTGCGTGTTCCTTGGATTCACCTCGGGACTGCCGCTGTTTACGCTGCTGGTTCTGGTGCAGGCGTGGCTGCGCAGCGGCGGCGTCGATATCAAAACCATTGGCCTGTTTGCATTGTTGCAGTTTCCCTATACGTGGAAATTCGTGTGGGCGCCGTTAATGGACCGCTTCGTGCCCGGGTTCGGCCGCTGGCGCCCTGGGCGACGGCGTGGCTGGATGTTGCTGACTCAACTCGGCGTGCTGTCGCTGGTCGCCACCATGGGCTTCGTGTCGCCGAGCAACTCAATCCGCACGGTGGCCGTGCTCGCAGCCGCCCTTGCATTCGCCAGCGCAAGCCTGGACATCGTGCTCGACGCGTACCGACGCGAGTTGCTGAAAGACACCGAGCAGGGCCTCGGCACGGCAATCCACGTGAACGCGTACAAGCTAGCCGCCCTCGTGCCCGGTTCGCTGTCGCTGATCCTCGCAGACCACTTCGCGTGGTCGACGGTCTTTGCGGTCACCGCGGCGTTCATGCTGCCTGGCGTGGTGACGGCGCTCGTGGTGCGCGAGCCGCAGGTGCAGGGCACACTGCCACGCACGCTGGAGGAAGCCGTGGTGATGCCGTTTCGCGAATTCGTCGCGCGCGACGGTGCGAAGCAGGCGCTGATCGTGTTGGCGTTCGTTTTCCTGTACAAGCTCGGCGACAACATGGCGACGTCGCTGGCAACGTCGTTCTACCTGGACATCGGCTTTACGAAAACTGAGATCGGACTGGTGGCCAAGACCAGCAACTTTTGGGCGAGTATTGCCGGCGGCATTCTCGGCGGCATATGGCTAATGCGCATCGGCACGGCGCGCAGCTTGTGGATTTTCGGCGTCGCGCAGATGGTCGCAGTGCTTGGCTTCGCAGCGCTTGCCCGCACGGGCCATACGCTGCCTGGACTGGCCGTGGTCATCAGCCTCGAGGCGTTCGCCACAGGCCTGGGTACGGCCGCGTTCACCACATACATCGCCAGCACTACTGACCCACGCTATACCGCAACGCAGTTTGCGTTGTTCACCAGTCTCGCGTCGATGCCTCGCACATTCGCCAATGCCGGCGCCGGCTATATCGTCGCGCAGACCGGCTGGTTTGAGTTCTTTCTGCTGTGCGCCGTGCTGGCGATCCCGGGCATGCTGCTGCTGCCGCGGGTTGCACCATGGAGAGCACGCTGATGCGGCGCCCGTATGTCGGTTGGCGTCCTGGACGCGCTCGGTGCCCGCGGCCGCCTCGGGCAGGCGTCCTCGTGCTCGCCAGACGACTGGCTGGCGTGGCGCTGCTGATCGGCGGTGCCGTCGCGCCGCCGTCCGGCGCGCAGCCGAGGACCGGCAACGCCGAGTCATATGATCCGGCTCAGGCGGTGCGCTTCGGCAACGCGGCGGCGTTCCGCCACCTGATTTCGCCGTCGATGCTTGAACAACAGGCCAGCGGCGAATACCGGCAATGGGTGCACAGCGCCCAGCAGCGAGGACAATTGCTGCCCGATGGCGACCCGCAGGTCAAACGGGTTCGCGCGATTCTGCAAAGGCTCATCCCGTATGCGCTGAAATGGAATGAACGCGCGAAACGGTGGCAATGGGAAGCCTATGTGGTGCGCTCGCCGCACATGATGATCCGCTGCCTGCCCGGCGGCAAACTGCTGATCAACAGCGCGCTACTCACGCGTCTGCGCCCGAACGACAATGAACTGGCGATGCTGATGGGCCACATGGTGGCTCACGCGTTGCGCGAACACGCGCGCGAACGCCTGGGCCGGCAACAGGCCACGCAATTGGGCGCCGGCACGATCCCGCAGTTGTTTGGGCTGGCCGATCTCGGGTCCACGCCGCTGGACATCGGCACGCACCTCGCGCACTTACGCTACGATGCAGCCGACGAGACTGAGGCTGACGTGATCGGCGATGAGATCGCATCGCGCGCCGGTTTTGACCCAAGAGCCGCGCTGACAGTATGGAGCCGGGCCACCGCCCTGCCGGGCGCCAGCAAGACGAGTTTCATCGCGGCCCATCCGATGACGCCGCAGCGCGCCGCTGACCTGCGCAAGCGATTGTCCGACATGCTGCCACTGTATGCAAAGGCGCTCGGCACGACTACCGACGCGTTGCCGCGCTACCGACACAACCGTTAAGCCACGTGGCGACGCCGCAGCGGACGCGACGAGCGCCGGCCATGTCACGCCGCGCGGCGGCGCAGCGTGTAGTCATAGTCGATTGTTAGCGGCGCGTGATCACTGAACTTAATATCGCGGAAGATCGACGTGCGCCTGGCCGTCGAGGCAATACCGGCTGTCGCGATCTGGTAGTCGATTCGCCACCCGACGTTTTTCGCATAGGCTTGGCCGCGGTTGCTCCACCACGTGTACTGCTCGGGCCGCGGATCCAGCGTGCGAAAGACGTCCACATAGCCAAGCTCGTCGAATACCTTGCTTAACCATGCGCGCTCTTCGGGCAAGCACCCGGAGTTTTTCTGGTTGCCTTTCCAATTCTTGATGTCGATTTCCTTGTGCACGATGTTGACGTCGCCGCAGAAAATCACTTCGCGCTCGCGCCGAAGCTCGTCCAGGTGCACATAGAAATCATCCATGAAGCGGTACTTGACCGCCTGCCGCTCCTCGCCGCTCGAACCCGACGGCACATAGACCGACACCAGCGACAGGTCGCCGTAGCGCAGCTCGACATAGCGTCCCTCGTGGTCGAACGCCTTGCTGCCGAAGCCGGCGATGAACTCGTCCGGTTCATGCCTCGTATAGAGCCCGGCGCCGCTGTACCCCTTCTTCTGCGCATGCTGGAAATAGCCGGTGAAGCCGTGCGGCGCGAGGAATTCGGGCGTCATGTCATCCTGCGAGCACTTGATTTCCTGCACGCAGACGATGTCGGCGTTCTGTTTGCCGAACCAGTCGAAAAAGCCTTTCTTCGCGGCGGAACGTATGCCGTTCAGATTGGCGGTGATGACTCGCAGCATGGTGTGTTGTTTCCTTGTTGACGGATGATCGTGGAAGCTGGCGGCACGCGCCAGCCTCTACGGATTACTTGACAACGATACCGTTGAGCGAGGCCTTGGCCGGTGGATAACGCAGGTCCAACCCCGCCAGCCGCCGCAACAATAGCTCGGCGACCATCAGGTTGCGATGAGTCTTCGAGTCCGCTGGCACGATGTACCAGCGCGCACGATCAGGACAGCTTTTTCTTTAACAGCTCGTTGACCTGCTGCGGGTTGGCCCGCCCCTTCGTGGCCTTCATCGCCTGACCGACCAGCGCGTTGAATGCCTTGTCCTTGCCCGCGCGGTATTCGTCGACGGACTTCGGATTGGCGGCAAGCACCTCGTCCAGAATCGCCTCGAGCGCGCCGCTGTCGGAGATCTGCTTGAGTCCCTTGGCGTCGATGATGCGGTCTGCCGCCGCGTCGTCGGTGGCCTTCTCGTCCCAGATCGCGCCAAAAATCTCCTTGCCGATCTTGTTCGAGATCGTACCGTCAGCGATCCGCACGAGAACTAGCGCCAATTGCGCGGCCGATACCGGCGACTGCCCGATGTCCAGCCCATCGCGGTTCAGCTGCGACGCAAGCTCGCCCATTACCCAGTTCGCCGCCATCTTCGCATTCGCAACGCCCACCTTGGACACCACTGCCTCGTAGTACGCGGCAAGCGCCTGTGACGTTGTGAGCACACCCGCGTCATAGCCGGGCAAGCCGTACTGTTCGGCAAAGCGACGCTTCATCGCGTCCGGCAATTCCGGCAGCGCGCGGCGGACCTCGGTGATCCACTCGCTGTCGATCACGAGCGGCATCAGGTCCGGGTCAGGGAAGTAGCGATAGTCATGCGCGTCTTCCTTGCTGCGCATCGAGCGCGTCTCGCCACGGTCCGGGTCGTACAGCCGGGTTTCCTGCACAACGGTGCCACCGTCCTCGATCAGCTCGATCTGGCGGCGCACCTCGTATTGGATCGCCTCTTCCAGAAAGCGGAACGAGTTTAAGTTCTTGATTTCGGCGCGTGTGCCCAATGCCTGCTCGCCGAGCCGGCGCACCGACACGTTCGCGTCGCAGCGAAACGAGCCTTCCTGCATGTTCCCGTCGCAAATACCTAGCCAGACGACCAGCGAATGCAACGCCTTTGCATAAGCCACCGCCTCGGCGGCGCTGCGCATGTCCGGCTCGGTCACAATCTCTAGCAGCGGTGTGCCAGCGCGGTTCAGGTCGATGCCGGTCATCCCGGCGAAATCCTCGTGCAACGACTTGCCGGCGTCCTCCTCCAAGTGCGCTCGAGTCAATCTGATCGTCTTCTCGTACGCATCGCGGCCAGCCTTTTCGTTCGCCTCCACCTGGATCGTGATCGAGCCGCCTTGCACAACCGGCAACTCGTACTGACTGATCTGGTAGCCCTTGGGCAAATCCGGATAGAAGTAATTCTTGCGCGCAAACACGCTGCGCGGCGCGATCGTCGCGCCGATCGCCAACCCGAAGCGTATAGCCCGCTCGACGGCGCCCCGGTTTGCGATGGGCAGCGCCCCGGGCAAGGCCAAATCAACTGCGCAGGCCTGCGTGTTCGGCTCGGCACCGAACCGCGTCGAGGCCCCGGAAAAAATCTTCGACTGGGTCGACAGCTGCGCGTGTGTCTCCAGCCCGATTACCACTTCCCACTGCATAGTCAGACTCCCGCGGGCACTTGCCGATGCCAATCGGTGACGCGTTGGAACGCATCGGCGACTTGCAGCATCCGCGCTTCGTTGAAATAGTTGCCGATGATCTGTAGGCCGACCGGCCGCGCCGCATGGGCGCCAGTGCCAAAGCCGCATGGCACGCTCATGCCCGGCAATCCGGCTAGGCTCGTGGACAGCGTATAGATGTCCGCCAGATACATCTGCAGCGGATCGTCGGCCTTCTCGCCCAGGTTCCACGCGACGCTCGGCGACACCGGGCCCATGATCATGTCGCATTGCTCGAACGCGTTCTGGAAGTCCTGCGCGATGATCCGACGAATCTTTTGGGCCTGCAGGTAGTACGCGTCGTAGTAGCCGTGTGACAGTACGTACGTGCCGACTAGGATGCGGCGCTTGACCTCGGCGCCAAAGCCCTCCGAGCGTGTCTTCTTATACATGTCGAGCAGGTCGCGGTACTCGGCCGCGCGATGGCCGTAGCGCACGCCGTCAAAACGTGACAAATTCGACGACGCCTCGGCCGGCGCGATCACATAGTAGACTGGGATCGACAGCTCCGTCTTAGGCAGCGATACGTCCACCAGTGTCGCGCCAAGTTCCTCGTATTGCCGCAGTGCCGCATCGATCGCCGCGCGCACGTCGCCCGACAGCCCCGCGCCGAAGTACTCACGCGGCAACCCGATGCGCAGCCCGGCGAGCGGGCGGCCGGCGAGCGCGCCGGCATCCTGCCACGGCTTGCCAAGCCAGCGCGTGTAGTCTTCCGCGTCGCGTGGCAAGCTCGTCGAATCGCGCGGGTCAAAACCGCTCATTGCACCTAGCACGAGCGCGCAATCGGCGGCCGAGCGCGCCATCGGCCCTCCCTGGTCGAGCGACGACGCGAACGCGATCATCCCGTAGCGGGAGACGCGGCCGTAGGTCGGCTTGATGCCGGTAATCCCAGTCAGCGACGCCGGCTGGCGAATCGAGCCGCCGGTGTCGGTGCCGGTGGCCACCGGCGCCAGTGCAGCGGCCACCGCCGCGGCCGAGCCGCCCGACGAGCCGCCCGGCACCGCATTCCGGTCCCACGGGTTGCGTACCGGGCCGAAGAACGAATTCTCGTTGGACGAGCCCATCGCGAACTCGTCCATGTTGGTCTTGCCCAGCGTGACCATGCCCGCCGCCGCCAGCCGCTCGACGACCGTCGCGTCGAACGGACTCACGTAGTCGGCCAGCATCCGGGAGCCGGCGCTGGACTTCCAGCCGCGGGTCACGAATACATCCTTGTGCGCCACCGGCAGGCCAAGCAGCGGCCCACGCTCGCCGCGCGCGAGCCGCTGGTCGGCCGCGCGCGCCGCGTCCAGCGTCAGTGGCGGATTCACGTCGATGAACGCGTTCAGCTCGCGTGCGGCCTCGATACGCTGCAGGAAGTGCTGCGCAAGCTCGAGCGCCGATACCTGCTTTGTATCGAGCGCGGCGCGCAATTCAGTAAGGCTTTTCTGATGCATCGTGCGGTTTTCCTGCGTCGCGTTATTCGATCACTTGCGGTACCAGATACAGGCCGTCCTGCACCGCCGGCGCGCAGCGCTGGTTGTCCTCGCGCCGCACGTGCTCGGTCACGGCGTCCTCGCGCAGCCTCAGCGCGACGTCCTCGATCTGCTCGATCGGATGCGCGAGTGGCGCGATGCTAGTCGTGTCCACGGCCTGCATCTGCTCGACCAGGCCAAAAAACTGGTTCAATTGCTCGAGTATGGGCTCGGCCTCGCGTTGCCCGAGCTCGATGCGCGCCAGGTGCGCAATGCGGTTTACGTCAGTGGGGGTCAAGGCCATGCGGTCACCAAGGATGGAGGGGAAAAAGCGGGCAAAAACGTCCCCCGCTTTTCTTCGAATGAGCTGAAATTATAAGGTATCATTACGCGTTCGCCCTAAACCCGGCCGGCCTTACCGTCATCTTTCAGCAATGTCCTCCGCACGCGCGTACTTCCGTGGCTGCGGCATTCGCGTTGCCCAGATGCGTGCACCGCCTGCGCCGGTAAAATTTTTGTTCCCGCAGCTTCGTGACTGCGCGGCGGCCGCCTTCCGGACCTCTGCCGAAGCTGTTGTTTTACCCGCCGCCGGCGCATACGCACATTTCCCGCGACCGGCATCCGCGAGACAGGATTTTTAATGTTCGGTTTTCTCCGCAGCTATTTCTCGAACGATCTGGCGATTGATCTAGGCACCGCCAACACACTGATCTACATGCGCGGCAAGGGTATCGTGCTCGACGAGCCGTCGGTTGTATCAATCCGCCAAGAAGGCGGGCCCAACGGAAAAAAGACGATCCAGGCCGTGGGCAGAGAAGCTAAGCAGATGCTCGGCAAGGTGCCGGGCAACATTGAGGCGATCCGCCCGATGAAGGATGGCGTGATCGCCGACTTCCGCGTCACCGAGCAGATGATCAAGCAGTTCATCAAGACCGCGCACGAATCGAGGATGTTCTCGCCATCGCCGCGAATCATCATCTGCGTGCCGTGCGGCTCGACACAGGTCGAGCGCCGGGCAATCCGTGAAGCCGCGCTCGGCGCCGGCGCATCGCAAGTCTACCTGATCGAGGAACCGATGGCCGCGGCGATTGGCGCCGGCCTGCCAGTGTCGGAGGCGACCGGCTCGATGGTCGTGGACATCGGCGGCGGCACCACCGAAGTGGGCGTGATTTCGCTCGGCGGCATCGTATATAAGGGCTCGGTACGGGTTGGCGGCGACAAATTCGATGAAGCGATCGTCAATTACATCCGCCGCAACTACGGCATGTTGATCGGCGAGCAGACCGCCGAGGCGATCAAGAAGGAGATTGGCTCGGCGTTCCCCGGCTCCGAAGTGAAAGAAATGGAGGTCAAGGGCCGTAACCTGTCCGAAGGGATCCCGCGCAGCTTCACGATCTCGAGCAACGAGATCTTGGAAGCGCTGACGGACCCGTTGAACCAGATCGTCTCGTCGGTCAAGATCGCCCTGGAGCAGACACCGCCGGAACTGGGCGCCGATATCGCCGAACGCGGCATGATGCTGACCGGCGGCGGCGCACTGCTGCGCGACCTGGACCGGCTGCTCGCGGAGGAAACGGGGCTGCCGGTGCTGGTAGCCGAGGATCCGCTCACGTGCGTGGTGCGCGGCTCCGGCATGGCGCTCGAGCGGATGGACAAGCTCGGCAGCATCTTCTCGTACGAATGATCCGGCTGAAGTAAATGCGGTTTCGGGCGTCGACCATGGAATACAGTCCGCCGCCCCTGTTCAAGCAAGGTCCTTCGGCGCTCGCGCGTCTGTTCACGTTTGTCGGTCTCGCGCTCGTACTGTTGATTACCGACGCGCGTTTTCAAACGCTCGAAGTCGTGCGCGAAGTGATCGGCACGGGGCTCTATCCTTTACAACGCGCGGCGCTGGTGCCACGCGATCTGATCGTCGGCGGCACCGACCTATTCGTCACGATCCATTCGTTGCGCAGCGAGAACCAGACGCTGCGCGACAAGAATCTGCAGTTGTCGGTACATGCGTCGCAAGCGGCCCAACTGCTGGCCGAGAATGAACATCTGCGCCGGCTGCTGCAGTTACAGCAGCATTCAACGATACAGACAACACCCACCGAGATTCAGTACGACACGCGCGACCCATTCACGCAGAAGGTCATCATCGCCGGCGGCAGCCAGCAGGATGTGCAGGCAGGCGCACCGGTGGTGAACGAAAAAGGCGTAATCGGGCAAGTCACACGCGTCTTCCCGTTGCAATCTGAGGTCACGCTGCTGACCGACAAGGACCAGGCGGTGCCAGTGCAGGTGGTACGCACCGGCATTCGCAGCGTCATCTACGGCACCCCTAAGGGCGACGTACTGGATCTGAGGTTCGTGCCGACCAGCGCTGATGTGAAGACCGGCGACGAACTGGTGACAAATGGGCTGGACGGCGTCTACCCGCCGGGACTGCCGGTGGCCAAGGTTATTTGCGTCGACCGCCAAGCGGACACCACATTCGCCCGGGTGGTCTGCGAGCCGCTCGCGCCGGTGCGGGGCGCCCGCCAGTTGTTGGTACTGCGCTACGATGCGCGCACGCCGCCGCACCCCACCGACACGGACACCGGCGCGGCCAAGGATGCCGGTAAGGCAAAGGCCAGGAAGGGCGCGAAGGCAGCCGCCGGCAAGAACGCCGCGGCACCGGCTGCGACGGGCACCGGCTCGCCGGCATTATCTGCCCGAGCCGCGTCGGCCACGGTAACCAGAGCACGGCAATGAATCGACCTCATCACATCTTGCTGCCGGTCAATCCGTACTTCATTGCGTTCAGCCTGGCCGCGGCGTTTTTTTTGAATCTGCTGCCATGGGGCAAGTGGATCGGCGTGCCCGATTTCGTCGCGATCGTGCTGCTGTTTTGGAACGTGCATCAACCGCGCAAGGTCGGCATGGGCATCGCGTTCCTGCTTGGGCTGCTAATCGACGTGCACGATGCGAGCCTATTCGGCGAGCACGCGCTCGCCTACACACTGCTGTCGTACGGGGCAATCATGGTGCACCGGCGCGTGCTGTGGCTATCGCTGGGTGCGCAGGTCTTCGTCGTGATGCCGCTGCTGATGCTCGCGCAGGCCGTGCCGTTCGCGATTCGGCTGATTGCCGGCGGTGCATTCCCGGGCTGGGGCTACTTGCTGGACGGCTTCGTCGGCGCGCTGCTGTGGCCGGTTGCCAGCGTGCTACTGCTGTTGCCGCAGAAACGCGCGGCCGACCACGACGACACGCGACCGATTTGACCGGGGCCCGCTCGCAGATGACGCAGTTCAACCATCCCCGGCAGGCACTGGCGCGCTTCAAGCTTCGTGTGGCCGCCGCGGGCGTGTTCGTGCTCGCGTGCTTCGCGCTGATCGGCTGTCGCTTTCTGTATCTGCAAGTCTGGAACTACAACAAATACTCGCTTCAGGCTAACGAAAATCGCATCTCGGTCGCGCCGATCGTGCCGAATCGCGGCATCATCATCGACCGCAACGGCGTGGTGCTTGCGAAGAACTACTCGGCCTACACGTTGGAGATCACGCCATCGAAGATCGACGGCACACTGGATGAGGTCATCGAGCAGCTGTCGGACGTGGTCAATATCGATGCGCGCGACCGCCGCCGCTTCAAGAAACTGCAGGAGGACTCGAAAAACTTTGAGAGTCTACCGATTCGCACGCGATTGACCGACGACGAAGTGGCCCGCTTCACCGCGCAGCGCTATCGGTTTCCGGGTGTGGAAGTGCGCGCGCGGCTGTTCCGGCAATACCCGCTCGGTACGACCGCGGCGCACGTGATCGGCTACATCGGCCGTATTTCACAGCGCGACCAGGAGCGCATCGACGCGGCCAGCGAAAAAAACGACAGTGACCCGGAGCACTACGATCCGCGACTCGATGCGAACAACTACAACGGCACCGACTATATCGGCAAGATCGGCGTCGAGCAGAGCTACGAGACCGAGTTGCACGGCGTGACGGGCTTCGAAGAAGTCGAGGTGACCGCGGGTGGCCGCCCGGTGCGCACGCTGTCGCGCACCCAGGCCAAGCCCGGCAACAATCTGCGGCTGTCACTCGATATCGGCCTGCAGCAAAGCGCGGAGCAGGCATTTGCAGGCAAGCGCGGCGCGTTGGTCGCCATCGAACCGTCGACGGGCGACGTGCTTGCGTTCGTGTCGTCGCCCAGCTTCGATCCAAACCTGTTCGTCGATGGCATCGATCAGCCAACCTGGGATGAGTTGAATACGTCACCCGACCGGCCGCTGCTGAACCGGCCGCTACGCGGCACCTATCCGCCTGGCTCGACATACAAGCCGTTCATGGCGCTGGCCGCGCTCGCCACGCACAAGCGTACGCCGAATTGGAGCTTCCAGGATCCTGGCTCGTACACGTTCGGCGGCCACACATTCCGCAACGACGTGCCACAGGGACAGGGCTGGGTCGACATGTACCGTTCGATCGTCGTGTCCAACGACACGTATTACTACATGCTCGCACACGATCTGGGCGTCAACACGATTGCGAGTTTTATGAAGCAGTGGGGGTTCGGCCAGCAGACCGGCATCGACGTCGAGGGCGAAGCACGCGGTGTGCTGCCGTCCACCGACTGGAAGAAACGCGCCTATCGCAAGCCCGAGCAGCAGCGCTGGTACGAAGGCGAGACGATCAGTCTCGGCATCGGCCAAGGTTACAATTCGTATACGATCCTGCAACTCGCGCACGCTGTCGCGACGCTGGCGAACAACGGTGTGGTCATGAAACCTCACTTGGTCAAGGATGTCGAGAACCCGATCACGCGCGAATTCCGGCTGACGGTGCCCAAATCCAGTGGCCGCATCCAAGGCATCACGCAGGCGGACCTCGACGTCGTCAAGCACGCGATGAAAAACGTGATGGACAGCCCGTCAGGCACCGCGTACAAAATCTTTGGTAACGCACCCTATACGTCGGCCGGCAAGACTGGTACGGCGCAGGTGTTTTCGCTGCAGGGCCAGAAATACCGTGCGCATGCGCTGGCCGAGCACCTGCGTGACCACGCGCTGTTCATCGCTTTCGCGCCGGTCGAGCGCCCGCAGATCGCGCTCGCATTGATCGTCGAGAATGGCGGCTGGGGAGCCCGGGCGGCCGGCCCAATTGCCCGCAAAGTGCTTGACTATTACCTGATCGACCGCGTCAAGCCCGGTGCCGAAGCCGCCTCCGTCGCGATGGCAGCGTCGGCGACCGACCTCGGCGGCACGCCGGTGATCGGCGGCGCGCAAACCCCAATACAAGCCGCGCTGCCGGCGTCGGTGGTCAGCAGCAGCGCCGCCTTCGCGCCACAGGCGGCATCGAACCCGGCCGTCGCAGCGGCGGTGACGTCTGCGTCGGTGCTCGCGGATGCGGCGCGCAAGAGTACTCGCAGCGATCCGCCACGCGGCGCTGTGGGCGCTGTGGGCGCGTCAGCGGCAGGCGCCGCGGGCGGTGGTACCGCCACCCCGGACACCGGCAGCGGCGACGATATGCCCCCCGCCCAACAACCGATACCCGGTCCATACGAGCCCCCGTCGGAACAGGGGCCGCGTGCGCCGGCCGACACGCCAGCCACGTTGAATCGATCCGGGGGCGCGCATGGCGCTACCCCGGCGCACTAGGAGTCGCCATGCCCATCGAGCCTCGCGTGCTGATTGGACGCGCAAAACGGATGTTCGCCGGCTTCGACAAGCCACTTGCGTTGATCGTCTTCTTGTTGCTATGCGTGGGTCTGCTTACGCTGTACAGCGCCAGCATGGACGTACCCAGACGCGTCGAGGACCAGGTCCGCAATATCTTGCTCACGTTCGTGCTGATGTGGGCGATCGCGAACGTACCGCCGCAGACGCTGATGCGTTTTGCCGTGCCCGCCTACTCGTTCGGTGTGGCACTGCTCATCGCCGTGGCGCTGTTCGGCTTGACTAAGAAAGGCGCCAAACGTTGGATCAATGTCGGCGTCGTGATTCAGCCATCTGAAATCCTGAAAATCGCCATGCCGCTGATGCTCGCGTGGTACTACCAGCGACGCGAGGGCGTGATACGGTGGTACGACTACCTGATCGGCCTGATCATCCTGGCAGTGCCGGTCGGGCTGATCGCCAAACAGCCCGACTTGGGTACTGCGATCCTGGTGCTGTCCACGGGACTGTTCGTGATCTACTTCGCGGGCTTGAGTTTCAAGCTAATCGTGCCGCTGTTGCTGGCGCTGGTGATCGGCGTCGGCTCATTGATCGCAACCGAGGACCGGATTTGTCAGCCGGACGTGCAATGGGTTCTGCTGCACGACTACCAGAAGCACCGCGTCTGCACGCTGCTCGATCCGAGTTCAGACCCGCTTGGCAAAGGATTTCATACGATTCAGGCGGTCATCGCGATCGGCTCCGGCGGGGCCTTCGGCAAAGGCTGGCTCAAGGGAACGCAGGCGCACCTGGAGTTCATTCCGGAAAAACATACGGACTTCATTTTCGCCGTGTTCTCCGAAGAGTTCGGTCTAGCCGGCGGGCTCATGCTGCTGTTCCTGTACCTGCTGCTCGTCGCGCGTGGCCTGTACATCGCGGCCAACGGCGCCACGCTGTTCGGCCGATTGCTGGCCGGGGCGCTGGCGCTGTCCTTCTTCATGTACGCATTCGTTAATATCGGCATGGTCAGCGGTATTCTGCCCGTAGTAGGCGTACCGCTGCCATTCATGAGCTACGGCGGCACCGCGCTGATCACATTGGGCATCGCGACCGGGATGATCATGAGCGTGGCGCGACAAAAACGCCTGATGCAAAGCTGACGACGGCGCGTCGGTGCCCGGCCCTGGCGGCGTTCAGTCGCGGCTGATATCGGCCCAGCAGTTGGGCGTCTCGTACAGGCGTACGTTGGCCAGCCGCAGGTTGATGCCGTAATGCGCATCATAGACGTGGGCCAGGATCTCGAACGCCTTAGCAGCCAAATTCTCGACAGTCGGGATCCGGTCCAGCACGACCGTCTTGTGCTCGGGCAGCGTATCGAGGAAAGAACGGACCATCACATCCTGCTCATAGACGATGAACGCGTGATCCCACACGTTCACCAAGTGCTCCATCGCCAGCCGCTTCACGTCGGCAAAGTCCATCACCATGCCGCGATCCGGCGCGCCTTCCGTATCGACGAGTTCGCCTTGCAAGGTGATTTCCAGCACATACCGATGGCCGTGCAGGTTCCTGCACTGGCTGCGGTGATCCGGGATACGGTGGCCTGCGTCGAATGCGAGTTTGCGCGTGATAGTCAGCACGGTGGTCCAGCGCCTGGTTCAGGGAATATTCAAGTACTTATGCGTCTGCATCGACAGGCGCCATTGGGGATGCCGCTTGCACCAATCCACGGCCAGCTTCGTGTTCAGTTCGCGCGATGGACCATCCATCGGTTGCACGAGAAAGTGCTCGAAATCCAGCCGCGCGTATTCCGACAACTGCTGGTTGTCCTGCGGGATCACAACCTTCAGTTCGTTGCCGCGCGTCACCACGAGGGACGAACCAGCCTTCGGGCTTACGCAGACCCAATCGATGCCGGGAAGCACCGGCAGGGTGCCGTTGGTCTCGATCGCGATGACAAATCGTTCACGGTGCAGCGCGTCGATCAACGCCGCATCGAGCTGCAACATCGGCTCGCCGCCGGTACAAACGACAAAACGGTATTGTGCCGCAACCTCGCCAGGCGGCCACAGCGACGCGATCTTCGCCGCCAGCGCATCGGCATCGCGATATTTGCCGCCGTTCTCGCCGTCGGTGCCGACAAAATCGGTGTCGCAAAAGCGGCACACCGCATCCGCGCGGTCCTGTTCGCGGCCCGACCACAGGTTGCAGCCCGCAAAGCGGCAAAACACCGCCGGTCGACCGGCATTGGCGCCCTCTCCCTGCAACGTGTAGAAGATTTCTTTGACCGCGTACGTCATCTCACTGCCTACCCCTGAAGCGTCAAAGCGACGCGGGATCAACGCGCCCGCCATGCCGGAATGCGTGGTAGCCGCGTGCGCGCAACCTGCATGCCGGACACTCGCCGCAACCGAAGCCCCAATCGTGCAATTGAGCCCGCTCGCCGACATAGCATGTATGCGTCTCGACGCGGATCAGCTCGACCAGCGCTTCGCCGCCAGTCGATTCTGCAAGCCGCCAAGTGTCCGCCTTGTCCAGCCACATCAGTGGGGTTTCGAGCACGAAACGCTGGTCCATGCCCAGATTCAGCGCCACTTGCAGCGCCTTCATCGTGTCATCGCGACAATCTGGATATCCGGAAAAATCAGTTTCGCACATGCCGCCCACCAGCACATCGAGCCCGCGCCGGTACGCAACCGCTGCCGCGATCGTCATGAACATCAAGTTGCGGCCTGGCACAAATGTGTTCGGCAACCCGTTAGCCTGGGTCTCGATCTGGATCTCGCGCGTCATTGCTGTGTCGCTGATCGCCCCCAGCACCGACAGGTCAACGCGATGGTCGTCGCCAAGCGCCGGCTTCCATTGAGGGAACGCGCGGATCAACGCATCGCGGAACCCCTCGCGGCATTCCAGCTCGACGCGGTGCCGCTGCCCGTAGTCGAAGCCGATGGTTTCGACGCGATCGTAGCGTGAAAGCGCCCATGCCACGCAGGTGGCCGAATCCTGTCCACCGGAAAACAATACGAGCGCGCCGCGTTGGGCGTCTGTCCGAGTCACCGTGGCACTCCTTCGATCAGATGCAGGCAGTATAGGCCGGCGCCGCGCGGGCCACTGCGCGCGAGTGTTTACCGGTCATCGGCCTGCCGGAGGGCGGCGCAAAACAATGGATTTTATCATGCGGACCCAGCGGACCTCACGGACGCAGCCACGTCGGCCAACCCAGCATCGCGCTTGCACAAGCGCGAGGCCAACTCCACCAGGCGGCGATTCGCTGCGTGAGGGCCGTATTCTTGTACGCGCGCGAGCCCACACGCCACCAAACGCCCGCGTAATACGTCGTCCGTCAGTACTCGCTGCAACACCTCTGCCATCGCGACCGAGTCACCCACCGGCACCAGCAGTCCCGCCTCACCATCAGCGAGCACCTCCCGAGGACCGTTCGGGCAATCGCTTGACACGACCGGCGTACCAAGCGCCATCGCCTCGAGCAACACCATCCCGAATCCCTCGGAGCGGCTACTTAAGACCAACACGCGTGCATGTCGCATGAAGGGGAACGGATTCGCATGGAAGCCGGCAAACACGACGCTATCAGCCAGCCCGAGACGGCTGACCCGCTGCTCCAATACCGGGCGGTAAGGACCATCGCCAACCAGCACGAGCATCGCGTCGCCATGGCCACGCTCGCGCATCCGCGCGTACGCGTCCAATAACGTTTCATGATCCTTTTGATCACCGTCGAGCCGCGCAACCGATACGATATACGGACGTGTCGGCAACTCGACCAATGCTTCAGACTGTGCCCGGATCACTGCAGGGTCGATGACGTTCGGCAATTCGATGACGTCGCGCAATCGCGCACCAAACATCTGCCGCGCCTCGCGCGCCATGCCCGTATTGAGTGCCGCGACTGCTGCGTAGCGCGCGTATTGACGTGCGAGCCGCTTGACCTTGGCCGGCCGATTGCCGAGCCGGGCCGCGAGGCTGAAGTGGCTGATGCCGATCCATAGCTTGCCGCCGGCGCCCGCGTGCTGGCGCAGCGACAGATCGAAGTCGCAGATCAAGTCGTAGTGAGCCGCAAGGGCGCGAATCCGGCGCGCGAACACCTGTCGCAAGTACGGTCGCAATAACAGTTGTTGCACGATACGGCCAATTCGGCTGAGCCGGCGTTGCAGCCGCAGCGTCTCGAGCCGATACTGCCACGGCCGGTCGGCGAGAAAGTGCACGCGCACGTCGCCAGGCAGCTGCGCCCGGAAATGCTGTTCGAACTCCTCAGTCGGAAACCCGACGATCAAGTCGACGTCGAACGCGCCACGATCCAGCGCATGCAACCATCCCATCAGTGCGGTCTCGGTCCCGCCAAGTCCAAAATGGTGGATATGGAATGCGATGCGGGTGCGCGTGACCTCGGCCTCGCGCGCCGCATACTTGTCGTGTTGCATGATTCGTAGGATTCCTCGCCTGTCCGCGTTACCTGGAGCGTCGCACGCACCGACAGTGCAAGCCTCGCCTCCATGAACAGGCAATCAATAAACAAAAACCCAAGAACTTTTCGGCTCTTGGGTTTTTGTCAATCAATCGGTGGTGGCCTGGGGCGGAATCGAACCACCGACACGCGGATTTTCAATCCGCTGCTCTACCAACTGAGCTACCGGGCCACGCGAAGCAAAAATTATATCAAGGCCTGCTGCAGACCTCAAGTTTTTTTCGGCGTGGCACACGTGGCACGGGCGGTGCAGCGAGGCAGGCAGCGCGCGGCGCCGTTATTCCGACTTGTTCTTGCCCAGTTCAACGCCAAGCTGCTTAAGCTTACGATACAGATGGGTACGCTCCAACCCGGTCTTTTCCGCAACGCGCGTCATGCTGCCATTCTCACGCGCGAGGTGATATTCAAAATACGCACGCTCGAACGCGTCGCGCGCATCGCGCAGTGGAATGTCGAACGAGATGGCCGTGGTCGGCACGCCTGCCACACCATTGGACGCGGCATCCAATGCGTCCGCGACCGGCAACGCTGCCGCCCCGGCGATCGTTTGCGTCGCCGGCACGGGCGGCTTGCTGGCCGCCGTCGCCGACGGTGCGGCCTCTCCGCGCGCCAGCCCTTGTTCAACCGCACTCAACAGCTTCTGCAGCGCAATCGGCTTTTCGAGGAAATTCAACGCACCAATCTTCGTCGCCTCGACCGCGGTGTCGATCGTCGCATGCCCTGACATCATGATGACCGGCATCGTTAGTTGGCCCTGTGCCGTCCATTCCTTGAGCAGCGTCACACCATCGGTATCCGGCATCCAGATGTCGAGCAGTACGAGGTCCGGCGTCGATTGCTGCCGATACTCCCGTGCCTGTTGTGCGTTTTCGGCGACGTCGACAGCATGTCCTTCGTCGCTCAGGATCTCCGAGAGCAATTCTCGGATACCCATTTCGTCGTCTACCACCAGAATGGTTGCCATTTACGCTACCTTTGTCTGCGCTGTTGCCGCTATTGCTTTTGTATGCGCCGTGTCCTTCGCCGCTGCAGCGGATTGCGGCGTGCGCGTGTCGCCTAAAGGGTCCGGTGCATCGACGCCGTCGGCCAACTGCAGGAACAAAATCGATATCTGCGCGCCAGCCACGCCCCGTTCTCCCGGCTTCGTGCGGTTGCGGATGTCGATACGCGCACCATGCTCGTCGATGATTTTCTTCACCGTAGCAAGCCCGAGACCTGTCCCTTTAGATTTGGTCGTGACATAGGGCTCGAACGCGCGTGCCAGGATGCGCGCGGGAAAGCCCGGACCATTGTCCGATACTGCAAGCCGGACCGCGACGCGCGATTGCCCTTGCGCATCGGGCTCGCCGTATTCTACTGTCCTAGTCTCGAGCAGGATATGCGGGCTCGGAACGTCCGCGACCGCATCCAGCGCGTTCTGCAACAGGTTGTGCACGACCTGCCGCAGCTGCGTCGGATCGCCCTTGATCACCGGTAATGCCGACAGCGCCACCTTCAACGGGCCCTTGCCGTCCTCGATCCCATACAGCGTCAACACTTCGGTGACCAACTCGTTCAATTGTAAGTTCACGAGCACCGCCGGAGGCGTGCGCGCGTATTCGCGGAAATCGTCGACCATGCGCTTCATGGCGGCAACCTGGTTGACGATCGTCGTCGCACTGCGCTTCAAAAAGCCCGCATCTTCCGGCGCGAGCTTGTCGCCGAGCTTCATTTGCAGCCGCTCGGCCGACAACTGGATCGGCGTGAGCGGATTCTTGATCTCGTGCGCGAGCCGCCGGGCGACTTCGCCCCACGCAATCGAGCGCTGCGCCGAGATCAAGTCAGAAATATCGTCAAACACCACCACATAGCCCGCGGCGCCCATCTGCGGCGCATGAGCCAGGCCAGGCTGCGCAAGGCGGCTGCCGCGCACGAGCAGTGTCAGCGGGTCGCTTTCACCGGATACCTCGATCGCGATCTGCTGTTGCCAATGTCCGGTGTCGGGCGGCAGGCCTTGCTCAGGGGAGCGCGCCGCATCACGTTCGGCAAACGCCTTGCGGATCATCGCGCCGAACGCGGCCAACACGGTGATCTGCTCCAGGGGCACGCCAAGCAAGGCGTCAAAAGGTTGCCGGAAAATCCGCTCCGCGCCGCGATTCGCCGTGGTTAGTCGAAACTGATGATCGAATACGAACACCCCCGCCGTCAGGTTCGCGAGGATACTTTCCAGATAAGCCTTCGAATGCTCGAGCTCGATCTGGTTGCGCTCGACCGCGGCGCGCGCATCGGAGAGCTGGCGCGTCATTGCGTTGAACGATTGGGTCAGGAAGCCCAGTTCGTCGTTCGTCTTGATTTCGCGCTTGGGCGTGTAATCCCCGCGCGCTACCTCCTTGGTGCCCTGAGCCAGCAGAAACAGCGGACGCGCCAACTGGTTGCCCAACGCCAGCGCCAGCATCATCGCGGTAAATGTCGCGAGAAACAAAGCAAGCGTCAGCGTACCGATATACATCTTGCGCAGGCCGGTCCTGCCGAGCGCCTTCTCCTGGTATTCGCGGTACGCACGCTGCACTGCGTCGGCATTGTGCGCCAGCGACGACGGCACCGGCTGCGCGAGCTGCAAAAAGCGCTCGCTCGGTTGCAGCGCGCTCGTGTCCGTGCTCGGGATACGGACTACCACGCGCAGCCGCAGCACGTCCTTGGCGGCGGTATGCGCACCCGCGCCGCTGTTGTCGATCTCGCCCTCCACGGCCGCATAGCCACGCTCGCGCGCCTGGCCGAGTACCAGCGGCGTGGGCAGGTCATCTGGCAAAATCGCCGCAAAATTGGACGACGCCTGCGCGATGACGCGCATCTCGCCGGTCGCACCGGACACGCTACGCGCCGGCTCGACAATCGTCGCATCATGCACGCCGAACTGGTCGCGCAGCCGCAGCAACGTCAGCGTCATATTGGACGGATCGGTATTGGCAAGCTGGTCTGCCATCAGCCGGCCTTTATTCTGTAGGTCCGACAATGACGCATCGAGCATGCCGCGCCCGAGGTTCAATCCGGAGGTCAGCGCCGTCTCGATATTGACGTCGAACCACGATTCGATGCTGCGCGACACAAACTGCAGCGACACCAGGTAGATGATACCGCCCGGCAGCACACCGACGAGCGCGAAGAATACTGCCAGCTTGGCGAGCAGCCGCGTGCCGAAACGCCCCTGCCTGAGCCGGCTGACGATGATCCACACCAATCCACCGACGATCAGCATAAAGATCAGCGCGACGACGAAGTTCGCCGTGTACAGCCACGAATAATAGCGGTCGAAGAACTCGGTGTTCGCGCTGGCGAGCGCCAGCAACCCCAACAGCAGCAGCGCGGTCAGCACGAACGTCCCGATCAGCAGCCTAACCAGCAGACTCTTGAACCTCATGCTATTTGCCATGCTCGCCCGCCGTGAACGTAAACCGCTTCCAGTCCGAGGCCAGGTTCCAGTCGCGATTGTTGACCGCGTCGATCTGGAACGGCTTGGGCATCAGCGCGGTATCGAGCTGCATGCGTACCGACGCCGTATAGGTCTCGTCGGGCTTGACCTGCGAGCGGTCGATTACATGCCACGATGTGACATGGCGAATCACCGCCAACGCGTCCTCCAATGTCGGAAAGCCCAGTTGCAACCCGCCGGTGGACACGCGATACTCGCGCGTGAGCGGCTGGAACGACAGCCTCAGACTTTGCGACACGCTGACCGGCTGCTCATCGAACCAATACCAGCGCGCGCGACTCAACTGGAACTCCGTCGTGAAATACAGTGGGATGCCCCGGTTGACAGCGTCTTCCAGACTGCTGTTGAGTTGGAAGTCGAACCGCGCGTCCAGGCTCCAACCGTTGCCGTCGGCCTGTAACGACGCCCGCTGCACCGAGCATGTGTCCGCGCGCGAGCCCGATGCGAATGTCGCGAACCAGACCGCCAGCACCAGACCGAAAACGGCAACGAGCCGTGACGAGAAAAAGCGTGATTGGGTCACCGTTTCTGAAAGCGCGCGTAGAAGAATCCGTCTTGGTCGAGGTCCGATCGGGCGTCACGGTGAGCATCGCAATGCTCACCCGGGCACGCCGCCGTGGGCAGGATTTGGCCCGGCGCGTCCAATCGTACCGCATCTTCGAGCGCGTGTTCAAACCATGCGGCTTGTTGCTCGCCTTCTTCCGGGAAGATCGAGCATGTCACATACAGCAATTGCCCGCCGCGCTCCAGCAGCGGCCAGAGCGCCTGCACGATGCGGCGCTGCTCGGCAACCAATGCGATGATGTCGGTGGAACGTCGCAGCCAGCGGATATCCGGATGGCGCCGGACGATGCCTGACGCGGAGCACGGCACGTCGGCCAGTATACGATCGAATCGCCGGCCATCGTGCCACTGACCCGGCTCACCTGCATCACCGATCTGAATGCTGGCGCGCAGCTTCAACCGCGCGAGGTTTTCGTTGATGCGCGCAGCCCGTGCCGCATCCCTGTCGAGCGCCACCAGTTCGATATCGGCGCATTCGAGAAGATGCCCGGTCTTGCCGCCGGGCGCCGCACACGCGTCCAACACACGCATTCGGTCGCGCACGTCGAGCAGCGCGGCGGCACGCTGCGCGCCCGCATCCTGCACTGAAATCGCGCCTTGCGCGAAACCGGGCAATCGTTCGACCGGCATCGGCTCGCGCAGCGTGAGCGCGGTATCTGGGCAAGCCGGGTTGCGCAACGCGTCGATGCCGCTTGCCCGCAGCCTCTCGAGATAGGTCGCCACATCCGTCTGACGACGGTTCACCCGCAGCGTCATCGGCGCATGCGCGTTGCCCACTTCAAGCAAACGCTGCGCGTCGTCGGGCCACGTGCGCTGCAGTGTGTCGATCCACCATCGAGGATAGTTCCAGCGCGTAACCGGATCAAGCATCGCTTCGGCAAGCAAAGCGGGCCGTGAACGGACCATATTGCGCAGCACGGCATTGACCAGCCCCTTCGTATGCGCGACATCCGCGCGGGCCGCGATCGCAGCGACCGCCTGGTTGACCACCGTGAAGTCAGGGTATGCGCGCGTCGCATCAGGCTCAGCAAGCAACGCGAATGCGCAGCGCAACACATTCGCCACGTGTTCAGCAGGCGCTCTGCGAACCAGCGCGTCCAGCCACGCGTCAGCTCGTGCCAATTGCCGCGTCGCGCGATAGGCAAGGTCTTGGATTGCGCCGCGAGCCTGCGCCGACGCGATGCCCGCATGGACGATGGCCAGCGCGTCCGGCAGCGCGGTCCCGGCCCGCAGCCGCGCAAGGGCGCGTGCCGCACCGTCCAACGCAAACGCGAGAGAATCCGGCCGCAGCGTGGCGGCGCCGGAGGTAGGCCGTTTCCAGGGCACGTGGCTCACTCAGCTATAACGCCCCGTGCGCGCCATCGCCATCAGCCGCGCGATCCGTTCCTCAGTCGCCGGGTGAGTGGAGAACAGGTTTTGGACCGCGCCACCGGACAGCGGGTTCATGATCATCATCTGCGCGGTCGCCGGGTGCTCCTGCGCAGCAGCGAACGGAATGCCCGCCGCATACCGATGGATTTTATCGAGCGCTGCCGCCAACGCTTGCGGATCACCGCTGATCTGCGCGCCGCCGCGGTCCGCCTCGAACTCCCGCGAACGCGAAATCGCCATCTGGATCAGACCGGCGGCTAACGGCGCCAACAGCGCAACCACGATACCAGCAATCGGGTTAGTCGGCCGACCTTGCTCGTCCCGGCCGCCAAAGAACATCGCGAAGTTGGCCAGCGCGGAGATGGCTCCCGCCATCGTCGCCGAAATCGTCGAGATCAGGATGTCGCGGTGCTTGACGTGCGCAAGCTCATGCGCCATCACGCCGCGCATCTCACGCTCGGACAACACGCGCAGGATACCGGTGGTCGCCGCGACCGCCGCGTGCTCCGGGTTGCGGCCGGTTGCAAACGCATTCGGTTGGTCTTCGTCGATCAGGTACACGCGCGGCATCGGCAGCCCAGCGCGCGTAGCCAGTTCGCGGACCATCCGATAGAAGTGTGGTGCGCTGGTTTCGTCGACCTCCTGCGCGTTGTACATCTTCAGCACCATCTGGTCCGAAAACCAGTATGAGAAAAAATTTATGGCCAGCGCGAACACCAGCGCGATCGTCATGCCGCGCGTGCCGCCGATCATGCCACCGATCACAATGAACAGCGCGGTGATCGCGGCCATCAGCAACGCAGTCTTGAACCAGTTGAACATGTTAGCCACTCCGAACCAAACGACCCGTCGTAAGGATTATGTTAGATAGGGGTGTGCATCAAAAATTCAATGCCCCACCCGTCAGCGTGTCGTCATCGCCAGCTTGATACCGAGCCCAATGAAAGCGCTGCCCACACCGCGCTCCAGCCACTGCCTAACCCGCGCACGCCCCGACAGCCGCTGCGTCGCGGTGCCGGCGATCCAAGCCACGAAACAGGACCAGACCAGGCTCATCGCGACAAATATCCCGCCGAGTACCAGGAACGCCAGCGGCTTGTAGTCACTTTGCGCCGATACAAATTGCGGAAAGAATGACACGAAGAACAGCATAACCTTGGGGTTTAGCACGTTCGTCCAGAAACCCTGCAGATACACCGCGCGCAACGGCCTGGGCATGCCCGCGGCGGCGCCCGCCGTCGCCACACCGCCGGGCCGTGGCTTAGTCAGCAGCAACCGGGTCCCTAAATAAATGAGATACACCGCACCCGCGATCTTGAACACCGAAAACGCCGTCGCCGACGCAGCAAGCAGCGCGGTCAGGCCGAACGCGCTCGCCAGCGTGTGCACACAGGCGCCGGTGGACACGCCGAGCGCGGACAATACACCGGCCTTCCGCCCCTGCGCGAGACTGCGCCCCACGATGTACGCGGTGTCGGGGCCCGGCGTAAGGTTGAGCAGAAACACCGCGGCGATGAAAAGCGGAAAATGCGTGATTCCCAGCATGGCCACTCTCTATTGCGACGGTAGCGCAGCCTGGGGCCGATCGTTCGGCCCGGTCTCGAAGCGCTGCCCCACGCGCAGCGGAAATCCCGCCACGAATTCTCGGGCGGCAAGCCGCTTGCCTCCCGGCTTTTGCAACTGGGTAACGCGCAATGCATGCTCGCCACAGGCGATCGTCACGCCAGCACTGTCCACAGCCCGAATAGTGCCCGGAGCCAGCTCAGGCCCGCTGGCGCATACCGGCTCGGCGGCCCAGATCTTCAGGGGCGTGCCCCCCAGTATCCCATGCGCGGCCGGAAACGGGTCAAAAGCGCGCACCTTGCATGCGAGCACTTCGGCTGGCAAGCGCCAATCCAGCGCCGCCTCCTGCTTCGATAGCTTGTGCGCGTACGTGACGCCTTCGCTTGGCTGCGGCGTCACCGGTAACGAACCGGTACGCTCCAGCTCGCGCAGCCCGGCAACGATAAGCCGCGCGCCGGTCGCGGCCAGCTTGTCATGCAGCGTACCCGTCGTGTCCGTCGGCTCGATCGCCACGGCTTCACGCATGAGCATCGGGCCCGTGTCTAGACCCACGTCCATCTGCATCAACGTGACGCCCGTGATTCGGTCGCCGGCCTCGATCGCGCGGTGGATCGGCGCCGCACCGCGCCAGCGCGGCAACAACGACGCATGAATATTGATACAGCCATGCGGTGCGATATCGAGCACCGCTTGCGGCAACAGCAGCCCGTATGCAGCCACTACCATCACGTCGTGCGGCGTGGCGCGCAATAGCGCCAACGCGTCGGTCGCTTCAGTAGGATACTTGCCGTCGCATCGCAACGAGGGCGGCTGCGCGAGCGCCAACTCCCGCGCCAGCGCGAGCTGTTTGACCGGACTCGACGAGGACTTCATTCCGCGTCCCGCCGCACGATCAGGTTGCGTCAACACAAGCGGCACCGCAAAGCCCGCGTCGTGGATCGCCTGCAGCGCGGTCGCTGCGAACTGTGGCGTACCGGCAAAGATTACGCGAAGGGTAGACGTCATCGCGGCCGTCACATCGCGTGCTCGAGTTTCTTCATCTTCGTCTTGATCCGCATCTGCTTGAGCGGCGACAGATACTCAACGAATACCTTGCCGAGCAGGTGATCCATCTCGTGCTGGATGCAGATCGCGAGCAATCCTTCGCACTCCAGCTCGAAAGGCTCGCCGTTCTCGTTCAATGCGCGCACGCGAACCCGCTCGGCGCGTTCGACGCTGTCATAGATGCCCGGCACCGACAGGCACCCCTCTTCATTGACCTTGCGCTCATTGCTCGACCAGACGATCTCCGGGTTGATGAACACGCGCAGCGCGTCGCGAGTATCCGACACGTCGATGACCACGACGCGCTCGTGAACATCCACCTGCGTGGCCGCTAGCCCGACGCCGGGCGCCGCATACATCGTCTCGGCCATATCGGCCGCCAGTTTGCGGATGCGCTCATCGACACGTTCGACGGGCTTGGCGACCTTGTACAGGCGCTTGTCGGGGTAATGCAGGATATTGAGCAAAGCCATGATCAATCAGTCCTCTCGAGTGGACTCGTATTCGCGCACAAGCGTCGGCCAATCGGCCGAATCGCCCACCTCTTCATCTTCGGTAATAGTTAAGTCAGGGCGCAGCGCCCCCGAATCAAGCCGCGGGCGGCATCGCGGGCGCGCAAAGGCCGCTTGGCGCTTGCACTGGCGGACACGGCGCGCGGGTCCTGAGACGCGAACCGGGAACGCTGGAAACCAACCTACTGGACTGACAAAATTTTATCACGCGATGAATACCACGATTCAGCCGCCGATGCTTGCGGCAGATGAACTCGCTGCCTGGTTGACGCTCGCGCATACGCCGCGCGTGCCGGCATCGGCGGCGCTCGCGCTGCTCGCGGCATTCGGCTCGCCGCGACCCATCATGACCGAGACGGCCGCGGGCCTGGAGCGTGTAGTCGGCGCCGTCGCCGCGCAGGCGTTGCTGCAAAGCCGCGACGCGGTGGCACCACGCGTGGAGGCCGCGCTTGCGTGGACCGCCGGAGATGCACGGCTGATCGTGCCGTTCGGCCACCCGGCGTATCCGCCCGCGCTGCTGACACTGTACGATCCGCCGCCGCTACTTTACGTGCATGGCACGATCGGCGCGCTGCACCGACCAGCGCTGGCGATCGTCGGCAGCCGCAATCCAACGCCGCAAGGCAATGACAATGCGCGCTTGTTCGCGCAGGCGCTTGCGGCACAGGGTGTGTGCATCGTATCGGGACTGGCGTTGGGCATCGACGGTGCCGCGCATCGCGGCGCGCTGGATAGCGGCGGCGTAACAGTGGCGATCACCGGCTCTGGCGCGGATGTGATTTACCCGCAACGTCACGTCAGCCTGGCGGCTGAAATCGTCGAGCGTGGCGGTGCCATCCTGAGCGAATGGCCATTGGGCGCCGCGCCGCTGCGCCAGCACTTCCCGCAACGCAATCGACTCATCGCCGCGATGGTACGGGGCGTGCTCGTCGTGGAGGCCGCCCCCTATTCCGGTTCGTTAATCACCGCGCGACTGGCCAACGACATTGGCCGCGACATCTTCGCCATTCCCGGCTCCATCCATTCGCCGATGTCCCGTGGCTGTCACCGGCTGATCAAAGACGGCGCCAAGCTAGTCGAAACACCGCACGACGTGCTGACCGAGCTTCGATTGCCGGAGCCCGGCGTCGAAGCGGCCCCCGGCACCGCCCCGGCCAGCGTGCAAGCCGCCCCACCGACCGTCTACGCGACCCATGCGCTGGCAGCCCACACGCCTGAGCTGTCGGCAATCCACAGGCCCGAGGCGGCAATCTGTGCTTCGGATGCTTTGGCGACCCGCATGCCAGAGGCTTTAACGGCTCATAGGCATGATACTTCGATGACCCATACACCGAATGCTTCGGCAGTCCATACGCCGAGTACTTCGGTGGCCCATACGCTGGATACTTCGGTAGCCCACACATCGAATACTTCGGTAGCTCACACATCGGATATTTCGGCAGCCCACGTACCAGATGCTTTCACAACCGATACAGCCGGTGCGTCGACAACCCGCCCGGCCGAGCGCGCCACCATCCGGCCAGTGCGCGCTGAAACGTCCCAATTGGCTGACGCGCCGGCAGCCGATTGGGGCGACGCCACGGCCGCCGTACCGGCCGATCCGTTGGTGACTGACCACCACGCGCGTCCACGGCGGTACCGCACCGTCACGCCCGGTGACGCACGGCGCGGCACCGCTGCGGTGCGCGCCTCCACCCGACATCGCGCAATCGGACCCTGGTCGAGCGCCCGACGCCGCCCAGCGTACCTCGCTGCTGCACGGAATACTCAAGCCAGCCATCCCGCAGACGCAGCGCGGCGCGCAGCCCTGGACGCAATCGGACACGATCCCGTCACGCTTGAAACCCTAGTACAGCGTACCCATTTGGACTGCGCGACACTGCAAGCGGTACTGCTGGAACTGGAATTGGCTGGTACGATCGTTGCGCTACCAGGCGGGCGCTTTCAGCGCGCGTGAGCAGATTGCATGCCGATCGCACGGCGACCATGCTACAGTCCAAAGTTAGATTGCATCGGTAGCGGCGTGTCACCACGGCGGCACCCGCCAGGCGAGCCACGCCGGCACGCCCACGCCGCCACGATGCGTTGCCAGGATCTCTCAATCATGCCTGCCCTCGACCTTGACCACGACGCCGACGTCATCACCACACGTCTGTCATCCGCTGACACGCTGTTTGTCGCCTGCCTGTGCGCCGAATGGTGCGGCTCGTGCCGCGAATACCGGACCGGTTTCGACGCGCTCGCGGACGCGCATCCGGAAGCATGTTTTGTTTGGATCGACATCGAGACGCATGCCGACCGGCTCGATGACCTCGATGTGGAGAACTTTCCGACCATCCTGATCGAAGATACTCATGCCACGCGCTTTTTCGGCACCGTACTGCCCCATCCGCAGATCGTTGCGCGGATGCTAGTCGACTTATCCTCGCTGCCTGGCGTGGAGCGCGCGCCAAAACTACGTCCGGCGCTCGTTGACGCGTGAGCGACGCGGCACGCAAATTGCCCATTCTCCGGCTATTGCCACCTCGCGCCACGCTTGCACGCAATTGCGCTGAGCGCTTGCGGTCGGCCTTAACACGCGCTTATCATGCGCGGCTGAACTGTTGCCGCAAGCCGCTTGCCGCGCTCGAGCCGCGATGTGTTTGCGGCCGATATGCTATAAAGCGTTCGATTCCGCGCATTCGTACTTACCAATAGTCATGTCAAAAGCCCTGATCATCGCCGAAAAGCCGTCTGTCGCGAACGATATCGCGCGCGCGCTGGGCGGCTTCACAAAGCATGACGATTACTATGAGAGCGATGACTATGTGCTGTCGTCGGCTGTTGGTCACTTAGTGGAGATCGCGGCGCCGCAGGAGTATGAAGTCAAGCGCGGCAAATGGAGCTTTGTGAATCTGCCCGTTATTCCGCCCCATTTCGACCTTCAGCCGATCGCCAAAAGTGAATCTCGGCTAAAGCTGCTGACCCGACTGATCAAGCGCAAGGACGTCGACCGACTGATCAACGCATGTGACGCGGGCCGCGAAGGCGAGTTGATCTTCCGGCTGATCGTGCAGCACGCCAAAGCCAAGCAACCGGTGCAGCGTTTGTGGCTCCAGTCGATGACGCCGGCGGCAATCCGAGACGGCTTCGCGCAATTGCGCAGCGACCAGGAGATGCAACCGCTGGCCGACGCGGCACGCTGCCGCTCCGAGGCCGATTGGCTCGTGGGCATCAACGGCACGCGGGCGATGACGGCGTTCAACAGCAAGGGCGGTGGCTTTTTCCTGACCACGGTCGGACGCGTGCAGACGCCAACGCTGTCGATCGTCGTGGAGCGCGAAGAAAAGATCCGTCGCTTTGTGCCGCGCGACTATTGGGAAGTCAAGGCTGAGTTTGTTTGCGCGACCGGCTTCTACGAAGGGCGTTGGTTTGACCCGAAATTCAAGAAAAACGAGTTTGATCCCGAACAACGCGACTCCCGACTCTGGAGCGCGGCCGCGGCCGAAACGATCGTTGCGGCATGCCGTGGGCAGATGGGCACGGTCAGCGAGGAATCGAAACCGTCAACGCAGCTCTCACCGCTGCTGTTTGACCTGACCAGCCTGCAACGCGAGGCGAACGGACGCTTCGGTTTCTCGGCCAAGAACACGCTCGCGCTGGCCCAGGCGCTATACGAGCGGCACAAGGTGCTGACCTATCCGCGTACCGATGCGCGCGCGCTGCCCGAAGACTACATGGCCGCGGCCCGCGATACGCTGGAGGTGCTCAAGGAAAGCAACAACTACCTGCCGTTTGCCAAGCAGGTGCTGGACAAGGGCTGGGTCAGGCCAAACAAGCGGATCTTCGATAACACTAAGATCAGCGATCACTTTGCAATCATTCCGACGCTGCAAGCGCCCAAGAACCTGTCCGAGCCGGAGCAGAAGCTGTACGACTTGGTAGTCAAGCGTTTCCTGGCCGTGTTTTTCCCAGCCGCCGAGTACAAAGTGACGACCCGGATCACGGAAGTGGTGGGCCATCATTTTAAAACCGAAGGCAAGGTATTGGTCGCGCCAGGCTGGTTGCAGGTGTACGGCCGCGAGACATTGAGCGAAGATGCGAACCTCGCGCCGGTCGCCAAGGACGAGAAGGTCCAGACGGACAAGATCGCAGCCCAGCAATTAACCACCAAGCCGCCCGCCCGCTACAACGAAGCGACGCTGCTCTCAGCGATGGAAGGAGCGGGCAAGCTGGTCGAGGACGACGAATTGCGCGAAGCCATGGCGGCCAAGGGCCTGGGCACGCCCGCCACGCGCGCAGCGATCATCGAGGGGCTACTTGGTGAAAAGTATCTGCTCCGCGAGGGCCGCGAGTTGCTCCCGACGGCTAAGGCATTCCAGCTGATGACGCTGCTGCGTGGCCTGGGCGTCGAAGAGTTGACCGCCCCCGAGCTGACCGGCGAGTGGGAACACAAGCTGTCGCAAATGGAGCGAGGCCGTCTGGAGCGCGAAGCGTTCATGCGCGAGATCGCGCGTATGACCCAAACAATCGTTAAACGTGCGAAGGAATACGATTCGGACACGATCCCGGGCGATTATGCGACGTTGAAGACGCCTTGCCCGAACTGCGACGGCGAAGTCAAAGAGAACTACCGTCGCTTCGCGTGCACGAAATGCGATTTCTCGATCTCGAAGATTCCGGGTGGCCGCCAGTTCGAGATCGACGAGGTCGAGCAGTTGCTGTCGGAAAAATCAATCGGCCCGCTGTCGGGCTTCCGCTCGAAGATGGGCCGACCATTCTCCGCCATCCTCAAGCTCGCGCGCGACGAAGAGGCAAACAATTACAAGCTGGAGTTCGACTTCGGGCAAGATACGGCGGGAGACGATGGCGAAGCCCCCGACTTCTCCTCACAGGAACCCGTCGGCCAATGCCCGAAGTGCCATGCGCGTGTGTTCGAGCACGGCATGAGCTACGTTTGCGAAAACCAGACCGCCCATCCGAAGACCTGTGACTTCCGTTCCGGAAAGGTGATCCTGCAACAGGAAATCACGCGGGAGCAAATGGCAAAGTTGCTCGATCAGGGGCGCACCGACCTGCTGACGAATTTCAAGTCGTCCCGCACCGGGCGCAACTTCAAGGCATTTCTCGTCAAGCAGAAAGACGGCTCGATTGGCTTCGAGTTCGAGAAGAAGGAGCCGGCGGCAAAGACCGCAGCGAAGTCTTCAGCGCGTGGCGCGAAGGCAAACAGCGAAGCCGGGGGCGCCGTGCCCGATACGACGCAACACGGCGACAGCGACCACGCGACGCCGCTCAAGCCCGCAACCAAACGGGCTGCCCGAACCGGCACGGCAACAGCGGGTCCTGCCGCGAAAACCACTGCACGCAAGGCGCCGGCACGCAAGCGCACCGCGGGCTGACCACCCCGGCGAGCACGGGCCAAGCATTGGGCGGAGCGGCCGGTAAGACACCGGACGATCAATACATCGCACGATATGTCACTTCACGCACCGGTGATGCGGCGTTACAGGTACCCGCGCGTGCACTGCCGTGGCCACGAGGTGGTGTGGTGCACGGCGCCGGAGGCCCGGCGTGCCAGCGGCGGCAGGTCGCGCCGCCCGGACATATCCGCTGCCTATGCCGGTTCGTACGTGTGACGTTCAGCGTTGCCCGGATATCGCCGTGGCGCCGCCGGCGCACGGCGCGTCCCTTTGCGTTCGATACCGTTAGCGCGCAATTGTTCATCAAGCTGGTCCAGCTCATCCTCGCCGCGCCCTTGTTCCGGGCGTCGGGGTGCCGGGGCCGGATGCACCGCCGCGTCGGCCAACCCCATCGAGCCGTCAGCTGCCTTAGTGTGCGCGCCATCAATGCCAGACCATTGTTCACCGAGCATGCTGTTCGGCGTCTGGCTGAAGTGTTCGACGAGGTGATCGATGAACGTGCGCACCTTGGCCGGCAGATAGTGCCGACTGGGATAAGCGATGTTGATATCGACCCGCGGCAGATGATATTGTGGCAACAAGCGCATCAAGCGCCCCTCGGCCATGTCGCGGCCGATCAGGTAGCTCGGCAACAACGCAATGCCATTGCCGAGCAACGCAAGCTGACGCAACATCTCGGTATTGTTCGCAATCATCACATTGGCGGGCCGCACCCGGACCTCTTGGCCATCTGGACCAGTGAATACACGCTCGTCGCCCCAATAGTCCGGGGGCAATGACAGGCAGTGATGCTCGAGCAAGTCCTCGGGTCGCTGCGGCGCACCATGCTTGGCGATGTACTCAGGCGTTGCGCAGACGGTGATGCAGCCGGTAGTCAGCCGACGCATCACGACACTGGCGCTGCGCACGTTGCGCGCAATTACGACGCCGACGTCGAAACCCTCCTCCACCATATCGACCTCCCGGTCCACCAGCGTGACGTTCGGGACGACCTGCGGAAACCGCTGCGCGTACGAGTGCAGCACGGGCGCCAAATTGTGTAGCCCGAACACCACTGGCGCGACGATGCGCAACGTGCCGACCGGCTCGTGATTGCGCGCCACCACCATCTGCTCAACCTCTTCCAACTCGTCCAGGATCTGGCGGGCGCGCTCAAGATAGACTTGGCCAGACTCGGTCAACGAAAGTGAGCGCGTGGTTCGGTTCAGCAAACGGGTGCCCAACCGGCTTTCCAGGTCGGCGACGTGCCGGGTGACAACAGCATTGGACATGTCCATCATGGAGGCCGCCTTGGCAAAGCTGCCTAGGTCCGCCACCTTGACGAAAACGCGCATCGACTGCAAATGATCCATTAGGAAACTCCTACAGCGTGCAACCGAAATGGCGTTGTTGCACAATTGCAATGCGGGATTTTCCTATGACTTGCGAAAGTCTGCATAAGTTGCGGCACTGCGGCACAGCATTTTCCGAAAAAACGCCGAAACCTCGTAGGGGAATCGGCGCAATGTGGTACTAACGGACTATTCAGCGCAAAAACTCTCAACCACGCACCGATTTTGTGCAAAAGGACTAGACCGCGAGTTGTTGCTCGATCCGGTCTTTGATTCGGCTCAACGCCTCGGGCAGCCGGCGCTCCAGCTTGGCGAACAGTTCTCCGTGCAACGCCAGCTCCTCGCGCCACACGCCAGCGTCAACCGACATGACCTGCTCGAACTGTTGACGTGAAAACGCCAGGCCGGTCCAATCGATATCCTCATAGCGCGGTGAAACGCCAAACACATGCTCGACACCACGCGCCTGTCCGTCGATGCGCCCGAGCATCCACTGCAGAACGCGCATGTTGTCGCCAAAACCCGGCCAGACAAACTTGCCGTCGGCGCCCTTGCGAAACCAGTTCACGCAATAGATCCTAGGCAACGTCGCGCCTTGCGCTTGCAGCCGGGCGCCGATGTCGAGCCAATGCGCGAAGTAGTCACTCATGTTGTAGCCGCAAAACGGCAGCATCGCGAATGGGTCGCGACGCACGACGCCTTGTTGGCCCGCCGCGGCGGCCGTCGTCTCGGAACCCATCGTCGCGGCCATATAGACGCCTTCCACCCAATTACGTGCCTCGGTCACCAGAGGCACGGTACTGGAGCGGCGGCCGCCGAAGATGAATGCGTCGATCGCCACACCCTGCGGGTTTTCCCAATCAGGATCGATCGACGGGCACTGCGATGCAGGCGCGGTGAAGCGCGCGTTCGGATGAGCGGCCTTGCGACCGGCTTCTTGCGCAATCTGCGGTGTCCAGTCCTGACCTTGCCAATCGATCAGGTGCGCAGGCGGCGTGTCCGTCATGCCCTCCCACCAGACATCGCCATCATCGGTCAGCGCGACATTCGTGAATATCACGTTCTGGCGCAACGTGGCCATCGCATTGAAATTGGTCTTTTCACTGGTACCCGGCGCGACGCCAAAATAGCCGGCCTCCGGATTGATCGCGTACAGCCTGCCGTCCTGGCCCGGCTTAATCCATGCGATGTCATCGCCGATCGTCGACACACGCCAGCCGTTCATCGCCTGCGGAGGAATCAGCATCGCGAAATTCGTCTTGCCGCAGGCTGACGGGAACGCGGCAGCGACATGGTACTTGCGCCCCTGCGGCGAAGTCACGCCCAGGATCAGCATGTGTTCGGCGAGCCACCCTTCGTCACGACCCATCGTCGACGCGATACGCAGCGCGAAGCACTTTTTGCCGAGCAATGCATTGCCGCCATAGCCTGAGCCGTAGCTCCATATCTCGCGGGTTTCCGGGAAGTGCATGATGTATTTTGTATCGTTGCACGGCCAGCGCACATCGGACTGACCTTGGGCGAGCGGCGCGCCGACCGAGTGCACGCACGGCACGAACTGGCCGTGCTCACCGAGTATGTCGTAGACCGGCCGCCCCATCCGGGTCATAATCCGCATGTTCACGACCACATACGGGCTATCAGTCAGCTCGACGCCGATGTGCGCAATCGGCGAGCCGAGCGGTCCCATCGAGAACGGCACGACGTACATCGTGCGCCCGGCCATCGAGCCATCGAAAAGCTGTCCAAGCGTCGTGCGCATCTGGTTGGGATCGATCCAGTTGTTCGTCGGACCCGCGTCCTCTTTGCGCTGCGAACAGATGAACGTGCGGTCCTCAACCCGCGCGACATCGGACGGATCCGAGCAGGCGAGATAACTGTTCGGACGCTTCGCTTCGTTGAGTTTTTTGAACGTTCCGTGCCGAACCATCTGGTCGCACAGCCAGTCATATTCCTGTTGAGAGCCATCGCACCAGACGACGCGGTCCGGCCGCGTCAACGCTGCGACGTGCTCGACCCACTCGATCAGCTTGCGGTGCCTGACGTATGCCGGAATGTCGGGATCAATGGTGGGGGTGCCTCCTGGTTGATTCATGGAGCTGTCTCCGTTTTGACAAGAAAGAAACGGTATGAGCCCGACGATGCTGGCTGCGAGAGGCGCGCGCCAATGGGCGCGCGTGCGCAACAGACGTCGCGGACATTGCAGTTTGCCGGCTTGTACCATCTTGTAACGTGGCTTGCATCGGCGCTCGACAAGCTGTTAGAAATTGAAAAGGCTGCTTGATTCTCGGCACGGCATAGGTGCGCTGACGCGCACGAAAGCAGTTCTCCGGTCTCGGCGCATCGGTGCCGCCGATCACTGCATTGCTGGTAGAGCGTCAAGCATAGCACCCTGTCCGCGGTGCAAGTGGTGCACCGCAAAAGACCGCCCTGTTCTAAGTCCCCATGAAGATTGCCATCCTCGATGACTACCAAGACGCCGTCCGCAAGCTCAACTGTTTTCAACTGCTCGCCGGGCATGACGTCAAGGTGTTCAACAACACGGTGCGCGGGCTCGGGCAACTCGTCAGCCGACTCGCGGAAGTCGAAGCGCTCGTATTGATCCGCGAGCGTACGCGCATCACGCCGCAATTGCTGGACAAACTACCGCGACTGAAAGTCATCAGCCAGACCGGCCGCGTATCCAGCCACCTGGACCTGCAGGCGTGCACCGAGCGCAGTATTCCGGTGCTCGAAGGCACCGGCTCGCCCGTTGCGCCCGCCGAACTGACGTGGGCGCTGATCATGGCGGCGCAGCGTCGCATTCCTCAATACGTCGCGAACCTCAAGCAAGGTGCCTGGCAGCAATCAGGCTTGCGCACCACCGCGCTGCCACCGAACTTCGGACTCGGCCAGGTACTGCGCGGGCAGACGCTGGGCATCTGGGGCTACGGGAAAATCGGCAAGATTGTCGCCCACTACGGGCGCGCGTTCGGCATGACCGTGTTGATCTACGGACGCGAACATTCGTTGCAGGCGGCGAAAGGCGATGGTTTTGAAGTGACGCAGACGCGCGAGCAACTCTTTGCCGAAAGCGACGTGCTGAGCCTACATCTGCGGCTACACGACGAGACCCGCGGCATCGTGACCGTCAATGACCTGGTGCAGATGAAACCGACGGCACTGTTCGTCAACACGAGTCGCGCCGAGCTGCTCGAGGAGAACGCGCTCGTATCAGCCCTTCATCAAGGGCGGCCGGGCATGGTCGCGGTGGACGTATTCGAAAGCGAGCCGATCCTGCAGGGCTATCCGTTACTGCGCATGGAAAATGCGATTTGCACGCCGCACATTGGCTATGTGGAACGCGAGAGCTATGAACTGTATTTCGGCGCGGCATTCAACAACATCCTCGCGTATTTGGGCGGCGATACGCAAAACGTCGTGAACCCGGAATCACTCACGGCGCGGATGCGGCGTTGATGCGCAGGTGCGTCGGGGCTGCACGGGATCGCCGGTGCGCATCGCGCGCATAAAGCTTATGTTCAGCGATACGGTGGTCATCGGCCGGAGCCAGCGCTGCGGGGCGCGGCCAATAACCATCGCGGTATCCGCCGCCCGCCATGGAAACTTGCCCGCGAATGACGCCACTAGCGTGCCAGAGCGCGGCCGAAAAAGGCAGACGCAGCGTGAGCATATTGTCGTGGAGCGCCTCGGCCCGGAGTTAAAATGCTTTGACCCAGGTGCAAACAAGCTGTCGAGCATCGAGTCGATCGCGGCGAGACTCATTGAGCAATGCTTCTTTTCAGTTCGGGTGGCGGGGCTAGATGGCACGGACAATGTACCGTCGAGCACGTGCCGGCGACATCATATTGGGGCTGAGACGGGCTTGCTCGAGGAGTGTCTAGAGCTTGATTCGAGATGGGGAGCGATCGGGGCGTCTGTGAGAGGCAGGCGACGGCCGTGAATAGGGAGCGGCACAGCACGAGGATGTCCGGTCCAAAAAATGTGTGCGCGCCGCAAAAAGCCTGCTATAATTCCCCTTCTGTTGGGGCGTTAGCTCAGTTGGTAGAGCAGCGGACTCTTAATCCGTAGGTCGAGTGTTCGAGTCACTCACGCCCCACCAAAGAATTCTGTAATTAAAATCAAGCATTTGCGAGTGATCGCCAGTGCTTTTTTTTCGTTCATCGGTCGGACGCGGAGCCTCAAAAACTAGCCTTTGCCGGAAATCTGCCGCTACGTCGGCATTGAATCAAGCGCCCAAATGGTTGTCGCCATTGACCAGGCGAACGACCGACTCAGGCTTTGGTTTCATCGTCGGTCACGGTCAGTACCACACTCCCTTCTGAGGCCGAAAAGAGGTGGCGATAGCCACGGTTTAGACGGATGATGTCGAGGCAAGCCGCCGCTTCCGGGATGGGCGCTGTCGCTATTCCATACTCCGGAAGAAATCCTCCAGTCCCCGACGCTCTTGCTCGGTAAACAAGGACGTGCCAGGGATTGGGGACGGCAGCCCCGATGGCATGCTCACGGGCTGAGCTGCCGGCGGGTGCTGGAACGCAGCATTGACCGGAAACTCGGGGGTGGAGGCGTGAGTTAGTGGCGGCATGTCCGGCGACGATAGGCCGGGCGCACCGTAGTCGTCGTTCCTGCGCTGCCCCCATAGCGTAAGGGAAACGCCGTCGTCCGGCGTTTCCACGGTCTCTGGAGGGCTGTTGGCATGATGTCGATCCGGGGCATTCCGCCATAACCCATTGGCTCTCCCGACATCGATTGACGCAAGAGGCCGGCCACGCCGACTCGCCAAACTGCGCTGCTGTTCCGCTTGGCCTGGCAGTCCTCGCAGAGGATCTGTTGTATTGGCGTAGCGTGGAGCCGGAGCCGGCGTGTTCTGCTGTTGCGTCGATTCCGCAGTCCTTGCTTGCTGGTTTTCAAGCGACGTCCTATTGCTCCGTGTCAGGCTGCTGATGAATTGCCCCATCGAAACGACTCCCAAAGTGGATCGAAGGAGCAATATAGTCACCACACGAAGATCAAGCCGCGATACCGCCGCATCGATGGCTGGGCGCCCGAAAATGGCCCGCTGCGCATCTCAACCACGACACCGCGTCCCGTGGGCAAACGCAGCAATGCAGCCGTCAATCGGTTCCGTACTTCGGCGAGCGCGGTCCGTAAAGCAAGCCAGTCGGCGGCCCGGCCGACAACAGGCGCCGGCTCGCTAGATTCGCAACGTCAACGCTGTCGTCGGACAGCGTATGCGCAATCTGCTTGATCGCGGCCTGGGCCAACATGCCGATCAATCCAAATGCACCGACGTTGACGTTGGTGCCCACCTCGTCGCCGGTCGCACGCCCCTCGCCCTGCCACAGCACATCGCCGGTTTTCAGATCGACAAGCTTGGCCGATGCTGCCACGACCGTCTTACTGTCGAGCACGGTGTAGACGGAGCCATATTGCTTGACCTTCGTATAGAGTGCGGCGTCGGCGCCGAAGATGTCGCGAAGCTTCGCGGGCGTGACGCCTTGAATATCCGTCGGAGTGGTCAGCCCGTTGTACTTGAACGTCTCCTCCATGGGCGCCACCGGTACCACGTAGTATCCAGCCTCGGCCAACGGAAGCGTCATCTGCGAAAGCAAACCGTATGTCGCCTTCACGTCCGACGTTTCATTCACCGGCGGCAGCACGAGGATTGAACGCGGCTGGCTTCTCTTGAATGCCGTGTAGTCAGGACGTTGGGCGGGGCCCGCACACGCGGCCAGCAATGCGAGCATCGCACCGACGCATAGCGATTTCAGTAAAGAGATCTTGCTGATCTTGAACATAGTGACGCTCAGCTCAGGGTTGCTTGGACTTCTTCATTAGGAAGTCCATGTACGGCGATGATTCGGGAAACGACTGTCTCTCGGCCTCGAATGCTTGTGCGGCTTGCTGGTCCTTGCCGACGCTCGCATACAGCATTCCGAGATGCGCATGAAAACCAGGTGGCGGGCGATTTCCCGCCGCACGAATTTGTTGCAGCGCTTTTTCCAGGGCGTCGATCTGCTGCTCCGGCGCCGCTTGTCCTTTGAAGTACTCGTAGACCTGCGGCTGATAAGCGTCCCATTGATACAACGGCACGGCCGGGTGACTGGCGCAGCCGGTCAACCAAGCCGCAGCCGCGACCAGCGACAATCCGTTTTTTCTGAATAAGATAGGGAAATTCATACTGCTTTTTTTAACGATTGGCATAGCGCGGGGCGACCGCTTCATTTCACCGAGCCAAGTGCGCCGGCATCGACCTGTTCAACCAAGTGGTTGACCGCTTCCTGAATGGCCAGATCTAGCACCTTGCCATTCAGCGTGGAGTCATAGCCGGCCGTGCCGCCAAAGCCGATGACCTCCCGATTGGACACGCTGTACTCGCCCGCGCCCTGACTCGACAGCACGACTTCAGACGTCGCGGTATTGACGACATTGAGATTGACCTTTGCGTACGCGACCTGCTCTTTGCCACGCCCGAGGATGCCGAACAGTTGATGGTCGCCGACCTCCTTGCGACCGAACTCGGTGACGTCGCCCGTCACGACGAAATTGGCCCCCTTGATCGCCTGAGCCTTTTTCATGAAGCCAGCTTCCTGCTTAATCTCGTCTAGATTGTCCCGATCGAGCACGTTAAAACGGCGGCTCTGTTGCAGTCGCGTAACCAGAATCGTCTTGGCCTGTCCACCGAGACGGTCGATTCCGTCGGAAAAGATGCCGCGCATATAGCTAGACCGGTTATCGAACTTGCCGACGGCGATCCCCATCGGCTTGCCAGCGAACGGTGTTTGGGCGCTGCTGACCACGGGCACCGGCAGCGTTCGCGACGATTCCGTCGCGCACGCGCTTAGTCCCAGGGCAAGCGCCGCCGTCAACCAGATAACGCCAACATTTTTATGCTTTTTCACGCAACCTCCTTATCAACTTAAAAAAACACTGCCTAATTGGGCGCGGCTCGTGGCAAACGCCCGAACGCGGCCATGCCGTTGCCAAATCGGCGGCAACGTCAGTCATTGCCCAACTTGTCGAACCAGTGAAATAAAAAAAGACGCGCTTAGCTTGGCGCTCGCCATGCTAAGGTTTTTCGATGAAACGGCGTGTGTAAAACAACAGCCGCTACTACTGCGCCAGTCTTATCTATTCCGACAAAATCGATAGCCCCTTCGTCGTTTTTTGTTCGAAATCCCGCTACACCTGCATTTTGCAGCCATCATTTCGCTTCATCGATGGCAACGAGAAAGGATTTTACGATGTGGTACTAAACAGCGAGATTTTCACGTCTGAGTCGCACAATGTCAACGCCGAATTGACATTGCGCGACCGCTGCAAAGAAGATGAGATCCAGCCCATTTGTATGGGCGGATTCCGGCTACCGCAGTGCCTCAAACCAGTACGGCGCTCGTATCAGAACACAGCAATTCATCGCCATGCAGGCATTCTTCACTATTGCTTGATAAAGCGGTACGAAGTCCATAAGCCGTTCGGATCGCGATTGCCCGCGTTCTGAAATTCAATTGCATGCCCGACTACTCGGATAATTCTGAATTCGTCATTCTCCGGCGTCGACAGGCATTGATACGCATTGAACAACTCTTGCATTTTTCCTTGTTCACCGGCCAACGCATGCTGATCAGCCGCGTCCAGCTTATCGCGCGACAAGCATCCATAGGCATTTGCCTTGAACCGGAACGTCTGGTCCGGCGCCAACTTGACGACTTTGTCCTGGGCTTGCGCCGCGGAAAATGCGACGGCAAGCGTGACGAGAGCAAAAACCATCCCAGTACGTTTCATCATGAATCTCTCTCCTGTGAGCTGCGCATACCTTGGTATGTTATATTTGAAGTTAAACGCAGCAGTTCCATCGTAGACCAATGCACGCGAAGCACAAGCAGAATTTGTGTGCAACCGCAATAGGCCAAAATGCCGCACCCATCGGTAACATGCCTACCACGCGCATTGCAGCGTTTTGACGCATTGCACATATCGTGCTGCAGTATGTCGCCGAAATGGCGCGTGGTTTGTCGCATTAAAGACTGCATAAAAATACCTAGCCCCCAACGAGTAAGCCCTCGGCGCCATTTCGCCAAAAATCAATGAGGCGCTGGAACGCTTGCTGAATAAAAGAGCGCCGGGGGAAAGACACATACGTGCCCCGAGCCGGGATAAGCAAAGCGCGGCAATCCGAATCACATCGCACGATGGATCGCGCGGATTGGCCCGGGTAGGCATACGCCCCATTGACAGCCTCCACGCTAGTTCCGCTCGCCGGCCAGCATGCCCGTCGCGGCGCGCCGACTGGGTGTCGATGTGGGCGCAGGATGGAAATACAGGTGCTGACTGGCTAGCTGGAATGCTAGTGGGCAAGCGGAAATGCTGGCGGGTAATGTACAGCGTCCTCAAATGAACAAGGACTAGCGTAGGGATCCGATCATGGCCGAGCAGATTATCCTGGACGCATTTCTCTTACTGCCATTGTGATCGTTGTGTTTCTTTTCATTGACGGGCTATGGCAGGAGCACCGGTTACGCATTAAGGCCGCGCCGAGCGCGCGCGGCCTTAATCATCGACGGATGCGGGACGCGATTCGTCACGATCACCCGCCGGTTTCAGGGGGCCGCTTACGAATGACGCCGCACCTGCGCACCGGCGCACCACGCACGCGGCGTCGAATCAATGACGGCGGCGCAGCCATCCCGCCAGATGGCGAGTCTCCATCCAATGAAGTACACGGCTGCGTTCCGGATGCTCGCGCCAACGTGATAAAAGTTCAAACCCCCACAGTGCCAATAGAATCAGGAAGCCTAATCCACCACCGATCAGGCCTGCAACCGTTTCGCCTTCCATGATTGCCCTCCATTGGGAACACTCATCACTTTATTGTAGGCAATCGGATAGCGACGAAAAGGGGCAAAGACATGCGCCTGCGCGCGGCTAGTTGACTCAGCCGCCATTGAGCGCGTGCAGGGATCTACCGCTGCCCGTTTCGCGACAACAGGCATGCTGCTGTACATGCTGGCTCGCGGCTGTGGCGCACAGAGATCGTCGAGTTCGGCACCTCGTTCGGCATCTCGACGCTGCATTTGGCGGCGGCGTTGCGGGACAACGGCGGCGGTAGGCTGATTACGAGTGAATTTGAGCCGTCCAAGGTGGCGCGGGCCCGCAATCACCTCGCAGCCGGCGGACTAAGCGACCTGGTCGAGATCCGGGAGGGCGACGCGCTGCAGACGTTGAGCGTCGACTTGCCAGAAACAATCGATCTGCTCCTACTCGATGGCACGAAGGGGTTATATCCGGAAATTTTAAGCCAAGTGGAAAGCCACCTTAGGCCAGGTGCCTTCATCGTCGCCGACAACGCCAACCACAGTCCCGACTATCTGGCGCGCGTACGCTCGCCTGGGGAGGGCTACCTGTCCACGCCGTTAGACGACGATGTGGAGTTGTCTATCCGAGTCTGTTGAATGGGCATTCAGCTATACATCCGCTGCAGCGCCCCGCTGGCACTCGGTGCGGCACACCACGGCTTGATTTGCGCTGCACCGTCATCGCCGGCCGACGCAGCACTCACGAGGCTATCCTCACCCACCTTGAACGTCGGATGCACCCGCGAATACCGTTGGCGCCGGCAGGCTCCTCCCAGTGGCGGGCTCAGTGCCCCATATAGACGGATTGAGACACATGGGCAATGGTCGGGCCGCCCGCCTGCATCGAACCGCTGGCCACGCCGCCCACTGCTTGTGCGGCGACGTGTTGCTCAGCGGCATGCTTGGCCGCCACGCGGGCCTCAGCCGCTTGGATGTTGTTCGGATAATCGTAGTCGTTGGCCGTGGCGGGGTTGTAGCCGACTCGCTCGAGTTCAATCAACTCGGCCCGCACTTGGGCGTGCGTGAGCGGTGCGTTCGTTTGTGCGAACGAGGTCAGCGGCGCCGCAGCAGCAGCGGCAACAGTGGTAATGACGACAGCTTTGATCAGCGCATTCATGACACAACCTCCGATTATTCGTTTCACATTGAAGCTACAAACGTCAAGGTCCGTAGCCGACAAATGCAGTGTAGGAGCCGGACAAATAAGGGTAAATATCTAATCCACGAATTCACTGTTATCAAAAAAAGAACAATCGAGACGCGGTGCAGCGTCTCAACGCACTCCGGCTATTGCGCCCCGTCGTCAGCCGACTCAGTCGCGCGCTACGACGCACAATGATCCGCTAGCATGAAATTCAGGCATGCGTGCAATACCACAGCAAAACAGGTCGTTTTGCGGTGTGACGCCCAACGGAGGCAGGTCGGGATTGACGAGTTTGAGCCGGTCCAGGTAAATATTCAGGGCATTAAAGATTGCCAACGGATGTCTATGGACCCTGCATTACTTTCCAATACAGAACCGGCTGAAGATCACACCCAGCAAATCATCCGACGTGAACTCACCGGTAATCGCGTTCAATTGCTCCTGCGCCAGTCGCAACTCCTCGGCAAATAGATCGAGCGCTTGCGCATTGCGCGCCGCGTGCTCCGCAGCCGTCGCCAAATGCTCGCCTGCGGTGCGCAATGCGCGCAAATGACGCTCGCGCGCCAGATAGACACTTTCCGCGCCTGCCTGCCAGCCGGCAATGCGCAGCAGTTCGGCGCGCAGCAGGTCGATACCGAGCGCCGCCTTTGCGGATAGCCTGACCTCGCGCGCCGCGCCATCCCCGGCATCGCGCACCTCCGGCTCGATGTCTGCCAGGTCGATCTTGTTGAAAATCCGCACCACCGGCACGCCGGCAGGAAACCGTGCGGCGATCGCATGATCCTCTACGCTTATCCCGTCACGCGCATCCAGCAGGTGCAGCACGACATCCGCTTGCTCGATTTCGTTCCATGACCGCGCAATACCGAGCCGCTCCACTTCGTCTTGCGTATCGCGCAGGCCGGCGGTATCGATTACGTGCAGCGGTATGCCTTCGATCTGAATGGTCTGCGCAACCTTATCCCGCGTCGTGCCGGCAATCGGTGTCACGATTGCCAGTTCGGCACCCGCCAGCGCATTAAGCAGCGAGGACTTGCCGACGTTCGGTTGCCCGGCCAGTACGACGGACAGCCCCTCACGCAGCAACGCGCCTTGTTTCGCATCGCGCTGTACGGCCGCCAATGCGTCGCGGATATGCGCCAACTTGCCGCGCGCGTCGGCCGCCTCCAGAAAATCGATTTCCTCCTCCGGGAAATCGAGGGTGGCCTCGACCAGCATCCGCAGGTCGACGACCTTGTCGACGAGCCGATGGATGTCGCGCGAGAATGCCCCTTCCAACGAACGACCGGCCGAGCGCGCGGCCGCCTCGGTGCTGGCTTCGATTAGGTCCGCCACGGCTTCAGCCTGCGCGAGATCAAGCTTGTCGTTCAGGAACGCGCGTCGCGTGAATTCGCCGGGCTGCGCGAGCCGCAGGCCGATGTCGCGGCCAGCATCGAGGCATCGCTGCAGCACGAGTTGCAATACAACCGGCCCGCCATGCCCCTGCAGTTCGAGGACGTGCTCGCCGGTGTACGAATGGGGTGCCGGGAAATACAAACCGATGCCGCGATCCAGCGGCACGCCGGTCGCATCGAAAAACGGCACATAGACGGCACGACGGGGCGCAAGCCGATCGCGGAACAATGCGTCCATCAGCCGCGCGGCCGCGTCGGCCCCGGCCGCGCCAAACGAGACACGCACCACACCTATGCCACCACGGCCCGGTGCGGTGGCAATCGCAACGATCGGATCAGAATCGGTTTGCATCAACTCAAATAAATAGGTGCGGCAATACGGGTCGCCGTCGATAGCGGCTCGCGTCCATTGTAGTCAGACGGCCCGGCGATTCGCGTCGGATACCGCGACGGCCCATGCCGGCGGCAGGCACCTCGTCAAGCTGCCCGCCTCACCATCACGGACTCAGGCCTTCTTGCCCTTGCCTATCATCCGGGTGATGTAGTACTGCTGGGCAATCGACAGCACATTGTTCACGACGTAGTACAGCACCAGTCCGGCCGGGAAGAAGAAGAACATTACCGAGAATGCGAGCGGCATGAACATCATCATCTTCGCTTGCACCGGATCGGGCGGCGTCGGGTTCAGCTTGGTCTGCGCAAACATCGAGACCGCCATCAACACCGGCAAGATAAAGTAGGGATCCTGCTGCGACAGATCACGGATCCACAGCACCCAGGGCGCGCCGCGCATCTCGACTGACGAGAGCAGCACCCAGTACAGCGAGATGAACACCGGGATCTGGATCAAGATTGGCAGGCAGCCGCCAAACGGGTTCACCTTCTCGGATTTGTACAACTCCATCAACGCCGCGTTCATCTTCTGCGGATCGCTCTTGAAACGCTCGCGGATCTGCTGCATGCGCGGTGTGATCTCCTTCATCCGCGCCATCGATTTGTAGCTAGCCGCCGACAGCGGGAAGAACACCGCCTTGATCAGCAGCGTCAGCAACACGATTGCCCAGCCCCAGTTGCCGACAAAGCCGTGAATCTTCTCGAGCAGCCAGAACAACGGCTTCGCGATGATCGTCACCCAGCCGTAGTCCTTGACCAGCTCCAGGCCCGGCGCGATCTTCTCCAGCTTACGCTCCTCCTGCGGGCCGGCGAACAGGCGCGCGGCCACATTCACACTCTGGCCCGGGGCGATGCTCTGCACCGGCTCCTTTATGCCAACGCGGTACAGCGCCTGGCTGAATTTGTCCGCATAGAACTGGCGCTGCACGCCCTCCTTCGGAATCCAAGCGGAGGCGAAATAGTGCTGCACCATCGCGACCCAGCCATTATCGGCCGACGACGCGTAGTCCTGCTTGCCCTTGTCCAGATCCGAGAAGCTCATCTTCTGGAATTTGTGCTGCTCGGTGTAGACAGCCGGACCGATGAACGTATGCGAGAAACGTGGCGTCTCGACCGGCATGTCGTCGCGCACCAACTCCATGTATAGCGTCGGCGTCACCGGGGTGGAGCCAACGTTCTCGATCTTTGTATCGACGCCGATCACATAGCTGCCGCGCGTGAACGTATAGGTCTTTACGACCTTCACGCCGCCTTTGACCGGCGATTCGAGGCTGATCGACACCGTGTTCGCGCCATCCGCCAGCGACGTCGGTCCCGGCACGACGGTAAACGCATCGTTGTGGTTCGGGAAATCACCGCCAATCAAACCAGTGCGCGCCAGGTACGTATGGTTGGCCGTCTGGTCGAACAGCGTGATGTACAGGTCGGGTTGCTTGCCGCTCCCCCCTTTGACCAGCGACAGCCGCGACAACGTGCCGCCCACCGTGCTGATGTCGCCGTCATACACGTCCGTCTTGAAGTGGATCTGCTGGCCCTTCACCGCGAGCTGCGCGGCGGGCGTCGTGCCAAGCGCGCTGCTCGGCTCCGCGGTCTGCGGCAGGTCCGCCGGCTGCGTGCCCGGCGTGGTCGTGCCGGGCACCGCCGAAGCGGCCGTCTGGGTCGGTGTCGTGTTCGGGAAGAACAGCGACGGACGTCCATGGTCCCGCTGCCAGTTGTCGTAAAGCATGACGACTGACATGAAGAAGATGACCCATAGGACGGTACGTTTGATGTCCATGCGTTGTCTCGTGGTGAATGAGCTGAGCGACTAGCGCCTGTCGGCGCGGACCGGCGGCACCGGGTCGACGCCGCCCGCCGAAAACGGATGGCAGCGGCATAATCGCTTTACTGCCAGATAGGTCCCGTGCGCGGCGCCATGATACTGGATTGCCTCGCGCGCGTAGTCCGAACATGAAGGATAAAAACGGCATCGATCGCCGAGATAAGGGCTCACGGCAAGCTTGTAGAAGCGCAGGAGCGCGATCAACACCGTTTGCATGTCATTGCTGCGTGTCGGTGGACGCGCGCTCCGGCGGGCCATCGCCCGGCACCGTGCCCGACGAGGCCGGGGCCGCCGGAGCGCGCTGCCCGTGCTGCGGCGCGAGCACCGACGCCTGCGCCTGCATAAGCCGTTCGCCGCCCGGGCGACGGGTGGCCTCGCGCACCGCGCGCCCGACCAAACCCTCGATCTGCGCTTGCAGCATCTGCGTGAGCGCCGCAGACTCGGCACTCGGAAACTGCGCACGATCGATCTTGCCCGACAGCCGGATCAGCACGTCCCAGCCCGTCAACTCCAGGCGTCGCACGCGAAACGCCTCGCGAACCAGCCGCTTGACCAGGTTGCGCGTGACTGCGCGCGGCGCCTGCTTCTTGCCAACCACCACACCGAGCCGCGCAGCCTGCCCGGTGGGGCGGCCGTACAACACGAAGTGAGCGGAACGCGCCCATGGGCGCAAACGAAAAACGGATGAGAACTCATCCGTTTTCAGCAGCCTTGCAGTCTTCGGGAAACCAGCAGGTGTCGTGCGCACGCGCTCAGGCCTCTCATCTAGTGGGCCAGCCCACCGCGCTGCCCGGCATCATTTCACCCATGGCGGGCATCGCCCGGCATCGACGTGCGCAAACCGCGCTGCTCGGCTGCCGACCATCGCCACCCAGCGTCACGCCGGCCTTAGACGGCCAAGCGCTTACGGCCCTTCGCGCGGCGAGCGTTGATGACTTTGCGACCGCCCGCGGTCTTCATGCGAACACGGAAGCCATGGGTGCGCTTGCGGCGCGTCACGGACGGTTGATAGGTACGTTTCATGTTGCTCTCACTCGTTGGAGGATGGGCTGCGGCGTGCTTTGCAAGGACCTGACGCGCCAGCACAACGGCAGTGCGACGCCGAGCCAAAAATTCGGTTTTCGCGGAACCCGCTATTTAAACTGCTTTTCTTTGCGGCGTCAATACTTTACGTTCACCAGCGCAGGCTGCCGCCCCGAGCGTCCGCGGCAACAACGCCGAACCGACCCTGTGGATAACTCGCCCCGCCTGACGCGTTTGGCGGTAGAATTCCGGCTATCCCAAGAATCCAGTACGCCGCTCGGCCGCCGCAATGCGTTGTCGCATCTGCGGCTGAGTGCGTCCCACAGCTTCAAATGCAAACCTATGAAGACTCCTGAGGGAAACCGTGCCGTTCGCGTCGAGCGATGCGGCCGATACGACGTCGCGACACCACAACAGACCACATGAACGATTTCTGGCAACACTGCTCGACACTGCTGGCACGTGAACTGACGCCTCAGCAGTACGTGACGTGGATCAAACCGCTCTCGCTGGTCGACTTCGACGCTGAAGCCAACACAGTGCGCATTGCCGCACCGAACCGCTTCAAGCTCGACTGGGTGAAAAGCCAATTCTCCGGGCGCATCACTGACCTGGCGCGGGACTTTTGGCAGCATCCGGTGCACGTTCAGTTCGTCCTCGATCCGAAAGCCGGCATGAAGGCATCGCCGGCGCGGCGCGCCAGCGGCAGTCCGCTCGCCAACGCCGTGGACGCGGTCATTGCCGCGGCCTCGGGCACATCGGCCGCCGCGCTGGCCAATGGTTCACCGCCTCACCCGACGATGGCTCAAGCGCTCAGCACGACCAGCGCCGCGACCGCGGACGGCAACGCGGAACTGGACTTGCCGAACCTGGACGCGAACGAAGCCGCGGCGGCACGGCGCAACTTCCGCGCCGGGGCACCCGCGCCGTCGCCCGAGGCCGATTCCGCGTACGAGCGCTCCAAACTCAATCCGGTCCTCACGTTCGAAAACTTCGTCACCGGCAAGGCGAACCAACTTGCGCGCGCCGCGGCGATCCAGGTCGCCGACAACCCCGGCGTATCGTACAACCCGCTGTTCCTGTACGGCGGCGTCGGGCTGGGCAAAACGCACTTGATCCACGCGATCGGCAACCAACTGCTGCAGGACAAGGCCAATGCGCGCATCCGCTACATCCATGCGGAGCAGTACGTGTCCGATGTCGTCAAGGCGTACCAGCGCAAGGCGTTCGACGAGTTCAAGCGCTACTACCATTCGCTGGACCTGCTGTTGATCGACGACATCCAGTTCTTCTCCGGCAAGTCGCGCACGCAGGAAGAATTCTTCTACGCGTTCGAGGCGCTGGTCGCGAACAAGGCGCAAGTGATCATCACCAGCGATACCTACCCGAAGGAGATCTCCGGCATCGATGACCGATTGATCTCGCGCTTTGACTCCGGCCTGACGGTGGCGATCGAGCCGCCCGAGCTAGAGATGCGCGTCGCGATCTTAATGCGCAAGGCGCAGTCCGAGGGTGTCGTGCTGAACGAGGATGTCGCGTTCTTCGTCGCGAAACACCTGCGCTCGAACGTGCGCGAGCTTGAAGGCGCATTGCGCAAGATTCTCGCGTACTCGAAATTCCACGGACGCGAAATCACGATCGAGCTGACCAAGGAGGCGCTCAAGGATCTGTTGACGGTGCAGAACCGCCAGATCTCGGTCGAGAACATCCAGAAGACCGTCGCCGACTTCTATAACATCAAGGTCGCCGACATGTACTCGAAGAAGCGCCCGGCCAACATTGCGCGGCCGCGCCAGATCGCCATGTACCTGGCCAAGGAACTCACGCAGAAGAGCCTGCCTGAAATCGGCGAACTGTTTGGCGGTCGCGACCATACCACCGTGCTGCACGCGGTGCGCAAGATCTCCGACGAGCGCGGCAAGGATGCGCAGTTAAACCACGAGTTGCACGTACTCGAGCAAACCCTCAAGGGATAAGGAATAACTGCCGCGGCGATCCGTGCCAGCGGCCCACGATGCGCCACGGTGCCGCGTCGCGGTGCCGGCCACCGTCGGTCTCACCCGCCATGTGTCGCCGGCGGCGCCCTACCGGGGTGCCGTACAGCAGGACCCCTACACCGCCACAGGCACCGCCTGGAAAACTGCATGATCACCCCCTATGAATCGGGCAAATCTGAGCGTTTTTCAGGCACAATACGGGTTTATGGCCGGCGGGCCGACAGCCGGGCGCAACGCCTTGTTCAAACGCCTGTTTGATCGACCGCTACATGCCCTGCGGTGCGGGGCACGGGGGCCGCCCCGCACCAGGCGTTGCGCACGGCAATGGCGAGGTGGGGCGGATGAGCCGTCATATCAACGAAGGAATTCTATGCAATTGGTCAAGACCGAACGAGACACCCTGCTGCGTCCGTTGCAGACGGTCAGTGGTATTGTCGAACGCCGCCATACGCTGCCAATCCTCGCCAATCTGCTGATCTCCAAAAACGGCTCGGACGTGTCGTTCCTGTCCACCGACCTCGAATTGCAGATCACCACGCGTGCCGACTTCGGCATCGGCAACGAGCAGGCGGCCACGACGGTGGCTGCGCGCAAGCTCGTCGACATCCTGCGCGCGATGCCGATCGGCGACGTCACGCTGACGTTGTCCGACAAACGGCTGACCGTTCAGTCCGGTAAGAGCCGGTTCGCACTGCAAACGCTGGCGGCCGACGAGTTCCCGACGCTGGCGCAGGCAAAGGACTTTGGCGCGAGCCTGTCGGTACCACAGAAGACGTTCAAGCAATTGCTCGGGATGGTCCACTTCGCGATGGCGCAGCAGGACATCCGCTATTACTTAAACGGCATGCTGCTGGTGGTCGACGGTGATCAGTTGATGGCCGTGGCGACCGACGGCCACCGCCTCGCGTTCTCGTCGATGAAGACGGACGGCGCATTCGCGCGCCAGGAAGTGATCATCCCGCGTAAGACGATCCTCGAGCTACAGCGGCTGCTGGAAGACATCGACGACCCGCTGAAGATCGACATCGCGTCCACACAGGTGAAATTCACGTTCGGCCAGGTGGAATTGGTGTCCAAACTCGTCGAGGGCAAGTTCCCGGACTTCCAGCGCGTGATCCCGAAAGGCTACAAGAACACGTTCATGATCGGTCGTGATGAATTGCAGCATTCGTTGCAACGAGCGGCGATCCTGACGTCGGACAAGTTCAAGGGCGTACGGTGCATCGTCGCGCCTGGCCAGCTGAAAATCATGTCGACCAATGCCGATCAGGAAGAAGCGCAGGAAGAGCTAGAAATCGCATACCAAGGCGATACGCTGGACGTGGGCTTCAACGTCACGTATTTGCTGGACGTGCTTGCGAACCTGAAAGTCGACATGATCCAGCTCGCATTGGGCAGCGATGCGACATCAAGCGCGTTGGTTACGATCCCCGAGAATGAACAATTCAAATACGTGGTGATGCCAATGCGGATATGACCCGCAGATTAGAACGATGACCAAGGGGCCTAGGGAACTATCCCGGCCCCTTTGATGTTTATTGGGTGTTTAAGCAGTACGCAGAACCGGAAGAAATTCATGACTGAACAGCACAATCTGCAAGCGAATTCGAACGCGGATAACAGCTATGGCGAGTCGTCGATCCAGATCCTCGAAGGTCTCGAAGCTGTACGCAAGCGTCCAGGCATGTATATCGGGGACACCTCCGACGGCACCGGTCTGCACCATCTCGTATTCGAAGTACTCGACAACTCAATTGACGAGGCACTCGCCGGACACTGCAATGACATCCATGTGGTTATCCACGCGGACAACTCGATCTCCGTGACCGACAACGGCCGAGGGATCCCGACCGACATCAAACGCGACGATAAGCACGAACCGAAGCGCAGCGCTGCCGAAATCGTGATGACCGAGCTACACGCCGGCGGCAAGTTCGACCAGAACAGCTACAAGGTGTCCGGCGGGTTGCACGGTGTCGGCGTGTCTTGCGTCAATGCACTCTCCAAGTGGCTGAGGCTCACCGTGCGCCGTGGCGGCAAGAAGCACTTCCTGGAATTTCATCGCGGCGTCGTGCAGAACCGCGTGCTCGAGCAACGCGACGGTGAACAAGTCTCGCCCATGGTGATCATTGGGTACACCGAGAATCGCGGCACCGAAGTGCACTTTCTGGCCGACGACACGATCTTTGGCACGGTTGAGTACCACTACGACATCCTCGCCAAGCGCATGCGCGAGTTGTCGTTCCTGAACAATGGCGTACGGATCCGACTGACCGACCAGCGCACCGGCAAGGAAGACGATTTCGCATTTGCGGGTGGCGTGAAGGGTTTCGTCGAATACATCAACAAGACCAAGCAGACCTTGCACCAGAACATCTTCCATGTCGTCGGCGAAAAAGACGGCGTCGGCGTCGAGGTCGCGATGCAGTGGAACGACAGCTTCAACGAAAACGTGCTGTGCTTCACGAACAACATTCCACAGCGGGACGGCGGCACGCACCTGACCGGACTGCGCGCGGCGATGACGCGCGTGATCAACAAGTACATCATCGACACCGAGATCGCGAAGAAGGCGAAAATCGAGACGACTGGCGACGACATGCGCGAAGGGCTGTCATGCGTACTCAGCGTCAAGGTGCCGGAGCCCAAGTTCAGCTCGCAGACGAAGGACAAACTGGTGTCGTCGGAAGTGCGCGCGCCGGTCGAGGAGGTCGTGGCGAAGGCGCTCGAGGAATACCTACTCGAGACGCCAAACGATGCGAAGGTCATCTGCGGCAAGATTGTCGATGCCGCGCGGGCGCGCGACGCAGCGCGCAAGGCGCGCGAGATGACGCGCCGTAAGGGGGTGTTAGATGGCGTCGGGCTGCCCGGCAAACTGGCCGATTGCCAGGAAAAAGACCCGGCGAAATCGGAAATCTACATCGTCGAGGGCGACTCCGCGGGGGGGTCCGCGAAGCAGGGACGCGACCGTAAGTTCCAGGCGATCCTACCGCTGCGCGGCAAGGTGTTGAACGTCGAGAAAGCGCGGTACGACAAACTGCTGTCGTCCGACCAGATCGTCACATTGATTACCGCTCTCGGTTGCGGCATCGGCAAGGACGACTACAACCTTGAGAAGCTGCGCTACCACCGCATCATCATCATGACCGATGCGGACGTGGACGGCGCACACATCCGTACGCTGCTGCTGACATTCTTCTATCGGCAGATGCCCGAGATGATCGAACGCGGATATGTTTACATTGCGCAACCGCCGCTGTTCAAGCTGAAGGCCGGCAAGGACGAGCGCTACTTGAAGGACCAGCACGAGTTGAACCAGCACATGCTGAAGCTGGCGTTACATGGCGCGGAGCTGGTGCCGTCGGAAGGCGTAGCGCCGATCGTCGGCGACGCGCTGGGCGAGCTTGCTCGCTCGTACCTGCTTGCGCAAGCGGTGGTGGACCGGCTCAGCAAGCTCTATGACGAGGCTTCGCTCGAAGCGGTCATGGACGGCGTGCCCATCGACCTGACATCCGAGGACGCGACGCGACAATCCGCCCAAGCCCTGGAGGACAAGCTGCGTGATAACGCGCTCAAGCCGGACGTATCGGTGTTGCCGCAATATGACGCCGTGCGCGAATTGCGTTCGCTGCGCATCGAGCGACGGCATCACGGCAATATTAAAGTCTCGGTTATCGACGAAGAGTTCCTACTGACTGCGGACTTCCAGCAATTGACGAATACCGCGCATACGTTCAAGGGGCTGATCGGCGCCGGCGCGATGATCAAGCGTGGCGAGCGAACAATGGCCGTGGCGGACTTCAAGAACGCAATGAAGTGGCTGCTCGCGGATGCGGAGCGCAACGTGTCAAAGCAGCGCTACAAGGGGCTCGGCGAAATGAACCCGGAACAGCTGTGGGAAACCACGATGGACCCGGCCGTGCGTCGTTTGCTGCGAGTGCAGATCGAGGATGCGATTGCCGCCGATGGGATCTTCACAACGTTGATGGGCGACGAGGTCGAGCCGCGACGGGCGTTTATCGAGAGCAACGCGTTGCGGGCGGGGAATATTGATGTTTGAGGCCTGCTGTAGATCTTTTTGCGCCGCGCGTCGGCCAACGACAAGAGTATGAGCCGGAACAACCGCGTGCCGCCGGGCGACACTAGGCGGTCGGATCGACCGACAACGAGTACCCGCCGTTTGCTTAGTTCGATATCGGCCCGGCAACTTTGAAGGCGAACTTCACTGGCCGTGCGGTTCGGATGGATGAGCGACATCCATGCCATCCGGCACAGCCTTCATTCGGCTCTTAAAACGCGAAGATTTGGACTTTGGTGATCCAGGCTGCACTGCCTGGCCCTCCTCCTTGCCGTCACCTTTACTGGATGGATACAGCTGCTTTCTCAGACGCAGGGCTTCTTTTGCTGCACGCGCAGCCAAGATATTGCTCAGGGCTACGACGACGGCAACCAGGACGACAGCAATTGCGACCCATGCTTGCTCTTTCAGGGTTTGTTTGACCAGCGCTTTCAAACTATCGTCTTTCAGAGCATTGCAAATTGCGTCGATCTCGGAGGCATTGAAGCCGGTCAATTGCGCGAGGCCAGCTTTGTCGGCCACGCATTTTGCCGAATCGAAGGACCAACCTCCCAGCGGTGCCTTGACCGTGACAGCGTCGGTCTTGAACAACACTTTGGACGTACGCGTTTGAAGGTAAGCGTCGCCCGACCCGACGAGTTGACTGATCCCGGATATTGGGAACAGTGCCAAGCAAGCCCACGCTAAATGGATCAAAACATAGTGCCTGGGTGGCTGGCGCACCATCTCGTGCGAAGTGGTATCAATCCAAAAGCGCATTTTTTGAAGCCGAGACATGCTGATTTCATGTGTTCTTCTCCATTTGTCGAGCCTGTGGATTGCAGCCATAGTCTCTACCTTCAACCGGTAGGTATATTTAAATTTTTCAATGTCGCGGCTTTCAAGCAAGAGCGCTTTCAGTACTGGGTCATGCACGTCGGCCTTGCCGGCAACCAGCCGCCAGAGCCGGTCCAGCACGATGTGAATTGAGCCGGCACGCCACCAAAATAAGCCGACCATAATCAGCCCGCCGAAGATGATAGATAGTGGTGAAAGGGCTGGACTTTGGACAAATGTTGAAAGGGATTCCACGTTGTCGATTCCTGGATGCTTTGATGGGTCTAGCGAACGGCGATGAGGACAGGAACCTGCACATGCAAGCGCCTAATCCGCGGGATGTCATGACGTTTAGGCAATGAACGAGGTACGCATTCCAGATAGATGGGCCATAATGTAGCCCATAGGCTAGAAAACCCCACCATGTCTGCAAACGCGGTTGTTCCCGCCCGCATCGACAAGCGTATCAAAGAAGAGGCATCGATCATACTGGCGGCGACGGGCCTTACGGTATCCGACGCTTTTCGCATCATGCTGACTCGCGTCGCCCACGAAAAGACCCTTCCATTTGAGCCGCTGGTGCCGAATGAAACGACTATCGCGGCTATGCGTGAGGCACGTGCAGGTAACCTCAAGCGCTTCAATAGTGTTGAGGCGCTAATGGGAGACATGCATGCGCAGGATTAAGGTAAGCTTTCAGTAGACGACATGGTTTAATCTGGGTGGTCTGCCATACGTCAGTGCGTTGAGGCGAAGAGCCGTCACGGCAACAGGGCCTAGTAATCGTCGGCAGTGTTTGCCAGTGGTAGGAGCCTGAACAGCGCGACGAGATAGCCATACGATTCGACGCGATTTGCCTTTCAGGTTTCGATCAGCGAATACAGTAGACTAACCCAACAAATATTTCACCAGTTAAATTTTAATTATGCATTGTTGGCGTTAGTTAATTTACGATTTTCATCATCAACCAATTGTCTATATAAACGCGTATCAGATCTATCATCCTTTCCCGCATAATCCATCGAAATAATGCCCGGACTGACACCTCGCAAAACAAGGTGACGAACAAAATTGGCAACCTGCTCTTTTTGATCCGCGGCCAGATTTTTAACGCTAAATAATTTCATTAAACCAAGGAAATAATTAAAATCCTTTGAAATAGGATTAGCCCTCATTGGCATATTTGTTTGTATAATGTTGAATTTATTTTCCCTGTCGCCTCTGCGATCACCATGAAAATTTAGAATATGAGATCCCGTTCCTGAGCCACTGGCCTGATCGGCCCATTTTGTATTGGTATTTTTATCATAGTCCCAGAAATATTTCTTTAAAGACCCCTCCATAATACTACCCTCCGCATTTTTGACTAGCAGCAAAATATTTCTGTTTTGGCCAATCGTATTATCAATGGTCAAACTCCCAAGAGGCTTTTCTGAACCTGATGCGTTATTTTGAATAATACGTTGCTCGAAATCTGATAGTTGACGAATGAAGTGCCTCGCATCTCTCTTTTTGAAATGCAACTTCATTATATATAAATTTCTTTCATCTCCGGCCGCATACCTAAGCAACTTTTTGACCTCTTCCAGTGCATCCCCGCCTGTCGAGCTAAAGTTATGAAAAAATCGGTAAATATTGCTTTTATCACGTTCTACTCGCAAATCAAAATAGCGGATACCCGCTTCAGCTTGTCCCACCAAATCCAGGGATTGACACTTAAAAGGGCCCGGAAATGTTTTTCCCAACGCAAAGCCGCCTTGCGCTTTTTCTTTACTAAACAAATAGGTGCCTGCATCGTGTGAACCCAGCATGTTGAGCTGGGTTAACCGTGTTTGAGGCGGTAGGTCTGCGTGATCTAAGGGTGGCAGATTCTCGGGTAGTCGATCCGGATTTTCCGGGTCCAGGTTACGCCGGCTGAGCGGCATAACTTGTAAGTCCATCGCGTCCTGGTCTGGCGTAGCAAGCTCACCTTGATTTCTCTTTTGTTTTTTGGATTGGATATCATACGAACTTGTCTTTGGCATTGTGCACCTCATGAATAGCTGTATTTATTCATAACTTTAATGTGCCAATGATCACCCGCTTCAGACTCGAACTTTTGATGACGTTGGCCCGCTTGCACCAGTGCGTCAAGCTTAACGGCACCACATTATTTATAGGCAACCAATCAATGCTAGGTTTGCGTATTTAACACATCAAATTCAAAATCGTCTACGCGAGAATATCAGCTTGAATTGGCATATCATTGCGACATCTATGCTGCTGTCACAGCCAAGCCAATCCTCAATCCACCATCAGCCTCTTTCCCATACTTAAAATTCATGGCACTGCAGACACGCAAGTCAGCTTTCATTCATCAATCGGCATCGTGAGCGGGAGCGTTCACTACAGTCAAATCAGTGATTACCATTAGAGAATTAGGTAGATCCTCATCTATCTCATTCCAACGGTTGTTATAATCTTTAATCACTTCTTCTACTGCATTATTTGTCGCTTGGTCAAGTAGGCCGCTTACGTGAACCACAGGCTGATCGGGCTCTTTGTACTCACATGTTATGGCCAAACGTGCAAGCTGTGCTCGTACCTCAGGCATTGTGTTGACGTCGGACTTCTGCAGAACTTGTTTAACCAGCGCGCGCTTGAAAGGTAACGATTTATCATACTGTTCCCACTTTGACGATTCAAGTTCCGTACTAAGCACGGGTGGCGCTTTTACAGGCTGGTCAAGAACTATTTTAATTGGTATCGTCACTTGAAAATTCAGACACAGGCGTGGCCGATCACCCAACGATTGCCAAAAATTCCCCAAACTCGATAAATGCTCCAATGGTGCGATCACCCGCGCAAATGACGGCAGACCTGCGTCACGAAGCAGCGTACCCAGCTCAGCACTGAGCAGTGCATCGAGCACCGCATTCATGACTATCATCGGTTGACCGTCTGGCTTCATCCCCTCTTTCTTCGGTTGCTCCCAATACGTCACAAGGTAACAACAACGCACGTTGACTTGTCTAGCATCAAATGTCCCTGTCTTTGCGCAATACTGGCGTGATTGCCCGTGGCGTAGCTCAAGGTCTTCTTGAATGTCATAGAGGAACACACAAACGGTTGGCATATCCGGTAGCAATGTTTTGTCCGGAATATCAAAACGAATGTCGATCGACTCATCGCTGATCCGCAACAAGTATTTTTCCAATGAAAGCGCAATCGCTTTATTCAAAGTGATGATTGGCTGCATACTTTCTGACTCCTCGCCCCTATCCATGATTTAGTCTGCCATGACCGCATCCGTCATTTAAAATTGACGTTCTTCATCAGTCCCGTCTTGCATTGGCAAAGACCTTTACTTAAAGCTGTGGCATAATCCTCCCCGTCTTGCTCAGCTCGCGGCGCACCGCGCGAGCGATATCGACCCAACTTACTGCTCGGTTCTCCTCGGCAGCAAGCCAGCTCGCCAGCAACGCCACGTTCCGGATTCCCGCTCCTGTTAACTCCGTGGCCGCCGAGAGCCGCGCAAAATCCACTTCCTGATCCACCGCCAACTGCTCCGGCCAGATCGCCCGCCACATGCGTTCACGCAATACAGCATTGGGTGTCTCGAAACGCGTAATAAACGTTAAGCGACGTGTGAACGCATCATCCAAATGCGCACGGTTGTTCGTCGTCAGCACCACCAGCCCGGGGTACTGTTCCAGCCGTTGCAACAAGTAAGACACTTCAATGTTCGCATGCCGGTCTTGCGCGTCCTTCACCTCACTGCGCTTGCCAAACAGCGCATCCGCCTCGTCGAACAACAATACGCCCGTGTCCGCCACCGCTAGATCGAAGATCTGCGACAAATTCTTCTCTGTCTCGCCGACATACTTGTTGACCACCGTCGACAGGTCCACTCGGATCAGATCTAGCCCTAACTCCCCAGCGAGCACCTCTGCGGCCATCGATTTGCCCGTACCCGATTCGCCATAGAACAGTGCGCTGATGCCAGTGCCATAGCCTACTTTGCGGGCAAACCCGCGCGTCAGCACCGCGTCGCGCTGCCGGATGGCTGCGAGAATCTCGTGCAGCTGCTCACGTAGGTTCTCGTTCACGATCAGGTCGTCGAGGGTGCGCTGCGGCTGTATGCGCTGTGCGAGTTGCCCAAAATGTTGCTGGCCCCGCACGCGCAGCGCTTGGCACAGGTCGGCTTCTGCAAGCGGTGCTTGCGCCCCACGCAGTGCCCGATAGCCTTGCGCCTCCTGCAGCGTTGCAGTCAGGGTGTCCGGATTCACCCGTGTGCGCTTAAGCAAGCCCGCCAAATCCCACCCATCACTGCTAGTCCCCAGGCCAGCTTGCAGCAACCGCACGTTATCCTCGTGCATGCGCGGCGGCATCGTCAGGCGCAGCTTCGGCAGGCTTGCGAACGCCTCTGCTGTTTCCTGCGTAGGTAATAGGCACACGATGGGTTGACCATGCCGCGCCAGTCGTGGCTCCAGTGCCTCGAGGAGCGGCCTGTGCCGAGATAGGCCTTCGGCGACGTGCTGTAGTACCAGTATGCCGCCGTGCAAGCGCGCCTCACGCAGCGCCGCCAGTAGCAGCGGCCAGGCATCGGTCGCATCGTCTGGCAACGCCCGCAGATTGACGCTCAAGGTTGGGCGGCCTGCCTCGCTGGCTAGCTGCGCGATAAGCGCCTGGCTGCCATCGCCTCCTTGCAGGAGTAATAATGGGGTGGGCATGGCGTGTGATCCGGTCCCGAAACAGAACGTCGCAATCTGCTCCGCGCACGCGGCCCACGCGCCGTGACGCAGCGCCTCTTCGGCGTGTGAGGTGGGGTGCCATTGCGCGAGTTCCGTCAGTGCCATGGGCAGCGACATCGCGTCCGCCCCACTGAGATAGCGAAACACGGTCTCGTTTACGCGCAGGTAGGCTGCATCGTCGCGCGCGCATGCGCGGCCATTGCGCTCGGCCGTATGCACAAGCTCATTGGGCAACAGGCTGCTTGCGCTCGAGTACAGTTGGTGGCGGTGTGCGATGCGCTCCACCGGGGTGGCGCTAAATAGCGTCAACGCCAGCTCCACGCCGGGCCAGCTCGCGCCTTCATCACCTTGCAAATAAGCAATCAGTGCGCGGTAGCGTGGCTCGATGAGCGGCAATAAGCACAGCACCAGCACCTGGGTTTCAAAATGCGTCAGCCCGAATCGGTCGATAACGTTGGCGAGCCGGCCGCACGGTACGGGTGCGCACAGCGTTGTCCACGGGGGAGCGTCGCCGCTCGCTGTGCTCCAATGCGGCATGCCGCGCGGTTGCGTGCGTGTGGCTTCAAGCGCCTCCTGCGTGTGCAGCAACTCCGCTATGTTAAAGCGGTCGTCTTCGCGTTGGTGCTGCCACACCAGCAGGTGCTGCAGCGCCTGGTCGACGTATTCGAGCCATGGCCCCAGCGCCTCGAACGCATGGGCCACGCCTGCATTCGCAGGCGGCGCATTGGCCAAATCAACCGTATCGGGTTGCCCAGCGCCCGATGCAAGGGCGTCTAACACGTCAGTCGAGAGAGTTTTCATTAAAGCCACATCGCGCTGATTGGGGCCGGCAGCCACGGCAGCAATACTTGCGTAAGCGGCCACGGCACTTCATTGAGTAGTATGTCGATCGCCGCGCGCTCGACGCTAAACTGCAGCCTGCCGTCTTCTTGCTGCAGCGTGCCCGGGCGCATAGGAACAGCTCGCGCAGCGCTTGGCGGAATCAATCTCCCTCGCTCACCGGTGTCCTCGGACCCGTCTACGCCTTTCAGGATTTGCAGTCCTCACACGTCAATATGCACGTTTCTTGCAAATCTCACAACACTATTTGGCCTTACATTTAGGCTAACGAAATAGCTTTGTCACATTGTATTGTGAAGGGAACGAAATGGAATTATGAATAAAAAAGATAAAATTCCACCGCAAAAGACGTGGATTGCATTGAATGCATCAACATTGCAACAATGAATGTATCAGGGGACAGTTTGTTTCCGGTTGCAGGATCTCGTCGCGTTTCGCGCGGGCGCAGCGTTTTGACGGATCATAAAACTGTACGGCATGGCACCGGTAGCCACTACCTACTCACCAGGCGCACTGCGCGCGCTCGGACTTCCGGTGGAACTTGTTTGGCCTGTTGTTCATGGCTCCATTCTCTCAAGAGTACGAGCCTCCACAACGTCCGGGGCAATTTAGTCATTGACTATTTTTGAACATAGACTAAAGTGAGTGTGAGTTCGCTGTTGGTTGGCCAGGGAACTCAAGCTGGCGGGACAGTCACCTCATCGATGACGAGTTCAGCTGCATCGGACAAGTCAGACGTATGCGGTCTTTTAGCGGCACCATTCTCAATGGATGGGAAGAAGCAGGAAGTTGAGAAAGCGTCGTGGTCCTAATAAGAAGTAGCCAACCACTTTGCCAAAAACGCAAAATAGGGGAAAAATGATGTTTTTAGCTAGACTTCTCACTGATTCAGCGGTCCTCACCAGGTTTGTGGTCGATGAAGAAAACCTCAACTCAAGCAACATTCCCATTCACTATAATACTTTGGAGGGAAACCAACCAAACACATACGACAACAAATTTTTTGTGTGGCAAACAGATGGTTGGGAAGTCAACGGATCGCCTGACAATACGTTTCCAATCGACTCCGACCATGCCAGTGGCCCTATAACCTTTACTGATGTTGGACTAACTGACGCGAATTACTTGTTAGGCTACGCGGTAGGCAACGACCCGAAGGCTGTTGCGACCACATGTCGCTTAGAGACCCAAGGCGGGGGTAAATACAAGGTAATTACGCCGGAAGCGGATGAAGCGTTCTTGTTTGAGACGACCAATATCACTAGAACAACGGTAACGTACCGCTTCCGCATACCGACCGGGTATGGCGCGGAAGGTGCTGGGGATTGGGTCGGAGTATGGAAGGGGTCTACGGGATCGTACCTCTACGACGAAACGCGAGCGCCCATTACTTCCAAGAATGTAACAATTGATGAGCCCTCCGGGACCGTTCCGTTGGTCCTTTCTAATGGCCAGCAATTCGTGAGTGGCTCCAGCTACATGCTCGGCTACTTCAAGAGTGGGTACAATCGAACAAAGCCAGAAGATTCCAAGCGGACTACGCTCGCCGCTATTATCAAATTCAAGGGTCCCTAAGCACTGAGCAGCGCCCGGGCAGATAAAGGTACCCGGGCGCCCTCTCTTTTGCCCCTAAGCTCAGCTGCCAGGGGCAAATTAAAAATATATTTTTTAAATAAAAAATCAAAATAGGAGAAAAGTGATGGTGTCGCCAACTAAGCTTCTCACCAATCCCTCTTTTCTTACCGAGTTTAATGTCAATGAGGAAAATCTCACCGCAACAAACATTCCCATTTGCTATGATACTCTAGAAGGAAACCAGCCAAACACATATAAAAATACTGTCCACCTGTGGCAAGTAGATGGTTGGGAGGTTCCTCCATCGAGCCAGAATCTAATAAAAGAGCCTTTAATTAAAGACGACAATCACAGCTCCTCTCAAATCTTTGAAGTTGAGTTGACTCTTGCGAATTATTTAATTGCCTACGCGGTGGGCGAGGAAAAGGATGCCGTTGTGACCACGCAGCGCCTAGAGCCATTAGGCGGCGGCAAATACAAGGTCATCACACCGCCCGAGGAGGAGGCACTCTCGTTTAAGATAACCGATGTTAATCCGACAACAGTGTCATACAGCTTTCGCATGCCGAGTGGGACAAACGCAAAGGACGATGGGGATTGGATCGGAGTGTGGAAGGCCCCCAAGGTGTCGGACCTCTACGACAATATACACGAGCCTATTCACTTTTTGCCGGTAGAAGTCGACGACAGCAATAAGGACAACTGTATTTTTACCCTTCCCCATGCCCGGCAATTCGAAATCGGCGTTAACTATATGCTCGGCTACTTCAAGAGCGGGTACAATACGCAAATACCCTTGCGGACCACGCTCGCTGCCGTTACCTCCTTCAAGGGCCCTCCAAAGCCTAGCCTCACCTGGTTCAGTGTCGATCCATGTAACATCGACGCGACCAAAATTGGCTTTCGCTATGAAACGCTGGACGGGAACCAGCCGAAGACATACCAAAATACCGTCTACCTCTGGCAGACAGAAGGTTGGACGGTCCCCTCAACGGCGGACAAAAAGCATTCAATCACCTCCGACTCAGCCAAAGATTTTCAGAACTTTAACGTTGAATTGGAACAGGCGAATTACTTGATCGCCTACGCTGTGGGCCCAACAGTCAATGCTATTGTAACCACCCAGCGCCTAGAGTACCAGGAGGACAGCAAGAACTACAAGATCATTCCGGCGCCCAGCGACGAGGCACTTTCGTTGAAGGTGACCCATGTTAATACGACAACAGTGTCGTACAGCTTCCGTACACCGGCGGGGACGAGCGCGAAAGCCAGTGGAGATTGGGTTGGGGTGTGGGAGGGTACTACGGTGTCGAAACTCTACGATAATACGCAAAAGCCCATTGGCTTGCAGCCGATATCAAAAGACGACAGCCACGGGGACGATAGTTTGACCCTTCCTGACGGCCAGCAATTCGTGAGCAGCAAAAGCTACATGCTCGGCTACTTCAAGAGCGGATACGATCAAAACAAACCAAATGAACCCGTGCGGACCACGCTTGCCGCCATTGTCCGCTTCAAGGGCCCCTAAACGCCAAGCAGCATCCGGGTAGACCTTAAACTAGGAGGCAATATGATAATAAGCCCAGGTAGGTTCCAATCTCAGCTCACTTCAATCACTGTCGAGTCGGAAGACATCAAGTCAACCATCATACCGTTTCGGTATGACACGCTGCCTGGGAATCAGCCGAAGGCAAACAAGAATATCGTCTACCTTTGGCAAACGAACGGGGAAGAGGTCCCCTTCCATGAAGACCCGCAGCGAAAATCAATGCTCATCGATTCTAATCGGGCCGATAACTTCACCAACTTTGACGAGCTTTCGCTGGCTAAAGATTCGTATTTGATGGCCTATGCGGTAGCGAATAATGTGAACGCCGTTGTGACCACGCTACTCATCACGGGTGTGGGTGACGGCCGGTTTAACGTATCCCTCCCAGAAGATAAGCTGGCATTCTCGGTGGCCCAGATCGGCTCGACATCATTGTGTTATTACTTTTGCGTGCCGAGAGGAATGAGTCCAAAGGACGATGGCGATTGGGTCGGACTGTGGGAAGGTTCTACGGTATCGGAACTCTACTACAAAAAACCCCTATTCTCCTCACCTGTGTTAAGCGACATCAACAGCGGATACGGTGGACTAACGCTGCCTGAAGGCCAAAACCTCATGAGCGGCATCGAATACATCCTCGGTTACTTCAAGACCGGGTATAAGAAAGATAAGAAAGTCGATAAAGAAGGAAGCGGTAAGGAAGAAGTTAAGAAGAACGAACAAGCAGTGGGAGGTAAAGAAGAAGATAAGAAGAACAATCAAGAAGAGGGAAGTAAGGAAGACCCCTTGCAAACCACGCTAGCCGCCGTTACCATCTTTACTGGCCCTTAAATGCCGGGCGGCACCCAGGCGGATGAAGGGGCCCCGGCGGACGCCCGTGCCTAAGTTCAGCGGCGCCAGGCCAGTCAAAAGTATGCGGTCCTTTTTCTCAAACTAAGAGGGAAAAATGATGGACGAGCCCTCCTCCCAAGCAACTTCGATCACTCAGTTCACTGTCGAAGCGGAGGACATCAAGCCGAGAATCATCCCCTTGCGCTATGACACACTGCAAGGGAACCAGCCGAAGACTAACAAAAATACCGTCTATCTCTGGCAAACGAAGGGAGAGGATGTTCTCGTCAAAATCACGCCGTTCAGATCGCAGTCCATCAGTCGCAACGAACCTAACGCCTCGACCAACTTCACGGGGCTTTCATTGAGCAAAGAGCCGTACTTAATGGCCTACGCGGTAAATGACAACGTTAGGGCTATTGTCGCCACGCTGCTTATCGAAGGTGTGGGCGACGGTCGATTCACGGTATCCTCCCCTACGGATAGCCTATCGTTTTCGGTAACTCAGATCGGCCCGTCATCATTATCGTACTGGCTCTGCGTGCCAAGAGGGATGAATCCAAAGGACGACAACGATTGGGTCGGACTGTGGGAGGGCTCTACGGTGTCTGAGCTTTACTACAAAAAACCTCGATGTTTCTCGCCGGTGCCAATCCACACCAACAAGGGCAACGGTGTGTTCGCCCTCCCTGAAGGCCAAAACGTTGAGAATGGCATCGAATATACGCTCGGCTACTTCAAAAGCGGGTATGACGAGCAAAATCCCTTGCAAACCACGCTCGCCGCCAGTACCACCTTTAAGTGGGAAGGGGGCGGGTAGTCCGTAGTGCCTACCATGCGCATCTTCAGCAAAACGAGTGTGGTAAGCACTTACTCTTCATCTTCGCCACTCCACGCATAACGAATCGTTACACCATGGGAACCACACCTGCTCGAGTGGCCACGGAATCGTGTGTAGCAGCACGTCAGCCGCATGCGGTTCAACCTGCAGCGTCCAGCGCTTATTGGGCTGACGCGTCAGCATGCCAGGACGTTGCAGGAACAATTGCCGCACGTCAGTCACACCACAGCGATGCAACCCCGGCAGGCGAGATGGCAACGCCGCGAGCCAGCCGTTCAGTTGCGCCCTCACCGTTGGGTCAGGCTGCCAATCGGGTAACATAGCGTCCAGTGCCACACCGCACAGTAGTTTATTAACCGGTGTACGCCACTCGGCAACCGTGTCGTCACCCCAAGCCAGCTCATCAAGCCAACCCGTAGCAATCAACGGTGCGCTGGCATCGATAAAGTGATTGGCATCATCGAGTAGCGCAAGCGTGCGAAACAAGCCTGGCAACATCGGCCACAGCAGCACGAGACCCGCGTTCAAGACGGCAAACTCGGACGGTATGAACGCGGCGTTCCGGTCACGGCTTCTGTTTATACGATCGGGAGTATCTGGTAGCACGGGTGCATCTGGCCGAATGGTACGTTGTGCGGACACCGCCTCTGGAGCTGGCCGATTGGATCCTACGATAGCATCCGGTAAACGTGTGGCGGATGAAATGTCTTGCGCCGCACGGACTAGGCTATCCGCTTTAGCCGGTTCGGGGCGCTGAGCCTCGTAGGCAGCCCAAATATCCTGTAGCGCCGGTATCGCACACAGCTGCGCCAACCGGTGACGCACTGCTGGGCGCAACACCGGGTTCGCTTGTAGCCATTGTTGCAGACGGGTTCGTGCGGTATGTATGGCCTTCTCGGTGATCTGCATTGCGGAGGATGTCGGCATTGCCGAATGTGACTGAAAAGACTCCAACGCAGTCCACAGCAATGCATCATCAGTATCCGCCGCCAGTTTATTGCGTTCCAGCGCGCGAAACATGCCCGGCAACAGCGGCCAGAGCAGCCCAAAACCAGCGCTAAAGCCAGCTAGTTCGTTCGGCACGATCGCGGGGTTCATCCGATAAGGCATAACCGGGGCGCGCGCAGATGCGTCTGGCCAGATGGTACCTTGCTGTGCGGGCACGGCTTCCGAAGCCGGCCGATTGGACTCTGCAATAGCGTCCGGCAGACGTGTGGCGGATGGAATGTCTTGCGCCGCACGGGCTAGGCTATCCGCTTTAGCCGGTTCGGGGTGCTGAGCCTCGTAGGCAGTCCAGATATCTTTTAGCGCTGGTATCGCACACAGCTGCGCCAACCGGTGACGCACTGCTGAGTGCAACACCGGGTTCGCTTGTAGCCATTGTTGCAGACGGGTTCGTGCGGTATGTATGGCCTTCTCGGTGACCTGCATTGCGGAGGTTGTCGGCATTACCGGATGTGACTGAAAAGACTCCAACGCAGTCCACAGCAATGCATCATCAGTATCCGCCGCCAGTTTATTGCGTTCCAGCGCGCGAAACATGCCCGGCAACAGCGGCCAGAGCAGCCCAAAACCAGCGCTAAAGCCAGCTAGTTCGTTCGGCACGATCGCGGGGTTCATCCGATAAGGCATAACCGGGGCGCGCGCAGATGCGTCTGGCCAGATGGTACCTTGCTGTGCGGGCACTGCCTCCGAAGCCGGCCGATTGGACTCTGCAATAGCGTCCGGCAGACGTGTGGCGGATGGAATGTCTTGCGCCGCACGGGCTAGGCTACCCGCTTTAGCCGGTCCGAAGTGCTGAGCCTCATAGGCAGCCCAAATATCCTGTAGCGCCGGTATCGCACACAGCTGCGCCAACCGGTGACGCACTGCTGAGTGCAATACCAGGTTCGCTTGCAGCCATTGTTGCAGCCGGGTTCGCACAGTGCGCATAGCGCTCTCGGTGAACTGCGTCACAGGTGCTGCAGGCATCGCCAGATGTGTCTGCACGTTCATCGTGGAAAGAGACGGTGCAGCTGACGCTGTCCCAACGCCCGTGTGCAGCCAGTGCATCCAAGCCTCGGACTCATCATGCGGTGTCATCGAACCCTCATTGGCCATGTCTTGCTCAGCATGGGCCAATTCCTCGATAAGCGCCTGCTCCACTTGCTGCAGCAAGCGCGTTCGCCATTGCTCTTTCCAGCCGAACGCATCCAACACACCCAGATCAACCACCAGCCGTTTGATGAGCCTGGGACGAGAGGCTCGCTTCGCTAAACGATGGATGAGTTGATCGAGATCAGCCAGCACACGCTGGTGAAACAACTGGCTGCATTCACGCAGCAACGCGTGACCATCGAACTGCTCAGCCTTGAACGATAAGCGCAGTCGGTCAATTTTGGACACGGCTGCTCTCCAGTCAATTTTCTGGCGAACTGAACGAGACAATCGCTTCATTAATCGATTGCCCGGCTGTGCTTGGCACCTCCCCTGATCTTGACACCTTTCCTGATAAGGTCATCGCTTGCGCCTGGTCGTGCTCGGCATCCTGCCGGTTGCCGCCTGGTTCGTCCTTTGCCTGTGCGACCAGCAATGCCGCCCGCGCATAATGCCGCAAACGTGCGATGAGCAGCTCGCGCAGCGACACATCACCGTGCTCAGCAAACTTGAGCAGCCCTTCTGTCACTGCATCCGACAGTGCTGTGAGTAGCGCAGCGATCGACATGTCCCCCGTCAAGCGAGGTAACAGAAGGATATCAATGGCTGTAAGCTGCACAGGCCGGTGAAGCAGGTTCGCCGTGGCCCGCGCGCCGGCGGCAGCATCGCTGCGCGCCAGCACACTGGCGCAGCAAAATGTCACGTCCAGTTTATCCTCCAGCACCGCGCATTCCAGTGCGCTCGCGGGTTGTGCGCACACTGGTTCCGTGCGCGCGATCGCGAGCCCGCCCACCACGAGATAAAACAGCGCATCACGTATTGCCGCTCGAATGGGCTCTGAAATGCCAGATCCCACCGCAGCCGCACTCAGTTCATCCAACGTACTCGAAGCCGGATACCGTAAGATAAGCGTATTCAAAGCCGCCTGCACAATGGGGTCAGACGTCCGGTATTGACCTTGAGGAGCATGCAACATCCAAGCGTCATTCTCCAACTCGAACCGGTAAGGCCCACACAAAACGATGTGTAGCTTATCCATATGCATAGCCCGCAATGTGCGATCAATCGTCCGATGATCATGCACGAGCAAGCTTTCACGAAACGGGCGGCCCGAGACGAGATCATTCATCTGCTCGTTCGCCAGTAACCGGTCGCCCGTCCACGCACGGATCGCGGCTGCCCGCTCGGGAGCGCTCAACTCCGGCAGCATGGTGGTTAAGCGCGCTTCGCACAGAAACACCAGCCCTTTGGCCGCCTGTACGAATTCGCTGAATAAGCACGGTGCGTTGGTTGCAGCCAGATATTCATGCATCAAATACGGATCTGAGCGCTGCGTCAAATCGTCGATGATCGCACATACTGCCGAGCCATACATCGAATCGGACGATGCATGCGTTCGTAAAAAGCTCAGCATTGCTCGCAACTGCTCGAGCTGCTGAACGGGATCCGCATCCGCTGAAATGTGCCACAACAACGCATCCCGAATCGCCTGCCGCTGCCGCCAACCCGGCAGCACGTTATAACTAACGTGCGCGATTCCGTCGGGGGCCAGATGCTGTTGGCAGATTTGCATAATTGCCGCACGTACCGCAGGCGGCACCCAGCTGTAGACACCGTGACAAATAATGTAATCGAATAGACCCAATGTGCCAGGAAGCTCGAGCAAGTCGCGACACTCGAGGCGCACATTGCGCAAACCCGAGTAGGCAATGCGTTGTTGCCCATCCTCAATTTGGACCGGCGACAGATCGATACCCACGCACACTGACTCAGGAAATTCAGCGGCGAGCGGAATCAGATTTCCGCCAGCCGCGCAACCCAGCTCCAAAATCCGCGCAGTACGCACTGGCGGCGCGGTAAGTCCGAATAGTCCTGCCAACGCAGCGAGTGCTCCTGGGTGTGTCTGCTCGAACGGATACGAAGTGTACGGCAAGCGGTCATACGTCGAGACAAAAGGCGCAAGCGCTGTTGCCGCGGTGTCTTGAACGGCTTCATCAACTTGTAATTGAGTTTCTAACATAAACTCTCCAAAAATTGGGACAGCCTGCCGTTCAGCCAGCTCATACAGGCTCCCTTTCAGGCGCGTGACGCAATCATCAAACTGTGATGTCACACGATGACTGAGCCTTTAAATACCATCCCTAAAGGGGAAGCCTCATTATTGGATAATTTGATTGCAACAAGATACTGTTCTTTTTTTTCTTCAGAGTTCTCAATTATTTTCATCGAGATGGACCGTGCGGAATAATCAAGCGTTTGCACTTTATCAATAGAAAGGGCGGGGGTATTTTCCCGTTTAATTCGATAAACCCCAATGACATCCCCCTCTATTGCGGCGAAATAATCTCCATTCTCACCGATGGCCAGCGCAGAATGGGACAACTCATATTCGTGCTCTTTAGTCCATTTTTTTCCATCCCCTTCTTTGAAAAAATATATTTTTTCTTCGTCCCCCACCGCTGCAAATTTTCCGTTTCCACTCAACGTTACACAGGTTGGAACAACATGGGAAGGAAGATCATCATTAAAGATAAAATCATCACTTTTTTCGTATTTTTTCTTTACACCTCCATCACCGCCCTCGTCACCGCCCTCGTCACCGCCCTCGTCACCGCCCTCGTCACCGCCCTCGTCACCGCCCTCGTCACCGCCCTCGTCACCGCCCTCGTCACCGCCCTCGTCACTAAAATAATATACATTGACATTTTTCTTGTCGTCATCTAACAAGATTATTCGATCTCCATCCGAACTAAAGCATAGCGGCCCACTAAAATAAATTTTAGAACCGGATTTTGGTTCAAGTTGAAATATTTCATCCCTATAGCGTGTAGTACTTACATCTATACAGTGAATTTCAGATTCTTCTTCGCATACACCAATGGCAACCAATTTATTGCCAATAATAACAACTGAATCCCCAACCTCCCCTTCAATATCTTTTCTCCCCTCCCGATCCAAAAACATTGATGATTTATTTTCGCCATTTTCACTAATAGTCAAAACAGAAAACCATCCACTATTCGAGCGATAGTTATCGTAACGACCGCAAGCGGCATCCGCCCATAAAAAATCTTTAATTTCAGGCCCAAACGGCACACCATTTTCATCAAAAACAGAACGAAGTAAATTGTATATATTTTTCAATGATTCTTTTCCAAGACTCTCAAAAACCTCCTTCGAAAATACATCACCCTGCTTTAAACAAAGCCCCTTTGAAATATCTTCAAAATGACTTTCGGCATCGAGTTTAAGACGTAACCCACCATTAAATTCCACGCCCCTTGTCTTATCAAGCAGAACACTCAATTTATTTTGATTACTTCCCTCATCTGGGATGACTAGCCCCTTTTCCTTAAATATATCGAGCTGCAAAGTGGAATCGATCTTGAATCCACTGTTCTCCTTGCATCTCAACCCCAACCCCTCTTGTTTATCCAAGACTAATGCATCTTTGTTCTTGATTTTCAGTTTGACTTTTTTAGCCTTACCACCTTCACCGCCCTTTGTTACCTCAATCCCGTAGCCCGCCTGCAGGGCAAGCATCGTCACACCATTTTCATTCTTTTCGCCCCTCAACTCATTGCCAAAAATACATTTCAAACCTTTATCATCCGAACCGATTCCACGATCTTTGTCCACCTTGACAGCCACACTACCTGTCTCGCTGGTCATTGACCGTTTTTCATCCAGGCACACAGATAATTGATAGTTATCATTGGGTAGTTTATTCAAATATAACCCATTCGCAGGCAATTCTGGCTTTCCCTCTGAATCGATACCAATGGCCTTAAAACATTTCGACAACCCATCCAGAATGGCCTCGAAGTGCTCTTGTCGGGGAACATGTTTGGCTTCAAAGCACGATTTCAGCTTTGATAGCGACCAGGGGTCCTCTGTAGAGGAGCCCTCTTCATCGACATTTTTTTTTGCACCAAGATCTTTATCTGGTTCCATTACTCACTATTCGATCGAGTCCCGCTGATTCCACGTTGATACGAAGAATATACTCCGCTATCTAAATTTAACGCTTTCATCAACTTTCGTCGAATCGCCCCATTTTCCGTCAAAGGTTAAAAGTAATACTCTACCGCTTTTTCCACTACATGCAGCGCTCTCGTTTATTCTGTTTTATCATGAATCCTCCTGTGCAGCGTCGCATAGAAGCTGATAAATAGCCTTCAGGATCAGACGGCCCGCTGGGTCTTCATCGAGCTTTCTAAATGTGGCGACATCACAAAGCAACGTACCTTCCTTTACACGCAAAGCGTTTTGGCCATTCTCTCCGACCTTCTCTATCACGTTATCCTCTTGAGGATTAAGCAGCAAATCGACAGCATTTTCACCGTTAAATATCAAACCACTATCTTTTGCCAGATTGAGCTCGAGATTTTTATCTTGAGTATTCCACTGCAATCCGTCACCCAGTACAACCTCAAGCGGCCCATTATCGATCTTGATGGCAGGCCCACAATGGATCTGCACGCTGTCGCCGTTTGTGCTGTCAAACTTCAAACCTTTATCCTCTTGCAACTTCACCGCAAGGGTTTCTTTCCCCGCGTTCCTCATAATTTCCAGCCCCGGCCCTGTTTGGATTTGAAGCAAACCCGCCCCCTCCAACTCCGAACTGAAAACAAGCTGAAGCTTTCCATCATCAGAAACCTGCAACGCGCCGTCCGGGTTCGTTTTCAGTTTCAGTGCCTTTGACCCTTCTTGCTCCGCGCCTAGCTCAGTTGTCTGGCCGTCACACTTAACGCTCAACTTCAACGGACCGTCCAATTTTGTCGACGGCGGAGACAGCTGCAAACCAGCTCCCGGATTAAGATCCACTGCCCCAACTGCTTGACAGGCCTCTTGCAACAGGTCCAATAGTTCGGAAAAGTCAGCTTCAGTCGGGACCTGCCCCGCTTGAAAATATTCTTTTAGCTCTGCAATCCGGTCTCTCAGCGGGCTATTCCGAACGAGCGTATTCTGCGGCCTGCCGTTTTCGTCGTCTGAACTCATGTCAACTCATCCTCTTTTTCTTGGCCTGCTTTCACTAAAATCCGCCATATCTCTTGACGCTGGGCGAGCGGCATCTTTTCAAACGTTTCAACCGAGACCAAAGCGCTCGGATCGAGCGCCAATTGGCCGCTGCCGTTCAGTCGCAACGCGTTGCCTTCGACGGTATGCACACGGAGTCCGTTTGCATCGAGCGCCAACGCTGTGTCTTGGGCCAGCGCGACGTGCAGCCCGTCCTGGACACTCACACCGCCACCGCAGACCACTGCCAGCCCCTCGCGGGTCGTCAGCCCGCTGCTAGCCACCGCGACCTTTAAACCCTGCGCCGTGGCTTGAAGACCCCCCACGGGTTGATTGTTGCTTTGCCAATTGCTTGGCACCACTTTTTTGACACCGTCCACCTTTTCGACCATCACGCCGCGCCCCGTTTGCACAGCCAGGCAGCCTTGGCCATCATGGAGTACGGGGTGGCACTTCACATCGATCCCTTTGTCATCAGCTACTAAACATGTGCTGTCGTCAAGGTGGACCGTGAGGCATGATTGTTGATCGACACTCAACCCACTTTTCTTATCTAGATTCAGCGCAAGACGGTCTTGTTCCAATCGCAGTCCATCACCCGGTACGACTTTCGTTAGATCCTGCGTCATACCCAGCGCGTCAAACAACGCTTCGAGTACATTGAACCATGACACGTAATGCTCGGGACACGGTAACTTTTCTGTCTGAAATGCCTCCTTGAGTTGCACAATGACCGATGCTAAATCGCCCGTGACCGCCTGAGCCGGTTGCTCTGAAGCAGCTGGCACAAAATAAACTCTGGCCAGTTCAATTTTTTCCTGATCATTGAGGATGCCACTCAAGTGCACATCTTCAGACTGACTCAAAATACGCAGTTTACCGATCGCGGGGGGGTGAGTGGTCGCTTCTAAAAGCTTCCATATCTCTTGACGCTCGGCGAATGACATCTTTTCAAACGTGCTAACCGAGACTTTTGGATTAAGCGTCAATTGACCCTTCTCGTCAATCTGCAGCGCATTGCCTTTGCCTGTACACACATGCAGACCATCAGCATCGAGCACTAACGCTGTATCCTTAGCCAGCACGATCTGCAGCCCCTGCTCAGCGCTCATGCCTTTGCCGCACGTCAACGCCAGCCCCTCTTTGATAGTAAGCCCGCTACCGGCTGCCGCCACCCTTAAGCCGTCGTCCGTAGCCCGAATACCGCCCACGGGTTGATTCACGCCTTGCGGCACCACTTTTTCGGCACCATCGACCGTTTCGACTCTCACGCCAAATCCCGTCTGCACAGACAGGGGGCCTTTACCATCATGAAGCACGGGGCGGCATTTAACATAGATACCGTTTTCATCGGCCGCTAAACATGTGCTGCCGTCGAAATCAGCAAAAAGATACGGCGCCAATGCGTTGATTTTCAACCCACCCTTTGCCTCCAGATTCAGCGCGAGACGGTCTTGTTCCAACCGCAGTCCATCACCCGGCACAACTTTCGTTAGATCCTGCGCCATGTCCAGCGCATCACATAATGCCTCGAGCACGTTAAATAAGAGGACATAATCGCCTTCACTCGGTTTTCTGCCGGTCCCGAAACGCTTTTTTAAATCGGCAATCTTAACTTCCAAACGGGCGCCCAATATTCGGTGCATGGCTTTTTGCAGCGTCATAAGCTCCTCACCGGTAATATCAGCAGCCTCGCGTTCAAATATCGCATGGTGATTAGTACGGTTTATCTGTTAAGATATACATCACTTCATTTTCCTTAACGGCCTCTTCGTTTTGATAAGTCCCATCAGGATTAAGCTTTACATCTCCATCTGTTTTATACAGAGAGACCGTGCCAATGCCAGCCGGTTGATCTGGCAAGCGACTCAGTGACAGGAGCTCGAGCAGTTGATATGCCTCATCGCCGAACGGACAACCGCTATTTTGCCAACCATTGTACGCATGTCCAAAGGAACGGAATGCGCTACGGTTCAACCAGTGGACAGTCGATTGGATATGACATGGAATTTCATCTCGTACAACCTGCTCAACCCACTCGATAACATCGCTGGGTTTAGAAGACGGAGAGAACCAATCGCTCTCGCGATTCAACACGACGCCGATGCTAAATGAAAACTGGTCTGCCAGGGGTAACGAACGCTCGATGTAGCAGCGCCGAAGTGTTTTGCCGTCTGCGTTGGTTCCTGGCCACTGGGCGCCAGTGTCACATTTCGCTACAAAGGTGCCCTGCGATATGTTCACCTGTTCAACCACCACGTTGATCGGATCACCCGGAATGTTTCGATTAGGTGGAATATCAATCTTATCCCCGATCTGGATCGCTGTCGCGCTGGAGGCAATTTGGCAGCGCTTCCGCTGATTATCGAGTAAGCCAGATTGATCAGCAGCATAGACGAGTGGATAGTCGACGCCCCACATCCATTCGCTCAATGTCTCGCAAGACAGCTGCCACGCTTTATTGTGTACACCATCCACAATGTATTCAGCATCGACATACAGCTGGTTATTGTGCTGCAGATCGAACGATAGCGTAATAGACTTTTCTTCTTCCTTTACATTCGAAACAACCGCCCAAGGATAAGCACTAACATCAGGCGGTGGAGAACCGCCTGTCACAGTCATTTTAAAGAGTTGTCCGATTTCGGGAACGTCTGCTCCCTTTCCAAAGCTCAGAGCTAGTGCTTCTTTTTCCGTTTCCTGTTTATCTAAAAATTCAATGACTGCCTTAGTCGCAGGCCCGAACTGAATGGATTTTCTGGGTTGCGGCGGTAACAATAGCCAATATTCAATCAGGTAAAACGGTAGATTGTTCAGCTTGCCGCCACGAGGCAGGGCAAAGAGTTCTGCGCCAATGCCCAGCCGAGCGGCAATTCGCTTCTGAAGATCGGAGATCTGACCGATTTGGACATTGGCACGGTTGTAGGTCAGCGTACAAAAATTTTCGAGGTAGCCTTGCTGAACCTGAATAAATTCATGAAGCCGCGCCTCATCACGCAACACGCCTAGACCTTCCCCAAAATACCCCAGTAGATAGCCGATAATCGCCAGTTCTTTGGCCCAATCCTCCGAGCGCTCGACCATACAATCGGTTAGGTCCTTTTTCCAGTGATCGAACAAGTCATTCAAGTGAGAATCCGGCAAATAGGGCCACTGAAATCCCCATACGTTCCCTGGCGCAGCTTGCTTCAAGGTGTACCGGTCGAATGCCAATAATTTGGCAACATTGGCCGTTTGCGCTATGCCGTTCGCAATCCACTGCTCGAACGGAAAAAAGAATTGGTATTGGCGCTGCAGACGTTTTGTTTCTTCGTCCTCTTGATACTTAATATCATCCTGCAAGCCGTAGCACGGCGGAATGCGATTGCTCGCTGGTGCGTAGGTATCGCCACGCCAGCGGCCAATCGGCACGCCCGTAGGCGTGTCCGTGACGATGGAGGGTTGCGCCTCTTGGATCGCTTGTTTGAGAGCGTCTGGATCAATAGTTTGTAGTTTGCCTCGCTTAAATAAGCGGACTTTAGGTGAATCACCGGTTAACGAAGCAATCGGATCGTCCCCCCAGGCGACCGGATAGCATGCCGGGCCGATCACCGTTGTCCAGGACGGTATATCGCCGATTTGCAGCTTCATCAGCCTATCGACCCCGGCAAGCGCCAGTAGTGATTGAGCAAGTCCACTAATATCGACGGCACGGGACTGCGTGTAGTCAACGGGGTCAGGTATTGAGGTAATCCAGCCGTTCTGTAATCGCGGACCATCGTAGACTGCCTCCACCGGGATGCCTTGCTCGACGAGCTGCTGCGCCCCCGCTCGCCTCGTCGGTGAACTGATGCAAGCATCCACCTGCTGATAAAGAGCGGCCATTGTCTTGACCGGATCCTGCCACTCATCGTCGAGTTCGATATCGATTTGCACGTCCACGTTTTGGGGATTGAGCCAGATGACCCTGCGCACCTGCTCACACAGATTACGATTGTTTCGCAGACACCTTTGCAAGGCCTCCTTCGCTTTTTCTTCATCGATATCGCGCTGCTTCGCCACATACAAGTGGTATCCGCCTAACAAACAGAATTGATTGGGTTCAAGCTGCGGGTGACCGGAAAGCAGACCGAAATCGAACCAGAAACGACGATTGTCTTCATCGTACCGATAGCTATATATCTGTTCGAGATCGAAGGGCTCCCGTACCAGCTGCGCATCCATAAAGTAAAAACCCTGCGATAGGGTTGCAGCCTGCATTGTCTCATCTGAGCGCAGATCCAGAACCGCGCGCCGATAGTCGCCTTCCGTGACCGGTGAGCAGGTTAGCACCCAATCTGGGCCAAACGTCAATGGAAAAATTCGCTTCCGATTTTTTTCTTCACGCCGTTTAACATCCTCAGGACTGAGCGTCAGCAAATCTTTTAGCGGATGCGTGTGCCGATAAGCTAGATCGGCCACGTTATAGGTGAGCGCCTGTAAAAACGTTACACCTGGATCGTGCTCGCCAAACTCGGTCCATTGTTGGCCAGCGAGCGTACGCAACGTATCCAGCGCCGTGGCCCACAGGCTATCAAAGTGAATCGCGTCGTACTCCTGTTCAGCGTCATCCATGCGATAAGCCCCAGTCGATAAAAGTGTCTGTTCCATGGCGCGTAGACGGTGTGTACCGTCGAATCAACAGCGGACTCATATTGACTCTGCTGCCCGGTGAAACAATAGGATTGAGTTTTGTCCGCCGCCCATCGCAAGTATTAAGCCATTGCCACTTAAGCTCACACTTGTGCCGAACTCTGTTTCCGCCTCAAGCGTTTGCAACAAGGTGGGGTCCGGACCATTCACACCGATCCAAATTTCAACCTGCTTGCCATCAGCAGCGCCGGCGGCCAGAACATAGCCGGTGTCACTCAGACTCACACTAGTCACCGGCTGAGCCAATGAGATGCCCTTACCGGCACGTTGCCAGATGCCGTTTTGTAGCTGATCAATAGTAATATCCGTTTGATACGCGCATGTGATCACCTGCGCGTTCCGACTGAGAGTGGACGCGGTACTTGAAGCACTTTTCAGTTGGACAAACTTATTAGGATGATGAACCACGTCCGGGTACACATAAACGCCCGTACCGTCCTTGCAGCTTGCGACTAAGGAAAGTGTTCCGCCGCCATTGAGGTCAATCTGGCGATCTTTCCAATCGGGCAGCGTTATCGGGTCCTTCCATACTTTCTGATACGTATTGTTATTGAGTGTCCAGAAACGAAGATATCCTCCTTTTTGAGCCACAGCGATAAACTGCCCGTTGTCCTCAACGCTGATATCCGTCACAGCGCCTTCTTTTGCGTCCACCTTGAAGCTTGGGCCGATGCCAAACGGCTGGTTATTGAGCTGATCAAACTGCACGACGGTACCGCGAAGATAGGCAATACCAGGACAGGCATGCGGCCCAGCCAACTCAAATATGGTCGCTTGTCCGGCTTCTAGTTCAATGTGGCGCCATTGGCTGTCTGGTCCATAAACGGCAATGGCTGGCGTGTCAGGCTCCTTAGTCACATCGACCGCCAGATACTGGCCGTCATGGCTAACGCGTACGCGATTGCCAACAAGGGTATAGCCTGCCGGGAGCTTTACCTGCTGCGGTTGTCCAAAAAGCGTTGACGTGCGTTCGCCAAACGTGAGCACCAACGCTTCTAGACCGTTTGCCGAAACGGTTCGCGCTTGTCCATCGAGCAATAGGCTCTTCACGCGCATCACGATCGGCAAGCGTTCAATAAAAGCAAGCATCGCATAGTAGTCGAGCGTTGCACCCGTATAAACTTCACCCGGGCTGGAGCCATTGGCCCACGGCATATACTGAGCGCTGAGCGCCTGGGCCACCAGCCGATAGCCCTGGTCAGGATTCGTGCTCGCAGTAAAGTCGATCGTATAAGCGAGCGGGACATCACGATAAGCTGGGTTGCCGATTTCAAGGTTAAGCCATAGCGTCGCTTTGTCGAGAATGAATTGTTTCATCTGCTTCAGCCGTGACGCATTGAATGCAGGACGCAACCGGTCACCGCTATCGGATTGATCAGGCTCTGGAATGACGACCAGACGCTGAATTAAAGGATGAGCGTTCGGATCATCTTTGTTTTGCACTCGGGGGGCGGCCTCTCGTACGTCATGAATTTCCGTATAACGCTCCGTGAGCAATTGCCGGATATCACCCCATGTCAATGCACGGCCGCGGTGATGCAGGCACTGGGCAATTCGTTGATAAAATCTTCCTGTCTCTTCCACGGGTTGGCCACCCTCGGAAGGCCAGGGTTGTGTGATAGTTTGCAGGCCCTCGATGGGCTCGACACTGCGCGTGACCGTATCAGCAGGCAGGGGCGTGGTCAGATGATCTGCGGCAATATGCTCAACATTGACAAGCGTAGCCGTCATGCAATTGATATTCAGGCCCAACAGCCACGGAAAATCGGAAGGCCGCACCGCATCGTCACTGACCGCAAAGTCATCCTGCTCCTCATCGTGCTCGTGCTGGGCAGGCAGCTTGAACTGTGCGCGTACCCAATAGCGCCCTGCGGGCATGGCCGGGTCTTCTTGACTCGCATCATGCGGCAACGTTGTCCGCCATAAGCCGGACATTGACAATTTTTCTGTTTTATCATGTACCTGCATGTCCAGCGCTTGCCAGCAGCTCTTCTTATCCTTGTCCTGGGAAAGATAGTCCCAAGACAACAGCACATCGGGGTTGGCTGCTCGCACTTTCCAGTACAGCGTCAAATCTTGTCCCGGCTGTATCCCCGTAAAGCCCAGCATTAATTGACGCGCTGGCTGCCCCAACTCGCGGGCCATTGGCGCATCGTCCAAACAATGGCCAAATGGCGTAAGCTGGTATTGGGTGTCGAGTGCAGCCGTCGATAGTTTGTACGACACGGACAACGATGACCACTGCGGCGTATACGGGGGATGAATCCGGATAATCGTAGGCGTATTCTTGTAGAGCGGTGTGTTCAGAGAACTTTGATAAACGGCATGCTCAAAGTCTTGGTCCGTCAGTTTGAAACGAAGGTACTGGTCCCACTGGCGCGGATCGGGATCTAGGCTGATATCGGCGTTCAGCGCATCAATCGCGTTAAAGGCTAACGAAGCGCCAATCGGTGGCGAATCGTTCCCCGGCGATTTGTCTTCAAATAGCGGGAGCTTCTCGTTATCTGATAAATTGCCAGCTATCGCCGTTTGACGGCTTGCCACAGTCATTTCGACAGTGAAAACTTGATTGTTTTCAGGTATGCAACCATTATAAATGGCATAGCCAAAATTCTCATCCTGGCCATCAACGCTGTCCCATTTATACCAACGCTGGAAACTCTGCGCGGGCAACCCCACCCAACTTGGGTCCAGCCTGATGGCCAGCTTACAATCCGGCTTGTTGCACCAGTCCGGCGACATCAAATAAAAGCTGCTGTTGTCCAATTCTGGGGAATCACCAAATGGCTTGTTTTCGTTATCTATTCCCGCCACACCGCTATCGGTCGCCATGATCACGTGGGGAGAATTGTGTACGGTTACGTTGATCTGCGTAACACCTGGAACCTCAGCCGATGAATGCGTCATCTTGAGCAACGGCACAAGATCATGGAAGTCATCCAACCCAGCGGGCGCCGCTACTGCGCCCTGACTGGCCTGTAATACAAATGAAGCCTTTTTATCATCATCGATTTTCTCGGTCTTCTGCAGGGAAATCCAAATTTGGTTTTCCCCACTCACCCATGCACTCAGGTCCTCTCTTGCCCCGATAGAGGCATCAAATGTCACTTCGATCACACGCTGCCCGCCCGCAACGGCTAGCACCGACGAAGCAATGGCGCAACCCGACGGGAGCGGATGCCGGGTGAGCTGCTTTGTTGTCGATAACTCGTACGACACCGATAACGATGTCCACCGCGGTGTATAGGGGGGATGGAGTTCAATAATCGTAGGCGTATTCTTATATTGCGGCGCGACAAGTGAATTCTGATACGCAGCATGCCCAAAGTCCTGACCCGTCAATTCGAAACGAAGATACTGTGTCCAGTCGTGCGGATCGGTACTTTCAATGATGGGAGCAGTGAGTGTCTCAATCTCGTTAAAGGCTAGCAAGGCGCCTATCGGCGGCGGAGCGTCTCCCGACCATTGATTGTCGTATAACGGGACCGTTTCACCGTCTGATTGACCATTTGCCACCGTCATTTTGACCGTGAACGCCTGATTATTCGCGGGTACGCCACCGCCATAAATGGCGTAACCAGACTCTCCACCCTGGCCGCCCACGCTGTCCCATTGGTACCAATCGTGGAAATTCTGCGTGGGTAATCCCGTCCACGCCGGATTCAGTGTGATGGTCAGCATACAATCCGGCTTGTTGCACCAATCAGGCGACATCAAATACAAGCTACTGCCCAATGCGGGAAATTCACCGAATGGCGTGCTCTTTTTACCTATTTCTGCCACACTGTCATCGGTCGCCATCATCACCTGGGTGGAGTTACGCACCGTGACGTTAATCTGCTTAACACGTGGAATATCAGTCAATGGACACGTTATCTTGAGCAACGGCACGGAATCGTTAAAACCATCCAACCCCGCGGGCACCGCTATGGCGCCTTGATCGGCCTGTAATACAAACACCGCCTTCCAGCCATCAGGCGGCATACCGATGATGGGGAGACTCTTTAGGGGGACCCAACCTTTCTCCCCGCTCATCCATGCACTGAGGTTCTGGTCTTCTTTTACCAGGCCGCCGTCACCCTCAAACGTCACCTCGATCTCGCGCTCCCCTTGCGCAACAGCCAGCACCGGCGAAGCCACCACGCGCCCGGACACCACGGTCTGGTCCCTTTGAGGATCGTAACTAAATAGCCGCACCCCTTCGTTTGGCCACACCGTGGCAGACTGACCAAGCGTATCAAGCACCACCCGCTTCATGGCAGGATGCTGGATTTGAGGGTTATCGTTATGGTTTTTCGACTGATACCAGCACACGTCCGTGAGCATCGCCTGATTCACCCACACATCCTCATCAAGCCGATATTCCAATGGTGTCCCTGCACTATCCTGACCCGCACTGAACCGTTCACCGGCCGGCAACATCAAGGTTGGCTGGCTTGGCGTGAATGACAGCATCACCTGATCCGGCACGGCAGGGCGTTCCCGCACACCAAGCTCGTCCCGATAATAAAGCGCGCGATGCCGAGCCGGTATTGTGTTAAACAGGTCTCGCGGCACGTTGAGCGCGGCTAAAAATGCGATCAGAAAGGCTTGTTGGGGAGGCAGCAAGCCATTGGGCTGAGCTACCGACTCAAGTAGTGCCGCGACGGGGTCGACTGAATCACCGGCTTCATCGGACGGGAAAAAAAACTTTTTCCACGACTCATCGTCTTTATTAAATTTGCCTGGCTTGGCAAACGGGTCATCAAATGGCAGCAAAGCTACATAGTCTCGCCAAGCCTTTAAGTGCCATGCCAAATCACGTTGATCCAGTATGAACGACTCTTGAGGCGATAATGTCTTCTTCGCTGCCATAATAGGTTTTTTTACGCTGATCGTGAGAAAACGTTCTATTTACCCGGCTTGGACTTCCTTCCCTAAGCACTGCTCTCATTGGCTCGCCGCGTGGTACGCATGCTCTGCTGTATCACACTGGCTCAAGGGCGCCTTATCCGGCTATTCATCGTGCAAGCCATCCTCCCTGCGGACTGCCAATATTCAGCTTGCCACCGACATGCTGCACCGTATTGTTCAGAGGAATCCGGTAAGCAATATCGATATTGAGCGTCCACGGCGAATTGCTGTCCGGCCTGAAATCAATTGAGACCAGCGTGCCCCGGGGCTCGTAGGTTTGAACCGCGTCACTGATCATCTGGCGAATTGCGGTGCGCAACCCATCGCTGATGTTCTCAAACACAAAGGTCTGCAAATCACACCCATAGCCTGCACGCATCACCCGTTCGTACGGCTGCGTACTAAACAGTACCTGCAGACTCTCTCTGATATTGTCCGCATCGCGTGACATCGTCACTTGCGCTGCTTTTGGCTTGTCGGAGACACATTCGAACTGCACTGGAAACTTCCAGCCGCATCCAAGTTGATTCTGGGGTCCGTTCGCCATCCTGTCCTCCATTCATACGATTAACCCAAGTTGACCTGGCCGCCTTTGAGGTCAGCTTTGGCTGAGCCCTGCAGCGAAAGCGTTTGCGATTTGGCGCTTAGGGAGGTCCCTCCCATCTTCATTTCGGATTGACCATTTTTGAGGGTGAGACCTTCTTTGGCTTCTACCGTGATTTTTTTCGCATCAAGCGCAAATGCTTCTTCGCCATGCAAGCGCAGGCTTGCCTTAGACAGCACCAGTGCTGTCTTCTGCGCTTCCAATGTAAGCGTGCCACCGTCCTTGACGTCAAAAAGCCACTGGAACTGCGCCTTGCCGTCTTTCGCCAAAACCAAGCCCTTTTGCTCGTTTTTCTCGCTCGGCTCGAACGGTGCCTTGTTTTTCGGGTTATGCACGGCGCTGACGATCACTGGAAAGCGCGGATCGTCACTCAGAAACGCCAGCATCACCTCGTCATCGGCTTCCGGATACAAGCATAAGCCGCTGCCTTTGCTGGCATAGGCCATGCCGGGCCGCACCCAGATCGGCGGCTCCTGTCCTGGCGTGCCTCCCAGGCCCGGCACACGCACCGCCATACACCCCCAACCAGTCGGGTCCTTTTCGCGACCAGGCTTCACAACCACACCGGGTGCCATACCTTGGACCCTTGGCATCAAGGGCGCATCGATTTCAGGTACTTGAAGGCCGATCACGGCGTTAGGCCGGCCTGTCGTCAAGATCGTCTTACCTTGGCCAGCACCGAGCCATTGGTGCCGCACTTCGGCAATCAGCCCCTTGCCATCGAAAGTGCCATAGCCCGACAACTCTAGGGTTTGCCCAGGTGCCAGTTTAGCCGTTGCTTCACTCCAATCCACTGTGAACTCCGCCTGGGTACCGGCCAGTTGGCAACCTAGTAAGCGGGCATCCGCGAAAGATTGCGCTTCCGTCTCGCTAAGCGGCAAGCCTGAGTTCAGTGTCCAGTGCATCGCATCGGACGCAGCATAGGTGAGCGGCTTGAACACGCCCGATCCGACTGCCGGAGATTTCGCCTTCACAGACCGGCTTTTCTGCTGCGCGACATCCCAGTAATTTACGCTCAATTGGCTCGGTAGTCTTCGGCTATCACGCCGGTACTTCATATCACGCAACTCGATCCCAGCATTCTGCTTCGCCGCTTTCAAGACGAGGCCTTGGGGCGCTTGCCCAATATCCGGTTTGAGAATCGACACCGATTGTTCTGGAGCACCGATCAACCAGACCGGATACGCGCTAATCCGGCTCATCAACCAGGCCCAGTCCGAGCAAGACCATTGGATCAGCTGTGCGTGAGAAACCGTCATGCCATCCATTTTTTTCACCTTGATGCCGTGCTCCTTGAACAACTTTTGCAGAGCCTGAGCATCGGTGAGTTTTTCGCCTTTTTGGGTCAACACCTGACTGCGGTGGCTATTGGCCATTTTCTGCAGCTCATGGACCACCTCGAGCTGGCACGTTAGTTGCCGTTGCACATAGCTTGGATTCAATGGCCTGGCGACCATTCCATCAAAAATCGGAATGCGCGTGCCTGTTTCATCCGTATAACTGATTTTGACGGGATGAGCTGGCTGCCATGCTTTATCTATTTGATTTAACGATGCCCAGATGTTAGCTGGGTCTTCTATATCCACCCGGCACGTTAACCGGGCCATTGGAATCCGGTTGGCTGCATACTGAACTTCCGCTTCAATCACCGTTAAACCGAGCTTGGACAACGGCTGGCCTTGCACCTGGATGTCAAATTTTTTACTCGCAAAGGGAAGCGTCATCACGTCTCCCTAGAGCCAGGCACACGCAAAAATTGGCCAGGTGTCAAGGCATCCAGGCTATCCAGATCATTTTCACGGGCGTACGAGAGATAATCGCTCGCTGTCGTTTGGCTCGGCACAGGCCACGCCCCCTCGGCAATATGAGCCAGTGCGGCACCATCTGGAACGGGCCCGCCCTCGTACAACATACTGGCTTGCCGCGTACTACCACCGCTACCGCCTTGGCCGCCTCCCTGCGACACGTTACCGCCGCTGCCCCCCTTGCCTCCCATATCTAGCTCCAACTCTTCAAGAAAGTTGACTGAGAGGTTGGCACGTTGAGGCGCGCCACTGCGGTCAAAGAGCGAACATGTCACCGTCATGTTCGTCATCCAACCGGTAAACTTCATTTGCCCCGCCCAACCAAAATGGCCCCATTCAACCTTAACAATGTTGGGCGTACGCACCGCACCGTTGATCCTAAAAAACGTGATGTACAGACTAGACAACTGTTCATCGACGCTTGTTTTGCTGTCTGGCAAACTGCTGTCTAGAATCAACTCCACCGCCAGCGTACTAGGTGTCACCGCGCCGAATTCGACGCGGGTATTAGAGCTGTCGGCCAGCGACTTTTCCCGAAAATCCGCACCATACCCAATCGTCAATGATTCGGGGTTATACAAAACTTCGAAGGGCCCGGCTAAATTTTTGAGCGCTCCCCCCTTGTCCAGCGAATAGGGCGTCATTTTCAATTTCTGCAGCGACTGATCGCTTCCGCTCATACGCTACCTCCGTGGACATCACTGCGCCATTCATCACGCAACCGTTCAATAACCTGCCGCACAATCGCATCTACCCAACGCGCCTCACCCTGTGCTGCTTCCCGAGGGGGTATGGACGACGCAGCTGTATCCAGGGCAGTCGCCGGCACACTCCGTGTCCCTGGCGTACCGATGCGCGCCTCGATGATTAATTCATGAATTTCAATCATGCCACCAATCCCATCCACTGCACATCCCGGCAAGCAAGTTCCATTGTATTAAGCAAGACGGTGTTGCTAGTGGCATCAAGTTCACCCCATTGCAGCTTTACGGGCAACGCATCCATGCAGATCCAACTGCATAGCGGCAACGACGATGAATCAAGCAACAAGATAACCACCACCAGGTACCGACTTTTGAATTGACGCATCGTGTCGATGAACATTGTTGTCAACGGTGATAATGTCGTGACCCCGCGCTCCAAAACAATGTTTTCCTGTGTGAGTTCCTTCGGTAAGTGAATCTGGTTAATAGGATCACCACCTTGATGAAACTTTTGTGTTTGGATCGTCCGGCCCAGTCCACTAATGCGTTGAAAACGAAAATCAACGACCGTTGGCAATACATTGAGCGCTTGCAGATTACCCGTGAATCCCCAATTTTTCTTAGCAAAGATTTGGACTAGAAACCGGTGGCTATGCGCGTAAAAATCACCGGTGATCGGCGCCTTAGCTATCGCCTCGGCGGTTGATAAAATTGCACTGCTCATGATGTCGCTTTCTCCGTCGATTCCGTTAGCACAGCATCGCTGCCCGTTTGAAACAACACGCGCAGCTCGATAAATTCCGCCGGATATTGCATCGCAAGCTTCGCGATCAGAATTAACCGGCCCGATCGAATATCTTCTGTCGTCATGCTCTCGCCAAGTCCTAACAAGACCTGGAACGCATCACCTTCCTGTGCCCCAACCAGTCCTCCCGCGAGCCATAGATCGCGTAACCAAGCACGCGCTAAGCTTTTGAGCGTCGTCCACGTAATCGCGGTATTCGGTTCGAACATCGTATAACGGCCAATGTTCGTTAAAGTGGTCTCGATATAGGTCAGCGTGCGCCGTACCTGAATGTAGCGCCACCGATCCGGCAACGGTGGGGCAACCAACGTGCGGCAGCCCCATACACGCACTCCGCGCCCAACGAAGCTTCGAATCAGATTAATGCTGATTTTATTTTCATCGAATAACGGCGGCTTAGAAAGCAATACATCGCGCCAGCTCCGATAGTTAGGCCGGGTCACTTGGGTTAATTCGACATTGGCCGGGGCCTTCCAAATACCACGATCGCGGTCAGTTTTACCGATTGCCGCAATCACAGCGCCTGAAGGTGGAACGACGATTTGGCGTCGAATACGCTGACGGCCGTCATCATAATCAGCGTAATAGTTCGTTTGCAGACGCGGCCAATACACGGCACCGCGCGCGCGCAGTGCTTCATCCATTAGCCCCAGGCTATCCAGACACTGGCGCACAAGCTTCGGATTATCCGGCGCATCGAGCACTACAAAAACCTGCCGATGGGATTCGGTTGTTTCTAATAACTTCTTCCACACCGACGTCCAAAGCCCCGCATCTTCCTGCGGTACCTGCTGATCGCTCAACTGATCGCTGCCGTTTGCCTGATAGTACTGGGGCGCTGATAGCATCACCATATCGGGCACCGCCAGCAGCGTTGCATCTAGCGCCTGCTCAAGAAAATCATTCCAGTCAGTTCTGGTGATGCAATCGGCTATGTCTTGCCGTGCGTAATAGTCGTCCCCTTCTGGAAAATTTGCATAGCTTCCCAATGAAACACCATAGCATGCACTACCACCGTTATCGAAATAATGTCTCACGGTGTAATAGAAAGCGGCTTCCTGCGTCAACGGAACCAGCGGATTAGATGACGGAAAACCACCAAAAACCTGCGTAAAATCTTCGAACGTATTCAGCAGGACGGGGGATTTTGGACACTTTAATTCTGGATCCTGTGATTCCGGGTCTTTTTCCGTATAGCCAGCAAACAATGGCACCGTCGTATCGGCCGGTGTCGTCGTACGGGCTTCCTCTTGAAAATTAAAACTGACACCAGGTTGCTCATGACGCACTGTTCGAACTCCAAGATTCGTCAATCTCAACGCATCTCAATGCCTCCAACCGGCACTCGGTGTGCCAAACTCAAGCGATCACTCGTCTTGTTGTTTCTGTGAGAACTGCAAGATAATAAATTCGGCCGGGCGCACCGCAGCCATTCCAACCTTAACAATCAACTTGCCCGCGCGAATATCGGCATCGGTCATCGTCACATTCTTGCCCACCTGCACGAAATACGCCTCTTCCGGTTTTGTGCCCTGCAAGCCGCCCTTACGCCATATCGCATACAGGTAAGTATTAATAGCCGCACTAACTTTTTCCCATGTCGGCTGACTGTTTGGCTCGAACACGACTTGCCTCATCGCGGCCTTGATATCCCGTTCAGCCGCATTAAATAATCGCCGCACTGGGATATACCGCCAACGCCTATCAGGATTTTCGTCGGTACCGTTCTGCGTCCGGGCTCCCCAGACTACATAAGCTTGTTGATTCGTGAAATATCGGATTGCATTGATGCCTACTGGATTCAGTTTCTCCTGAAGCTCATCGGTAACCGTCACGGGCTGAGGTGCGTCCTGGAGTACTTGCTGGGGTGTTGGGCAAGGCCACACCGTCCCTTTTACCGACGACAAAGTCACATTTGCCGGGGCCTTCCATACTCCACGCAATGCATCGGTACGCGCATAGACTCCCGCCATGACTCCACTTGCACGCAGAGGAATGGCTGACAACGACCTAATCTTTCCAATCAGTTCATCTTTATCCCTCTGTTCCGCATCATTTTTTGGCTTATAATCAATCAGCAATTTAAGTGTTGACGGCAAGGGTGTACCGGAAGATGAAAAACTTTTAAAACTTCCACTTAATGTAATCTTATTATCATCAGGTATTGTCATCTGGTAGTTCATCTGCAATGCCGGATAGTAAATCGCAACCTGCTCCTTATTACCGAAATCTACATCCTTTATATTATCAAAATCGCTGTCCGTCAACACAAAATAGCCGAGGTTTTTCTGCGGATCGATTAAACTTTTAAAGGCTTTTTTAACTTCCGGCTCCGATGATTGATTTCCACAATAGCACAGTAGCGAAATGTCAGGGTAGGCCAGAATTGCACTTTCAATATCTTCTTGTTTTGTTGTCGCCTGTATTGACAAAATATAGCACGGCCCGCCACCATTTTCGAAATACGCTTGTACCGATACGGCGCTGGCGGAGTCGGGTACAACTTTACACGTACCTTTAATGGTATCGTTAGTCACTGTGAGCTTGGCTTCCTTTAAATCAAGCGTGCTAACAAACTGCTTAGCAAATTCAGCCCAGTTATTCACTCTGATGCAGGCTACAGGGTCTGTAGTCACTAGTATTGGATCATCCGTTTGGTTCGCCCCGGGCTTAAAAAACTGCCCAACAAACACTGGGATGGCCGTTGCACCAGACAGCACACTCAGCGACAACGAATGATCTTCTTCAATATACACGCCAGGAACTTTATAGGGTCCGCCCATCACTATCCTCACTATTTCTACATTTCTTAATTTTTAGTACGTCCTATCCGCTCGACCACCCATCCGCATTACGCGGTGTCCATGTCCTGAGTGAAGCGCAAAATAATAAACTCCGCAGGAAACACAGGCGCCATGCCAACTTGGACAATCATTTTGCCTTCATCGATGTCGTCCTGCGTCATCGTCACCCCCAGCCCTAACCGCACAAAGTACGCCTCCTCCGGCTTCGTACCCATGAGCCCGCCCGCCTTCCAGATACCATGCAGATACGCATCGATTGCCGCCCGCACCTTCTCCCACGTCGGCTGGTTATTCGGTTCGAACACCGCAAACGCCATCGCCCGTTTGATATCTTTTTCCGCCGCACCGAACAGCCGCCGCACCGGCACGTATCGCCAACGCTCCTTTTCGCTGTCGCCTGCCAGCGTGCGTGCACCCCACACCAATGGCACGCCTGCCTGAAAGCAGCGAATGATGTTCAGGGGTTTGGGATACTGATTGTAGATTCCCTGGACTGCATCGGATACGACAAACTTAGGCACGACCTTGCCTTGTAACTGAACATTGGCTGGCGCCTTCCACACGCCGCGGTCACGGTCAACAGAACAGTATGCGCCGGCAACCGCCGCGCTCACCGGGATATCCAGTGTTACTGTCACCTTCGTACCCTTATCCTCCTTGACGTACGTTGCCCACTCTGCCCTCAAAGGAGGATAGTACGCAGCCGCATATGACGTATTAGGATATGTGTCCATGTCCTTAGCGTCTCCTTTAAGCGCCTCTAAGGGGCCATCCAGAATTGCAAAGCGCGATTTGCCTTCTGCACATAAACCTGTACCTGACGTAAAAACCGCTTCCGCCAACTTGGGTACTCCCGCTTGAACAATTAACGTCACGTCATCCAGCTCGGGTACGGTCTTAATTAAAGTATCAGCAGGATCACCTTTTCCGTTCGTCGGACACACATAGCAATAGCCACCACCATTGTCGAAATAGGTTTTTAACGCAATATAAAGCGGGCAATCAAGCAGACGCTTTTTAGGAGGTTTTTCTGTCTCAGCCTTTGCCACGGTCTGAACACCGGGTAAATTCATGAACGCCATCCACGAATCGATACGGGCCGGCGTCGAGATTAGGTCTTTATTAACAGCCTTATCTTTATCTTTATTAGTCGAACCGTCAGGGTCATACGCAATCACCGGCACCGCGGTCGCCCCGCTGGTAATCGCCAAGGACAGACCTTTATCTTCTTCGACATAGACGCCCGGCCAATCGTAAGCCATGTTCTCACCTCAATCAGGATAGACACTGGCGGCATGCGCCGCTGATCGCGCTTTCAGTGGAATGTTATCGTCAATCGATCGGCTACAAGCGTCAACTCCTCGATCGACACCTCATTGCTTGTCGCATCAAAGCTTGGCCCCGACAATTTGCTCGGGAATGCATCCGTCACATTCCACGTCACCAGCAACGCGGTGCCCGCCTCATCGGTCAGGCTAATTGAGAGGTCTCGTTTGTCGATCAAGTTCTTCGATATCTTGCTAATCCAGTCATACAGCTCGTTTTTACCCTTAATCACGCCCCGCCGCAATGTGATGTTTAACTCACTGGCCTGCCCGGGCATCCGGTACACATGTCCCGCTCCATCCTTATAGGTAATCGTCTCAAATCCCAAATCCAACCCCGAGACATTGCTAAATGCCATCTCGTCTTTGCCCATCGTCACTTTGAACCGGTAAACCGGAATCGGGTAAGTTGTTGCGATTTGATCTGCCGTGGTTGCCATAACTTCTCCTTTATTGTGTATTAGGAAACCTTGCGTCCCGATTGCATCATGAGCCCGTGCCGTTTGACTAGCACATATTACGTACAGTGGACACGACGTTTACCGTGCCGCTCAGCGATATTTTGATCCGCTGACAGACGCGCCCAACTCATCGGCGGTTATACGTCGCTTCATTGAGAGAATGGATTGACCGGCTAAGCAAGTCGAGCTTCAACGCTTCGAATATCGACACCCGCCCGCGGCTGAACAAGCGATAAAGGCTAACTCAGTGCTGTCATCTTCGTATCCTTTTTATGCTTCGTGATTCTGACAATTCATCCGGTTTGCGCTGGACCTTCACTTCTGACTCGGTTCCTGCATCAGCACCGCCCGAGTGATGCTTCGTTCGCAGTCGGCAATGTATCGCCGTGGCTAAAATTTTAGTTCAGTGTGGAAAATAGTTTAGTACAATTTATTCTTGTAATAGATGACCGAGTTGGCTTCAGTTATTCGGACAATTTTATTGATTTTCCGCCACATTCGTTCAGCAAATACATTGTCGCGCCCACTTCTTTTGCTCATTATTAACACTCGAATGCTCTGGCCCAGCCCGGCACGGCCTCCATGAACGCGTTCGCTGTGAACTGACTGCCTTGGTTTGTGTTCGCGGTTTTGGGCTGCCGTAGCGCGAACCCTTGTGCTGCATGTTGCGCCGGCTCGTGTTCGGGCGGTGGTACAACGCTTCTACGCCCACCCGTTCCATCAATGTGCGCACGCGTCACCGGCCACCTCATGGCCTTTCCGGCGCAGCAGGCACGCAAGCATCCGCGCCCCGGCAAATGCAAACGCCAGATATAGCTTGTCGATGCAACGCATCAGATTCTATTAGCCAGGAGAGCGTGATCTGGATGTCCTGACTGCCGATAAGCCAATACCGCAGAAGCTTTTGTCCGATACGCGGAGCCGCACGAAGCAACAGAACGCACGGAGCTTTGATGTACGCGATGTCATCTATCAGCTTGATGGCGTTGACCTGACGCAGATCCACGGACTCGGACCGTATCTGACCAGACGCCTAGTTGCCAAGTGCGGTGCCAATCTGAGCTGCTGACCAACGGCTAAGCACTTTACCTCGTGCTTAACTAACATTGTCGCCGGCTGCAAAATCAGCGGCGGCAAGGTATTGTTGTCGCATACGCGCAAGGCAACTAATCGCCTGGCCGCACTGCTGCGGCTGGCGGCCGTCACTGTGAACAAGTCCAATACGGCGCTCGGGCGTTTTATCGTCGTTTAGCAGCGCGTATCGGTAAAGCAAAGGTATTAACAGCCACCGCCCGGAAGATTGCAGTGCTGCTCTACAACACGATGCGTTTCGGCATGACGTCCGCGGCCCCCGGAGCAGATCGTTACGGACGGTGCTACAGGGAGCGAGTCATCAAACAATGACATCGGCGAGCGGCGGAATTTGGCGTCTGGCGGAATTTGGCGTCTCATTGCAACCTGCGCAAGGCATTTCTTAAAGATTCTCTTGCCTTCTTGCTCATTTCTTCAAGGCCTGTCCGATTGAGTAAGGCCGTTTCCAGACGATTTTACCGAGCTTCGGTCAAAGCCCGGGCCATCTTGTTCTCCTCCTAGTTCGCCACGTTCATAATAATAAAGGGTGCGCGACATCCCCACTAAGCGGCACACACGCGCCAGACTCACGGTGAAATGCTGCCTTAAGTGATCGATTAACCTGCGACGCTTGTGTGTGCTGAGACTCTGCGCTCGAAGCGCCTCGCTCAGTACTTCACTATCGCGTTCAAGCGATTTCACACGCTGGCGCAACCGTGCGTTTTCCCGCGTCAGTGCGGTGATACGTTCAAATACAGGTGCACTCAGACCATCATAACTTTTTTTTAATTGATAAAGCGTCGTTGCACTGATACCCCATCGGCAACAAACCTGAGGTACCGTCTCGCCCTCACGGAGTGCTTGTAACACCGCTATGATTTCAGTCGCATTGAGCTTATGGTTCCTCACGTCATGTTATTCCTATCGTTGAACAGCATGAAAAATGAATTGCGGCACACAATCACATGTCCTATCGGATACTACCTGCTATCGAAATAAAGATCGATTCATTTTTATAGAAAAAATCATACCACACTAAAGTCTTATTTTCCCCATAAGGATTATTAAGGAAGTGCATGCGATTGTGCCAGTTGTTTCGCATATGTTGCAAACCTGAATGCATGCTTGCTGTGATTCAGATAAAGCCATCACGATATTTAAGGAAAAAATGGTGTAGAAATGAAGTGGTTTTTAGATAGATAAGCAACCTATGCCTAATTCGCTATCACATTGATATTGGGATTAGCCATCACGGTAGCCTTGCCTGAAACGGGTGGATGGGGTTGTGGAACAGGGGGCGCACCCGGTATTTGTGCCGGAACCGTGATAGTACATAATATGTCCCAGCTGGGCGCGATAATGACAGGCAGCGGGCTCTTTGTTCGCTTGGCGGTTTCGGCCTGCGTGACCGTCAGAATAGCGACGCCTGGAATGGAGGCCGATGCCGTCTGATAGCTAGTTGTCACGATGATTTTCTTTTCATCGCCAAGCTGACAAACCGGCCGCCCCTTTACCTTGGCAAAGCCGCTTCCCGACAGGGGCCGTGGAGGAATCGGGGGCACGAATAGTACATCCTGAATCTGAACCGGAAAAACCAGCATGGCGCCCGTCACGACGATCAGCTTGCCCATCGATGATCTCCATTGCCTTCAGCCAAAAATCGACCGTTCCATTACCAAGCCCCCGCGAAATCTAAAATAGATCCTTTTCCCTATAGGGAAATCACAAAATCAGCGTATTTCGGTAAATGGCCATCGGATATCAATACGCGCAACGATTCAAAAAACGCCTGTGCAGCAAGAAGCCAATCGAACAGGTCATGATGGATAGCCGGTAGATGGCGAGCCATTGCAGCGTAAGCTACCGACAGTTCTAAAAAGCCGCCAGCCTCAATTTCTGACACGAGCGGACTCACGTTAGCATCAAGCTTGCCTAGATTGGCCGCGAATACTCGCGCTGCTGACAAAACATCGTCTGCGACGAGTCTCGCTGAAAGTTCATAACACACTTTAAGTTCATACTAGTCCATCCTAACTCGCCCAGTCAACGCTTTTCAAAAGCTGGCTCTCACATATCGTGTGACGTTTTGGGTTCCAAGTTAGCATAGGTGGCCTTGCAATCGGACAGCCTGATAAGTGACATGTCCGGGCCTAAGCCGGCGATAATGCAGGCAAAGGATCCCAAGAAATGATGAAGAGAACGAGACGGAAGCACTCGTCGGCGGTCAAGGGTGAGCAAGCGCTGGCGGGATTGGCGCACCCATTCAATGTGCGCCCGAATCAGGTCACGGAATGGAAGGGGCAGTTGCAGGAGTGTGCGACTTCACCACCGCAGATTTTGCAGCGCCCCTGCAGCACGAAATCCCTGCGTTCAGTCCGACCACTAAAATCGACGATCGTTGTTACGTCGCGACATCGGGTACACCAGACGTTGGCGAAGAGTAACTGTTGCCTGCGAGAGGTGATTGTATTCCAAAGCGCGCGGGCTGCTGCATGACAGCATATGCCACCGAGACCTTGTACCGCGAGTGGCAGCTCAGCGTTGAGCAGATTGCACAACGGCTGCACATTCCCAAGAGCACGCTCTATGCGTATATGTGCTATCGTACTGTCCCGGTCGGCGGATGCGCCGCGACCCGGTGAGCCGGAGGGCCCCATGCCACACATGATGATTCTCGCGGGGTCCCTGATCGACTTGTCCAGGCAACTGGCGGCATCGCCGCATTAATGCAACAGAACTTCTATGTGTTGGTCGGTGAGCTTCCTTTTGGATATAGCACACTGCGGTCCCATCTACGTTGCTTCCGTTGTGTAGAAGACTCTGGCAATTTACAACCTTCTGACAGGTTACGCACTGGGACGCATGGGACGCGCAGATTACGCTCTTCATCATTGCTGACACCGTATGCCATAACGGGTGGCAAGCCAGGCTCTTGCGGATTTAGAGCGTGTTATGCAATTTTATCGAGGCTCAGGGCCGAATCAAGATGGAGAAACGCAGACCCTATCCGAGCGGCGTGACGGACGAAGCATGGCGCTTCGCTGCTCCGTATTTGACGTTGATGGAGCCAGACGCACCGCAAGATGGTATGAATTGCGCGAGTTGTGCAACACGCTGCGTTGGCTGGCTCATGCAGGCGCTGCATGGCGCATGCTGCCGGCGAACTTTCCGCCATGGGAAGCGTGGTGTATCAGCAAACTCAACGCTGGCTGCGAGCGGGCGGCTTCGAAGCGATGGTTCAGGATTTGCGTTCGGTGCTGCGTGTTGCGCAGGGTCGCCAAGGTCAGCCTAGTGCGGTGGTTCTGGACGGGCGTATGTTGCAGTCGAGCTGCGAGAACGGCCCACGCGCAGGCTACGACGGCTACAAGCGCAAACGGGGAAGCAAGGTGCATAGGGCCGTCGATACGCCCGGGCATTGGCTGGCGGTCCATGTTACGCCGGCCAATGAGCAAGCACGCGCACAGGTTCAGGTGTTGGCACAAGAGGTACAACATGTTAGCAGGCAGAGCGTGAAGCTTGCCTTTGCCGACCAAGGTTATACAGGAGAAGAACCTGCGCAAGCCGCGTAAGATGAAGGCATCGAATTGCAGGTTATCAAACGGTCAGAGGCAACGAAGGGCTTTATCCTGCTGCCGCGCCGATGGGTCGTCGAGCGCAGTCTTGGATAGCTCAATCGCTTTCAAAGACTCGCTCGCGACGACGAGCGTTTGCCTGAAACGCTCGTCGGCTTGCATTTCGTCATCTTTGCCATGCTCATGCACGTTCATGCCGCGCCTATCTCGCAAAGTGCATAACACGCTCTAGATAATTTTGATCCATCAGACATAACCTAGTCGATTGCCGCCAAAATAAATAGAGATCACTCAAATTATTCTACATTGAGGGTTTGACCGTTGATTGACAGTCCAAATGCTCTGTGCATTGCGCAAAGAAAGATGCCAGGAAGAAATTTGTTTTTCGATAATTGGGATATAGCTATACCCCAATAATTTTAATTAATTAAAATAGAGGGAAAATTATGCTTGGCCGCAAAGAGCTAAAAAATAATTCTACAAATCCTTCTAGGTCGTCCAGATCGGCGGAAGCACACGCTTCTGTTTCGAAAGGTCACCAAAGTTCTTTAAAAAATTCAAGATACTATACCCCTAAACTTCATCTTACTGGAGATCGTAGCGCTCCTGATATAAAAAATAATTCTGGCACTGCGCCTGCAGGGAAACCTGCAATTAAGATAGATTTAAACCCTCGATGGGCTGACAAAAAAACGCGACCAAGCTGCAAATATGCTCCCGTCACCGTATCAGGTGATAAAAATAAAAATTTTGAATACATGAAAGAAGTGTTAGAAAAAAGAATTGCCACATGTAAAGAACTCGCTTATCAAGGCAATTATAAAGATAATTCAGCTGACTGGCTCTCATTCAGGAAAAGAGAGGGCACACAAGAACATAACGGGCAAGAACATGATCTGCAGTCAAATGAAGTGCCAATTATTGTTATAAGCGGCGGGAGCGCAAATAAAATTGCAGGCGACCTTAAAAGCAAAACAGGCGGCAGCCTCGCATGGCATCCAAAATACATGCGAGATGAATCAATTTATTTGCTTGTTCATGAGACAGAGTTCAAATGCTATGAGGCTGCTCTTAACGAAATGATGGAGCAATATAAAAATTTGCATCTTGTCGGGTGGTACGGCGGTAGCTTGACCGGTTTCGGCGCTGCGCGCGCTGCAGCCTTGGCGTTTGCAGATACACTACCATATCGTCCTCAGCAAATTATAATGATGGATCAGGACGTTGCTCTAACCGAAAATACTAGACACACCAATCCTGGTATAAAAACTCAATTGAACAATAAACATAAAAATACTCAAAAATCTATCATCGGACTTGGAGTTGGTTATCCTACACGCGAAGATCCTCCAAAACACTTTGGATTCAAAAAAAATGAATATTCACCCAAAAAACCAAAAGCCGCAAACGAGCGACCAGTTCTATCGCCAGCACAACAATACGTTTCTATAAAATCTCCATTTCGCAAAAAAGGGGAAGATGGAATCTATGCTGCGTATATGGTTGCAGGCGGAGAAGACATGCTTATGGGAATACAGCAAGGCTTAATCCAAAAATTTAAACAAAAATACGGTCGACCTATTGTCAAAAATATCGCTTTAATGGAAAGAAAAATTGTGAAGAAGGAACTCAAGGGCCAGGAGGATGAACTCAATCACTATTGGAAAAAAATGCGCCCCGAAACCCTTAAGAAGCTTTTTGAAGCAGAAAAGGATACCCAAGTTGAATTTGACGGGAAAACCATGAGCTTAAATAAACTCATGGAGCATTTTAAAGATCAAGGATATATTGAGCAACACCCAAGCCCGGAATCACACAACGTCGCAGCATGTATTATAGAGCGCATTATATTAGATTATCATAAACAAAAATCCTCCGACAATCAATCTAATACAATTTTTAATACTTGGACCAAGAGCCCCCTTGAAGGAGCGACTTCAACCAAAGCTCCATCAGCAGTTTCAAAGTCCGACCCAATTAGTTCACCACTATCGGCTCTTCAAAAATCCGAGCGCCTCCGCGTTTCTGGGCGCTCTCGCTATTATTCTGAATAAACAATGATTTGACTAATTTTAAACTGCGCTTTCAGTGCGCATAATCCAACAAAAACGTTTTTTGGATTAGAGCAAAATGCCACAACCGCATTAAGTTTGACAAAAGGTTTCGGCCGCGCAGGTAAATACTAAAACCTATATTTAACATGGAATAAATTATAGGACAAAACGCATAAACAAGTGAGGCCGCACGGGTGTAAGTGGGTTACTGAGAGAATGCACATCGACATTGATGCCGCGAGCTATCTGAGCGTTTATTTTTGACAAATATTTAAGCAATATTTTTTACACGACTGCCGGCTATTAAGCAGCGTAACCAGTCACTAATAAAATTAACACATTTTTGCGCTTTGTTATTCTGAGCAGCACAGAAATTATGTACATGATCACCGATTAATCCACGGAAATGAAATTAGCGTTTACATGCCGTAAAATTAATTTTTTCAGAAAAATACTTAGTATAAAGCAAGCTCTCCAACATAAACTATCTGTCTTGATGGAATTTTCGCAAATTATGGCCAAATATCCAAAAAAAGTTTTTTCCATATTTTCAAAACAGCACTTCACTCTTTGAGCGGTCATGTGCTATTGCATCTATTGATAGTAAAAATACTATGAATCATTTTTTTGCAGTCGTGCACTTTCAAGCTAAAGAACGCGTGCGCAGGTGTCTTGAAGCACTTGGTCAACGTCACCGCATCGCCGGCTTGACACTGGATGCCAATAACGAGGCAGGGATCGAGCTAGCGTGGGGGGAGCGTTTGTACCTAAGGTTCAATGCTGAATCAAACAAACTGTATATATATGCACCCTTTGCGCCGTTGAATGATGCTCAGGATGGGCAAATTCTTGCCGATATGTTGCGTTTGAATTGTTTGGAGGTAGGCACGCGTGGCGGTGTAATTTCAGTTTCTGAGCCGATGGACGCATTCGTCTATCATCTCGGTTTGCCTGCCGAGACGCTTAAGCCCGATGCGCTTGAGCAAGCAATCGAAAAATTTATCGAAGAACGCCAGCGCCTCGCTCAACGGTTTCGACAAATCCGGCAACTTTGACATCCTTTGAAAGTCCGGACACACTCTGCCACTTACAATAGCGGGTAGGCATAAGACTGTGAATACGAAGCAGCTGGAAGCCGGCGCGGCCATACATTTGGCGCTTGAGGAACTTGAGCCGATTGACATGGCCCTCAACGACGCCGTTACTGTAGGGCTTGAGGAGCGCTGCGATGCGCGGATTTCGCTCGGCAGTCGATGAACAAAGCGCTGGTCGCGCCGCTTATCATCGTCGGTAAGCGCGGCCATTCTCGACCCAGTAACCAGCCGCCTATTCGGCGAGTGGACCCAATTCTGAACATCAACGCGGCCCTGAAACAACGCCTACCCTACGCTAACTCCGTTCCGCAACCGAACAGAACCGCCCTCCATAGCCACTGTTGCCTGGACTCGCCCGTGGGTCAGCGCCCGAGAAATCCGTATGCCGGCATCGGCCGTTGTCCTAGCCACACCGAGTAGTCGGCAAACCGCTTTTACCAATCCCTCTTGCGACGTACCACCCTGTTGCATCAAGATATACATAGCCGCATTGCCCAATTCTTCGAGGCTAATCTCGTCGATACTGCGGCGCGTTTCGGGGTCACCTCCTGGTACCCGGATACCTTCCCAGGTGCTTGGGTTAGCATGCCCAGGCCAATAAAAAGTGATGTCGTTGTCCGTCGTACGGGTCACCTGCTTGGGCACCACTGCAATCAAATGAGCCTCGATGCGACTACCCACCCTAGACAACCCCCAAGCCCGCGTCACACGCTTGAACACTATCGCCTGCGATACCGGTCCTTCCGTTTCGATTACCTTAAGTAACTGCTCGACCAAAATCGGCATTGAGCGGCTCTCGTAGAAGAGGTGGGGGTTGCCCCTGTCCAAGCAGGTCAGTTCGTATTCGGGCAACTGAGTAGCAGGCGCAATCGACTCGACGACCGATCCGGCCCGGGCATACAAAGCATGCGGCGCTTCTTCATCCTTCTCCTCTTCCGGCAGCTCAACAGGCGGTTCGCTCTCGGTCGGCACCGTCGCTACCAACTCTTCCAGTCGGGCCACAAGCTTTCGTATCGGCTCTTGCGGATTCAACCACCAGTCCGTGGACCATATACGATACAGTTCCCAACCCAGCCCTTCAAGGACATGCTGGCGGAGCCGGTCACGGTCGCGCGCAGTGGCGCCGGAGTGATACATGGCGCCATCGCATTCGACGCCCAGCAGATAGCGTCCCGGCGCACGCGGGTCGACCACGCCAATATCAACCCGGTATCCGGACACGCCGACCTGCGGGTGGACAGTCCAACCTTTCTCACGACGTGCGGAAATCACCTGCTGCTCGAACGGGCTATCGGGCTCCCGTCCAGTCGGCACATTTTGCTCCACCAGGGCGCGTGGGCCTCGAATGGCGAACTCCAGGTAGTTCTTCAGGTCTCGTACGCCGGCAGCCCGGACACGCGACAGGTCAATCTGCTCGGGAAGCAGCGTGCTAAAAATCACGACGCTGACACGAGCACGTGATACGGCCACGTTGAGACGCCGATGGCCGCCCTCTAGATTCAACGGCCCAAAGTTGAGGCTGATCTTGCCCGATGCATCGGGGCCGTAGGTAATGGAGAAGAAGATGATGTCCCGCTCATCACCTTGGACGTTTTCCAGGTTCTTGATGAACAGCGGCTCCTGCGCCGCCTGTGCAATAGCCTGGTCTAGTTGCTGAGACGCTCGACGGCGCTCCTCCAGCATCCGCTCAATCAGGCTTTGCTGTGCCTGATTGAAGGTCACTACGCCGAGCGTCAGATGCCGCTTCGCCGAGTCCAGATAGTGCCGCTCAATTGCCTTGACGATGGCATCGGCTTCCGCCCGATTAGTTCGCGAACCGCCGCGATCATAGACACCCAGTACGCGTTCAAAGCGCACGCTCTGGTCATTTGTCATCGGCGACGGGAACGTGACCAATTCGTTATTGTAGTACGTGACATTGCTGAAGGTAATCAGCCCTTCATGCTTGCTTCGGTAGTGCCATTTCAACCGCAGTTCAGGCAGGCCGATACTGAGACACTCGTCCAAGATGCTCTCAAGGTCCTGAACATCGTCGCTATCCGCCCCGACTTCCGAGTCATCTGACCGGCAGAAGAAGCGGGTCGGCGGCAGTTGCTTCGGGTCGCCGACGCAGACGAGCTGCTTGCCGCGCGCCATTGCACCGACGGCGTCCCACACCGGAATCTGAGAGGCCTCGTCGAAGATGACCACATCAAACTGAGCGTGCGACGCGTCCAGATACTGGGCGACTGACAAGGGTGACATCAGCAGGCATGGCTTCAGCCGGGTCATCAGAGTCGGCAGGTTTTGCACCAGCTGCCGAATCGGCATGTGCTTGCGCTGCTTCTGTAATTCGCGCCGTAGCTTCCCCAGTTCAGAATCAGCACCGGGCACAACCTCGAGGCTCGCCGGAATCTGGCCCGCAAGTTTGGCCACAATATATTGCTGGGTCAGCTTCTGAAACCGCTCGTCAGCCTCGTTGAACTCAGCAATCTTGCGGTTATGCTCGGCACTCGAGAAGTTGCAGAGCACCGGCTCCCGGTCAATCGCTTTGCGCAGCCACCAGCTCTGGTAGCTGTATTCGAAGAACGTCGCCACAGCGGACAATGGCACCTCGCCAGCCTCCAGTGCATCCACAATACCCTGCAACCCGCTGTTGATTGCATTGGCGCGGGATTTCCGCCACAGGCACCACGGCTGCAGTTGCCGCGAAGCAGATTGCCATCTTTGGAGCAAGTTCAACAGCCGAGGAATCACGCTGGCGGCAGTTGGATCGAGTCCGAAGTCAGCCTGACAGTGTCCAAGCTCAATGACCTGGCGGAGTTTAGTCATGACGTTCCGATAGCAATCGCGGTACGCCAACAAACTGGAGCCGAGAGGCATGCCTGCCTTCAGCATGCCCCGGTTGTCGGAAACAAACGGCTGCAGCTTTGCGCGGAGCGTCTGGGCCAGCTCGATGTCGTTGTCCGCGATTGCCGCTACCGCGTCCGCAAATGACGTCGCCCACCGCTCGGCCGACTCGACGGCGTTCCAATCCGTCTTCGACGCGGCGAACGCTTCATGCAGCAATTGCGACGCGTCATGAGACATAGACTCGATGATCTTGTCCTCGGCATTGACGGCGGTCAATGCCGTAATGATGGACGGAACATCGCCACCTGGTGGGCGACGCTGGTCCTGTCGATACAGTCGCAATCGTCCGGTAACCGCACGCCGGGCAAATAGGCGCTTCGGCCACCAGGTATGGGTCGCCGCCGCCCACTGCAGTTTCAGCTCCGACGCATTTAGGGTGGCAACGTCTTCCACGTAGTGTTTGCTCAGCGGCTCCCATGCCTGATTGCGCGCGAGGCCATGGCGCCGCAGGTTGGCAAGTCGGTTGCGCGTGGATTCGTCATGCGCCGACCGGGCGACCTCGATAGGAACGGTGGGCGCGGCAGAGAGCACGTCGGCCAGTACATCCAATTGGCCCAGCCCATTCAGGGAAAAAGCAATTTTAGGAAGGCCCAATTGATCCAGCAGGTTCGATGCAGCCTCATCCAGCTTCTTGATTTGGGCTTCAAACGCCGAAACCGCGTCGAGAAACTCTTGCTGCCAGGACGCCATCCATTCGGTTTTGTGGACGGCTGCCAGAGGATGGTTCTGCAAACCGGTCAGCTGGCCAGCCAGAGCGCCCATCTGGCGACAACGCTCACGCAGTGCCTCGAGCCGGGCACGATCATGTACATCTGCATCCGCCCACGGCATTGCGCCAGGCCGCCACTGCGCATACTGCAGGCTGGTTCCGATGGCCTCGTAAATGGTCAGGTCGTTCGGATGGATGTGATGTAGTGCACGCGCGACACCATTGAGGTCTGCACGAAGCGTTAGAAGCCGTTCTGACTCCCGCTCCCAATCCTTCACCGTACGTGTGCTGGCAGCATCAAGCGCGACGCCAAGCTGCTTCAGAACCTCCCCTTTTTTAGCCTTGGACGAATGCAGCTCAAGACAAAATGGCCCCAAACCGAGGCTGCTGAGCCGACGATGTACTACCTCCAGCGCGGCCATCTTCTCCGAGACAAACAGCACGGTCTTCCCAGTCGCCAACAAGTGCGCAATCAGGTTCGAGATGGTCTGGCTCTTACCCGTACCTGGCGGACCCTCGATGACAAGATTCTTGCCTTCGGCAGCGACGCAAACGGCACGCAACTGCGACGAATCCGATAGCAACGGCGTAAATAGGTCTTGAGGTCGGAACTTCTCATCCAGGGTACTGGGCTCGAATCCAGTCGCACTGTCAGCAAATGCCTTGCCGGGATGGTTAATTAAATGAGCGACAACGCTGTTTTCCTGAAGCTGCTTTTGGCGGTCCTGGAGGTCCTTCCACATCAGATACTTCATGAACGAAAAGATGCCTAGATGCACCTGCTCCTTGACTTCCCATCCCTTCATTTCGCTCACATGCAGCCGGAAGATCTGCAGAATCCGGTTGACGTCGATACCACGATCATCGGTCAGTAAAACGTCGAATGACGGCAGACTCAGGCTGAAATCTTGCTGCAACTTTTGTAGCAGCGTCGGATTCACGAGCGCGTCGTCGTCGTGACGAGCCAGGCGGAAACCACTCCGGACGGATTGGCGGAACAACGTGACCGGGATGAGCAAAATAGGAGCTAGGTGGCTAGATTCGGCATCCTGGCTCCCTTGCCACTCCAACATTCCAAAAGCCAGAAACAGCGTATTGGCCCCGCCTTCTTCCATGCCCGTGCTGGCCGTTCGAAATATCTCGAGAAGCCTGCTTTCCAGCGCTTCCTCGTCGATGTCTGTGATGATTTCGTTGCGACCAAGCGCGTCGGTCGCTAGGTCATCCATTGCAGCCGTACCGTTCCGCCCGGTGTACACATCGGCATCGCGACCATCCGAACCGGACATCATCTTTGGTTTCGCACGAACGCGGAATGCGTTTCCGCCTGCCAGCCGGTCTTCTAGCGCACCCAGGTTAGGGCAGATGACGCGCAGCGTCGACTTGGTCGGCTTGAAATTCAGAAGCTTGTTGCGGAGCGTCAGGTCGAGCAGCTTGCTCTTCCATTTCGCCAGTCGGCCTTCGGGTGTATCGAATGTAACATTATCGTGCAGTGGAACGACGACCGGGTCCAGCGGCGGCAATTGCGGCATGTCTTCGATGATGGGCGTTTCGGTCTTGCCAATCGGGACAGCAGACGCATCGACCTGCGACGAGCGCGATGGCAGGGGACGAAGCTGGACTTCACGTGCGCGCCGAATATCTACTGCATACACGAACTCGTCCTCATCATTCAGGTGTTCCTGACCACGAGCGCAGGCCCAGCGAAGGGACGGTTTATGTCCGCCTGCTACGCTGGTGGTCTCAAAAACCATGAACTCGCCGGATTTCACCCGCTTGCGAACAGCCTGAACGTCGTCTACCAATGCGGTCGGGAAACTGGTCTCTATCAGCCAGACACCGATCCAGGCGTGACCTTCCTTGAACAGCACAACGGGATGCAGGCCCGCCTGCTCCAAGCAAGACGCAAACAGCATGGCGAGGTCTAGGCACGTCGCGAGCTTGCCATCCAGAATGCGTTCCGGCGTCCGGATTTTCTGACCGTCATTGCCGAACGACGCCGGCGGGTTGGAATATTGGATATCCTCAGCAACTATCGTGCTGTAGATAGCCGACACCTGTTTCCAGACCTTCTCACGATTCTTGGACTGGTATCCGTCCATGGACAGGTCGGCCGACGTCTGGCGCAACAACCCAGATGCTCGTGCGAGAAGCTTGTCTACGACCCGCGAGTTCGGCATGCAAAACGCGGCAAGCAGTTCGGGTAGCGACCGTGTGCCGGCCCACTGGTCGTAGGCGAGCACATCAATGTTGTGCGTTGCCGTTACGAGTGCCGTTTTCCGAGCATGCAGCGTTGCTGTGATGACCGCTCGCTCAGATTCGTCGAGCTGGCTGAAATACTGATGATCAGGGCGTAGGTCGACCGGTGCAAGGCGACGGCTCTCTCCAGGCATCAATGCGTCGAAACGGAAACGGGCACTTTCAGCAAAAGCCGGCACACATTTGACCATTAGTTCAATATCAGAGAGCGTTGTTTCACCCTCATTTGTGACCCGAATTTCACGGATGACCGGAACATTGTTCTGAATCGCCGCATACCCTATCGTCAGGTCGGCAATCACCTGAACGTCAGGTAGCTTCACATCGGTATCGGTCGTCAGATCCTTAGCATTGTCTGCCTGTTCCTGCATCATCACCCCGTTCCCCCTACTGTGTTCAACCGAGTTCTCATTATTGCAGGCGCTAGATTGGACCTTGATTGCGCGATAACCTGCGAGTCTTTCGCAAAGATTTTATTCTCTCCTCGCCAATGCCGGGTGCGCGGAAATTTGTCCCCTTGATCAAGAACGGCAACCTGGAAGCGACATGCGTCACCGTACGGATGAACATGGCGATCATAGTCAGTTTCGCATCATTGTTCCGGCGGGCTTGCAAGTGCTGAGACCAGCGTTGGCGGCATCGCTTCTTTCGTCTCGCGGCAGAAGTGCGGCCGGTGGCGTAAGGAGCTTTCACGACAAGGTAATTCGCGTGGTTGTCGCCTGTCCTTACCCGTTGCTACGACTGCCGCGGGCGTCACACTGGCGGCATCCCTTCGAGCGCCCGAGCGGCATCCAATAGCCCGCCCAGTACCTTGTCGGCCACTTGCTGCGAAAAGCCTTGCGGCAGCTCCGCTTGCACTTGCGCGACTACCTCTGGCGTCCGAGCGACCAGTTCCTGAAGCAATGGCTCGGCGTTTCCTCCATAGCCGAGCTTTTGGGCCGTGCTATTGAAGTGCCGGCGCTGGATGGCGTGCATACGATAGTGCCGGTTCTTGCCCAGCAGCGCCATAGCAAGCTTAAGGTCCTGCTCGGCCCACTGGTTCGGTCCTTCGCCGATGACCGGATACGCAGACATCACGTCATACATCGGCGTGAGCCGGAACCGTCCAGCTGTCCCGGCCTGTAGTTGGATGCTGAAGTTCTTGGCATGCCCGTCCAGCGCGCGCAGCATCCAGAACAGGATTTGCGAAGCCATGAGGGCGCGCAGGTCACGCTCGGCATCCAGCGACTGCTGCACGAGGGGGAACAGTTGCTTGAGGCCTGGCCCGCCTTCGTTCTCGTACTTTACGAGCGGCGATGTTCCAGTGGCTTGGCAAAAATCTTCCTGTATGAGCCGGAACAACCGCGTGCCGTCGGACGACACCACGCGGTCGAATCGCTCGACAACGAGTACCCGCCGCTTGCCGAATGTGGCGATGTGAGCTTTTGCCGTGGATAGGCCATACGCCTTGAACAAGCGAAGACACAGCCACTCGTTGTCCACGGAGGTGCTGAAGTCGGCCTGCCGACCACCGACCAGGCCAAGCGGCAGCTTAAAGATGTGCGTGGTGGGCGTTGCGCCGCGCGGCTTCATCCACTTGTCATCCCACCACAGGAAAGCATCCTTCTCCTGAGCGCCGGCTAGCGAGAACCGGAAGTCGTCGTCAGGGTCCCTCGCACCGGCGAAGCGGTCCGGGGTTACGACTTCGAGCAGATGGCGTTCGATGGCTTCGTCGTCCACGACAACGCCGTCGATACGGTCAACACCAGAAGGTGTCTCGCCTTCCGGCAGGAGTTGTAGTGCGCCTACGCAATCGCGTCCGATGGCGGCCAACAGGTTGAAGGCTTCGGTAGACCCCGTCTTGAAGCGGGCTGCAACGCGCTTGCGGATGGCATCGCTATCAGGCAGCAGGCCTTCGAAGTAATGGGCAACGCGCTCGCCTTTCAACGGCTCGTTGTTGAGGTTAAAGGGCAGCGACAAAGATATTGGCCGTCCATGCGCAGAGGCAAGCCAGCCCCCATCGTATTGCAGCTCCATGTCGCCGCGGGCCGTGATAGTCCAGCGGCCTACGTAGTCGCCGTTGGCCCAAAGCGTCAGGGTTTGACTGTGCGAGCGCTGCCCCATCTCACCACTGCGTCTTGTTGGTCGATTCGAGGCGCTCGCGCTCGCCCAGCCGCAGTTCCAGGCCGACGGCCGCGCACCAGCCCAGCAACTGCTTGAAACTCAGTTGGTCCGGATGTTGTTCCAGATAGGAAACGCGGTTCTGGCTCAGCCCCAATCGGGCCGCCACCTCGGCCTGTGTCAGCTTGCTACGCTTGCGAGCCGCCTTCAGCAGTTGACCTAGCTGCAAAGCAGTCACAAGCAGTTGGAACGGCGGGGTGTGAGACATACGATTTGTACCCGAAAATCAGCTATTTTAATTTTAGCTGCAATCCGGATATTTGCAATATATCCGAAAAACGGATAACCTAAAAAATATCTGAAATTCAGATAAAATTGAGCCCTTCAGCACGCTGACGCCGCGTCAGATTCACAATTACCCAGCTTTGCACCACCGATACCGCGCGCAACGTCCCAGCAGCACATTGGCAATACACCAATGCTTCGTTAAACGCTTCACCGATACGCCAGCCGCGGCCAGCACGCAAAAGGGCTGGTGTAGCGTGGGCTAGCCACCGCATCACTCAACCCACCACCTCGTCATAAAAAGCAAGCATTCCGTCTGTTTGTAAAAAGGTCGGACGCAAGCATTGCGACACACGGACACCGACGATATGCTGACCTGGTTTCCAACCTCGTCCAGACAAATCTGTCCATTTATTAATGGCTGCACCGAGGGTCCGCTTATCTGATATCGATAGCGATGTGGCCGTTTGTCACTGCAAGGTATGCGGCGCACCGACTGTTCTGGACGGGTACGCTGGTTTTTTGAAAAGCTGCGTCGATCCCGCAACGACGGGCACGCAAGCAAACCCACTGTCGATACCCTATATGCACTGCAGTCAACGCGGTCGGCTGTTTACGAACGCGTTTAATCATTTGAGCGACAGCTTGCATGTCGCATTCCACAGCCAGTCGCCGTGGCTACCAATTGGACCGCTTGTCTAGCATGTGAATCCCGAGATACCGCTTGAGCCAATGGGCTCGTCAGGAGAACCTGCATGAACAAGTTTGCAACGCTCGCGAGAGGCCTCGCGCTCATCCTGTTCGTCTTCGGTGGCCTTGCACAGGCTACGCCGATGCAATTGGATGTCACCGGCAATATTCAACGCACGAATGTGCCAGGTACTCACATGTACCGTTTCACGGAGCAGGAATGGCGGTCAATGCCGCGTGCCCAGTTCACCACGGCCACGAACTGGACGCCCTCGTCGCAGTTTTCCGGCGTGCTTTTGAGCGACGTGCTATCGAAGGTGGGCGCAAAGGGAACAACGCTCCGGGTGACAGCACACGATGGCTATGTATCGTATGCGGTCCCGATCAGCGACGCGCACCGGTACGGCGTGATTCTAGCCGACCAGATCAACGGCAAACAGCTGACGCTCAGGGACTTCGGCCCGCTGTTTCTTGTCTATCCCCGCGACCGGTTCCCAAAGGAGTTGAATCGCTCAGAGATCGCCGGGCGGTTCGTGTGGCAGGTGAAGTCGATTGAGGTCAGATGATACGTGTCAATGGCTTCGTTGGTCGCGGGCAGGCACCTTGTTGGGGGTGGCGCTCGCGCTGGTGATAGCGGCATGGGGCTATACGGCACTTCAATGGACCAGCACGGAACCCATGTCCGTGTACAAGCTAGCCGGTCCGCAGGAAAACTACTACTGGGCACCCGCTCAGTTCAAGTTCAATGCAGATCGCCTGGAAAACCTGCTTTTGCGGTATGCGAGCGGCGACAGCCAGGACCTGGATGAGATCCAGCGTTCCTATGAGATCCTGGTGTCAAAGTTCTCGCTTATTTCGAAGCCGTCGGATACTACCCAGGTACAGCTGAGCGTGCCGGACTACGTGCAGGCCATCGCGGCAATCCGACATTGCTTGCAAACGATCGATCCGCTCATCGTCGATCTGCAGCCAGGCGACAGGTCGACGGCGCGCGTCATCGCCGGCCACCTGCACGCGCTGGACGAGTCAACACTTCGATTGGCGCAAGGCATCGGCGAAGCGGAAAACAAACGTCGCGACATTGCGTTGGAGGACTTCCGACACAAACGGCGAGTGCTGTGGGCGAGCTATATCAGTGCAGCTTCGTTGACGAGCACGCTATTGATCGTGTTGGCCATCGCCACATATCGTGGCATGCGCGCCGCCTGGCGGGAGCGAACCTGGAGAATCGCCGAGCAAAGCGCGACGGCGGCAGCCAATGCATCATTAAAAGCCAAGAGTGCGTTTCTAGGAGCGATCGGGCACGAGATCCGCACGCCACTACAAACCATATCGGCCGGTCTTTCGAGTCTCGCGGACGCCGAACTGTCGACAAGAAGTATGCGCGCTGTGTTGCGAATGGAGCAGGCGGCCGAACAGATCGACGCGCAACTGCGAGACCTGGCCGATTATGCAAGGCTTGACGCGGGCAAGCTCAAGTTGCGCATTGCGCCGGTGGATCTGATCGATATCGTGCAGCAGGTCGCCACACAGATGCGGCCGATGGCTGCGCTCAAGCGGCTGTCTGTACGAATCGACACGCGCGGCATCGTCTGGTTGATTCATTCCGATCAGCAACGGATACGGCAGATCCTGCTCAACCTGGTCGACAACGCAATCAAGTATTCGACCCAAGGCGACGTGCTGATCCGTGCGACGCAGCACATTGCTGCATCGGAATGCGTCACGCGGATCGCGGTGACCGACCACGGCATTGGCATCCCGGAGCAGGCCAAGGAAAAGCTGTTCGAGCCGTTCGTGCAGCTTGACGACGGCAACACGCGAAGCCACACGGGCATCGGCATGGGTCTGGCCATTGTCGACGGGCTGGTGCGACTGCTCGGCGGCCATATCACCGTTACGTCGACGCTCGGTGTTGGATCGACGTTCGAAGTCACGTTTCGCGAATCGACCGACTCGTTGATACGTCGCGCGCAGCCCGACGGCGACAGCCGAAGCGCGCTGCCGGACACGCCGCTGTGCGGCAAACAGGCGCTGGTGGTGGACGATCAGCCCCAGATGCGGGATGCGCTGGTCGCGCTCATGCGCAGCTTGGGCCTGGCCGTTACTGCCGTGGACTCGGCATGGGACGCCAGAGTCATGCTTAGCCAGCGGGAAGTGGATGTCGCGCTCATTGACCTGCAAATGCCGGGGGAAGACGGCGCTTCATTAGCGCGATGGATCCGGAAAACCGGCGCACCTCATTCGAAATTGATTGGCGTAAGCGCATCGGCACCGGAGCTACTCAGTGAAACGCAATTGGCCATGTTTGACGAACTTTTGATGAAACCGGTCCGGATTGACGCGCTGCGCGCCGCATTCGAAAACTTGCTGGATGGAGCGTCTTCATGAGCGTCGATAAGGTAGCACTGGTGACCGGTTCGGCCAAGCGGGCCGGCAGACAGATCCTGGAGCATCTCGCGAAGAATGGATATCGCGTGGCCGTACACGCGTGCACATCGCGCGATGAGGCGGAAACGGCCGCATTGGCGCTGCAGCATGCCGGGTATGACGCACTTGCCTTCAGCGGTGACCTGCGGGACGCCGCGCAGATCGACCAGCTCATCCAGGATGTCTTCGCGCACTTCGGCCGGTTGGACCTGCTGGTCAACAACGCGGCGGTTTTCTGGCAAGACGATTTCGTCGACTTCTCCGTGCAGGCGCTGGATCAGGCATGGGCGGTGAACTGCAGGGCTCCGATCCTGCTAACGCGGGCCTTCCACGACTGCGCGAGAGCCACGGGTGTAACCGGCGCAGTGGTCAATGTTGTGGACCAGAAGGTGAAAGGCAACTTCCACCGCGACCACTTCACTTATACGGTCGGAAAGACAGCGCTGGGCAACCTGACGCAAATGCTTGCGATCTCGGCCGCACCGGTCTTACGCATTAACGCGGTTTTTCCCGGGTTGATGTTGCCCAGCGACAGCCAGACCGATGCGGACTTTCATTACGCGGCCCGCCAGTCCAACTTGCTGGGTAGGGTGGCAGGCCCGGCCGATGTCGCAGCGGCGGTCCTGCTGCTGGCTTCCCCCGCCTACAACGGCACCGACTTCGTCATCGATAGCGGCCAGAACCTGATACCCGTGCAGCAGGACGTCATCTATCTGCATCGCGCCCCGCGGCCCTAGCCGGATGGCCCCCCGCCTTGAGCCGACGCGCCAGTTCCACGGCCACCCAATTCAGTCGCGCCGGCTTTTCAAAGGGTTTCACGTCGTATTGCTGAATGACCCGCGCCACCTCATCCTCGTTCGCCTCGCCTGTCACCAGCTTGCCCGTGAGCAGCAAAATGGGTGCGTCGCCGTGACGCGACTGACGGATCGACTGGATAATCGCTTCGGCCGTGCCCGTCTCCAGTAGCCAGTCAACGATGAACCCGTCGAACACATTCTCCCCAAGCGCCGCGCGGAACGTGGCCTCCGTATTGTACGGCCGGGCAATATAGCCATGCGAATGGAAGTACGAGCACATCTCTGCGGTCAATAGCGGATCGTCGTCCACTATCGCAATGACCGGGCTCGACTCAGGCGCGTCACGAGGGCGAATCAGAATCTGCTCCACCACGAAATAGTCGCCACCCGATGCCGACTCCACCGGATACACCTTCCAGCGACTGCCCTCCCTTAGCGCAACGAACTCCAGCCCCGATACGTCATGCGCCCTCTCTCCAATATCGGCTAGGCAACGATACTCAGCGTCTCCCACATAAAACACCGCTTCTTGCATCTTCGCGGCCAGCGCCCCAACCGGCTCGCCTGAGTCCAGCCCATCGAGCAGCATCGCCGCAGATTCACCATACGCTTGCGCCACAGCCTTGACCTGCGCAATGGTCCATGGATTGGCGCCCTTCATCTTCCGGTGAGCCTGCGAATAACTCAGCCCAAGGATGCGCTGTACCTCCACCGCATGTTGGCGTTTGCCAACACCATGGCGGTTCAGTAAATCATGAATTCGCATGGCAATCGCCAGCGACTCTTCTGAAACCTTGTCTTCGCTTGAAAACATGTAATGTCCGAATCGTTCTGCTCGGCCCCAACTTTAGGAGAAAACGCGCATCACATGCAATGTTCTTTTAAGAAACCCAGCAAAATATTGCTTGACATACGATGTTTAGCCGCTAATACTTGCATTCCGTACAACGATTTGACTTGCCATTGATGGGGTAAAGGGTATCCGCCATGAACGTAATAAATCCGACATGGTGCATAGGTTCAGGCAAACGCAATGGATTGAATGGCCTATGCCCGCGTCAATTCAGCGTTGCTTGTCGCGGACTCGATGAGCCGATATTGCAACGGTAAGACGTACGCCTGAACGGACTGGTCAGCCGGTTGCCCTCAATTGACGAATCCCATGCAGTTCAAACGATTGATAACGCAAAAGGCCATGCAATTCATTGCATGGCAGTAATCGCCGCATTGCGCCGCCGGGTTCATCCAAACCACGAGGCGCGTCTACGACATCGAACCGCTCCCGATGGCGCGCAGCCCTATCTGTACGGTTCGATCATGCTGGCCAATGTGAAGGCAAAAGCCACGTGGCCGTTTCCCTTAACGTGGAGGCAACAACGCTGACAATGAACGAGCGTAGTGCAGGCAGGCCTGGACAGCAGGCGACAGTACAGCAAGACACGAACGGACCGGTCCCACCTTTGCGGATTAGGTGCCACGGGTGTCGAAGGCGGGACACAGCGGCATCGGAGGTGGCGGCATGAGCTTCGAGTCAGGTCCACGCGCGAACGCCGCCTTGGAACGGCCGTTGACACGTGACGAGCTCAGCCGCCATGCTGTCGCGTTCGAGGTGGCCAAATGGCTGCATATCGGCGCGGCGGCGGTCATCGTATTGCTGTGCATGATGATTATTTACCGCGCGCTGCAGGATATCGACGCAGGCCACGGCGGACAGTGGAAAATCGCCGCGGCGTTGTTGATCGGCCATCTGGCCGTGCTCTGGGCCATTTTGCGCGCGATGCGCAGCAATCGATATCGGCCGCTGGGCAAAGATGACGAACCGGCTGCCACGCTGCTGCTGGAGGGGATGCGGCACGACGCGCAAGTGCAGGCCTACTGCCAGGCCATCCAGGACGAGCCACGCGCGTTGACGGGCCATGACATCGACGTCTTACAGCGTTATCGCCAATCCATGAGCGTAGGATCCGGCTAGTTCATCCGCGCTTGACACGCCGCCCGCACTCGCCGTAAAGTGAGCGCACAGATCTAGACAAGAGACTATCTGTAAGATGGTCTCTTGCGCGCATCGATCGTGTTGTCTGTTCAGGCCTCTTACAGAATCATGGGAATGGAGGCCGGCAGTGCAAGCCATCGCGATCAAGATTCGTGGCATTGAAGACATCATATCGTTCCTCGACTCACAGCCCCGCATCGCGGGCAGAGCCGGCCTCATCTGGTGGCTGTCGCTCGGTGGGTTGTTTCTCGACGCATTCTCGAATTCAGCGCTAAGCGCGGGCCTCGGGCCGATGACGCGCGATCTCCATCTGACGGCGGCGCAGGTGGCGCTCATGACATCGTTCGCATCATGGGTGGCGATTGCATTCAATCCAATCGGCGGTTGGATGGCCGACCGCTGGGGCCGGATCCGCCCCCTAGTCATCGCGAAACTGCTGTCAGTGCTCGGCGCAGTGCTGGTGGTATTCGCGCCGCGCTTTGAAGTGATCCTGCTGGGGCGCTTCTTCGTTGGCATGGCGTATGGCATCGATTTCGCGATCGCCATGGCCATGCTGGCCGAGTTCACACCAGCACGCTTGAAAAGCCGCCTGAACGCGTGGCAAGGCATGTGGTACACGGCGGTATGCACGAACTTGTTGTTGGCGTTGCTGTTCCACTCATGGAACGTTGGGGATTCGATCTGGCGCTACTCGGTTGCGGCCACTGCCGTATTTGGCGTCGCCATTTTGCTCATGCAGTTTGCATTCCTGATTGAAAGCCCGATTTGGCTCGCTCGCAGGGACAGACTGGATGACGCGGCCCGCGCGATGGCGCAAATCTATGGTCGACCATTCGTCGCTGCGCCGCTGCATGAGCGCGTGCCGCTGGTTAACCCGGCAACGCGCGGGCTGGCCAACGTGCTGTTGATCTTTCGCGGTGTGTACCTGCCGCGCACGGTCCTGGCGGCCACCGTGCAGATCGGACAATCGATCGAGTACTTCGCCATCGGCTGGTATTTGCCGCTGATCAGCGCGGCGCTGTTCGGCAAGGATTTCGTGTACGCGACGCTCGGTGCACTAGTGTTCAACGTATTTGGTATCGCGGGTGGCTTCACTTCGCCGCTGATCGCGCGCCGACTGGGCTTGCGGCATGCATCAGCCATGGGATTTGCAGCGGTCTTCGCGATGTTGCTGATACTAGGCCTGTTCCATGCCCAGATGCCGCTATGGGCATGCGTGGTTATTCCATCGTTGTTCATTCTGCTTCATTCCGGCGGGCCGGGAGCGAATGGCAAGAGTCTGTCGTCACTGTCGTTCCGCGGCGAACTGCGCGCCAGTGCCAACGGCGTTGTCGGCGCGCTCGGCTCGATCGGTGCGGCGCTGGGACTGCTCGTCTTCCCGCTGTTCCTGGAACGATACGGCCTGGAGCAGACCTTCCTGATCCTGGCCGTCGTGCCGTTTGTCGCCAGTGTGATCTGCTTGACGATTCGCTGGGATCCCACGCGCACAACGATCACTCCGGATAACGAGCCGGACGCACCCCAGTTCAAGAATGCCCCGTCGTCCAAGCCAGCGTTGACGAACCCCGCCATCGAGAAGACCCAACCATGACCGCGCATCGAAACGCCATCCTTGCGATCGACGAAGGCACGTCTGGCACACGGGCCGCGCTAGTCGACGCCAGTGGACACGTATCCTGCCTCGAATATCTGCCGCTACACGTGGACAGTCCGCAACCAGGGGTCGTCGAGCAAGATGCGAATGCGATCCTGGACAAGACCATCGCGGTCTGCTACGCGACGCTGGCACAGGCTGCACAGCAAAAGGTGCGTATCGTCGCGGTGGCCATCGCCACCCAGCGGGCAACGGCCGTACTATGGGACACGCACACGGGACGGGCACTGGTCCCCGCGATGGTCTGGCAGGATACGCGTCATGCGGCCGATCTCGAGCGCCTGGCCGCCACCTGGGACCGCAGGTTGGTGGCAGGCGTAGGCCGACCCGCCGGCGTGCGCTCGCCGTATCTATGGGCGGCCCATCAACTACGCACGGTGCCGGCGATCGCCGACGCGTTCCGCGCCCGCCGCCTCGCGTTCGGCACGATCGACACTTGGCTGCTATGGCACCTATCCACCGAGCGTACATGCGTGACCACGCCGACCAATGCGACTTCGGCGAGTGCCTATTTGCTGGGCGAGCATCGGTATTTCGACGCCTGGATCGATGCGCTGGGCTTTCCGCGTGAGCTGCTGCCGGCGTTGCGCGAGGACGCGGACACGTTCGGCCGCACCCGGCCCGAGTTACTCGGGATCGACGTGCCGATCCTGGCCTGCGCGGGCGACCAGCTTGCCGGCGCGATCGGACTCGGGTGCCTCGACCGTGGGCAATCGATGTGCGTACACGGCACGGGCAGCTTCGTCGACCTGCTGACGGGCCCGGCCTTACCGTGCACCACGCTCATGGATGAGCATGGGCACCAGCACCAGCACCAGCACCAGCACCAGCACCAGCACCAGCACCCACCATCATACGGCGCAACGCTGGCCATAACAGCGCGCCGCCATGGCGGCGTTTCACACTATTCGCTCGAAACCTTCGTCGCCACGACGGGCTGCGCACTGAATTGGGTTTGCGACACGTTGCGCTGGTTCGACCATCCGGCGCAGATCAGCGCCCTGGCCCGCACCGTGTCGTCGGCGCGCGACGTGCTGTTCGTCCCCGCATTGACTGGGTTGCGCGTGCCGCAGATGGAACCCTGCGCCCGCGCATCGCTATCCGGGATATCCATTGCGACCACGCGGGAAGAGGTCGCGTTCGCTCTCCTCGAGGGCATTGGCCATTCGGTGACGTCATGCATGGAGGCGAACCAAGCGGTGGCACGTATCGACGTGCATGAGCTGGTGGTCGGCGGCGGCCTATCGGGCAGCGACGTGCTGCTGCAGATCCAGGCAGATCTGAGCGGCCTGCCGGTGCGGCGTATCCGCGAGAGCGACCGCGCGAGCCTGCGCGGCGCGGCGTTCCTGGCCGGCGCCTCGGGCCTGTTGTGGGACTCACTGGACGCGGCACGCGCCACGCTGGTTACCGACGCGGTGTTCGAACCGTCGCCCGACACCGGCTTGCGGCAACAGCGGCGCGCGAGATGGCACGCGCGCATCCAATCTGAACTTGCCCATGCGGCCGATTTCGATCACGGTTGAGTACGGAGATTCACCAGTATGATTTTCTTACCATCCAGACGGCCCAGGCAGGATCGGGCTGCGATGACAGCCACATCGCCACTGCACGTAGTGCGTGAGGAACAGCTCGCGCGCCTGGGCGGCGACACATTCGACATGTTGATCGTCGGCGGCGGCGTCACCGGCGCCTATGCGGCACTGGACGCGAGCCTGCGCGGCTACCGCGTCGCGTTGGTCGAGAAAAGTGACTTCGCATCCGGAACGTCATCCAAATCCTCGAAGATGGTTCATGGCGGCCTGCGCTACATCGAGCAGGGCAATCTCAGCCTGGTACGCCACTCGCTGCTGGAGCGGCAGCGCCTGCGCCGCAATGCGCGCCACCTAGTGCAACGGCTGCCGTTCCTGTTCCCAGTGATGGAGCGCGGCGGCGTATTCGACAAGCGCCTGGCGAAGGCCTTCGAGAGCCTGTTGTGGACGTATGACCTCGCCGGCGGCTGGCGCGAAGGCATCCTGCACCAGAAACTGACCAAGGCTGAAGTGCTGTCGCACTGCCCAACGTTCAACGAAGCGTACTTAACCGGCGGCTTCATGTATTTCGATGCGCGCGTGGACGATGCGCGGCTGACGCTGACACTGGCGCGCACCGCGGCGTTCCACGGCGCGGCGCTGGCCAATCATGCGCGCGTGGCCGAGGTTACCCGTAATGCGCAAGGACGCGTCGATGGTGCAATCGTGCATGCCGACGGCCGCGAGATCCGCGTGCGCGCCGGCGTGGTGATCATGGCAACCGGCGTCTGGCTGCGCGACTGGGACGGGCGCCGCAAGGGGGATGCACCAGCGCTCCAGGTACGACCAGCCAAGGGCGTGCATGTGGCGATTCCGTGGTTGAAGATTCGCAACGACTGCACCGTCACGATCCCGGTGCCGGGCCGCAACCGGCGTGCGACGATCACCCGCTGGGGCAACGTCTCGTACCTGGGTACCACCGACGAAGACTACGACGGCAACCTGGACAACGTGTACTGCACACGGCAAGAACTTGATTTCCTGCTGGAAGGCGCCCGCTCGGCTTTGAAGACGGACCTGCAGCCGCACGACGTAGTGGGCAGCATCGCCGGCTGCCGGCCGCTGGTCGGCCCCCCCGGCGGCAAGACGATCGAGATGCGCCGCAACCATGAGATCCACATCGCGTCCGACGGCCTGGTGACGATTGTCGGCGGCAAGCTGACGACCTCCCGGCACATGGCGGAGCAGACCATCGACGCGGCGCAGACAGTCATCGGCAAACGCGCGCCATGCCGCACGAAATCGGCCTACCTGCTGGGCGCGGCCGGCTACGACCCGCAGGCGATCGTCGCCTCGGGCGGGCTGGCCGCGCATCTGGGCGAGCGCTACGGCACTGAGGCGCGTTTCGTCAGCGACCTGATCGATGCACGCCCGTCACTGCTCGCCCCGATCGTCGAGGGCTTGCCGTACAGCGAAGCGGAAGTGGTCTACGCTGCGCGCCATGAGTTGGCGCGCAGCGTAGACGACGTGCTGTCGCGGCGCACGCGCGCACGATTGATGGCGCGCGATGCGTCAGCCCGCGCCGCACCGCGCGTGGGTCAGATTCTAAAGGCGGAGCTCGGCTTGTCCGACGCGCTCGTCGCCAGCCAGGTGCGCGACTACGTCGCGGCCGTCCAATACGAGAAATCGGTCCTCATCGGAGATAACGGATGATCAGCAAGGAAGCCATTCAGCGCGGCTACAACCGCGGCAATTATGTCGTCGGCGCTCACACGCCGCCACCGTACTCGCTGAACCTGCCCAGTGTGCCGTACGACGCGCCGGCCGGCAGCATGCAACGCGCACCGGTGCAGGTCTCGGAGCGGCAATGCGACGCGCTGCGGGAAATCGCCGACGAGGTGATCACACAGCCGGCACAAGTGGTCGCGTGGACCCGTGACTGGTGGGCTGCCTCGATGGTCACGGAAACCGCCGGCCGGCCGGCCTCGCCGCACGCCGTTGTCGTACGCGTGTCCAGCGTCGCGCAGGTCCAGGCGGTAATGCGCATTGCGCATGCGGCGTCGATCCCGGTGACGGCGTCGGCCGGGCGCAGCAACGTCACCGGCGCGGCGCTGCCGGTGCGTGGCGGCATCGTGCTGGACTTATGCGGCCTAAACCGGCTACTCAGCGTAGATCAAGAAAGCCAGCTCGTCGAGGTGGAGGCGGGTATGTTCGGCGACGTATTCGAGGCGTCGCTGCAGCGCGAGCACCAGTTGACGACGGGACACTGGCCGTCGTCGTTTGGTATCAGCACCGTGGGGGGGTGGATCGCCTGCCGAGGCGCCGGACAGCTGTCCACGCGCTACGGCAAGATCGAGGACATGGTATACAGCATGGACGTCGTGCTGGCCGACGGCTCGCTGATCAGCGTCGGCGGCTATCCGCGCGCAGCGGTCGGGCCGGACCTGCAGCAGCTGTTCATCGGCAGCGAAGGCACGCTGGGCATCATCGTGCGCGCACGATTGAAGCTGCACCGCCTACCGGACTACGGTCGGGCGATTGCCTATGGCTTCGACTCGTTCGCCGCCGGCCTGCACGCATGCCGCGAAATCATGCAGCGCGGCGCCCAACCAGCGGCGCTGCGTCTGTACGATGCGCTCGAAAGCGGCGTGCAGTTCGGCCTGCCAGACACGAATGTGCTGCTGATCGCCGACGAGGGCACGCGCGAGATTGTGGATGCGGGGATTGCGGTCTGCGAGCAGGTGTGCAAGCCGCAAGGGCAGCCGCTGGCCGGGGAAGCGATCTTTGAGAAGTGGCTCGACACGCGGTACCTGACCGGCAAAAGCGCGGAGGGCTTCAAACGCAGCCCGGGGTTCGTCGCCGACACGCTGGAGATGGCGGGGCGCTGGCGCGATCTGGCCGCGATCTATCGCGATGTGGTCGATGCGCTGCAATCGGTGCCGGGTACGTTGGCGGGCTCCGCGCATCAGTCGCATGCCTATGTGGACGGCGCATGCCTGTACTTCTCGTTGCGCGGCGAAGTGGCCATCGAGCAGCGCGCCGCGTGGTACCGCCGTGCGTGGGACGCGGCCAATGCCGTGCTGATCCAATACAATGCGACGCTGAGCCACCACCATGGTGTAGGTCTACTGCGCGCGCCCTACATGCGCCACTCGCTGGGCAGCGCGTTCCCCGTGCTACAAGCGCTCAAGCGTACGCTGGATCCGAAGAACATTCTCAACCCTGGTAAGCTCGGCCTGGATGACGACATCGTCCCGCCGGCAAGCTGATATTTTGATATGGACAAGTCCCTCGGAGCGCGTCTGGCCCGACATCCTGTGATTGCAACGCTGTATGGCACCGAGCAGCTTGACAGCTTCATCGGCAGCGCGGCCGAAGTCGGCATCGTGGCCAACGTCGAGCTGCGCAAGCTGCAGGCGGTCGTGGTCACGCTGACGCGGGCCGGCAAGTCCGTGATCGTCAATATCGACAGCTGCGATGGGCTGTCGCAGGACAAGGGCGGCGTCGAATATCTCGTCGATATTGGCGTCACCAGCTTAGTGTCCACGCGCGTGGCGACGGTGCAGCGCGCCAACCGCGCCGGTTTGATGACAATGCAGAAGGTTTTCGTGACGGACCGCTCGACGTGGCCGCGCAGCATCAAGGCGATCGAGCAGAGCGATCCCAATTTGGTGCAGCTGATGCCGGCGCCGATGCTGCCGCACCTGCGTGAGCAAAACCGTGCGGCGCTGCCACCGATCGTCGCGTCGGGCTTCGTCTGCAATGAGCACGATGTGCGCCAGGCGCAGGCGCACGGCGCGGTGGCAGTGTCCACCAGCGACAGTCAATTGTGGAACCTGGATCGCCGCGCGGAACGCGCGACGAACCGTGGAAGAGGGAATCAACAGTGAAGCCGCCCTACTTGCAGGTCATTGCCCACTATTTCGCCAAGCCCGGGCAGAGTGAGCGCGTGCTAACGCTGCTCGACGCGCTCGCGCGCGCCACGCGCGATGAGCCGAAGAACCTGGACTACCAGTTCTTCCGCTCGCCGCACGATCCTGACCATTTTGTGATCCTCGAGCAGTATACTGATGCAACGGGGCTGGACGAGCATCGGCAAACGCCGCATTTTCAGCAGCTCGGTTACGGTCAGATCATTCCGATGCTTGAACGCCGCGAGGTCAGAAGCCACATGGTTCACGGAGCAAGCCAATGACCCCCTTCCTCTTTCAGACCGTGCCGACCGTGATCGTGGAGTTCGGCGCGGCACGCCGGCTCGGCGCATTGCTGCGCGAGCACTTCGGCACACTGAGCCGACTGTGCGTGGTCACCGACGCGTTCCTGCATCGCAGCGGACTGCTCGGGCCCGCGCTGGCGGACCTCACCGCGCAGGGCTGGCATGTCACTGTCATCGATGACGTGGTGGCCGATCCGCCCGAACAGGTGGTGCTCCACGCCGCCGCGCGTGCTTCGGCCGTCGGTGCCGAAATCGTGCTCGGACTCGGCGGCGGCTCGTCAATGGACGTGGCCAAACTGATCGCCATCCTGGTGGCCGGGCAGCAACCGCTGGCCGAGATGTACGGCGTAGGCAACGTACGCGGCACGCGCGTGCCACTGGTGCAAATGCCGACCACCGCGGGCACCGGCTCGGAAGTCACCGCGGTGTCGATCGTCACGCTCGACGAGGCGCGCAAGATGGGCGTGGTCGCGCCACAGCTGTTCGCTGACGTCGCGATTCTGGACGCGGAACTCACGCTTGGCCTGCCGCGTGCGACGACCGCGGCCACCGGCATCGATGCCATGGTGCATGCGATCGAGGCGTACACGTCGGCACGCCTGAAGAACCCGCTGTCAGACAGACTCGCGCTGCAGGCGCTGGAGCTGTTGTCCCGCCACCTGCTGCCGGCGTGCGACAACGGGCAGGACCGCGCGGCGCGCGAGGCAATGCTACTCGGCGCGATGCTGGCCGGGCAGGCTTTCGCCAATGCACCGGTGGCCGCCGTGCACGCGCTCGCGTATCCGATCGGCGGCCTGTTTCACGTGCCACACGGCTTGTGCAATGCACTCGTACTGCCCCACGTGCTGCGCTTCAACGCGAACGCAGCCGCACAGCAGTATGCGCAGCTTGCGTCGATCGTCGCACCCGACGCACGCGGCAGCGACGAAGCCAGGACCGCGGTATGGATTGCACGGATCGACGCGCTGATTGCCGCCACCGGGATCCCGAGGACGCTGCGCGAAGTCGGCGTCGGCCGGCACGATCTGCCGAGAATGGCCGCTGATGCGATGCTGCAGACCCGTCTGCTCGTGAACAATCCGCGTGAAGTCCGCGAAGCCGACGCCCTCGCCATCTACGAGCAGGCTTGGTAGGACGCCCACGTTTCGTGGACCTGGCCCACATGTCTTTCTTTGCGACCGTGGGCTCGGCCCGCACGCCTTTCTTTGCGATCTTGCCATAGGCCGACTTGGGCAGCGCGTTCCAGAACACGAATAAGCGCGGACCTGTGTAGCGCGCAGTCGGGCATGCCGAGTACCGCGACCTCATGCACGGCCGGGCTACGCACGCCAATCTCGTTTCATTAACACGCATACGTAGCGCAGCGCCGCCCGCGCAGCATCCGCTTGCGCACCACTCGACGGTCGATGTCACCGAGCTGCACCGGGAGTCGTTTCTGATATCGCCGCGCCAGACAGTGCCGTACCTTTACGATACGATCCTCACACATTACAAACGATGCGGCTTCACGCTGAAGATTCGGCCCGAAAACCGCTATTAGCAGACTATCATCAAGCTGGTCGGCCACGGGATTGGCGGGACGGCAGGGGCGCGCGCCCGGCGCAAAAGGGCTGTCGGAAAAGGCGGTGGACCAGGCCCATCCCCGAGCCGGCATCGAACTTGCGCACGACCATCGACGTCTGTCGAAGAAGGCCGAGGAGAGTCGATACCATGCATCCGACGATGCCCCCTGCCGACACGGCGCCGATATGGCCGTCACTGGCCGATCCGCGCCCGGCACATCATCCCCCAGCATTCGTCCATCCGGGGCCTCCGACATCGCCACGCATCGCTCAAGTGCTGACTCATCACAGCACGCACGAGCTACTCATCACGCTGCCGCCGGGCGCTAACTTCGCAACCGCACTGCACCGGACACTGGATGGCTTCACGCAGCGCAGCGGCTGTGCGCGCATCAGTGGCGGCGGCGTATGCGCGCACGTCGAATATCACGTCATCATTCGTGCCGCGCACGCTGGCCCACCGTACGTGTATGGCCCGCCAATCGTCTGTGACGGCGACGTCACGCTAGTGGATGCGACGATCACGATTGGTCGGTGCGAGGACGGCAGCCGCGTGCTGCATTGCCATGGCGGCATGATCGATGCCCGCGGCAGGCACCACGGCGGCCATTTGGACCTGCAGCGGACCGTGGTCGGCCATGAGCCGATGCGGGTCAGGGTATGCCTGTTCGACGAGGTGGAACTGGTCGTCTCCCATGATCCGGAAACCACCTACGACCTGTTGCAACCGATAAGGACACCGCTCGTATGAAAGACCACGTCATGATCGAATCGGGCCGCCTGGGGCGGCTGGTCGTCGCGCGCGTCAAACCTAACGAGGACCTGATCACGTCGCTGGAACACCTGTGCGACGCGCACGGGGTCGAGCGGGCGCTGGTACGCGGTGCGGTCGGCAGCCTACTCGGCGCGACACTGCTGCTGCCGCAGCGTAGTACGAGCGCGGCCATCACGGTCGAGGGTCCCGGGGTCGAAATCCTGAGCCTGTCCGGCGAAATATCGCGTATGGCCGCAACGGGCTGTGCGTCGTCGATCAGCGGCATGGTCGCGGACCCGAACGGGCGGATGTTCGCGGGACGCTTGCAACGAGGCGGCAACCGCTCGTTTATCACAATCGAGGTGTCGTTGCAGGAGTGGCTGGTCGACTCCATCATCGAAGGTCCCGCCACGCCGTGACGTTACGCTGCCGCATAGCGGGCTGAATGCCGCGCAAGCGCGACGAAGGCGGCCAGGTAGTCGGTATCGGCATCCGCCTCGCGCATACCCACGAAGATCTGCTTGTCGATGCCGTCGCGTCCCAGCCGCACCGGCTCGATCGGCATCTTGTCCGCATATTCCTGCACCAGCCAGCGCGGCAGCGCGGCAACGCCGCGGCCGCTGGCGACCATTTGCACCATGATGTCGGTGGTCTCGATCGTCTTGTGACGCTTCGGCCGCACGCCGGCCGGCACCAGGAATTGCGCATACACGTCGAGCCGGTCGATATCGACCGGATAGGTAATCAGCACTTCGCCGGCCAACTGCGCCGGCTCGACGTGCGTGCCACGTGTCAGTGCATGTCCGCGCTGGACCACCAGCACCTGCTCGTAGTCGAACACCGGCTCGAAGCGAAGGCCCGAGCGGTGCAACGGATCGGGCGTAACCAAGATGTCGATGTCATAGACGAACAACGCGCCAATGCCGCCGAACTGGAACTTCTGCTTCACGTCCACATCGACGTCCGGCCATTGTGCCAGGTACGGCGACACCACCTTAAGCAACCATTGGTAGCAGGGGTGGCATTCCATCCCGATGCGCAGCGTGCCACGCTCACCCTGCGCGTACTGCACCAGACGTGCCTGCGCGTGCTCCAGCTGCGGCAGTACGCGATTGGCGACCGATAACAGGTATTCGCCCGCCTGCGTCAGCCGCAGATTGCGGCCTTCGCGGCGCCAGACCGCCGTGCCCAGCATCTGCTCCATCTTCTTGACCGTGTGGCTCAGCGCCGATTGGGTCAAGCACAATACCTCGGCGGCAGCGGTCAATGAACCCCGCCGGTCAACCTCGCGCACGATCGCCAGGTGGATACGTTCGAGCATATTGAAATATGAAAATAACTAATGGGCCGATGAAATAATGCCACTTTTTTTCATAGATCCCAACCCCTATGATCGACGCACTCTTGACCCACCCTCTATCAAATTATGGCCATCACGCACAATCTGGGCTTTCCGCGCATCGGCGCGAAGCGGGAATTGAAATTCGCCCTCGAGTCTTACTGGAAGGGACAGTCCTCGCTAAATGAACTGAAGGCAGCGGGCGCTCAACTGCGCCAGCAGCACTGGGCCGACCAGGCGAAACTGGACTGGTCGCCGGTAGGTGATTTCGCGTTCTATGACCAGGTGCTCGACATGAGCTTCACGCTCGGCAACCTGCCGGAGCGAGTACGCGAACTGGACGGCGATTCGCTGGACAACTACTTCCGGATCGCGCGCGGGCGTTCGGCCACGGACGGCGCATGCAGCTGCGGCGTGCAGGCCGGCGAGATGACCAAGTGGTTCGATACCAACTATCACTACATCGTGCCGGAATTGAGCGCGTCCACGACCTTTTCGCTCGATGCATCGCGCCTGCTCGGTGAGTTCGAACAGGCACGTCGCCTTGGCGTGAAAGCCAAGCCGGTGATCATCGGGCCGCTGACGTACCTGTGGCTCGGCAAAGCCAAGGACGACTCGGACAAACTTGCGCTATTGCCAAGACTGCTGCCGGTCTATGCGCAATTGCTAGATGAACTCGCCGCGTGCGGTGCCGAGTGGGTGCAGATCGACGAACCGATCCTCGTCACCGAGCTCGATCCGCAGTGGCAGCAAGCGTTCGTGCGCGCCTACGACACGCTGCGCACCGATCGCGTTAAGCTGCTATTGGCTACCTACTTCGGCCAATTGCAGGAGAACCTGCCGCTTGCATGCCGATTGCCAGTGCAAGGCCTACACGTGGACACGCTCAATGCGCGCGATGAAGTCTGCGACGTCATCGCGGAGCTGCCGGCCGAGCGCGTGCTGTCGCTCGGCGTCGTCAACGGCCGCAATATCTGGAAAACCGATCTCGTCGCCACGCTCGACTGGCTCGAGCCGATCCACCGGCAACTCGGCCAGCGGCTCTGGCTCGCGCCGTCGTGCTCACTGCTGCACGTGCCGGTGGATCTGGCCAGTGAGCGCGAACTCGATGCCGAGCTACGTTCATGGCTTGCTTTCGCACTGCAAAAACTGGACGAACTCAACGTGCTTGCTACGGCACTGAACAACGGTAGGCAGGCCGTAGAGGCTGACCTGCGGGACAATCAGGCCGCCATCGCGGCGCGTAAGGTATCGGCGCGCGTGCATAACCCGGCCGTCAAGGCGGCGCTCGCGCGCATCGACGCCGACATGGAACGCCGCACCAGCCACTACCCGGAGCGCGCGCGCAAACAACACGAGCAGTTGCAACTGCCGCCGTATCCGACCACGACAATTGGCTCGTTTCCACAAACCGAAGACATCCGCCAGGCGCGCAGCCATTTCCGCCGCGGCGAACTGGACGAGGCGAGCTACCACGCGGCCATGCGCGAGCAAATCGCGCGCAGCGTGCGCGAACAGGAAGCGCTGGGGCTTGACGTGCTCGTGCATGGTGAGGCCGAGCGCAACGACATGGTTGAGTATTTCGGCGAGCAGCTCGAAGGCTATGCGTTCAGCCAATTCGGCTGGGTGCAGTCGTATGGCTCGCGGTGCGTGAAACCGCCGATCATGTTCGGTGACATCCGCCGGCCAAAGCCGATGACGGTCGAATGGATCCAATATGCGCAATCGCTGACTCACAAGCCGATGAAAGGTATGTTGACCGGGCCCGTGACGATCCTGAACTGGTCATTCGTGCGTGACGACCAGCCGCGTGCCGTGTCGTGTCAGCAGCTTGCGCTGGCAATCCGCGAAGAGGTGCTTGATCTGGAGCGCGCGGGCGTGCGCGTGATTCAGATCGACGAAGCGGCCTTGCGCGAAGGCTTGCCGCTGCGCAAGTCGCAATGGCATGAGTACCTGCAGTGGGCGGTCGGCGCGTTCCGCATTGCGGCCAACGGCGTGCGCGACGACACGCAGATCCACACACACATGTGCTATTCGGAGTTCAACGACATCATCGCGTCGATTGCGGATATGGACGCAGACGTCATCACAATCGAAACATCGCGCTCCGACATGGAACTGCTCGATGCGTTCGATCACTTCAACTATCCGAATGAGATTGGACCGGGCGTGTACGACATCCATTCACCGAACATCCCGACGCAGGAGCACATCGTCCAGTTGATGCGCAAGGCGGCCGAGCGCATCCCAGCCGAACGCCTGTGGGTTAATCCGGACTGCGGGTTGAAGACACGCGCATGGACAGAAGTCATCCCGGCGCTGCGCAACATGGTGGCCGCCGCGCATACGTTGCGCGGCACTGCATAGCGCGCGCTCAACGGCCTCGGACCGCGAGGCGCCACAGCGACGTCACCTCGCGGGCCCGCGCCGCATGCAACGGATCCGCGACGTCCGACGCTTTGGGATGACGCGGCCGGATATCGGCGCGGTCGAGCACCTGTAAGCCGGCCGCGTCGATCATCGCGAGGAAAGCTTCGCGCGGGCGCAAGCCAAGATGCTCGGCCAAGTCCGACATGATCAGCCAACCCTCGCCGCCGGGTGTCAAATGCGCCGGCAGGCCGGCGAGGAATCCTCGTAACATGCGGCTGTCCGGATCGAACACGGCATGCTCGATCGATGCGCTCGGGCGCGCCGGTACCCACGGCGGATTGCAGACCACCAGCGGCGCGCGACGTGATAACGGAAAAAGATCTGCCTGCACGACCTCCACTTGCGCGGACAGCCCCAGCCGGGCGACATTCTCACGCGCGCAATCCAGCGCGCGAGAATCAACGTCCGTCGCGATCACGCGCCGCACGCCGCGCCGGGCCAGCAATGCAGCGATCACGCCGGTACCGGTGCCAATGTCGAAAACAAGCGCATCGGCACCCTCTGGCAACGGCGCCTGCGCTATCAGGTCCAGGTATTCGCCGCGTACGGGCGAAAACACGCCATAGTGCGGATGGATCCGGTCACCGCCGAGCGCGTCGATGACCACGCCCTTGCAATACCACTCGAACGCGCCGACTATCCCCAGCAACTCACGCAGCGAAACGACGCTTGCCGCATCGCCGCCGGGCGGCGGGCCGTATGCGTGCGCGCACGCCTCACTCAGGTCCGGGGCACGACGCAGCGGTATCCGGTAATGCCCATCGAGCGGCACCAGCAGCATCGCCAGCGTGCGGGCCCGTTGCGATTGCGCCAGCCGGTGCAGGTTGAACATTTCCTGTGGCGTCGCACCGCCCTTGGCCCGACGACGCTCAACACGCCGCGCGATGGCCTGCAGCAGCTGCCGCGCGTTATTGAAGTCGCCCCGCCACAGGATTGCGGTTCCCTCGCATGCCAGGCGATAAGCGTGATCGGCACTGAGCGTGTCATCGGCCGGTACGACGCGCCGCGGCGGCGGCAGCCCAGCGTGCGAGCGCCAGCGCGCATGGCGGGTCTGGCCGCCTTCAGTCCAGTTCAGCATCGGGCACTCAGGTTCGCTCATCGTGTCACCCGCGACAACAAACCGGTTGGCGCGGCGACTTCAATGCGCCGACGCCGAGGCAGGCCGAAGCTCGCACTGTACGTCCAGCTTGCCGGCAGCGCCGAAATTGAGCGTCAACGGAATCGTCGTGCCGACTTTCAGCGTGCTCTTGGGCTGTTCGAGCATCACGTGATAACCGCCCGGCGCAAACTGCAGCGTACCGTGGGCCGGCACGTCAACCGCATCCACATGGACCATCCGCGACGTACTGCCGTTGCTCTGCGTCTGGTGCATCATGACCATCCCGAAGGCCAGCGCATCGACGCCCAGCAGCGAAACCGGCTTGTCTGCGTTGTTTCTTATCGTGAAATAGGCGGATGACGGCAGGGTCGCCGGCATCGTGCGCACCCAGCAGCCGCTCACCTGCACCCCCGCCAGCCCAGCGGCCTGCGTGGTGGCCTGCGCGGCGGCGGGCACGCCAGCGCCCAGCATGGCAAACAGCGCCACAGTGGCGCCTATCAGAGACTTAACCTGCATTCCTACCTCCGAAATCGAACGGCGAACAATCGAACAGCATCGCAGCATTATGCCAACGTCACGGCCAGATAGACTGCATAGAGCACGCCGTTGAACAGCAGCGCCCAGATCGGCAGGCCGCGACCGCGCGACAGCGCGCGGCACCACGCTGCCGCGACCAGTGTGATCACGATACCAGTCAGCACCTCGATGCGCGGCTCCCATGGCGTGAGCATAATGCCCAGCGCCGGCAGCAGTGTGCCTTGGAACACCATCGCGCCGGTGAGGTTTCCAAATGCGAGCGTGTCCTTGCCGCGACGCACCCATAAGATGCTGTTGGTCTTCTCGGGTAACTCCGTGGCGATCGGGATAATCAGCAGCGACAACAGCAGCGGCGACACGCCCAGCAGCTGGGAGACTCCGTCCACGCCATGGATGAATCCCTTCGCGCCGCCGACCAGCAAAGCCAGCGCGAGACCCAGCTGCAGTACGATCGTCACGAGCCGGGTCGGGACACCAAAGCGCGACAGATGCATGACGTGTGGCGCCTCGGTGCCGTGTCCGCCAGCTACCAACGCTTGCGAGGCGTGCAACGTCGCATACACGTAGCGTAGATACACGCATACGAGCGCGGTGCTCAACCCTGCCCGCACCAGCACATTCGTATGCGGCACGTACATCGCAGCGGCCGATAACGCAAACGCAAACAGGAAATAGTTGAGATCGCGGTTGATGCCGCCGGTCTCCGGCCGTATCCGTCCGCAGAGCCCACGCTGGCGCAATACCGCAACGGTCATTAGACACGTGGACAGCGTCGCAAGCATCAGCGGCGCACCTAGGATCGCGCCCACGCCAATCTCCTCGTTGAGCCGCTCGCCGCGTCCCGACACAATGGCGATCAGCGGAATCGACGTCTCGGGCAGCGCAGTGCCAACCGCCGCGAACAATGAGCCGGTCACGCCCTCGGATAGTTTCATCCGCTCGCCCAGGTGTTCTAGCGCGTTCGTGAACAATTCGGCGGCGATCAGGATCACCGCGAGCATCAGCACGAGTTCGAGCACGAGCCAAGTCATGCGCACGCTCCCGTCGCAACGGGCGGCATGACCCAACGGGCAGGCGGGTAAGGGGAATGGGGATGTTGCACGATATCTCCACGGTCGGACACATGAACCATGACGCGGCGCAACGGTCCGACCGGGACGAGGCGCGGCGTCGATGGTCTGGCCAAACCCGGGTGGGCCGAGCGCGCCACGGCATGAGCCGGAGACTGTTGGCGCGATCTTCCTAGCGTACCGGCATCGGACTCACGCGACGCGGCCACCGGGCCGGCCGCCGCATCGCATCCGCGACCCGGCAACGCAGGAAAGGCTACTCCCCAAAGACTGGCGTATTCTAACCGACACGCAGCGGCTCGCATAGAATGAATGCTGCACAGCACCGCGTACCCGCTAGCCCTTATCCGAGACACTGCTGAACATGGCGCGCATCATTCCCGACGACTGGAAACACCTGGACGCAGCAGGCGCCGCCGCCCGCGAGCGCGAGACGTTGACCACGCTGGCCGAGCAACTGCCGGACGGCTACACGGTCTATCACGGCGTGCATTGGACCCGCGTGAACCAGGGCTTCTCAGTATTCGGCGAAGCGGACTTCGTCGTGGTGGGCCCGTCGGGGCGCCTGATGGTGATCGAGCAGAAGTCGGGATTCCTGCGCGAAACGTCTACGGGCCTAGTTAAGGTCTATCTGCAAAAGGAACGCAATGTCGCAGTCCAGTTGGCCCGCACGATCGAAGGCCTGCATCGACGCTTCACCGCGGCGTTCGGCGCCGGCACCTATTGCATCGAGGCGCTGCTGTATTGCCCGGACTATATCGTGCGCGACCCGGGCATTGCTGGCGTCGCCCCAGAGCGCATCGTCGATGCGACGCGTAAAAACCAACTCGCCGCGGTCATCCAGCGCGCGTTGCCGCCCGACGAGGCCCCCTTCGACTGTGCTGCCAAGCTGCATCATTTTCTGTCCGATCACCTTGCGCTGACGCCGGACGCCAGCGCACTGGTCGGGCAGGCAGACACGCTGGTCACGCGGCTCTCCGGCGGCCTAGCCGAATGGGCGCGGCGCCTGTCGTTCGAGCCGTTCAGGCTGCGCGTGACCGGCACGGCGGGCTCAGGCAAGACGCAATTGGCGATCCAGGTGATGAAGGACGCGCTCGCACAGGGCCGGCGCGCGCTGTACGTATGCTTCAACCGTCCACTGGCGGACCATATCGCGCGCGTCGCGCCGCCGGGCGTGAAGGTCGCGACCTACCACCAGCTGTGCGACTGGGTCGTGCGCGACAGCGGGCAAGAGCCGGACTTTGCCTCACCGGATGTCTTCGGTTGGCTCGACGCACGCTTTGCCGACGTACCCCCCGGTGAGGCGTGGCGCTTTGACGTATTGATCGTCGACGAGGGACAGGACTTCCGCGCGCATTGGGTCGCCGCGCTGCAACGGCTACTGGCGCCGAGCGGCGCATGGTGGTGGCTGGAAGACCCGATGCAGAATTTGTATATGCGCGAACCAGTCCCGTTGCCAGGTTGGGTCACGTTGAATGCTAGCGTCAACTATCGCAGCCCACGCGAGATCTTCGACTACTTGCGTGAGGTGATCGGCCCGTCGTTCACCGTCGAAAGCGGCAGTCCCTTCGGTGGCTCGGACGTTTCCGTGTCGACCTATGATGGCGACGATCCCCTTGAGCCGACCAAGCGCGCTATCACTCAGGCATTGTCGCTGGGTTTTCGCAAACAGGATATCGCGCTGCTGTCGTTCCGCGGCCGTGAGAAATCACGCTTTGCCGCACTGGAACAGCTCGGGCCGCACCGGCTGCGCAGCTTCACCGGCCGTTACGATCTGTTCGGCAATCCCGAGTACCGCGACGGCGACGTGCTGTACGAATCGATCCACCGCTTCAAGGGCCAAGCCGCGCCCTGTGTCATCCTGACCGAGGTAGATTTTGATGCATTCGACGAGCGGGCCGCCCGCAAGCTTTTTGTCGGGGCAACCCGCGCCACGATGAAGCTGATCGTCGTGATGTCCGCCCGCGCTGCGGCGCGGCTGCCGCGACGCTAAACGCCCGCTTAGCCTTATCTGGCCGAATAATGCTCAAGAACACGCCCGCCCTCCCGACGACGGATGCGTATGCCCAACGCCTGGCGTTGTTGGCACAGCCCGCGCATCGCCCGTTGCTAGCGCAAGGTCTGCGTGGCGTCGAGAAGGAGAGCCTGCGGGTCCAGCACGATGGCACGCTGGCACCCACGCCGCATCCGGCCGCATTGGGCTCGGCGCTTACGCACGAGCAGCTGACGACCGATTATTCCGAAGCGTTGCTCGAGATCATCACGCCGGCCGGGCACGCCGCCGATGTAATGCTGGAGCAGCTCGATACGCTGCATCGCTACGTCTACGAATCAATCGGCGACGAGTTACTGTGGAACGCGTCGATGCCCTGTGTGCTGCCGCCCGAGGAACAAATCCCGATCGCGCAATACGGCACGTCGAATATTGGCCGGCTCAAGCACGTTTATCGGCGCGGACTGGCGCTGCGCTATGGCAAGGCGATGCAGTGCATCGCCGGCATTCACTACAATTTTTCGTTGCACGAGAACATTTGGCGCCTGCTGCAACAGCACGAACAAGTCGACGGCTCGCCGCTCCAGTACCAGTCGGATGCCTATCTTGCGCTAATTCGCAATTTCCGCCGCAGCAGTTGGCTGCTGATGTTGCTATTCGGCGCCTCGCCAGCGCTGTCACGCAACTTCATGCGCGCACGCGCGCATGCGCTGGATACGTTCGATGCCGACACGCTGTTCCTGCCGTACGCGACCAGTCTCCGAATGAGCGACCTGGGCTACCAGAACACATCCGCACAGGCGGCACTGCGCGCGGACTACAACAGCCTGGATGGTTATCTACACAACTTAGCGAACGCGGTCAGCCAGCCCTATGCGCCGTATGAGCAGTTTGGCACCCAGCGCGACGGCGAGTGGTTGCAGATCAACACCAACGTGCTGCAGATCGAAAACGAGTTCTACTCGACGATCCGCCCGAAGCGCGTCACGCAACCAGGCGAACGGCCGCTGCACGCGCTCGCGTCGCGCGGCGTGCAGTACATTGAGGTGCGCCTGCTGGACATCGATCCGTTCGAGGCCACCGGGATCTCGGCCACCACCGCGCGTTTTGTCGAAGCGTATCTGTTGTTTTGCGCGCTGGACGCGAGCCCGTTGCTCCATGAGGCGGAGTGCACCGAAGCAGGCAACAACTTCACCCGTGTGGTGACGCAGGGGCGGCGTCCGGAACTTGAATTGTCCCGCGGCGGCCGCCCGGTGCCCTTGCGGGACTGGGCCGTCGAATTGCTCGAGCGGATTGGGCCGGCCGCGGCGTTGCTCGACGCACAGGAGGGCGGCAGCCGATATGGCGACGCACTGGCCGCGCAACGCGCGAAGGTCGAGGACTTCTCGCTGACCCCTTCGGCACGTGTATTGGAAGACATGCGCACGACCGGGCGCTCGTTCACACGCTTCGCGCTCGAGCACAGTGCGCAGCACGCTGCGCAGATGCGTGCCCGACCGCTGCCGCGCGAGCTGCATGCCCATTACGCGGCCCTGGCAGCGCGCTCGCTGCAGCAACAAGCCGAGATCGAGCGCACCGAAGTCGGCCACTTTGATCAGTTCGTCGCAGCTTACCGCGCGTATACGCTGAACCGGATCAGCGTCTGATGCCCACCGCCGCGCGCGGCGACAGCTTCGGCGTCGGCCAGTCGTACAGCGGCCGATAAGCGATCGGCGTGGTGAACGCATTACGCATCGATGGGTTCCGCGCCGAGCGTTGCAGCGCGGACCGCGCCACCGCGCCGTTCCGCGTCGAGCAACGCCGCCTTGCGCTGCAGCCCCCACCGGTAGCCGGCCAACGCACCGCTTTTCTGGACCACGCGATGACAAGGAATGACCAATGCCACCGGATTCGCGGCACATGCGGCGGCGACCGCCCGCACCGCGTTCGGCACGCCAAGTTCAGCCGCGACCTCGGTATAGCTGCGCGTCTGTCCGTACGGAATCCGGCGCAGCGCGTCCCAGACGCGGCGCTGGAACGCAGTCGCCACCCCATCGAACGGCAAGTTCGTCGGATCGGCACGTCCGTCCAGGTAGGCGTCGATACGCTCGACGTAGTGCGCGAGGCGTTCAGGATCGCAGACCCGCTTCGCGTTGCGAAACTCGTCGTGCAATGCGTGTAACAGTGAGGCTTCGTCGTCACCGAACGCCACTTTGCACAGGCCGCGCCCGGTGGCCGCGATTAGTACCGGACCCAGCCGACTCGAGGCGATCGCATAGGCGATCGTCATGCCGGCGCCATGTTTGCGGTACGCCGACGGGGTCATGCCCAGATGCCCTCGTGCGGCATTGCGCAGCGGCGACGCAGATTCGAAGCCGGCGTCCAACGCCGCATCGGTCACGCTGCTGGCCGAACGCAGCGTTTCGCGCAGCCGCTCAGCGCGCAAATTCGCGTGATATTGGCGCGGCGAGATACCCATCATGCGACTGAAGACGCGCTGTAAATGATAGGGACTCGTGTGGACCGCGTCGCCGAGCTGCGCCAGCGTGACGCGCTCGTCGATCCGTTCGGCTAGCACCGAACAGGCCCGCGCGACCAATTCGACCTCGCGGGGAACACGTAGCGGCTGGCAGCGCTTGCACGCGCGGAAACCCGCCGCCATGGCCGCGTCGGCGGACGCGAAGAAGCGCACGTTTTCGCGCCGCGGCGGACGTGACTTGCACGACGGCCGACAGAACACGCCGGTCGTGCGGACCGCAAAGAAGAAATACCCATCGGCGCACGGGTCGTGCGCGCGTACCGCGTTCCAACGCGCATCATCGCTCGCGTAATCGCCCGGCGCGCCGCTGGATGGACTGGCTGTATCGTGCGTCATGACGATCGAATGATACGTCTTCGGCAGGGACGCGGGGGCGACCGCACGCGGTGAACCGGCCCGGTGTGCCGGATAAACTGGCATGGTGGCTCGATCACTCATAATGGACCTGACCTTTACTATGGATAGCGTGTGATTCACTTTATCGATGTCGCCGTACCCGGGCGCCACGTATCTTGCGCTGTCATTCGGCAGGACAAAGCGCTGGTTCGACACTATTAGGAACGGATCATCCGCCGATCGATAGAATGCTTACTCTAAAATTTCCACGCAAAGATGTTGCATTGCAGCACCCGAATCAGTATAGTGAGAACCGTCTCCTCCATGTCTCCTCCTGATATGGATTCAGCCCGCTTGATGAGCGGGTTTTTTTTATGTCGCTGTCACGCGCAGGACGCGAATCCGTCGTTCCAAGCCCTTCTCCGTCATGATGACGGCCTTGCCCAACATGGCGCTGTCCACGAACGAATCCAACGACCGCTTGCCGCCGTGCCAACCGCTGTCCGCGTCCCTGTCCAATACACCGATCAGTGCTGCTCGGTGGCATCGCCGTGTACTCGCGCTGGCGATACCGATCATTCTGGCAAACCTAACCCAGCCGATCCTTGGCGCGGTGGACACGGCCGTCGCGGGCCACCTATCGGACCCAGCGTATCTGGGGGCGGTCGCCGCTGCAGGCCTGTTCTTCAATTTCGTTTTCTGGGGCTTCGGCTTCCTTCGCATGGGCACCACCGGGCTCACGGCGCAGGCATTCGGCGCACGCGACACCGTCGCGTTGCGCGCGACGCTGCTGCGCGCATTGGCACTGGCGACCATAATTGGCCTAGTCGTGCTCGCGTCGCGCACGCCATTGATCAGTGCCGCGTTGCGCCTCATCGGCGGCAGCAACGCACTGCAGCAGTATGCGAGCGACTATTGCCACGCACGGATCTGGGCCGCCCCACTGGCACTGTGCAACTACGTGATACTGGGTTTCCTGCTGGGCTGCCAGCGTGTGCGCGTCGCGTTGTTCATTCAACTGTTGATCAATGCCGTCAATGTGGCGGCGGTACTGCTGTACGTCTATGTCTTCAACTGGAGCATCACCGGTATCGGTGCGGCTACCGCGACGGCCGACGCGTGCGGCTTCGCGCTGGGCGCGTGGCTGCTGTGGCGACAGCGGCCACGCGCGCTGCCGCCATTGCGCTGGACTACGCTTGTGGATACCGGCGCGCTGCGGCGATTGGTTGCGCTCAATCGCGACCTCTTCGTGCGTACGCTGTGCCTGCTGACATGTTTCGGCTGGTTCGCGCACGCCGGCGCGGCACAGGGCGACCTGGTGCTGGCAGCCAACGCACTGTTGCTGAACTTCCAGACCTTCATGGCCTATGCGCTCGACGGATTCGCCCATGCCGCCGAGACGCTGGTTGGGGCCGCCATCGGCGCGCGCCAACGCGATGCCTTCCGTCAGGCTGTGCGGACCACGATGGTGTGGGGCGGGCTCGGCGCACTGGTTTTTTCGCTGGTCTACGCGAGCGGCGGCACATGGATCATCGGCTGCCTGACCGATCAGCATGCGGTCCGCGATACGGCCGTACGCTTTCTGCCGTGGGCCGTGGCGCTGCCGGTGATCTCCGTCTGGGGCTTTCTATTCGATGGCGTGTTCATTGGCGCGACGCGCACGCGGGACCTTATGTGGGCCATGGCAATATCGCTCGCCGTGTTCATACTGGGGACGGTGACGCTGCCCGGCCCGTTCGGCAACGATGGGCTATGGGCGTCACTGCTGCTGTTCATGGCGGCGCGCGGTATCACGCTGGCGTGCGTGTTGCCGCGTATCGACGCGCAGTTGGGCGGAATATCGCCAAAGTGATGCCACAGCCCGCTCGACAGGCCGATAGCATGAGACCGCGGCGGCCGCACGTCCGGCACTGCAGTGCCGGACGAATAGCGTTGTACGGCAGCCTGGCCACTTATGCGAAAAGCCCTAGGGCTATACGCAATCAAACAATCCAGTGCGCCGCGGCGCACGGTGCGTCGGCGATAATCGGGTCACGCTCGACGCGCATCGCACAACAACGGAGGACACTTTCATGGGTAACGCTGTATCGATCGCGCTGATTGTCGGCGGTATCGTGCTGCTGTATTTCGGCGGCACATCACTGCACTCATTCAGCAATGACGTGTCACGCCTGTTCACCGGCACGCCGACCGAGCGCACCATCACGCTGCTCGCCGCCGGCGCGGTGGCATTGGTTGCCGGCATCGTCGGGCTCGCGCTCAGCTCGCGACGCTAAAGTACGCAGGACTGGTGCGTGAGCACGCGGCGGTGCACCCGGTCCGGATGCCACGCGTGCTCACCGCCCGTCAGCGCTCACAGCGGCACTTCCGGCTTGGCCGCCGAGCGCGTGCCCGGCACCGGTGCATTACTGACGCCATGGTAGGTGAAGACCAGCGAGAACTTGACGTCGTCAGTCAGGTTCTTGCCCGCCGAATGCAATGTGTTGCAGTGAAAGAACACTACGTCGCCCGGATTTAGCACCGGGGAAACCGCCGTGCTGATCAACGCTGCATTCTCGGGCACGTCCGCGCGAAAGAACTTCGCCTCGTCAAAACGCTCCGGGGCAAAATCTACCGCGTGTGATCCTGGCACGAACCACAGCGCGCCGTTTTCCACGGTCTCCGTACCGAGCGCGAGCCACACCGATACCAGATCCTCGCGCTCGAATGCCCAATACCGGACGTCGCGGTGCCAGCCCGTCAGACTGCCGTATGTTGGGTGCTTGGTCATCATGCAATTATGATGCGCGCGCGAAAGCGACACGTGCTCGCCAAAATACAATTCCATCCAGTTGCGGATTGCCGTTGACGTGGCCCACTGTCGATACAATGCATCGCGCGCGTAGGCGTCCAGCAAACGGCGTACCGTATTGCCGCCGGGCGCGGCGTGCGATTGCGGTGCGCCGGGATAGCGCAGATCCGCCTCAAATTCCACCGGTCCCTGCGGCTGCGTAAGCTCGGCTCGCGCCGCCTGCTTGATCGCTTCGCAACGCTCGGCCGGCAACAATCCGTGCACGACGACAAAACCGTGCTGCCTCAGCAACTCGACCTGCCCTCTCTTTGAGAAATGCTCCGCCATCGCATATCCGGTTCAATGACTTCGATTCCAACGATTTTACGTGCAGTACGCGTGGCACGCTTCCAACCTATGTTTTTACCCTTGAACCCACACGCGGCGGCGTGGTCCGTGCCACTGTTGGGTAAGCTATTTCGGGTGTAAGCTGAGTCCGTTACCGCTGCAAAATGGCGCTTCGGCGCTTTCAATATCGAGTCAATGATCATGTCAGCCCGTTTGTCTAAACGCATGTCCGCCACCGTCTGGCGTGCCGCTCACATCACGCGTATCGCACAACGGCGCGCCGCGCGTTCACTGCGCCATCATGTCGCGCGCACACGCGCGCTGGCCGCGCATTTGTCGCACACTATCGCGCAGCGCTGGAGCAGCAGCAGCGTACGCGCGTGGGCGCACTCGCTCGTCCATCTGCGTCTACACAGCATCTGGCGTGCCTCGCTGGGCCGCTCGGTGCGCGTTGCGCCGGCGCGAGCGCTGCGCCATCCGCGCCAAAGGCCCCGCCTTCATCTGGTGCGCGCGCCGCGCCGCCATGCCCCTCCATCCGGCCCCTGGTCGCCGTATTTCGGCAGCCGCTGAACCGTGCCGGCCCCGGACACCGGGGCCACGCCGGCAGCGCGCGACGCACGTGCCGTGCCCGCCGGCGACGCCTACCTGCAGTCGAGCCGTGCCGCGGCATCAGCTGCCGCAGATCTCGGAAGCAGCGGTCGGCGCCGCCACCGAGCCGGTTTCGATATCCAGTCGCGCAACGTCCCAGCCACCGCCGAGTGCCTTGATCAGTCCGACCGACGCAGTCATGCGTTGACCAGCCAGCGACTGCAATGTCTGCCGCGCGGATAGCAGGCTCGCCTGTGCGGTGAGCACCGACAGGTACGCGGCGGTACCGGCCTTGTATTGGTTGAGTACGATGTCCAGCGCCTGCTGAGCCGAATCGACGCTGGCTTGCTGCAGCATGATCTGCTGCTCCAGGATCCGCAAAGAACTCAGGTTGTCCTCGACATCTTGGAGCGCCGCCAGCACGGTCTGCCGGTACACCGCGACTTGCTCGTCGTAGGCAGCACGTGCCGCGTCGACTTTTGCGCTGCGCAAGCCTGCATCGAAGATCGTCGCGGCCAGCTCCGGGCCAAGTGACCAGAACCGCGACGGCGCCCGCAGCAACTGCGCCAGCACCGAACTGGAGAATCCTCCTTGTGCCGACAACGTCAGCGAGGGGAAGAACGCGGCCATCGCCACGCCGATCTGCTCGTTAGCCGCGGCAGCCTTGCGCTCGGCGGAGGCGACATCCGGGCGGCGCTCGAGCAGCGCGCTGGGCAACGATACCGGGATCGCCGGCGGGGTCACGTCAAGCGGTGTGGGTGGCAGCGAGAATGTCGAGGCGGGCTCGCCGACCAGCACGGCGATCGCATGCTCATAGTGTGCCCGGGCGATACCGTTGCCAAGCGCGGCGGATTGCGCCGACTGCAATTGTGTTTGCGCCTGAATCACGTCCGAGCGCGGCACGATACCTTGCCTGTATTGGTTTTGGGTCAACTCGAGCGTGCGCTGATACGCGGCCACGGTCTCGTCGAATATCTTTTGTTGGGCGTCCAACGTGCGCAGCAGGTAATAATTCTGCGCCAATGTCGCCTGCGCGGACAGTCGCGCATTGGCAAGATTGGCTGCAGCCGCCTGCTGCCCAGCCTTCTGTAACGCCACTGCGCGGGCAATTCCACCCCACAAGTCCGCCTCCCATGATGCGTCCAGCGACATACTGAAGTGGTTCGATACGCGCGAGCCGCCGGTCGCCACCCCGCTTGTCGTCGTGCCGCGCGACGCGCTGCCCGATCCGACACGGCTGCCGGAGGCCGACCCGCTGAGGGTCGGGAACCAGCTTGCGCGCGCCTCGGCAGTCAGCGCGCGCGCCTGCCGGTACGCCGCAGCGAACTGCGCGACGGTCTGGTTTGCGGCGTTGAGCCGGTCCATCAACGCGTCCAATTGCGTATCGCGATAAACGGCCCACCAATTGCCACGGTCCTGCTGATCGGCTGGTTGCGCCACTTTCCAGCCGGGCGCGGCCTCCTTGAAACTCGACGGTACTACGACGCCCGGACGCGTGTAGTTGGGACCCACCGCGCAGCCGCTAAGCAATAGTGCGAACGCCAGCGCATAGCGTAAAATGAAGGTACGGTCAGGCGCGGCGGTATCGCGTTGCGCCGCCGGAAAATCGCAAAAGTCCAAATGCATTGAAATTCCTATAACCGGACGCGGCGCTCGGCCCGTTGAACAGCCTGCCGCGCAATGCGAAGCATAAACCGCCCAATACGCCGGCGCGTTGATGAACTTCATGGCAAAACGACCCTTGCAAAGCCGCTACCTCGCGGCCGGACTGATCAACACAGGGCCTCGATGGCGAAAACGAAAAACCAGCAGCGCCATTTTATTGCCTATGCAATCTTTTCTTCAAGGTAGCCTAGGCTATGTTTTCTCGCTGCATTGACCTACCTGCCTAGGTTTCAGCGCGCAAAGGTGATCGCGTATGTTGCGTCATCGATGCGGCGACCCAGCAGGTTTAACAACCCGGCCAGACTGCCGCGGGCCTCGCTCGTCGAACGGGCGGTGCCATTGAACGAGAAGCGCCCTTGCTGCCACTGCCCGGCGCCGTCCAGTTGCAGCGGGCCGCTCAGCGTCGCCAGTTGCAGCGCCGCCGCCGGGCCTTGCGCAAGCAACGTGGCACGATAGCTGCCAAGTGGCCGGACCGGCGATATGCGCGAGGCCATGTCGGTCAGCCGCACGGTGAGCTGTCCATACGCCTGCTGGTTCAGCACGCGCATGTCGGTCCAGGACAACCGCACGTCACCTTGCAAATCCAGCGTATTGAACGGTGCGCCCAGCCCTTCGAGCAACGTGGCGGGCAACGCCAGTGAACCAGCACCGAGCACGGCCTGGCTGCGCGACGCGTCCAGCGTGACCGGCTGGTGCATGGCTTCGGTATGCTGCAGCGTCATGTGCAAGCGGCCGCCGAACAGCGGCCAAAAGGCAGTGTGCCATTCGACCCGGCCAGGCAGCAGCGTTGAATTGGCGCGATCGTTGCCGGGCGCCAGCAGCAGCGTGGCTGACCCGTGCCACAGCGAGCCGGCCGGATCCACCAAGTTCACCCGTCCGCCGGTAGCCCGCCCGAACTGCGGCGTGATCCACGCGGCGGGCGCGATGCATAACAGCGTAATGAGCACCGCCACGCCGCCCGCGACGATCCAAGGCAACGCGCGCGCGATCCGGTGCCAGAAAAAATTCATCGTGGGTCTCGTCGGATCATTTTGTATTAGCCGGCTGCAGCGTCGCGGTGACGTCCACCTGGCCGTCATCCTTCAATGCACTGACATGCGCCTGCGAAACCTTAACCTTGAACTGCCGGCGCACATCGTCCAGCCACGCAACCCAACTGCCGAACTGCCCGTTCTTCAATTGAAGCTGGACGTTGGGACCGGCCACGTTCAACTGCGTCGCCGCTAGCCCGCGTTGCGCGAGCGACGCGGCCAACGCCTCCTTAAGCGCATTGCCGGTAGGCGCACGGCCCTGCGCCTGTACGGCGAGTGAGCGGGCCTCATTCGCGTCGGCCGTCATCTGCGCCAGGCAACGCTGCATCGCGGGCAAGTCAGCGCGCAGCTTTGCGCGGCCACTCAGTGCGGGGCCCAACGCCACCGAATACAGCACGACCAGTGCCAGCACGGCGCCGCCAATCGTGATCAACTTCTTCTCGCGCGGCGTCCGCTCGCCCCAAAAATCGCTCAGAGCCGTCGCTACGGCGCTTTTCCCTTTCATCGTGCACTCCTGATCGTCCATTTGCCGGTGCTGGTATCTACCTCGCCGGCTACGCCATGGCGGGCCAGGCGTTGCGTCAGTCCGTTATCGACGGCGACCGACGGCTTGAACGTCACCTCCAGCGCACGGTTGCGATAGTCCAGCTGCGCGATCGTATTGGACGGCACTGGCCCCAGCGAGCGGGCAAGCGCATCGGCCAGCGACAGAAAATCGTCTGGCGCCGGCTCGCCGACAGCCAGCCGCAACTGGTCCAGTTGCCGCGTCATCTGATCGGCCGGATCGAGCACGACCGTGGTTTTCGGAAAGGCGCTGAGCAACAACTCGGTCATTTGTGTATTGATTGCATCACGCTGCCGCGCCAACATCAGCCATTGCACGTTCACGCCAATCACCACGGCGACGATCGACGCGAGCGCAAGCGCGATGGGCAAGCGCCAGCGCGCGAGCGTGGCGCCGGACAGGTTCCACAATTGCGGCGCGAACTCGAACTGGCATAGATCGAAGTCCTGCGCCAGCGCGTTGTGTGCCAGCGTTTCGAACGTCAGCGGCAAGGCCTCAATATGCGTGGCCGGCGCCGCCGCGTCATTGCCATCAAGGCTGGCGTGCAGCTCGCTGCCCGGCACCCCGGTGAGCCGATAAAGGGTAACCGGCACATCGGCGGCCAGGGCAGCAAGCGTCGGCTCCAGCGCATCGACCGGCACCGCAAAGCCTTCGCCAAGCGCACCGCGCGCCAGCGCCAGCTCCCAATGCGGCCCAAATGCGCCAACCAGCTCACCCGGTTCGCCGAGCAGCGTGGCCGGCTTCGTGCGCACGACATCACCGAGGATCGCGGCGACGATCGGCAAATGCGCAGGAACGCCGGCCTCATCACCCACCTCAGCATTAGACAGGCCCGCGCCGCCGCCGTCAGCCGCGACCCGGGGCCGTGCCGCGCCGGCGGCAGCCTGCGAGTCAACCTCGTCCAGTGCGTGCTGCACGGCGCCCGGTTGCGGCAGGCATCGCGTGACCGGCACCGCACGCAGCGATGTATGGCCAGCGCTGCGAAACGCATCACAGATAAAGCGGAACCAGCTGCGGTCAATCGCGGCGACCACGCGCTTGCCGTCGATCGGCCCGGCCGGATCGAGCGCGATGTGGCAGGTCTGCGCATCCTGGATCAGGTGATCCTCGATGACATTGGGTAGTGCCTGGCGCAAGCGCGGGCCCTTGAGCGGCGGCACTGTCGCGGCCAGCATCAGCAGGTCGCGCGCGGCTAGTATCAGCACGGTACGGGTGGCGCGTGGCAGCAACGCCAGCGACGCGCGGCCGGCGCGTTGGGTCCGGCCTTGCTTGTCGAGCAGCAGAAACGGCAGATCCGGCAGTTGCCATTCTTGCGACGGCACCGCCGGGTCGCGCGGCGGCAGTTGGACGATCAGCGTGGTCAAGAAGCAGTCCTCGTTCGATGACGGGGTTGAATTGCAAGGCAAGGAAGCGCGACGCGAGGCTGGCGCATCACTCGTCCCTCACACTGACGACGCGCGTGGTCTTGGTCAACGCGTCGCGGTATATCAAAGTCGTACGGATCAATTCGGCACGCTCATGCTGGACTTTGCCATGCACGATAAAGTAGTTCGTGTCGACGCCGATTGTGTTTAGGTCCCTCCCCACCGCGGGGATGCCAGCCGCCTGTAGCGCGAGCTGCACGTCGCCCGTATTGCGAAAGAACACCGTGCTGCGGCGCGCCACCAGCGCTTGCGCCGCACCGATTGACATACCCGGTATAGTGGCGGCGATCACTTCGGCGTTGGCGGTATTCATATTGAGCACCGTGCTGGTTGGCAGCACGATCACAAACGGCTTAAGGCGCGCGACCATCTCCGGCGTAAAACCGGCCACATCCAGCAGCGCGGTTGCATCAACCATCTGGATCGGCCGACGCGCGGCCGCATCGTCACCGCCTTCGAGTCCCGGCTTGTCGGTCAACTCGCCGCTGATCGCTGAGCCGGCCGCTGCCTGCTGAACGGACGCGCCACTCGCGCCAAGCGACGCCTGTGCATTCGTCTGAAAGCGCGTCGCGGAGCCCGCCAGGCTGTCGCGCACCGCACTGGCGACACGGCCGGCCAATTGTCCATCCAATCCCAGCGACGACAGCAGTCGCTGGAACGCCAGCAGTTGGTTCGAGTCGACCGCGATGACACCAGGGCGTGGAATGGTGACCAGGTTGCGCAAGTTAAAGCGCGCCTGCGCATCCTCGATCGAACCGGACAGGTACGTTGCGGCCCCTTCCTCGGCACGTACCTCGCCGATCTGGCCGAGAAAGTCGGACAGGCGCGTGCGTGCGATGGGCACGCCCCAGATACCACCCAGGTATGTGAAACTCGGCGTGGTATCGCCCTCACTGCGCAGGATCAGCCGCGTCCAATCGGTCGCACCGCGCGAAATCCAGCGCGCCTGTGCCAGCAACCGCTGGTTCTCGATCCGCCGGATCTGCACCTGCTGCCGCCACAGCATTGCGGAGACCAGCATGGCCGCAAGCGCGACCACGAATAGCGCCGTGACGATCGCGGCGCCGCGCTCGGCGCGCGTGCGCCGTGGCGGCCGAGCGCAACGCAGAAGATCTGGACGGCGATGGGCGCACATCATCATTCCCCGATCAACAGGACGCGCGTGAGCGGCGCGCTGACCTGCGGCGCGCGCAGCGTCACCTCCAGCCCTGTGGCCGCGCGCAGCAGCGGCGCGGCGTTCAAGCCGGGTACCCTGAGGTTGTTCATGCTCTTCGCGATGGTCGCGTCAACATCGGCCATGGAACGGGTCCAACCGACTTGCGGCACAAACAGACGCATGCGCATCGCGCTAACACCGCCGATCAGCGACACCTCGCTCCAGCCATCCAAGCCGCCACGCAGCGCACTGCGCAATTGTCCCCGCGTGGCGATCGGCGGCGACGCGAGACGGATGATCCGCCCATTGTCGAGCCGGTAACGCACCACTTGCAACCGCGGCGCACTGTCCTGGGCGAACAGCAGACGCACGATGCGCAGCTCGCCATTACCGATCGCCACCGCCGCGGTGCCCGCCTGGTCATCGGTGGCCGCCTGTCGAGCGTCCGCGCGCATCTGATCGAACAGCTGCGCCAGGACGCGCTCGTCCTCCATTGAGCGGCTGATCGCCTCGCGACTGCGCGTGATCGAATCCAACCCGCGCCACGACAGCACGGCGATCACCGCCAGGATCGCAATCGCGACCAGCAGTTCGATCAGCGTGAAGCCACGCTGCTGGTCAGAGCGAGCGGCTGGTTTCATTGGCGATGACCGTAACCATTTGCACCAGGTAGCCCGGCTGCCCCGGGGTGGCGACAAACACCTCAACGCGCCGGAAGATCGGATTCGGGGTGGCCGATACTCGCTCCGTACAACTCAATGCGAGATTGCCCTGCGAACAGTCAAACGTGCGCGAGCCGATATTGGGCCACGCCTTCGTCAAATGCAGCCTGGCTAGTTCGTTGTCTGCACTCCAACCCGCATACATGCGCTTGTTCAACTCGCTGCTATTAACGGCCAGCACGCCGACCGCACGCAACGATGCAGCAAGCGCGATCGCGATGATCGCCAACGCAACCAGCACCTCGATCATCGTGAAACCACGTGTGCCGCGCCTCATCTCAATGCACCTCGAAGCGGCCATTGCCATTGCCGGCGATGCTGACCTGACCGATCGCCGAATAAAGCGTGACCTGCACCGGCGTGTCGATGCTCTCCAGCCCGAACACGATCCGGCTGGCCGTCTCGTCCGATCCTGGATAACGTATCGCCACCCCAGTCACTTCCGTGGCCCAGCGACGCGGCGCAAGCAGATCGTCACGCAGTGCACGCCAGCCATCCGCGGTACGCACCTCGAAGCGATAGCCGCCTGCTACCGGCACCCAGGCGATCGGCTGGGAACGCACCTGCGCCTCGTCGCCGGCCGACTCGAACAGCAACGCCAGACGCTGCGCCTGCTCGTTCAGATCCGTGCGCGGATTGCGCGTCATCGTCAGCGTCGCCATCGATACCAGGATGCCCGCGATCACCAGCACCACCAGCATTTCCAGCAGCGTGAAGCCGGCCGCCCCGCGCGCGCCTCGGCACGGCTGCACACAGCCAGCGCCGCGCGCCGCGGCGCCACGGGCGATCATCGCCACGCCCATCACACGAGCCATGGGCTGCGCGCTGGCTCGCGCACTACTGCCACGAGCCGATGTCGGCGTCGTTGCCCTCGCCACCTGGCTTACCATCGGCGCCATAGCTGAACACGTCGATTTCGCCGTGCACGCCCGGGTTCAGGTACTGGTAAGGGTTACCCCAGGGATCATTCGGCAACTTCTCGAGGTAGCCCCCTTCCTTCCAATTGTTTGGCACCGGATCCGTCGACGGCTTCTGGATCAACGCACGCAAACCTTGCTCCTGTGTCGGATACCGGCCGTTGTCGAGCCGGTACAGCTTGAGCGCATCCATAATCGTATGGATGTCCTGGCTCGCCGCCACGCGGCGTGCCTGATCGGGACGACTCATAATCTTGGGCACTACCAGGGCGGCCAGGATCCCAAGGATCGCGATCACGACCATAATTTCAATCAGCGTAAAACCACGCTGGCGGCGCGTCGACGTGCCGGCCTGGCGGCGAATCGTTGGTCTTGCGTATTGCATTCCTACCTCGTTACTCGAATTAACTGAAAAAAGCCGTCGTGATGCGCCAGTGCATCGACGCTCATCGACCAGCCTCGTGCCGCAGCCATTTTAAGCCGCTGTCCGGGCGACCGGTCCGTACGGCCGCCGTTTTGCGCTCCCCCGTGGCGCCATGACGCACGCGCTCGCCATGCCGTCTGCTGTGATCTAACGCCATGCACTCTTCTCAATGTCATATAAGCTCGTACAATATCTGCCATGAACTTTCTGACTCAACGCCTTGCGGTGCGGCTTGCATCGCTCGCCTTGTTCGCCGTGCTGTGCGCGACCGTCACTTACTGGGTCGTCACGCTCGGCTCCCGCGACACCGCACCGCTTCCAGCCGCCGCGCCGGGCCGTCTGCCGGTCACCATCGACGCGGCGCAGACCCTGTTCGGCTCGCACGCCGGCGACACGCGTGCGGCCAACATCCACCTGTCCGGCATCCTCGCGCTGGCCGACGGCGCGGCCGCGATCGTGTCGTACGGCGCTGACCCGGCCCGCGCGATATCGCTAAACAGCCCGATTGCGCGGGGTGTGAAGCTCGTCGCCGTGCGGCAGCGCTCGATCGTCGTCGAACGCAATGGCGGGCGCTCAGAAATCTTCCTGCCCCCCAACGCACAAGGCCAACCAACGATCTACGTGCGCTGAACCACAGGCAATGAACCACGGCGTGGCGACCCCCGCCGCGTCGCGGCGCTCAGCCCACCATGCTGTTCAACTCGATGATCGGCAGCATCACCGCCAGCACGATCATCAGCACCACCCCGCCCATCGCGAGGATCAACAGCGGTTCCAGCAAGCTGGTCAGGAACATCGTGCGTCGCTCCAGTTCCAGCGCCTCGCCTTCCGATGCACGGTCGAGCATCGACGTCACGTCGCCCGTCGCTTCGCCGGAGCGAATGAGATGCACTAACACTGGCGGAAAGGTACGCGTGTTACCCAACGCGCGTGACAGCGAGGTCCCCTCGCGCACGCGTACGATCGCCTCATCCACCAGCGAACGCATGGCACGATTGTTCAATGTTTCCCCGGCGGCCTGAAGCGCGCGCAGAATCGGCACGCCGGCGGCGGTCAGGATCCCGAGCGTCGACGCGAAGCGCACCGTGTTATAGCCGCGCACCAGCTTGCCGGCGAGCGGCGCGCCGAGCAGCCAGCGATCAAACGCCAGGCGCGGCCCGCTTTGCTGCAGGATGCGACGCACGAGCCAGATCGTGACCACCACGGTCAACAGAATCGCCCACCAGCCGTGCCGCACGAACGACGACAGCGACATCATCATCACCGTTAGCAGTGGCAATTGCTGTTTCGTGCTCGCGAACACGCTGACCACCTGCGGCACCACGTAGCTGAGCAGGAACGTCACAATGCTGAACGCCACCAGCGTGACAATGGCAGGGTACGTGAAGGCGAGTTGGATCTTCGAGCGCAGCGCGTTGCGCTGCTCGATATAGTCAGCCAGCCGGGACAGCACGAGCCCAAGCTTGCCGGTATGCTCGCCGGCCGACACCAGTGCGCGATAGATCTCTGGGAAATCGCGCGGATGCTGCGCCAGCGCGCCGGCCAGTGACTGACCGCCGAGCACTTCGGCACGGATGGCAGCAATCAACTCGCGGATGTACTCGCGCTCGGCCTGGTCCGTCAGCACACCGAGCGCTTCGTCCAACGGCAGCCCGGCGATCAACAAGCTAGCCAGCTGGCGCGTAAAAAGTGCCTGCTCACGCTGCGACAGCTTGCGACCGAATACCAGCCGCTGGCTGCGCTCGCCACGCGCGCGGCTGCCAGCGGCCTCAACCAGTAGCGGCGTCAACCCTTGCGTGCGCAGCTGCGCACGCGCGGCGCGCGCGCTGTCGGCCTCGACGACGCCGCGTTGCGACTTGCCTGTGGCGTCAATCGCCTCGAATCGGAAAGCGGGCATAAGCGGTCCGTGTTATTCCCCGCCGGTCACGCGCAGCACTTCCTCGAGCGAGGTCACGCCGGTGTCGAGCCAGCGCTGCGCATCCTCGCGCAATGTACGCATGCCGCCCGCGCGTGCGCGCTGGAGCAGTTCGGCATCCGATGCATTGCGGTGAATCAGCGTGCGGATCGCGTCATCAATCACCAACAGTTCATAGACACCACGGCGGCCGGTATAACCTGAGTGGCCACATTGGTCGCAACCGACCGGATGCCACTGCACGCGGCCATCATCAACGCTCTGCCGCTTACATACCGGACACAACTGGCGCACCAGACGTTGCGCAAGCACGCCCAGCAAGCTCGACGCGAGCAGATAGGGCTCCACGCCCATGTCGGTAAGCCGCGTCACCGCGGATGCCGCATCGTTGGTGTGCAACGTGGCCAGCACCAAGTGCCCGGTCAGCGACGCCTGCACCGCGATCTGCGCCGTTTCCAGGTCGCGGATTTCTCCAATCATGATGATGTCCGGATCCTGCCGCAGGATTGAGCGCAGCGCGCGAGCAAAATTCATCCCGATGCGATCATTGACCTGCGTCTGCCCAATGCCGGACAAGTCGTACTCAATCGGATCCTCGACCGTCATGATGTTCGACGTCTCGGTCTCCAGCCGCGACAGCGCCGCATACAACGTCGTGGTCTTGCCCGAGCCAGTCGGGCCGGTCACCAGCACGATGCCGTGCGGGCGTCCAATCAGCTTGTCGAATTGCGCAAGCGTATCGGGGCCCATTCCCAGCCGCTCTAGGTTCAGTCGCTGCGCATCCTTCTCGAGCAGCCGCAGCACCGCGCGTTCACCGTGACCAGTGGGCAGCGTCGATACCCGAACATCAACCGGACGCCCGCCGACGCGCAACGTGATGCGCCCGTCCTGCGGCAAGCGCTTTTCGGCGATGTCCAGTTGCGCCATGATCTTGATGCGCGAGATCAGCGCGCCATGCAGCGCCTTTTTTGGCCGCACCACGTCGCGCAACGTGCCGTCCACGCGAAAACGCACGACCGACGTGTGCTCAAACGGCTCGATGTGGATATCCGACGCGCCTTCGCGCGCAGCTTGTGTGAGCAGCGCATTGATCATCCGAATAATCGGCGCGTCGTCCTCGGACTCGAGCAGATCCTCGACCTCCGGAATGTCCTGCATCAGCCTGGACAAGTCGACTTCGCCCTCGACCTCGCCGACCACTTGCGCAGCGCTGCCATCCTGCCGCGCGTACGCGCTGTTGATCGCCTGCGTCAATTCATCTGACGGCAAGCGGGTCAGCGTCAGCGCGCCGAAGTTGCGCGCCACCTCAGCCAGCGCCGCGGCACTGGTGCGCTCGCTGATCCAGACATCCAGTCCGCTGGCGTGCTGGTGCGCGATCAGGATCTGGCCGCTGCGCGAGAACGCGTAAGGCAGCAGCCGCGCGGCCAATGGCGACGGCGGCTCGCGGCCGACAACGGTTTCGTTCGAAGCAGTCACGGTACGCATCAACGGACCTGTCGTTACAGAAAGGGCGGGCGTCACGGACGCTGTTCGGGCGTCACCGTAGAATCGACCGGCGACGCGGGCGCCGGCAACGCGCCCACCGGTGCAGCAGCATCGTCGACGGACGCGTTGGTTGCACCGGGTGCACCCGGTGCAGTATCAACAGAGGGCGGTGCGCTCGCCGCTGCCGCGCCATTGTCGCGCGCATCAACTCCATTGCCATGGTACGGTCCGCCGCGGCCATATGTCGAGCGCAGGTCGAACACGTTGTTCGCTGCGGGCCCGCCTCCCTCGTTCGGCCCCAGCGGCGCGGGCGGCAGCAACGGCGTTTCGCGGTCCTTGATGATCCGGTTATCCGATTGGTATGCAGCCTGCTCAGCACGCAAGTACTCGTAGCGGTCCAGCGCCAATTGGCTACTGGTGCTCTGGTCGCGTACGATCACCGGACGCAGGAACACCATCAGGTTCGATTTCGTGCGCGCCTTCTGTTCGCTACGGAACAGGCTGCCGAGCACGGGGATATTGCCCAGCCACGGCACCTTCGAATTGCCGTTCATGTAGTTGTCCTGGATCAGGCCGCCGAGCACGATAATCTCGCCGTCGTCCGCGAGCACGGTGGACTGGATCGAGCGCTTGGTGATCGACACCCCACCAGGGTTGGACTGCGTGCCTTGCTGCACGGCGGAATCCTCCTGGTAGATTTGCAGCTTCAGCACACCGCCCTCGCTGATCTGCGGCTTGATATGCAGCGTGATCCCCACGTCCTGGCGATCGAACGTGTTGAACGCGCTGACCGACGTCGTCGTATTGGCGGTCGGCGTCGCGTACGAACCGGTCACCACCGGTACGTTTTGGCCGACCACGATCCGCGCCTCTTCATTGTCCAGCGTGATTAGGTTAGGCGTGGACAGGATGTTGGTATCGCTGCTCGTGGCCAGTGCCTGCAACAGGCCGCCCAGACCGAAGACCTTACCGAAGCGGTGCAACAGGCCGATGTTCAGGCCGTTGTTGAGCAAATTGTTCGGGCCAATCTGTGCAGCCGCGGTGGCCGGGTCCTGCGCGACGATGGCGCCGGTGGCGCTCAAGCCGACGATGCCCTGGCTGCCGTTTGCATTGAAGTTCGAGCCGCCATACAACCCATTGTTGCCGTTGTTCGACAACAGCGCGCCCTGCCATTGGATACCGAGGTTGGCACCGGTGGTCGCGTTCATGTCCACGATTACCGCTTCGATGTAGACCTGCGCCCGGCGCTGGTCGAGCTGGTCGATCACGTTGCGGATGTTCCGGTACAACGGCTCTGGCGCGGTGATGATGAGCGAATTGGTGGCTGGGTCGGCCTGCACGATGCCGCCCTGCGCATTGTCGTCGTTGCTAATTTCCTTGTCGCTGAAACTCTGGTCCCTCGACTGCCCGGAGCCGAATCCGCCGATGCCGCCACTGCCCAACAGCGGGTTGCGGCTCATCGCACTGGACGAGCCCGACGGCAGCGGTGGCAGCCCAGAGGCGCCAGTGGAGTTGCCAAGACCGCCGCCGAATGAATCGGATTTACCGCCGCTGCCTAGCGATTCCGAGCCCGTTGCGCCGCGGCTGCCCTGTCCGAGCATGCCGCGCAGCGTCTTGGCCAAGCGCACCGCTTCCGCGTTGCGCAGCGGCACCACATGGATATTGCCCGGTTGCGTCGTCGGCGCGTCCAGCGTCGCAATCAACGATTTCGCCGCCGCCAGCCTTGACGGGCTCACCGCGCGCAGTAGCACCGAATTGGTCCGCGGGTCGGCGTTCACGCTCACGCGCAGCGTCGCATCGGTGCCCCCGATTGCACCCGGGTCGAGCAGCTTGCCCAGTTGTTGCGCAACATCGACCGCGCTGGCGTTCTTCAACGGCACGATCTGCACTTGTGTCCCGGCCGACGTGTCGATGCCCTGGATGATCCGGCCGATACGGCGCACGTTGTCCGCGTAGTCGGTCACCACCAGCGTATTGTTCGCCGGATAGGCGGCAATTTGGTTATTTGGCGAGATCAATGGGCGCAACACCGGCAGCAGGTTGTTCGCTGACTCATTGCGCAGTTGGAACACCTGGGTGACCACTTGGTCGCCGCGGGCCGGCGTCGTGTTGCCGATATAGGTCGGCACGCCTTGCAGCTTCGCATCGGCTTCCGGCACGACCTTCAGCACCCCATGGTCCTGCACCAGCGCGAACCCCTGCATCCGCAACGCGGACTGCAGCGTCTTGAGCGCTTGATCCTGCGGCACCGGCTGCTCGGAAACGAGGTTCAATTGCCCCTTAACGCGGGGGTCGACAATGATCGTCTTGTTGGTCGCCGCGCCGACTGCCTTGGCGACCTGGTCAATATCGGCATCGACGAAATTCAAGGTGACCTGCGCGCGAGCGGGCGACGCCCCGAGCACGGCGGCGATCAGACCCGCGACCAGCAGCGAACGCGCCATGCGCCGCGCAGGAAAACGATTCTGTGTCATTGGATAGTGGTGTTTGGCGCCGGCCGGGCGGTGCCCAGGCCGATCAATTATGCAAGTAGTTTGGTGTGATGCCGCAAAAGATGCCATGCGGGGTGCCAAAATTGCAACATTAACAGCTTTTTAACGCTGAACTATCACAAGAACGATCATTCGTCGAATTCGGACAAAAAGCTATCTCTAACCGATCCTTACTTGCGCACGCATTGCTCACCATGGCAAAAATGCCGGCGGCGGATTATTCCGCCTGCCGCCTCTGCGAGCAACCGCCTAGTTCCGCCGCCTATCGTGCCAGATAATGGGCCACGCGCGGCACAACTCGGTGGCGTGCCGCGCAGTGACGCGTGCCGGCGCGAAGCCACGCCCCAAACCGGGCATCCCAATGCGTTACCATGAGCGACGAAGTGGCACGAGGGTACACGCGCCGGCCGTGCCGGAGTCGCATTGTACACGCCGGGTGCCGCCTTGAAACTGCTCCTGTCCGAAACGATGAAATTGAGATCCGTCACCTCGATCGCCTTTGCCGCCAGCCTGCTCGCGCTGACGTCACCGCGCGCGCATGCGGACTGCTTCGACAACGCGGCTGCCTATCATCACGTGAATCCACTGATCCTGCGCGCGATCGCGTGGCAGGAGTCGCACAACCGACCTGATGCGCTGCACAAGAACGCGAATGGCTCGACCGACTACGGCCTGATGCAGATCAACTCGATCCACCTACCCAAGCTTGCGTCGTACGGCATCTCGCACCAAACGCTCATGGAACCATGCAAAGCCGTCTACATCGCCGCCTGGCACTTACGGCGCCAAATGGACAAATACGGCAATACCTGGCAGGCGGTCGGTTCTTACCATTCCGAAACACCGGCGCTGCGCGACAAGTACGCTAAGCAAATCATGGCGATCCTGAACAAGTGGAACCTGCTCGCACAACGCTGAGCTAAGCGGCACAAGCGACGGCGGCGGCAGGCGTAGAATGTGACGATAACTTCCGCCCCCCTCCCTGTCACCGTACTCTGCGGCTTTCTTGGCGGCGGCAAGACCACACTGCTCAATCATATCCTCGCGAACCGCGCCGGCTTGCGCGTGGCCGTCATTGTCAATGATGTCGCGTCGGTCAATATCGATGCGCAACTGGTACGCGGCGCGAGCGAGCTGTCGCACGTCGATGAACGGCTCGTCGAGCTTTCGAATGGCTGCATCTGCTGCACGTTGCGCGACGCAATGGCAAGCAGGACAGGAGGGCGCCGATCCGTCGGCATGGCAGGAATTCGCCGACCCGTTTCCGCAATGGAGCGAAGCGTTCGATCACGTCAGCGATGCCGATGACCCACCCAAGAACACACCCGGGGTTGCCGGCGTTCGCTAGCCGATCAATGTACACCGCGGTGCCGCGCGCCACGTCCGGCGCGTTCGCCGGACGTGGCGCGGGGAAAGTGCACCCGCTCGCGGGCGGCGGGCGGCACGGCTGCCTGCGTCAGCGCTTACCGCTTGTTGACGGCATCCTTGAACGCCTTGCCGGCCGTGAACTTGACCGTCTTTGCAGCGGGAATCTTGATCGTCTCGCCGGTCTTCGGGTTACGGCCAGTGCGCGCTGCGCGCTTGCCCGAGCCGAAGCTGCCAAAGCCAATCAACTGGACGCTGTCGCCCTTGGACACAGCCTTCTTAATAACTTCGAGTAGCGTGTCGAGCGTCTCACCGGTTTGCGCCTTGCTGGCACCGGTCTGCGCGGCGACCGTGTCGATCAGTTCCTGTTTGTTCATACGTATCCTTCTAAAGTTGGTTGATTATGAACGCCACAAACGCGCCGATTATACGTGCGCGAGCCCTGGCGTCGAGTCCCGCGATCTTGCTGCAAGCGTTCCGCAAGCCACCTGCGACGATGCAACGTATAGCGTTGCCGCCTCCCATCTCGAACTGGTGCACCCCTACGTGCGTAGACGGTACTTGCTATGATAACCACGGCAAACCCTTTATTGACAAGGGTTCTGCAGAATTTACCTGCTCTTTCATGCGCTGTGCGCAGTTTATGCCGAAAAGGAACGCGATGTTCGCTCCCATCCCGATAAAAACCCGGCCAGCGTTGGTTTTTGCCAACGTTAGAGCCCAATGACTGGCCCGCTCATTGCCGCGCAGCTTGCATTGCGCGAGGACGGCACCCCTTATTCGCCGCTGTTCAATGATGTCTACCATAGCGCGATGGGAGGTATCGGCCAGGCGCTGCACGTATTCGTTACGGGAAACCGACTGCCCGCCAATTGGCAACACAAAGCGGTGTTTTCGATCGTGGAGACCGGCTTCGGGCTCGGCTTAAACTTTCTCGTCACATGGTCGCAATGGCGCGGCGACCCCTCGCGATGCGATCGGCTACATTTTGTTTCCGTCGAAAAACATCCGTTCAGCCGCGACGATCTTGACACGCTACTCACGCGCCTGCTCGATTCGCATGCCGAACTGGCAGGCCTTGCGCGCGAGCTAGTAAGCGCCTGGCCCATGCTCACGCCCGGCCTCCATCGGCTGGTGTTCGATAACGGACGCGTCACATTGACACTGGCACTGGGCGATGCAGCGCAAATGCTGCCCAAACTGGCCGTGCGCGCCGATGCGTTCTATCTCGACGGCTTCTCGCCGGCCAAGAACGACGCGCTATGGTCGCCCGCCATCTTCAAGGCGCTGGCCAGGATGGCCGAAGTCGGCGCCACGTTCGCCACTTATACCTCGGCCGGCAAGGTCAAAGCCGCGCTCACCGGCGCCGGTTTCGTGCACCGTAAGGCACAGGGCTACGGCGCCAAGCGCGACATGCTGGTCGGTGAATTTGCACCGGCCTACCGGGTCCGACGCCACGAACCGCCGCCGCGCGCTGCCTGGACGCACCGCCATGCGATCGTGGTCGGTGCGGGACTGGCCGGCTGCGCAGTAGCCGAGCGGCTGGCTGCGCGTGGCTGGGCGATCACACTGCTGGAACAGCGCGAAGCACCGGCGAGCGAAGCGTCAGGTAACCCGGCGGGCGTGTTCCATCCGATGATCGCGCGCACGGTGACACCCGCCACGCGGCTCTCGAGTGCGGGCTTTCTGTATGCGCTGCGAGCCTGGCAGACATTGGCCGACGCCGGCCATACGCTGCATTGGCACGCCGGCGGGCTGCTGCAGCTCGCGCAAGACGACGTCGAGGCCGCGGCGTTACGCAACGCCCTCGCCGCGGCCCGACTGCCGACTGGATTCGCCGTCGCGGTGGACCGCGATGCAGCCAGCGCCTACGCTGGCGTCACGCTTGAACGCGGCGGCGTCTGGTTTCCCTATGGCGGATGGATCGCGCCGCCATCGCTGTGCTGCGCCCAATTGGCCGCGGCCCGTACCGCGCTCGCCGCAAACGGCCAAAGCCCGGCGTGGCGCACGCTGTTCAGCGTGCGCGTTGAGCAACTCGTCCATGATGTGGAAGGCTGGCACGCGCTTGATGCAACGGGCAGGCGGATCGCCACGGCACCCGTCGCGGTCATCGCCAACGCGCACGACGCGGTCCGTCTGTGCCATTTAGCACACGCGCCGGTGCGATCGGCCCGCGGGCAATTGACAATATTACCACATGCCGCACCGACTTCGCTTCGTGTGCCCGTAATGGGCGATGGCTACGCACTAGCACTGGATAACGGCCGCCTGATGACCGGTGCCAGCTACGACATGGATGACACCGGCTTGGACGAGCGGCGCGCGTCACACGACGAGAATCTCGCCCGTCTGCGCGCGCTAATACCGGGAATTGCGCCGTCAATCGACTGGGCCAAGGTACAGGGGCGGGTGGGCCTACGCTGCGTGGTCAGTGACCGGCTACCCATGGTTGGTCCGCTAGCGGACGAAGCGAATCCGATGGCAGCCGGCGCCTCCCAGTCCGGCGCTCGGCTGCCGGATCTGCAACGGCGCTCTGGCCTGTACGGTGCATTCGCTTATGGTTCACGAGGACTCGTGTGGTCGGCGATAGGCGGCGAATTGCTCGCCAGCCAGATCAACGGCGAGCCTTGGCCCCTGGAGCGGGACCTGGCCGACGCATTGGATCCGGCGCGTTACCTGCTGCGGGCACTGCGCGCTGCAGCTCAGCGATAGAGCGGCGCAGTGACCTGACGTCCGTTCGCGGTTATCCACCTCGTGCTGTGGATAACCGTATGGGTTACTGACGCACGGCATGTGGACCCATTCTGGGTAACAGCTGGCTGTGAACTTGCGGTCAGAAAGTTGTTCGGCGAAAGCAGTGCGCGCCACACATTTTTTCCGAAGACTTCTCAGTATGGCAAGTAGATGTTTACAAGAGGTTAACTTAGGTTATCCACAGGCAGAGCACCGCGTTGTTAACTGCTACTACGTTTACATATACGGTAAACCTTAAAACCAACACTCGGTCATGCCGAGTTAGACAAATGGGCGATATGTCAGGATCACCTACACAACACAGCCAGGTTTCGTCATGCATCAAGTCAACTAAATTCACTACTCGCTGTTCTTCGTGCGCTGTAAACAATTGGCCATTCCACCCATGCAGTACGGTTTGCTAACCCAGCTGTCGCATGTACTAAGGGTGGTTTGATTACGTGGGAGTCAAGTGAACAAGACCCAGTGCCAATGCATCGAGCAGCTACTCGGGAACAGACGCACATCCGTCAAACTCCTCAAATAGCATCGCGAGTGGCATACATCGGTCAAAATCACCCATCACTCGTGCCTAACCAATGCGTACCACGTTGTTTTTACCGACTCAGGCGTATCGATTTCGTTTGAAATCCACAAAGTTGCTTCGAGATAGCCGGGCTATGGCAAAATCGGGCACTTTCTACTCTGCTCGTATTTGCTCGGGCAGCCAATCCGGCTTATCCGGCATCGCACGGGACACATAGCTACAACGATCTGCGGTGCAACAGCGGACGCGCCCGTCAGGCGACGCAGCCGCCACCTTGACGGAACGTGCCCAACCGGTCGTATCAGGCTGTGGATTGCTTCACGCCGTGGTATTTCGATGCGGTGTTCGCACAGGGTATATCGCCACGCGTGCCGCCCGGCGGCCACGCGCAAACCGGCGACGATCGTAGATAATGAGCCAGCCGCGCCGGTGGTGCGCAACGACTGTCCTCTAGGCAAATACTTTGCAGAAACGCTGGATACTTGACAGGAGAAGGCATCACGATGAAGTCGGCGTTTTCTTTTTTTCCGAGCTGGCCGCTGGTTCCCGACGCGGTTTTCTATGCCGGCCTCATCTTACTGATCGCCGGGTTGTGCGGTGAAGCCTGTTGGCGGGCGTTTCGCTTACCGCGCATTACCGGCTATGCGATCATCGGCCTGGTGGCTTCGGGCACCGGTGCGCATGCGATTGATGCGACATTGGGTTTTTCGACACGCTTGTTAATGGACGTGGCACTCGGCTTATTGCTGTTTGAGCTTGGCAGCCGTGTCGACTTGCGTTGGTTGCGCAAGAATCCATGGCTGATCGTATCGAGCCTGGCCGAGGGGGCGTTGACGTTCATCGCGGTGTTTGGCGCATTGCTGTCGTTGAAGATGCCGGTCGTCGAGGCAACCGTGCTGGCGGCGATCGCGATCGCCACTTCGCCTGCGATGGTAATCCAGTTAAAGACCGAACTGCGTGCACAGGGGCAGGTCACGCAGCGTTTGCTGACCCTCGCGGCACTCAACAGCATGTACGCTGTCGTATTGGTGAAGCTGGTGTCTGGCTGGTTGCACCAGGAGTACTACGGCAACGCGTTCGCCACGATTGTGCAGCCGATTTACTTAATTGTCGGCTCGTCGGTGTTGGCCTATGGGCTTGCGCGCAGTTGTAATTTCCTGTACCGGCGTATCGGTTTGCAAGACGAGCATTCATTTGTCGCGATCTTTGGCCTCGTGCTCCTGGCGATCGCCATCGCGCATCTGTTCAAGTTGTCCACGGTTCTGGCCTTGCTCGCAGCGGGAATCATCTTCAAGAACTTGGATGAGCGCCCGCAGCTGTGGCCTGAGCATTTCGGCAGCGCCGGCTGGCTGCTAACCGTGATCCTGTTTGTGTTGACGCTACTTAGCTTCCAATGGTCGCAGATCGCCATGGGTGGATTGGCCGCGCTTGTGTTAATCGTCGCGCGCTTCGTCGCCAAGCTGGTGGGTGTACTGGCATTTGCTAAGCCCAGCGGTATCGACCTGCGTCAAGGTACTGCGCTGGGCGTGTCGCTTGCGCCGATGTCCGCGCTCGCGTACTTGCTGATGGACGACACCTATGCGTTGTATCCTGACTTCGACCCCGCGTTTCGAGCCGTGCTGATGTGCTCGATTGTCACGCTGCAACTGGCTGCGCCACTGCTCGTGTATTGGGGACTGGCGCGCGCGGGTGAACGGCGTCAATGACAATTGGTGCAGCCGCGATATGCGGCTGCGGCCAGGTGTACAACAAGCGAAGCATCCAGAGGCGTTGATTATGGCACTCGAACCCTTCATCAATTCGGAGCCGTTCACGTTCGGCATCGAGCTAGAGATCCAGGTCGTCAATACGCACGACTATGACCTGACCAAGGCCGCATCCGATCTGATGCGGCTGATCAAGGACCAAAAGGCCCCAGGCGTGGTCACACCCGAGATCACCGAAAGCATGATCGAACTGTCGACCGGCATTTGCCGCTCCCATGCACAGGCGCTGGACGAGCTTCGCGCGCTGCGTGACATGCTGGTTTGCGCGGCCGATCAACTCAATGTCGGGCTATGCGGCGGCGGCACGCATGCATTCCAGCAATGGAACGAGCGGCAGATCTTCGACATGCCGCGGTTCCAGTATCTATCGGAACTGTACGGCTATCTGGCCAAGCAATTCACCGTGTTCGGCCAGCATGTGCACGTCGGCTGCCCGGACGCGGACAGTGCATTGTTCCTATTGCATTCGATGTCGCGGTATATTCCGCATTTCATCGCGTTGTCAGCCTCATCGCCATACGTGCAAGGTGTGGATACGGGATTTCATTCGGCACGGCTAAATTCGGTATTTGCATTTCCGCTCTCGGGCCGCGCGCCGTACGAGCTGACGTGGAAAGGTTTCGAGACGTATTTCTCGAAAATGGTCAGCACCGGCGTGGTGAACAGCATGAAGGATTTCTACTGGGACATCCGGCCGAAGCCCGGCTACGGCACCATTGAGGTACGCGTGATGGATACGCCGCTGTCGATCGATCGGGCTGCGGCGATTGCGTCGTACATCCAGGCGCTCGCACGTTACTTGCTGCTCGAGCGGCCGCTGACGCTGTCCGAGGACGACTATCTCGTCTATACGTTCAACCGTTTTGAGGCATGCCGTTTCGGACTTTCCGGTGTATTTGTCAATCCACAGACCCGTGAGCGGCGCACGATCGGTGAAGATATCCTGGCAACGCTTGCTGCACTAGAGCCGCATGCACGCGCGCTGGGCTCGATCGGCGCGCTGACCGATATCGAGCGAATTGCGCGAGGCGGCGAGAATGATGCGACATGGCTGCGCAATGTCTTCAGCCTGGAACAGTCGTTACCCGAAGTGGTGCGGCAGCAGACGCTACGCTGGCGAGGCTGACACATTGCCGCGTTGCCACTATCGCTGTGCCGGCAATTGTTTCGTAATCCCGGATGTATGGCGTGTGGTGGCCGCGCCCGGATCGACTTATTGAATAACGAATAGCCCCACGGAACCCCAGTAATTTATCGTTGTCCGCCATAATATGTAGGCATCCGGAAAGCTTGGTAAAGGTTCGAAATGTTTGCGCTTAATACGGTAGTGGGCTCGATTCGACATCCTCACCAAGATTATCAGAATTTTCGTATAGAACAATAATAGTCGTTAACAAAGGCGGGCCCACAGCGTGGAAAACTGCAGAAAACACTAGTACATCAATATGTTATGAAAATGATAACAATAGAGATTGCGGCGTTGCTACGTTGGATCGCGATGAACAGAGGTTAGCTTGCCGCTACCGTCGGACACTTATTCAGAATTGATGCACCATGATCGACGCCGTTTTTTCACGGGTTTATCCACCGTTTATGTTTGATTGCGACATGACCTATCATTCAGGATCGCATAGAATGGACACGTCGATCCGGTAACGTGGCCACAGAACATCGTGGTACGAACTTTCATTGTTGGCGTTCTGGCGCATGGCTGCGCGGCGCCAACAGTGAACCGGGCGGCGGGAGCTGCAGTGCATTGCTGCAGGTTCCCATCTTTATAATTATCTTGGATGGATTGCAAAACACGACTATGAGCGAAGGGGTCTACGGCGATAGGGTAACCGGTCGAATTACCCATGGGTTGCTGCGGCTGAGTACGGCAATGCGCAGTCAGGCCTGGGGCTGGGCAGAAGGCGTGGGCCTAACGCCGACCCAGGGAGAAATCCTGGTGTTGTTGATGCAGCGCAAGGGACCGATGCGTCTAGGCGAGATCGCGCGTGAAACGGCATTGACACCGGCCACCACCAGCGATGCAGTCAGTACCTTGGAGAGCAAGGGCTTGGTCGAGAAACGCCGCGCGCTGGACGATGGGCGGGCGCTCGCGGTGCGCCTGAGCGCGCGTGGCAAGACGGCTGCCAAAAAGGCGTTGCAATGGCCCGACTTCATCGGGCATGCACTCAGTGTGCTGCGCACGGAGGAGCAATCGCACTTCTATCGCTCGTTGTTGAAGATGATCTGGCAGATGCAGGAGAAGGACCATATTCCACGTCATCGGATGTGTGTCTCATGTACTCATTTTGTGCCGAGCAAAACGCCGAAGAAGACACCGCACCGGTGCGAGTTGCTCGATCTGTCGATGGGCGACACAGACCTGCGGCTCGATTGTTCGGTCTTTGAAGAAGCCGACGTACCCACACAGAAGAGAACCTGGAAGATCTTCTCGCAAGCTGTCTGAAGGGGAGCGCCGCAACGTCGTCGGCTGCGCGACATGACGCTCGCGAACCGGATCGTCATGTCGCCGATGTGCCGGTATTCAGCGTTGCAGGGCCGGGCCGCAAACTGGCACATGATCAGTTTGGGCCAACTGGCGCTGTCCAGGGCCGGCATACTGGACCATCGAGGCGAGCGCGGTGGAACCGGCTGGCCGTATCACGCCAGCGGACCTCGGATTGTGAGACATGCGCGGTACGGCTCGTCGGTGCGATTCGCGATGCATTCGATGCGTGCCCGCGTTGAACAGCGCAATGGTGTGCGTGTACGATGCGGAGTTTCACAGTTGATTCTTCGGGGAAGGACGATTCGATGAGTTCACGCAGGATCGCCGTACGCCGCTCTGGAGTGCATGGCAAAGGCGTGTTCGCGACCAGCAGGATTGCGCCGGGCGAGCAGCTGATCGAATACAAAGGAGAGCGCATTTCCTGGAAGGAAGCGCTGCGTCGCCATCCGCACGATCCTGAGCAGCCGAACCATACATTTTATTTTGCGCTAGATGATGGCACAGTGATCGATGGTAAGGTTGACGGCAACAGTGCGCGCTGGATCAATCATTCGTGTGCGCCGAACTGCGAAGCGCAGGAGGTCGACGGGCGCGTATTCATCCATGCGATCCGTACGATCGAGCCGGATGAGGAGTTGTTCTACGACTATGGGCTGGTCATCGACGCACGACTGACAAAGAAGCTGAAGAAGGAATATGAATGCCGGTGCGGCGCGAAGAAGTGCCGCGGTACGATGCTCGCAACATCGTCGCCGGTGTCCGGCAGCGGCGGTAAAAAGCCGCGTGCCAGCAGCGGCGACGTGAAGCCGCGCAACAGCAGTCGCCAGCACGGCAATTTGGCCTCGGTGAAGAAAAAGCGCTGAACGCGGCGGGGCCCGTGCCGGCTAGGCCGGGTTGTATTCGTAGGCCGCGCCAGAGTTCAGTGGGCCGGTCCCGGCGGCGGATCATCGTGTCCAGGCTGGCGCAACGACGGCAGCGGCAGGCGCACGATAAATCGTGATCCGCCGCCTGGCGTGTCTTCATAGTGGATCGAGCCACCGTGCAGCGCGATGATGTCCCGCACGATGGCCAGCCCCAGGCCCGCGCCCATCGGCCCTTCGCTGCCGGTCTGCGCATCGCCGCGGAAAAAGCGCTTGAACAGGTCGGCATGCAGCGCCTTTGGCACACCGGGGCCGTTATCCTCGACAACCACTTCCGCCCAGCGGCGCAGGTTGGCGGGCGGCCGGGCTCCGGGGGCGCGCTTGGCTGATTCGACGGCCACAGTCGCGCGATCGTCGGCCGATTCGGCCTCGGAGAGCAGGACATCGACATGGCCGACCGTGACCGTGACGGTGCCGCCGCCGCTGGGCCGCGCCGGTGGTACATATTTGAGCGCGTTATCAATCAAGTTGCCGATGACCTCGCGTAGCAGCACTGGATTACCCCGCACGATCAGCGGTTTGCCATCCGGTGGTGGATCGTAGTGAAAGCCCAGATCCAGCTGCGCGGCCAGCGCACGGGGCACCCATTCCGCGCCGGTGTCGAACGCAAGCTCGGTCAGGTCGATATCGACAAATCGCGCGTTTTGCTCCTCCGGTTCCGCACGGGCTAACGACAACAATTGGTTAGATAGGCGCACTGCGCGGTCTGCCGAGGTGCGCAGCTCGTGTAGCGCAAGCCGCAACGTCGTATTGTCCTTGGCCACGCTGGCCTGTTCGGCATGCAGCTTGACTGCGGTCAACGGCGTGCGCAGTTGGTGCGCGGCATCGGCAATGAACTTGCGCTGTGCGTCTAGCGCCGCTTTTAACCGATCGAGTAACGCGTTCAGTGCACTGGTCAATGGGCGGATTTCCAGTGGCACGTGTGTTTCATCCACGGGCTCCAGCGATCGGTGCGTCTGGCGGTTCAGCGAGTCAGCCAGGTCGGTGAGCGGATTCAATTGCTGGTTGACTACACGCCATACGATTGCCCAGCCGGCGAACAGCAAAATTAGCAGCGGTATCATGATCGCGACGAGGAATTCAGCGGCGATTTGGTAGCCGTGTGTGACGTGCTGGCCCACCTCGATGATGATTGCATCGCCGTTTACCTGTTCGACCCGTACCTGGGCCACCCGCACCAGGCTGTCGCCATAGCGGGCGTCGAACACGTACGCGTAGTGCATGTGGCGCACCCGCGTGCCGTGCAGCGGCAATGCCGGGTCGCCAGCGATCAGCTGATTGCCGCGGCTCACCCGGTAGATTAACTGCTGCACCGGATCGGAAAACATCGCATGCGTGAGCGGCGGCACGGTCCGCGGCGCGTCCGGCCCAGACAGCTCGACCTGCCGTGCAATCGCGCTGGCCAGGTCGATCATCGAACGGTCAACGACTCGCTCGGTGTATTCCCACGCGAGCCAGTACGCGATGAGTCCGCTCATCAACGCTAGCATTGACAACGGCGCCGCCAGCTTGCGCAGCAGGGAGCGGCGTAGACTCTTGGCAGCAGTCACGGATTCTGGCGGATTTCCTGAAGCAGGTAGCCGAAGCCGCGCACGGTCACGATTTCAACGCGGCAATGCTCAAGCTTCTTGCGTACGCGGTGCACATAGACCTCGATCGCCGTGTCGCCGAGGTCGCCGCCGAAGTGCGTCAGGTGGTCCTGCAACTGCGCCTTGCTGACCACGCGCCCGTGGCGCAACAGCAGCATCTCAAGCACCGCGAACTCGCGCGGCGACAACTCGAGCGGCTTGTCGTCGTTGAAGATGCGCCGATCGACGCCGGATAGCCTCAGGCCGCCGAGGCTTACCTCCGGACGCGGCATGTCGCCATGCGACCCGCTGCGGCGCATGATCGCACGGATCCGGGCCTCGAGTTCGGCCGGCTCGAACGGTTTGATCATGTAGTCGTCGGCGCCGCTGTTCAAGCCCTGCACGCGGTCGTCCAATTCGTCGCGGGCGGTTAGCACGATGACCGGCGTATGGCGATTCGTCTGCCTGAATCGCGCCAGCAACGTCATGCCGTCGATGCCCGGCAAACCCAAATCGAGAATCACAAGTTCATGCCGGTTCTGTGTCAAGGCCTGTTCCGCAAAAATGCCGTCGTGGACCATGTCCACCGTAAAGCCCGCCTGCTCTAGGCTGCTCTGGATACCCCGTGCGATGGGGCGGTCATCTTCGATCAGGAGAAGTCGCATGAAAGTCGCTCAAGTACAATGGGTTGGACCGCCTGCCGGGGCGACAAGGCCCCGCGTTTTGCACAAGGGCCCGCGATGTCCAATATCTCGATTCACGAACTGGAAGCTGCAATCAACTACTGGCGTGCTCGCTCGCCGTCCACCGGTGATGAATTGCGCCTGGGCAACGAGGCGAGCGCGTTATCGAAACCTTATGCGCTTTTGATTGTAACGCGTCAGCACGCCATTCCGGAGGACGCGCTAGACCCCGTGGCGCGCGAGGCGTGGCAGGCTTACATACGGTTGAACGGGCGCTGACATTTGTGAAAGGCAGCGCCCGCGCGAGCCTTTAACAGCATGACGCGCCGACGATCGAATCGATGAAGCCGGCCAGCTCGACGTCACGCGTGGTGATGCCGCCTGCCTCGTGCGTGGCCAGTGTGATCTCGACCCGATTGTAGACATTGAACCATTCCGGATGATGGTTCATTTCCTGCGCCTTGATCGCCACACGAGTCATGAAGCCGAACGCCGCGTTGAAGTCGGCGAACTGCAACTTGCGCTGAATCGCGTCACGGCCGCTGACCGGCTGCCATGCGGGCAATGTCGAGCCGAGCTTCGAGCGCTCGTCGGCGCTGAGTTTCTGGATCATGTCGTCACTTGTTTCTGCAGCAGGTCAACATAGGCATGCGGCACGAGGTCTGTGTCGGATACACCCAGCTTGCCGAAGATATCGAGTGCTTCAGCTTCGCCACCCGCCTCCTCGTCATCCTGTGCGAGCACGACTTCAAGTTCGACGAAATCACCTAGGCTGTCGACGCGATCCAGATGGATCCGGGTGCGGCCGGCCAGGTAGACGGTGCGCTCCTTTGTGACGATGCCGCTCGTGCCCAGTGCCGCAGCTAGGAGCGCATGCGTGGCGTGCGGATTCGCGACCGGACAGCGCTGGTAGAACGACACCTTTGGACCATCGCGGTCATCGCGTTGGTAGAAGATCAACTCGGCTGGCGTGCCATCCTCGAACTGCCGTAGTTTCAGCCTGCCGCGCGGCACATCGTAGAAGTGATCCTGCTGGCGGTACACCAACGGGGCGTCGCCGTTGGCGAGCGCCGCCGCGCGCTCGCGCAGCGCGTCGATGTTCGGAATCCGGGCCTTCATTTCGATGTTACGTGCCATTGATCTCTCCACGACGATGGGTGCGGTAAATGGCCGAACGGCGCTTGCCGCGCGGCTGCTCATGCAGCTTAGCGTATCATCGTGTCATTGTGCCCATTGTTGTTCGACTAGTCGCAGCGCAGCAGCAATCGCTGGCTCGTGGTGGCGCCGGCGAGTATGACTACATCATTGTGGGGGCGGGCACGCCATGCTGCATGCTGGCGAACCGGTTCTCGGTGGATCCGGGCATCCGGGCCGGGGGTCGAGCAGATGATCCAGACATGACATGTTTTCAAGCGAAGACAAGATTTCAGAAGAGTCGCTGGCGATTGCCATGCGAATTCATGATTTACTGAACCGCCATGGTGTTGGCAAACGCCAACATGCGGCGGAGGTACAGCGCATCCTTGGGCTAAGTTATTCGCAGGCTCACCGGAAGATGAAGGGCGCCAATCCGTGGACCATTGCGCAGGTCAAGGCTGTGGCGCAAGCGTATGGTGAATCTGCGGCGATGCTGCTCGATGGGCTGGACTCAGGCGAGCCGGTTGGGGCGCTGGCCGCGAAGATGCAAGAAGCGGTGTTTTATGTGGGAGATGCTGAGTATCGTTGCCTAGCCGATATTGGAGAGAGGGCGCATGACGTATCGGGGCTGGAGTTCGTTGCGCTAAGGGAGGGCAGTCGCTGGAAGGTGTATCCGGTGGAGTCGGCACCGGGTGGCGACTATTTCGTGGTGGAGCAGATACTGATTCGCCCTCGTGACGCGCCTGAGTCGAGCCCGGTCATTGCGATAGTGGACGATGATCCGCTATTGACCGCAGAGATGTGCTCGTATTTCCATTCGCATGGCTATATTGCCCGGCCGTACAATACGGAGGCCACGTTCCGCGCGGCGCTTGGGGAGAATGTGTTCGACGGGTTCATCGTTGACTGGCTACTGGAGACGGGCACGGCCGAAGCGATTATCCAGTCGATCCGTCAGTCGCGTCACGGCGACGCACCCATTTTGCTGCTCACGGGCAAGCTGGTGACAGGCGAGGCGAACGAGGATGAGGTGGCGCGGGTTATTCAGCAATACGACGTGAAACCCTTTGAAAAGCCGGCGCGACTGAATTGGGTGGCCGTGGAACTGGCGCGTCGGCTCAAGGTGGGGGGCCATCCATAACAAACGAGCCGCTGCGCAACAAACAGTGCCGGGGGAAAACCGCTTGCCGTGCAACACGGCAAGCGGCAGCGACGCCGCACGGAAATGGCGCGGCGATGAATTCGACCCGCACCTGGGGCACGGTTCCATTCATGCACTGATCGGACCCAACGGCACCGGCAAGACCACTTGTTTCAACGCTAACCCAATTTCGCTGGAAAGGGTGCATGGGAGCTTGCCTGTGCACGCCGCCCATCGCGGGCGACAGAGGGCACAGAGGACGTCTGCGTGGCTGTACCGTGCGTTGCGACTGCAACAGCGGTGTGGCGTATCACGGCGATGCAATGGGGGCACCTATTTCGAGCGTCATGCACCACTAGGGTAAATGCTAGTTGTTACTGGGGAAGTGATTGTTTAATCTTCAAACCGTTCGACGCACCGCATTGCAGGTGGAGAATGAGGAGACAAGTGGCGTAAAGCGCCCGAAAACGAAAGCGCTGTTGGATAAGTGTCCAACAGCGCTTTTTATTTGCACCGTCTATTAATATTTATTAGACAATTGCGCGGTCGCCGATTGTATGTCAGCCACGATTCAAGAGGCCGTGTCACGCGGTGTGACTGTTGCGTGTGCCGGGCGCGGTCACCATCATGATGACTGTTACGATCGTGCCCGGACTGCGCCTACCCTGCGCCGGCGGCCGCACCTGTCGTCACGATCGCGCTTGCCGCAGCCGCGCTGCACTGCCGCACTCGCTATGCAAAATTACATAACCGGCCGGTTGGGTATAGCGAGCCTGACGTGGACCAACTCGATTGTCTGATGCGCGGCAGCGGCGTGCGGGCGAAGCCGGTGTACGTTCGATCACTGTGCACGATGCGGTATTAGCGTAACGGGCGTATGGAGAATCGCGAAATGGAGGAAAGCGTGAGATCTGTTCGACTTAAAGGCGTGCACCGATTCGCCGTCTTTTCTGCGTCGTCGACGGACGATGCAATGTATGCGCAACATGCCCATTCGCCTGCTGAGTGTCGGGGAAACGACGCGCGGTTTTTCCGAAATAATATTAATAATTTAAATAAATAGCCAATCAACGGCATATGCGCGCGCATACGGAGCCGCGACTTTGCCGCTATAGGCCTATGCGACTGCGTTCCTGGCTATCCGCTATGGGATCTCGCCATGGATCGGCTTGGTGGCGGCGTCGCCATCACGGCGCTGGCCGCGCTGGCGATCGGCGCCCTCATGATGCGGATGTCCGGGCACTTCCTGCCGCTGAGTACGATTGCTTGGGGCCTTTCGCTGTTCTGCCTGCTCGGCAATATGGAATTGCTGGTCAAGTACGACGGGATCAACGGTATCCCGGCGCTCGAGTTGTTCGGTTGGATACTGGATAGTGGCCGCAGCATCTACTACCTGATTTGGCGACCATCTGCATGGAACGACCGGCGTATGGCGCAGTATCACGAAAATTGAAACGCGCGGACGAGATGCGCTTGCGGGGTGAAGCGGCGATGCATATCAAGCGCGTGGGGCTGAAGAAGCAGATGTATGACGAAGCTGGCAGCCTCGCCCTGGCCAAAAACGGATTTTGAAAATTGCCGGCGCGTTGTGCTACAACCTAATGCGGCTGCTGGACGAGCCGGCAGCCGGGCTTGCAATATCAGAAAAAAACAGTAGTTTGCCGAGTTATTGCGTCGCCTCAAGACTGAAGACGTGAGCGTGTTACTGGTCGAGCACGGCATGGATTGCGTGATGAACTTGACCGACCATTGGGTCATCATGGAATTCGGGACGAAGATCGCAGTGGGATTGCCCAGCGAAGTGCAAGCGGACCCCGTAGTGCTCGAAGCGTATTTGGGGATAGAGTCCGAAGGCCACCGGTAACAATCCGGATAAAACCATCCTCGACGTGTCGCATTTGACGTGCACTATGCAAGATCGACGCGCTGCGCGATACGTACATCAAGGTGGGCGCGGGGCAGAACGTTACGGTCATCGGGCGGATGGCGCGGGCAAGTCCACGTTGCTAACGCTATCATGGGATCGTTGCCAAAAACGGGCCACGCTCAGGGCTTGATTCGCTATCTGGGCGAAGACGTCAACGGCATCGAGGTGGAGCGCCGCGTCGCGCGTAGCACGTGTTTGGTGCTGGAAAAGCGCGAGTTGTTTGTGTTGATGACGGACGAGGGTAACCTGTTGCTTGTGCCTATCGACGCAAGCGTGCCGGAGACGCCACTACCTGGATCAGACCGAGCCGGTTTTCAGCTTGTTCTTCCGGCTCAAGGAGCGGCGCAAGCAAGCCGCGGGCACGCTGTCCGGCGGGGGAGCGACAAATGTTGGCAGTGAGCCCGCGCGTTGATGGGCAAGCCCGATCTGTTGATGCTCGACGAGCCTAGCCTAGGATTGGCGCCGCTGATCACGAAGGAGTCTTGCATATCATCGCGAACCTGCGCAGGACCGGCGTGGCGACGTTGTTGATTGAGCAGAACGTGCACGCCGCGTTGCAGACGCCCGACTACGACTACATGATAGAGACTGGCGACTTGGTGTGGGAAGGCCCTGCGGTATCGCGTGCGTTGAATCCACGCATGATTGCGACCTACTTGGACCCTGCCAAGGAGACCGCAGCGTAGCGTTTCTTCGCGACCGGCTTCGCGGCTAGGGCCGGTGCGGTGGGGACGCAGAGAAGGGGATACGGGCTAACAAGGTCGCCGGAGTCGTCCGGTGGCTTTGTCGTTTTCGGCGCAAACCCTTGGGGCGCAATGCTGTGGGCATCCAGTCAGCGCCGCTTCGCCCAGGGTGGGGCGATAATTCATAGTTGTTTCACGTGAAACACGACGCTTTTTTCACGCATAGGTCGTGCGGGTTAATTCACTAGCGTGGCTGAGCCGCTATAATTCGCTGATTCCCTTATCTCTTTGCAGGGGCGCGCACGGTTGTTCGGCGCGTCATCATCATGCTTTACCCCACCGAATTTGATGTCATTGTGGTTGGCGGCGGACATGCCGGCACCGAAGCCGCGCTTGCTTCCGCCCGGATGGGCGCGAAGACGTTGCTGCTGACCCATAACATCGAGACGCTTGGCCAGATGAGTTGCAATCCCTCGATTGGGGGTATTGGGAAAGGACATCTGGTTAAGGAGGTCGATGCTTTAGGTGGAGCAATGGCGGCTGCCACCGATGAAGCCGGAATCCAATTCCGTATTCTCAATTCGTCCAAAGGCCCCGCCGTTCGAGCGACTCGCGCACAAGCCGACCGTATCTTGTACAAGGCGGCGATTCGACGCCGTTTGGAAAGTCAACCGAACCTGTGGTTGTTCCAGCAATCCGTCGACGACTTGATTATCGAAGGCGACTGTGTAGCAGGTGCTGTCACGCAGGTCGGCATTCGCTTCCGTTCTCGTGCGGTTGTCTTGACCGCGGGCACCTTTCTGGACGGCAAAATCCATGTCGGCCTGAACAACTATACGGGCGGTCGCGCCGGCGATCCGGCCGCGGTGTCGCTGTCAGCGCGCCTGAAGAAACTGAAGCTACCACAGGGACGATTGAAGACCGGCACACCGCCCCGGATCGATGGCCGATCCATCGATTTCTCGAAGCTGGAAGAGCAGCCGGGTGATTTGGATCCAATCCCGGTATTCTCGTTTCTAGGTTGCGTCGATCAGCACCCGCGGCAAGTGCCGTGCTGGGTGACGCATACGAACGCGCGGACGCACGAGATCATCCGTAATGGTCTGGATCGCTCACCGATGTACGCTGGCGTGATCGAAGGTGTAGGCCCCCGCTATTGCCCCTCGATCGAGGACAAAATTCATCGATTTGCCACCAAGGACTCCCATCAAATTTTTTTGGAGCCGGAAGGGCTGACGACGAACGAGTTCTATCCGAATGGTGTCTCGACCAGCTTGCCGTTCGACGTGCAACTGGACCTGATTCGTTCGATGAAAGGTCTCGAGCACGCTCATATCCTGCGACCGGGCTATGCAATCGAATATGATTATTTCGATCCGCGGGCACTGAAGGCATCGCTGGAGACGAAGGCGATCACAGGATTGTTTTTTGCCGGACAAATTAACGGAACGACCGGGTATGAAGAAGCCGCCGCTCAGGGGCTACTGGCGGGCATCAATGCAGGGCGCTTTGTGCAACAGCGCGATGCATGGGTGCCCCGTCGCGACCAGGCGTACTTGGGTGTGCTCGTCGACGATCTTGTGACGCGGGGCGTCTCCGAGCCTTACCGCATGTTCACCAGCCGGGCTGAATACCGGTTGAGCCTGCGCGAAGACAACGCCGATATGCGGCTGACGGAAATCGGCCGGGAATTGGGTGTCGTCGACGACACGCGGTGGGAGGCATTCTCGCGTAAACGCGATGCTGTTTCACGTGAAACAGCCCGTTTGAAGTCGATATGGGTCAATCCTAAGACGTTGCCACAGGAGGACGCGATTGCGTTGCTGGGCAAGCCGATCGACCATGAATACAGCCTGGCGGATTTGTTGCGTCGTCCTGGAGTAGGCTACGACGGCTTGATGGCACTGCAGGCCAGCCGCTATGCGCCACCCGACGTATTGGTCGACGATCCGGGGCTACTCGAGCAGGTCAAGTACCAGATCGAGATCGGGATCAAGTATCAAGGCTATATCGAGCGACAAGCAGGCGAAATCGAGCGAAACGAAGCGCATGAGAACACCCGGCTGCCGGCGAACTTGGATTACGCGCAGGTCCGCGGGTTGTCGTTCGAGGTCCGCCAAAAGCTGAATCATCATCGTCCTGAAACTATCGGCCAAGCCTCACGGATTTCCGGCGTGACACCCGCGGCCATTTCGCTGTTGATGGTTCATCTGAAGAAAGGTCTGGGTCGCTCGACACCGAAAAAAAGCGCGGTGGCGGCGAATACCCCTCTCACTGAATCGGAAGCCGTCGATGCCACAACGGGCGCTTCCTCCACTCGGTCTACCGCGCAATGATCCGTACCGGGAATGGAGCAGTTCGCAACACGCCCGAAGACTTCGCGGCGCAACGGCCCGAGCTTGAGCGATTGTTGCGTAGTGGTGCCACTGAGTTGGGCGTTCCGCTGTCGGAAGGGCAGATCGGCGGATTGTTGGACTATGTCGGCTTGTTGGCGAAATGGAATGCGGTCTACAACCTGACGGCGATCCGCGAGCCGCGCCAAATGGTGATCCAGCACCTGCTCGATTCGCTGGCGATCGTGCCGCATATCGCGTCCCGTTCGCCAGCGTCGTTGCTTGATGTCGGTTCGGGCGGTGGTCTGCCTGGGATCGTGATCGCGCTCGCTATGCCGTTCTGCGACGTAGTGACCAACGATATCGTGCACAAGAAAACCGCATTTCAGCAGCAAGCCAAGGGATGCTTGCGCTTGCCGAACCTGTCTATCGTGACCGGCCGCGTGCAGACGTTGCGTGCTGAGACTGACGTACCGGGTCGATTCAATGCGATCGTATCGCGCGCGTTCGCGGAGTTGGCCGATTTTGTTACGCTCGCTCGGCATTTGGTCACGCCAGGCGGCGCGTTGTGGGCCATGAAGGGCGTTCGTCCGGATGAGGAGATCGCTCGGTTGCCGGCCGGCGCGATAGTGCGCCAGGTCATTCGTCTGACTGTTCCGTCGCTCGATGCCGAGCGTCATCTTGTTGAAATAGCTGTGGAGCCTGAATGAGCGATGCTGACAACACCCTGGCCGAGTCGCGCGTGGTGAACGCGACCAGTCCCGCAGGCCAGCAAGCCGTGGCCAAAATCTTTTGTATCGCGAACCAGAAGGGCGGAGTTGGCAAGACTACGACGTCGGTTAACCTCGCCGCGAGCCTGGTGATGCAGGGACAGCGCGTGTTGCTGATCGATCTCGATCCACAAGGCAACGCGACGATGGGCAGTGGCGTGGACAAGGCCAATTGCGATAACACTGTCTATGAGGTACTGGTCGACGGCGTGGCGATCGCCGATGCCTGCACCCGCGCGCCGACGTCGGGATACGACGTGTTACCGGCAAATCGTGAGCTTGCGGGCGCCGAAGTCGAACTCGTGAGCGCGCCGCAACGCGAGCGACGACTCAAGGACGCGCTAGCTAAGGTCGCCGATGCTTACGACTTCGTGCTGATCGACTGCCCGCCGGCATTATCGTTGCTGACTCTGAATGGTTTGTGCGCAGCACATGGTGTAATCATCCCGATGCAGTGCGAGTACTTCGCGCTCGAGGGATTGTCCGACCTGGTCAATACCATCAAGCAGATTCACGCGAACCTGAATCGCGAGTTGACCGTGATTGGCCTGCTGCGGGTCATGTTCGATCCACGAATCACGCTGCAACAGCAGGTATCAGACCAATTGAAGCAGCATTTTGGCGACAAGGTATTCAATGCGGTGATTCCGCGCAATGTCCGGTTGGCCGAGGCGCCTAGCTATGGGATGCCGGGCATCGTATTCGATGGTGCGTCACGGGGCGCCCAGGCATACCTGCAATTCGGTGCAGAAATGATTGAGCGCGTGCGTGCGCTATAGGGCCTGTTTGCGCATGGACAGGTCGGGTGAAACAGGCGTCGCGGCGAAGCCGTGTCGTGAGGGACGATGATGAACGCAGCAGCAGTCAAGAAGAAGGGATTGGGCCGGGGCCTCGATGCACTGCTTGGGGGCAGTGCCGACATTACCGAGGCCGTCAAGCAGCAGGGCTTGCCGAGCGTGCTGCCGCTGGACCGGCTGCAACCCGGCAAATACCAGCCGCGCACGCAGATGGACGAAGGTGCATTACAGGAGCTTGCTGCGAGCATCCGCGCGCAGGGGTTGATGCAGCCAATTCTGGTGCGACCGGTGGCGGCGCAGCGCTACGAGATCATTGCCGGGGAGCGGCGCTTTCGCGCGGCACGGCTCGCTGGCCTCGACGAGGTGCCGGTGCTGGTCAAGCAGGTCGCGGACGAAGCGGCGGCCGCGATGGCGCTGATCGAGAATATTCAGCGCGAGGATCTTAATCCGCTCGAGGAGGCGCAGGGCATCCAGCGACTGCTCGACGAATTCAAGTTCACGCACGAGCAAGCAGCCGAGTCGCTCGGACGTTCGCGTAGCGCGGTGTCGAACCTGCTGCGGCTGCTCAATCTGGCACAGCCGGTTCAGACCATGCTGCTGGCGGGCGATCTCGACATGGGACATGCCCGGGCACTGTTGGCAGTGGATGGTGCGACTCAGATTACGTTGGCGAACCAGGTGGTCAACCACCGATTGTCGGTCCGTGAAACGGAGAAGCTGGTTGCGGCCACCGCCAAGGAGACACCGCCATCGGCCAAGCGGGCGAGCCAGGAGCGCAGCCGTGACATCATGCGGCTCGAAGAGGAGGTGTCTGACCTGGTCGCGGCCACGGTCAGGATTAAGATGGGCCGACGTGGCCGTGGGCAGCTGACAATCGACTTTGGCAGCCTCGATGCATTGGATGGCATCCTGGCACGCCTGCGTCGCGACGCGACTGCGTGAAGCTGCCTCACCAGGAGTCGTCGCGCCTCGTGCAACGCGAGCAGGGCGCTGGTTCCGCGCAGCCCGACGCTGTGCTACGCAGCACGGGCGCCGCCTATCGCCGGATCCGTCGCGTCATCGTGGCAGTGCGTCGCGGGTTTGCTAAGGAGCCCATACTGACGACGCTGGTCGCTGCGTTCGTACTATTGCAGTGCGTTCACCCGCAGCCCTGGCGCACCATGCCGGCCCAAGTCGACTGGCAAACCGTGATGACGCTGGCCGGTCTGCTGATGCTGGCCAAAGCGGTCGAATATTCAGGATTTCTGACATGGGCGTCGCATCGCCTGGTGCGTCGTATCCATAGTGAACGTGGCCTCGCGTTGTGGCTCGTGCTGCTCGCCGCCGGCTTGTCAACGCTGCTCACCAATGACGTTGCGTTATTTGTGGTTGTTCCTTTGATGCTGTCGCTGCATGCGCTCGTGCCGCTGCCCGTCGGCCGCCTGGTGGTCCTCGTGGCTTTGGCGGTCAATGCCGGCTCCATCCTGACGCCGTTCGGCAATCCGCAGAACCTGTTCCTGTGGCAGCGCAGCGGCGAGTCGTTCCTCGCGTTCATCGTCGCGCTTGCGCCGCTGTGCGCCGCGCTGATGGCCGTGCTGGTGGCATTGACGCTGGTGACCTGCCGCTCGCGGCCATTGGTCCTGTCGCGTGATCCATTGCCGGGCATGCTTGATTGGCCGTTGTTCTGCGCCGCCGCGGTCTCGTTTGCCGGCTTCGTGGCGCTGGCCGACGCACATCATGCCGGAATCGGTCTTGCGTTGGTGGCACTGGGCTTGGGGGCGTGGCGGCGCGACATCGTGATGCGCATCGACTGGCTGTTGCTACTGATCTTCGTGCTGATGTTCGTCGTGCTGCGCAGTGCCGCGTCGTTGCCGACCGTGCACCAGCTGCTAGCGGGCGCTGATCTCACGCGGCCGGGGCCAGCTTACCTTGCCGGCGCACTGGTGTCGCAGCTCGTTAGCAATGTGCCGGCTGCGATCATGCTCGCCGAGTTCTCGCAGAATTGGCGCGCGCTCGCATTCGGCGTCAGCGTTGGCGGCTTTGGCATCGCGATCGGTTCGCTGGCGAACCTCGTTGCGATGCGTTTGGTCGGTGCGCATGGCTGCTGGTGGCGCTTTCACGCGATTTCGCTGCCATTTTACGTGCTTGCGTTGCTGTTGGGCGGAGTATTGTTATAGCGCAGGCATGCCCCATGACGCCTGTCCGCGTTAGCGTGCAGTAAGGAAAAACCTGCGGCAAACGATGCAGTGCATCGCTGCACGCCAGGCCGGATGCGCGTGTGCCGGCGGCAATAAAGCCTTGAATACGCTGCAACAATCGCTTACAATCGCCCGGATTTATCAGCTTGCCTACCCTGAAAGGCGCGCGTAAGCGTGGTGGGGCTGCAGAGGATTTGTGATGACAACCGGCGTACCGGAAAACGAGCGTGATCCGGCCGTTGCGTCGGGTTCGACGCCATCGCCTTGCAAGCCATCAAACCGGCCCGCCACTGCGCGCAACGATCGGGACGACGAGCTGGAAGATAACGACATCGTTCCGCTCACCCGGGGCGAAGCCGAACGTATGTTCGGGCCGCAGGTGAGCCGTCCATCGCGTGTCACGCCGACAAAGGTCGTGGCAGCGCAAATGGTTGTATCCCTGGCAGCGGCGCTCGCGTGGTGGCTGTTTTCAAAGTCGCCGGGTCATGCTGCGCTGTCCGCGGTGTTGGGCGGGGCGATATGCTGGGTGCCGAGTGCGTTGTTCGCGGCACGCCTGAGGAGAAAGGGCAGCACCGAGAGCATTCTTGCCTGGGTGCTGGGCGAGGCGGTCAAGATCGCATCGACGGTCGCGATGTTTGTTGCGACCGCGATGCTGTATCGGAACGTCCACTGGCTGGCGCTGCTTGTCACCTACCTCATTGCGCTGAAAACGTACTGGCTCGCGCTGGCATGGCGCTGAGCGGTGCGGTACCCGACGAAGCAGGTTTTCGATTTATTGGATTGACACGTCATGGCCGCTAGCGCAGGAACGCATCTGGATCCGTCCGAGTATATCCAGCACCACTTACAGAATTTCGCGACGAAGCACCAGACTTCGATCGTTGACTTTTCGATCATCAACCTCGACACGTTGTTCTGGTCGATTGCGATGGGATTTGTCACGATCGTGATATTGGCGATGGCTGCGCGCGCCGCGACACCAGGTGTTCCGGGCCGTTTCCAATGCGCGATCGAAATGCTGGTCGAGATGGTCGAGGACCAGTCCAAGGCAATCGTCCATGGCAATCGTCGCTTTATCGCCCCGCTGGCGTTGACCGTGTTTGTCTGGGTTGCGTTGATGAATTCGCTGGACTTTATTCCGGTCGACCTGCCGGGCCGCATCATCGAATGGATCGGCCTGTCGAACACGATTTCACATCATCGGCTCGTGCCGACCGCCGACTTGAACGGCACGCTGGGTATCGCGCTCGGCGTGCTCGTGCTGATGTTGTATTACAACGTGAAGATCAAGGGGCCCGGCGGTTTTGTACGTGAGCTAGTGTCGGCGCCATTCGGCTCGAACCCGTTGCTTTGGTTGCCGAACCTGTTGCTTAACCTCATCGAGTTTCTCGCGAAGACCGTTTCGCTCGGCATGCGGTTGTTTGGGAACATGTACGCAGGCGAACTGCTGTTCTTGCTGATCGCGCTGCTAGGCAGTATCTGGAGCTTTGGTGCGGACACCACGGTGCTCGGCTTTGTCGGTCACGTGCTGGCTGGCAGCATCTGGGCGATTTTCCACATCCTGATCGTGCTGTTACAAGCCTTCATTTTCATGATGCTGACGTTGGTTTACCTCGGCCAGGCACATGACGCCCACTAAAGCGCCCCCGGCCTAACAAGTTCAGATTTTCAGTTCTCAAGTCTTTTAAAAAGGAGTGATCATGCAAGCTTTCATCGCCAACATCCAAGGTCTGACCGCCATCGGTATCGGCATCATCATTGGCCTGGGTGCGATCGGTGCCTGCCTCGGTATCGCGTTGATGGGTGGCAAGTACATCGAAGCGTGCGCGCGCCAGCCGGAATTGATGAACCCGCTGCAGACCAAAATGTTCCTGCTTGCAGGTCTGATCGACGCGGCGTTCCTGATCGGTGTCGGTGTGGCCATGCTGTTTGCGTTTGCGAACCCACTGCTGTCCAAGCTCGCTGGCTAAGGTTTTCGGTTACCACGCGCCGCATGATGCGCGGCGTATTGAAGAAACGGGCGCGAGCTTCGCTAGATCCTGCGAACGCGCCCGCTTTCCATTCCGGCAAAGCTATCGTTAAGGAAACACCGTGAATCTGAACGCAACTTTGATTGCGCAAATGGTCGTGTTCCTGGTCCTCGCGTGGTTCACGATGAAGTTCGTGTGGCCACCGCTGATCAGCGCGCTCGACGAACGTGCGAAGAAGATCGCCGATGGGCTGGCCGCCGCCGACAAGGGCAAGACGGAACTTGAGGCGGCACACAAGCGGATCGACCAGGAGTTGGCGAATGCGCGCAACGAAGGGCAGCAGCGCATCGCGGAGGCGGAAAAGCGCGCGCAGCTCATGGCCGACGAGGTCAAACGCAACGCCCAAGCTGAAGCGGCGCGGATCATCGCGCAAGCGAAGGCCGAAGCCGAGCAACAAGTGGTCAAGGTCCGCGACGCGTTGCGCGGCGATGTAGCCGCATTGGCGGTCAAGGGTGCTGAGCAGATCTTAAGGCGCGAAATCGACCAGAACGCGCACGCCGAACTGCTGAACCAACTGAAAGCCGAGCTCTGATCATGGCCGAACTAGCAACCATCGCCCGTCCGTACGCCGAGGCGCTGTTTGGCGTAGCGTCGACCGATCGAGCCGCCGATCTGGCCGCCTGGTCTGCACTGGTGCAGGAGTTGGCGCAGGTTGCGCGTCTTCCCGAGGTGCTGTCGATTGTATCGAGCCCGAAGGTGGGCCGCCAGCAAGTCGTCGACGTGCTACTTGCCGCGCTGAAGTCGCCGGCAAAGGACTCGTCTGCCGCGAAGAACTTTGTGCAGTTGCTGGTGGAAAACCACCGGGTTCAGTTGCTGCCCGAAATCGCTGCCCAGTTCGATGCATTGAAGAATGCACACGAAGGTGCGGCCGACGTGACCATCGAGAGTGCGTTTGCGCTGGACGGGCAGTCGCTTGCCGATCTGGTCGCGGCGCTTGAGCGCAAGTTCCAGCGCAAGCTGAAGCCGGCGGTAAAGCTCGAGCCTGCACTGATCGGCGGCGTGCGGGTGACGGTCGGTGACGAAGTGCTCGATACCTCGGTCCGCGCGCGGCTCGCGGCGATGCAAACGGCGTTGACCGCATAACCGAATTGCGATCCGCCAGCGTCAAGCCAACGCGACGCGCAACAGAATTGAACATCAGGAGCGATTATGCAACTCAACCCCTCTGAAATCAGCGAGCTGATCAAGAGCCGGATCCAGGGACTGGAGGCCGACGCTGACGTCCGCAATCAGGGAACTGTGGTCTCCGTGACCGACGGTATCGTCCGCATCCACGGTCTGTCGGATGTGATGCAAGGCGAAATGCTGGAGTTTCCGGGCAACACGTTCGGCTTGGCGCTGAATCTGGAGCGCGACTCGGTCGGCGCGGTGATTCTCGGTGAATTCGAGCACATCTGCGAAGGCGACACGGTCAAGACGACGGGCCGCATCCTTGAGGTGCCGGTCGGTCCGGAACTGATCGGCCGCGTCGTCGATGCGCTGGGCAACCCAATCGATGGCAAGGGTCCGATCAACGCGAAGACCACCGATGCGATCGAAAAGATCGCGCCGGGCGTGATCTGGCGTAAGTCGGTGTCCGAGCCGGTGCAGACCGGCTTAAAGTCGATCGATTCGATGGTGCCCATCGGCCGTGGCCAGCGCGAGCTGATCATCGGCGACCGCCAGACCGGCAAGACCGCCGTGGCCGTTGACGCGATCATCAACCAAAAGGGCAAGAACCTGACGTGTATTTACGTCGCGATCGGCCAGAAAGCGTCGTCGATCATGAACGTCGTGCGCAAGCTCGAAGAGCATGGCGCGATGGACTACACAATCGTCGTGGCCGCCTCGGCATCCGACTCCGCCGCGATGCAATTCATCGCGCCGTACGCCGGCTGCACGATGGGCGAATACTTCCGCGATCGCGGCCAGGACGCGCTGATTATCTATGATGACCTGACCAAGCAAGCGTGGGCGTACCGCCAGATCTCGCTGCTGCTGCGTCGTCCGCCAGGCCGCGAAGCGTATCCTGGCGACGTGTTCTATCTGCACTCGCGTCTGCTTGAGCGGGCGGCCCGCGTGTCCGAAGAATATGTCGAGAAGTTGACGAACGGCGAAGTGAAGGGCAAGAGCGGCTCGCTGACCGCGCTGCCGGTGATCGAGACGCAGGCCGGTGACGTGACTGCGTTCGTGCCGACCAACGTCATCTCGATTACCGACGGCCAGATCTTCTTGGAAACCGATTTGTTCAATGCCGGTATTCGTCCCGCGATCAACGCCGGTATCTCGGTGTCACGCGTTGGTGGCGCGGCACAGACGAAGGTGATCAAGAAGCTGTCCGGCGGCATCCGTACTGACTTGGCACAGTACCGCGAGCTTGCGGCGTTCGCACAGTTTGCATCGGACCTGGACGAAGCGACCCGTAAGCAACTCGAGCGTGGCCGTCGCGTGACGGAACTGCTCAAGCAGCCGCAGTATCAGCCGCTACAGGTTTGGGAGCTGGCGGTCGCGCTGTTCGCCGCGAACAACGGCTACCTAGACGACCTGGAAGTGAAGCACGTGCTGCCGTTCGAAAAGGGCCTGGGCGAGTTTCTAAAAACCAGTCATGCCGCGCTGATTAAGCGTATCGAAGACAACAAGGACTTAGCGAAGGACGATGAAGCTGCGTTGCATGCGGCGATCAAGGACTTCAAAAAGTCCGGCGCTTACTGATCTCGGGAATGCGGACAGAATGCGGCCTGCATCGTGCGCCGTCACGACGGGCCGCGCCGCTTCGGACAAGGAGTAAGCAATGGCTGGCATGAAGGAAATCCGCGGCAAGATCAAGAGCGTGCAGAACACGCGCAAGATCACCAAGGCGATGGAAATGGTGGCCGCGTCGAAGATGCGACGCGCGCAGGAACGCATGCGGGCGGCTCGTCCGTACGCCGACAAGGTTCGCGATATTGCCGCGCATATGAGCGAGGCGAATCCGGAGTATCGTCATCCGTTCATGGTGAAGAACGTCAGCGCGAAGACGGCGGGCGTCATCGTGGTGACCACCGACAAGGGCTTGTGCGGCGGCATGAACACGAACGTGCTGCGTGCGCTGGTGCAGAAGTTCAAGGACCTCGACGCACAGGGTATCAAGACCGAGTCAACCGCAATCGGCGGCAAGGGCCTTGCCTTTTTGAACCGCTTCGGCGGCAAGGTCGTGTCGCAGGTCACGCATCTGGGTGATACCCCGCATTTGGAGAAGTTGATCGGCGCGATCAAGGTCCAGCTCGACCGGTATTCGCAAGGCGAGTTGTCGGCGGTGTACCTGGCTTACACACGTTTCGTCAATACGATGAAGCAGGAGCCGGTGATCGAGCAACTGCTGCCGTTGACCGACGAACGTTTCGATAAACGCGCAGAGGAGGGCCCGACGCCGAAGTCGTCGTGGGACTACCTCTACGAGCCCGATGCGCAGGCGGTGGTCGATGACCTGCTGGTGCGCTATGTGGAAGCGCTGGTGTACCAAGCTGTGGCCGAAAACATGGCGTCCGAGCAATCGGCACGGATGGTGGCGATGAAGGCGGCATCCGACAACGCGAAGACGGTGATCAACGACCTGCAGCTCGTCTACAACAAGAGCCGTCAGGCAGCGATCACGAAGGAACTGTCGGAGATCGTCGGCGGTGCGGCGGCGGTCTGAGCCACGCCTGGACAAAGCTCGGAACCACGCGCTGCGCGCGGGGAAAGAATCAAGTATCTAAAGGAAATGCGATGAGTACTACTGCTTTGGTAGAAGGCAAGATCGTACAGTGCATCGGCGCCGTTATCGACGTGGAGTTCCCGCGCGAGCAGATGCCGAAGATCTACGACGCACTGATTCTGGAAGGCAGCGATCTGACGCTCGAAGTCCAGCAGCAACTCGGCGACGGCGTCGTGCGTACGATCTGTTTGGGATCGTCCGAAGGCTTGCGCCGTGGGCTGACGGTAAAGAACACGGGCAACCCGATTACCGTGCCAGTCGGCACGCCGACGCTCGGCCGGATTATGGACGTGCTCGGCCGGCCGATCGATGAAGCGGGCCCGATCTCGCACGAGAACACGCGCTCGATCCATCAGAAGGCCCCGGCATTCGACGAACTGTCGCCATCGACGGAGCTGCTTGAAACGGGCATCAAGGTGATCGACCTGATTTGCCCGTTCGCAAAAGGCGGAAAGGTGGGTCTGTTCGGCGGCGCCGGCGTGGGCAAGACCGTGAACATGATGGAGTTAATCAACAACATCGCGAAGGAGCACGGCGGTTACTCCGTGTTCGCCGGTGTCGGTGAGCGGACCCGCGAAGGGAACGACTTCTATCATGAAATGAAGGACTCGAACGTCCTGGACAAGGTTGCGCTGGTGTACGGCCAGATGAACGAGCCGCCGGGCAACCGCCTGCGCGTGGCGTTGACGGGCCTGACGATGGCCGAGCACTTCCGTGACGAAGGCCGTGACGTGCTGTTCTTCGTCGACAACATCTACCGGTTTACGCTGGCGGGTACGGAAGTGTCGGCGCTGCTGGGCCGGATGCCATCCGCGGTGGGCTACCAGCCGACGCTCGCCGAGGAAATGGGCAAGCTGCAAGAGCGCATCACATCGACGAAGGCCGGCTCGATTACGTCGGTGCAGGCCGTGTATGTTCCAGCGGATGACTTGACCGATCCGTCGCCGGCGACCACGTTCGGCCACTTGGATGCCACCGTCGTGTTGTCGCGTGACATCGCGTCGCTCGGTATCTACCCGGCGGTCGACCCGCTCGATTCGACGTCGCGCCAGATTGACCCGAACGTGATTGGCGAGGAGCACTATAAGATTACGCGCAGCGTGCAGCAGACGCTGCAACGCTTCAAGGAACTGCGCGACATCATCGCGATTCTCGGGATGGACGAACTGTCGCCGGAAGACAAGCTCACGGTGGCTCGTGCGCGTAAGATCCAGCGCTTCCTGTCACAGCCGTTCCACGTGGCAGAAGTGTTCACGGGCTCGCCTGGCAAATACGTGCCATTGAAGGAAACGATCCGCGGCTTCAAGATGATCGTCGATGGCGAATGCGATCATCTGCCGGAGCAGGCGTTCTATATGGTGGGTACGATCGACGAAGCCTTCGAGAAGGCAAAGAAGATCTAATCGGTCGGGTGTTCGTAGCAGGGAGGCGTCCTCTTGTTGAGGGCGCCGGGATAGTCAAAACTGACCGTTCTTACCCCAGCGATTCACGCTCAACCAGGAGTCGATATGGCAACCATCAAAGTAGACGTCGTCAGCGCCGAGGAAAGTATTTTCTCGGGACACGCGAGATTCGTCGCGCTGCCGGGCGAAGCGGGTGAACTGGGTATTTTGCCCGGTCACACGCCACTCATCACGCGTATCCGCCCGGGCTCTGTGCGTATCGAGGACGAGAATGGCGACGAGCAGTTCGTGTTCGTTGCCGGCGGCACCCTCGAAGTGCAGCCCGGCGCGGTGACGGTGCTCGCGGACACCGCGATCCGTGGCGCGGAACTGGACGAGGCAAAGGCCGAGCAGGCGCGCAAGCGTGCCGAAGAGGCCTTGCAAAACACCGACTCGAACCTCGAGTACGCTACGGCGCAAGCCGAGCTGGCCTATGCCACTGCTCAACTTGCGGCCATCGCGCAACTGCGTCGTCGTCGCGGACAGCATTGACCCAGACGTAGCTGCGGCAAGCGCGCGGCCACGCCAGTCTGAACGGACCCACATCGAACGATGTGGGTTTTTTTTCGCCTTTTTGAGCGTTGCAGTTGCGCCCGGGTTTCAATCGATGTCCAATGAGATATTGCACGGTCACAATCCGATTGAAAGTTTCCCAATACGTCAACGTTCCCCTGAACGAATCAGAGGATAAAACCGGAGACGATCATGGCCACTGCACTCGCCTTGCCGCCGGCGCAAATCGAGCCCAAGGACGGTTTGTCCTATGTTCGTGGCCGTACCGATGTCTCACTGTCCGGGGCGACGGTGGGCGAGTTCCTTGGGCTGACCGCGCACCGCTTCGCTGACCGTCTTGCCGTCGTGTTCCGGGAGCAGGGCGTGCGCTGGACGTGGCGCGAATTCTCCCAGGAGGTCGACGTGTTGGCTGCCGGGTTGGCGTCGCTGGGCATTGGCAAGGGGGACCGAGTCGGCATTTGGTCGCCGAACCGCGTCGAATGGCTGGTCACGCAGTTTGCGACCGCGCGCATCGGTGCGATTCTCGTCAACATTAACCCCGCTTATCGGCTGGCCGAACTCGACTATGCGTTGAATAAAGTTGGCTGCCGCGCGATTGTGGCCGCGGAGCAATTCAAGACGTCGCGGTATCCCGAAATGCTGCAGACGCTTGCACCGGAACTTGCGCAGCACGCGCCGGGGGAACTGCAGGCAGCGCGCCTGCCCGAGCTGCGCCACGTGATCAAGATGGGCACTGGCCAGACGCCGGGCATGCTTCGCTACGACGATCTGGTGCAGCAAGGACGCAGTCGCCTAAACATGGCGCAGCTCGCCGCGATAAGCGGCAAGCTCGATGCGCATGAGCCGATCAATATTCAGTTCACCAGCGGCACCACCGGCAACCCGAAGGGCGCTACGTTGACCCATCACAACATCGTTAATAACGCGCGCTTTATTGCGAGGTCGATGCGTCTGAGCGAACAAGACCGGTTGTGCATCCCGGTGCCGCTGTATCACTGTTTTGGCATGGTACTCGCGGTGCTCGCCTGTGTGTCCACCGGTGCCGTGATGGTATTCCCGGGGGAAGGATTCGATCCGGCGGCCACGCTTGCCGCAGTGGCGCTCGAGCGCTGCACGGCGCTGCATGGCGTGCCGACGATGTTCATTGCCGAGCTTGACCACCCCGATTTCGAGCAATATGACTTGAGCCAACTGCGCACTGGCATCATGGCTGGCTCACCGTGTCCAATCGAAACGATGAAGCGGGTTGTCGCACGCATGCACCTGGGCGAGCTTACGATTGCGTATGGGATGACCGAGACGAGCCCTGTGTCATTCCAGAGTTCGACGTCAGACCCGCTCGAAAAGCGCACCACGACAGTGGGCCGGATCCAGCCGCACCTGGAGGCGAAGATCATTGATGCGTTGGGCAATATCGTGCCGGTCGGGCAGACCGGTGAGCTTTGCACCAAAGGCTATTCGGTGATGCAAGGCTATTGGGACGACGACAAAAAGACGCGCGAGTCGATCATCGACGGCTGGATGCATACGGGCGACCTGGCGACCCTGGACGCTCAAGGGTACTGCAGTATCGTAGGGCGACTCAAGGACATGGTGATTCGTGGCGGCGAGAACATCTATCCGCGGGAGATCGAGGAGTTCTTATTTCGACATCCGACGATACAGTCGGTGCAGGTCTTCGGGGTGCCGGACGCGCAATATGGCGAGGAGTTGTGCGCCTGGATCGTGTTGCGGCCCGGCGAGACGGCGACCGAACAGGACATCCGGGACTTTTGCCACGGCCAGATCGCTCACTATAAAATCCCGAAATACGTACGATTCGTGTCGGACTTGCCGATGACGGTAACGGGCAAGGTGCAGAAATTTGTGATGCGCGCCAAGATGATCGACGAATTGAAGCTATCGTCGGGAAAGAGCGCGTAGGCAGCCAGCGCGGACAAAAAAAAGCGGGCTCGGAGCCCGCTAAAAACCACACGCTACGGGGTTAGCGCGAGGAGACCATGGGTGGCGTTGCGTTACCGCGTCTGACGCGGCTCCAACAAGGATGCCCCTGTGCAGGAGGGCTTCGGCAGTGCCGACCGGTCTTCACGCGTCGTATCCGCTCATACGACACGTCAGACCACATCCGTGTTGGAACCCATTACAAGCATTTTGGGCGAAACCCGCCATGCGTGGGGTAACAAAGTGTTTCAGGTTGTAACGTCCTTCCGATTGCCATTTGCAAGTGGGTTGTTTTCGTAATCCGACTGTCGCTGCGCGCGTGCGTTGCGGCCTTGTGTTACGGTCGTTCACGTTTTCCACAAGCATTACCCGAATCGTCGATGCGCGGCGCACGTCCGTTAAAATGGTGCTTTTCCCAGGCAGAGCGCACCGTGCCCCACAATCTCGCCAACGACACTTTCCTGCGCGCACTGCGGTGCGAACCGACTGAGTACACGCCGATCTGGTTGATGCGTCAGGCGGGCCGCTATTTGCCCGAGTACAACGCCACACGCGCCCGTGCAGGCAGTTTTCTCGGTTTGGCCAAGCAGCCCGACTACGCGACTGAGGTGACGCTACAGCCACTCGATCGCTACGCGCTCGATGCGGCCATCCTATTCTCGGATATCCTGACGATCCCCGATGCGATGGGGCTGGGGCTCGAATTCACGCCCGGCGAGGGGCCGCGCTTCGCGCGCCCGGTGCGCACCGAGGCCGACGTCGCCCGGCTCGCAGTGCCTGACATCGATGCGACGTTACGCTACGTGACCGATGCGCTTGCGCAGATCCGTCGCGCGTTGACCGGTGCCGACGGCCGCCAGCGCGTGCCGCTGATCGGCTTTTCTGGGTCGCCGTGGACGCTGGCGTGCTACATGGTCGAGGGAGGTGGCAGTGACGACTTCCGTACCGTGAAGTCGATGCTGTATGCCAGGCCCGATCTGATGCATCGGATCCTGGAGGTCAATGCGCGCGCGGTCGCCGATTATCTGAACGCACAGATCGATGCCGGCGCGCAAGCGGTGATGATCTTCGATACCTGGGGCGGCGTGCTGGCCGACCGCATTTACCAGTCGTTTTCACTGCAGTACATGTCCCAGGTCGTCGCGGCGCTCAAGCGCGAACATGACGGCGAGCACGTCCCCGTGATTGCCTTTACCAAGGGCGGCGGGCAGTGGCTTGAGGCCATTGCCGCGAGCGGCGTCGATGCGGTGGGCTTGGACTGGACCGTTGATCTGGCGCGGGCGCGGACGCGAGTGGGCGGCCGGGTTGCCTTGCAAGGCAATCTTGACCCGAACGTGTTGTTTGCCCCGCCCGAGGTGATTCGCGCGCAGGCCCGGCAGGTGCTGGACGCCTACGGCAATCACCCAGGGCACGTATTCAACCTCGGGCATGGCATTTCGCAATTCACGCCAGCGCAGGCGGTCACCGAACTGGTCGACGAAGTACACCAGTACAGCCGCGTGATGCGCGCCGGCGAATGACCGCCGGTCGTTGCGGCAATGCCATAGCGTGGGCGCTGAACGTCCGGGGCCCAGACTCGCGTAAACCGCGGTAGCCGCGACTTGTCAAGATCTGCCGACGGCCACTTATACACAGTTTTTCGCCACCTTTGCTACGCCGTGGATTTTGGTGTAGCACGGTAGCATCATGTGCAGCCTATTTGAATAAGTTATTGATTTGTAAAGAACTCGAATCGAGCCAACACAATGCCCGATTTCGGTGAAAGGCGCGCCACTTGGTCGTTCCACGGCGATGGCTGCGGGTTTTTACACAAAGTTATCCACAGGGTGCCGAGCGACCATGAATTGTTATGATGAATCCATGGCTTAGCGGTGGTTGCGATGTTTTACTTTAACTTCACGATGCCCTGTCCCTTATTTTTGTGACGCTTCGCCGCGCCGGCTCGGACCGCTGTGGCTGCGCCGACACACGACCCATGCAACCGACGCTTTCTCGTTACGTCCGAGTCGCGCTGGACCATCCGCTTTCGGTTCTGTACGACTACCGCTGGACCCTGCCGTTGCAGCCGCTGCCCGGCATGCTCGTGCAAGTGCCATTTGGTCGCCGGCAGACAGTAGGACTGGTCATCGAGGTCGCGGATGAGACTGACGTGCCACAGGATCGATTGCGAGACGTCCAGAGCGCGTGCATCGATTGTCCGCCGCTGAGTGCGGACTGGCTTCAATTGATCGCGTTTGCCGCAGATTACTATCAGCGCGGCCGCGGCGAGGTGGCGTTGCCAGCGTTGCCGCAGGCGTTGCGCGATGCTGCCCGTTGGCCACGGTTGTTCGCCCGCGAGCCGGCTTATCGGCTGACGGCGGCCGGGCGCAACAAGTTGCCTGACGCATTGCCGGCCCGTGCGGCAGCGCTGCGACGGCTTGCCCAAGCATTATTGCGGGCGGACACGCTGGGCGCCGATGAAGCCCGCGTGATACACCCGAAGGCTGTTGCGACGCTCGAGCAGTGGCAGGAGCACGGATGGGTCCACGTGCAATGGCGCGGTGCCGTCGAGGCACTGGAAATGAGCGGCGCGACGCAGCCACCGGGGCGGGCCGGGCATGATGTCTCGTCACAGCTGGACCGGTGCGCGGTGCCCGATCTCAATGCTGAACAGCGTGCGGCGGTCGCGGCGATCGATGCCGCCCGCGGCTTCGCACCGTTCGTACTGCATGGCGTGACCGGCAGTGGCAAAACCGAGGTGTACCTGCACGGCTTAGCTGCCTTGTTCGCCCGCCGGCCCGATGCGCAGGCGCTGGTGATGGTGCCGGAGATCAACCTGACGCCGCAATTCGAAGCGGTGTTCCGGGCGCGTTTTTCGCACTGGCCGGCCACCGCCTTGGTGACCTTGCACAGTGGTCTGGCGGACGGCGAGCGAGCGCGCAATTGGCTGGCGGCGCACGCCGCTGGTGCGCGGATCGTACTGGGCACGCGGATGGCGGTGCTCGCTTCGTTGCCGCGGCTGGCGCTGATTATCGTCGATGAAGAACACGAGCCTGCCTATAAGCAACAAGAAGGGCTGCGCTACTCTGCACGGGACCTGGCGGTGTGGCGAGCCAAACAGTTGGGCCTCCCCGTCGTGCTCGGCTCGGCTACGCCGTCGCTCGAAACATGGTGGCACGCGTGCCAGCGCCGCTATACGACATTGGCATTGTCGCGGCGCGCGGTAGCAGACGCGGCATTGCCCAGGGTCCGGTTAATCGACATGGAGGCGGAGAAACAGGCGGGGCGCCATCGCGCGGACGGGTTGTCGATGCCGCTCGTGAAAGCGTTGCAGGAGCGCTTGGCGCGCGGTGAACAAAGCTTGGTGTTCCTGAACCGCCGCGGCTACGCGCCGGTGCTGGCCTGCGACGCGTGCGGCTGGGTCGCAGGCTGCCCGCGCTGCAGCGCGTATATGGTGCTACACAAGCCCGAGCAGCGCATGCGATGCCATCACTGCGGTGGGGAAAGCCGCATCCCGCGGGCATGCCCGGCGTGTGGCAACGTCGACTTGGCGCCGTTCGGCCGCGGTACGCAGCGTATCGAGGAGGCGCTCGGTGCGGCGGTACCTGGTGCGCGGGTGTTGCGCATCGATGCGGATAGCACGCGGCGCAAGGGCAGTGCACAGACTTTGTTGTCAGGGGTGCACGCCGGCGATGTCGATATCCTGGTCGGCACGCAGATGATCGCGAAGGGACATGACTTCCAACGGGTCACGCTGGTCGGTGTGCTGAATGCGGACGCCGCGTTGTTCTCACATGATTTTCGCGCGGGGGAGCGGCTGTTTGCGCAATTGATGCAAGTCTCGGGCCGGGCCGGTCGGAGCGGCGCCCACGGCGAGGTGCTGATCCAGACCGGGCATGCGCGGCACGCGTTATATGCGGCGCTGGCGCGCCACGATTACGTGGGCTTTGCCGAGACGACACTGGCCGAGCGACGCGACGCGCATCTGCCGCCCTTCGTTTTCCAGGCTTTGCTGCGCGCCGAAGCACGCAGCTTGGACGATGCGCTGCGGTTTCTCAATGAGGCCGCTGCGATACTCGACGCGGTACCCGGCGCCGAGTGCGTGACGCGCTATGATCCGGTGCCGCTGAACATCGTCAAGGTGATGCACGTGCACCGCGCACAACTGCTGCTCGAAAGCGCTTCGCGCGCCGCGCTGCAGCGCACGCTGCGCGCCTGGGTGCCGCGGCTGCGCGAACTTAAGGGGGCGCTACGCTGGAATGTGGAAGTCGATCCGCTAGATATCTAAGCGCGCCTAGCATGACGCCCTATCCTTCGGCGAAGCCGTCGCTTTGCGCGCCGCATCTGACTGGTTCAAATCGCGCGGCAGCGTCGCGACGGCACCTGCACTGGCCGCTCGAAACGGAAAGACAAAACCGCGGAACGCAGAGACAGAACCGGAAGACGGAGACGAGCCGCACCGTCAACGGAGTAGCCGGCTGCGTGCTGTCAGTGCACGTGCTCGGTAACTACTGGGCTGGCCAATGCGTTCCCCGGTGACGGGCGAGCGCCGCAGCGGCGTGTCTGTCGGCGAGCCGATGCGGGTGTACGGTAGTTGTGCCGATTGCCGGCACCGCGACGCCGACGCAAAAAGTCTCGAGCACATCATGGCAGGCCTCTCCGTATTCAGTTTGTGCTTCGATCCTGGCGTGGCCGATAGCCGCCGGCGCCGGTTCGATGATTAATTCGTGTCACCGCGCGACGGGTGCGATGCGCTCGCTCCGTCTTGCTGCGCCCTTCGTCTTGTTAACGGCGGACCGCCCTATTCCGATGACTAGGGAAAACACCGACGCCCAGCCGCTCGATTCGTTGTGGGAGCAACTTAGTAAGTCATTGTAAATAAAACATTTTATGCAGACGCAACCATCGGCCGGAAAGGTTGCACCTTTTTAATGTACGAAGTAGGATCAGCCAGATTTTTCGAGTGGTCCGGCGGCGACGCCGATGGAAAGGAATCATGGCTAGCACCACCCTTGGCGTTAAGGTCGACGATTTGCTGCGGACCCGGCTCAAAGAAGCGGCCCTGCGCCTGGAGCGCACGCCGCACCCGTTCCTGGCATTTGCGCAGAACGTGCAGCCGCAGTCGATGCTGCGTGCGGCGATCACCGCGGCCTATCGGCGTGCGGAGCCAGAGTGCGTGCCGTTCCTAATCGGGCAGGCGCAGCTGGCGGTGCCGCTGGCCAGCGACGTGCAGGTGCTCGCCACGCGCTTGGTCGAGGCGTTGCGCGCCAAGCGTACCGGCGGTGGCGTCGAAGGATTGATCCATGAGTTCTCGCTATCGAGCCAGGAAGGCGTCGCGCTGATGTGTCTGGCCGAGGCGCTGCTGCGGATTCCGGACCGGGCCACGCGCGATGCGCTGATCCGTGACAAGATCAGCAAGGGCGACTGGAAATCGCACGTCGGCCATGCTCCGTCACTGTTCGTCAACGCCGTAACATGGGGCCTGATGATCACGGGCAAGCTGGTTGCGACCAACAGCGAGGCGGGCCTGTCGTGCGCACTCACGCGGATGATCGGCAAGGGCGGCGAGCCGTTGATTCGCAAAGGCGTGGACATGGCAATGCGGTTGATGGGCGAGCAATTCGTCACCGGCGAGACGATTTCCGAGGCGCTGGCGAACAGCCGAAAATACGAGGCGCGCGGCTTCCGCTATTCGTATGACATGCTCGGCGAGGCGGCAACGACCGAGGAAAACGCTCAGCACTACTATGCATTGTACGAGCAGACGATCCACGCGATTGGCAAGGCCGCCGGCGGGCGCGGCATCTACGACGGACCGGGGATCTCCATTAAGCTGTCGGCGTTGCATGCGCGATACTCGCGCGCGCAGTGCGACCGTGTAATGAGCGAGTTGCTGCCGCGGGTGCGGGCGCTGGCGCGCCTGGCGCGCCGCTACGATATTGGCCTGAACATCGATGCAGAGGAAGCGGACCGGCTGGAGATCTCACTGGATTTGCTCGAGGCGTTGTGCTTCGATCCGGAGCTGGCCGGCTGGAACGGTATCGGCTTTGTCGTGCAGGCGTACCAGAAACGCTGTCCGTTCGTCATCGACTACTTGATCGATTTGGCCCGCCGCAGCCGACATCGCCTGATGGTGCGGCTGGTCAAAGGCGCGTACTGGGACAGCGAGATCAAGCGGGCGCAGGTGGATGGGCTCGAAGGCTACCCCGTCTACACCCGCAAGGTCTACACTGACGTGTCCTATCTCGCTTGTGCCAAGAAACTGCTGGGTGTTCCCGATGCGGTGTACCCTCAATTCGCCACGCATAACGCCCACACGTTGTCGGCGATCTACCATTTGGCAGGTCAAAATTATTATCCGGGCCAGTACGAGTTCCAGTGCCTGCACGGGATGGGTGAGCCGCTGTATGAGGAAGTGACCGGCCGCGACAAGCTCAGTCGCCCATGCCGCGTGTACGCACCGGTTGGTACCCATGAGACACTGCTCGCGTACCTAGTGCGTCGGCTGCTGGAAAACGGTGCGAACACATCATTCGTGAACCGGATTGCCGATGAGTCGGTGTCGGTGGCCGAACTGGTGGCAGATCCTGTCGACGAGGCATTGCAGATCGTGCCGCTCGGTACGCCGCACCCTAAGATCCCGTTGCCGCGCGCGTTGTATGGCAGCGAACGAGTCAATTCAATGGGGCTGGACCTGTCCAATGAGCATCGCCTCGCATCGCTGTCGTCGGCATTACTCGCGAGCACCAACGTGATGTGGCATGCCGCGCCGACGCTGCAGCCCGGCGAGGTGGTGAGCGGCACGCCGCGTGAGGTGCGCAACCCCGCCGATCATCGCGACGTAGTCGGCACGGTGGTAGACGCGACAGCAGAGCACGTGCAAGCCGCGCTCGCTCATGCACTCGCCACCGCGCCGATTTGGCAGGCCACTCCCGTGCAGGCGCGCGCCGACTGCCTAGCCCGTGCCGCCGACCTGCTCGAAGCGCAGATCCCTACGCTGATGGGGCTGGTCGTGCGCGAGGCGGGCAAGTCGCTGCCGAATGCGATTTCCGAGATCCGCGAGGCGATTGATTTCCTGCGCTACTACTCGACCCAGATCCGCAGCGAGTTTTCCAATGACACGCATCGTCCGCTCGGGCCGATCGTCTGTATCAGTCCATGGAATTTCCCGCTGGCGATTTTCATGGGCCAGGTGGCGGCGGCGCTGGCCGCCGGCAATACGGTGCTGGCGAAACCCGCTGAGCAGACGCCGTTAATCGCTGCGCAAGCAGTGCGCATCTTGCACGAGGCCGGCGTTCCAACTGGTGCTGTGCAATTGCTGCCCGGCGACGGGGAGACGGTGGGTGCTGCGCTGGTCGCCGATCCGCGTACCCGTGGCGTGATGTTTACCGGCTCCATCGAGGTCGCACGCCTCATCAACCGTACGCTATCCGAACGACTAGACCCGGACGGTAAGCCGATTGCGCTGATCGCCGAAACCGGCGGCCAGAATGCGATGATCGTCGATTCGTCGGCGCTGGCCGAGCAGGTCGTCGCGGACGTGCTGCAGTCGGCATTCGACTCGGCCGGCCAGCGTTGCTCGGCGCTACGCGTGCTGTGCCTGCAGGATGACGTGGCGCAGCGCACGTTGCAGATGCTGACCGGTGCAATGCGCGAATTGTCGGTTGGCAATCCAGAGCGTTTGTCCACCGATGTCGGCCCGGTTATCGATGCCCAAGCCAAGCGCGGCATCGAAGCGCATATCGCGGCGATGCGCGATAAGGGCCGCAAGGTGTTCCAATTGCCGCTGCCGGACGGCTGTCAGTATGGCATGTTCGTGCCGCCGACATTGATCGAGCTCGACAGCATTGACGAGCTGGCACGCGAGGTATTCGGGCCGGTGCTGCATGTAGTGCGCTACCGCCGCCATGCGCTGGAATCGCTGCTAGAGGCCATTCATGCGACCGGCTATGGGCTGACGCTAGGAATCCACACGCGGCTCGACGAGACGATCGACCATGTCATCGAACGCGCGCATGTGGGCAATATCTATGTGAACCGCAACATGATTGGCGCGGTGGTCGGCGTGCAGCCGTTCGGCGGAGAAGGGCTTTCGGGCACGGGGCCGAAGGCGGGCGGACCACTGTACCTGCAGCGGCTGCTGGCCAAGCGTCCGAATGGCATACCCGCGTTGCTGGCTAGATCGCTGAGCAAGAAGATGCCGGCCGGCGGCAGACCGGCGCTCACAGCGTATCGCGACTGGTTGATCGGCGAGCGTGATGCCCAACTCGCTGCCCGTTGCGACGGCTACCTGAACCAGATGCTCGTCGGCGCCACGGCCGCGCTGTCGGGCCCGACGGGGGAGTGCAATACCTATGCGCTCAGCGCACGTGGCACGGTACTCTGCATCGCGTCGACGGCCAGCGGCGCACGCGTACAGCTGGCGGCGGTGCTAGCCACCGGCAATCGCGCGCTGTTCATTGGCGCGAGCGGCGAGCAACTGGTCGGTGCGCTGCCGGCCGCGTTGCACAGCCACGCGGCGGTGAGCTGCGACGGTGACCTCGGCGTCGAGTATGATGCTGTGCTGTTCGAGGGTGACAGCGATGCGTTGCAATTGCTGATGCGGCAAATCGCCGCGCGCGGTGGCCCGATCGTCGGCGTGCAGGGCGTTGCGGCGGGCGCTTTCGACGATGGCTCCTCCGGCGACGACTATGTGCTTGAGCGGCTGTTGATCGAGCGCTCGGTGAGCGTCAACACGGCCGCCGCGGGCGGTAATGCCAGTTTGATGGCAATCGGCTAAACACCACTGGGTCACTTGACACGAAGCGAGGCGGGGCACGGCGGACTCCGGGCGACGCTTCACCCTTAAAGCCAAAAGGAGATGTCTCAATGGAGCACACGATGAAAAAGCTGACAGGCGCGACGTTGCTCGCCGCCTTGTCGGTCGCGGGGAGTGTAGCGTACGCGCAGCAGGCAGAGCAGGTGAAGGTGGGCTTTGCCGCACCGATGACCGGCGCTCAGGCCCACTATGGCAAGGATATGCAGAACGGCATCGTGCTTGCAATCGAGGACTTCAACGCAACCAAGCCGGTGATTGACGGCAAGCCGGTGCAAATCGTGCTGGACACCGGCGATGACCAGGCCGACCCGCGTACCGGTACGACCGTTGCGCAAAAGCTTGTCGACGACGGTATCAAAGGCATGCTCGGCCATTTCAACTCGGGGACGACGATACCGGCATCGCGCATTTATGCGAACGCCGGGATTGCGCAGATCGCGATGGCAACCGCGCCGGAATACACGCAGCAGGGCTACAAAACGACGTTCCGGATGATGACCTCTGACACGCAGCAAGGCTTGGTGGCCGGCACGTTCGCGGCGAAGACGCTGAAACTAAAAAAGATTGTGATCATCGACGATCGAACTGCGTATGGTCAGGGCCTGGCTGATCAGTTCGAAAAGGCCGCGAAGTCTTCGGGCGCGAAGATTCTTGACCGCGAGTACACGAACGACAAGGCGGTCGACTTCAAGGCGATCCTGACCAAGGTGAAGTCGATGATGCCGGATCTAGTCTACTACGGCGGCGCGGACGCGCAAGCCGGCCCGATGGTCAAGCAAATGAAGGCGCTGGGTATCAAGGCGCCGCTGATGGCTGGCGAAATGGTCAAGACTGACACGTTCCTGAAGCTCGCGAGCGACGCCGCCAACGGTACGATCGCGTCGCTGGCAGGCCTGCCGCTGGGAGAAATGCCAGGTGGCAAGGACTACGTCGCAAAGTACAAGAAGCGTTTCGGCGAAGATGTGCAAACCTATTCACCGTATGCGTACGATGGCGCGATGGCCATGTTCGAAGCGATGAAGAAGGCCAACTCGACCGATCCGGCGAAGTACCTGCCAGCGCTGGCGAAGACCGATATGTCGGGCGTCACGGCCAAGCACGTCGCGTATGACGCGAAGGGCGATTTGAAGAACGGCGGCATCACGCTGTACAAGGTCGTCAATGGCCAATGGACCCCGCTGCAAAGCGTAGGCGGTAAGTAAGTCGCCGCTTCATGGCGGCACACGTTGGTGCGAATCCGGCCGGGCACGTCGTATGTGCGCCCAGTACCGCCAGAAATCTCTCTTCAGGCATGCAGAATATTCAATCGGCGCCGTATGTGAGCAGGGCATCCGCGTACCGTGTCAGCATTCGACAATGTTCACGGCGAGACCGCCGCGGGACGTCTCCTTGTACTTCGTTTTCATGTCGGCGCCGGTCTCGAGCATCGTCTTGATCACCGAATCGAGCGACACGTAGTGCAAGCCGTCGCCGCGCAGTGCCATCCGCGCGGCATTGACGGCCTTAACCGATGCCATCGCATTGCGCTCGATGCAGGGGATTTGCACCATGCCGCCCACCGGGTCGCAAGTCAATCCCAGGTTGTGCTCCATGCCGATCTCCGCGGCATTCTCGACTTGCGCGGGCGTGGCCCCCATGACCGCGGCCAGCGCGCCAGCCGCCATCGAGCAAGCGACCCCGACCTCACCCTGGCAACCGACCTCGGCGCCGGAGATCGATGCATTGAGCTTGTACAGGATGCCGATCGCGCCGGCGGTCAACAGGAAATCGATGACGCCCGCGTCATTTGCGCCGGGCACGAACCGTGTGTAGTAATGCAGTACGGCTGGGATGATGCCGGCTGCGCCGTTCGTTGGCGCTGTCACCACGCGGGCTCCGGCTGCGTTTTCCTCGTTGACCGCGATCGCGTACAAATTGATCCAATCCACCATCGACAGCGGATCGCGCAATGCCACCTCCGGCTTGCCCGACAGGTCGCGATATAATTGCGGTGCTCGCCGGCGCACTTGGAACGGCCCCGGCAGGTTGCCGTCCGCCGCAGGATTGCCGATGCCACAACCGCGCGCGACGCATGACTGCATCACATTCCAAATACGCAGCAGATCAGCACGGATCGCGTCGTCGCTGCGCCATACCCGCTCGTTTTCAAACATCAGTTGCGCGATGGTGCGACCAGTCTGCGTACATCGCTGCAACAGCTCACTGCCGGTCGAGAACGGGTGCGGCAGCTGCTCGTACGCATTAAGCACGCGTGTGTTGGACGCACCGGCTGTGACCACGAAGCCGCCCCCCACGGACAGATAGGTCGACTCGCACAGCACGCTGCCGGCGGCGTCGAGCGCCCGCAGCTTCAGGCCGTTCGGATGCTCAGGCAACGCCTGACGGTAGAACACGATGTGCTCCTTCGGCAGGAACGGGATTGGGTGCGTGCCAAGCAGCGCAAGCGTGCGCGACGAGGCGACGTGCTCGAGCTTGTCTGCGATCGTCTCGGCCTGCACGGTGTCCGGCGCTTCGCCAAGCAGGCCGAGCATGACGCCGCGGTCGGTGCCATGGCCCTTGCCGGTCGCGCCGAGCGAGCCATAGAGTTCGACCTTGACCGATGCGACGGCTGGCAGCAAGTGGTCGTGCTGCAGGCCTTGCGCGAACAGCAGTGCGGCGCGCATCGGGCCGACCGTGTGCGAGCTCGACGGGCCAATGCCAATTTTGAACAAATCGAATACGCTGACGGCCATGACGGCTCCAGATGTGTCACGCCACGCCCGCGGCTGGGCCAGCGGGGTAGGCGGTTGCAATGTCGATGTTGCGCTCGCGTCGTTTCATCGCTCGCTCGAGCGCGCGGGCAGCGGCAGGCAGGCGGCGAGCCATGGCGGCGGCATTGGCGCCAGGTGCAGCGCCACGGGCTGGTACCGTCCGTTTAGCCGCGCGGCGAGATGGAACAGCTCTGTTGCGCGACTAGGATCCCACGCACCACTGAAGCCGCGCAGTCCGGCGGCGCGACGTGTTTCATCGAACGGCACGCGGCTGTGGACGAACTCCTCATGGCTTGTGCGGCCGAGCGCATACGGGACGAGCCAATCGAGCGCGTGCTCCAATGTCGCACCGGAGGCGCTGCGCTCGCGCAGCCAGTTGCGGTTATGCCGGCGCGCGGCCAGTGCGGCCATCACCAGCGGCTGCAAATCATAGGTCACGTAGTGCAGCGCGTCGCGCTCGTCAAAATCCCATGTTGTGCCATCCGAGGCAATGTTTGTGCTGACCTGTTCCACGAATAACCGCTGCGCGGCAGCGATCAACTTGCGATCATCCAGCGTGAACGCAGTCATCGCGATCAGCTTGACGCGATGGCTTTGCCAGTTGTTCGCGAACGTATGCCGAAGTGGCCGGGGTTGGCTGTCGATGCGCTCGACATAGCCGCGCGCCAGTTTGCGTAGGAACGCGATCGTCGCGTTGCGAGTCTTGACCGGCAGTGCGCTGGCGGTCAGGTCGTACGCGAGAATCAAGCCATCGAGTTTCGTCTCGTCGATCGGATTGAAACTTGGCTGGTAAGTCGTGACCCACGCGTCGAGCAGGCGTGCAACATAACGCAGGAAGCGCTCGTTGCCGGTTGCGCGCCACGCGAGCGCGGCGTTGCGCATCAGCGCGAAATCCTTTTGCGCGTCGACACTTTGATCGTAGATGCCCTGGTGGGGCAGCGTGCCTTCGGTATGCAATCGATCCACCGCGCGTGGCGCGTTGCTGAGCCCCACCAAGCTCTGTTGCACCAGCGCTTGCACCCCGGGGTCGGCATGGGTGCGCTCGCTGCTCTGCAGCGCTGGCGCCGCGCAAAAGTTCATCGCTGCGCGCACCGGCACCGCGCAGAGCAGGCCCAACAGGCCCGCTATCGCGACGAGCGCGATCGTGGCGCATGCGGCGGCACGGCGGTGTGTTGGATCAGATCGAAACGCGTCCACTATGCGGGGCTCCACTGTCTCGGCTGCGGTCAGATCGAGATGTTAGCCTTTCTTCGCGGATGGCTCACGCAAACGATGCGGTGCTGTGCGCTGAACTGTGCCGAGTCTCGGTCGCGACGGAGCCGCGTGCAAGGTCCATGTGTTCGTGAAGCAACTGGACGAGTGAACAACCCACGCGGGAACATGAACGACACATGCGTGGGGCTCGTTCAGCGCTAACATGACAGTGCCGCGCTACGCATAGTCGGAGACTGGCACGCACGAGCAAAATAGATTGCGATCGCCGTACACGTTGTCGGCGCGGCCCACGGGCGGCCAGTACTTGCCGGCCGCCAGCGACGGGACCGGATACGCAGCCTGTTCGCGCCCGTAGGCATGAGACCAAGTGTCGGCACCAATGACCGCGGCTGTGTGCGGGGCATATTTGAGCGGGTTGTCGTCCCGGTCCGCGCGGCCTTGCTCGACCGCGCGGATTTCATCGCGGATCGTGATCATCGCGTCGATGAAACGGTCCAGCTCCGCCTTCGATTCCGACTCGGTCGGCTCGATCATCAACGTGCCGGGCACCGGGAAGCTCATCGTCGGAGCATGGAAACCGTAGTCGATCAGCCGCTTTGCGACGTCCTCGACGGTCACGCCGCTTGCGTCCTTGATCGGCCGCAGGTCCAGGATGCATTCATGCGCGATCAGGCCGCCGGCTCCCGAATACAGCACCGGGTAGTGCGGGGCGAGACGCTTGGCGATGTAGTTCGCGTTTAGGATCGCCGTCTCGGTCGCTGACTTGAGGCCGCACGCACCCATCATTGCAATATACATCCACGAGATCGGCAGAATGGCAGCTGAGCCGTACGGCGCCGACGAGACCGCGCCGATCCCGTCCGGATTGCCAGCCGGCGTCGCTGCGTCTTCGCGCACATAGCCTACCGAACGCTGGTTCGGTAGGAAGCGCGCCAGATGGGCGGCCACCGCCACCGGCCCGACGCCGGGGCCACCGCCGCCATGCGGGATACAAAAAGTTTTATGCAGATTCAGATGTGACACGTCGCCGCCGAACTGGCCGGGCGCGGTCAGGCCCACCATGGCGTTCATGTTCGCGCCGTCGACGTACACCTGGCCCCCGTGCGCGTGGACGATCTCGCAGATCTCCCGCACGTTTTGCTCGAACACGCCATGCGTGGACGGGTACGTGATCATGATCGCCGCCAGCTTGTCTGCATGGCGCGCGGCCTTGGTCTTCAGGTCCTCGACGTCGACATTGCCCTGCGCATCGCACGCGACGACCACGACTTGCATGCCGGCCATCTGGGCGGATGCCGGATTAGTGCCGTGCGCGGAAGCCGGGATCAAGCAAACGTTGCGATGTCCTTCGCCGCGCGACGCGTGGTACGCGTGGATGATCAGCAACCCGGCGTACTCGCCCTGCGAGCCGGCATTCGGTTGCAGCGACACTGCGGCATAGCCCGTGCATGCCACCAGCATCTGCTCGAGCTGCTCGATCATCTTGCGATAGCCGACGGTTTGCGACGCGGGCGCGAACGGATGGATCTGCGCGAACTCGGGCCACGTGACGGGCAGCATCTCCGACGTGGCGTTCAGTTTCATCGTGCACGAACCGAGCGGGATCATCGCGCGATCCAGCGCAAGGTCCTTGTCGGCGAGCCGGCGCAGGTAGCGCAGCATTTCCGTCTCGGAGTGGTGGCGGTTGAACACCGGATGCGTCAGGTACGCACTGCGGCGCAACAGCGCGTTAGGCAGCGCGTCTTCGACGCTGGCGTCCAGCGCGTCGATGTCCAACGTCGGCGCGCCGTCTTGTGTGTGCACGGTGCTCGGCTGCACGCTGGCGAGCGCGGGCGCCTCATTAGCCGCTTCGGCGAACAGCGCGAGCAAATCGGCCAGATCCGAACGCGTCGTCGTCTCATCGACCGATACGCCCACGCGCGCGCCGTCGATCCGGCGCAGGTTGATCCGCCGCGCGCACGCAGCCTCGTGCAGCGCTTCGGTGCGCGTGCCCGACTCGATCGTCAGCGTGTCGAAGAACGTGTCATTGGCGAGCGCGTAACCGAGCTGCTGCACGCCGGCCGCCAGAATTGCCGCGGTGCGGTGCACGCGCTCGGCGATCTGCCGCAGGCCTCGCGGACCGTGGTAGACCGCGTACATGCTGGCCATGATGGCCAGCAATGCCTGTGCGGTGCACACGTTCGAGGTCGCCTTCTCGCGACGGATATGCTGTTCGCGGGTTTGCAATGCCAGCCGCAACGCGGGCTTGCCTTGTGCATCGATGGTCACGCCGACGAGCCGCCCCGGCATCTGCCGCTTGAACGCGTCGCGCACGGCAAGATACGCGGCGTGCGGACCGCCAAACGCGAGCGGCACGCCAAAGCGTTGCGAGGTGCCTACCGCGACATCCGCGCCCCATTCGCCAGGTGGCGTCAACAGCGTCAGCGCCAACAGATCGGCAGCGGCTACCACGTGCGCGCCGGCTTCATGGATCGCGGCAGCCAGGTCACGATAGTCACGCACGTCGCCGTTGACGCCCGGATACTGCAGCAGCACGCCGAACGCGCCGGCTTGCGCCGCCGCTGCGGCAGGGCCGACCCGCACGTCGATGCCCACCGGCTGTGCGCGCGTGCGGACCACCTCGATCGTCTGCGGTAGCACGTCGTCGGCCACGTAGAACACGTTCGAGCGCGGCTTGCCCACGCGCTGCAGCAGCGTCATGGCCTCGGCTGCTGCCGTGCCTTCGTCGAGCAGCGACGCATTGGCGGTGTCCAGCCCGGTCAGGTCAATCACCATCTGCTGGAAATTGAGCAGCGCCTCGAGCCGGCCTTGCGAGATTTCAGGCTGGTACGGCGTATAGGCGGTGTACCACGCTGGGTTCTCGAGCACGTTGCGCAGAATCACTGCGGGCGTGTGTGTGCCATAGTAGCCCTGGCCAATGTAGCTGCGGAACACTTCGTTTTGGCACGCCAGTTCGCGCAGCCGCGCGAGCGCTTTGGCCTCGCTGCGCGGCGCGGTGAATTCGCCAAGCGGCAGGCTGTCGCGACGCCGGATGCTCGGCGGAATCACCGCGTCGATTAGCGCGTCGCGGTGATCGAAGCCAAGCACCGCCAGCATCTGCCGCTGATCGTCGGCGTTAGGCCCGATGTGACGTTCGGCGAAAGCGTCGTGTCGTTCAAGCTCGGCGAACGTGGGGCGGTTGGCGCGAGTCATCAGGTGATCCGGGTGTTCTGGCTTCATATCGAAATCCTGTCGGTCCACACCGCCGCGACGTGCGGGGCCGGCGTGGACCCGTTGGGGTCAATCAGGCGCCGATCGCCTGGCCGTACGCGGCCGCGTCGAGCAGTTGCTCTATCGCAGCGGTATCCGCGGGCTTGATACGGAACAACCAGGACTCGTACGGCGCGCCGTTGACCTGGTCTGGCGCACTGATCAATGCGTCATTGGACTCGACGATCTCGCCAGCAACCGGCGCATAGATGTCGGAGGCCGCCTTGACTGACTCAATCACTGCGATCGCGTCGCCGGCCTCGACCTGCTTGCCGGCTTCCGGAAGTTCGAGAAACACGACGTCGCCCAGTGCTTCCTGCGCGTGGTCGGTGATGCCAACGGTCAGCGTGCCGTCGTCTTCCTTGCGAATCCACTCATGGGATTCGGTGTATTTGAGTTCGGCCGGGATGGTCATGGATGACTCCTGATATCGTTGAGGTCGTGAATCGGTGCGCCGGCGCGGCGCGGGCGCACCGTGCCCGGCGCGCGGCGGTGGCGGCGCGCCGCCGTCAGACGAGCGGCTTACCGTGGCGCACGAACGGCAGTTTAACCACCCGCGCGGGCAACGCCTTGTCGCGGATCACGACCCGTACTGTATCGCCGGCCAACACAGCCGTCGGTACGCGCGCCAATGCGATGGATTGCTGCAACGACGGTGAGAACGTGCCGCTGGTGACCTCGCCGTCGCCGTGTGTAGTGAGCACCTTCTGGTGTGCGCGCAGGATACCCGCCGGCTTGCCCTGCGGGTCTTTGTCTAGCACCAGGCCCACGAACGTCGCGCGCTGACCCTGTGCGCGCAGCGCCGCGCTGCCGACAAAATCCCGCTCGCCCGACAAATCGACGGTCCACGCGAGGCCGGCGTCAAGCGGCGACACGTTTTCGTCCATGTCCTGCCCGTACAGATTCATGCCGGCCTCCAGCCGCAGCGTATCGCGTGCGCCCAGGCCGCATGGCTTAACGCTCTGCGCGGCGAGCGCCTGCCATAATGCTTGCACGTGCGCGGCCTCGACAATGAGCTCGAAGCCGTCCTCGCCGGTATAGCCGGTGCGAGCGACCATTAGTGCGCCGAACGGCGTGCCGTCCACGCGCGCGGCGTTAAAGGGCTTGAGCGCTTCGCCCGACTGTTGCACCGCCGGCACGGCCTGCCCGACCTTCACTCGCGCATTCGGGCCTTGCACAGCAAGGATTGCCAGGTCCCGGCGCGGCGTCAGCGTGACGCCGAAGCCGCCTTCCGCGTTGAGTTGACCGAGCCAGCCGATGTCCTTATCCGCGGTACCGGCGTTGACTACGACGCGGAACGCATCGTCGGCGAAGTAGTACACGATCAAATCATCGACCACCCCGCCGCTCGCATTCAGCATGCACGAGTACAGTGCTCGGCCCGGCGTTTGCAGCTTGTCGACATTGTTGGCCAATGCCATGCGCAGGAACGCCCGTGCGCCAGCGCCGGCGATATCCACGACGCACATGTGTGACACGTCGAACATGCCGGCGTCACTGCGCACCGCGCGGTGCTCGTCAATCTGTGAGCCATAGTTCACCGGCATGTCCCAGCCGCCGAAGTCGACCATGCGTGCATGGAGCGCACGATGGACCGCGTTGAGCGGGGTGGTCTTGAGTTGAGTCATGAAAGCTCTCGATAGCGCGAACATAAAAAGGCGCACGAGCATCCGAGCAGCGGTGGATGCATGCATGACCCCTCTGTCCTCGGTACCTGAGAGATTGCGCCGCGCGGCTTGCTTGCCACGCATCGGCGCGCGCCCCTTCGGTGGGTAGCTTGCGCCGCTGCGTTTGCACGCGCACGGCTGCTACTACCGCTCTCCAGAGTGCGGTGCCGCCCATTGGCGCACACGCGCCAATGGGCGGCGCGGCGTGCGACGACGAGTCGGCGGTCCGGCGCGCACGGTCCTTTTGCCTGAGAGTTTGTGGGTTGCCCCTTCGGCGGCACCGGCTTGCGATTCGTCGCATGAAGCCGGTGCGCTCTCCCGGCGCGCGTGGCGATTGTGCGCGCCGCGCGCCGCTGTGTCAATCGGCTCGCGCGTGCGGCATGCGGTGTCCGCGCCGATCCGGATCGGGACGCGCCAGTCGTGGTGGCCGACGGCGGCGAACCCGCACGGGCTTTCATTGTGCGAAGCCCACGCGCCGTCCGGTTGCCGCGCTTTCACGCGCCTTTTCGATGATTGCCAGGCCGTCGGCCGCATCACGGGCGCTGACTGGCAGCGGCGTGCCGTGCCGTACCGCGTCCGCTGCGCGGCGTGACGGTATTCAGCCTGGCTGTTTCTGCAGCAAGGCCTTCAGGCTCGCCAGCCGGTCCTTGGGCGTCATCGGCGCTTCGTCCTGCGTGGGCGGCGGCGCATCGTCCAGACGCATTTCCGCAATAAAGCGGGACGGCTCGCACACGAGCGTCTCCCTCGCGCGCTTTCGCTTCTTGCAATAGTTCAGATGCAAGCTGCGCTGTGCACGCGTGATCGCGACATACATCAGGCGGCGCTCCTCCTCGATCCGCGCGTCGTCGATCGGCTCATCATCGGCGCCACCTCGGTGCGGAAGAATGCCTTCCTCGACGCCCACCAAAAATACGTGTGGATACTCGAGGCCCTTCGACGCATGGATGGTGGACAGGCGTACCGCGTCCGGATCCTCGTCCTTGCCATCGAGCATCGACATCAGTGCGACGGTCTGAATCAAACCCAGCAGGTTCTTGCCGGTATCGGCCAGTCCGTCCGCATTATCGTAGCCGTATGCATGTTGTTCGTCATCATCGTCGGCATCCTCGCCGCCCGGCTTGTCGGCTCCGCCGAGCGTGGCGTCGCGCTCCGGTTTCGTGCCTTTCTTCTTGAGCCATTCGAGGAACTCGAGCACGTTCGTCCACTTGGTCTGCGCCTGGCGCTCGTCGAATGCGTCATACAGGTACGCTTCGTAATGGATGGCTTCCATCAGGTCATCCAGCAGCGTCGTTGCCGGGTCGGTGCCGGCCCGTGCCGCGATGCGCTGAATGAAATCGCAGAACACCCGCAGCGGCTCGATCTGACGTGGCGACAGCCGCGCCTCAATGCCGCCCATATAGACTGCCTCGAACAGCGACACCTTCGCCTGGCCGGCAAACGAACCGAGCGCCTCTAGCGTCGTGTTGCCCACACCGCGGCGCGGCGTGGTGATCGCGCGGATGAACGCCGGATCGTCGTCGTGATTAGCGATCAGCCGGAGATAGGCGCAGATGTCCTTGATTTCGGCGCGATCGAAGAACGACTGTCCGCCGGACAACACGTACGGGATACGCTCGCGGCGCAGCACCTGCTCGAAGATCCGGGCCTGGAAGTTGCCCCGGTATAGGATCGCATAGTCGCGGAACTGCGCGCGGCGTTCGAACTTGTGCGCTGATAGGCGGAACACCACCGATTCCGCTTCGTGCTCTTCGTCATTGCATGGCGTCACGGTAATCGTGTCACCCATGCCATGTTCGGACCACAGCTTCTTCTCGAACAGTTTCGGGTTTTGTGCGATCACGCTGTTCGCGGCGTTCAGGATGCGCACCGTCGAGCGGTAATTTTGCTCGAGTTTGATGACCTTCAGACGAGGGAAGTCCACTTGCAATTGCGCAAGATTCTCCAATGTCGCGCCGCGCCAGCCGTAGATCGCCTGGTCATCGTCGCCGACTGCCGTGAACGCCGCGCGCGGGCCGGCGATCAGCTTCAGCAGCTCGTACTGACACGCGTTGGTGTCCTGGTACTCGTCCACCAGCAGGTAGCGCAGCCGGTTCTGCCATTTGTCGCGCACCGGCTCATTGTCGCGGAACAATTCCGTGGGCAGCCGGATCAAGTCGTCGAAGTCTACCGCCTGATACGCGTGCAGCGTTGCCGCGTAATTGCGGAATACGATTGCCGCCTGCATCTCGTCCTCATTCTGCGCGAGCACACTGGCTTGCTCCGGCGTGACCATGCCGTTTTTCCACAGCGAAATGATCGACTGGATCCTGCGAATCAGTCCCTTATCCGTCGTGCCGACCTGCTCCTGGATCATGGCGAAGCAATCGTCCGCGTCCATGATCGAGAATTGCGGCTTCAAACCGACATGTGCTGCTTCCTGACGCAGGATCTGCACGCCTAGTGAATGGAACGTGCATACCGTCAGCTGATTAACGGGCACTTTGCGGCCTTCCTTGCCAGGCGTCGTCAGCGTTTTGCCCTCGAGCAGCTTGCCAACCCGTTCGCGCATTTCGGCTGCCGCCTTGTTCGTGAAGGTGACCGCTGCAATGTGACGTGGCTCGAAACCTTTTGCCTCGATCAGATAAGCGATCTTCTGCGTGATGACACGCGTCTTACCGCTACCGGCACCGGCAAGCACGAGGCAGGGGCCGTCGAGATAGGTGACGGCGGCACTTTGCGCGGGGTTTAGGCCATACATGGAGCGTAGCGGAGGGCGACGACGCGCGCTGCACGGATGCGTCGCGTCGAACGATGTGGTTCGCTGGGACCGGGATGTTAACACAGCGGCGCTAACACAGCGGCGCGCCGTGGACAGCCGACGCGCCGCGCGGGCCTAAAGTTCGCAGACGGGTTGACTGCGCCGCTTCGTGCCGATCCGGCTATTTGGCTGCGCCTACCATATAGTCAACGGCCGCCTTCACGTCGGCATCGGAAGCGTTCGAGCCGCCTTTGGGCGGCATCGCACCTTTGCCGTGCAGCGCGTAGTGGTAGACAGTGTCCATCGACTCCTTTAGCCGTGGCGCCCAGGCCGCCTTGTCACCGAGCTTCGGTGCGCCGGCTATGCCGGCGGCATGACACGCTTGGCAGACCTGCTGGTACAGTGCCTTGCCAGCCTGCGTGGCGTCCGCGCTTGCGGACGTGGCGGCGCTGCCGGACGGCGGCGCCGAAGAAATCGCGGCGATTGCGGCGGCTGCAGCTTGCGCGCTGCTGCTACTTGCCGCCGCGGCGGATTGCGTTGCGGCGGCCGATGTGTCGGACGCGCGTTGGACTTCGCCTAGGGTGCTCGCGTCGCGGATCTCCACGCGGGCTACGGGTGCAATACGGCGGGAAACCTGCTCGTGCGACAAACCGTCGGTGCCGGCACCGGTGCGGGTGGCGTTGTCCACATAACTGACGAGCAGCGCAATGATGATGACCGGGAGCGCAAAGCTGGCAATGACCAGCGCGATGAGCTGCTTCGGATTTTTGATCGGGGCTTCGTGTGCTTCGCTCATGCTGTCTCGTCTCTCTAACAATGGATTCGGTAAAGCGTGGTAGCGAACGACAGGACCTGCCAAAACGACTGCCGATAACAACCGTCGATCGATTATAGACGCAAAGAAACGGGACGTGACGGAGCTTCCCGTGCGATCAAGCGGGTGTTTACCCAATCAAAGCCCGAATGTACCGGTGCCAATCTTTATCCCGTGTCATCACCTACTGAGAGCTTGGTAAGCCGGGGACGTCTATGTACGGGAATCGTTGCGGGACCCGCGATGGCTGGGGGCTGGTATTTCCCCCCATATCGGATGGACGACACAGTCGAGTTGCGCTATACTTTTGGACTGCTTTAGCGTCCGTTTTCCTCGGATGCCCTTCAATATGATGCGCCCGTAGCTCAATGGATAGAGTACTGCCCTCCGAAGGCAGGGGTTGCTGGTTCGATCCCAGCCGGGCGCGCCAAGCCTGATAAGGCTTCCAGCGGTTTCGCTACAGCACCGTTACCTCCCACTACAGTGAAATTACAGTTAGCCGTGTTTCTGTCGTTGCTGACGATGTTGCCTGCGGTAACTCGATACCCTGAGCGGCCGGCAGGTGTGGCCGTACCCACTGCGCCAGGTGAGCGGCCGACAGGTGCGCATAGCGCTGCACCATTTCGAGCGTTTCCCATCCACCCAACTCCTTGAGCACCTGCAACGGCGTGCCGCGCTGTACGTGCCAACTCGCCCACGTGTGCCGCAGATCGTGCCAGCGGAAATCGCGGATGCCGGCGCGCTTCAGAGCCTTTCGCCAAGCAGCCGTCACCGTCTGGTAGACCGGCTTACCGTGGTACACGAACACGCTGTCCACGAACTTGGGCGAACGCTTCTTCGGGAGTTGGCGCCGCAATACGGCGATTGCCATATCGGACAGCGGCACCGTAATCGCCTTTTTCGCCTTCGCCTGGTCCGGATGAATCCACGCGACGCGGCGCACGATGTCAACCTGCGACCATTGCAGCCCGGTCACGTTCGAGCGCCGCAGGCCCGTTTCGAGGCTGAAGTGCGCCATGTCGGCAAGATGTTCGGGCAGCTCGGCGAGCAACCGTTCGGCTTCCGTCGGCGTGAGCCAGCGGATCCGCTTTTGCACGACCTTCGCGCACTTCGTTATCGGTGCGCGATCCAACCATTCCCATTCGACGGCAGCGTTCAACACGGCCTTCAGCACGCCGATGACGCGGCGCACTGTGCCGGCGCTGACCGTCCTGTCGGTTGTCACGATGCCGCGCTTCGTTCGTACTACGCGGGGTTCCCGCCGCTTTGCCAGCGCGATCGCGTCGATGCGGCTGCGGTCGATATCCACCAGGGCGACGCCGGATAGGTGTTGGTCAAGCCAGCGCAGGTGCGTTTTCGATGTTTCCAGGCTCGGCAACCCCTCGCGTTCGCCGACATACCGGATGACTGCATCGTTCCAGGTATAGCGCGGCTTGTGGCCGAGCTTCACCTGATTCCACAACTCGACCTTCAGGCGGTCGTAGAACTCCTGGGCCTGCGTTTTGTTGCTGGTGCCAGTGCTGCCTTGTACGACCGGACCGCCGCCAGGCGGGGTGAGGCGGTAATACCAGTTGGGACTGTTACTGCGTTTATAGAGCGACATTTTCTAACTTCCTCCTGCTGATCGCCCTGCACAACTCGCGGAATCCATTCTCCGGCGAGGTAGCGCTGCAGAGCAACTGTCGAAAACATCCAGCGTTTGCCGACCTTCCGACCGGGCAACGTGCCGGCCTTGGCTTTCAGGCGTACGGTTTCGGGATGCGCGCCCAGCATGGCGGCAGCGCCGAGCAAATCAACCGTTGCCGCCTGGGGGGCGGCCGAACTTCGCGCGGCGGGAGCACACGCAGCGCAACTCGTGGATTGATGGATTGCGTCCTGAATTCTCATAAGTGATTGATTTTTAACAATTTGTTGTGCCATCAATTGCCATCATTTAGGCATGGCAAGGGTCAAAAACTCGTGGCCTAAAAAATAGGCAGCGCCCGTCACTCATGGCAAAACGCACATGACTCGTGGCAGCGTGTTGGGGCTGATTTCTTGCCTTCTTTGTATTCTTTCTTCTTATTTTTCAATAAGTTATAGAGATATAAGATAGGGGTGGGGAGGGCCGGCACAAAAACCAGACTCGTGGCAAAAACGGCCCAACTCGTGGCAAATCGAGCATGACTCATGGCGGTACTCTTCTCAAGAATCAAGGACTTACGAGCACACCCCCCCCAAAACCACGACTCGCGTGCGCTACCTGGGCGGTTCCCGCGTGGCAAAACCCGTGTGCGGCCCTGCGCCCGCGCCGCTCGCGACGTTGCCCGGCCGTTTCGGCTCGCTAGGGAGTGGGGCGAAGCGAACTGAGTAGCGCTCGCGTGACGGCGTATGCCGATGGCGGCGCGCACTGGACAGCGCAATCTATGGCCGCTATGCGATTGGGTGAAATGAAGGAAGCGGCTACCGCCGCACGGTGGTTGCAAGGGCTGAAAGCGGTTCATACGTGCCCCCTTGCAAGCGCGTCGGTTGCCAAGTCTTCACGAATGGACACATGCAGGCCGAAGCCGGTCAAGCGTTCGAGTGAAACCGGTGTGAGATACGGCACACGACGGGTATAGATGCGACGCTCCACTTCCTTGTCGCCGACGACGACACCGGCGTGCTTGAGCTGCGCTTTGAACACGCGGTCGGACTTCACCGGCAGGCCGTTCCACTTATCACGCAGGCTGCTCGTGTGCGCGATGTGGTCCATCACGTGACCGGTGCGCAGCAACAGACAGAACTCACCATCGACAGTGTCGAACGTGAACGGGTGCTTGTAATTGCCGCCGTCGATCTCGGACAGCACGGTTTCCATGATCCAGACCCATGACTCGCGGTCGGCGCTCGTCTCGGCGATGTGGCCGTTCATCTCGGTGAGCAGGTCGCGCGGGAAGTTGCCTTCGCTCGGGTCCATGCCGGCGAACTCGGTCAGGTAGCGCCAGGCGAGCGCGACGGCCGCGTAGTTACCGGCCATGCGCTTGGCGCCGTCGTCCTCGCCGCTCGCGCGGCAATGGGCCAGCGCCATGTCGCGCAGCTTCGCGTATTGCTCAAGCACGGCCTGCTTGTTCAGACTGGCGAGGAATTCGAGCCACTGCCGGACCGGAAAGCGCGGCAGATTGTCGGGCAGCAGCGGGCCACGTTTGCCGGTCAGCGTCGTGCGCACGAGTTTGCCGAGCAGACTGCGCACTGGTACGTCCTCGCCGGCTAGCATCACCGGCGCACACAGCAGGTATTCGGTCATATCGGTGCCGCGGCGCGTGACGGTGTACTGGTAATTCTCTTGCAGCAGTCCAACCGCCTTATCGATCACGTCCTGCCGGCGCGCGGACAGCTCTTCCCATCCGACCGGGTGGCTCGTGTGGCTAATGCTGGTCAGTAGGCGAAATTCCGTTTGCAGCGACTGCCCGGAGAACATGGTGAATGCGAGCGAGCGTTCGAGCCGCTTGATCAGCGTTGACTTACCTGCACCCTTGTTCGCCTGGATCGTGATATGTGGCCAGAAGCCGAGCAGTGCTTTTAGATGGCCGCCGAGCGACCACACAAGCGGGATTGTCGCGGCGTTCTGCTTAAACGTCGTTTGGTAGGCGGTGATGACGCGGCGCGCGTCGCTGACTGGGCCGCTTGGGAACGTCAGGTTGTGATACGGACATTGTTTGTCTGCTTCGGTGAAATAGCAGTCTGGGCCTTCGTTGACGATTAGGCGGCCGTCGCGCCATGCGAGCCCGACGAAGTTTGCCGCCTGGCGCGCGCCGAGGTTGGCGCCGCGCTCCAGGATGTTCACCATGCGCTTGAACGGCGCTGGCGCCCAGATCGGGCCGAACTTGCCCCACTGGTCGACGTTGTGCAGCTGATCGTCAAGCATCACGCGGCGGATCAGCTGCGCGCCGTGCCGTGGCGCCTGCACGGACACGGCGAAGTAGACGGTCGGCGCTTGGTCGGCGTCGCCCGTCATCGTTGATGTTGCGCTTGCGACCGACACGCGGCTGATACCGGCGATGCGAAAGCCGCACAGATCCGTCATCACGGGCGTTTCAACGCCGGATTCCTCATTGCGCTCCATCTTCGTGATGTAGCTGGTGAAGTCCGGGCGCACGCGAAAGCGCCAGTATTGCGCGAAGTCGTGCGACGGCAGAAAGATGCGTGGCCGGCCGCGGCGTGTGGCGTCGCCGGCGAGACCCGCGATCAGCCAAGGTTCGAGCTGCTCAAGTGCGCGTGCCAGCTCGGCCGGGCCACGCAGTTGCAGATAGTCGTTCACGTCATTGATCGGCTTGCGCGTCGTCTCGCCGTCTGCGAGGTCAGCGAGCCAGCCGGCCTGGTCAACGAGCACCGCGCTAATGTTCAAGCTCGTGAGCCGCTCGTAGAGTGCCCACGCCGCTTCGGGGCCGGGGCGGTGGCCGGCGCGCGGGTGACTGTCCGAGAACGGCTCGTCGTTGTCCAGGCAAATGACGACTTGTTTGCCCCGCAGGAACGTGAAATCGATGCCATCGACGTTAGCGAGGCCGCGCAGCGCGAGCGCGGCGGTACTGGACATCGCGCAGGTGTCGATCGACAGCGCATTGATCGCGCTTTCGACGATGAACACGCGCTTCGCTTTGTCGAGCTGGCGAGGATCGGCGCTCCAGCCGTAACCGGCTTTGTCACCTTGCGTCTGCGTCTTGACGCCACCGTTGAGCGCGGGATCGACATAGCGCATGTCGACGGCGACGACGCGGCCGTCGCCCGGCGCGCGCACGATGAACGCGGCGGCCGGGCCGGCATAGCCGACCTCGCCGGCGGCGACCTTCGAGCTCGTCCAGGTGTTGAAGCCGAGGGTGCGTGCGGCGATCGCCGCGTTCATCGCCGCCGGGCAGATACCGCGGCTACTGAGGTAGTTGCGCACGCGATCGCGTTCGGCCAAGCATCGATCGGCGATGTATTCGACGGCCGATTTCTCACGGTGCTCGGCGTGCGTTGGCCGGTCCAGTGGGATGCCGTAGGCGTCGTGCAGGTAGCGCACGGCGTCGGCGACGGTGCCGCCACGGGCATGGATCACCAAGTCGATGCACGAGCCGCCGGCGTCGGCGCTGTGGTCGCGCCAGCCGGTGCCGTGCTTCGGGTGGTTCACATAGATCGACAGGGACGGGCTCTTGTCCTCGTGCTGTGGGGAGTGATAGAGCGCCTTGTCGCCGCCGCGACCGCGCCTTAGGCCGAGCCGATCGGCGAGGTCGTGCAGGTCGATGTGTTGTTTCAGTTCGTCGATCGAGGCCATGGTGATGGATGTTGCTCAGAGAGTTGCATGGGATAGCGGCTCGGATGGAATGGCTCGCCATGGCGGGGAGCCAAGCTCATGGCGTCACTTCGCGACGGGACTGACCATGCCAGCGCAACAATGAGAGCGCAGAACGTAAAGATGCTGACGGCGAATGCGGTGGCTGGCCCCAATAGCGGATCGAGGTGACGCAGGACGCTATGGAGTGCGAGATACAGCCCGGTCAATGAAAAGAACAGCATGAACAGCACTGTCGTGCAGAAAACGTAGTACTTCATGGCGTGGTTCCTTGTGAGTGCGCCGGCGGCCGGTGCGGTTGCGTTACTCGTCTTGGTCCTTGGCGGTTGTGCGTCGGCGGTGGACAGTAGGCCGCTTCCGGTCAATCGAGCGAGCCCGCATGGCACGCGCGGCGCTTTCCACTACACGACGAACAGCGGTGTGGCGCATGGCGGTATCGAAGTCCCCGACCATGCGAAGGCGCTGCCATGCGCGTCGCAGCTCGCTTTCTGAGATAGACGTATGCATCGGTATCAATGCAGCGTGGCCACCATTGGCAGCAAAACGGGCATGCCAGCGGCGATGTCCCACTCGCAACGGATCACATAGCCGAGCCTGCGTGCGGTACCTGCGAACACGAAGGGATCGATGTCGGCATCCCAAAGGGTGCGCAGGTACTGCCGGCGCTGCTCCATGGGCAGCGAGGCTGGATCGAAGGGAAGAACGAGTGGAGCAGAAGCGAGGGTGGCCATGCGGATCTCCTTTTTGTAGGCAAAAAAAGTCCCTCACGCCAGCGCGGCGCGATGCGAGGGAAACGGGTTGAGTGACTTGGGCCGCTAGGCCAACAGTTCTAGCTGTTGCGCAAGCTGACTACGCACATGTGGCGATAGCGGCAGGTTCAACGACAAGTTGGGCGTTGCAGACGGAGAAAGCGTGCGGGCGAACTCCATGTTCACGACATAAGTGTGGCCGCACTGCGCGTTGGTGCACTGGTAAGTAACCTCACGAAAGGTCAACGACATTTCGCGACTACTGCGCGCGTTGGCGCGTGTACGGCAGTGTGGGCAACGATTCAGGATCCGCATGTCGTCTTACTCCGGACGAGATACAGTGCGCGGCCCCGGCCGTTCATTTGCTTTGCAGTGCGACGCAAGCGTCGTTTCACGAGCCATTCGACGGTGGCATCGATCGATGGTAGGTCGTGATATTGGCGCACGCGTTCCAGCACGTCGCAGTCCGCATCGAGGATAAAAATGTCCGTGCTGGTATCCGACATCGTAGAAGCTACTCATGGTGGGCGGTTGAGTGCCTTGGCTCAGGCACTGGCGTGGTCAAAAATGGAGGCTTGGCGTTCAGCCAGCAGTGCTGCGGCTTCGCGCATGGCCATTTCGCGAATCATCACCGCAAGCTGCTCACCTTGGTAATTCGCCAGGGCGAGCAGCAGCGCCTGTTCGTAGTCGTCGAAGCGAATGGTGTGTTTGTGGTTGCGAACGCGTTTTGGATCGGGGTACATGTGTGCTCCTCAATTCAACTGCGAACGGTGGGCTGGGACGCGTCGATGGCTGCGGCGAAGTGGCGTTTGCCGATGGAAATGAGTTCGCGCGCCATGCTCGAGATCGAGCGGTGGTGATAAGCGGCGATTTGTTCGAGTTCAGCCCGTTCGGCGGACGTCAATCCAACATAGACGAACCTGCCTGATAGCATGCCGCGCGGCGTGCGGCGTGGGCCTGTGGTGCGAGTCATGATCGGTATACTTCAGCGATAGTCTTGCGGTATGAAAGGCTAGTGTAATGAGCAAAAAACTAATCGTCAATAATGATGAGTAATTTATGGCACAAATAGGCAGTCGCTTGCGAGACGAGCGTTTGCGGATCGGGCTCAGTCAGGACGAGTTTGCGTCTGTTGGCGGGGTCGCGAGACGCTCGCAATCCGCGTACGAATCGGATGAGCGTTCGCCTGATGCTGACTACCTCTTAGCTGTTCGCGAGATAGGCGTCGACATCTGTTATGTGCTAACCGGCGAGCGGCACCAGGCCGAAGATGGGAAGGTTGGGGACGACGCTGACGAAGCCGAATTGATTGAGAGCTACCGAAGCTTGACTGAAGCCGGGAAGTCCGCCCTGCAGGTGTTTCTCGCGACCTGTATGAAGGCGCCCGGGATGAGTGCGACGTCCACGCCGCGACGCGCGAAGCGTCTAGCAGAGAATCGCCGTGCGATGTTTGATCAGCGTACGGCTGAAAACGTCGAACGGGCGAAATTGGAAATCGAGCGCTTGCGTCGCGAGCGGGCAGATAAAGCAAAAAATAAGTAGCGTTGCCTTCACGGATATAGGGACACTGACTTCCGGAGTGATTCAAGTCCGGTCGAGAGTGGACGCGCGGCATGCGACGACTTTTGCACTTCCGCACCCAGCTGTCGTGATACGGCTGGCTCCTAGTATCAAGAAATTAAGGACAGTTTACAGTTTTCCCTTCGCTAATGTAGTCGACAAGTGGACGGGCCTCTCCTTCCGAGGCACGGTACCTTGGTGAGGAGCCCTGTCTGTAAATATATAAGTAGGAGTTCAGAAAAATGCACAGCAACGCAAACCAAAACCGCGACACAGCAGATACGATGTCGATCGCTGAGTGCCGCCCTGGCACTGGCTGTCCGGTGTTGGCCTCGTACTTGCGTACCAATGTCGTATGCGACGGGCGGGCCAGCGCATGCGCCGCGGTAGACGAGGCGATGAAATCTGTCGGACTCATGCTGGAGATTGTGCTGGAGGCGATGGCAAATCTACGCGATGCAAAAGACGCGCTGACACGGTACAGCCAATGATCGAACACGCTCCTTGTCGAACGGCGGCATATCGCGGAGCGCCGGCAGTGTGCGGCGGCAAGATGCCATCCACGATGCATTGTGACGGACGTGGTCTAAAAAATTCAGTGACGGGCTATTTAGCGTCACTTTATTCAATGGCACTACACCATATCGTTTAAGTCAGCAGAACGATAGGTAGGTAGGCAGTAGTGTGGTTTGCTGAGCAAACAATCTGCAATATTACTCAGTATAGGCTGTACGTTTTTCTGCTGCTGTCTGCCGCGTGCGCGCGCCGACGCACGCAAGCTGATGCGTGCGAAGCGCACCACGCTACCTCAGACTGGATGCGTTTTGAGCCACTCGCGCAGCGCATTGTTCATACGCGTTTGCCAGCCGTCGCCGCTCGCCCGAAACTGCTGGAGCACGTCCGCATCGTAACGAACCGTCACAGCGATTTTGGGCTGTTCCAGTTTCGGCCGTCCGCCACGTCGCTTCATCTGCGCAAATTGTTCGTCGGTGGGCACGAACGTGTCGGGGTCAGCGGCAATGCCACGTTCGATCGCAGCTTCTTCCTGCGCAGTGTTACGAATCAACGTCGATCGCTTGTTCATAACGGTTAATCTCCCGGTTATTGGCTTTGCGAAAACTGATCACACGAAACGTGTCGCCGCGCTGCGTGAATACCACGCAGTAAAGGCGCTGGTTGATTACCACATAACCAATCTCGCGCAACTCGCCGTAGTCGGCACGATCGTCGGCGAAACACCAGACCATTGACCAATCGATAGCGTCTGCCAGCTCCATCGAAACACCGTGTTTGCACTTGTTGACTTCATTTTTCGCGGGGTCAAAGATGGCCTTCATCAAATTATTGTAGTAACGAAAACCGTCTGGCGCAACAGGTTTTTGTGGTTACGAATTCCAGGGGAGATATTTGGGTGCGTGCTCTGGATGGGATTTCCTACACGTGCTCGAATCTGATTCGCATGACTTCATCAAAAGCTGATATCCCGCTCAGCGCCTTCGTTGCCGCGCTAAGGACGGTTTTCTGCGCCCGTGGCTAGCGCTGGCCTTTGCGGAAATGCGATCGGTGCCGGTCGGTGGTGGGATCGCCGCGCACCTCCAGTTCAAGCGCGGTGGTAAATCCCCCTTCGCCGATGGTGTGCAGGGCCTGCTTCACCAGCCAGGGCGTTTCGTCGATTTCCGGTTTAAAGCCTGACACCGTGACGGGCATCTCGGGGAATAGCTCGGCGCGGCCGTGCGCCAGTGTATAGTTTAACGTCGCCTGACTGCGCTGCATCCGGTTAAACTCGGCTTGCGCTGCCGCGCGTGCTTCCGCTTGCGTTGCGTACTCCTCGGGCAGCACCTTAACGTTCTTGTTGTTTTGGCCACCGACGATCACGGACTGGCGCTTTGCGCGCCCGTTTAAATGGTAGTGCGCCCGCACGGCCGCGTAGTTCTCGCGCTCGGACACGTGGTAGCGATGGCTGTCGCCACTGGCGCGCGTCAGTTCAAGCACGGCGAGCGGCTTGCCGCTTGCCGTGTGCCCGCTGCCGATCGGCATGAACAGCAAGTGCAGGTCTTTGACGTTCATCACCGCGTCATAGCGCTTGGCCAAGCGCGTGAGAAACGACATGTCTGATTCGTGCGTCTGATCAATGTGCTCGATCAAGGTTTTCGCGAGCGCGTCGCCGACCGCCGGGGTCAGCGCGTAGCGCGCGGCGATCGTGCGCACGATCGAGCCGATTGTCTGTCGGTGCCAGCTTTTCTCACGCCGCTCCTGCATGCCGCTAGTCATCGCCGCAGAACGTGCACGGACAGTGAGGATGTCGGGGCTGCCGCTGTGCTCGACTTCGTTCACCACGAAGCTGCCTTTGTCGATCAGCGGCTCGCCTACCCATCCGAGCGCCACCTTAATCCGCGCGCCGCGGTTAGGGATCGCCAGGTCGTTTTTTGAGTCGTCAAGCACGAGGTCGATCGTGTCGGCTTCGTCCGATCGCGACTCCGACAGACACAGCGATACGAGCCGTGGCATAAGGCGGCGCGACAGGTCACGGCCGTCCAGCAAGATCCGGTAGTCGGGTTGCGGATGAACACGCGCAATGCGCGGCGTGTGTCTGCTCGACGACGCCGTCATCAGAATCTGCCTGGTTGTCGCATTGTCCAGCCGCGCTGCACGCGCAGTGCGTCATCGTCGACGCGCTCCAGTGTCAACACGAATTCGATCTTGCACGGTGTGCCGTCGGCGGCATGGTATGTCTGCGTCTCATCGAGTGCGGCGATTACGTATGCGCCGTAGACATGGCCTGCGCCGTCAACCAGCACGTAAGCGTCGCCGGTATCGGCCATGGCCGCAAGTTCGCGAATCGATGCGATGGTGCCGACCATCTCGGGCGCAACCAGCCCGTTGAGCGTGATCGTGTCCTCGCCTGCGCCGGCGAACTGGCGCGCGTCGCGCACCCCGACGCGCGAGCTGGTCGGATGCTTCCACGTGCGCCGCCGCTGCAATTCGTGAAACGGTGCACTCGACAGGCTAAAGACGAACTGGTTAAGGGACATTAGCATGATCGAGTCAATCGGAAAGGCGCGAGCCTGCGCGCGCTTGCTTGGCTCGCTCGCGACGTTCGAGCGCTGCTTCGACGGCGCGTGCGATCGCCTGCGCGTCTTGTCCCGGCTGGGCGTAAATGTTGATGGTCACGTGTGATGCTGGCTGTGGCGACGCTGGCGTCTGCGCTGCCGGGGCCTTCGCGAGTGGCGGCCGGCTGTCGATTGGCACGGTGGGCGACACGAGCGGCTTGGCGAGCGCCGTGTCTACCGACAGCACGGGCGTGCCGAACGACGCGACGGCGGTGGTCGCCAAGCTAAGTGCAGCTTTTGCGACGTGTCGCTGCTGCCCTTGCATGCCAAGCGCCGCGCCTTCGCTGACAAAGCCACCGAGCGTCGCGAACACGCGGCTCGGGCTATGGATGCCGAGCTTGTCCTTAAACCATTTAACCGTGCTCGTGGCCACGCTCGCAATCGCGTCTCGCACTTTACCTAGCCGGCTGGTAATACCGCCGACCAGCCCGTCAATCAAGTGTGCCCCGATTTCCGTCAAGCGCGCACCGATATCGCCGAACCAAGCGCCCATGCCGCCTAACTTCGATTTCACCCAGTCGAGCATTGCGTCCCATTTCGACTGAATCCAATCGAAAGCCGCACCGAATGCGCCCTTGATCGTCTGCCATAGCGCCGCGAATTTCGGCCCAAGCGTGTCCCAGTTTTGCCAGATCAAGAAGGCCGCGGTGGCGATCAGTGAGAGGATGGCGAGTAACGGGTGCGCGTGCGCGACGCGGCCAAGCACCAGGATGGCCCGCCCCAGCAGGGCGAAGGCTCGTGACGCCACGGCAGCGCCTTGCACCAGCGCGCTGCGTAGCAAAGACGCCAGTGCGCCGAAGACGGTGCGTAGTACCCCAGCTTGGATACCCAGCGTGGTCAGGCTGAACCGCACGACAGCCAGCGGCCCCAGTACTCCGGCGAGCACGATCGCGAACGTGCCGACGACGGCGAGCAGTGCGGCCAGGCCCGCCGCCAGCGCGACGACCACTTTCGTCGCTTCTGGGTGCGCTTGGATTGTCTTTAGTAGCTTGTCGGCAAGTTCTCGCGTCTTGTCCAGCGCAGCGTTGTACATCGGTGCGACACGCTCGCCGATCTCGTTTTTAAGATCACGCAGCTTCGCGTAGGCGTCTAGCTCCTTGCCGCTTGTTTGCGCTTGAGCGAGCTGGTGCATGTCCTCGATGCCATACGCGCCCTGGCTGAGCTTCGCGCTTTTATGAATTTGGGCGCGCTGCAGGTACATCGTTGAGTACAGGTTGGCTGCGCTACGGTTCGTAAAAATTGAGCCGATCACGCTCAATACCTGCTTTTCTTCGGTGATGCCCTTTTTTTTCAGCGCCGGCAGCAGCGTTTGCTCCAGCCATTCGAAGGGCGACGCCTTGAATTGCTGCGAATTGAGCAGCGCGCCGTCTGAGAACGCCTTGACACGGCCGAGCGGGTCGTACTCGACTTTGTGCTGATCGAGCAGTCCCAGCGACATCAGCTTGCGCGACGCGCGCACTGTTGTGCGCCCTTCGATCAGGTTTTGGTAGCCCGACATGAGCGCTTGACCGACCGAATCGCCGCCCATTTCTTGAGTGAGCGGCTCCAGCTGGTAATAGAACGCGTCCGGGCGCATCTGTTTTGCGGCGACGCCGCCACGCTGGATGACTTTGCGCCACTCATCGCCACCGACGCGCCCGCCGGTGGCCGACAACACTTTCTGCACGTAGTTGGCTTCGCGCTCGAATGTCGCTTGATCCTTGGTGCCGCCGCGCAGTTCGATGACTTTGAGCATGTTCATGAACTGCTCTTCATTCGCGTGCGCATCTTCGGCTCCGAACATCGCCTCATTGGCAAACTTCATTTTTGCCAGCGTTGGCAGCGCCATCTGCGCGTGGTGCTCGTCTGCGAAGATCGATAGCGCATCGCGCATCAGCGTCATGTTCTCCGACGTGCTGACGCCCATCATCTTCATCGAGCGCACGTACTGCTCGGCGTCCTGTGTCGCCTGCTCGCCCAGGCCTAGCGCCTTGATGCGCGCGCGCTCGGTCTGGATGCTCTTCGTTTCGCCCAGGGCTTGGCGCAGCCCGCCCAGCATCGGTGCGCCCGTGGCGCGCGCGGCGTAGCCACCGATCGCCATACCGCCAGCCGCGCTTTGCAGCGCATGCATCTTGCCACGCGCTGCGCCCAGCTGCTTCTCGCGCTCGGCGATGGCTTCAAGCTGGCGTGTCTGCGAGTGCATCGCCGCGGTCGTGGACGCGATGCTCGCGCGCAACGCCCGCTCGTGCTGCGCAAGGTTGCGCGTGTGAATGCCTGTGCTGGCGAGTTCGCCGCGCAACTCGCGCACGCGTGCTGACTGTTTGGCGTGCTCCCCAGATAGCCGCGCCGCGGCCCGCTTCGCTGCTTCGAAGTCAGCAATCATCTGGCGCGACGGTGGGCCGAACGCGTGCAACGAAGCCGCCAGGCTTTGGACGCGCGCCCGCGCTTGATTGAGCTTTGACGCGGTCGCGGCTAGAGTCGTGCGCATCTGGCGAAACGACGCCACCGCCTTGTGCTGCTTGCTCAGCTCAGCCAGCTCAGCTCGCGTGTGCTTGAGCGACTGCGCGAGCCCATGAGTGCTGTTGAGTAGGGTTTTCAGGGGCCGGGTGCAATTGTCGATCATGTCGAACATGACCCGCAGTTTGAGCGCGTTGTCCATCGTCACGGGTGTTGGCTACGTATCCGGGCGCGCTCGCGCCAGTCCATCAACTCGGCAAGGCTCAAACCGTCCATGTCGCGCGGCGCCCAACCGAAGACTGTCGCGATGTCGGCCATCGCGTCTTCTACGCGCTCGGCGATTCCATGCTCGCTTTCAGCGCCTTGGGCATCAAAAAACCGGCGAACATCCCCCCCAGTGCCACGAGGTCGGCCGGGTCCATATTGACCACGTCCATCTCGGTCAACGTCGGCGTGCTAATGCGCGGCAGCACCTTGCGCAACGCATCGACGTCCAGATTCACGAGCGCGGTGAGCGCCGTGCCGCGCAGCGCGCCGGCCGTCGGCTTGTGCAGGGTGACCTGCGTGAGGCTTTGTTCACCGCGCCTGATCGGCGTGTCAAAGGTGTGCGTGTTCTGCGCGCTCGCTTCAAGTTCGGTGGCGCTCGCCCTGGTGTTCGTGGTGTTGATTTCGGTCATGATCGTGTCGGGTCGGTGGTGAGATCGAATGCGTGGCCCATGCGTAGCGTGGGCCGTGTGTTAGAGGCCGATCGCTTGACTCAGCCCGCTTGCCAGGTCGATACCGTTGATGCGCTCGGCCATGTTGATGAAATCCAACTCGATAAGCTCGCGCCCGTTTACGGATAGCTTGTAGTAGCTCGCGTTGGTCGTCACCTTGAACTGAGTGTCTTCCTTGGCCTTCGCGCTGCCAAAGTCGATTTCCTCGTGACGCCCCTTGACGACGATTTCGACCGAGTCGTAGTCCGTGCTGTCCTCGCGTTGATAGCCGCCCGCAAAGCGCAGCAGCACGCCGTCGTGCTGCATCGCGCCGTATTGTTCGAGCACTTCGACCATCAAGCCGCCGCATGTCCATTCGAGCTGGATCTCTTCATTGCCAAAGTCGATCTTGACCGGGCCGCTCATGCCGCTGCCTTGCCACGGCTCCATCTTGCGCTTGAGCTTGGGCAGCGTGATCTCTTCCACTTGGCCCACGAAGTTCGTGCCGTTGTGAAAGAGGTTAAAGCCTTTAAGTTTTCGGGGCATTCCCATCGTCGATCCCTCCTATTAGGCTGCCACGCGCGCGGCGAAATCGGCCAGATACCGATCGGTGATGCGTTGGCGTAGCATGAGGTTCTCCAGTGGCGGCACCGGCGTGTAGTCGTAGTCGATGTACGCCTTGCCGGCCTTGAGCACGGCGGCCGTGTTCGGCTCAGGATCAAACCAGGATGTGCCGCCCACGAGATAGCCGGCGGCGCGCTGCGCGCGGAACCAGCCGTTGATACTCTCGATCATGTCGCGCGGCAACGATGGATTGAGCGGGCCATCGACCACCGGCATCTGTGCTTGCGCAATCGAGTCTTTGACTACTTGCGCGGTGCGCGTGTAGTTTTCAAACGCGAACAGCGGATCGTCCGAACATGTGCGCGAGCCCCAGAACCGGAACCCGTTGCGGTTGATCAGCGTGGTGACCTCGTGCTCGTTCAGGTAGCCGGCGTCGGTGGCCGGATCCTGCAAATCCCAAAACACGTCGCAGCTGATACCGGTGACGCCATTGACGGCGACGTTAGACAGTGTCTTGTGCCAGCCAATATCGTTGTCGATCTTTGCGCGCAGCCCAACCGCGTAGGCGGTGGCTGGGACCACGACCGTAGCGTTCACTGTGTCGTCCCAGGCCAGAAAATCCGGCCAGATCACCATCAACTCGCGCTGGCTCAATTGCCGACGGTATGCGACCGCTTCCTGCTTTGTTTTGCATCCGTGGGCCGACACATACGCAAAGCCGCGCAGCGCCTGCGCGATCGAGCCCAAGGCGGCCGCCACCGGTGCGGTATCCAAACCCGGTGCGGCCAATATGCGCGGCTGGATGCCGAACTTTGCTTGCGCGGCGAGCAGCGCCTTCATGCCGGTGTACTGGCCATCGTCGGTTACCGTGCCGATCACATGGCTGGTGGTTTGTGCTTCGTCGTCGCCTTCGGCTACCCGCACAACAATCGTGATGGGCTGAGCTTGCTGGCTGATGGCGACGAGCGTTTTGCGCAGCGTGCCGCACTCGCCAGCTTGACCCAGCGCCGATGCGACGTGGGTGATAAGCACCGGTGTGTTGAGCGGGAACGTCGCCTCATCGGCATCATTGGCGGTAGCAATAACGCCGACGATCGCCGTTGACATAACGCGAATCGGGCGCGTGCCTTCGTTGATTTCAACGACGCGCACGCCGTGGTGGTAGTCCTGCGGCATGTTAAACACTCCTTCGGTGGCAGGTCATGGGGTAACGATGGTCGGCTATTCGCTGTCGGAGACATCGGGCGTGGAGGCGGTGTCTGTATCGAGCCCGGGCACCGGCTCGTCGTCGAGCGACGCGTCATCGGCGTGTTGCGCGGCGTAGCGTGACGCGCGATGTGCTTTTTGCTCGTGCACCTGCGAGAGCACGCGCTCCGATAGCGCTTTGGTGACAATGGCCTGTTCATCCGGGGGCGCCGGCCATTGGACGTGGGCCGGAAAGTCAGCGGCATTCACGACGCGGACGAGTTCCATCTGGTAATGGCTCCACGCCTTGAACAGAGCCACTTGCTCGTCGGACAGCAGGCCCGCCGCATATGCATCGGCTTTGCCCGCGTTGGCCGCCTGCGCCTCGCTCATGCGCCGGTCAAATTCGCGCATTGCCGCGTCGCGCTCGCGTTGTGCGACGATGTGCGGATCGATCTGCCAGCCGTCGTCTGTCCATACGTATTCGTCACCAGGGCACGGGATCGGCGTGAGTCCCGCGTCGTCGGCGGTGATGCCTGGAGCAAGGATTTCTGCCGCCGCGCCATTGACTTTGCGGAACAAGCGCTGGCCGCGAAAGTCAGGCAGCAGCACCCATGCGCCGTCGCGGAAAAATGGCCATTGATTGCGCTGGCGCTCTGGCAGTGGCACGTCGGTGCAGCAAGATGGGATGAGCCAACGGGTTGGATTAATCGGGTCCGGGTCAGCGAGGCGGCTGCTGACGTATTGGCCGGTTTGGTGGTCGTATTGGTGGATCAGCATAGGGGGACCTTTATCGCAATTAGTAGGCGCGGATCATCGCGAGCAGCGCGATGTTGCACGGGCGCGCTTCCCTGCCGCCGTCGTGTTTAACGATCACGTCATGGTTATGTATGCCGTCTGCGTCGAGGTACACGGTATGGCAGTGCTGACCTGCGGGGTCGATATGCAAACTGTGGTCATGCCCGCCGCTCCAGCTGGTCATGCCCCATACGTTGTCGGCGTCGTGATCGTGTGCGCCGGGTAGATTATTGCTGCCATGATGTCCCCAGGGTGGGTTATACCAAGGGTGGTTTTCACCCCATGGCGATACGTGTTGGTGGTCGCCCACAGGGTGTGCGTGGCCGCCATGCTGATGGTCGCCTCCTTTATCGGTCAGCCCAGTATGGTGATGTTCGCCAGCCGCCTTGGTGATTGCCATGTGGGCGTGTCGGCGGTTCTGGCTGTCCTGCCACGTGCCGATGCCGCGGCCTGGATCGACGCCGTACTCGTCATCCCAAAAGCGCAGGTGCTGACCGCGCACCTCGGGAATACGAAACGTCGTCTCACCGTCGCCGGTGGAGAAGCACCCGGGGTGATAGGGCCATTCGTCTTCGGACACGAGCGCGCCACAGGTCTGCGCGTAGGTCCACAATTGCGGATAGTCGTCCCGCTGGATCAACATGCCCGCCAGTTTCAGGCAGCCCGCCCGCACGGTGGTGCGCGCCTCGATGATGATTTGACCGATGGACGCCTCACGGATCGCGTTGGCAACAAACTGTGTCGTCGCGAGCTTGCGTGACACATCTCCGACGGCAGGTGTGGCGGCGGTCGCTATACCGGCCACTTGCAACGTGCTCGCCCCGTCGTCGGTGGCGCCTTCGCCGATCAACACGCGTCCGTCGCTGCGCGCAAGCTGCACTGTCGTGACGCTCGTGCCCGTACGATTGACCGTTAGCCAAGGGCGGACCGTGGCCCCGGTGTCATCGAGCAGGCGCGCGTCGAACGCATTTGTGCTCGTCTTCACGTCCCAGACCTTCTGGTCTGCTGGCGCATGCGGACAGTGAAAGGCAATGCGTCCCCCGCTGTTGGCGCCCACTATCACGCCCGCGCGCGGCGTGGGCAGGTCGGTGAGCGTGCCATAAAACGCGCCGATGCCGTTGACCAGCATGTCAGAGGCATCATCCAATAGGCGTCGCCACGTGCTCCATAAGCCGTTGTAGCGCACGCGCGTGTAATGCACACTGCTGTTAAACAGCGAATAGGTTTGGTACACGGAGCGCCCGGCCGCATACACTTGCAGCCGGCCTGGCACCGGGACAGGATAATTTAAGGAGGTCGCCGCGTGTCCGGCCTGATACGTTTGATGATAGATGCCCGAGGTCACGAGCGTGTTCAGGTCCGCGTGCGCATCAAGCTCCCCGCGCAATGGCAGCGCATGCGTGAGCACCCAATCGCGCGGGGCATAGCGACGCGCGGCGGTGCGCGGCGTGAGCACCCGCGAGTCATCTTTGCCGGCGTTGACTTCGGCCTGAGTCGCAAGCTCGACCACCCCGCGCGCGCCAGTCGTCGCCGGCGGGTTTAAGAATGACGCCGGTCCAAACTCGAGCGTGGCCGCATCAATCGTTACGAAGCGGATATCAGTGGACAGCAGCAGCGTGGCGGCCGCGGATTTTTCCATGATCGGGCCGTGCCCGACCGGTTGACTGTAATACGCGGCGAGCGTGCCATCCTCAAGGTAGAGCCCGAACCCGTACAGCGCATACTGATCGGGCGAGTCGTCGTGCATCGTGATGTGGATCGTCGTCGCGTCGATCGGTTGCCCGCCAAACGTATCAATACGCTTAAGTTCATAGGGCAGCTGCGTCAGTGACCGGTTCGACGCATCAAACGACGCGGTGCACAAGCCAATGTGCGTGACCCGGTGCGCCGTGGTGCCCGTGTGGCCGGGCGCGATCAGTGCGGCGCGAAACGCGTCAGCGACCGTAATAAGCGTGCCTGTCATGTCAAACATCCGAGAGAAAAAGACGCCGGTACAGCCCAATGCGGGTCGCTGCGACCACGACCACGGTTCCGGCGCGCACCGTGTGCTGCGTGAACGTGTAGTGCGCGCTGCCGCGCTTGACGCGATCCACTTCGGCGATGATGTCGGCCACGTACTGCGCCGTGCAGGGCAGGTCGCCGCGCTCGCCCACGGTCATGACAATCTCGAACGTGCCGGGCTTGCCCCGCGGTGTCTGCTCGAACCATTCACGCATCGCGACATGCGCGCCAAACGACGCGCACACTTGCCGCACCGCTTCGGCCGTGCCCTTTTGGCGGGCGATGCGAATCGCGCTGCGCACGCGCGCGCGTTTGACCGATTCGGGCCAATAGTCCTTCCACGTGTCGACACCCAGGTGCCACGCCAGCCACGGCAGTAGCGCGAGCGGCACCGCGTCGGCGTTCATCAGTGTGCCCAGCGGCACTGCGATGTCCGACAGGCGCGCATTCGTTTTCGCAAGACGCCGCTCCAGTCGCGTCGCGTTCGGTGGCAGCAACTCACTCATTGACCACTCCGCCGTCGATTAGCTCGATCTCACTCATGGGCCACCCCACCGTCGATCAGCTCAATGCCGGTGCAATAGGCCGCTTCATCGCGGGCCACTGCTACGCCGTCCGCGGGGGTGTCGAGCAACACTTTCTGCACGCCGGCCACCCGCATCGACGCATACAACCCATCTTTGGTGACCTCACGGCCGATGCGATGCATGTCGTGCGCGAATTGCGCGGTGCGCCGGTTCGCCTCGGCGAGGGCCACCGCGCGGTCCGGGCCGCTGAAGAATTTCAACGTCGCGCGAATCGTGTAAGGGACAATCTTGGCGCTGCGCACGATCACTTCATCCGTTTGCGGGCGCTTTTTTTCCAATGCTTCGCGCACGACCGCCAGCAGCGCGTCGCTGGCCGTGCCGTCGCCTTCGCGCGACAGAATGGTGACGACCATCACGCACGGCGACGGCTGTACGCGTCGGCTGACAGCACGCGGCCATCGGCCGAGCGCGCGTGGAAAACGTACGCATCAAGCGGGCCGGCCACTGAAAAACCGCGCGGCGCGAGTTGGATACGCTCGCGGTAATCGTCGCAATCCTCATACACCGGATCGCGACCGGCTTGAGGGTCGCCGGCGGAAATGAGCAGCCGCTTGACATCGAACAGTGCACCCAAGTGGTCTAACGTGGCACCGGTCGCGTACGCGAGCAGCAACGCGCGCGCCGCATCGTTCACGCGCTGGCGCAGCACCAGTTCGCGGTACGCGCTTTCTTGCAGGAGCTTAACCATCGGTTCGGACTCGAGCGCGAGCGTCGCGGCGATGTCAGCCTGGTCTTCAAGCGGGTACAGCGCGATCAATCGTGCCTTGCGCTGCGCGAGCAGCGTTTCGTAATCGAGCGGCTCGATGACATCGGGCGCGGGCAGCTGCGACAGGTCAATCGGGGTGGTGCTCATGCGCGGCGCTCCGAACCCGAAGCGGACATCGGCACACGCACACTGAACGCTTCGCCGGTCTCGGCCGTCATGCCTTCAATATCGACCATCTGCCTGCCCGCTCGCATTTCGGCAGGCTTGCCACTGAGCTGCACGCGCGTGAGGATCAGTCGCGGCTCCCAACGCATCAGCGCGGTGGCAATCGCCGCGTACAGACGCGTGCGCGTCGTGCCGTTGTTGGGCGCGTCAACGTGTTCTGGTACGTCCGAGCCGAATGTGCGGCGCTGGATGCACGTGCCCAGCGGCGTGGTGATGATGCGCGCAATCGACTGGTACAGGTGGGCCAAGCCGGTGACGGGGCGCCCCGTGGTCGCGTTCATGCCTTTCATTGCGGCGCGCTCACCAGTTGCCCGTCGCCTTGGTCGCGGTGCGTGTGGTGTGGCAGGCTCACGCCCTGTGACGTGACGTCGCCGGTGAAGTGCGCTTGTCCATCAATGGTCATCGTCGCGCCGGATCCGCTGTCTTGGCCGCCCTGCCCCGTCATGCCCGATTCGAACGTGAACGGGCCTTGAACGAGCAGCGCGCCGGTGCAAGTGGTTTGCTCGGCGTCGAGCGTGATGCGGTTGGCGACGATCGTGGCCGCGTCGGTGCGCACGGTCACGCAACCGGGCGAGACGATTTGCGCGCAGGCGCCGTCAGGCAACGTGGCGCTCAGTGTGTGGTTCGCATGGTCGTACAGGAGTTGCGCGCCATCCGGATACACGCGCGTGTGCACGGCCGGATCACGCGACGGCGTGTCAACGCAGTCCGAAAACAGCCCGCGCAGCGCGACGCCTTGTGCAGGGTCACCCATCGGGCACAGCAGCAGCACTTGCTCGCCCTTCGTGGGCGGCAGCCACTCACGTGTGGTGCCGGCCGCGAGCGTCATCCACGGAATCCAGTTGGTCTGCAAGCCTGCGCGCTGCGCATCGGTCACGTCACCGACGGCCACCCGGCAGGTCGGCGGGTGGCTCGCGCAATTGACGTCCAGCACCACGCCCTTGCGGACCAGGTTGACGATCAGGCGACACAGTTCGTTGGCATCCATGTCGCCCATGTTGCCGGGCGCGCGAGCACGGTGCACGCATTGGCCTATGTCGCGGCGGCCCACACAGCCGGCGCATCGTGCAGCGGCACCTGCACCGATCAGACAATGCGGCCCCATCGTGCTTTATCGCTTGATTCGCATGAGTTCTACGTCTATCTGTTCCAACGCGCTGTCTGAGATCGTCAATCGACTGCATTCGAGCGACGCGCTGCACTTTGCACGCGAATTGCCCGACCAGTCGATTGATATGGTCCTCACTGACCCGCCGTATTCGTCGGGCGGCTTGCATGCGAGCACGCGTGCACAGCCGCCGATGCGCAAGTACATCCACGGTGGCACAAAGGCGGTCTATGAGGATTTTGAGTGCGACAATATGGACCAGCGCGCGTGGGCGTTTTGGTGCAGCATCGCGGCCGCAAGCCAATTACGGTGTCTGATACATGCGGAACCAACTATAGTTATCAGAGTTCAGCATCTCATTGTAGGTTGCCTGATCGAATTGGTTACGCGCGAAGAAGGCCTTCATTTCAGTTTTTGCGGCTTCCCATTGCTGGCTATTGAGTTTCAGTCCAGTCCATATGTGGATATGGTGGAACGCTTCCGCTATGCCGGGTCCCTTGCTGCCGTCCAGCAAGCGCATTGCGCGCTGCCATACCTGCTTTAACAGCACGTCGTTCAACCGCGATGTTTCTTCAAGCAGCCCGAGAACCACTAGATCGCGCTGCGCAGGTAGCACGCGCTGCAGGGCGGGTTCGAGCAGCGAAAGCTCATGCGCATGTTGATCGGGTGGTAGAAGCATCATTACAGCACCTGGTAGGTAGTGTAACGCGCTGCCTAATTGATGATCCGGCAGTGACAGCGTCAAATGCCGTAGATGGGCGAGGTACACTGGCCTTTGTGCCTTTGGCAACATCCATACTCGATTGGCTAGTTCGCCGATTGGCGCGCCCCGATGCGACGCTGGCAAGCGTTGCATCCATTGGAACAGTGTTTCGTATAATTCAATAATTGTCGCGCTTGTAAAAGCATTACTATGAGGAGGATATTCGGGCGAGGGACGATTTGAGAATGCTCCCAGCTGCGTGGCTAATGCCGCTATCAATTCCGCTTGTCCGGATGTGTCCAATGCGGGAAGTCGGCCCAGAAAAGCCCGATATTCGCTTTCAATCTGCGGTGGGTCAAACTGCGCTTCATAAACGTAGCTGTCTAGCAGCGACGCAACCGCCCCCCAGGTACTGCCCTGTTCAGGGGAGCGTCGTTCGGCGTCTGCATATACGAACCTGTACATATTGCGTTGGTGCTGGATCGGAATCGCCCGTATGCCCTTAATCATGTCTTTTTGTACCTGCAAGCCTTGCTTTGGAATACGGCCTGCGGCTTGGAAGACCGGTATGAATACCTCGGGCTTCACTACGTACTGTTTTTTTATCCGTAGCCACAGCGCCTGAAGCAATTCAGCGCGCAGGAAGTCGGTGCCAATACGCTCAATTTCGATCAATAACTGTTGTACCGACGTGCGATTCAGTGCACTGATATGGGAAATGCGTTGGTGGCAGAGCCAGCTCAGTCGCCTTTCTTGCAGCGCCTGATAGGTCTGGCTGTTCACCGTTGACAGATTGCCGATGTCGTCAGCCGGCATGTGATCAGCCACTTGTTGAAGAATTTCGGCTGGCAAGTCGCGGTATGTCGTGCGCCGGCTGGCTGACGTGTTAGTCAAGGCACTGCTTGGCGGCTTCAATGGCGGTGGTGCTGACGCGGCGGATTGCGGGCACGTTTCCAACGCGCAGATGTAGGCCTGGTGATGGTTTAAAGCAGCATTTAGATCGAAGTCCATTCGCAAGTTCAGCAAGAGGTTAGACACACGCAGCGCAAAGCGATGCCGCGCCGTAATGTAGATGAAAGCAGGCGAATAAACATAATCATGAGCCGCACTCGCTAGATTTTAGGCGGATCACGCGTTGTCGATTAGGACCTTAGGCTAAGCCATGACGGCGCACAGCCGTTGGCGGGTCGAGCAGAAGTAACGGGTTAACCAGCTAGGGGCCATGGCATGCAGAAGCAGCCAGTTATCGACCTATATGGGCCAGCAGTCGCTCGCGAATCAGCCTTCGCTCGGCGTCGGTCAAGCCAAGTAGCCGGCGCGCTGGATAATGGTAGTACGGTCCACGTGGTGCAACCTGCTCGCGTTCGCCGAACTGGTGTACGCGGGCGATGCGCGAGGCACGGCCAACGAATCCGACGGCTAGTTCATGCTTGTTCACCTCGGTGCGCATTAGCCGCGCGGTGCGCAGCTTCACAAACATCGTACGCTTAATTCGCCCGCGCTTGTTGCGCAATCGCTGGGCGTTGGTGCGCGCCTTACGTGGCGCGTACGCGGTGCCATCGGGATTGCGTTGTGCAGCAATGCGCGCTTTTTGCGCCTGCCGCAGCGCCCGCGCCACGTCGTGTAGCGCAGCGCGGCGTGTGGCCGGTGACAATCGTGCGAGCAGCGCGCCGGCCCACTGTTCGAGTGCGGTTAGCTCGTCCATGATGGCGCGACCCAAGTTTGCGTCTCAGCTGCGTTGATCGTGTCGTCGACATGCTCGATCACGCGTCGTCCCGCCGCATCGGTGCGCACCACGACGCTCTCGGTGAGTTTAAGCTTGATCGATAGATCCGCCGTTTCGTGATTCAGTAGATCCACCTCGAACGTGATGCCGTCCTCGCGTGCCTCGGCGTGGGTGACCAAATCGGGCTGGTTCGCACGTACCCATTCAATGATGGCTACCATTACCGCATCGGCGTCGCCTGCATAGTCCAGGAGCAGCACATTCAGTACATACCGATACTCAAACGATAGCGAGCGCGTACCGGTGGCCACTAGCGTGCCGTGGTCAATGAATACGCTCAACGCGTCGGGTGCCGATTGCAAGGGCGGGAGGGCGGCCACGAGCGCAGCGCGCAAGCTCGCTGGCTTATTCATCGCGATGGGCAACCTGACACTCGACGATCATGTCAACCTGCGCAGCACAGGCGGCCCACGCGGCGCGGGCCGCGCTCAGCGACTCAGCCAATTCACCGTTCGTGCGCGGCGCCATTGACGGCATCGTGCACGGTGACACGCGTGCGCATTCGTTCAGTGTAATCTTTGGCGCCGGTAATGGCGGGGCAGGCGTGCAGGCGCACAACATCGTCAGGCAGAGTAGTAGCGGCCCAGGAGCGAACGGCCTGGTTGTCATCGATCAATCTCCGAAAGGCCTTTTGGTAGGCTGCGAGCGTCGTGTCGATCGCAGCGCGCGTGCGTTCGAGTTGCGCACGCTGCGCGTCCTTCTCGCGTGCATCGCGCAACAGTCGCTCGATAATCGCGTCACGCTCGATGCGCATCTGGAGGGCACGCCGCTCAGCGGTGCGCGCCCCGTCCAATTGCGCGCGCAGTGTACCGATGACGTGCCACTCGGTAACCATCGCCAGCAGCGCGGCGGCGGCCAGCGTCCATCGAAAAGGCGCCCATCTCATGCGGTCTCCTTCATGCGGCGAGTTCGGTGGCCCGCGCGTACTTGCGATAGGCTTGCGCAAGCTTTGTGTCATACAGATTGCGGCTATAACCGGGGCCGTTGTAGAGTCGCGCAAACTGCGCCCATCGACGGCCACGCAACGCGGCGAGCAGCCGGCGGTCCGCCGCCACGAAGCGCACGAACGCGTCCAGCTGCTCGGCCTCGTTTGCTTGCATGCGATCGACGAAATCGTCGACGCTCGCGTAGCCGAGCCGCGCCCAATGCTGGCCCAGTATCTGAAACGCGCCCCAGCTGGCCGACTCATGCGCAGCGACTGACTCGATTTGAGCAGCGATCGCCAGTCGCGTGTACTCCGCCGCCCCGCCGTGGTAGCCGCCGCGCACCGGGGCGACGATGTTTGGGTGTTTCGCCGTGAGCGCCGCCGGATCCAGCTGGCGCGCCTTCAGTCGCTGCCAAAACACGTGCCGCTCGAACAGGATCGTGGGTCTGCCGTCGGGCAAAAAGCCGGCGCCGCGCGATTCGACTTCGTTGACTGCGCGAATGCAAGCCATGGACACGCCGAGCGTGTGGGCCGCGCGCTGCAAATCCGCGTCGCTCAAATGCGCCCGATGGCGCTCGCCACGCGCCAGGGCGCTTAGGGTCTTGGGGCCGGCGATGCCATCGACGACAAGGCCGGTGTGAATCTGCAAGGCCGTGACGGCCGCCTCAGTTGCGGCGTCGTACACATGCGTGAGTTGCGGCCCGTAGCCGGCGCGGATCAGCCGCCGCTGTAGCAGTGCGACGTCTTGCCCTTGATCGCCCAGGCGCAGCGGCTTCATCGCGTATGCGCTCCAGCGCCAAACAGCCGCGCGACGTTGCCGCGCACGGCCCACGTGAACGCGGCAAGCAAGACGGCCGTGGCCGCGTCAAACCAATCCGTCGGACGCTCTTGTAGCAGCCGATCGATGATCGAGCCGCCTAGGGCGACTGCGAGCGTCCACGCCAGCCATGCGATGCCCGGCCGGTGTCGGGCGCCCACGCGGCGATAGGTCAGCACGCGCAGTAGCGCGGCACCATGCGCGGCGAGCGTAATCAGCGCAAGCGTTGGCATGCCTAGCGCTCCTTGCGCCAAAACGCGAACAAGTCCGCGGACCGGATTCGTTCGATCAATTGCAGCGTCACGACGATGACCAGTGCCGCAGCGAAGAACGCGGCCACGCCGCTCGATCGTATCGGTGTGGCATGCACAATTTCCGGTGCGGCGAGATACCCCATCACCAGCGAGATCAGTAGGTACGCGGTGCGCTTCAATAACCCCATATCCTTCGAGGAAACGACCACGAGGGCCGCGCCGGTGAAGGCACCAATCAGTGCATTACCGTCGACGCCAGGCACAACGCTGACGATGCCGATCACAACGGATAACGCCGCTGCGGTAGTGGTGTTAGGTTCGGCCATATCGGACAGGTCCTCTGTCAATCAAACAGTTGCACAAGTGGCGCGGTGCTCGCGATTGCGCTTGCGTCGGGCAGCTCGACGACGGTGCCGATCGGCAATATCACGCCCAGCTCCGCCAATCCTGGATTGGCCTGCAGCGCGGCTTCGACGGTGCCATCGGTGCGTCCGTAATGGCGCCAGCACAGCGCGTCAAGCGTGTCGCCTTGGCGTGAGATGACTTTCATTAAATCAACTCGATCGTTGACAGCGGGATGCCGCGAATCGCGCTGATTGCCCATCGCACATTGCGCCGCGCTTCGCTGATCGCGTCTGTGACATCTTCAGCGCGACTGGCACCGGCCTTGGTCATGTCGTAGCCGCGATACTGCTCCAACACGTCGGCTCGCACGCGGTGGTAGATCGCACGGCGATAGCGCACGACGTGCACGCTGACGCTGTCCACGTGCGGCGCCGGCACACTGGCTAGATCGGTGTGGCCGGCCGCGACCTGGGCGGCCTGCCACGTTGCCAATTCGTCATTGACGCTGGCGAGCGCGTCCAGTGTGGCTAGGCGCAGCCGTTCGTCCGTGACCGTGCCATCGAGCCGCATCGCGTCGCGCAGGCCGGCGAGATCAATATCAGGAAACCACCCGTCGTTGGCGACGGTGCCTGGTGTAGCGGGCGGGCGCGCTACCGCGCGACCGGGCATATCGGGGATGGCAAAAAAGCCGCTCATGGTTTCGAGGTCGGTAGATGGCGGTGGACCGACGTTCGCCTCGCGTTGCCGTCAGGTGTGGCGAAGGAACGCCGGTGCCGCCATGGCCGTAAGGGCTCATTACGAACGCGCGGCTGAGCCGTGCGCGGCGCTCAACATCGAGTCGAGTCGAGCGATGCTCTGTTTTACGCCGGATCGCGCGTCGAGCCGCAATGCCTCGCGCAGGCTCGCCAAGGCCGCCTGCGCTCGCGCTCGATCGCTGGCGTCATCCAGGCTGTCGCGACCGATGGCTCGCATGTCCAGCAGCCCCAACGCTTTGTGCAGCTTCGCGCGGATCGGATCGTGCATGTCGCACGACTGCGTGAGTGCGTGTACCTCGGCCAGCTGCGTCGCGTCGAACGGGCCACCATCGCGTAGTGCGGCCAATGCCGCGTCTGCAAACTCTTCGGCGATGGCGGCAGCCGTCGAGCGTTCATACTGGTCGGGTAGCGTCAGGCCATGCCGCAGCGCGTACCGCGCGATGTCCAGTGCGCCGGCATAATCGCCGGCGTCGATGCGCCAAATCATGACAGTCATCAGCACATCGTCCTGCGCACCGCGCCCGCCTGCAAGGGCACCGTCCACATAGGCGGCATAGTCAGGCAGCACCTCGCGCTTCACGTCGATTTTGCGGGCCACGGACTGGATCGCCTTCAAGCGTCGCTTGTCACTGGCGAGTTTGGCCAGCATCAACTCATAGTGACTTGCCCCGATGAGCGATTCGCCCGACTGCGCCAGCGTGGCCGTCTTGGCAGCCCGCACGCGCTCAATGTGACGTTTGGCCAGACTGATCACGGCGTATCCTTCGCGCGAGCCCGGCTCGTGTCGTCGCTCGCATCGTGCTTGGCGGCAATCTCGATGTTTTCCACGAGACAGCCCGAGCCAAAGTCCTCGACCACATAGGCATCGTTCGACGACTCGTAGTTCTCGATGCGGTCGCGCTTCGGATTGTCGGTGACTGCACGGCGCCGCGCACCTTCCTGCCAGTAGATCGACAAGTGGTCCAGCCGCTGAATCAGGAACGCGTTGGCGGGGAAGTACGGCACCGACACGGCTGGCAGCCCACCGATGCGCTTTTGGCCCACGATCATGTCGGCGGCCATTTGCTCGCTGGGCACGTTTTGCGTGTTCAGAATCGGGAAATACTTGTCGTGTAGCAGGCCTCGACCGCAGATGACCACCAGCGCCGTGTCGTCCTGATACCACGGTTCGACCAGATTGGATAGCGCATCGTAGACGGCCGCGTCGAGCGTGGCAAAATCCGCGCCCGCGCCACCAATGGCGATCTTGCCCGATGTCTTGCCTTCGCTGAGCACGCGCTCTGGGGACTGTTCGCGGTACTTTTGCAACCAGCCCTTGTTGACGTCTTGCAAGAGCGGGTGTTGCTGACGATCGGAGCTCGCCGCGCGGCTCGTACCATTGAAGCCGATGCAAATACGATCGAGCGCTTGGCGCTTGACGATCGCATCGCGCACGCGAATTTGAAAGTCGTCAAACTTGGCCCACGCGTCCAGCTTCGCATAGGTCAGGTGCGTATCGAAGTCGGTCTTTGTGCAAAAGTACCCACTCGGATCTAGGTCCGTGGCATCGACCGTCGTGCGGTCTTTGACCGACGTGTCGGTCGTACTGGCGATTGGTGAACCCACTCCCAGGCCCAGTTTTTGGCCTTGCTGCTCGACCACGCCAATTACGTTGATGCGTTGCAGGAATTCGCTTGATTCGGTCAGCCGATTTTCGAGCGTCTGCTGCACGCTGGGCTCGACCGTGAACTTCTCGGCTGCGTTTGGCACGCCATTGAGTTCGGCAAGCTGGGCGGTGAACGCGTTGAACTTTTGCCGAGTGGTGTTGCGCATGGAGTCGGTCTCCGGAAAACGTAAAAGAGGAGCGGGTTAGCAATCGGTGGTGATTGGGCCACGCTGACCCAGTGCCACTGGGCGCGGCGTGTTGCTCGGCTCAGATAGCGTGGCAGTCAGCTCAGCCAGTGCCTGGGCCGTGGCTGTATGAGCGTTGCGCTCGCGGGTGACATCGGCGTTAAGCTGCTCAAGCCGGGCATGCAAGGCCTCCATTTGTTCGGCTTGATTGCGGCCGTGCTCGGCAATGGTCTCGATTGCGCGAGTCAAATCGCCGAATCGGTTTTCGTCGCTTTGCCCCTTCTTTTTGATAAGCCCCAAAATGTCGGCAATCTTTGAAAAAACAGACTCATTGCGCTCCTGTGATAGGGCGGTCGGCTCAAATTCCATGGCAGTTTCAATCGCTTCGGAAAACACGTTCTGTGGCGATTGCTTACGCGGCGCAAGCGGGTTCGCTTGCGCGCTGGCGGCGAACGTGAGCATCTCGGTACCCAGACTCGCTGGACTGTCGGTCACCGCCAGGCCCACTAGATACGCTTGCTTGGTGTCGGCAAACGACGGGTCCACCTCGCATGACGTATAAATCTTTTGCTTGGCGCGCGTAAGCTCGACCAGATTAGGCGTCGGTTCAATCTGCGCATACAGCCCCACCTTGCCGGCAAACTCGCCGGTCTCATCGCGCGCTTCAAGTGCGAGCACGTCACCATACGCGTTAAAGGGGCCATCGGGCAGCACGCCGCGGATGTGTTCGAGATTCACGCGTGCACCGTACAACGTGCGGCTGTAGTTCTTCGCCATCTGCGCAATCCACTCGCGCGAGATGGTGCGCCCATCGGTGGTCGCGCCTTCGACGGCGATGCGAAACCACTTCGACTTGCTGGTAGGGTGTTCCAAGGTTGGCATGGGAGGCGTAACGGACGGTAGGTAGCGTGGAGGAGATGGTCGCGGTTTGCGCATGTACATTCAACGATGCGCGTCGGTGTGCGCACCGGGCACGTAGCGCCGCCGCTGCGCGTGCGCGCGTGTCGCGGGTACGCTGTGCGCCATGTCGGACATTGCCTATCGCCCGCCTCCTGTTGATCCCCGCAAGCAAGCCCGTGCGCTGTACTGGCAGGGCTGGCGCGTGTCGTCCATCGCGCGTCATCTGAATCTCAAACGGGCGACCGTCGAGTCATGGAAGCGACGTGACGGCTGGCATAACGCGTCACCGATCGATACGGTCGAGTTCACGACTGAGAGGCGTGTCAACACGCTGATCGCTAAGGAGAAGAAGGATGGCGCCGATTACAAAGAAATTGACCTACTGATGCGCCAACTCGAACGCATTGCGCGCGTGCGCAAGTACGGCGAAAGTGGCCGGGAAGCGGATCTCAATCCTCATATCGCGGCACGTAATGCCGCGCCGAAGAAAAAGCCAACGCGTAACGATTTCAGTGACGCGCAACGCGAGAGCCTGGTTGACGCGTTTCGCGCGTCGCTGTTCGACTACCAAAAGATGTGGTGGCGCGCCGGGCAGCACCGCACGCGCAACATTCTGAAGTCACGGCAGATCGGCGCGACGTGGTATTTCGCACGCGAGGCGCTGGTCGATGCGCTCGACACGGGACGCAACCAGATTTTTTTGTCCGCCAGTCGCGCGCAGGCACATGTGTTCCGCCAGTACATCACGCAGTTCGCGCGCGAAGCAGCCGACGTTGATTTGACGGGCGATCCGATCGTGTTGCCGAACGAAGCGATACTGTATTTCCTCGGCACGAACGCGCGTACTGCCCAGAGCTATCACGGCAACTTCTATTTCGACGAGTACTTTTGGGTGCCGCGCTTTCGCGAGTTAAACAAGGTCGCCTCCGGCATGGCGATGCATCAGCACTGGCGCAAGACCTACTTTTCGACGCCATCGAGCATGAGCCATGAAGCGTATCCGTTTTGGAGTGGCGAGCACCGCAACCGCGGACGGGCAAAGGCCGAGCACCTCCACCTCAACATCTCACATCAAGCGCTGTCCGGTGGCCGGCTGTGCGAGGACCGGCAGTGGCGTCAGATCGTCACCGTCGAGGATGCGGCGGCGGCCGGCTGCACGCTCTTTGACTTGGCCGAGCTGCGTGATGAGTACAGCGCCGACGAGTACGCGAACTTGCTAATGTGCCAGTTCATCGACGACACCGCGTCGATTTTCCGGCTCGCGGATTTGCAGCGCTGCATGGTCGATTCATGGCAGGAGTGGGCGGACGACTTCAAACCGCTTGCGGTGCGCCCGTTCGGTGATCGTCCGGTGTGGGTCGGTTACGACCCGGCGCTGTCGGGGGATTCAGCCGGGTGCGTTGTCGTGGCGCCGCCGCTGGTGGCCGAGGGTCCCTTCCGCATACTGGAAAAGCACCAGTGGCGCGGCCTGGACTTCGAAGCGCAGGCGCGCAGCATCGAGCAGATCACGCAGCGTTACACCGTCACGTATATGGCGATCGATACGACCGGTATTGGGCAGGGCGTCTATCAGCTCGTGCGTCAGTTTTACCCGCGGGTGGTTGCGTTTAATTACTCGCCGGAAGTGAAGGGCCGGCTCGTGCTCAAAGGGCTGTCGGTGGTGGGCCATGCCCGGTTGCAGTTCGATGCAGGCTGGACCGATATGGCGCAGTCGTTTATGGCCATTCGCAAGACGCTGACCGCCAGCGGCCGTCAGGTGACGTATGAGGCCAGCCGCAGCGAGCAAACCGGTCACGCGGATCTCGCTTGGGCAGTGCTGCACGCGATATCGAACGAGCCGCTCGAAGGCAGGGCGGCTCGTCATGCTGGATTTATGGAGATTTGTTCATGATGGGAAAAACTGAGCGGCAACGGCGCGCTCGCAACCTGTCGGCTCGACGCCGTCCTGGCCGGGCGAGCGCCTTCACGTTTGGCGATCCAGTGCCGGTGCTCAATCGCGCCGAGCTGCTCGACTATACGGAGTTGGCGACCATTAATGGATGGTATGAGCCGCCGGTGAGCTGGTCGGGCCTGGCGAAGTCGTTCCGGGCTGGCACGCATCACGCGTCGGCGCTGTACTTCAAGCGCAATGTACTCGCGTCCACGTTCGTGCCGCACCGGCTGCTGTCGCGTGATACGTTCCGTCGCTGGGCGCTCGATTTTTTGATGTTCGGCAACGGGTATATCGAGCGGCAGACGAACCGGCTGGGCGGCACGCTCAAATTCGAAGCGGTGCCGGCCAAGTACGTGCGTCGCGCAACGGACCTGGAGCGGTATGCACAGACAGATGGATGGCGGCCCGTGCACGAATTTACACCCGGCACAATCCACCATTTGGCCGAGCCGGACGTAAATCAGGAAGTGTATGGCTTGCCCGAGTACCTCGGCGCGCTACACGCGGCGTGGCTCAACGAGTCATCGACGCTCTTTCGACGTCGCTACTACGAGAATGGCAGCCATGCCGGTTTCATCTTGTACGTGACGGATCCGGCACAGAATCAGGACGACATCGACGACATGCGCGCCGCGCTTAAAAGCGCGAAGGGGCCGGGCAATTTCCGTAACCTTTTTTACTACGCGCCCCATGGCAAGAAAGACGGGATCCAGCTGATTCCGGTGTCGGAAGTGGCCGCCAAGGATGAGTTCTTCAATATCAAGAACGTCACACGCGACGATTTGCTCGCTGCGCACCGCGTACCGCCACAGTTGCTGGGGATCGTACCGGGCAATACCGGCGGCTTTGGGGCAGCGGATACCGCCGCGAAGGTGTTCGGGCGCAATGAAATTGTGCCATTGCAGGCGCAGTTCCTCGCGTTCAACGAGTGGGCGGGTGACGAAATCGTGCGGTTTGTGCCGTATGCGATCGATATGCCTGCCGCGAATGGTGCCGCGCCAGCCATCGGCGTGGCATCAGCCTAACGCATCATGCCGTGTCGGCAGTCACGCCGGGTTCAATCCGAAATCGCCGTGAAAGACGAGTTCTGCAAGAATGTAACGCGTGAGGATCGACTTGCCGCGCATCGCTTGCCGCTGCAACTGCTCGGCATCGTGCCAAGCAACTCGGGCGGGTTCGGCATGTCAGACACTGCCGCACGCGTATTCGGGCGCCACGGAATCCAGCCGCGGCAGGTTCGCTTCGGTCCATACGCCATTGCGCCAGCGACACCGATCGCATTCAGCCGCCAATGACGTTACGCGTGCGCGGCGGTACGCACGCGCGTCCGAGTTGGCGCCGGCGCGGGAGCAGGCTCCGCCGCATGCACGGGCGATGCAGTGATGGTCAAATGCAGTCCCAACGCGCGCACAACCTTCATGACCGTTGCAAACTCCGCGTTTCCGCCTTCCGACAGAGCGCGATAGAGCGCTTCCCGCTTCACACCGGACTCGCGCGAGAGCGCCGTCATCCCGCGCGCCTTCGCGACGTTCCCGAGCGCGGCTTGAATCAGGCGCGGATCTCCCTCTTCGAACGCTTGCGCCAGATAGTGACGAACCGTTTCTTCGTCCTTCAGGTACTTCGAGCCGTCGAATTCAGTCAGTTCGCTGATTTTCATACTTAATCCTCCAGTTCGCCGGCGAGCTTTTTCGCCAGTTTGATGTCTTTTTTCTGCGTTGATTTGTCACCACCGCACAGCAGCACGACGATGATTTTGCCCCGCCGCACGAAGTAGGCGCGGTAGCCTAGACCAACGTCGATCTTCATCTCGCAGACGCCTTCGCCGACAGCACGCCAGTACCCAAGATTGCCGAGCTTTGCACGTTCGATGCGAACGTTAATCGCCGCGCTTGCGATCGGGTCGCGAACCTCGTCGAACCACTCATCGAATTGGGGGGTGGTCAGAACTTTGAACATGACGCTATTGTAACCCATAAGGGACAATGTGGCGCCTGCTTGCTCGCGCGCGTCCCTCCATTCCGTACCGCTGATGGACGCGAGCCGCGGCGCCTGCGGCGGCCGTCAGCAGTGCATGATCGTCGCACTGGTTTTCATGATATTCGGCACGACGCGCTCGCGCGCCCGCGCGCCGTCTATGTGCCGTCGCCTTTTCATAGCCTTGCGCAGGGTCAGCCGGCCCGCGCGAGGCCGCTGCGGAGCCTGCTGTCGCGTCGCGGCGGCCATTTCAGAGGGATGAGGGGGGGCGCACCTGCGAGCGCTGTAGCCGTCGTCGCGCAGTCCCCTCCTCGCCTGCCCGCTTCGCTTGTCACAGCACTTTTAATGCATTCGGAATATGCCGGGAAGGCCCGCACCGTGCGGGCCTGAGGGCATTTGAGCGTGCAACAAAATAATGCGGTTTGATGCGCGAATGGTGCACTTTCATGCGCATGGTGTCCCTCGCGGTGGCAAGGGGCGGCAAAGCTCACAGTATGTCGTCTAGATCACTCGATGCGCTTATCAACTGACGGCGCAACGGGTCTAGCAATAGATAAACCGACTGTGCATGTACCTGTCCAGTATCTGTCTTGCCAAGCAACTCGCACAACGCATCGACCCCGTGACTGGCATTGGCGATGGCCTCAGATACCTCGTGTAGAGGTGGCAGTGGTCGGGTGAGCGACATATCACACCTCCGACTGCAATTGCACCATGGCTTGGCTAACCAGCACCAAATTCGGCATTGGCCAGACAGCTAGCCGGCTTTTCGTCGCGTGGGGAATGCCGTTGAGGTGGGCAATCTGGAAAAGATCTATTTCATCCCATTGAAAGGGTTGAAGAGAAGTGGGGCACACGGCCATGTTAGCCTCCTACGAATCGTTCAATTTCGCCTCCTGTCAGAGAGGCGGCCGGGCACTTGAACACGGTCGTAGGGCCGCCCGCAGATTTCCCCTTACGGGTCTTGTATAGCTGCGCGCCACCCGGCCATAAGCAAGTGTTGCCAGCGTAACTAGGACAACACGGAACCTATGGACGCAAAAAAGCCGCTTGACTGACGGGAGCGGTTTTCCGCCTACGAAAAGGTGTGTTCAGCACCTTGAAATAGCTTGCCATCGATTCGGAACAGCGTCAACTTTTTGATATTTCGAGACCTTTCCTCGCCTGCGGGCTGTGCTTACGCGAGCACCATGCCGCACAGCTCGCCAGCCCTTGTGACATGGGTTTCCAAACATTTTCCAGTGTGCGGGAATCGTGCGTTTTCATGCACGTCATTGCGCCACAATGCATCTATTCGGCGCAACGAAGACATACATAGCCTTGCACTAAGAAATATCCTTTGGTATGGTTTGCTTTATGGAGCCCTTGGCAGTACGCCGACGCACATCATCCAGCGCCGCGCCGAACCCTTGGGCTTTTTTGCGTTCCGGGGTCATAAAAACAGGGGCGGATGACATGCCAACAGCGATCCTGATTGATGGGGCTTTCTTTATCAAGCGCTTTCGCGCTATCGAACCGCACAACGCGCATGACGCACGGCGAGCTGCGGAATGTGCGCACCGGTGGGCATGTGCTCATCTAACGCCGAAGCCCCGCCGAAATGGCGGAGGATATGATGAACAGGCGGACAGGCAACAAGTGCGCCATCAACGACGGGAGCTTTATCGAATTTTCTTCTATGATTGCCCGCCACTGGACAAGAAAATGCACAATCCGGTCAGCAGAAGATCAATCGATTTCGGCAAATCCCCTGAAGCTGTGTTTCGCTTGGCACTTCATGAGCATCTACGCGGAATGCGAAAGGTTGCACTTCGCTTAGGCCACCTGTCGACGCTGACACCCTGGGTAATCAAGCCGGAGAAGGTCGGCGACCTACTGGCTGGGCGAATTCAGATGACGGATATTACGCCGGACGACGTCATGGTTGACGTGCACCAGAAAGGCGTTGATATGCGCATCGGGATCGACGTTTCTTCGTTGGCATTCAAAAAGCAAGTTGATCAAATCGTTCTGATAGCCGGAGACGCCGACTTCGTACCGGCCGCTAAACAGGCCCGACGCGAGGGTATCGATTTCATCCTCGATCCGATGTGGAAAGGAATTCCACCGAACTTGAACGAACACATCGACGGATTGCGCTCAACTTGTCCTCAGCCGCAACGCAAATCCAACCCGCATGATCGGATGTGGTGTGAGATACAGTGAAATTACAGTTTGGGTGAGCTTGGATAGCCCTGATTGGCCTTGATTAGCTTTGGTTTTACAAATTGCGAGTTGCGCAAAGCATTGATTTATAAAGGGTTACAATGTGTGGGTAAAACTCCGAAGGCAGGGGTTGCTGGTTCGATCCCAGCCGGGCGCGCCAAAATTTGTCGAAAAATCAAATAATTAGCATGATTTTTCGCGCAAGTCATGCATCCAAAAAGGCCCGGAATGGCCTAGCTTGGGACTTTCAGTGTACCCAAATTTGTACCCATCCGTCCCCGATGCCCGGACCTAATTTTACTTTGCTAATTCGTAAGGCCCCGCGCCGCCGCGTGCCCGCCCGGTTTCCCCCGTGGGTCCTCCGACGATTGCTCTGGAGAATTGGGAGGGGGTGGCAGGGGGAGCCTGCCGAGCGCTGGCCGCTTCACTTCTGCCTGCCATAGGGCAGTGGGTGATCGAAAGTTTTTAATTTTAAATCAACACGTTGCGTACGCATGGCGGCTGGTCAATCTTCGTTCGGGTACACAATCGGGCCTAAAACGGGACGAAACAACAAGTATAGACAAGGGTACGCCGTGCCCGTGGCGGGGCTGTAGTCGGGCCGTAGACCATCGCCCACCATATTGACCATGCGCCGCCTAGCTTCTGGCAACGCGCTGCGAATGCGCGTGCACGCGTGGGCTATCTGTTTGCCGTTTGCTGTGGTTGCCTGCTGTTCGAGCGTTTGTAATACGTTGCGAGCTGCCGGTTAATTTCAGTCATCTTATCGACACAACACACCATTCTTCGCTCGCTGCCGGGAGGCTTGCTGACATTGTCGCAAGTCGCGTATCTGTGCCGCACTCCTGGAGCGAGCGAAGCAACGCGACGAGATGCCGACGCCGTGGGACGTGGGCCCGGCCTTCAGCGATTACGCCGTCTTAGGATCAGGGGGGAACACAATTGCCCATTGTGCAGCGAGGCATGGACATTGGAATTTGCACACTGGCTTGCAAGAGATGTAGACCGGGAAATATTCACGCATCAATTCTTATCGGGCAGGTTTAATCGGGGCCTACTGGGCGGGCGCGTCAGCCGCCTCTGAGTGTTTAACTTGACCGGGACCGATTGAACAGCGTTGCTTGGGGGGGCGGTTTTGCGATCCTTCCGGCTGGCATATTCGATGCTGTGGCAAATCAGATACACGATCCAGGTCTGCGCCGCTGTGCTGGGATAGGCTGCGCCGATGGCTCGGCCAGTCCCCTTGATCGTTGATCACCGCAATCAGGATTTCCTGGCAACCGCCGGTCTTGAGTTCGTTGAACGCCGGCATCAAGTCCTGCCCCTGGGCGATGTTATCACTCCCTTCGCTAGCTTGCCCAAGCCATGCCTTAGGCGATTCAGGCAGCAGCCCAAGGGCCTCCGCCTAGAGGCTACCGTGCGTTTTTTCATTGGCCTATCCATGACTTCGCCTTTCATGATATGCCTCACCTATAAAAATTCGGACAGGTCCGTCATGATGTTCACACACGACAAGTATTTACTAGATCCGGGTCGTGTAAAGTGAGCAATAACGTTTTGCGTACCGTGAGCTTATAAGCGCTGGTTAGAATGACGACCCGCAACATCGGTTGCATTGGGCGATGAATGAATGATGATTGAATTTGATGACATTATCTGTGTGGTCAGGCGCAGTAACATGGGCAAATCAACGGTGTTACGCGCCTGCAAAGCGGGCGTCGGTATGGGCGGGGATAAATGTCAGGCGGCAGTTCCTGGGCGCCTAAGGCGGAAATTAAGGCTCACGCACCCAAGGGTATCAGTAGCGTACAGCACCTATGGCTTATTTTGTATGGCTTGACCGCTTGACGCTAATGAACTGATCCGCATGAATGCCTTCGTGTTTTCCCTTTTTGCGTCACTGCGTAGCCCAGTTCCTGGCAACACTTGCTCAAACGGCTTTCCCCATACAGTCTCTAAAAGTAGCGGAGGTTGCGCTGAATCCATTGATCTAATTCATTAGAATTTCTGATGTTAGTTAATACAGTTAATAAGGTACTTGGATGAAAAAAAGCATTGCCTGCAACCTAAAGGTCTGTCGGTTATGCTCAGTGTAATCACGATGCTCGTGGGTTGCGGAGGCAATACACCGAACACTTTAAGCCCAAATGATAAGGATATTATTTCACCTACTTCCGGACCTGAACTATCCGTCTTATCGAAGGAGAGCCGGACACCAGATCGCTTAACAGTGGAGCCAGTGGAGGTAATCGCCACCAGTTTTGCGGACATCCAAGCGGCTAACGCTGCATTGAGGGCTTCACCGGCAGAGCAGCACATCAACCCAAATAATGAAAATATCCAGTTACCGTTTTTAACGGAGGGAGCGCCTCCAATTGCAACTCCATTGGCACCTCGATCACCCGATGTGGAGAGAGCCAGCGCCGAGCCGGCATCTCCCCTTCTACAGAATATAAGGGCTACATTGGAGAGTAATCCAAACACGTCCTATCATAACATTAAAGATGAAAATCTTGAGCGACTCGTATTTAGGCTGATACGTAGGTTTCGACTCGACGCCGATAGTATTCCATTTGTGATCAAAGCACTAAATAAATTATATCACCGTGGTCCCGAATACTATGCCGCTCTGTCGGACGTCTATGGTGATCCTGCTGAAGAGCACCATCGGCGCTACGAACACGTATCGTCATTGTTTGACATAATTAGGCACAGCGCAATGGAAACCGAGCCATGGCGTGAGAGACCTAACCCATTTTTCTTTAGTGATGCGCTTAAGGTGTTAGCTCAAGCAATATTATTGCAAAAATCTGCGGAGCAGGAACAGGGCACCCCAAATTTGGTCGATTTCAGCGAGGTTTGCGAGAAATTCGAGTCGTACTTTAACGAACACGATAATATGAATATTCCTATTGATTTAAATAGGATTAAGCTTAAATTATCCGGGAATAGTGTATCACTATCTGAGTCGCTCGCTCCCCGCATACTTAAATTGGAAGAGCTGTCAAGGGCAGACCACAATCTGGGAAGGGAAGGGCTTAAGTATTATTTGAGCTATTACTCTAATGCCCTCCAGGATGCTGCCAAAACAGGTGTGCTGAAAGACGGTGATTTTAAAGACATTTTGGAAAGTTTACAGAAAAAGTACTATTGAGATCGATAGCATAATAATCCCTCCTGTTACTATATTCCTGTTCTGATAATCGGGGTCTTGGTCAGCCAAGCCCGGTACAATTGCCGCCCCAGTCGGGAGGTATTGTCGCCGGACCTGGTGGGTGACTGGTGATCGCTGGTAGGGGGCTGGAATGATGCGACGCTGTCGATGTTTTCGTCGTCGATCAGTCTTCCACCATCGATACAATCCCAGTGGCCGCTGCCCGTGGCATCGCGATCATTGCTAAAGTCGCCCGCTACTTGCCACATTCGCTGCGTTCGCTTTGATTGATTGATCAGCCGCTCGCCGAACTCGCCATGCTGCACGGTTTTGACGACAATCTCACTACTCACCTCACTCAAGCCAGCAACCGCATTCGCGACCTGGGTGCCCCAATCTATTGGACTCTTAAACGCATTTTCGGACCGCGCCCGCACTACCTGTCAATGATCGCCGCTACGGAGCCGAATTGGATCGACGTATTGGCGCGATCTCAGAATCGCCGTATAGGCGATGACTGATGATTGGCGTAATGGCGCTAGCGATGCCGTAATCGGAACGCCTGTCGAACTTCCATCAACGAATGTAAATTCCGCTCCCTGGCCGGTTGGGCGCGATTTCGGATAGCCGTGCAAACGCGCTGCTCGGTCCAACGCTCGAGCGACGTATAAGCCCAAGATGTCGTGGTCCACGACGGGCGTCATTCGCTCCTTTTGGCATCGCGCGCGGCGATTCGCGCGGGGCACGGCTGGCGCGCCAGATGTCCCCGCACGTGTACGGTCCGACGTTGCGGCAAGGTGACGCGTTGGTCTGCTTATGTGTGGTGCCAGGCGTGCGCGCCGGCAGCGCATTTTGTTGACGAAGATTAAGGTGCGCCAACCCTGCGTGTCGCACACTGTCGCTTTGAGCGGGTTTGCCCGCCATCGTCGAGAGGTTTAACCGTGCTTGTGCAAAATGTCATATGCGAACGCCTCAGGATCAAGGGCAGAATACTGCTGCCGATCGTACAGGGAGGCATGGGCGTGGGCGTGTCTGCACATCGTCTGGCGGGAACCGTCGCATCGCTTGGCGCGGTAGGCACGATCTCGAGTGTGGACTTGCGCCGTCACCATCCGGATTTAATGGAACAAAGCCAGCGTTCACGCGACCGGCAATTGATCGATTCGCTGAATCTGGAGGCGCTGCGCCGGGAAGTAGCGGCCGCATTGCAGCTAGCTTCGGGCAATGGCTTGGTTGCGGTCAACGTGATGCGCGCGGTGTCCTCATATGCCTCATACGTCACCCAGGCATGCGAAAGTGGCGCAGGTGCGGTCGTGGTCGGCGCGGGTCTGCCGTTGGACCTGCCGGAGTTGACTGCCGACTTTCCGGACGTGGCGTTGATTCCAATCTTGTCGGATGCACGCGGTATCGGCCTGGTGCTGAAAAAGTGGATGCGCAGAAACCGCCTGCCGGACGCTATTATCATCGAGAACCCTCGTTATGCGGCTGGGCATCTCGGCGCGCCGACGCTCGATGGGTTCGACCATCCGAACTATGCGTTCCAGCATGTGCTGGAAGGCGCGCGCGAATTGTTCAAGACGCTTGGGCTGGAGATGGAGAACATCCCGTTGATTGTCGCGGGGGGGATCCACAGTCACGAGCAGGTTCGGCATCTGCTCGACCTCGGCGCCAGCGCCGTGCAACTGGGCACCGCGTTTGCGGTGACGGAAGAAGGTGACGCGCATCCGAATTTCAAAAAGGTGCTGGTCGAGGCAAAGCCAGAGGACATCGTGACGTTCATGAGCGTGGCCGGCTTGCCTGCGCGTGCCGTGCGCACGCCGTGGCTGGCCAGCTATCTCGAGAAGGAGCAGAAGCTGCAGCGGGCCGCCAAGCCGCGGCGATGCACGGTCGGATTCGACTGCCTGCAGCAGTGCGGGCTGCGCGATGGCATTGGCAAGCATGGGCAGTTTTGCATTGATATGAGGCTGGCCCATGCGCTCTCGGGTGACGTCGGGCGAGGATTGTTCTTTCGCGGCTCGGAAACATTGCCGTTCGGCCATGCAATCCGTCCAGTGCGCGAGTTACTTGATTATCTGCTAGGTGGCGTGACACAGGTGCGTGCGCCGACGACAGCGGCTCGGCCATATACAGATGCAAGCCCGGTCCGCCAGTGTATTTCCGCTGCAGCTCGTCCTGGTGCTCCAATGCCTTAACCGGATCGTTGGTAAAGCCGACCGGCAGTTGCGAAGCGTTGGTGTAGTATGGGTTCTCGAGTGTGTGAGCCTGCAGGGCCTCTCTCTTCCTGACACTTGACCATTCGGACTCGGACATGGTCGAGCGACGACGAGTCGGGTGGCGGCCGAACTGCAATAGGAAAATCCGGCGTTCGATGCGCGTCGGGTCGTCGACATCTGGGCTGACGGCCGGTGCCGCGCCGGCCGCGCGCGGCGCATGGGCTACAGCATCCGGCGCAGCGTCCGGTCCCGCAGCAGCACGTGACGGCCGATCGCGGCCAACGCATGCAATCCGATCACCCAGTAGAACAGGTTGCCGGTGAACTTGTGCATTGCCTTGAGCAGTGGCCGCGCGACAGGATCCGCGCCGATCAGCCGGATGTCCAGCCCGACGATCGGCAGCGAGACCGGGTTGCCACCGGCGTTGACCATCAGGATGCCGAGCAGCGGCTGCGTGAAGATGAACAGGTACAGCGCCAAGTGCACGACGCGCGCAAGGAACACCAGTATGCGTGTCGACTCGACCTCCGCGGGCACCCCGTGCCACAGGCGCCAGAGTAACCGCAGCGACGCGAGGGCCAGTACCAGCGAGCCGGAACAGAAATGAATTGTGTTCCAGAATGTGCGGCTGTCGCTGCCCTTCGGGCCGCGTACCTCGATCGCGACATAGGCGAGTGCAACGAGCAGGAAAATCGCCCAGTGCAAGAAAATGGCGGGCTTGGAATAACGATCCGTCGCGGGGGTGGCGGGCATCTTGATATCCTCTATTATTGTGATGGTGGGCCGGGCGCCCGGCAAATCGGACGTCATGGCGCGTCGATCGGCAAGCGGCCATCGACGGCCATCGCATCATCGGCGAACGCTGTCGTGTGCTGAACGTCGATACCCTTATCGTTTCCGATGTGCGCTGTCTAGTCAATGCCGGCTACTACGTAAACCGCAACGCTCATTTTTGAGGAACTTACACGAGCAACGAGGTGCCGTTCTTCATCCAGGACATGACGTATGGGTACCCGGGCAATCCTGCGTTGGGACGGTTGATTGCTCAGACCACGACCGAGTACGGTGTGCACACGCACGAGATTGGCAACCGTGGCGCGAACGCGACTATGCCAGGCAGTCGCCAACGTTACTGATTGGGCAATTTTAGCGCCGCCTTAATTTCAATTCTTAAAATCATCGGCCGCAAAAAGCCTGAATATCGACAAGAGAGGAAAAATGCGGGCAATTATGGCGGTGGTAGGCGTGTTGAGTGTGGCGGTGGCGGCGTGCAACGGTAGCCAGGTGTCGCCGACGGGTATCGTCGGCCCGTATTCGGGAACCTGGAACGGACAGTCCGCCCGGATCCTGGTGCTGGATGATGGCCGTTTCTATGTGCGATACATGAAGGCCGACATACCGAGTGCGCTGGCCGGCGTGGTCGCAGGTACGATCGCGTCGGGGGACGGGAGCGTCGCCCATGGCAGCGGCATCGACTACAACTACGGCGACCCAGGCGTAACGACGCTGACCTGGAGCGGCAGGTATGCGGCCCGCCAAGCGATCGCGGCCAAGGCGACCTATGCGGACGGCAGAACGGCACAGCTGAATGCGCGCTATGATCCGTGCTGGACCCGAGCGACGTTGGTGGCCGCGACCGGCAGCTTTTGCGGCGCGGGGATGGCTCACCGGAAAACACAAGTCGATTTCGATGCCCTGCGGCTCACCGTGGACGCCAAGGGGAGCATCGTCGGCCTATCACAGCATTGTCAGTTTTCCGGTACGCTCGCGCCGCGCGTAGACAGCAACGTCTATGACGCGACGCTGAATTTCAATGGCGGCGCCGGTTGCGCCTACCCGAATACCTCGGCAAGCGGGATCGCCATGATGCACGATACGCAGCTGGAAATGTTTGTCCAAACTCCCGACAAATCCAGCATTTTGCTCGTCATGGAAAAGCAGTAGCGGGCTTAGATGCCCGATCCGGGCGTTGCGGCCCCGACGTGCACCGACGGCGGCGATTGTTGCGACGATGATTCACACCGCGATGATCCGAGACGCTGGAAAAACGCTGGGGTCTATGCTATCCTGCCACGCTTTGGAGCGAGAAGGGTGTCCCGGTTGACCTGTTCCGGTGTTCCACCGCTTCTCATCGCGCCCGCCTACGCGTTTGCTTCCCCCTATATTCCCTGAGGGCCTGCCCGCCATCATGCGGGCGGCGCAGTTGTGGTCCGATTTTCCGGGCACCGTCAATACTGCTGCGCGCCCATCGGGCTTCCGCGTGTCGACGCATCTTGCGTGAGCGGGGGGAAAGCGGCAATGCAAGGCGCCAGGGCGATGAATGTATTGAACCAGCCAGGGACAACATGACCACGATTGTTATCAAGGAAAACGAGCCGTTCGAAGTGGCGATCCGCCGCTTTCGCCGAACCATCGAGCGCAATGGCCTGATCGCCGAGTTGCGCGAGCGCCAGTCGTACGAGAAGCCGACGGCTGTGCGCAAGCGTAAGAAGGCCGCCGCAGTCAAGCGCCTGCAGCGTCGCCTGCGTAGCCAGCAACTGCCGAAGAAGCTCCACTAAACGGCTTGCCGGTCCGCCCGCAGGCGGATACGCATCGATCCAGACGGCCCATGTCCACCGGACATGGGCCGTCTGTCGTCTTTGCGTCGATGACGGTGGCCCAAGTTTGCGCTCGAAGGTACCGAGCACAATCGTAGTTGCGCAAGATACCTGCCGACAATACGCTATTCGCCCATGCCGGGGAAGTGTTAGCGCATGCCTTCCATGCTGCCGAGTGAAATGCGGTTCAGGTGACCCGGCACAGCAAGTCGCATCTCAAATCGAACTGCTGCGCAATCGAGGTAAGGCGGTCTTGCCAGTCGCGATGATTGAAGCTGTCGTGCATGCTTTGCCGGCAACTGAGCAACACGACCGTCGGGTGGGCCGCTGTGTCACGAATAGTATTCCGGTGGCGCGTGCAGCCGATCCGGCAAATAAAGGGGAAGACAAGCCTTAACTTACCGAGCGGTAAAGGCGCCAGTTCAGGGCAGCCAGTGATTATGGATTTCCATCGGGTGACGAGGCGAGCGGCGCTTGGCTTGGTTTGCGCGCCATCGTGCACGCACAGCGCGCGCTGGACGGCCGCGATATCAACGCGATGGTCGCTACACTGGACGCCGGCGAGAACCTGCCGGCGGCGCTATGCAGCGGTCTGGCATTGCCGATGGCGAAATATGTCGGAACTGCAGTGAGGGTTCGCTTCGTATCTCCGGCTGGAGATTCGGCCGATGGCGCGTTGCGCCTGGCGTCGATGGCCGCCGCACAATCGCCGAGCATGCTGCGCTGAAGTGGCGTTAAAGTGGTATGCTTTAGCGCGTTTCACGCGCGTGAGTAGCACGCGGCCGTACGTGCAAGCCGTATCTCGCCAGCGTACTTCGTTCTCAGTGACCTATCTATGTACCAAGTCATCGCCACTGATCTGGACGGCACGCTGCTCAATAGCGATCACCAGGTCGATCCGTTCACTGTCGCCACGCTGCAAGAGTTGCAAGCGCGCGGCCTGCATTTTGTGATCGCGACCGGGCGACATTTCCGCGACGTTGCGGGAATCCGTGACCGGCTCGGCATCCGGCCGTATCTGGTCACTTCCAACGGCGCGCGCGTGCACGATGCGCGAGACAACCGCATTCATGCGCACGATCTGCCCGCGGATATCGTCAAGCGGCTAATGGCGCCCGATATCGCCGGCACGCATGGCCGTGTCATCGTCAATTTGTTTGTCGACGATGCATGGCTGATCGATCGCGAAGCGCCTCAGCTGTTGACGTTCCATCAGGATTCCGGGTTTCGCTACGAGGTTGCCAACCTCGCGGCACATGATGGCCAAGGGGTGGCGAAGGTACTGTACATCGGAGACACCGCTGACCTGCGCGTTATCGAGCGTAACCTGGCCCGGCATTTCGGGGATGCGTTGTACGTGACGTATTCGCTGCCCGATTGCCTCGAGGTGATGGCCGCTAGCGTGTCGAAGGGACGTGCGCTGGCACTCGTGCTCGAGCAACTTGGCCTGCCGGCCGAACGGTGCATCGCATTCGGCGACAACATGAACGACATCGACATGCTGGAGTCAGTCGGACACCCGTTCATGATGGGCAACGCCAACCCCCGATTGATCGCGCGGCTACCCCATGTCCCGCGCATCGGCAACAATTTCGAGGCCGGTGTCGCCCACCATTTGCGCGCATTGCTCGCGCCGCAGCGCGAGCCCGCTTAAAACGGAGATAGTCGTCGTCATAGCCATAATAGATGGGGCGAGGAGCGACATACACTGCGGGTGGCGGCGCATAGACCGATGCGATCGATGCCGCCACGCGGGCGGCTTTGTCAGCCTGCCGCGACCTTGCGAAGCATCGGCTGGCGCGCGCCGCGCGCCAGTGACGCATACGCGTCGACGTAATGCTGTGCCATGATCCGCGCCGTGAAACGCTGTTCGAAGCGCGCGCGGATTTGTTCGCGGGACAGCGCCTCTACCTGCGACAACGCGGCCACTGCGCCGTTGACATCCTCGCAAATGAAGCCGGTTACGCCGTGCTCGACCACCTCGGGCACTGAGCCGCGGTTGAAAGCGATCACCGGCGTGCCACATGCCATCGATTCGATCATGACTAGTCCGAACGGCTCACACCAGTCAATCGGGAACAACAACGCTTTCGCACCGGACAAGAAAGCCGGCTTCTGTGCTTCGTTGATTTCGCCAATGAACTCGACATCGCCGAGTGAGAGTAGAGGCTCGATCTCATTCTTGAAGTATTCGCGATCGACCTTGTCGACCTTGGCGGCGATTTTCAGCGGCAGACTGGCCTGCGCGGCGATGCGGATCGCGTGATCGACGCGCTTTTCCGGGCAGATGCGGCCTAGGAACGCCAAGTACGTCGGCTTGATGTCCGTTTGCGGCACGAGTAGGTTTTCCGGCAGTCCATGATAGATGGTATCGACCCACCCGGCACGCGGCAGCGGCCCACGCTGCGAATCCGAGATCGAAATGACGTGTGCCTGCGGGAAGCTGTCAAAGATCGGTTGCAGCTCCGGCAGGTCTAGGCGCCCATGAAGTGTGGTGACGAACGGCGTGTCGATCTGCGAGAACAGGGGAAACGGCAAATAATCGAGGTGAAAATGCAGGATGTCGAACTCGTGGGCCACGCGGCGCACCTGTTCGAGCATCAACATATGCGGCGCCATCCAGTCGCGGATGGACGGGTCCAGGCGCAATGCGCGGGGCCACGCCGCTTCAAGGCGTGCCGAAGTATGCGAATCGCCGCTCGCGAACAGTGTCACATCGTGACCCAGCTCCATCAGCCCTTCCGTCAGGTATGACACCACGCGCTCGGTGCCTCCGTAGAGCTTGGGCGGCACAGCTTCGTGCAGCGGTGCGATTTGTGCGATACGCATTGTGTGCTCTCCTTACGAAAAATCGCCCTGCGCCTCGTTGCTGGAGGCGCTGCGTGTGGGCAACGCGGAAAAAAATCGGCGAATCGGACCGCCAGTATGCCGCAGTTGCGGTCAGTCCGACGGATCGCGATATCGCGATCGGAAGTTTTATTATCTAGGCGAAAGCGAGGAATTCGAGCAATTTTTCAAAACCTTAATTTTGTTACAGTGCGAAACATCGGCGCAATATTGCATTCCGATCCATTGCGCCGCATTAGCACATCGTGAGGCGCGACGAAAGCCGCTCGCACATCACGACGCGGCGAAGGCGCTGGGAAGCACTGTCCGTCGCCACGCAGTTCCAATGGACCCTATCATGCCACGCTCAACCGCGAGGCGAGGCGGGGCGGGGCGGGGCGGGGCGGGGGCAAGATTCGAACCAGCCTGCGAGTACGTTGCCAACTTGTTGTTCTTAAAGGTTTAAGAGTTGTGCCACGCGCCACTGGCCTATTGCCGATGTGTAATTTGCACCGTGCTCATGTAGGAATATTTTCTCCATATATAGAAACCTTCCAGCGCGGGCGGGATACTCCTTTCCGATTTAGGCACCGTGAGTGTTCTACGAAACTCGATTCACGTTGGGCAGCGTGGTATGGCGCACCGATCGACGGCGAGCAAGTGCGTACACTGATGGCCGACACGCGTTCGTTCCTGCAGAAAGTGCCCGTGTCGACATAAGCCAACAACGTGCAGTTGCCCGAGGACATGTCGGCCGATCGGCATGAGCCGCTCGCCGCCGCGCATGCCCCATCTTGACGGGGAGTCCGTTGAGCCTGCCCTATGGTCCGCAGATCAATCCCGAAGGGCGTACCGACAGCGTCACCAATCAGCCCCAGGTCGATGATCTATTGACCAGTCTTGGGCGCTGAGATTGAGTAAAAGATGGGCGCGCAAATGCGTCGCTGCGTACGATTGCAATCCATTGGAACAGGAACGGGGCACCGCAGGCGCGGGTCCTGGCGGTGCGCCGTCAACGGCTTTGGGCGGCGCCGACGAAGTCGGGTGTGATTCGTTACATCGCGTACATGGCCTGGGCGTGCCGGGAAAACCGGTGAAAAGGCAGTGTTTCAAGGAGGAAGCCAAAATGAATATCCAAACAGCGTGCACCGCACTAGCTGGTGCCACGTTCGGCGTGGTACTGGTGGCACACGACGCGTGCGCCGCCCTTGGCAGCGCGCCGAGCTACGCGAGCAACGCCGCATCCAGCCAGGCCACGCTGCGCGCGGCCGTTGCCGCGTCGCCATCGACGGCGTCCGGCGCCAGCGCAACGACCACCCCCTATACCGTGCAGCAGACCATGCTACCCACCGGCACCGTGGTACGCGAGTACATCGCCGATGGCACCGTAATCGGCATCGCCTGGTCCGGTCCTCAAATGCCCGAGATGCGCACGTTGCTGGGTACCTACTTCCCACAGTACGTCAGCGATATCCAGATGCAACGCCGCGACCAGGGCGGCCACGGGCCGGTGTGGATGCGCAGCGGTGACTTAGTCGTACATTCGGGCGGGCACATGGGCGACTTCAGCGGGCAAGCCTTCCTACCGCGGGCCTTGCCGGCCGGCATGACCGAAGCGGATATCCGCTGAACACAGGAGTGCTATCGTGACCCTAGTCAATACACGCCGCGGGCTCACATGGCGCGCCGCGGCGCTCATGGGCGCCATGACGCTGGCCGCGTGCGGAAGCGGCGGCCATTCCAATTCGGCGGTCAGTTCCGCTCCCCTGGCGGCCAACGTTGTGCCGATCACGGTGGCACGGGGGCTCGACCGGGTGGCCAACATCGGCACTGTGTCCGTCACCATCTGCGCAGCCGGTAACGCCGCGCGGTGCCAGACGCTTGACAACATCCAACTCGACACGGGTTCGTATGGCTTACGAGTGGTCGCCGCGGAATTGTCACCCACATTGCGCGGCGCGCTGCAGCAGGCCACCGTGCCCAATTCGAATGCGCCGCTTGCATCGTGCGCGTTGTTCGCGGACGGGTATTCGTTCGGTTCGGTGCGCATTGCTGACGTGACGCTAGGTGGGCGGACCGCCAATGCGATCCCGATCCATTTAATCGGTGATGCTAAATTCCCGACAGTGCCATCCGACTGCGTCGTAGGCCGCTCGGAGAACACCACGTCGGAGTTGCATTCTCGCGGCATCCTCGGTGTCGGGGCGGCAGCCGTGGACTGCGGCAACCGATGCGCGACCAATGCGGCCGCCAGTTCCTACTTCAACTGCGCGAGTGCGTCCAACTGCGTGCAGACTGTCGTGCCGCTTGCCCAACAGATCGCGAACCCGGTGGCGAACGTGCCGATCGACAACAATGGCGTAATCGTCGATATGCCCGCGATCGGCCCCTCGGGACAGTCTTCGGTCAGCGGCACCTTGTTGCTGGGTATCGGCACCGCATCCAACAACCAGCTGGGCAGCGGTGTGATGGTATCGACCACCGATGATTCCGGTAGCTTCAGCGCGACGTACAACGGCTCGAGGATCACCGGGTTCACCGATACCGGCTCCAACGGCCTGTTCTTCACCGACGCGTCGTTGCCCGTGTGCGGCTCCGGCAACCCGTTCTATTGCCCGCCTGGCCAACAGACCAAGATCCTCACCGTGACGGGCGCGAATGGTGCCACCCAGGCCGTCAATCTCAACGTGGGCAATGCGTCGATGCTGCTCAGCACGCCTAATACGTTTGCGTTTAACGATTTGGCCGGACCGATGCCCCGCTACTTCGACCTAGGCATGCCGTTTTTCTATGGGCGGCGCGTGGCGGTGGCGATCAGCGGCAAGTCCACACCATCAGGCAATGGTCCCTATGTGGCATTTTGACGTGATGCACTGAGTGACCGGTAGCCGTGCGGGCGCACGGCCACCGGTCTTGCTGTTTGCCATTATCGGCTATCGGCGCGTCGTCATATTGACGGCTGGGCGGTCTGCAATTCGGCGTGTTGCGGCGGCGGCATCATGTGCCGTGATACGCCCAAGCCCACCGGGTACCGAGCGCCCAAGACGCTGTCGCTTCGCGACGTTGCATAGGGTGCTGCAAAGCCTGCCCGACGAAGCCGTGCCGAGTCGCGACATGCTCATCATCCTCAAATCACGGTCACGGCGGACAGCGACCTGGCGATGATTTCGCCCGTGGTCCGGCGTGTCAACCGACAAAGGCCTTCTCGACCACATAGTGGCCCGGAGCCGAATTGCTGCCTTCGGTGAAGCCCATGCCATCGAGCAGTTGCCGTGTGTCACGCAGCATATGCGGACTTCCACACAACATGATGCGGTCGTTGTCGATCGAGAACGGCGGCACGCCGAGCCGCTCGAACAATCCGCCCGTTTCAATCAGCTCCGTGATGCGTCCGCGATTCTGGAACGGCTCACGCGTCACGGTCGGGAAATACACCAGTTTGTCGCGGATCAGCTCGCCGATGTGCTCGTGCTGCGGCAAATGCTCGGTGATGTACTCCTTGTACGCAAGCTCGTCGACGAAACGGCAGGTATGCGTGAGCACGATCTTCTCGTAGCGATCGTAGACGTCCGGGTCCTTGATAACTGACATGAACGGAGCCAAGCCGGTGCCAGTGGAGAGCAGCCACAGCGTCTTGCCGGGCAACAGATTGTCGACTACCAGTGTGCCGGTCGGTTTCTTGCCAATGTAGACCTGATCGCCTACTTTCAGGTGCTGCAGCCGCGATGTGAGCGGGCCGTCCTGCACCTTGATGCTCAGGAATTCGAGGTTTTCCTCGTAGTTCGCGCTCGCCAGGCTGTACGCGCGCAGCAGCGGTTTGCCATCCACTTCCAGGCCGACCATGGTGAACTGACCGTTATCGAATCGAAAGCCCGGATCGCGGGTGCAAGTGAAGCTGAACAGCGTGTCAGTCCAGTGATGCACGCTGAGAACGGTTTGTTGGGTCAGGTTGCTCATGGTGTTTCAGTCGGATCGATGGCCGTCGGGCCCGGCACGCGCGACGGTCTGGCTAAATATATTAGGCACGTTACCATTTTACCGCGTCGCGGCAAAGTTATTCGGTGCTTGGACAATGGCGCGTCGCCAGACGTAACGAGCGGCACGCGGGGCAACGAGTAGTAGGCGCGTTGCAACGCCGTGGAACCGTCCTAGTCCAGCCGCAACCGCGCTATGTACGGCAAGTGATCCGATAACCACGCGGTGCGGGATGCGGGCTCGAGCCATTGCATTGGCGTGATGCCCCGTACGAACATCTTGTCCAGCGCCAGCGCGGGCGAGAATGCGGGAAACGTCTTGCCAGCCTCGCCCAGCGTTGAGGCCACCTCGCGCAAACCGATCTCGGCGAACAACGGCTCCGAGTCGTTCTTCCAGTCGTTAAAATCGCCGGCGAGCACCAACGGGCCGGTTGCCGCCTCGCGGGCGATCCAATGGGCGATCCAGTTCATCTGGCGCAATCGCGACTGGCGGGTGAGCGCCAGATGGACGCACAGCAATGTGATCGGCGTGTTGTAAAGCGTCGCGCGTGCCACCAGCAAACCCCGCTTCTCGAAGCGGTGCGCGGAAATGTCCCAGCGCCCTCCTAGGTCGAGCGGATGCGGCGACAGGATCGCATTGCCGTGTCGCCACGATGGCTTGAACACATTTGGCCCGAGCGCCAGCTGTAAGCGCAATGCTTGCGCTATTTCGGTAGCCTGGCACTGCCATACGTCGGTAAGCGCGCCTTGCAGCGGCTCGCCGAAGCCATTGCTGGCCAGCACGGGCGCGGGCATCCGGCGCGCCATGGCCTCCTGCAGGAAATACAGGTCGGCCGGCGTTGCCTGCATCCAGCGTTGCATCGACTGCCATGCCTGCAAGCCGAGCGGCGAGCGGCCCTTATGCAGATTCCAACTGACGGCGACGAATTCCTTGTCGCCGGTGCGCGGCACGCTGGGCAAGGTATCGCCGTGTCGCATCGGTCGACTATCCTTACGCGAGTTCATCACCCGTTCACTGTTCCACAATGCTCGCCTGTACGCGATAGACGAGTTGCGGGTCGTGGTCCACCAGCTTCCACGCTACCGTTCGCCCGGGCGGCACGAGCAGGCCGGGATGGACAGCGGTGACTCGACGCGGCTGCGGTGGCAGCGCACAACCCTCGGCGGTCTGTGCGGCACGCGTATCCTCAAAGATCTCCTGTACGTCCAGCGACAGAACCGCCTTGCCGCCGTCAACGTGGGTCGGCGACACGGTCAGCGTGCGCGACAACTCGATGCTGGCCACCGGTTGGTTCTGGCAACCGAGCTCATGCACGACGCTACGCTTGTGTGTCTCCGACTTCGCTTGGCCGACCGTGGTCGTTGCGCCAAAATGGTCGACACTGCGCCCGTCCTGCACGACTTCAATATCCCAGCGTACCTTCGGCGGACCCTCCTGCGCGCATGCCACGGCGGCAACCGAGGCCAGCAGCACGCCGGTGGCGAGTGTACGAAGGGCATTCAACAGACTTGTCATAAGGGATTCAGACTCGGATCGCCCGATGGATTCATGCTCCGCACGGCGGCCGAGTTCTGCATGCACGAAACGGTCATGATAACGGGGTTTGGCCACGCGCGCGGACACCACGCGGCGTTGGCAGCAACGCCGCGTGACTGCTAGCTTGCACAACTTATTGACGCCGATACACTGAATTGGCGCCGCGCGGGGCGGCGTGGCAGCAGAGGAGGTGAATATGACTAACGCAATGGTTAAGCAGGAAATCGCGGTGGCGGCTTTCAAGCCGATCTATGACTTAAGTCAGATCGAGACGGCCTTACATGACTTGTCCGATGGCGCCAGCGAGGCGTTGCGAAGCACCTACGAGAAAATGCTGAAGGTCGGCGCGTTGCGCTTTTGCGTCAAGCCCAACCGGTTGCCGTCAATCGACGCGCTCCTCGCCGAGTCCCCAAACTTTAGCGAGCCGCTGGAGGACGTGCGCAAACAGATCGCGCTCGTGGCCGAGACCGACGACAGGCTCGAGTTAATGCCCATGCTGCTGCTGGGCGAACCCGGCATCGGCAAAACGCATTTTGCCCGGCAACTTGCGCGCCTGATCGGCACCGGCTATCACTATGTCGCGATGAGTTCGCTCACCGCGGGCTGGATTCTGTCCGGGGCGTCGTCACAGTGGAAGAATGCCAAGCCAGGCAAGATCTTCGACGCGCTGGTCAACGGCGCCTATGCGAACCCACTGGTGCTGATCGACGAAATCGACAAGGCGGGCGGCGATGCGCAGTACGATCCACTCGGCGCGCTGTATGCGCTGCTCGAGCATGACACCGCGCAGTCGTTCATCGACGAGTTCGCCGAAGTGCCCATCGATGCATCCAGTGTGCTTTGGATCGCGACGGCCAACGACATGCACTGCATTCCGGAGCCCATCCTGAACCGGATGAACGTCTATGAGATCCCGACGCCGGATCGCGATGGCGCGCGCCGTATTGCCCAGTCGATCTACTCAGAGATCCGCGAATCGCACGCATGGGGCGCGCGTTTTCCGCAAGCGCTCGAAGAGGCGCCGCTGGACGTGCTGTCAACCTTGTCGCCGCGCGTGATGCGGCGCGCCATCATCCACGGCTTCGGCAATGCGCGGCTGGCGGGACGCGATGCGGTGAGCGCGCACGACGTGGTACTCGATCGCCACGCGCGCAGACGCTCAATCGGGTTCTGACGCTGCTCGAGCCACGCCGCTGTGCGGCGACTAGAGCAGCCGCACGATTAGCGAGCCCAGCAGTGTCAACAGCAGCGTCGACATGAACGGCAACGGCAGACGGCGGCCGCGCCAGCTGAGCGCGAGATCCCCGGGCAAGCGACCGATGCCCAGTCGGGCGAGCCAGGGCCAGCTCGCGCTAAGAATCACGGTGGCAATGAAGGTGGTCAGCAACCAGCGGAACATCGACAGGTCAGCCTCATGAGTCACAGCATGTGCGAACGATCGCCGCGCTCAAACGCGCCCAATGCGCCATCCAGGCCGCGGCAAAACGCGATCACTTTGAACAGTTCGCCCATCTCTGCCTCGGACAGCAGCTTCTGTACCGCATTAGCCGCGGGCAGGAAGCGAGCCGGATCGGCCGGATCCAGTTGCGCCAGCGAGTCCGTGATGCCTGCGTTCATCAGAAAGCGTGCTTGCGACGTGTATCCGAGCAAATGCGCGCCCGCGTCGTGGGCAGCCTGCTCGATGGCGCTGAACTGCACATGCGCGGTGATGTCCTGCAGGCCGGGGTAAAGGAACGGATCGCCGTGTGCACGGTGCCGGTAGTGGCACATCAACGTGCCCTCCGTGCGCTGTGGATGGTAATACTCAGCAGCCGGGAAACCATAGTCGACGAACAACGCGGCGCCGCGGTCGAGCACCGAGCACACGGTGCGCACGAACGCGGCAGCCGCCTCGTGTGTTTCGGTCACGTAGTCGTGCCGGCCAGAAACGCACGCGAGCGCGGCCGGCACGGCGGCGGCATCCAGCGGCCGATCGGCGAACACGAAGCGGCTCGCATCCGCCACAGCGACGCCGCGTTCATGCCACAAGCCATTTTGCCGCGCAAACAGACGCACTGGCATGGCGTCCAGCACTTCGTTGCCAACCATCACGCCCTCCACGCGCTCGGGCAGCGCATCGACCCACTGGACGCAGGAGGCGAACTGCGGTGCAGTTTTCGCAATGCACTCGCGCTGGCGCGCGCGCAACTCGCCGGACAATTCCACGATCGTGTAACGCGCACACCCGACACCGAGCGCATCCAGCGTGCGCAGCAGGCCGGCGGCGAACTTGCCCGTTCCCGCTCCGAATTCGACCACGTGGCGTGTGCCGGTAGCGCCGAGTATCTCGGCCACCGGCTTGGCGAACGTCTGTGCAAACAGCGGCGAGAGTTCCGGCGCGGTGATGAAGTCGCTCCCATCGTCGGGACCGCGGCCGAACTTGACTAGACCACCGCTGTAGTAGCCTAGACCCGGTGTATAAAGCGCGAGTTCCATGTACCGGTCGAATGGCAACCACCCTCCGGCCGCAGCGATTTGACCGGCGATGTGCTGCACTAACGCACGAACGTGGGCAAGCTCGGTATCGCCAGGAACGGGTAAACTATCAGGCTGCGTTGAATTCGGCTTCATTCCCGCATTGTAAATGAGCGACCCGTCGTGCGCCGGTCAGTATCCGGCTTCCCCTTCTTACGCGCCGTCCGTGCGCCGTGTCGCACTGGTGACCGGCGCAGCACGGCGCATCGGCCGTGCGCTGGCGCTTGGCATGGCCGCGCGGGGTTGGGACATTGCGGTCCACTACCATACGTCCGAGGCTGACGCGCAGTCGCTGACCGCCGACATACAGGCGCTGGGCCAGCGTGCTGTCGCGTTGCGCGCCGATCTGGCCGACGAGGCACAGGTGCGGCGCCTGGTGCCGGATAGCATCACCGCGCTCGGGCGCATCGAATGCGTGGTGAACAACGCGTCGCTGTTTGACGAGGATACGGCAGCCACGTTCGGATACGGCACGTTGTTGAACATGACGGCGATCAATGTCGGCGCGCCGCTGGCGCTCGCGCAGGCGCTGCACGAATCGATTCCGGAGGTGGCGCGCGAAGACGAGACGTTGCGTGGCTCGGTCATCAACGTGCTCGATCAGAAGCTGTACAACATGAATCCGGACTATCTGTCGTATACGTTAACGAAAGCCGCGCTGCAGGCGGCCACCGTGGCGCTGGCCCAGGCGCTCGCGCCGAAGCTGCGGGTCGTGGCCGTCGCGCCCGGACTCACGCTGCGCTCCGGTAGCCAGACCGATGAAAGCTTTAGCGACGCGCACCGGCGCACGCCGCTTGGACGCGCATCGACGCCGGCCGACTTGGTTGAAGCGGTGTGCTACCTGGCCGACGCGCGCGGTGTGACGGGTGCGACGCTGCTGGTCGATGGCGGCCAGCACCTCGTGCCGTCGCCACGCGACGTGATGTTTATGACGGATACGTGAGCGCGATGCTTGCGTGCTTACTGCCGGGCCGGGCCATGCCGCGCGGCCACCGCCTCTACTTTTGACTGGATCGCCCATGCTCTCCGCCCTTTCGCACCCAAGCCTCGCAGACTGTCGGCGCCTGTTCCTGCGCAACTACGAGATTTCCATCAACATTGGCGTGCATGATTTCGAAAAACGCGCCGAGCAGCGCGTCATCGTCAACATCGACCTGTTCGTGCCGCTGGCCGAATCGACGCCGCGCGCCGACAAGCTGGCCGAGGTCGTTGACTACGATTTCATGCGCTCGACCATTGCCCAACGGGTCGCGCGCGGACACGTCCATCTGCAAGAGACGTTTTGCGATGACGTTGCCGCCGCGATGCTGGCGCATCCGAAAGTGCGGGCAGTGCGCGTATCGACCGAGAAGCCGGACGTCTACTCCGACTGCGAGTCAGTGGGCGTTGAAGTCATCCGTATCAAGGAAGCCTGACATGCATGCACCCGAGACCACCGTGCGGGCCTTGACCCGTCGCGAGCAGAAACAGGCCTACGAAAACAACAAGCTGTTCAAGCGGCTGGCCCGGCAGGCCGGCCAAGCCATTGCTGACTACAACATGATCGAGGCCGGCGATAAGGTGATGGTTTGCGTGTCCGGCGGCAAGGACAGCTATGCGTTGCTGGACATCCTACTGCGGCTGCGCGAGCGAGCGCCGATCGATTTCGACATTGTCGCGGTCAATTTAGATCAGAAGCAGCCTGGGTTTCCCGCGCATGTACTGCCCGAGTATCTCTCGGCACGCGGCGTGCCGTTTCATGTCGAGAACCAGGACACGTACAGCATCGTCAAGCGCCTCGTGCCCGAGGGTAAGACGACGTGCTCGCTGTGCTCGCGGCTGCGGCGCGGCATCCTATACCGCGTCGCGGGTGAGTTGGGCGCGACCAAGATCGCGCTTGGCCACCACCGCGACGACATCTTGCAGACCGTGCTGCTGAACATGTTCTACGGCGGCAAACTCAAGGGGATGCCGCCGAAACTGCAGTCCGACGATGGAAAGCACATTGTGATCCGGCCGCTCGCCTATGTGAAAGAGAATGATTTGGAAAAATATGCGCAATTGCGTGAATTTCCAATCATTCCATGCAATCTGTGCGGCAGCCAGCCGAACCTAAAGCGCGCCGAAATGAAGACGTTGCTGCAGGAATGGGACAAGCGCTTCCCTGGACGGGTAGAGAACATGTTCAGTGCATTGTCCGACGTCGTGCCGTCGCACTTGATGGACCCTCGGCTGTTTCCATTCGCCGGGCTGCGCGCGACGGGCGTGGCCGATCCGCACGGCGACATCGCATTCGACGACGAACCTTGTGCAACGCCCGACAGCGGCACCGTGCCGATCGTGCCATTCGACGCGCTGTGACGCCGCGACGTCGGCGCGCCGTGTGTGGGTTGCACGACGGAATGCAGCAAGCCCGATGCTAAAATCGGCCCTTCGAGACTCGTTGGACGTTGACGCCGTGAATATCGTCATTCTTGCAGCCGGCATGGGCAAGCGCATGCATTCCGCGCGGCCAAAGGTGCTGCATTCACTGGCTGGCAGGCCATTGCTGTCCCATGTCATCGAGACGGCGCGCGCGCTGACGCCGAGCCGGCTCGTCGTGGTGGTCGGGCATGGCGCCCAGGCCGTGCGCGAGGCCGTCGCCGCGCCCGATATCCAGTTTGCGCTGCAGGCCGAGCAACGGGGTACCGGTCACGCGGTTCAACAGGCGCTGCCGTTCATCGACCCGGCACTGCCCACGCTGGTGCTGTACGGCGACGTGCCGCTCACGCGCGCCTCGACACTGCGGCGACTGGTCGACGCGGCGGCCAACGGCCACTATGGGGTGCTGACCGTCACGCTGGACGACCCGCACGGTTATGGTCGCATCGTGCGCGATTGCGCCGGACGCATCACACGGATCATCGAGCAAAAGGATGCCGACCCGGAGCAACGGGAAATCCGCGAGATCAACACTGGCATCGTCATCTCGCCGAGCGGGCGGCTCGACGCGTGGCTAAGCTCGTTGACAAACGACAACGCGCAGCGCGAGTTCTACCTGACCGACGTCGTCGAGCGCGCGATCGAAGACGGTGTCGAGGTCGTCGGTGTACAGCCAGACGACGTATGGGAGACGCTCGGCGTGAACAGCAAGCGACAATTGGCTGACCTGGAGCGCGTCTACCAGCGCAACGAAGCGCTGCGACTGCTGGACGCTGGCGTCACGTTGGCCGATGCGTCGCGCATCGACGTGCGCGGCACGCTGGAGTGCGGCGCCGACGTATCGATCGATGTCAACTGCGTGTTCGAAGGACACGTCGTGCTGGGTGACCACGTCAGCATCGGGCCGAACTGCGTGATTCGCGAAGCGACGATCGCCGCGGGCACGCGCGTGGACGCGTTCACGCATGTCGAGGGCGCACGCGTGGGCGAGAATGTCGTGCTCGGCCCATATGCGCGGCTGCGTCCCGGGGCCGTGCTGTCCAGCAACGTGCATGTGGGCAACTTCGTTGAGGTCAAGAACGCGGTGCTCGGGCATGGCACGAAAGCTAACCATTTGAGCTATATCGGCGACGCCGACGTCGGGGCGCGCGTGAACATCGGCGCCGGGACGATCACCTGCAACTATGACGGCGCGAACAAGCATCGCACCGTGATCGGCGATGACGTATTCGTTGGCTCTGGTACGCAGCTTGTTGCGCCGGTCGTCGTGGGTTTAGGAGCGACGCTCGCAGCCGGGACCACCGTCTGGCGCAACGTGCCCGCCGGGGCGCTGGTGTTGAACGAGAAAACGCAGGTCGCAAAGCCAGGGTACGCGCGACCGGCCAAGAAAAAGGCCTGAATGTACGGCGCCGATGAGGCGGCCCAACGGTCACCCTCCATTTTCCACGGATAAACATCATGTGCGGCATTGTCGGCGCGGTAGCGCAACGTAACATCGTCCCGGTCCTCGTCGAGGGGTTGCGACGTCTCGAATACCGCGGCTACGACTCGTGTGGTGTAGCGGCTATCGTCGATGGCGCCGCCCGGCGCGCCCGCAGCGTATCGCGCGTGGCGGACCTCGACCTGCAGATCCGCGACACGCAACTGGCGGGGGAAACTGGCATCGCGCATACGCGCTGGGCGACGCACGGGGCGCCGGTCACGCACAATGCGCATCCGATCTTCTCGCACGACACGATTGCGCTGGTTCACAACGGCATCATCGAAAACTATGAAACTTTGCGTGAAGGCCTGCGCGCGAACGGTTACGAGTTCGTGACGCAGACCGACACCGAGGTCATCGCTCACCTAATCTACAGCCTTTATCGCGGTGACTTGTTTGCCGCCGTGCGCGAAGCGGTGAAGCAGCTGCATGGCGCCTACGCGATCGCCGTGTTCTCAAAAGATCAGCCGCATCGGGTATGCGGCGCGCGCGCCGGCTCGCCGCTGGTGGTCGGGCTGGGCCAACAGGAGAATTTCCTGGCCTCGGATGCACTCGCGCTGGCGGGCAGCACCGACCGCTTCATTTTCCTCGAGGAAGGCGACGTGGTTGAATTGACGCTGGACGGCGTGCAGATCGCGGACCGCGACGGCAGCCTCGTACAGCGGGAGGTACGCACCGTCAACGCGTATGGTGGCGCGGTGGAGCTTGGGCCGTACCGGCACTTCATGCAAAAGGAGATCTTTGAGCAGCCGCGGGCGATCTCCGACACGATTGCGCAGACCGACGCATTCGATCCCGAGCTGTTCGGCGCTGGCGCCGGCGACGTGTTCAACGGGATCGACAGCCTGCTGATTCTTGCGTGCGGCACCAGCTACTACTCCGGCTTGACAGCGAAGTACTGGCTCGAATCGATCGCGAAAATCCCCACGCAAGTCGAGATCGCAAGCGAGTATCGCTATCGTGACTCCGTGCCGAACCCCCGGTCACTCGTCGTGGTGATCTCCCAATCCGGCGAGACGGCGGACACGCTCGCCGCACTCAAGCATGCGCAGGCGCTCGGACACTCGCATACGCTGACGATTTGCAACGTGGCGAGCAGCGCGATGGTGCGGCTCACCGCGCTGCGCTTGCTGACGCACGCGGGCACCGAAATCGGCGTGGCGTCAACCAAGGCATTTACAACGCAGCTCGTTGCCCTGTTCGTGCTCGCGGTGACGCTGGGACGGCTGCGCGGTCATGTCAACGCGAGTCTTCAGGCGCAGTACCTGAAGCAGTTGCGGCACCTGCCGGCGGCGCTCAACAGCGTGCTCGCGCTCGAGCCGCAGGTCATCGCGTGGGCAGAGGAATTTTCGCGCAAGGAAAACGCGCTGTTCCTTGGCAGGGGCATGCATTATCCGATTGCACTTGAAGGCGCGTTGAAGCTGAAGGAAATCTCATATATTCACGCTGAGGCGTATCCGGCCGGCGAACTCAAGCATGGGCCGCTCGCACTGGTGACCGAAGCGATGCCGGTGGTCACCGTCGCGCCGAACGATGCGCTGCTGGAAAAACTAAAGTCCAATATCCAGGAAGTACGCGCACGGGGCGGCCAGTTGTATGTGTTTGCTGATGCGGATACGCGAATCGTCAACGACGAAGGCCTGCATGTGATTCGGATGCCCGAGCATTATGGGCTGCTCTCGCCGATCTTGCATGTGGTGCCATTGCAATTGCTCGCGTATCACACTGCCTGCGCGCGCGGTACTGACGTGGACAAGCCGCGAAATCTGGCCAAGTCGGTGACGGTGGAGTGAGGAGGGTAGAGATGGAGGGCACCGGTGCTGGCACAGCGTGTGCCGCACGGGCCGAATCGTTCGCCGCTGCGCTGCATGGCACAGGCTGACCCATGACTAAAAAACGGGGAATAGCGCGCAACGGCCGGCAGTTTCCCTCAAGGCCCTCAAACCATTCGCCGTCTCCTAGCGGGCGAACGCTGACCAGACCTGTATTCTGACGCGAGCCAGCACATTCCAATTCAACGCCGCCGTCGAGCAGGCTCTCCACCTTGCATCGAGCCCGGACGCGCGAACATTGCCGGGTTTCAAGCTGCACCAAGATACTCATCCGCTTAACCTACCCGACAGGCCGTCATAGCAAGCTAGCCGCGGCGCGGTGGATTGACGCAGGCCGCTGCGGTGTGGGTTGTTGCAACGCAGGTTGTTCGCAGTGCAAGCTTGCCGCAGTTCGTTAGGTTGAAGCGTGCGCGGCTGTAGCGCGAAACAGACGGCTGTGCTCGGTTTCGCACACTATCGGCGGTGTCGATGGTGCAGGATATGGATCGGGAACGGCGCGCGGGCCACATCGTGCGCCATCTGGTGCGGGCAGGAGACCAAAGAAAACCAAATAGGCAAGACGATGAACGAGCTAATCGAAGATTCGGGCCGGAGCCCGACGATACTGCCGGTCGCGCTGCGCGCAGCAACTCGTGAGGAGTACGGATATTTCTTTCACCTGTATCGGGATTCCCTGAGCGGCTACTTCAGGCAGACGCTAGGTTGGGAGGACGATTTTCGCCGAGCGGCTTTCCGAGTGAGCTACCCGGTTGCACGGTGCCAGGCCATCGTGGTTGACGGCGTGTCGCGGGCGGTAGGGGTATTATCCACGCAAGTGTGCGAAGACGGTGGGGTGGAGGTCGCGCTGCTGTTGGTGGATCCGGCATTCCAGGGCCGACAGATTGGCGCGACCCTACTGCACCGCGTATGTGACGCCGCCCATCGTGATGGCCGCACGGTCAAGCTGCAGACTTTCAAGCTCAACGAGCGCGCCGCGCGATTCTATCTGCGCCAAGGGTTCCAGATTGTCGCCGAAGACAAGTATTATTTACACTTCCGGTGTGTACCGTGCGACGCCGGCCCGACAGTCCCTGCCTTGCTGTCGGCATGCGTTGATACGCAGCTCGACGCGAATCGCGATCGCGCTGCAGCAAGGCTCGACGTTGATACCGCAACCTCTGCTACTCGCAGCGGCCCTCCGAACGCGTGCACGACCGCGTCCCTCATCGACTGGCCCATGGAACGCTCCCTACAAGGCATCCTGTGAGTCTCGGCGGACCAGGTCTGCGGTTTCTTGACGGAAATCAAACTTGGCGCCAGTCAGCCAACGCGACATCACACGCGCCAGCATTACATCACTTCTGTTCCAACTCGTCGATCTCCTTACGTTCGCGCCGCGCCTCATTGCCACGCCGCGCTTGTAACCGCTGCCGGGACAATACTGTGATGACTTGCTGCGTCGTCGCACCAACCGGGATTTCATTGCGGATCGTATTGGGCACCATCGGCAGCCCGGCGTGCTGCCGGCGCAGTGCCTTGGCAATGGCTCGGCGGCACTGTTGGCCATGGCAATCCCATTCGTCGCGAAATTTTCCGCAGTAACGGCATCCATCCATATAAATAGTCTACCGCTAAACCGGCCGGTGGAGATCGCGACCCTCGAGCTTGCCTCGGTACGCTGTTCGGGACATGTCGCACAAATTGCAACACTCTGGCTGTCATTGCCCCAAGCACCGACACCACCTTTGCGCCACGGCACGCAGTCCTCACCACATTGGCAGCCACGCCACTCGGCGGTACAGAACTTGCAATGGCGGCGTAACGCGCAAAACCGAGTTGGCTTCCATGACTTCGCCCACCTTCGCAGGCGCGGCCCGCATCAGCGGGTTGCGCACCCGGATCGCCTCCGACCTGTGGCACGCCATCTGGCGCCACAGGGCGCGGGTGCTGGCCGCCGTATCATTGCTGCTGCTAGCCAAGGCGGCTGCGGTGGCGGTCCCGCTGCTGCTCAAGGATATCGTCGATGCGCTGGGCAACGTCACGAGCCGGCCAGCCGCGATACCGATCCTGCTGCTGTTCGGCTATGCTGTGGTGCGCTTTGCGTCGAATGCATTAAGCGAGGTGCGCGACATGACATTTGTGCAAGTCACGCAGCGCACCGTAGCCGACTATACTGCGCGTACGTTTGCTCACCTGCATCATCTGGGCGCGCGCTTTCACTCGCAGCGTGAGACCGGCTCGGTGGTACGCGACCTGGAGAAAGGTACCGCCGGCATTGGTTACCTGCTGGGTGTTGCGGTCTTTACGATCGTGCCAACGCTCATCGAAATCGCGTCGGTGCTCGCCATTGTGGTTAGCAAGTATGGCGGCGGCTTCACGCTGATTATTTTTGCGACATTTGCCGGCTACGCGGGTTATACGATCGTGTTCACGCGGCGCCGCGTGCGGGTGCAGCGCCGCATGAACGCGTTGGAAGCCCAGGCCAATAGCCGTATCGTCGACAGTCTGCTGAATTACGACACGGTCAAATATTTTGCGCGCGAGGATTTTGAGTGCAAGCGGCTTGACCAGGTGCTGCAGCAACGGCAGGACGCGGGTATCGAGAATCAATATGCGCTGTCCACGCTGCATATCGGGCAGAGTGCGTGTATCGGCGCGGGCATTGCGGCGGTGATGTTGTTGGCCGGCCAGCACGTGGTAAGCGGCGCAATGACGGTTGGCGACCTGGTGCTGATTAACGCTTACATTATCCAGGTCAGCCTGCCGCTGAACACGTTGGGCTTCGTATTCCGCGAGGCCAATGACGCGATGACCAACGTGGAGCGGCTGTTTGCGCTGCTGGATGCGCGCGGTCAGGCAGGCGAGGATGGTGATGTTGCGGCGGCGCAGCCGCTCGTGGTGCGCGGTGGCGAGATCCGCTTCGAGCATGTCGACTTCAGTTACGAGCCCAGTCGTAGGATCCTGTGGGATGTCTCGTTCCGGATCGAGCCGGGCCAGACGGTGGCCGTCGTGGGAGGCAGCGGCTCGGGCAAGTCGACGCTGGCCCGGTTGTTGTTCCGCCTGTATCAGCCTGATGCGGGATCAATCAAGATCGACGGGCAGGACTTGCGGCTGGTCACACAGCGCAGCCTGCGGGCGGCCTTGGGTATCGTGCCGCAGGACACGATTCTGTTCAACGATACGATCGCGTACAACATCGGCTACGGTCGTGAAGACGCGACCAAGGCCGACATTATCGCCGCCGCGCGGGGCGCGCAATTGGGCGAGTTCATCGAGCGCCTGCCGGATGCCTACGACACGCGGGTCGGCGAGCGAGGCGTGCGCTTGTCCGGCGGGGAGCGCCAACGCGTGGCCATTGCACGCGCGCTGCTCAAACAGCCGCCGATCGTGGTGTTTGACGAAGCGACGTCGGCGCTCGATACCCGTTCGGAGCGGGCGATTCAACAGGAATTGATGCGTGTGGCCGAGCACCGCACGAGTCTGATCATCGCGCACCGGCTCTCGACCGTGGTTGATGCCGATCGCATCCTAGTCATGGAGCACGGGCGACTGGTCGAGCAAGGGACCCACGCTAGCCTGCTAGAGAAGGGTGGAGTCTATGCGCAGATGTGGGCGTTGCAGGCGCAGCAACGCGAGTTGGAGCGCGCCGAACAGCGCTTTGCGCTTTTGCCGATCAACGTCGGTGCGCTGGTCGACAACGTGCTGGACGCGCTGCAGGAGGTCGCGGTACGCCATCAGGCGAGCTTGTTCAAGCGTATCACCGACGACAACCTAATCGTCACTGGCGACGCGGCGACGCTGCGGCGCTTTATCTGGCAGTTGTGCTGCACCGGCATTGAAGCAGGCGGGGCAGGCAGCCGCATCGAGGTAAGCGTGGCTCGTCACGACAACGATGCACGCGTGTCGATCTGCACGCCGGATCTCGAGACGCCGGAGTTGTCATTGTTGGATCTGGAGTCACTCCAGGCCGTGCTTGAGGAGCAGCGTGGGTATATCTTGCGCAGCCGCGACGATGTCGGATCCACGATCCACATCACGTTACCGCTGCGGGCCGTCGCGGAGTTGCCCGCCGCTGACGGCCTCGCGCCGCAACCGCTGCAGGCGCTCGGCGCCGCGCGACTGGACGGCGTACGCGTGGCCTGTGTGGATGATCACGAGGAGGCGCGCGACGCGCTGTCCGCGCTGCTCACCAGCGCCGGAGCGCAGGTCGCGGCGTTCAAATCCGGCCAGGCACTGCTGGACTACCTTGGGCGCACGCGGCGCGACGACTGGCCGGCCGTGATGGTCTGCGACATCGACCTGGGCGAGGAAAATGGATATTCGATGATGGCCCGTGTCAAGCAGCTTGAGGCGGCGTGTCCAGACGACACCGCGTGCCGGATCGAAGTAATCGCGCTGTCCGGCTACTCAAGTGAGCATGAGCGGGCGCGTGCCGTCGAAGCCGGTTTTCGCGGCTATCTGACCAAGCCAGTCAAGGCGATCGATTTGATTGCCGCACTCAGAGCATTAGCCACTCATTCAAGGAGAAACTGATGAGCTTGACGACGCCCAGCCCGCTAGGAAACCTATCCACCCCACGCCGCAGCGGTAGTCTATATGCCGACCGCAGCGCGGCCAGCGCCGCGATCGAGATGTTGCTGCCGACGCTATCGGCGGCGCTGCACAACACAGTCGTCGGCGACAGCGGGTGCTTGCATATCGTCGTGATGGATCCGGCACTCGGTCCTAGCGACGCGTGCTTCGAGGACGCGATCCTGTACGAGCATTCGATGCCAGATCCGGCGCAGTGGGACGCCGATTACCGCGCGTATGCACGAGCCAAAGCGCGGCTGTCGTGGGAGCACGGTATAGACAGTCGGCTTGTCCAGTGCAGCCAGCCGCACCGTTTGCGCCGCGGTGACACGAACCTGTGGGGCAGTGTGGCTCAACACGGCATCGTGGTGGGCGTCTCGGGGGCCCAACCATGGTTTGACGAGGCGTTGGCCGGATGTGTCGCGCATTGCCTGCGCGCTATCGCGCGGCACCGCGCTGAAGCGGCGGCGGGCACGCTGGCGCTGTGATCACTAACGCGGGTCCGCGCCCCGTACCCCGTCGCACTGCACCTGGGCGTTTTTGCCAATGCCATTATAAAAATGGGTAACGGGTCGAGGCGTCGACCTGGCTGGGATGGCTGCTGTATGCGCCTGGTCGTCTGTGGGTGCATTGGGTTAGGGGCGGGCACGCCATTCGCTCAACAGGAGCCAGAACGTTTGTCTTGACAAACGTTTGACTCACTGAAGGAGCGAACGTGGCACAGAATGCAGACTTAACGAACCCGATTCTCACCGGCAAAACAGCGTTAATCACCGGAGGCGCCCGTGGCCTCGGTGCGGCGATATGCGACGAGTTGGCACGCGCCGGCATGAATATCGTCGTGGCCGATCTTCATGAGGACCAGGCGCGTGCAACCGCGGCCGAGTTAGGCCAGCACGGCGTCAAGGTCGTGTGGCAGCGGATCGACGTCAGCGACGAGGCGTCGGTGCAACAGGCGATGCACGCGATACACGAGTCGGTGGGCGAGCTCGATGTGGTCGTGAACAACGCAGCGATTGATGTGACGGCCGCGATCGAAGACGTTGACGTCGCCGCCTGGCAGCGCGTGCTGATGACGAACCTATTCGGCCCCTACCTGATATGCCGGGCGGTCGTGCCGATGATGAAGGCCCGAGGCGACGGCCATATCGTCAACATCGCATCAACCGCTTCAAAGCGCGCATGGCCAAATGCCTCCGCCTACCACGCGACTAAGTGGGGACTGCTGGGCTTCTCTCATGCGATACATGCAGAGTTGCGTTCGGCTGGCGTGCGCGTGTCGGCCATTGTGGCCGGCGGCATGCGCACTCCGTTCTTGCTGGACCGTTTTCCCGATATCGACGTCGATACGCTGCAGCCTCCCCAAAATGTGGCCGCGGCCGTACGGTTCGTGTTGACGCAGCCGCCCGGCACGGTGATCCCTGAAGTCACGGTGCTGCCAATGAAGGAAACGTCATGGCCGTGACGCGCGGAGCCAGCCGCGGCGCCGTGCTGTTGGACAAGGACGGCACACTGCTGAAGAATGTGCCCTACAACGTCGACCCGGCGCGCATGGTGCTGGCGCCAGGCGCCGCACAAGCACTGCGCCAGCTTGGCGCATTGGGTATGCCACTCGCGGTGGTGTCGAACCAGCCCGGTGTGGCGCTTGGCTGTTTTCCCGAGGCGGCGCTGTGCGCCGTGCGTGAGCGGCTTTGCGCGCTGTTTCGCGAGCACGGTGCAGTGCTCGCGGAGTTCTTTTATTGCCCGCACCATCCAAGTGGGGCGGTGGCGCACTACGCGATCGAATGCGATTGCCGCAAGCCGCGATCGGCGTTGCTGACGCAGGCCCTCGCGTTTCTGGACGCCGCGCCGCAATACAGTTGGATGGTCGGGGACATCCTCGACGATATCGAAGCGGGCCGTGGCGCAGGTTGTCGCACGATCCTAGTCGATTGCGGCAACGAAACCGAATGGCAACACGGTCCACAGCGTGAGCCGGACTTCGTAGTCGAGCAGCTCGACGCCGCGGCCCACATTATTGCCGCGCAGTGCAACGGCACGCCCGTTGAGAGAATCGGACAGGAGGCGGCCACATGAGCACGGGCTGGAACAACGCGCGACGCATCCTGTGTGTCCGGCTCGACAACATGGGCGACGTGCTGATGACTACGCCTGCGCTGCGCGCGCTGAAGGGTGATGACGGCCGTCGTCATCTAACGCTGCTCACCTCCAGCGTCGGCACCGCGCTGGATGGGCACCTGCCGATGGTCGACCAGGTGTGGGGATACGACGCACCATGGGTCAAGCACCCGAGCGCGTCGCCGGACGCAGCGCCGGACTTCGCGATGATCGAGCGACTGGCAGCCGGTCGGTTTGATGCCGCGGTCATCTTCACGGTCTACAGCCAAAGCCCTTTGCCGGCCGCGATGATGTGCTGGCTGGCGGGGATTCCGCTGCGTCTGGCGCACTGCCGCGAGAATCCGTACCGCTTGTTGACTGACCGCGTTGCGGAAACCGAGCCGCACCAGCGCGTTCGCCACGAAGTGGTCCGGCAACTCGAACTGGTCCGCTCAATCGGTGCGACGACAACCAATTGGCAAATGGAATTTGCCTACAGCGAACAAGACCGACGGTCATTGCAGCGTCGGCTGCAAGCCGCCCGGCGCCGGCAAGGCGCGCCGTTCGCGCAGCTTGGCCACGGACGCTGGCTGGTGGTTCACCCCGGAGCCAGCGCGCCGTCGCGACGGTGGCCTGCGGAGCGCTTCGGCGAAGTGGCTGCGCAACTCGCCCCGCAGTTCGACGCGGTTGCGGTGACCGGCAGCGCGGCGGAATCCGCGTTAGTCGACGCGGTATGCGCACGTGTCGGCAAGCGCGCGGTGCCGCTGGCCGGCCGGTTGTCGCTGGGCGAGATGGGCGCGTTGGTCGGCGCAGCGGATGTGTTGATTACCAACAACAGCGGGCCGGCGCATCTTGCCGCGGCCGTCGGCACGCCAGTCGTCGATCTCTATGCGTTGACCAACCCGCAACATACGCCATGGCGCGTGCCGCACCGCGTATTGTCCACCGACGTTCCGTGCAAATACTGCTACCGCAGCGAGTGCAGCGAACCGGGACACCCGTGCCTGACTGGCGTGGGGGTCGATGAGGTCGTCGCGGCTGCGCGCAGCTTGCTGGACGGACACGATGCTGCCCAGGCCGAGCGCTGGACCACATGCTGTTGGCAGCTGGGCAGTCCGTCCCCTGCCAACGTAATTCCAATCGCAACCGCGATAGCGAGAGCCTGACCATGCCAGACACCCGTACTCCACTTTATACCCTGGGGATCAATGCCGCATTTCACGACAGCGCCGCGTGCCTGGTGCGTGACGGCGTGGTGGTCGCCGCCGCCGAGGAGGAGCGCTTCACGCACATTAAGCATGGCAAGCGGCCGGTGCCGTTCTCGACATGGGAATTGCCGTATCACGCGATCGACTACTGCCTGTCGGAAGCGGGCATCGTACTGCGCGACGTGCACCACGTCGCGTATTCCTATGACCCTTGGCTGCAAATCGATCGCGGGCAACAAGAGCCGGGGTTCACGTTGCCTTTGTCCCCGTCCGCCCATCGCAAGGCAAGTGGACACGTATCGCCGTGGGATCCGCTGTTCCTATCCTACGTTGTCAACGCGCCGCGGCAACTAGCCGACGGAGTGCCGCACCATTTGCAGAAGCGCTGGCGCGGCGTGACGCCGGATGGACCCTTCGAATGGCATTGTGTCGAACACCATTTGTCGCACGAGGCGAGTGCGTTCCTGGCGGCACCGTTCCAACGCTGCGCGGTGCTGACAATGGATGGCCGGGGCGAAAAAGCCACCACCAGCTACGGCGTATTCGACGGACACCAGTATCGACGCATCAAACAGGTCAATCTGCCCAATTCGTTGGGATTGCTTTACGAGCGAGTGACGCGCTATCTCGGCTTCCTGCACTCGTCGGACGAGTACAAAGTGATGGCGCTCGCGTCGTTCGGCAAACCGGCCTACATGGACGCGATGCGCCGCCTGGTGCGCTATGTCGACAATGGCGACTACGAAGTCGAGAGTATTGACCTTGTCTCGCTGTTTGGGCCAGCTCGCGAGCGCGGCGGCTCGCTCGAGCAGCGGCACTATGACATCGCCCATTCGCTGCAGGCAATGCTAGAAGAAGTCGTGCTGCACATGGTGCAGTGGCTCGCGCACACCACGGGCGAAAAGCAGCTTGCGATGGCAGGCGGTGTGGCGCTCAATTGTGTCATGAACGCCAAGGTCCGCGACAGCGGATACTTCGACGACGTATGGGTCCAGCCCGCCGCGGGCGATGCCGGCACGGCGTTGGGCGCCGCGCTGTGGACGGATTTCCAGCAGCGCGGCGTGCGCGACGGCAAAGCGATGGACCACGCTTACCTCGGTCCGGCGTACGACGAGGCGACCATCCAAGCATTGCTGGATGAGGCGCAACTACCCTACCGACGGCTGAACGATGTGGCAGCCGACACCGCCACGTTGCTGGCCGACAACCGGATCATTGGATGGTTCCAGGGACGCATGGAGTTTGGTCCGCGAGCGTTGGGCGCCCGCTCAATATTGGCTTCACCGATCGACCCCGGCATGCAGCAGCGCCTGAACCGCATCAAGGATCGCGAGGATTTCCGTCCGGTAGCGCCCGCTGTACTGGAGGAAAAAGCGCACGAATGGTTTACCGCACGCAAGCCAGGTCGGCTGCATGCCCCGTTCATGCTGTTCGTGTACGACGTGGCGCCTGGCCGGGAAGAGGCTATTCCGGCGGTACGTCACGTCGATGGCACAGCGCGGGTACAAACGGTGAACGCGGATCAGCACCCGCTCTATCACAAGCTGCTAACAGCATTCGACCGGTTGACCGGTGTGCCGGTGTTAGTGAACACGTCGTTCAATACGCGCGGCAAGCCGATCGTATGCTCGCCACGCGACGCGCTAGAGTGCTTCTGGACCTCGCCGCTCGACGCGCTGGTGATCGGCCCGTTTCTATTGGAGAAACACCGATGACCGACGTCCCGGACACGGCAACGCGGATCATGGTGTCGGTGGTGGTGCCCACCTATCGACGCCCCGATCTGCTGGTACGGTGCCTGGACGCGCTGTGTGCACAGGTGTTTGATCCGAGCGCCTTCGAAATACTTGTGGTCGATGACGACCGCGCGCGTTACAGCGCAAAAAGCGTGGTTCACGCATTCGCACAGCGCAGCAGCGGCATGCCACGCGTGCGTTACATTCCGGCCTGGCGCACCCGCGGCCCAGCGGGCGCGCGTAACGCGGGCTGGTACAGCGCGCAAGGAGCGATCATCGCGTTTACCGACGACGATACGGTGGCCGATCCGATGTGGCTGCGGGAAGGGTGCGATGCGCTGGCACGCGATCCGACGGCTTGCGCAGTTGCGGGGCGCATCGAAGTGCCGCTGGGTGACGCGCCGACCGATTACGAGCGCGACGCCAGCGGCTTGGCGCACGCCGAATTCGCGACGGCGAACTGCTTTGTGCGCCGTGACGCGCTCGTGCAGGTCGGCGGCTTCGATGAGCGCTTTACTCGCGCTTGGCGCGAGGACGCTGACATGATGTTCATGCTGCGAGAGCACGTCGGGCCCATTATCAACGCACCGCAGGCTCGGGTTCTGCATCCGGTGCGCCCAGCCCATTGGGGCGTAAGCATTGTCCAGCAGTCCAAAGTGTTCTTCGATGCGTTGCTCTACAAGAAGCATCGGCGCGTGTACCGCCAGCATATCCGTCGGGTGCCACCCTGGCATTACTACATCGCCGTAGCAGCGTTGCTCTCGGCTGCGGTATTGCTGGGCGCCGGTCAGCGTGGCGCGGGCAGCGTGGCGCTGGGCATCTGGGTAGCGGTGACCATCTGGTTTTGCTGGCGGCGGTTGCGCGGCACCTCACGCGCTGCCTCCCATATTGCCGAAATGATCGTCACGTCAATTGCAATCCCGCCCGTATCGCTGTATTGGCGGCTGCGCGGCGCGCTTCACTTCAAGGTGCTTTTCCTATGACACCCAATACAGTGAAACAAGTCGGCGAGGCAAGGCGCGAGCCTGCCGGACACGCGAGCATAGCGGTATTTCGCGCGTTGCAGCTGGGTGACATGCTGTGTGCTGTGCCCGCGCTGCGTGCGCTGCGGCGTGGCGAGCCCCACGCCAAGATCACGCTGATCGGCTTGCCGTGGGCGAAGCAATTCGCACAGCGCTTTGCTGAGTACATCGATGACTTCGTGCCGTTTCCGGGCGCGCCCGGATTAGCTGAGCAGCCCGCCGATGCGGCGCGCCTTGCAGCGTTCTTTGAGCAATGCCGCGCTCGACGTTTTGATCTGGCGATCCAATTGCATGGTAGCGGCACGCATACCAACCGTATCGTCGCGCAGCTCGGCGCAGTCCAAACGGCCGGATTCATGCCGGCGCCCGGCGACGGGGCAGCGGGCGGCACGGCATACCCGCTCGACAAGACGATCCCGTGGCCTGAGTCGGTCCCCGAGATCGTACGCTATACGCGGCTCATGCAGGCACTGGGCTATGGTGATGGGGGCGAGCACCTGGAGTTTCCGCTGACTCGGCTCGACCATGCGGCATGCCGCGCGCTTTGCGAGCAGCACGAATTGCCGTCGCAACAGTTCGCGGTCTTTCATCCCGGAGCGCGCATGCCATCCCGGCGATGGCCGGCACAGCGGTTTGCGTCGGTGGCCAACTGGCTGTCGCGACGCGGCATGCGCATCGTCGTGACCGGTACGGCATCCGAGGCAACGCTTGCCGACGAATTGGCCCGCCGGCTCGAGGTGCCGTGTGTCAATTTGTGTGGGCGTACGTCACTCGGCGTAATGGCCGCCTTGATCGGGCGAAGCAAGATGCTCGTATGCAATGACACCGGGGTGTCACATATTGCAGCGGCATTGCGCACGCCCAGTGTGGTGATCGCCTGCGGCAGCGATGTCGCCCGATGGGCGCCGCTGGATCGGGAACGCCATCGTGTATTGGCTAACTATCCGCCATGCAGGCCGTGCATGTTCGACGTTTGTCCGTACCAGCATGCATGCGCGACAGCGATCGACGTACGGGATGTTACGCATCAACTCGAGCAGATGCTCGAATCGGAGGCTTACCATGCCGCATAAACGTTTGCGGGTTCTCACTTGGCACGTTCACGGAAATTACCTCTATTATTTGTCGCAGACGCCGCACGACTTCTATGTCGTGACTAAGCCTGGCTCGCCGCCCGGCTATGGCGGCTGCGCAGGAAACCTGCCGTGGGGCCCCAATATGCACGAGGTGCCGTACGATCAGGTGCGCGCGGCTTCGTTCGACTGCGTGCTGTACCAGCACCATAAGCACTATGCCGAAGACCGGCAACACGCACTCAGCGAAGCACAGCGGCAATTGCCCGCGCTTTTTGTCGAACACGACCCACCGCGAGAGCATCCGACCGATACATTGCATCCGGTTCAGGATCCGAATGTGTTGCTGGTGCACGTCACGCCGTTCAATGCGCTGATGTGGGACAACGGCGTGACACCCACACGCGTGATTGAGCACGGTGTGCTGCTGCCGGACGGTGTTGCGTATCGCGGCACGCTGGCCAAGGGCGTGACGGTCGTCAATCATCTGCGCAAGCGCGGCCGACGCCTGGGCGCAGATATATTCGAAGCGGTACGCGAGGCGGTGCCATTGGATTTGGCCGGGATGGGGTCCACCGAACTGGGGGGCATCGGCGAAATCCCGAACTTAGCATTGCCTGGCTTCGTTGCGGATTATCGTTTCTTCTTCAACCCGATCCGCTATACGAGCCTGGGCCTAGCAGTGGTCGAAGCGATGATGCTCGGGTCGCCAATCGTTGCGCTGGCAACAACCGAGATGGCGCAGGTTGTGCGCAGTGGCCACAACGGCATGGCCGATACGCGGCCCGCCGTATTGGTCGACACGATGCACCACTTGCTCAAAGACCCGGCGCTGGCCCGCCAGTGGGGCGACGCCGCACGGCGCGATGCACAGGAACGGTTCAACATCGCACGATTTGCCGCCGACTGGGATCGCGCATTGCGCGACGTCGCCGCGTGAAGCGGATGACCTGCCGCTATCCGCCGGCTTCGGCCGCCTCGACGCAGCGGCGCATCTGATCAACGTACGGCGGGATCACGCGGCGCTCGCTGAGCACCCATCCGAGCCCGCGCAGCGCCTGCCACCAGCCCGTTAGGCCGCCTTCCTGCCATACGCGCGGCGCCAATTGCAGCGTGCGCTGCAACGCGGCGCCGGCCGGAAGACGCAGCCAAGCGGCCCATACGGCGTTGCGCGCCAGCAGGCTGCGCCGCCGGCCTGCGTCGCGGACCGGCGACGGATAGTGGCACACGGTCAATTGCGGGGCGTACACGAGCGACCATCCGGCACTGGCCAAATCGAGCGCCAACACCGCTTCTTCACCGCCAATGAATAAGCGTGGATGGTATCCGCCGGCAGCCAGGAACGCGTCGGTACGAAAAGCGGTAGCCCCTGCAAGCAAACCTAGGATCGGTGGGCCGGGAAGGGCGCAAGGTGGCGTAATCGGACTAGTGCGCATCAGCTCGCAGACTGGATCCTCGCGACGCTGTGGGCCGACCAGCACGCGAGCGGTCAGGGAACCGACTTGTGGATGGGCGTCCAGCAGATCGGCGGCCAGTGATAGCGAGCCGGGCTCCCACCATGTGTCATCGTCACAAAAAGCAATGTAGCGGGTACGCGCGGCGGCCGCGCCGAGATTACGGCCAGCAGCGCCGAGATTGCTTGGCGCCTGGATCAGCGTGACATGCGCAAAGCGCTGCGCGACCTCTTGCGCGGTACCATCACGCGAATCGTTGTCGACTACGATGATTGGCACGCGCTCGGGCAGCGCAGTCAGGCGAGTCAACGTCCGAGCCAACTCGTCGCGTCGCCGATACGTGAGCACGATGACCGTAATGCGATCCTCGTGGTGCGGACTGGCCATCGACGCGCTCACGATGCCGTAGGAACACGTTGCAACTGCCAGTAACACTCCGCGCGCTCGAGGTCGAGCAGCGTATCGGGCATGAACAGCGCGACCTGGCTCCGGTACGCCCGCACGGCCTTAGCTTTCGCGAGCGCGCTGCCGTCGGTTGTGTCCTCGTCCACCAATGCCGCCGGTTGCGCTGTCCAACCTTGTGCCTTCCAGTGAGCCAGCCGTTGTTCCATCAGGCCCTCCTTGCGCCGATACAGTGCATCCTCGTAAAAGAACCAACGTCGGGTGGCAGATTGCTCGCCAAGCAGCGCCAGCATCGCGTGCTGCACCCGGAGGTGGTCGCGGTGAAACAAGCCGGCCGGCGCCAGCACTCCCATCTGCGCATGCGTATCCAGCAGCGAGCGAAGCGCGTCAAGCAACGCATCGTCAGATACGGTGCATCCGTACTGATCATCCAGGAAATCTAGCCAATGAGGTTCGGCCCGAAGGATCGACAGGGCATGCCGGTCTTCGACGCGACGGGCCTGCATCGCTTCGTGCGCAGAAGCGAAGCCTGCGTCGCGGTCCCATGGTGGCGTCGGCATCGCGCGGGGCGGTATGCCGGCAAAGACGGTCGCGACAATCGAGCCGGGCGCTTGGGCAAGTAACCGACCGCAGCCGAACACTGCGTCGTCCAGATGCGGCGAAATGACGAGCCAACGTGTAGTCATGCCTGCACCTGCTGCGCCAGTTCGCCGGCCTGCCCAGCATGAGCATGCGCGGCGGACACCGCACGCCGCGCGTCGGCAGGGACACCATTCGGACCGCCAGGGGGCCGATGAACGTTCGGCGCGGCACGTTGGACGAAATAGCGCACAGTGCGCGCGAGTCCGTCCGCCAGCGTCGTGGCCGGCGACCAGCCGAGGCGCTGGGCGGCCAGCGTCAGGTCCGGACAACGTTGCCGCGGGTCGTCCGCCGGTAGCGACGCATATCGGATTGGCACACGGGCCCCGGTCACGCGGATGACCTCGCGAGCGATCTCGCCGATCGTCACTTCGGCGGCGTTGCCCAGATTAACTGGCTCCGCAAATGGACTCGGTGCCTCCATCAAGCGGATCAAGCCGTCGACCAGGTCGTCCACGTAGCAGAACGAGCGCGTCTGAGTTCCATCACCGTAGACGGTCAGCGCTTCACCCGCAAGCGCCTGAGTGATGAAATTGGATACCACGCGTCCGTCGGCCGGATGCATGCGGGGACCGTACGTATTGAAGATCCGCGCAATGCGGATATCAACGCGATGCTGCCGATAATAATCGGCAAACAGGGTCTCGGCGCACCGCTTGCCTTCGTCATAGCATGAACGCACCCCAATCGGATTGACATTGCCCCAATACTGCTCATGCTGCGGATGCACCGACGGGTCGCCATAGACCTCGCTGGTCGACGCTTGCAGGATCCGCGCCTTCACGCGCTTAGCTAGCCCGAGCAAGTTGATCGCACCGTGCACGCTGGTCTTAGTGGTTTGAACCGGGTCCTGCTGATAGTGGATTGGGGAGGCGGGACACGCGAGATTATAGATTTCGTCGACCTCGACATACAACGGAAACGTCACATCGTGACGCATCATCTCAAAATTCGGCGCATCGAGTAGCTGGGCAATGTTGTCCTTGGTGCCAGTATAAAAGTTGTCCACGCATAGCACGTCGTGGCCAGCCGTCACCAAGCGCTCGCATAAGTGTGAGCCAAGAAAACCGGCGCCACCGGTGACCAAAATCCGCTTGCGGCCATATTCTTTCATTACCCATTCTCCTTCTGGTTCGGGGTGGCGGTTACCGGCATGATGGGCGAGCGCCGACTGCCTCCCAGCGAGGCACCCGCGCACGTGGGCCGCCGCGTTGTGTCGCGCAACTCGTCATAGACTTGAGCCAATCGCGCGGCGACGCTATCCCACGTATAGTCACGCTGCACGCGCTGGCGGCCCGCCAGGCCCATTGCCACCGCCTGTTGCGGATCGCTGCGCAGCGCCACCAATTTACGGGCCAGCGCCGCGGGCTCGCGCGGCGGCACCAAGTAGCCCGTTACGCCATCCACAACGGTGCTGCGGATGCCACCGACATCGCTACCGATCACCGGCGTGGCGCAGGCCATCGCCTCCACTGGGGTGATGCCAAAAGGTTCGTACCATGGCGTGGTCACAAATACATCGGCCGCACTGTAGAACAGTCGCAGCACATCCCGGTCGCGGCGGCCGACGAACGTCACGCGCTCGGCAACGCCCGCCTGCTGGGCGACGCGCATCAGCCGCGCCAATTCGGGACAGCGTTCCGGGTCAGGCGTATAGTCGTCGCCCCCGACCACATACAGCCGCGTAGGCTGAGCAGGGTGCGCCGGCAAGTGGGCAAGCGCTTCGATCACGTTGTCTACGCCTTTGCGCGGCACTAGCCGTCCCAACTGTAATATGGCGAACTCGTCCGGGCGCCATCCGAGTCGCGCGCGGGCCTCGAGCCTCGGTACCGGTTGAAATTCATCGCTGTCAAAGCCGCATGGAATGACCCGGATGCGTCGCGGGTCACCCGGATACAACGTCGTCAGGTCGATCTGGTCTTGCGGGCATTCAGCGATCACCCGATCCGAGCACTGCACCAGCTTATCTTCTATCGCAAAACGCTCGTCCGGAAACGCGTCGGCCATGCCTTGATGCTGCCGACGTACTCGACCTAGCGCATGAAAAGTGGTAACCAGCGGGACACCGAGCTGTTGCTTCACGCACAGCGCCGCCTGACCCGACATGAAGAAGTTCGCGTGCATCACGTCGTAGGGCACGGGTTGCCGTCTGAAATAGTCGATGAGGAAGTCGGCAAAGCACGCCATGTACGGCAGCATCGCTTCTTTCGGCATGTCGTTGGGTGGTCCCGCGGGCACATGAATGACCTGCATCCTGGGACCTATGCGCATCACCTCCGGCAAGTGAGGATTGTCACGGCGGGTAAAGACGTCAACGTGCCAACCGCGCAATGCCAATTGCTTGGCCACATTAGCCACGTAGATGTTCTGGCCGCCTGAGTCGACGCCGCCGATCACACCCAACGGCGAGGCATGCTCGCTGATCAGGGCGATTTTTTTTTGCATAGTGACTGCTCCCGGTTGATGAAGGCAGCGGTGCCTTTCTCGGGTGCACTATGCAAGCGATGTACCCGCGCGTCGATCGGACCCTGTCACCCGCATTGCAGCGCGCCGAATCAGGGCAAGCCTTAGCGAAGTTCGAAAAAGTTACAACCGCGTGACACCATCTGAGTATCACCGCTGCGCGTTGCTCGGCGGTGCAGCAGTGTGGGAATGTGCTACGGGGAACGCAGTTTGCGGCGCGATGATCACGCGGCGCGTGCAAGCCTGCCGCGCCCCTTATGTGTCATTGGCTTTTAAAGGAGATCGTTATGACTTCCCGTCATCCTCACACCGGTCACGAATTGAGCCACGCGCGGGCGCATGAAGGTGACCGGGTCCAGCAAGACCATGATAAGGGCGGTCACCAGAGCGGGCATGGCAAGGCGCCAAGCCCGGTTGATATCCAGAAGGCGCTCAAGGGCATGGACTACCCGGCCAGCAAAGAAGACGTCATTCAATGCGCGCAACGCTCGCATGCCGACGACAGCGTGCTGGAGATGCTCAAGCGTATTCCGGAGCGAGAGTATGGCACCCCGGCTTCGGTATCCAAGGAAGTCGGAAAATTGATGTAATCCGCGCGTGCCGCGTGAGCATGACCATGACCGGCGGCGCAGCGTGGCGTTGGCGGCGCCGGGGCCCGATCTTGTTACTGCCGTTACTGCCTTATATTAGCGACATCCCCGCTACGGTCACCGTCATCAGCACGGTAACACTTCACCCAAGCCTTGATTACAATACCGCTAGTTAGCGCGCCCGCCATGCGACGCGCGAGGCCAATCGCGTCACCAGCACCAGCATCGGAACTGCGTCGACGTCATCCAGTGCCAGCACCGGAGCTGCGCTGACGTCACCCCAGTACTGGAACTACACTGACGTCATTGAGGACGGCGGCCTAACACAGATATAGACGGCGCTGCCCGCAAAGTTGAGAGATGGCGAGCATCTCGCAACCGATGATGCTCGCTGAGAACAGCAGCAAAGCGGCCTCGCCAGCGATTGGCCGCAGCAAGTTGGCGGCTTGCCCGTCGATGCAATAGGGTGAATGATCGAGCCGGGCAAGCGTGTCGCTTCCTTTATTGAGGCGTCAGTTCCTGGGCGGACGTATCGGCCTCGTTGCCCTGGGCGACCAGGACATGAATATTGCCGGGTACGATGTCGCCAATGCCGCCCGACGGGATCGTCAAGATGAGCCAATCGGCGTTGTTAGCTAAGCTGACCGGCGCGCTCGTCAGAATCGGCGTCTTCGTGCCAGCATGAGTGACGATGACCTGATACGTGCCACCGGATAGGTACACTGAATCTTGACCGGATTCGGGTACCGCATGCTGATAGGCGATGGAGGACACCGTGGGTGTCACGCTGGAGATGTCGGTACCGGGCGCCACGACGTAGATGTCCACGTTTGGCGCGTTAAACGACGCATTGAATCCCCGTACGCGTGCCTTGTCCGAGAGCAAGCCTTTGTCATACGGATCGTCGATCACGGAGACCGCGGATGGCGAACCCTGGATTGCAATTGTCGTGTAATGGCGTCCTTTGGCTGCATTGAATGCCTGTGAGGCCAGCGTCAAAGACGTGCCGGTTGCATTGTAGGTGGCGGTCTGGGTGCCTGCGCCGACATCGCGATAACGCGTGACGCCCTTGTACTGTACGTCGGTCGCGTTCGCTTGCCCGTTTAGGTAGTAATCCAGATTCGGGCCAATCGGAACGGCATTGATGAACCTTGCCTGTGGAGAACTCAGCCCGAGTTCGGTGCCGAGGTCCTTTCCTCCCCCACCACACGCGCCCAACATCAGCGTGGCCAGGGTCAACGTCGCAACGGTACGGATTGATTTCATAACATCCTCTTAGTTATCGGTAGAACAAAGCGAACGAATGCTGAATTCCGTTGTGGCAACGGTGTTTTGCTTGACATCGCATTCGTATATGGCTTTGGTCTGGTATTTCAACAATGGCCTCATCGTATTGTTCAACGGACATATCGGGGGCGTTTCGAAAGAGCAAGTGCTGTTCCCGGACGACGTGGGCTACGCAGCTGGTCCGGCTGGTACGCAGCTTGCGTAACCGGAACGCTACGGCAAGCGGCGATAAGCCGACAATACGGCGCGCATGCGCCGCAGGATCACACGAAGGAGGCTCCATGGCGTCACGAATGATTTGGAAAGGCGCGATCAGTTTTGGCCTCGTGCATGTACCGGTGCAGCTATATCCGGCCACCCGGACGGTGAAGCCATCGTTCCGGATGCTGGACAAGCATTCGATGGATCCGATCGGCTATCGGCAGGTCAACAAGCGCACAGGAAAGGAAGTGTCGCGCGAGGATATCGTGCGCGGCTATGAGTACGACAAAGAGCGCTATGTGGTACTGACCGACGAGGAGATCCGCGCGGCCAATCCAGACTCGACGCAGACGGTCGATATTTTGACCTTTGTCGATTCGAAGGCCGTGTCGTTTCTGTACGTTGATACGCCGTACTATCTCGTGCCGGATCGGAAGGGCGAAAAGGTCTACGCGTTGCTTCGCGACGCGTTGAAAGCGACCGGCAAAATCGGTATCGCGTTGGTCGTGATGCATGGCCGCCAACACCTTGGCGCACTGATTCCGGTGGGTCCGTTGCTCGCGCTGGACACGTTGCGCTGGAAGGATGAACTACGGGCGTTGGCTGAACTCCCGCTGCCGGAAGTCGACGCGAGGAAGGCTGGCGTCACGGCTCGTGAGTTGGAGATGGCCAAGAAGCTCATTGATGACATGAGCGGCGAATGGAAACCCGAGGACTACCACGATACGTTCCGGGACGACATCCTGGCGTTGGTTGAAAAGAAGATCCGAGCGGACAAGACGAAAAAAATCCCAAGTATTGAGAGCTCGGCAAAAAGGCGGGCCGCCGATGTGGTTGACTTGTCTGAGCTGTTGCGGCTCAGTCTTGGGCAGCGCAAGGATGGATCGAGCATCGACGAGGATATGGCCGGTGCCGACAAGCGGAAAAAAACGACTGCCCGCAAGGGGCCCGCTACGAAAGCGGGCAAGGGCGGAGCGAAAACTGCGACAGTATCCCAAAAAACTTCTCCGGGCAAGCGCCGCGCCGCGTGATAGGGGTAAAAGCGTTTTGTCTTGTTATGGACGAAGATCATAACGCAGTGCTTCGTATCACAACGGATCATCTCGTATTTTGTGACACAATTGATGGGCGTTGACCACTATAATTCTGGTCCGCCAACGCCACCCGCGTAAGCAACGCATTTAATCGCACAGCATTTATGAGATCACCGATCGCGTACGCTATATTTTTGGTTTTGTTGTTTAGCAGTTCTTCCAAAATATTCGCCAGCCCAGAAAAAAAGGGGCAACAAGAAAAACAGCTTATTATAACTGGAAAGATCAACCCCGGCGCATGTGAAATAGCTGAACTGTCCCCTTCGCGAGTCAACCTCGGGACCTTAGATTCACTTCATCTGGAGAGAAACATGGTGACGCGATTGGAACCGCAGGACGTCAAAATTGGTATCCAATGCACCGCGCCTACGTCGATAGTGATCCGATCGAGCGATGATATAGGTGTTGCCAATCCGTTCGCGATAGGCGGTACGTTGCTCGACAATGCGACGGCAACGCTAAGTGAAAGACTTGGGTCCCTAAGAGGTACGCTCGCTTCCAATGGCAAACCGATTGGCGTATACGCAATCGAGTTGCATGATATGAGATACGCGGACGAACGGGGCGAAGGTGATGCGGAACCTTTGGGAAGAAAACAAGGGATGGAAGGATGGGAAGCGTTCGATAATGGTACGGGCGACTCTCGACTACTTAACGGCCCATTCGATGAGTTGACATGGTCCTCGGATGGGATTAGTCCTGTCAATGGTATGCTTTTTGATGCAACACTAAAAATCATACCTTACATTATACCGACCGGTCAGTTGAACCTCACCGATACTATCGATTTTGAAGGAAAAACCACCATTACGCTAACGTATTAACTCGCATCAAGCAGTGTTGTCTAGACGGAATTTAAAATTGAACGTACTGAAGTATTGGCGCGCAGTAGTATGCGCGATCCAGGCGCTTGTATGTGCCTATCTCGGAATGGGGCCGCATTATGCCGCCGCAGTCGGTGTCGTGCCGGAGACCTCAGCTGTACTGATCGACGAAAATAGCGGCGAGGCGGCGATCAAAGTGCGCAACGCTGATGCTCATCCGATTATCTTGCACACGGCCATCATCGATACAAAAGAGGACCCTGACAGGCTAATCGTGGCCACACCTTTGGCGGCCAGACTTGAGCCGGGTGAGTCCCAGCTGGTTCGCTTCATGTTGATCAACAAGGAGCCACTAAAATGCGAGCGGATGAAACGGGTCGTATTCGAGGGGCTGCCACCCGAATTATCCAGCCATAATGCAGTCGATTTGATCGTGCGGCAAGACCTTCCGGTCATTGTCAAGCCGGCAGCTTTGCCCGTAGACAAGGAACCGTGGAAACGATTAACGGCACAGGTCCGGGACGGCGTGGTGACTTTATCGAACCCGTCTAACTATGTCGTAAGACTGGAACAGCGTGCCCAGCTTCTGCCGCGCAAGGCCACGGTTATGTTATCCCGTCGCTATATTCTGCCCGGCGAACAAGTCCGGGTCGGTGAGGCGAGGCAAGCCGGCACTAAGACGATTCGTTTATTCCCGATGACGCGCTACGGCTATACAGCCAGTGCATATGATCTGCAAGTGACGGCCTCGCACTAAGCCTGGGCGGGGACCCATCGTGCAGCACCGTAACACCGCCACAGGGCACGCTTGGCCGGGTGTGCGATGCACCCCCGCTGTATTGCTGTATGTCAGCATCACGAGCGCGAGCGCCGCTGCGTGGGCCACCGATAGTGAAGTCAAATTTGACCTGGATAGGCTGCGCGCTCGCGGTCTGCCGGTGGAACTTGCGAACTACTATGAACGTGGCGCCCGCTTCGATCCCGGTTATAACCGCGTATCGCTTTGGGTAAACGGCGCATCACGAGGAGAAATCCAAGCGTATTTCAAGCCGGATGGCAGCCTGTGCGTAACGCGTGAACTGCTCGAGCGCGCCAGCTTGAACGTTCCTGAGGGATTGGCGAGCCCGGCCGACGCGAGCTCTAGCCACGGGGCGTCCCATTCGTCACCGTGCGTCGACTATCAAGCTGCATTTGCGCAGACCTTGATAAAACTGATTCCGCATGCATCCCGCATCGAGTTAATTGTGCCGCCACAGGCGGTTCGTCGCCGAACGCGCGTACCGAAACAGTTTGATGACGGCGGTGTCGCAGGCCTGTTCAATTACGACGCTTATCTGTCTCAGTGGCGTCACCCGACCGGGACAAGCCGCAACTTCAACGTGCGCTCGGAGGGCGGCTTTAATGCCTATGGTTGGATCGTGAGATCGCATCAGTCGCTACGCGAATCGCGGCGCCGCCGATACTTGTTCCACGACAGAGCGTATGCGCAACGAACGTTGCCGGATATGCAAAAGACGCTGCAAGTTGGCCAGATCCTAGTGTCAAACGGGGTAATCGGTGGCATCTCACTCGATGGCGCACAGCTCACACCGGACACCGCGTTGCTTCGCACGCAACTGCGTGCACCGCGTGTGGAGGGCATTGCTTCTTCACAGGCAAGCGTCGTGATCCGGCAAGCCGGTCGCCAGATTTATTCAACGCTCGTTCCACCCGGCCCATTTGCGATAGACGACGTGGAACTGTACAGCGATATGTCCGACTTGACCGTGACGGTCACTGAGGAGGACGGATCTCGGCGCGAGTTCGTCGTGCCCGTTACGTCGCTTGGCGCGGGCGCCGCGGTCGATGCACCAGGATTTTCGTTGGCACTCGGCAATTTCAACGGCCGTACGATAACGTTTCCCGGGGCCGTGCTGACAGGCGCTGGCTGGCTTGGTCCGGCCAGCAGCGCGGCAGCCGCTGCGATCGTGGCACAGCATTACCAAGCTGCGGGAGCAGCGCTGACGGTCTTGCCACGGCGTGGCCCGATGCTTGCGACGCAACTGCTCGCCTCACGACATTCACCGGCATTCGCTTCCGGCATTCGCGCCAGCATACGTGTGAGCAGCCACCTGGGCCGCGACTTTTCCGCCAGTGTATCCGCGGGCGCTCGGAGTGCAGGCTTTCGCCATCTCTTTGATTCGAGAGCGAACAGCAGGCGATGCAGTGCAATGGATTATTCGGTTCAGTTGAACTATGCGGCACCCTATGGATCGGTCGCTCTTGGATACGGGCAGTCATTTGTTGCCGGCAGCACGACGGGGCGCTACGTGAATGGCGCGATTTCAATGCAAGTGGCCGGCGTATCGGTCGGGCTGGTAGCCCGATGCGATTCATCCCGTTTTGGCAAAGCACGCACTTCGACATACCTGAGCGTTAGTGTTCCACTGGGCCGCACTGGCGTTCGCGCACACGCGTCGCTGACAGACTCGGCGCTCCGGAGCGGCATGCGGATGAACCATTCGCTGGGCAGCAGAACGCACTATAGCGGGTCATTTCAGCGCGACCATGCGCGCGGCGACACGTCGGTCGACGTGGACGTGAGTCATGGCAACCGTTTTGCACGTATGTCAGCCGGTGTGTTGCGTTCGTCACGGGCGTTATCCTACTCGGCGGCATTGAGCGGCTCATTGGCGGTACACCGCGACGGGTTCGGATTTTCTCCTTACCGGATCGGAGATACGTTCGGTGTTGTATCGACATCTGGCGTGCCTGGCGTGACGATTCTCACGCGTGCGGGTGTCGTGGAGACGGATCGCACTGGCCATGCGATATTGCCGTCGCTGCCCGCGTACGTGGCCTCGCCTGTCGAGATTGCGACACGTAGCTTGCCACGCAACGCCGACGTGGACAATGGCTACCGGGCCGTGCAGCCTGCACGAGGTTCAGTGCAAAAGGTCCGATTCAACGTGACGACGGTACGCCGTGCGCTGCTGGAGGTATCGACAAAGGGCGGCTCGACGATCCAGCGCGGGACTCCCGTACTGGATGGCATGGGCAATATGGTTGCGACCGTACTGGACGATCAGCAGGTGTTCCTGCCGCTCGCTACGCCAGAGAAACCCTTGACCGTCCGACTCACGGATGGTGGACGTTGCCAACTCACCTACACGTTACCTGACGAGCCGGATCCCAAGCGCACGTTTGAGCGTGTGCCAGCGTACTGTATTCCGGTTCCAACGGAACGGTAACAGTCTACCTTCAATTTTTTTATTTATATATATATATGTCTGTAATAGTAGTTAACAACAACCGCGTCACGCTGTGGATAACTGCAAAAACACGTTAACGGATCAATACGATACTGTTCTGATAACGCTATGCGGGGTCGGGGGATAGCACAGGCAAAAGTGGGATAACGCGTCTGCGGCTCTGCGTTGCCAATGCATTGTCCAGATTTCACGCAACAGCTATGCATCCGGCTATCCAGAGGTTGTCCAACGCCATGAGTGGATAACTGTCCAGCACGGGTGCTGGTCGACTGCCTTGGAGGTTGATCGCGCAGCGGCCCGGACGGCTAAGCAGGCAAGTTTGACGACGCGCGCTGATGGACGGCGTTGGGCGAGCACGCTACTCTTCCTATAATTGCACTTCGTGTGCACTGGTTGACGCAGATCTTCGCAGCGGTTGCGTGGTTGGCTGCACGACCGTGCGCCCTCATCATGTCAATGGAGGCCTGATATGTCGATTCGCATAGGCGACGAAGCACCCGATTTCACCGCCGATACCACGGAAGGTCAGATTCGTTTCCACGAATGGATCGGCGACCATTGGGCGATTCTGTTTTCGCATCCGAAGGATTTCACACCAGTGTGCACGACCGAGCTGGGCTACGTCGCGCGGCTGAAACCCGAATTTGACAAGCGCAACACGAAGGTGATCGGCCTGTCGATCGATCCGGTCAGCGACCACAAGCGTTGGGTGGGGGACATCGCCGAGACACAAGGCTATCCGATCAACTATCCGTTGATCGGTGATGAAAATTTGAACGTCGCGAAGTTATACGACATGATTCATCCCAATGCGAGTGCTGGGCCGCGCAACGCGAATGACAATGCGACCGTACGCGCGGTGTTCATCGTTGGTCCGGACAAGAAAATCAAGGCCACGCTCACCTATCCGATGAGCGCGGGGCGCAACTTTGACGAAATCCTGCGCCTGCTCGATGCGTTGCAACTGAACGCGAAGCATTCCGTGGCGACGCCGGTGAACTGGAAGCCAGGCGACGACGTGATCATCCCGACGTCGGTCTCCGACGAAGAAGCGAAGAAAAAGTATCCCGAAGGCTTTAAGAGGCTTAAGCCGTACCTGCGCACTGTCGCGCAGCCGAAGTAACCTAGGTGAGCGGCCTCTCATCCGGACCGTTGCGGATGTGTACAGGGGGTTGCGTTTTTGAAGAGCTAGGGTTTATACTTAAATCCGTCTCCTCCATGTCTCCTCCGATATGGATTCAGCCCGCTGCATTGGCGGGCTTTTTTTTCGCTCTCGTATTATTCGACCCTGATAAAAGAACGCTGTGACGCTCCATACGTGGTGGCTTTTCGTTGCAACCGTGTTCGTTGTATCGGCCATTCCAGGCCCGAACATGCTGTTGATGATGTCCTGCGGCGCGCGGTACGGCTTGCGCCGAAGCAGTTGGGCGATGGCTGGCTGCCTATCGGCGCTGATGCTGATGTTGTCCGTTTCGGCCGCCGGACTGGGGGTATTCCTGCAAGCTTGGCCAGCAATGTTCAACGTATTACGCGTGGCCGGCGCTGCTTACCTGGTGTACCTGGGCATCAAGGCGTGGCGTGCGCCGGTGGAGTCGGCGCCGCACGGTGCGGCCGATACGCGACCGGTCGAGCGTGATGCGGCGCATCGTGTCACGCGCTTTGCGATGTTTCGCACAGGCTTTCTGGTGGGCGCGAGTAATCCGAAGGCCATACTTTTCGCTGCCGCACTGCTGCCGCAGTTCATTAATGCCGCTGCGCCGACGTGGCCGCAGTTCAGTGTGCTGGTGCCAACGTTTGTGCTTATCGAAGTTGGTTGGTACGTGGTCTATGCCGGATGCGGCTCGCGGATCGGAGCACACCTTCGCAGCCGTAGCATGGCGAAGACGTTCAATCGGCTCACCGGCAGCGCATTCGTCGGCTTTGGCGCGCTGATGGCGCTGGTGCGGCATTAAGCGCCGGCTTAGTATGCGAAGTATAAATATTGGAATGCGCGCACCAGGTGCCGGAAATCGGCAATGCGCGGACGTCGTGAACGCGTCGGCGCTTAAAAAGACGGATCGGCGCGACGTAGGAAAGTTGTATCGTTGCAACACTGCGTAGGAAGACCCGGTATGGGCAGAAGTATGTTGCAATGCACCAAATAACTTGTTATAGTGAAGCCGTCTCCTCCATGTCTCCTCTGATATGGATTCAGCCCGCCGAACGGCGGGCTTTTTTTCACCGTGCATCATGGCGACAGCGAAAGCCGCTGCGGTGATCCGACGCACGTCGCGCGTCAGAATTGATTTATACGTCAGTGTCAGGTAAGTCAGGACTAGGGAGGTCTTGAGTTCTCCGTCCGTCACAGCCAGTTTGATGCTATCGGTAGCTTTCACAATCAGCGATGACGTCGTTTTCAGTAGAAAATGCGTCACCGCTGCCTGCAACGTCAGGCCGTTAATCCGATCCGTTCGTCTGCGTCGATGGCGAGGTTCATGCACTGCACGGCTGCGCCGGATGCGCCCTTGCCGAGATTGTCGAGCCGTGCGATCGTCATGATGCGCTCTTCGTTACCGAAGACGAACAAGTCGACGCGATTGGTGTCATTATTGGCTTGCACATCGAAAAAGCCATCGTCCAAGTTCTCCGGCGCACCCAGCGGCATGACCCGAACAAACACTTCGCCGGCATAGTGGTCGGCCAGCACGGCATGAACGTCGGCTGGTGTCACCCGGCGTGCCAATTGCGTCGCGGGAAGATAGGTCGTAACCGCGAGCCCTTTGTAGAACGCGCCGACGATCGGTGTAAACGCCGGCATTACCGTCAGCCCGGAATGGATCGTCATTTCCGGCAGGTGTTTATGCACCAGCCCAAGCGCGTAGGGGCGCGGACTCGATAATGCGGGAGTCGGGTTGCCCTCGTAGGCCGCGATCAATTTCTTGCCGCCACCACTGTATCCGGTGATCGAATAGGCTGTCGCGACGAAGCTGGCCGGCACGATACCAGCATCGACCAGCGGGTGCATGGCCAGCACGAACGCCGACGCATGGCATCCGGGCACCGCAATGCGCTTGCTCGCGCGGATTTTTTCTCGCTGCGCGTAGTTCAGCTCGGGCAACCCGTACGCCCAGTCCGGTTGTGTGCGGAACGCGGTGCTAGTGTCGATGATTACCACGCGGTCGTTGTCAACTAGCGACACGGACTCGCGCGATGCGGTATCCGGCAGGCACAGAAACGTGACGTCGGAGGCGTTGATCAGCCGGCGCCGCTCGTCAGAATCCTTTCGCTTCGCCTCGTCAATACGCAATACCTCAATGTCGCGCCGCTGCGCGAGGTATTCATTGATTTTCAGCCCCGTCGTGCCGTCCTGCCCGTCGACAAAAACTTTGGTTGTCATTGCGCGCCCGCCTTATGCTCCGATACCGTTAAATAGGTATTTTAAGGCCCAGGGCGGGATAGATTCGTGGCGGTTACGAAAAAATGCCGTTATCGGGTATAGGTCACGATGATCCGCGCGGCGGCGAGGGCGGCCACCGAGATTTCGTGTTCGAACATCGCGGCAGGACGCCCGCTGGCCAGCCGCAGGTCCTGAGTGCGCAGCGCCCACACGGTGACGATATAGCGATGCACTCTGCCGGCCGGTGGGCATGGGCCGCCATAGCCGTCATCGCCAAAGTCGTTGCGGGCCTCGATGGCGCCGATCGACTTCAAAAAGCCCGATCCACTGGCATTGGCCGGCAATCGATGGACGTTAGCTGGAATGCCAGCGATGGCCCAGTGCCACCAGCCGCGACCCGGTGCATCGGGATCAAAGACCGTCACCGCAAAGCCCCGGGTGCCGGGCGGCGCGTTACGCCACGACAGGTCCGGGGAATGGTTGAATCCGTTGCAGCCGCCCTTGTTGTAGACTTGCGCGTGCGGCACGTCCTGGTTGGGGTGCAACGCCGCGCTGTACAATTCGAACGGGCGGTTCACGCTGCCCGCCGACGTCGGCATGGTGTTGGCGGGTGCATTATCCGCCTGGGCGAGAGGTTGTGCGATCAGCAGCCATCCGGCCATGGGCAAGGTCTGCCACACGCGAACAGGCAAACGGCGAGATGCTCGAGACTGCTGGCGACGCGGGCGCATGGGCCGGAAACCTCCTGTCCTTGACGCAACGTTGTTATAACGAACAGTCAGGCACAGCGCGTTCGGTGCCGGTCGGCCGGAGCGGGACCGGGCAGCGCCGGTAAACACACAGGCAGTCTATCATCCGGATCCGCTTGCAAGGTAGCTGCGGCGCCGGCGACCACGGCTGAGGGCCTTCCAGATGCGACAAAGCCGCCCGTTAGGGCGGCTTTGTCGCATCTGGCATCGACCTCGATGGGTTCCGCTATTGCGGCGCGGCCGTCGCGCCGCCATGCGCGGCCGACCATTGAGCGGGTGCGTGCAGGAATTTTTCGACTTCGTCTAGCGTTTTCGCGTCGAAGTACCCGTTGTCCTTGGCCACGCGCAACACGTCCCACCAGGTCGCCAGCGCGTGCAGATCGACGCCGACCTCCTTGAGCACCGACACGCTTTCCTTGAAGATATGGTAGTGGAACAGCACGAAGCAGTGTTCGACGCTCGCGCCGGCGGTGCGCAACGCATTGATGAAGTTGATCTTGCTGCGGCTGTCGGTCGTCAGGTCCTCGACCAGCAGCACCCGCGAACCTTCTTGCAGAAACCCCTCGATCTGCGCATTACGGCCAAAACCCTTTGGCTTTTTGCGAACATATTGCATCGGCAGGCCCATGCGGTCGGCAATCCAGGCGGCGAACGGGATGCCGGCAGTTTCGCCACCCGCCACCGAGTCGATCTGCTCGAAACCGACACCGGCATAAATCGTCGATTCGGCCATGTCCATCAGCGCGCTGCGTACGCGGGGGTAAGAAATCAGCTTCCGGCAATCAATATAGACCGGGCTCGCCCATCCGGACGTGAAGATATACGGCTTTTCGGCGTTGAAGTGGACGGCCTGGACCTCGAGCAGAATCCTGGCGGTGGTGTCGGAGATCGTTTGACGATCGATGCCTATCATCGGGAAAATCCTTGGAATCGGGGATGGGTCGGGCGGGACTGCGCGACGCGCGTAGCCCATTATTATAGCTCAGTCGGACACCATGCTGGCTGACCGCGCCTGGGGTCACGGTACGCGCCGCGGATTGATCTTCCGTACCTGTGTAATCGGACAGCAGTTCATGGGGTGTACACTTATCGTCCCCGCCATATCCAATTTCCATCTATCTACACGTCGCACCATGGACGAACAACTGAAGCAAAGCGCTCTGGCCTATCACCAGAATCCAAAGCCCGGCAAGATCTCGGTCACTCCGACCAAGCCGCTGTCTAACCAATTCGACTTGTCGCTCGCTTACTCTCCAGGCGTTGCGGCCGCGTGCGAGGCGATCCATGCCGAGCCGCTCGACGCGCAGAAGTACACGTCGCGCGGCAATTTAGTGGGCGTCGTCACGAACGGCACGGCGGTATTGGGGCTTGGCAACATCGGGCCGTTGGCCGCCAAGCCGGTGATGGAGGGCAAGGGTTGCTTGTTCAAGAAATTCGCCGGTATCGACGTGTTCGACATCGAGCTTGCGGAATCTGATCCGGACAAGCTAGTCGAGGCGATCGCGATGCTCGAACCGACCCTGGGCGGCATCAATCTGGAGGATATCAAGGCGCCGGAGTGTTTCTACATCGAGCAGAAGCTGCGCGAGCGGATGAAGATCCCGGTGTTCCACGACGATCAGCATGGCACGGCGATCATTGCGTCGGCGGCGATTCTGAACGGCCTGAAGGTCGTCGGCAAGAACATCGCCGAGGTGAAGTTGGTCGCCTCGGGCGCGGGCGCGGCGGCGATTGCGTGCCTGGACCTGCTGGTCAAGCTCGGTCTGAGCAAGGACAATATTCTCGTGGCCGACTCCAAGGGCGTGATCTATGAGGGACGCGGCCATCTCGATCCGTCCAAGCAACGCTATGCCGCGCACACCGATGCGCGCACCCTAGCTGACGCGATCAAAGGTGCCGATGTGTTCCTCGGTTGCTCGAGCGCTGGCGTGCTGAAGCCGGACATGGTCAGGGAGATGGCCAGCAAGCCGTTGATTCTGGCGCTGGCCAATCCGGAGCCGGAGATCCGGCCGGAGGAGGCCAAGAAGGTCAGGCCTGATTGCATTATCGCCACAGGCCGCTCCGACTATCCGAATCAGGTCAATAACGTCCTGTGTTTCCCGTTCATCTTCCGCGGCGCGCTCGACGTGGGGGCGACCACGATCACCGAAGAGATGAAGCTCGCCTGCGTGCGCGCGATCGCGGAGCTGGCCGAGGAAAGTGACCAGGGCGACGAGGTGGCTAAGGCGTACGAGGGCCACACGCTCGAATTCGGCCCTGAGTATCTGATCCCGAAGCCGTTCGATCCGCGACTGATCATCAAGATCGCGCCAGCTGTCGCGCAGGCGGCGATGGATTCACGCGTCGCGACGCGTCCGATCACCGACATGGAAGCCTATCGGGAGCAGCTTGCCACGACGGTGTACCGCACCGGCATGGTAATGCGACCCGTATTTGCCGCAGCCAAGGCGTCCAACGCACGGATCGTGTTCGCCGAGGGCGAGGACGAGCGCGTGCTGCGCGCCGCACAATTCGTGTTGACTGAGCGCATCGCCAAGCCGATCATCGTCGGACGTCCGGCCGTGGTCGAGATGCGGTTGAAGAAGATGGGTTCGAAGCTGCGCGCCGGCCACGACTTCGAGGTCGTCGATCCGGAAGACGATCCGCGTTACCATCGGTGCTGGCAGGACTACCACGAGCTTGGCGCGCGCGCGGGCGTGACGCCCGAAGTGGCCAAGGCCGCGATGCGCAAGTCGAACACATTGATCGGCGCCATGCTGGTGCGGCTCGGCGACGCCGACGGCATGGTGTGCGGCTTGATCGAATCGTTCCATAGCCATCTAAAGTACATTGATCAGGTGCTGGGCCGCGCCAGCGACGCGCAGCACTATGCGGCGATGAACCTGCTGATGTTGCCTGGCCGTAACTTGTTCATTTGCGATACCTACGTGAACGAAGTGCCGAGCGCGGAGCAGCTTGCCGACATGGCGATCCTGGCGGCGCGCGAGGTCGAGAAATTCGGCATCGTGCCGAAGATCGCATTATTGTCGAACTCAAATTTCGGCAGCGTGCCGACGGCTTCCTCGCAGCGTATGGCGCAGGCTCGTGCGTTGATTGCCGAGCGTGCCGCGCACTTAGAGGTCGACGGCGAAATGCACGGCGATGCGGCGCTGTCCGAAGTAATCCGCAAGCAGGCGATGCCCGGCACCACGCTCAGCGGAGAGGCGAATCTACTGATTATGCCGAACGTCGAGGCGGCCAACATTACGTACAACCTGCTGAAGATGATTGGCGGGGAGGGCGTAACGGTCGGGCCATTCTTGCTTGGTACAGCAAAGGCTGTGCACATTCTGACGCCGGCGTCCACCGTGCGCCGCATCATCAACATGACTGCGGTGGCATCGGCCAACGCACGCGTTGGCTGAGCGGCGCCTCATCGTTGCAGTCGGTTGTCCCTGCCGGCTGCCGTAGCCAGTTGCGCAGTTGCGGGTTCGGACCGCTCGCGCTGGCGAGCGCGATGCGGCCGCGGCTGGGACCGGCGCGTGTCCCGAGCCGGCGCGTACTCGAGCCATCGGGCGTGTCGGCCGAGCGCATTCAAGCATTCATCCGGGGGGGGGCGGTTTTGCACCCCTTTTCGGTCGTCGGCCGTTGAGCCCGGCGCCTATGCGGCGGCCCCGTGCCCCGGTGGGCTAACGTCGTCTGAGCCGTTTGCCGTCAGGCCACCGTCCACTCGGTACCCCCAGCCGGTGACGCGCGCCTCTTGAATCAGCGGCAGATCAGGCCAGCGGATATTGAGTCCGCCGTCCGGCATCGTGAAAACCTCGGGCAGGACGATGCGTACGCGTTCGGGATCCACATCGACGGAGGCGGAGGACTCGACGACATCGGTCACGCATTTCATGGCGGTCCACAGCTCCGGTTTGCCTTCCTCCGATTAGAGCTTGAGATCACCAAAGCTTCAAAAGAGTCGTGGTGTCTTGTGGACACGTGGACTCAGTGCGTTATTTTTGTCGTTGCCCAAAATATTCGCACTTGGGTCAATCCCCCACATGCGCAGCGGTAGGATGCGCTCCTGCCTGGCAATAGGCCAGCGACAGTGCCGGCTGGAGGCGTGGGGGGAATACGCGGATACGTTGCGTTGCTCGGTCCCGGCGCAGTGGGACTGGCTTGCTGGCGTAAGTGAATGTGCGGCTGGGAAAGTGGGGCGGGTTGGGAGGCGGGACAGACGATGATCCGCGTGCGGACGCACCCACTGAGGGTGTGCGCCGCGCCGGCTAAGCGCTGCGACGCTGACGGCAGCCTTCCGTGCCGCGGTCGGATCGTGGCCAGAGGTCGTAGCGTGCTATGCGATGACCGGCGACATAGACTATCTGCAGCGATGGTTTGACGCGTCCAGCCTCACACCATCAGTGAGGCGTGAGGGTATCAAGCGGCCAGCCCGGCAGGCACCATGCGGAAAATATCGAATAGCTGGGACGCGCGCCGCGCCTGGCGCTTCATCGCGTAGTCGAACATCGCAGCCTGTTCTTGCAGCAGTTCGGCCATGATGCTGGATGGATCCGCTGGCAGCAGCGTCAGGTATGCGTCGGCTTCCCCGTGCGCGTATTCGATTTTCATGCCGGCCTTCCTCGCGATGTGCATCATCGTCAAATTGCGCGACAGGCAATGCATATACAGCGTCGTCACGCGGGTATTCCGGCCACGCATCGCGGCGCGCTCAAACAGTTGCGTGCCGATGCCGCGGCCACGGGCGCGCTCAAGTACCGACACGCCGAACTCCGCGGTACGCTTGTCGCCGTTGTCAGGCAGATAGGCAAGATGACCGACACCAACCAACTCGAGGTTGTCGTCGAAGACGCCGAACACCGTATCGCGGGAAAAGTCGATGCCCTCGACGTAGTGTTCGATCAGATGGTCGGGAACCCGTTGCCCAAACCGCAGCAGCCGATCGTCATCGCTCAGCGACAGGAAGTGTGCGTGCAGCCGTACGCGATCGCGTGGCGACAATTCACGCACGAGCGCCGCTTTTGGCGAGGCGCGGCGCAAATCATGCACCGTTATCGGACCAGGGGCCGAGTTCAACGCTTTCATCGGGTTCTCCTGCGGGCGGCGGGCTTACCGCCTGCCCAGCTCGCATCAGTTTCTGATGCACTGCAATATGCATTTTACAGGAAAACCCTAAATTTCTCCGGGAAAACCCTGAGTTGGATTGGAATGGATGTTCTAAAACCGCCATCAAGTAGCGTAAAAACGCCTTATGACAGGCGTTGTGGGTGCTATTGAGCCCCAACGCGGGGCGGATTGTCACAGCTAGGGCACGATTGCTGCAACGTCCGGCGGCGCGACCAGTCCGCGTTCGAGCACGGCGACGACCTCGTTTGCGAAGTTCGCGTAGGTCATCGTGCCGCTCGGCTTGAGCCACGTGAAGGTCCAGTTGATCATGCCGAACACCATCATGGTGAGCGCCATTTGGTTGGACTTGGTCACGCGCCGCGGATAGGCGCGAGCCAGCTGGCGTGCAAACGCGGCAACGATGTCGCGTTGCCGGTCCAGGATGATTTCGCGCTGCGTTTGCACCAGATACTTGACGTCGTTGAGCAGCGCGACATGTCGCGTGTGCGACGTTTCGTACTCAGCGAGGAAAGCGCGGATTAACTCCGCGAAGGTTTGCTGCTCGTTCAGTTCCCGTCGCTGACTGGCGCCCTCGACCTCGGCGATGATCAGCATTAGTCGCTTCGTGTACCGGTCCAGCAAATCGAACAAAATGGCCTCCTTGCTCTCGTAATAATGGTACAGGCGCGCTTTCGACGTGCCGCTGGCCGCGGCCAGTTCCGCCATCGACGTGCTCGGGTAGCTGGTCTGCGCGAATTTCTCGGCGGCCAGATTCAAGATCTGCTCGCGCTGGCTTTCGTGATCAGGAGCTCGGGTGCGGGCCATGGGGCAATTCGGTTGAGGATCTGTCCGGTTAGCGTGACATACACGTCGCCGGCCTACGGCCGCCGCACTTGCACATCACGCCACTGTTGACGCGCCTCGCCGCTGAGCGCGAGGCGGCCGGCCGTGACCAGTTCCCTGCACCGCCACAACGCGATCGCATCGGTCACGCAGACACCGAAGTCGACCTTCATGACCTGGGCGGCAACGTTGGTCGCCATTTGCCATCGATCATCGGTATGCTGTAACCATGCGTCGTCGATCGGCGCATAGGTGCCGGTCACGAAGCGGTTCTCGCGCCAGCATCGCACGTCGCCATTGAGCCGCCGCACGTCCTGCCACTCCAGCGCAAGCCGCCCGATGCGCAACACCGAAATCGGCGCGGCCTTCCGGATGCGCGCGGCCAGCGCGTCGGCGCCGAACATGCCGATTGTGCTCGCGCCGTCGGCACGCGGCGCGGTCTCGCGTGGCAACTCGCGTGTGCCAAGGGCCACTTCATTGAGCCGTTGCGGTTGGGTGCGCAGATACCATGCAACCCGACGCAGCATCAGTTGGTCCGACGCGCTTTGCGCGTGCCAGACGACGATATTCGTCGCTGCTGATCCGACGAGACGTTCCAACGTGGCGTTCTGCTCGTTCAGTTCGGACACGACATCCCGGTCCCGTTCGTCGAGGACTTGCTGCCAGAACGCCGCGCGTTCATGCACGTCGCTGTCGACAGCGCGGATCGGGCCAAATGCAAGATCGTCACGCAACGCAAGGACCTCCTCGTTGCGTTGTGTACTGGCCAGCGCTGCACGAAGCGAGGCGGCCGCCACATCCCCGTTGGTAATATGGATTGTTGTCATAGAAGTCGCCCGCTTACGCGGTAAGCGGGCCCGCGCTGCGCGGTTCCCGGCATGCCGCCAGTGCGCTGCGCGAGCCAGGCTATATGTGAACAGGCGCTAGTGTAAGCGATCGTTCCGGATCGTGGCCGGCGACGCAGCGAATGAGAACGGCCGACAGCGCAGTGCCGGCTCAGCGTTCGTCGTAGCTGACTACCACGCGTTCGCTGACCGGGTGGCATTGGCAGGTGAGGACAAAGCCGGCATCCACTTCTTGGGGCTCGAGCGTGTAGTTCTTCTCCATCCGGACTTCTCCCTCGATCACCTTGGCGCGGCACGTGCAGCATACGCCGCCCTTGCACGCGTACGGCAGCGCGAGCCCCGCGCGCAATCCAACATCGAGCAAGCTCACGCCTTCATAGGGCAGGCGCAGCTTGCGGCGCTTGCCGTCGAGCATGATTTCCAGGTCCGCCGCAGGAGTGTGTTCGGTTATTTCGACCGGTGGTACGCCGGCTTGCGGCAGCGGCGTGCCAAAGCGCTCCACATGGATGCGCTGTTGCGGCACCCCGGCGGCTTTCAATGCGTCCTCGGCGGCATCCATCATCGGCGCTGGTCCGCAGATGAAGGCTTCGTCGATCGATTCGGCCGGCACCAGCGATTGCAGGAAGGCGTCGCACTTGGCCCGGTCCAGCACGCCATTGAACAGCTCGACATCCTGCACATCGTCCGACAGCACGTGATACAGGATCAGCCGGTTCATGTACCGGTTTTTCAGGTCTTCCAATTCCTCGGCGAACATGATTGCGTCGACGCTGCGATTGCCGTAGATCAGCGTAAAAGTGCTGCGCGGCTCGACATCCAAGGTCGTCTTGATAATGGCCAACACCGGTGTGATGCCCGAGCCTCCCGCGAACGCGAGATACTGTTTGTCGTGATCGGCATTTAAGTGTGTGAAAAAGCGACCATCGGGCGTCATCACATCGATTGTGTGTCCCGGTTGCAGTGTGTCGAACGCAAAGTTCGAGAAGCGGCCGCCGCGCACCCGTTTGATGCCGATGCGCAATTCGCCGTCCCGCTCGTAGTCGGTGACGCCGACGCAGATCGAATACGAGCGGCGCGTTTCCTCACCGTTGATATGGGCCTTGAGCGTGACGAACTGCCCTTGCGTGAACCGGTACGCATCGCGCAGTTCGACAGGAACCTCGAAAGCGACCGAGACTGCGTCCGGCGTTTCGGCGCGCACTTCGCGGATGCGCAGCGGATGAAATTGCACAGTGGCCATATTAATACGGTTTGAAGTAATCGAAAGGTTCACGGCAGGTAATACAGCGGTATAGCGCCTTACACGCGGTCGAGCCGAACTGCGACAGCCGCTCGGTGTTCGGCGAGCCGCAGTGCGGGCAGGCGGGCTGTTGCGCTTGCTCGCGTTCGTCGCGCGACACGATCCTGACCGGCTGCTGCGCTTGCGTTCCCTGCGTCGCGCAAGTCCGTGACGGCGGTGCGATCCCGTAGCGGCGCAGCTTTTCGCGCGCGCCCTCGGTGATCCAGTCGGTGGTCCATGCAGGCGCGAGCACGCTGATGACACGGTGCGGCGCGAGCCCCACGCCATCCAGCGCCGCGCCGATGTCCTCGGCGATCTGCGCCATTGCCGGACAACCCGAGTAGGTTGGCGTGATCACCGCTTCAATGACGCCGTCCGGTGCCTGTCGCACGTCGCGAAGAATGCCGAGTTCGCGGATCGACACGACCGGGATTTCCGGGTCGGGTACCGCGTCCAGCGCCGCCCACGCGCGGGCAACGGGTGAAGTGTCGGTCGAACTGTCTGGCATGCGTTTCTCTGTCGAATTTGGAAGCCGGCGCGAATGCCGGAATGGGGCCGAGAGTGGCCCGCACCGTCCTACCAGCGGGCGCCGGGATGCTGGCGGGCCAGACTCTGCATTTCCGCCAGCAGATAGCCCATGTGCTCGGAGTGCTCGCCCAGCTTGCCTGTCGTCACATATTGACCCATGGTCGGCCACGCAAGCGTGGCTTCGTTGAGCGCCGCCCGGACATGCGCCGACCAGTCTGGCTGCAGCGTTGCGTTCCGCGGGCCGATGCCCTGTGCCGCGATGGACTGCTCGAGTTCGTCACCGGAGAAGAACTCGCTCGTGTACGGCATCAGGAAGTCGACTGCGGCCTGTGTGCGGCGATGTGATTCGTCTGTGCCGTCGCCAAGCCGTACCAGCCAGTCGCGCGCGTGGTGCACGTGGTATCGCGTTTCCTTGAGCGATTTGGCGGCGATCGCGGCCAACTCGGCATCGCTTGAGTGCAGCAGCGCATTCCAGACGAGCAGCATCAGCGTCGAATACAGAAAATGGCGCACGATCGTTACCGCATAGTCCCGGTCGGGGCGTACAGTGCCGCCATACGGGCCGGCGTGCGGCAGCTCGAGCATCGTGTAATTGCGGAACTCGCGCTCCTCACGGAAGAATGCGTAGTCGTCTTCATCGCGCGCTTGACCAGTGAGCGCGGCCTCCAGTGAGCCGGCGTGCGTATAGAGCAGCCGGGCCTGGCCGATCAAGTCCAGGCTGATATTGGCCAGCGCGATGTCCTCTTCGAGGACCGGGCCATGCCCGGTCCATTCAGCATTGCGCTGGCCGAGAATCAAGGCGTTGTCCGCGAGGCGCAGCACATACGCCAGATGGTGTTGCGTTGGCATGGGCGTGGTCCGTCCTGACTTTACATGTGGTTGACTTTGTCCGGTAACTGGTAGAAGGTCGGATGGCGGTATATCTTGTCGCCGGCCGGATCGAACAGTTCGGACTTTTCTTCGGGCGCCGATGCGGTAATCGCCGCGGCTGGTACGACCCAGATGCTCACACCTTCTTGCCGGCGCGTATAGACGTCACGCGCCATGCGCAGCGCCATTTGTGCGTCCGCCGCATGCAGGCTGCCACAATGTTTGTGGTCCAACCCCTGTTTGCTGCGTACAAATACTTCCCAAATCGGCCATTCTTTGCTCATGGGTTCCTCCTCGATCCTTGCTGGCGCACCACTACGCCGCTTTCTGTTTGTTGCGCCGAGCCTGCTTGGCCTCGTACGCTAGCGCCGCCTCGCGTACCCAGGCGCCGTCCTCATGCGCCTTCACGCGCGTGGCCAGCCGCTCGCGGTTGCAGGGGCCGTCGCCGTTGACCACGCGCCAAAATTCTTCCCAGTCCACTGTGCCGTAGTCGTAGTGGCCGCGCGCCTCATTCCACTTCAAATCCGGATCGGGCAGCGTGACGCCGAGGACCTTGGCCTGCTCGACGGTCGCGTCGACAAATTTTTGCCGAAGGTCGTCGTTCGATATGCGCTTGATACCCCATTTGGCGGACTGGTTGCTGTGCACCGAGTCTTTGTCGCTCGGACCGAACATCATGAGCACTGGCCACCACCAGCGGTTCACGGCCTGTTGCACCATCTCGCGCTGTGCTGCGGTACCCTGCATCATGACCAGCAACGCATCGAAGCCTTGGCGTTGGTGGAACGACTCTTCCTTGCAGATGCGGATCATCGCGCGCGCATAAGGGCCATACGTGCAGCGGCACAACGGGATCTGGTTCATGATCGCAGCGCCATCGACTAGCCACCCGATCACGCCGACGTCGGCCCAACTCGGCGTGGGATAGTTAAAAATGCTCGAATACTTTGCACGGCCGCTGTGCAGCGCATCGAGCATCTGATCGCGCGACACGCCCAGCGTTTCCGCGGCGCTGTACAGGTACAGCCCATGCCCGCCCTCGTCCTGCACCTTAGCTAACAGGATCGCCTTGCGTTTCAAGCTCGGCGCGCGACTGATCCAGTTGCCTTCGGGCAGCATGCCGACGATTTCGGAGTGCGCGTGCTGCGAGATTTGCCGCACTAACGTCTTGCGATAGGCATCGGGCATCCAGTCCTGCGGCTCGATCTTGTCGTCCGCGGCGATGCGCGCGTCAAAACGCTGCTGATCTATGCTGGCAACGGGGCTGTCGGCCAGCGCGGTGTTGCCCGGTAGGTCGAGCGATTGCGTATACATGGGGAGTCTCCATCAGGATTCTCTACGCAGTATAAACCTACCGACCGGTCGGTTAATAGCTTTTTATCTTGTGAACCCGCTGCCGGTTAGGCGGCGCGTTATGCCGGTGGCCGGCCGAGTTGGCGGCAAGGCTTGCGTTGAAAAAATATTTGCTAGCTCTTGTGGTGAGCGTGCTATTGGCCTATGATTCGCACCCTCGCTGCAGGCAGTAGCGGGGCCGCTGAAGGAGCAAACGCAGCGGGCGGGGTGGGCAACGGGGTGTGAGGCGATCAGCATCGCACCGGGGTGGTAAAAAAGTTGTTGACGCTTCGCAAGATTGTGTTCATAATCTCGTTTCTCTGCTGCTGATGCAGCGACGCGATGCGGGGGCCGAGGCCGGCTAGGTTGAGGCGAAGCGGTTGCGATGCTCTTTAACAAGTAACAGCCGATAAGTGTGGGTACTTGATGGTGCAGGCGTGCTGCGCCCGGGTGGTAAAAGCCGGGTGGGGCGATGCGAAAGAATCATTAAGTCTCATACGAAATGAAGGTAGGTTTTGAGAGAATCGAAACCTGTCAACGTTTTGAGTTGAGCGACAGGGTCCTTTGGGGCCCGAACAAGTAACAGGTTTGAACTGAAGAGTTTGATCCTGGCTCAGATTGAACGCTGGCGGCATGCCTTACACATGCAAGTCGGACGGCAGCGCGGGCTTCGGCCTGGCGGCGAGTGGCGAACGGGTGAGTAAGACATCGGAACGTGTCCTAGAGTGGGGGATAGCCCGGCGAAAGCCGGATTAATACCGCATACGCTCTGAGGAGGAAAGCGGGGGACCTGCAAGGGCCTCGCGCTCAAGGGGCGGCCGATGGCAGATTAGCTAGTTGGTAGGGTAAAGGCCTACCAAGGCGACGATCTGTAGCTGGTCTGAGAGGACGACCAGCCACACTGGGACTGAGACACGGCCCAGACTCCTACGGGAGGCAGCAGTGGGGAATTTTGGACAATGGGGGCAACCCTGATCCAGCAATGCCGCGTGTGTGAAGAAGGCCTTCGGGTTGTAAAGCACTTTTGTCCGGAAAGAAAACGGCCTGGCGAATAACTAGGTTGGATGACGGTACCGGAAGAATAAGCACCGGCTAACTACGTGCCAGCAGCCGCGGTAATACGTAGGGTGCGAGCGTTAATCGGAATTACTGGGCGTAAAGCGTGCGCAGGCGGTTTGCTAAGACCGATGTGAAATCCCCGGGCTCAACCTGGGAACTGCATTGGTGACTGGCAGGCTAGAGTATGGCAGAGGGAGGTAGAATTCCACGTGTAGCAGTGAAATGCGTAGAGATGTGGAGGAATACCGATGGCGAAGGCAGCCTCCTGGGCCAATACTGACGCTCATGCACGAAAGCGTGGGGAGCAAACAGGATTAGATACCCTGGTAGTCCACGCCCTAAACGATGTCAACTAGTTGTTGGGGATTCATTTCCTTAGTAACGTAGCTAACGCGTGAAGTTGACCGCCTGGGGAGTACGGTCGCAAGATTAAAACTCAAAGGAATTGACGGGGACCCGCACAAGCGGTGGATGATGTGGATTAATTCGATGCAACGCGAAAAACCTTACCTACCCTTGACATGGTCGGAACCCTGCTGAGAGGTGGGGGTGCTCGAAAGAGAACCGGCGCACAGGTGCTGCATGGCTGTCGTCAGCTCGTGTCGTGAGATGTTGGGTTAAGTCCCGCAACGAGCGCAACCCTTGTCCTTAGTTGCTACGCAAGAGCACTCTAGGGAGACTGCCGGTGACAAACCGGAGGAAGGTGGGGATGACGTCAAGTCCTCATGGCCCTTATGGGTAGGGCTTCACACGTCATACAATGGTCGGAACAGAGGGTTGCCAACCCGCGAGGGGGAGCTAATCCCAAAAAACCGATCGTAGTCCGGATTGCAGTCTGCAACTCGACTGCATGAAGCTGGAATCGCTAGTAATCGCGGATCAGCATGTCGCGGTGAATACGTTCCCGGGTCTTGTACACACCGCCCGTCACACCATGGGAGTGGGTTTTACCAGAAGTGGCTAGTCTAACCGCAAGGAGGACGGTCACCACGGTAGGATTCATGACTGGGGTGAAGTCGTAACAAGGTAGCCGTATCGGAAGGTGCGGCTGGATCACCTCCTTTCTGGAGCAAGAAGTCTGCGCTTCAAGTACTCACGCTTATCGGCTGTGAAAGTCACAGGGACAGACGAAGGGTCTGTAGCTCAGTCGGTTAGAGCACCGTCTTGATAAGGCGGGGGTCGTTGGTTCGAATCCAACCAGACCCACCACGCGAGTCTGGTGTGCGCCACGAGCGCTGCGCGCAGCGCGGCCCGAACCCAAGGGGGGCATAGCTCAGCTGGGAGAGCACCTGCTTTGCAAGCAGGGGGTCGTCGGTTCGATCCCGTCTGCCTCCACCACTGCTCAATCGCGAGCGCTCCCAAACGGAGTGTTGGCGATTGACCCGTGGGTCAAGCAGTGCGGTATGGCTGTGACGTTCTTTAACAATCTGGAAAAAGAAGCAGTAATGTCTATTGGACGCGTCTTGAGATGGGCGCAGAAGATAGACGGGTAGTGATTGAAAGTATTGTTTTGAGTGATCTGAAAAGACGCTTGGAAGATACGGCACAACGCGAAAACTCAACCTATAGCCGGTGCGTTGCAAGACGGACTTGTTATAGGGTCAAGCGAACAAGTGCATGTGGTGGATGCCTTGGCGATCACAGGCGAAGAAGGACGCGGTAGCCTGCGAAAAGCTGCGGGGAGCTGGCAAACGAGCTTTGATCCGCAGATGTCCGAATGGGGCAACCCGGCCCGTATGGGTCATCCGTGACTGAATCCATAGGTCATGTGAAGCGAACGCGGCGAACTGAAACATCTAAGTAGCCGCAGGAAGAGAAATCAACCGAGATTCCCAAAGTAGTGGCGAGCGAAATGGGATCAGCCTGTACCATTTAGCCTCTAAGTTAGCCGAACGCTCTGGAAAGGGCGGCCGTAGCAGGTGATAGCCCTGTAGGCGAAAACTCAGATGTGGAACTAGGGGTACGACAAGTAGGGCGGGACACGTGAAATCCTGTCTGAAGATGGGGGGACCATCCTCCAAGGCTAAATACTCGTGATCGACCGATAGTGAACCAGTACCGTGAGGGAAAGGCGAAAAGAACCCCGGGAGGGGAGTGAAATAGATCCTGAAACCGCATGCATACAAACAGTCGGAGCCTCGCAAGGGGTGACGGCGTACCTTTTGTATAATGGGTCAGCGACTTACGTTCAGTAGCGAGCTTAACCGGATAGGGCAGGCGTAGCGAAAGCGAGTCCGAATAGGGCGAACAGTTGCTGGGCGTAGACCCGAAACCAAGTGATCTATCCATGGCCAGGTTGAAGGTGCGGTAACACGTACTGGAGGACCGAACCCACTAACGTTGAAAAGTTAGGGGATGAGCTGTGGATAGGGGTGAAAGGCTAAACAAACTTGGAAATAGCTGGTTCTCTCCGAAAACTATTTAGGTAGTGCCTCGTGTCTCACCTTCGGGGGTAGAGCACTGTCATGGTTGGGGGGTCCATTGCGGATTACCTCGCCATAGCAAACTCCGAATACCGAAGAGTGCAATCACGGGAGACAGACGCCGGGTGCTAACGTCCGACGTCAAGAGGGAAACAACCCAGACCGCCAGCTAAGGTCCCTAAAATTGGCTAAGTGGGAAACGAAGTGGGAAGGCGAAAACAGTCAGGAGGTTGGCTTAGAAGCAGCCACCCTTTAAAGAAAGCGTAATAGCTCACTGATCGAGTCGTCCTGCGCGGAAGATGTAACGGGGCTAAGCCAGTTACCGAAGCTGCGGATGCGCACGCTAAGTGCGCATGGTAGGAGAGCGTTCCGTAAGCCTGCGAAGGTGCATTGAGAAGTGTGCTGGAGGTATCGGAAGTGCGAATGCTGACATGAGTAGCGATAAAGGGGGTGAAAGGCCCCCTCGCCGTAAGCCCAAGGTTTCCTACGCAACGTTCATCGGCGTAGGGTGAGTCGGCCCCTAAGGCGAGGCAGAAATGCGTAGCTGATGGGAAGCAGGTTAATATTCCTGCACCGTCGTTAGATGCGATGGGGGGACGGATCGCGGAAGGTTGTCCGGGTGTCGGAAATCCCGGTCCCTGCATTGGAGAAGGCGCTTTGGCAAATCCGGGCGCGCAATTCAAGGGTGTGGGGCGAGCGGCGTTAAGCTGCGAAGCAATCGGAAGGGGTCCCAAGAAAAGCCTCTAAGCTTCAGTCTAACGAGACCGTACCGCAAACCGACACAGGTGGGCGAGATGAGTATTCTAAGGCGCTTGAGAGAACTCGGGAGAAGGAACTCGGCAAATTGGTACCGTAACTTCGGGATAAGGTACGCCCTGCTAGCTTGACTGGCTCGCGCCAGAAGGGTGAAGGGGTTGCAATAAACTGGTGGCTGCGACTGTTTAATAAAAACACAGCACTCTGCAAACACGAAAGTGGACGTATAGGGTGTGACGCCTGCCCGGTGCCGGAAGATTAAATGATGGGGTGCAAGCCCTTGATTGAAGTCCCGGTAAACGGCGGCCGTAACTATAACGGTCCTAAGGTAGCGAAATTCCTTGTCGGGTAAGTTCCGACCTGCACGAATGGCGTAACGATGGCCACACTGTCTCCTCCCGAGACTCAGCGAAGTTGAAGTGTTTGTGATGATGCAATCTACCCGCGGCTAGACGGAAAGACCCCATGAACCTTTACTGTAGCTTTGCATTGGACTTTGAACCGATCTGTGTAGGATAGGTGGGAGGCTTAGAAGCGCGAACGCTAGTTTGCGTGGAGCCGTCCTTGAAATACCACCCTGGTTTGTTTGAGGTTCTAACCTAGTGCCCTGAATCGGGCACGGGGACCGTGCATGGTAGGCAGTTTGACTGGGGCGGTCTCCTCCCAAAGCGTAACGGAGGAGTACGAAGGTACGCTAGGTACGGTCGGAAATCGTGCTGATAGTGCAATGGCATAAGCGTGCTTAACTGCGAGACCGACAAGTCGAGCAGGTGCGAAAGCAGGTCATAGTGATCCGGTGGTTCTGTATGGAAGGGCCATCGCTCAACGGATAAAAGGTACTCTGGGGATAACAGGCTGATACCGCCCAAGAGTTCATATCGACGGCGGTGTTTGGCACCTCGATGTCGGCTCATCTCATCCTGGGGCTGTAGCCGGTCCCAAGGGTATGGCTGTTCGCCATTTAAAGAGGTACGTGAGCTGGGTTTAAAACGTCGTGAGACAGTTTGGTCCCTATCTGCCGTGGGCGTTGGAAGTTTGAGGGGGCCTGCTCCTAGTACGAGAGGACCGGAGTGGACGAACCTCTGGTGTACCGGTTGTCACGCCAGTGGCATCGCCGGGTAGCTATGTTCGGAAGAGATAACCGCTGAAAGCATCTAAGCGGGAAACTCGCCTCAAGATGAGACTTCCCCGGGGACGCGATCCCCTTGAAGGGTCGTTCAAGACCAGGACGTTGATAGGTCGGGTGTGTACGCGCAGTAATGCGCTCAGCTAACCGATACTAATGGCCCGTAAGGCTTGATCCTATAACTGGTCCGTTTTACCGTTGTGCCGTCCTCGACGACATAATCCTACCGGCTGCTTCTTGTTCCAGATTCGCTGGCGCGCCCCGCCGCGCGACAGCTCCCCCTTTTGCCTGATGACCATAGCGAGTCGGTCCCACCCCTGCCCATCCCGAACAGGACCGTGAAACGACTCCACGCCGATGATAGTGCGGATTGCCCGTGTGAAAGTAGGTAATCGTCAGGCTCCCCCCTTGCCCCCCCAACGCCCGCTTCCCCCCCGAAGCGGGCGTTGTGCTGTGCGGCCCACCGCTGAGTACGCCTGCTCGTGCACAGCACTGCAATGGTGCCGTGCACCGCGTGATGCAACCCGCTCGGGCCCAGTGCGGGCCCCGCGGTGCGATGCGTGCTAGTTCCTGTGCCGAGAAACGAGATGAGATGACGTGCTTCGTATGGCGCGGGTTCATTTCGCAAAACGCATCTGGCTTTGCCGTGCCATCGGCACACTGGATAACGCGCAACGTGTTTACGATGCGGCGCGTTTTTTCAACTGCTTATGAGGAACGGATATGGACGGCATCAACTCAATGCAAGGCGTCAACCCGACTAGGATTGATATCGGGGAGGACGGGAACCTCAAACCGGGTGCTGAAAGGCTGGAACAAAATCACTCCTGGAGCGTGTGGGACGGCAACGACTGGAAACCGATTCCTCCTAATCCGATGAGCCAAGCAGCGACAGACTTTACGACTGCATTAAAAGCCCAGATTATGCTCCGGTAAGCTAGCCACCAAATCTCATTTTTACTGGATGATGTGCTTGATTATGCCGTCCTAGTGGCTACGAGGCGGCATTTCGCAGCGCTGAACGGGTGGCACGCTTGGCTGTAGCGGCCTCGCGCTGCCTGCCTAGAAGAAACTTGGCAAATTTGACTTGCCCTCTTCCTCAGAGGCCGACGGGGTTTTTAGCAAAGTTCCTTTAAACCAATTTCATGAAAAGCGGCAGGAGCGTCCGCTGCTGCTCGATGTTTCACGCTGGACAGCGACAATCATCTTGGCCGGCGTGTTGCCTCATGGGATGATGTTACTCTCGGGTAATTGTCACTCTCCGGTCTTTTTCGATGAAGGCTGGTGCTGCATAGCAGCGCCAGCCTTCATCGCGTCGGCATCACCCAGTATTCTGGCTACCAGTTCTCTGGCGCGGTTCGATCGCCATGCCTTCACGCGGCGCTGCACAGTGCGCAGCTGCGCGCCGGAATACATCGCCGGCGCCATGGCGACGAGACGCTCATGTAGCTTCTTGGCCGTGATGCCGGGCTCAGTTTCCAGCCATTGCTGTATCGTCGGCCACGTATGCTCGAATGATCTTCTCGGCTGCGCCAAGTGTGAGGCACGCGCGCCTTTCGCTGATGCGTCGCTCTTACCTCGCCGTCCTGCCACGCTGTGCCAAGACTCGCCAGAAATCCGCGAGAGGAACGCGAGCAGGTGTGCTTGCCTGCGTCGGCGCCAAGCCGGATTCACTACATTGTGCGACGCGCTGTTGCGCTTCGCGCATGCGGCTCAACAGCTCCAGTGGGTCGAGCGCTCGAAACTGAGCGCAGCACGTGCTCGAGCGGCGTCAACGGCGCTTCATACCGCTTCATGACCCTCGCGCCATGACGTGTCTTCGATTTCAGCTTAAATGAAGGCTGAAAGAAGTTAATGTACAAACGTGACACTTCGTAAAGGCAAGCAAGGGTTTGCGTCGCTTCAAGTCCGCGTAACCGGCCATACCCGACGAGGCGGCGCACGACTGATCCATTCTTTTGTTCGACCCACGCCTGGTCATTCTTCTTATACGCACGAGAGCGTGCCAGCTCGATGCCCGTTGTCTTGCAGCCGCCTCGTCATCAGTCGTCCCCGCCAGCATTCTGACGGGTAACAAATTACATGAGGCAACAGGCTCCGCTCGGTAGCAAAAAACCTGAGTCAATGCGGCCCGACGCTAGGTCGATCATCCATGGCACTCGCCCCTGTCTGGACATCTCCATTCTGTCGCAGAATACTCGTAGAGACGATGCGAAGGCGACATTTAATAAACGAATTCGGTGTGAGCGTCGAGATCCGTATGCATTCCCATCCGTCGCGGCAAGTGCCTTATCAGACAAGCCTATGAGCCCTATACCGCAGCCGTTGTCGCACTGTCCCCCACTGGGCCTCCCAATCTTTGTGCGTTAGCAGACCGAGGCTGCGAAGGCGGTTAAGCAACGATCTGTATCGGATAACGTAAATCCGGCTCAACGAAAAGGAGATGAAAAAATGAAGGCGGTGTCGATTGCGATTGCGGCCATTACTGTTGGAATCCTAACAGGATGTAACAGCGGGCTGACAGAGGTTTCACCTTCAGCAGCCAATAGGAGCGCCAATGCCGGAAGCGGTCCGAATGGCGGGCATACGGGCAGCCGTCCGGGTAATGACGGCAATCGGCCCGTAGTGAGCCTTGCGCAAGGATACTACGTGGGCATGACGACGCCGGGTCAGCGAGAGGTGGGTATCGTTCGGGATGACGGCGTGTTCTGGATTGCCTACGACCGCGGCACGCCGGGATTGGGCGGCTTTGTCAGCGGCACCAGTACGACGAGCGGCACGCAGGCCAGCGGCACGTTCACCTCGACGGACGCGATCCGCTATGACTTCGCGCAGCGCACGAGCGACGCGGAACGGGTAGACGCAAATTATGTGTACAAGGACTGCCTGTGCGGCCGCAGCACGAATGCGTCGGGTACGGTGGGGGTGGAGTTCGGCTCAACCTACCAAGGGCTGTACGAGCGGCAGCCGACGCTCGCGGCGTTAGCTGGAACGTACAGTGACGGGGTCGCGCAAACGCTGGTGGACGATCAGGGTGTCACGTTGCAGATCGATGCGGGCGGCACGCTGAACGCCCGGACGGCCAATGCGTGCACGCTGACGGGTATGTTTCAGCCGCGCACGGTGGGCAACCTGTACGACGTGACGGTCACGGCCGGGCCCGCGCCTTGCGCGACACCCGGCACAGTGTATGCGGGCGCGGCGGTGCTGGACAGTGGCAAGCTGCTGGTGATGGCCACCGATGCCTCACGTCAGGCCGCTCTGGTGCTAACGGGTACGCGCGCGACGGCCGCACCGGCTCTTCAATGAGTCGCGCCTCAAACCGGTGCTCCGACACGGCGAATTCGCTGCACCGGAACACCGGTAACCGTCGGCGATACGCATATCGCTTGCCTTCGGCACCCGCGTAGTTGACAATTGCTATCTTGCCGGAAGGCGAACGACTGACGGTCACCAAGTACCAGGTCGGCGGGTGGGTGCAGGGCAGTTGACACTTGCAACTAATTAGCCGATAATCGTCAGTTCTCTGCGGAGGGGTGCCCGAGTGGCTAAAGGGGGCAGACTGTAAATCTGTTGGCTTACGCCTACGTTGGTTCGAATCCAACCTCCTCCACCAGAATTTTACGGCAGCGGTACTGGGTGGAAGCACCTCGCGGGTGTAGCTCAATGGTAGAGCAGAAGCCTTCCAAGCTTACGACGAGGGTTCGATTCCCTTCACCCGCTCCAGCGTTTCAGATGTTCGCCCATGTGGCTCAGTGGTAGAGCACTCCCTTGGTAAGGGAGAGGTCGGCAGTTCGATCCTGCCCATGGGCACCAGCAAGTGTCGGTGATGCGTTTGCGCGCGGCGCAACGGACCAAATTCCTGTTAGGAGTCGAATATGGCCAAAGGCAAGTTTGAACGGACCAAGCCGCACGTGAACGTGGGCACGATCGGTCACGTTGACCATGGCAAGACCACGCTGACGGCGGCGATTGCGACGGTGCTGTCGTCGAAGTTTGGCGGCGAAGCGAAGAAGTACGACGAGATTGACGCGGCGCCGGAAGAGAAGGCCCGTGGCATCACGATCAACACGGCGCACATCGAGTACGAGACAGAGCAGCGTCACTATGCGCACGTGGACTGCCCGGGTCACGCGGACTACGTGAAGAACATGATCACGGGTGCGGCGCAGATGGACGGCGCAATCTTGGTGGTGTCGGCCGCAGACGGCCCGATGCCGCAAACGCGTGAGCACATTCTGCTGGCGCGTCAGGTGGGCGTGCCGTACATCATCGTGTTCCTGAATAAGTGCGACATGGTGGACGACGCAGAGCTGCTCGAGCTGGTGGAAATGGAAGTGCGCGAGCTGCTGTCCAAGTACGAGTTCCCGGGCGACGACACGCCGATCATCAAGGGCTCGGCGAAGCTGGCGCTGGAAGGGGATAAGGGCGAGTTGGGCGAGGCGGCGATCCTGAGTCTGGCCGATGCGCTGGACACGTACATTCCGACGCCCGAGCGTGCGGTGGATGGCACGTTCCTGATGCCGGTGGAAGACGTGTTCTCAATCTCGGGTCGTGGCACGGTGGTCACCGGGCGCGTGGAGCGCGGGGTGATCAAGGTCGGCGAGGAAATCGAGATTGTGGGCATCCGTGACACGACGAAGACGACGTGCACGGGCGTGGAGATGTTCCGCAAGCTGTTGGACCAGGGCCAGGCCGGGGACAACGTGGGTATTCTGCTGCGTGGCACTAAGCGCGAGGATGTGGAGCGTGGTCAAGTGCTGGCCAAGCCGGGCACGATCACGCCGCACACGCACTTCACGGCGGAAGTGTACGTGCTGAGCAAGGATGAGGGCGGGCGCCACACGCCGTTCTTCAACAACTACCGGCCGCAGTTCTACTTCCGCACGACGGACGTGACCGGCTCGATCGAGTTGCCCAAGGACAAGGAAATGGTGATGCCGGGTGACAATGTGTCGATCACGGTCAAGTTGATCGCGCCGATCGCGATGGAAGAAGGCCTGCGCTTTGCGATCCGCGAAGGCGGCCGTACCGTCGGCGCCGGTGTCGTCGCCAAAATCATCGAGTAAGCCAGTTATTCGATGATCACGATAGGGGCGGCGGTTGCCGCCTCAACAGGGTTTTAGGGGTATAGCTCAACTGGCAGAGCGTCGGTCTCCAAAACCGAAGGTTGGGGGTTCGATTCCCTCTGCCCCTGCCACTACAGCGCCGCTTATGCGGCGCGTTCGTTTAAGGTGTTATGGCGAATCCATCCGTCGAAACTGTGAATACCGCAAGCGACAAGCTCTTGCTTGCGCTGGGCGTATTGCTCGTGATCGCCGGGATCGCCGGGTTCTACCTGCTGGGTACGCACGAGTGGTATGTGCGTGGTGCGGCGCTGGTGGTCGGCATTGCCGCGGGCATCGCGGCGGCGCTCGCCTCTGCGTCAGGCAAGGGTTTTATTGCATTCGCGAAGGACTCGTACCGCGAGGTGCGCAAGGTCGTGTGGCCAACCCGCAAAGAGGCTGGCCAGACGACGTTGGTCGTATTCGGTTTCGTGCTCGTGATGGCGATCTATCTTTGGGTTAGCGATAAGACCATCGAATGGGTTATCTTCTCGCTAATTCTAGGTTGGAAATGATATGAGCGATAGCGCAGCGTCATCGGGTGGAAAGCGTTGGTACGTCGTGCACGCCTACTCCGGTATGGAGAAAAGCGTGCAACGTGCGCTTCAGGAGCGCATTGAGCGTGCTGGCATGCAGGATAAATTTGGCCAGATCTTGGTCCCGACCGAAGAGGTCGTCGAGATCAAGGGCGGGCATAAGTCGGTCACCGAGCGCCGGTTCTTTCCGGGCTATGTGTTGGTCGAAATGGAAATGACAGACGAAACCTGGCATTTGGTGAAAAATACCGCCAAAGTGACCGGTTTCGTTGGCGGCGCACGGAACCGTCCGAGCCCGATCTCGCAGCGCGAAGTCGACAAGATCATGTCGCAAATGCAGGAGGGCGTCGAAAAGCCGCGGCCGAAGACGCTGTTTGAGGTCGGGGAGCTGGTTCGCGTCAAGGAAGGTCCGTTCACAGATTTCAACGGTAGCGTCGAGGAAGTCAATTACGAGAAGTCGCGCGTGCGTGTCTCGGTGACGATTTTTGGTCGCGCGACGCCGGTTGAGCTTGAGTTCGGCCAAGTTGAGAAGGTCTGATATGGGTTTCGTGCGTGACGCAACGCGTCACGCGGCAAAGTGTTGACAGCCCGCTTCATTGGCTGTTGAGGAGCGCTGGTACGGTTTGCCGGAAAGCGCGTTATCACTCACCGAACGCCAGGCGTTCACCCGAGGTTTCAAATGGCAAAGAAAATCATCGGCTTTATTAAGCTGCAGATTCCTGCAGGTAAAGCCAATCCGTCGCCGCCCGTCGGCCCGGCGCTGGGTCAGCGTGGCCTGAACATCATGGAGTTCTGCAAAGCGTTTAACGCGCAAACGCAGAGCCTCGAGCCGGGTCTGCCGACGCCGGTCGTGATTACCGCCTATGCGGACAAGAGTTTTACGTTCGTCCTGAAGACGCCGCCGGCAACCGTGCTCATCAAGAAGGCGGCGAAGGTCGACAAAGGCTCGAGCAAGCCGCACACGGACAAGGTGGGCAAGATCACGCGCGCACAAGCCGAAGAAATTGCCAAGACGAAGATGCCGGATCTCACCGCAGCCGACCTCGATGCGGCGGTTCGTACGATCGCTGGCAGCGCCCGTTCGATGGGCATTACCGTGGAGGGTGTGTAAATGGCCAAGGTTTCAAAGCGCCTGAAGGCACTGGAAGGCAAGGTCGATCACCTGAAGCTGTATCCCGTGGACGATGCGCTCGCGCTCGTGAAGCAATGCGCGACCGCTAAGTTTGATGAGTCGATCGATGTCGCGGTGCAGCTCGGTATTGACGCGAAAAAATCGGACCAAGTGGTGCGTGGCTCGGTTGTGTTGCCGGCCGGCACCGGCAAGAGCGTGCGCGTTGCCGTGTTCGCGCAAGGCGACAAGGCGGAGCAGGCAAAAGCCGCGGGCGCGGACATCGTCGGGATGGAAGACCTGGCTGAGCAAGTGAAGGCGGGTAATCTGAATTTCGACATCGTGATCGCGTCGCCGGATACGATGCGCGTGGTGGGTACGCTCGGCCAGATCCTGGGTCCGCGCGGCTTGATGCCGAATCCGAAGGTGGGCACGGTCACGCCGGACGTGGCGACCGCGGTGAAGAACGCGAAGGCGGGGCAGGTGCAGTTCCGTGTCGACAAGGCCGGGATCATCCATGCAACGATCGGCCGCGCGTCGTTCGAACCGACCGCGCTGAAGTCCAACCTTGCCGCGTTGGTCGACGCGCTGCAAAAGGCGAAGCCGGCGACGAGCAAGGGCGTTTATCTGCGCAAGATCGCGGTGTCGAGCACGATGGGCGTCGGTGTGCGCGTCGACTCGAGCACGGTTGTCGCGTAACGATCGATAACGCGGCGAGATGCGACGATGGTCGCGCTTCGCCGCACACAGGCTTTGGGCGGTTGTGTCGTTGCTGTGGGACGACGCAGCCGGTTGTCAAAGACCGTTGGCGGAAGGGTGGTTGTATCGCCTGACCTTAATCAGAAGCCAACGCAGATGGCGAACCCGAAACAGTTTTGCAGAATGGAAACCGGGCACTGTGACAGGTGTACCGGCGGAAATACTCCTAACAACCTCGGACGCCGTTTATGAAACGCGGTGCGCGACGTGGTCGGAACGACCCCTAGCGGACCGAATCTGGAGGTTAAACGTGCCACTCAATCGTGAAGATAAGCGGGCCGTCGTGGCTGAGATTTCTGCGCAAGTCGCGAAAGCTCAGACCATCGTGCTGGCCGAATATCGTGGGATTGCGGTTGGCGATCTGACCAAGCTTCGTGCGAAGGCGCGCGAGCAACAGGTGTACCTGCGCGTGTTGAAGAACACGCTCGCGCGTCGCGCGGTCGAAGGTACGCCGTTTGCCCCGCTCGCAGAGCAGATGACCGGTCCCTTGATTTATAGCATTTCGGACGACGCAGTCGCGGCAGCCAAGGTCATCCATGACTTTGGCAGGACCACCGACAAGCTCGTGATCAAGGCCGGCTCCTACGAAGGCAAGGTGATGGACAAGGCTGACGTGCAAGCGCTGGCTTCCATTCCGAGCCGCGAGGAACTGCTCGCGAAGCTGCTGGGCGTCATGCAGGCACCTGTTTCCGGCTTCGCGCGTGCTTTGGCCGCGCTGACCGAAAAGAAGCAGGGCGAGGCGGCCTGACAGGCGGCCGGGCGCAAGCCCGGTTGGCCGCGGATCGTTGGCTGAGAATCCAAATTCCAAGTTAGGAGTATTTTAAATGGCAATCGCAAAAGAAGACATCCTGGAAGCCGTTGGCGCGATGTCGGTTCTGGAACTGAACGAGCTGGTCAAGGCGTTCGAAGAGAAGTTTGGCGTGTCGGCCGCTGCGCTGGCCGTTGCGGGTCCGGCGGGTGCCGGCGGCGGTGCTGCTGCGGCGGCGGAAGAGCAGACCGAATTCACGGTCAACTTGCTCGAAGCCGGTGCGAATAAGGTGTCGGTCATCAAGGCCGTTCGTGAACTGACGGGCCTGGGCCTGAAAGAAGCGAAAGACCTGGTTGACGGCGCACCGAAGCCCGTGAAGGAAGCGGTGCCCAAGGCTGCCGCTGAAGAAGCGAAGAAGAAGCTCGAAGACGCTGGCGCAAAAGCTGAAATCAAATAACTTTCGGCATTTTGCGCGAAGGGCTGGCGGTTTCGGACCGTCAGCCTTTTTGCGCTTTGTGAATCTGGCGGGCGCCATGCAGGTCGGGCACCGCGATGATCGCCAGAGAAGTCAAAGAAAAGGTCACCGTGCAGAGCACATGCCCTTTTCTTTGTCTTCTGAAGCGACTGCAGAAGGCAAGTTTGGTCGGGTAGCGGGCAACATGGGCATCCGCTGCCGTCAGCCAGCGGTTGGTAGCGGCCAACCACCAAGCTTCTTGGTCCGTTCGAGCGTTTGGACGGCCACAGGGTCTCAGTCGGTGAACACTCGGGCAATCCGGTTCACTGCTGTCGGAGCAATGAACCACCCCGCCGTGATTCGGAGATCGTATGCACTATTCCTTCACCGAGAAGAAGCGTATTCGCAAGAGTTTCGCGAAGCGCCCCATCGTTCACCCGGTTCCTTTCCTACTGGCCACCCAGCTTGAATCATTCAGCACTTTCCTGCAAGCGGATGTGCCTGCCACGCAACGCAAGCCGGAAGGGCTGCAGGCTGCGTTCACATCGGTCTTCCCGATTGTCTCGCACAATGGCTTTGCTCGGCTCGAGTTCGTCAGCTATGCGCTGTCGTCGCCGGCGTTCGACGTCAAAGAGTGCCAGCAGCGCGGCTTGACCTATTGCTCCGCGTTGCGGGCAAAAGTTCGCCTGGTGATCCTCGACAAGGAATCGCCGACTAAGCCGGTCGTCAAAGAAGTTAAGGAGCAGGAAGTGTACATGGGCGAGATTCCGCTCATGACGCCGACCGGCTCGTTCGTGATCAATGGCACCGAGCGCGTGATCGTCTCGCAGTTGCACCGCTCGCCGGGCGTGTTCTTCGAGCACGACAAGGGCAAGACGCACAGCTCGGGCAAGCTGTTGTTCTCGGCGCGCATCATCCCATACCGCGGCTCGTGGCTGGACTTCGAGTTCGACCCGAAGGACATTCTGTACTTCCGTGTCGACCGTCGCCGCAAGATGCCGGTGACGATTCTGTTGAAGGCCATCGGCTTGACGCCTGAGCAGATCCTGGCGAATTTCTTCGTGTTCGACAACTTCACGTTGATGAACGAAGGCGCGCAGATGGAATTCGTGCCGGAGCGGCTGCGCGGCGAGGTCGCGCGCTTTGACATCGCCGACCGGGACGGCAAGGTTATTGTCCAGAAGGACAAGCGGATCAACGCGAAGCACATCCGCGACCTCGAGAATGCGAAGACGAAGTACATCTCGGTGCCGGAGGACTACCTGATCGGTCGTGTCCTCGCGAAAAACGTGATCGACGCGGACACCGGCGAAGTGATCGCCAATGCGAATGACGAGATCACCGAGAGTGTGCTCGAGAAGCTGCGCGAAGCGAGCGTGAACGAAATCCAGACGTTGTATACGAACGATCTGGATCAGGGTCCGTACATCTCGTCGACGCTGCGTATCGACGAGACCACCGACAAGACTGCTGCGCGCATCGCGATCTACCGGATGATGCGGCCGGGTGAGCCGCCGACGGAGGAAGCGGTCGAGGCGTTGTTCAACCGTCTGTTCTATAGCGAGGATGCGTACGATCTGTCGAAGGTCGGTCGCATGAAATTTAATCGCCGCGTCGGTCGTGACGAGATTCACGGCCCGATGACACTGACCGACGATGACATCCTCGCGGCGATTAAGATTCTGGTCCAGTTGCGCAATGGCAAAGGCGAGGTCGACGATATCGACCACCTCGGCAACCGCCGCGTGCGCTGTGTCGGCGAGCTGGCCGAAAACCAGTTCCGTGCTGGCCTAGTGCGCGTGGAGCGGGCGGTGAAAGAGCGTCTTGGCCAGGCCGAGAGCGAGAACCTGATGCCGCACGACCTGATCAACTCGAAGCCGATTTCGTCGGCGATTCGCGAGTTCTTCGGCTCGTCGCAGCTGTCGCAGTTTATGGACCAGACCAACCCGCTGTCGGAGATCACGCACAAGCGGCGTGTGTCCGCGCTGGGACCGGGCGGCTTGACGCGTGAGCGTGCTGGCTTCGAGGTGCGCGACGTGCACCCGACCCACTACGGCCGCGTGTGTCCGATCGAAACGCCGGAAGGTCCGAACATCGGCCTGATCAACTCGCTCGCGCTGTACGCGCACCTGAACGAATACGGCTTCCTCGAGACGCCGTACCGGAAGGTGATCGACGGCAAGGTGACCGACCAAATCGACTACCTGTCTGCGATCGAGGAAGGTCGGTACGTGATCGCGCAGGCGAATGCGGCGATCGACGACGAAGGCAAGCTGATTGACGAGCTGGTTTCAGCCCGCGAAGCTGGCGAAACGCTGATGGTCACGCCGGACCGGATCCAATATATGGACGTCGCACCGTCGCAGATTGTGTCGGTGGCCGCCTCGCTGATTCCGTTCCTCGAGCACGATGACGCAAACCGTGCATTGATGGGTTCGAACATGCAGCGGCAGGCGGTGCCTTGCCTGCGACCGGAAAAAGCGGTGGTTGGCACCGGTATCGAGCGTACGACCGCGGTGGACTCCGGCACGACGGTGCAGGCGTTCCGCGGTGGCGTGGTCGACTATGTTGACGCGGGTCGCGTGGTGATTCGCGTGAACGATGACGAAGCGGTGGCGGGTGAGGTCGGCGTCGACATCTACAATCTGATCAAATACACGCGCTCGAACCAGAACACGAACATCAACCAGCGCCCGATCGTGAAGGTCGGCGACCGTGTCGCGCGTGGCGACGTGATCGCCGATGGTGCATCGACGGACCTGGGCGAGCTCGCGCTCGGCCAGAATATGCTGGTCGCGTTCACGCCGTGGAACGGCTACAACTTCGAGGACTCGATCCTGATCTCCGAGCGCGTCGTCGCCGACGACCGTTATACGTCGATCCACATCGAGGAGCTCAATGTCGTGGCGCGCGACACGAAGCTCGGGCCGGAAGAAATCACGCGCGACATCTCGAACCTGGCTGAAGTACAGCTGGGCCGCCTGGACGAATCGGGCATCGTCTACATCGGCGCCGAAGTCGAAGCGGGCGACGTGCTGGTCGGCAAGGTGACGCCGAAGGGCGAGACGCAACTGACGCCGGAAGAAAAGCTGCTGCGCGCGATCTTTGGCGAGAAGGCATCCGATGTGAAGGATACGTCGCTGCGCGTGCCGTCGGGCATGACCGGCACCGTGATCGACGTGCAAGTATTTACGCGCGAAGGGATCCAGCGCGATAAGCGTGCACAGCAGATCATCGATGACGAACTCAAGCGCTATCGGCTGGATTTGAACGACCAGTTGCGCATCGTCGAAGGCGACGCATTCGAGCGGCTGGCGCGGATGTTCGACGGTAAGATTGCGAACGGCGGTCCGAAGAAGCTGGCGAAGGGCGCGAAGATCACGCGCGAATACTTGGATGACCTCGACCATTATCACTGGTTCGACATCCGGCTGGCCGACGAGGACGCAGCGGCGCAACTGGAAGCGATCAAGGAATCGATCGAGCAAAAACGCCATCAGTTTGACCTCGCGTTCGAGGAAAAGCGCAAGAAGCTCACGCAAGGCGATGAACTGCCCCCGGGCGTGCTGAAGATGGTCAAGGTGTACCTGGCGGTCAAGCGCCGCTTGCAGCCGGGCGACAAGATGGCGGGCCGCCACGGGAATAAGGGTGTTGTCTCCAAGATCGTTCCGGTTGAAGACATGCCATACATGGCGGACGGCCGTCCGTGCGATGTCGTGCTGAATCCGCTAGGCGTGCCGTCGCGGATGAACGTCGGCCAGATTCTCGAGACCCACTTGGGCTGGGCCGCAAAGGGCTTGGGTTGGCGTATCGGCGAAATGCTGCAAGCCAAGAAAGCGACGCTAGTGCAGGATCTGCGATCGTTCCTGACAAAGGTCTATAACGAATCGGGTCATCCGGAGTCGATCGACGAAATGTCCGATGATGAAATCGTCGAGCTTGCGCAGAACCTGAAGGAAGGCGTGCCGTTCGCGACGCCGGTGTTTGACGGCGCGCACGAGAAAGAGATTTCGCGCATGCTCGATCTCGCGTTCCCAGATGAGGTGGCGCAGCAGCTTGGGATGACGAAGTCGAAGAACCAGGTGACGCTGTACGACGGGCGCACGGGCGAGGCGTTCGAACGCCCGGTGACGGTCGGCTACATGCACATGCTGAAGCTGCACCACCTGGTCGACGACAAGATGCACGCGCGCTCGACCGGCCCATACTCGCTGGTGACGCAGCAGCCGTTGGGCGGCAAGGCGCAGTTCGGCGGTCAGCGCTTCGGGGAAATGGAAGTGTGGGCGCTTGAGGCGTATGGCGCATCGTATGTGTTGCAAGAAATGCTGACGGTGAAGTCGGACGACGTGACGGGGCGCACGAAGGTGTACGAGAACCTCGTGAAGGGCGACCACGTGATCGACGCGGGGATGCCGGAGTCGTTCAACGTGCTGGTGAAGGAAATCCGGTCGCTCGGTATCGATATCGACCTGGACCGGAACTAATCGGACTACTGGAGAGAAGCGATGAAAGCTTTGCTCGATCTATTCAAGCAAGTCCAACAAGAAGAAATTTTTGATGCGATCAAGATCGGTCTGGCCTCGCCGGACAAGATCCGGTCGTGGTCGTTTGGTGAAGTGAAGAAGCCGGAGACCATCAACTACCGCACGTTCAAGCCGGAGCGCGATGGTTTGTTCTGCGCGAAGATCTTCGGCCCAATTAAGGACTACGAGTGCCTGTGCGGCAAGTACAAGCGCTTGAAGCACCGCGGCGTAATCTGCGAGAAGTGTGGCGTTGAGGTGACGCTCGCGAAGGTGCGCCGCGAGCGCATGGGCCATATCGAGCTTGCCTCGCCGGTCGCGCACATTTGGTTCCTGAAGTCGCTGCCGTCGCGCCTGGGCATGGTGCTCGACATGACATTGCGCGACATCGAGCGCGTGCTGTACTTCGAAGCCTATGTCGTGATCGATCCGGGCATGACGCCGCTCAAGGCGCGGCAGATCATGACCGAAGAGGATTACTACAATAAGGTCGAGGAGTACGGTGATGAGTTCCGCGCCGAAATGGGCGCGGAAGGGGTGCGCGAGCTGCTGCGCTCGATCGACATCGATGCGCAGGTCGAGCAGCTTCGCACCGAGCTGAAGAACACCGGCTCCGAAGCGAAGATTAAGAAGTACGCGAAGCGCTTGAAGGTGCTCGAGGCATTCCAGCGTTCAGGCATCAAGCCGGACTGGATGATTCTCGAGGTGTTGCCGGTGCTGCCGCCGGAGTTGCGTCCGCTGGTGCCGCTGGACGGCGGCCGGTTCGCGACGTCGGACCTGAACGACCTGTATCGTCGTGTGATCAACCGTAACAACCGGTTGAAGCGTCTGCTTGAACTGAAGGCGCCCGAGATCATCGTGCGCAACGAAAAGCGGATGTTGCAGGAAGCGGTCGACTCGTTGCTCGACAATGGGCGCCGCGGCAAGGCGATGACCGGCGCCAATAAGCGACCGCTGAAGTCGCTTGCCGACATGATCAAGGGCAAGGGCGGCCGCTTCCGCCAGAACCTGCTCGGCAAGCGCGTCGACTACTCGGGCCGCTCGGTGATCGTCGTCGGTCCGACGCTCAAGCTCCACCAGTGTGGCCTGCCGAAGTTGATGGCGCTCGAGTTGTTCAAGCCGTTCATCTTCAACAAACTTGAGGTGATGGGCGTCGCGACGACGATCAAGGCGGCAAAGAAGGAAGTTGAAAGCCAGACGCCGGTCGTGTGGGACATCCTCGAAGAGGTGATCCGCGAGCACCCGGTGATGCTGAACCGCGCGCCGACGCTGCACCGTCTGGGGATCCAGGCGTTCGAGCCGGTGCTGATCGAAGGCAAGGCAATCCAACTGCACCCGCTTGTGTGCGCGGCGTTCAACGCCGACTTCGACGGCGACCAGATGGCCGTGCACGTACCGCTGTCGCTTGAAGCGCAGATGGAGGCGCGCACGCTGATGCTCGCGTCCAACAACGTGTTGTTCCCGGCCAACGGCGATCCGTCGATCGTGCCGTCGCAAGATATCGTGCTGGGTCTGTACTACGCGACGCGCGAAGCGATCAATGCGAAGGGTGAAGGGATGACCTTCACCGGCGTGAGCGAAGTCCTGCGAGCATATGAGAACAAAGAAGTGGAGTTGGCCTCGCGCGTGAACGTGCGGATCACCGAGATGGTGGTCAACGAGGATCGCTCCGACGGTGCGCCGAAGTTTGTGCCGAAGGTCTCGCTGTATGCGACCACCGTTGGCCGTGCGATCTTGTCGGAGATCCTGCCGCCGGGTTTGCCGTTCAGCGTACTAAACAAACCGCTGAAGAAGAAGGAGATCTCGCGGCTAATTAACACGGCCTTCCGCCGTTGCGGCCTGCGCGAGACAGTGATCTTCGCTGACCAGCTGATGCAGTCCGGATTCCGGCTGGCCACGCGTGCCGGGATCTCGATCTGCGTCGACGACATGCTCGTGCCGCCGCAAAAGGAAACGATCGTGGGCGAGGCCGCCAAAAAGGTCAAGGAATACGATCGCCAGTACATGTCGGGCCTGGTCACCGCGCAGGAACGCTACAACAACGTGGTTGACATCTGGTCGGCGACGTCCGAGTCGGTCGGCAAGGCGATGATGGAGCAGCTGTCGACCGAACCGGTGGTAGACCGCGGCGGCAACGAGACGCGCCAGGAGTCGTTCAACTCGATCTACATGATGGCGGACTCCGGTGCCCGTGGTTCGGCGGTGCAGATTCGCCAATTGGCGGGCATGCGTGGGCTGATGGCCAAGCCGGATGGCTCGATCATTGAGACGCCGATTACCGCGAACTTCCGCGAAGGCCTGAACGTGCTGCAGTACTTCATCTCGACGCACGGCGCACGTAAAGGCTTGGCGGATACCGCGTTGAAGACGGCGAACTCGGGCTATCTGACCCGTCGTTTGGTTGACGTGACGCAGGACCTCGTGGTGGTCGAGGACGATTGCGGCACCAGCCAGGGCGTGGCAATGAAGGCGCTGGTCGAAGGCGGTGAAGTCGTCGAGGCCCTGCGCGACCGGATTCTCGGCCGCGTCGCGGTGGCCGACGTCGTCGATCCGGAAACCCAGGAGACACTGTACGAATCGGGCACGCTGCTGGACGAAACCGCAGTCGAGGAAATCGAGCGCCTCGGTATCGATGAAGTGCGCGTGCGCACGCCGTTGACCTGCGAAACGCGCTACGGGTTGTGCGCGAAGTGCTATGGTCGCGACTTGGGACGTGGCTCGCTGGTGAACGTGGGCGAGGCGGTCGGCGTGATCGCCGCGCAGTCGATCGGCGAGCCGGGTACGCAGCTGACGATGCGCACTTTCCACATCGGTGGCGCGGCTTCGCGCGCGGCGGTGGCCTCTAGCGTCGAGGCGAAGTCCAATGGTACCGCGCGCTTCACCGCGACGATGCGCTATGTCACGAACGCGAAGGGCGAGCAGATCGTCATTTCGCGCTCCGGCGAAGTGGTCATCGCGGACGATCACGGCCGCGAGCGCGAACGCCATAAGATTCCGTACGGTGCGACGCTGCTGCAGCTGGACGGCGTGCAGATCAAGGCCGGTACGCAGCTCGCGACGTGGGACCCGATGACGCGTCCGATCATCACCGAGTACGGTGGCACGGTGAAGTTCGAGAACGTCGAAGAGGGCGTGACCGTCGCGAAGCAGATCGACGAAGTGACCGGCCTGTCAACGCTCGTCGTGATCGACTCCAAGCGCCGCGGCTCGCAGTCGTCCAAGAGCGTGCGTCCGCAAGTGAAGCTGCTCGATGCGACCGGCGATGAAGTGAAGATTCCAGGAACCGAGCATGCGGTGCAGATCGGCTTCCAGGTCGGTGCGCTGATCACGGTAAAGGATGGTCAGCAAGTCCAAGTCGGTGAAGTGCTGGCGCGGATTCCGACCGAGTCGCAGAAGACGCGTGACATTACCGGCGGTCTGCCACGGGTTGCCGAGTTGTTCGAGGCGCGTTCGCCGAAGGATGCGGGCATCCTGGCGGAAGTCACCGGGACGGTGTCGTTTGGCAAGGACACGAAGGGCAAGCAGCGCCTGGTCATCACGGATCTGGACGGCAATCAGCACGAATTCCTGATCGCGAAGGAAAAGCAGGTGCTTGTGCACGATGGCCAGGTTGTCAACAAGGGCGAGATGATCGTGGACGGGCCGGCTGATCCGCACGACATCCTACGCTTGCAGGGCGTCGAAGCGCTGTCGCGCTACATCGTCGATGAAGTGCAAGACGTGTATCGTTTGCAGGGCGTGAAGATCAACGACAAGCACATTGAAGTGATCGTGCGCCAGATGCTGCGCCGCGTGCAAATCGTCGACAACGGCGATACGCGGTTCATCCCGGGCGAACAAGTCGAGCGTTCCGACATGCTCGACGAGAATGACCGGATGATGGCGGAAGACAAGCGGCCGGCAACCTACGAGAACGTGCTGCTGGGTATCACGAAGGCGTCGCTGTCGACCGATTCGTTCATCTCGGCTGCCTCGTTCCAGGAGACGACGCGCGTGCTGACCGAAGCCGCGATCATGGGCAAGCGCGACGACCTGCGTGGCCTGAAGGAGAACGTGATCGTCGGTCGCCTGATCCCGGCCGGTACGGGGCTTGCGTTCCACAAGGCGCGCAAGAGCAAGGAGACGGCGGATCGCGAGCGTTTCGAGCAGATTGCGGCAGAGGAAGAGCACGCGAGCCCATTCGACTTCGCCACGCCGGAAACGCCGGTCGAGCATCCGCATTCGGGAAACGAGTGACGCATGCTGCCGGCGACAGGTTGCGGCGCCGGCAGCCTCTTGTGACCGCATGACAGCGTGCCCGGCTAGGCACCGCGTGTTGGCAGACTGTCAGCCTGCGGCGCCCGATGGCTGAACACTGAACCCCACGTACGAGAGTGCGTGGGGTTTTGTCTTTATGTGGATCAAAGGAGCGTTCAGCGGTTGGAGATTAGAGGCAAGAGGCAGGGGGCAGGAGGTAGGAGGCAGGAGGCAGGAGGCAGGAGGCAGGAGGTAGGAGGTAGGAGGTAGGAGGTAGGAGGTAGGAGGTAGGAGGTAGGAGGCACGGGGTAGGAAGGCAGGGGGTAGGAGGTAGAGGGTAGGGGGTAGGGGGTAGGGGATCAAAGATCAGGGCCAGCGGACATCGGTCGACAATGAGAAATTGGAATGGGTGCAGTTGGCATCCGGCCTGCCAGGGTCTTCAAGGCGGCGGACGCCAACTGTCACATAGGGCGAGACAGGGATTCGCATCAAGCCACGGCAGTTCGCAGTTTCCGGAGCCTGGTTCGGCGACATGCTGATAATCGATTCACGATCCGTTGCCCCGCAGGGCATGTCTTGCGCACCACTGTTGCTGGCGCGCCACCGAGAGGAGCCAAACTCGATGAATACCTTAGTGCAGCAGTGGAGTGGCCCATGGCTCAACACGGGACTGCAAACTCCTGAAGCCAACGCCAAGGGTGACAAGTTGGACGCACAGAGTGATAAACTCCCGCCTCACTTGAGCCTGTTGGGGCTGTCCTACCTAGATTTGGAGTGGGAAGACTCCGATGTCGAGGACAGCGACTCGGAGACCGATACATGGGCTCCCCCGACGCAGACGGCGCGCGACGGCACGAAAGCGAGCCCGTTCGGCACCGCATCGAATACGCCATCGAGCAGCGAAACATCGGCTTCACCAGCCTTCGGAGACCGCGCCTTTGTAATCCGTGCGCCGTTCGTTACCGTCAACGACGAGCAGGATTGGTCAGACGATGATTCGACCGTCACAGATTGGTCAGACGACGATTCGACCATCGTGGACGGGGCCGACACGAACACTGACACGACAGAATGTGGTTGTGACGACGAGTTTATTCCCGGCGATCCGAAGTATGCCACCCTTGATCATTTCATTGACCAGTACGAAGGTGATGACTTATCGAAGTGGAACGACATGGCCTCGGCCGATCAATGCATCCAGTTGGAGCGCCCGATTGCCGCGATGCAGATTCTGAGCGGCCAAGTCGATGGGGCCACCGATGAGATGAAGCAAGCCGCGCTGCAGTATGTCAACGACAATCCGTCGCTCAAGAGTGCGTTGCAAGGAACCGGTGCATTGAAGGATGATGGAACGGTCGACCAGGGAAAAATGGGCGACTTTTTAAAATCGGTTCATAAGAACCTGGAACAGGCCGATAACAATATCCAGGAGTATATGAAGAAGCACCCAGATGCCGATCCCGATTCGTTGGCAACGGCGCGCTCGGCTGCACTGCTGCAAGCCTACATCGCGATCACCGGCCAGTCCACGGGCCATCAGGATGCCGGTGGCAAGAACCATAACTACAACGGCGGAAAGGGCGGCGGCATGGTGGCGACTAAACAGCAGGTCTCCGATCTACAAAACAACAGCGGTTTCAGCGACGCGCTGAAGAATGCCGCGAAGGCATTGTCGACCAACGGCGGGTTCGACGCGCTTGACCGCGCCGGCGTCGACAAGGCGACGAACAAGGCCGACAACCTGATCAACGACGACAATCTGACTAGTTTCATCAAGGATGAGGCGCCGACGGACGAACAATCCGACCTGAGCTTTTTGAAAGACGCAGGCTTGAAAAACCTCACCGCCAATACCGATATCAGTACGCTGAATCAGGACATCTTCGCTCATCCGGACAAGTACACGGCGGAGCAGAAGGCCGCGGTCATGTGCAAGCTAATGCAGACGCTGATCAACGTGCAGGCCGGCGGTAGCGATCATTTACGCAACGTCGATGAGACAGTTAAAGTGCTCACGCAGGACATCCAGACACTGGCCAATGATCCGGCCGTGGGCGAGTACCTGAAGAAGAAACTGCCGCCCGAAATGGAGAACTTGGCGCAGTTGTTCGAAAAGGCGGGCGGCGGCGCAGCGGACAGTGCGCAAAATGCCGATTCCACCTCCAGCAGCAACGGCTCATCCGGCGCGAATCCGCTCGACATCATCGACACGATCAAGGACGCGGTCAAGGATACCAAGGACATTGGCTCATGGCTGACCCGTGGCGCCGGGGCGGCTGGTGAGGCTGCGGCAGAAACGGGTGAAGTCGCCACCAAGATTGCGACGACCGCTGCCCGCGTCGCGGGTAACGTGGCGGGCGAAGCGGTTGCCGGGATCGTCAGCGCGGTATCGACGGTGCTTGATGCACTCGGGCCAATTGGTGAAATTGCCGGCGTGATCGCAACGATTGTGTCTGCAATCGTCGAAGCGGTGCACAAGAAGCAAAATCAGGAGAAGTTTGCCGATAACGTGAATCCGACGCTGCAGCAATTCGGCATTCCATTGCCAACCTAATTCGCTGTTTGAACCAGATTATGCGACGAATCGTGTATCACCGCAGCGACGAGGTCATGCGTTTCGTCGCCGCGGCAACGGGCGAGACGAGCTACCACGACTGCACGACGATCGGGCTCGAAAAAGACGGCGATATCGTGGCTGGCGTGGTGTACCAGGGGTATAACGGCCCGAACGTGCTGATGCACTGCGCGATGCTGGAATCGCGTCATCTGCTGACGCCGGCGTTCCTGTCGGCGGTCTTTCTGTATCCGTTCGTGGTGCTCAACTGCCGGCGGGTGACAGGGTTGGTGCGCGCGGATAACCTGCGTGCGCAGCGGCTCGACGAGCACCTAGGTTTTCGGCGTGAAGGCCTCATGCGCGAGGGTGCCGGAGATGGCACGGATTTCATCCTCTATGGCATGCTCAAGCAGGAATGCCGCTTCCTGCGCGGACGATATTTACAGGCACTGCACAATGAGCTGGGGCTGGCCATGCCGGGGCCGGCGCAGGCCCGGCGCGCCGAACTGCCCAAGTGACTACTGGACGGCGGCCTGCATCGGCCATCGGGCAGATATCGCTTCCCGCGCGTGATTGGTAAAATGCACTGATCCGAACGCGCACGCTGCGTGCCGTTCCCATCCGTGGAGTTGCATGTCCCGCTGTCTTGCGTTGCTTAAAGAGGTCTTCGGCTATCCGGCGTTTCGCGGGCCGCAGGCCGATATCGTCGAACATGTCGCAGCGGGGCACGACAGCCTCGTGCTGATGCCCACCGGTGGCGGCAAGTCGTTGTGCTACCAGATTCCCGCGCTGGTGCGTCACGAAGCCGGCCTGGGCGCTGGCATCGTGGTGTCGCCGCTGATCGCGTTGATGCAGGACCAGGTCGCGGCGTTGACCGAGGCGGGGGTGCGGGCGGCCTATGTGAACTCGGCGCTCACCGCAGCCGAGGCGGCGGCAACCGAGCGCGCGTTCACGCGCGGTGAGTTGCAATTGTTGTACGTTGCACCGGAGCGACTGCTGACGGAGCGGTTTCTGGAACTGCTCGCGCGCAGCCGGATAGGGTTGTTTGCGATCGACGAAGCCCACTGCGTGTCGCAGTGGGGCCATGATTTTCGGCCCGAATACATGCAGCTATCCGCGTTGCATGAGCGTTTCCCGCAGGTGCCCCGCATCGCGTTGACCGCGACGGCGGATGCGCTCACGCGCGAGGAAATCATCGAGCGGCTCGCGCTGAACAACGCTCGGGTGTTTATATCGAGTTTCGATCGGCCGAACATTCGTTACCGGATCGTCGAGAAGGACAACGCGCGTGTGCAATTACTCGACTTTATCCGAGCCGAGCACACCAACGTGGACGGCACCACTGATTCGGGCATTGTCTATTGCCTGTCGCGGCGCAAGGTCGAGGAGACGGCCGACTGGCTCGTGCAGCAGGGGCTGCGCGCGTTGCCGTATCACGCCGGCATGGACGCGCAGCTTCGCCAGCGGCACCAGCAGGTCTTTCAGCGCGAGGAGGGGGTCGTAATGTGCGCGACAATCGCGTTTGGAATGGGGATCGACAAGCCGGATGTACGCTTCGTCGCGCATCTAGACCTGCCTAAAAGCATCGAGGGCTACTATCAGGAAACCGGCCGGGCCGGCCGCGATGGTCTCGCATCCAACGCATGGATGGCCTACGGGCTGGGCGACGTCGTGCAACAGCGCAAGATGATCGACGAGTCCGAGGCCGACGAGCTGCACAAGCGAGTGCAAACGGCGAAGCTCGATGCGTTGCTTGGGTTGTGCGAGACGGCTGGATGCCGGCGCGTGCATCTGCTCGGCTATTTTGGCGAAACGGGCCAGCCATGTGGCAACTGTGATACCTGCCTGGAGCCGCCGGCAACCTGGGACGGCACGCGTGAGGCGCAGATGGCGCTCTCGTGCGTGTACCGTGCGCAGCGGGCCAGCGGCTTTGGATTTGGCGCGGGCCACTTGATCGACATATTGCGTGGCAATGCAACCGAGCGCGTCAAGCAGCGAAGGCATGACGCGTTAAGCACTTTTGGTATCGGCGCGGCGTTGTCAGAGGCACAATGGCGGGCGATTTTCCGTCAGTTGATTGCGCTCGGCCTGCTTGCAGTCGATCACGGAGGCCACGGCGTGTTGGTGCTCACGGAGGCGAGCAAGCCGGTGTTGAAGGGGGAGCGCAACATCACGCTGCGCCGATATGCTAAACCCAAACGGGTGCGCGAGGCGGATGGCGCGCGTCGCGGCGAGCGCACCGATCCGACCGCCGGTATGTCGCCACGCCAGCGTGCGCGCTGGGACCGGTTGCGCGCCTGGCGCAGCGAGACGGCCAAGGCCGATGGCGTGCCGGCCTACGTGATTTTTCACGATGCGACGTTGGCCGAACTGGCCCGCAGCGCGCCGGTTTCACTCGATGAGTTGCGCGGCGTACCGGGTCTGGGTGCGCGCAAATTCGAGCGCTTCGGTGACGAGCTGCTCGACGTGATCAACGACGATTGACGGCGGTAGTCGCTCCGCCGGCGTGATCTAATGCACGCAAACTGTTGACGTACTTGCAAATTTTGGATTACTATGCCAGGTTCCGGTATTCGGCGGAAGTGCGCTCGCGTCGCTGGTCGCCCTCTGTGTCACTGTGGGCCGGTCGATGGTTAGCATGGCGGGCACGGCACCATCGCCGCCGATATTCCGGTGTCGGTTCATCGGGTGGCGTGCGTGCAGCCATTCAGGTTCGCTTGCCCGGGCCTGCGTCGTCCGGTTTTATCTATTTCCAGGAATCAACAATGCCAACCATCAATCAATTGGTTCGCAAAGGCCGCACTTCGGAGCATGTGAAGAGCAAGAGTCCGGCCTTGCAGGACTGTCCGCAGCGTCGCGGTGTGTGCACTCGTGTGTACACGACGACGCCAAAAAAGCCGAACTCGGCGCTTCGTAAGGTCGCGAAAGTTCGTTTGACGAACGGCTTCGAGGTCATCTCGTACATCGGTGGTGAAGGCCACAACCTGCAGGAGCACTCGGTCGTGCTGATTCGCGGTGGCCGGGTCAAGGACTTGCCGGGTGTGCGTTACCACATGGTGCGCGGCTCGCTCGACACGCAAGGCGTCAAGGACCGTAAGCAGGCTCGTTCGAAGTACGGTGCGAAGCGCGCCAAGGCGGGTAAGTAAGCTGCATCGCCCGTCGATGCAAAGGCGGTGGTGCCGGATCGATCGGTGCTATCGAGTAAGTGGTCACCCGGCCAAGCTGGTTAGTCGTGAGATGGATCGGGTTAGTTGGTGGCCGCGGGGTGGGGAAAGCAACCGCTCCAACTGAACAGTCAAAGGAACAGAAATGCCGCGTCGTCGCGAAGTCCCCAAGCGGGAAATATTGCCGGACCCGAAGTTCGGTAATGTTGATGTTGCAAAATTCATGAACGTACTGATGCTGTCGGGCAAGAAGTCAGTGGCCGAACGCATCGTGTACGGGGCTTTCGAGCAAATCCAGGGCAAGGCCGGCAAGGACCCCCTGGAAGTGTTCACTGTCGCGCTGAGCAACGTGAAGCCGGTGGTTGAAGTGAAAAGCCGCCGCGTTGGAGGTGCGAACTACCAGGTTCCGGTCGAAGTGCGCCCGTCGCGTCGTATGGCATTGGCGATGCGCTGGTTGCGTGAGGCCGCGAAAAAGCGTAGCGAGAAGTCGATGGCGCTGCGCCTGGCCGGTGAACTGCTCGAGGCCGCGGAAGGTCGGGGCGGCGCGATGAAGAAGCGCGACGAAGTGCACCGGATGGCGGAAGCGAACAGAGCTTTCTCGCATTTCCGTTTCTAACGGCCGTTTAGGCTGGAAAGCCTGGTAAACGGAGAAGGAAATTCCGGGCGGGTGCGCTTCCGAAGCGCCTCGCCCGTTTGTGTTAAGGCGCACCGCGGTTCTTCCGCTGCGCAATCCTCTTGAGAGATTAAAGTGGCTCGTAAGACTCCTATCGAGCGTTACCGTAATATCGGTATCAGCGCTCACATCGACGCCGGCAAAACGACGACGACCGAGCGCATCCTGTTTTACACCGGTGTGAACCACAAGATCGGCGAAGTGCACGATGGTGCCGCGACGATGGACTGGATGGAGCAGGAGCAGGAACGTGGCATCACGATCACGTCCGCTGCGACGACGGCGTTCTGGAAAGGCATGGGTAACAACTACCCGGAACACCGCATCAACATCATCGACACGCCGGGACACGTGGACTTCACGATTGAGGTTGAGCGCTCGATGCGCGTGCTCGATGGCGCGTGCATGGTGTACTGCGCGGTCGGCGGCGTGCAGCCGCAGTCGGAAACCGTGTGGCGCCAGGCCAATAAGTACAAGGTGCCGCGGCTCGCGTTTGTGAACAAGATGGACCGTACCGGCGCAAACTTCTTCAAGGTGTACGACCAGTTGAAGACGCGCCTGAAGGCTAACCCGGTGCCGATCGTCGTGCCGATCGGTGCGGAGGAGTCGTTCAGGGGTGTCGTCGACCTATTGAAGATGAAGGCGATCATTTGGGACGACGCGTCGCAAGGAACGAAGTTCGAATATGCCGATATTCCGGCTGAACTCGTGGACACGTGTAACGAGTGGCGCGAGAAAATGATCGAGTCGGCGGCTGAGGCGAGCGAGACGCTGATGGAAAAGTATCTCGGTGGCGACGCGCTGACTGAAGCTGAGATCGTCAAGGCGCTGCGCGATCGTACGATCGCTTGCGAAATTCAGCCGATGTTGTGCGGGACCGCGTTTAAGAACAAGGGTGTGCAACGCATGCTGGACGCGGTGATCGACTTCCTGCCGTCGCCGGTCGACATTCCGCCAGTCAAGGGGGAGACCGAGAGTGGTGAGGATGCAGAGCGCAACGCATCCGACGACGAGAAATTCTCGGCGCTCGCGTTCAAGATCATGACGGACCCGTTCGTTGGCCAATTGATTTTCTTCCGCGTGTATTCGGGCGTCGTCAATTCTGGCGATACCGTGCTGAATTCGACGAAGGGCAAGAAGGAGCGCGTCGGACGGATTCTGCAAATGCACGCGAACCAGCGCGAGGAAATCAAAGAAGTGCGCGCTGGCGACATTGCCGCTGCGGTCGGCCTGAAGGAGGCGACCACCGGTGACACGCTGTGCGATCCGGCCAACCCGATCGTGCTTGAACGTATGGTGTTCCCGGAGCCGGTGATTTCGCAGGCCGTCGAGCCGAAGACGAAGGCCGACCAGGAAAAGATGGGCATCGCGCTGAACCGTCTGGCGCAGGAGGATCCGTCGTTCCGCGTCAAGACCGACGAGGAATCGGGCCAGACGATCATCTCGGGCATGGGCGAATTGCACCTGGAAATCCTGGTCGATCGGATGAGGCGCGAATTCAACGTCGAGGCGACGGTCGGCAAGCCGCAGGTTGCGTACCGCGAAACGATCCGCAGCTCGGCGGCGGACGTCGAAGGCAAGTTCGTCAAGCAGTCCGGCGGTCGCGGCCAATACGGCCATGCGGTGATCACGCTGGAGCCGAACGAGCAAGGCAAGGGCTATGAATTCCTTGACGAGATCAAGGGCGGCGTGATTCCGCGCGAGTACATCCCCGCGGTCGATAAGGGTATCCAGGAAACGCTCAAGAGCGGTGTGCTGGCCGGTTTCCCGGTCGTCGACGTGAAGGTGCACCTGACGTTCGGTTCGTACCACGACGTGGACTCGAACGAAAACGCGTTCCGGATGGCCGGCTCGATGGCGTTCAAGGAAGCGATGCGCCGGGCGAATCCGGTGATTCTCGAGCCGATGATGGCCGTCGAAGTCGAAACGCCGGAAGAGTACATGGGCAATGTGATGGGCGACCTGTCAGGTCGTCGCGGCATCGTGCAGGGCATGGAAGACATGGTCGGCGGCGGCAAGATCGTCCGTGCGGAAGTGCCGATGTCGGAAATGTTCGGCTATTCGACGTCGCTGCGCTCGCTGACGCAAGGCCGTGCGACCTACACGATGGAGTTCAAGCACTATGCCGAGGCTCCGCGTAACGTGGCTGATGCGATCATCAACGCGAAAGCGAAGTGATCGGTCGGCAAACTCATTCACGAACCACTATTGAAAGAAGAGAAACATGGCTAAAGGTAAATTTGAACGGACCAAGCCGCACGTGAACGTGGGCACGATCGGTCACGTTGACCATGGCAAGACCACGCTGACGGCGGCGATTGCGACGGTGCTGTCGTCGAAGTTTGGCGGCGAAGCGAAGAAGTACGACGAGATTGACGCGGCGCCGGAAGAGAAGGCCCGTGGCATCACGATCAACACGGCGCACATCGAGTACGAGACAGAGCAGCGTCACTATGCGCACGTGGACTGCCCGGGTCACGCGGACTACGTGAAGAACATGATCACGGGTGCGGCGCAGATGGACGGCGCAATCTTGGTGGTGTCGGCCGCAGACGGCCCGATGCCGCAAACGCGTGAGCACATTCTGCTGGCGCGTCAGGTGGGCGTGCCGTACATCATCGTGTTCCTGAATAAGTGCGACATGGTGGACGACGCAGAGCTGCTCGAGCTGGTGGAAATGGAAGTGCGCGAGCTGCTGTCCAAGTACGAGTTCCCGGGCGACGACACGCCGATCATCAAGGGCTCGGCGAAGCTGGCGCTGGAAGGGGATAAGGGCGAGTTGGGCGAGGCGGCGATCCTGAGTCTGGCCGATGCGCTGGACACGTACATTCCGACGCCCGAGCGTGCGGTGGATGGCACGTTCCTGATGCCGGTGGAAGACGTGTTCTCAATCTCGGGTCGTGGCACGGTGGTCACCGGGCGCGTGGAGCGCGGGGTGATCAAGGTCGGCGAGGAAATCGAGATTGTGGGCATCCGTGACACGACGAAGACGACGTGCACGGGCGTGGAGATGTTCCGCAAGCTGTTGGACCAGGGCCAGGCCGGGGACAACGTGGGTATTCTGCTGCGTGGCACTAAGCGCGAGGATGTGGAGCGTGGTCAAGTGCTGGCCAAGCCGGGCACGATCACGCCGCACACGCACTTCACGGCGGAAGTGTACGTGCTGAGCAAGGATGAGGGCGGGCGCCACACGCCGTTCTTCAACAACTACCGGCCGCAGTTCTACTTCCGCACGACGGACGTGACCGGCTCGATCGAGTTGCCCAAGGACAAGGAAATGGTGATGCCGGGTGACAATGTGTCGATCACGGTCAAGTTGATCGCGCCGATCGCGATGGAAGAAGGCCTGCGCTTTGCGATCCGCGAAGGCGGCCGTACCGTCGGCGCCGGTGTCGTCGCCAAAATCATCGAGTAAAATCGCTGGTTTGCTGTAGCGGTACATTGTAGTGTCCGGAGCGGGCTGCCCGTTTCTCGATTGGGGGCCTGCTTCACGTTCTTTGGTTATGGCGATGCCATATCGCCTCGCTCTTTACAGGAAATGTCATGCAAAAGCAGAAAATCCGTATCCGCCTGAAAGCTTTCGACTACAAGCTGGTCGATCAATCAGCGCGGCAGATTTTCGAGACGGTACAGCGCACCGGCGCGATCCTCGTCGGCCCGATCCCGCTGCCGCGGCGCATCCAGCGCTTTGACATCCTGCGTTCGCCGCACGTAAATAAGACGTCGCGCGATCAGCTGGAAATCCGCACGCACTTGCGTCTGCTGGACATCGTCGATCCGACCGACAAGACCGTGGATGCGCTAATGAAGCTCGACTTGCCGGCGGGCGTTGACGTCGAAATCAAGCTGCAGTAACGCGGCTTGACGGCGCGCCCTGCATGGCGATGGCATGGTGCGCCTAAGTCATTGATTGCTTGCAAAAAACGAAAAGCCTTGCTACAATGCTAGGCTTTTCGCGTATTTGCGTTAAAAAGCCGTGTGACAGGTTGGCATCAGTCTCTTCCTGTTCGCCGGTGTTTCGTAATCAGCCCTGACCAATCGCAGTCGGGAATGGAGAAAACGATGAGCCTTGGACTCGTAGGTCGCAAGGTTGGAATGACCCGTATTTTTACGGCTGACGGTGATTCGATTCCCGTAACCGTGCTAGACGTGTCGGACAACCGCGTGACGCAGATCAAGACCGTTGAAACGGACGGTTATACGGCCGTGCAGGTTACTTTCGGCGAGCGTCGCGCGTCGCGTGTGACCAAGCCGCTGGCTGGTCATCTCGCCAAAGCCGGTGTTCAGGCCGGCGAAATCCTGAAGGAATTCCGCATCGAAACTGACAAGGCGGTCGAGCTGTCGCCGGGCGCGGTGATCGGTGCCGATTTGTTCGAAGTGGGTCAGAAGGTCGACGTGCAGGGCGTGTCCATCGGTAAGGGTTATGCCGGTACGATCAAGCGCTATAACTTCGGTTCGGGCCGCGCGTCGCACGGTAACTCGCGTTCGCACAACGTGCCGGGCTCGATCGGTATGGCGCAGGATCCGGGTCGTGTGTTCCCGGGTAAGCGCATGACCGGCCACCTCGGTGATGTGAAGACCACCACGCAGAATCTCGAGATCGCACGTATCGACGCGGAGCGCAAGCTTATCCTCGTCAAGGGTGCGGTGCCGGGCGCCAAGGGCGGCAAAGTTTTTGTGACGCCGGCCGTTAAGGCTCGCGCGAAGAAGGGGGCGTGACAATGGAATTGAAGCTCCTGAACGACCAAGGTCAGGAAAGCGCGGGTGTGAACGCGTCGGACGTCGTGTTCGGCCGTGACTACAATGAAGCGCTGATTCACCAGATCGTCGTCGCGTACCAGGCGAACGCGCGCAGCGGTAACCGCGCGCAGAAGGATCGCGAACAAGTTAAGCACACGACGAAGAAGCCGTGGCGCCAGAAGGGCACGGGTCGCGCCCGCGCCGGTATGTCGTCGAGCCCACTGTGGCGCGGCGGTGGCCGTATCTTCCCGAACTCGCCGGAAGAAAATTTCGGCCAGAAGGTCAATAAGAAGATGTTCCGCGCTGGCGTCTGTTCGATCCTGTCGCAGCTCGCTCGCGAAGGCCGGCTGTCGGTCGTTGACGACATCAAGCTCGAGGCGCCGAAGACCAAGCTGCTGGCGGCCAAGTTCAAGGCCATGGGGCTCGAGTCGGTGCTCGTGATTACCGATACCGTTGACGAGAACCTGTACCTCGCGTCGCGCAACCTGCCGCATGTGGCGGTTGTCGAGCCGCGTTATGCCGACCCGTTGTCGCTGATCTACTTCAAGAAAGTGCTGGTCACGAAAGCTGCGGTCGCCCAGATCGAGGAGTTGCTGTCATGAGCGAAATGCGCAAGAACGATCATCGTTTGATGCAGGTTCTGCTCGCGCCGGTGATCTCTGAGAAGGCGACGCTGGTGGCTGACAAGAACGAGCAAGTCGTATTCGACATTGCGCCGGACGCCACGAAGCAGGAAGTCAAGGCGGCAGTCGAATTGTTGTTCAAGGTCGAAGTGGATTCGGTCAACGTGCTGAACGTGAAGGGCAAAGCCAAGCGCTTTGGCCGTTTCATGGGCCGCCGCAAGGACGTACGCAAGGCGTACGTGAACCTGAAGCCGGGCCAAGAAATCAATTTTGAAGCGGAGGCCAAGTAATCATGGCACTCGTTAAGCTCAAGCCGACTTCGCCTGGCCGTCGTGCGATGGTGAAGGTGGTCAACAAGGAACTGCACAAGGGCAAGCCGTACGCGGCGCTGCTTGATAAGCAAAGCTCCACGGCTGGCCGCAACAATAATGGTCATATCACGACGCGCCACAAGGGCGGCGGTCACAAGCATCACTATCGCGTGGTTGATTTCCGCCGCAACAAGGACGGTATCCCGGCGAAGGTTGAGCGTCTCGAATACGACCCGAACCGTAGCGCGAACATTGCCCTGCTGTGCTATGCCGACGGCGAGCGCCGTTACATTATCGCGCCGAAGGGCGTAATGGTTGGCGCGCAACTGTTGTCGGGCTCGGAAGCGCCGATTCGTGCAGGCAATACGCTGCCGATCCGCAATATTCCGGTGGGTACGACCATTCACTGTATTGAAATGCTGCCGGGCAAGGGGGCGCAAATCGCGCGCTCGGCCGGTGCGTCGGCGATGCTGCTGGCTCGCGAGGGCACGTATGCTCAGGTCCGCCTGCGCTCGGGTGAAATCCGCCGCGTGCATATCGAATGCCGTGCAACGATCGGTGAAGTCGGCAACGAGGAACACAGCCTGCGCCAGATCGGCAAGGCTGGTGCGAATCGTTGGCGCGGTATCCGTCCGACGGTCCGCGGCGTTGCAATGAACCCGATCGACCACCCGCACGGTGGCGGTGAGGGTCGTACGGCGGCGGGTCGCGATCCGGTGAGCCCGTGGGGTACGCCGACGAAGGGCTTCCGCACGCGTCGCAACAAGCGCACGACGACGATGATCGTCCAGCGCCGTCACAAGCGTTAAGGAGTAGGCAATGGCACGTTCTGTTAAAAAAGGTCCGTTCTGCGACGCCCATTTGCTGAAGAAGGTTGAGGCGGCTGCAGCTTCGCGTGACAAGAAGCCGATCAAGACCTGGTCGCGTCGTTCGACGATCCTGCCGGATTTCATCGGCTTGACGATCGCCGTGCACAACGGCCGTCAGCATGTTCCGGTGTATGTGTCGGAAAACATGGTCGGCCACAAGCTCGGCGAATTCGCGTTGACCCGTACGTTCAAGGGACACGTGGCCGACAAAAAGGCCAGGAAATAAGGGGCAATCAAGATGGAAGTGAAAGCAATTCATCGCGGTGCCCGCATTTCGGCGCAGAAGACGCGCCTTGTGGCTGACCAGATTCGCGGTTTGCCGGTCGACAAGGCGCTGAACATTCTGACGTTCTCGCCGAAGAAGGCAGCGGGTCTCGTCAAGAAGGTGGTGCTGTCGGCGATCGCGAACGCGGAGCACAATGAAGGCGCGGATATCGACGAGCTGAAGATCAAGACGATCTACGTCGACAAGGCGGCCTCGCTGAAGCGTTTCACCGCGCGTGCGAAGGGCCGCGGTAACCGCATTGAGAAGCAATCCTGTCACATCACTGTGACGGTCGGGAATTAAGGGGTCACACGATGGGACAAAAAATTCATCCGACTGGCTTTCGTCTGGCCGTCAGCCGTAACTGGGCGTCGCGTTGGTACGCGAACAATACCCAGTTTGCGGGGATGCTGAAGGAAGACATCGGCGTTCGCGAATACCTGAAGAAGAAGCTGAAGAACGCGTCGGTGAGCCGCGTTGTGATCGAGCGTCCTGCAAAGAACGCGCGTCTGACGATCTTCAGCTCGCGTCCGGGCGTTGTGATCGGCAAGAAGGGTGAGGATATCGAGTTGTTGAAGACCGAACTGCAGCGCCGCATGGGCGTGCCGGTTCACGTCAACATCGAAGAAGTCCGTAAGCCAGAAACCGATGCGCAACTGATCGCCGATTCGATCACACAGCAACTTGAGCGCCGGATCATGTTCCGTCGCGCAATGAAGCGTGCGATGCAAAATGCGATGCGTCTGGGTGCGCAGGGCATCAAGATCATGAGTGCGGGTCGTCTGAACGGCATCGAAATCGCACGGACCGAATGGTACCGTGAAGGCCGTGTGCCGCTGCATACGCTGCGCGCCGACATCGACTATGCGACGTCGGAAGCGAAGACGACGTACGGCATCATCGGCGTCAAGGTGTGGGTCTACAAAGGCGATACGCTCGGCCGCAACGATCTGCCGGTCGTCGAAGAGCCGACGGAAGACAAGCGTGGGCGCCGCAATGCCCGCCCGGGCGATCGTCGCCCGCGCCGTGATGGCGAAGGCGGCGCACCGGGCGCACGTCGGGGCGGTCCGCGCCGTAGTGGTGCCGGTGCTGGCGGCGACGCGAAGAGTGGAGAATAACCATGCTGCAACCGAAACGCAGAAAGTACCGCAAAGAGCAAAAGGGTCGTAATACGGGCGTCGCAACGCGTGGCAATGCGGTGTCGTTCGGTGAGTTTGGCCTGAAAGCGGTCGGGCGCGGCCGTTTGACCGCGCGCCAGATCGAAGCCGCGCGTCGAGCGATGACCCGTCACATCAAACGTGGCGGCCGCATCTGGATTCGCATCTTCCCGGACAAGCCGATTTCGCAAAAGCCGGCTGAAGTGCGGATGGGTAACGGTAAAGGTAACCCTGAGTACTACGTCGCCGAGATCCAGCCCGGCAAGATGCTGTACGAAATGGATGGCGTTAACGAAGAGCTGGCGCGTGAGGCGTTCCGTCTGGCAGCGGCGAAGTTGCCGCTGAAGACGATGTTCGTCGCCCGCCAGATCGGCGCCTAAGGAGTCAAGCGATGAAAGCTTCCGAACTTCGCGACAAGGATCAGGCCGCGCTCAACAAGGAGCTGTCGGACCTGCTGAAGGCCCAATTCGGTCTGCGCATGCAGCTCGCGACCCAACAGCTGCAGAACACCAGCCAGCTGAAGAAGGTCCGCCGCGACATCGCGCGTGTGCGTACCGTGTTGACTGAAAAGGCGAACCAGAAATGAACGATAGCGTTAAAACCTCGCTTAAGCGGACGCTGGTCGGCAAGGTCGTCAGCAATAAGATGAACAAGACCGTGACCGTGCTCGTCGAGCATCGCGTCAAACACCCGATCTACGGCAAGTACGTTGTGCGCTCGAAGAAGTACCACGCGCACGACGAGGCGAACACGTACAACGAGGGCGACCTCGTGGAGATCCAGGAAAATCGTCCGATTTCGAAGACGAAGGCCTGGACCGTGTCCCGCCTGGTTGAAGCGGCGCGCATCATCTGAACGAAGGCGGCGTGAGCCGCCGCAGTATCGCAATAAGTTGTTGCAAGTCCGGGATTATTTGATATAATCTCGGACTTCCCTCATATAAGGGATGCCCCGTCGCGGGTAAGTGGTGGGGCTAAGTTGGCCAGTGCGCGTGTGGGTGGCTGTCATCCGCGCCGCAGGATTCACCGATTGCGATGGCGGGTTTCGTCTGCCGTCGCTGCTGTTCTAACCCAAGCAGCCGATCGGCTGACGGGACCAAGACTGACCGGCCGCGCCATGGTGGCGTGCCGGATTAAGTTGGGAAAGATAAACCATGATCCAGACCGAAACTCGGCTTGAAGTAGCCGATAACACGGGTGCACGCGAAGTGTTGTGCATCAAGGTGCTCGGCGGCTCGAAGCGTCGTTACGCGAGCATTGGCGACATCATCAAGGTGAGCGTCAAGGAAGCCACGCCGCGTGGGCGCGTCAAGAAGGGCGAAATCTACAACGCCGTGGTGGTTCGCACCGCCAAGGGCGTGCGTCGTCAGGACGGCTCGCTGATCAAGTTCGACGGCAATGCCGCCGTGCTGCTGAACAACAAGCTTGAGCCGATCGGTACGCGCATTTTCGGGCCGGTCACGCGTGAATTGCGTAGCGAACGTTTCATGAAGATCGTTTCGCTCGCGCCGGAAGTGCTGTAAGGGAGTCGCGATGAACAAGATTCGCAAGGGTGACGAAATCATCGTCATCGCAGGCAAGGACAAGGGCAAGCGCGGCACCGTGCTGGCAGTTGCGGGCGATCGTGTGACGGTTGAAGGTATCAATCTCGTGAAGAAGCACGTGAAGCCGAACCCGATGAAGGGCACGACCGGCGGTGTGGAAAGCAAGTCGATGCCGTTGCACATCTCCAACGTTGCGTTGGTCGATGCGAACGGCCGTGCGTCGCGGGTGGGCATCAAGGTCGAGGAGGGCAAGAAGGTGCGCTTCCTAAAGACCACCGGTGCTGTGCTGAGCGCCTGAGTCGGGAGTCGAAAATGGCACGTTTGCAGCAGGTTTACAAAGAGAAGATTGTTCCCGAACTGACGCAAAAGTTCGGCTACAAGTCCGTCATGGAAGTGCCGCGCATCACCAAGATCACGCTGAACATGGGTCTGGGTGACGCGGTCGCTGACAAGAAGATCATTGACAACGCGGTGGGTGATCTGACGAAGATCGCCGGTCAGAAGCCGGTCGTGACGAAGGCGCGTAAGGCAATCGCGGGCTTCAAGATTCGCCAGGGCTATCCGATTGGCGCGATGGTCACACTGCGTGGTCGCGCGATGTATGAGTTCCTGGATCGCTTCGTGACAATCGCGTTGCCGCGAGTGCGCGATTTCCGCGGCATCTCGGGCCGGGCATTCGATGGCCGCGGCAACTACAACATCGGGGTAAAGGAGCAGATCATTTTCCCCGAAATCGATTACGACAAGATCGACGCGCTGCGTGGGCTGAATATCAGCATCACGACGACTGCGAAGACCGACGAAGAAGCGAAGGCACTGCTCGCCAGCTTCAAGTTCCCGTTCAGAAACTGAGGTTACCGTGGCTAAACTGGCACTGATCGAACGTGAAAAGAAGCGTGCTCGTCTCGCAGCGAAGTATGCGCCAAAGCGCGCGGCGCTGAAGGCGATCATTGACGATACGAGCAAGTCCGACGAAGAGCGCTACGAAGCGCGCCTGAAGCTGCAGCAACTGCCGCGCAACGCGAACCCGACCCGCAAGCGCAATCGCTGCGCGATCACCGGGCGTCCGCGTGGCACGTTCCGCAAATTTGGCTTGGCGCGCGGCAAGATTCGCGAAATCGCATTCCGCGGCGAGATTCCCGGCCTGACGAAGGCGAGCTGGTAAGGAGCAACATAAATGAGCATGAGTGATCCTATCGCCGATATGCTGACTCGCATCCGCAACGCGCAGATGGTCGAGAAGGCTGCGGTGACGATGCCCTCGTCGAAAGTGAAGGTCGCAATCGCGCAGGTTCTGAAGGACGAAGGCTACATCGACGACTTCGTCGTGAAGGCCCATGGCCCGAAGGCGGAACTGAACATTGCGTTGAAGTACCACGCCGGCCGGCCGGTCATCGAGCGTCTGGAACGCGTGTCCAAGCCTGGCCTTCGCGTGTATCGTGGTCGCAACGAGATCCCGCAGGTCATGAATGGCCTGGGCGTCGCTATCGTGTCCACGCCGAAGGGAGTGATGACCGATCGCAAAGCGCGCGCCACGGGTGTGGGCGGCGAAGTCATTTGCTACGTCGCGTAAAGCCCGACAGGAGAGTGAAACATGTCTCGAGTAGGTAAGAGCCCGATTCCTCTGCCCAACGGTGCTGAGGTGACGCTGGGCGAGTCGCAGATTACGCTAAAAGGGCCGTTGGGCACGATTTCTCAGGCACTGAACCCGCTTGTGAAGGTGATCAACGACAACGGCGAACTGAAGTTCCAACCGGTCGACGAGTCGCGCGAGGCAACCGCGCTGTCCGGCACGATGCGCGCACTCGTCGCGAACATGGTGAACGGCGTGACGAAGGGCTTCGAGCGCAAACTCACGCTGGTCGGCGTTGGTTACCGTGCGCAGGCGCAAGGCGACAAGTTGAATCTGTCGTTGGGCTTCTCGCATCCGGTCGTGCATCAAATGCCGGAAGGTGTGAAGGCGGAAACGCCGTCGCAAACGGAAATCGTCATCAAGGGGATCGACAAACAAAAAGTCGGCCAGGTAGCCGCGGAAGTGCGTGGCTACCGTCCGCCTGAGCCCTACAAGGGCAAGGGTGTGCGCTACGCCGACGAAGTCGTGATCCTCAAGGAAACGAAGAAGAAGTAAAGGTGCGCAATCATGGATAAGACTCAATCTCGCCTGCGCCGTGCTCGTCAAACGCGTATCAAGATCGCTGAGCTGCAGGTTGCGCGTCTGGCCGTGCACCGCACCAACCAGCACATCTACGCGCAGGTGTTCTCGCCGTGCGGTACGAAGGTGGTGGCGAGCGCATCGACCGTCGAGGTCGAAGTGCGCCAGCAACTGGCCGACAAGTCGGGCAAGGGCGGTAATGTTGCCGCGGCCCAGCTGATCGGCAAGCGTATCGCCGAGAAGGCCAAGGCTGCCGGTATTGAATCCGTCGCCTTCGACCGCTCGGGCTTCCGCTATCACGGTCGCGTCAAGGCGCTTGCCGATGCGGCGCGTGAAGCCGGGCTCAAGTTCTAAGGATAGGGATTCGTCATGGCAAAGATGCAAGCGAAGGTTCAGGCCGACGAACGCGACGACGGCCTGCGCGAAAAAATGATCTCGGTCAATCGTGTGACCAAGGTCGTGAAGGGTGGCCGGATTCTCGGTTTCGCCGCGCTGACGGTGGTCGGCGACGGTGATGGTCGGGTCGGCATGGGCAAAGGCAAGGCCAAGGAAGTGCCGGTTGCCGTCCAGAAGGCGATGGAACAGGCCCGCCGTAATATGTTCAAGGTACCGCTGAAGAACGGCACGCTGCAGCATGAGGCGCACGGCAAGCACGGCGCGTCGCAAGTGTTGCTCGCACCGGCTAAGCAGGGTACCGGCGTGATTGCCGGCGGCCCGATGCGCGCGGTGTTCGAGGTGATGGGCGTGACGAACGTCGTGGCGAAAAGCCACGGCTCGACGAACCCGTACAACCTCGTTCGTGCGACGCTCGACGGTCTGCGTCGCCAGTCCACGCCGGCCGATATCGCGGCCAAGCGCGGCAAGAGCGTCGAAGAAATTTTGGGTTAAGGCGGGGTGGTCACCATGTCTGGAAAAACTGTCAAGGTCCAGCTCGTCAAGAGCCTGATCGGTACCCGCGATACGCATCGCGCGACGGTGCGCGGCCTCGGCCTGCGTCGCCTGAACTCGGTTAGCGAATTGCAGGACACGCCGGCGGTGCGCGGCATGATCAACAAGGTCTCGTACCTCGTTAAGGTCATCGGCTAAGCGCGACACGAGCTTAAGGAGTGAATATGGAACTGAACAACCTGAAGCCGGCTGCAGGCTCTAAGCACGCAAAGCGTCGCGTCGGCCGTGGCATCGGCTCCGGCCTGGGCAAGACGGCGGGCCGTGGTCACAAAGGCCAGAAGTCGCGTTCGGGCGGCTTCCATAAGGTGGGCTTCGAAGGCGGCCAAATGCCGTTGCAACGCCGCTTGCCCAAGCGCGGGTTCACGTCACTGACGAAGGAGTTTGTTGGTGAAGTGCGCCTGGGCGACCTGGAAAAGCTGCCGGTCGACGAAATCGATCTGCTGGCGTTGAAGCAAGCGGGCCTCGTAGGCGAACTGATCAAGAGTGCGAAGATCATCGCGACCGGCGAGATCAAGCGCAAGGTCACGATCAAGGGGCTGGGCGCCACGAAGGGCGCGCGTGCTGCAATCGAAGCTGCGGGCGGTTCGTTGGGTGAGTAAGTTGTTGCAGACGCGGTCACTCGGATTTGCTACGGAGAAGGTTCTTGGCTAACAGCCCGACTTTCGCAAAGACTGGACGTGGTGGGCCGAAGTACGGTGATCTGCGTCGGCGGCTGGTTTTCCTGCTGCTGGCGTTGATCGTCTATCGAATCGGCGCGCATATCCCGGTGCCGGGAATCGATCCTGATCAACTGGCCAAGCTGTTCCAAAGCCAGTCTGGCGGCATCCTGGCCATGTTCAACATGTTCTCGGGTGGCGCGCTGTCGCGGTTCACGATATTTGCGTTGGGGATCATGCCGTATATCTCGGCATCGATCATCATGCAGCTGCTCGTGATCGTGTCCCCGCAGTTGGAAGCGCTGAAAAAGGAAGGACAGGCGGGCCAGCGCAAGATCACCCAGTACACGCGCTACTTCACGGTGGCGCTGGCGACGTTTCAGGCGTTCAGTATTGCGGTTGCGCTTGAGAATCAGCCGTACTTGGTGATCGATCCGGGCATGATGTTCCGGCTCACGACGGTGGTGACGCTGGTGACCGGCACGATGTTCCTGATGTGGCTCGGCGAGCAGATCACCGAGCGCGGCTTGGGCAACGGGATTTCGATCATTATCTTTGGCGGTATCGCGGCGGGTTTCCCGAACGCAATCGGTGGATTGTTCGAACTGGTGCGCACTGGATCGATGAGCATCATCTCGGCGATCATCATCGTCGTGCTGATTGCCGCGGTCACGTATCTGGTCGTGTTTATTGAACGGGGACAGCGCAAGATCCTTGTGAACTATGCGAAGCGCCAAGTCGGTAACAAGATCTATGGTGGTCAGTCGTCGCACCTGCCATTGAAGCTGAACATGTCGGGTGTGATTCCGCCGATTTTCGCGTCGTCGATTATCCTGCTGCCGGCGACGATCGCGAACTGGGTCAGCTCCGGCGCGAACATGCGTTGGCTGCATGATCTGGCGTCGACGTTGGCACCGGGGCAACCGGTGTACGTGATGTTGTACGCGTTGGCTATTGTTTTCTTCTGCTTCTTCTACACCGCGTTGGTGTTCAATAGCAAGGAAACGGCCGACAACTTGAAGAAAAGTGGTGCCTTTGTTCCGGGGATTCGCCCGGGCGAGCAGACCGCGCGTTACATCGACAAGATTCTCACCCGTCTGACGCTGGCCGGGGCGATCTATATCGTATTCGTGTGCCTCTTGCCCGAATTCCTGGTGCTGCGCTGGAACGTGCCGTTCTACTTCGGCGGCACTTCGCTGCTGATCATCGTTGTCGTGACGATGGACTTTATGGCGCAGGTGCAGTCGTACGTTATGTCGCAACAGTATGAATCGCTGCTCAAGAAAGCCAATTTCAAGGGCGGCAATCTCCCGATGCGTTGAGCACAAGGAATATGGCCAAAGACGATGTCATTCAGATGCAGGGCGAGGTCATTGAAAACCTCCCTAATGCAACATTCCGGGTCAAACTGGAAAACGGCCATGTCGTGTTGGGACATATCTCCGGAAAGATGCGGATGCACTATATCCGGATCCTCCCGGGCGACAAGGTGACGGTGGAATTGACGCCTTACGATCTGTCTCGTGCGCGGATCGTATTCCGGGCGAAGTGATTGAGAAAAAGGGTAATATCATGAAAGTGATGGCATCGGTTAAGTGCATTTGCCGCAATTGCAAAATCATCAAGCGCAAGGGCGTCGTGCGCGTCATTTGCAGCTCGGATCCGCGTCACAAGCAGCGCCAGGGCTAAGGCCACGCTTGCGCTTTTTGTTTGAGGAAAAACAATGGCTCGTATCGCAGGGGTTAACATCCCAGTTCACAAGCACACCGTGATCGGCCTTCAGGCGATTCTCGGTATTGGTGCCTCGCGCGCACGGTTGATCTGTGCGTCAGCTGGCGTGGACACTTCGAAGAAGGTCAAGGAACTGACTGACGCGGATCTCGAAAAGCTGCGCGATGAAGTCGCGAAGTTCGTCGTCGAGGGCGATTTGCGCCGTGAAGTGACGATGAACATCAAGCGCAAGATGGACATCGGTTGCTACGAAGGTGTCCGCCATCGCAAGGGTCTGCCGATGCGCGGTCAGCGCACGCGCACGAACGCCCGTACCCGTAAGGGTCCGCGTCGTGCAGCCCAAGCGCTGAAGAAGTAAGCGGAACTGACAGTTACAGGAAAACGTAATGGCTAAGGCTTCGAACAGCAGCGCGGCGCAACGCGTTCGCAAGAAGGTCAAGAAGAACGTCGCCGAGGGCGTAGTACACGTCCATGCGTCGTTCAATAACACGATCATCACGATCACGGACCGTCAGGGCAACGCACTGGCGTGGGCGACGTCGGGTGGTCAAGGGTTTAAGGGTTCGCGCAAGTCGACTCCGTTCGCTGCACAGGTTGCCGCCGAGTCGGCCGGCCGCGTCGCGTTGGAGTATGGCGTGAAGAATCTCGAGGTTCGGATCAAGGGTCCGGGCCCGGGGCGCGAATCGGCGGTTCGCGCGCTGCACGGCCTTGGCATCAAAATCACGGCGATTTCCGATGTGACGCCGGTGCCGCACAACGGATGCCGTCCGCCGAAGCGCCGCCGCATCTGATGCAAGCAAGCGTATTGGAGCCTGTTGCCGTGCACGGCAGCAGGCTTGCTGCATTGAATTTATCAACTAAGTCCACCGTTCGGCCCAAAGGGCGCGAACTAGCGCAGATCGGCCAGATCCGCGTAAATCAACGTTAAGGAATTGCAAAGTGGCACGCTATACCGGTCCGAAAGCAAAACTGTCCCGCCGCGAAGGCACCGATCTGTTCTTGAAGAGCGCGCGTCGCTCGCTCGCCGATAAGTGCAAGCTCGATAGCAAGCCGGGTCAGCATGGTCGTACGTCGGGTGCACGCACGTCCGACTATGGTCTGCAACTGCGCGAAAAGCAAAAGGTGAAGCGGATCTACGGCGTGCTCGAGCGCCAGTTCCGTCGTTACTTCGCCGAAGCCGATCGCCGCAAGGGCAACACCGGCGAAACGCTGCTGCAACTGCTCGAGTCGCGTCTGGACACGGTCGTGTATCGCATGGGCTTCGGCTCGACGCGTGCTGAAGCGCGTCAGCTGGTCAGCCACAAGGCGATCACCGTGAACGGCCAAGTGGCGAACATCCCATCATTGCAGGTGAAAGCTGGCGACGTGGTGGCCGTGCGTGAGCAAGCGAAGAAGCAGACGCGGATTCAAGAGGCGTTGTCGCTGGCCGAGCAAAACAACTTCCCGGGCTGGGTGTCGGTCGATGCGAAGAAGTTTGAAGGCACCTTCAAGCACGTGCCGGAGCGTAGCGATATTGCCGGCGACATTAATGAAAGCCTGATTGTCGAGTTGTACTCGCGCTAATCGTATCGACGGCCGAGCTGCTTGTCCGCGCGGGTGCGCCCGTGTGCGCCGGTGGCCCGGCTGTTCGTTTTTCAGGTTGTCACCGGTCAGCCTTATCGGTGTAACGAGCCGAGGGTATTGAAAAGGAAAACCTATGCAAACCAGTTTGTTGAAGCCCAAGATCATCGCAGTGGATTCGCTTGGCGACAACCACGCGAAAGTGGTCATGGAGCCGTTTGAACGCGGTTATGGCCACACCTTGGGTAATGCGCTCCGGCGTGTTTTGCTATCGTCAATGATCGGCTATGCGCCGACCGAAGTGACGATCGCCGGCGTCGTTCACGAGTATTCGACGCTCGACGGTGTGCAAGAGGACATGGTCAACCTGCTGTTGAACCTCAAGGGCGTGGTGTTCAAGCTGCACAACCGCGATGAAGTGACCGTCACGCTGCGCAAGGAAGGCGAGGGTGTCGTGACCGCCGGTGACATCGAAGTGCCGCATGATTGCGAGGTCATCAATCCGGAGCACGTTATCGCCCATCTATCCAAGGGCGGCAAGCTCGACGTGCAGATCAAGGTCGAGAAGGGTCGTGGCTATGTGCCGGGCAACGTGCGCCGCTATGGCGACGAAAGCACCAAGGTCATCGGTCGCATCGTGCTCGATGCGTCGTTCTCGCCGGTTCGCCGAGTCAGCTACGCGGTCGAGAGTGCACGGGTCGAGCAGCGTACCGACCTGGACAAGCTCGTGATGAACATTGAGACCAATGGTGTGATTTCGCCAGAGGAAGCGATTCGTCAATCGGCTCGCATCCTAGTCGACCAGTTGTCAGTGTTCGCGGCGCTGGAAGGCACCGAAACGACGGCTGAAACGCCGTCGCGCGCACCGCAGATCGATCCGATTCTGTTGCGTCCGGTTGACGATCTCGAGCTGACAGTGCGCTCCGCGAACTGTCTGAAAGCCGAGAACATCTACTACATTGGTGATCTGATCCAGCGTACCGAAAACGAGTTGCTGAAGACGCCGAACTTGGGCCGCAAGTCGTTGAACGAGATCAAGGAAGTGCTCGCTTCGCGTGGTTTGACGCTCGGCATGAAGCTGGAGAATTGGCCGCCGGCTGGCCTCGATAAGTAATCGGCGGGCGTTGCTGCCCGTTGTAATGAACTGGCAACGACGCGGATATTCTTTTAGAATCCGCGTCTTGTCTTATCCCGTACCGGCCCGTGCGCGCTCCTCGTATCTCATATCGAGTCGCGCAATAGAAGAGCTGGATCAAAACTTTGAATCAAGGAAACTGAAATGCGTCACCGTCACGGTTTGCGGAAACTGAACCGCACGAGCAGCCACCGCTTGGCGATGCTCCGTAATATGTCGAATTCGTTGATCGAGCATGAAGTCATTAAGACGACGCTGCCCAAAGCAAAAGAGCTTCGCAAGGTCGTCGAGCCGCTGATCACGCTGGGCAAGAAACCATCCGTCGCGAACCGCCGTCTTGCCTTTGCGCGATTGCGTGATGACAAGTCGGTATCGAAGTTGTTCGAAGTGCTCGGTCCGCGCTACGCTACGCGCCCGGGTGGCTATCTGCGGATCCTGAAGTTCGGCTTCCGCGTCGGCGACAACGCACCGATGGCGCTGGTTGAGTTGGTTGACCGTCCAGTCGTCGAGGAAGCAGCGGAAGCGGCAGAAGCCGAATAAACGCTGCGTCCGCAAATCAAAAAGGCCAAGCTTAGCTTGGCCTTTTTGTTACATGGCGCACTTGGAGGCGAGTTTGGCGCACGAGCATGGCACGCACGGGTGTTACGATATCGCGGTAGAGGCGGCGTGTTCAACAGGTCGTCGCTCATCATTCAATGATGCCGGAGGAACATGTGACATCGACCGTCATCCTGATGCTTACGACATTACCCGATGCCCAGGCGGCGTCGACGCTTGCTCGCACCGTATTGGATGCCCGGTTGGCGGCCTGTGCGACGCAACTTGCGCCGTCGCGCTCGGTTTATCACTGGCAAGGCGAGCTCGAGCACGCGGACGAGGTGCCGCTGTTGTTTAAGACGGCGGTGACACGTGCGTTCGAGTTGGAAAAGTTTATTGCCGCAAATCATCCGTATCAGACGCCGGAGATTCTGTCCTGGTCCGCTGCGTCGTCGCCTGCCTACGCGTTGTGGGTCGACACGGAGACATCACGTCCGATATATGTTTAGTCCGTCTTTCAGACGTTCAGCCGCCGCGTCGTGGTTGACCGGGATCGCGCTGATTATCGCAGCGCTGTGGGCAACCCTGGCGTCCCGCGCCGCGTGGGCGAGCGATGGGTTTCTCGATCCACAAGACGCGTTTCAGTTCAGCTCGCTCGAAAAGCCGGGGACGGTCGAGTTGCATTTCCGCATTGCCGACGGCTACTACCTGTACCGTGAACGCTTTGCGTTTGCCGTCAGATCGGGCGATGCCGCGCTGGGGGTGCCACAGCTGCCGCCCGGCAAGGTTAAGTTCGACCAGACCTTCAATAAGGACGTCGAGACGTACCGCGGCAACCTTGTCGTCACGGTGCCCATTACCCGCACGGGCGGCGCATTCGATCTTATCGTGACGTCGCAGGGCTGCGCGGACCAGGGGATTTGTTACCCACCGGCCGAGCACGTCGTGCATCTGAGCGGCCCGGCGGTAAAGGCTGGCGTGGCAGGTGCGACGACGACCGGTGGCGGCAACGCACGATCGGGTCCGTTGATCGAGCGCTTTTTCAGCGCCGACGATGCGCAGGCAGTGTTGCAACAGGACGGATTATCGGCCGTGCTGGCGTTTTTCTTTGCCGGTGGCATTGTGTTGAGTTTGTTTCCCTGCTCGCTGCCGATGATTCCGATTTTGTCATCGATCATTGTTGGCCAAGGGGCTCACGTGACGCGTGCGCGCGGCTTCACGCTGTCAGTAGCCTATGTGCTTGGCATGGCGCTGGTGTACGCGCTGCTCGGCGTAGCGGCCGCGGCGATCGGCCAAAGTCTCGGGGCGTGGTTGCAGAATCGCTGGGTGCTCGGTGTCTTCGCGATACTGATTGCGGGGATGGGGGGCTTGTTGTTGGCTGGCCGGGATATTCAGTTGCCACAGGGGCTGCAGGATCGCGCCAATGCGCTATCGCAGCGCCAGGCGGGGGGGCGGTTTGCAGCCGTCTTTGTCATGGGGGCGTTGTCAGCCGTCGTTGTCGGCGCATGTATGACCGCGCCGCTAGCTGCGATCCTGCTATTCATCGCGCATACCGGCAATATCGGCGTGGGCGCCGCGTCGCTGTTCGCAATGGGCCTCGGCAATGGCGTGCCGCTGTTGGTCGTTGGGATCGGGGCTGGTGCGCTGCTGCCGCGTGCAGGTCGCTGGATGGACGCCGTCAAGCGCATTTTCGGCATGATGCTGCTGGCCGTTGCGCTGTGGCTCGTTACACCGGTGTTGCCTGGCACGATCTCGATGTCGCTGGCGGCGCTGTGGCTGATGGTCACGGCAGCGCTCCTGCGGCTTTTTGATTGTTCGGCCGGCACGGCATCGATTGCGGCGCGATTGAGCAAGGGCCTGGCCGCGGCGCTTGCCGTGTGGGCTGTCGCGCTGCTGGTTGGGGCGGCTGCCGGTTCGTCGGATCCGCTCAGACCGCTCGCTGTCTTTGCCGGCGCGCGGACCGGGCCCGGGATCGCCGCAACGATCGCTGCCACTGTACCTGCGTTTGCCCCGGTCACGTCGACGGCACAGCTAGACCAGGTGCTGGGCGCGGCGCGGCGGCCTGTGATGTTGGATTTCTATGCGGACTGGTGCACGAGTTGCAAGGAAATGGAGCAGTTCACGTTCAGTGACGAGCGTGTGCGGACCAGATTGGCCTCGATGGACCTGCTGCGTGCCGACGTCACCGCGAACCACGCCGACGATCAGGCGTTGCTGCGGCGCTTCCGGCTGTTCGGACCGCCAGGAATCGTTTTCTTCGACGCTCAAGGCCGGGAACTGGCTCGCGTCGTCGGCTATCAGTCGCCGGAGCTTTTCCTGAAAAGCCTGGACCGCCTGATTGGCACCTCGTCTCCTGTCGCCGGCTAAGCGTCATAGAGCGAGCGCTACCGGCGATGTAACGCCGGATCATGCCAGAAGCGGGTCCTGCCGCTGGATTGCCCTAGCTGGGCCACCTTCGCAGGCTTGCGTTCGCTGGATCGCCCTTGCTAACTTGCTCTGGCTGGCTTGTGCCCGTTGGATCGCTCTCGCTGGCTTGCGTCCATTGCGATCGCGCCCATGCGAGGCGGGCGGCATCATCGATGCTGTTCCCGCAGGATACGGGCGGCATCCAGTGCAAAATAGGTCAGCACGCCATCCGCGCCAGCTCGCTTGAACGCCAGCAACGATTCCATGACGACCTTGTCGTGATCCAGCCAGCCATTTTGCGCGGCGGCTTTCAACATCGCGTATTCGCCGCTGACCTGATACGCATAGGTTGGAAAGTGAAATGTCTCTTTCACGCGGTACACGACGTCCAAATACGGCATGCCAGGCTTAACCATCACCATGTCCGCGCCTTCCTCGATGTCCAACTGGACCTCGCGCAGCGCTTCATCGCCATTGGCCGGGTCCATCTGGTACGTCATCTTGTTGCCCTTGCCCAAATTGGCCGCCGAGCCGACCGCGTCGCGGAACGGACCGTAAAAGGCCGACGCATACTTGGCTGCATAAGCCATAATCCGAGTATGGATATGGCCTTCGTTCTCGAGCATTTTGCGGATCGAGCCGATCCGGCCGTCCATCATGTCCGATGGCGCCACGATATCGACGCCGGCCTGCGCTTGCGTGCGCGCCTGCTCAACGAGGATGGCCGACGTCACGTCGTTGATCACGTAGCCATGCTCGTCCAGCACGCCGTCTTGTCCGTGGCTCGTGTATGGATCCAGCGCGACGTCGGTTAGCACGCCAAGTTCGGGAAAGCGGCGCTTGAGTTCGCGCACCGCCCGCGGGATCAGCCCGTCAGGGTTGGTCGCTTCCTGCCCGTCCGGTGTCTTCAGCGCGGGTTCGATCGCCGGGAACAAAGACAGCACCGGGATGCCGGCCTGGACACATTGTTCAGCCACGCCCATTAACAGATCGACTGACGTACGTTCGACACCCGGCAATGAGGCCACTGGTTGGCGAACCCGCGTGCCTTCGACGACGAATACCGGGTAAATCAGATCATCCGTCGTCAGGTGGTTCTCACGCATCAGGCGACAGGAGAAATCATCGCGACGCATGCGGCGCGGACGGTACTGGGGAAAGAAGCTCATGGGAGTGCGTATTCGAGTCGGTTGTCGGTGTCGGATAGATGGCGGTGCCCAAAACTTTTCAGGCCGTTGGTATATCATACCGAGCGAGGGCCGCACGATGTGCGGAACTCCCCGCTTCTCCTCCCTGAGCGGGTGCCTGTCGTTCTACGATTAGGCTGTTGACCCGCCGCGTGACGGCGGGTTTTTTTATCGGCATCCCCTTTATCGGCACTTCATGCCTATTTGCTCGCGTCGGGGCCGGATTGCGCATCCGCTTGCGAAGCGGCGTCAGGTGCCAGCCAGTGCTCCAGCAGTGCGTGAGCCTGGTCCAGGCCGATACGCTTGAGGGCTGAGAACAGCTGTATCGTGATCTCGCTGCGCAGACCGGCAGCCTGGTAAGCGGTGGCGGCTTTTTGCGCAGCGCGTAGAGCATTCATGCTTTCCTGTCGCGTCAATTTGTCGCATTTGGTGAGCAGCACGTGGATCGGCCGCGCGGTCGCGCCGAACCACTCGACCATGCGCCGGTCCAGTTCCGTGAACGGCCGCCGTGAATCCATCACGAGGATCAGGCCGCGGATTTGCGGCCGCGTCGTCAGGTAGGTGCTCAGTAACGCTTCCCAATGCGCCTTCGCAGCGCCGGGCACTTCGGCATACCCGTACCCGGGCAGATCTACCAGATGCGCGACGGGCGCGTCCGCCGGCCCGACCGCGAAGTAATTGATATGCTGTGTGCGCCCGGGCGTCTTGCTCGCGAACGCCAGCCGCTTCTGGTTGCATAACACGTTGATCGCCGTGGACTTGCCGGCGTTGGAGCGGCCAGCGAACGCCACTTCCGGCTGTATCGTCGCCGGCAGGTCGCGCAGATGGTTGACGGTCGTGAAAAAACGGCACTGATGTAGCAAGGGCATGAGATCACCAACAAGGCGGCGCAATGCAAGGGCAGTGGCCGGGCAATCCCGGGCTGGCATCATCGCGAATAGCGCGTTATTGTACAATGCGACGGTTTACTGACGATTCGATTGCGTGCCCGCCGGGTCGCCGGAGGCTGCCTACCGTCGTTTGTTGCAGAACCTCAGTTCTCTTCCCTACAAGACGAAACAAGGTGTGCGAATGAACCGATTGAGCAGGTCTGTGGTCGTGCTTCAGATGTTGGCAGGAATCGGTGCCGCGTCAGGATGGGCGGGGTTGGCAGGAGCGGCGGATGCGCCGGCAAAGCCGGACCTCAACCGAGGACAGGCCATTGCCGCCCAGGTGTGTGCGACGTGTCATGGCACGGACGGTAACAGCGCGAGCGGGGCATTCCCGAAGCTTGCCGGGCAGCACGCGGACTATACCGTTAAGCAATTGAGCGATTTCAAGACGCAGCCGGGCGCGGAGCAACCGGAGCGCAAGAACGACGTGATGGCACCTTTTGCCGCTGCGCTGTCAGACCAGGACACAGCGAACGTGGCGGCCTATTTCGCGTCGCAGCAGCAAACGCGCGGATTCGCGAGCGACAACGCGTTAGTGGCGGTGGGCCAGCGGATCTGGCGCGGCGGTATCCTCGAAAAGGGCGTGCCGGCGTGCGCGGGTTGTCATGGGCCTGCCGGCGCGGGGATTCCGGCGCAGTATCCGCGCCTGGCCGGGCAGTGGAGCGACTACACGATCGCGCAATTGAGGGCGTTCGCGGAAGGCACGCGCAACAACAATGTGCCGATGAGCCAGATCGCGGCACGGCTCAGTGATCATGAGATCAAGGCGGTGGCCGACTACATCAGCGGCTTGCGGTAATGCGGCGGCGGGCAGCGTCCGAATGGAGTGTGAATTGAGTGTTTCAACATCGGGCGTGCAGATTCGTACCGAACACCGGATTGTGCGCGACGCGATCGAGTTGCTCAGCTCGATGCGCTTTGCGATCAGCCTGTTGGTCATTCTGGCGATCGCGAGCGTCATCGGCACGGTGCTGACGCAGGAAGACCCCTACCCAAACTACGTCAACCAATTTGGTCCGTTCTGGGCCGACATCTTCCGCGCGCTCGGGCTATACACGATGTACAGCGCGTGGTGGTTCATGCTGATTCTCGCGTTCCTGATCGTGTCGATCTCGCTGTGCGTGATTCGCAATGCGCCGAAGATGATCGCCGACATGAAAAGCTGGAAGGAACGCGTACGCGAGGGCAGCTTGCGCGCATTCCACCACAACGCGGAGTATGTGGCAACGATGGACCGGGAACACGCCGCGCAGGCGCTCGGCGCGCTCGTGCGCCGGCTCGGCTACCAGATGCGAGCCGTGCCGCGCGACGAACCCGACGGGACGGCAACGCTGATCACTGCCAAGCGTGGCGCATTTAATAAGCTCGGCTATATCTTCGCCCATCTGGCGATCGTCGTCATTTGCCTCGGTGGGTTGCTCGACAGCAACCTGCCGATCAAGCTGCAAATGTGGCTATTTAACAAGACCCCTGTGCAGTCCAACCAGGTGATCAGCCAGATTGGCCCGGAGCACCGGTTGTCGGCGTCCAACCCAACCTTTCGGGGCTACGCCTGGGTGCCGGAAGGCCAGCATGTGTCCACGGCAATACTGAACCAGCAGAACGGTTCCCTGATCCAGGATTTGCCGTTCTCGATCGAGTTGAATAAGTTTATCGTCGACTATTACTCGACTGGCATGCCCAAGTTATTCGCCAGCGACATCGTCGTGGTCGACCATGATAGCGGCAAGCGCATCCCGGCGCGTGTCGAAGTCAACAAGCCGTTCGTCTACGACGGCGTGGCTATTTACCAATCCAGTTTCCAGGATGGTGGCTCGACCATGCGCATGAGCGCTTACCCGATGACTGGCACCGGCAGCCAGCCCGTGCCGCTTGCCGGGACGATCGGCGTATCGATGCCACTGGAATCGCTCGGACAGGGCGACACCGTCGAGTTCACGGATTTTCGTGCGATCAATGTCGAGAACGTGTCCAACGGCGCTGGGCAGAATGATGCGCGCGGCGTATCGCATCAATCGCTCAAACAGGCGTTTGATGAACGGTTGGGATCAGGCGCGAAGACCTCGAAACCGGTGGAGCTGCGCAATGTCGGCCCGTCCGTGCAGTTCAAGATTCGCGACAAAAGCGGGCAGGCACACGAATATAACAATTACATGCTGCCGGTGCTAATCGATGGCCAGCGAGTGTTCCTGGCAGGCATGCGCAGTCGTCCCGATGATCCGTTCCGCTACTTGCGCATTCCGGCGGACAACGCCGGCTCCGTCAATGAATGGATGCGGTTGCGCGCAGCGCTGGCGGATCCCGCCGTGCGCGACGAGGCAGCGCGCCGATTCGCCGTACGATCGATACCATCGGCCAGCAATAGCGCATTGCAGGGCCCCTTGCGCGACAGCGCCCAGCGCGTGCTCAACCTGTTCGCCGGCGGCGCGCGCCCCGACAGCATGCCCGCCGGTGCGCCCCCGAACGGCGGATTCCAGGCCGTGGCCGAGTTCATTGACCATTCGGTGCCCAGCGCGGAGCAGCCAAAAGCAGCCGAGTTGTTGTTGCGGATGCTCGAAGGGGCGATCTGGGAAGTGTGGCAGATTGCGCGGGAGCGCGCCGGGGAGCCGCCTGCGCTGTCTGACGCTGACAATACGCGTTTCATGCAAAGCGCCATTAACGCGTTGTCGGACAGTTTTTTCTACGGCGCGCCAGTGTACCTGCAACTTGACTCCTTCAAGCAAGTCCAGGCGTCGGTGTTTCAGCTGACCCGCGCGCCCGGCAAGCCTCTCGTGTATCTTGGCAGCATCCTGCTCGTGCTGGGCATCTTTGCGATGTTCTACGTGCGCGAACGCCGCTTGTGGATCTGGCTCAAGCCCGAAGGACAGCACGGCGGCACCCGTGTCCTGATGGCCATGTCCACGGCCCGCAGAACGCTCGATTTTGTTGGCGAATACGCGCGCATGCGCGACGCGCTTGGTGCGGTGCTGGGTGTGCGGCCGCTCGATGTAGGCCCGTCGCATGTTGCCACGTCCAATGCCGCTACGTGTTCGTCCAATGCCGGCGACGACGCGCCGTCGTCGCAAACGAGCGACACGTCGGCACCCACCTCCTTGCGATCCCCGCAAAAGTGAAGATTATGGATTTGACTCATTCATCTTCCCGGCCCGCCCGGGACTCAGCGGTGGATACGGCGTCACGCCCACCGTACGCCGCCCAAGCCACTGTGTCAGTTGAGGGGCCGTTGGCCGGGCTATCAGACTGGGATACCCGTGCGCTGCTGCACCGCCTGACGTTGCTCGACTGGTTGTTCGCGTTGCTGGTGATCGTGGGCGCGGGCTTTGCGCTGTTGCGCTATCACGCGTACATGAACGTGTATGACGTCGGCGTGTTGTGCGGTACCGCGCCGGCGTTGGTCGTGCTGGCTTGGCGCTGGAAGCCGGTTCGATGGCTGGCGCTGGGCATCGCGGTGCTGGCACTGTCCGGCGTGGCGCTGTATCGCGGCGACCTGGCACGGGCCGAGTCGACATTTTTCCTGAAGTATCTACTGTCGAGCCAGTCGGCGATCCTATGGATGAGCGCGCTGTTTGTCATCGCGACCGTGTTTTACTGGATCGGCACGCTGACGCGCTCGGCCTCGGGCGGCGCGATCGGCTCAAAGCTGACTTGGGCGGCGGTATGGATGGGATTCGTGGGAATGATGGTGCGCTGGTACGAATCGTACCTGATCAGTCCGGATGTCGGCCACATTCCGATTTCGAACCTGTATGAAGTGTTCGTGCTGTTTTGTCTGATCACTGCGCTATTTTATCTTTATTACGAATCGCATTACCGCACGCGAGCGTTGGGTGCATTCGTGCTGCTGGTGATCAGCGCGGCCGTCGGATTTCTGATGTGGTACTCGATATCACGCGACGCGCAACACATTCAGCCGCTCGTGCCGGCGTTGCAAAGCTGGTGGATGAAAATTCATGTGCCGGCGAATTTTATCGGCTATGGCAGCTTCGCGTTGTCGGCGATGGTGTCGGTGGCCTACTTGCTCAAGCAGCGCGGCATGCTGGACGATCGGTTGCCTTCGTTCGAATTGCTGGACGACGTGATGTATAAGTCGATCGCGGTCGGCTTTGCGTTCTTCACGATCGCGACCATTCTTGGTGCGTTGTGGGCTGCCGAGGCTTGGGGGGGCTATTGGAGTTGGGATCCGAAGGAAACCTGGGCGTTGATCGTTTGGTTGAATTACGCGGCCTGGCTGCACATGCGGCTAATGAAAGGGTTGCGTGGCACGCCGGCGGCATGGTGGGCACTGACCGGTTTGCTCGTGACGACTTTTGCGTTCCTCGGCGTCAATATGTTCCTGTCCGGCTTGCACAGCTACGGCAAGCTCTAGGCGGCGCCGCTGCACGGTGATGGCCCGATCGCGACCGCCGCGCGCCGGCGGTACCTTCTGAGCGGTCACCCTGTTCAGTCGGGCAGTGTCGATTCGCCGTCCATCAACTGCGCGAGCGTTTCGCGTCGGCGTGCCAAGTGCACCCGCGCGCCGTCCACAAGTAACTCGGCGGCTCGGGGGCGGGTGTTGTAGTTCGAGCTCATTACGAACCCGTACGCGCCGGCTGACCGTATCGCGAGCAGGTCGCCGCACGCCAGGGCGAGTGACTGATCACGAGCCAACCAGTCGCCACTCTCGCACACTGGGCCGACGATATCGTAGGTCACCGGTGACTGGCCATCGCGCGGCGCGACCGCATTGACCGCATGATACGCATCGTACATGGCGGGGCGAGCGAGGTCGTTCATCGCTGCATCGACGATCGCGAAATGCTTGACTGCTCCCGGCTTTAAGTATTCGACGCGGGTCAGCAAGATTCCCGCATTGCCGACCAGCGAACGGCCAGGCTCAAACCAGATTTCACGATGGCCATGTCCACGCCGATCGAAATGGTCCAGTATCGTTTTGACGAACGTGCCGATGTCCGGTGGCGTTTCGTCATCGTAGCGAATGCCTAGGCCGCCGCCGACGTCGATATGGCCGATTGGTGCGCCATCTGCCTCGACTTGCGCGACTAACTCGAGTACCTTGTCGATAGCATCGAGGTAGGGGGAAATCTCGGTGATCTGCGAACCGATGTGGCAGTCGATACCCGCGATGCGCAAGTGTTTCATGCCCAGCGCCGCGCGATACGCCGCACGTGCATCGTCGAAGGCGACGCCGAACTTGTTCGCCTTGAGGCCCGTCGAAATATACGGATGCGTCTTCGCATCGACATCGGGGTTCACACGCAGCGATATCGGTGCGATCTGGCCCGATTCACCGGCGACCTGGTTCAGTCGCGCCAATTCGGCCAGCGACTCGACGTTGAAGCAACGCACGCCCGCCTCCAACGCGATGCGCATCTCGGCGGTGCTCTTGCCAACACCGGAAAACACCACGTCGTGCGGCTTGCCACCGGCGGCGAGTACGCGCGCGAGTTCGCCGCCGGAAACGATATCGAATCCGGCGCCCAGGCGCGCAAACACGTTTAGCACGGCGAGATTGCTGTTGGCCTTGACCGCATAATGGATCTTCGCGCAGCGGCCGGTGCACGCGCTCGCATAGGCCTGGTATGCGTCGGTCAGCGCGGCGCGCGAATAGACGTAGAGCGGCGTGCCGTATTGTTCGGCGAGCTGGCCGGCGGGCACGCGTTCGACGTGCAGTTCACCGTTGACGTAGGCGAAGGCATTGACCATGAATCAGCGGGCAGGTTGGGCAGTATCGGAGGCAGACCGCGGGACAGACAGGTTGGGCGCGGTCCGAAGGCCGCGCTGCGATAGGTCGGGGGAGAGCGTCGCGGATGCGCCTATGGCACTGCTGGCCGCCGCCGCGGTGGCGGACGCCGGTTGTGCGATGAAAGCCGGCCGTTCAGGCAGCGGCGGCACACTGGGCAAGTACAACGGGCCGCGCTGTCCACAGCCCGCGAGCACGGCGACGCACCAGGCCACGATACCATACGATATCGCGATGGCACGTGCGAGCGGACCCGCTACAATGCCCGACAATCCTTGAACGACACGCATGACAGACCCTGTCAACCTAACCGGTGGAGTTTAGCATGACCGATACCGAATACCTGGAGCTGGCCGAACAGACGCTCGACGCCGTGCAGACGGCCATCGAGAATGCGGCCGACGAGGCGGGCATCGACGTTGAATGCGAGCGCAGCGCAAACGTGCTGACGCTCGAATTCGACGACGATTCGAAGATCATCGTGAATTTGCAGCCGCCGATGCACGAAATCTGGATCGCAGCGAAGTCTGGTGGGTATCACTTCAAGTATGTTGACGGCGTGTGGCGCGATACCCGCACATCGACCGAGTTTTTTGCGACGTTGTCCGCCGCGGTGTCGCTGCATGCGGGCCAGCCGGTCACGCTCGCGCGCGCGTCGTGAGCCGCCGCGCTGCGCATCATGCTTTCGTGCGCGCCGCGCTTGTGCGACGTGCTCACTGACCCTTAAACAGTTTCATGATGTCCTGTCGTTCGGATTCGTCTACGCTCGCGTTGACACCCGAGTCCGAGGCGGCGCTTGCCGATTCGCCAGTCAGCGCCGAGGCGGGCATGCCGACCGTCGCCACGAAGCCTGAGCCTGGCAGCATATTGGCGTAGTACAGTTCGCCGTCGATGTCCTCGATGCCCGGCGGGCGGGGCATGGTGTAGGTGGGCTTGTCCTTGAGCGCTCGGCCCATGTAATCGATCCAAATAGGCAATGCGAGGCCGCCGCCGGTTTCACGATCGCCCAAGCTGCGCGAGCTGTCAAAGCCGATCCATGCGACAGCGACTAGCGTGTGCTGGTAGCCGGCGAACCAGGCGTCGCGCGAGTCGTTGGTCGTGCCGGTCTTGCCGCCGATGTCCACGCGCTTGAGTGCGTTCGACTTGGCGCCCGTTCCGCGCTGTGCGGCACCGATCAGCAGGTTATTCATGATGTACGCATTGCGCGGATCGACCGCGCGCGGCGCATTCTGCTCGGCCACCACCGGCTGCGCTCGCGCGACGAGCGCGCCGCGCGCATCGGTGATCTCGGCAATTAGGTAGGGATTGATCCGGTAGCCGCCGTTGGCGAACACCGCATAGCCGGCGGCCATCTGTAATGGCGTGACGAGCCCTGCGCCGAGTGCCATCGGCAGGTAGGCAGGGTGTTTGTCCGCATCGAAACCGAAGTGCGTGATGTGCTGCTGCGCGTAATGCGTGCCGATATGGCTCAGGATCCGGATCGATACGAGGTTCCTCGACTTCTGCAGCGCGGTGCGCATCGTCATCGGACCATCGTAGCCGCCGCCGTAGTTCTTCGGTTCCCACGCGTGGCCGCCGGGTGTGGTTGGCGGAAAGTACAGCGGCGCATCATTGATGATCGTCGCTGGGCCCAGTCCCTTGTCCAGCGCGGCCGAATAAATGAACGGCTTAAAGCTCGAACCGGCCTGGCGCCACGCCTGCGTGACGTGATTGAATTTGCTTTTGTTGAAATCAAAGCCACCGATCAGCGCGCGGATCGCGCCGTCCTGCGGCGTGAGCGCGATGAGCGCGCTCTCGACCTGCGGCAACTGCACGATGCTGAACGCACCATCCGCGGCCTTGGTGATTCGGATGATCGATCCGGGACGGATGCGCTGGTTCCGCTGCGCACGCTCGGACAAGGCCGCGGCAGCAAAGCGCAGCCCGTCGCCTCGGATGGTGACGGTGTTGCCGTCGATCAGCGAAGCCTTAACCTCGTGCGGGCCGGCTTGCGTGACGACGGCGGCGACTAGGTCGCCGTTGTCCGGATGTTCGAGCAATGCGTCATCGATCGCCTGTTCGCGCTCGGCGGCATCCTGCGGCAATTCGACAAACCCTTCCGGTCCACGGTAACCATGGCGACGGTCGTAGTCCATCACACCCTTGCGCACGGCGCGGTATGCAGCCTCCTGATCCGCCGAATCGATCGTCGTCACGACCTCGAAGCCGCGCGTGTAGGTCTCGTCGCGATACTGCGCGTACATCAATTGTCGCACCATCTCGGCCACGTACTCAGCGTGCACGCTGTACGGCGTGCTCAGCGTCTTGAGCACGATCGGCTCGTGTACCGCCGCATCGTATTGATCCGCGTTGATGTAGTGCAACTCGAGCATACGTTGCAGGATGTACTCCTGACGTATTTTCGCGCGCCGGGGATTCACCACGGGGTTGTATGCGGATGGCGCCTTGGGCAGCCCGGCGAGCATGGCCGCCTGAGCGAGCGTCACGTCCTTCAAATCCTTGCCGAAGTACACGCGCGCCGCGCTGGCGAAACCGTATGCACGTTGACCGAGATAGATCTGATTCATGTAGACCTCGAGAATCTGATCCTTCGTCAACGCCGACTCGATCTTGTACGCGAGCAGCATCTCGTACAGCTTGCGGGTGTAGGTTTTCTCGCTGGACAAAAAGAAGTTGCGTGCCACCTGCATCGTGATCGTACTGGCGCCTTGCGCATTGCCGCCCCGGGTGAAATTGGCCACGCCGGCGCGCAGGATGCCGGTCAGGTCAACCCCGCCATGATCGTAGAAGCGATAGTCCTCGATCGCCAGCACCGCCTTTTTCATTACCTCCGGGATTTCGTCGAATCGCACGATACGCCTGCGTTCCTCGCCGAATTCACCGATCAGCACATGGTCCGCCGTATAGATGCGCAGTGGCAACTTGGGCCGATAGTCCGTCAATGCGTCTAACGGCGGCAGGTTGCGCTCGGCAACGATCACCGCGTAGCACAGCATTAGCGCCAGCGCCAGTATCGTCCCGATCAGTAGGGTGCCCAGCGCGAGTAGAACCCGCCACCCTAGCGCGCGTTTGCGCTTTGGGCCGGCCGGAGGAGGAGGGGCGTCAGGCGTCGTCGATTGCATGGGAATACCAAAAACACGAACTCGCGATTATAGCGGGGCGGGCTGACACGACTGATCCCCCTGTCCGCAAGGATGCCTATTGTGGGCGCGACGTGGCGTGAGTGAACCGCTGCTGGCCGATCAGCCGAATGTGCGGCGGCGGCGCAGCTCGCAACAATGTCTGCATGCTTCGTCGAGCGCAGAGCCGGAGCGGTTTCCGGCCGACGCGGCGAAGCAAGGGAGGGAACATGCAGAATGCTTTATTGTCCGTTGGACGCCGGTTCGCGGCAGGAATCGACATTACGCCGTCGGAAATCCGGATGGCGGTGGCCAGCCGCAGGCTGGCTGACGGCGCCGACGTGCGCGTTGAGCACCTGGCGGCGCAACCGCTGCCGGCGGGCGTGGTGGAGGATGGCGAAATTTTGCGGCCCGAATGCGTGTCGCGGGCATTGAGCGTATTGCGCGACAGTATGCCGATACGGCGGTCTCTCGCCGGTGTGCGATACGTGATGGCGTTGCCGCCGGCGGTGACCTACACGGGTGTGACCTCGCTTGCCGAGCTGGCGCGTCGCACGCCCGGCCTCGCTTCGGTGCAGCACGCTTGCGCCGCGTTCGACGAATTGGAGCCGGCCGTGCTGGCCGAGGCCGAACGCCTGTTTGGCGTAGATCCATCGTCGATCGTCGTCGATTGGCTCATGGCGGATCGGGACGACGATCCCGACGCGGTGACGATCACCGCCGCTTCGCGTGATTGGCTCGATATACGGATCGCCACGGCAGCGGCTGCGAACATCGTGCTCAGTACGGTAGACGGCGAGGCTGCGGCCGCACTGCGTGCGTGCCGGCTGCAGGGTGCACTCGTGTTGCCCGCCGGTTGTTGCTGGTGCGCGATATGGGTCGGCGGTGGCACTGTGTATACATGGCTGCTGCGCGGCACGATGGTGCGGCGTGAGTGGCATGCGTTATCTGGGCACCGGGGCCCGATATTGGACGCGCTGCGTGACGCGCTGGCCTCTGACGACCTCTCGGGAGCTGTGGTGGGCGGCGAGGTTGCCGCGATCGCGGCCGCGGGACTCGATTTCGATGCGTTGCGCGGTGCGCTCGGATGCGATCCGCAGCTATTCCGGTGTGCGCCGTTTTGCCGCGCGTCGATCGCCACACAACCGTGCAGCAACAGTCCTGCGTATGCTGTCGCCTTCGGGCTCGCGATGCGCGGGGTGCTCGAATGAGTGGTGTGTCAGCGAGGGCTCGTGGCGGGCGTTGCCGCGCGGCATGTGCGTTGCTGCTTAGGGACCTTGGCGGTTTCAATCTGTTGCCCCATCGCGCGCGGCGCCGACGCAGAGTTCGTCAACGCAGAGCGTTTGGTGCTGCGTGTGCCGCGTTGGGCGGCGTTGGGGTCGCGGCGATTGTGTCGGCCGCCGCCGGACGCAATGACGTCGCGGCTGAGCAGAACCGGCAACGGCTCGAAAGTGACCTCGCGGCTGCAGCAATTCCGATGGCCGAGTACGCCAGCCTGCAGGCCGAGCTGGGTGCCTACCGCGCGTTTTGCGAGCACGCGACACAACGCGCGGTGCGTAGGGATCAGTTGCTCGCACTGCTCGACCGCCTGTCGAGAGCCGCAGCCCATGACGTGCGCCTGACCGAACTGAGTCGGCACGGCGACGAGACATTCGTCAGCGGGCAAGCCACTGGCCAGTCCGCTTTATCCGCATGGCTCAATGAATTGCGGCATGCGCCAGGCGTGGTTTCGACCAGCGTCCTGTCGTTTCGGCGCGTGCCGCCTGATCGTGAGACCGACGACACAGGTCGCACCACGCCTGCTGGCGCGTTCAACTTTACTGCGCGGTTGACCCACGCCGGTACGCGGCCGCCGATGTCGCCGCATGAGCAGCGTGTGGTTGCGCGAGGTGTGGAGCAGTCCGTCCACGCTGGAGAGGCTTCATGATGGCGCACACAATCGATGCTTCCCTATACGGCTTACGCGGCCAGGCGGCGCTGCTTGCGTCGTGTCGGGCATTGGCGAGGCCGCTAGAGCAGTGGTCGGCCATGCAGTTCCGTATCACGATGGGGGTGTTGGCCGCATTGTCGTTCGGCGGCACGCTGTACGTGTCGCAATCCTCGCACGACGAGCGCATGCGCGCCGAGGCCGTGGCAGTGGCTGGGTTGCGTGCAAAGACTGCACAAGCCCATCGGCAAGTCAGCGCGTTGCCCGCACTCAGGCGCCAGTTGGAAAAGGTGCGTGCTGTGCGGATCGATCCGGACGTCGCACAGCATATGCAACGGATCGACACGTTGGCAGCACGTGCGGGTCTATTACTCGACAGCGTCGAGCCTGTTGCCGAAGTCGCGGTGGGAGAACGCCGAGGCGAGGGGGCGCAAGCAGTCGGCCGGCAGACGGCTAGGCTGGCCGCATCCGGCGATTTTATCAGCGCGTGGTCCTTTCTCGGCTCACTGAGCACGCTGCCGGTGATCGCGGTACCTGACGAGGTCCAACTGAAAGCGGACGGTGGACAACTCTCGTTGCGCGCCCTATTGACGATATACGGAATGCGCGGTGGACCTGGTTTCGCTGCAGCTGGCTGCGGCTGCGAGTGGGTACGCGAGCCCCGCGTGCCGTTGCCGACGCGCAGCCTGGCGGCGGATGCTGTTCGCGTGCATGATGCCAGCTGGGATGCCGCTGTCGAGCGAGGCGTCGATGCTAACCGCAGGCGTGCCGGCAACTCACCTTCGCCGTTGCCACCGGATCCTTTTAGTGGGTCCCGCGCACGCCAGCCTCGCATGGCATCGGTCACGTCACCGGTGCGGATCGGCACGATATGGAGCGGGTCGCGCCGGATCACCGTAGTCGACGCGATCAAACCCCACTTGCCGGCTGCCCCAGGCGATGGCGCCGACTCGGCGGCGGGGGCAATTGCCGACGACGCAGCCTGGGAAGCCAGGCGCAGCGATCATGGACCATCGGCGCCACCAGCGGAGGGCTACGGGTGAGCAGCGTTCGACTCGACAACACGCGTCGCGTGGCGGCGCGGTGTTTCGTGGCCACACTGGGCGTTGCGCTTTTCGGGCTTGCCGGGGCGCTGGCTGATGCCCGCGCGTCGTTGGCCACAGTGCGGCCCGTGTTGCGTGCCATGGCCGAGCATGATGTTCGCATGCTACAACTGCCAAGCTCGGCGATGGCGGCGGGGGCGCCGGCAGCTCGTCTTGAGCCCGTGCCGAGGGTTGCGTCCACGTCCACACCCGCGTCTACACCTACGCTTGCACCCGCGTCCGGACCTATACCCGCGCAGACGCCGTTGCCGGCGCCGAAGGCCGACGCGCGGGATGGCGCAGGGTTTTCCGCCTCCCCACCGGCCGCGCGTAGCGGCTCGCGCTCCAGCGCAAATGTGCACGATGGTGCGGACGCGGCTAGACCGATATCCTTGACTTTTCGTGACGCGGAACTGAGCACGGTACTCGGCGCCTTCGCCGAATTCACGGGATCCAACATCATCGTCAGTGACAAGGTTCGCAAAAAAGTGTCGCTGCATCTGGTCGACGTGCGATGGTCCCATGCACTGGCCGCGTTGCTGCAAGCGCACGGACTCGAAATGGAGCGACGCGGCAATGTGATATGGATCGCGCCGGCGGCCGAAATTGCGGCGCGAGAACGCGCGTTGCTGGAGGTGCACGCGAAACGATTGCAGCTGGAGCCGCTGGCTAGCCGCTTGTTCGAACTTCATTATCAGCGGGCCGAAGACGTGCGGACGATGATTTGCGCATCGGGCAGCCAGCGGCTGTTGTCCAGCCGCGGCGCGGCGAATGCCGACCCGCGTACCAATCAATTGTTCGTCACCGATGTCCCCGGCCGGCTGGCCGACATCGCGTCGCTGATTTACGCGATCGATCGGCCGACCCGGCAGGTGTTGATCGAGGCGCGGATCGTTGAGGCGGATGAGGGATTTTCCCGCGCGCTGGGTGCACGAGTCGCGATGCTCAAGCGCGACGGTGGCGATAGCCCGACATCCGGTGGCGAAGTGGCGTCTCAGGGTAGCACCGGGGCGGGACTGCGTGGGCCGATGGTCGATCTGTTGGCCGCCCCGCTTTCCGGGTTTGTGCCGGCCAGCGCGGGCATTGGACTACTGAGCGCGTCGGTATCGAGGCGGCTCGACATCGAACTGAATGCACTGGAGATGCAAGGGCGCGGCCGCGTGGTATCGAGCCCGCGCGTGATCACCGCGGATCGTTTCAAAGCCGTGGTCGAGCAGGGGGCCGAAGTACCGTACCAGACCCGTACGCAGCGGGGCAGCGCGGTACAGTTTCGGCGCGCGACGCTCAAGCTCGAAGTTGAGCCGCGCATCACGCCTCGCGGACATGTGATACTGGACCTCGACATTGCCAAAGACAGTGTCGGCTCTGAGATGTCACATGGGCCGGCGATCCATACGAAGCGGGTGCAGACGCGCGTGGAGGTTGAAAACGGTGGCACGGTTGCGATTGGCGGTATCTATTCCCAGGACGATCGGCAAGACGAGGCCCGCGTGCCCATCCTGGGTGATATTCCGCTGATCGGCGCTTTGTTTCGGCATCGGACCCGAAGTGACCGTCATAGTGAATTAATCATATTGATTACTCCCACCGTCGTCACTGGGCTGCAGGCAACCGCGTCCGGGGCGCGACGCAAGGATCTTAGCGCCACACCAGGGCCCGGCGCCGCCGAAGTGGGGCAGCGTCGGCACGCCGAAGCGGATCCTTTGCAACGTGCCGAAGCGGATCCGCTGCAGGGTAGCGAAGCAAATTCTTCTCAGGGTGCCGATGCAGATCCGCCGTAGCCTGCTGAAGCGAACTTGTTGCAGCCAACCGGGGCGAACGCACTACGACCTGCCGAGGCGGGTCCGTCACAGTTCGCCGAGCAGGACGCACAAGAAACCGAGGGGCAGCATGAAGGGTGATGCGCAAACCGTTCGCGCCGCCCGTCGCGATGCGTGTTCCGGCTCCATAAGTACGGTGGTACTGCGCTGCGGCCTCGACAAACAACAACGTTTGCAATTAAGCTGCGCGACGGACCAGTAGATTCATGTCAATGACACAGTTGCTCGACGCGACGGCAAACGCCAGCGTTTTTTTCATCGGATTGATGGGGGCGGGAAAGACGACGGTTGGCCGTGCTGTTGCCCGTCGCCTCGGACGCCCCTTCGTCGACTCCGATCACGAAATCGAAGCCCGTACGGGCGCGCGCATTCCTGTGATATTCGAGCACGAGGGGGAGGATGGCTTCCGCCACCGGGAATCGGCGATCATTGACGAGCTGACGCGCCGTCCAGGCCTAGTCCTGGCGACGGGCGGAGGCGCAGTGATGCGACCCCAAAACCGTGAGTGGCTGCATGCACGCGGTATTGTCATTTATTTGCGCGCCACGCCACATGACCTATGGCTGCGCACCCGTCGCGACAAAAATCGTCCGCTGCTGCAGACCGATGATCCGCGCGGTAAGCTGGAGTCGCTGTTCGCGTTGCGGGATCCGCTGTATCGTGAATGTGCGCATTTCGTGATTGAAACCGGACGGCCCACCGTCAATGGTCTTGTCAATATGGTACTCATACAACTGGAACTGATCGGCATCCGCCCGCAACCCGACTGCGACGCACCGCAGGATGCTTTGCCGCCCCATGACAATGCTTGTTGAGTCGCCCCGTATGATCCATGTCGAAGTCAAACTGGGCGAGCGCGCCTACCCAATCCATATCGGTGCGGACTTGATCGACCGGGAAGCGTTGTTCGCGCCGCATATTCGTGGGACCTCGGTGGCCATTGTGACCAATGCCACGGTCGAGCCGCTGTACGGCACGCGGGTACGGGCAGCGCTTGAGCGTGCCGGCAAGCGCGTGCAGACGATCGTGCTGCCCGATGGCGAAGCGCACAAGAACTGGCAAACGCTGAACCAGATATTCGATGCGTTGCTGGGTCAGCATGCGGACCGTAAGGTGACGTTGGTCGCGCTAGGTGGCGGTGTCATCGGTGACATGACCGGCTTTGCCGCCGCATGCTACATGCGGGGCGTGCCGTTCATCCAAGTGCCGACCACGTTGCTGTCCCAGGTCGATTCGTCGGTCGGAGGCAAGACCGGCATCAATCATCCGCTCGGCAAAAATATGATCGGTGCGTTCTACCAGCCGCAAGCGGTGATCGCCGACATCGGCACGCTGGGCACGCTGCCGCAGCGCGAACGTGCCGCCGGCCTCGCTGAGGTCATTAAGACAGCGGCTATCGCGGATCCGGCATTCTTTGACTGGATCGAAGCGAATATCGACGCGTTGAATCATTGTGACGCATCGGCGCTGGCACGGGCGGTCAAGCGCTCCTGCGAGTTAAAGGCGAAGGTGGTTGCCGCCGACGAGCGCGAGGCAGGCTTGCGCGCAATACTGAATTTCGGCCATACGTTCGGTCATGCGATCGAGACCGGCCTCGGGTATGGCCAGTGGCTGCATGGCGAGGCGGTCGGTTGCGGGATGGTGATGGCCGCGGACCTGTCGGTACGGCTTGGCTTGCTGGACGAGGCTACGCGCGATCGACTGGGCCGATTGATCGGCGCAGCGCACTTGCCCACGCGCGCGCCGGCACTTGGCACGGATCGGTATGTCGAACTGATGCAGGTCGACAAGAAGGCGGACAGCGGTACGATAAAGTTCATCCTATTGAAGCGGATCGGTGACACGCTGATCACCAGTGCGCCCGATGCTGATGTGCGCGCGACACTGGCGGCGAGCGTCTGAGTTCATGCCCCAGCGTCCGAGCGGCTGAAGCAGGGCGGCAGCAGTCGTTGCTCAAGGAGTGTCGGTAAGTGAAGAGTGCATACGAAGGTCAATTTCGGCATAGGGTGCCGACATTGTGCGATCTCGAGGATCATCTGGCGCCGTATGCGGTGTCTTCACGGCTGTCCCGCGGGCGCCGCCATCCGGAACCCGCGCCGGATTCCCGGACCGAGTTCCAACGCGATCGGGACCGTATCATCCATTCGACGGCGTTCCGGCGCCTCGAGTATAAGACGCAGGTGTTCGTGAATCACGAGGGCGACCTGTTCCGCACGCGACTCACCCACAGTCTGGAAGTCGCGCAGATCGCGCGTTCGGTGGCGCGTAACCTGCGCGTCAACGAGGACTTGGTTGAAGCGATCTCGTTGGCGCACGATCTCGGGCATACGCCGTTCGGCCATGCCGGACAGGATGCGCTGAACGAATGCATGCGCGAGTTCGGTGGATTCGAGCATAATCTGCAAAGTCTGGCAGTCGTTGATGAGTTGGAGGAGCACTATGGCGGATTCAACGGCCTGAATCTGTGCTTTGAGACCCGCGAGGGTATTTTGAAGCACTGTTCGCGTGAAAACGCGCGGCGCTTGGGCGAGCTAGGCGAGCGCTTTCTGCGCGGGCGCCAACCTTCCATCGAGGCGCAGATCGCCAACCTTGCCGACGAAATCGCGTACAACAATCATGATATCGACGATGGGTTGCGCTCGGGACTGCTGGCCCTGGAGCAGCTCGATACGGTCGAACTGTGGCGTGAGCATCATGCATTGGCGAGGCAGGCCCATCCGACATTGGATGGGCGGCGGCTAATCCACGAAACAATACGGCGGATCATCAATACGTTGATCGTCGATTTGATCGGCGCGACGGCTGAACGCCTGGCGATGGCGAGGCCAGACTCGGTCGATGCGGTTCGCGCATCGGCGCCGCTGGTCGCGCACAGTGACGCGATCGCGGCGCAAGCGCGCGAACTCAAACAGTTCCTGCGTCACAACCTGTATCGCCATTATCGTGTGATGCGCATGGCGAATAAGGCGCGTCGCGTGGTCGTGGGGTTGTTCGATGCGTTCCGAGACGATCCGCGCTTGCTGCCGCCTGATTACCAGTGCGATGATGCGGCGACGCAGGCTAGACTCATAGCGCATTACATCGCCGGGATGACGGATCGGTATGCGCTGAAAGAATATCGCCGTTTGTTCGTCATCGACGACGGCTAAACTCTCACGCTTGCTTTCCCTGCGCATCGACTTGCGCTGCTTTCACCTTTGTTCAAGTAAGGAATGCAAGGTGGCCGATTGGCCTTATCCGCGCGTGGTCGCGCACCGGGGTGGTGGTACGCTGGCGCCGGAAAACACACTAGCGGCGATCCGCGTCGGCGCGGAGCTGGGGCTCAAGATGGTTGAGTTCGATGCTAAGTTGTCCGCCGACGAAGTGGTTTTCCTGCTGCATGACGATACAGTGAACCGGACCAGCGACGGCCGGGGCGCTGCGCAGCGCAAACAGTACACGGCGATTGCCCGGTTGGATGCCGGCAGCTGGTTCGACGGGCGTTTCCGTGGTGAATGGATGCCGACGCTGCAGCAGGCGAGCGAGTACTGTAGCGCGCTGGACTTGGCCGTCAACGTCGAAATTAAACCGTGTCCGGGGCGCGAAACCTTGACTGGGCGCCTTGTGGCAGGCGAAGTGGCGCGATGGTGGGCGGGCGCCACGCCGCCGGCGCTGCTCTCGTCGTTTTCCCTTGAGGCGCTGCACGGCGCGCGCAACGTGGCGGCGCAACTACCTCGCGGCTGGTTGGTCGGCGCCATGCCGGCGAACTGGCGCGAGCATGCCCGTGCGCTCGGCTGTGTCTCATTGCACGTGGACCACCGCCAGTTGACTGCCGCACGTGTTGCGCAGATCAACGAAGCCGGCTTGCGCGTCCTTGCCTACACCGTCAATATGCCGGAACGCGCCCGCGAACTTGTCGAGTGGGGCGTCGATACGATCTGTACAGACCGCATCGACTTGATCGGCGCGAACTTCTTCGGCTAGGGCGACGCGCTTGCGCCGCGCCACGCACGGCGAGCCCCCTACGTTGAGCCGGTAATTCGCATACCGTAGGAAGATGCCGTACTATGTAAGAGGTTGGCACCGTGGAGGTACGCCACCCGTCGGTGGAAATATCGGTCCGTCAATGTGGCGTGTACCAGCATCACGATGCCGCGCCGCTAAGCGCGTCCCAGTAACAAACCCAGCAGCAACGCCGCGCCGGCAGCTGCAGCGACGGCCTGCCATGGGCGCTCATGGACATATTCGTCCGCCCCGCCCCATGCGGCCTGCGCGCGGCGTTTCACGTTCTCCTGGACATCCCCCAAGCGTGAGCGCGTGGCTTCGATCTTGTCCCGCAATTGCTGGCGCAAAATCTCGACATCGGCTTGAGTACTGTCCGTTAGCGTATTTTCCAATTCGGACAACAGCTCACGTACTTCAGCGCCGGCGTCCTGCACGGCATGGCGCCCATGGTGTGCGATACGCTGCGCGTGGCGACCGGTCTTGTCGAACGAATCCTCTAGCGCCTGGCGGGTATTTTCCAAATTTGTCATTCCAGCTTTCTCCAGATAGTGTCGAAATGTTCGACGGTGTTGCAAAAAAGCCACTCTTGGTGGCACGCGACGTGCGTAGATGCACTGAACAGCGGTGGCGTGCGCGCGTCGATACGCCACGTTAGATTGGTCCTGCGACCCCCGATTGGCTTCTTGACGGCGGTGGCAGTACGCAATGCGGCTGTCAGTGCCGACACAGTGAAGCACATTGCAGGCCAACCCGGAGGTTGTTGGCGCCGTGCCGATTAAGGCTGGTGATAGCTGCGCCGGTCAAGACGGGCATTACGGAAGTAGGCGGTGCGCGGGTCCAGGCAGGTGGCGCGCAGTTAGACAGCGTGCGGAGCTAGATAGCACGCGGAGCTAGACAGCGCGCGGGGCAGGTACTACGGAGGCCAGCGTTGCACGGGCCAAAGCGGGCGGTACAGCTGCAAGCGCCGCTCCCGGGGTGGAAGAATGTCAGCATGGCTTCCCCCGGCGCGTTGAGCGTCAGAAGCGGTAGCCGACGTTTAGGAACGTGACGAGCGGATTCAGCTTGATGCGCGTGTGGCTCGTGACGTTACGCACGCCAACCGGTGTTTGCGCGACGCTATGCAGTGTGGCATCGGTTGAAAATGGCAGGAACGATACGGAAAAGCTGGCGAAAATGTGCTTGTTGAAGTTGTACGCGAAACCGGCGTTGAACACTGGCGCCCATGCGCTGTCTACGTCCACAGAGGTCGGGCCATGCAACTGTTGCGACACAAACGTTGGATTCGTGATCCGCGCGTTGGTGAACCAGATGTAGCTTACGCCGATTCCGACAAACGGACGAAACGCAGCATCCGCATTGCGGAAGTAGTATTTGAAGACGAGCGCGGGACTCCATTGCCGTGCCTCTCCGAGTTTGCCGTACGAGGCGAGGGTGCCGCCGCCACGCAGGTCGAATTTGGGCGGAATGCCCGCATCGGCTTGGACGGCGAAATTGTCAGTGATGAAGTACCCTGTGGAGAGGCCAAAAGTATCGGAGGAGCCGATACTAGCGCTCGAACCAAGGACCGCGATGTTGACGGGGGAGCCGCCGACGTTCGTGATTTTCAGTACGTCGCTGCTGTCTTGCGGCGCAAGATGGAACCAACCGGCTGCCATATAGGCGCTGCCAGCCGTTTGAGCATGTGCCTGATTGAAGCAGCAAGCAATAGCCGCGAGCCCTGGAATGGCTTTGATGATGTGTATTAATTGCACTGTGCTCCTCCATTTTTTTTAAAGTCCACCCATTATGCAGACAACGTTTCAAACGAACCATAGTCCTGCGTTAGAGCATTTTCCCTAAAGCTGGACGCAGCTGGCTTTGCACGCCGCGTCGTGCGCGAGCGCCGCGGGATGATTGACTCCTGTGGGTATACACCAAGTGCGATCTAAACGGAAATTCCTGCAATGGCCCGGTTAGCACGTCTTTATGTCCCCGACCAGCCGCAGCACGTAATACTGCGAGGCATCGATCACCAGCCTGCTTTCGTCGATGACGAGGATTATGCGCTGTTTGTTGAATGCCTGAAAATAGCATCACGCGACCACCAGCTTGCGGTCCACGCGTACGTCCTGATGCCATCGGCGGTGCAGTTGCTGGCGACGCCGCGCGAGGAGTCCAGCCTTCCCAAAGCGATGCAGGCCGTGGGTAGGCGCTACGTCGCGCACTTCAACCGTCGCTATGGACGACGCGGTACGCTGTGGGAAGGGCGTTACCGCGCCACGGTGTTCGAAGCAGAACAGTATTTTATGCTGTGCAGCCGGCTGGTGGAACTCAGTCCGGTGCGCGAGCGCCTCGTTTCTTCTGTTGACGCGTATCGGTGGTCCAGCTATCGACACCACGTTGGCCTCGTACTCGATCCGTTGATTACCGACCATCCGCTGTATTGGGCGCTGGCCAATACGCCGTTCGAGCGCCAGCACGCATACAAACAGCTGTGTGAGCAGGCGTTGGATGAAAACGCAGTCAATGAGTTGCAGCAGGCCACGCTCAAGGGGTGGGTGCTGGGGAGCGAAAGTTGGCGTGACTGGGCGGCCCGGCAGGCGAACCGCCGCGTGTCACCGTTGCCGCGTGGACGCCCTCGTAAGATGCGGGACGACGATGGTCAGGGGGCGGCCGGTGCGCAGCCGCCTGGTGCAGAGGCCGGAGGCGAGGCCTCGACTGCTGCGCGTCCGCCAGGTGATGTGCCGTCGTCGGAGGCAGGTCGCCCAGGCGAGGCAGGGCCGGGTAATGGGCCGTGCGCACGGAACACGCAGCCGGGGCGGGCCACGACCGGCCTCGGCGCTGCTGACACGGGGGCGAGCAATGGCGCTTCGGCACGGGCATCGGGGGAGGGACCGGCCAATGGTAGTTCGGAAACGGATCCTCCCACTTCAACGTAGGGCGCCCCTTTCAGCAGCGGCTCCATCAGCAGCAACTCGCTTAGTGGTGGCTACTGATGGTTTCTCGGTCGCGGCGTTACGTCCGATATTTCTATATCGAGTAGTCCCTTGTCGGTTGGTTTCGCATGGGCCGCCTCCATGGGGTAGCTTACATAAGTCAGCCTACATGAGGTAGCCGACATGGGCGGTCCATTTCGAGAAGTTGTCTCCTCGGGCGTTTCCCCTCCGACACTCCCCTCTTCGGTATCCCCCCTCCGGCTCCTACTCGAGCGGCACGGTAGCCTTGGACCGAGCGTACGACGTACAGGCCCGTAATGATGCATTCAATGCAGAACGGCCAGAGGCAGAGGTGGTGCGTTTGGGTTGTCACGCGGACGCTGTCCTGATCGGCGAAGCAGGCACACTAAGGTGTATTGGGGCGCGTCACATTGATATGGAACCAATTTATTAAAATAAAAATGGACACAAATATTATAGGGGACGTATCAGTCTATTTTTATTGGCGTCCTATTGATTCGTCGCGTATATTTGATTTCCAGCTGATTCATCGCTTCCGTGTCCACAAGTCGCGGCCGCTCCTGATCCAGCCGACATGCGCCGAAAACACTCGCAGCGACAGCGACGCAGCGCTCAAGCGCGAGTTTTCCGGCCGGTTGCATGGCCAATCACAATCACGGTGTCCCCATGAAAGACGCAACACAACCGACCGTCGGCCAGGGCTTGCCCGAAGCACAAGGCCTGTACACGCCAGAAAACGAACATGATGCGTGTGGCGTCGGCTTTGTGGCCCACATCAAGGGTCGCAAACGCCACGAAATCGTGGAGCAGGGTCTGAAAATTCTCGATAATCTGGATCACCGCGGCGCGGTGGGCGCGGATCCGCTGATGGGCGACGGCGCCGGCATCCTGATCCAAATTCCGGATGCGTTCTATCGCGAGGAGATGGCGCGGCAGGGTGTGACGTTACCGCCGTGCGGCGAGTACGGCGTTGGCATGATTTTTCTGCCCAAGGAGCACGCATCGCGCCTGGCTTGCGAACAGGAACTCGAGCGCACGGTCAAGGCCGAGGGGCAAGTGGTACTTGGCTGGCGCGACGTGCCAGTTGACGGCACGATGGAAATGTCGCCGATGGTGAAGGCCAGCGAGCCGGTGATCCGCCAGATCTTCATTGGTCGTGGCAAGGACATCATGGTCACCGACGCGCTTGAGCGCAAGCTGTACGTGATCCGCAAGACGGCCAGCCACCGTATCCAGGCGCTCAAGCTCAAGCATGGCAAGGAGTATTTCGTGCCGTCGATGTCGGCGCGCACGGTTGTCTACAAGGGGCTGCTTCTGGCGAGGCAGGTGGGGATCTACTATCGCGATCTGCAGGACGCGCGGGTTGTGTCGGCGCTTGCGTTGGTGCACCAGCGTTTCTCGACCAACACGTTCCCGGCGTGGGAGTTGGCGCACCCGTATCGGTTGATTGCGCACAACGGTGAAATCAACACGGTCAAGGGCAACGTCAACTGGCTGAACGCGCGCACCGGGGCCATCGCGAGCCACGTGCTCGGCGCTGATCTGCCTAAGCTGTGGCCGCTAATCTACCCGGGACAGTCCGATACAGCCTCGTTTGACAACTGCCTCGAATTGCTGGTGATGGCGGGCTATCCGCTGGCGCACGCGGTGATGATGATGATTCCGGAGGCGTGGGAGCAGCACGCGCTGATGGATGAGAATCGCCGCGCGTTCTACGAATATCACGCGGCGATGATGGAGCCGTGGGACGGTCCGGCGGCGATCGCATTCACCGACGGTCGTCAGATCGGCGCGACGTTGGATCGCAACGGCTTGCGTCCGGCGCGCTACCTCATCACCGATGATGACATGGTGATCATGGCGTCCGAGGCCGGCGTGCTGACAATCCCCGAGTCCAAGATCGTCAAGAAGTGGCGCCTGCAGCCGGGCAAGATGTTCTTAATCGACATGGAGCACGGCCGCATCATCGATGACAAGGAACTGAAAGACAATCTGGCGAACGCGAAACCGTACAAGAGCTGGATCGACGCGGTGCGCATCAAGCTGGACGAAATCGAGCCGAAGTCGGAGGACGTTGTGGCGGCGGCTGAGCCGCAGGGTGCGCCGGTGTTGTTGGACCGGCAGCAGGCGTTCGGCTATACGCAGGAGGACATTAAGTTCCTGATGGCGCCGATGGCGCAAGCCGGCGAAGAGGCGATCGGCTCGATGGGCAATGACTCGCCTCTCGCAGTGATGTCGAACAAGAACAAGACGCTGTACCACTACTTCAAGCAGTTGTTCGCGCAGGTCACGAATCCGCCGATTGACCCGATTCGCGAGAACCTGGTGATGTCATTGGTGTCGTTCATCGGGCCGAAGCCGAACCTGCTCGATACGAACAACATCAACCCGCCGATGCGGCTGGAAGTGTCGCAACCGGTGCTCGACTTCAAAGATATCGCGAAGATCCGTGCAATTGGCGAGTACACCGGTGGTAAGTTCAGTTCCTACGAATTGACTATCTGCTATCCGGTCGCGTGGGGCAAGGCCGGTATCGAGGCGCGCCTGGCGTCGCTGTGTGCTGAGGCAGTCGATGCTGTGCGCTCCGGCTACAACATCTTGATCGTATCGGATCGCAAGACCGACCGGGACAATGTCGCGATCCCGGCGTTGCTCGCGACCTCGGCGATTCACAGTCACCTGGTGGCGCATGGGTTGCGCACGAGTACGGGCCTGGTGGTCGAGACCGGTTCCGCGCGCGAGGTTCATCACTTCGCGCTGCTCGCCGGTTATGGCGCTGAGGCGGTGCACCCTTATCTGGCGCTCGAGACGCTGGTGGCGATGTCCAGCGGCCTGCCGGGCGCGCTGTCGGCCGACAAGGCCATCCAAAATTTCACGAAGGCGGTCGGCAAGGGCCTGCAGAAGGTCATGTCGAAGATGGGCATCTCAACCTACATGTCGTACACCGGCGCGCAGATCTTCGAGGCGGTGGGCTTGTCCAGCGAACTGGTCGCCAAGTACTTTAAGGGCACCGCATCCAGCGTTGGCGGCATTGGCTTGTTCGACGTGGCGGAAGAGGCGATCCGCCTGCATCGCGATGCATTCGGTGACAACCCGGTTCTCGCGACGATGCTTGACGCTGGCGGCGAGTACGCGTACCGCGTGCGTGGCGAAGACCACATGTGGACGCCCGACGCGATTGCGAAGCTGCAGCATTCGGCGCGCAGCAACTCGTATCAGACGTATAAGGAGTACGCACATATCATTAACGACCAGACCCGCCGTCACATGACGTTGCGCGGCCTGTTCGAGTTCAAGGTCGATCCTGCCAAGGCCATTTCGCTCGATGAAGTCGAGCCGGCCAAGGAGATCGTCAAGCGCTTTGCAACCGGTGCGATGTCGCTTGGCTCAATCAGTACCGAGGCGCATGCGACCTTGGCAATCGCGATGAACCGCATCGGCGGCAAGTCCAACACCGGCGAAGGCGGCGAGGACGAGCGTCGGTACCGCAATGAGCTGCGTGGCATCTCGATCAAGAATGGGGATACGCTCGGCTCGGTCATTGGTGAAGAGGCGGTCGTCGTCGATATTCCGTTGCGCGATGGCGATTCGCTGCGCTCGAAAATCAAGCAGGTCGCATCGGGTCGTTTCGGCGTGAGCGCCGAGTACCTAAGCTCGGCCGACCAGATCCAGATCAAGATGGCTCAGGGCGCCAAGCCGGGCGAAGGGGGTCAGCTGCCCGGACACAAGGTGTCGGCGTACATCGGCAAGCTGCGCTACTGCGTGCCGGGTGTCGGGCTGATTTCCCCGCCGCCGCACCACGATATCTATTCGATCGAGGACCTCGCGCAGCTGATCCACGACCTGAAGAACGCCAACCCGCGCGCTGGCGTATCGGTGAAGCTCGTCTCTGAAGTCGGCGTGGGCACGGTGGCGGCGGGCGTGGCCAAGGCCAAGGCCGACCACGTTGTGATCGCGGGCCACGATGGCGGTACGGGCGCATCGCCGTTGTCGTCGATTAAGCACGCCGGCACGCCGTGGGAGTTGGGCCTGGCCGAGACGCAGCAGACGCTGGTGCTCAACAAGCTGCGCGGCCGGATCCGCGTGCAGGCCGACGGACAGATGAAAACCGGCCGCGATGTCGTGATCGGCGCGCTGCTGGGCGCCGACGAGTTTGGCTTTGCGACGGCGCCGCTGGTCGTCGAAGGCTGCATCATGATGCGCAAGTGCCATCTGAACACGTGCCCCGTGGGCGTCGCGACGCAGGACCCGGTGTTGCGCGCGAAGTTCCAGGGCCAGCCCGAGCACGTGGTGAACTTCTTTTTCTTCGTGGCCGAGGAAGTGCGCGAAATCATGGCGCAGCTCGGGATTCGCCGCTTCGACGAACTGGTCGGTCGGGCCGATTTGCTCGATACGAAAAAGGGCATCGCGCATTGGAAGGCGCGTGGTCTCGATTTTTCGCGGATCTTCCATATGCCTGAGGCGGGCGCCGAGGTGGCGCGCCGGCACGTCGATACGCAGGACCATGGCCTGGACCGGGCATTGGATCATGTGTTGATCGACAAGGCGAAGGCGGCGATCGACAACGGTGAGCATGTGTCGTTCATCCAACCGGTGCGCAACGTGAATCGCACGGTCGGCGCGATGCTCTCAGGGGTGATCGCGCGCAAGTATGGGCACGATGGCCTGCCGGACGATACGATTCACATCCAGTTCAAGGGGACGGCGGGACAGAGTTTCGGCGCATTCCTAGCGCGCGGCATCACGCTGGACCTGGTCGGCGACGGCAACGACTATGTGGGCAAGGGGCTCTCGGGTGGACGCATCATTGTGCGTCCGACCAATGACTTCCGCGGCAAGTCAGAAGAGAACATCATTTGCGGCAACACCGTCATGTATGGCGCGATTGAGGGTGAGGCGTACTTCCGGGGCGTTGCGGGTGAGCGCTTCTGCGTGCGCAACTCCGGTGCGACGGCGGTCGTTGAGGGCACCGGCGACCACGGTTGCGAGTACATGACCGGCGGCACCGTCGTCGTGCTCGGCGAGACCGGCCGCAACTTCGCGGCGGGCATGTCGGGAGGCGTCGCGTACGTGTTTGATCCGGGCAACACGTTCGCGACCCAATGTAATCAGGCGATGGTCGCGCTTGAGCCGGTGCTGCAGCAGGCCGAGCAAGAGCGCACTGTTGAACCGGCACTGTGGCATCAGGACCAGACCGACGAGGCGTTGCTCAAGGGGCTAATCGAGCGCCACTTTGAGTTCACCGGGTCGCTGCGCGCTAAGGCGCTGCTCGAGAACTGGGATACGTCGCGGCGTCAGTTCGTCAAGGTGTTTCCAACCGAGTACAAGCGTGCCTTGGCCGACATCGGTGCCAAGAAGAAGGCGGCGAGCGCGCCGAGCCTAGCGGCCTGACGGCTTGCGCACCGACGCGACGGCGGATGCGCCGGCAAGTCAACGCACGACAGCCCCGTCGCGGTGCAGCGGGCTGCCCCTCAATAGGTATTGGTTAAGAGAAGCTCATGGGCAAGGCAACCGGTTTTCTCGAATATGAACGCCGCCACGAGGCGTATGAACTCCCGTTAGAACGCGTGAAGCACTGGAAGGAATTCGCGCATGCGCTGACCGACGAGGACACAAAAATCCAGGGCGCACGCTGCATGGATTGCGGCATTCCGTTCTGCAATAACGGCTGTCCGGTAAACAACATCATTCCGGACTTCAACGACCTCATGTTTCGCCAGGACTGGAAGCAGGCGATCGAGGTGTTGCACTCGACGAACAATTTTCCAGAGTTGACCGGCAGGATTTGCCCCGCGCCGTGCGAGGCCGCCTGTACGCTGAATATCAACAGCGACGCGGTGGGCATCAAATCGATCGAGCGCGCGATCATCGACAAGGCGTGGAGCGAAGGATGGGTCGCGCCGCAAGTGCCCAAGCTGAAGACCGGTAAGAAGATCGCGGTGGTGGGATCCGGGCCCGCCGGGCTGGCCGCCGCGCAGCAGCTGGCGCGAGCCGGTCATGAGGTAACGGTGTTCGAGAAAAACGACCGGATTGGCGGCCTGCTGCGCTACGGCATCCCCGACTTCAAACTGGAGAAGTGGCAGATCGACCGCCGCATGCGTCAGATGGAGGCCGAAGGCGTGACGTTCCGTACTAGCGTGTTCATTGGCAAGGAGCCGTTGCCGCCGACGATCAACAATGCGGCGAAGGACACCCTGTCGCCGGACGAATTGCGCGAACAATTCGACGCAATCGTGATGGCGGGCGGTGCCGAAACGCCGCGTGACTTACCGGTGCCGGGCCGCGAGTTGGCTGGTATCCACTTCGCGATGGAATTCCTGCCGCAGCAGAACCGGGTCAACGCTGGCGACAAGCTCGCGGATCAGTTGCTCGCCAAAGACAAGCACGTGGTCGTGATTGGCGGCGGAGACACCGGGTCGGACTGTGTCGGCACGTCGAACCGGCACGGCGCGAAGCGTGTCACGCAGTTCGAATTGCTGGCGCAGCCGCCGCAGGAGGAGGACAAGCCTCTCGTGTGGCCGTACTGGCCGATCAAGCTGCGCACGTCGTCGTCGCATGAGGAAGGTTGCGAGCGCGATTGGTCGGTCGCGACCAAGCGTTTCGAGGGCAGCAGAGGCAAGGTCGAAAAGCTGATCGCTGCGCGCGTCGAGTGGAGGGACGGCAAGATGCAGGAGGTGCCCGGTTCCGAGTTCGAAATGAAAGCAGACCTGGTACTGCTTGCGATGGGCTTCACGCAGCCGGCGGCAGCGATGCTCAATGCGTTCGCCGTTGACAAGGATCAGCGCGGCAACGTGCGGGCTGGCACCGACGGCGAGCGTGCGTATCACACGTCGGTCGACAAGGTGTTTGCTGCTGGCGACGTGCGTCGGGGGCAGTCGCTGGTAGTTTGGGCCATTCGCGAAGGTCGCCAATGCGCGCGCGCGGTGGACGCGTTCCTGATGGGGGGCTCGGAGTTGCCGCGCTGAGTTTGAGTCGGGCGTAGCAGGGCGGCTTTGCCGTAGGGGATCATCGATGGATGTCAGACTGCAGCGTTGCTTTGTTGCACTCATTCCCGACTCCGGCGCTCTCGATGCCATCGACGCATGGCGCGCTCCATGGCGCGCCGGTCATATGGCAGGCGTCAGATGGACGCCGCGTGAGCAGATTCATCTGACCATACGGTTTGTTGGCGCACTGACGCCGAGCGGGGGAAAACGGCTGATCGACGAATGGCCGACGCTGACGCCGGTGCCGGACAGGCTGCCCACCTCGCATGCCGCGATACTGCCCAGCGCCAGGCGGGCGCGCGTGTATGCGCTTGAACTGATCAGCGCGCCGGCGTTCCTCGCGTGGGCGGCTCGCGTCGACGTGCTGCTGGAGCGGGTCGGTGTGCCCGCCGCTGCGCGGCCGTTGCGGCCGCATCTGACCCTAGCCAGGCTGCGCGGCGATCCGCCCGCGCCGACGCATGATTTCGAAGCGGTGCGTCCCGTGCCGCCGTTGATCACCTTTGCTACGCTGGCGTTGGTCAGCAGCACGCTGACGCCGGCCGGATCACGCTACGCGACGCTCGCGGCGGTTCCGGCCGGGCGCAGCCAGGCGTGACTGCGCTATGCGCGCGTGGGGCACAGCCGTTATCACGCTGCCGCACGTCAGTTATCGCGTACCACTTCGATTGTTTTGTCATGCATCGCTTGCACGGACTCCCGGTGCGCGACACTGACGATGGCCGCGTGAGCTAAACGTTGCGTCAGCACGTGGTACAGCGCCGCCTCGGTGTCGAGGTCGAGCGCGCTGGTCGCCTCGTCAAGGAACAGGAAATCGGGCTTTTGCAACAGCACGCGGGCGATCGCCAGGCGTTGCTGTTCGCCTGGCGACAGTACGCGCTCCCAATGGTCGCTCACGCCGAGCTTATCGACTAGTTCGCCCAGCCGGCAGGCGCGCAGCACGTCGGCACAGTCCGCGTCGGTGAACGCGTCAGCCGCCGCCGGATAGCACAGCGCGCCCTTGAGTGTGCCGATTGGCACGTAGCTTTTCTGCGGCGCGAACATCACCCGTGCGTTGACGGGCATCTCGATGGTGCCGCTGCCAAATGGCCATAGGCCGGCCAGCGAGCGCAGCAGTGTGCTTTTGCCGGAGCCCGACGCGCCTCGCACTAGCACCCGCGAGCCGGGCGCGATGGCAAACGAGCCGATCGTCGACAGCGGCGTGCCATCCGGGCGCATCAGGCGCAGCGCCTGCACGCGCAATACCGTTGTATCGGCCATCCTCGTGTGAATGCCGCCGTGTTCGGTGGCCCGCGACGTCGACTCGAGCAACTGCGGCTGCGCCATAATGCGCCGGAATTCCTTGAGCCGGTTAGTCACAGCGCGCCATGCGGCCAGCGTCGAGTAGCTGCTGATGAACCATGAGAACGAGCTGCTGACGGTACCGAACGCGCCGATTATCTGCTGATAACCGCCGTAGCTGACCGCCTTCGCGAAGTATTTCGGCGCGGCGGCAATGAACGGGAACACAATGGCCAGTTGCGAATAGCTGACCACGACTAGGTTCAGACGCCGCGTATAGCGCATGATCATCCGCCAATTGTCGCGAATGTGCCCGAAGGCGCCTTGCAGCGCTTTTTCCTCGGAGCGCTCGCCCTCGTACAGGGCAATCTGGTCCGCATTCTCGCGCAATCGGATCAACGAGAAACGAAAATCCGCTTCGACCCGTTGTTGTTGGTAGTTGATCGACACGAGTGGATGGTTGACGCGATGCGTGACATACGAGCCGATCACCGCGTAGAGCAAGGCGGTCCACACCATGTAGCCGGGTAGTGTCACATCGGTGCCAAACACGGTGAAGCTGAGCGGGCCGGCCAAGTGCCACAGGACATGGCTGAACCACAGCAACGTGACGGACGTGGATAGGAAATCCAGCGAGAGCGCCAGCGTCGTGCTCGCCAGTTCCTGTAGGTCCACTGAAACCCGCTGGTCCGGGTTATCGGCGAGCTTGTCGCGCTCAATCCGATAGTACGCACGGCCCGACAGCCACTCGTGCATGTATTGCGTGGTGAGCCACTGGCGCCAGCGAAATTCCAGCATCTGCCGGAAGTATGTCCGGTATGAACCGAGCAGGATCATCGCCATCGCGATCGCGGTAAATTGCAGCAGCGAGTGCTTGAACACCGGATAGTTGTACTGCTGGATCGAGTCGAAGAACACACGCTGCCATGTGTTGAACCATGCGTTGACTGCCACCATGGTCATGTTTATCGCGACCACAAGCGCGAGCAGTCCCCAGGCGATCCACTTTTCGTCTGACACCCAATACGGTTTGATCAGGCTCCACGTGGTAATACGCTCGTTGTTGCCTGATGCGGGTTGATTCATAGGGTTCCTCAAATGTAGGGTTCCTCAAATCGGTCCATTCATCGGTGCGCCGCTGCGTCGTACTGTCGCGGGCGTCGCGACGGTGACCGACTCGTGTCAGTACGGATTGTTCCGGCTACCGCTTAATTCCGGCTTAAGGCGCGTGGCGGCGCACGCTCCGGCAGCGGCGATTGCGCGACATTGTGCCAGAGCAACGAATTGCGGCCCGCAGCGGTTTTGTGATTTAATAAAAAGAGTTTCTTCGCACCCGATCCGGGTAATATCGGCGCGGGAAGTTTCCGATTCTGTCTTGCCGTGAGGGAGCGGACGTGCCTGCCGGCGCGCCACTGTGGTTAGGCCCCGCACGTGAATCTCGCCGGTTTCGTCCTTGTACCCCGATTCCCGTACATAGGATTCGATTGCCGTGCACCAAACCGACCCCTTTTCAAAAACCGCGTGCCACGCGGCGCCGACGCCCGATGTCGCAGTCTTGGGCGGTGGCTTGTCCGGTCGTCTCATTGCGTGGCGGCTCGCGCGTGCGGGCCATCGCGTCGCGCTGTATGAGCAAGGCGAGCCGAGCGGACGCAGTGCGGCAGCGTGGGTCGCCGCGGCCATGCTCGCGCCGCTGGCCGAAGCTGCCAGTGCCGAGCCGTTGCTGGTGGAGCTGGGCGTCGCGTCGCTCGAGCGCTGGGCCGAATGGCTGCCGCAGTTGCCACAACCGGTATTCTTTCAGCGCAACGGCACGCTGATTGTTTGGCATGCGGCCGATCGCGCCGAATGGCCATTGTTCGAGCAGCGCGTGCGTGTGAACGCGCCCATGACGATGCTGCGCGACGGCATTGTCGCACTGCACGGCGCTCAGGTCACGCAAGCCGAGCCGGCGCTTGGTACGCGCTTTCATGACGCGCGCCTGCTGCCTGGCGAGGGACAACTGGACAATCGGCAGTTGCTGGCGGCGCTGGGGGCCGCGCTCGACGAGTTGCATGTCGACACGCATTGGCATACCTGCGTGCGCGAGGATGCCTTGCCTGCTGCCGCTCTGGTGATCGATTGCCGTGGACTGGGTGCGAAACGGGCCTGGTCCGGTCTGCGCGGTTTGCGGGGCGAAGTCGCGCGGGTCCATGCGCCGGGCATTGGTTTGAGTCGGCCGGTGCGTCTGCTGCATCCGCGCTATCCGTTGTATATCGCGCCCAAGCAGGACGATCACTATGTGATCGGGGCTACCGAGATCGAGGGCGAGGATATGTCGCCGGTGAGCGTGCGCTCGGCGCTCGAGTTGTTGTCGGCGGCCTATTCGCTGCATCCCGCCTTCGGCGAGGGCCGGATCCTCGAGTTGAATGCGCATTGCCGGCCCACACTGCCGGACCATCGTCCTGCGCTGTCGTGGGATGGCGCGTCGGTGTTGCGCGTCAATGGCCTGTACCGCCACGGCTATATGATTGCGCCTGAGGTGGTGTGCGAAGCCGTGGCGCTCGCGCACGCGTTGCTCGATGCTCAGGTGCGAGATCCGGACGGTTTCGACGCATGGCGTGCCGCCTCTCGCTGGCCGATGCTTTACCGTGCGGCTGCGCTGCAGCCGTGCTTGACTGATGCATGAACCATGGATATCCAGATCAACAACCAATCTTTCTCGTTGCCCGACGATGCGCGCCTTGCTGACGCGCTGGCTTCATATGGTGCAGTGCCGCCGTACGCGGTCGCGATCAACGGCGAATTCGTGCCGCGCGCGCAGCATCCAGCGCGTGCGCTCACGCAAGGTGACCGAATCGACGTCGTAAAGCCTGTGGCAGGCGGATGACGCATTGGCGGCATGCCACGCGAGCCGACAACCTGACCTATGAGGCACTGAAATTGACGGAGATAATGATGAATTCGCATTCCACCGCCGACGCGCTGATCCTGTACGGACAGCCCTTCACAAGCCGGCTGTTGCTCGGCACGTCGCGCTATCCGTCGCTGCATGCGCTGGAGGCCTCGCTCGTGGCCGCGCGGCCCGCGATGGTCACCGTCGCGCTGCGGCGCCAGTTGGCCGCGCAGGGCGACGCCGACGTCGGTTTTTTTGACGCGCTGAAGCGCCGGGGTGCCGCGCTGCTGCCTAACACCGCCGGCTGCCATGCCGTGAAAGAGGCGGTGACGACCGCGCAGATGGCCCGCGAAGTGTTCGAGACTGACTGGATCAAACTCGAGCTGATTGGGGACGACTACACGTTGCAACCGGATCCGGTCGGTTTGATCGAGGCGGCCGACATCCTCGTGCGGGACGGCTTTAAGGTATTACCGTATTGCACGGAAGACCTCGTCGTCGCGCGGCGACTGCTCGACGTTGGCTGCGAGGCGTTAATGCCGTGGGGCGCCCCGATCGGCACCGGCAAGGGGGTGGTGAACCCGTATGGGCTCAAGCTGCTGCGCGAGCGCCTGACGGACGTACCGCTGATCGTCGACGCAGGGCTGGGTGTGCCGTCGCACGCGTGTCAGGTGATGGAGTGGGGGTTCGACGCCGTGCTGCTCAACACGGCGGTGTCGCAGGCGGCGCGGCCCGAGGCGATGGCACGGGCATTCGCGAACGCGGTGGATGCGGGTCGCGAAGCGTACTTAGCCGGGCCGATGCTGGAGCGCGACAGCGCGCACGCGAGTACGCCGGTGGTCGGCATGCCGTTCTGGCACCAGGACGGCTATCGCACGCCGGAAGGCGCTGCCGTCCCGCCCTCGGATGAGCGGGTGTGAGCAGTCCCTTCCCGTGGGGACGCGAGGTTTTTTACCCGCCCGCAGACGAACTGCTGGAGGCGGCCGAGCGGATCCGCGCACGGCTGGGTGATTGGCCGCGCGCCTGCCTGCCTATGCGTATCTGTCTCGCGCCGCCGCCGCAGCCAGGGCCCGGTGACGTGATCGTGGCGACCGATGCACAGCCGCATGCGGCCGATGCCGCGCGCTGGGTGGCTGCCGGTGCCACGGTACTAGACGCGTCGGCGCGTGCTATGCGGTTGCATCAGGGCGATGCGGTTCGCACGTTGGAGGCCGCACCTTGCGACGACTGGATCGCGGCGTTCGCCGCGTTCATCGATTGTGGCTGCGCGCCGCACGATGCGTTGTGTCTCGCCCTGGCGTGGCGGCAGGGCGACGAGCATGCGCAGGATCCATGGCCGTGCGACTTGTCGCGCTTTCCGCGCGTGCGGGGGTTGCCCGATGCGCCGGTGCAGCCGTTCGCTGCGTGCCCGGCCGCGCTCGGTCTGTATCCGGTGGTGCCGACGGCCGACTGGATCGAGCGGCTGCTAGCGTTCGGCGTGCGTACCGTGCAACTGCGCCGCAAGGTTGACGGGGCGGGCGACGCAGCGGATCTGCGCGAGTTAGCCGTGCTGCGGGCTGACGTGCGCCGCGCCGTTGCGGCGGGACGTCGCTATGATGACGCACGCGTGTTCATCAACGACCACTGGCAACTGGCGCTGGACGAAGGCGCATACGGCGTGCATCTAGGCCAGGAGGATGTGCTGCGCGCGGACCTCGGTGCGTTGGCGCACGCGGGGCTGCGGCTGGGTCTGTCCTCGCACGGATACTACGAGATATTGGTGGCGCTGCACTTCAAGCCGAGCTATATCGCGTTGGGTGCGGTGTTTCCGACCACCACTAAGGCGATGCCCAGCGTGCCGCAAGGGCTTGCGCGACTCGCGCGCTATGTGCGGCTGCTGGACGGCGTGGTGCCCTGCGTGGCAATCGGTGGCATCGATCTGCAGACGCTGGGCGATGTGCTGGCCACCGGTGTGCGCGGTGCCGCGGTCGTGCGCGCGGTAACGCAAGCCTACGACGTCGAAAAAGCAATCTTTGCGTTGCAAAGAGGGTTTATCCGATAATGCGGGGCTCGCCTGCCAATGCCCTACGCCGTGAAGGTGGCGTGTAAGCGGTCTCGCGTACAGTCCACGTGGAGGTTTCAGGCGGCAGATCCGCTTTAGGCCCTATAATCCGCGTTCCGTGCTTTTGATGACTGCCTACGTGCCGCCAACTGCCTCCGATATCCTGCTTGAGCTTCGCGACGTTGCTTTCGGCTACAGCGCTGAACGGCTCGTGCTCCAGAACCTGAACATGCGTTTCAAGCGTGGACAGGTAGTTGCGATTATGGGCGGCTCCGGATGCGGCAAGACGACGGTGTTGCGGCTCATCGGTGCGCTGGTGCGCGCCAACCGAGGCCAGGTGCTGTTCCGTGGCGAGGACGTCGGTGCAATGGGCCCCCAGGCGATCTACGCGGCGCGGCGCAAAATGGGCATGTTATTCCAATTCGGGGCGTTGTTTACTGACATGTCGGTGTTCGACAACGTCGCATTCCCGCTGCGCGAGCATACGGACCTGCCAGAGGAGTTGATCCGCGATCTCGTGCTGATGAAACTCAACGCGGTCGGCTTGCGCGGCGCACGCGACTTGGTGCCGTCCGAAGTCTCAGGCGGCATGGCGCGCCGGGTCGCGCTGGCCCGGGCGATCGCGCTCGACCCTGAGCTGATGATGTACGATGAGCCGTTCGCGGGACTGGATCCGATTTCGCTGGGCATTACCGCGAACCTGATCCGCACCCTCAATACCGCGCTCGGCGCCACGTCGATCCTCGTGACGCACGATGTGCCGGAGTCGTTTGCGATCGCGGACTACGTATATTTCATTGCGAATGGGCGGGTGCTCGCCGAGGGCACGCCCGCGCAGTTGCGCGCGTCGCAGGATCCGAGCGTGCGGCAGTTCATCGACGGCGCGCCTGACGGTCCCTTTCATTTTCACTATGCGAGCGCGCCGCTGGAGGCGGACTTCGGTCTCGGCACCGCGCCGCGCGCAGGAGAGTAGCGCATGATCGCCACGATCGGCCGCGCCGTTCTCGACGGCCTTTCACGCACGGGCTACGGCGCCCGCATGTTCGCGCGGCTTACATTGGAGTGCTTCCCATTGCTGCGGCGCCTGCGCACCGTCACCCAGCAGATCCACTTCCTGGGTAATTATTCACTCGTCATCATCGCTGTTTCGGGGTTGTTCGTCGGCTTCGTGCTGGGCTTGCAGGGTTACAACACGCTGAATCGCTACGGCTCCGAGCAAGCGCTCGGACTGTTGGTCGCGCTATCGCTGGTGCGCGAGCTTGGGCCGGTGGTCACTGCGTTGCTGTTCGCGGGACGTGCCGGCACGTCGCTGACCGCGGAGATCGGCCTGATGAAGGCGGGCGAACAACTGACCGCGATGGAAATGATGGCCGTGGACCCGATCCGGGTCGTCGTCGCACCGCGATTCTGGGCTGGCGTGATCGCCATGCCGATCCTGGCGGCGATCTTCAGCGCGGTCGGCATTGTCGGCGGGTATTTCGTCGGTGTGATATTGATCGGCGTGGACCCTGGCTCGTTTTGGTCCCAAATGCAATCGGGCGTCGACCTGCGGCAGGACATCGGCAACGGCGTGATCAAGAGCGTCGTGTTCGGTTTTGCGGTGACTTTCGTCGCGCTGTTCCAAGGCTATGAAGCCAAGCCGACCCCCGAAGGCGTGTCGCGCGCGACGACCAAGACGGTCGTATTCGCATCGCTGGCGGTACTTGGGCTGGATTTTCTGCTGACCGCGCTGATGTTCAATTGATGGATGGGCCCGGCGCTATGGTGTGCCGGCACGACTGCGTGCGCGATCCCCGTGTAGCACGCAGCGGTAATAGCTATTCCGATGGGATGACGATGAAGAAAAACGCTCTGGACTTCTGGGTCGGCTTGTTCGTGGTGCTCGGTTTTGTGGCGCTGCTGTTCCTGGCGCTCAAGGCTGGCAATATGAGTTCGCTGTCGTTTCAAGCCACCTACTCGGTGAAGATGAAATTCGACAACATCGGCGGACTGAAGCCGCGCGCGGCGGTCAAAAGCGCCGGCGTGACGGTGGGCCGCGTACAGAGCATTGGGTTCGATACGCAGACTTACCAGGCACTGGTCACGATCGACGTATTTAAGCAGTACACGTTTCCGAAGGACTCGTCGGCCAAGATCCTAACCTCGGGTCTGCTCGGCGAGCAGTATATCAGCCTGGATCCAGGGGGCGACGAACAGCTGCTCAAGGATGGCGACACGCTCACGATGACGCAATCCGCGATCGTGCTGGAAAACCTGATCGGCCAATTCCTGTACAGCAAGGCGGCGGATGCCGGTGCGGGCAAGTCGGCCGCGCCTGCCGCGGCTAGCCCTGGCGCATCTCAAATCCAAGTCGCGCCGGCAAGCGCGACGGCACACTGAGGGGAAGCACAATGACAAGGATGCGAGCCACCGTCGTGGCCGCGGCTGCTACGATAGCGCTGGGCGGTTGTGCAACGGTGAAGACGCCGTCGAAGCAAGACCCGCTGGAAGGGTTTAACCGGACGATGTTCGAATTCAACGACACGCTGGATCGCGTGGCGATGAAGCCGGTGGCGCGCGCCTATAACTGGGCGTTGCCCCTATTCGTTCGCGATCGTGTGTCGAGCTTCTTCTCGAACATCGGTGATGTGTATATCGCCGCCAACAATTTGTTGCAAGGTAAGATCACCGCGGGCACGGAAGACATCATGCGCGTGGCGATCAATAGCACGTTCGGGCTGGGCGGGCTGTTCGACTTTGCCAGCCAGGCCAGGTTGCCGAAGCATCAGTCGGACTTCGGCGTCACGTTGGGCCACTATGGCGTGCCACCGGGCCCGTACCTCGTGCTGCCACTGCTCGGGCCCAGTACCGTGCGCGACGCGGCAGGCCTGCTGGTCGACTGGCAGGGCGACCTGACTGCCTACATGCGTCCGATCTGGCTGCGCACGACGTTATATGGTGTGCGCATCGTCAGCACGCGCGCGGCGTTGCTCGGTGCAACCGACCTGCTGTCTAATGCGGCGCTCGACAAGTACTCGTTTGTGCGCAACGCCCATTTGCAACGGCGCCAGTACCTGATTTCGGATGGCAATCCGCCGCCGCCCGCGTACGACGATGAATCGGACGCTGACACCGGCCCGACTGACGATGGCGTACCGACGCCTGGCGCCGAAGGTGCGCCGGCTGCCGGCGCGGCCGTTGATGCTACCGGAGCTGTTGGGGCTGCTGAGACTGTTGAGGCTGCGGGCGCCGGCCCTGCCCACCCCGCGGCGACGCGACCGCCGGTACCGGCCGCTGCACCGCAGCCCGACGCAGCGCAGGGGGCATCGGCCCTACAACGGCAGGAGCCGACCGGCGCGGCCAAGCCGGATGCTGCTGCGGCGCGATTGGCGTCGGAGACGCACGTGCCAAGCCAGCAGATGATTCCACCCGGCGGCCGTCCCTATAGCATCCCGAATCTTCGGTTCAGGTGAGTATGCTTCGCGGTGAAGGAAACTCGAACTGCGCAATTCGCTCCAATGTTCGATGATCGTTGACCATAGCGGAAAGAAACAATCGATAGGACTGAGTTAATGAAAAAATTTTTACTGATCCCCGTCGTTGCCACGCTGCTGTCGTTCAGTGCCGGTTCGTTTGCCGAAGCACCGGCCATTGATACAGGCACACCGGATGGGCTGTTGAAATCGGTAACGACCGACGTGCTGAGCATCGTGCGCGCCGACCCGTCGCTCAAAGCCGGCGACATTGACCGGATCACGCAGGTTGTTAACCAAAAAATTCTGCCGTACACCGACTTTGCGAGGACGACGCGTCTAGTCATGGGGCGGCACTGGCGCACCGCGACGCCGCAACAGCAGCAGCAGATTGTCGAGCAATTCAAGATGCTGCTGATTCGGACCTATTCCGGGGCGCTGTCGCAGGTCGGCAATCAGGAAATTCAATATCAGCCGCTGCGTGCGGCGCCGACCGATACCGACGTCGTCGTACGCTCGACGGTGATTAACAATGGTCGGCCGATCCAGCTTGACTATCGGATGGAGAAGACCGCCCATGGCTGGCGGGTCTATGATTTGAATGTCGCCGGTGCGTGGCTCGTGCAAACATACCAGCAACAGTTCAATGAACAGATCCAGCAACACGGGATCGATGGCTTGATTACCTACCTATCGGAGAAAAATACGCCGGCCACCGCGGCCAAGAGCACATCGTGACAATCTTCGAAACGGGGCAGGCCCTGACGTTCGCGACGGCGAACGCTGTGCTCGAGGTTGGCCTGAACCATATCGCCGGCGGCGCGACCGGCGTGGATTGCGCCTGCCTGCAGCAATTCGATTCGTCGGCGTTGGCGGTATTGCTGGCGTGGCAACGTGCGGCTCGCGTGCGTCACGCGGCATCGTTCTCGATCCTGAACCTGCCCGACGGATTGGCCAGCCTTGCCCAAGCCTACGGCGTCCAGACACTGGTTTTGTCCCGCCGACATTGACGCTGTCACGTTGTTCCAGGTGACGGCGTAGGCCACGGGGCCAATCGGCCCCCCTCGCGGCGACCCGCCGACTTCGCCTATAATCAAGCGTTTTCCAGGCCGTCGATAGGCCATTGCCCGCCCGCGCAGCCTGCACGGGCAGGTCTGCAAACTCTGCCGGCGCCGTTGCGCCGCACACTCATGTCAGCCATAGAAATCCACAACGTCAAGAAGCGCTATCGCGATTTGCAGGCGCTTAAAGGCGTGTCGTTCACCGTCGAGGATGGCGAGTTCTTCGGATTGCTCGGCCCCAACGGCGCAGGCAAGACGACGCTGATCAGCATACTTGCGGGTCTGGCGCGCGCGGACGAAGGATCGATCGCGGTGCGGGGCCACGATGTCGTCACAGACTTCAGGCGTGCGCGGCACGCCCTTGGCGTGGTGCCTCAAGAATTGGTGTTCGACCCCTTTTTTACTGTACGTGAATGCCTTCGCATTCAATCCGGCTATTTCGGTTTGGCCCGCAACGACGACTGGATCGACGAGGTGATGGCCAATCTGGATCTGACCGAGAAGGCGGACGTCAACATGCGCGCGTTGTCCGGCGGAATGAAGCGGCGCGTACTGGTCGCGCAGGCGCTCGTGCACCGGCCGCCGGTGATCGTGCTGGATGAGCCGACCGCAGGCGTGGACGTGGAATTGCGCCAGACGCTGTGGAAATTCATCGCGCGGCTCAACCGCGAAGGGCATACGATCGTGTTGACCACGCATTACCTGGAAGAGGCCGAGGCGCTGTGCGACCGCATTGCCATGCTGCGCCGCGGCGAGGTGGTTGCGCTGGAGCGCACCGGTGCGTTGCTGCAGCGCTTCACCGGACTGCAGTTGTTCGTGCGCGTGAGCGCAGGTGGGGTGCCGGCGCAGGTCCGGGCCCTGGCGGTCGGCACGCCCGATCCGGCGGGTCGGCAGCACCTGTTGAGGCTGGACTCGTATGACGACGTGGAGCCGATTCTTGCGCAATGCCGTGCGGCCGGCTGTCGGTTCGACGAGATCGACGTGCGTAAGGCCGATCTGGAAGACGTGTTTGTGCAGATCATGAATGCGCCCGAGGTCGTGGAGGGACTGGCATGACAGGCTTCAGGACGCTGTTCTATAAGGAAGTGCTGCGGTTCTGGAAGGTGGCCTTCCAGACCGTGCTGGCCCCGGTGATGACCGCGTTGTTGTACCTGACTATCTTTGGCCACGCGTTGCGTGGCCATGTCCAGGTCTATCCTGGCGTCGAGTACACGAGTTTCCTCATTCCGGGACTGGTTATGATGAGCGTGTTACAAAATGCATTTGCGAACAGCTCGTCGTCGTTGATTCAGTCCAAGGTCACCGGCAACCTAGTGTTCGCCCTGTTGTCGCCGCTGTCGCACTGGGAGATGTTCTGCGCCTACGTGCTGGCCTCGGTCGTGCGCGGCTTGACTGTCGGGCTGGGGGTATTCGTCGTAACCATTGCGTTCATCCCGGTGCCGTTCTCCGCGCCGCTGTATATTGTCGCGTTCGCCGTGCTTGGCGCGGCGATCCTTGGCACGCTGGGCCTGATCGCTGGGATCTGGGCCGAGAAGTTCGACCAACTGGCGGCATTCCAGAATTTCCTGATCATGCCGTTAACGTTCCTGTCCGGCGTGTTTTATTCGACGCATACGTTGCCGGACCTGTGGCGGCACGTATCGCGCCTGAACCCTTTCTTCTACATGATCGACGGATTTCGCTTCGGCTTTTTCGGCGCGTCCGACGTGGCGCCGCTTGCCAGTCTAGCAGTGGTGGGGGGATTTTTCGTCGCCGTCGCGGCATTGGCGGTACGCTTGCTGGCGAGCGGGTACAAACTGCGTCATTGAAGCATGAGAATCGGTCAAGGCGTCGCGCCCGGCGTGCGTCGCGACCCACAATTGAAAGCATACTGAGAGGGACTTGCGATGTTGCCTACCCCGGAACAAGTCAAGGAATATATTGAAGCCGGCTTGCCGTGCGAGCGTATCGACATCGAAGGCGACGGCCAGCACTTCTTCGCGACGATCGTCAGCTCGGCATTCGAGGGTAAGCGCAGTATTGCGCGGCACCAACTTGTCTATGCGGCGCTGGGCGAACGCATGCGCGAGGAGATTCACGCGTTGAGCATGAAGACGCTGACACCAACTGAATGGCAAAATCGATGAAGCAGGATTCGAGTGCGAATTAAACGAGATAACCTGGGCGTGACGAACGACGCCCCAGCGGCCCAGGCGGTTCATGCGTCGCGCCCGCCGGCCGCACAACGCGGAAGCGAATCAATGGATAAATTGCTGATCGACGGCGGGGTCCGCCTCAATGGCGAGATCACGGTGTCCGGTGCCAAGAATGCGACGTTGCCGATCCTGTGCGCAAGCCTGCTAAGCGCGGAGCCGGTTCAGCTGGAGAACGTGCCGAACCTGCAGGACGTGCGAACCATGTTGAAGTTGCTCGGCCAGATGGGGGTGCGCTCGGAGGTGAACGGCAACGCAGTGACGCTGGACGCGTCGCAGGTCGACAAGCCGGTGGCGCCATACGAGTTGGTCAAGACGATGCGTGCGTCGATTCTCGTGCTTGGGCCACTGGTGGCGCGCTTCGGTCATGCACAAGTGTCGCTGCCTGGCGGATGTGCGATCGGCGCGCGCCCAGTCGATCAGCATATTAAGGGATTGACCGCGATGGGCGCGGCGATCTCGATCGAGCACGGCTTCATCGATGCGCGGGCGCGACGCTTGAAGGGCGCGCACGTGATCACCGACATGATTACCGTGACTGGCACGGAGAACCTGCTGATGGCGGCGGTGCTTGCGGACGGGGAAACCGTGCTGGAGAACGCGGCGCGCGAACCGGAGGTCACCGACCTGGCGAACTTGCTTGTCGCGATGGGCGCGAAAATCGACGGGATCGGCACGGACCGGCTCGTGGTGCACGGTGTGCCGCGCTTGCACGGCGCGCGCCACGCGGTGATCCCGGACCGCATCGAGGCCGGCACGTTCCTGTGCGCAGCCGCTGCCACGGGTGGCGACGTCACGCTGCGCGGCGTCACCCCGCTGATCCTGGAGGCCGTCATCGACAAGTTGCGCGAGGCGGGCGCGCAAGTGTCGGCCGGCGATGACTGGATCCGCCTGCGGATGCCAGGCCGTGCGCGTGCGGTATCGTTTCGCACCGCCGAGTATCCGGCGTTTCCGACCGACATGCAGGCGCAGTTCATGGCGCTGAACGCCATTGCGACCGGGACGTCAAAAGTGGTGGAGACGATTTTTGAGAATCGCTTCATGCACGTGCAGGAACTGAACCGGCTTGGCGCGAATATCACGATCGACGGTAATACGGCGCTGGTGACCGGCGTGGACAAGCTGTCCGGCGCGAAAGTGATGGCCACGGATCTGCGCGCGTCGGCCAGCCTTGTCATTGCCGCGTTGGTGGCCGACGGGCAGACGCTGATCGACCGGATTTACCATCTCGATCGTGGCTACGACCGCATGGAGACCAAGCTGGGCACGCTGGGCGCGAGTGTCAGCCGTGTCAGCGCGAATGCACCGATTAATACGGACGATGCGCGCGGCGATGCCGCGCAAAACGCCGCAGCAGCGGCCTTGCAAGATGCCGCCGCCGTGGCTTCGCAAGAGGCTGTCGGGCAGGCACGCGCTGCCGAAGGGGACGGTTTAGCCCGCGGAGCGGTGGCATGAGCACGTCGGCCACGGCCAACATGCCGGGCGCGTTGGCGCCGGTCGGGCCGGGCGTGCCGTTGACATTGGCGCTGTCCAAGGGCCGTATCTTCGAGGAGACGTTGCCGCTACTGGCGGCGGCCGGAATCACGGTGACCGAGGATCCGGAGTCGTCGCGCAAGTTGATTCTGCCCACCACAGATCCGGGCTTGCGCGTGATCATTGTGCGGGCGACCGACGTGCCAACCTACGTCGAGTATGGCGCAGCCGACTTCGGCGTGGCCGGCAAGGACGTGCTGCTCGAGCATGGCGGCGACGGACTGTACCAGCCGATCGACCTGAACATTGCCCGCTGCAGATTGTCAGTCGCGGTGCCGCAGGGTTTCGATTATGCGAATGCGGTGCGGCAAGGTGCCCGACTGCGGGTGGCCACGAAGTACGTGAACAGCGCGCGCGAGCATTTTGCGGCCAAGGGCGTGCACGTGGACCTGATCAAGTTGTATGGCTCGATGGAGCTAGCGCCGTTGGTGGGTCTGGCTGATGCGATCGTCGACCTGGTCAGCTCCGGCGGCACGCTGCGTGCGAACAACTTGGTCGAGGTCGAGCAGATCATGGAGATCTCGTCGCGGCTGGTGGTCAACCAGGCTGCGCTCAAGCTTAAGCGTGCAAAACTCAAGCCCATTCTCGAAGCGTTCGAGCGCGCCAGCAAGGGCGGGGCACAAGCCGTGGCCGGGCGCCGCGCAGATACCGGGACGCCCGGCGTGTGAGGCCCGCATCACGGGACACAAGGAACTCGTATGGCGATCAAGATCCGCAAACTCGACTCCTCGGATGCCGGTTTCAAGCCGGCGTTGGCGGCCGTGCTCGCATTCGAGGCGAGCGAAGACGAAGCGATCGAGCGCTCGGTCGCGCAGATCTTAGCTGATGTCAAATTACGCGGCGATGCCGCTGTGCTGGAATATACGAAGCGTTTTGACCGGCTGGACGTGGACAGCGTTGCGTCCCTGGAATTGCCGGCTGCCCAGCTACAGGCGGCACTGGATGCGCTGGAACCCAAGCGCCGGGCAGCGTTAGAGGCGGCGGCGGCACGCGTGCACGCGTATCACGACAAGCAAAAAATCGAATGCGGCAGCCACAGCTGGCAGTATACCGAGGCGGATGGCACGGTGCTCGGCCAAAAGGTCACGCCGCTAGACTGCGTCGGCGTGTACGTGCCCGGCGGTAAGGCCGCCTACCCGTCGTCGGTGCTGATGAATGCGATTCCGGCGCGCGTGGCCGGCGTGCGCGAGATCGTGATGGTAGTGCCGACGCCGGACGGCGTGGCCAATGACCTTGTGCTGGCTGCTGCGCTGCTTGGCGGCGTGGACCGGGTGTTGACCATCGGGGGCGCCCAGGCCATCGGCGCGCTCGCATACGGTACGGATACGATCCCGGCCGTGGACAAGATCTGCGGACCGGGCAATGCCTACGTCGCCGCCGCCAAGCGACGAGTGTTCGGCACGGTCGGCATCGACATGATCGCCGGCCCATCGGAGATCTTGGTGTTGTGCGATGGCACCACCGATCCGCGTTGGGTCGCAATGGACCTGTTTTCGCAGGCCGAGCATGATGAACTCGCACAGTCGATCCTGTTATGTCCGGACGCCGTGTTCATCCGGCGCGTCGAGGAAGCGATTGACCAGCTGATTGGGACGATGCCGCGGCGCGACGTGATCACCCGTTCACTGCAGAATCGCGGCGCGCTGATCAAGGTCCGGGACATGGCCGAGGCATGCGCGATCGCCAACGATATTGCGCCGGAGCACCTGGAGGTATCGGCGCTCGAGCCGCATCAATGGGTGCCGCACATTCGCCACGCTGGCGCGATCTTCCTCGGCCGTTACACGAGCGAGAGCCTCGGCGACTATTGTGCGGGCCCGAACCACGTACTGCCGACTTCCCGTACCGCACGCTTTTCGTCGCCGTTGGGCGTGTATGACTTCCTGAAGCGCTCGAGCGTGATTGAAGTGAGCGCCGAAGGGGCGCAGACGCTGGGTGAAATTGCCGCGGAACTCGCGTATGGTGAGGGCCTGCAGGGGCACGCGCGCAGCGCTGAGTATCGGATGAAGACCGGCGGCTGACCGCACTGGCGGGCAGGCGGGACAGCTTGGATACCAGACTATGACGATACCCCAGGACATCATTCGCGCGGACGTGCTTGCGATGACGAGCTATCCGGTACCGGATGCCGCCGGCTTGATCAAGCTGGACGCCATGGAAAACCCCTACGCGCTGCCGCGGCCGCTTGCGGACCGGCTCGGCGAGCGGCTCGCACAGGTTGCGTTGAACCGCTACCCGTTGCCGCGGCCCGGCGCGCTGCTGGACAAGCTCAAGCGCGCGATGCAGGTGCCGGCTGATTGCGACGTGCTGCTGGGCAATGGGTCGGACGAATTGATCAGCCTGATCGCGACCGCGTGCGCGAAGCCGGGTGCCAAGCTCCTGGCGCCGGTGCCCGGCTTCGTGATGTACGCGATGTCGGCCAAGCTCGCCCATTTGGAATTCGTGGGTGTGCCGCTGAATGCCGATCTGACGCTGGATGGGAGCGCGATGCTGGAGGCCGTCGCTGTGCACCAGCCCGCGGTGATCTATCTGGCCTACCCGAACAATCCGACCGGCACGCTGTTTGACGACGCGGATCTCGAGCGGGTCGTGCGCGCGGCCAACCGGTCGCTGGTGGTCATCGACGAAGCATATCAACCATTCGCGCAGCGCAGCTGGATGTCGCGAGCCGGCGAGTTCGACAACGTGGTGGTCATGCGCACCGTCTCCAAGCTGGGCCTGGCCGGTATCCGGCTCGGCTATCTGGTCGGTTTGCCAGCCTGGATCAACGAACTCGACAAGGTGCGCCCCCCCTACAATACCAACGTGCTGACGCAGGCGACCGTCGATTTTATGCTCGATCACCTAGAAGTGCTCGATGCGCAGGCCGCTGAGTTGCGTGCCGAGCGGGCGCGACTTGCCGAGGCGATCGGCGCGTTGCCAGGTGCTCACGTGTTTCCGAGTGCTGGGAACTTCCTGCTGGTGCGCGTGCCAGATGCCGCTGCGGTGTTCGACGCGTTGCTCGGTGCACGGATTCTGATCAAAAACGTGAGTAAAATGCATCCATTGCTGGCTGAGTGCGTGCGGATCACGGTCAGCACGCCGGATGAGAATGCACAATTGCTGGCTGCGTTGAGCAATGTGCTGGTTTGATCGCATGCGAGTCGCCGTTTAACTTTTCCGCCATTTTCAGGAACATCCATGCGTATTGCGGAAGTCGTGCGCAACACGAGCGAAACGCAGATCCGGGTCAAGGTCAATCTGGATGGCACCGGCCAGCAAAAGCTGAACACCGGGGTGCCGTTTCTCGATCACATGCTGGATCAAATTGCCCGCCACGGCTTGATCGATCTCGAGGTCAACGCGCTCGGCGACTGGCACATAGACGACCACCATACGGTCGAGGACACCGGCATTACGCTGGGCCAGGCTGTCGCCAAGGCGATCGGTGACCGTAAGGGCATTCGCCGCTACGGTCACGCGTACGTACCGCTGGACGAAGCATTGTCCCGCGTCGTCATTGATTTTTCCGGACGCCCAGGACTGGAGTTTCATATCCCGTTCACGCGCGCGCGGATCGGCAACTTCGATGTCGATCTAACGATCGAGTTTTTCCGCGGCTTCGTCAATCATGCCGGCGTCACGCTGCATATCGACAACTTGCGCGGCTTGAATGCGCATCACCAGGTCGAGACCGCGTTCAAAGCGTTCGGCCGGGCGCTGCGCATGGCCGCCGAGATCGATGAGCGCGCGGCTGGACAGATCCCGTCAACCAAGGGCAGCCTGTAGAACACGTTGCCACCGTTGCTCAACCGCGCGTTGCCGGAGATCAGGCCGGCGAGCACATTATCTCTTTCTTCGGCATTTCGACGGCGTCGCTTGGGCAACGCGCGCAGCACCGCCGAGGAGCGCGATGAGGCCAAGGTGAAGAACAGCGTGGCCGTCTTGCCGCTGGCGATTCCGTTGCTGACGGGGCCGGGGACGATCAGTACCGTCATCGTGTATGCGAACAAGTCGCACTACTGGTGCGAGTTGCTCGAACTGATTGAAAATACTGCTACCGGTACTCAGGTAGCAGGCGAACAGCGCGCGGGGCGGGTGGTGCGACCACCCCGCGCGGTTTTGGGAAGGATGTGTATCAGAAGCGGGTCTGCATGAAAACTTCGATAGCGATTGTCGACTACGGAATGGGCAACCTGCGCTCGGTCTGGCAGGCGATGTTGCACGCCGCACCACAGGCCGACGTGCAAGTGGTTAGCGACGTGCACAAGGTGCGCGCCGCGCATCGCGTGGTGCTGCCCGGACAAGGGGCGATGCGCGATTGCATGGCGTCGCTGGCCGCCTCGGGGCTGCAGGACGCGGTGCTGGAGGCGACACGCACTAAGCCGGTCCTGGGCGTGTGTGTGGGCGAGCAAATGCTGTTCGACTGGAGCGAGGAGGCTGATACGAAGGGCCTGGGCGTGCTGGGCGGCAAGTGCATGCGTTTTCAACTGGGTAGCAAGCTGCAGGACGACGGCTCGCGCTTCAAGGTGCCGCAGACGGGCTGGAACCGGGTGCGGCAGACTCGGTCCCACCCGCTGTGGGATGGCATCGCCGACCAGAGCTTCTTCTATTTCGTGCACAGCTATTATGTGGTACCCGACGACGCGTCTGACACCGTGGGTGAAACCGTGTACGGCGCGCCGTTTACGTCCGCGGTAGCACGGGATAACATTTTTGCCACGCAGTTCCATCCCGAAAAAAGCGCGGAAGTGGGGTTGCGGCTGTATCGCAATTTTGTTCGGTGGGATCCATGATGATTGCCGGTATCTGGTATCTGGTATCTGGTATCTGGTATCCGGTATCCGGTATCCGGTATCCGGTATCCGGTATCCGGTATCCGATGTTCGGTGTTCGGTGTTTGGTGGCACGCAGCCTTCGGCACTGGGTCGCGCGCCGGCCGGGGCCGCCTTACAACTTGTACTAAACTAGCAAAGACCTGCCGTCACACCGCAACGTGGTGGCAGCCCAATGAATTTCTTACTCCAGACTGACACGCGATAGTTATGTTGCTCATCCCGGCCATCGACCTCAAGGACGGTCAATGTGTGCGCCTGAAGCAAGGCGATATGGACCAGGTGACGGTCTTTTCCGAGGACCCGGCGGCCATGGCCCGTCATTGGGTGGATAACGGTGCGCGTCGGCTTCATCTGGTCGACCTGAACGGCGCGTTCGCCGGCAAGCCGAGGAACGAAGATGCGATTTGCTCAATCATCGCCGAGGTCGGTGATGAGATTCCGGTGCAGCTCGGTGGCGGGATTCGCGACCTCAATACGATCGAGCGGTACCTGGACGATGGACTGTCGTATGTGATCATCGGTACGGCCGCGGTGAAGAACCCGGGATTCCTGCGGGATGCGTGCAGTGCATTCGGCGGCCATATCATCGTTGGGCTGGACGCGAAGGACGGCAAAGTGGCCACGGACGGCTGGAGCAAGCTGACCGGGCACGAGGTGATCGACCTGGCGCGCAAGTTTGAGGATTACGGCGTCGAGGCGATCGTCTATACCGATATCGGCCGCGACGGTATGTTGCAGGGAATCAACATCGAAGCGACCGTGCGCCTCGCGCAGGCGGTCAAGATTCCGGTGATCGCCAGTGGCGGGCTGTCGAACCTGGCCGACATCGACGCGCTGTGCGCCGTCGAGGACGAGGGGATCGAGGGTGTGATTTGTGGGCGCGCGATCTATTCCGGCGAACTCAATTTCACGGCTGCGCAGAACCTTGCCGATTCGCTGCGCGAGTCCAGCGCCTGAGGCTGCGGCGCGCGCCGTGGGTCGGCTGCCCGGGCGCCGCCGTCGCGCTGGCCCCACGCGTTTCACTTTTCAGCACCTACTTTCATGGCTTTACCGAAACGCATCATTCCGTGTCTTGACGTGACCGCCGGACGGGTCGTCAAAGGCGTCAATTTCGTCGAACTGCGCGACGCCGGCGATCCGGTCGAGATCGCGCGGCGCTACGACGAGCAGGGGGCTGACGAACTCACGTTCCTGGACATTACCGCGACGTCCGACGGGCGCGACTTGATCCTGCCGATCATCGAGTCGGTTGCCGCGCAGGTGTTCATCCCGCTGACGGTCGGCGGTGGCGTGCGCACCGTCGAGGACGTACGGCGGCTGCTCAACGCAGGCGCTGACAAAGTCAGTGTCAATTCCACCGCGGTGGCCAATCCGCAGTTCGTCCGCGACGTAAGCGAGCGCTACGGTTCGCAGTGCATCGTCGTTGCGATTGACGCGAAGCAGGTCGGCGATTCGCATGAGGCGCCACGTTGGGAGGTGTTTACGCACGGTGGCCGCAAGGCGACTGGGCTTGACGCCGTACAATGGGCGTGTCGGATGGCGCAGTTCGGAGCCGGCGAGATCTTGCTGACCAGCATGGACCGGGACGGTACCAAAAGTGGATTTGATCTGGCGCTCACGCGCGCGGTATCGGACGCGGTGTCGGTGCCAGTCATTGCCTCGGGCGGCGTGGGCTCGCTGCAGCATCTAGCTGACGGGGTCACCGATGGCCGTGCGGACGCGGTATTGGCTGCCAGCATTTTCCACTATGGCGAATACACGGTCGGCGACGCGAAGCAGTTCATGGCCGAACGTGGCATTGCAGTGAGGCAGGAATGGACGGCAACGGCTGGCTGGACAAGGTGAAATGGGACGCGAACGGCCTGGTGCCGGTGATCGCGCAGGAAGCGTCGAGCAACGATGTGTTGATGTTCGCGTGGATGAACCGCGAAGCATTGGCTAAAACCATCGAGCTGGGGCGTGCCGTCTACTTTTCCCGCTCGCGCAACAAACTGTGGTTCAAGGGCGAGGCGTCCGGCCATGTGCAGCACGTGCGCGAAGTGCGGCTGGACTGCGACGAGGATGTCGTGCTGTTGAAGGTCGAGCAGGTATCTGGCATTGCTTGCCATACCGGCCGGCATTCGTGTTTTTTTCAGAAATTCGAAGGCACCGTGGACGACGGCGGCTGGATATCGGTCGCCCCCGTCCTGAAGGATCCGGAAAGCATCTATTCATGACCCACCCTACTCAACCTATGCTGTACGGGACGGCTGACGCCAGGCGTGCGCGGGACGTGAACGACACCCCGCGCGACGTGTTGTTGCGGCTGGCGGCGACGATTGACGGCCGCAAGGGGGGCGATCCCGAGGCCTCTTATGTCGCGCGACTGTTCCACAAGGGCGACGACGCGATTCTGAAAAAGATCGGCGAGGAGGCCACCGAAGTTGTGATGGCGGCCAAGGACGCGCGCCACGAGGGCTCGAGCGCGACGCTGGTGAACGAGGTGGCCGACCTGTGGTTCCATTGTCTTGTCATGTTGTCGCATTATGGTGTCGGGCCCAATGACGTGCTGGCCGAACTGCAACGCCGCGAGGGCCTATCGGGCATTGAGGAAAAGGCGTTGCGCAAGCGGCGCGAGCGCGAACAGGATGGTGATTGAGCCATGCGGCAGTGCTGCGGAGTGATGCGATGAATGATCCGTTAGATGACAACGAGCGTGCGATGCGCACGGTCCAGCGTGTGCCGCTGGATGAACAGCGGCTGCGCTCGCTCAGAACGCTTACCCATCTATTGTACGCGCTCTACGCGTTGGTGTGGTTCACTGGCGGCGTGTCGGCCCTGATTGCTGTCATCGTCAACTACGTCAAGCGTGACGATGTCGCCCACACGCCGTACGCCGCGCATTTCGATTGGCAGATTCGCACCTTCTGGTGGGGATTGGTGTGGGGCGGCGTGGGTTTCGTCACGATGGTGATTGTGATCGGTTTCGCCATCTGGTTCGCCGCCGGCGTTTGGGTACTTTACCGGATCATCAAGGGATGGCTGTATCTGAACGACAACAAGCCGTTGCCGGTGCGGGCGGCGGCATGACGGTGGGCTGACTGGAGACGTGATATGACGCAATCCGACTGTATCTTTTGCAAGATCGCCAGCGGCGAGTTGCCGAGCAAAAAGGTGTTCGAGAACGACGAATTCGTCGCGTTCCACGATCTGCGGCCGGCAGCTGCCGTGCACGTGCTGGTCATTCCTCGAAAACATATCGAAACACTGTCCCATTGCACGGAAGAAGATGCACCGCTGCTTGGTAGAATGGCAATATTAGTGGCGCGCCTGGCCGAGCAATTGGGCTGCGCGTACACCGGCGGGCAAACCGGTTTCCGGACCGTGATCAACACCGGGCCGGGCGGCGGGCAGGAGGTCTACCACCTGCACGCGCATATCCTGGCCGGCCCGCGGCCGTGGTTGAGGATGGGCTGATACACCGCACGCATTCGAAATCGGAGAGTTTTTATGGGTTCATTGAGTATTTGGCACTGGTTGGTCGTGCTGTTGATCGTTGCGTTGGTGTTCGGCACGAAAAAGCTGCGCAACATCGGCAGCGACCTCGGCGGTGCGATCAAAGGCTTCAAGGAAGGTATGCGCGACGCGAAAGAGGCTAGCACCGACCCGCACAAGGAACTGCCACGCTCCGATACGATCGATGTCGACGCGAAGGAGAAGGCCGGTTCGCGCGATGCGCGTTGAGCGCGCAGCTCGTGCGCTGTCTGGCTCCCCGCCATGCTCGACTTAGGCCTTAGCAAGATGGCGCTGATTGGCGTCGTGGCGCTGATCGTGATCGGCCCGAAGAAGCTGCCCGGTGTGGCGCGCACTGCGGGCGCATTGTTCGGCCGTGCCCAGCGCTATGTGAACGACGTCAAGGCGGAGGTGATGCGCGAGATCGAGTTGGACGAGTTGCGCAAGATGAAATCCGACTTCGAAGATGCCGCGCGGGATATGCAAACCTCGATTCACGAGCACGTGCAGCAGGCGCAAACCGAGTTGACTGATGCTTGGCGTGACGGCACCGGCCTGAGCACGGACAGCGCCGAGCAAGGTGTCGGCACCGGCACGCCGAATTCGATTTGGCACGACTCGTACAGTGGAGCGGGGCGGACCTCGTCGCGCAAAAACTGGCGAGTCCAGCGCACGGCGACGCCGGTGTGGTACAAACGGGTTGCCGCACGCCGTACCCGTGTACAGTCCGGCGCGGCCCGCGTGGCGCGGCATACGCCGCCCAACTTGCGGCGTCCGATCCGTTTCCTGTGATCCGATACCGTTTCCTGTCCACTTTTTTCTCCGTCCCAGGCCGCTGTGAGCGAAGCTCCGCAAAATCCGCAGAAACCAGACACCGAAGAAACGTTTATTTCGCATTTGATCGAGTTGCGCACGCGAGTGATCCGCGCCGCCGTCTCGGTGCTGGTAGTGTTCGTGTCGCTGGTCTATTGGGCGCCGGACATTTTCCGGTTGCTGGCTCATCCGCTGATGGCGAACCTGCCCAAAGGTGGCAAGATGATCGTCACCGACGTCACAGGCTCGTTCTTCGTGCCAATGAAGGTGACGATGCTGGTAGCGTTCATGATTGCGTTGCCGGTGGTGCTGTACCAGATCTGGGCGTTTATTGCGCCGGGCCTGTACCAACATGAGAAAAAGCTTGTGGTGCCACTGGTTTCGAGCAGCTATGTGCTGTTTCTGTGCGGGATGGCGTTCGCGTATTTCGTCGTTTTTCCGACCGTCTTCCGCGTGATGGCGCACTACAATGCGCCGCTCGGCGCCGAGATGTCGACGGATATCGACAATTACCTGAGCTTCGTGTTGACAATGTTCATCGCGTTCGGCGTGACATTCGAAGTGCCGATCGTCGTCGTGCTGCTCGCGAAGCTGAATTGGGTGACGGTGAAGAAGCTCAAAGAAGTGCGCCCGTACGTAATCGTCGGCGCGTTCGTGGTCGCCGCCATCGTGACGCCGCCCGACGTTTTCTCCCAACTCATTCTCGCGGTGCCGCTGGTCGTGCTATACGAACTCGGGATCATTGCGGCACGGCTGCTGGTCACGGGACAGCCGGACAGCGAGCCCCGAAGCGAAGAGGCAAAATAGCGGCGCGGGCGGGTCGTGCGCCCCTTTCTGCTGAGCGCCGCGCGGCGCCACCCGTCACTCATCGTCGTCGCCGTTGTCCAGCGCTTGCTTGGGTGGCGGCGGGCGCTTGCCGATCGTCACGTCGATGTCCATTTCGTGCGACTTGCGCCACAGGTGCACCTTCGCGACCGTGCCGGGCTGAATCAGCGCGATCACGTTGAGCAGGCTTGTCGTGTCGGTGATGTCCTCATCGTTGACCTTCACGAGGATATCGCCCGGCTTGATACCGGCCTTGTCCGCCGGTCCGCCTCGTAGCACGCCCGCCACGATCGCTCCCGATTTTTGCTGCAGACTGAACGATTCCGCGATTTCCGGCGTCACGTCTTGAGGCTCGACGCCGATCCAGCCGCGCGTGACCGTGCCCGTCGTGATGATGCTCTCAAGCACGCTGCGCGCCGTGGACACTGGAATGGCAAAGCCGATTCCCAGCGAGCCACCGCTGCGCGAATAAATCGCGGTATTGATGCCGAGCAAATTGCCGTTCACATCGACCAGTGCGCCGCCGGAATTGCCCGGGTTGATCGGCGCATCGGTCTGAATAAAGTTCTCGAACGTGTTGATCCCTAGGTGATTGCGTCCAAGCGCGCTGATAATGCCCATCGTCACTGTCTGGCCGACCCCGAACGGATTGCCGATCGCCAACACGACGTCGCCCACGCGCGCATTCTCCATCCGTCCGAGCGTGATCGTCGGCAGGTTGGGTAGATTGATCTTGAGTACTGCCAGATCCGTTTCCGGGTCCACGCCGATCATTTTCGCGCTCGCCGTGCGCCCGTCGGCCAGCGCGACCTCAATCTCGTCGGCGCCGTCCACCACATGCTGGTTCGTTAGAATGTAGCCTTCCGAGCTCACAATGACGCCGGAGCCGAGGTTGGACGTGGGCTCCTGGCGTTTGCGCTCGTAATTGCGATCGCCAAAGAAATAGCGGAACAGTGGGTCATTGGCGCGCGGATCCGGCATCTGAGCGCCGTCCTTGCTGGAAAATACGTTGACCACCGCCGGCATTGCGCGCTGGGCGGCGTCTGCATAGGATGTGACCAGTCCGCGGCCCGCGATGCCCGGGGCGACCTCCTGCAGCGCGACGATCGGGGACGCCAGCTGTTGCCCGAGGTTACCTTGGCGCTGCAGCCAGTGCGGCTTGAGCGTCGCGACGATGAACATCAACGCGAGCAGTACCGTCACCGCCTGCGCAAAGAACAGCCAAAAGCGTCTAAGCATTTGAACTTATGGGGCCTGCATGGATCGCAATGAACTTGAATTGTACTTGAACGGGTTGCTCGAAACGTCGCGGTTCCGGGACTATTGCCCCAACGGCTTGCAGGTTGAGGGCCGTCGCCGGATCGAGAGGGTGGTCACCGGCGTGACCGCTTGCGCGGCGTTGCTCGAGGCGGCAATCGACTGGAAAGCTGATGCGGTGCTCGTACATCACGGGTATTTTTGGAAGAACGAAGCGCCGCAAATCACGGGCCAAAAGTATCGGCGACTGCGCCTTCTGATCCAGAATGACATCAACCTGTTGGCTTACCATCTGCCGCTGGATGCTCACGCGGAATTGGGCAATAATGCGCAACTCGGTGCGCGGATGGGCTGGCTGGCCGACGCACGGTTCGGTGACAATGATCTCGGCTTCATCGCCACGCTGCCGATGCCCACGTCGCTGTCGCATCTGGCCGCACAGGTCGGCAATACGCTTGGGCGCGCGCCGCTCGTGCTCGGCGATCCCGATCGCAAGTTGCGCCGTGTTGCGTGGTGCACCGGCGCCGCGCAAGGCTACTTCGACGATGCGATTCGGGCCGGTGCCGATGTCTACCTAAGCGGTGAAGTATCCGAGCCCACCACCCACTTGGCGGCGGAGTCTGGTGTGGCGTATGTGTCGGCCGGCCACCATGCGACCGAACGTTACGGCGTGCAGGCTATCGGGGCCCTTTTGGCCGACACATTCGGCTTGGAACATCTGTTTATCGACATCGATAATCCGGTCTAGTTGGGCTGCGTCGATATCTGCACCGACAAACCCGCATGCATCGGCGAGGAACGAATGATGCGGCGTATTGCCGCACCCGTGCCGTGCCGTGCCGTGCCGTGCCGTGCCGTGCCGTGCCGTGCCGTGCCGTGCCGTGCCGTGCCGTGCCGTGCCGTGCCGTGCCGTGCCGTGCCCGTGCCAGGGGTGGTATGTATGCGCCGCCGCAGACCGCGTCGCCCGCCTTCGGCACAGCACGTCCCCGCATCCGGCACATCACACCGCCGCCTCCGGCACATCGCGCCGCCGGGTTGAGCCTACCATGGAACGCGCGTTAGTCGCCGCGCCCGCGGATCCCGCGCGACGTCGATTTCGCGATTTTTGTTAAGTATTTGCTTAATTTTAGATGTCGCGCTGTACGAATCGGTGTCGCCAAACCCTTGCGCAGCAAGCTTTTACGCGGCAGGCTGTAACCAAGGCTTGTAAATGGCGGCTACATTCCCGCACACTATAAGTGGATAGCCGAAGGAAGACTGGAGTCCAACCAAGAAGTGGGGCGTGTGATGCGAGACAAGGAAGACAATCGCGTCGATGGCAGCCGCCGTACCTGGCTGATAGCGACGTCAGTAGCAGGTGGAATGGGGGGCATGACAACCCTGGTGCCCTTTGCTGCATCGCTGGCACCGTCCGAAAAGGCCAGGGCCGCAGGCGCGCCGGTCGAAGTGGACATCAGTGCTCTGAAACCCGGCGAGATGATGACCGTTGCATGGCGCGGCAAGCCTGTGTGGATCATCAATCGTACCGAGCAGATGTTGGCCGAGGTCATCAAGGCCGATGGCGAGGTCGCCGATCCACATACCCAGAATCCCTTTTCGATCCCGCTCCCCGAGTACTGCCAGAACGAATACCGCTCCCGTCCGGAGCACAAGAACATCCTCGTGCTCGTGGGCATCTGCACGCACCTGGGCTGCTCGCCGAGCCCGCGCTTTTCGCCAGGTCCCCAGCCAAACCTGCCGGCCCACTGGCCGGGCGGTTGGCTGTGTCCGTGCCATGGCTCGACCTTTGACTTGGCCGGCCGCGTGTTCAAGAATAAGCCCGCACCGCAAAATCTCGATGTACCGCCGTTCATGTTCAAGACGGCCACGCAGCTCGTGATTGGCCAGGACGAGAAGGGAGAGGCGTAAATGGCGACGACGGACAATCCTGATGAAGGCACGGGCCTGCTCGGCTGGATCGATCGCCGCTTTCCGCTGAGTTCCACCTGGAAGGCGCACGTATCCGAGTACTATGCGCCAAAAAATTTCAACTTCTGGTATTTCTTCGGCTCACTGGCCCTGCTCGTGTTGGTGATCCAGATCGTCACTGGCATCTTCCTGGTGATGAACTACAAGCCCGACTCGCAGCTGGCGTTTGCGTCGGTCGAGTACATCATGCGCGAAGTGCCGTGGGGCTGGCTGATTCGGTACATGCATTCGACCGGCGCATCGATGTTTTTCGTCGTCGTCTATCTACATATGTTCCGGGGGCTGCTGTATGGCTCCTATCGCAAGCCGCGCGAACTGGTGTGGATCTTCGGCTGCCTGATCTTCCTGTGCCTGATGGCCGAAGCGTTCTTCGGCTATTTGTTGCCATGGGGCCAGATGTCGTTCTGGGGCGCGCAGGTCATCGTGAACTTATTCTCCGCAATTCCGTTCATCGGTCCGGAACTGTCGCTGTGGATCCGTGGCGACTACGTCGTATCGGATGTCACGTTGAACCGCTTTTTTGCGTTTCACGTGATCGCGATTCCGCTGGTGCTGATCGGTCTGGTCGTTGTTCACATCATCGCGCTGCATGAAGTCGGCTCGAACAACCCCGATGGCATCGAGATCAAGGCCAAGAAAGATGCAAACGGCATTCCGCTGGATGGCATCCCGTTCCATCCGTACTACTCGGTGCACGATTTTTTTGGCGTCTGCGTCTTTCTGCTCGTGTTCTGCGCGATCATCTTCTTCGCACCCGAGATGGGCGGCTATTTCCTCGAGGCGAACAACTTCGTGCCGTCCGACCCACTTAAGACGCCGACCGAAATTGCACCGGTCTGGTACTTCACCGCGTTCTACGCGATGCTGCGTGCGACGACGGACGACTTCAAGATCGTGTTGATGATCGTGGCCGGGTTGCTCGGCGTGCTCGGCTTGATCAAGGCCCGCGGGGGGGTGAAGAAGATTGGCTCGGTCATGGCTGCCGTGCTCGTGATCCTCGCGATGATCAGCACCCAGGCCAAGTTCTGGGGCGTTATTGTCATGGGCGGCGCCGTTCTCACGCTGTTTTTCCTGCCGTGGCTCGATTGTAGCCCGGTCAAATCCATCCGCTATCGTCCGGGCTTTCATCGATTCTTCTATGGGATCTTTGTCGTCGTCTTCCTGACACTGGCCTTTCTCGGCACGCGGCCTCCATCCCCGGCCGCGACCGTGATCGCGCAGGCTTGCACGCTCGTGTATTTCGCATTCTTCCTCGGGATGCCGTTCTGGACTCGCCTGGGCACATTCAAGCAGCCGCCCGGGCGCGTGACCTTCAAGCCGCATTGAACGCGGGAATCGGACGCGAACGGAGAATACCGATGAAGAAATGGCTTTCGATACTTGCGCTGCTGATAGCGGCGCTGGCTGCCACGTTGGGCGTGGCCCGTGCCGAGGAGGATATCGTTCTCGATCGCGCGCCGGACCGCACCAACAATCTCGCGTCGCTGCAACATGGCGCGCAGTTGTTTGTGAACTACTGTCTGAGCTGCCACAGCGCGAGCATGCTGCGCTATAGCAAGCTGCAGTCGATCGGCATTTCGCACAAGGCAATCGAGGACAACCTGTTATTTAGCGGCGGCAAGATCGGTGACACGATGACCGTTGCGATGCGCCCGGCCGATGCGCAGGAGTGGTTTGGCGTCGCGCCGCCAGACTTGTCGCTCGAGGCGCGCGCGCGAGGCGTGGACTGGTTGTACACGTACTTGCGCACGTTCTATCGCGACCCAACGCGGCCGACTGGGTGGAACAACCTCGCGTTCCCGAATGTCGGAATGCCCCATGTACTGTGGCAACTGCAGGGCGTGCGTGACGCGAAATTCATTGAACATAAAGGTGAGAACGGTGAGGTGACGCACCAGTTCGACGGCTTTACCCAGGTGACCAACGGGACGCTTACGCCGATAGACTATGATTCGTCTGTCGCCGACCTTGTCTCCTATCTTGCCTGGATGTCAGAGCCGGCACGCAAAACGCGCGAGCGCATAGGCGTGTGGGTGCTGCTGTTTCTCGGCGTGCTGACCCTGTGCGCCTGGAGGCTCAACGCCGCGTACTGGAAAGATATCAAGTAAACACGTCGTTAGCGGTGTGGGGCTGGCAGCGAAGAAGAACGGCATGGGGCGGTCTTCTCAGCACAGGCCCTTCGGTTTTTTGAGGAAAGTAAAAATGATGGTTTTGTATTCCGGCACCACTTGTCCATTCTCCCAGCGTTGCCGGTTGGTGCTGTTCGAAAAAGGCATGGACTTTGAGATCCGCGATGTTGACCTGTTCAACAAACCGGAGGACATTTCGGTGATGAACCCGTACGGGCAGGTGCCGATCCTCGTGGAGCGCGATCTGATCCTGTACGAGTCGAATATTATCAACGAGTATATCGACGAGCGTTTCCCCCATCCGCAATTGATGCCTGCCGATCCGGTCCAGCGTGCCCGTGCACGGCTGTTCCTGCTCAACTTTGAGAAAGAGCTGTTCGTGCACGTTGGCACGCTCGAGAATGAGAAGGGCAAGACCGCCGAGAAAGCGCACGAGCGCGCGCGTGCGGCGATTCGAGACCGGTTGACGCAACTGGCACCGATTTTTGTCAAGAACAAGTACATGCTGGGCGAAGAATTCTCGATGCTCGATGTCGCGATCGCGCCGTTGTTATGGCGCCTAGACCACTACGGCATCGAACTATCCAAGAATGCAGCGCCGCTGATGAAATATGCGGAACGCATTTTTAGCCGGCCTGCCTATATCGAGGCGTTGACGCCATCCGAGAAGGTGATGCGTCGTTAAGCGGCGGCGGGCTTGCGTCCCCAGCCGTCACTGCTTGCCGGTGTGGCGCCCGTGTGTCGGGCGCGACGCGTCGGCAGTTCAAGGAACAATAATGCAAGAGATTTCCACTAAGCCCTACTTGTTGCGTGCGCTCTATGAGTGGTGCACGGATAATGGATTTACGCCGCATATCGCGGCGAAGGTCGATAACCGCACGCGCGTACCTCGGCAATTCGTGCGTGACGGCGAAATCGTGCTCAACATCAGCTTCGATGCGACCAGCCAGTTGCAAATGGGCAACGACGTAATCGAATTCCTCGCGCGCTTCTCCGGCAAATCGCACAAGATCGAGGTGCCGGTGGGCAATATTCTGGCGATTTATGCGCGCGAGAACGGGCAGGGAATGGCATTCCCGGTCGAGGGGATTCCGCAGGAGCCGGTTGAAGGCGCGCCGGAATTCGAGGCGCTCGCGGCAGATGAATTTTACGATATGACGCCTCAGGAGAAGCAACGCGTGCTGCGTGAGCGCGTGTTGCAGCAGGCGGAACAGAGCGGGTCGGCCGCGGTCGGTCGTGAGGTGCAGCGCGGGCAGCACGCAGAGGGTCCGATTGTGCAAGGGCCCGATGCCGGCGAGGCCGCGGGTGAGAGTCGGAAGGACAGTAGTCGCAAGCATCTGAAAGTGATCAAATGATTTTTTGCCGCAGACTAGCGGCTGTAGTATACTATATGGCTATGCCGGCTTAGCTCATCTGGTAGAGCAGTTGATTTGTAATCATCAGGTGGCGGGTTCGAGTCCTGCAGCCGGCACCAATACTGACGCGGGTCCCAGCGAATGGGGCCCGCTTTTTTTGTTCTACAAAACCCGCTTTGTTCTACAAAATTGCTTTTGCTGACAAGACGGAGGCCACGTAGCGCGCTCTGAAGGGTCAACTGGCAGCTAAGCATTTCACGCCGATCGGTGCTGCACGACTCGCCGACAACAAGAAGCCGCCGCCAGTTACCATCCAGCCGATGGAAGAGGGCTGACCATGCAGAGAGTGCCCCCGTCACCGGCCGATCGGCGATTGAATAAGAGCACGGCTGAGTTGGCGATGCGATAACGCCCATCTTGGCGAGACGAAAAGGTTGACGCACACTTGACAAGCTTGCCTACTAGGCGAAGCAGGACCGTATCAGCCGGCAATGAGCGCGACAGCGCCAAGCGTGGCAAAGAAACTCTTGTTAGCTGAGCTACAACCACGCGTATTTACACACGTCGCTTGCAAACAAAATTGTGTCGCCGCTGTCTGGGAAACGCCTTTGTGTATTGAGTGTTGGATGGGTGATGGCCTTGTTCGATGATGCTTTTTGTCGCACCTGGATGCGCGTGCGCCGTTTGGCGCTTAGCGTTGCCTTTTTAAAATAACAAGAACGAGCCCGGCGAGTAGAAGACCCCAATACCGTGGCAATAGCCAGAGGATAGGCCGATTTTGACTTCAATACAGCCGCGCAGCGAGTTTTGGCGGGCAAACTTTGCTCTACCTTGTTAACGCGCCAAATTCAAGATGACCGACTTTGTACATGCGTTATCAGCAAGGGCTCAGAAAACCGTTCACTTACGTGTTATAAAGTCGGCGTAATCCTATTCGTATCCGCCTGGGTGGCCATGCGACATTAGGCTATCGTGCGTGCAGTATTGCTTCGCGCTGCGCTCTTCTCACTTTTTGCTAAGCTTGCCGATGGACTTTGATCTAAACGCCACTTTGAACACGCAGGCCGCCATTTACGCGAGCGACGAACAAGCCCGCCCACAGCCTACGGCTGCACCGCCCACGGGCATAAAGCGTTCGGCGAGTCCGGCACCCGACACATCGCTAAAAAAGCCGAAAACTCACACTGCGCTGCCGGTTAACGTGATTTTAACTATTGCGGATCATTTGCCGGCTAAGGATATCCCTGCGTTTTCACTACTGGACAAGCGCACTTATCACCTAATGGAGGAAAGGCGATGGGCCGCGCGCTGTACCAAGCAAGCACGCAACGTCTGTGATTTTGCGTCGTGGCAACAGCTGATTGAAGATATCGAGCGTATCCAGGCTGGACCGGAACTGCGGGTCGAACCCCTCCTGGCACTCTCTACACGATTAATATATTTACCCCCGCAGCAGCGAGTCGAAGCATTCAAACGACTGTTCGTGGCGGCCGAGCATATCCCGGAACAAGGCTTTCGAATACAAAAAAGGTTGCTATTATCCCAGCGCAGTTACACATGCCCGCAAAGCATATTCGATTTTGCCTATGCAATGGCCGAAAGACGTCGACCTGACCAAGAGAATTTCTGGCCCGAGCTGGCCGAGTTGCTTGGGGAGGTGGACTATCGACGCTTCAACTCACAAGCACCTCAGCGTGAAAGGTACCAGGCGTTGCTCAACCGGCTTGCGCACCTAGACCCGTCTGAACAAGCCAAGCTGATCCCCCTATTGGCTGATCGACTGACACTTAGCAGAGGCAATGCCCCCGACTCGGCCTCTTTGGCCTTGCTACAGCAGCTGGCTGCTTCTCAGCGAGGCAGCGCCTTGGATGCTGCTATACGGGATTCGCCCGAAGCAGAGCAGGCCGTCAGGCGCTACGCAGCATTGGCTGACCCAAGACTTAACGAAAGCAATATTCTTTCGGCCTATGTGGCCTTGCTGCAGCAAACACAATCGCTGCCCCCTTCTCAGCAAGGCGCATCGGTCGGCGCGTTGGCCGCTGCTACACGGGTTTTGCCCGAAGCAGAGCGTGCCGTGCGCTATGCAGAAATGCGACAACTGGCGTTATCGCTTTCGGACGAGCAACTGGGAATGGCGCTACGCCGTCTTCCACTAAGTTTAATTGGATTGCCACCCGAGCAACACGCGCACGAACTTCAATTACTGGAGCCTGCGCTACTGCGCGTGCTGCCCGCGCAGCGTGTGCAGGCCGCCCTCGGCCTACTGGAATGTAGTCCCTATCTGAATGACGTGCTCTCAAAGCAAGTATGGCAGCGTGCGCTGCAGCTGCTTGATGGCAGCAGTGAAGCGGAATTATTGGAGTTGTTTAGTGATTCAAGGCTCATGTCCGCCATAGAGTACTCAATGCATGGTGGAAAACGAAGCGATGCCGTCAATGAAATTTTGGCTTTTGTGGAACGTAACCACGTCACTGAGCCCACTCGTGCAATGATATTTGCGCATATGCCTTTATTATGTTCGGCCATGGGGACCATAGGGCGTCATCAGGTCGCACTCGCCCTACTGCGATATAGTTACCAGTTGGATGACATGCGCTCAAAGCAGGTATGGCAGCTTATGCTACGGCTGTTTAACGGCTACGTTGCAACGGAAATACTGGACGTGCTGAGCAAGGCAAGACAAGAGGGCGTGACAACCGCAATGAGCGACCAGAAATGGCAAGATGCCGTCAACGAAATCACGGCTTTTACGGAACGCAGCCGCCTCAATAAGTCCAGTCGTGCAACAATACTCGCGCATATACCGTGGTTACGCAACCCTAATTTGGAGCGGCCTAGGCAGCAGCGGCTAGAGTTGGAGACGAGGGGTAACGAGTGCCAACTGCGTGCCGAACATCTTCCCTTCTACCATAGGCCACAATAGGTTCGTCACCAGCCTCGGCTTATAACGGGCAGCGCTAGAACCGCAATGGCACGAATTGCGGTGTGCTCAAGACCGGGCAGCTGCCCGCCTGCGATAAACTGAACACCGTGGGGATTGGCCGTCGTCGCTAGCAGATTCACACAAAGTGTGAAAAAACTAATGTACTTCAGCGTTAACATCTCGTTTCCAGTATTGCCGCGCTTACCGGGTAGGCGTAACTTGCATGCCACGCTTGCGGACATAGTGTTCTGTCATCGCCACGCTGCCATGCCCCAGTAACGATTGCGCTGCACGTAGATCGGTCGCACTTTCCTTGTCCGTCCCCGCCTTCGCCCGTAGGTCTCTAAACTGAAAGTCTTTTTTATCAATGCCTGCTACGTCGCGGGCGCGATCGAAGCGAAAGCGCAGTGCGGCCTGCCCGAGCGGGCGTCCATACTCATCGACAATCAAACGCGTTGAGCGTGGGTTGTGCGTTCTTTTCCGGGCGGCTAACCGATTGAGCAGTGCGGAAAGCTCACCCACGATTTGGATGCGCAGGGTAAGCGTTGCGTCTTCACCGTCTGTTCGTGAAGAGCGGAAAGCGGCAATCTGATTCCCACCAGATCTTGACTTGCTCCCCGAGATTAGTACGGTGACGGTGTAGAGTCCATTCTGAAAAGGAGTGGTCGTGAAGAAACGATTCACCGAAGAACAGATTATTGGCGTGCTGAAGGAAGGCGAGGCAGGCCTGAAGCCGCCGTAGCCTTGCTAGCCAGCGCAAGGTCGCCCGTAAGCTTTGGCCCTCCTGATGCGCCAAGTCTAGCCTCAGGTGTGCTATCATAGTGCACGGCTGAGGAAGTGTATGGCAAAGGTTAAAGAAATTTTGTTGGAGCAAGAACGCTTCGAACTCAAGGCCAAGTCCGGTGGCGGTCTTTTAAGTTATGAAGTATGGGGATGCAGAGAAGCGGGGCGCAACGTAGTGACGCGTTACAACTTGGCTTACATTAATCATGAAATTTATCCACGTGATAATGGTCGGGTTTTGGGTTTCGATAATGCCCACGGCTATCATCACCGGCATTATATGGGGGCAGTTGAGCCAGTCGAGTTTGAGAGTTACGAAGCCACGCTGGATCGCTTTCAACAAGAATGGCAGGATATTATTTTTCAGTATAGGAAGGTAAAACGATGACTAAGGTTGTTGTTCGTACAGGTGATATTGCAGGTTTTTTCGAGCGTGCCCGGGGGGCAGCGCGCCGCGCCGATGCTGGTAAGGTGTTCCCCGAGAAAATTACCTTGTCGTTCGAGGACCCGCAACGGATGTTCACCGTGCTCTCCGAAGCACGGCGGCGTTTAATGCACGAGATTATTAGCGAACCTCAGACTATCGCTGAACTCTCGCGCCGGTTACATCGTGAGCGTACCGCAGTCACAAAGGACGTGCGTATGCTGGAAAAGGCCGGCTTGGTTGTATCACAACGGCAAGCCAATCCTGGCCACGGCGTTCAAAAGCTGGTGCGCTCGGTAGCACCTAAAATTGAAATGGTCGCCACGCTTAACTAAACGTAAGCCGCTGTGGCGAGGCGATGGACCGGCGCGCACGGTGGACGCATTACCCTATTTTACCAGAGTGGGCTGGGTAATCTCCCCGTTTTCCACGGGGTTCAGAAGTAGAAACTATGCGGCCATGGCCAGCCGCTGTTTTGGCGTCAATCCGCCCAAGGCCATGTTCGGGCGATCGTGATTGTCAGTCCACATCCAGTCGGTCGCGAAACGCTGGACGTGCTCCAGGTCCTTCCAGTGGTACTGCGACAGCCATTCGTAGCGCACCGTCCGGTTGAATCGCTCGACATACGCATTGTGCTGAGGCTTACCCGGCTGGATGTAGTCGAGCTTGATGCCGTATTGCCGGGCCCATTCGGTGATCGTCGCGCTCAGGTACTCGGGCCTGTTGTCACACCGAATCGCCTTTGGCCGGCCACGCCAACTGATGATCTGCCGCAGCGCACGGATCACCCGCTGCGAGGGCAGCGAGAAGTCGATCTCGATGCCGAGCGCTTCGCGGTTGAAGTCGTCGATCACGTTAAACAGTCGGATGCTGCGTCCGTCGGTCAGTGGGTCGTGCATGAAGTCCATCGACCAGACCTGGTTGACGGCAGTGGGCACCGACAGCGGTTCCGGAACCTGCCGGACTAGCCGCTTTCGTGGCTTGATCCGCAGGTTCAACTCCAGTTCGCGATAGATCCGGTACACCCGCTTGTGATTCCAGCCGAAACCCTTCACATTGCGCAGGTACAGGAAGCACAGCCCAAAGCCCCAGTTCCGGTGGTTGTCGATCAGGCGCAGCAGCCAGTTCGCAATCTCCTCGTTCTCGGCATTGCGCAGGCCGGCGTACCGATAGCAGCTCTGGCTGATCCCAAACGCCTCACATGCCAGCCGGATCGATATGCCTCGGCTGGACACCGCGTGCAGGGCCATCTCGCGCCGGCGAGATGGCCTCAGTCCTTTTTTGCGAGTGCCTCCGAAACGATTTCGGCCTTGATCTTCTCTTCGACGTACATTTTACGCAGCCGGGCATTCTCGGCCTCCAGTTCCTTCATCCGCGCAATCAGCGACACGTCCATGCCACCGTACTTCGAGCGCCACTTGTAGAACGTCGCTGTGCTAATGCCCAGCTCTCGGCACAGATCCGGTACCGCCAGCCCTGCCTCCACGCGCTTGAGCGCCTCCATGATCTGGCTGTCCGTGAATCTCGACTTTTTCATTGCGTAGAACTCCCTTAACGAGAAATTCTACTTCTGTTCCCACCGGTTTTTTGGGGGGATTACCCTTCATTGACTTTCTCTGGCTTCATTGTCCACCCTATTTGGTATCCGTAAAATTGTCAAAGTCCAATCTGGTACCACCACCGCATCGGTCCACGATCCCACATCATCTTCAGCGTTGATTGCGAGGTTCAGGTTTCTCTCATGCTGTTTTCATAGTGTTCAAGATCTTGGAGCAGACGATCAAAACCACTATACCTCTTACGATTACGTTCGACAAAGGCTATGACCTCGGTTTTGACGTCTTCCCATTGCTGGTCAGAAAAGAGTAAAACCGAATTCCAGTATGGCAATTTAGAAAGTGGAGAAAGTGCGTTGAACACGTCTTTTGTATCGCAGTTGTCAAGTAAACGTAGTGCACGCTGCCACACTTGTTGGGATAGCGCTTCATGTTCGTTTAATCTAATTGTACTCAGTGTCAGCTTAGATACTAATGATGCCCGCTGCTCTGACGGCATGTTTTGGATGGTTTCGTTGCTGCTATCGATCAAGCTTAGTGCACGCTGGACTATTTGCTTGGCTAGCCCTTTGTCGTACAGGTCTGGTGCGTATCTAATAAGCTCAATCGCCGCCAGTGCCCGCTGTTCGGGCAGCACACGTTCAATGATGGGTTCAAGTCGCGGTAGCTCGTATGCTTGTTGCTGAGCTGACGGTAAGTCTAGCACCGCTTGTAACAGATAGCGTAACGTCTCACCTAATTGGTGATCTGGCAGAGACAGCGTTAAGTGCCGTAGATTGGCATAGTATAGAGATATTTGTTCCTCTGACAGCAGCCATAGTTCTCTGGCCAACGCGCCGATCGGCGCGCCGCGGTATGACGCCGGCAAATGTTGCACCCATTGGATCAGCGTTTCGTATAATTCAGTGAGTGTCGTAGCTGTAGGATAGTGGTCGGGATCAAATTCGATTAGCAGTGCGGCCAGTTTTCTGATCAGTTCAGCTTGCTCGGCGGGGCTCAATGCGGGAAGCCGGCTCATAAAAGCCCGATATTCGGTTGCAAACTGCAAAGGGTCAATGGGGGGCTCTCTTCGAACTGATGCAAGGGCGGCCCAGGTGCTACCTTGTCCAGGACTGCGTCGTTCGGCGTCGGCATAGGCAAACTCATACAACTCGCGTTGCGGTGAAAGACAGGCTATGGATACGATCATGTCTTTTTGTAATTGCAGGCCTCGCATTGGTACACGGCCTGCAGCTTCGAAGACCTGTTGGAATGCTGCTCTCTGTTGCTCTTCAGGCAAACCACTTAACTGCTTCGACAGCGTCTGAAGTGGCTCGGCACGCAGCATCGGCTCCGCACGGATGCGCTCAATTTCAGTGAGTAACCGTTGCACCGATGTGAGATTTGGCACAGGGCCATCGTTGGCGTTTCTGGTGCAAAACCAGCTTAGTCGCCACTCTTTGAGTGCGTGGTAGGTCCGTCTGTCTACGGCTGACAGGTTAGGGATGTCGAATAACGACATGTGGGCGGCCACCCGTTGAAGGATTTCAGGCGGCAGGTTATGGTACGTCGTCGGGCGTTGCTGTACGCCAGTATTCGCCCGCGCTGCTAAGCGTGGGGGCAGCGGTGAGGCAGTGGCCGCAGAGCGATGCTGGCTTGGTATCGCATAGACGGCAGCCTGAGCGCTATTAGGCGTGGAAGCGGGATCAAAGTCCATTGTCAACTTTAAAAGAATTGTTAACTTCAGCTAGGTTGGCGGCCGGCAATTAGTCAGCGCTTTGTATTGTAGCTGCCTGGTGTCTTACCTCATACACCTTGATAGCCGCTATAGATATGGAGCTCGTAGGCGTATCCCTTTTATGCCATATAATCCTGATTTCGAACGCCAGATGAAGTTGGCGGAAGAGATCATGCATGACGACCGCGACAGTTTGCGGGCGCTTGCCAAGTGGCCCCTTGGCGATGGATTCGCGCGGACCTGATCTATGCCGTGCATGATCGCCGAAACTACATCGCAAAGACCCGCGCTTACCGGCTAGTCGACACCCGGTTTTGAGGGGCCCATGCGGATGGCTGTGTGCGGGATTTTTATCGTGCCGCTGATAAGTCAGGTTGTTTTGTCGATAACTGGGTTTGTTTATGCCAAAGATTGGCATAAACACCTTGTCGCCTTAGCAAACTACTATGCGTGCCCGTCTCCAAGATCGCACCCTCTTGCATGACTAAAATCAAGTCCGCATGCTGAATGGCCGAAAGTCGGTGTGCAATCACGAGCCGCGTGGTGTGACGATAACGCTCATAGAGATGCTTGAAGATATCGGCCTCCGTGTGTGCATCGAGCGCCGCAGTCGGTTCATCCAATAGTAGCAAAGGGCTATTGCGCAATAAAGCGCGGGCCAGTCCCACACGTTGTCGCTCACCGCCCGACAATTTGTTGCCTCGCTCGCCAATCGACGTGTCCAGGCCCTGGCTCGCCGCAGCAATAACGGATGTCAGCGCACAGGAATGGATAACTTGTTCAAGCTCCGAATTAGAGGCTTGCGGACAGGCAAAGCAGATGTTTTCGCGTATCGAGCGATCCAGCAAATGTGCGTCTTGTGTCACATAGCTGATCGACTGACGCAACTGCGACTCGGAAAACGATTCGATGGGTTGACCATCGATGAGGATTTGCCCTTCATCGAGCTTATACAGGCGCAATAACAACTTGATGAGCGTGGATTTCCCCCCGCCGCTCGGGCCTACCAGCGCACAAAAGGCACCAGCAGGAATCAAAAAATTCGCGTGGTGCAATACTCGTTTACCGCACGGATGGCGAAAGCTGGCGTTGCGAAATTCGATCGATGGTGCCTGCTTGAACAGGGAGGAGCCCAAGGGTTCGAAGTGCCATCTGACACGGATGGTGTGCAGCAATTCCGATAGATTAAACAAACCTATCTGGACTTCCCGCACCACATAGCCGAACGTGCTGAGCGGCAAAGTAAATCGCAGCAGGTAACTGTTCAACAGCACGAAATCGCCAATGGTGAGCCGGTGTGCCAGGATATCTCGTCCCGCTAAAGCCGTGAGTGTGGTCAACCCGATACCGACAATCAGTAATTGAGCGGCGCCAACGATCTCCATCTTGCGCGTGATATGGATACTCGCCCAGGCGCGCATTTTTAACACACGGTCGAGTCGGGTTAATTCGCTGGCTTCATTCGAAAACGCTTTGACCGTATCGGCATGCGTTAGCGTATCGACCAGCCGCGTAGAGGCACGATCCGACGCCCGGTTTTTCTTGCGTTGCAGCGCTTCACAGCGCTTCGCCGTTGATACGCTAAAGTAAATATAAAGGGTTAGAACCCCCAGCAAGACAGCTGCGTAAACGAGGCCAAACAATGAGAATACGACGATGCCGACGACCGCGATCTCAATACAAATCGGTGCGAGGCTCCAAAAGAGTCCGATAATCGCACGCATCGCACTGTCTTGTACGCGCGAGAGTTCGCTCACAGAAGCGCCCGTTTGATGAGCACTTAATGCCGCAGCGGGCTGACCGAGTACTCGGCTGACGTAATTCAACGTAATCGTGCGTTTGATACGCTCATTGACCAACACGAACAAATACTGCTCGCAACGGTTCGCCGCTTGTGACAAAAACCACGCGCCGCCGTAAGCTACACAGAGCAGATAGATGCTCACTGCCGAGAGTGCCGCGTTGGACAAACCGTCGATGAGCCACTTGAGCAACATCGGTGCGATAGTGGTCAGCCCGACCGAGCATCCGGTACAGCCGATGGCGGCGATAATTTGAAGGCGTGTTTTCCATTCACGCGTCCACAAGCAATGCAGCAAGAACAAGATTGTTTTGAAGAGACCATGCTGCATCACGCTTCACTCGCTAGTCATTGCCATCCTTGAACAAACAGTTCGGCGGCATAGAGGTGAAGGAGGCCCATAAAATATTTGCTATGTCCTTTGCTGCTATGCTGAATCGCAGCACGTGTGCGTTTTACGTCGAGATAGCCTTCTTTGGCCAGAAATCCCTCGAGACAGCGCACCATCATATGATCCTTGTGGTCACGAATGCCCAACAAATCGATACCTGAGGTTTCGCCTTTGTTGCGTCGCCACAGGTTCGGATAACCTGTGGCTGCCGAGACAGACTTTCGTAGAACAATACGATTATGCGCTCCTTCGAAATGGTCATAGCTTGGTATTGACAGCGCGAACTCGACCATTGGCTGGCAAAGAAACGGGTAATGCGTGGGTTGGGTAAATGGATAGGCGGGCGATCGAATGTCGTCGAGCGTCAAAAAAGCCAAAGCCAGCTGATAGAGCTGGCCGGGTAACCGAACCTTATTTTGCTGGAGAAAGGGATGCAGGTACGCTCGTCGATCGAACGATTCGTGCTGTGCTTCTTCAGATAGAAGATCGAGCGTACCGCCGTTATTTTCAAAAAGATCTGAAGAAAACAACGATCGGGCCGCAGCCGTTACCACTTGGGTCAGAGGCGCTCTACGAATGAGTGCCAGGTCCATCGCCACGCGCACCAATCGTTGCCATTGCCATGTCAGTGCCGCATCGGCAAGCGCGCCGAAAGGCGGAGGTGCCAAAAAGAGCGAATCCCCTCCATGCCCGCTGATCAACTGAGTATGCTTTCCTTTCTCGAGTTGACTTGCAAAATACTGATTAAACGCAAGCAGACAATATCGGATATGTGGTTTAGCCACCCGCGGAACAGACTGAACAGGGGTAAACGATAATACCCTCGTATCCACCTCATGGAGATGAGCCTGTACGCTTTGTGCAACGTGACGCGCATGTTCCAGCTCGTTGGATGAAGCGACACCGGCATGGTAATAATGCGCGCAAGACAGTGGATGGTCAGCAGAGGAGACTGCTCGCATTGCCAGCAGCACGGAACTGGATTCCAGACCTCCGGAGAGTTCCAGCACGGGCCGATCAGCCAACGATACAAACCGATTAAGATAATTCTTTAAAATGCCGAATGGGGTTTGGGTGCCATCTTTTACTGCGTGCTTGAGAGGATCCCAAACCGTCACGATTTGCGGTTGACCACCATCGATATAGGAGACGGCGCAGCCCGCCGGAATTTCTTGGATACGATCGAACGGCAATTCACCATTTTGTACGGTGCCCGTGCGTAACCATGTCGTAAAAAAGTTTTTATTCCATGCTGGACGCTCGCCGCTCTCCACCAAGGTTTGATGCAGGCACGTAATCGTATCCGAAAAAAGCAAACCGTGACGGCTGGACCATGCCCAATATACAGGCCATTGGTTACTTGGATCGCTGCAGCAGATCAACTTTTTGGCAGTCAGGTCAAAGCAGATAAATAAATATTTACCCCAGAATCGAGCCATGAGACGCGCGGGACCTACTGCCGCAATTGCCTGCAAGTCGTCTTCCTTAATTTCGCTCTGGTCCAGCTTTGAAAATGCTGAACCATAAAAACAGTAGAAGTGCGTGCCAGATTGCCCACATAGGGCACGCGTCTTGGCCCTGTCTTGTTGATGCCAAAGTGCACCTGCAATCTGGTTGGATGGGTCGCGTACGAACCTCCAATCCCGTTTTTGTGCTAAATATTCCTGCGTCTTCGGATAGGCGATGCCGAGTAGGGTCATAGGGGCAGTGCTAGCAGAGGATGGGGGCATTCCAGAATAACGGATAGCTCTTTGCGTCTGAGTGGGCTATCGCCAATCACCACCTCTTCGGCTTCCGACCAGGCGTGTGCATAAAACGGAAAAGATTGCACGCCAATCACCAATTTCAATGCCAAGCCGGCACGCGCGCACAGCACAGTCAGCGCGACGGACCACTCCAAACACTTGGTTGGCCGGGGGTAAAATAGGCAGGCCCAATTAAGCGTGTTGACAAAGGGCGCGTAATCATCCGGCTGGCCGACACGCAAGCCTGCTCTGGCCTCACGGTGAGCTTGATTGCATAACTGCAACAACCCGGCCATTCCGCGCCGCGCGGCGCATCGGTGCACGGATCTCAAGATGAGCGTGGCTTTGGCGATGTTTGTCCAAGTAGGTCGGTGCGCAAAGGCATCGTCAGGTAACTTCCAACCATTGGCCGACATCCCCCCTGTTTGCGGCGAGGGGCTCAACGTGTTCAGTTTAGCGTCAGCTTCTGGAAACGAAGCGGCACTAATCCAGTTGGCACGCTTTAACTCTTCCAGAATGGCTGAATGCTGAATCGTGCCAGCCTGAGAAAAGCGCTCAATATCCAGACCAAGCTGTGACGCCAATGCCGCAGATTGCCTCTCGGTTAAGACAGCGTACCGATCGCGCACTACATCGAGCAAGATAATTTGCTTAGCAAAACAGGCGCCAAACACATTGGGCATCAAATGATACGGCATTTTTTTATGGTTGTTCTGTATCGTGACTACAGGGGGACGCTAAGCAAAACCTTAGTATGCGTCACAATACATCTAAGATTCATGCAATCCTGAGATACATTCGAAGCAGTACTGAAAGGTATTTGCTTAGCGTTGTTTTATATCAAGCTACACTTAATCCAAGAAACGGCCAACGCCAGCTTCTCTATATTTTCCCGAACCGCCCAGCGTCGATTCAGAGGCGCACAGTTCCATCAGCGATTCATCATCCAACAGGAAGTCCGACACTTCATACTTCACGTCTTGTTGCTTATTCATGAGAATCTCCTTGAACCCGTAGTTGAAAGGAAATCGCTACCCGGTAGGTAGGCGGCTGGTCACCCTATGCCGTTCAAGCCAACATGGGCAGGATCAGTGTAGTAGATCAGAGAAAGCGGCCAACGCCAGCTTCTCGGTATTGTCCCGAACCGCCCAGCGTCGATTCAGAAGCGCACAGTTCCATCAGCGATTCATCATCCAACAGGAAGTTCGACACTTCATACGTTACGTCTTGTTGCTTATTCATGAGAATCTCCTTGATCCCGTAGTGGAAAGGAAACCGCTACCCGGTAGGCAGGCGGCTGGTCGCCCTATGCCGTTCAAGCCAACATGGGCAGAATTAGTGTAGTAGATCAGAAAAAGCGGCCAACGCCAGCTTCTCGGTATTGTCCCGAACCGCCCAGCGTCGATTCAGAAGCGCACAGTTCCATCAGCGATTCATCATCCAACAGGAATTCCGACACTTCATGCTTCACGTCTTGCTGCTTATTCATGAAAATCTCCTTGATCCCGTAGTGTTAAAAGAAAGCCGCTATCCGAGTAGGCAAGCGGCTAAACCTATGTCGTTAAAATCAACATAGGTATTATCAGTGTAGTAAAAAATTGAGATTTTGCAAGAGGGCGGGTGAAATTCTTGTCAGCTCCATTGGCATTGTTCATTATTCTGTGAGAAAAATGCGGAAACTGAAAATATTGTTGCGCACATCGCACCATAAAGATACTGCCTGCCGCAGTGCCGTGAAGGTGCAACACCTTGAAAAGGTAGCGTCGGATATTTTTCGGTATCATGCTTCGCTTTTGGTTGCCTCTCTGCGCTGGCATTTGCTCTAACTACTCTACCATTCATGAAGAGGTCTTCCCGTCGTTGGCGTGCCGCGATAGCTGGTGTTATCGCTGTCATTCTGATTGTCACGCTCTCGCTATATGTCTTTTCTCGGGACAAGCATCCGCATTACTTGACCGCAAATGTCGAGCGCGGCGATCTTGAGCATGCGGTGCTCGCGACGGGCACGCTACAGGCATTCAAGCAGGTTGATGTCGGTGCACAGGTCTCTGGCCAACTCAAGTCGCTGAAGGTCAAGCTCGGTGACAAGGTCAAGACGGGACAATGGCTCGCGCAGATCGACCCGGTTCTCTTGCAGAACGCGCTGCGTCAGGCGGAAACCAACGAGCAGAACTTCGTTGCGCAGAGGCGTGCAACGGCTGCGCAGCTTCGGCAGGCTGAACTCGAATTCCGCCGCCAGCAACAAATGCTGCGGGATGACGCGACTTCGCGGCGGGATTGCGAAGAGGCGAGCGCGGCGCTTGATGTGCAGCGTGCGAATCTCGCGTCGCTCGACGCGCAGATTCGCTCGGCCCGCATTCAAACCGAGACCACACGGGCCAATCTCGACTACACGCGAATCGTTGCGCCGATGGATGGGGAAGTGGTCGCGATTGTTACGCAGGAAGGCCAGACTGTGATCGCGCAGCAGCAGGCACCGGTGATCCTGAAGCTTGCCGACCTCGACACGATGACGGTGAAGGCACAGGTATCGGAAGCTGACGTGATTCGCCTGCACCCAGGCCAGGCTGCATACTTCACGATACTCGGCGAACCGGACAAACGCTATTATGGCAAGTTGCGCGCGATCGAGCCCGCGCCGCAGAATTTCCTCGATACGCAACAAAATTCGCTCGGTGGCTCGTCCAAGCTCAATACGGCTGTGTTCTACAACGCGTTGTTCGAGGTGCCCAATCCCGGTCACCGGCTGCGCATCTCGATGACTGCGCAGGTCAGCGTGCTGCTCGGCGTCGCGCGGCAAGTGCTCAGTATCCCGGTTTCCGCGCTTGGCGCAAAGGCGCCGGATGGGCGGTACGCGGTACGTGTGCTCGATGCCGATGGCAGGACCGTCACGCGTCAAGTCAGCACCGGGCTGAACAACAACGTCAAGGTTGAGATCCGCGATGGACTCAAGGCCGGCGAACGCGTCGTGATCGGCGACGCGTCCGATACTTTCACCAGCTCAGCACGCTGACGATGCCCCGACCGCTGCTGCAGCTCATCAACGTCACGCGGCACTTTCCCGCCGGCGACCGGGATGTGGTCGTGCTGAAAAACGTCAACTTGTCGATCGGCGCGGGAGAGATCGTTGCGATCATCGGCGCGTCAGGTTCCGGCAAGTCGACGCTAATGAATATTCTGGGCTGCCTGGATCATCCGAGCGCCGGCAGTTACCGGGTCGATGGCCGCGAGACACGCGAACTCGACGGAGACGAGCTTGCACAACTGCGGCGCGAGCGCTTCGGCTTCATTTTCCAGCGTTACCATCTGCTGCCGCACTTGAGCGCGGCAGAGAACGTCGAAATGCCGGCAATCTATGCGGGCAGTGCGCAGCCTGTGCGGCGAGCGCGTGCTGAGCATCTGTTGGCACGGCTCGGGCTCGCGCAGCGCGCCGGGCACCGTCCGAGCCAGCTATCCGGCGGACAGCAGCAGCGCGTCAGCATCGCACGTGCGCTGATGAACGGCGGCGAAGTGATTCTCGCCGATGAGCCGACAGGGGCACTCGATTCGAAGAGTGGTCAGGAGGTAATTCGGCTTCTGCGTGAGCTGAACGCACTCGGCCATACGGTGATCATTGTCACGCACGATGAGCATGTCGCCGCGCACGCGCGCCGGATCATCGAGATCCGCGATGGCAAGATCGTCGCAGACCGGACGAACACGCTATGCTCGGCGGCCGATGTCAGCGTATCGGCCGCGGATACGGTAGCCACCGACGCTACATTGGCCGCATCCGCCTGCGCCGACACATCATTTGCCGTTATCGACCACGTAACTGCACAGGCAAACGCACCGGTCGCATGCGGTACACCCGTTTCCGCGGTGGACACGCGGGCTGCCACGCCTGCGCTACGTGCGCGCCGCTGGCCGGCGAGTGCCGGACGCTTTGCCGAGGCATTTCGGATGGCATGGCTCGCGCTCATGTCGCATCGGCTGCGCACGGGTCTGACGATGCTCGGTATTATCATCGGTATCACGTCGGTGGTATCCATTGTTGCGATTGGCGAAGGCGCGAAGCGCTACATACTCGATGAGATCGCCAGTATTGGCACGAACACGATCAACATCTTCCCGGGCCGCGACTGGGGCGACAGCCAGGCGAGCACGATCGAAACGCTTGTGCCCGTTGATGTGGCCGCACTCGCCGAGCAGCCCTATCTTGACAGCGTGACACCCGAGACGTCGCGCAGCTTGTTACTACGCTACCGAAACATCGACATCAACGCGTTAGTGAGTGGTATCGGCGAACATTACTTCCAGGTACGGGGGATACGCTTCACTCAAGGGATGGGTTTCGGTCCTGACGACGTACGCCGTCAGGCGCAAGTGGCGGTGATCGACCAGAACACACGTCGCAAGCTGTTCGGCGCCAACTCGAATCCACTCGGCGAGGTAGTGCTCATCGGCAACCTGCCGTGTGTGGTGATCGGTGTGACGGCGGACAAGAAGAGCGCGTTCGGTGAGATAAAGAGCCTAAACGTATGGGTACCCTACACGACGGCGAGCGGCCGGCTGTTTGGTCAGCGCCATTTTGACAGCATCACGGTGCGGGTGCGCGATGGACAGCCGAGCACGGCAGCCGAAAACAATCTCGTGAAGCTGATGACGCAGCGCCACGGTCGCAAGGATTTTTTCACTTACAACGTGGATAACGTGGTCAAAACGGCTGAAAAGACCGGCCAAATGCTGACGCTATTGTTGTCGCTGGTCGCGGTGATCTCACTCGTGGTCGGCGGGATTGGCGTGATGAATATCATGCTCGTGTCAGTGATCGAGCGAACGCGCGAGATCGGCATCCGGATGGCCGTCGGCGCGCGGCAGAACGATATCATGCAGCAGTTTCTTATCGAGGCGATTGTGGTATGCCTGATGGGCGGTGCAATTGGCATCGTGTTGTCGTTTGGCACGAGTTTTATCTTCCCGCTGTTTGTCGCCCAATGGAAAATGGTGTTCTCTGTCGCCTCCATTGTCACCGCGTTCTTGTGTTCGACACTAATCGGCATCATTTTCGGTTTCATGCCCGCTCGCAACGCTGCACGGCTCGATCCGATCGATGCGCTCGCGCGCGATTGAGGTGACGCCATGATGATTCTCATTGCGAGCGTTTTCCACCGCCTGCTCGCGCTCGCCTGCGCTGCCGCGTTGCTTGCGGGTTGCACGAACGCGCGCCGCCAGCCGTTGCCTGCAGTGGACCTGCCTGCCCATTGGACAGCATACGACGCGAGCGGCGCGACAGCGCAGACGCATCCCTGCGCTGTCTCTAGCCCATCTGAGCCTTGCGCGGCAGCGTCTATTCCGGCCGACTGGTGGCGCAGCTTCGGCGACCCGGTGCTCGATCGGCTGATTGCCGACGCGCTTGCCGTGAACAACGATCTCGCCGCCGCTGCGATCCGCGTTTATCGCGCACAGCTGCGGGCCAATCTTGTCGCCACCAACCTGACGCCCACCGTGACGCTCGGCGGCAACGGCCGCGTCTCGCGCACGCTTGATTCGCACCAGACATTACGCGCGAGCAGCGTATCCGGCTCCCTCAACTACGAACTCGACCTGTGGGGCAAGCTCGCCGCGCAGCGCGATGCGGCGCGTTGGGAAGCCGACGCGACGCAGGCCGACCGCGATGCAGCACGGCTTTCACTGATCGGCACGACGGCCGCGTTGTACTGGCAGATCGGCTACCTGAACCAGCAGATTGCGCTTGGCGATGCGAACATCGCGTATGCGCGGCGCACGCTCGCGCTGGTGCGGGCGCGTCATGCGGCCGGCGCGGTCTCCGGGCTCGATGTCGCGCAAGCCGAGCAAAACCTATCCACGCAGCGCGCGATGCAAACACAATGGATTCAGCAGCGTACCGAAAACCGTCACGCGCTCGCGATCTTGCTTGACCGTCCGCCGCAAGCGCGGGCCGCCGAACCAGCTGCGCTGCCAGACCGGCCGTTGCCGGCAGTGCCAGCGGGCTTGCCTGCCGACCTGCTCGCACGGCGTCCGGACCTGCGCGCGGCGGAGTTCCGATTGCGCAGTTTGCTCGCGAACATTGATATCACGCGCACCCACTTCTACCCGTTGCTCACGCTGACCAGTTCGATTGGTACATCAAGTGCGAGCCTTGAGCGTGCGCTGTCGAATCCTATCGCAACGCTCGGCCTTGGGCTCGCGCTGCCCTTTATTCAGCGGAACACGATGCAGCTGCAGATTAAAGTGTCGCAGACACAATATGAGGAAGCCGTCGTCAACTTCCGTCAGCAGCTGTACACGGCGCTTGGCGAGGTCGAGAACGCGCTGTCCGCACGCATGCAACTCGAACAAGAAAGCGAACAGCGTACACTGTCGCTCGCTCAGGCGCAGCGCGCGGAAGCGCTTGCGCGGGCCCGCTTCGTCGCCGGTGCGACTGGCATACAGCCGTGGCTCGATCAGCAGCAGCGGTTGCGCGACGCGCAGAGCGCTGATGCACTGAACCGCTTGAATCGGCTTAACAACCGAATGACTTTATATAAGGCGCTGGGCGGCGGTGATCACTGATTGAATTGCCATTCTTCCAGAGCCACGTATCCCCGAGACTATCCACCGGCATTCGTCGGCTGGCTGCCGTCAAGCTCCTTGTGGGGGTTCGCCGTGGGGGGCGCTGCCGATCGGCATGAACAGCAGACGCATGTTTTTGGCGTTCATCGCCGCGCCATAGCGTTTGGCCAAGCGCGTGAGAAACGGCATGTTGAGTTCTCCTTGTCTTTAGGATAAAAACTCATTTGCCGAATGACTGCAAGAAACGTCTCGATCACTAGATGGACTTCAGGAATCTGATGCGGTTCCTTGCTGAACTAGCGGAAGATCGCTCGCTCGTTCATCGAGCAGATGCCCCCGACACGCAAAGCGCGGTGCTGGTCGACGCGATCATCGCGATGGCGCATGTGCTGAAGCCGTGGGTCACTACCGAGAGCGTCGAGATTGCCGAACAGGCACGCTTGCTCGGCGAGTGAGTGTACGACCGAAGCACAGGTTTGGGGTATTCCCAGCCGGTCGATGCCATGGCACCGAGCCGGCTCGTCGCACCGACACGCTGCCGCTCTAGCGCCGCATCGCGTGGGCCGCCCCGCCCGGTCGCGCTTGGGATCACCCCGCGTCCGTAGCCATCTCCGCAAGACGCTGGGTGCGCAGTCGGCGGTACAGCGTGGAGCGGGAAATACCCAACTCTCGCGCCGCTTCGGTTTGCCGGCCGCGGTGCCGCTTCAGCGCCTGGTCGATCAAATGGTCATTGATGACCACGGGCGGCTTGATGATCGGCACGGCCTCCGGCGGCACCCACTGTTCGAGTTCCAGATCGTGAGCCGTTAGGAGGGTGCCGTCAGTCATCACCAAGGCACGCCGTACTCGGTTGATCAACTCGCGCACGTTTCCTGGCCACGGATAGCGACGCATTGCGACCATGGCCGACGGAGAAAAGCCCTTCACGTGCGGCGCGTCCGACTTGTATCGTTCGAACATACATTGCGCGAGCACTTCGATGTCTTTGCCGCGCGTGCGCAACGCGGGCTGCTCCACGCGCAGCACGCACAGCCGATGATAGAGATCGGCGCGGAAGCGCCCGGCGTTGACGGCTTCCTCCAGGTTCGCGTGCGTGGCTGAAATGACCCGCACGTCGACGTGGATCGTGTCACGCCCGCCCAGGCGCTGGATCGTGCGCTCTTGCAGGAAGCGCAATAGGCTGGTCTGGCTCTCCAGTGGCAGATCCGCGATCTCATCGAGGAACAGCGTGCCGTGATTGGCCGTCTCGATCCGACCGACCTTGCGCGACACTGCTCCGGTGAACGCGCCGCGCTCGTAGCCAAACAACTCGGACTGGACCAGGTGAGGCGGAATCGCCCCACAGTTGATCGCGACGAACGGCCGTTTGGCACGGGGCGAGCGCTCATGGATCGCGATCGCGGTCAGCTCCTTGCCGGTGCCCGACTCACCGGAAATGAGCACTGGCGCGTCGGTGCGCGCGATTCTCGGTATCTTGTCGAACAGCTTCAGCATCGCGTCGCAGGTACCGATCATCCTCCCTTCGCGCGAGCGTGACTGGCCCTGGGGGGCGCGCAGCATGAGCATGCCGTATGCTTGGCCAACTGCATCGGCTATGCGCTGCTGCGACGCGGGAAGCGTTACATAATCAAAACAATAGTCACGAAGCACTGCCCTGACTGCCGCGATACTGAGCTGCCGCGGCTCAACTAAGCCGATCCAGGCTACGTCCGATGCCGCCTGGCAGACCGCCAGCGCATCCAGTAATTCGGTGTCGGGCACCGTGCTCAGGTCGAGGATCCCGCCTGCCTGATCGACATGCTGCAGCGCGTGCCTGACGGCATGCCCATCAACGACGACCGACACGAGCCAGCTGCGTCGGGACAATTGTTGTTGTAGGTCCTGGGACGGCTCGCGTGTCCAGTAGACGAGTCTTCGAGAAACGGTGAATTGACTGCCGTTAGATAGCGACATGACTGCCCCGTATCGATGCATTGTTTTTGTTATAGGGACAATCACCCCCGCGGCATAACACGAAAGTGATAGATCTTGTCAAATCGTCGGTTGGCATGTCGCAATCGAGCCGCAGCAACAGCGAATAGTTATCGGATAGGCCGGTCTATTGACCCCCGCCGTTTCTGCCGGCTTTGGATGTCCGGCACTTTTAGACTATAGCGAGGCTCTCCTACTGGGATCGGCACGCATGCGAAAGAGGAGCGAGAAAAACGCAACAATTTGGCACTGGTAGTGTCGGAAGTGATTGGGCCGGTGGCTGAAAAAATAACATCGGGCGAGAGCGGGGCCGGGTTTCCGTCATACGGGCAACAGCAAATGCTTGCGTTCCCACGAACGGATCACGCGGATGAACGCTTTGTACTCTATTTCCTTCAGCAGCGTACTCGATGGCGTCGGCGCTGGCCGAATACGCGGCTATGGCGTTGTCGTTACTTCAGCGTTTGCAACGCGTTGCGCACCGTGTCGAAAACTTGCGTGATTTGTTGTTTGGAGATGATCAGCGGTGGCGAGAACGCGAGCGTCTCCCCGGTATAGCGGATCAACACGCCAAGCTCGAAACACTTGACGAACGTTTCGTAGGCGCGCGCACCGAATGCGCCGTCGCGTGATTTCAGCTCCACACCACCGACCAACCCCAGGTTGCGCACATCCTTCACGTACGGCGCATCGCGCAGCGCGTGGATCGCATGCTCGAAGAAAGGCGCGATCTTTGCCGCCCGCTCAAATAATCCCTCGCGCTGATATAGGTCCTGCGTCGCGACTGCCGCCGCCGCCGCGATTGGATGAGCCGAATACGTATAGCCATGAAACAGCTCGATGGCGCCCGGCGCGCCGGCGTTCACGATCGTGTCGTAAATCTTCTTGTCCGCGGCTACCGCGCCCATCGGCGCAGCGGCGTTATTGATCGCCTTGGCCATCGTGATTAGGTCTGGCTTGACGCCGAAGAACTCAGCGGCCGTCGCGCAGCCGAGCCGCCCAAAAGCGGTGATGACCTCATCAAAGATCAGCAAAATGCCGTGTTTGGAACAGATCTCCCGCAGCCGCTGCAGGTAGCCCTTTGGCGGAATCAGCACGCCAGTCGAGCCGGCCACCGGCTCGACGATCACGGCTGCGATCGTGGATGCGTCGTGCAGCGCGACCAGCCGCTCGAGTTCGTCGGCTAGGTGCGCGCCATGTTCGGGCTGTCCGCGGGAAAACGTGTTCCTTGCCGGATCATGCGTGTGCGGCAGATGGTCGACCGCGGGCAGCAGCGCACCGGAGAATGCCTTACGGTTGGCGACGATGCCGCCTACCGAGATCCCGCCGAAACCGACTCCATGGTAGCCGCGCTCGCGGCCGATCAGCCGGGTGCGCTGCCCGTCGCCGCGCGCCCGGTGATAGGCGAGTGCAATCTTCAGCGCGGTATCGACTGACTCCGACCCCGAGTTGGTGAAGAAGATGCGATCCAGCCCGTTCGGCATGATGTGGGCCACCTTGGCCGCCGCCTGGAAGGCGAGCGGGTGGCCCATTTGAAATGGCGGCGCATAGTCGAGCGTGTCGGCCGATTGCTGTATTGCAGAGACAATCTCCTCGCGCGCGTGGCCTGCATTCACGCACCACAGGCCGGCCACGCCATCGAGTACTTTGCGGCCGTCGCTGCTCGTGTAGTACATGCCCTTGGCCGACGTCAGCAGGCGCGGCGCGGCCTTGAACTGGCGATTGGCGGTGAACGGCATCCAGAAGTTCGACAGGTCGCTGACGGTATCGGATGAAGTCATGGTGGCTCCTTGAGTCGTTATCTAACTCTATCGCCGTCCACTCGCCGACGGACAGATACAGTTTGCCAACTGCACTGCTAACTGTATCGTTTACCACTCAAGCTGTGTTGGACCATACGATATGTCGAATCGCGATCATCGAGCCCGACCTGCAGCTGGACCGCGACGGGACACGGGTGCCAACGCGGGTGGACCAGTTGATGCACAGCTTTGCTTGCTGCCGTGGGATGCAGCACGACGATGTCAAACCGGATTTGATAAAGATGGCGAAGAGTCTGGTCGGTGGCATGCTGCTGTCCGACATGGTCGGCCGGGCCGTGCTGACGGATGCCGCGGAGCCCGGCGGACTGGGCGGCATCTACGTGGACCATTCGCTCGCCTGCACGGTGGCGCATGTGGTGCTCGAGGTGATCGTCGAAGAGAACCTGAGCACACGGGCCGGACACGCTGGGGCGGCAACTGAAGAAGCGACTCGAGCATGGCCTGTTGCTGCTCGTAGGCAGCGTACATGGTAAGGTAATTCGCTTCCTTTTCCGCTGACGAGCGAGCCGGCAGCGCTGGACGAGGGCTGGACATACTTGAACACGCGCTGACGCACGGCGCCGTCGCGCAAGCATAGGAACAAGAGCATGGGATCGGACAATCAGGCGTTATCGTTGAAGGATTCGTCGCTGCTGCGCGATCTGGCCTACGTCAGCGGGACGTGGGTCGGCGCGGATGAGGGGCGCACGTTCGATGTGGTCGATCCGGCGACGGGCCGCACGCTAGCGGCCGTTCCAGCGATGGGCGCGGCCGAGACGCGTCGCGCGATCGATGCAGCGCAGCTGGCACAACGCGCGTGGCGGGCGAAGACGGGTAAAGAGCGTGCCGCGGTACTGCGTCGCTGGCACGATTTGATGCTAGCCAATGCGCACGACCTGGCCACGATCATGACGGCCGAGCAGGGCAAGCCGCTTGCCGAGGCAAAAGGTGAGATCAGCTATGCGGCATCATTCCTCGAATGGTTTGCGGAAGAAGCCAAGCGGGTGAATGGCGACACGTTGGCGAGCCCCGCCGGCGACAAGCGGCTTGTCGTGCTGAAGGAGCCGGTGGGCGTATGTGCGGCGATCACACCCTGGAATTTCCCGGCAGCGATGATCACGCGCAAGGTGGCCCCCGCGTTGGCGGCCGGCTGTGCGATCGTGCTTAAGCCGGCGGAAGCCACGCCGCTGTCGGCGCTCGCGCTGGCAGCCCTGGCCGAGCGCGCTGGCGTGCCGGCGGGTGTGTTCAGCGTGGTCACGGGCGATCCGAAGACGATCGGCGCGGAAATGACGTCCAATCCGGTCGTGCGCAAGCTGTCGTTCACGGGCTCGACACCGGTCGGCCGGCTGCTCGCGGCCCAGTGTGCGCCGACAATCAAAAAGCTGTCACTGGAGCTGGGCGGCAATGCGCCGTTCATCGTGTTCGACGATGCGGATCTGGACGCAGCCGTGGAGGGCGCGGTCGCCTCGAAGTACCGCAATGCCGGCCAGACCTGCGTGTGCACGAACCGCTTCTACGTGCACGACTCGGTGTACGACGCATTCTCGCGCAAGCTTGCCGATGCGGTCAGCCGGCTCAAGGTGGGCAACGGGTTCGACGCGGGGGTGACGCAGGGACCGTTGATCAACCAGGCTGCGGTGGACAAGGTCGAATCGCACATCGCCGACGCGCTCTCCCATGGCGCACGCGTGCTCTGCGGCGGCAAGCGGCATGCGTTGGGCGGCACTTTCTTCGAGGCAACGGTATTGGCCGGCGTGACCCAGGCAATGCGCATCGCGCGTGAGGAAACATTCGGTCCCGTCGCGCCGCTGTTCCGCTTTAGTACCGATGATGAAGTAATCCGTCTGGCCAACGAGACAGAATTCGGGCTGGCTGCGTACTTCTACAGCCGGGATCTGGGGCGCGTGTGGCGCGTGGCGGAAGCGCTCGAGTATGGCATGGTGGGAATCAACACGGGCTTGATATCGAATGAAACCGGCCCGTTCGGCGGTATAAAGCAGTCAGGGCTGGGGCGCGAAGGGTCCAAGTACGGGATCGACGAGTATCTCGAGATGAAGTACCTGTGCATCGGTGGGGTTTGATTCCTTCTGCTCGGGCGCACCGCTCGGAAGAGCGGTACCGCAAGCTTTTTCGGTACACTGTCACCGGTAGGCCGGTTGCGCGGATTGTGCAACCGGCCTACCGGTGACAACTGTGCGCCACCGCGCTTGTCGGCGTGGCGCTTGAACCTGTGTTTCGACCTGCCATGTCCGAGAAGTACAACGTCCGCCCCGGCCAATCCATCGAATTGCTCAAGGAACTCCATATCCTGACGCGCGAGGGCAAACTTAACCAGGACAGCCGGCGCAAGCTCAAGCAGGTCTACCACCTGTACCAATTCATCGAACCACTGCTCGCCGAGTTGAAGCAACAGGGCGGCGACGTGACGCTAGTCGATCACGGTGCCGGCAAGTCGTACCTCGGTTTTATTTTGTACGATCTGTTCTTCAAAAACCTGGGCGACGGCTCGCGTCTGTACGGTATCGAGGCGCGCGACGACCTGGTCACCCAATCCGTTGACTTGGCTGCCCGGCTCGGGTTTTCTGGTATGTCGTTCCTAAAATTATCCGTAGCGGAATCGATCTCATCGGACAAACTACCGTCAGCGGTAGACATCGTCACTGCGCTGCATGCTTGCAATACTGCGACCGACGATGCGATCCGCTTTGCTCTGGCCAAGCAGGCCCGCTATATCGTGTTGGTACCGTGCTGCCAGGCAGAGGTGGCGGCCGTGTTGAGGCGCAACAAGGCGAAGGCGCTCGGACGCACCGCGCTGAGCGAGCTATGGCGTCATCCGCTGCACACGCGCGAATTCGGTAGCCAGTTGACCAACGTGCTACGCTGCCTGCAGTTGGAGGCGCATGGGTATCACATTAGCGTGACCGAACTGGTCGGCTGGGAACACTCGCTGAAAAACGAACTCATCATTGCCACTTACAAAAATCTGCCACGTCGCAAGCCGTCCGAGCGTCTGACGGCGATGTTGGCCGAACTAGGGCTGGAAGAACTCGCGCCACGTTTCTTCATCCCGGCGCTGACCCGCGAGAGCGAGCAGCGGATCGCCAATTCGGCATGATCAACGGCGTTCGTCGTCCGCTTCCAGCAGGCGGCGCCAGCCCGCGTGACCGAGTGCGCGCATCGTTTGCTCGTTGCGTTCGTAGATTTGCGCCGCATCCGCAAACGCGTCAACGGCCCGCGTCACGCTTGCTTCCCGCAGCAGATGCAAGATCGGATACGGCGCGCGGTTCGTATAGTTCTCGATGTCGTGCTCACCGGCGCCGGCGAATTGGAACAGTGGATGAAAGCTCGCGATCTGTACGATGCCTTCCAGCGCGCGCCGACGCAAAAGCTTGTCCGCACGTGGCAGGAAGTCGTTGAACGCGTAGAAGTCGGCAAATGCGTCCGGCAATATCAGCAACGTCGTATCGATCCATTGCGGATCCGCGTTGACCAGCGCCTGCAGTTCGACATCGAGCGCAGCCAGCACGTCGGCGGCGCTGTGGGCGTTGCTGACTGTGTAGCGGATCTGCCGCTTGACATGGACGGACTTCGCGAAAGGGCATAGATTCAGGCCAATGACGGCCCGTTCGAGCCATCGCACCGTGGCGCTAACGACGGCGGCGTGGCCCTTGTGTTCATCGTGCATCGGCATCGGAGGGCGCGGTGGCCGCGTCGATCAACTGGGCGGCCAGAGTCGGCGCCGAGGCGATCGCGTCGCAGCGCGGATCGAGGGTCTGGCTGGCAGTGTAGACGCCCTCAACGAGCAACGCAAGCGACGCGCCGAGCCGTGCGGGCTCGCGTGCGCCGGCCTGTCGCGCCAGATCGGTCAGTCGTTCGAGCAACGCTGTCTTGTTACGGGTGACGATCTGGCGCGCCGGGTGCTCGCGCTCCGAAAACTCGCACGATACATTGACAAACGAACAACCTCGGTAGTCGGCTCGGCGCGCGCCGAGGCATGCTGGTGGACGGCATCCGCCCCTGTGTGGAGGGTTGATTGCTGTGACTCATGACTCATTCCAGCGCTGCACCAATACGAGATGCCCGGCAGTGCGATACCGTTTCTTGACATGTTACCGCTCAGTCTAAGATCGCAACGCCATGTTGCCGACCGGTAACATGGCGTTGCGATCGAACCAACGGGACAGGCACAGACAGCGACAGAGGCTTTGCCTGCGGCACCGCTTCGTGCTAAAAACCTGTCCCTTCCCGAGTTGGTGGTGTCAGCCGCGAGGTCGCAGCCGGCCGTCCCAGGAGCATTGAATGAATTATTGCGCAATCGATTTTGGCACGTCCAATTCTGCCGTCGCGCTGCCGGCACGGGACGCCGCGCCGCATGGCGTCCGGCTGGCCCCGGTCGAGGGCAACCATGCGACCCTGCCCACGGCCGTGTTCTTTAATCTGGACGAGGACATTCGTGTGTTTGGCCGGGCTGCGATCGAATCCTATATCGATGGTTATGACGGACGGCTGATGCGCTCGATGAAGAGCATTCTGGGCTCGCCGCTGGCCGAGCAGAGCACTGAATTGGGGGATGGCACTGCGGTGCGTTATTTGGACGTGATCGCGCTGTTCCTACATCATCTGAAGCAGTGTGCGGAGGCCGCGGCGGGCCGGCTGGTGGAGCGGGCGGTGTTGGGCCGTCCCGTATTCTTCGCCGACGACGATCCCCGGGCCGATCGTCTGGCGCAGGACCAATTGAAAACAGTTGCCCATGCTGTGGGCTTTCGGCACATCGAGTTCCAATTCGAGCCGATTGCCGCGGCGTTCGACTACGAGTCGCGGCTCGATTCCGAGAAACTGGTGCTGGTCGCCGATATCGGCGGCGGTACGTCCGACTTCTCGCTGGTGCGGGTCGGGCCGGAGCGGGCGCGAAAGCTCGAACGGCAAGCAGACGTGCTTGGCCACCACGGCGTGCACGTGGCCGGCACCGATTTCGATCGGCGCGTGGAACTGGTGGCGATCATGCGTGAGTTGGGCTATCAATCACTGGATGAACAGGGACGTGAGGTGCCGAACCGAATTTACTTCGACCTCGCGACTTGGCACCTGATCAACACCGTTTATGCACCCAAGCGGGTGGGCGAGTTGCGGCTGACCAAGTACGTTTATGCGCAGCCCCGCTACCATGACCGGTTGATACGCGTCATCGATGCGCGGCTCGGCCATGCGCTGGCTGGGCTGGCCGAGCGCGCGAAGATCGACGTGGCCGTGGGCGGCGACGCGACGCTCGACTTGTCCCAGGTCGAGCCCGATTTGGCGGTGACTTTTTCCGAGCCGGAACTGCTGGAGGTGGCGCAGGACGAGATCCGCCGGATTGCGAACGCGGCGCGCGACACGCTACGTCAGGCCGGCGTGCAGGCCGCCGATTTGGGGGCGGTGTACTTCACCGGGGGCTCGACCGGGTTGCGCTGCGTGACCGGGGCGATCGGCGACGCGTTTCCTCGGGCGGAAAAGGTCTTCGGTGATCGTCTAGCCAGCGTCGCCACCGGACTGGGGATCCACGCGCGGCGTTTGTTTGATTGACGCGTACGCCGGATGAAAAAAATCGCGCTCGCCTAAAAGACGCAACCCCACGCTTCGAAGAACGTGGGGTTCGTCAGCAGTCTGCCCGCGTAGAGGGGGCATTGGCGCGTCGCGCCAGGCGGGAAGGGCTTACGCCGCGCGAATATTCGCCGCTTGCTTGCCCTTCGGGCCCGTCTTCACTTCGTACGTGACTCTTTGGTTTTCCTGAAGGCTCTTGAAGCCATCCATGCGAATTTCGGAGAAATGCGCAAACAGGTCTTCACCGCCGCTGTCCGGCGTAATAAAGCCAAAACCTTTGGCGTCGTTGAACCACTTGACGGTTCCGGTTTCCATAAAACGAATCCTTAAAAATGAATAAGAGCCGAGGCCCGATAGCGCACGAAAATCAAGGAAGGGTGAGAGGAACAACCGAAGTACCGTCGTGGGAGACTACAGATGGATAACCACCAACACTCGCCGCTTGAAATCCTGCAAACATAGTTATATTGCGAAAATCAGACCCGGTCAATGCTTTTGTCGCAAACTCAGTAGTTTCCCCGATGCGCTCCAACCGGTGTCGCTTCGGGTCTCGACCTTTTCGCCGTTTTTTCGTAACGGCCCGCCTCGTCATCGAAATGGGCGTAGAGCTCGCTTTCCACGCCGAGTCTGGCGCTTTATGTTAATCATTTGTCATTTGTTTGATGACCCGCGCATGGGTTAATTCCACGCTTGTCGGGTCGCCCCGTGTTTCGTCGATTCGCAACTGATCAGCCAGTTGAAAGGTGCCACCGTTAAACTTCGCGCCGGTTGCAACCGACGCGTGACGCGTATTCACGAGACGTGCCAGCCGGAAACGGCACAGCGGTAAGGCGCGCTCATGTTCCTAGGAGATGTTGTGGATAGTTCGATCAAGCGAAACATCAGCCCATTCGCGCTGATGTTGACCGGCTTGGGCTCAATCATCGGGTCGGGCTGGCTCTTCGGGGCCTGGAAGGCAGCAAAAATTGCAGGGCCTGCAGCAATCATTGCATGGGTGATTGGCGCGGTGGTGATCCTTGCGATCGCGCTGACCTATGCGGAACTCGGTGCGATGTTCCCCGAGTCGGGCGGCATGGTCCGCTATGCCCGCTACTCCCATGGCTCGTTGGTCGGCTTCATCAGCGCGTGGGCCAACTGGATCGCGATCGTCTCCGTGATACCGATTGAGGCAGAGGCATCGATCCAATATATGAGCTCATGGCCTTATGATTGGGCTCATGCGCTGTTCGTACACGGCGAGTTGACCTTACCCGGGCTCCTGCTGTCGGCTGTGCTCGTGGTCGTGTACTTCCTGTTGAACTATTGGGGTGTGAAGCTGTTCGCGCACGCGAATTCGGCAATCACGATCTTCAAGTTCCTGATTCCGGGCGCCACCATTTTGGGCCTCGTGCTGACCGGCTTTCATACGGACAACTTCGCGACCGGTGCGACTGGGCAGTTCGCGCCCTATGGCTGGTCGGCGGTGCTGACCGCGGTGGCCACCAGCGGCATTGTCTTCGCGTTCAATGGGTTCCAGAGTCCGGTGAACCTGGCGGGTGAGGCCCGCAATCCGGACCGTAGCGTGCCGGTTGCCGTGGTCGGCTCAATCCTGATCGCGCTGGTTATCTATGTGCTGCTGCAGGTCGCGTATATTGGCGCCATCAAGCCGGCGGACATCATCAAGGGCTGGGACAAGTTGAACTTCAGTTCACCGTTTGCCGAGCTTGCGCTCGCGCTGAACCTGAATTGGCTTGCGATGCTGCTGTACGTTGATGCGTTTGTGAGCCCCAGCGGCACCGGTACCACCTACATGGCGACGACGACCCGGATGATCTACGCGATGGAGCGCAACAACACGTTGCCCAAGATTTTCAGCAGCGTGCATCCGCTCTATGGGGTGCCGCGGCCCGCGATGTGGTTCAACCTGATCGTTTCGTTCATCTTCCTGTTCTTTTTCCGTGGCTGGAGTTCGCTAGCTGCGGTCATCTCGGTGGCCACGGTGATCTCGTACTTGACGGGGCCAATCAGCCTAATGGCGCTGCGCCGCACCAGCGGGGACATCGCGCGGCCGCTGCGCATCCCCGGCATGGGTTTGATAGCGCCGTTTGCGTTTGTCTGCGCGTCGCTGATCTTGTATTGGGCAAAATGGCCGTTGACCGGCGAGATCATCCTACTGATGGTCGTCGCGCTGCCGGTCTTCTTCTACTACCAAGCTAAGGCGGGCTGGAAAGGATTCTCTAAGGACTGGCGTTCAGCCTGGTGGATGGTCACCTATCTGCCGGTGATGGCAGTGCTGTCGTACATCGGCAGCAAGCCGTTCGGCGGGATTGGCTATATCCCTTATGGCTGGGACATGGCGGTCGTCGCGGTGACCTCGCTCGGGTTCTATCAGTGGGGTGTGTCTAGCGGCTGGCGCACCGCGTATCTGGACGAGCGGGAACAGCGCGAGGAAATCCTGGAAGGCGTCGGTATTTGAGCGTGGGGGCATCGGTATCGGCGTGCCGTCGCGTGCATCGGCGCGGATTGACACCGAGGCACGCGGGCCGGCTCGCGCCGCCGCACGCGTTACGCCGGCGGTAGGTGCGATAATGTTGCCGCCGCAATCAGCGCGGCCGCCAGCAGCGCCGACTCGGCTAACAGTGTTTTGCCAAGATGGGCGGCTGTGACTGAATAGCGCGGCGACAACCTATTGCTTTCCCCTCCATGGGCGTGTTGCGCATCGCGCAGCCGCGGCAACCATACAGCACGGTTCAGTGTCCTGAGCAATGCGACTGCTGCCACGATGACGAGCTTGGCGCCAAGCCATCGGCCATAGTATGTGCCGGCCAGCGGGGCGGGCACGTTGGCGCAGATCCATACGACGTTGTATAGGCCCGTGAGCGCGACCAACGTCAAGGAGACCGCCGACGCGCGGGAGAGTCGTTCACAAAATGCCAGATGCCGCCCGCCGTCGGCGCGTGTATGCAATGCGAACGTCGGCAACACGAAGGCCGCGATGCTCACGCCGCCAGCCCATGCGGCGCTCGCTCCGACATGCACGCAGTACACGGCCTGTGCGAGGCTGAAGTCCCCCGCACCTGCCGCATGACTGACTGCGGCCTTACCTGCCGCGTACAGCGCGAGACCCAGCACCGTGATGCGCATCGGCCAACGGGGTGGGGCGCTGCCCGGCCCGGGTGGCGGACCACCTCGTGCTTGGCCGCCGCGCAGATGCACGCGCGAGGCGGCGAGTGCCAACGTGATACCGGCCGTCCCGGTCAGCCACGCGGCGCCGTAATGCGACTGCCGCAGTACGATGCCCAGCGCGGCGCTCAATGTCGAGCCGCTTATCGTGGCGGCCTGCAGCCACAGGTACATCACTTGGGCGATAGCCAGCGCGCACAACGAAAACCATTGGATGGACGGCAATCGGACGCCGGGCATGGCTTGTTTGATCGAGCCACGCAGCCGCAGCCGTGCCGCGTCGCGAGACGAAGCGAACACGGTGGCCAGTGTCGCGCCGCACAGTACCGAGCCTGCGGCGATCGCGAACAGCACGTCCTGGATGGCGGCGAGCGCCATCTGCATGATGGACAGGGACGAGGTCATCGGGCCGCGCTCCGGTTGACGGCCACGCGTGTGCGCGGTCGCGCGACGGTGGTGGGCGAGGCGTCTTCACGGGTTGTGGCAGTGTTTTCGCGGGCGGCGACGGAAAGTGGGCGCAATGCTTGGATAGTCATCGAGGCTGGAGCGGTCGGCGGGCTGCCTCACCAAGCCATGGCGACCGTCATCGCGTTGTCGGCGGTGGCAAGGCGGGCGGCAGGGGGCGGCGCCGGGGCGCGTATGTGAGGAAGACGAGCACCGATTATGCCATGCGTCGCGATGGGGCGACCGTGCGCAAAGCCGCCTCGCGCGACGATGACGCCGTGCGTGCCACAGACTCGCGTCCCGAATGCCGCTCCTTGTTGCCCATGCGGCGGTGCGACAGCACGTAATGAGTCATCGCCAGCGAGCGCTGATAAATGCCTTGCGCGTGAATCTCCAGTTTGTAGTCGTCGTCGGCCGCGCCCAGTGCGGCAAACACAGGCAGCAGATGCTCATCGCTCGGATGCATCGATACGGCATAGGGCGCCTGCTGCCGATAGTCGAGCAAGGCGTCTAGGTCATGCGTGGCCATCCTCGCTTCGAACCATCCGGTGAACTCAGCCACGTGCGGATCTGTATCACCGGGCCGTGCCGAAAAGTCCGCGGCGTGTAGATTATGCGTGATTTGTCCGGAGCCGACGATCAGCACGCCGTCATCGCGCAGGGGCCTGAGCGCGCGCCCGTCTAATCAATGCGACCGCAGGCAACGCATTGTGTCGTGTTGGTTGTTAATCTCGCGCGGCTGCCAGTCCCGTCCATGCCCGCGAGCGCGCTGCCGCAAGTCCGAACATATCCAGCGCGCGCGCGACAGTATCGGCCACCACTTCGTCGATCGTCGCGGGACGGTTGTAGAACGCCGGCACCGGCGGGAACACAATGCCGCCCATCTCAGTGACGGCCGTCATGTTGCGCAGATGTGCGAGATTCAGCGGCGTTTCGCGAACCATCAGCACGAGCCGGCGCCGCTCCTTCAGCGTGACATCGGCAGCCCGGGCAATCAGGTTGTCGGACAGGCCATGCGCGATGCTGGCCAGCGTTTTCATCGAGCACGGCGCCACGATCATGCCGTCCGTCTGAAATGAGCCGCTCGAGAGCGTCGCGCCGATGTCGCGCGGATTGTGCACGTGATGCGCCAACTGTTCGAGTGCCGCACGCTCGATGCCCAATTCGTGCCGTATATTGAGCCAGCCGGCGCTAGAGACGACCAGATGGCTTTCGACGCCGTCCAACTCACGCAGCGCGCGCAGCACGCCGGCGCCGTAGACGGCGCCGGTGGCGCCGGTGATCGCGACGATTAACCGTCGTGTCGACGGCCGCGCGTCATGAGGCATTCGTAAACAGCTGTTGCAATTCTCCGGACTGATACATCTCCATCATGATGTCCGAGCCACCGACAAATTCACCGTTCACATACAACTGCGGGATCGTAGGCCAGTTCGAAAACGTCTTAATGCCTTGCCGTACTGCCTCGTCTTCGAGAACATTGACCGTATGCACCGAATCAACGCCGCACGCCTTCAGGACCTGGATGGCTCGGCCGGAGAAGCCGCACATCGGGAACTGCGCGGTGCCCTTCATGAACAGCACGACCGGATGGTCGCTGACGATTTGCTTGATGCGCTCTTGAGTATCCATAGCTGACCTTGCTTCAAATGCGGTTTGGATTAGATGATAGCGGATTTCGTCTGCCCGAGCCGGCGTTGCGGCTCGCTAGCGGCTGCCGCAGGTGACGCGCTCGATGCCGGCCAGGTCCCGCACAGAGCGTACCGAATCAAAGCCGTGCGCGTCGAGCAGCGCGCGCACGGCTTCAGCCTGGTCGTACCCGTGTTCGAGCCATAGCGTGCCGCTCGGCGCTAGCCACGCGACGGAGGCGGTGACGATCGCGCGAATCGCGCTGAGCCCGTCTGCGTGGTCGGTCAACGCGTCCAGTGGCTCGAAGCGCAGGTCGCCCTCGCGCAGGTGCGGGTCCGATGCGGCGATATAGGGCGGATTGCTGACGATGGCGTCAAAGCGCGCCGGGGCGGCGCGATGCGGTTCGCTAAGCGCCTTGAACCAATCGCCGTGGCGTAGTGCGAGACGGGGCTGCGTGGGTGTGCCTGACGTGACGAGGCCGTGACGAGCGGCCGACGCCGGCCGTGCCGGTGCAAGTGCCGCGTCGCCGAGCAGGCGCTGCGCATTGCGCCGCGCGACATCCAGCGCGTCAGCGCAGCGATCCGTGGCGACGATCCGTGCATCCGGGCGCGCATGGGCGATCGCGATCGCGATGGCACCGCTGCCAGTGCCAAGATCGAGTATGTGGGGGGATGGGATTGTCCGTACCGCGTCCAGCGCGCACTCAACCAGCAGCTCCGTCTCCGGACGTGGGATCAGCACGTGCGGCGTCACGTCGAACTCGAGCCCGAAGAATTCGCGCGAACCGACTAGTTGCGCGATCGGCTCGCCCTCGACTCGCCGGGCCTGCAACGCCAGAAAGCGCGCCGACAACGCGTCCGGCAGCGTGTCGTCAGCACGCGTGATCAGCGCGGTACGCGGCCAATTTAGCACGTGGGCGAGCAGAATCCGCGCTTCCAGCGGGGCCAGCGGCGAGGTTCGCAGCAGTTGCGCGACGCAAGTCATAATATGCTTACTCGGTTTCGCCCATCGCGGCGAGCAGCTCGGCCTGGTGTTCCGAGACGAGTGCGTCGATGAGGGTGTCCAGGTCGCCGTCCATCATCTGTTCCAGCTTGTACAGCGTCACGTTGATCCGGTGGTCGGTTAGCCGGCCCTGCGGGAAATTGTAGGTGCGAATGCGCTCGGAGCGGTCGCCCGAGCCCACGAGACTTTTGCGGGTGGCGGCCTCCTTCGCATGCTGCTCCTGATATTGCTTGTCCTTGATGCGGGCGGCCAGCACCTTCATCGCGCGGTCCTTGTTTTTGTGCTGCGAGCGATCGTCCTGGCATTCCACTACGATGCCAGTTGGGAGGTGCGTGATGCGCACTGCCGAGTCGGTCTTGTTGATATGCTGACCGCCGGCGCCCGATGCGCGGAACGTGTCGATACGCAAATCGGCCGGATTGAGTTCGATCTCGGCGATCTCGTCCGCCTCTGGCATCACGGCGACCGTGCAAGCCGACGTGTGGATACGCCCCTGTGTCTCGGTGGCCGGCACCCGCTGCACGCGATGCCCGCCTGATTCGAATTTGAGCCGCGAATAGGCACCCTGGCCGATGATGCGAACGATCACTTCCTTATAACCGCCCAGGTCCGACGCGCTTTCCGACATCATCTCGACCTGCCAGCGATGGCGTTCCGCATAGCGCAGGTACATGCGTAGCAGGTCGCCGGCAAATAGCGCGCTCTCGTCGCCGCCGGTGCCGGCGCGAATTTCCAAGAAGATGTTGCGCTCGTCGTTCGGATCCTTGGGCAGCAGCATTTTCTGCAAGTCGCACTCCAGTTGCTCCATCCGGCTGCGCGCTGCACTGAGTTCGTCCTCCGCGAAATCCCGCATCGATGGATCGGCCAGCAACTCCTGAGCGGTCGCCTCATCGTTGCGCGCGGTTTTCCACTGCGCATATTGCTCGACCACTGGCGCGAGTTCCGCGTGCTCGCGGGTCAGCTTGCGGTATTGGTCAAGATCGGATGTGACATCTTCGCGCGAAAGCTGTTCGTTTAACTCCAGCAGTCGCTTGGTCAGCTGCTCCAGCTTGGCTTGCATACTCGGTTTCATCGGCGCATCTGGCAAAGGGCGCGAACAGGGTCGCGTTCAATGGAAAACGAAGGCACGCTCGACGATACGCGCGTGCCGGCGGGTGACGAGCGCCACTAACGCTCGGAGAGGCCGGCGTGCTGGTAGAAGCCGGACATCAGCTCGACCAGCTTGTCACGATCGCCGCCGGCCGCGTGGGTCAGCGCATGCGTCGGGCCATGGATGAACTTATTGGTCAGCGCCTGCGACAGTGCCTCGAGCACGGCGGCGGGATCGTCGCCGCGTGCCAGCATTTTCTGGGCGCGCTCCAACTCCACACGGCGCAGCCGGTCGGCTTGCGTGTGCATGTGACGGATCACCGGCACGATGCTGCGTTGCTCAAGCCAGTGCATGAAGGCTTGCACGCGTGTCTCGATAATCGCCTCGGCCTGCGCGACGGCGGCCTGCCGGATGGCATTGCCTTCCCGCACGATCGAGCCGAGGTCGTCCACCGTATAAAGGAACACGTCGTCCAGCTCGGCCACTTCGGGCTCGATGTCGCGCGGCACCGCCAGGTCCACCATGAACATCGGCCGGTGCTTGCGCGCCTTGACCGCGCGTTCCACCGCGCCCAGACCGATGAGCGGCAGGGTAGACGCGGTACACGACACGACGATGTCGAACTCGTGCAGCCGCGACGGCAGATCGGCGAGCATGATCGCCTTGCCGCCGAAGCGCTCGGCCAGCTTGCTGCCGCGCTCCACGGTGCGGTTGGCGACAATCAATTCACGTGGATTGTGCGCAGCGAAATGCGTCGCACACAACTCGATCATCTCGCCAGCACCGATGAACAACACGCGTTGCCCGGCGATGTTCTCAAAAATGCGTTGCGCCAGTCGCACTGCCGCGGCGGCCATCGATACCGAATGTGCGCCGATCTGCGTCTGCCCGCGCACTTCCTTGGCCACCGCGAACGTGCGCTGAAACAACTGGTTCAGATAGGTACCGAGCGCACCGGCTTCTGACGCGGTACGCACAGCGTCCTTCATCTGGCCCAGGATCTGGGTTTCGCCGAGCACCATCGAGTCCAGGCCCGATGCTACTCGCATCGCATGGCGGACTGCTTCGGACTGCGGCAACGCATAGATATGCGGTGCAAGCGCCTCGACCGGAATCCGGTGATAGCTCGACAGCCACGCGATCGCATGCTCACGCGCGGCGCGGTCGTCAGTCGCACAGTAGATTTCGGTCCGGTTGCAGGTCGACAGTATCGCGGCCTCCGCCAGTGCTTGCGGTGCGTGCGCAATACGCGCGACGGCGCTGGTGGACGCGATGCGCGCCTCATCGCGTCGCGCCCACGCGTCCTTGAGCGTGTGCAAGGCTGGCTTGATCTGCTCGAGCGGAAACGCCACGCGCTCGCGCAATGCGACCGGCGCGGTGTGGTGGTTGATTCCGATGGTGAGCAGATGCATTGGTTGCCGTCAAAAGTAGCGTGTCATTATAACTTTTTTGGCTGTTGGCAATCCTGGACGCTGGCGTGCTAAGGGCGGCGCATCGCGGCCGGCTGGCGTTCGATGACGATACCCAATATTCTTGTGCTGAGCGACTTTTCCCGGCGCCGTTCACCTTCCCGATTCGACTAACCGCCGGGATCCTGATTGGCGGCGATCGCCAGTGGCACTGCCACGCGCACGAGCCGCACGTACACGAGATTAATGGCGTGACGGTGTCGGACAGCGGCCAGTCGATTCATGCGAGGCTGCGTCGTCAAGGCTTCACGTTGCAGCGCAAGTTCCTGATCCTGCATCGCCCGCGCAGCACTTTCGGAATGTGCGGGAAACACCGTCGCTATGCGCTACCATATGGAAACCTGTTTCTGATCTCGATGCCTGTTTAAAGCCGTACCCCATGATTCAGGACCGAAACGCAATGCCGGCCGTGGGTGTTCGTCAGGCGAATTCCATGATACTTGGCACAATGCGCTGATGGGCTGGATTGGCACCTTGCTGTTGGGCGCCGCAATTGGCGGCTTTGGCTGGTGGCGCCATCCAGCACGCCGCACGGCGGCACTGCCTGCGCTTATCGTTGGCGCGTTGACCGCCGGCGCGGTTAAACTGGCCGGCAACGCGAGCGGGCTGTTCGAGGATGGCGAAGTGCTCGAATGGTCGCTGTGCGTGCTTGGCGCGATGACGGCCGTGGCCGTGACCGTCTCGCTTGGCTCACATCCTTTTCGCCGATGAACTCAATGAATGTCCGACAACCCGCCGCCGACCAGGCGGTCTCCCTCGCCGAGCGGCTGGCGCGGCTGCGCGATGCGATGAAACGAGCCGTTCTGGCCGCGTATATCGTGCCGTCTGCTGATCCGCACTTGTCCGAGTACCTGCCGCAACGCTGGCAGGGCCGTGCGTGGTTATCCGGCTTCACCGGCTCGGCTGGCCTGTTGGTCGTGACCCCGGACTTTGCGGGACTGTGGACCGACAGCCGCTACTGGGTGCAGGCTGCCACGGAACTGGCCGACAGCGGCATCGAGTTGATGAAGATTCAAGCTGGACAGGCGCAGCCCCATGTGGACTGGCTCGCCGCACACCTGGAACCCGGTGCACGGGTCGGCGTGGATGGCAGCACGCTTGGCTTGGCCGCTGCGCGGGTGTTGCAGGACGCGTTGCAGGCGGCTGGCGTGCAACTGCGCGCCGACGTGGACCTGCTCGAGTTGATCTGGGACGGCCGGCCAACGCTGCCTGGGACGCCGGTGTACGAGCACGATCCCGCCTACGCGCCCGTGACCCGCGCGCAAAAGCTCGACCAGGTGCGCAGCGCGATGCGCGACAAGGGGGCGCACTGGCATTTCGTCTCCACGCTGGATGACATCGCATGGATTTTCAACCTGCGCGGTGCCGACGTGAGCTACAACCCAGTATTTGTTGCGCACGCGTTGATTGGGCCGCAGCACGCGACGCTGTACGTGGCCGACGGCAAGATCGACGCGGTGTTGCGTGAGCGGCTGGCGCAGGACGGTGTGCGCGTCGCCCCATACCGGGACGTGCCGGCGGCGCTGGCCGCGATCGAGCCGGGCAGCACGCTGCTGATCGATCCGCGCCGCGTCACGTATGGGTTGATGCAAGCCGTGCAGCCTGGTGTGAAATTCGTCGAGGTGGTGAATCCGTCGACCTTTGCAAAGTCGCGCAAGATGGAAGCGGAAGCCGTCCATGTGCGCGCGACGATGGAGCAGGACGGCGCCGCGCTCGCGGAATGCTTTGCGTGGTTCGAACAGGCGCTCGGGCGCGAGCGCATCACCGAGTTGACGATCGACGAAAAGCTCACCGCCGCACGAGCACGCCGCCCCGGCTTCGTGTCCCTGAGTTTTCCAACGATCGCCGCGTTCAACGCCAACGGTGCGATGCCGCACTATCGCGCGACGCCGCAGTCGCATGTGCTGATCGAAGGCGACGGTCTGCTGTTGATCGACTCCGGCGGTCAGTATCTGGGCGGCACCACCGATATTACACGCGTCGTGCCGGTGGGCCGGACCAGTGCCGAACAGCGGCGCGATTTCACGCTGGTGCTCAAAGGTATGATTGCGCTGTCGCGCACGACGTTTCCGCGTGGCGTGCGCTCGCCGATGCTAGACGCGATAGCACGGGCGCCGATTTGGGATGCATGCATGGACTTTGGGCACGGCACGGGCCATGGGGTCGGCTATTTCCTGAACGTGCATGAAGGACCGCAGGTGATTTCGCACTACGCGCCAGCCGAGTCCTACACGGCGATGGAAAAAGGCATGATCACGTCGAACGAGCCTGGTATCTACCGTCCCGGCCAGTGGGGCATCCGCATCGAAAACCTGCTGCTGAGCCAGCCGGCGCGCACGACCGAGTTCGGCGAGTTCCTCTGCTTCGAGACGCTGACGCTGTGCCCGATCGATACCCGCTGCATCGAGCGGTCGTTGCTGCGTGAAGATGAAGTGGCCTGGCTCAACGCTTACCACGCGCAAGTGCGTGAGCGGGTCGGCAAGCATTTGAGCGGCGACGTGAAAGCGTGGCTCGAGACCCGTACTGCGCCAATCTGACGCACAAGCGGCCCGCGACCGGATGTCAACGCGTGATCGGCTTGTACCGCAGCCGCTTCGGTGCGGCTGCCTCGTCGCCGAGACGCGCCCGCTTGTCGGCTTCATATTCCTGGTAGTTGCCATTGAAGAACACCACCTGCGAATCGCCTTCGAACGCGAGGATGTGCGTGGCAATCCGGTCCAGGAACCAGCGATCGTGCGAAATCACCATCACCGATCCCGCGAACTCGAGCAGCGCATCCTCGAGCGCGCGCAACGTTTCGACGTCCAGGTCGTTTGATGGTTCGTCCAGCAGCAGCACGTTGCCTCCGGCGATCAGCGTCTTGGCCATGTGCAACCGTCCGCGTTCGCCCCCCGACAGGTTCCCCACCTGCTTTTGTTGGTCGGCGCCGCGGAAATTGAAGCGGCCGATGTACGCGCGCGACGGCGTTTCGTAGCGGCCGACCGTCAGCACGTCCGCGCCGCCGGAAATCTCCTCGAACACCGTCTTGTCGGCGGCCAGCGCATCCCGGCTTTGGTCCACGTAGGCGAGTTTGACCGTGGGTCCGAGCTTGACGGTGCCGCAGTCCGGTTGCTCGCGGCCCGTGATCATCCGGAACAGCGTCGACTTGCCCGCACCGTTCGGCCCGATGATGCCGACGATCGCGCCGGGCGGTACCGAAAAGCTCAGATTGTCGATCAGCAGGCGGTCGCCGAAGCTTTTGCTGACGTTCTGGAACTCGATGACTTCGTTGCCGAGACGCTCGCCCACCGGGATGAAGATTTCCTGTGTCTCGTTGCGCTTCTGGTATTCGACGCTGTTCAGTTCCTCAAAGCGGGCGATACGCGCCTTGGACTTGGCCTGGCGGCCCTTCGGGTTCTGGCGTACCCACTCCAGTTCCTTATGGATCGCCTTCTGACGAGCGGACTCCGCTGCCTCTTCCTGCTTTAAGCGAGTTTCTTTCTGGTCCAGCCAACTGCTGTAATTGCCTTTCCACGGGATGCCGTGGCCCCGATCCAGTTCTAGAATCCACTGCGCTGCGTTATCCAAGAAGTAGCGATCGTGCGTGACGGCCACGACCGTGCCCGGGAAGCGCACCAGAAACTGTTCGAGCCACTCGACCGATTCCGCGTCGAGGTGGTTCGTCGGCTCATCGAGCAGCAGCATGTCGGGCTTTTGCAGCAGCAGCTTGCACAGCGCGACACGGCGTTTCTCGCCACCGGACAAGTGCTCGATCCTGGCGTCCCATGGCGGCAGTCGCAGCGCGTCGGCTGCCACCTCGAGTTGCTGCTCGGCGCTACCGCCTTCGGCGGTGGCCAGGATCGCCTCGTACTTCGCTTGTTCGGCGGCCAGCGCGTCGAAGTCGGCGTCCGGCTCGGCATAGGCCGCGTAGATTTCATCAAGCCGCTGCTGCGCGTGGAACAGCTCGCCGAGGCCTTCTTCGACCGCCTGCTTGACCGTGTGTTGCGGGTTGAGTTGTGGTTCCTGGGGCAGGTAGCCGATCTGGATGTTGGACATCGGGGTGGCGTCACCCTCGATGTCTTTGTCCAATCCGGCCATGATTTTCAGCAAGGTCGATTTGCCCGAGCCATTCAGGCCGAGTACGCCGATCTTCGCGCCAGGAAAGAATGACAGCGAGATGTCCTTTAGGATATGTCGCTTGGGCGGCACGATCTTGCCGACCCGGTTCATGGTAAAGACGTATTGAGCCATCGGGTTTGCGTAATAGAGACGAAGCTGGAGGGGGCAGCTTGGCGCGGGCGCGAAGCGCATGCGCGGCTGACTAAAACCATTATTGTACGGCTCCGGGCGACGATGATGGATCGCATCGGCAGTGTGGTAGCTTGGCCCGCGTGCAAGCGGTGCTATAGAACAAGCTGGGGTGAGGAGCAAGGCGGGGCGCGCCCGGAAGTGAGGGGCTATGCGTCGCTACGATAAGGCAGGATACCGCCGTGGAGCGCGTTGCGGCGCGACACCGCCTGGTCGTGGCCGTAGCATGTTAAATTGCCGTAGTTTGCAGTTGCATTGTGCTGCTGCTACGATTCGATTTTGGGCATTCCCGCTTTTCTTTTCTGATCAACAGACACCGAGGGAGGCGCGGTGATGCTGATACCGCAGATCGCCGTCCCACGTGTGGCGCCACATCATCGTTAGATCGCTGCCGGCGCGGGTTGCCAAGCACCCGCGCGGCCTCCCGACAGATCCGTTGTTTGTCGCCGGTTTATCCGGTCCGCATCGTCTGTCCGTTTCTGTTTCTCTTTTGGGACAGTCCCGCGACCCGCGAGTCGTGGGCGGTTGCAAATGACTCGAAAAAAAATCGACTTTGGCGGACAGGCCTTCAAGGCTGTCCTCGGTTTCACCTTTTCGCATTGGGGCAAGCAGCCCTGGCGGATCGCGGTGATCGCATCACTGGCGTTGCTGTCGGCGCTCGCCGATGTGCTGACGCCGCTTTATGCGGGACGCCTGATCGATGCGCTCGCCACCGGCGCGAGCGGCGCCGCAGGCAAGCAGGCCGCGTGGGGCGCGGCGGTTTCGGCCTTCTGGACTGTTGCGACGCTGGGGTTGGGTGGCATGTTGATGCGCCAGTTCGGTTTTTTGAGCATCATTGCGCTCACGTTAAAAATGATGAGCGAGACTGCGTCCAGCGCGTTCTATCGCGTGCAGCGTTTCTCCGCCGACTGGCACGCGAACAGCTTTGCCGGCTCGACCGTGCGCAAGATCACGCGCGGCATGTGGGCACTGGACCTGCTCAACGACACATTGCTAATCGCGCTGTTGCCGTCGCTGGTGATGCTCGTTGGCGCCACCGTGCTGCTCGGCGTGCAATGGCCGGTGATGGGCATCGTGGTCGGCATCGGATCGATCGCGTATGTCGCAGTCACCGTGATGTTGTCGCTTGGCTACGTGGCTCCGGCCGCGCGGCTGGGTAATGCGTGGGACACGCGGATGGGCGGCGCGTTGGCCGACGCGGTCAGTTGCAATGCCGTGGTGAAGGCGTTTGGCGCTGAACAGCGCGAGGACATGCGCCTTGCCCGTGTGATCGGCAAGTGGCGGCAACGCACGCGCCGTACTTGGATACGCGGCACGATCAGCGGTAGCGTGCGGGGCAGCATGTTGGTTGCGATGCAAGCTGCGATGCTTGGAGCGGCCCTGCTGCTGTGGGTTCGCGACTTGGCCAGCGTAGGCGATATCACCTTTGCGCTGACCATGTTCTTTATGTTGCAGGGGTATCTGCGCGACGTGGGCATGCACATCCGCAACCTGCAGCGTTCAGTCAACGACATGGAGGAACTGGTGTCGTTGCAGGCGCAGCCCTTGGGTATCGACGACAAACCGGGCGCGGGGCGTATCATGATTCGACGGGGCGCGATCTGCTTCGAGCACGTGACGTTCCGATACGGCGCTCACCTGACACCGCTGTACAAGGATTTCTCTGTGCGCATCGCCCATGGCGAGCGTGTCGGCCTGGTCGGCCATTCAGGCTCGGGCAAGACGACGTTTATTAAGCTGATCCAGCGGCTGCACGACGTAAGCGGCGGGCGGATCACGATCGACGGGCAGAATATCGCCAACGTCCAGCAGGCGTCGCTGCGCAGCCAGATTGCGATCGTGCAGCAGGAGCCGCTGTTGTTCCATCGCTCGCTGGCCGAAAACATTGCGTATGCGAAGCCCGGCGCAAGCCGTGCGCAGATCGAGCGTGCGGCGAAGTTGGCCAGTGCTCACGACTTCATCACCGCGCTGCCCGACGGCTACGAGACGTTGGTCGGCGAGCGGGGTATCAAACTGTCCGGTGGCGAGCGCCAGCGGGTGGCGATCGCGCGTGCCTTTCTTGCCGATGCGCCGATCCTAATTTTGGACGAGGCGACCTCCAGCCTAGACAGCGAGAGCGAGGTGCTGATCCAGCGGGCGATGGAGCGATTGATGATGGGGCGTACGACGCTGGTCGTCGCGCACCGGCTGTCCACGGTCCGAACACTGGACCGGCTGCTCGTGATGGATAAGGGGCGGATTGTCGAGGAAGGCAGCCACGATGAATTGATTCGCGTGGAGGGTGGCCTCTACCGACGGTTGTTCGAGCGCCAGGCGCTGGAGTTAACGCGGGGATGGGACGCCACCGGTGCGGCTGTGGGGCGCCGGCAGGCCGCGGTCGCAGACGTGCCGGATGCCGATTGATCGCTGCCGTTGCCTGAGTAGCGGCGGGGACGGCCGCAATGCACGGACATGGCGGCGGGTGACTCGCGGACATCCCGCAATTAACGAGGACCGTTCCGCTCGCGTGCGCCCGCCATCGGCGGGCCTTGCATAGCGGATGTTCGAGGATGTTGGCGGCGTGGCCGGCGTCCGGCCAGCGGCATGGTGTTGTGAAAGCAGCGCTATTGGACCGCGCGCCGGCAACAGCGCGTTAGACGTTGAACAAGAAGTTCATCACATCTCCATCCTGGACGACGTACTCCTTGCCTTCGGCGCGCATCTTGCCCGCTTCCTTCGCGCCTTGTTCTCCTTTGTACGTGATGTAATCATCGTACGAAATCGTCTGAGCGCGGATAAAGCCGCGCTCGAAATCCGTATGGATGACACCGGCCGCTTGCGGTGCCGTATCACCGACATGGATGGTCCACGCGCGCACTTCCTTGACGCCGGCGGTGAAGTACGTCTGCAGCCCCAGCAGCTTGAAGCCTGCCCGGATCACGCGATTCAGTCCAGGCTCGTCCATGCCCATGTCGGACAGAAAAATGCCTTTTTCATCGTCCGGTAACTCGGCGATTTCCGCTTCGATGGCGGCGCACACGGCGACGACCGGCGAGCCTTCCTTCGCTGCGTAGCCATGCACCGCATCGAGGTACGGATTGTTCTCGAAACCGTCCTCCCGCACGTTAGCCACGTACATCGTCGGCTTCGCAGTAATTAGGCAGAACGGCTTGATCAACGCACGTTCGTCCTCGGACAGATCCATCGCACGGACCGGGCGTACCTGGTCCAGCTGTGCGCGTACCTTGTCCAACACGGCTGCTAGCTTGACTGCTTCCTTGTCATTGCCCGATTTTGCCGCCTTCGAATAGCGTGCGAGCGCCTTCTCCACGGTCGCCAGGTCAGCCAGCGCCAACTCAGTATGGATTACTTCGATGTCCGCGAGCGGGTCCACCTTGCCGGCGACGTGAATCACGTTGTCGTCGTCAAAGCAGCGCACCACATGCGTGATCGCATCCGTCTCGCGGATGTTAGCCAGGAACTGGTTACCCAGACCTTCGCCCTTGCTCGCACCCGCGACGAGCCCGGCGATATCGACGAACTCGACGACCGCTGGAAGCACGCGTTCAGGCTTGACGATCTGTGCCAAAGCGTCGAGCCGCGGATCCGGCACCTCGACCACGCCGACATTTGGCTCGATCGTGCAAAACGGATAGTTCTCGGCAGCAATGCCTGCCTTAGTCAGCGCGTTAAAGAGAGTGGACTTACCGACGTTGGGCAAGCCGACGATGCCGCATTTGAGGCTCATGAAATTTCCTGAAGTATCAATCGTTTAAGCGCTGTCTCTATGCGACAGCGGTGGCGATGCCGGGAAAAGGCGGCAGCCAGGCGATGAGAGCAACTCGCACAAATCGGAGCGGAAACGCAGCGATTTTGTATAAATTTTAATCACGAAAATGGCAATTGTAACGTTTTTGGAGGCGCTTCTAGCCAAGGGTGCAGGCAAGTCGGGTATGGTTTTGCGGGACAGGATTTTGTGCGGTCTTTGTCTGTGGGTTGGGAGTGGGACCACCCTGATTGCCGATGATTTCATCGCTATGCGGCGCATACGAAATCTGTATTTCCGCAATGAAGATGATTCTTTTTGCCCGCTGCGAGCGGGTGTTTGCGGCTTGACCAATCAGCGTGGCATAGGGCGCGAACCAGAGCCAGACGACGTTATCGAGCGACGAGAAGCGCGCAACGACTTCGGTTGCAATCAGCGTTTTGCCAATGCCAGTCGGTGCCTGAAGCATGACGGCCGCCGACTACTTGCACAGCGTGTTCAACTCGCCCGGATTCGTTAACCGATTGTAGTCGTCGCGCAGATTCGGGAATCGTTCGACCAGCGCAGCGATATGCCGCTCCTGGAACGGTAACGGGTCGATGCGGCTCATGCTTGAATGCCCCCGAGCTTGCCAAATCGGAAGCCGCGCGTCAGGTCGGACGGCACTTCTCGTAGGTTGTTTTCGTTGACCACATCCACCAATGCCGCTGGCGTCCAGGTATAGACAATGGCTTGTGGATGCTCGGCCAGTGCTTCGCGCAGGGCGGTTTTCATCTTCGCCGTGGTGTTTGGTACATAGATGATGACCTCTTGCATCCAGGCCGACACCGAAATCAGCCTGCCGCGCTCGGACAGAGGATGATGGTGCTTCATCTGGATATACGACCAGACCATGCCATCGTCCAGCCGTTCTTCCAGGCGATGCGTCGGGATGTGGCGGGCACGCACGTATGCGAAATCGCCGCCGAGGCCTTCGACCTGGCCAGCCTTAGCGGACGTGTAGCCTTCGATTGCTCGCCGTACTCGCGTCGCGCACACATCGCGGCACAGGTTTTTGTCCGGCTCGGAATCGGTGGCTTCGGTGTTAGATACCAGAATGAAACGGCGCTCGCCGTCATCTTCCTTGTTGAGTTGCAACATGGCTTGTGCCAGCGTGCCGGAACCGGCAAAGAAGTCGAGAACCAAATCGCCGGGTTTTGTTGCCAAACGCAGGATACGGTCCATCAACTGTAATGGCTTTGGGGTCGAAAATACATCTTCGTTTCTGTCCTTTGACAATATTTCATTGAGCTGCTTTTTTGCGTCTTGTGTGTGGCCTACGGCGTCGTAGGTCCACAGCGTTTGAGGTACGACGCCTTGCTTGACCTCGGAGAGAAACCGTTTGACGGCAGGAGTGTTATTTCCATTTTTCCCCCACCAAATTCGATTATCCGCATCCAATTCAAGGAGTTTTTCCTTTGAAATTCGCCAGTATGTGCCCGCCGGCGGACCTTCGATTACTCGCCCGGAGGGACAGGTTACCGGATACCGACCTGCGCTATATGGATTGCGCGCCGTCATATTTTCGGCCTTCCATACACCACGAGCATCATTATCGAGATTTTTATATGCCTTGTCTTGTTCTGCTGAACGAGGTAAAGGATTCGGTCGCCAAATATTCCGGTCGGCAGCGTAAATTAACACGTACTCATGGTCATCAGAGAAATGAATGGCCGTATTTTTCGGGGAATAGACTTTCTGCCAAATAACATTGGCGATGAAATTTCCTTCGCCAAACACCTTATTCATTAACAATCCGAGGTTAAATAGCTCGTTATCGTCGATGGACACAAAAATAACCCCATCTTCCGTAAGCAGGTCTTTGGCTAGCCGTAGCCGCTGATACATGAACTCCAACCACGTCGAATGCCGATAGCGATTGGTCGAGTCAAAATAACTGTCGTTGTAAACAAAATCTTTACGCCCCGTGTTATACGGTGGGTCAATATAGATAAGCTTGACCTGCCCGGCATAGGTACTGACTAGGTTGCGCAAGGCATCGTAGTTGTCGCCTTCGATGATGAGATTGCGCCATGGTGCCGCACCGCACGACAACGAGGGGCTTAGCTCAAGCGCGACAAAATCGCGGTTCAGTGCCTTGTCTTGCACAATGTTCTTGCTTTCCCAGACTAAGCCATATGGGGTCTGGCGGTCGCGTCGCCTCAACATCTCAATAAGCGTTTCGCGCGGAAGGTTTTCGTACTCCGCTGCATTCAGGCGCGATGCCTTGTCCGAGTCTGCTTGAGGAGCGTTCTGCAAGTTTTGAGTCATCTGCACAAAGTGATGCTATGAAGTCGAAGCCGTGATGATAGATGCTTCGGGGCTGTCGTGATGGCCGTTCTCATGTGAGGAAAAAATTGGCAGCCAGGGTCGAGGATGACGCTACAGCATCCATCCATTTTTGCCGATAACCAGATTTTCTGGATTTTAGCTTCAAAGCATATACAGCATCATAACCTTGTATCTGTTATACGTAATAGGGAACGGGCTGGCATGTGAGGTGGATTATAAGAGATGATCAGAGAAGTCCGGTAATTCTGGTTGCGAATGTGCGTCCGCGCGATGTCATGAATACTCTTTTATGGTGATAATCGAGATTCGTTACTTGGGTTGAAAATTGAGTAAAGAAGATTCAACGAAAAAATCGATGGCTAGATTCATTGCCAACCTCATGAATCCGTCGACGGGTGATGAGATTACACAGATAATCGAGGATTACGGATACGTCGATAACTATGACGCACGGAGTAAATTAAATGGATTGTGTCTTACGTTTGACAACGGAAAACGCATGATAGAGCAAGTGGTGCACGTGGATTACTATGCCGACGAAGTATCTGCCATGCCTGTTCCTATTGCAAAAAAATCAGACACCTGAAGCAATCAATTCGGCGCCATCGCGCGCCACAGAAATTGGGGAAATATTGAGGAGCGTCAGATATTAATACGTTTAATTTGACGAGCTGAGATCAAGATTGGGCCATGAACTGAAAAACGGCCTGGCCGATGCGCTTACTCTGGTTTGTTTATGCTCGTTTTTTTAGGGATGATGCGCGAAGACATCGCGAACTGGCGGCTGCCGTTCCTGGGTGGCTGGCTTGAAAAAACACTATAGCCAGAAAATGGTTCTCGGGACAAGAAAAAAGAATTTCTGAAAATTTGGCGACTGGGAAAATACAAAACAAAAACACGATACCCGCAATCGCGATGTCGTTCGCGATGCTGCGGTGGCGGAACTGCGCCGAGCTGAAGCGCCTCACCCAATCCTTGCCCGATACCGCCGGCATGCCGAGCTGCTGCGCGAGCCAGCGCACGCCTGCTTCGGCAAGCGTGTAAATCAGACTGTTATCAGGTGCCCGCGCTCGCAGTACCTGGCGAGCTAGATACAGCCGGCGCAGCGTGTGCTGCGCCATCAGCCGGGCCGATGGAGCCGGCATCCGCGGCTGCATGTCCGGCTCGCTGGCCGGCTTCCGCAACCAGGGCTGCCAGAGTAGCGCACCAAGCGACTTTGTGGGCAGCCAGCCGAACCGATTGAGCGCGCGCAGTACGCGCGCTTCGTTCTGGCTAGCCACAATCCGGCCGTCCTACGCTGTCACAGTATGTCTCTGCGATAGTTTCGACATTTCCGTATAGCGTGCGCATGCCCATATGTGCCCCTGTATGCTCGAGGTCATACAAGGGAATAAAGCCGCTTCTGCGGCAAGGTCACCATCCCCTTACGTGGTTTGCACGGACACATGGGGATTCGTCGGGTTGGACGCCCGCCGTATCCTTAAAACCAGCGCCCCAAGCTGCGCATGTAGGGATTGCGCCCATTCAGGCGCGACGCCGGTTTCGTCGCGGGTATCGCATACCGCCGTCTTTTGTCACTGCGTCGCACAACCAATGGTGACTCTACGCATGGCAGTCAGGTTGAACCTGCACATGGGTCCCGGCGACGACGCAGAGCTGGTCATCACGATTCTGATGCCGAACGAGGACTAATTTTCACCTGCCCCGCGAAAAAACGCGTGGCATTTCACTACCTCCTCACAAGGAGAGCCGCTATGTATCCAGTCAATCCAGCAACAAGTTTATCGATGAGCACCGACGACTACAGCGGCGTCGATGTTGGCGGCAACCCATATGGCACGAGTCTGTAGTCCGCCGCAATCCCTGGTTGCGGGTTTGAACAGGGAGCCGTATGAGTCAGAAGGGGCGGGCACTGCCGAAGTCCGGCAGTGCCTGATTGATGCATCAACGCTGACGCTTGGCTGTTGCGTTACGCGGTAGATGAGGTATCTTGGCGATGCCCTATTGGGGCAGCATAGGCTCGCTCAAATTTGATGCAAGTTTGCCTCTAGGAAACATGAGGTGACTAGCGCGCTTGCGCGCGCCGAGCGCGACGGCGACGGGATGCGCGACGCATAGCGCTACCCGGGCTGAGCCTCTCGTCGCCGTCCGGGGGGCATCACGCGCCGACTGGATGATGACGCGTCTTACGGAAACGCCGACTGACACGTGAGCTGAAGCTTCTCACGCTGGCCGCGATGCTGGCAAACGAGCGCCTAGTCCTCCCCGTACTGTCGGTATTCGTCGTATCTTGCCGCGTCGGACGGTGTATGCCGGTTTCAATATTTGCATTCGCGGATTCGGTTTTATTTTTTTTCTTGAGAAAACTCTTGACTCGTTTAAGAATGTTTGGCTTTGATGCGAATTGGCTTTGCTGGTCAATAGCCTCTGACGAACCGGTGATATTATGTGCAAATGGCTTAATAGATGATGGAAGGCCGTGATCGTTTATTAATTCCGTTTGCGTGTGGGTTGCCTTGGTTATTCCCTGCTTTAACTGCAACTGCTTTTGGCTGTGTGCATCACTCGCTGCGGGATCCACATCTTTAAATTGACTTTCCAACCATGCTTTAGCCTGCAGTATGCTCTGATTGAGGTCATCGTCCCAAATCTCGTTTATAGAAGAGCGATGGGCTTGAGTCGGTTTTGATTCGGGACTTTGCTTTGCCGGTTGACTCGCCTGGGACGCTGCACTATGGGTAGGTTGAGCCACCGGGCGACCTGCTGACATTGAGGCTCGTACATGTGCTGCGTAGCGCGATGCATCGGTATCGTACTTTGCAGAGCGGCGCTCCGGTGTCCGGGGCTGCTCGTCGTTTTGCGCGCGGTCCTGATGCTGCGCACTCAGTTTATTTTTGTCAAGAGGATTAGCATGTGGATTCTTCAATGCTTTTAAAAATTTGTCGCCCTTTTCTTTGGCTTCTTCTAAATTCGAGAAGCTGGGCACTCTCCTGAGGCTGGTCGGCTGAAAGGATGCTGTATCACGTGCCTGGGAGCTCTCTCCAAGCAGCAATTGGTAAAACTGATCAAGAGTAACGGGTTTCCGTGGTGAAGTTGGCTGCTGTGTCCGCTGGGCAGCACCTCTAAATGGATTGTGGTCTTCTGCGCTGAATGGGTTATCGCTTGCCGAACCTGATACGGCGAGTTGCGTTATGTGCCGATCCGCGAGGGCATTATTTACTTGCATATCGTCAACCAGCATGATTAATTGGAGTTTGCACTTTAACGATTTTGCTTGAGGCGGGATGCCAATTGCGCGATTCCGGGAGGACATAAACGAAGCTACGTAATCATTGATTTGCCTGTGTTTTAATATCCGCCATAATCGGTATATTCTCGGACGGGTGAGGGCTTCATGCAGTTGACGACGCAGTGGTTAATGCAAAAATTGCATCGCAAGCTGTGGCTTGTGTTTGTTGATTAATACATTACGTGCCGTGTACTAGTGTGCTGGACGGGGCGTTCCGCACCGATGTTGTCCGGTGCAATCGTGTACCTGTTCGCCGACCGCAAATGCGGCCCTTGCGCGTAGTATCTCGGCCCGAGATCGCCGGCCCCGGCCGCTATAATGTGCCGATGAATTCCGCACATTCGAACCATCAGGTCATCGTAATCGGCGGCGGGCTGGTCGGTAAGGCCGCCGCGCTCGCGCTGACTCAAGCCGGCCTGCGCGTCGCGTTGCTCGCGCAGCGCGCGCCCGAGCCAAGCGAATATCGGTTCGACACGCGTATCTATGCGCTGTCGTCCAGTTCACAAGCGTTGCTGGAGCGGCTGCGGGTCTGGCAAGCGCTTGACCTGGCGCGGTTGTGTCCAGTGTACGACATGCGTGTGTTCGGCGATGCGCACGCGCAACTCCATTTTTCTGCATTTCAGGCGGCGGTTCCGCAGCTGGCGTGGATCGTTGAATCAAGCTTGATCGAACGCGCGCTCGACGCAGCATTGCAGTTTCAGCCGCTACTGACCTGGTGCGAATCGCGGGCACAGGCACTACAACACCACCCGGAAGCCGTCAGCGTGACGCTGGACGATGCGCGGGTGTTGTCTGCCGACCTGGTCGTCGGTGCGGATGGTGCGCACTCGTGGGTGCGGCAGCAGGTCGGCGCGAAGGTAAAACGGCGCGACTACCGGCAAACGGGTGTTGTGGCGAATTTCCGATGCAACAAGCCGCATCACGAAACCGCATTCCAGTGGTTCATCGACGGCGAGATCCTCGCGTTGCTGCCGTTACCGGACTCGCACGTGTCGCTAGTCTGGTCCGCCCGTACCGAGCACGCAAATGGGTTGCTGCAACTGGACCTGGCCGCGCTGGCCGAACGGATCGAGGCCGCCACGGGCGGTGCTAGTTTGCGTCAGGTCGGCACGCTCGAAGGCGTGACCCCCGCGCGAGGATTTCCGCTGGCGCTGCAGACAGTGGACCGGCTGATCGCACCGCGCGTGGCGCTCGTCGGCGATGCGGCTCACCTGATCCATCCGCTCGCGGGGCAGGGGGTCAACCTCGGGCTGCGCGACGTCGCTGCGTTGCTAGATGTGGTGAACCGCAAGGAACCGTTTCGTGACCTCGGCGATCTGACGCTGCTTAGACGTTACGAGCGTTCGCGTCGCGAGGACATTCAAAAGTTGACTATCGCAACCGATGGGCTGCAGCGGTTGTTTGCGCTGCCGGGCGGTCTGGCCCGTGGCATTCGCAACGTCGGGATGGCGATGGTCGGCGCGCAGCCATTCATCAAGCGCTGGCTGGTGTCGGCTGCGCTCGGCTGACGTGTATGCGCTCAATCAAACAAGGAACCACGATGACACTTCGAATTCGCACGATCGCGCTGACCTCGGTGGCCGGTGCGCTGCTGGCAGCCGCCGCGTTGGCAAGCTATTCCGCATTTGCCGATCCGAGCCTAGATAGCGTGAAGGCCGCGGTGCAGAACCGGCTTGGTTCCGACGCGAGCATCAAGGGCGTGGCTAAGACGCCGATCGCCGGGCTGTACGAGGTCAATCTTGGCAAGGAAATCGTCTATAGCGACGCCAATGCCGATTATCTGGTGCTGGGCGACCTGGTGGAGACTCGCACGCGGAAGAACCTGACGCAGGTACGCAACGACGAGTTGAACAAGGTCGATTTCGCGAGCCTGCCACTGGCCAACGCCGTCAAGGTTGTCAAGGGTAATGGCGCGCGCAAACTCGCAGTGTTCTCTGATCCGAATTGCGGATACTGCAAGCGGCTGGAGACGACGCTGAAGGGACTCGACAATATCACCGTCTACACCTTCCTGTATCCGATGCTTTCGCCCGACTCCGACGTGAAGGCGAAGGCGATTTGGTGTTCGGCGGACCGCGCGAAGGCGTGGCAGGCGTGGATGCTCGATCATCAGTCACCGAGCGGGGCCGGTAATTGCGATACCAGCGCGCTGCAGAAAAACCTGGCGCTGGGCCAGAAGTTGAATGTGAGCGGCACGCCGACGATCATCCTGGCCGACGGGCGCCGGCTCCCCGGCGCGGTGCCGGCCGAGCAACTCGACAAGGCTCTGTCCGCGCAGCATTGACGTTTCGCCCAGTGGCGGTCCGTGGCTCCCGATTCGTTCGTCCGGCCGGCGGGCCGGCGCCTACCTGCGTATCCCGATGAAGCCGATTCGTTATTCCATCATCCCGAAGCACCCGGCTGCCCACTTGTTCGAGGTCACGTTGACCGTGGCGGATCCGGATCCGGACGGCCAGCAGTTTATGTTGCCGGTTTGGATACCGGGCAGTTATCTGGTACGCGAATTTGCACGCCATATTGTGACGCTGAGGGCGACGAACCAGGCCGGCCGTAAGGTCGCCGTCGCCAAGCTGAACAAGAACACGTGGCGTGCAGCTGCCGTGGACGGCCCGTTGACGTTGACCTACGAGGTCTACGCGTGGGACCTGTCGGTGCGCGCCGCGCATCTGGACGAGTCGCTCGGTTTTTTTAACGGTACCAGTGTCTTCCTAGCCGTGGCCGGACGTGAGCAGTGGCCGTGCGAGGTGGAGATCCGGCGACCTGAAGGCAACGCCTATCGCGGCTGGCGGGTCGCTACCGCGTTGCGCGAGGCACGTGGCACGCGTCGTTACGCGTTCGGCTTGTACGTCGCACAGGACTACGATGAATTGATCGACCATCCGGTCACGGTTGGCGAGTTCGAACTGGCCCGCTTTGATGCGCACCGCGTGCCGCACGACGTTGTGATGGCAGGTAAGGTACCGGCGCTGGACATGCCGCGGTTGTGCGCAGATTTGAAGCGGATATGCGAAGCGCAGATTGCGCTGTTTGAGCCACGCACGAAGCGTGCGCCGATGGACCGGTACGTGTTCATGACGCTAGCGGTGGGCGACGGATACGGTGGGCTCGAGCATCGCGCGTCGACCGCACTGATCTGCAAGCGCGATGATCTGCCGGTAAAGGGCAAGCCGCAGACCACGGATGGCTATCGCTCGTATCTCGGCCTATGCAGTCACGAGTATTTCCATACCTGGAACGTGAAGCGGATCAAGCCGGCGGCGTTTGCACCGTACGACCTGACGCGGGAAAACTATACGCCGCTGCTTTGGCTGTTCGAGGGGTTCACGTCGTACTACGAAAACCTCATACTGGTCCGAGCAGGGCTGATCTCGCAGGACGAATACTTTGCGCAGTTGGGCAAGACAATCGGCTCTGTGCTGCGCGGCGCCGGGAGATTGCGTCAAACCGTGGCCGAAAGCTCGTTCGATGCATGGATTAAGTACTACCGGCAGGATGAGAATGCGGGCAATGCGATCGTGAGCTACTACACGAAGGGATCGCTGATTGCGCTGGCATTCGACTTGTCGATTCGGGCGCAGACGCGCCATCGCAAGTCGCTCGATGACGTGATGCGTCTGCTGTGGCAACGCTACGGACGCGACTTCTACGCGGGGCGGCTAACCGGCGTCGAGGCGGCCGATATCCCGGCGTTGTTTGCCGAGGCGAGCGGCGCGGACTTGAGCCGGCTCTTTCGTGACGCGGTGAACGGCACGCGCGATTTGCCGCTGGACGCACTACTCGCGCCGTTCGGTGTTGAACTGGCTGCTGCCGGCACGAACGGCAACCCATCGTTGGGGGCGCGCTTGCGTACCGGCAATGACTGTACGCTTGCGAGCGTCTCCGACGGTGGCGCGGCGCAAAAGGCAGGTTTGTCCGCGGGTGACGTGTTGGTGGCCATTGATGGGTTGCGGGTGCCCGGCAGCGGACCTGATGCGCTGCTGGCACGCTATCGGCCCGGTGACGTGGTGCAGGTGCACGCGTTCCGTCGGGACGAATTGCGTACTGTACGACTCAAGCTGGATGCACCGGAGGTGGTGAACTACACGCTTACGGCACGGACGAGTCCTGCGTCGGCCAAGCGCGCGCGCGACGCGTGGTTGCATGCCGGCCGATGATCGTTCCGCCAGTGCAACAATCCGTGTCGCGCAACCCCCTTTTTCGCGCTGTGCCAAAAACTAGAATGGCTCTTGACCGGGCATGACGCTCGAACTGAACCTGACGGAGCCCAAAATGACTACGATTCTCCAGATCAATTCCGCTGCGCGCACGGAGGCGCAATCCACGCTGTTGGCTAATGAATTGACGGCGAAGCTGCAACAGTCGCATCCGGATGCCACGCTGGTCGTGCGGGATCTGTTGACCGATAGCTTGCCGCACCTGGACGAAGCAGCAATTGGCGCCTTCTTCACGCCGGCAGAACAACGCAATGCGCAGCAGCAGGCGATCATCGCCCGCAGCGACGCCTTGGTGGCGGAGTTGAAGGCTGCCGACATCATTGTCATCGGCGCGCCAATGTACAACTTTGGTATCTCCAGCCAGTTGAAGGCGTATTTCGACCATGTCGCGCGTGCTGGCGTGACCTTCCGCTATACGGCGGAGGGCCCACAAGGACTGGTCACGGGCAAGAAGGTGTATGTCGTGAACGCGCGCGGTGGCAAGTATCTCGGCACGCCGGCGGACTTGCAGACGCCTTATTTGAAAACGTTCCTCGCCTTTATCGGCCTGACCGACGTCACGTTCATCTTCGCCGAAGGGCTGAACCTCGGTGAGCAATCCAAACAAAGCGGCCTGGCGGCGGCGCGCGAGGCAATTGCCGCTCTGTGATGAGCAGTTGCCGGCGTGCGGGCATGACGTCGCCAGTAGCACTGCCAGTTCCGAGCGGTGTTCCGGCCTGCCGACTGGGCGGCCAACGGAACGGCGCCCCGAATGGGGTTGGCTTCCGGCCGCCTCCAATCGGCTTCGGGCAGGCTTATAGCCGGCTCCCGGCAGGCCACAATCGGCTCAAGGCACGCCCCAGTCAACTCATGGCAGGGCACCAGTCGGCTTACAGCACGCGCCAATCGATCGGCTCGCGACCAACCTGGCGCAGATGCTCATTGGCAAGCGCGAAGTGGCGGCAACCAAGGAAGCCGCGGTGCGCCGACAGCGGTGACGGATGCGGTGCTTCGAGAATCCGGTGGCCGCGGCCGTGCAGTAACTGTCGTTTGGCTTGCGCATGCGAGCCCCACAGCATGAACACTAGGCCTTCGTGTTGCGTGGCAAGGTGCTCGATCAGCGTGTCCGTGCATTGCTCCCAGCCACGCTTCGCATGGCTGGCCGCCCGGTTACGCTCGACGGTCAGTACTGTATTGAGCAGCAGCACCCCTTGCCGGGCCCAATGATCCAGGCAGCCATGGCGTGGCACCGCATGGTCGAAGTTCGCTGCGATCTCCTTGAAAATATTGCGTAACGACGGGGGAGGCCGGACGCCGGGGGGGACAGAAAACGCTAGTCCGTGCGCCTGCGGCACGCCGTTGTCCTCGCCGTGATAGGGATCCTGACCCAAGATGACCACCTTGACGTCGTCCGGCGACGTCAGATGCAATGCGCGGAATACGTCCGTCGGATAGACCGTCTTGCCGCTGCTGCGCTCGTAGTCGACGAACTCGCATAGGCGTGCGTATGCCGAACTGCCGATGAACGGTACCAGGTGCGCGCGCCACGCCGGTGGCAGGCTGTCGAATTGTTGTTCGAGGGTGAGTGTCGTGCAAGACGGTGGACATGACCGCGGCGATGGTGCCACCGTGCACTCATGCGGGGGCGGTGGATCGTCGAACAACGACGGTTGCCGAGGGGCAGCCTGTGCGTCGCCGAGCCACGATGGCTGCCGGGATTCGCCGGCGGTGTCGCCGTGCAACGATGATTGCCGATGTTCGGCCCGCGTCTCATCGAGCAACGACGGTTGCTGGCGCTCGGTTCGCTGTTCGTCGGCACCGCGCAATGCGGCGGTGGTGGAGTGTCTAGTGCGGGAAGCCATGATCGCGATAAAGTCGGATGGAAGGGTGGGGCGCCGGCAACTACGGATGGTTCACTGGCCGCTGCGCAACCGATAACCCCGTTCGGCCTTGCTGACGTCCTCGGACGTGGTGCCCGGCAAGCGCTGCTTGAGGACGGCGGCGAGCGCGTCGAGAGCCGCATGCGCACTGGCCTTCGGCGCATCCTTCAGTTCAAGTTCGATTTCGCAGATCGGCGCACGCCGCACTGCGCCGTCCGCCTCGGCCTGCACTTCGCCAATGTCCAGCGCGGCTTCGATGGGTGTGCCGGTCCAGTGAAGCGGCCATAGCGTGCGCGTGAAGTCGGTGCGAAACAGAGGCACGAGCGTCGCCGCAGCGTTGCGCACGAGCGCGCGCGCTTGCGCGTCGCCGCACGCGGCGAGCAGCGCGTCGAGTTCAAGCGCGTCGCCGGCCACCGCCATTTCCCATTCATGGCGACTGTGCACCCCGTCCGACGCGCCGCCGCCGAACTTGAAAGTCTGCAGCCAGCCATCAGGCGTGCGTCGCAATCGCAATGCACCGCCGGCGCGCGCGAGCCTGTCGTCGAGCGTATCGAAGTAGAGATTGGCGAGGGCGGTCGGTTGGCCATCATGTCCACTCAACTCGGCGAGCAGTGCGCGGGCGGCCTCGATCTGCGACGCCGGCAGCGCAAGCTTGATTTCGCGTTCGATGCTCATCGTCGTCATGGACGTTGCAGTCCGAAAAACATGTCGGCGAGCGCGGCACCGGGATTGTCCGCGCGCATGAACGCTTCGCCGACCAGGAAAGTATGAACGTCGGCTGCTCGCATCCGGTCCACGTCGTCGCGCGTCAGGATCCCCGACTCGGTTACCACGATACGCTCGTCGGGAATGCTGTCGAGGAGCCCAAGTGTGGTGTCCAGCGTGACGGCGAACGTGCGCAGGTTGCGATTGTTGACGCCGATCAGCGGTGTCTTTAGCGTCAACGCCACGTCCAGTTCGTGCGCATTGTGCACTTCCACCAGTACCGCGAGCCCCAGCGAATGGGCGTACGCTTCCAGCTCGCGCATCTGCGCTGGCTCCAGCGCGGCGGCGATCAGCAGGATGCAGTCCGCACCCATCGCACGCGCCTCCAGCACCTGGTACGGGTCGATGATAAAGTCCTTGCGCAGCACGGGCAGCGGGCACGCGTCGCGAGCCTGCTGGAGGTAGCGCGCGCTGCCCTGGAAAAACGGCACGTCCGTGAGTACCGACAAGCATGCGGCGCCGTGCTGTGTGTACGAGCACGCAATGTCGGCTGGCACAAAAGTTTCGCGCAACACGCCCTTGGAGGGGCTGGCTTTTTTCACCTCGGCGATGATCGCCGGCTGTCCGAGCGCGTGTTTGGCACGCAACGCCGCAACGAAGTCGCGTAGGTCGCCGCGCCGCGCGTGGGCGCTCAGTTGCAACGCTGCCAGAGGTGCACTCGCCTGCGCGGCACGGATCTCATCGCGCTTGACTGCAATGATGCGATCGAGAATATCAGTCATGATGGTGCTCTGTTTGGCTCAATGACTCAACTGCTGCGTAAAACGGACAAGTTCATTGACCTTCGCACGGGCGGCTCCGCTGGCGATTGCCTCACGCGCTTGCCGGATCCCGTCGCCGATCGAGGCGACGACGTTGGCCGCATACAGCGCGGTACCGGCATTGAGCGCGACGATCTCGCGGGCAATGCCCGGCGTATTGTCCAGTGCGCTGAGCAGCATTGTTTTCGATTCGTCCGCGTTGGCGACCTTCAGGGAGCGATTCGACACCATTTGCAGGCCGAAGTCTTCGGGATGAATCTCGTATTCGTGCACCTGGCCATCGCGCAGCTCGCCGACCCGTGTCGCCGCGCCGAGCGATACTTCGTCCATCCCGTCTCGCCCGTAGACGACCAGCACGTGGTTTGCGCCAAGCTGTTGCATCACCCGGACCTGGATGCCGACCAGATCCTCGTGGAACACGCCCTGCAGTTGGTTCGGTGCCCCAGCCGGATTGGTCAACGGTCCCAGTATATTGAAGATCGTGCGTACCCCCATTTCGCGACGGATCGGCGCGACGTTCTTCATCGCCGGATGGTGGTTCGGCGCGAACATGAACCCTATGCCGGTCGCCTCGATAGACTGCGCCACCTGTTCCGGCGTTAGGTTGATGTTGACGCCGAGCGCTTCAAGCACATCGGCGCTGCCGGACTTGGATGACACGCTGCGATTGCCATGCTTGGCGACCTTTGCGCCGGCTGCGGCGGTCACGAACATCGTTGCCGTGGAGATATTGAACGTATGCGAGCCGTCGCCGCCGGTGCCCACGATATCGACAAAGTGCCGGTTGTCGGCTACCTGTACGTGGTGAGCGAACTCGCGCATGACGGTTGCCGCTGCAGTGATCTCTCCGATCGTTTCCTTCTTCACGCGCAGCCCGGTGATGATGGCGGCCACCATGACCGGCGATATTTCTCCGCGCATGATCATCCGCATCAGGTGCAGCATCTCGTCATGGAAGATCTCGCGGTGCTCGATGGTACGCTGCAGCGCTTCCTGAGGGGTGATGGGCATCCGGTTCTCCGTGCGGGTTAGGCCAGTGAGCGGGGGAGACAGGGGCATCGCGTCGGTAGGGCGCGCGTTCATCGGGTAAGCGCCGCAGTGCGGCTTTGAGCGATGAAATTCTCAAGCAGGGCATGGCCATGCTCGGACAGGATCGATTCCGGATGGAACTGCACACCCTCAATCGGCAGCGTCTTGTGGCGCACGCCCATGATTTCGCCATCGTCGGTCCATGCGCAGACCTCCAGACAGTCGGGCAGCGTGTCGCGCTCGATGGCTAGCGAATGGTACCGCGTGACCTGAAAGCGGTGCGGTAGATCGGCGAAGATCCCCCGCCGATCGGTCTCGATTTCGCTGACCTTGCCATGCATGATCGTCTTGGCTCGCACGATGCGGCCGCCGAACGCCTCGCCGATCGCCTGGTGTCCCAGGCATACGCCAAGCATCGGGATGCGGCCGGCGAAGCGTTGGATGACCGAGAGTGTCACGCCGGCGTGTTGCGGATTGCTGGGTCCAGGCGACAGGCAGATACGCTGCGGGCTCAGCGCGGCGATCTCGTCACAGCTGATCTCGTCATTGCGGTAGGTCTGCACTTGCTCGCCCAACTCGCCAAAGTACTGGACGAGGTTGTAGGTGAACGAGTCATAGTTATCGATCATCAGCAGCATACGGCACCCAATGGACTGATATTGAACGAAAAATCGACGCGATGAAGCTGCTGGCCCACGGACCTGCTCAATGCGGTCCGGCATGGGGCCGCCATAGGCGGGGTCGCCACAGGCATCCGACACAAGCGAGAGCGAACATGAACGCGGGCGCGCAGCGCGCGGACGTTGCACGCGCAACCGGTTGCGCGTGCCACAGCAGGGACGACGGGGCCCGCATCGAGCGGTTCGGGCGTGTTGGCGACGACTGGATCTGTCAACGGCATCGGCAATCTCCTTGAGCTTGGAGCCGCCGTACCGTAGCACTATCAGGGTTGTCAACCTGCCACCGGATACGGCGGCAAGGTGCGGTGGGCGAACCACGACGTGCCGCTTCCTAGCGGAAGCGCCACCACTGGGCTGCACGGGTCAACGTGGTTCGAAGCATGGGTTACGCCTGGCTGAAATAGCGGCCCGGCGCGTTGGCCGGGTCGGTCGGGTTCATTGTAGCGTTTCGCGCGCGGGCCTGTCGACCCAAATGACACAGTGCGGCTGCCGACAACGCGTTCACGCGTTCAATCTGGTTGGCGGCGGGCACGCGTCGCTCAATGGGGGCAGGCCTGTCAGAACTGCGCGTCCAGGCCATCCTGCACGTGCTCGGCGGCGCGCAATACGGCACGCGCTTTGTTCTCAGTTTCCTGCCATTCCGCTTCAGGCACCGAATCAGCGACGATGCCGGCGGCGGCCTGCGTGTACAAGTTGCCGTCGTGGATCACGCCGGTGCGGATCGTGATCGCCAGATCCATTTCGCCGGAAAATGACAGATAGCCGACCGCGCCGCCGTACAGGCCGCGCTTGACCGGCTCAAGTTCATCGATCAATTCCAGCGCGCGGACCTTCGGGGCGCCGGAAAGCGTGCCGGCTGGGAATGTGGCGCGCAGCACATCGAAGGGCGTCATGCCGGGCTTGAGTTTGCCCTCGACTGAGCTGACGATATGCTGCACGTGCGAGTATTTTTCGATCACCATCTTGTCAGTGACGACCACGGAGCCCGTTTGCGCGATGCGGCCGACGTCATTGCGCGCGAGATCAATCAGCATCACATGCTCGGCGATCTCCTTCGGGTCGTTCAGCAACTCCGTCGCCAACTGCGCGTCGCGCTCCGGCGTACTGCCGCGCGCGCGCGTGCCGGCTAGCGGGCGGATCGTCACGATCTGCTCGCCGCCGCGCTCTTCCTGCCGCACCAAGATCTCAGGTGATGCGCCGACCACGTGGAAGTCACCGAAGTTGTAGAAATACATATACGGCGACGGGTTCAGCGAGCGCAGCACGCGATACAGCGACAGGGGATGGTCGCGAAACGGTTTCGAAATCCGCTGCCCGACTTGCACCTGCATCAGTTCGCCGGCGGCAATGTATTCCTTGGCTTTGCGCACCGCGGCCAGATAGTCGTCCTTGGCGAACTCGCGATAGATGTCAGTGCGCACCGTCGGCGACGTGACCGGAGGCTGGGCCGGGCTGCGCAACCGGTTGCGCAATTCGCGCAGCCGCTGCTTGGCGCGCGTGTACGCCTCCGGTGCACCCGGATCGGCGTAGACGATCAGGTAGAGCTTGCCGGCCAGGTTGTCGATCACTGCCACTTCTTCGGTCAGCAGCAGCTGGATGTCCGGCAGGCCCAGATCGTCCTTGGGCGTCGAATGCGCGAGCTTCTTCTCGATGAAGCGCACCGCGTCGTAGCCGAAGTAACCCGCCAGGCCGCCGCAGAAACGGGGCATGCCGGGTCGGAGCGCGACTTTGAAACGCGCCTGGAACTGCGCAATGAATGCAAACGGATCGCCTTCGTGCGTTTCGATGACCTGGCCATCGCACACCACTTCGGTGATGCCGGTGCCGTCAGCTTGCCGCGTACGCAGCAAGGTGCGCGAGGGTAGGCCGATGAATGAATAGCGGCCGAAGCGTTCGCCGCCGACCACCGACTCGAGCAGAAACGAATTCGCGCCTCCTCGTTCGGGGTGAGCGAGTTTCAGATACAGCGACAGCGGCGTATCAAGGTCGGCGAGCACCTCAGCAATCAGCGCAATGCGGTTGTAACCTTTGTTGGCAAGGGACTGGAATTCAAGCTCGGTCATGTTGGCAAGTCCTATTGTCCTATTGGTGCTCGGTGCACGGCGCGGTATGCACTGAACCAATGTCGCGGCCCGGCCGCAGCATAGGTGCCGAAGCCAACGTACCGGGACGCGGCGGCGCTACATGGTGCGTAGCGCGGACACGGCCGCGATGCCGGGGGCGACAACGAAAACAAAAAACGGGGAAATCGAAACCCGAAACCCGGCAAGCAACGGGTTTCGACGCGCAATCGCGCTCAGGCGTGCCAGCGGCGCCAGGGCCAGGCTCCCCGGTCGATACTGCCAAGACTGCGTTTTCTGTTTAGAAACATGACGATGTTGCGGATACCCTGGGACGGATGCTATTGCGCGGCGTGTGGCGCCGTCACCCGGCTGGCCGCCTCCAGCAGCGAACCCACTATACCATCCGAGTCGATCGATTGTACAGGTTGGCCGTGGTTGTAACCGTATGGTACGGTCAACGTCGCGAGCCCGGCGGCGCGCGCCGCGCGCGCGTCGTTTTCCGAGTCGCCGATCGCGACCGCCCGCGCGGGCGGCACGCCGAGCGCGTCGCACGCGGCTAGCATTGGCAACGGGTCCGGCTTTTTCCGCGGCAGGCTGTCGCCACCGAACACCACTTCGAAATACGGCCGCAGGTTATACTGCTCGAGCAACTCGAGCGCGAATCGAAGCGGTTTGTTGGTCACGCATGCAAGCTTGATCCGCGCAGCCCTGAATGCGTCCAGCCCGCGGATCACGTCCGGGTAGAGCCGCGTGTGGCGACCATTGACCACCGCGTATGCCCGCTGGTACCTGGCCAGTGCCACATCGAACTGCTGCTCGACCTCGGTTGGCGGCAGGCGTGCCGACAGCACGCTGCACACGAGGTGCTCGGAGCCCTTGCCGACGTAGGCGACGACTTCGGCTTGGTCGATCGGCGGCAAGTCGAGCTCGCCGAGCACCGTGTTGAGCGCCGCCGTGAAATCGCCGGCGGTATCGACCATCGTGCCATCCAAATCGACGATCGCGGCCTCGACCGGTCCGATGGGGGGCGCACCGCGACGATTGTCATCGGCAACCGGTGTCAGGCTGGTGTCAGTCATCGCGCGCTCACCGCCTGAGTGCAGCGCGCATCTGGTTGATCACCTGTCGGTAGTCGGGCTGCCCGAAGATTGCCGAACCCGCGACAAACGTATCGGCGCCGGCGGCCGCGATTTGCGCGATGTTGTCGGCCTTCACGCCGCCGTCCACCTCCAGGTGGATCTCGCGGCCCGTCTGTGCCGCATACGCGTCGATGCGCCGCCGCGCCTCGCGCAGCTTATTCAGTGCCTCGGGAATGAACGACTGTCCACCGAAACCGGGATTCACCGACATAATCAGCACCAGGTCGACGCGGTCCATCACGTGGTCCAGGTAGTTCAAAGACGTGGCGGGATTGAATACCAATCCCGCCTTGCAACCGTGGTCCCGGATCAGTGATAGAGTGCGATCGATATGGTCGGACGCCTCTGGATGGAAGCTGATCACGTTCGCGCCCGCCCTTGCGAAGTCCGGCACGAGGCGGTCCACCGGACGGACCATCAGATGCACGTCGATCGGCACGTTGACGTGCGGGCGGATTGCTTCACAAACCATCGGGCCGATCGTCAGGTTGGGTACGTAATGGTTGTCCATCACGTCGAAGTGGATCCAGTCGGCGCCGGCGGCGACCACGTTGCGCACTTCTTCGCCGAGGCGGGCGAAGTCAGCGGAAAGAATGCTTGGGGCGATGCGAAAAGTCATCTTGGAATGCGTTGGCGGGCGCTGAGCGGCAAACAAAGCGTTATTCTAGCGTGCCGGCGCGACGCCAGCCTAGCCCGGGAGCGGCGCCCTGATGCCTGCATTGACATGTCAGTGGATCGCGTCACGCTAGCGACGTCACGGCGACCCCGTCGGGTTAGCCACGTCAGACCAGCCACGTCGGGTCAGCCCGTCGTATCAGCCATATCGCATTGCAGGTTGCGACCCGCAAGCGCATCAACGAAAATGCGATGCGCAGGGATCTGCATGCCCGCGCCATGGGTGAGCGTGCGCCCGTATTGCGCGACCTTTATCGGAATCCAGGATGAGTCAGTATGAATTGAGCGTCTCGGCGCGGGCGGCCTATCTGCCGGACCAGTCCGACCCGGAGCACCAGCAATATGCGTTTGCCTACACGTTGACGATACGCAATACCGGACAGGTTGCCTCGCAGTTGATTGCGCGCCATTGGATCATTACCGACAGCGAGGCGAAGGTGCAAGAGGTCAAAGGACTCGGGGTCGTCGGACATCAGCCATTGCTGCGGCCGGGCGAGCAATTCGAATATACGAGTTGGGCGGTCATTGCGACGCCGGTCGGCACGATGCGCGGCGAGTATTTTTGCGTGGCCGAGGACGGTACGCGCTTCGAGGCGCCGATAGCGGAATTTGCGCTGTGCATGCCGCGCATGCTGCATTGAGCGCGCACGATGGCGGCGCGGCGCCGCGACCGCTCCGGCGTGGACCGCCGTGGCGGCTGGCCGGCGCAGTGCCGCAGGGCGTCAATCGCGCTTGCGCGGCGGGCGGCGCACGTACCATACGATGTACGCGAGCAATCCAATCGGCAGCAGTATTTCAACCGTGGGTAGTAGCCACGGGCAAGCGGTGAAGAACGCAGACATGACGGTTTGGGAAACGAGCGAGCATTTTAACGGTTGCGTGTATGGTAATGGTGGCGCGCATGGCAGCGGGCCGAGGCGGGCGGCCGCAAGGGACCGGCATGCAGCCGGTGTGCGGCGCTGGGGCCGCGCCGCGACACTGATCGCGACGATCGTCGCGGCGGCGATGCTTGCGTCATGCGGTGGCAGCGGTGCGGTGCGGCCGGTGATGCACGTGCCGCCGGTCGTTGCCACGCCAAGCCAGCAGGCGCTGGTCAGTGCGCGGCTCACGCCGGTCAGCTGGCAGCAGGTGCCCGGTTGGCAGGAGGACAGCCTGATCGGAACTACCGGCGCGCTGCGGCAGAACTGTGCACGCATGAACACGCTAGCGAATTGGCGGCGTGCGTGCGTTGCTGCGCAGCAACTGGATGATCTTGACGTGGCCGCCGCGCGTACGTTTTTTGAGACGTACTTCACGCCGTTTGTGCTGGCTAATAGCGACGGCACGCTCGACGGTCTCGTCACCGGCTACTACGAGCCGTTGTTGCATGGGTCTCGGTACCGGCGTGCGCCGTACCTGTACCCATTGTATCGCTGGCCGAGGGCAGCCCGCTCGGACGCGGTGTTGCCGCCGCGTGCACAGCTGATACGCTCCGGCATGCTGGCCGGCAACGAGCTTGTCTACGTGGACGATCCGATCGAGGCGTTTTTTCTGCAGGTGCAAGGCTCCGGCCGGGTATTGCTCGACGACGGCACGGTGATGCGGGTCGGTTACAGTGGCACCAACAACCAGCCGTATCGTTCGATCGGCCGTTGGCTGATCGATCGTGGCGAGCTTTCACCGGCGCAGGCGACGATGCAGGGAATTAAGGCATGGGCCCGGGCGAACCGGTTGCGCGTCGATGCTCTGCTGGATGTGAATCCGCGCTTCGTGTTCTTCAAGGAAGTGCCATCCAGCGAAGGCGTGCCCAGCGGCGGAGCCGACGGGCCGGTCGGTGCGTTGGGGGTGCCGCTCACGCCCGAACGCTCGATCGCGGTTGACCCGACGTCGATCCCGCTCGGCACGCCGGTATTCCTGCAGACCACCCGGCCATTGTCGAATCAGCCGATGAACCGGCTGGTGTTCGCGCAGGACGTGGGCAGCGCGATCAAAGGCGGCGTGCGGGCCGACTACTTTTGGGGACTAGGTGATGACGCGGGCGACCTGGCGGGCCGGATGAAGCAGGGCGGCCGGATGTGGCTGCTGCTGCCCAATAGTTGAGTGGCTGGATGTGGCTGCTGCTGCTCAACAGTTGGGCGGCCGGATGTGGCCGCTGCTGTTCAACAGTTGAGCGGCCGTGTTGCGCGTGGCCGCCATCGGCTCAGGCCTCAGGCTGACGCACGACGTTTGTCCACGACGCGGCGCGCCTTACCCACTGAGCGCTCGATGCTGTTCACTGGCAAGGCGGCGATTTGCGCCGTGACGCCGACCAGCGCCTTGACATCGTGCGCTAGGCTTGCGCGTGCCGCTTCGATTGCGCGTTCGTCCAGTGCCGATCCCGGGCAGGGCTCGACATGGATCGTCATCACGTCGAGCGGACCTTCCTTGGTCAGCACGATCTGGTAGTGAGGGGCAAGCACGGTGGCGTACTTGAGCAACAGCTCCTCGATTTGTGACGGGAACACGTTCACGCCCCGGATGATCATCATGTCATCGCAGCGGCCAGTGATCTTCTCCAGGCGCCGCATCGCGCGTGCGGTGCCGGGCAGCAGCCGGCTTAGATCACGGGTACGATAGCGGATGATTGGCAAAGCCTCTTTGGTCAGCGAGGTGAACACCAGTTCGCCGAATACGCCTTCGGGCAGCACCTCACCAGTGTCCGGATCGATGATTTCCGGATAGAAGTGGTCTTCCCAGATCGTCGGGCCGTCCTTGGTTTCCGCGTATTCGGAGGCGACGCCGGGGCCGATGATCTCTGACAGCCCATAGATGTCGACCGCGTCGATGCTCATGCGTTTCTCGATCGCCGCGCGCATGTCGTTGGTCCACGGCTCCGCGCCGAAAATGCCGATGCGCAACGACGATTCGGCCGGATCCAGGCCCCGTCGCTCGAATTCATCGGCGATCGATAGCATGTAGCTCGGCGTGACCATGATGATGTCGGGGCGAAAATCCTGGATCAGCTGAACTTGCTTCTCGGTCTGCCCGCCACCGAACGGGATCACGGTCAGGCCCGCGCGTTCTGCCCCGTAGTGCGCGCCCAGCCCACCAGTAAAGAGCCCGTAGCCGTAGCTGACATGAACCTTGTCGCCGCGCCGCGCCCCTGCTGCGCGGATGGAGCGCGCCATGAGGTTGGCCCACATGTCGATATCGTTAGCCGTGTAGCCGACCACGGTCGGCTTTCCGGTGGTGCCGGACGAACCGTGGATGCGCGAGACCTGGTCCATTGGCACGGCGAACATGCCGAACGGATAGCTATCGCGAAAGTCTTGCTTCGTCGTGAACGGGAAGCGGGATAAGTCCGACAGCGTTTTCAAGTCGTCCGGATGCACGCCCGCTTCATTAAATTTGCGCTTATACACTAGTGAATGTGTATACGCGTGCGCTAGCGTTTTTTTCAGCCTTTCCAGCTGCAGGGCCTGTAGTTCGTCGCGGCTGGCTTTTTCAATCGGCTCCGGCGGCAGGGCAGTGTTCATTAAAATCTCCTTATTGCTGTGTCTGTCCCGTAGCTTGTAGCGGGCGTCAATCGTTCGATCGAATGACGTTCCCTTTGATGTGTGCCGACTTGCCGCGAAACATCGCGACCGGCTCGCCGGCGCGATTGGTCACACGGATATCGTAGAGGCCGGTGCGCCCAGATCGCACCTGCTCCACGGCTTCCGCGGTTAGCGCGTCGCCGCGGTGCACCGGCCGCAGGTATTCGATCGTGCATCCGGCTGCCACCGTATTCACGTTATAAGTGTTGCACGCAAATGCGAATGCCGAATCGGCAAGCGTGAAGATCAACCCGCCGTGGCAGATATCGTGGCCATTTAGAAATTCGGCGCGCACCTGCATCGTCGCGCGCGCGTAGCCGGGCCGAATTTCAACTATCTGAATGCCGAGCCAGCGGGTGCACGCATCGTTCTCGTACATCGCCGCGGCACAGTCGCGCGCGAGCAGCTCGGCTTGCACCACGCCGGGTTCGGCGTCGGTGAGAGGAGAGTGGTCCATATCAGTGTCCGTCAAAACGGGGTTGACGTTTCTCGATGAACGCGCGCACGCCTTCCGCATAGTCGTGCGACACGCCAAGCTTGCGCTGCAGGTCGCGTTCAAGGTCCAGCTGTACATCCAAATCCAGCGTTGCGCCGCTGCGGATGGCCTGTCGGGTCGCGACGATCGCGGCGGTGGGCTGCTGCGCGAGTTCCGCGGCGAGCTCTCGCGCTTGTGGCAGAAGGGCCGCATCATCAACGACGCGCCAGATCAGGCCCCACGCTTCAGCCTTTTCCGCGCTAAGCTTCTCGCCAGTGAGCGACAGTCCCAGCGCGCGAGCGATACCGACTCGTCGTGGCAGCGTCCACGTGCCGCCAGTGTCCGGTACCAGCCCGATCTTCACGAAAGCCTGGATGAAACGGCTCGAACGCGCGGCAAGTGTGATGTCGCATGCCAACGCCAAGTTCGCGCCGGCGCCGGCTGCGGTGCCGTTGACCGCTGCGGTCACCGGCAGCGGCAGCTGCTGCAGCCGCCGCACGAGTGCATTGAAGTTTTGATCGATTAGCTCGCCCAAGTCGGTTTCATGGCCGGGCGTGAAGTCGAGGTCCTCGAGGTCCTGACCCGCGCAAAATGCCTTGCCAGCGCCTGTCAGGACCAGCGCCCGGGCACCCGAGTGCTGCACTTCATCCAGCGCCGCGCGTAGCTCGGCGTGCATTGCGCGGGTGAAGCTGTTAAGTTTGTCCGGGCGGTTCAGCGTAATGGTTGCGACGTGAGCGGCTGCGTCGATGTCGAGCAGAATTGACGTGTAAGTCATGGGAGTTTCCTCCTGCCTAGGCGAAATGAATGCGCGAGGCCGACTTCAGACGCGCTCGATGGCCAATGCAATACCCTGTCCGACTCCAATGCACATCGTACACAATGCATAGCGGCCGCCGTTGCGGTGCAACTGGTACATGGCGGCCGTTACCAGCCGCGCGCCGGATGCGCCGAGCGGGTGGCCGAGCGCGATCGCTCCGCCGTTTGGATTCACGCGCGGGTCGGCGTCGGCGATGCCCAGCAGCCGCAGCACGGCCAGGCCTTGTGCAGCGAATGCTTCGTTTAACTCGATGACGTCGAACTGATCGAGCGTCATGTTCAATTGCCGCAGCAGCTTGCGCGTCGCGGGCGCCGGTCCGATGCCCATCACGCGTGGCTCGACTCCCGCCGTTGCCATGCCAAGCACGCGCGCCTTCGGCGTGAGCCGGTGCGCGCGTGCGGCTGCTTCGCTGGCGATTAGCAGCGCACAGGCGCCATCGTTGATGCCGGACGCATTGCCGGCGGTGACAGTGCCATCTGGGCGTACCACACCGCCGAGCTTGGCCAGTGCGTCCATTGACGTTTCGCGCGGATGCTCGTCGTGCTGCACCACGATCGCATCGCCGTTGCGGGACGGCACGGTGACCGGCACGATCTCGGCAGCCAGTACGCCGTCACGCTGCGCACGGGCGGCCTTTTGCTGGCTGCGTAACGCAAATGCATCCTGATCGGCACGGCTCACGTTATAGGCGGCCGCGACGTTTTCGGCGGTCTGCGGCATCGAATCGATGCCGTACTGCTGTTTCATCAGCCGGTTCACGAAACGCCAGCCAAGCGTCGTATCGAAGACTTCGGCCTGGCGTGAGAACGCGGTGTTGGCCTTGCCCATCACGAACGGCGCGCGCGTCATGCTCTCGACACCGCCGGCCAGCATCAGCGACGCGTCACCTGCGCGGATCGCTCGCGCCGCGGTGCCGATCGCATCCATGCCCGAGCCGCATAGTCGGTTCACCGTGGCGCCCGGCACGTCAATGGGCAGGCCGGCGAGCAGCCCGACCATCCGAGCGACGTTGCGGTTATCTTCGCCGGCCTGATTTGCGCAGCCGAAGATCACGTCGTCCACCGCCGCCCAGTCCATTGACGGGTAACGTTCGAGCAGCGCCTTGATCGGGATCGCGCCAAGGTCGTCTGCGCGAACGTCTTTTAGCGCGCCGCCATAGCGGCCGAACGGCGTGCGGATTGCATCACAGATAAAAGCTTCAGTCATGGTGCCAGTCGCCTGTGCTTGTCCGGTAGCGTCGTTCTCGTCGGTGTGGAGCAATGCCGGGGTGGCGCCGGTTAGCCGCGCGGTGCCACGTGCGCGCGGCTTTGCACGACGCGGAAACGGTTCGCCACGAACGCAGCGTCGGTCAGCGTCGCATTGGCCGCTGGGTTTGCACCGGTGCCGTGGAAGTCCGAGAACGCCGCGGACTGGTTCACGAACACGCCGTCGGTTAAGTTCAGCGACAGCGCGACGCCGCCTTCGATTGCCGCTTCGTGCGCGGCTTGCTGCACTGCCTCGTCACCACTGTATACGGATAGCGTCAGCGCGCCGTGCTGTGCGGCAATCGAGCCGGCCAGCGCCAGCGATTGCGCGGTGGAATCCGTCGCGATGACGAATGCGATCGGGCCGAACCATTCCTGCGTAAACCGGTTCTGGTCGGTGGCCGCATCCAGCTTGACCAGCAGCGGCGTATGCACTCGTGCATGCTCGAACGCGGGATGCACGAGCGGTTGGCTGTCCAGTAGCACGGTACCGAGCGAGCGCGCCCGTTCGATGCGCTGCACTACGGCGTCGTTTTGGAGGGCTCCAATTAATTCGACCGCCTTGGCTGGGTCCGACGTCAGTTTCCGGACGGCCTCGGCGATTGCTTGGGCGACTTCGTCGAAGCTAAGCGTACCGTCGGGGGTGCGGATGCCGTTGCGCGGCACATAGATGTTTTGTGGCGCGGTACACATCTGGCCCGAGTACAGTGCCAGCGAGAATGCGATATTGCGTGCGGCTGCCTTGATGTCATCGACCGAGTCGATGACAATCTGGTTCACGCCCGCCTTCTCGGTATACACGTGGGCCTGGGTCGCGTTGCGCTCGAGCCAATTGCCGTTGTGCGTGCTGCCCGTGAAATCGATCAGTCGGACATCGGGGCGCGTGGCGAGCTGCTGCACGAGCGTGCCGTCATCCGGATCCGTTGCCAACAGCGTAACGACGTTCGGATCGAAGCCGGCCTCGCGCAGCACGTCGCGCGCGATACGTACGGTGATCGCCAGCGGCAGGATCGCGCCAGGATGGGGCTTGACGACCACCGCGTTGCCAGTCGCAAGATCGGCGAATAGTCCCGGATAACTGTTCCATGTCGGAAAAGTACAACAGCCCAGCACCAGGCCGATGCCGCGCGGCACGATCGTAAAGTGCTTTTCCATTGCCAGCGGCGGGTTCTTGCCTTGGGGTTTTTCCCAGTAAGCTTGGGCCGGGATGCGCCGCAACTGGTCCCATGCGCATGCGATGGCCTCGAGCGCGCGGTCCTGCGCATGCGGCCCGCCGGCCTGGAACGCCATCATGAATGCCTGTCCGGTTGTATGCATCACGCTGTAGGCAATCTCGAAGCTCGCCCGGTTCAGCCGCTGCAGAATCTCCAGGCTCACGCCCACCCACGTGTCGCGGCCCGCACGCTGCCATGGTTGCTGCGCGCGCGCCACGGCGACGAATAGCGAGTCCGGATCGGCTTTCGGATAGCGCACGCCCAAAGCGAAGCCGAACGGCGAGTGCTCCTGGCCTACCAGTCCATTGCGGGGCTGATCCAAATCGAACGTTTGGTTCAAAAGCGCTTTGAACGATTGCTCACCGTCCGCGTTCGCCGTTTCCCCGTACACCTTGGGGCTGGGCATCTCGGGGAACGGACTCCAGTAGCCGCGCGTTTCCTGTGCCTGAAGTGCCTGTGTCAACGTCGATTCATGCTTCACAAACAGCGGATGTGTCATGGCGAGTCGTCGGAAAATTGAGGCGGAGACGGATAAATAAACCGACCGGTTGGTTGGAAAATGGTAGCATTCTTTTCGGATTGCGCGGCGTTTTTTCGCGGGTCCCCTTGCCAATGGAGCATTCATGACATTCGAAAACATCCTGGTCGACACAAGCGGACGGGTCGGGCTGATCACGCTGCACCGCCCGAAGGTGCTCAATGCACTGAACGACGCGCTGATGGACGAGTTGGGCGCGGCGCTCAAGGCGTTCGACGACGACGAGCAGATCGGCGCGATCGTGGTGACGGGCAGTGAAAAGGCATTTGCCGCCGGCGCGGACATCGGAATGATGGCGAAGTACACCTATATGGATGTTTACAAAGGGAACTACATTACGCGCAACTGGGAGGCGGTGCGTGCGGTGCGCAAACCGGTGATCGCCGCAGTGGCGGGCTTGGCGCTGGGCGGCGGATGCGAACTGGCGATGATGTGCGACATTATCATCGCGGCCGACACCGCGCGGTTCGGTCTGCCGGAGGTCAAGCTCGGGGTCATGCCGGGCGCCGGTGGCACGCAGCGCTTGCCGCGTGCGATCTCTAAGGCCAAAGCGATGGACCTGTGCTTGACCGGGCGGTTCATGGATGTACACGAAGCGGAGCGCGCGGGACTGGTATCTCGCGTAGTCGCGGTAGGCAAGCTGTTAGACGAAGCGCTTAGCACGGCGGCTGCGATTGCTGAATATTCGCTGCCTTCGGTGATGATGATTAAGGAATCGATCAATCAATCGTACGAGACCTTGCTTACCGAGGGTGTGCATTTCGAGCGCCGGCTGTTCCACTCGCTGTTTGCCACCGAGGACCAGAAGGAAGGGATGGCGGCGTTTGTCGAGAAGCGCAAGCCTGTCTTCAAGCATCGTTGAAAACGGACTTGCGTTGAAGGTGATGGGTCGCTAAAATCTTATTTTTCGCGCTGCGGATGCCGTTGCGCGAAAGTGGGGCGGGTGAGTAGGATCTTCTCGAATCACTGTGGTGGAAAAAGTTTTCAAAAACTTCTTGACGCTGCGACGAGAAATCTTCATAATCTCGTTTCTCTGCTGCTGATGCAGCGACGCGATGCGGGGGCCGAGGCCGGCTAGGTTGAGGCGAAGCGGTTGCGATGCTCTTTAACAAGTAACAGCCGATAAGTGTGGGTACTTGATGGTGCAGGCGTGCTGCGCCCGGGTGGTAAAAGCCGGGTGGGGCGATGCGAAAGAATCATTAAGTCTCATACGAAATGAAGGTAGGTTTTGAGAGAATCGAAACCTGTCAACGTTTTGAGTTGAGCGACAGGGTCCTTTGGGGCCCGAACAAGTAACAGGTTTGAACTGAAGAGTTTGATCCTGGCTCAGATTGAACGCTGGCGGCATGCCTTACACATGCAAGTCGGACGGCAGCGCGGGCTTCGGCCTGGCGGCGAGTGGCGAACGGGTGAGTAAGACATCGGAACGTGTCCTAGAGTGGGGGATAGCCCGGCGAAAGCCGGATTAATACCGCATACGCTCTGAGGAGGAAAGCGGGGGACCCGCAAGGGCCTCGCGCTCAAGGGGCGGCCGATGGCAGATTAGCTAGTTGGTAGGGTAAAGGCCTACCAAGGCGACGATCTGTAGCTGGTCTGAGAGGACGACCAGCCACACTGGGACTGAGACACGGCCCAGACTCCTACGGGAGGCAGCAGTGGGGAATTTTGGACAATGGGGGCAACCCTGATCCAGCAATGCCGCGTGTGTGAAGAAGGCCTTCGGGTTGTAAAGCACTTTTGTCCGGAAAGAAAACGGCCTGGCGAATAACTAGGTTGGATGACGGTACCGGAAGAATAAGCACCGGCTAACTACGTGCCAGCAGCCGCGGTAATACGTAGGGTGCGAGCGTTAATCGGAATTACTGGGCGTAAAGCGTGCGCAGGCGGTTTGCTAAGACCGATGTGAAATCCCCGGGCTCAACCTGGGAACTGCATTGGTGACTGGCAGGCTAGAGTATGGCAGAGGGAGGTAGAATTCCACGTGTAGCAGTGAAATGCGTAGAGATGTGGAGGAATACCGATGGCGAAGGCAGCCTCCTGGGCCAATACTGACGCTCATGCACGAAAGCGTGGGGAGCAAACAGGATTAGATACCCTGGTAGTCCACGCCCTAAACGATGTCAACTAGTTGTTGGGGATTCATTTCCTTAGTAACGTAGCTAACGCGTGAAGTTGACCGCCTGGGGAGTACGGTCGCAAGATTAAAACTCAAAGGAATTGACGGGGACCCGCACAAGCGGTGGATGATGTGGATTAATTCGATGCAACGCGAAAAACCTTACCTACCCTTGACATGGTCGGAACCCTGCTGAGAGGTGGGGGTGCTCGAAAGAGAACCGGCGCACAGGTGCTGCATGGCTGTCGTCAGCTCGTGTCGTGAGATGTTGGGTTAAGTCCCGCAACGAGCGCAACCCTTGTCCTTAGTTGCTACGCAAGAGCACTCTAGGGAGACTGCCGGTGACAAACCGGAGGAAGGTGGGGATGACGTCAAGTCCTCATGGCCCTTATGGGTAGGGCTTCACACGTCATACAATGGTCGGAACAGAGGGTTGCCAACCCGCGAGGGGGAGCTAATCCCAAAAAACCGATCGTAGTCCGGATTGCAGTCTGCAACTCGACTGCATGAAGCTGGAATCGCTAGTAATCGCGGATCAGCATGTCGCGGTGAATACGTTCCCGGGTCTTGTACACACCGCCCGTCACACCATGGGAGTGGGTTTTACCAGAAGTGGCTAGTCTAACCGCAAGGAGGACGGTCACCACGGTAGGATTCATGACTGGGGTGAAGTCGTAACAAGGTAGCCGTATCGGAAGGTGCGGCTGGATCACCTCCTTTCTGGAGCAAGAAGTCTGCGCTTCAAGTACTCACGCTTATCGGCTGTGAAAGTCACAGGGACAGACGAAGGGTCTGTAGCTCAGTCGGTTAGAGCACCGTCTTGATAAGGCGGGGGTCGTTGGTTCGAATCCAACCAGACCCACCACGCGAGTCTGGTGTGCGCCACGAGCGCTGCGCGCAGCGCGGCCCGAACCCAAGGGGGGCATAGCTCAGCTGGGAGAGCACCTGCTTTGCAAGCAGGGGGTCGTCGGTTCGATCCCGTCTGCCTCCACCACTGCTCAATCGCGAGCGCTCCCAAACGGAGTGTTGGCGATTGACCCGTGGGTCAAGCAGTGCGGTATGGCTGTGACGTTCTTTAACAATCTGGAAAAAGAAGCAGTAATGTCTATTGGACGCGTCTTGAGATGGGCGCAGAAGATAGACGGGTAGTGATTGAAAGTATTGTTTTGAGTGATCTGAAAAGACGCTTGGAAGATACGGCACAACGCGAAAACTCAACCTATAGCCGGTGCGTTGCAAGACGGACTTGTTATAGGGTCAAGCGAACAAGTGCATGTGGTGGATGCCTTGGCGATCACAGGCGAAGAAGGACGCGGTAGCCTGCGAAAAGCTGCGGGGAGCTGGCAAACGAGCTTTGATCCGCAGATGTCCGAATGGGGCAACCCGGCCCGTATGGGTCATCCGTGACTGAATCCATAGGTCATGTGAAGCGAACGCGGCGAACTGAAACATCTAAGTAGCCGCAGGAAGAGAAATCAACCGAGATTCCCAAAGTAGTGGCGAGCGAAATGGGATCAGCCTGTACCATTTAGCCTCTAAGTTAGCCGAACGCTCTGGAAAGGGCGGCCGTAGCAGGTGATAGCCCTGTAGGCGAAAACTCAGATGTGGAACTAGGGGTACGACAAGTAGGGCGGGACACGTGAAATCCTGTCTGAAGATGGGGGGACCATCCTCCAAGGCTAAATACTCGTGATCGACCGATAGTGAACCAGTACCGTGAGGGAAAGGCGAAAAGAACCCCGGGAGGGGAGTGAAATAGATCCTGAAACCGCATGCATACAAACAGTCGGAGCCTCGCAAGGGGTGACGGCGTACCTTTTGTATAATGGGTCAGCGACTTACGTTCAGTAGCGAGCTTAACCGGATAGGGCAGGCGTAGCGAAAGCGAGTCCGAATAGGGCGAACAGTTGCTGGGCGTAGACCCGAAACCAAGTGATCTATCCATGGCCAGGTTGAAGGTGCGGTAACACGTACTGGAGGACCGAACCCACTAACGTTGAAAAGTTAGGGGATGAGCTGTGGATAGGGGTGAAAGGCTAAACAAACTTGGAAATAGCTGGTTCTCTCCGAAAACTATTTAGGTAGTGCCTCGTGTCTCACCTTCGGGGGTAGAGCACTGTCATGGTTGGGGGGTCCATTGCGGATTACCTCGCCATAGCAAACTCCGAATACCGAAGAGTGCAATCACGGGAGACAGACGCCGGGTGCTAACGTCCGACGTCAAGAGGGAAACAACCCAGACCGCCAGCTAAGGTCCCTAAAATTGGCTAAGTGGGAAACGAAGTGGGAAGGCGAAAACAGTCAGGAGGTTGGCTTAGAAGCAGCCACCCTTTAAAGAAAGCGTAATAGCTCACTGATCGAGTCGTCCTGCGCGGAAGATGTAACGGGGCTAAGCCAGTTACCGAAGCTGCGGATGCGCACGCTAAGTGCGCATGGTAGGAGAGCGTTCCGTAAGCCTGCGAAGGTGCATTGAGAAGTGTGCTGGAGGTATCGGAAGTGCGAATGCTGACATGAGTAGCGATAAAGGGGGTGAAAGGCCCCCTCGCCGTAAGCCCAAGGTTTCCTACGCAACGTTCATCGGCGTAGGGTGAGTCGGCCCCTAAGGCGAGGCAGAAATGCGTAGCTGATGGGAAGCAGGTTAATATTCCTGCACCGTCGTTAGATGCGATGGGGGGACGGATCGCGGAAGGTTGTCCGGGTGTCGGAAATCCCGGTCCCTGCATTGGAGAAGGCGCTTTGGCAAATCCGGGCGCGCAATTCAAGGGTGTGGGGCGAGCGGCGTTAAGCTGCGAAGCAATCGGAAGGGGTCCCAAGAAAAGCCTCTAAGCTTCAGTCTAACGAGACCGTACCGCAAACCGACACAGGTGGGCGAGATGAGTATTCTAAGGCGCTTGAGAGAACTCGGGAGAAGGAACTCGGCAAATTGGTACCGTAACTTCGGGATAAGGTACGCCCTGCTAGCTTGACTGGCTCGCGCCAGAAGGGTGAAGGGGTTGCAATAAACTGGTGGCTGCGACTGTTTAATAAAAACACAGCACTCTGCAAACACGAAAGTGGACGTATAGGGTGTGACGCCTGCCCGGTGCCGGAAGATTAAATGATGGGGTGCAAGCCCTTGATTGAAGTCCCGGTAAACGGCGGCCGTAACTATAACGGTCCTAAGGTAGCGAAATTCCTTGTCGGGTAAGTTCCGACCTGCACGAATGGCGTAACGATGGCCACACTGTCTCCTCCCGAGACTCAGCGAAGTTGAAGTGTTTGTGATGATGCAATCTACCCGCGGCTAGACGGAAAGACCCCATGAACCTTTACTGTAGCTTTGCATTGGACTTTGAACCGATCTGTGTAGGATAGGTGGGAGGCTTAGAAGCGCGAACGCTAGTTTGCGTGGAGCCGTCCTTGAAATACCACCCTGGTTTGTTTGAGGTTCTAACCTAGTGCCCTGAATCGGGCACGGGGACCGTGCATGGTAGGCAGTTTGACTGGGGCGGTCTCCTCCCAAAGCGTAACGGAGGAGTACGAAGGTACGCTAGGTACGGTCGGAAATCGTGCTGATAGTGCAATGGCATAAGCGTGCTTAACTGCGAGACCGACAAGTCGAGCAGGTGCGAAAGCAGGTCATAGTGATCCGGTGGTTCTGTATGGAAGGGCCATCGCTCAACGGATAAAAGGTACTCTGGGGATAACAGGCTGATACCGCCCAAGAGTTCATATCGACGGCGGTGTTTGGCACCTCGATGTCGGCTCATCTCATCCTGGGGCTGTAGCCGGTCCCAAGGGTATGGCTGTTCGCCATTTAAAGAGGTACGTGAGCTGGGTTTAAAACGTCGTGAGACAGTTTGGTCCCTATCTGCCGTGGGCGTTGGAAGTTTGAGGGGGCCTGCTCCTAGTACGAGAGGACCGGAGTGGACGAACCTCTGGTGTACCGGTTGTCACGCCAGTGGCATCGCCGGGTAGCTATGTTCGGAAGAGATAACCGCTGAAAGCATCTAAGCGGGAAACTCGCCTCAAGATGAGACTTCCCCGGGGACGCGATCCCCTTGAAGGGTCGTTCAAGACCAGGACGTTGATAGGTCGGGTGTGTACGCGCAGTAATGCGCTCAGCTAACCGATACTAATGGCCCGTAAGGCTTGATCCTATAACTGGTCCGTTTTACCGTTGTGCCGTCCTCGACGACATAATCCTACCGGCTGCTTCTTGTTCCAGATTCGCTGGCGCGCCCCGCCGCGCGACAGCATCCCCCTTTTGCCTGATGACCATAGCGAGTCGGTCCCACCCCTGCCCATCCCGAACAGGACCGTGAAACGACTCCACGCCGATGATAGTGCGGATTGCCCGTGTGAAAGTAGGTAATCGTCAGGCTCCCCCCTTGCCCCCCCAACGCCCGCTTCCCTCCCCGAAGCGGGCGTTGGGCTGTGGCGAACGCCCCCCGGCTCCGCCTACCTCGCTGGCTCAACCCGCACTCGAGCACCGCCTGCCCCGAGTGGGGGGGCCGGCAGAGAGGGTAGTCAAAGTGTCCGGCGCAGTACGGTCGCATCACGCGTACCTGTTTGCCAACCGTCACTCGACGCGCCTAAAAGTGCTCGTGTACGACGGGTTCCCGCACCGAACGACAGGCGCGAGCGCTATAGGCACGTCTGGATGCGCGACTGCGCTCGTGCGGTCTTGTTCCCCATCCGCAGAAAACGAAGGTGGTTTACTGCAAAGACACAAACCGCAAGGGTGAGTACTCATGCGTCAGCTTCAACTATCAGCTTAGCCGTGACCTCCTTGCCAGCAAAACAACAGTGCGGTTAACTGAACACGATGCGGGTTGACAGTTCTAGCGACTCATTGTGTTAGAGATTTTAGTACCCGCAGCGTCCTTCGCAAGTCCTTCAAATCATCGAGCGGCGCACCGGTCATGCCGGCCGTGAAAAGTTGCAGCAGGAACCGGACGGTGTTATTGCTGCATTGTTGCTAGTGGTGCGGCGAATAGACGGTAGCACATTCATTTAATGTTGCGTTGGATTGCCAGGCTTTGCGTTTCCTGGTCACTAACTAGGCGGTGCGCTACGGACCGCCGTCGAACAAATTTGAATACGTTAATTGAGTTAATGGTTACGGTGTCAGGGTGTCCTTTGATATTGCTACGACACTAAGTCTTTTTATCTGCATATTGGCGAGCCGACGTACTCCTTTTAAATTCCGCATCAAACTTCGCGCCTGATTGCATAGGAACGGGTCTACGCGTACTGTTCATGTCTTACCCCATCTGACTAGCACTTGGCGAATGATAAGAGACTTAATGCGGATTCTTAATGCAGCGTCAGTAGCAGTTTATAGTGCTCCGTTCGCTCGCCGCTCCAACTACCTCAGGTTCGCTTTATCAAGGAAGTTGTGTGTGCTTGGGGCTATTGCCGCATTGCTAATTTCCGATGATGCGAGATCAACCATAGTCGGGTCCGATACGCAAGATACGCCGATGGACGAAACCGCCTCGTACGATGGGCGGTTGAGCCAGCCGCAGGGGCATAAAAAACCATCGCGTTGGGATGTGAAGCCAGCCGATCTGCAAGACGCACCGATGGACGAAACCGCTTTGTACGATGAGCGGTTGAGCCAGCCGCAGGGGCATAAAAAACCCTCGCGTTGGGATGTGAAGCCAGCCGATCTGCAAGACGCACCGATGGACGAAACCGCTTTGTACGATGAGCGGTTGAGCCAGCCGAAGGGACAGAAAAAACCCTCGCGTTGGGATGTGAAGCCAGCCGATCTGCAAGACGCACCGATGGACGAAACCGCTTCGTACGATGAGCGGTTGAGCCAGCCGAAGGGACAGAAAAAACCCTCGCGTTGGGATGTGAAGCCGGCCGGTCTGCAAGACGCACCGATGGACGAAACCGCCTCTTACGATGAGCGGTTGAGCCAGCCGAAGGGACAGAAAAAACCCTCGCGCTGGGATGTGAAGCCAGCCGATCTGCAAGACGCACCGATGGACGAAACCGCCTCTTACGATGAGCGGTTGAGCCAGCCGAAGGGGCATAAAAAACCATCGCGTTGGGATGTGAAGCCAGCCGATCTGCAAGACGCACCGATGGACGAAACCGCTTCGTACGATGAGCGGTTGAGCCAGCCGAAGGGGCAGAAAAAACCCTCGCGTTGGGATGTGAAGCCGGCCGGTCTGCAAGACGCACCGATGGACGAAACCGCTTCGTACGATGAGCGGTTGAGCCAGCCGAAGGGACAGAAAAAACCCTCGCGTTGGGATGTGAAGCCGGCCGGTCTGCAAGACGCACCGATGGACGAAACCGCCTCTTACGATGAGCGGTTGAGCCAGCCGAAGGGACAGAAAAAACCCTCGCGTTGGGATGTGAAGCCAGCCGATCTGCAAGACGCACCGATGGACGAAACCGCTTCGTGCGATGAGCGGTTGAGCCAGCCGAAGGGACAGAAAAAACCCTCGCGTTGGGATGTGAAGCCGGCCGGTCTGCAAGACGCACCGATGGACGAAACCGCTTCGTACGATGAGCGGTTGAGCCAGCCGAAGGGACAGAAAAAACCCTCGCGTTGGGATGTGAAGCCGGCCGGTCTGCAAGACGCACCGATGGACGAAACCGCTTCGTACGATGAGCGGTTGAGCCAGCCGAAGGGACAGAAAAAACCCTCGCGCTGGGATGTGAAGCCAGCCGGTCTGCAAGACGCACCGATGGACGAAACCGCCTCTTACGATGAGCGGTTGAGCCAGCCGAAGGGACAGAAAAAACCCTCGCGTTGGGATGTGAAGCCAGCCGATCTGCAAGACGCACCGATGGACGAAACCGCTTCGTACGATGAGCGGTTGAGCCAGCCGAAGGGACAGAAAAAACCCTCGCGTTGGGATGTGAAGCCAGCCGATCTGCAAGACGCACCGATGGACGAAACCGCTTCGTACGATGAGCGGTTGAGCCAGCCGAAGGGACAGAAAAAACCCTCGCGTTGGGATGTGAAGCCGGCCGGTCTGCAAGACGCACCGATGGACGAAACCGCCTCTTACGATGAGCGGTTGAGCCAGCCGAAGGGGCAGAAAAAACCCTCGCGTTGGGATGTGAAGCCAGCCGATCTGCAAGGCGCACCGATGGACGAAACCGCTTCGTGCGATGAGCGGTTGAGCCAGCCGAAGGGGCAGAAAAAACCATCGCGTTGGGATGTGAAGCCGGCCGGTCTGCAAGACGCACCGATGGACGAAACCGCTTCGTACGATGAGCGGTTGAGCCAGCCGAAGGGGCAGAAAAAACCATCGCGTTGGGATGTGAAGCCGGCCGGTCTGCAAGACGCACCGATGGACGAAACCGCTTCGTACGATGAGCGGTTGAGCCAGCCGAAGGGACAGAAAAAACCCTCGCGTTGGGATGTGAAGCCAGCCGATCTGCAAGACGCACCGATGGACGAAATCGTCTCGTACGATGAAGGGGTGAGCCAACCGAAGGTGCGGGCATCGCGATTAGGGATGAAGCCGTCCACGCTTGGTTCGGATACGCAAGATAAGCTGACTCCGGGATGGGAGTTGAAACAGCGACTGAACGTGACGGCTGGAACACCAACGGATGTTGGCGTACAAAGAGAAAAACGACGGCGCGAGAGGTCTCAGTCGGTCCCAATAAGTTTGCCCAGTGAGTCTTCGCCAAGGGAGACAGGCCGTTTGGCGAAAAGGAAGCGACCGAAAAATGAACCGCTATCGGCCATGGACCTACAAAATGACAATGTAAAGCCCAGTAGCCCGCAGAAGGACGCAGCTAATCAAATCGACGGGGGAGGGTTGCACCCATCGCATACGGGAAAGGACCATGCCGACGACAGTCATGCGCCGTTATCTAGCATGCAAGGAGCTAACCGGGTACGCCAGCGGTCTCGGTCGCTACCAGTATTAGCGCCCGGGTTGGAACAACGCCGTTTGCAAGCTGATACGCCGTTGTTCGTTCCTGTGGACACGTCTGACGACGGGAATCCGGATGGCGCGCAACAGGTAGGGGCGCACGAATTGGCCTGGTCTCAATCGTCGTTTACCAATGTGCCGCCGATCACTATTTCCGGCACAGACGTTAACGTCGTAGCTAACAAGGTTGCTGTGTTGCGTGATGCAAGTGGCAATACGCATACTCCAATTCTCGGAAAGAATAGTTCCGCCTTTGAGAGTGGAAGCAAAGGACAGAGGGCGTTGGCTCCGTATGAGCCTGTGGAACCGTATATTGTGGGCAGGGATGACGATGGATGGCAAAGCGGCCCAGCTCCGTCAAGGGGGATGAAGCCATCCACGCTCGGTTCGGATACGCAAGATAAGCTGACTCCGGGATGGGAGTTGAAACAGCGACTGAACGTGACGGCTGGAACACCAACGGATGTTGGCGTACAAAGAGAAAAACGACGGCGCGAGAGGTCTCAGTCGGTCCCAATAAGTTTGCCCAGTGAGTCTTCGCCAAGGGAGACAGGCCGTTTGGCGAAAAGGAAGCGACCGAAAAATGAACCGCTATCGGCCATGGACCTACAAAATGACAATGTAAAGCCCAGTAGCCCGCAGAAGGACGCAGCTAATCAAATCGACGGGGGAGGGTTGCACCCATCGCATACGGGAAAGGACCATGCCGACGACAGTCATGCGCCGTTATCTAGCATGCAAGGAGCTAACCGGGTACGCCAGCGGTCTCGGTCGCTACCAGTATTAGCGCCCGGGTTGGAACAACGCCGTTTGCAAGCTGATACGCCGTTGTTCGTTCCTGTGGACACGTCTGACGACGGGAATCCGGATGGCGCGCAACAGGTAGGGGCGCACGAATTGGCCTGGTCTCAATCGTCGTTTACCAATGTGCCGCCGATCACTATTTCCGGCACAGACGTTAACGTCGTAGCTAACAAGGTTGCTGTGTTGCGTGATGCAAGTGGCAATACGCATACTCCAATTCTCGGAAAGAATAGTTCCGCCTTTGAGAGTGGAAGCAAAGGACAGAGGGCGTTGGCTCCGTATGAGCCTGTGGAACCGTATATTGTGGGCAGGGATGACGATGGATGGCAAAGCGGCCCAGCCCCGTCAAGGGAGATGGGGGTTGGGCAGGTGCCGGCGGAACACCCGGCCTTGCCTCGAAGCAGCACGTCAACGATGAGCGATGCCGGTGCAGATCCGGCTTCTGTCAGTCGAGCCGCTGTAATGGTGAAGACGGATAATGAAAAGCAGTCTCAAGTAGGCGAGAACATCCCTGAACCGGTTGTCAGCAATTCCTCAAGTGTTTCGAATAGTGGGCAGGCCGATCAATATCCAAACTCTGAGCCGGCAAAAACTCAGACCTCAGAGGCCAGTTTATCCCCTGTCTTGACAGCAGCTGACAAGGTGCAAGGCGTTGCACCAGATAACAGGGGTGGATCTGACTCGGCAGAGTTGCCGCAGCAGGTGCAGCCAGCCGGCCATGATGCGAGCGCCACAATGTCGGCAGCACACCCGGCCTCGCACCGAAGCAGCGCATCAACGATGAGCGATGCCGGTGCCCGTGTCGACAGTAAGCCAACACAGTCCGCTGGCGAGACCCGCACTCAGCCCTTGGCCCAGACCCCGGAGGCCAGTTCGTCCCTTGCCGCGCAGCAGACAGTGGCTGAGAAGGTGCGAGATGCTGCGCCGGGCAACAGGGGAAGATCCAAATCGGCAGTGTTGCTGCATCAGCAGCCCCAGGTGGCGAAGCGGTTACGATCCAGCAGTGAAGACCGACGCAGATCGGACGGTTTGGATGCAGCAGGCTTGGAGGGCGGTATATGGCAAAGCGGCCCAGCCCCGTCAAGGGAGATGGGGGTTGAGCAGGTGCTGGCGGAGCACCCGGCTTTGCCTCGAAGCAGCGCGTCAATGATGAGCGATGCCGGTGCCCGTGTCGACAGTAAGCCAACACAGTCCGCTGACGAGTCCCGCACTCAGCCCTTGGTCCAGACTCCGCAGACCAATTCGTCCCTTGCCGTGCAGCAGACAGCGGCTGAAAAGGTGCGAGATGCTGCGCTGGGCAGCAGGGGAAGATCCAAATCGGCAGTGTTGCTGCATCAGCAGCCCCAGGTGGCGAAGCGGTTACGATCCAGCAGTGAAGACCGACGCAGATCGGACGGCCTGGATGCAGCAGGCTTGGAGGACGGTATATGGCAAAGCGGCCCAGCCTCGTCAAGGGAGATGGAGGTTGGGCAGGTGCTGGCGGAACACCCGGCCTTGCCTCGAAGCAGCGCGTCAACGATGAGTGATGCCGGTGCCCGCGTCGACAGTAAGCCAACACAGTCCGCTGACGAGATCCGCACTCAGCTTCTAGCCCAGACCCCGGAGGCCAGTTTGTCCTTTGCTGCGCAGCAGACAGCGGCTGAGAAGGTGCGAGACGTTGCACCGGGCAATAGTGGCGGATCTGACGGGGCAGAGTCGCTGCAGCAGACGCAGCCAGCCGGCCATGATGCGAGCGCCACAACGTTGGCACACTCGGCCTCGCGCCGAAGCAGCACGTCAACAATGAGCGATGCCGGTGCCAGTATCGATAGTAGGTCCGCTGACGAGCCCCGCACTCAACTTCAGGCTCTGGAGGCCAGTTTGTCCCCTGCCTTGACAGCAGCTGACAAGGTGCAAGGCGTTGCACCAGGCAACAGGGGTGGATCTGACTCGGCAGAGTTGTCGCAGCAGGCGCAGCCAGCCGGCCAAGATGCGATCGCCACAACGTCGGTACACTCGGCCTCGCGCCGAAGCAGCATGTCAACGATGAGCGATGCCGGTGCCAGTATCGGCAGTAGGTCAACACAGTCCGCTGACGAGCCCCGCACTCAGCCCTTGGCCCAGAACCCGGAGGCCAGTTCGTCCCTTGCCGCGCAGCAGACAGTGGCTGAGAAGGTGCGAGATGCTGCGCCGGGCAACAGGGGAAGATCCAAATCGGCAGTGTTGCTGCATCAGCAGCCCCAGGTGGCGAAGCGGTTACGATCCAGCAGTGAAGACCGACGCAGATCGGACGGTTTGGATGCAGCAGGCTTGGAGGGCGGTATATGGCAAAGCGGCCCAGCCCCGTCAAGGGAGATGGCGGTTGGGCAGGTGCTGGCGGAACGCCCGGCTTTGCCTCGAAGCAGCACGTCAACGATGAGCGATGCCGGTGCAGATCCGATTTCTGTCAGTCAAGCCGCTGTAATGGCGAAGACGGATAATGAAAAGCAGTCTCAAGTAGGCGAGAATATCCCTGAACCGGTCGCCAGCAATTCCTCAAGTGTTTCGAATAGTGTGCAGGCCGATCAACCTCCAAACTCTGAGCCGACAAAAATGACGTCCTTGACATGGCCCAGCCCAAGTACGGCAGCCGCTACGTCACGTGACGCCGCTCCCGAACAAGACGTGCTTCATGGGTGGTTGCGCGAGGCGATCGCGGCAGAGTTGCCGTCGGTCATGACCGAGCAACTCGGTATTAGTGTCGACGAAACCCGCGTATCAGTCGGCACGCCTGGCCAGGAGCGCAAGATCACGCATGTCGCACGCGGCACTGAACCGACCGATGCAGTCAACAAAGCTCAGTTAGACGAAGCCGTTGCGCGTGTCGATCGTGACGCGTCAGCAGGCATTGCAGCGGCAATGGCGGTGGCGGGATTGCCACAACCGACGTTACCCGGGAAGAGTCTGGCGGCGTTTGCGGGTGCAACATACCGCGGCCAGTATGGCGCTGCGCTTGGCATATCGCACGTCACGCCGAATAATCGCTGGGTTTTCAAGCTCGCCGCAAACGCGAACGGTCGCGGTTATTTGGGGGCCGTTGCGTCAGGAGGATTCCAATGGTGATAGGTCCTCCTTAGCAGTTCACGCATTCTGCAATGCGGCACTGACGTTGCAGAATCGGATGTAAGGCGATATTCGGTATTCGTGCTGGGCGCGCTACGCCATCGAAAGCTGCTCGACAATCACGCCGTGTTGACCGGCATTCTGTTCGTGTCGCATATTGGCATTGCCTGGGAAATGCTTGCGCAGAAAACGGGGGGCGGCTCGGGCATGAGTCATCGGCGTCGGCTGCGCGATTGGCAGCAAGCAGGCATCTGAAATCCGCTGCACGAGGCATCGCAAACGGCATAATGGCGTGCATCTTCGACGACCGTGGCGCGATGACTGAGCGAGTCACGGTCACGGATCGCGCACGCGATCAAGGGGCGGTTGGCTTGTCGATACGGTAGAGGAAACTGGCCCCGGATGGCCGCAACGTCAACGAGTGACCCGCCAGCGATTGACCGGCTCGGGCCGCGGTGCAGGCGCTCTACGACTGCCTGGTCCAGTTCGAAGCCGCTTGAACAATCAATGCTTCCTGCACGGCCAACACCGACTGCACGTTTAATGCCGGCTGAAAGGGGCAATGCCGGCCGAGGAGACCATCTAAAGCGATTGTCCGAGAACGCCGTTGCGGCTAGCATGCCATTTTTAGCACGATCATTCGAAATCAATCGGAGGAGGTGCCGCATGGAACGCATCTGGCTTAAATCGTATCCCGCCGGCGTGCCAGCGGATATCGATCCGTCGATCTATGCGTCGGTGACGCTGCTGCTCGAGGAGAGCTTTGGCAAATTTGCTGAGCGGCCAGCGTTTGCCTGCATGGGGCAGGTGTTGACCTATGGGGAACTGGACCGGCTGTCGCGGGCATTGGCCGCCTATTTGCAATGCAAGGGTCTGACTCAGGGCGCTCGCGTCGCAGTGATGATGCCAAACGTACTGCAGTATCCCGTTGCAATTGCTGCCGTGTTGCGGGCCGGATATGTCATGGTCAACGTCAATCCGCTATACACGCCGCGCGAGCTTGAACACCAGCTGCGCGACAGTGGCGCACAGGCAATCATCCTACTCGAGAATTTTGCGACGACGCTGCAGGCGGTCGTGCCCAACACCGATGTCAACCACGTTATTGTGGCAGCGATGGGCGACCTGATGGGCGTGAAGGGCTGCCTGGTCAATTGGGTCGTGCGGCATGTGAAAAAGATGGTGCCGGCCTGGTCGCTGCCGGGCTCGGTGCGCTTCAACGATGCGCTCGCGCAGGGCAAGCGAGGCACGTTTCGCCCCGTGCAGCAAGGACCGGATGATGTCGCCTTCCTGCAATATACCGGAGGCACGACGGGTATCGCGAAGGGGGCGACGCTGCTACATCGGAACATCGTTGCGAACGTACTGCAATCGGAAGTCTGGCTTAATCCGGCGCGCAGCGCGCATGCAGAACTCACGCAATTGACTACGGTGATCGCGCTTCCGCTGTATCACATTTATGCGTTGACCGTCTGCGCACTGCTGACGATTCGTACCGGCGGGCTTGCGGTATTGATTCCAAACCCGCGCGATATTGCCGGTACGATCAAGCAGCTGAAGGGGTACGCGGTCAGTATGTTCCCCGCAGTCAATACACTGTACAACGTGCTGCTCAATCATCCAGACTTCGGCAAGCTGGACTTTTCGAAACTGGTGGTAGCTAACGCGGGAGGGATGGCCGTGCAGGAGGCGGTGGCGAAGCGGTGGTACGAAATGACCGGTGCGCCGATCGTCGAAGGCTATGGTTTGTCCGAGACGTCACCTTGCGTGACGTGCAACCCGGCGACCTCGACCGAGTACACAGGCACGATCGGCTTGCCGTTGCCGTCCACCGAAGTGTCGATCCGTGACGACGAAGGCAACGAGTTGCCGCTGGGGCAGCCCGGCGAGATCTGCATTCGCGGCCCGCAGGTCATGGCCGGCTACTGGAACCGCCCGGGTGAGACGGCCAGCGTGATGACGGCGGATGGTTTCTTCAAGTCCGGCGACGTCGGCGTGATCGATGAACGTGGTTACGTGAAAATCGTCGACCGCAAGAAGGACATGATCCTGGTGTCGGGCTTCAATGTCTATCCGAACGAGGTCGAGGACGTGGTCGCGCAGATGCCGGGCGTCTATGAAGTCGCCGCGGTGGGCGTGACGGACCCGCATTCCGGCGAGGTGGTGAAGCTGTTCATCGTGAAAAAAGACCCAGCGCTCACCGAGCAGGCTGTTATCGAGTTCTGTAGGGAGCGCCTAGCTGGCTATAAGCGTCCGAAAGCGGTCGAGTTCAGGGCTGAACTGCCGAAGACAAACGTTGGCAAGATCCTGCGGCGCGAGCTGCGCGACGCGCCTCGACACTAAGCCTGCTCTGACATTAAGTTTGCTGGGACGGCGAGTGCGCCGAGACATTGAACTGGCCCCGACGCTGAGCTAGCTGCGACGTCGAACCTGCCGTGTATCAGCGTGGCAGCGCATTAAAAAAGGCACCCGAAGGCGCCTTTAAAGGTTAAAACCGTTTTAAAGCGTGTTATTAGAATTTGTGGCGGATGCCGACGCGAACCGTGGCTTGGTTGTTCGTCGTCGACGGCGACAGGCCCATGATATTGGCGGTGGCCGCAGCCACCGAGTCTACGCCGCTCGACGAAGTCGACACCGTGTTGCCTGACGCGTGCTGGTAGACACCGATCAGGTAGACGTCAGTACGCTTGGACAGGAAGTAGTCCGCGCCCAGCGCGCCTTGGTGGTACTTCGCAGGAGACTGGCCGTTGATCGAGCTGCCCTTCGTGAAGTCATACGCTGCGCCGAGCACCAACGCCGGGGTCAACTGGTACTTAAAGTTGATTTCGGCGTTGTTGAACGTCGCAGTGCTGCCAGCGAAAGCCGATGCGTACGTGCTGCCCAGCTTGTAGAACTTCGTGTTCGAGTACGTGATGCCGACCGTTGCCGGGCCGAACGTGTACGCGCCGCCCGCACCGATCACTTGATACGTGTGGGCCGAGCCGTAGCCGCCGTAGACCGATGAGGTCACGTTCGACACGCCAGCGTTGATCGTGCCCGACGTGCTGTTGCCAAAGAAACTGACGTTCGGGTTACGCACGTTCAAGTAGCCGACACCCAACACCAACGGGCCGTTCGTGTAGCCGGCGCCCAGCGAGAACGCTTGGTTGCGCGAGAAGTCGCCAGCCACGCCGCCTAAGCTGTACAAGCCACCGAAGGACAAGCCTGCGAAGTTTGGGCTCGTGTACTTGATCGAGTTGTTGATGCGATAGGTGTTGTTGAAGTTGTCCAGGTCGCCCGGGTGAGCGGCAATGTAGCCACCCCATTGGTCACCGGCTTCCAGTGGGCCGACGTAGTCGACCACGGAGTCGTATTGACGACCCAGCGTGACCGTACCGAAGCTGCTCGACGACAAACCGACGAACGCTTGACGGCCGAATTCGAGGCCGCCTTGACCGAGCTTGCCGGTGTTGACGTCAAAACCGTTTTCCAACGTGAAGATCGCCTTCAAGCCACCGCCTAGGTCTTCGGTGCCACGCAGGCCCCAACGGCTGCCTTGCATCACGCCGCTGGACAGGTTCCATAGCGTGTGGCCGCCGCTGTTGCTCGTGTAATTCAGGCCTTCGTCAATGATACCGTACAGCGTCACGCTGCTTTGCGCATGGGCAACACCTGAGAAAGCGCCCAATGCCGCGAGAGCGAGAAGCGACTTTTTCATCAAAATGATCTCCAGAGATTGTCTGACTGATAGGCAAAGTCAGTGTGATAATTTCCTTGCTTTGCAACTTCGCGAGAAGCTAGAGCTTAATGTAGCAAAAGGGTTCATATCGACCAAGAAAAAGACGGTTTTTGTCCGTGCTTGGGGTGCCTTGTGTCACTTTTACGCAACAGCCAGCCAGTAGCTATCCTGATCGGCCATGACTGCAAAGAATCGCTTCAATGTCAATGGTTTATGAGCGTGGGTGTGATGGCGGAATCGATTAAGTTAGCCCGGCGCTATCCGTTACGCGACGGTTGCCGGGCGCGGGCGCGCGCAAGGGGTACCCGGTGCCGCGTCCAGTGATAGTGACGTATGGATGAAGGAGTATTGAAATGTTGCTCGACGAGTTGATCGGGGAGTTTGACCGTGGCTTGCGCTCGATCACAGGGGTGGCCAAAATGAGCCGGCCGGTGCCGCAGCCCGACGTGGTGGCCGACGACAGTGAAATGACGGTGGCCGAGCAAAGTCATGCGGCGGCGCTGATGCGAGTGAACCATGTCGGTGAAGTATGCGCGCAGGCGCTTTATCAGGCGCAGAAGCTGGCGACCCACTCCGAGCGGCTGAAGCAAGCGTTCGAGCGGGCTGCGCGCGAGGAGGAGGACCACCTGGCGTGGACCGCACATCGGTTGCGCGAACTAAACTCGCGGCCGAGCTTGCTCAATCCGTTGTGGTACGCTGGCTCGCTTGCCATCGGCTTTGTCGCCGGCCGGTTCGGCGATCGCGTCAGCCTTGGCTTCATGGCTGAAACGGAGCGCCAGGTCGAGCAGCACCTGGATGGCCATCTGGACCGGCTGCCGGCGCTCGACCACGCGTCACGTGCGATCGTCATGCAGATGCGCACAGACGAGATTACACATGCGCGTGCTGCGTCGGACGCTGGTGGTGTGGAGCTTCCCGCCCCGGTGACCGCACTGATGCGCGTGGCCGCGCGTGTGATGACCCGTACTGCGTACTATATCTAGCTCTAGCGCTATCGCATGCGCCGCCCGGACCTAGCGGGCGTGGGACCGGCCGCAGGCGGGCGACTTCCCAATGCCGATTGCGTTGACACGGTGCGACTGCCGGCGATCTGATCGCGTCGACATGGCCGGGTGCCGTGACGTCGAGCGTGATGACACGGCCGGTAGCTCGCAACGCCGATCGCGTTGGTCCTACGGGTTACCGGGTCAACTCGCCCGATCCGGCGTGGCGCTGCTATTGTTGCGCAAAAATGACCTTTTGCCGGCCCGCGAACCCCGCGACGCAGTGAAAAAAGTGCCGAATTCTCACGTACTACTTTTAAAAGCGCAGGCAATCCCTTCATTTAGTTGAAAAATCTTTATGGAACCCGCTTTAACGGGTTGCGCTAAGTCTTTGTTCTATCGAATGAATTCGCGTGCAAAACCGCAGTTGCGCCCTTGACCCCTGCCGGGCGTTCCTCTAAAGTGGGGCCCAGTGTGAAAAAGTGTAGTTTTGTGTGTTATCTGCGCGACTTGTGCGATGAGGTGGGTCCGGGTGGCATGCGCTGCGCATGTCGGTGACAGGGAGATGGGACGTGTTCCAGGGGGCGTCGGCGCTAACGCTCGATGCGAAGGGCCGGATGTCGGTGCCGTCGCGTTATCGGGAAGCGCTGTTAGGACAGGCAGAGGGCCGGGTAACGATCACCAAGCACCCCGATGGCTGCCTGTTGCTATTTCCATGGCCTGAATGGGAAGTGTTCCGGAACAAGATTGCCGCGTTGCCGATGGATGCGCACTGGTGGCGACGGATCTTCCTCGGTAATGCATCGGACGTCGATATGGATTCTGCGGGCCGGGTGCTCGTCTCGCCTGAGTTGCGCGCCGCTGCGAACCTGGAGCGTGAGGTGATGCTGCTCGGCATGGGTAGCCACTTCGAGTTGTGGGATGCGCAAACGTATGCTGCGAAGGAGCAGGCCGCGATGGCGCAAGGTATGCCCGACGCACTAAAGAACTTTACTTTCTGATTGCGGAGCATCGGATGGCGTCCGCAATAGAAAAGCCGGGACAGCATCGCACGGTGCTGCTGGAAGAAGCGGTCGATGCGCTGGTCACGCGCGCCGATGGGATCTATGTCGATGGCACATTCGGCCGGGGCGGCCACAGTCGCGCGGTGCTCGCGCGGCTTGCGCCTGCCGCGCGGTTGATTGCGTTCGACAAAGACCCGCAGGCGATCGAGGTGGCACGCCGAATCGCCGATCCACGGCTGGATGTCGTGCATGGCAGCTTCGCGCAACTACGCGACGTGCTGGCGGCGCGCGGCGGTGTGCGCGTGTCGGGCGTATTGCTGGATCTGGGCGTGTCGTCGCCGCAAATCGATGATCCGGCGCGAGGTTTCAGCTTTCGCCACGATGGTCCACTGGACATGCGCATGGATCCGACGCGCGGCGAGTCCGCCGCACAATGGCTCGCGCATGTAGACGAGCGGGAATTGATAGGGGTGATACGGGATTATGGGGAAGAACGGTTTGCTGTTCAGATTGCAAAGGCGATTGTTGCTCGCCGGGCGGAATCCGGGCGTCTCGGGCCTCTCGTGCGCACACGTGAGCTTGCCGAGATCGTGGCGCGTGCCGTCAAGACCCGCGAGAAGGGCCAGGACCCGGCCACTCGCACCTTTCAAGCTATACGGATTCACATCAATCAAGAGCTTGCGGAGCTGCCGGTAGTTCTTGAGACTGCATTGGAGTCGTTGGAGCAGGGGGGCCGGTTGGTGGTCATCAGCTTTCATTCGCTAGAGGACCGCATCGTCAAGCGATTCCTTCAATCGCGCGCGCGCGCGCCGGCCATGGACCGGCGCCTGCCGATTCGCGCGGCGGACTTGCCCAGTCCGCCGTTGCGCATTCTTGGGCGTGTCTTTGCTGGCGAGGCGGAAGTGGCGGCCAACCCGCGTGCCCGCTCCGCTGTGATGCGCATCGCTGAGCGGGTGTTGGCATGAGCCGGCTCAATATTGTCCTGCTCATCGTTGTGTTGGGCTGCGCGCTGTCGGTCGTCAACGCGACGAACCGGCAGCGCGAGGTATTTATCGATCTTCAGCGCGCCCAGTCGCAAGAGCATCAGCTGCAGTTGGACTATGCGCAGTTGCAATACCAGCAAAGCGCATTGTCAAAGACTTCGCGCATCGAGCGTATCGCCACCGCCGACCTGAAAATGCAGCCGGTGGTGCCGGGTCGTACCCAGTATGTGAGCGTTGACCCGGCGAGCGTGCCGGCCGATACGCCGCCGGCCAGCGACGTAGGTGGTGGGGCATCTGGCTCCGCGTCGCCGAGCACCACGGCGGGAGTGACTCGATGAAGCGCTCGGCCCATCATCGTCGTCATGTACCGTTCTCATCGAGTCCGGTGCTGTCGGTGCCCTTGCCGATGTGGCGCTCCAAGCTTGTCGTGTTTCTGCTGTTCGTCGCGTTCGTCGTACTGGCGGCGCGTGCATTCTGGATCCAGGGACCGGGCAACGCGTTTTATCAAAAGCAGGGTGAAAGCCGCTACCAACGCACCATCGAGTTGCCGGCCACGCGCGGCAAGATCCTGGACCGCAACGGGCTAGTGTTGGCCACCAGCTTGCCGGTGCGCGCGATCTGGGCCATTCCCGAATCGGTGCCCGACGATCTGGGCGCCGATAAGCTGACGAAGCTCTCGCAGCTGTTGTCGATGGGTGAGAAAGAATTGCGCGCAAAGTTGTCGCAGGACAAGACATTCGTCTACGTGAAGCGGCAAGTGCCATTAGACGTTGCGCAGAAGGTCGCCTCACTAGACATCCCCGGCATCTACGCACGTGCTGAATACAAGCGCTTTTATCCAGAAGGCGAGATCACTGCACATATGATCGGCTTCACCAACGTCGAGGACGAGGGGCAGGAAGGCATCGAGCTGGCGGACCAGAAGGAGTTGGCCGGTGTGCCGGGCAGCCGCCGTGTGATTAAGGACCGGATCGGGCGCATCGTCGAAGACGTCGACGAGTTGGTCAAGCCGCGCAATGGGCAGGACGTCGAGTTGTCACTGGACAGCAAGATCCAGTACATCGCGTACGCTAACCTGAAGGCGGCGGTAGATCGGTTCAAGGCGAAGGCCGGCGCGGCGATCGTCATCGACGTGAAGACGGGCGAGGTACTCGCGCTGGTCAATTATCCGACATACAACCCGAATGACCGCTCGCACATGACCGGCGAACAGTTGCGCAATCGTGTGCTGACCGACGTGTTTGAGCCCGGCTCGATCATGAAGCCGTTTACTGTGTCGCTCGCACTAGATTTGCACCGCGTATCGCCGACGACGTTAGTCGATACTGGCGGGGGCCGCTTCACATTGGATGGCGCGACGATCACGGACGACGCCGGCTTTGGCGTGTTGACCGTTGGCGGTGTCATTCAGAAGTCCAGCAACATCGGCGCGACAAAGATCGCGATGCAATTGCGGCCCGAGGAAATGTGGAATATGTATACGAGCATCGGACTGGGCCAGGCGCCGAAGGTCGGCTTTCCCGGCGCGGCAGCTGGACGGTTGCGCCCTTGGAAGAGCTGGCGTCGCATCGAGCAGGCGACGATGTCGTATGGCTACGGTTTGTCCGCGTCGCTGTTTCAGCTCGGCCGGGCCTATACCGCGATCGCGCATGACGGCCGCATCATTCCGCTCACGCTGGTCAGGGGCAACAACGGCGACGAGCCGCAAGGCGCGCAGGTGTTCTCGGCCACCACGGCGCGGCAGGTTCGCGCGATGCTGGAGACCGTCACGCGGCCGGGCGGCACATCGCCCGATGCGGCGGTGCCGGGATACCGCGTCGGCGGCAAGAGCGGCACTGCATACAAGCACGTGGGACGCGGCTACGATCGCGGTAAATATCGGGCGTCGTTCGTCGGCATGGCGCCGATGCCGAATCCGCGCATCGTAGTGGCAGTATCGGTCGATGAGCCGACCGCTGGCAGTCACTTCGGCGGACAAGTCTCCGGTCCGGTCTTCTCGGCGATTGCCGGCGACACGCTGCGCTCGCTGAATGTGCCGCCCGACATGCCGGTCAAGCAGCTCGTGGTCAGCAACGACGCTAAGCCAATCATCAATGTGAGCGCGACGCAAAGGACCGTACGATGAGCCGCCCGCCACTGACGCCCGAACAAATCGAGCGCGCGCGGGCCGATGTGCTCGCGTGGTTGCGCACCCGGCTTGCGCCGCATGCGCAATTGCAGGCGGACAGTCGCGCAGTGCGCGCTGGCGATGCGTTCGTCTCGTATGCAGTGGACGGCGCAGACAGTCGTCCGTATATTGCCGATGCATTGCAGCGCGGCGCGGCGGCCGTGCTGGTCCAGGCCGGCGGCGAGTCTCCGGCTGGTGGACCGGTGCTTGAGGTTCCTGAACTCGATCAGCTTGCGGGCCACATTGCTAGCGCGTGGTATGGCGAGCCCAGTCGCGACATGCTGATGGTCGGCATTACGGGCACCAATGGCAAGACCACCACCAGTCACTGGGTCGCGGGCGCGCTGAGCGGCAGCGGCACCCGTTGCGCAATCGTTGGCACGTTGGGCACCGGACTGCCGGGGCAGCTTTCGCACACCGGGTTCACGACCCCCGACGCGCCGCAGGTGCACCGCAGCCTGGCGGCGCTGCGTGCGCACGGCGCAAGCGCAGTATCGATGGAAGTGTCCTCGCATGCACTGCACCAAGGGCGCGTGAATGGCGTCGCGTTTGACATTGCGGTGTTCACTAACCTGACACAGGACCATCTCGACTATCACAAGGACCTCGCGTCGTACGAGGCCGCCAAGGCGCGGCTGTTCGAGTGGCCGGGCTTGCGCGCGGCGGTCATCAATCGCGACGACGAGGCCGGGCGCCGGTTGATCGGGCATTTGGCCACACGGGTGCGCACGATCTCGTATGGCATCGCCTCGACCAGGCCGCGCGGCGACGCTTCGCTGCATGCAATGGCGATCCGCGCGACCGCCACCGGCACCGCCTTCACGGTGGTATCCGACTGGGGGCACGCCGAACTCGAGGTGAGCACGCTCGGCACGTTCAATGTCGCCAATCTGCTCGCCGTTCTCGGCGTGCTATTGGCCGCCGACGTGCCATTCGATACGGCGCTGTCGCAAATCACGCGGCTGGAACCGGTCAACGGCCGGATGCAACAGCTCGGCGGGCGGCTGCAAATGGACGAGCCGCTGGTAGTCGTCGATTACGCACATACGCCGGACGCCTTGGAAAAGGCGCTCGATGCACTGCGGCCGATCGCCACGCAGCGGGGCGGCAAGCTCGTCTGCGTGTTCGGCTGTGGGGGCGAGCGCGATGCAACCAAGCGGCCGCTGATGGGGGCGATTGCCGAGCGGCTCGCCGATAGCGTCATCGTGACGAGTGACAACCCGCGTAGCGAGCCGCCGCTGGCCATCATCGGCCAGATCGTCGGTGCGATGCGCGAGCCGGCACGCGCGCGCACCATCGAAGATCGCGCCGGCGCGTTACTGCAGGCGGTGCGTGGCGCGGCCGCTGCTGACGTCGTGCTGATCGCCGGCAAGGGGCATGAGGCAACACAGGAAGTGATGGGCAAGAAGCGGCCGTTTTCGGATCAGGATCATGCACGCCTCGCGCTCGCGTCGCGCGCCACGCAACCTCGCGGAGAAGCCCAATGACGAGGTTGACGCTGCGCGAGGCGGCTGCACTAATCGACGGCGCCACGGTATTGGGCGACGATACGGTCGCTTTCGATCAAGTCTCAACCGACAGTCGCAGTTGCGGGCCGGCAAGTCTGTTTGTCGCGCTCAAAGGCGAGCGTTTCGACGCGCACGATTTTCTGCCGGAGCTTGCGCGGCGCGGCGTGGCCGCCGTATTGGTGTCGCGTAGCCCCGGCGACTGGCGTGTGCCGGCGATCCGTGTGACCGACACACGGGCCGCGCTCGGCGCGCTTGCGGCCGGCTGGCGTCGCAGGTTTGCGTTGCCGCTGGTTGCGGTGACCGGCAGCAACGGCAAGACCACGGTCAAAGAAATGATCGCGTCGATTTTTGCTGCCGCCGTCGGTCAAGCGCAGCGGCTCGCGACGCAAGGCAACCTGAACAACGACATCGGCGTGCCGCTCACGTTGTTGCGGCTCGCGCCGCAGCATCGGCTCGCGGTCGTCGAGCTTGGCATCAACCATCCCGGCGAAACGCAACAACTCGCCCGGATTGCCGGACCCACGATCGCGCTGGTGAACAATGCCCAGCGCGAGCATCAAGAGTTCATGGCGACGGTCGAGGCCGTAGCGCTGGAGCACGCGAGCGTGATCCATGCGCTGCCGCCGGACGGCACGGCGGTGTTCCCCGCCGACGATCCGTATGCCGGCATCTGGCGGGTGGAGGCCACCGGCAACCCGATCGTGGACTTCGCGCTGTGCCGGCCCGGTGCCCATAGCGATGCGGCGGTTCAGGGTACGATTGCGGACACCGGCGCATTGCGAATTGAGACCCGCGCCGGCGCGCTCGAGGTATCGTTGCGCGCGCTCGGCGAGCACAATGCGCGCAATGCGCTCGCTGCCACCGCGGCCGCGCTTGCCGCCGGCGTCGGACTGGATGCGATACGGCGCGGGCTCGAGGCCTTCGAGCCGGTCAATGGACGGCTGCAGGCCAAGCTCGCCCAAGCGACGCCATGGGCCGGCGCGACGGTTATCGACGATACCTATAATTCCAATCCGGATTCGATGCGCGCGGCGATCGACGTCCTGGCCATGCGTGCAGCGCCGCGCGTGCTGGTGATAGGCGACATGGGAGAAGTCGGCGACAACGGTCCCGCGTTTCATCGCGAAGTCGGCGCCTATGCGCGCGAACGCGGGCTCGATGCACTGTACGCGCTCGGTGACGCGAGTCGCGCTGCGTGCACCGCGTTCGGCCCGCACGCTCATCATTTCGATTCAGCCGAGGCACTCGTTTCCGCGCTGCTCCGCCAGGATGCCGTCGCATCGGAGCGCGCCGCCGGTGCGACGATCCTGGTTAAGGGTTCGCGTTTCATGCGCATGGAGCGCGTGGTCCAGGCTCTGACCCTTCCCACTACAACCGATGCGCCGGCTAAGACCGGCGCGCATTGAAAGGACCTCGAATGCTATTGGCGCTGGCGCAATGGCTGCAAAGCGATGCAAGCTATTTGCGTGTGATCAACTATCTGACGTTTCGCGCGGTGATGGCGACCATCACCGCGCTGTTGATCGGACTCGTCTGCGGCCCTGCGGTGATTCACAAGCTCTCCGCGCTGAAGATGGGCCAGGCCGTGCGCAAGGATGGACCGCAGACGCATTTAATCAAGTCCGGCACGCCGACGATGGGCGGTGTGCTGATCCTGATTGGCATTGCCGTGTCGACGCTGTTGTGGAGCGACCTGACCAATCGCTTCATCTGGATTGTGATGCTAGTCACTTTTGGCTTCGGTGTGATCGGCTGGGTCGACGATTATCGTAAGGTCGTCTACAAGGACCCGCGCGGCATGTCCTCGCGCGAAAAGTACTTTTGGCAATCGGTGATCGGCTTGTTCGCCGCCGTGTATCTTGCGTTCTCGGTATCCGAGGCGAATAACGCGCGCGTGTTCGATCTGTTCATGGCGTGGGTGCGCAGCGGATTCTCAATCGGCTTGCCGGCGCGCGCCGATCTGGCCCTGCCGTTCCTGAAAGCGATCAGCTATCCGCTCGGCGTCTGGGGATTCATTGCGTTGACCTATTTCGTGATCGTCGGCTCGAGCAATGCGGTGAACTTGACCGACGGGCTGGACGGACTGGTGATCATGCCGGTCGTGCTGGTCGGGGCAGCGCTCGGCGTGTTCGCGTATGTGATGGGCAGCGCCGTCTATTCGAAGTACCTGCTGTTTCCGCATATTCCCGGCGCGGGCGAGTTACTCATCTTTTGCTCGGCGATGGGCGGTGCGGGACTCGCGTTCCTTTGGTACAACACGTACCCCGCGCAGGTATTCATGGGGGATGTCGGCGCACTCGCGCTCGGTGGCGCGCTGGGCACCATTGCAGTGATCGTGCGGCAGGAAATCGTGCTGTTCATCATGGGCGGCGTGTTCGTCGCCGAGACCGTCTCGGTGATGTTGCAGGTCACGTGGTTCCGCTACACGAAGCGCCGCTATGGCGAGGGCCGGCGCATCTTCAAGATGGCGCCGTTGCATCACCATTTTGAGTTGTCTGGATGGAAGGAGACTCAGGTGGTCGTCCGCTTTTGGATCATCACGTTGATGCTGTGCTTGTTTGGTCTGTCCACGCTGAAATTACGGTAACTGGAAACCGAGGAAACGAAACGATGTTCGGTGAGAAGTTCGGAGAACGGCAACGCCCGACGACGCTCGTGCTGGGGCTCGGCGAATCGGGGCTGGCGATGGCGCGCTGGTGCGCGCGTCACGGTTGCCGCTTGCGCGTGGCCGATACCCGCGCCGCGCCGCCGAACCTGTCGCAATTGGCAGCGCTGGGTATCGACGCCGAATTCGTCAGCGGTGCGTTCAGTCCCACGCTGCTCGATGACGGTATCGAGTTGGTGGCCATCAGTCCCGGTTTGTCGCCGCTTGGCGCGGAACTGGCTGCGCTGATCGACGCGGCCCGCGAGCGCGGCATTGAAGTGTGGGGCGAACTCGAGTTCTTTGCGCAGGCGTTGCGCGCACTGGCCAACGACGGCTACCAGCCCAAGGTGCTGGCGATTACCGGCACGAACGGCAAGACGACGACCACGGCGCTAACCGCGCTGCTGTGCGAGCGGGCTGGTAGGAGCGTTGCGGTGGCCGGCAACATCAGTCCGGCCATGCTGGATAAGCTGGCCGAGGCCATCGACGCGGCGAAGCTGCCTGACGTCTGGGTACTGGAGCTGTCCAGCTTCCAACTCGAGACATCGTACACGTTCGAACCCGAGGCGGCGGTGATCCTCAACATCACGCAGGACCATCTGGACTGGCATGGCGGAATGGACGCCTACGCTGCCGCAAAGGGGCGGGTCTTCGGGCTGCGTACGCTGCGTGTATTGAACCGCGACGATGCGCGCGTGATGGCATTCGTGCCGGCTGGCGATGCCATTGCATCGTATTTGACCTTTGGACTTAACGTGCCGCAGAACGATGGCGACTACGGTATCCAACGCGATGGAGGCATTGCGTGGCTTATCCAGGCATACGAGCGCAACGATGCATCCGAACAACGCGCGACGAATCGCCGTCGCAAGCGCGGCGGCTGCGCGCCCGATATCGCGGTCAAGCGGCTCATGCCTGTCGATGCCCTGCGCATTCGTGGTTTGCATAACGCGGCGAATGCGATGGCCGCGCTTGCCTTGGCCCAGTCGATCGGCCTGCCGCTCGCCGCGTTGCTGCACGGCTTGCGCGAGTACCGCGGCGAGCCGCATCGCGTCGAGTGGATTGGATCGATCGACGGAGTCGACTACGTCGATGACAGCAAGGGTACCAACGTCGGCGCGACCGTGGCCGCGCTTGATGGCCTCGCGCAGCGGATCGTATTGATTGCCGGCGGTGACGGCAAGAACCAGGATTTTGCGCCGCTTGCGGCGCCGGTGGCGCGCTGGTGCCGGGCTGTGATGTTGATCGGCCGTGACGCGCCTGCGCTGCGCGCGGCACTGGCTGATACCGGTGTCGAACTGGCCCTGCACCCGAGCCTGCAGGCGGCGACGCGTGCCGCGGCAGCCGTCGCCCAGCCCGGGGATGCGGTGCTGCTGTCTCCCGCGTGCGCGAGCCTGGACATGTTTTCCGGATATGCGCAGCGTGCGCAGGTGTTCCGCAGCGAAGTCGAGGACATCGCGGCCGACAAAGGAGGGATGCTATGAGCCGGGTGCAGCGGATCGCAGCAAGGCTCGCTGGGCGCCGCTACGCAGTGCCCAGCGACGGGATCGGCGCCGCCAGTGCGGCCACCCCGGCACGCGGCGTGGGGCTGGCCAGCGCGGTCAGCGGCATCCGCCCGTTGCGCTCGCGCATGCGCGACTATGACCACTCGCTGCTCTGGGCAACGATCGCGCTGTTGTCGCTCGGACTCGTGATGGTGTATTCGGCATCGATCGCGCTGCCTGACTCGCCCAAGTACTCGGCCTATATGCCATACCATTTTCTCGTGCGGCACGTTGCGTCGCTCGTGACCGGTGTGCTCGGCGCGCTGGTGGCGTTTCGCATTCCGGTCAAGACCTGGGACAAGTACGCGCCGCGTCTCTTCCTTGTCGCGTTGCTGTTGCTGGTGGTCGTACTCATACCGTACCTGGGCAAGGGCGTGAACGGCGCGCGCCGGTGGATTCCACTGGGTATCACAAACATGCAGCCGTCGGAAATCATGAAACTGGCGGTGACGATTTACGCGGCCAACTATACGGTCCGCAAACAAGAGTACATGCACCAGTTCGCGAAGGGCTTCTTGCCGATGGCGCTTGCAGTCGGCGTGGTCGGCGCGCTGCTGCTGCTGGAGCCGGACATGGGGGCGTTCATGGTGATCGCGGCGATCGCGATGGGCGTGTTGTTCCTGGGCGGCGTAAGCGGGCGGCTGTTCGGCGGCCTGGCGCTGACCGCCATTGGCACGTTTGGCATGCTGGTCTGGGCCTCACCGTGGCGTCGCGAGCGCATCTTTGCGTACCTGAATCCGTGGGACGACCGCTATGCGCAAGGCAAGGCGTACCAGCTTACCCATTCGTTAATCGCATTCGGACGCGGCGAGTGGTTTGGAGTCGGCCTGGGCGGCAGCGTCGAGAAGCTCAACTATTTGCCTGAAGCGCACACCGACTTCATTCTCGCGGTGATCGGCGAGGAGCTTGGCTTTGTTGGCGTGGGCGTTGTGATTCTGCTGTTTTATTGGATCGTGCGGCGCGCGTTCGAAATCGGCCGCCAGGCGCTCGCACTGGATCGCACGTTCGCCGGATTGGTCGCGAAAGGCATTGGCCTGTGGGTCGGCGCGCAGACGTTCATTAACATGGGGGTGAACCTCGGTCTGTTGCCGACCAAGGGGTTAACGCTGCCGCTAGTCAGCTACGGCGGCTCCGGCATCCTGCTCAACTGCGTGGCGCTGGCGTTGCTGATGCGCGTCGATTACGAGAACCGGGTGCTGATGCGCGGAGGCAAGGTATGAGCGCACGCACGTTGCTCGTCATGGCGGGCGGCACCGGCGGTCATGTGTTTCCCGGACTGGCGGTCGCGCAGCGGATGCAGGCGCAGGGCTGGCGGGTCGTATGGCTTGGCAATCCGAAAGGCATGGAAGCGACACTGGTGCCTAAGTACGACATCGCGGTCGAGTTCGTGCGTTTTGGCGGCGTGCGCGGCAAGGGCATTGTCACAAAGCTGTGCTTGCCGCTGAACCTGCTGCGCGCGTGTCTGCAAAGTCGTGCTGTGCTTGGCCGCGTGCGGCCCGACGTCGTGCTCGGCATGGGAGGCTACATCACGTTTCCGGCCGGCGTGACGGCTGTGCTCGCGCGCATTCCACTGGTGCTGCACGAGCAAAATTCGATTGCGGGCCTGGCCAACAAACTGTTAGCCAGGCTCGCGCGCCGCGTACTGGTTGCCTTTCCCGACGCGCTGCCCGGCGCGCAATGGACCGGTAACCCGATCCGCGCGGAACTGGCTGCGGTGGCCCCGCCTCAGGCGCGGTACGCGGCGCGCACCGGTCCATTGCGCGTGCTGGTGGTCGGCGGCAGCCTCGGCGCCGCGGCGCTCAATAAAACGGTGCCGTGCGCGTTGGCGTTGCTCGATCCGGCGCGGCGTCCACACGTGGTGCACCAGGCCGGCGCCAAGCATATCGAAGCGTTGCGTGCGCATTACGCGGACGCGGGCCTGGCGCAGGGCGACGGCATCGAGCTGGTTCCGTTCATCGACGACATGGCGCGCGCCTATGCCGAGGCCGACCTCGTGATTTGTCGCTCCGGCGCGATGACGGTATCGGAAATCGCCGCTGTAGGCGTGGCTGCGCTGTTCGTGCCGTTCCCGTTCGCTGTCGACGACCATCAGACGAGCAACGCGGCATTTCTCGTCGCGCATCACGCGGCGAGCATCATGCAACAAAATGAATTGTCCGCGAAGAAACTCGCGGACTGGATCGGCGGTCAGACGCGCGCGTCGCTCGCACGAGTCGCGGCCCGTGCACGCGAACTAGCCATGCCCGATGCCGCCGAGCGCGTCGCACAAGTGTGCGCGTCGCTCGTCACGCGCGATGTGGCAGCCGCATCGCACCATGCGCGGCATGGGGCGCAAGGAAAGCAATGAAACATATCGTCAAGCATATTCACTTTGTCGGGATCGGCGGTGCCGGGATGAGCGGCATCGCCGAAGTGCTCGTCAACCTGGGTTACCAGGTCAGCGGCTCGGATCTGAATCGCTCAGCTGTCACCGACCGGTTGAGCAGGCTCGGCGCCCACGTCAAGTTTGGTCACGACGCACGGCATATCGACGGCGCGGATGCGGTTGTCATCTCTACGGCGGTGCGCACCGACAACCCCGAGGTGCTTGAGGCACGCCGCAGGCATATTCCGATCGTGCCGCGCGCCGTCATGCTCGCGGAGCTGATGCGACTCAAGCAAGGCATCGCGATTGCCGGCACGCATGGCAAGACCACGACGACTAGTCTCGTGGCCAGCTTGCTGGCGGCCGGTGGGCTGGATCCGACTTTCGTCATCGGGGGGCGGCTGATCAGCGCGGGCGCGAACGCACGGTTGGGCACGGGCGATTTTATCGTTGCCGAGGCCGACGAGTCGGATGCATCGTTCCTTAACCTGTTCCCGGTGATCGAAGTCATCACGAACATCGATGCCGATCACCTGGATACGTATGGTCATGACTTCGCCCGGCTCAAGCAGGCGTTCATCGAATTCACACATCGGCTGCCATTTTACGGTATCGCGGTGCTGTGCGTGGACGATCCGAACGTGCGCGAGATTTTGCCGTTCGTGTCCAAGCCGACCATCCGCTATGGGTTCGCGCAGGAAGCGGACGTGCGTGCGACCCAGGTGCGCGCCAGCAACGGGCGGATGCATTTCACCGTCCATCGCGCCGACGCGGCGCCGTTGGACATCGTGCTGAACCTACCCGGCACGCACAACGTGCAGAACGCGCTCGCGGCCATCGCGATCGCGACTGAGCTGGAGGTGGCCGATGCCGATATCCAGTCGGCGCTCGCCGAATTCAACGGCGTGGGCCGGCGTTTCCAGCGTTATGGCGAAGTGCCGCTCATGCGCGGCGGCGCGTACTTGCTGATCGACGATTATGGTCACCATCCGGTCGAGATGGCCGCGACGATTGCCGCGGCGCGCGGTGCATTTCCGGACCGGCGGTTGGTCCTCGTGTTCCAACCACACCGCTATACGCGCACGCGCGATTGTTTCGAGGACTTTGTCAAAGTGCTCTCGACGGTGGATGCGCTGGTGCTGACCGAGGTCTACGCGGCCGGCGAGGCGCCGATCGTGGCCGCGGACGGTCGCGCGCTGGCGCGAGCCATCCGCGTGGCCGGCCGGGTCGAACCGGTGTTTGTTAACACGCTCGACGAGATTGCGGACGCGCTGGCGGCGGTGGTCGCCGACGGCGACGTCGTGATGACGATGGGGGCGGGCTCGATCGGCGGTGTGCCGGCGCGGCTTACGCAGGAGCAAAGGGCGTGATGATGGACGCGATCGATCCCAAGGCGTTTGGCAAGGTGGCGGTGCTCTATGGCGGCGAGTCGTCTGAGCGCGACGTGTCGCTCGTGTCCGGCCCGCTGGTCTGCCAGGGGCTGCGCGACGCCGGCGTGGACGCGCACTTGTTCGATCCGAAGGAGCGGCCCTTGTCGGCGCTCAAGGACGAAGGGTTTGTGCGCGCGTTCATTGCGTTGCACGGCGGATATGGTGAAAATGGTCAGATCCAGGGCGCGCTCGATTTCTACGGGATCCGCTACACTGGCCCGGGCGTGCTGGGCTCGGCGCTGGGCATGGACAAGTTCCGCACGAAATTGATCTGGCAGCAGCTCGGGATCCCGACGCCGCCGTTCGACACGGTGCTACGCGGCGAGGACTACGACACGCGAGCGCAGCAGATCGTCGCGAAACTCGGGTTGCCGCTGTTCGTCAAGCCGGCCACCGAAGGGTCGAGCGTCGCGGTGATCAAGGTCAAAGCGGCCGACAACCTGCCGTATGCACTGGCGCAGGCCGCGCAGCATGATCCGGTCGTGCTGGTGGAGAAGAGCATCGACGGTGGGGGGGAATACACCGCGTGCATCGCTGGCTCGCTGCCGTTGCCGCTGATTCGGATCGTGCCGGCTGGCGAGTTCTATGATTACCACGCGAAATACGTCGCCGACGATACCCAGTACCTGATTCCGTGCGGATTGAGCGATGCCGACGAGCAGCGGCTGACGGCGCTCGCGCGTCGCGCATTCGAGGTCCTCGCGTGCGTCGGCTGGGGGCGCGCCGACTTCATGCTTGACAGCGATGGCAACCCGTATTTTCTGGAGGTCAACACTGCGCCCGGCATGACCGATCACTCATTGCCGCCAAAGGCGGCGCGTGCGGTCGGCATCTCGTACAGTGAACTGCTCGTGAACGTGCTTGCGCTCACGCTGAAGGATTGACACCCGGCTACCCACATGTGGAACAATCCGCGCCAGCTCAACATGATCACCAGCGCGCTGCACGCTGCGCTGCTGGCGATTGTGCTCGCCGGTGCCGGCCTGTGGCTGCTGCAGCGGCCGGCCTTCGCGTTGCGCACGCTGCTGATCGACGGCGATACCGAGCACATCAATCGGCCGACGGTGCGCGCGAACGTGCTGGGCAAGCTGCACGGCAATTTCTTCACGGTGGATCTGGACAGCGCGCGTGCCGCATTCGAGCAGATTCCGTGGGTGCGCCACGCGAGCGTGCGCCGCGTGTGGCCGAATGCGCTGGCGGTCACGCTGGAGGAGTACAAGCCCCTGGGTACGTGGGGCAGCGACCAGTTCGTCAGCGTCGATGGCGAGGTCTTCACAGCCAACCAGGCCGAGGCCGAGGCCGAACTGCCGGTATTCGCCGGCCCAATGGGCTCGGAGCGCGACGTCGTGGCCCGATACCACGATTTCCAAAAATGGTTCGAGCCGCTGGGTGTGAAGCCGGAGGAGGTCACGTTGTCGCCGCGCTACGCGTGGACCGTCAAGCTGACCAATGGCATGCAGGTGGAGCTGGGGCGCGAACGTAATAAGGATATGCTGGCCAGCCGTGCGCGGCGGCTCGTGGTTGCCTGGCCGATGGTCACGCAGCGCTGGGGCAACGACATCGAATATGTGGATTTGCGCTACCCGAATGGGTTCGCGATCCGGGCTGCAGGGATGCGCTTCATTCCCGACGACCCGAAGGCGAAGAAGCTGCGTCCATGACGCAATGAACGGACAACACTCGCAATTGAGCACGCTATGAGCAAAGACTACAAGGACCTGCTGGTTGCCCTTGACATCGGGACGTCGAAGGTGGTGGCCGTTGTCGCCGAGTTAAAAGGCGAGGGCCACTATGAAGTGATTGGGCTCGGGCAAAGCGACTCGAAGGGTTTGAAAAAGGGGGTGGTCGTTAATATCGAGGCGACGGTTCAGTCGATCCAGCGCGCGCTCGAGGAAGCTGAACTGATGGCCGACTGCAAGATTACCAACGTGTTCACCGGCATCGCCGGCAGCCATATCCGTAGCTTCAATTCGAGCGGCATGGTGGCGATTAAGGACAAGGAGGTCACGCAGGCGGACGTCGCGCGTGTGATTGAGACGGCGAAAGCGATCAATATTCCGACCGACCAGCAGGTGCTGCATATCCTGACGCAGGAATTCATCATCGACGGCCAGGAAGACGTGCGCGAGCCGATTGGCATGAGCGGTATCCGGCTGGAGGTGAAGGTGCACATCGTGACGGGTGCCGTCTCGGCCGCACAGAACATTGTCAAATGCGTGCGCCGCTGCGGGCTGGAGGTCAACGATCTGATTCTGCAGCCGCTCGCGTCGAGCCTGGCCGTGCTGACCGAGGACGAGAAGGAGCTCGGTGTTGTGCTGGTCGATATCGGCGGCGGGACTACCGACATCGCGATCTTCAGCGAGGGGGCGATCCGCCATACCGCAGTGATCCCGATCGCGGGCGATCAGATCACCAGCGACATCGCGATGGCGCTGCGCACGCCGACGCCGGACGCGGAAGATATCAAGGTAACCTACGGGATCGCCAAGCAGGCGCTGGCCGATCCGGACGAGATGATCGAGGTGCCGGGGCTGGGCGAGCGCGGCCCGCGGGTGCTGTCTCGCCAGGCGCTGGCGGCGGTAATTGAGCCGCGCGTGGAGGAGCTGTTTTCGCTGGTCCAGCAAGTCGTGCGCGAGTCCGGCTACGAGGAGCTGCTGAGCTCCGGCGTAGTGTTGACCGGTGGCGCGGCGATGATGGCCGGCATGGTTGAACTGGGCGAGGACATCTTCCTCAAACCGGTGCGTATCGGCGTGCCGGAATATGCCGGCGGACTGGCGGACGTGGTGCGCAACCCGCGCTATTCGACCGCGATGGGGCTGCTGGTGGAGGGGCGTTCACAGCGCATGCGCGGGCGTAAGGTCGCCACGCAGTCTGGTTCCGCCACGCAGGTGTGGGCCCGGATGAAGGACTGGTTCCTAGGCAATTTTTGAAGTCGTTTCGCAACGCGCTGGCGGCGGCGGCCAGTGCACGGTGACGGAATTGCCCGATTCCGCCACCGCGTAACGCCGAGTGAAGTCGCTTAATACTTGACGGAGGCACTAATGGAATTCGAAATGCTGGAAACCGAAACCAACGGCACGATCATCAAGGTCGTCGGGGTCGGTGGCGCTGGCGGCAATGCCGTCCAGCACATGATCAACCGCGGTGTGCAGGGCGTTGATTTCATCGTGATGAATACCGATGCTCAAGCGCTGAATCGGTCCAAGGCACCGTCCGTGATCCAATTGGGTAAGACCGGCCTGGGCGCCGGGGCGAAACCCGACATGGGGCACGCCGCCGCGGAGGAGGCTCGCGAGCGCATTGCCGACGCGCTGCGCGGTGCGCACATGGTGTTCATCACGGCGGGCATGGGCGGCGGCACCGGTACCGGCGCCGCGCCTGTGGTCGCGCAAATTGCCAAGGAGATGGGCATCCTAACAGTAGGTGTCGTTAGCAAGCCGTTCGAGTTCGAGGGCGGCAAGCGCATGCGGATTGCCGAAGCGGGTTCGCAGGAACTTGAATCGCATGTCGACTCGCTGATCGTCGTGCTGAACGACAAGCTGTTCGACGTGATGGGCGACGACGCTGAGATGGATAAGTGCTTTCAGTGCGCGGACGATGTGTTGCATAACGCGGTGGCCGGCATTGCCGAGATCATCAATGTCGACGGCCTCGTGAACGTGGACTTCGAGGACGTCAAGACCGTGATGGGCGAGCAAGGCAAGGCGATGATGGGCACCGCGACGGTGGCTGGCGTCGACCGCGCGCGGCTGGCAGCCGAACAAGCTGTGGCCAGCCCGCTGCTCGAGGGCGTGGACCTGTCTGGCGCGCGAGGCGTGCTGGTCAACATCACGTCGAGCCGCTCGCTGCGCCTGTCGGAAACCCGCGAGGTGATGAACACGATTAAGAGCTACGCGGCCGACGATGCGACGGTGATTTTCGGCGCGGTGTACGACGACGCGATGGGCGATGCGCTGCGGGTAACCGTGGTGGCGACGGGCCTTGGCCGCGTCGCCAAGAAGCAGCAGGCGGCGCCGATGACGCTGCTGCGCACTGGCACGGATAATCATCCAATCGCCGCGCAGCCGGTCAGCTATGCCGCCGCGCCGAGCGCGACCGACTATGGCGCACTGGATACGCCGGCAGTGTGGCGCAACTCGCGGGAAACTGCTGCATCGCACGTGCAGGCATTGCAAGAAAAGGGCGTAGACACGTACGACATCCCGGCGTTTCTGCGCAAGCAAGCCGACTGATCAGCGCGCCCGACGCAGGCGTCACAGCGACGCGGACCGCGCTGGCTGGACCCGCAAGCTCGGCATCCCGCAAGATGCTCGCCCCGCTTGCTGCCCGCTGAAGAAACAGCGGATGCGACGTTGCGCGCCGGTGGCATGATAGACGCCGGTCGCGAGTGGGCGCTTGGCCGACGAAGAGGTGCAAGCGCAGCAGTGATAGCACGTCCCGGGCAGGGCGTGTGGTTCACCGACGGCGCAGATCTAACGGGATAGCCGCTGCTGTTGCGTGCTGGCAACGCGTGCGCGAGCGTTTTTCGCCCTGCTGTCACACGGCCCGGTGCCTGGAAACCGCCTCCTTCCAGGTATCGGGCCGCTTTATCATCCATTCAACACGGAAAACGTAACAACGGGAAACAGTTTTATACAGATGGATAAAAGCGGGAATTGAGCAAGTCGAGTATACTAATGACTATGGGATTAAAACCCGCGATTAGAATAACCTATTAAGAGTTAAGACGATGTTGAAGCAGCGGACCATCAAATCGATCGTGAAGACGGTTGGCATCGGCCTGCACTCCGGGCGCAAGGTCGAGTTGACGCTGCGTCCGGCTGCTGCCAATACCGGAATTGTGTTTTGTCGCACCGACTTGGCCGTGCCGGTCGACATTCCGGCCAGTGCGATGTCGATTGGCGACACGCGCCTTGCGTCGGTGCTGGAAAAGGACGGCGCGAGGGTATCGACCGTTGAGCACCTGATGTCGGCTTGCGCGGGGCTCGGGATCGATAACCTGTATGTCGACGTGACGGCCGAGGAAATCCCGATCATGGACGGCAGCGCGGCGTCGTTCGTGTTCTTGCTTCAGTCGGCCGGGATCGACGAGCAGGCTGCCGCCAAGCAGTTCATCAAGGTCACGCGGCCGGTCGAGGTGCGTGATGGGGACAAGTTTGCCCGGCTGGAGCCGTACTTCGGTTTCAAGTTGAAGTTTACGATCGACTTCCGTCACCCGGCGGTGGACAAGACCGGCCAGGAACTGGAGGTCGATTTTGCCGACACGTCCTATGTGCGCGAGATCGCGCGGGCTCGCACATTCGGCTTCGCGCACGAAGTCGAAATGATGCGCGAGTTGGGCCTGGCGCGAGGCGGCAGCATGGACAACGCGATCGTGCTAGACGAGTACCGCGTGCTGAACAACGATGGCCTGCGCTATGGCGACGAGTTCGTGAAACATAAAATGCTAGACGCGATCGGCGACCTATACGTGGTCGGCCATCCATTGCTGGCATCGTACACCGCGTACAAGTCCGGTCACGGCTTGAACAATGCGCTACTGCGCGAATTGCTCGCCCACGAGGACGCGTACGAGATCGTCACGTTTGCCGACCAGAAAGCGGCGCCGCGCGGTTTTGCCTATGACCCGCAGGCAGTGTACGCGTGAAGTCTCGCTAGGCGCGGCGGCGACCCGTATGCCGCTGCGCCATGCGGGCAACGGCTTGCTGCAGCGGCGAAGGCTCCAATGCGTCGGCCAACTCGCGAAGACAATCGGCGCCGGCTACTGAAATCCGGGCTTGCTTGATCTGCGCAGCAGCGGCTGGCGCTTGCGGGCGCACGCGGATCTTAATCGCCCGCAGTGCGAAACCACGCTGCTGCAGTTCGGTCAGCACGGTGGGCTCCAGATGACGCAACCGGGCGGCCAACGCAGTGTGGGCTGCAAAAAGGGTCAGTGTCTGATCCTTGATTGGGCCGGCATGCACATGGCTGGCCAGATAACTGGGCAGCACGGCTTGCAGTGCCGCTTCCAGCGCCGCCACTTGTCGCACGCCGGCTTGCAGCGCGGCCAACTCGGCGCTGGACGACATCAACTCGGCGAGCGGCCGGGGCGTCAACGGCTTGCGTGGCAACGGATAGGGCGAATAGCGGCTCATGGCACTCATGCAGGGACTGGCGGCTCGCGGCCGTCGGGGAATCGACGTGTATCCACGCCACTATTGTAGCCGCTGGTGGCCGGCTTCGACGATTATTGCGCCGCTGGCCGGCTGCACGGGTTGACAACCGCGCGCGAGCGCGTCCTGGCGCGGGCAGTACACAGTCGGCGTGATAAAATCGCGCCTTTAAATCCAACTGGACACAGCCGTCGAACCGCCGTTCGCCAACGGGTCGTGCGAGAGTCGCGCCGATCCGGCGTCGCGTGCCGACTCGAGATCCCGATCCGATGACCACCGGTTTTCTGCAAAAGATTTTTGGCAGTCGCAACCAGCGGCTGATCAAACAGTATCAAAAGACTGTCGCGACGATCAATGCGCTGGAGGCGCAGATTGAAAAGCTGACGGACGAGCAATTGCGCGCGAAAACCGACGAATTCAGGCAGCGCGTAGCGGCTGGGGAGTCGCTCGACAGGCTGCTGCCGGAGGCATTCGCGGTGTGTCGGGAAGCGAGCCGCCGCGTGCTGAAGATGCGGCACTTCGACGTACAGCTGATCGGCGGCATGGCGCTGCACTACGGCAAGATCGCCGAAATGCGCACCGGCGAGGGCAAGACGCTGGTGGCCACGCTGGCGGCGTACCTGAATGCGCTATCGGGGCGCGGCGTGCATGTGGTGACGGTCAACGACTATCTCGCGCAGCGCGATGCGGAGTGGATGGGCCGGCTCTACAATTTTCTCGGTCTGTCCGTCGGCATCAACCTGTCGCAGATGGAACACGGCCAGAAGCAGCAAGCTTACGCGTCGGACATCACGTATGGCACGAACAACGAATTCGGCTTCGACTACCTGCGCGACAACATGGTCTATGAGACCGATGCGCGCGTGCAGCGTGGGCTGAATTTCGCGATCGTCGATGAGGTCGACTCGATTTTGATCGACGAGGCGCGCACGCCGCTGATTATTTCGGGGCAGGCTGAGGACCACACCGAACTGTATGTGCGGATGAATGCGTTGCCGCCGCTGCTGGAGCGCCAGATTGGTGAAGAAAAGGCCGATGGTAGTGGCGTCGAGAAGCCGGGCGACTACACGCTGGACGAGAAGGCGCGCTCGGTATTCTTGACTGAATCGGGTCACGAGAAGGCCGAGCGTCTGCTGGCCGAATGGGGCCTCATTGGCGATGGCGAGAGTCTTTATGCACCGCAGAACATCACGCTGATGCATCATGTGTATGCGGCGCTGCGCGCGCATACGCTATTCTTCCGCGATCAGCACTATGTCGTGCAGAATGGCGAGGTAATCATCGTCGATGAGTTCACCGGGCGCCTGATGCCGGGTCGGCGCTGGTCGGACGGCCTGCACCAAGCTGTTGAGGCGAAGGAGCATGTGAAGATCCAGGCGGAGAACCAGACGCTGGCGTCGATCACGTTCCAGAATTACTTCCGGATGTATGCCAAGCTGGCTGGCATGACCGGCACGGCGGACACCGAGGCGTACGAGTTCAACGAGATCTATGGACTCGAGACGGTCGTGGTCCCGACCAACCGGCCGTCCAAGCGCACGGATCGCCAGGACCAGATCTACAAGACCGCGAAGGAGCGCTATGACGCGGTGATCCGCGATATCCGCGACTGCTACGAGCGCGGACAGCCGGTGCTGGTCGGCACCACGTCGATCGAGAATTCCGAGTTGCTATCGCGCCTGCTCAAGCAGGCCGGGTTGCCACACGAGGTGCTCAACGCAAAGCAGCACGCGCGTGAGGCGGCGATCGTCGCCGAGGCTGGCCGTCCGAAGCGCATCACGATCGCGACCAACATGGCGGGCCGTGGCACCGACATCGTACTCGGCGGCAACCCGGACAAGCAGGCGTCGCTGATCGAAGCCGATGCGTCGATCAGCGACGACGAGAAGCGACGTCGGAGTCAGCAGATCCACGACGAATGGCAAACGCTGCACGAGCAGGTCAAGGCAGCCGGTGGACTGCACATCATCGGCACCGAGCGGCACGAGTCCCGCCGGATCGACAACCAGTTGCGCGGACGGGCGGGCCGCCAGGGCGATCCCGGTTCGTCGCGCTTCTACCTGTCGCTCGAGGACCCGTTGCTGCGCATCTTCGCCGGTGACCGTGTGCGCGCGATCATGGACCGGCTGAAGATGCCGGAAGGCGAGGCGATCGAGGCCGGCATCGTGACGCGGTCGATCGAATCGGCGCAACGCAAGGTCGAGGCCCGTAACTTCGATATCCGCAAGCAGTTGCTCGAGTATGACGACGTCGCCAATGACCAGCGCAAGGTGATTTACCAGCAGCGCAACGAGTTGCTGGAAGCGCAGGACATTCACGAGACGATTGGCGCGATGCGGCATGGCGTGCTGACTGAGGTGGTGCGCACCTATGTGCCGGCTGGCAGCATCGAGGAGCAGTGGGATGTGCCGGCGCTCGAGGAGGCGTTGCGCAACGAGTGGCAGCTCGATCTCGCGTTGCAGGAGATGGTGAACGAGGCGGACACAATCGAGGCCGACGAGGTACTCGACGCGGTGATCGCGGCAGGTGACGAAGCGTACGAGGCGAAGGTCGCGCAGGTCGGCCGCGATGCGTTCAGTGGCTTTGAGCGCTCGGCGATGCTGCAGACGCTGGATTCGCGTTGGCGCGAGCACCTGGCCGCGCTCGAGCATCTGCGCCAGGGCATTCACCTGCGCGGCTATGCGCAGAAAAATCCGAAGCAGGAATACAAGCGCGAGGCATTTGAGCTGTTTGCTGCGATGCTGGACGCGGTCAAGCACGAGGTCACGCGCATTGTGATGAACGTGCAGATCCAGACACCGGAGCAACTCGAGGCAGCGGCCGAGCAATACGAAGAGCAGGCGAGCCATTTGGAGAACGTTGAATTTCGACACGCTGACTTTGCCCAGGCCGCCGAGGCCGAGGCCGAGGCCGCGTTCGCCGATGCGCCGCCGCGCGGGTTACCGATGGCGCCCGCGCCCCATACGGTCTCTGGGCTGTCACTGGACTTCGCCGCCGGCCAGTCGTCGGTGGCCGCGCGCGACAACCCGTACCCGAAGGTCGGCCGCAACGATCCGTGCCCGTGCGGCAGCGGCAAGAAGTACAAGCAGTGCCACGGTCGGCTCGCGTGATGTGCTCCGCGAGCGGGGTGGTCCCGTTCCTGTCCGATGCCGCCCGCTGTGCCCGCGGGCGGCTTTTTCTCTGACTAGCGCTTGCAATCATGGCCGTCAATTTCCCCTCGATCGATCCCGCGTCGCTTCATCCCGTGCCCGGCGTCACGCTCGGCTGGGCCGAGGCCAATCTGCGCAAACCGAATCGCAAGGATGTACTGGTGATCGCCGTCGATGACGGTGCAACGGTGTCCGGCGTGTTGACCACGAACCGCTTTTGCGCCGCGCCGGTCGTCGTGTGTCGTGAGCATCTCGCGTCGGCGCGTGGCGGTGCCGCGCCGATTCGAGCGCTGCTCGTCAATACTGGCAATGCGAACGCCGGGACCGGCGAGCCGGGTTTGGCGCATGCCCGCGACAGTTGTGCGGAATTGGCGCGGCTGCTGCGCATCGATGCGCAGCAGGTGCTGCCGTTCTCCACTGGCGTGATCCTTGAACCGCTACCGATTGAGCGGCTCAAGGCAGGATTGCCGCAAGCCGTTGCGCAACTCGCGCCGGCGCACTGGTACGAAGCTGCGCAGGCGATCATGACGACCGATACGTTGCCCAAGGCCGCCTCACGGCAGCTCGACATCGACGGCCATACGATCACGCTAACCGGGATCAGCAAGGGCGCCGGGATGATCAAGCCGAACATGGCCACGATGCTAGGGTTTGTCGCGACCGATGCGGCCATCACCCAGCCCGTACTGGACGCACTGGTCAAGGACGTGGCCGACCAATCGTTCAACTGCATCACCATTGATGGCGATACGTCGACGAATGACTCGTTCATCGTCGTAGCGTCCGCCCGCTCGACGCTGCCGGCGATTACGTCCACGCAAAGCGCCGCATACCGCGCGTTGCGCGACGCGTTGACGCAACTCGCGCAGACCCTGGCGCAATTGATCGTGCGCGACGGCGAAGGGGCGACGAAATTCATGACAGTGCGCGTCGAGGCGGGCCGCAGTGTCGACGAGTGCAGGCAGGTGGCCTATGCGATTAGCCACTCGCCTCTGGTCAAGACTGCTTTCTATGCGTCTGACCCCAACCTGGGCCGGCTCCTGGCAGCGATCGGCTACGCCGGCATTGCTGACCTAGATGTGAGCCGCATCGAGCTGTACCTGGACGACGTGCTGGTGGCCAAGGCCGGTGGCCGCCATCCCGACTATCGCGAGGAGGACGGCCAGCGCGTGATGAAGCAAAGCGAAATCACGATTCGCGTGCGCTTGGCGCGCGGTGATGCCCAGGCGACCCTCTGGACCTGCGACCTGTCGCACGACTACGTGTCCATCAATGCCGATTACCGCTCCTGACCCACACTAACGGACATGACCGTACCGCTGGAGATCGATTGCGATGGACAAGCTTGAACAATTCCTGACGCGTGCCGAGGCGCTGCTCGAACGCCTGGAGGCCGTGTTGCCGCCGGCCGCGCCGGTTACCGACTGGGACGCGGCCATTGCGTTTCGATGGCGCTTACGGCAGGGGCGGGGCTTTTTGCAGCCGGTCGCCCATCCGTCGACGATCCAGTTGTCCGACTTGCAGAACATTGACCGGCAAAAGGCGTTGGTCGAGCAGAACACCCGTCAGTTCGTGCGGCGCCTGCCGGCGAACAACGTGCTGCTGACGGGCGCGCGCGGCACCGGCAAGTCGTCGCTGATCAAGGCCTGCTTGAACCAGTTTGCGCCCGAAGGCCTGCGCCTGATCGAAGTCGATAAGGGCGACCTGCACGATCTGGGTGACATCGTTGAGCAGATCGCCTCGCGCCCGGAGCGGTTCGTCGTGTTTTGCGATGACCTGTCGTTCGAGGAAGGCGAGTCCAGTTATAAGGCGCTGAAGGTGGCCTTGGATGGCTCGATTGCAGCCCAGTCCGACAACGTGCTGATCTACGCGACGTCGAACCGTCGTCATTTGCTACCCGAGTACATGCGCGACAACGAGACCTACCGGCACACGGCGGATGGCGAGATCCATCCGGGCGAAGTGATCGAGGAGAAGATTTCGCTGTCCGAGCGCTTTGGGTTGTGGGTCAGCTTCTATCCATTTAAGCAAGACGACTATCTGGCGATCGTCGCGCATTGGCTCAGGCATTTTGCGTGCAGCGATGCGCAGATCGAGGCCGCGCGGGGCGACGCGCTGGTTTGGGCACTGGAGCGCGGCTCGCGTTCGGGCCGGGTTGCGTGGCAGTTTGCCCGGGACTGGTCCGGCCGACGGCAGGAAGCCCAATGACCGCGCGGCGCCCGACCATGACGCCGGATACGGTCGCACGGCGCGACGTGTCGCAGGCGCACGCCGCCACGCATACTGCTGATGGACGTCGGATCACCGAAGTGGCCGTCGGTGTAATGTTGCATGAGGACGGGCGTTTCCTGCTCGCGCAGCGGCCCGCCGGCAAGCCATACGAGGGCTACTGGGAATTTCCGGGTGGCAAGCTGGAGCCGGGCGAAAGCGTCGAGGACGCATTGGCGCGCGAGCTGCATGAGGAACTCGGCGTGACGATTGTCGATTGCGTGCGCTGGCGGGTCCTTGAACATGACTATCCGCACGCTTACGTGCGGTTGTTCTTCTGCAAGGTGACCCGGTGGAGCGGTGAGCCGAGCGGTCGAGAAGGGCAGGCGTTTGTCTGGCAGGCACCCCCCATCCAGGTTGCGCCGCTGCTGCCGGCGGCATTGCCGGTGATCGACTGGCTCGACGCTGAACGGGGTTAAACCTCAGTTTAGCCCGCCCGGTTTTTGCGGGTCGCCATGCGGCTCATCGGCCGGGCGGTCATCGCCGCCAATCGTGTACTTCCCGGTGGCCCACGCGCCGAGATCGATTTGCTTGCAGCGCGCGGAACAAAAAGGACGGAACCGGCTTTCCGGCTTCCATTCGACCTTTTGGCCGCAAGTCGGGCAGTTGACGACAGTCGTCATATCGGCAAAGGGTTGATTATCCGGCTTACAGGTTGCACAACGTTAGTTGGAATGGCACGTCGACGTCAACAGCACGCGGCCGCATGTCGCCGTCCTGCGCAGTGAAGCGCACCCACAACATATACTTGTTGGCGCTAGCCTCGGGAATGACCCGCAGGTCCGGCGCCACACGCACTTGCATCAATTGATAGGCCCGCCCCGACAACATTTGCTGATAGCTGCCCTGCATCGCCATGACCTTCGCGGCCTGCCCCGATTCGCGGGCAAGACGCAATACAATGACTGTTGCATCGCGCAGCGGCAACAACGGCATCGCCCATTGCATGATATCTGCGCGGCGCTGCTCTGCAGCGCTGCGCTGCCATGCGTAGTACGATGGCAGATCGAAGCGGCAAGTTCCGCCGGGAATGATGGCCCGGCTGCGAATGCTGGCTAGCCATTCATTATCGGTCAAATGCTGCCCCATTTTCCCTTGGATCTGCGCAAGGCCGGCCAGCGTTTGCTCGATTTCCGAGAGGACGGTCTCGAGCGCGTCCTGCTCGATCTCGGGATTGCCGCGAAAGGGTGTCAGGGCCTGGCGCTGGCGCTCAAGCTCCTTCATCAGATCCGACTTCAAGTCGCTGCGGCTTGTCACTTCAGCGATCTCGAACAGGGTGGTCAGTGCGACGTGGTGTTCTCTCGGGTCTTCTTGCGTTAGGAAGAACGTAAAGCGCTCGAACAGGTCTTCGAGGCGCAACAACGTCCGAATGCGCTCATTGAACGGATACTCGTAGAGAATCAAGCGTAGGTGCCTTTCACTTTGGAAATGCCGGAGAGAAGCGGCAATTTGCGCCCATTCTAATGCGCTCGAATTCCGCTAGCAATCGCTGTGGAATTCGCAACGAAATTCGCGCTGTATCGCATGCCACCAGCGCACGCCGATTCACGATGGTGCATTACGCGCCAATGACAAATAGCGCTGATGCAGCGATGCGATTTCTGGCCGCAGCGGCTCGATGGTGTCGGTTTCATTGACGATGATATCGTCTGCGGCGGCGAGTCGCGTCTGCCGTGTGGCCTGACGTGCAATGATGGCGTGCACCTGTTCGCGCGTGAAGCCATTGCGCCGCATGACGCGCTCGACCTGCGTCTGCACCGCGCAATCTACCACCAGCACGCGATCGACGCGTTCGCGCCAATTGCCCGCCTCAACGAGTAACGGCACGACACAGATCACGTAGGGACCGCTCGCCGCTTGCATTTCGCGTTCTGTCTCGGTGCGGATCAGCGGGTGCATGATTGCTTCGAGCCGTTGCTTCGCTTGCGCGTTGCTGAACACTAACTCGCGCATCCGCGCGCGGTCCAGTGCACCTTGCGCCGTGATGAAGGTGGTACCGAACTGTGTCCGGATGCCGGGTATCGCCGCGCCGCCTGGGGCGGTGACACGATGCGCGATCAAATCAGTGTCCACGATCGGCACGCCATAGGCGGCGAAAGCATTGGCGACCGTTGTTTTGCCACTGCCGATCCCGCCCGTCAGTCCCACCTTGAACATCGTTAACCTCCGAGCAGCCGATAGAGCGGCGTGCCGCCGAACAGCGTGAGCACCGCTGCCCCCGCCAGAAACGGACCGAACGGCAACGGCTCCTCCAGGCGCATCCGCTTGGCGAGCGTGGCGCCAAGACCGACGATCGCGCCACACACTGAGGCAATTAGTATGACTTGCAACAGTGGGCTCCAGCCGAACCATGCGCCAATGGCGGCAAATAACTTGAAGTCGCCGTAGCCGATACCCTCGGCGCCGCGCACGAGCTTGAACAGCCAGTAGACGGCCCACAGTGACAAATAGCCGGCCGCCGCACCGATCACGGCCGCGTCCAGGGGTGCGAACACGGCGTGTAGATTGATCAGCAGCCCCGCCCAGAGCAGCGGCAACGTCAGCGAATCGGGCAGCAGCTTGGTCTCCAGATCGATGGCGCTCATCGCCAGCAGCGCAGCGCAGAACGCAAAGGCGATAAGCGCCGTAGGCGTGGGGCCGAACGCCGCGAGTGAGAGCGCCGCGAACAGTGCACAGGCGGACTCGATCAACGGATAGCGCCAATGGATCCGCGTACCGCATGCCGAGCATCGGCCGCGCAATGCGATAAAGCTAAGCAACGGGATGTTCTCGTACAAGCGCAACGTATGTCCGCATGCAGTGCACGCCGAGCGTGGCACACACAGGTTATAGCGCCGTGGCAAATCGGGTTGCGACGACGGAGCGGGACTTCGCTCGGGCGTCGGATTGGGCTCGGCACCGTGCTCATCGCTTGCTGCGCTTAACGCGTGCAGCGCATTGTGCGGCACGTAGCCGGCCAGTTCTTGCTGCCATGCGTGTTCAAGCATCTGCGGCACACGATGTACGACAACAGTCAGGAAACTGCCGATGACCAATCCGAGCACGCATGCGAAAGCGTACTGCCAAGCAACCGGCAGCATCGAGAAAGCGTCGGCGAAGCCGGCGATCCAGCGGCCGGGGCCGTAGGGGACGATGACAGAAAACGAATGCATGTCGATGGCCAGCGAGGAACGGTACGCGATGCTACCTGATTGAAATTACATTACGTTACCCATTTCGATAATGGGCAAATACATGGCGACCACGAGTGCGGCAATCAGCGCACCGGGCCCGACAATGATAAGCGGTTCGGCCAGTTGTGCGAGCAGGCCGATTCGTTCCGCCACGAGCTGGTCATTCCAAGCGCTGATGTCGGCCAGCGTCGTGCCGAGCGTGCCGGCTTGTTCGGCAAGTGCGATCGTGGCCACGACGTCGGGCGGAAAGCAGGTGCTGGCACGCATGGCATCGGCCAGGCTTGCGCCGACGCGCACGCGTGCCGCGATGTCGCGTGTTGCCGCGTCCATCGCGGCATTGCCGCTAATGCCGTCCACGGCATCGAACCCGTCGGCCAGGGCGATGCCAGCATCGAGAACCTGGCCCAGCGCATGGCTCCAGCGCGCGATGGCCGCGCGCTGCACGATAGGGCCCACGAGCGGCGCACGTAACAGCAGTGCATGCAGGCGCAGGCGAAACCGTGGCGAGCGTTGCCAGGCAAGCATGCCGCACGCGATCCCGAGGCCCCCCGCCGCGACCATCGCCGGGCCGTGAGCTAGCCACTGCCGGGACTGCGCGACCACGATCCGCGTGGGTTTAGGCAACTGCGAGCCAAATCCGGCGAACACTTGCTCGAATGTCGGTACCACCCAGACCAGCAGTAGCGCGCACAGGCTCAGTGCCAGCGCGAGGATTAGCGTCGGATACCATAGCGCGTTGCGCAGCCGCGCACGTTGTGCGGCCACGCGATCACGAGTGTCCGCCAGTTGAGCGAGGATCGTATCGAGTGAGCCGGTGTGTTCCGCAAGCTCGACAAGCCGCCAGTACGCGGCCGGAAACACATGGCTGTGGCGTTGCAGCGCCCTGGACAGCGTACTGCCTTCTGTGATGTCTCGCAGCACGGTTTCGAATAGGGGTTTCAGTGGCGCACTCGTGTGCTGTGCCACCAGCGCCAACGCAGGTTGCAGCGACAGTCCACTGCGCAGCAGCATGGCCAAGTGTCGCGTGGCGCGCGTCAGATCGGCGTGGCGTACGCGTGGACTCCACCATGCGCGGACCTCGATGAGCTCGACCGCGACAATCCTGTCGCGCCGAATACGCTCGAGTGCCGAACGCGCGTCGAGCGCCACGAGCGTGCCGCGACGTCGGCGGCCGTCGGCGCCGATGCCTCGCCAATGGAAGCGGGACATCGCCGGCCGACGGGGCGAAGCGGCTTGGATAGGAGGCTGCATCGTGCGCCAATCCATCACGCATCGTCCGTCACCGCAAGGGCTTCATGCAGCGATGTCGTTCCATCGCGCACACGCGCGAGCGCGGATTGCCGCAATGTTTGCAGACCGGCTGCGCGCATCACGTCTGCCAGCGCATGGGTCGGCGTCCGCGCTGCGATGCGCTGTTGCAGTGCGGTGGTTACGGGCACGACCTGATGGATCGCGCAGCGGCCCACAAAGCCGGTGCCGCGGCATGCCGTGCAGCCGACTGGTCGATAGGATTGCCAATAACCCGCCAGCGCTTGGTCGACATGTGCGGCCGTCATGCCGGCCGCACGCAGCGCGACGGGGTCGGGCGTATCGGCGAGCCGGCACGCGTTGCATAACCGCCGCACCAGCCGTTGCGCCGTGATGAGCTTGACCGCTGCCGCCACGTTGTACGGTTCCACGCCCAGGTCCGTGAGTCGCGCGAGCGTCGCTGGCGCATCATTAGTGTGCAGCGTGGCAAGCAGCAAATGCCCGGTTTGTGCAGCGTTGATGGCGACCGAGGCGGTTTCCGTATCGCGGATCTCACCGACCATGATCACGTCCGGGTCTTGCCGCAGCAACGCGCGCAGCACCGATGCGAAACCCAAGCCTGCTCGGTCGTTGACCGACACCTGGTTGACGCCGGCGAGCTCGATCTCGGACGGGTCCTCGATCGTGCAAAGATTAAACGCATCGCGATCGAGTTCGCGCATGAAGGTATAGAGCGTCAGCGTCTTGCCGCTGCCCGTGGGTCCGGTGACCAGCACCATGCCTTGTCGGACGCGCAACGCATGCTGTACGGCGGACAACTGGGCGGCGTCAAAACCCAGTCCTGTTAGATCCAGCCCATCGGGTAGCGCATCAAGGCGGCGCAGCACCACTTTTTCGCCGAATACCGTGGGCAGCGTTGACACGCGGAATTCATCGAACTCGGTGCCGGACACGGCGATGCGCAACCGGCCATCCTGTGGCGCGCGCCGCTGCGCGATGTCCAGTCGCGACAGCACTTTGATTCGTGTGATGACTGCGTCACGCAGGTGCGCGGGTGGATTGTCGAGGCGATGTAGTCGACCGTCGATCCGCAGCCGAATTTGCCATTGGTGTCGGCTCGGCTCGATATGGATATCCGAGGCGCGACACGCGCCGGCTTGTGCAAATAAATCGTTCAGCAGGCGTACCGCCGGTGCGTCGGTGTCGTCTGATTGCGCAGCGTGTGCGAGCGCGCGGGCACGCTGTGCCGCACGCGTCGTCAGCTTGGTAGCGACGGGCGCCGCAGCCGAGCGCACCGGTGCGGCCGGCGCCGTGAAACCGGAACGCGTGTGCTCATCGGCTTCGCGCGGCACGGGCGGCTCAGCCGTGGACCGCATGGATATGGGATGGGCGCCGTGCGCCGCAGGGGACGGTGGCACGGCTGGGAACAACGGGTGATTGGGCATGCTGGCGATGTGCTGACGGCGCAATGCAATAAAGACCTACTTATCGTCGCGTGCTCGCTGCATTCGCGCCATTCAGCCGAACGGCCAATCGCGTTGGTGTCCTGCCGGGCCGGCGTACCGCTTTGCTGATAGGCTAGCGGGCGTGCTGCCGTGCTGCCACCGCGTGCGCGGCGTCCAACCGCGTGGGCCGGAAGAGTTTCACCGTGCGAATGGCTTGATTGTCGATCTGCATGACCTCCATGCGCGTGTCGCCGACCACCAGGCTCACGTCGCCTTCCGGGATGGCCTCCAACAGTTCCAGGATCAGGCCATTTAACGTCTTTGGACCATCAAGCGGCAACCGCAGACCAAGCCGGCGGTTCAACTCCCGTAATGGGATGCCGCCCGCGACGATGCATTCCCCTTGCGCGTTCCAGCCGCCTGCCGCGCCGCTTGCCGTGCGCGGCAATGTCGTCGTGAACTCGCCGATCAACTCCTCGATAATGTCCTCCGGCGTCACCAGCCCTTGGACTTCGCCATATTCGTTGACGACCAGCGCCATCCGGTGCCGGTTCTCTTGGAAGAACTGCAACTGCTGGAAGACCGGCGTGCCGCTGGGCACGAAATAGGGCTCCGTGAGCAACTCGCGCAGTTTTTCTCGCTCGAATTCCTGGTTGTGCAACGCGGCTAGGGTCTTGCGCACATGAAGCATGCCGAGCACGCGGTCAATGTCCCCCTGATAGACGACTAACTTGTTGTGGTAGCAGGTTTCCAACTGCTGGACCAACTGGTCGAACGGCGCATCGAAGTCTAGCGCCTCGATGCGCCGGCGTGGCACCATGACATCATCGACCGAGATGCTCTCCAGATCGAACAGGTTCAGCAGGATGCTGCGGTGCTTGCTTGGCATGAAGCTGCTCGATTCCAGTACGACGCTGCGCAATTCGTCGTTGGACATGCGCAGTTCACGCCCGCTTTTCGTATTGATGTGCAGCACGAGCAGGATGCCGTTGGCCAGCATGTTGACGAACCACACCAGCGGGCGGGCGAGGGTGATCAGCGGCTTGATGACGAGGCTGGCCGGCAACGCGATCTTTTCGGGATAGGCCGCGCCGACAATCTTCGGTGTGATCTCGGCGAACACGATGATGAGGAATGCGACGATCCCGATGGTGATCGACAGCACCGCGCTGTGGTTGCCGAACGCGTGCAGCGCGATCGATGTCGTGAGCACCGGGATGATGACGTTCATCAGATTGTTGCCGATCAGGATCACGGACAGCAACTGGTCGGTGTGCACGAGCAGGCGCTGCGTCGTCTTCGCACCCACCACGCCCTTGCCCGCCAAATGCTTGAGCCGATGGCGGTTTAACGCCATCATCGCGGTTTCCGAGATTGAAAAAAAGCCCGATATGAGCAGCAGCACGACTACGGCGCCAATTTGCGCCCAAAGAGGGAGAGTTTCCACGTGAAAAAGCCGGATGCCGGCTAATGGACGATGAAGTCAACTATATCAGAGCGCCGGGGGCGTCCGTGCAGTAGCCCGGCGGGCGACATACTGGCGCGACGCGCGTCCTGCCGGTTCTTTGCATCCCTGCATTAGCGCTTTTGAGCCGCCACAGCTCCCCATTCCTTTCAATCCAGCCCGAAAAGTAGGAGGCTGGGTGGAGACCGACGGAGCATGGTGTCATGGCATGACTCGCATCGCCAGCGTGAAAGCCAGCACGCCACACGTCGGGGTCTATCTGCACGCCGATTGTCATCGTATTCCCTTCGAGTGCGAGAACGGCGCCGGCGTTTGCCGCTGCCAGGCGGTCTGCTGCGCTTTTGTGGGACGGGGCCGTGCGGGCGCCGAGCAGTCGGAGGCGGAGGTTTCTGGTTGGCATCGATCCACGCGAGAACCTTGCACTCGTACCTTCACAGCCGCCGGCTATGAGGCACCTTGAACGAGCGTCCGCCGCGAACCCAACGTTGCTGGCCATGAAGCTTGCAGCCATGAATGCTGACGTGAGGGAAGACAGTCAAAAAGAAAATGTCCCGCCAAGTTGGCGGGACATCCTTGGGTAACCCGATGTAGGATTTATTCTATCTCGACATGGACATCGAGTTAGAAGGACCGGTAAGGCACTGATCCTATTGAGAATTCTGGTCGGGGTGAGAGGATTCGAACCTCCGGCCTCTACGTCCCGAACGTAGCGCTCTACCAGGCTAAGCTACACCCCGAATTGGATCACTTCAGCATTTTCGTCTCTTTCAAGACTGGCGCGCCGCTGAATAAGAGCATAATTGTAGCAGCGATTCTTTGAATTGGGAATCTGGAAATGCAAAAATGGCGCGCGCCGCGGCCTGTGCTTCCGCTTCGGCGCAGCGCAGCGTGTGGTCGAGCGCGCCCGACTCGGTGACGGCGGTGAAAATCGTGTCGAATCGGTCGGTGCCGCCGTGCTCGATGGCGTCCCGGGCCAACTGCGCCTGCTCGTCGGTGCCGTGCTCGATCAAATAGATCAGCGGTAGCGTCGGCTTGCCTTCGCGCAGGTCGTCGCCGGCATTCTTCCCCATTGACTCGGGCGTGCCTGTGTAATCGAGCCAGTCGTCCATGATCTGGAAGGCGGTGCCGATCGTGCGGCCAAACTCCGCCGCGGCGGCCTCCATCGCGGGGGGCGCACCGGCGATGACCGCGCCCAACTGGGCTGCCGCCTCGAACAGCTTGGCGGTCTTGTAGCGGATCACCTGCATGTAGCGCGCTTGATCCACGTCCGGATCATGCATGTTCAGCAACTGCAACACCTCGCCTTCCGCGATGACGTTGGTGGCGTCCGACAGGATCTGCATTACGCGCAAGTTACCGCACGCGACCATCATCTGGAACGCGCGCGAATACAGGAAATCGCCGACCAGCACGCTGGCTGCGTTGCCAAACAGCGCATTGGCGGTTTGCTTGCCGCGCCGCAACTGTGATTCGTCGACCACGTCGTCATGGAGTAGCGTCGCCGTGTGGATGAACTCGATGACCGCCGCTAGCTCATGCCGGTGGCCGCTGCGCTCTCCCAGTGCGTTCGCCACCAGCAACAGCAGGGCGGGGCGCAGGCGCTTGCCACCCGCACCGATGATGTATTCGGCGATCTGGTTGATCAGGACGACGTCCGACGCGAGCCGCGTGCGGATCACGCGATTGACTTGTTGCATGTCGTCGGCGATCGGCGCTAGCGTGGCGGCCGCGGACGGGGTGGTGGTGGCTGTCAACGACGTAAACCGGAAAAAGGGTGGGCGGAGCAAAACAGGCGAATTATAAGGCACTGGAGCGGCCGACCGTGCTTTGCCGCCAGTTTGTCGATCATGGTCGGACGAGGCGCCCGCTCGTGTGCGCTCGATCTGCAGCAGGTTTTGACTTGCCTTAAAAATCTCTATATAATCAAGCGTTTCTGTGCATGGCGCGCAGAAACGCACGAAGCGCGCAAAAAACGCGTGTTCGAAACCAATGAAGGGGTCCGGATCCGGGCCGCTTTTCAAGTGAGGTTCAACAATGTACGCGGTCATAAAAACCGGTGGCAAGCAGTATAAGGTCGCTGCCGGCGAAAAATTGAAAGTAGAACAGATACCGGCAGACATTGGCGCTGAAATCACGCTCGACCAGGTGCTCGCAGTCGGCGAGGGCGAATCGATTAAGTTCGGTACGCCGCTGGTGGGTGGGGCTTCCGTCAAGGCTACCGTGGTATCGCACGGACGGCATGCGAAAGTGACGATCTTCAAGATGCGTCGCCGGAAGCACTACCAGAAGCATGGCGGTCATCGCCAGAATTACACCGAATTGCGCATCGACGCGATTAACGCGTAACGCGCAGGGAGTCCACAGATGGCACACAAAAAGGCAGGCGGCTCGTCCCGGAACGGCCGCGATTCCGAAAGCAAGCGTCTCGGCGTCAAGGTGTTCGGCGGCCAGGCAATCCATGCGGGTGGCATCATCGTGCGTCAACGCGGCACGCGGATGCATGCTGGCGACAACGTCGGGATTGGCAAGGACCATACGCTGTTCGCGCTGACCGACGGTCATGTCCGCTTTGCGGTCAAGGGCGCGGCGAAGAAGCATATCGTCAGCGTGGTCCCGGCTGCTTGAATACCCGGTGGTCACCACGCGAACCGGCTGACCGGATCCGGCACTCCGCCGGGCTCGCGCCGGTGACGTCGCCCCGGGCTGCCGATGCAGAGCGGGCGTGACGAAGCAAAAGGCCTCGCAATCTGCGGGGCCTTTTTGTTGGTGCTGGCAAGATAGGTTGTGAGTGCCGCAACGCGTTGGTGAGCGCGGACAAAATCGCGGCGCCGGCGGCACGATCGGCGGGTCGGCGGCAGCAGGCAAACGGCGCAAGCCGAACGGAGCAATTTGAATGAAGTTCATTGACGAAGCGAGGATCGAGGTCATCGCCGGTGACGGAGGGGATGGCAGCGCATCGATGCGCCGTGAGAAGTTCGTTCCGTTCGGCGGGCCGGATGGAGGTGACGGCGGGCGTGGTGGCAGTGTTTACGCTATCGCGGATCGCAACATCAATACGCTGATCGACTACCGGTACGCAAAGAAGCACCAAGCGCGCAACGGCGAGAACGGGCGCGGATCGGACTGCTACGGCAAGGGAGGCGAGGACATCACGTTGCGCATGCCAGTCGGCACGGTGATCACGGATCGGGATACCGGTGAGCTGATCGCCGACCTGACTGAGCACGATCAGCGCGTGCTGCTGGCCAAGGGCGGCGCCGGGGGGCTCGGCAACCTGCATTTCAAGTCGAGCACGAACCGGGCACCACGGCAAAAAACCGAAGGCAAGCCGGGCGAGCGCCGCATGCTCAGGCTCGAGTTGAAGGTGCTGGCCGATGTCGGCCTGCTGGGCATGCCCAATGCGGGCAAGTCGACGTTTATCGCGTCGGTGTCGAACGCGAAGCCGAAGATCGCCGACTATCCGTTCACGACGCTTGCGCCGAACCTTGGTGTGGTGCGGGTCGGACCGACGAAGAGTTTCGTGATCGCTGATATCCCGGGCCTAATCGAAGGCGCCGCCGAAGGCGCTGGGCTGGGGCACCAGTTCCTACGGCATCTGCAACGCACCAGGATATTGCTGCATTTGGTCGATCTTGCGCCGTTTGATGCCGGCGTCGATCCGGTCGCGGAGGCGGGTGCGATCGTCAACGAGCTGCGCAAGTACGACGAGGCGCTTTACCGCAAGCCGAGGTGGCTGGTATTGAACAAGGTTGACATGATTGCAGAGCACGAGCGCGAAGCGCGCGTGGCCGACTTTGTCGAGCGCTTCGGTTGGCAGGGACCAGTATTCCAGATTTCGGCGCTCACCGGTCTAGGCTGCGAGAATCTGTGTTATGCGGTCTACGACTACTTGAGCGAGACTGGACTGGCGGCGCGTGCGCAGCATGCCGAGGACCTGGCGGCCGACGTGCGGTTCCGGGATGACGCACAGACGTGCGACGACGCGACACCACCCGGCGCCGATACACAGTGACTGTCGCCGCCGCGCAACACGATACCGAACGGGAACACAAGGACGGCGCAACGATGCGTTCGATCATTGCCGATGCAAAACGGCTGGTTGTGAAAGTGGGTTCGAGCCTGGTCACCAATGACGGGCGTGGGCTGGATCATGATGCGATCGGGAGATGGGCTGCGCAAATTGCCGCATTGCGCCAGCAGGGCAAGGACGTGGTGCTGGTCAGTTCCGGCGCGATCGCCGAGGGGATGCAGCGACTGGGCTGGAACCGGCGTCCACGCGAGATCGCCGAGCTGCAGGCCGCGGCCGCGGTTGGCCAAATGAGGCTGGCGCAGGTCTATGAAAGCCGCTTTGCCGAGTATTCGATCCGCACGGCCCAGATCTTGCTCACGCACGCGGACCTTGCCGATCGCGAGCGATACCTGAATGCACGCTCGACACTGCTTACGTTGCTCAGACTCGGCGTGGTGCCGATCATCAATGAGAATGACACGGTCGTCACGGATGAGATCAAGTTCGGCGACAACGACACGTTGGGCGCGTTGGTGGCGAACTTGATCGAAGGGGACGTGCTGGTGATTCTGACCGACCAGCGTGGTTTGTACACGGCCGATCCGCGCAAGGATCCTGCCGCGACGCTGGTGCAACAGGCCGACGCCGGCGACTCCGCGTTGGAGGCAATGGCCGGTGGCACCGGTACAAGCATCGGCCGGGGTGGGATGCTGACCAAGATTCTGGCCGCCAAGCGCGCCGCGCACAGCGGCGCGGATACGGTGATTGCAAGCGGTCGAGAGCCGGACGTGCTGGTCCGGCTGGCGGCGGCGGAGTCGATTGGCACGCAACTCATTGCGCGGACCGCCCGCATGGCCGCGCGCAAGCAATGGATGGCGGACCAACTGCAAGTGCGCGGCCATGTCGTGATCGACGCGGGCGCGGTCGAGAAGCTGACATCCGGCGGCAAGAGCCTGTTGCCGATCGGCATCGTCGACGTGCAAGGCATTTTTGCTCGCGGCGAGGTGATTGCGTGCCTGGACGAAGCGGGCCGCGAGGTGGCGCGTGGGTTGACGAACTACAGTAGCGTCGAGGCGCGGCTGATTCGCCGCCATCCGAGTGCGCAGATCGAGTCGATTCTCGGTTACATGCTCGAGCCCGAACTGATCCACCGGGATAACCTGGTGATGCTTTAACGCCAGCGAGGTGCGCGCCTCGCGGTGGACCCGCGATGCGCGAAGCCGGTTGGCTTTGCTATCCTGCTATCGGGGTCGCTACTGGGGCTCACTATTGGGGCTCTCTATTGATAGCGCGATGCGGCGATCCGTTTGTAACGGATATTCTGCACGATCGACGAGGCCTTGCCCTGCGGCATCTTGTTCGTGCACATGTAGTCTTGGTATAGCGCGGCCTGATACGCGTTCAGCTGGCCGTTCTCGATGCGCCGCCAGCCGTTTGCCGCGCCCCGATCCCATTGTTCGCCGCTGTCATCGGCGGCCGCATAACGGCGCCATTCATAGGTTTCACAACGCAAACCTTCGTAATAGACATTGCGTGCGCCTCGCGGGCTCGTGATCACGATCGTATAGCGCACGACGCCGTCAGTGCCCACCGACACGGAAGCCGCGTCAACGGCGAACTGTAGGTTCGTCGTCGCGGAGACCTCGAATGGCAGCAGGTCCGCGGCGCGCGGCATCGGCGGCAACTTATCGACCTTGCTCTCGATCCAGTTCTGCGTGCGCTCCAGCAGGTAGACGAAGTCCTGACCGGGCTTGGGCCCCTGCTCCGGCGACGGGGACGAGCATGCGCCGAGCAGTGCGGCAGTGGTGATCGTGCTGATCAGGGCGGTGACGCGGCACGGACTTGGGCGCGATGGATAGGCAGGCGGGCAGACGCGTTTCAAGACGAATTCCTGGCACAAAAGGTGGTGTATTAAAGCACAAGGGCCGGGATCCAGAGGCAGATCTCCGGACCGCGGCCCTCGGCGGTTTGCTCAGGCGGCTATGCGCCGCCAGGCAAACCCATGTGGCAGTCATGGTCGGGCTTGGCGTCGACCGGCTCGACGACCAGCGCCGCGGTAGCCACGCCCAGTACTGCGGTCGCTGCGCGACCTGGGTTAGGCTCAGCGCTGGACTCGGTGTTCGAACATACCGTCTTAATCGATACCGTTACCACTTTTGCATTCGCCTTTGGATGGCGGGTGCCATGGTGCGACGCAGAACGTTCATGGCGTCCGGGCTGCCGTCGCACGAAGCGGGAAAGCTCGGTTAGCGCCATCTGGTATACATCTCTCTTGAACTCGATCACGGCGTCCAGCGGCACCCAGTAACTGTTCCAGCGCCACGCGTCGAATTCCGGATGATCGGTCGCGCGCAGACAGATATCGCAATCGCGTCCGATCATGCGCAACAGAAACCAGATCTGCTTCTGTCCTCGATAGTGACCGCGGACTTCACGCTTGATGTACTTGTCGGGCACCTCGTAACGCAACCAGTCGCGCGTGCGACCGATGACCTTGACGTGCTCGGGTCTCAAACCGGTTTCTTCGTGCAACTCCCGAAACATCGCTTGCAGGGGCGTCTCACCATACTTGATGCCGCCTTGCGGAAACTGCCAGGAATGCTCACGCAGCCGTTTACCCCAAAACACCTCGTTGCGCGCGTTCAAGAGGATGATGCCGACGTTCGGGCGAAAGCCTTCACGATCCAGCATACAACCACCTTCGAATCCTTTAAAATTGCTTTGATTATAAACAGTTAATGGGCGCCGTGCGACCCGGCTGGAGTCGGGTGCGCCGGCGCCCTCGTTTTGGAACCTCTCAAGAATGAAAGCTTCGCGTTTTTTCATCGGCACGCTTAAGGAAGCGCCGGCCGATGCCGAGATCGTCAGTCACCAGTTGATGGTCAGGGCGGGGATGATTCGCCGCGTCGCCGGCGGTATCTACAACTACATGCCGCTCGGGTTGCGCTCGATCCGCAAGGTGGAGGCGATCGTACGCGAAGAGATGAACCGTGCGGGTGCCGTCGAGCTGTTGATGCCGGCGGTGCAGCCGGCCGAGCTATGGCAGGAATCCGGCCGCTGGGAGCAATATGGTCCCGAACTGCTGCGCGTGAAGGATCGCCACGACCGTGGCTTCGTCGTCGGACCGACCCATGAGGAAGTGATCACCGATATCGCGCGCAAGGAAATCAAGAGCTACCGCCAGATGCCTGTGAATTTTTACCAGGTGCAGACCAAGTTCCGCGACGAAATCCGCCCCAGGTTTGGCGTGATGCGGGGGCGCGAGTTCATCATGAAGGACGCGTATTCGTTCGATCGCGACCATGCCGGGCTGCAGCTGTCGTACCAGAAGATGTACGACGCGTACGTGAGAATCTTCACGCGCCTGGGGCTCGAATTCCGTGCGGTGGCGGCCGACAACGGCTCAATCGGCGGCACCGGGTCGCACGAATTCCATGTGATCGCTGCGACCGGCGAGGATGCGATCGCGTATTGCCCTAGCTCGGACTATGCGGCCAATGTTGAGGCTGCCGAAGCCGTATCGTTGATCGCGTCGCGCGCAGCGCCGAGCGAGCCGCTGACAAAGAAGGCCACGCCGGGCAAGGCGAAATGCGAGCAGGTGGCCGATTATCTGGGTATTGTGTTGGAGCGCACGATCAAGTCGATCGTGCTGGCCGTGGATAACGAGGGTGCCGACCCGACGATTTGGCTGCTGTTGCTGCGCGGCGACCATGAACTGAACGAAATCAAGGCTGGCAAGGTGTCGGGGCTGGCCGGCTATCGGTTCGCCACCGAGCAGGAGATCGTCGATTGGTTTGGCGCGCCGCCCGGCTATTTGGGGCCGCTGAACACGCGCAAGCCGGTGAAGGTAGTCGCGGACCGCACCGTGGCGAACATGAGCGACTTCGTTGTCGGCTCGAACGAGATGGACTACCACACGACGGGGGTCAATTGGGGTCGTGATCTGCCGGAGCCGGAAGTGGCGGACTTGCGCAACGTGCGCAAGGGCGACCCATCGCCGGACGGCCGCGGCGAGCTGGACCTATGCCGTGGCATCGAGGTCGGGCATGTATTTCAGCTTGGCACGAAGTACTCGGAAGCCATGGGCGCGACGTTCCTGGACGAGAACGGCAAGCCGGCACCGATGACGATGGGGTGCTACGGGATCGGCATCACGCGGATCCTCGGTGCGGCGATCGAGCAGAACTTCGACGAACGCGGCATCATCTGGCCGGAGGCCATTGCACCCTTTCATTTGGTGCTGTGTCCGATGGGCTACGAGCGCAGCGACGCAGTGCGCGAGCAGGCGCACAAGCTCTATGACGAACTGCTCGGCGCGGGGATTGACGTGATCCTGGACGACCGGGGCGAGCGTCCCGGCGTAATGTTCGCGGATTGGGAATTGATCGGCGTGCCACACCGGCTCGTGATCGGCGAGCGCGGCCTCAAGGAAGGCAAGATCGAGTATCAGGGCCGCCGCGATGTGGAGCCGACGCTGTTGCCGCTCGAACAGGCGGCAGCATGGGTGGTCGAGCGGGTGTGCGCGGCACTGGCACGTTGACGGACCACGGCCGTGCAATACACATTTCTATCCGCGACGGTCCTGCTGATCCTGATTACGGATCCGTTGGGTAATATCCCATTGTTCATCAATGTGCTGCGCAATGTTGCGCGAGAGCGGCGCCCGAAGGTGATCCTGCGCGAAGTGGCGATCGCGTTCGTCATCCTGCTGGTATTCATGATCGCTGGCCACGCGTTCCTGCGCATGATGCACCTAACTGATTTGTCGTTGCGGCTGGCGGGCGGGATCGTGCTGTTTCTGATTGCGCTCCGGATGATCTTTCCGCACGCGGAAGGTCCGTTCGGCGGCGATCCGCTCGGCGAGCCGCTGATCGTGCCGCTTGCGATTCCGGCGCTGGCGGGACCGTCCGCCATCGCGACCGTTATGCTGCTGACGTCGCAGGCACCAGGCAAGATGCTCGAATGGATCGGCGCGCTCACGGTGACGATGGCCGTGTGCGCGATCGTGCTGCTATTGGCCGATAAGATCCAGCGATGGCTCGGCACGCGCACCGTTGCCGCGTTCGAGCGGTTGATGGGACTCGTGTTGGTCGCCATTTCGGTGGAGATGATCCTTGAGGGTATCCGGATCTTCATGCGACAGCTTTAAGGGTTGCAGGCCCGGAGCGAAAACAGGCGGGCCGACGCGGTGGCCGGCACCGGGCTCAGGCGTCGCTTTTCAGCGCGCGGATCGTAGACAGGTTGCGCCAATACCCGTTGACGTCCATCCCGCAGCCGAACACATAGCGATCCGGCACTTGGAAACCACAGAAATCGGGGCGCAGCGGCTTAGTCTTCGCAAGGATCTTCTCGCACAGCACCGCGCTAGCGAAGCGACGCGCGCCTTTCTCGATGATCCGGTCTCGGATCGCTGCCATCGTTTCGCCTTCATCCAGGATGTCGTCGAGCACCAGCACGACTCGGTCCTTGACTGATTCGGCCGGTGCCACGCGCCACTGCATGTCATGGCTGCGTGTCGTGTTGCGATAGCGGGTCAAATGGATATAGTCGAACTCGAGCGGGAAGTCCAGATGCGGCAGCAGCATGCCGGTGAACACCGCGGCACCGCCCATCACGGACAGCACAAGCGGGAACTCGTCACTCATCGCGTCGCGGATTGCAACGGCCATCCGCTGGATTGACGCCGCCACGTCGGCGGACGGTACGATCTCCTCGGAGTGGCGGAAAATATCCAGGGCTTCTTCGCGGTTCATCGGGATCTCGGCGAGGGGCCTAATAGAGAGTGTGAATTAAAAAGAGTGTGAATCAAAAAACGGCGCGGGCTCCACAGAGAAAACCCGCGATGGCAGCCGCCGCGGCTGTTCGGCTCAGCGTAGCCCGGGCAGCATGCCTTTCATGCCGCGCATCATCTTTTGCAGGTTGCCGCCCTTGAGCTTCTTCATCATGCCGCGCATCTGTTCAAACTGGTTCAGCATCCGGTTCACTTCCTGTACCTGCACGCCGGCGCCGGTCGCGATGCGTCGCTTGCGGCTTGCTTTGATTAGCTCCGGCTTGGCACGCTCGGCCGGCGTCATCGAATTGATGATGCCTTCCATGCGGCGCATCTGTTTTTCGGCCTGAGACATGTCGGCGTTGCCAGCGGCCTGCTGGAATTGCGCCGGCAGCTTGTCCATCAGCGTCGATAAGCCACCCATTTTCTTCATTTGTGACAGTTGGGCACGGAAGTCATTCAGGTCGAAAGCGCCGCCTTTCTTCACCTTTTCGGCGAGCTGCTGCGCGGCCTGCACGTCCACGCCGCGCTGCGCCTCCTCGACCAGCGCCAGGATATCCCCCATGCCCAGGATCCGGTTGGCCATCCGTTCTGGGTAGAACGTCTCTAGACCGTCGAGCTTCTCACCGACGCCGACGAACTTGATCGGCCGGCCGGTCACGTGGCGTACCGACAACGCCGCGCCGCCGCGCGAGTCGCCATCGAGTTTGGTCAGCACGACGCCGGTGAGCGGCAGCGCGTCGTTGAAAGCCTTCGCGGTATTGACCGCGTCCTGGCCAAGCATCGCATCGACGACGAATAGCGTCTCGGCCGGCTTGAGCTGCGCGTGCAACGCGGCGATTTCCTGCATCATCGCATCATCGATGCCGAGCCGGCCCGCCGTGTCCACGATTAATACGTCATGGTAGTGCCGCTTGGCCCAGTCCAATGCGTCCCGTGCAATATCCAGCGGCTTTTGATCTGGTTGGGACGGGAAGAAATCCGCGCCGACCTGCTCGGTGACGGTTTTCAGCTGCGCGATCGCCGCGGGCCGGTATACGTCGCACGATACGGTGAGGACTTTCTTCTTCTGCTTCTCGTGCAGCAGCTTGGCCAGCTTGCCGACCGTAGTGGTCTTGCCGGCACCCTGTAGGCCCGCCATCAAGATCACCGCTGGCGGCGTGACTGCCAAGTTCAACTCGGCCGCCTTGCCCTCGTAGTCGCCACCGATCACCGCGGTCAGTTCGCGTTGTACGACACCGACCAGCGCCTGGCCGGGGGTCAAGCTGCTAATCACTTCCTCACCAAGCGCTTTTTCCCGAACCTTCGCGATAAACTCGCGCACCACCGGCAGCGCGACGTCTGCCTCGAGCAGTGCCAGGCGTACCTCGCGCAGCATCTCTTGCGTGTTGGCCTCGGTGAGCCGGGCTTCGCCGCGTAGCGTCTTCACGACGCGCGCCATACGTTGTGTGAGATTGTCGAGCATGGGAGTTACGTGCGGTTTGCCGCGCATCGGCGCGAGCCCGGGCGGGTGGCGCGGTCCGGGTGCATCAAGACACACGGGGGCAGCGAGATCCGGGCCGGCGGCGGGGCGCTAGTGTAAACTGAATGACTATGCACATTGTACTGTATGCCTTCACCGCGCTTTTGTATGGCAGCCTTGGCATCGCCGCCTGGCGGTCGCATCGGCACGTGCGCGATCCGCACGGCACGCTGCTGGCCGCGGCGCCGGTAGCCGCGTTGCCGGCGGCGTCCGGCCGCGGCGCCGGCAACGGCATGTCACCGGTGGCACGCGCGGTGCTGTTCGCCGCGCTGGTGCTGCATGGGGTGCTGCTGCATATGACGATCTTCCCGGCCGATGCGATGGTATTCGGCTTTGCCTTCGCGCTGTCGGCAATGCTATGGCTCGGCGCGGGCATTTACTGGATCGAGAGTTTCTTTTTCCGGCTCGACGGGCTGCGACTGCTGCTGATGCCCATTGCCTGTGTGGCTACGCTGCTGCCGCTGCTGTTCGGCGGCATACACGTGCTGGCCTATGCGGCGGACCCGCTGTTCAAGGTCCACTTCGTGTTGGCTAACGTTGCGTATGGGTTGCTGGCGATCGCCGCGTTGCATGCGATCCTCATGTTGCTGGTCGAGCGCCGGCTGCACGCGCTGCGCGGCGTGGCCGGGCGGCGCACGCCGGGGCCACCCGCGCGTGACTGGTTATCGAGTTGGTTCGATACGCTGCCACCGTTGTTGACGTTGGAAAAGTTGCTGTTTCGCCTGATCACCGCTGGCTTCTTGCTGCTGACACTGGCGCTGATCAGCGGCGTGTGGTTCAGCGAGCAACTGATTGCCCAGGCCGTCAAGCTGGATCATAAGACCGTGTTCGCGTTCGTGTCATGGATCATGTTCGGCGCGTTGCTAGTGGGCCGTCATCGGCGCGGCTGGCGCGGTCGCACCGCGTTGCGTTGGGTGTTGGCGTCGTTCGCGGCGCTGCTGTTCGCGTATGTCGGCAGCCGCTTCGTGCTGGAAGTGCTGTTGCATCGCGCGGTGGTCTGATTGACACAGTCGGCTCGCGGTGGCATCCGAATCGTTTCCTGTGTGCTTATTCGTTCGTCATGGCCCGCATCCTCTTTTGGCTTTTTGTAATTCTCGCCATCCAGTGGCTGTGGCGTCAGGGCGCGCGTCGTGATCGGCATGCCAGCCGCGAATCCAAGGCGGAACAGGAATCCATGCGCCCGCAGGCCGAACAGGGTCGCGCTGATGGCGCGGCTGGCACGCGGCGCACCGGTGCCGCCGGTGACGGCGCACTGCCGGAGGCCATAGTGCGTTGCGCACAGTGCGGCGTACACGTACCCGTGAGCGAGACGGTGTCGGTAGAAGGCCAGCCCTTTTGTTCCAACGAGCATGCTGTCCGCTACGCGGTCCGGCCGGCCAGGCGCGATAATGCGCGGTGAGCGGGCGATGTGCGCAGCGCAGAAATCCGTGAACGACGACGCAGCGGCAACGAGTCGCACGGCGTGCCCGATGACCGATCCGACGATTGGCCTGACAACGACAACGGGTCCGATGACCGGCCCGATGACTGATCCAGCGGCGGGCGCGCCGCGCGGCGAGGGCGCTGCCGCGCCGGCGCGCCTCGTGGTCGATGTGCTAGGGTGGGCCCGGCCCGCCCGGCACACGCCGTGCGCGAATTTCGATGCGCGTCCCGCAGGAGTCGAGCCGACGCTGGTGGTGGTGCACAGCATCAGTCTGCCGCCGGGACAGTTTGGCGGTGATGCGGTGGCGGCGCTGTTCCTTAATCAACTTGATTGCGATGCGCACCCGTACTATGCGCGACTGCGCGGGCTGCGTGTATCGGCGCACTTTTTTGTGCGGCGGGACGGCAAATTGTTGCAATTCGTCTCGTGCAATGAGCGCGCGTGGCATGCTGGCGCGTCGAGTTTCGTCGGTCGCGAACGCTGCAACGATTTTTCGATCGGCATCGAACTGGAGGGCTCGGACGAGCACGTGTTCGAGGCGCCCCAGTACGACACGCTGACGCGATTGTGTGCCGCACTGTGTGAGCGTTATCCCATCACCGCGCTGGTCGGCCATGCGGACATCGCGCCGGGTCGCAAGACCGATCCGGGGCCGCATTTCGACTGGCATCGGTTGCGTGCGCAGCTTGCGCTGCCGGCGACGTTTTTCCCCTATTTGCGCTGAACGGGTGTCGCGCGGGTGCACGCCGCGACGCCAGGGCGTGCGGCGTCTCTGCGCTTGCGTGGTGGCGAGCCCACAACCGGTGGCGCATGCCAAAAAGTCAAGTCTCCGAACGCAAATTTATTCGTGGAATCTGGGGTAAATTTCCACTATAGTTGGTGTGTGGCGGCAGCGTCGCTACTAGATATTGTGGTTTTTATGCGGCGCCTCGTTGACATCGACGGCGCCGCATTGCCTTCTCAGACATCGTTTTTTGGGGCGCCGCGGTACCGCGCCAATACGCCGTGCCACGCCCCGCTCGTTCCAAGAACGCGGATTCACCGCACGACACAAGATCAGGAGTTTTGCCCATGCAAACCACCGAGAACGTCACGTCCCAACAGCCCAATGCCGCAGCTGGCTTGCCGCATGGTGGTGGCGCTGCGCATGGCGCGCGCGCATTGGCGCCGCAGGCGACGCTTGCCGACTACAAGGTCATTCGCCGCAACGGGAGTGTGGTGTCGTTCGAGCCGTCCAAGATCGCGATCGCGGTGACCAAAGCCTTCCTTGCCGTCAATGGCGGCCAGGGCGCCGCGTCGGCACGCGTGCGCGAATTAGTTGAGACGCTGACGCAGGCGGTCGTGCGCGCGCTTGTGCGCAGCCGGCCGAACGGCGGCACGTTCCATATCGAAGACATTCAAGACCAGGTCGAACTCGCGCTGATGCGGGCCGGCGAGCACAATGTCGCTCGCGCCTACGTGCTGTATCGCGAGAAACGCGCTGCAGAGCGCACGCACGAAGTGGCGCAACAGCCGGCGCAAGGCGGATTGAACGTTAACGACAATGGCATTGTGCGCCCGCTGGACCTTGCCGCGTTGCGCAATGTGATCACGGCCGCCTGCGACGGGCTCGGCGAGGCGGTCAGCGCGGAGCCGATCGTCGCCGAAACGGTGAAGAATCTTTACGACGGCGTGCCATTGTCGCAGGTCTACGACTCGGCGATCCTTGCCGCGCGCACAATGATCGAGAAGGAGCCGGCCTACAGCCAGGTCACCGCGCGGCTGCTGCTGCATACGATCCGCCGCGAGATCCTTGGCGAAGAGGTGTTGCAGTCCGAGATGGGCGAGCGCTATGCGGAGTACTTCTCGCAGTTCTTGAAGCGAGGCGTCGAGGCTGAGTTGCTCGACGAGAAGCTGCTGCAATTCGACTTGAAGAAGCTGGGTGACGCGCTGGATGCGTCGCGCGATCTGAAATTCGGCTACCTCGGGCTGCAGACGTTGTACGACCGTTACTTCCTGCACGTGGACGGGCAGCGTATTGAAATGCCGCAGGCCTTCTTTATGCGGGTGGCGATGGGGCTCGCGCTGAACGAAATCGATCGCGAGGCGCGGGCGATCGAGTTCTACAATGTGCTGTCGACGTTCGATTTCATGAGCTCAACGCCGACGCTGTTCAATTCCGGCACGCGTCGCTCGCAACTGTCGTCGTGCTACCTGACGACCGTCGCGGACGACCTGGACGGCATCTACGAGGCACTGAAGGAAAACGCGCTATTGTCCAAGTTCGCCGGCGGGCTCGGCAACGACTGGACCCGCGTGCGTGCGCTCGGCTCGCATATCAAGGGCACCAACGGCAAGTCGCAGGGCGTAGTACCGTTCTTGAAGGTCGTCAACGACACGGCGGTCGCGGTTAACCAGGGCGGCAAGCGCAAGGGCGCGGTGTGTGCGTATCTCGAAACTTGGCATCTAGACATCGAGGAGTTTCTCGAACTGCGCAAGAACACCGGCGACGATCGCCGCCGCACGCACGATATGAACACTGCGAACTGGATCCCGGATCTGTTTATGAAGCGGGTGATCGAGGGGGGCGATTGGACACTGTTCTCGCCGTCGACCTGCCCGGACCTGCATGAAAAGTTCGGTACTGAGTTTGAACAGGCGTATGTCGCTTACGAGGAAAAGGCTGCGCGCGGCGAATTGAAGCTGTTCAAGAAGATTCCGGCCGCGCAACTGTGGCGCAAGATGCTCGGGATGCTGTTCGAGACCGGCCACCCATGGATTACATTCAAGGATCCGTGCAACGTGCGCTCGCCGCAGCAGCACGTGGGCGTCGTGCATTCGTCGAACCTGTGCACTGAAATCACGTTGAACACGAGCGACAACGAGATCGCGGTCTGCAACCTGGGCTCGGTCAACCTGGTCGCGCATATGAAGCAAGGCGCGGACGGCGGCTATGTGCTGGACCACGATAAGCTCAAGCGCACGATCAGCGTGGCGATGCGCATGCTCGACAATGTGATTGATATCAATTACTACGCGGTTGCCAAGGCGCGCAACTCGAATCTGAAGCACCGGCCGGTCGGCATGGGCATCATGGGGTTCCAGGACTGCCTGCACCTGCTGCGCACGCCGTATGCGTCGCAGCAGGCGGTGGAGTTCGCGGACCGCTCGATGGAAGCCGTCTGTTACTACGCGTACTGGGCGTCCACCGAACTGGCGAGCGAGCGCGGCCGATACTCGTCGTACCGCGGCTCGCTGTGGGACCGCGGAATCCTGCCGCAGGACACGCTGAAGTTGCTCGCCGACTCGCGCGGCGGGTATGTCGAGGTCGACTCGTCCGAGACGATGGACTGGGCCGCGCTGCGCGAGCGCATCGCTACGCACGGCATGCGCAACTCGAATTGCGTCGCGATCGCGCCGACCGCAACGATCTCGAACATCATTGGCGTGTCCGCGTGCATTGAGCCGACGTTCCAGAACCTGTATGTGAAATCGAACCTGTCGGGCGAATTCACGGTCGTCAACGAATACCTGGTGCGTGACCTGAAGGCGCGCGGGCTCTGGGACGAGGTGATGGTGGCCGATCTGAAGTACTTCGATGGATCGCTGGCGCGCATTGATCGTATTCCTGCCGATCTGCGCGAGACGTATGCAACCGCGTTCGAAGTGGATCCGAAATGGCTCGTGGAAGCGGCGGCGCGCCGGCAGAAGTGGATCGATCAGGCGCAGTCGTTGAACATCTACATGGCCGGTGCGTCGGGCAAGAAGCTGGACGAAATTTACAAGCTCGCCTGGCTGCGCGGCTTGAAGACGACGTATTACCTGCGCACAATCGCCGCGACGCACGTTGAGAAGTCGACGGTTGCGCACGGCGCGCTCAATGCGGTGCCATCCAGCGACGGTGGGGTGGGCGCGATGCATGGCGCGGGTGGCGTGTCGGGCAGCGCGACGGCGCACAACGCCGGTGTGCACGCTGCTGCCGATGCGGGATCACAAGATGAGATCGCAGGACCGGTTTGCATGCTGCGTCCTGGCGATGCAGGCTTCGACGAGTGTGAAGCGTGCCAGTGATGCGTTGGCGTGTGAGCGTGCTCGACCGTGTTGTCTGAAACTGCTTGCGGGCATACTGCATGCGGCACACGATAAGGCACGTGACGAGCGCTGCTTTGCACGCATCGCGTGTGCATCGTGTGACGCATGATACGCGCGATGAGCGGTAGCCACGCGCATGGCAGTGCGGCGAGTGCGATGAAACGGATGGCGCACTTGCCGCGCCGATCGATATGAAGCGATGCGTCGATCCGGGTTGTGATGCAACCGATGCGAAGACCTCGACGATCACATCGATCAAAGTGTTGTATGAAGGTCTCAATGCGAGATCAAAAGAGCGTTTTTCATCAGTGGACTCTTTTATCGCTGGTGAAAAGATGGTACAAACCGATCTAAATTGATGGTGACATTTATGCTCAACTGGGATGACGAGATTACTGCCGTAACTCCCCCGAGCGTTGCGCAACCAACGGTGCGAGAAACGACGGCGACTGGAGCCGCGGCATCGTCCGCCGGGTACGCAGCGCAAGCTGCGGGTACGTCCGCTCCGTTGGCACAGGATATCTTCACGCGTGATGTTGCTGTCGCGCCGGGCCAGCAACCGAACGCGTCGCCCGCACCTGCACCCGAGGCCCGCGTGAACGTGGCCGACAAGCGGATCATCAACGGCAAGACCGACGTCAATCAGCTCGTGCCGTTCAAGTACAAGTGGGCGTGGGAGAAGTACCTCGCCGGCTGTGCGAACCACTGGATGCCGCAGGAAATCAACATGTCCCGCGACATCGCGCTCTGGAAGGATCCAAACGGGCTGACTGACGACGAGCGCCGCATCGTCAAGCGCAACCTGGGTTTCTTCGTCACGGCCGATTCGTTGGCGGCGAACAATATCGTGCTTGGCACGTATCGCCACATCACCGCGCCCGAATGCCGTCAGTTCCTGCTGCGCCAAGCATTCGAGGAAGCGATTCATACGCACGCGTACCAGTACATCGTCGAGTCGCTCGGCCTGGACGAGGGTGAGATCTTCAATGCGTACCATGAGGTGTCATCGATCCGTGCGAAGGACGAATTTCTGATCCCGTTCATTCATACGTTGACCGATCCATCGTTCAAGACCGGCACGCTCGAGGCGGACCAGAAGTTGCTGAAGTCGTTAATCGTCTTCGCGTGCGTGATGGAGGGGCTGTTCTTCTACGTCGGGTTCACGCAAATACTGGCGTTGGGTCGGCAGAACAAGATGACCGGTGCCGCCGAGCAATACCAGTACATCCTGCGCGACGAGTCGATGCACTGCAACTTCGGCATCGACCTGATCAACCAGATCAAGCTTGAGAATCCGCATTTGTGGACGCCGGCATTTCGTGAAGAGATTCGCGGTTTATTCAAGCATGCGGTCGAACTCGAGTACCGGTATGCAGAAGACACGATGCCGCGCGGCGTGCTGGGCTTAAATGCCGGCATGTTCAAAAGTTATCTGCGTTTCATCTGCAATCGGCGCTGCCAGCAGATCGGCCTGGAGTCGTTGTTCCCGAATGAGGAAAATCCGTTTCCGTGGATGAGCGAGATGATCGACTTGAAGAAGGAGCGCAACTTCTTCGAGACGCGAGTGATTGAATATCAAACCGGTGGTGCGCTGAGTTGGGAATAACGCGTACCAGTGAATAGGCAGGGGTGTGCAGCACGCGATGGCGGCGATGACGCCGCCGCGTGTGTCGCACGGGTTTAGGAGAAGCGCCGCCTGATGCAATGTGTGCCTGACCGCCTGGATAGCCGACTGACGACGAACGGCACTGTGCGAACCCTTCAGTGGGATGGGCAAACTACCCCCGGAAAAGCCTCCGGCCGCGGTGTCGCGTGTCGGACTGCTTCAAATCATTCACCGGCAGCGATGCCGGTCGTGTTTTGGCGCACGCAGCCGCTAGGTCGGTCTCGTGCGCCTTGCCGCATTCATTAGCGTAAGCAGGATGTAGGTGCGTACGCCGATGAATAATCCGCTTCGCAGCCGCCGCGTTGAAAAAACGCGTTGGCGGGAAGCGGGTTTTGACGAAGGGTGTTTGTAACTCTCATCTAAACCTGAAGGAGAAAAAGATGGTTACTGCGAAGAAAAAACCGGCTGCAAAGAAAGCAGCAGCAAAACCCGCTGCGAAGAAGGTCGCGGCGAAGAAGGCAGCATCGGCCAAGAAAGCGGCCCCGGCGAAGAAGGCGGCGCCGGCCAAGAAAGTTGTCGCCAAGAAGGTTGCTGTGAAGAAGGTCGCCGCGAAGAAGGCCGCACCAGCGAAGAAGGCCGCACCAGCGAAGAAGGCCGCACCGGCCAAGAAGGTAGCACCGGCGAAGAAAGCGGCGGTAGCGAAGAAAGCGGCACCGGTCAAGAAAGTCGCCGCGAAGAAAGTCGCCGTGAAGAAGGTCGCCACGAAGAATGTGGCCACGAAGAAGGTCGCCACGAAGAATGTGGCCACGAAGAAGGCGGCGCCGGCGAAGAAGGTTGCGGTTAGAAAGGTCGCTGCGAAGAAGGCGGCCCCGGCGAAGAAGACGCCGGCGAAGAAGACCGCAACCAAGAAGCCGGCTGCGAAGAAGGCGGCGGCGAAGAAGGCTGCTGCTGCCCCTGCCGCCCCTGCGACGCCGACGCCGGCTGTGCAGGCGAACGCGGTGAAGACCGCCTTGAACCCGGCTGCGGCATGGCCATTCCCGACTGGCGGCCGTCCGTAATCGACACATCGACTAGGGCCGGTGCGTTGCGACACGCCGGCACCCCACGAGTCGTCGAGCGACATGACATCCCGCACTGGGCGCGCGCCCAGTGCGGGATGTTTTTTCAATGCGTCACGCGCGTGATGCCGCCCGCAGACAGCAACCGGACGCGATCGCCGGCACGGAATAGCTCGCCGGTGGCCGCCTGCGTGATCGAGCGCAGGTCGCCGTTATCGAGCCGCACCGTGATCTCCAGGCCGTTGGAGGTGCCGGCCCGTTGAGCAACGGTATTGCCTGCCACTGCGCCTGCAATGCCGCCGACGATGCCGGTCAGGATCGAGCCGCGGCCACCCCCGATCGAACTGCCTGCCACCGCGCCAAGCGCACCCCCGCCGAGCGTCCCAAGTGCGGCGCCACCTTCGTTATCCGAAGCAATGTGTACTGCCCGCACACTTTCCACGGTTCCCATGCGCACTGTCTGTTCGCGTTGCGCTTGCGATACGGTGTAGACATCGGCCGAGCCAGCGGGCGTAAAGCACGCTGCCAGCGAGAGGCTGGCAGACAGCATCACGACGAGCGTAACGTGTCTGTTGATCATCATCGTTATTCTCCCATAGCTCAAAACAAGCGATAGCCGAATGCGGCTTCAAAACGGGCGCCGATTTCGATTCGATTCAATGCGTAGGTCTGTGGTCCTTGATGCTCGATCTTGATCGAGCCCATCAGGCTCGCGAGGCGTCCGGTGGTGGCCCAGTCCAGGCCCTTTTCGATGCCGTAGAGCAGGCCGCTGCGGAACGCATCGCCACAACCGGTAGGCTCGACGACCCGCTCTGCCGGCACGACCGGAATGGCTTCGACGCCGTTGCGGTGATGAATCGTCGCACCCTGCGCACCGAGCGTGATGATCAGCGCGTCGACGCGACTCGTGATGTCCGATACGGACCACCCGGTCTTGTCGCTCAAGAGTTTCGCTTCGTAGTCGTTGACTGCCACGTAGGTCGCAAGTTCAATCATCCGGCGCAGCTGGGCGCCATCGAGGATCGGCAGCCCTTGGCCCGGATCAAACATGAACGGGATGTTCGCTTGCGCGAATTGCTCCGCATGCTCGCACATGCCTTGTGCACCGTCCGGCGCGACGATGCCGAGCGTGACATCCTGCGCGTCGCTGATGCGGTTCAGGTGACTCATTAGCATGGCGCCGGGATGAAACGCGGTGATCTGGTTGTTTTCCTGATCGGTCGTGATCATGGCCTGTGCCGTGTGCGTATCCGGCAGCACGCGCACCCAATCACGGCGTATGCCCAGCGAGTCGAGTCGCTCCAGATAGCGCTGAGCGTCGATTTCGCCGAGCGTCGCCATGATCAGTGGCTCGCCACCCAGTAACTTCAGGCCGTATGCGATATTCCCCGCGCAGCCGCCAAATTCACGGCGCATGGACGGGACGAGGAAGCTGACGTTCAGGATATGGACTTGGTCGGGCAGGATGTGCTCGCGAAAGTACCCTTCGAACGTCATGATGTTGTCGTACGCGAGCGAGCCGCAGATCAGTGTGGCCACAGTGGTGATTCCTTATGATAGGTTAAGTGCCGGATCGCCCTCCGCGCGTATCGCCGACAGGCAGGTGCGTGCTTGCACCAGCCGCCGGGCACAATACACTCGTGGCCGCACGGCCGGTATCGAGCCGGTCACCTGCGCCGGGTGGCGGCAGGCAGGGAGAGTTTATTTCAATGCAGCAAGGGCCGCGTCGTAATTCGGTTCGTTTTTAATTTCCGACACCCGTTCCACGTGCAGCACGTTGTCGTTCCCATCAAGCACGACAACGGCGCGCGCGGTCAAGCCGGCCAGTGGGCCGGTCTTGATGTCCACCCCGTATTGGCTGGCGAAGGCTCGGTTACGGAACGTGGACGCCGTGATTACGTTCTCGATGCCTTCGGTCGTGCAGAACCGCGTCGCTGCAAACGGTAAGTCAGCCGAAATCACGATTACGACGGTGTTCTCCAGCTTGCTTGCCGCTTCGTTGAACTTGCGCGTCGATGTTGCGCAGGTGGGCGTATCCAGGCTCGGCACAATGTTCAGGACCTTGCGCTTGCCAGCGAAGTCATGGAGTTTCACCTCCGCGAGGCCTTTGCCGACCAGTGAAAATGGCGCCGCCTTCTGGCCGACGGCCGGCAGCGTACCGGCGACTTCGATCGGGTTACCCCCGAGAGTGACTTGGCTCATGGTTTGCTCCTGCGATGGTGGCGGTGGGCGCTCGAGCCGAGTGCTTACCGCCGGGTCAACGATGGGGTGGCGCGCATACCGCGCGTCACGGGTAGAAAATCTGCACTCGGTAGTCTGCCGCATCGACGCTGCCGACATCGAGCCGCACGGCGATGGGCTGCACGGTGCGTGCGGGCACGCCGCGGTGTTCGGACGCGACCGACGGCAGGTACTCGCTGGGCCGTAGCACGCGCCTCACGACGATATCACTGTTGCTGCTCAACAACGTCACTTCCAGGTCGGGATAGGCGAGCGCGACCGCGTCGCGGTTGTGCAAGCTGAAGTGCAACTCGAGTTGGTGTGCGGTGCCAGTTTGCCGCAGCGAGGTTTGTTCGATCGCCAGTCCATCAATGTCGCGCGGCGGTGGCACGATACAGCCCAACTGTGCACACGCGAGCGTGTAGACTGCTTCGGTGCGCGGCCACGCGGTTACGATTTTTTCCCGTTGCCACCAAGCAATCTGCACGATGAGCAACACAGTCAGCGTGAGCGAGACGAGCCAGTCCATCCGGCGCAGCGTACCGCGATGGCTCGGCACAGGTATTTCCCGCGTCACGGAGAACGGCGCACTGACGCCGTGCGGGTGGAAAGTGGGCTCCAAGGGGCCGTTATCGATCAGCTTGCATGCGGCCCGGCCGGGTGATGGCCCGGTGTCCCGCGCGTCGGACCCGTCGTCGGGTTGCACGGCGACGTTGGTCAGCAACAAGGGTTCGACTTGCCGGGCCGCACCGTCGAAGATCTCCTGACAATGACCACAGCGCACCAAGCCGTGGTGCAGTTTCAATTGATCGGCGACGAGCTGGTAGACGGTACCGCAGCGGGGACAGCGGGTGGTGAGCGTCATGTTAACGGGTTACCCTGAACCGGCGCACCGCGCGCCGGTCAATCGGTTGAGGTACCGGTGTTCTGATTAATTATCTCGTCGCTGCCCGGCCAGGCATACCCATCCGTCCTGTTCACGCCAAACGGCAAGCTCGATGTGGCGCGCATAGGCCGCCGCGACTTCGTCCGCTTGGCGCGCCAGCACCCCGGATAGCGCAAGTCTTCCGCCCGGCTTTACCCTGGAGGCCAGCATCGAAGCCATGAGCTTCAGCGGATTGGACAGGATGTTGGCGACGACCACATCGAACTCGTTTGCGGGGCACTCGTGGGGCAGCCCATACGTGACGTCGACGTGATTGCGCTCGCTGTTGTGCTGGGCCGAGTCGATCGCCTGCGGGTCGATGTCGATGCCGACGACCGGCGTGGCACCGCACTTGCGCGCGAGTATCGCCAGGATGCCAGAGCCACATCCATAGTCGAGCAGCGAATCGCCGGCACGCACGTGCTGCTCGATCCATTCCATGCACAGGCGTGTGGTCGGATGGCTGCCGGTGCCAAAGGCGAGCCCCGGGTCGAGTTCCAGTACCACGGCGTCGTGCTGCGGTGCCTCATGCCATGATGGCACGACCCAGATCCGCTGGCCGATATGGATTGGCTCGAATTGGGATTGCGTCAGTCGCACCCAGTCCTGCTCCTGGACGTCACGCGCAGTGAAGGCCAGCGGTGTGGATAGGCCGACCTCATTCGCGGCGGCCGCCAGCAACACGGTGGGGTCCTGTTCCGCGGCAAGCATGGCAATCACCCGCGAGTGCGTCCACGCGGCGCGCTCCGGCACGAGGCCGGGTTCACCGAACAGCGCTTGTTCGTGCGGCGTGTCTGCGTCGGCGTCCTCGACGCAGACCGACAACGCGCCAAGCTCGAGCAACGCGCCTGATAACGGCTCGGCGCGCTCGCGATCAACTTCGACGACGACTTCGCGATAGCTCATGCCCGTTACGCTTCCTTAGGGGCGGCCTGCTGCTTGGCAGCCAACTTATCTTCGAGGTAATGGATGCTGGTGCCGCCCTCGACGAACTTGGCGTCCAGCATCAATTCCCGGTGCAACGGGATATTCGTCTGGATACCCTCGACCACCATCTCGGACAACGCAATACGCATCCGGTTGATCGCCTGTTCGCGGGTCGCACCGTATGCGATCAGCTTGCCGATCATCGAATCGTAGTTGGGCGGCACGAAGTAGCCATTGTACGCGTGTGAGTCGACGCGGATGCCCGGGCCGCCAGGCGCATGCCATGATGTGATCCGCCCCGGCGATGGCGTGAACTTGAATGGATCTTCCGCGTTGATCCGGCATTCGATTGCGTGACCGCGAAATGCGATGTCGCGTTGCCGCACCGACAGTTTCTCGCCTGCTGCGATGCGGATCTGCTCCTGGACGATATCCACGCCCGTGATCAGCTCGGTCACCGGGTGCTCAACTTGGACCCGGGTGTTCATTTCGATGAAGTAGAATTCGCCGTTCTCGTACAGGAACTCGAACGTGCCGGCACCCAGGTAGCCCATTTTCTTGCACGCTTCGGCGCAGCGGTCGCCGATCCGGTCGAGCAACCGGCGCGCGATGTGAGGCGCCGGCGCCTCTTCGATCACTTTTTGGTGGCGCCGCTGCATCGAGCAGTCGCGCTCGCCGAGCCAGACCGCGCTCTTGAACGAGTCCGCCAGCACCTGGATCTCGATGTGTCGCGGATTCTCCAGGAACTTTTCCATGTAGACCTGCGGGTTGCCGAACGCGCGACCGGCTTCTTCGCGTGTCATGTTGACCGCGTTGACGAGTGCCGCTTCCGTATGCACGACCCGCATACCGCGCCCGCCGCCGCCGCCGGCCGCCTTGATGATCACCGGATAGCCGATCGAGCGCGCGATCTTGACGATCTCCTTCGGATCGTCCGGCAACGCGCCGTCCGAGCCCGGCACGCACGGCACGCCTGTCTTGATCATCGTCTGCTTGGCGCTAACCTTGTCGCCCATCAGCCGGATGGTCTCCGGGCGCGGGCCGATGAACGTGAAGCCGGACTGCTCGACCCGCTCCGCAAAGTCGGCGTTCTCGGACAGGAAGCCGTAGCCCGGATGGATCGCTTCGGCGTCGGTGACTTCCGCCGCGCTGATGAGCGCCGGCATGTTCAGGTAGCTCAGGTTCGATGGCGCCGGTCCGATGCAGACTGCTTCGTCGGCAAGGCGCACGTACTTCGCTTCCTTGTCGGCTTCCGAATAGATGACAACCGTCTTGACGCCAAGCTCGCGGCACGCGCGCTGGATGCGCAGTGCGATCTCGCCGCGGTTGGCAATGAGTATTTTCTCAAACATAGGCGATGCGACCCGTTAGCCGATGACGAACAGCGGTTGGCCATATTCGACGGCCTGGCCGTTTTCAACGAGGATTTCCTTGACTATGCCCGTCTTGTCGGCTTCGATCTCGTTGAGTAGCTTCATCGCTTCGATAATGCAGATCGTCTGACCCTCCTTGACCGAATCGCCTACTTGCACGAACGGATCGGCCCCCGGCGATGGCGCGCGGTAGAATGTGCCGACCATCGGCGAGGTGACCACATGGCCTTGCGGCGTGGCGGCGGCGGGAGTCGCGGGTGCGCTGGACTCAGCCGACGGGGCAGCCGGCGCGCCGGACGCACCGGTGACCTGCGGCGCCGGGGCATATTGTGCCTGGGACGGCAGATAGACGGGCGCCGCGTTCTTGACGATCCGCACCTTGCCTTCACCTTCGGTGACTTCGAGCTCCGAAATGCCGGATTCGGATACCAGGTCGATCAGGGTTTTAAGTTTGCGTAGATCCATCGGAGGTCCCCAAATTGATGTGGCGTCCGGGCCAGGCCCGGGATAGCGAAAGTGTGGTGTTGCCAGAAAAAAAGACGTCAATGCGTCCGGCCCAGGCGCTCCAGCGCAAAGTCCAGCGCGTAAAGGTAGCCTCGCCAGCCGAGCCCGCAGATCACGCCCTCCGCCAAGTCGGAGAAATACGACGCATGGCGGAAAGCCTCGCGTCGATGCACATTCGACAAATGGATCTCGACAAACGGGATCCCGGTTGCCGCGATTGCGTCGCGAATCGCAACGCTGGTGTGCGTGAAGGCGGCGGGGTTGATCAGCACAAAGCCGATCTGCTCGTCGCGCGCCTGGTGCAGGCGCTCGATGATTTCGCCCTCGTGATTGCTCTGGAAGCAACTGAGCGCCGCCCCCGCGGCGGCGGCTTTTTCCGCCAGCGCTTGCTCGATCTGGGCGAGCGTCGTACTGCCGTACGTCTGCGGCTCGCGCGTGCCGAGCAGATTCAGGTTGGGGCCGTTGACGACCAGGATGCGAAGACTCATGGGAGTTCGTTTTCTGCGAAGTTGCGCGCACTTTACCGCTGATTCGAAAAAAGTGTCCAGTTTTCGGCGCGTTTACCGTTAAAAGAACGGGGGTTCGTCAAAGCATGGCAACTGTAACTGTAGTCGATCGAGCGACAAAAAGCGGGCAACAGCGGCAAACGTCTACAATTTATCAATAAATTACCATGTAATTTGTGATCGACACGCGCTGTCGGTGACTGGTACGCGAGTGCCGCGCTGGCGTGCCGCATGACACCGACTGTTCCGCCTATGTCATAGCGCGTCCAGTTTCATGCTCAGCCGCGCCGCGTCGATTTCACCCAGCTTCAAGTAGCGAACATGCCCCGATTTGTCGATGACCACAGTGAACGGCAATCCGCCGGCCTGGTTGCCGAACTGACGAGCCAAGTTTGCGCCGCCAAAGCCGGCTACATAGACCGGATAGCCGATCGTCACCTTGGATAGGAATTGCGATACATTCCGTGCCGAATCGACGCCAATGCCGACGAAACGTACCCCTTTGTCCGCGTAGCGGCGTTGTAACCTGGACAGCGCCGGTATTTCTTTCACGCATGGCGCACACCACGACGCCCAGAAGTTCACCACGGTGACTTTGCCGCGATACTGGGCCAAAGGCTGAGGCTGGCCTGCCGGATCGGGCAGCGAACTAGCAAACAGCGCGCGTACCGCATCGTCGTGTGCCGTGTAGGGCGGCGCGACGGCGTATGCCGACTGCGCGGCGCCCGCTGGCTGCGCTGCGCAGGCAGGCAGCGGCGCGCACAGTAAGCAGGCCGCTGCGAGCCGCGCGGCACGGGTGCGGCGTGTCGGCGCTGACGCAGGAGAAGCAAACAGGAAGCTAGAATATAACGTCGCATTCATCGCATTTCCATTAAAACAAGGGCGAAGTGCTGCAGCCTGTATCGGTTCCGGGCTGCGGTGCAGTACGGGCGTGCGCATCTGTCGCTGCCATTTAACCTGCATCGAGCAGCGCCCGGACCGACGCCGCGTTCGCACGCGTCTGCCGTCCGCGCGCGTCGGCGCGGACTGCGCCACGCAAATCATCCGTGTCGTACAGCGCGACATGGATGCCGACCGCGTTGCCGTCGCCGTCGCGGGCGATGAAGCTCAATGTCTCGACCGCTCTCCGGCCAGCGAAATGACGCGTCTCGGATACGTCGTACTGTACGCCGGCGTTCAGCAGGTGGATCGCCACCTCTTTCGGATTGTCGCAAAACACTTGCAGATGGATGTCCGAATGGACACTGGCCGTGCCGTTGAGCACTGCGCCGGTCAAGTAGGGGTCGAACTGTGCGAGCTGCGCCATCCAGTTCAGCGCGGTTTCACGCAGCCGCCGCAGGATGCCAGGTTGCGTATCGCCATGGAACAACGCCAGATATTCCTGTATTTCTTCCTCGATCTGGTCATTATCCGGCAACCATTCGCCAGCAACACGCGTCTGGCCGATGATCTGCCGGGCTGCCTTGCGCTTGGCGCTGGCATAGTCGAGCCCATCTTCGGCGATCAGGCGCGCGGCTACCATCGCGATTTCATCGCGCACGCGGTCCCGCTCCAGGTGCAGTTTCGAAGCCATAGCAGTCATGATACCCGCAGTTCGCACCCGCGCCGCGCATTGCGGCCGCGTCGCGTGTGGCCCCTCGGTTACAATATCGCACTTTACTCCACGCCAGTTCCGGACGCAGTTCGACGATGTGGCGCGGGCCGCGCCGGCTCGGTGGACGGACTCAACGCTATGCACATTCATATTCTCGGGATTTGCGGCACGTTCATGGGCGGCCTGGCCGTACTGGCGCGTGCCGCAGGTCACAAGGTCACGGGCTGCGACAGCGGTGTGTACCCGCCGATGAGCACCCAGTTGCAAAGCCAGGGCATCGAGTTGATCCAGGACTATGGCGAAGAACAACTGGCGTTGCAGCCGGACCTGTTCATCGTCGGCAATGTGGTGATGCGCGGCAATCCGCTGATGGAGGCGATTTTGGATCGCGGCTTGCCCTACGTGTCGGGCCCGCAGTGGTTGGGGGAGCACGTGCTGGCCGGCAAATGGGTGCTGGCCGTCGCCGGTACGCACGGTAAGACCAGTACAGCGTCGATGCTCGCGTGGTTGCTTGAGGACGCGGGGATGAATCCCGGTTTCTTGATCGGCGGCGTGCCGTTGAACTTTGGCATCTCCGCCCGTTTAAGCGATTCGAGCTTTTTCGTGATCGAGGCAGACGAGTACGACACCGCATTCTTCGACAAGCGGTCCAAGTTTGTCCACTACCGGCCCCGCACGGCCATATTGAACAATCTCGAATTCGATCATGCCGATATCTTCGACAACCTGGCGGCGATCGAGACGCAGTTTCACCACCTAATGCGCACCATTCCAAGGACCGGGCGGATCGTCGTGAACGGCGCCGATGACGCATTGCAGCGCGTGCTGGCCCACGGTTGCTGGAGCGAGGTCGAGCGCTTCGGCGTCGAGGGTGGGTGGCAGGCGCTGCCGGCCGATGAGGTGGGTCCGGCAGACGAGCGTTTCGCGGTGTATTGGCGTGCGCAACGGGTGGGCGTGGTCGACTGGCCGCTGCAAGGCGAGCACAACCGGATGAATGCGTTGGCTGCGATCGCGGCCGCGCACAGCGTCGGTGTGCCGGCTGCACAGGCGGCGACGTCGCTTGGCGGTTTTCGCAACGTGAAGCGCCGCATGGAAGTGCGCGGCAGCGTCGATGGTGTTACCGTCTACGATGACTTCGCGCACCATCCGAGCGCGATTGGCACGACCATTGCCGGCTTGCGTACCCGCATCGGCGATGTGCCGCACGCCCGGATTCTTGCGGTGCTCGAGCCGCGCTCGAACACAATGAAACTCGGCACGATGAAGTTGCAGCTTTCGGCAAGTCTGGCAGGCGCCGATCTGGTGTTCGGTTATGGTGCGCCCTCGGGCAAGGACGCGCTGGGCTGGGATCTCGGGGCGGCGCTTGCGCCGCTGGGAGACAAGGCGCACGCCTTCGATGACCTCGACGCACTGGTGCGGGCCGTTGCCTCGGTTGCGCGTGCCGGTGATCATGTGCTCGTGATGAGCAACGGCGGTTTCGGCGGCGTGCACCAGAAGCTGCTTGACGCGCTGGCGAACCGAGGGGCGGCATGATTCTCTATCTGCACGGATTTCGCTCTTCGCCCCGCTCGTTCAAAGCACGCTTGCTGGCCGAGCGGCTGGCGCGGCTCGGTCGAGCCGGCGACTGGCTGTGCCCGCAATTGCCGGTGTCGCCGCGCGAGACGATCACGCTGGCTGAGCGACTTGTCCAACAGACTCAACAGGCGTGTGCGGCGGATCGCGACGCGCCGGTCACGCTGATTGGCAGCTCGCTGGGCGGTTTTTTTGCCACCTATCTGGCCGAAAAACATGGCTGGCCGGCGATGCTGCTCAACCCGGCGGTGGTGCCGCAGCGCGACTTGTCCGCGTATCTCGGTGAGCAGCCGTTGTGGCACGGCGGCGGCTCGATCGTTGTCGAGCCGCATCATCTCGACGAGTTGGGTGCGCTGCAGGTCGCCGCGATCACGCGGCCCGAGCGGTATCATCTGATTGCCGCGACCGGCGACGAAGTCCTCGACTACCGGGAGATGCTTGCGCACTACGCCGGTGTGCGCACCACGCTGATCAATGGCGGCGACCATGCGATCAGCGATTTTGCGACGTACTTGGATGACGTGCTCGCGTTTTGCGGCATCGACACCGGCCGCGGACCCGCCGCGGCGTAGGACTGGACCCCCGGGCGGCGCACGCGGCGCTGCCCTCGGCCGCCGCGTGCGGCCTTCACGTTTCGAGAGTACCGAGTGAACGTTTTTTTTGAGGAATCCGGCAGTTTTAAGGCTGGCACGGTATTGAATCGGCAAGGTGACGCGTTCCAGGTCGAGTTGCCGGGTGGGCGTCGCGCCAAGGTTCGCAGCAAGGACGTGCTAATCGAGTTCGACAGCCCGAGCGCCGCCGAGCTGATTCAGCAGGCCGATGCGGCGGCGAAGGAAATCGACCTGGATTTCCTGTGGGAAATCTCTCCGCCGGACGAGTTTCGCTTCACCGACCTGGCCAATGACTATTTCGGTGGTACGCCGGATCCCGTACAAAAGAGCGCGCTGGTACTTTGCATGCACGGCTCGCCGGTCTACTTCCGACGCAAGGGACGGGGACAGTACCAGCGCGCGCCCGAAGAGCAATTGAAAATGGCACTCGCAGCGCTGGAGCGGCGGCGCCAACAGGCGATCGTGCAGCAGCAGTACGAGGACGAACTTAAGGCCGGTAGGCTGCCTGCCGCGTTCGATGGCAAGGTGCTCGGCTTGCTCACGCGGGCGGACAAGAATTCGATTGAATACAAGGCGCTGGAAGCGGCCGCGCTCGCATTGGGCAAGTCGGCCGCGCAACTGATGCTGGATGTCGGCGGCATCCCGTCGGCACGCGCGTTGCACGAAGCGCGGTTCCTGTCCGAGTACTTTCCGCACGGTACCGGTTTCCCCGCGTTGAACGCGGGTCCGTTGCCGGAGGACCTGGGTGAGGCGATCGGCGTGCAGGCGTTTTCTGTCGACGATGTGACCACCACCGAGATCGACGACGCCTTCTCGGTTCAGCGCCTGTCGGACGGGCGCGCCAGGATTGGTATTCACATCGCGGCGCCCGCGCTGGGCATCGAGCGCGGCGACGCCGTGGACGCGATCGCGCGCGCGCGCCTGTCGACCGTCTACATGCCGGGCGACAAGATCACGATGTTGCCGGACGATTTCGTTGATACGTTCACCTTGAAGGAAGGCGGATTGCGGCCGGCGTTGTCGCTGTACCTGATCATCGACACCGCCACACAGGACATCGTGATGACCGAGACGGTGGCCGAGCGCGTGCATGTGCTCAGCAACCTGCGGCACAACGTGTTGGACGAGATCATCACCGAGCAGACGCTCGAGGCCGGCACCGGTGACTACCCGCACAAAGACGAAATTGCGGTGCTGTGGCCCTTTGCCAAGACACTGTACGAGCGACGTCAGCAGGCGCGCATTGGCTACGGTCTCAGGCGCGAGGTGCCGCGCAACGTTGACTACAATTTCTACGTTGACGGCGAGCATGTCAGCATCACGCCGCGCCGTCGCGGTTCGCCGTTGGACCTGATCGTCGCGGAACTGGCGATCCTAGCTAACAGCCGCTGGGGCGCGTTTTTGCATGAGCATGGCGTGCCGGGCATTTATCGTGCGCAGCGCGCGTTCGGCCCAAATCGCACGCGGATGCAGACCACGCCGGCGCCGCACGAAGGGCTTGGCGTGACGCAGTATGCGTGGAGTACCTCGCCGCTGCGCCGGTATGTTGACTTGGTGAATCAGTGGCAGCTGCTGGCGTGTGTCCGACATGGTGTCACCGCGAAGCTGGCCGCGCCGTTCAAGCCGAAGGACGCAGACCTATACGCCATTGTGCAGCACTTTGACGAAACCTATACCGCGTATGCTGACCATCAGCGGCGCATGGAACATTTCTGGTGTCTGCGTTGGCTGAAGCAAGAACAGCGCGATCGGGTGGTGGCCACGATCGTCAAGGACGACGTCGTGCGACTCGAGGAAGTCCCGCTGCTGTTGCACGTGCCGGGGTTGGGCGTGCAGGCGCGCGGCACGCGTGTGCTGCTCGAGGTGATGGCGATTGACGAGCTGCGCGTGGAGGCGTCGTGCCGGCTCATAGAGGTGCTGGACGTGGCGCGCGTGACGGGCGGCGACGAGACGAATGAGGACGCGGATACGGCGCTGGACACGGACAGCGGAACGGACATGGAAGCCGCGGTGGGTGATGACGTCCAGGCGTTAGGCGACGCGGCCGATACGCTGGCGCAACCGGACAATGCACAGCCGGACGCGGGCGCGGCCGTTCGCGGCGACGTGACACACACGCGCAATGATGGTGAGGTGGCGCAATGAACGCGCCGCCAGCGCCTGCGCCGGGTGACCAGGGTCCGGACCGCTACGCGGTGATCGGCAACCCAGTCGCGCATAGCAAGTCGCCGGTTATCCATGCGAACTTTGCCCAGCAGACGGGCGAGCCGGTCGAATACGACCGGATTCTTGCACCGGTGGACAGCTTCGCGCAGGCCGTGGACGCTTTCATGTCGGCCGGCGGGCGCGGGTTGAACGTCACGGTGCCGTTCAAGCTGCAGGCCTATGCGTTGGCGACACGACGTTCCGCGCGGGCAGAGGCGGCCGGGGCGGTTAATACGTTGCGCTTTGACCGCGTGGACGGTGGTCGCATCGAGATCTTGGGCGACAACACCGATGGCGTCGGACTGGTCACCGACGTCGAAGCGCAGCCGTGTGTCGCGCTCAGCGGCGCGCGTGTGCTGTTGCTCGGCGCGGGCGGCGCGGCGCGCGGCGTGATCCTGCCTTTACTGGAGCGCCGGCCCCGCGCGCTGACGATCGTTAACCGGACTGCGGTGCGCACGGCCGAGCTGATCGAGCGCTTTGCAGCGTCTGCCCGGGCGGTGGGCTGCACATTGGAAGGCGGCGCGCCGGGCGTGGAGCACGGCGTCTACGATATCGTGATTAACGCGACCGCCGGCAGCCTCGATGGGGCCGTACCGGTATTCGCAGCGGCGTGCGTCGGCCCACGTACACTTGCGTACGACATGATGTATGCAGCCGGGCCCACGGTGTTCATGCAGCACGCCGCACGCCTGGGCGCGCGCACTGTCGATGGCCTCGGAATGCTCGTGCGGCAGGCCGCGGAATCGTTCTTTGTTTGGCGTGGCGTGCGTCCCGACCCGGCTCCGGTGCTCGCGGCGCTGCGCGCGTCGCTGTAGGCGCGCGCGCGGATGGCCTCGTGCATTCTGTTCACCGCGCAGCAGTTCATTGTCGATGGAGGCTGGGCGTGAGCGCGCCGGGCCGTCCGTATAAGCAAGTAGAATACGGGTCCGCCCGCCGCGTCGTTCGCGGTGCTTCTTGCAGATTCGACCATGTCCTTCATTGCTACCCTGGAGCGTGCCTGGCAGCGCACGCAATCGTTGCTGTGCGTCGGGCTTGACCCCGAGCCATCGCGCTTTCCGCCGCATCTGGCTGGGCGCGCCGATGCCATCTTCACGTTCTGCCGCGAGATCGTCGACGCCACCGCGCCCTATGCGAGCGCATTTAAGCCGCAGATCGCCTATTTCGCCGCACACCGCGCGGAAGAGCAACTCGAGGCGTTGATCGCGCACATCCACGCGCGGCACCCAGGGCTGCCGGTAGTGCTGGATGCCAAACGCGGCGACATCGGCAGCACCGCGGAGCAGTACGCGCGCGAAGCGTTCGAGCGATATCGCGCAGACGCGGTGACGGTCAACCCTTATCTGGGGTTCGACTCGATCGAGCCGTATCTCGAGTATCGGGACAAGGGCGTGATCGTGCTGTGTCGCACGTCGAATCAGGGCGGCTCGGACTTGCAATTCCTCGACATTGGGGGGCGGCCTCTGTACCAGCACGTGGCAGCGCTTGCCGCTGAGCAATGGAATACCAGCGGACAGCTCGGGCTGGTGGTGGGCGCGACGTTCCCGAAGGAGATTGATGCGGTGCGCCAGCTCGTCGGTACGATGCCGCTGCTGATCCCGGGAATCGGCGCGCAAGGCGGCGACATTGGGGCGACGGTCAATGCCGGTCGCACGACCGACGGCACTGGCATGATGATCAACTCGTCGCGCGCGATTCTGTACGCGCGCAGCGGCGAGGACTTCACATCGGCTGCGGCCGATGCTGCGCGCGCCACGCGCGACGCGATCAACGCTCATCGCTAACGGGCCGACGGGACGCGCTTGCCGGCGACGGCTCGCTCAGTGTTCTTTTTCGTCCAATAGCTTGAGTAGCCCGCGCAACGCGTGCGCCGCCGCCTGCTTGCGAATCTGGCCGCGATCCCCGCGCAATAGCTGGATCTCGCTAACCGTATGCAATCGGTTTGTCCACGCAAACACGACGGTGCCCACCGGCTTGGTCTCGCTGCCGCCGTCCGGGCCGGCCACGCCGGTAATCGACAGCGCGAGTTGCGCGCGGCTGTTGCGCAATGCGCCTTCGGCCATCGCACGCGCCACAGGCTCGCTGACCGCACCGTGGCGCTCGATCATGTCGGCCGGCACGCCAATCATCTCGGTTTTGGCCAGGTTCGAATAGGTCACGAAGCCCCGCTCGAACCAGCCGCTGCTGCCCGGAATGTCGGTGATCGCCGTCGCGACCATGCCGCCGGTGCACGATTCCGCGGTGACGAGCATCAGGCGCTCGTCGCGTAAGCGGTTGCTAACGCGAATCGCAAGTTGGTGGACTACCGTGTCAGTTGCCATCGAATTAAACTTGTTGTTAGCTAGCAAGGGAAAACCACGGCCATCATCGCATGCATGCTGTCGTGACGCGTCAAAGCGAGCGTACCAGCGCGATGACGAGCAAGGTGAAGAATGCCGCGACGATATCGTCGAACATGATGCCAAAGCCGCCTGACAACCGCTTGTCGAAATAGCGGATCGGCGGCGGCTTGACCATGTCGAAAAAGCGGAATGTCAGGAACGCGCCGAGTTGGCCGGCAAAGTTCGCCGGCGTGACAAATAGCAGCACCAGCCAGATCGCAATGATCTCGTCCCAAACCACCGCGCCCGGATCCTTCACGCCCATGCGTCGTGCTGTGAAGCCGGTGAAGCCGCATCCGGCGACAAAGCCGACAACAATCAGCATCCACCATTGCACGATGCTCAGGTACGGATTTAATGCGATGAACGACACCCAACCGAACAGGGTCCCGACCGTACCGGGCATCACCGGCGACAGGCCGCTGCCAAAGCCGAACGACAACACGTGCAGCGGATGGGACAACATGAATCGCACGGTGGCGCGCGAGCGCGGCGCGGCGTCGGGGCCGGGTGGGGTCACCGGCGTGACGTGCGGCGGGTGCGCATCGGAGTGGGAAGAGTCATTGTGCATGGAAATGGTCAAAACTGCGCCAAGTTGTGCCGATCGGAGTGCCGGACGCATCGTACCAATGCACCGCGTGCGAGTCGATGGCGGTGGTGTTACCCGCGGGCGGATCGGCAAGGGCGTCTATTGTACCTATCCGTGTAAGCGGCACGCCGATGCGTGCGGCGAGCGCGAGCAGCGTGTCGCGCTGGCTGGGCGGCGCGGTGAAGCACAGCTCGTAGTCGTCGCCGCCCTCAATCGTGCAACGGCGTTGGATCGACAGGGGCTGCGCACGCAGGGCGGCCGAGCGCGGCAGCGCGTCGACGTCCACGCGCGCGGCCACATTAGAACGCTTTAGAATGTGTGCCAAGTCTCCGGCCAACCCATCGGACAGGTCGAGCGCAGCGTGCGCGATGCCCCTTAGCGCGATGCCGAGCGAGATCCGGGGTTCGGGCATCTGCAGCGCATGACGTAACGCGGGCAGCGCGTGCGCGGCGAGCGGCCATTCGCCGCGCAGCGCGCCCAGCGCCAGTCGCGCGTCGCCCAGCGTGCCAGACACCCAAATGTCGTCGCCGGGCTGGGCGGTGTCGCGGCGCAGTGCCTGGCCGCTGGGCACGTCGCCGAACACGGTGATGCAGATGTTCAGCGGCCCTGCGGTGGTGTCGCCACCGACCAACTCGCAGCCGTGGCGACCGGCTAGCGCGAACAGTCCGTGCGCAAATGCCTCGAGCCAGTCCTGGCGCGCCGCGCCAGCATCCGGCAGCGCCAGCGCCAGCGTGAACGCGCGCGGTTCGGCGCCCATGGCGGCGAGGTCCGACAAGTTGACCGCCAGAGCCTTGTGCCCCAGCGTCGCCGGCGGGACGTCGGCGAAGAAGTGGCGCCCTTCGATCAGCATGTCGGTGGACACCGCCAATTCGTGCCCGGGCCGCCCGGCAAGTAACGCGCAATCGTCGCCGATCCCCAGCACGGCGTCGCGGCGTGGTTGCTCGTGCCGGGCGAAATAGTGATCAATAAGGCTGAATTCAGATAAGAATGTCGGCATGATGCGGGACGAAGCTTGCATGGCAGGGATGCACGCCGCGTCGTGCACGACGCGGCTGCACGGTGCCGTCACTGCGGCGGCAATCGGGCAATCGGACAGCACCCGTCCAGGGTCCGCCAGTGACGTTACAATGCGGCTCAAACATGCATTTTAATCCGCACTGCCAAGCCATTATGTCCACACCGACCAATAGCAAGCTGCGTGAAGCTGCGCTTGATTATCACGAATTCCCGACCCCCGGGAAGATCGCTATCGCGCCCACCAAGCAAATGATTAATCAGCGCGATCTCGCGCTGGCCTATTCGCCAGGCGTGGCGGCGGCGTGCGAGGAAATCGTGGCTAATCCGCTTAACGCGGCGCGCTTCACCGCACGCAGCAATTTGGTGGGCGTGGTGTCGAACGGCACGGCCGTGCTGGGCTTGGGCGATATCGGCCCGCTTGCGGCCAAGCCGGTCATGGAAGGCAAGGCCGTGCTGTTTAAGAAGTTTGCCGGCATCGACGTGTTCGACATCGAACTAAATGAAAAGGACCCGCAAAAGCTGATCGAGGTGATCGCCGCGCTGGAGCCGACCTTCGGGGGGATTAACCTGGAGGACATTAAGGCGCCGGATTGCTTCACGGTCGAGCGTGAGTGCCGCAAGCGGATGAAGATCCCAGTATTCCACGACGACCAGCATGGCACGGCGATCGTGGTGGCCGCGGCGGTGACCAACGGGCTGAAGGTCGTCGGCAAGTCGCTCGGCGAGGTGAAGGTGGTAGTCAGCGGCGCGGGTGCCGCGGCCCTGGCATGCCTGAACCTGCTGCTCGACATGGGGCTGAAGCGCAAGAACGTATTTGTCACAGACCTGGCCGGCGTCGTCTACGAGGGCCGCACGGAGCTGATGGATCCGGACAAGGCGCTGTTCGCGCAGGTCACCGACGCGCGCACGCTGTCCGATGTGATCGGTGGCGCGGACGTGTTCCTCGGTTTGTCCGCCGGCGGCGTGCTCAAGCCGGACATGGTCAAACAGATGGCGGCCCGGCCGCTGATCCTGGCGCTGGCCAACCCGACGCCCGAAATCCTGCCGGAGGTCGCGCTCGAGGTGCGTCCCGACGCAATCCTGGCGACTGGCCGCACCGATTATCCGAACCAGGTCAATAACGTCCTGTGTTTCCCGTTCATTTTTCGCGGCGCGCTCGATGCCGGCGCGACGACGATCACCAAGGAGATGGAAATCGCCGCGGTCAACGCAATCGCCGAGCTGGCGCGCCAGGAACAAAGTGACATCGTGGCGACGGCGTACGGGATCCAAGATTTGACGTTCGGTCCCGAGTACCTGATTCCGAAACCGTTCGATCCGCGGTTGATCGTGAAAGTCGCGCCGGCGGTTGCGCAGGCTGCAATGGATTGTGGCGTCGCAACGCGGCCGATCGAGGATATGGACGCTTACAGGCAGCATCTGCAGCAATTCGTGTATCACAGCGGCACGACGATGAAGCCGGTCTTCCAAATCGCGCGCAGCATTGACGCGGACAAGAAGCGCATCGTGTTCGCCGAGGGCGAGGAGGAGCGCATTCTGCGCGCGGTACAGATTGTGGTCGACGAGCGGCTGGCCAAGCCCATCCTGATCGGACGACCGGCGGTGATCGAGCAGCGCATCGCGCGCTACGGGCTGCGCCTTGTGGCGGGACAGGATTTTACGATCGTCAATACCGACTACGACGAGCGCTACCGCGATTTCTGGCAGACGTACTTCAAGATGATGGCGCGCAAAGGCATCACGCAGCAGCTGGCGAAAGTCGAAATGCGGCGGCGCACCACGCTGATCGGCTCAATGCTGGTGCTCAAGGGCGAAGCCGACGGGATGATCTGCGGTACGATTTCGACCACGCACCGGCACTTGCACTTCATTGACCAGGTCATCGGCAAGCGCGCCGGCTGCTCGGTCTACGCGGCGATGAACTGCCTGGTGTTGCCGAACCGGCAGATCTTCCTGGTCGACACGCATGTGAACGTCGACCCGACGCCGGAGGAACTGGTCGAGATCACGCTGATGGCCGCGGACGAGGTGCGTCGTTTCGGCATCGAACCGAAGATTGCCCTGCTGTCCCACTCCAATTTCGGTTCGAGTAACGCGCCCAGCGCCAAGAAGATGCGCGACACGCTCGCGTTGCTGCAGCAGCGCGCCCCGCAACTGCAGATCGACGGTGAAATGCATGGCGATGTCGCGCTCGACGCGAACCTGCGCAAGTTCGTGCTGCCGGAGGCGACGCTCGAGGGTGACGCAAACCTGTTGGTCCTGCCCAACGTCGATGCAGCCAATATTTCATACAACCTGCTCAAGACCGCGGCGGGCAACAACATCGCGATCGGGCCGATTCTGCTGGGCGCGGCAAAGCCCGTGCATGTGCTGACCGAGTCCGCGACCGTGCGACGCATCGTGAACATGACTGCGCTGCTGGTGGCCGATGTGGCCGCGGGTACCAAGGAGTCGGGCGGGCGATGAGCCCCCGGGTGGCAGGCAACAGCTCTGCCACCACGGCACGGTGTGTGCCGCATGAGGCGCACGCCTCGAATCTGGATGCACAAAAAAGCGTGCCTCACGAGTGAGGCACACAAGCGGCGGCTGGGGGCAACCGCCGGACTGCTCGACAATGCTGCGCGACATTTGCGCGCAGCACCAAAACTCTCCACCGTTCCAACTCGACCTGCCGGCCGCGACATCGAGGGCTGGAGCGCGCCGTTACGCGTTGGTGCAAACGTTTGCGCTCCCGTATTCGGATGGTATGAAGGAGATGTTTCGGACGCAAGCGAATTTTCGATGACCGCAGTGATCATCCAAATCTGGATTGCTTCTTAGACACTTTGGCGAGTTTAGACTCCAACCCTGTGTGCCGGTCATGAAAATTAACCTTGTAATCGTCTAACACCATTGATTATTAAGGCGATTCGGGATAACCTTATGTTTTTAATGGTCGTATACGCGTCCTCTTCGCGAAACGAGATACCTGATCGGCAAGTGGCTCCGTTACGGCGTGCTTGCGGTGAACGTGTCCGCCACCAGCGTGCCTGGGTTGGTTTCCACCGCGTGGGCGCGATACTCGCTGCCGTTGGACGCGCCCCTTGGCGCCGCGCTCGGCGAGGTGTTGATTACCGGTCTACCCGGTGAAGCGCAGTTCACGTTCAAATCGATCTAGGCCGGTGGCCCGTTCCCTTATCCGAAGGATGGCGAGGTGTTCGGTAATTTCGAGCGACACCTGTCGGTGCGGTCCCGTGACTATTAGCATGAGTACACGGTGAAGACGCCGCGCGCGCTATCGCGGAGTATGCAGAATCGTCTGCAGGGGAGTGCCGCGTTATACCGGTGAATGCTATGACATCGGCGACCATTACGCGTTTTTCAAACGAATTGTGGGATGACGACGGTTATGAGCGACAACACTTATTCGCAAGGCACCGGGGTCGCGAGCGATATCTTCGCGCTGAACGACAGCAGGTTATTTCAGCGCGTGCTGCGCCAGCAGGACGCCGAACGCGAGCAGCGCCGTATCGACGCGCTGCTGTTCAATGAGGGAAACATGAGCCTTTTCAAGACGGTGCGCTCGAACATCGTGCAATCGATCCGTGCGTTCCGCGTGCCGGAGTTGGCCGACGAGGCGGCCCGGCTGGGCCACCATTTCCTGTATGCATATTGCGCAGCCGCGCAGACGAAGGCGGAAGTGCTCGAGACGATCTCGACGTCATTTCTTTTCCCGAAGCACTTTGGTAAGAACTACGATGCGCTGTACGACTGCTTGACCGACGCTGTGCACAAGGCGGGAGCGCAACCTGGCTTCGTGATCGTGCTCGAGGGGTTGCCCGCGACGCAAAAGTTCGACAAGGAGGCGCGGGAGACACTGCTAGATGTGTTCCGCGAGGCGGCCGAATTCTGGGCCGAGCGGAAGGTGAACTTCCGCGTGTTCTATTCGTTTGCTTGACGTAGTTCGGCTCGCCCGCGTGTGACGTGGGCAGCCCATGCCGGCTTCTCACCACCCGCCCCAGCGCGCCGCCAGCGCGGCGAGCACCGCGATGCCGGCCGTCTCGGTGCGCAGCACACGTGGGCCTAGGCCAAGCGGCATGAAGCCGTGAGATATCACGGCTGCCTCCTCGGTGGCCGACAACCCGCCTTCCGGCCCGATCATCACGATGACCGGCGCAGCAGGCGCGGTGCTGGGCAGTGTCGCGAACGGCCGCTCGGCGCGCGGTGACAGTAACAGACGCAGTGCATTGTCGCGAGGCGGGGCCGCGCAGGACTCGAGCCATGTCATGACGTCGGTGAGCGGCGCAACGTCGGGCAGCCGATTACGCCCGCATTGCTCGCATGCGGCTCGCACCAGCGCCTGCCAGTGCGCGTGGCGTCGAGCGGCGCGCTCGCCGGTCAGCCGTACGACGCTGCGCCCGGTCATCAGTGGTATTACGCCAGCCACGCCCAGTTCGACGGCTTTCTCCAGCAGCCAGTCCATTTTGTCACCCCCGGCGATGCCTTGCGCTAACACGACGCGATAAGGCGGCTCGACCTCCCGCGCGTCGAAGCGGCCGACTTGCACCGTCGCTGAACGCTTATCCAACTGTAGCAATTCGGCCTCGAACTGGCCGCCTTCGCCGTTGAACAGGATCGCCTTGTCACCGGCCTGCAGCCGCAGCACGTGCATATGACGCACGACATCGTCCGGCAGCAGCGTGCTGTGGCCGCTGTGCAGCGGCATGGGGACAAAAAAGCGAGGTGACGATAGCGTGGTCATTGTCGAGAGGGCAGGGTGTGGCGTGTGACGCGAGCGTGCGCATCGGCCGGATTGTGTCATAACCACAGTGGCGTAAGAACCACAGTGGCGCAAGCGAGCCGCCGTCCGGCGGTGCGTTGCGGCGCGGCATCACTTCAGCGCCGTACCGCGATCCGGTATCCGTTCGATGAAAAAAGCATCGTGGCGGGACGGGTCGTAGTGTTCGAGGCCGGACAATCCCCATTGCGCCGCGCGCTCGGCCGCCCGTTGCGCGGGCAGTTGTCCGGCATCGAACGTGTCGCTGACCACGGCCATTTGCCACAGCGAGCCGTATAGTGGCACATACGTCTGCATGAGCGCGACATGGCCAAATGCGGCGCGCAGCGTGCCGAGTAGTGCCGCGACCTGGTCGGGCTGGAACAGCGGCGAGCCGAGATGGATCGACAGCACCGCATCGTCCACCATGCGTGTGCGCAGCAATGCGTAAAAACTGGGCGTGTACAGCGTCGAAGCCGGCGAATCGGGCGGCGTCAAGTCGAACACGACTGCGTCGAAGCGCTCCTGCGTGTGCTGCACGAAGTGCAACGCGTCACCCGTGACAATCTGCACGCGCGGATCGTCGAGCGCGCCACGGTGCACGTGCTGTAGGTGGCGTCGCGCCATCGCCACGACCGCAGGATCAAGCTCCGCGATGACGATGTGCTCCAGTGCCTTGTACTTGAGCCACTGCCGCGCCGCGCCGCCATCGCCGCCGCCGAGAACCAGCACGCGCCGCGCAGGCCGCTCCCGCGCCAGCGCGCCAGGGTGCACCATGCTTTCGTGATAGAGGTATTCGTCGCGCTCGGACGTCATCGGGCGGTTGTCGAGCACGAATAGCTTGCCGAGCAGCGGCGTCTCCCAGACCTCGATATGCTGGTACGCCGAATCGATCGTTTGTAGCCGCCGCGCGCCGGTGAACGTGTACGCATAATGCGCGCACGGGCGCAACGTCAGTGAGTTGCCGTGCGCGTCCGGGCGGTCGGCGTTGTCCGGGCGGTCGATGTCGTGCGTGGGGGCGGCGTTGTGCGTGGGGGCGGCGTTGTGCATGGGGTCGGCGTTGTGAATGGGGTCGGCGGGTTGCACGGCGGGCGGCGTGCGCGATGATGGCGGTTCCGGTTCCAATCGGCAAAGTTCCTCAACGGTGGCATGGCATCGCTGTGGCGGTGTGGCCAGGCAGTTTGCGATCCCTGTGCGACCGCCCGTGGCACGGCGCAACATCGCCAAGCAGCGGCAGGCCTGTCTGTTAGAATAATAATCTTTGCGACGCTTCGCGCGCGGGTGTGCCCGCATGCGATTCCCATTGCGCCGGCGCGGCCGCGACTCGCGACGCGCGTGGCCCTGCTTTTCCTGAGTCCGGACCCGACATGACAACCCCGCCCGACACCCAGACCACCATGATGGCCAACGCAATCCGTGCGTTGGCCATGGACGCCGTTCAGCAAGCCAATTCCGGCCATCCGGGGATGCCGATGGGCATGGCGGAAATCGCCGTGGCGCTGTGGCAACGTCATCTGCGGCACAATCCGGCTAATCCACATTGGGCGGACCGGGATCGCTTCGTACTGTCCAATGGGCATGGGTCGATGCTGCTGTACGCGCTGCTGCACCTGAGCGGCTACGACTTGCCAATGGACGAGTTGAAGCGTTTCCGCCAATTGCATTCGAGGACGCCTGGCCATCCAGAGGTCGGAATCACACCGGGTGTCGAGACGACCACTGGGCCGTTGGGTCAGGGATTAGCCAACGCGGTGGGCATGGCGCTGGCCGAAGCGCTGCTGGCGGCCGAATTTAACCAGCCTGACGCGAAGATCGTCGATCATTACACGTACGTGTTCGTCGGCGATGGCTGCCTGATGGAAGGCGTGTCGCACGAGGCTTGTTCGCTGGCGGGCACGCTGGGATTGTCGAAGCTGATCGTACTGTATGACGACAACGGCATTTCGATTGACGGGGATGTCGGGCACTGGTTCGCCGACGATACGCCGAAGCGTTTTGAGGCTTATGGCTGGAACGTGATCCGCGCGGTCGATGGTCACGATGTGGATGCAGTGGACGCGGCCATTTGCGCTGCAAAGCAGTCGGACAAGCCGACGCTAATTTGCTGCCGTACCGTCATCGGCAAGGGGGCGCCGAACAAGGCCGGCGGCCACGACGTGCACGGCGCACCGCTGGGCGCGACGGAGATTGCCGCGACGCGCGCGGCGATTGGCTGGGGCGCCGAACCTTTCGTGATCCCGCAGCACGTCTATGCGCTGTGGGACGCGAAGGAGACGGGCGCCCAGGCCGAGTGCGAGTGGAATGAGGCCTTTGCCGCCTATCGCGCGAAGTATCCGCAGCAGGCGGCCGAGTTCGAGCGCCGCGTCGCCGGCCGGCTGCCGGCGCATTGGGCCGATGCCGCGCGGCGGCTGATCGCCGCCGCCAACGAGCGTGCTGAGACGGTCGCGACCCGTAAAGCGTCGCAGCAGGCGATCGAGGCGCTGGCTGCGACGTTGCCGGAACTGCTGGGCGGTTCGGCCGATCTCACCGGCTCGAACTTGACCAACTGGAAGGCCAGCAAGCCGGTACGCGCTGGCCGTGAAAGCGGCACGCAGGTGTTGCAATGGGGCAATCACGTCAACTACGGGGTGCGTGAATTCGGCATGAGCGCGGCGCTCAACGGCATTGCGCTGCACGGTGGCTACTTGCCGTTCGGCGGCACGTTCCTGACCTTCTCGGATTACAGCCGCAACGCATTGCGGATGGCCGCACTGATGAAGACCCGCTCGATCTTCGTGTTCACGCACGACTCGATCGGGCTCGGCGAGGATGGCCCGACGCACCAGTCGATCGAGCACGTGTCGAGCCTGCGCCTGATTCCGAACATGGACGTGTGGCGCCCGGCCGACACGGTCGAGACCGCGGTGGCCTGGACGCAGGCGGTCGAGCGCCATGGTCCATCGTCGTTGATCTTTAGCCGGCAAAATCTGGCGTTCTGTGCGCGGACCGACGCGCAGATTGCGGCGGTCGCCCGGGGCGGGTACGTGCTGCGCGACTGGAATGACGATATCCCGGCTCGCAAGGTGATCCTGATCGCGACGGGTTCCGAGGTCGAGCTTGCGCTGAACGCTGTCGAGCCGCTTGCGCGTGTGGGCATCGGCGCCCGTGTCGTATCGATGCCCTCGACCACGGTGTTCGATCGGCAGGATGCCGAATGGCGCGAGCGCGTCCTGCCACGCGGCGTGGCGCGGGTGGCGATCGAGGCCGGCGTCACGGCGTTCTGGCATAAATATGTGGGAATCGACGGCGGCGTGGTTGGGATCGACACATTCGGCGAATCGGCGCCCGCCGGCGTGTTGTTCAAGCATTTTGGCTTCACGATCGATAACGTTGTCGACACCGTGAAGTCGATACTGGGTTAAGCCGAGGGTGTGTGACGTGCCGACTGTGCGTCGCACACTCTTGCTCGGAGCGTTGCCATTTACCCATTAGGAGATAGACATGACGATTCGCGTCGCAATCAACGGTTATGGCCGTATTGGCCGCAATACGCTGCGGGCCCATTATGAGGGTGGCAAGAAGCACGACATCGAGATCGTGGCGATCAACGACCTCGGCAATGCCCAGACCAACGCGCATCTGACCCAGTATGACACCGCGCATGGCAAGTTCCCGGGCACCGTCTCGGTTGACGGCGACTACATGATCGTCAACGGCGACAAGGTCCGCGTGCTCGCGAACCGCAACCCGGCGGAGCTGCCGTGGGGCGATCTCGGTGTGGATGTCGTACTTGAGTGCACCGGTTTCTTCACGTCGAAGGAGAAGGCGAGTGCGCACCTGAAGGGTGGTGCGAAGAAGGTCGTGATTTCAGCGCCGGGCGGCAAGGATGTCGATGCGACGATCGTCTATGGTGTGAACCACCAGGTGCTGAAGGCGTCGGATACGGTCATCTCGAACGCCTCGTGCACGACGAACTGCCTTGCGCCGCTGGTCAAGCCGCTGCACGACAAGATCGGCGTCGAGAACGGCCTGATGACGACGATTCATGCGTACACGAACGACCAGGTGCTGACCGACGTGTACCATGAGGACCTGCGCCGCGCCCGCTCGGCCACGCACAGCATGATCCCGACCAAGACCGGCGCGGCAGCAGCCGTCGGGCTGGTGCTGCCGGAGCTGAACGGTAAGCTGGATGGCTACGCGGTGCGCGTGCCGACGATCAACGTGTCGATCGTCGACCTATCGTTCATCGCGTCGCGCGATACGAGCGTGGACGAAGTGAACAAGATCTTGAAGGAAGCGTCGGAAGGTGCGCTCAAGGGCATCCTCGCCTACAGCGACGCGCCGCTGGTATCGGTTGACTTTAATCACAACCCAGCGTCCTCGACATTCGATGCAACGCTCACGAAGGTGTCGGGCCGTCTCGTGAAGGTGTCGAGCTGGTACGACAATGAGTGGGGCTTCTCGAACCGGATGCTCGATACGACGGTGGCGCTGGCCAACGCGAAGTAACGCTCGAACACACAAGCAGCAGCGTGTGTGACAAAAAAGCCGCCTGGCCGGGCGGCTTTTTTTGGCGCGCAGCGCGATCAGGGCTTGCGGTGCGGGCAGTTTTCCTTCGTGCAGGAGCCGTACATCGCGAGCGCGTGCTCCTGTAGCTTGAAGCCCCGTTCTTGGGCGATCAACTGCTGGCGGTGCTCGATCTCGGGGTCGTAGAATTCCTCAACCCGGCCGCAGTCCAGACAGACCAGATGGTCGTGGTGCGTACCCTCATTGAGTTCGAACACCGCTTTGCCCGACTCGAAGTTGCTGCGTGTGAGCAGGCCGGCCTGTTCGAACTGCGTTAGCACGCGATAAACAGTCGCCAGGCCAATATCCAGCTCCTCATTGAGCAAGTTGCGGTAGACGTCTTCCGCGGTCAAGTGGCGCACGGAACTGTGTTGGAAAATCTCCAGAATCTTCAGGCGCGGCAAGGTTGCCTTGAGCCCTATGTTCTTGAGGTCAGCGGGATTGGTCATCGCTAGGCATCCCTAGAGTACAATGCAAGGTTCTAATAGTAATGGGTTTTTGGGTATTCCGGGCGGCGCAGACGTGTCTCGGGCCCAAATCGATCAAAGCGTCAGACGCGTTTTATGGGTGAAATGAGTTCAACGTTCTTTTCCGGGTCGCGCAGGCGCGCCACCGCCTTTGCGGTAACGGCCCGCGTCGTCGTGCTGGCCGCCGTGGTTTCGCTCGGTGCATGCAAGACATACGACAGCCTGACGCAACGCATCGCGCGTTCGATCACCCCATACCGGATCACGGTCGTGCAAGGCAACTTCGTATCAGCGGAGGCTGCATCGAGGCTACGCGTTGGCATGTCCCGCGACGAAGTGCGCAGCGTCCTCGGTACACCACTGCTCACCGACCTGTTCCATGCCGATCGCTGGGACTATGTGTTCTATTTCAAGCGCGGCTCGACTTCTGTTGTGCAGCAGCGAGACTTGGTCGTGAATTTCGTCGGCGATCACGTGGCAAGCTGGACGGGGGCTGACGACCTGCCATCCGAGTACGAGTTGATTGCCGAAATCGATGGTGACCGCAAGGGTTTGAAGAAAGCGCAAGCCGAGGCCGTCGCGGCCAAGGCGGCAAAGGCCGCTGCGGCTGACGCGTCGGCAGCAGCGGCGGCGAGCGAGCCGGTTGCGCCAGTGCCCGGCACGGCTGGCACGGCCGCGGCGAGCGGCGTCAGCGATGTCAGTGTGTTGCCGTCGTCGCAAGCCGCCAACGAGGAAGCCGCGGCCGCGGCGAACCGCGCGACTGCTCAGGTCGCGCCGCAGCACATCGCGTTGCCGCCGACTGGCGTCGCACCGTCGCCGGATCCGTCAACCGGCCTGGCGTCGCCCAGTGCCGCGGGCCTGCAGAACCAGCCGGTGCTCGAGCGCAGCGGCGCACAAGGGACGCGTCAATGATGAAGATTGCCATCGCAGGGGCATCGGGCCGCATGGGGCAAATGCTGGTCGAAACGGTGCTGAATACGTCGGAAGTCACGTTGTCGGGCGCGCTGGAGCGCGCGGGCGCTGCCGCGCTGGGGCAGGACGCTGGCGCGTTCGCCGGGCGGCAGACCGGTATTGCGATCACCGATGACGTGGAGCGCGTGCTTGCGCATGCAGATGTGCTGATCGATTTCACGCGGCCCGAGGGCACGCTTGAGTACCTAAAGGCGGCGCGCCGGCACGGCACTCGCATGGTAATCGGCACGACGGGTTTTGCCGAATCACAGAAGGCCGAGTTGGCCGCCGCCGCGCAGACGCTCGGGATTGTGTTCGCACCGAACATGAGCGTGGGCGTGAACGTGACGTTGAAACTGCTGCAAGTGGCCGCTGCGCATTTCGCCACCGGCTACGATATCGAGATCATCGAGGCGCATCACCGGCACAAAGTTGATGCGCCGTCCGGCACAGCGTTGCAGATGGGCGAAGTGATCGCAACGGCGTTGGGTCGTGATCTGGCATCCTGTGCCGTGTACGGACGCCATGGCGTGACCGGTGAGCGCGATCCGTCGACGATTGGGTTCTCAGCCATCCGCGGCGGCGACATCGTCGGCGACCACACGGTGATGTTCGCCGGTACCGGCGAGCGGATCGAGATCACGCATAAATCGGCGAACCGGCTCGCGTACGCGCAGGGCGCGGTACGGGCCGCTCGTTTCCTGGCCGGCCGATCGGCGGGGCTGTACGATATGTGGGACGTGCTGGGCCTGCGCTAGTCGTCGTACGCGCCGCGGCACATCGATCGCAGCGCCGGTGCGTTCCGCGCAGTGGGTCGCGCGCGGGCGCGTGTTGCGCGATGCGATGGGCGTATCGCGACGCAGGCTCGGATTTGGCCAGGTGCTGCTCGCGCCGATCGGCGCCGACGGGCGTTTGTCCTGCGACGGGCAGTTGGTCGATACCGCGCAATTGTTCACGCGGTTTGTGCAAGCTGCCCGTGAGCCGGTGCCGGCGCAACTGGAACGGCGGGCCGAGACCATGCCGACCCGCTACGAGTCCATTGCCGGCGTGTGATGAGCGCCGTGCAGCGGGCCGGGCTCACGCGCATTGCGTTCGTGACGCTGCCGGTCGGCGACGACGCACACTGACGTAAGCAAGCGCGTGCCGTCCGCGGGCGCGCAGACGCTATAATCGGCGTTTCCTCTGGCTTTCCCAAGGCGCGGTACTGCATGTGCGCCCCCTGCGCGGCACGCCGCAAGCCGATTGTCCCCGACGACCATCATGCAAGATAAATACGTTCCCGCCGATGTCGAATCCGCCGTGCAGCAAGCATGGCGGGACAACGATGTCTATCGTAGTGCCGAGCGCGCCGACAAAAAGAAATTCTATTGTGTGTCGATGCTGCCGTACCCGTCGGGCAAGCTGCATATGGGGCACGTGCGCAACTACACGATCAACGACGTGATGTATCGTCACCGGCGCATGAACGGGTACAACGTGCTGATGCCGATGGGCTGGGACGCATTCGGGATGCCGGCGGAAAACGCGGCGATCGCCAACGGCGTGCCACCAGCCAAGTGGACATACGAGAACATCGCCTACATGAAGAAACAGATGCAGGCGATGGGGTTGGCGATCGATTGGTCGCGTGAAATTGCGACATGCAAACCGGACTACTACAAGTGGAACCAGTGGTTGTTCCTGAAGATGCTCGAAAAGGGCATCGCGTATAAGAAGACGGGGACGGTGAACTGGGATCCAGTTGATCAGACCGTGCTAGCCAACGAGCAGGTCGTCGACGGGCGCGGCTGGCGTTCCGGTGCGGTGGTTCAGAAGCGCGAGATTCCGATGTACTACTTGCGGATCACGGACTACGCGGAGCAGTTGTTGCAGGACCTGGATGCGCTGGGGTGGCCCGAGCGCGTGAAGGTGATGCAGCACAACTGGATCGGCAAGAGCCATGGCGTGAACTTCGGTTTCCCGTATGAAATCGATGGGCAGCAGCAATTGCTGCGCGTGTTCACGACCCGCGCGGACACGATCATGGGCGTCACGTTTGCAGCCATCGCTGCGGAGCACCCGCTCGCCACGCGGCTGGCGCGGGACCAACCCGCGTTGCAGGCGTTCATCGACGAGTGCAAGCGCGGCGGGGTGGCCGAGGCGGACATGGCGACGATGGAGAAGAAAGGCGTGTCCACCGGCTTCTTCGTCAAGCATCCGCTGACCGGCGCCGACATCGAGATCTGGATCGGCAACTACGTGCTGATGAGCTATGGCGAAGGCGCGGTGATGGGCGTGCCGGCCCACGACGAGCGCGACTTTGCGTTCGCGACGAAGTACCGCCTGCCGATCAAGCAGGTCGTTGCGGCGCAGGGCAAGGTGTATTCGACCGAGGCGTGGCAGGACTGGTACGGTGACAAGGACGCCGGCGTCTGCGTGAACAGCGGCAAGTATGACGGCATGCGCTACGAGCAGGCGGTGGAGGCGGTCGCGGCGGATCTAGCCGCGAAGGAGCTTGGCGGCAAGCAGGTCACGTACCGGTTGCGCGACTGGGGCATTTCGCGTCAGCGCTATTGGGGCACGCCGATCCCGATCATCCATTGCCCGAGCTGTGGCGATGTGCCGGTGCCGGAGCAGGACTTGCCGGTGTTGCTGCCCGAGGACCTGGTGCCGGATGGCAGCGGCAATCCGCTGGCCAAGTCTGAGGCGTTTATGCACTGCACGTGCCCGCGCTGCGGCGCCGACGCGAGGCGCGAGACGGACACGATGGACACGTTTGTCGATTCCGCCTGGTATTTTTCGCGCTATGCGTGCCCGGATGCGCCGACGATGGTGGACGCGCGTACCGACTATTGGATGCCGATGGACCAGTACATCGGCGGCATCGAGCATGCGATTTTGCACTTGCTGTATTCGCGCTTCTGGGCCAAGGTGATGCGCGACCTCGGGCTGACCGACTTTTCCGAGCCGGCGACCAATCTGCTGACGCAGGGCATGGTGCTCGACCAGACGTACTATCGCGAGGACGCGACCGGCAAGAAGATGTGGTTCAACCCCTCTGACGTGACGTTGTCATACGATGACAAAGGGCGTGCGGTCAGCGCGGTGCTGCACGCCGATGGTCAGCCGGTCGAGATGGGCGGCGTCGAAAAAATGTCGAAGTCGAAAAATAACGGCGTCGATCCGCAACATCTGATCGATTCGCACGGTGCCGATACCGCGCGACTATTCACGATGTTCGCGGCGCCGCCCGAGCAGTCGCTCGAATGGTCCGGTGCCGGTGTCGAAGGCGCGAGCCGTTTCCTGCGACGGCTGTGGGCGTTCGGCTACGCGCATCATGCAACGTTTGCGACGCGGCCGGCGCTGGACGCTGCGACGCTGAATGACGCAGGCAAGGCGCTGCGCCGCGAGATTCACTCTGTGCTCAAGCAGGCCGATTTCGACTATCAGCGGCTGCAGTACAACACGGTCGTGTCCGCGGCGATGAAAATGCTCAACGCATTGGAGTCGGCCAAAGACGTCGGCGCCGCGGTCCTCTACGAGGGATATGGCATCCTGCTGCGCGTACTGTATCCGGTGGTGCCGCACGTCACGTTTACGCTGTGGCGCGAACTTGGTTACGCGACGCAATTCGGCACGCTGCTGGACGCGCCGTGGCCGAAGGTGGACGAGCAGGCGCTGGAGCGAAGCGAAGTCGAACTGGTGCTGCAGATCAACGGCAAGGTGCGCGGCGCGCTGAAGGTGGCTAACGGTGCGCCACGTGAGGCGATCGAGCAGGCGGCATTCGCGCACGAGATGTTCAACAAGTTTGGTGAAGGCAAGACGCCGAAGAAGGTGGTGATCGTGCCGGGACGGCTCGTGAACGTGGTCATTTGAGGGCCTGCATGACTGAATCGAAACTGACGCGCCGATCCTGCATTGTGCTTGCTGCGGCGGCATTGTTGCTGGCCGGATGCGGCTTCCAGCTGCGCGGTAACTATGGCTTCCCGTTTAAGCGGCTTGCGCTGGTCGGCCCGGGTCCGGAGCTTGGCGCACGGATTCAGCGGCTGGTCGAAGGCGGCAGCCAGACGCGGATCGTCAAGAGCACCGACGGCGCGGACGTGATCTTGTCGATTTCGGAGGGGCGCGGCACCGGGGCGCTGACGCTCAATGCGGCCGGACAGGTCAACGAGTACGAACTCGATTACACGATGTCGTACCAATTGGTCGGCGCCGATGGCACAGTGCTGTTGCCGCCCAGCGTGATCCGTATCAACCGGGCGATGACCTATTCCGACCAGTACGCGCTGGCGAAGTCGCAGGAGTTCGAACTGCTGTATCGCGATATGCGCAACGACGCGCTCGACCAGCTGTTGCGACGCATGAGCGCAGTGCGCGAGCTGCACCCGGCCCATGGCGGGGTTCGCGCGGTGGCGCCGCGCGCGCCGCTGCCCACGCCGCCGCTGTAACGGACACGACACGATGCAACTGCGCGCAGACGCCCTGGAGTCGCACCTGGCCAAGACGTTGGGTCGCTTGTACGTCGTGTACGGCGATGAGCCACTGCTCGCGCAGGAAGCCGTGGCGCGCATCCGCACCGCGGCGCGCGCGGCCGGTTTCACCGAGCGCAACGTATTCTCTGTCGAGCGCGGTTTTGATTGGAGCCTGCTGCTCGGCGCCACGCAATCGATGTCGTTGTTCGGCGAGCGGCAGCTGATCGAATTGCGCATCCCGACCGGCAAACCGGGCAAGGATGGCGGTGATGCATTGAAGGCGCTGGCGGCATCGGACAATCCCGACGTGCTGACGTTGATTGCATTGCCGCGGCTGGACGCGGCGACGCAAAAGACGGCATGGTTCACCGCATTGGTCCAGGCTGGTGTGGCGATACGCATCGACACGGTCGAGCGTGCGCAGTTGTCGAACTGGATTGCGCAACGGCTCGCGGCGCAGCAGCAGCGCATCGTCGCCGGCGACGGAGGGCGGCGCGCGCTGCAGTTCATCGCCGAGCGGGTCGAGGGCAACCTGCTCGCCGCGCATCAGGAAATCCAAAAGCTCGGCCTGTTGTATCCTGCCGGCGAATTGACGCTCGAGCAGGTGCAGGACGCGGTACTCAACGTCGCCCGCTACGACGTGTTCAAGCTCAACGAGGCAATGCTTGCCGGCGATGTTGCGCGCTTGGCGCGGATGCTCGATGGATTGCGCGGCGAAGGTGAGGCGACGGTGCTGGTGCTGTGGGCTATCGTAGAGGAAATCCGTGCGCTGGCGCGAATCAAGCGGGGGCTGGCTGCCGGCAAGCCGTTGGCGATTCTGATGCGCGAGAATCGCGTGTGGGGACCGCGTGAACGGCTGATGGGCCCCGCGCTGCAGCGCGTCGACGAACGTTCGCTTGAACGGGCGCTGGCGCTCGCGGCGCGACTGGACCGGCAGGTCAAGGGGCTCTCTGGCGGGGTGCCGGCGCGTGTAGGCGTCGCGCCCGCTCGCGCGTCGCTGCCGCCGGCCGATCCGTGGGATGGCTTGTTCGATCTGGCGATGACGATTGCGCGGCCCGGCGGCAGCGATGGTGGGTGCCGGGCGGGTGGCAGTGCGCCGCACGGCGCCACCGCCACTGCCGTGCGGGCGATACGACCGTAGCCTTACAATAGAGGCCATCGTACTGCCGCGTGGCGCGGCGGGTCGCGTGCAACGGCTTCAATCTGTGCGGATCTGGCGTCCACAAACCAACCGCATTGACGCACTACGGGAACACGAAGATGGACATTGACCGCTACATGACCGATCTGGGTCGCCGCGCGCGTGCGGCGTCAAGGGCGATCGCCCGGGCGCCGGTGGCCGCGAAGAACGCGGCGCTCGAACAGATCGCGCTGGCGATCCAGGGACAGGCCGACGCGCTCCAGCGCGCGAACGCGCGCGATGTCGAGCGGGCACAGGCCAACGGACACGATGCGGCCTTCATCGACCGACTGACGCTGTCGGACAAGGCGCTAACGACGATGGTCGAAGGTCTGCGGCAAGTTGCGGCGCTGCCTGACCCGATTGGCGAGATCACCGGCATGAGGACGCGTCCGACCGGCATTCAGGTGGGCCAAATGCGGGTGCCGCTCGGTGTGATTGGCATCATTTATGAGTCGCGGCCGAATGTCACGATCGACGCTGCCGCGCTGTGCCTGAAATCGGGCAACGCGACGATCCTGCGCGGCGGCTCGGAGGCGATCGAATCCAATACCGCACTTGCCGCGCTGATCGCCGAGGCACTGCGCATGAGTGGCCTGCCCGAGGCGGGGGTGCAAGTGGTCGGTACGCCGGATCGGGCGGCGGTTGGCAAGCTGATCACAATGACCGACTACGTCGACGTGATCGTGCCGCGCGGTGGCAAGCGCTTGATTCAACGGTTGGTCGATGAAGCGCGGGTGCCGATGATCAAGCACCTGGACGGCGTGTGCCATGTCTACGTGGATGATGGCGCCGATGTCGGCAAAACGCTGGCGGTATGCGATAACGCGAAGACGCATCGGTACGGCACTTGTAACACGATGGAGACGCTGCTCGTCGCACGGGGCATCGCGCCGACCGTGCTGCCGTTGCTGGGCAAGCTGTACCGGGACAAGGCTGTTGAGTTGCGAGTGGACCCGGCTGCACGCGCGATCCTTGCCGATGCCGGTGTCGCGCCGCTCGTGGACGCAACCGAGGCCGATTGGCGTACCGAATACCTGGCGCCAGTGCTGGCGATCAGGGTGGTGGACGGCATCGACGCGGCGATCGAGCACATCAATACGTATGGCTCCGCGCATACCGATGCGATCGTGACCGAGCACTACGATCGCGCGATGCAGTTCCTACGTGAGGTCGATTCAGCCAGCGTGATGGTCAATGCGTCAACGCGCTTCGCGGACGGCTTCGAATACGGGCTGGGCGCCGAAATCGGCATCTCGAACGACAAGCTGCATGCGCGCGGGCCGGTGGGCCTCGAGGGGCTGACGTCATTGAAATACGTCGTGCTGGGCCACGGCGAAGTGCGGCAATAAAGGAGTTCGTGCATGTTGTGGGTCAAAACCTTTCATATCGTGTTGATTGCCTCCTGGTTCGCGGGGCTGTTCTATCTGCCCCGCATCTTCGTGAACCTGGCGATGGAGATCGAACCTGCCGTGTCGCGGCGCTTGCTGGTGATGGCGCGCAAGTTGTATCGCTTCATGAGCCTGATCGCCGTGCCGGCGCTCGTATGCGGGCTCTGGCTATGGCTCGTGGTGGGCATCGGTCGCGGGCAGGGGTGGATGCATGCGAAACTGGCGATCGTCGTGCTGCTGATCGTCTATCACGCGATGTGTGGCAGGTTGCTCGCCACGTTCGAGCGGGGCGCGAACCGCCGCTCCGACCGGTGGTATCGGATGTTCAACGAATTGCCGGTGCTCGGCTTGCTCGGCGCAGTCGCGCTGGTGGTCTTCAAGCCCTTTTGAGCGGCCTTCATCCCTTCCGAGCAGCTTGTTACCAGTCGCGCACGGCCACACGGCGTTGTGCGACGACTTGTGACATGCGCGAGGTCATCGGCGAGAATGCGTCGGTTTCCTTGGCGATGTTGGCCAACAGGCTGATTGGGGCCAGCCGCGCCAGCGGCGAGTTGCTGAACTTGCGACCCTCCGGCGATTCAAACCTTCCGGCGCACTTGCGCGTGCCGCCCGTTTCCAGGAGCGATTCCTATGGCTTCGTTGCACCCCCGGCTGACGGCCGTGACCGATCGCATCATCGAGCGCAGCAACGCAACGCGGCACGCCTATCTTGCCCGGATCGAGCATGCGCAAGGACAGTTTCCTGCGCGCGGCGTGCTGTCTTGCGCGAACCTGGCTCACGGTTTTGCTGGGCTCGAAGGGCAGGACAAGATCGCGATCCGTGCGATGCGGCAGCCGAACATCGGCATTGTGTCGGCCTACAATGAGATGTTGTCCGCGCATGCGCCGTACCGCGACTTTCCCGACATCATCAAACAGGCGGCGCGCGAAGCGGGGGGCATTGCGCAATTTGCCGGTGGCGTGCCTGCGATGTGCGACGGCATTACGCAGGGCAACGCCGGCATGGAACTGTCGCTGTTTTCCCGCGAGACAATCGCGATGTCAACGGCGATCGCGTTGACGCACAATATGTTCGACGCGGCGCTGTGCTTGGGCATTTGCGACAAGATCGTGCCGGGCCTATTGATCGGCGCGTTGCAATTCGGCCACTTGCCGACGATCTTCGTGCCCGCCGGGCCGATGACCAGTGGCCTGTCCAATGATGAGAAAGCCAAGATCCGCCAGCAGTTCGCCACCGGCGCTGTGGGGCGCGACGTGCTGCTCGACAGTGAGGCGCGCGCGTACCATGGTCACGGCACCTGCACGTTCTATGGCACGGCGAACTCGAACCAGCTGCTGATGGAAATCATGGGCCTGCATTTGCCCGGTGCCGCGTTCGTCCATCCGCATACGCCGCTGCGCGATGCGCTCACCGCCGAGGCGGCACGCCGCGTGCTGCAACTGACCGCGCAAGGCGCGCACTACACGCCGATCGGCCGAGTGATTGACGAGAAAGCGATTGTCAATGGCATCGTCGCGCTGCTGGCCACCGGCGGCTCCACCAATCATACGCTGCACCTGGTGGCGGTTGCCCGCGCGGCTGGCATCGTGATCGACTGGAACGACTTCGATGACCTGTCGCGTGCAGTGCCGCTGCTCGCGAAGATCTATCCAAATGGTAAGGCGGACATTAACCACTATCACGCGGCGGGCGGCATGGCGTTCCTGACGCGCACGCTGCTCGAGGCAGGCTTGCTGCACGACGATGTGACGACCGTTGCCGGCGCCGGCTTGTCGGCCCATTACACGCGCGAGCCCAGACTGGTCAACGGTAAGCTGGCCTGGATCGACGGCCCGCGCGAGAGCCACGACAAGGCCGTGCTGCGCAGCACCGCGGAATCGTTCCAGCCGGATGGCGGGTTGCGATTGGTGCAGGGCCGGTTGGGTCGAGGTGTGATCAAGATTTCCGCGGTCGCGCCGCAACATCGCAGTGTCACCGCGCCGGCGATCGTCTTCGATTCGCAGGAAGGCGTGCAGGCCGCCTTCGATCGCGGTGAGCTGGAGCGCGATTGCGTCGTCGTGGTGCGATTCCAGGGGGCAAGAGCCAATGGCATGCCCGAGCTGCACCGGCTCACGCCGCTGCTGGGCGTCTTGCAGGACAAGGGCTTGCGCGTGGCGCTAGTGACCGACGGCCGGATGTCGGGCGCCTCGGGCAAGGTGCCGGCAGTGATCCATCTGTCGCCTGAGGCGCTGCTCGACGGCCCGCTCGGCAAGGTGCGCAGCGGCGATGTGATTACGCTCGATGCAGAAGCCGGGCGATTGGACGTGGACGTGGACGAAGCCGAATGGGCGCGCCGCGCGAACGAAAAGCCCGTGCATCGCCGCGAGCATGAACTGGGTTTTGGCCGTGAGCTGTTCGGCGTTTTTCGTGCCGCTGCGCTGCCGGCCGAGCAAGGGGCGTCGGTGTTCGGCGCGATGACCGAATGAGAGAATCGAATGAGGGCATCGTTCCATTCTGAACTACAGGAGAGCTGCAATGAGACCCGTGAGCGAAATCGTGCGGATCGGCCCGGTTATCCCGGTCCTGACATTTGAGTCGGTGGAGCAGGGCGAGCACGTCGCGCACGCGCTGTACGAGGGCGGGGTAAAGGTGCTCGAGATCACGCTGCGAACCACGGCCGGACTGCAGGCGATCGGGCGCGCATCGCAGCTTGCCGCGGATATCGTCGTCGGCGTTGGTACGCTGACCACCGCCGCTCAGGTCGAGGAGGCTAAGCGCGCCGGCGCGACATTCGGCGTGTCGCCGGGGCTCACACGCGAGATCCATCGGGCGGCGCAGGACGTCGGCTTGCCGTTGCTGCCCGGTGTGATGACGCCGTCCGACATCCTGTTCGCGCTCGAGCTTGGCTACGACATCGTGAAGTTCTTCCCGGCGCAGCAGGCCGGCGGCTTGGATATGCTGCAAGCGTTTAGCGGACCATTCCCGGCGTTGCGGTTCTGCCCGACCGGCGGCATCACGCAGGAGTTGGCGACGAGCTTTCTCGCGCTGCCCAACGTGGTTTGCGTCGGCGGCTCATGGCTCACGCCCCGGGCGGTGCTGGCCGCACAAAACTGGGCCGAGGTGACACGCCTGGCGCGCGCGGCGAGTCAACTGGCGCGGCCCAATACCTAAGCTTAACCACCGCACCGGCCACTTCTTTGGCCCGTCGTTGCTGCAACGTCAATGGGACACGCTCGAGGAGCCGGGCCTGACGAGGCGATTACGGTGAGCATCGATGAGCCGCCGGAGCGCATCGTCGGCCGGGTACTCGAGCGGTTGGCCGCGCGCACCCGTTGATCCACACGGCCCGAGCGGCTACCTCGGCATGCGCGCCCGTCACGGCCGGCGCATCGATGTCAGCCGATGCGTTGCGCGAGCTTGACCGCTTTGCCGACATAGGATGCCGGCGTCATCGCCAGCAGTCGCGCCTTGGCCTCGTCCGGGATCGGCAGCGTGCCGATGAAGGCGTGCAGTCCATCGCGGGTGATACCCTTGCCACGCGTTAGCTCCTTCAACTGCTCATACGGATTCTCGATTCCATAGCGGCGCATGACGGTCTGTACCGGTTCGGCCAGCACTTCCCAGCAGTCATCCAAGTCCTCATCAAGCCGTTGTGGATTAACTTCGAGCTTATCGAGCCCGCGGATCAGGGCATCGTACGCGAGTAGCGAATAGCCGAATGCGACGCCAATGTTGCGCAGGACCGTCGAGTCGGTCAGGTCGCGCTGCCAGCGTGACACTGGCAGCTTGTCCGCCAGATGGCGCAGCGTGGCGTTGGCCAGGCCCAGGTTGCCTTCGGAGTTCTCGAAATCGATCGGATTAACCTTGTGCGGCATCGTCGATGAGCCGATTTCTCCCGCCTTCGTTTTTTGCTTGAAGTAGCCCAGCGAGATGTAGCCCCACACGTCGCGGTCCAGGTCTAGCAGGATCGTGTTCGCCCGCGCGAGCGCGTCGAACAGCTCCGCCATGTAGTCGTGCGGCTCGATCTGGATCGTATAGGGATTGAATGTCAGCCCGAGCCGCGTCTGCACGACATCTCGGGCGAAGGCTTCCCAGTCGAAATCCGGGTAGGCAGACAGATGGGCGTTGAAATTGCCGACCGCGCCGTTCATCTTGCCCAACAGTGTGACGGCGGCGATCCGGTCGATGGCACGCGATAGGCGCGCGGCCACGTTGGCGATTTCCTTACCCAGCGTCGTCGGGCTGGCCGGCTGTCCGTGCGTGCGTGAGAGCATCGGTTGCGCGGCGTGCGCGTGCGCGAGCGCGACCAGCCGCTGGTGCACGGTGCGCAGCGCTGGCAGTATCACATGCTCGCGCGCGCCCTTGAGCATCAACCCGTGCGACGTGTTGTTGATGTCCTCGGACGTGCAGGCGAAATGGATGAACTCGCTCGCGCGCTCCAGTTCCGGCTGGCCCTTGACCGACTCCTTCAGCCAGTACTCGACCGCCTTCACGTCGTGGTTCGTCACGCGCTCGATGTCCTTGATCCGGGCGGCATCGCGCGGGGAAAAGCGCTCGACCAGTTGCAGCAGGAATTGTTCGGATGACGCGGAGAACGCCGGGATTCCCGGCAACCCGGCCTGTGACAGCGCGATCAGCCAATGGACCTCGACGGTGACGCGGTGGCGCATGAACGCGGCTTCGGACAGCCAGTCGCGCAGGGCTTCGGTTTTGGCCGCATAGCGGCCGTCCAGTGGCGATAGCGCGGTCAGCGCAAAGAGGGTATCGGGACGAATGTCAGACATGGCACGGGACGCCACAGCGGCGCCGGAAAAGCGTGGAGAACCGCGCATTTTACCATTGGCCGTGTCCCGGTGAGGCTGGCCTTACGCCACGTCGCCGGTGCGCCGTACTGCCGGTATGTCGTGCTGCCAGAGCACCGTACTGCCAGGGCACCGTACTACCAGAGCGCCGCCGCACTGAGATGCGGCGGCGGTTCATGCACCGTTTCAGGCTGTTGTAATCCAAACACAATGGTCACGCGTTAGAGTGCCTGTCGCGCGAATGCGACGGATAAGATGATGTCCGGGGGCGCTATATCGCCCAAGACTCTCTGAAGGGGAAAGATGAAATTAATCGGTTCGCTCAGCAGCCCGTTCGTTCGCAAGGTACGGATCGTGATGGCTGAAAAGAAAATCGACTACAAGCTGGTGCTCGAGAATCCCTGGGCGGTCGATACGGTCATTCACGACTTCAATCCGCTGGGCAAGGTGCCATACCTGGTCATGGAGGACGGCGAGGCGATGTTCGATTCGCGGGTCATTTGCGAGTACGTCGACACGCTGACGCCGGTGGGCAAACTGTTGCCGCAGCTTGGCCGCGAGCGCGCCGCGGTGCGTGGCTGGGAGGCGCTGACCGATGGAGTGCTCGAGGCTGCGGTGCTGGTGCGGGTCGAAGCTACGCAGCGCGACGAGGGGCAGCGTAGTCAAGCGTGGGTGGAGCGGCAACAACGCAAGATCCACGCCGGCCTTGCTGCGATGGCGCGCGGACTCGGCGAGCGGCCGTGGTGCCACGGCAATCACTACACGCTGGCCGACATTGCGCTCGGCTGTACGCTCGGCTACCTAGACTTTCGCATGTCGGAGCTTGCGTGGCGCGATGCGCACCCGAATCTGGACAAGCACTTTACGAAGCTGTCGCAGCGGCAGGCGTTTGTCGATACGTTGCCGCAGGCGTGAACGGCGCCGACGTGGCGCCGATGATGCCGCCGCCCAAGCACACGTCGCCGTCGTACAGCACGGCGGATTGTCCCGGCGTCACCGCCCATTGCGGCTGCGCGAAGCGCAACGCAAAGTGCCCGTCTGGTGCATGCTGGAATATGCAGGTCGCGTCCTGCTGGCGATAGCGTGTCTTGGCCGCACACGGGTGTCCTTCCTGCGGTGCTGCGCCTGAAATCCAACTGGCGTTCCCCGCCTGCAGCGTCGAGCTGAGCAACCACGGGTGATCGTGCCCCTGCACGACATACAGTGTGTTGCCCGCTATGTCCTTGCCGGCGACGAACCACGGCTCGCCGCTGCCATCGCGGCTGCCGCCCAAGCCGATCCCCTTGCGCTGACCCAACGTGTAAAATGCGAGCCCGATGTGTTCGCCGACGACCTTGCCCTCCGGGGTTTTCATCGGGCCGGGGCGGGTCGGCAGATAGCGGTTCAGGAACGTGCGGAATGGCCGTTCGCCGATGAAGCAGATGCCAGTCGAGTCCTTTTTTGCCGCGTTGGGCAACCCGATTTGCGCAGCAATCTCGCGAACCCGCGCCTTGGGCATTTCGCCGAGCGGAAACAGTGTGCGGCTCAACTGCGATTGGTTCAGGCGATGCAGGAAGTAGGATTGGTCCTTGGACGAGTCCAGTGCCTTGAGCAGTTCAAACCGCTCGCCGACCCGGCGCACGCGGGCGTAGTGGCCGGTCGCGATGGTTTGCGCACCCAGCGCCATCGCGTGGTCTAAGAATGCCTTGAATTTGATCTCTGCATTGCACAGCACATCCGGATTGGGCGTGCGGCCCGCCGAATACTCGCGCAGGAACTCGGCAAAGACCCTGTCCTTGTACTGCGCGGCGAAGTTTACCGCTTCGACGTCGATGCCGACGAGGTCCGCGACCGATACGACGTCGATCCAGTCCTGCCGGCTCGCGCAATATTCGCTGTCGTCGTCGTCTTCCCAGTTCTTCATGAACAGGCCGACCACGTCGTAGCCCTGCTGCTTGAGCAGCCACGCGGCGACCGACGAATCCACGCCGCCGGACATGCCGACGACCACGCGTTGCTTTGCCATGATGCGTTACCGTTGCCAGTTTGGGCGCCGCGGGCGCCACGCGGCGCGAGCGCCGGTTGGGTTGCTCAAAGCCGGTCGCGGTACGCTATTTAGCGCGGTGCGGCCGGGTAGGATTGCACGAACTCGAGCGGATAGCGGCGTCCCGCCAGGTAGTCCTCGATACAGTGCAACACGAGCGGCGTACGGTGGCGCGACGCTTGTGCGCGCACCGCGTCGGCGCTCAGCCAGAGCGTGCGCAGGATATCGGGGTCGAGCTTGCGCGGGACTGGCGGTGCCGCAGTACGTAAAGCGGACATAGGTGGCCGGCACACCGTGCCCCCGCTCGAACTGCGCGACGTACACGCCAACCAACGCCTGCGGCGCGAACACCTGCCCGGTCTCCTCGAGCGTTTCGCGCACGACCGCCTCGAGCAGCGTTTCGCCCGGCTCCAGGTGACCAGCCGGCTGGTTCAGCCGCAGCCCGTGCGGCGTGTGCTCCTCGACCAGCAGGAACCGCTGCCCATGCTCGACGATGGCGGCCACGGTCACGTGCGGCGCCCACAGTTGCGTATCCATAAGAGCCAATATTGTACCGCTGTCGGGTGCAGCGAGCGGCCTTCCCATCCGCGCGCCGTCACGGCGGCCCATCCGGTGGCGGACACCGACCCGTGACCGTGTGGCGCGATCCAGGTCCCTATTGCATTGCCCGCTTGTAGATAACGATGTCGGACGCGGCGTCACCGGCACCGATAGGCGCTCAAGGAGGTCAACGAGGTAGATCGGCGTGCCTGCCGACACGCGGGAAGGCAAAACGCGCGTTGCGGCGACGCCGGAGACGGCCAAGAAAGAAGCTGGGGCGGGGCGTATGCGCGTTGCCAGCGCCGGGCCGTTCAATCGGATGAGTCCGTCTGCGCGCGCGTCGCCGAGCGTTGCCGCATCGCGCCGGCGACCAGATCGAAGCGGAACAGCCGGCATTCGAGCGCGCCGTTGTACAACGGCGTCTTCGTCGATTCGCGCAGCCGCATCTGGCCGGGCAGGGTACGATCGGCGCTGAGCACGAACGCGTGCCAGCCGGGGAACCGCTGCTTGAGCACGTCGCCGAACGAGCGGAAGAACGCGCTGTCCGCGTCGTCCGGACGGGCGCGCTGAAATCTCGTGCCATCGCCGTCGTCTGTGCGGGCGCTGCGGCCGCGCATGGTGATTCGCTCGCCGTAGGGCGGATTGGCTACCAGCACGCCCGGCGTGTCGCATGGCGCCACGATGTCGCGCGCATCGAGTTGCTTGAGCGGCACCATGGGCGCACCTGCGCGCTGCAGGTTCGCGGCGGCCTTAGCCAGCATGTCGCCGGATACGTCGCTGCCGTAGATCGACAGGGCATCGCCCGGCGCGGCGCGCGCGCCGGCCTCGCGTTTAGCGTCCAGCGCTTGCGCCTTCAGGCGCTGCCACGCGCCGACATCATAGTGCTTGAGCTTTTCAAATCCGAAACGCCGCTCCACGCCTGGCGCGATGCCTAGCGCGATCTGCGCGGCCTCGGCGATGAACGTGCCGCTGCCGCACATCGGATCGAACAGCGGCGTGCCTGGTGTCCAGCCGGTCAGCCGCAGGATTCCGGCGGCCAGATTCTCGCGCAATGGCGCGGCGCCTTTGTCTAGGCGCCACCCGCGCTTGAACAACGGCTCGCCGGAGGTGTCCAGGTACAGCGTGCAGTTTGTGGCGGTGACGAACGCCTGCACCCGCACGTCGGGTTCGGCGGTGTCGATGCTGGGCCGCGCACCGGTTTGCTCGCGCAGCCGGTCGCAGATCGCGTCTTTGATGCGCAGCGTCGTAAATTCCAGACTGCGCAGCGGCGACTTGATCGCGGTCACGTCCACCCGCAACGTGCGACTAGCGTCGAACCATTGCTCCCACGGCTGCTCGCGTGCCAGCGCGTAGATATCGTGCTCGTCGCGATAGGGCCGCGCGGCGATCTTCAGCAGGATCCGGCTGGCGATCCGTGAATGTAGGTTGGCTGCGATGGCGGCAGCCCATGCACCGCTGAACGGCACGCCGCCGGCCGCCGGCGCTTGCACGGCGAACGTCGGATCGGCGGCAAACGCGGACAGCTCGCCGAGTTCGACGGCGAGCGCGCCCTCCAGGCCGCGGGGGCAGGGGGCGAAGAATTCGAGGCAGGTGGCGAAGGACATGGGGGACGCGCCGGGCGCAAAACGGACCAGTGTGTATTGTACGTGGCCACGCGACCGATGGGCCGGCTCTGAGTCCCGATGTCCTGGCCGTGGGCGCTGCCGCGTCCGCCGCATCGGCCCGTACAGCCGCCAGACGGTACTTTGCCGTCCTGGGCAGATGGTAGAATGTTCGGCTATTTTGACCTTCCACCACGGAGAGACCAACGTGTTCATTTCTAATGCGTACGCCCAGGCGGCACCCGCCGCAGGCGGTGCCGCCGGCTTTATCCAGACGTACGGCTTCTTCATCCTGATGATCGTGGTGCTGTATTTCTTCATGATCCGTCCTCAGATGAAGCGGCAGAAGGAGCACCGGAACATGCTCGCCGCGATGACCAAGGGCGACGAAGTGCTCACGTCCGGGGGCATCGTGGGCAAGGTCACGAAGGTCGGCGAGGCCTATGTTGGCGTCGAGTTGTCCGACGGCGTCGAGGTCACCGTGCAAAAGAGCGCGGTCTCGGCGATCCTGCCCAAGGGCACGATCAAGTCGCTCTGATCGCCGGCGTGTGTCCGGTCCGCGCGGCACGGCGTCTGGTGCACCGACCGCGCGCCGAAGCGGATACAGCCCGGCGAGCGTCGCGCCAGAATTCCTCTGTCCGGTCATTCCATGAATCGCTATCCCCTCTGGAAATACGTCGTGATGCTGATGGCGCTTGCCATCGGCTTGCTGTACACGCTGCCCAACTTCTTCGGCGAGGCGCCGGCGGTGCAGGTGTCCAGCGGCAAGGCGACGGTCAAGCTGGACTCGTCGGTGCTCAATACTGTTGAGTCGACGCTCGCCGTGAACGGCGTGCAGGCGGACGACGTGACGTTTGACAACACGAGTCAGAACGCGACTATCCGCGTGCGGCTGAAGGACACCGACACGCAACTGCGCGTGAAGGACCTGCTGCAAAAGGCGCTCAATGCCGATCCGGCGGATCCGACCTATATCGTCGCGCTGAACCTGCAATCGGCCTCGCCGCGCTGGCTAGCGTCGCTGCACGCGCTGCCGATGTACCTGGGCCTGGACTTGCGCGGCGGCGTGCACTTCTTGTTGCAGGTGGACCTGGCCGGTGCGCTGAACAAGAAGCTTGATTCGGATGCAGCTGATGCGCGTACGCTGCTGCGCGACAAGTCGATCCGCGATGGCGGCGTGCACCGCGTCGGCCAGACGGTGGTAGTCAACTTTGTCGATCAGGACGTCGCGAACCGCGCGCGCCAGCTGCTGTCGGACAACGTCACCGAGTTGACCTGGCAGGTGCAGCCGGTTGCCGGCGGCTACCAGGTCGTGGGCGCGTTCACACCGGCCGCACAAAAAACGGTGCTGGACAGCGCGCTAAAACAAAACATCACAACGCTGCACAACCGAGTCAACGAACTCGGCGTCGCGGAACCGATCGTGCAGCAACAGGGCGTGGACCGGATCGTCGTCGAACTGCCCGGCGTGCAGGACACCGCAAAGGCCAAGGACATCATCGGGCGGACCGCGACGCTCGAGGCCCGCATGGCCGATTACCAGAATCTGGTGCGCAACATCAACGATCCGGTGCCGGCTGGTGATGACCTATTCACGCAGGGCAACGGCGCGCCGGTGTACCTGAAGAAACAAGTGATCTTTACCGGCGACCGGATCACCGACGCATCGGCCGGTTTCGACGAGCACCAGCGTCCGGCAGTGAAGATCCGCCTCGATGCGCGCGGCGGACGGGTGCTGCGCGACGTGTCGCGCGACAACATTGGCAAGCCAATGGCGATCGTGTTGTTCGAGAAGAACAAGGGCGAGGTGCTGACGGTGGCGACGATCCAGTCCGAGCTTGGCGAAAACTTCCAGATCACCGGCCAGCCGACGCCTCAGGCGGCGACCGATCTCGCGCTGTTGTTGCGCGCCGGTTCACTGGCCGCGCCAATGGAGATCATCGAGGAACGCACGATTGGACCGAGCCTGGGCGCGGACAACATTAGAAAAGGTTTCGACTCGGTGCAGTACGGGTTTGCCGCGATCGCGGTGTTCATGACCGCATACTACATGTTGTTCGGACTGATCTCGGTGATTGCGTTGTCGGTGAACCTGCTGCTGCTCGTTGCGGTGCTGTCGATGATGCAGGCGACGTTGACATTGCCCGGCATTGCGGCAATCGCACTGGCACTGGGCATGGCGATTGACGCGAACGTGCTGATCAACGAGCGCATCCGCGAAGAATTGCGCCGCGGCGCGCCCGCGCAACTGGCGATCCAGAATGGCTTCTCGCATGCATGGGCGACGATCCTGGATTCAAACGTCACGACGCTGATCGCTGGGCTGGCGCTGCTCGCATTCGGCTCCGGGCCGGTGCGCGGCTTTGCGGTCGTGCACTGCATCGGCATCCTGACATCGATGTTTTCCGCAGTATTCTTCGCCCGTGGACTGGTGAACCTGTGGTATGGCGGCAAGAAGAAGCTCAAGTCGCTGTCCATTGGCCAGGTATGGCGTCCGGAAGGCGCACCGGTCGCGTACGCCGAATCTGCTCAGCAGGGGGCGGCCGGTGCGGCGCAGGCGCTGCCACGCACCCCGGGCGCCAAGCGCACGGGACCGAAACGCGCGGCGCGGCGCAATGCGCCAGCGGTGCCGCGGCCTGGCGATGCGCCCCCGTCGGAACGCACGCCGCAACGTGATGCGCCGATTAAGCCGGGCCAGTCCCGCTGACCACGCTCGGAGATCCTCATGGAATTTTTCCGGATTCGCAAAGACATTCCGTTTATGCAGCGGGCGTTGATCTTCAACGTGATCTCGCTCGTGACGTTCCTTCTCGCGGTGTTCTTTCTGCTGCATCGCGGTCTGCATTTGTCCGTCGAATTTACTGGCGGCACCGTGCTAGAAATCCACACGCCGCAAGCCGCGCAAGTCGACCCGATTCGCGGCGCGCTGGACAAGATCGGCTATGCTGATGCGCAGGTACAGACCTTTGGCACGTCGCGTGATGTGCTGATCCGGCTGCCGTTGAAGGGGGGGCTGTCGTCGGCGCAGCAAAGCGACCAGGTGATGGCCGCGCTGAACGGGCTTGATGCGCAGATCAAGCTGCAGCGCGTGGAGTTCGTCGGGCCGCAGGTGGGCAAGGAGCTGGCGACCGACGGGTTGCTTGCGCTCGCGTGCGTGGTCGTGGGCATCGTGATCTACCTGTCGTTCCGCTTCGAATGGAAATATGCGATTGCCGGGATCATCGCGAATCTGCACGACGTCGTGATCATCCTGGGTTTCTTTGCGTTCTTCCAGTGGGAATTCTCGCTGTCGGTGCTGGCCGCGGTGCTCGCGGTGCTCGGCTATTCAGTCAACGAATCCGTGGTCATTTTCGATCGGATTCGCGAGACGTTCCGGCGCGAACGCAAGATGACGGTCACCGAGGTCATCAATCATGCGATTACGAGCACGATGTCGCGCACGATCATCACGCACGGCTCGACGCAGATGGTGGTGTTGTCGATGCTCTTGTTCGGCGGTCTAACGCTGCACTATTTTGCGCTGGCGCTGACCATCGGTATCTTGTTCGGCATCTATTCGTCGGTGTTCGTCGCAGCGGCGCTGGCGATGTGGCTCGGGGTCAAGCGCGAAGACCTGATCAAGGAAAAGAAGTCGGGGTACGATCCGAACGATCCGAACGCCGGCGCGCAGGTGTAGCCACGCTCGCCGCGCTGTGGCGTGTTGGCCGGTCCGTGATGACTCGGACCGGCCAATTGCTACGGCACGACAACTGCTACGGCCGCTACAACCACTACGGCTGCTACAACCGGCTCGCGCGTTTAGCGCACCGCGAGCCGCAAGCGTACCGCGAACAGCGCAACGATGCTAATCGCCGCCGCGAAGATCATGTAGAAGCCGGGCGCTACCTTAGTGCCGGTCGATGCGATCAACCAAGAGATGATGAACGGTGCAAAGCCGCCGAAGATCGTCACGGCAATGTTGTACGACAACGATAGCCCGGTCGTGCGGGTGCTGACCGGGAAAATCTCCGATAGCAACCCGGGCAGCGTGGCGAAATAGCCGCTTATCAGAAAGCCGAAGATGATCTGCACGACCAGCAACGTCGCCAAGGTCGGATGCGAAACCAGCATCGCAAACGCAGGGTAGATCAGCACGAGGATCGTGATTGCCGACGCGAGCATGATGCCGGTGCGGCCGTGCCGGTCGGACCAGTGGCCCACCAATGGCGACACGACCAGCTGGATCATGCCGGTCAACAGGATCGCGGCGAACGACGCCGACGCCGGCAGGCCGAGTTGCTTCACCGCAAAGGTCGGCATGAACAGCACGACATACGTGGACACGGTGGCCAGAATTACCACACCGATGGCGATCAGCAAACGCTCCTTCTGCGTCGCGAGCGTATCGCGCACGGGTGTCAACGTGGTCTTGCTCGACATCTCGGCCGCGACGAACTCGGGCGTCTCATCGACGCGCTTGCGGATATACCATGCGACCGGCCCAATTAACAGTCCGAAGAAAAACGGGATCCGCCAGCCCCATGCATCCATTTGCGCGGGTGACAGGTTGCCATTGAGCACGACGCCGAAGCTGGCTGCGAGCAGCATCGTGAGCCCCTGGCTGGCGACTTGCCAACTGGAGAGAAAGCCGCGGCGCTGCGGCATGTGCTCAGCCAGGAACGCGGTGGCGCTGCCGAACTCGCCGCCGGCGGAAAAGCCTTGCAGCAATCGCGCGATGACTAGGATGAGCGGCGCGGCCAGGCCGATGGTCGCGTAATTGGGCAGCACGGCGATGATCAGCGTGCCGACCATCATCAGCGAGATCGACAGCGACAGCGCGGCCCGGCGGCCGGCGCGGTCCGCATAAGCGCCGAGCACGATGGCGCCCAGCGGTCGCATGAAGAACGATACGCCGAACGTGCCCAAAGTGAGCAGCAACGATATCGTGTCGTTGCCGGCCGGGAAGAATTGCTGGGAGATGACGACCGCAAAGAAGCCGTAGGCGACCAGATCGAACCATTCGAGCGCGTTGCCGATCGAGGCGGCGGCCACTGCGCGCCAGACCTTCAGCCGCATGGCCGGGGCGACGGATGACGACGAGACAGATGCACCCATGCGAGTTCCTTATCCTATGAACTGCGTTGACGAATGCCGTCGCCTGATCGTTGCACGCACAATGAATTACCTGGCGCCGGTGCCTGCGTGCACGCCACCTTAGCGGTAACGCCGTCGGATTTCAACCGGTCGCGTTCACTATTGTTTGATGCCTTCGACCTGGATCTGGAGCGTGGTCTGCATGTTGAAGCCGTAGGACTTGCCATAGTCCAGTCCGAAGTCAGCACGGTTGAAGCTGGCTTTGGCATCGGCGCCGCACCACCAGCGCTTGAGCATCGGATGCTGCTTGCATTGGAACGAGTCTAGCGTCAGCTTTATCGGCTTGGTGACGCCGTGCAACGTCAGTGTGCCGTCGACCTCGACCGGCTTGTCGCCGTCGAACCGGATCGACGTACCCTTGTAGACGGCGCTCGGGTACTTGGCCACGTCGAACACTTGCGGCCCCCGCAGGTGCTCGTCTAGTTTCGCGTTTCCGGTATCGACCGATGCCATATCGATCGTCACGTTGACCGCGCCACGCTTGGCTTGCGTATCGAGCGTCACCGTACCGCTCGACTTGTTGAACTTGCCTCGCCAAATTGACATACCGCCAAAGTGGTCTGCTTCAAAGCTCGGATACGTATGGTTCGGATCTAGCTGGAATGTCTCCACCGCGGCCAATGCACAGGAGGCGAACAGCGTGGCGGCGGCGAGCGCCATGCCGCGCAGCGTGCGTGTTTTCAAGCGCGTTTCTCCTTCAAGATGACGAGGCGGCCCGTAGGCCGTCGAACGGGCGCCAGCCGCGGATCAATGCTTGGCGCCAACAAGGTGGAACTGAATCGTGATCTCGTCGGCTACGACGGACGTGTCTTTCCATTCGCCGGTGCCGACGGCGAATTGCGAGCGGCGGATCGGCAACGTGCCGTCGAAGACCTGCTGTCCTGCCTGCTGGCTGACCGAGACCGGAACGATCACATCCAGCGTCTTGCCCTTGATCGTCAGCTTGCCCGCGACGCTGTACTTGTTGTCGCCGGCCGGCTTCACGCTGCTCGAGCGGAAGGTCGCCTTCGGGTAGGCGAGCGCGTCGAACCAGGTCTTGCTACGCGCTTCTGAATTGAAGCTCTCGTCGCCAAGATCGTAGCTGGCCACGTCGACGCTGACCTGTGCGCTGGCGGACGCTGGCTTGGCGGGATCAAAATGGACTTGTGCGTCGAATTGCTTAAATTTGCCTTCCACCGGCACGTTCATCTGCTTGAGTGTGGCGGTGACACTGCTTTTCGCGACGTCCACCTGCGCGTACGCCACGGGTGCGACAGTCAGCAGCATCGCGCTGACGCCGCTCAGCAGCCATTGATGGATGGACCGGTTTAGCGGGAGATTGAACATCATCTTTTCACCTTTTGCGATGCGCGAATGTATGGACGCGCTATTTGACAAATGGAAACATGCGCAACAGCAAGCCGTCGTGGTCCACGAATTGGTGCTTTAGTACTGCGGCGACGTGCAGTGCCACCAGCACGAGCAGCATATCGTTCAGGTACACATGGATAGATTGGAGCACCGGCTTGAGCGCCGGATTCGGTGCGATGAGCGAGGGCAACGGGACCAGGCCGAGATAGACGACGGGCACATTCGACGCACAGCTATACAGATAGCCGCTGACCGGGATCACGAGCAGCAGCGCGTAAAGTAGCCAGTGCGTGATCGTGGCCGCCTGCTGCTGCCAGCGGGGCATCGGCGTGAGCAGTGCCGGCGGGCGGTTCACCGAGCGCCAGATCAGGCGCAGCACGGCGAGCAGGAACACTGTGCAACCGATCCACTTGTGCCACGAGAAGTATTTAAGTTTGGCCGGCGTGATGCCTGGGATGTCGGTCATGACCCAGCCGAGCGCGAAGCCGCCGACGATCAGCGCAGCGGTGATCCAGTGCAACGCGATGGCAGGGCCGGTGTATTTTTCGGCGCGGCAGGGAGTCGGGCGGCTCATGAGGTGTGATGTCGGGTAAGTCGGGTAAGGTCGTGGTGCGGCGAAAAGCCGCGTTGCCTGGCCGTCATCGTATCGCAACTGCCAATGCGACGTCAGCGGACGGCACAAAAGTCAGTCTCTCCTGACAGGAAACAATGCAGTAGTATTTCGCTCGAATCCCTCCTCATGTTAAAGGAGGCAACGCCGGCGTCATGCTTTGCTAAGATGGGGATCGCCGCATGGCGCTTACCGGAACGTCGAACCTGTATGGACCCTACCGAGCTGATTGCGTGTCACCAGTGCGACGCGCTGCATTACAAGCGCGCGCTGCATCCGGGCACAGTGGCGCGCTGCGCTCGTTGTGGCGCAGTGCTGTATCGTGGCCTGTCCGAGCGGCTGGACCGGGTGACCGCGATGACGCTTGCCGCGCTGATTACGTTCGTGATCGCGCAGGCCGCGCCGATCGTGCAGTTGGAGACTAGCGGGATCGCCACCCAGACGACGCTGGCCGCCGCGATTGCCGCGCTGTGGGCTGAAAATAGCCAGTTGATTGCGATGCTCGTGTTGTGCTCTACGACGCTATTTCCACTCGCCGAATTGTGTGCGCTACTCTACTTGCTGTTCTCGTTGCGCGCCGGCATTCGCCCGTATGCGTTCGACGAGTTGTTGCGGATGATCCAGTGGATTCGGCCGTGGGGCATGATCGAGGTATTCATGCTCGGCATTCTCGTTGCGCTGGTCAAGCTGTCGAGCCTGGCGGAGATGCGCCCGGAAGCGGCGTTGTTCGCGTTCGGCGCGCTGACGCTGATGACCGCCTCGGTGGTGACGTTCGATCCCCGCGTGCTATGGGACGTCGCGGACCGACTCGACGAAGGCGTGACCACGTGCAGCCGCGCGACGAGGCATTCATGAGCGCGCCGCGCACGAGCTATCCGAGCGCGCAGCGCGCCGGCCTGGTAGCGTGCCATGCGTGCGGGCTGGTGTCGCCGTTGGTGCGCACCGGCGAACGGCAGTGCTGTGCGCGTTGCGGTGCGACGCTGCATGGGCGCAAGCCGGATTCGATTGCGCGCACGTACGCGTTCTTAATTGCCGCGGCGATGATGTACGTGCCGGCGAACTTGCTGCCGGTGATGCATACGTCGTCGTTGCTCGGCTCGCAGGACGATACGATCATGTCCGGCGTCGTCTATTTCTGGACCTCTGGCGACTGGCCGCTGGCCGTGATCGTATTCGTGGCGAGCATCCTCGTGCCGATGCTCAAGCTTGCTGTACTGACGCTGCTGGCCATCACGGCCCAAACCGGTTCGAGATGGCGGCCGTTGCAGCGCACACGGTTGTATCGCGGCGTCGAGGCGATCGGCCGCTGGTCGATGCTGGATATCTTTGTCATCACGCTGACTGTCGCGCTGGTGCGCTTCCGCTCGCTCGCGGAAATTACCGCCGGACCCGGTGCGGTTGCGTTCGGCGCGGTCGTCGTACTCACGATGATCGCCTCGATGCAGTTCGATCCCCGCCTGATCTGGGACAACATCGAATCGTCAGGAAAGGAACATGAATAACAAAAACAACGCCACCGGGACCGGCTCGTCGGGAGCGGGGCCGGGCGGCCCCGCTGGGGCGGCTGGCGGTGGCGTGCCGCCGCGGCTGCCCGAGCCGGTCGTGCAGCGCAGGAGCCGCTGGGTGCCGTCGCTGGTCTGGGTGATTCCGCTGATCGCCGCGCTGGTCGGCGTGTCGCTGTTCGTGAAGACGGTGCTGGAGCGCGGGCCGACAATTACCATCACGTTCAAGACGGCCGAAGGGCTTGAGCCGGGCAAGACGCAGGTCAAATACAAGGACGTGGTGATCGGCGCTGTGAAGACCATCACGTTGTCCAAGGATCTGACCACCGTGCTCGTGACCGTCGAGTTGACTAAGCAAGCCGAGGACTTCGCCGTCGCCGACACGCGCTTTTGGGTCGTACGGCCGCGCGTGGCGGCCAGCGGTGTATCGGGACTAAACACGCTGCTCTCGGGCGCCTATATTGGTGTGGACGCCGGCCGGTCGCGGGAAACGCGCAAGCAGTTTGTCGGACTCGAACAGCCGCCGCCGGTCACGCGCGATCAGAGCGGGCGCCAATTCGTACTGCACGGCGACAGCCTGGGATCGATCGACATCGGCTCGCCGGTGTTCTATCGGCGCGTGCAGGTCGGGCAAGTGGTGGGCTACAGTCTCGACCCGAACGGCACCGGCGTGACGATGCAAGTATTCGTCAACGCGCCCTATGATCAGTACGTCGGTAAGAACACGCGCTGGTGGCATGCGAGCGGCGTCGACCTGCGGCTCGATTCGGGCGGCTTCAAGCTCAATACGCAATCGCTGGCAGCCGTGGTGATTGGTGGCATCGCATTCCAATCGCCGCCGAGCGAGCCGAGGGGCGAACAAGCGCGCAACGACGCCCATTTCCGCCTGGCGAGCGATGAGGCCGATGCGATGCGAGCGCCGGACGGCGAGGCGGTGCCGTTCGTGCTGAACTTCAATCAGTCGCTGCGCGGCCTGTCGGTCGGCGCGCCGGTCGATTTTCGCGGCATTGTGCTGGGCCAGGTACGCTCGATCGGTATCGATTACGATCCGGTGAAGCAGGCGTTCCGGATGCCGGTGACCGTCGAGCTGTACCCGGACCGGCTAGGGCCGCGCGTGCGCGAAGCGGCGCGCCCCGGCGGCGCGCGAGCGCGCGCGACGATGATCGAAAGCCTGGTGAAATCGGGGCTGCGGGCTCAGTTGCGCACCGGCAACCTGATCACCAGCCAGTTATACGTCGCGCTGGACCTGTTCCCGAATGCGCCGCCGGCCAAGGTGGACATGAGCCGCTCGCCGATCGAGTTGCCGACCATGCCCAATACGCTGGACGAACTGCAACTGCAGGTGGCCGACATTGCAAAGAAGCTTAGCAAGGTGCCGTTCGACGAGATTGGCGCGCGCTTGAACAGCACATTGAAGAACGCGGACAGCTTGTTCAAGCAACTCGATACACAGCTTGCACCGCAGGCTAAAGACACGTTGAACGCGGCGCAGCAAACGTTCCATGCCGCACAGTCGTCATTGCAACAGGATTCGCCGCTGCAGACCGACGTGCGGCAGGCGCTGCAACAGCTGACTCGTACGCTGCAGTCGCTCAATGCGCTGTCGGACTATCTCGAACGTCATCCTGAATCGCTGCTGCGCGGCAAGGGGAGAGATCAACTATGAAGTTGTGCCGATCTTCGCGGCGCTGTCCCGCAGACATTGCGCTGCTTGCCGCCCTGTGCGCGGCGGCATGGCTCGCGAGCGCGTGTGGCAGTGTGGTGCCCGATCGTTTTTATACGCTGGCGGAGCCGGCACGCGGGGCGCCGCGTGCGGCGCCAGCGGGATTCTATATCGAGTTGATGCCGATCGACGTGCCGCAGCAAGTGGCTCGCTCCCAGTTTGTCGTCACGACCGGCCCAGGCCAGGTGGATCTGCTTGAGCACGAGCGGTGGAGTGCGCCGTTGTCTGATGAGGTGGGCCGCGCGTTGTCTGACGAACTGAGCCGCGCGCTCGGCGCGATCGATGTCTATCGCACGCCGCATCTGGCTACTGCGCCGGTGTTCCGGATTCACGTCAACGTGCAGCGTTTCGAATCGGCGCCCGGCGTGCACGTCGGCGTGGAGGCGACGTGGAGCGTGCGCGCGTTGCCCGACGGGGTGCCCGTGATATGCCACAGCACGATCGAGGAGCCCGTTACGGCCGGCTATGAGGCGCTTGTGGCTGGTCATCGGCGTGCGCTGCAACGCTTGTCGGCTGACATCGTCGGCGTAGTGCGCAGGCTTGAACAAGATCGCTCCGCGCCCGTGCCCGCGGCTTCGGCACCGACATCGGCATTGGCACCGACATCGACATCGACATCGACATCGACATCGACATCGACATCGACATCAGCCGCGGCGCCAAGCGGGCGCACCGGCATCTCGCCAACAGGGGCAGCACCAGATTCAGCGCTGCGATATCCGGCTCCTGCTTAAGTGTGCGAGCCGCTATTCGACGCCGCGTGCGCGATCCGCTTGAAAGTGCGTGACGAACGCGTTGAACGTTCCCGCTTCGATGGCATCGCGGATCTCCTGCATCAGGTTCAGGTAGTAATGCAGATTGTGGATCGTGTTCAGTTGCGCGCCGAGGATCTCACCGACGCGATGCAGGTGATGCAGATACGCGCGCGAAAAGTGGCGGCATGTATGGCAGGCGCAGCTTTCATCCAGCGGTCGCGTGTCGTTGCGGTGCATCGCGTTGCGGATCTTCAAGTCGCCGAACCGCGTGAACAGCCAGCCGTTGCGCGCGTTGCGTGTGGGCATCACGCAATCGAACATATCGACGCCGGCGGCCACACCGGCCACCAGGTCCTCCGGCGTGCCGACCCCCATCAGGTAGTGCGGCTTGTCGACCGGCAGCCTGGGGCCGATGTGCTGCAGTACGCGCAGCATGTCCTCCTTCGGTTCGCCGACTGACAGGCCACCGATCGCGTAGCCGTCAAAGCCGATATCCGACAGCCCCGCAAGCGATTCGTCGCGCAGTGCCTCGTACATGCCGCCCTGCACGATGCCGAACAGTGCGTTTGGATTGGCAAGGCGCCTAAATTCGTCGAGCGAGCGTTTAGCCCAGCGCAGCGACATCTGCATCGAACGTGCCGCGGCATCATGCGAGGTGGGCACGCCGTCGGTCGCGTACGGGGTGCACTCGTCGAATTGCATCACGATGTCGGAGTTCAGCACCTTTTGCACCTGCATTGACACCTCGGGCGACAGGAACAGCCGGTCGCCGTTGATCGGCGACGCGAACGTCACGCCGTCCTCGGTGATTTTGCGCAACTCGCCAAGCGAGAATACCTGGAAGCCGCCGGAGTCGGTCAGGATCGGCCGTTGCCAACCCATGAAGCGATGTAAGCCGCCATGCGCGGTGACCGTATCGAGTCCTGGACGCAGCCATAGATGGAACGTGTTGCCTAAGATGATCTGTGCGCGGATGTCCTCAAGCTCGCGTGGTGCCATGGCCTTGACCGTGCCATAGGTGCCGACCGGCATAAAGATCGGCGTGTCGATCGTGCCGTGGTTCAGCGTGAGTCGGCCGCGCCGTGCGAGGCCATCGGTGCGCAAGAGGTCGAATTTCAACATGATGGGTTCAGGTCGGGCGCGTGGGCGGTGCGCAATGATGGCGAGCGCGGGTGGCGATGTCGGGTCATGGCTGTGCAACGGACGCGGCCCGCGTGAGCAGCATCGCGTCGCCGTAGCTGAAAAAACGGTAGCGTTGCGCGATCGCGTGGCGGTACGCGCGGCGGATCGGCTCGACACCGGCGAATGCGGACACCAGCATCAGCAGCGTCGACTTCGGCAAATGAAAGTTCGTCACGAGCCGGTCGATGACGCGGAACTGGTAACCGGGCGTAATGAAGATATCCGTTTCGGCACGGATCGCACGCAGTTCACGGCCATCGCGCTCGGCATCGCGGGCTGCTGCTTCCAGTGCGCGCATCGACGTCGTGCCGACCGCGATCACCGAGCGTCCCGCAGCCCGCGTGGCCTCGATTGCTTCAACGAGCGCCGGCGGGATGTGGTACCACTCGCTGTGCATCTTGTGCTGCGCAATGTCGTCGGTGCGCACCGGCTGGAACGTGCCGGCGCCCACGTGCAGCGTCAACGTAGCACGGCGCACGCCGCGCGCATCCAGCGCATCCAGCGTTGGCGCATCGAAGTGTAGGCCGGCGGTAGGCGCTGCGACCGCGCCTGGCGTCGTCGCGAACACGGTTTGATAGCGTGCCTCGTCGTACGTGTCGGGACTGTGCTCGATGTAGGGCGGTAGCGGCAACCGCCCATACCTGTCAATCAATTCGATGCAATCGTGCGGGAAATGCAGCGTATGAAATGGCTCGACGCGCTCGCCGACGCTCACGTCGAATGCGTCTGCGAGCCGGATTGTCGAACCCGGCGCGGGGCGTTTGCTTGCACGGATTTGCGCGAGTGCGGTGCGCGTACCGGTCACGCGCTCGATCAGCACTTCGACACGTCCGCCGCTCGCCTTGACCCCGTCGAAGCGGGCCTTGAGCACTTTCGTGTCGTTGAACACCAGCAGGTCACCGGGCTCAATGCAAGCCGGCAGTTCACCGAAACGGTGGTCCAGCAGTGCGCCGCTCGGCGTGACTTCGAGCAGGCGGCTCGCGCTGCGCTCGGGCAACGCATGTTGTGCGATCAGCTCCGGGGGCAGATCAAAATCGAAATCGGACAGCGTGTACATGAAATAGGACGGGCAGCGCAGCGGCACGCTCGCGCAACCGCGCTACCCTGATGCACAATGCAGGGCCGTGCCAATAAAATCGATATTGTACTTGCGATAGCCCAATGCCTTTGTCCCGTTATCCGCAGCCGGTGTTACCGCGATCAGGTGAACCCGATGCCGTGCCTGGCGATGCCGCCGCAGGCGGTGCCACCGTGCCCGGGCGCGCCGCCGGGCCGTCAGCACGCAAGCGCTCCCCGGCGGCCACGGGCGGCGACAAGGCCGCGGCCCAAGCCACTGCTGACACGGCTGCCCAAGCTGTCGGCCGTCCCGCCATTCGGCCCGCTGGCAACGATTTGGCTAAGCCCACCGACAAGGCTACGATGGAGCCTACCACCCAGGCCCTGGCTGAACCCGCTACCGACGCTTCGGCCAAGCCTGCTACCGAAGCTTCAGCCAAACCCGATGCCGATGCTCCAGCCAAGCCTGCTACCGATGCTCCAGCTAAGCCCGCTACTGAGACTGCAGTCAAACCCGCCGCCAACGCGGCGGCCAAGCCCGCCGGCAAGTCGGGTGGCAGGCCGAGCGATAAATTGGCTCGGCTGGGGCTGGCGCGTGACATCGACCTGGTGCTGCATTTGCCGATGCGCTACGAGGACGAGACGACGCTGACGCCGATCGGCAAACTGCTGCCGGGCATGACTGCGCAGGTCCAGGGTGAAGTGGTGGACAATGAAATCGCCTACCGACCACGCCGCCAGATGCTGGTACGGCTGCGCGACGAACATGGCGATGTGCTGATGCTGCGGTTTCTGAACTTCTGGGGCTCTCAGACCCGGCAACTCGCGCCTGGCGCGCGCTTGCGCGTGCGTGGCGACGTGCGGGGGGGCTTCTTCGGGATGGAGATGGTGCACCCGGCATACCGCGTGGTCGAAGACGACGCGCCGTTGCCTGACGCGTTGACGCCTGTGTACCCGAGTACGGCCGGCGTGTCGCAGGCGTATTTGCGCCGTGCGATCGACAGCGCGCTGCAACGCACACCCTTGCCGGAGTTGCTGCCGCCGCGGATCGCTGACGCGTTTCTGGCCCCGCTTGGGGTGCCGCCGCTGGCCGATGCGGTTCGCACGCTGCATCACCCGCGTGCGGATGCGGATGAGGCCGCACTAATGGACCGAACCCATCCGGCTTGGTTGCGAATCAAATTCGAGGAGTTACTCGCGCAGCAATTGTCGCTCAAACGCGCGCATGATGAGCGGCGCTTGCGCGCCGCTCCAGCGATGGCGCGTCGTCCCGCTGCCGATCGAGACGCGCTCGTCACGCGGTTGCATGCCGCACTGCCGTTCCAACTGACCGGCGCGCAGCAGCGGGCCAGCGAACAAATTGCGGTGGATCTGGCCGCGGCGCATCCGATGCAGCGGTTGCTGCAGGGGGACGTGGGCAGCGGCAAGACGGTGGTCGCCGCGCTGGCGGCGGCGCAGGCGATTGATGCCGGCTACCAGGCGGCGCTGATGGCTCCCACCGAGTTGCTGGCTGAACAACATGCGCGCAAACTGCGCGGCTGGCTCGAGCCGCTGGGTGTGCGCACTGCGTGGCTGGCCGGCAGCTTGAAGGCGCGCGACAAGCGCGCCGCACTGGAGGCGGCGTCCAGCGGCGACGCGCAGCTGGTGGTCGGCACGCATGCGATGATCCAGGAGGCGGTGAAATTCGCCCGGCTTGGTTTGGTGATCGTGGACGAGCAGCACCGCTTTGGCGTCGAGCAGCGGCTTGCATTGCGCGCGAAGGCGCAGGCCGAAGCCGCGGTGTCGGGGTTTCAGCCGCATCAATTGATGATGTCCGCGACGCCGATTCCGCGCACGCTCGCGATGACGTACTACGCAGACCTGGATGTGTCCACGATCGATGAGTTACCACCGGGGCGCACGCCGGTGCTGACCAAGCTGGTATCGGACGCGCGTCGCGATGAAGTGATTGCCCGCGTGCGCGAGGCCGCACTGGCTGGACGCCAGGTGTACTGGGTGTGCCCGTTGATCGAGGAGAGCGAGGCGCTGCAACTGCAGACTGCCGTGGACACCTATGAGACACTCGTCGCCGCGCTGCCGCAGCTGCAGGTGGGGCTGGTGCACGGTCGCCTGGCGGCAGCCGATAAGGCCGATGTGATGGCGCGCTTTACCCGCAATGAGATCCATTTGCTGGTAGCGACCACAGTGATCGAGGTCGGCGTTGACGTGCCTAATGCGTCGTTGATGGTGATCGAGCACGCGGAGCGCTTCGGCCTCGCGCAATTGCACCAATTACGCGGCCGGGTCGGCCGGGGCAGCCAGTCGTCGGTGTGCCTGCTAATGTACGCCAGCCCGCTGTCTTTGGCGGCGCGCGAACGACTGCGCACGATGCGTGAGACCACGGACGGTTTCGAGATCGCGCGCCGGGATCTGGAAATCCGTGGCCCCGGCGAATTCCTTGGCGCGCGGCAATCCGGCGCAGCGATGTTGCGCTTTGCAGACATCGAACAGGATGCTTGGCTAATCGAGCCGGCACGGCGCGCGGCCGAGCGGCTGCTGGGCGAGTATCCGCAGGCCGCCGCGGCACACTTGGCACGTTGGCTCGGCAGCCGCGAGCAGTACTTGAAGGCGTGAGGGTGAGAAGGCAGGTTTGCGACCATGCCGGCGAGGGGATAAAGGCCCTTGGCAAATGGGCCGGCAACGCGTATAAGAGAAAACTATCGAAAGTATCGTCTCGATTAATCGACAATGACGCTCACCGAACTCAAGTACATCGTTGCCGTTGCCCGGGAACGCCATTTTGGCCGGGCGGCGGAGGCGTGTTTCGTCAGCCAGCCGACGTTGTCGGTTGCGATTAAGAAGCTCGAGGACGAACTGAACGTTCAGATCTTCGAGCGCGGTACCAGCGAGGTCAGCGTCACGCCGATCGGCGAGCAGATTGTCACCCAGGCGCAACGTGTGCTCGAGCAGACGCTTGCAATCAAGGAAATCGCCAAGCAGGGCAAGGATCCGCTGGTCGGGCCGCTGCGGCTCGGCGTAATCTATACGATCGGCCCGTATTTGCTGCCGGCGCTGGTCAAGCAGATGATCGAGGCGGTGCCGCAGATGCCGCTGATGCTGCAGGAAAACTTCACGCTGAAGCTGATCGAACTGCTCAAGCAAGGCGAGATTGACGTCGCGATCATGGCGCTGCCGTTTTCGGAAACCGGCTTGATGGTCCGTGCGCTGTATGATGAACCGTTCGTGGTCGCGCTTCCTGCGGGGCACCCGTGGGAGCGGCGTAACGCGATCAATGCCGAGGACCTGAAGCAGGAAACGATGTTGCTGCTGGGCAGCGGCCACTGTTTCCGGGACCATGTGCTGGGCGTGTGCCCGGAGCTAATGCGCTTTTCGCAGAACGCGGACGGGATTCAGAAGACGTTCGAGGGCAGCTCGCTGGAGACGATCCGTCACATGGTGGCCAGCGGCGTGGGCATCACCGTGCTGCCGCGCACCTCGGTGCAGGAAGTACGCGCGCATGCGAGCGGCGTGGACAATGGCCTGCTTAGCTACGTGCCGTTCACCGAGCCGCAGCCGGACCGGCGCGTGGTGCTGGCATGGCGCAAAAGCTTCACGCGGATGCCGGCGATCGATGCGATTTGCGATGCGATCCGCGCATGCGAGCTACCCGGTACGCGCAAACTCGAATTGCCCGCCTCGGTCAACTGACTGTTTTTTCCACGGAGGCCATGATGTCACTTCACCCCACTCGTAACACGCTGCCCGAGGACATCCGCCGCCAATCGATCAGCTTGCTTGGACAGTCATTGATCACGGCAATCGATCTTCAGCGGCAGGCGAAGCAGGCGCATTGGAATGTCCAGGGGCCGCAATTCATCGCATTGCACTTGTTGTTCGACGAAGTCCACTCGGCAGCGGTCGAATGGGCGGACTTGAGCGCCGAACGACTGGTCGCGCTTGGCGGCACAGCGGATGGCCGCATTCAGCAGGTCGCCGGCCAGTCGCCACTGCCGCCGTATCCGCTCGAACTCAGGGACGGCAAGGACCACGTCCGGCAACTTGCCGATGCGTTGGCCAAGTACGGCCAGCAGGTCCACCAGGCGATCGCCGCAACGGCCGACGTCGGCGACCCGACATCGTCCGATCTGTTCACCGAAATTTCCCGCGGCGTGGATGAACACCTGTGGAAGCTCGAGGCGCATCACTACGGGTGATGGCCTGTACGCCGGTCTGCTGTCCGGGCGGCACGGCCTACGCGAAGCTGGGTGGCGCCGCTCCCGCGAAGCCACCCGGCGGGGGCGGGGCCCACGCAAAGCGGCGCAGCGCGACCAGCAGGCGGCAAACGACAAGCGGCAAGCGGCAGCCTACGCGCATTTTCACCTAGAATAACGGATCACGACGTTTCGATCCGAGTGCTGCATGATGTCCACGCTAACCTTGCGTTTGCCGTTGTATTTCCGTCTGCTGCGGCTGCACAGGCCGATCGGTAGCGTGCTGTTGCTGTGGCCGACGCTCAACGCGTTATGGGTAGCGGCAGACGGCCATCCCCCTGCCTATATCGTTGCGATCTTCGCGATTGGCACGGTTCTGATGCGCTCGGCCGGATGCGCGGTCAACGATTACGCAGACCGCGATTTCGACAAGCATGTGAAGCGCACGCAGGATCGACCTCTCACGTCGGGTCAGATTGCCCCGTGGGAAGCACTTACGGTAGCGGCCGTGCTTGCGCTGGTGTCGTTCCTGCTGATCCTGCCGCTGAACTCGCTGACCAAGTGGCTCTCTGTCGCGGCGCTGTTCGTGGCGGGCACGTATCCGTTTATGAAGCGCTTTTTCGCGATTCCGCAGGCCTACTTGGGCGTTGCGTTCGGCTTCGGGATCCCGATGGGGTTCGCCGCGATCCAGGGCCATGTGCCGCCGCTCGCGTGGCTGATGCTGCTGGCGAACGTGTTCTGGTCGCTCGCCTACGACACCGCCTACGCGATGGTGGACCGGGATGATGACATCAAAATTGGCATTCGCACGTCTGCATTGACGTTCGGCCGTTTCGACGTACTGGCCGTGATGCTGTGCTACGCAGCGATGCTGGGCATTTATGCGTGGATCGGCTATGCGCGGCACTGGTCCGTCGCGTACTGGGCTGGATGGGCGGGCGCACTCGGCTGTGCGGCGTACCACTACACGTTGATCCGTGACCGCGACCGGATGCGGTGCTTTGCGGCGTTCATGCACAACAACTGGCTTGGCGGTATCCTGTTCGCCGGTATCGCCGCGCACTATGCAAGCACGGGGCTCTGAGCGCGCGGCGCCGGCTCATTGTTTGCCGAACGCGTCGCCCATCTGGATCGCTCGAGTGTGGGCTGCCAACGCGCCGCGTACGATTGCTGCGCCGATGCCGTCGGCCTCGAAGGACTCGAGCGCGGCGGCCGTTGTGCCACCTTTTGAGGTCACGCGCTCGCGCAGCACGCTGGCGGACTCGCCTGACTGTGCGGCCAGTTGGGTGGCACCGGTGAACGTGGCGAGCGCCAGGGCGCGCGCCTGTTCATCGTCGAGTCCCAACTGGCGCGCGGCGTGCTGCAGGGCCTCGATGAAGTAGAACACGTAGGCCGGGCCGCTGCCGGAAATGGCCGTCACCGCATCGATTTTCGATTCATCGTCGCACCACACGATCTCGCCGACCGCGCGCAGCACCCGCTCGGCGAGCGCCCGGTCGGCATCATCGACACCGTGTAGTGCTGCCAGACCGGTTACGCCCATGCCAATCAGCGCTGGGGTATTGGGCATCGAGCGCACTACGCGCGGGTAGCCGTTGAGCCAATGCGAGATGTCCGCCGCGCGGATCCCGGCGGCAATGCTGATGATCAGCTGCGCACGCAGCCACGGCGCGAGCGATTCGACCACGGTTTTCATCACCTGGGGCTTGACCGCGATGACGATCGCATCGTAGTCGCCGAGCGAGGCGTCGGCAGCCTCGCCGGTCTGTATCGGCTGTTGCTGCGTCAAGCGCGCGCGCGCGTCGGCTGATGGGTCGATGGCGTACAGGTTGGCGCTTGGGATGCCACGCTTGAGCAGCCCGCCGATCAGGGCGGCGGCCATGTTGCCTGCGCCGATGAATGCGATTTTCATGGGGATTCCGTTTAGTGAGTGGGATAGGTTCGTGCGCCGAAAATCGCGGTGCCGACCCGCACGATCGTCGCGCCTTCGAGAATGGCCGCGTCCAGATCGGCCGACATGCCCATCGACAGCGTATCGAGGCCGAGGCCTTGTGCATTGACAGCATCGAATAGTTCGCGCAATCGCCGATGGGGCGCGCGCTGCGCGTGCAGTCCGGACACGGGCTCAGGGATCGACATCAGTCCGCGCAGCCGCAGCCGGGGCAGCGCCGCCACGTCGCGTGCCAGCGTGGCAACCTCATCGGGCGCGACGCCGCTCTTGGACGCCTCGCCGCTGACGTTGACTTGCACGCAGACATTGAGCGGCGGCAGGTGGGCGGGCCGTTGCTCGGACAGCCGATGCGCGATCTTGAGTCGGTCGACCGAATGCACCCAGTCGAACTGTTCAGCGACCGGCCGCGTCTTGTTCGACTGCAGTGGCCCGATGAAATGCCATTCGAGCGACGCACGCAATGGCTGCAGGGCGGCGATCTTGTCCAATGCCTCCTGCACATAGTTTTCACCGAACGCCTGCTGGCCCGCCGCGTGGGCAGCGCGTAGAGTGTCGGTTGGAAAGGTCTTGGACACGGCGAGCAATTGCACGCTCGCCGGATCGCGGCCGGCGGCTGCAGCCACCGCGGCAATACGTCGGCGGACTTCGTCCAGATGTTGCGCAATGAGGGAGGGCATGACGTGGAAGGGTTTAATCGGACAGCAGGCGATCGACGAGTTCGATCCAATGCGCGACCGGCGTCGACGTGCCGCTTTGCAGGTGCGCAATGCAGCCCACGTTTGCCGAGACGATCATCTGCGGCTCGAGTGCCGACAAGCGTTCGAGCTTCTGGTTGCGCAGCGTGTAGGAGAGCGCTGGCTGCAGCACTGAGTACGTGCCGGCCGAGCCGCAGCAAACGTGTGCGTCGGATGGCACACACACTTCCAGTCCAAGCGCCTGGAGCAGCCGCTCGACGCGCCCGGTGATTTTCTGCCCATGCTGCAGCGTGCATGGCGGGTGGTAAGCGACCGTATGGACGCCGCGCCGGCGTAGGCGGGACGCGAGTTCGGCTTCATAGCGGGGCAGCAGCTCGGCCAGGTCCTGTGCCAGGCTGGCCACGTGCGCCGCCTTGTGGGCGTACGCTGGATCGTCGCGCAGCAGGTGTGCGTATTCCTTGACCGTCACGCCGCATCCGGAGGCATTGATGACGATGGCCGCTGCGCCCTGCTCGATGTAGGGCCACCAGGCGTCGATGTTGCGGCGTGCGTCATCGAGCGCCTGTGCGTGGTACCCCAGGTGCAGCCGGATGGTACCGCAGCAGCCGGCGTCGCCGGCCACGACCGGTTCGATGCCGAGCGCGTCGAGCACGCGCGCGGTCGCTACGTTGATGTTGGGCATCATGCCGGGCTGCACGCAGCCGGTCAGCATTAGCATCTTGGTTGGGTGCCGCGCTGTTGGCCACGCGCGCGGACGTTGCCGTGGTGGCACTTTGTCGCGCAGCCGCTTGGGTAGCAGCGCACGCAAATGCTGTCCGAGCCGCATCGCCGGCGTGAACAGTGTCGCATTCGGCAGCAAGCTTGCCAGCAGGCGCCGTACGAGCCGCGAGCGCCAGCGGCGCGGCACCTTCTGCTCGATAAGCTTGCGCCCGATTTGCGCCAGTCGCCCGTACTGCACGCCGGACGGACAAGTCGTCTCGCAATTGCGGCACGTCAGACAGCGGTCCAGGTGCAACTGCGTGCTACGCGTGACCGGTGCGCCCTCAAGCATTTGCTTGATCAAATAGATGCGCCCGCGCGGGCCGTCCAACTCGTCGCCGAGGATTTGATAGGTGGGGCAGGTTGCCGTGCAGAAACCGCAGTGCACGCATTTGCGCAGGATGGCATTGGCCTCGTTGCCGTCCGGTGTATTGCGAATGAAGTCCGCGAGATTGGTCTGCATCGCAGCAGTCAGAAGTCCGGGTAGAGCCGGCCACGATTGAAGATGCGTGCCGGGTCGAATACCGCTTTCAGGCGGCGATGAATGTTCATCAGCGGCGAGGGCAGCGGGGTGAACACACCGACGTTACGATTGTAGCGCGAACCGCAGCGGAACAGCGTCGCATGGCCGCCGGCTTGCCGCGCCGCCATGCGCACCGTCTGCGCATCGGTATCGGTGACCCACCAGCGCTGCGCGCCGCCCCATTCCATCAACTGGGCACCGGGTAACTGTAGCGGTTCGGTGATCGATGGCAGCGACAGGCGCCATAGCGCCGCGTCGGCTGGAATCATCTGAAAGAACGCATCGGTCTGCTCGCGCAGTCCCATCCAGAAGCGCTCGGCCTCCACCGCGTCGACCACCTCGCCGCCGAGCCTGTTGCGCGCGCTCTTGAGCGCGCTGTCCGCACCGCCTAGGCGCAACGCCAGCGTGCCGTTACGCCATGCACTGGCGGTCAGCGGCAGCGGCCGGCCAGCCCAGTCGTTGAGCTTGCGTACCGCGTCGGTGCCGTTCATGTCGAACTTCAGCGTCAACTCCGCATTGGGGCGTGGCAGTACTTTCAACGACACGTCCAGCAGCAGGCCGAGCGTGCCGAGTGAGCCGGCCATCAGCCGCGCGATATCGTAGCCGGCGACATTCTTCATCACGCGACCGCCAAAGCGCAGCACGTCGCCGCGTCCGTTCATCACGGTCGTACCCAGCACGAAGTCGCGCGCCGCGCCCGCGCTGGCCCGGCGTGGGCCAGCCAGGCCGGCGGCGATGCAGCCGCCAATTGTCGCGCCACGACCGAAGTGCGGCGGCTCGAACGCGAGCATTTGACGATGCTCGACCAGTGCCGCCTCGATGTCGGCCAACGGCGTGCCGCAGTACGCGGTGATCACCAGTTCGGCCGGATCGTAGGCGATGATGCCGCTTGCTGCGCGCGTATCGAGCACTTCCCCCTCGATGTGCTGGCCATACCACGACTTGGTGCCGCCGCCGCGGATCTGCAGCGGCACGCCGCGCTCGCTGGCTTGCATGACCTGCGAGCGCAGGCTCGCGTAGGGATGCGTCATCTGCGTCATCGTGTCAGAACCTGGGCAACTCGGGATGCGGCAGCAGACCTCGATGGACCCGCATCCTGCCGTATTCGGCACAGCGCGCCCGCGTCGGGATGCCCTTGCCCGGATTGAGCAGCCCTGACGGGTCGAACGCGCGCTTGACCGCGAGGAACGCGTCGCGCTCCTGCGCACAGAACTGCACGCACATCGAATCGATCTTCGCGATGCCCACGCCATGCTCGCCGGTGATCGTGCCGCCGAACGCTACGCAGGCCTCCAGAATTTGTGTGCCGAATGCCTCGGCGCGCCGCCACTCATCGGGATCGTTGCCGTTGAACAGGATCAGCGGATGCATGTTGCCGTCGCCCGCATGGAAGACGTTCATGCAGCGTAGCCCGTATTGCTTTTCCATTTCGGCGATGCGCGCGAGCAGCGGCCCGATCGCTCGCCGCGGCACGGTACCGTCCATGCAATAGTAGTCCGGCGAGATGCGCCCCGCGGCCGGAAATGCATTCTTGCACCCGGACCAGAACTTGAGCCGCTCCGTCTCCGAGCGCGAGATCTGGATCCGCGTCGCGCCGTACGCACGCAGCACCGCAGTCATGCGCACGATCTCATCGGCGACCTCCTCGGGTGTGCCGTCGGACTCGCACAGCAGGATGGCCTGCGCATCCAGGTCGTAGCCGGCCTGCACGAATTCCTCCACCGCGTGCGTGGCCGGCTTGTCCATCATGTCGAGGCCTGCAGGCACGATGCCGGCCGCGATGATCGCCGCGACCGCGTCGCCGCCCTTGACTACATCATCAAAGCTGGCCATGATGACCTGCGCCGCTTGCGGCTTCGGGAGCAGCCGGACCGTCACTTCCGTGACGACGGCAAACATGCCCTCGCTGCCAATCAGCACCGCCAGCAGGTCCAGCCCTGCACAATCCGGCCCCAGTGAGCCGAACTCGACCAGCTCGCCCTCCATCGTGACCGCGCGCACACGCAGCACGTTATGTACGGTCAAGCCGTATTTCAAGCCATGCACGCCACCCGCATTCTCGGCGACATTGCCTCCAATCGTGCAGGCGATCTGCGATGATGGATCAGGCGCGTAGTACAGCCCGTATGGCGCGGCCGCCTCCGAGATCGCCAGATTGCGTACACCCGGCTGGACCGTCGCGGTACGCGCGTAGGGATCAATGTTGACGATCTTTTTGAGGCGCGCGAGCGACAGCACGATGCCATCGCGCAGCGGCATTGCGCCACCGGACAGACCCGTGCCGGCGCCGCGCGGCACCACCGGTACGTCGAGCCGGTAGCATGTCTGCAGCACGTGCTGCACTTGCGATTCTGTCTCGGGCAGCACCACCGCGAGCGGCAGCCGTCGATACGCGGCAAGCCCGTCGCATTCGTACGGCGCCGTATCCTCGGCGCGATACAGCAGGCAATGCGTGGGCACAACTGTCATCAGCGCCTGAACCACTTCGCGTTGTCGTGCCGCGATAGCTTCTGGGGACGGTTCGACTGAAGCGTTCATGGCATGCTCCGCGCGACGTGTCTAGTGCGGTCCATGAAAGGCAAAGATCTTGCCAGGATTCATCAGATTGCGCGGATCGAGTGCATGCTTGATCGCTCGCATCGTGTCAACGGCATCCGCGCCATGCTCGTCGACGAGGAAACCCATCTTGTGCAGGCCGACGCCGTGCTCGCCGGTGCACGTGCCGCCAAAGCGCAGCGCGCGTGACACGAGCCGCTGGTTCAACTGCTCCGCCTCCTGAATCTCGGCCGGGCTAGCGGGGTCAATCAGCATCGCGACGTGGAAGTTGCCGTCGCCGACATGGCCTACGATTGGACACAGCAGTGACGATTGCTTCAGGTCCGCCTCTGTCTGTTCGATGCATTCAGCCAGCTGCGAAATCGGCACGCACACGTCAGTGGTCAGCGCACGGCAACCGGGGCGCAGCTGCAACATCGCAAAGTATGCGCTGTGTCGCGCGTTCCACAACCGACTGCGCTCTTCCGGACGAGTGGCCCATTCAAAGCCTTGCCCTCCATGTTGCGCGGCAATGTCCTGTACCGTCTGCGCCTGCTCACGCACGCCGGTCTCGCTGCCGTGGAACTCGAAGAACAGTGTTTGCGTCTGCGGCAATGTCAGGTTCGAGTGGCGGTTGATCGCACGGATCGCGAGCGCGTCGACGAATTCCACGCGCGCCACCGGCACGCCAAACTGGATCGTCTCGATCACGGTGCGCACAGCGTCGCCCATGCTTGGGAATGCGCACACGGCCGCGGAAATTGCTTCAGGCAACGGGTACAGGCGTACGGTGACGTCGGTGATCACGCCAAGCGTGCCTTCAGAGCCAACAAAGAGGCGTGTCAGATCGTAGCCCGCCGACGACTTGCGCGCGCGCGAGCCCGTGTGGATGATGCGTGCATCGGCCCGCACCACCGTCAAGCCCAGTACATTCTCGCACATCGTGCCGTAGCGGACCGCGTTCGTGCCCGAGGCGCGCGTGGCGGCCATGCCGCCGATGCTCGCGTCGGCGCCGGGGTCGATTGGGAAGAACAAGCCGGTGTCGCGCAACGCGTCATTGAGCGCCTTGCGCGACACGCCGGCTTGCACGGTGGCTGTCAGGTCGTGCGCGTCGATCGATAACACGCGGTTCATCTCGGACAGATCAATCGTCACACCGCCCTGCACCGCGAGCAGATGGCCTTCGAGCGACGAGCCGTTGCCATACGGAATCACCGGCACCTCGTACTGCGCGCACAGTGCGACAATGGCCGCGACCTCCTGCGTTGTGCGGGCGTAGACGACTGCATCCGGCCATTGCGGATCGAACATCGACTCGTCGCGCCCATGGTGCGCGCGTACGGCTTCGGCGACCGAGACGCGTTCGTCGAATGCGGCCTTGAGTGCCTCGAGCAGCGATGGGGGGAAGGGCTTGCGCACGGCGGCACGCGCAATCGAATGAGTCACGGGGCGGTCTCCTGAACGCATGGCATGCAAGCGGGTCAACTGAGTGGCTATTTTAAGCCAATGCGCATTGCCCAAGCCGCTTGCATCGCGAGGTGAGGCGCTGGACGAGACCGCGTGGCAGCATGCACGTCACTATAATGTGCGTCGGACGCGGCAAATTGCCCTCGAGCCGATTGTCAATCACAGGAGCCATGATGGGAAACCGCTTGAGCAAGATCGTCACGCGCACAGGTGACGACGGCACCACCGGCCTGGGGAACACGAGCCGCGTGGCCAAGGACGATACGCGCATCGCGGCGATCGGCGACGTAGACGAGCTGAACTCGTCGCTGGGCGTGCTGCTGGCCGAAACCTTGCCGGCCCGCGTACGGGAGATGCTCGTCGCGGTGCAGCACGATTTGTTTGACGTCGGTGCGCAGCTATGCATGCCGGGCGAGGTGATGATCGTGGACGAGCATGTCGCGCGGCTCGACGACTGGCTCGAGTACTTCAATGCGCAACTGCCACCGCTGCGCGAGTTCGTTCTGCCCGGCGGCTCGCGGCCGGCTGCATTGTCGCACCTGTGCCGTACCGTTTGCCGGCGAGCCGAGCGCACGATCGTCGCGCTCGGCCATGAACAAGCCGTTGATGCGGCGCTGCGGCAGTACGTGAACCGCCTGTCGGACCTGCTGTTCGTCCTGGCTCGCGTGCTGAATGGCGAGACGGGCCAGCCGGAGGTGCTGTGGCGGCATGAGCGGGCGTAAGGGGCCGCTCATGCCGGTGTCACGGCATGGTGCCGCCAGCCCATTGCGGCGCATGGCTATGTTCCGCTGTCCGTCAGTGGTCACCGCCGTCGATTGCATTGCGATGAATCGCCGTCGCCGGTCAGTGGTTATCTCCGGTCAATCGCCGTTGTCGCAGCGTTGCCGCCCGCTTCAATTGCCGCTGCCGCGTGCGATGCGCCGTTGCCGGACCGCTTTGGCTAGTCCTTCGAGCACCGTCACGCTATCATCCCAGCCGATGCAGGCGTCGGTGACACTCTGACCATAGGTCAGCTTGCAGCCGTCTTTCAAATCCTGGCGTCCCGCGACCAGATGGGACTCCACCATCACGCCGACAATGCGCTCGTCGCCGGCGGCGACTTGCCGAGCGATGTCTGCGCAGACCGGAATTTGGTTTTCGTGCTTCTTCTCGCTGTTCGCATGGCTTGCATCGATCATCAATCGCGCCGCCAGCCCCGACTTGCCGATCGCGGAGCACGCGGCATCGACGCTTGCTGCATCATAGTTCGGTGTCTTGCCGCCGCGCAGGATGAGGTGACAGTCCTCGTTGCCAGCGGTCGATACGATCGCCGAATGACCGCCCTTGGTCACCGACAGAAAATGGTGCGGCTGCGAAGCGGCCTTGATCGCGTCAACCGCGATTTTCACGTTGCCGTCGGTGCCGTTCTTGAAGCCGACCGGGCACGACAATCCGGAGGCCAGTTCCCGATGCACCTGCGATTCGGTGGTGCGTGCGCCGATTGCACCCCACGAGATCAAATCGGCGATGTATTGCGGGCTGATCATGTCGAGGTACTCCGTGCCGGCGGGCAGTCCGAGCGCGTTGATTTGCACTAGCAGTTCGCGCGCGGTACGTAATCCGTCGTTGATCTTGAAACTGTTGTCCATGTAGGGGTCGTTGATCAACCCCTTCCAGCCCACGGTCGTGCGCGGCTTCTCGAAGTACACGCGCATCACGATTTCCAATTCGCCGGCAAAGCGCTTGCGTTGCTCCACCAGGCGCTGTGCGTACTCTAGTGCCGCACGCGTGTCGTGGATCGAGCACGGGCCAATCACGACGATGAGCCGGTCGTCCATGCCGTGCAGAATCCGATGCAGCGATTGGCGAGCGTTGAAGATCAGGCCAGCGACGCGCTCCTCGCAGGGAAACTCCCGCAGCAGGTGCGCGGGCGGCGTCAATTCCTTAAGCTCGCGGATTCGAACATCATCGGTGTTGTGCAGGGCCATCATTGTTCTCCGGTTCAACGGTACGCGCCTCGCGCGCGGTGTTCGGGGCCTGGCGCCTGGCGAAAAAAAACCGCCAGGCGAAGCCGGCGGTTTTTCGGGAATGTGGGGTAATTCGCTTATCCGTCACCCACCCTCTCGGTCCGCCAGCGGCCTGAGATGCCAAAAGAAATAAAAGTAAAACTTGGCGGACATCGCGAAATGCAAACGAATGGAAAGGTGGTGTCGGTTCCGACTATATCGACTTTATACTCTGGACGAGCCCCCGTTGGCAACAGAGGGCCGTCAACGACGACGCATAATTGCGTCATACCGTGCCACCCACCGTCATGCGGTCGATGCGCAGCGTTGGCTGCCCGACGCCGACCGGCACGCTCTGGCCTTCCTTGCCGCACACGCCCACGCCTGTGTCCAACGACATATCGTTGCCAATCATCGACACGTATTTGAGCGACTCCGGTCCGCTGCCCACCAGCGTCGCGCCCTTGACCGGATAGGCAATCTTGCCGTTCTCGATCATGTAGGCCTCGGAGGCTGAAAACACAAACTTGCCGTTCGTGATATCGACCTGTCCGCCGCCGAAATTGACCGCGTACAGGCCATGCTCGACCGACGCAATGATCTCGGCGGGATCTTTGTCGCCGCCCAACATGTAGGTGTTGGTCATGCGCGGCATCGGCAACGCGGCATACGATTCGCGCCGCGCGTTACCGGTCACCTTCATCTTCATCAGCCGCGCGTTTAGCGTGTCCTGTATGTAGCCGGTCAGGATGCCGTCCTCGATCAGCGTCGTGCATTGCGTGGGGTTGCCCTCGTCATCGATGTTCAGCGAGCCGCGCCGGTTCGCCAGCGTGCCGTCGTCAACCACCGTGACACCGTTGGCCGCGACCCGCTCGCCGATGCGTCCGGCGAACGCCGACGAGCCCTTGCGGTTGAAGTCGCCTTCCAACCCGTGGCCGATCGCCTCGTGCAGCAGCACGCCCGGCCAGCCCGGCCCGAGCACGACGGTCATCGTGCCGGCGGGCGCGGGGCGTGCCTCCAGGTTCACCAGCGCGGCATGCACCGCGTCGTCGACGTATCGCGTCAGCACTTCGTCGGTGAAGTAGCCATAGTCGTAGCGGCCTCCGCCACCGCCGGTGCCGATTTCGCGGCGCCCGTTCTGCTCGGCGATTACGGTGACCGACATGCGCACGAGCGGACGCACGTCGGCGGCCAGTGCTCCGTCGCTGCGTGCCACCAGTACGACGTCGTATTCGCCCGCCAGGCCCGCCATGACCTGGGTGATGCGTGGATCTTTCGCGCGAGCCATTTTTTCGACGCGCTCCAGCAGTGCCACTTTTGCATTCGCATCCAGCGAGTGCAGCGGATCGGCCGGCCGGTACAGGTCGCGGCCCGCGACGCCGTGCAACGCACCGGCCGCCCGCACGCGAACCTTTCCGCCACCCGCACGGGCGATCGCGCGGGTGGCCTGGGCGGCTTGTGCCAGCGCTTGCGGCGACAAGTCATCCGAGTACGCGAACGCGGTGCGCTCGCCGGCCACCGCGCGCACGCCCACGCCCTGGTCGATGCTGAAGCTGCCCGATTTGACGATGCCTTCCTCCAGGCTCCACGCTTCGCTGCGGGTTGTTTGGAAGTACAGGTCCGCGTAGTCAACGCGATGGGAGAAAATCTCGCCCAGCGTGCGCACCAGAATGGCCTCATCGAGCCCGTAGCGCGTGAGCAGCAGGTCCTTGGCGGTGGCGAGGTGGCAGAGGTTTGGTTCGATGATGTTCATGCGGGCTCGCCCGTTTGACTGGTAAATGGACAGAAATTGGCGTTGCGACGGCACGATTCAAGCCGCGGGCGACCCTGCTGGAAGCGGTGTGGGCCGCCGCCGCTTTGCGGGCAACGACGCTGCGGTGCGCTCATGCCAGCACCCGATGCCGATACGCTGGCAAGCTCTGCCGTACCTGCGTGATACGTCGGACATCGATCGTGCCCGCTACCACGCCGGCACCGTCCGCGCGCACTGCGACGACTTCGCCCCATGGGTCCACCAGCATGCTGTGGCCCCATGTACGGCGCCCGTTCTCGTGCTTGCCGCCCTGGGCCGCGGCCAGCACGTAGCATTGGTTCTCGACCGCGCGCGCACGCAGCAGCATCTCCCAGTGTGCGTGGCCAGTCGTGTATGTGAAGGCCGATGGCACGACGATGAGCGCGCAGTCGCCAAGCTTGCGATACAACTCCGGAAAGCGCAAGTCATAGCATACCGACAAGCCCACGCGGCCAAACGGTGCATCGAACGCGACGACGTCGGTGCCGGGCCGGATGGTGCGCGTCTCGTCAAACGACTCATCATCTTTTTCGAAGTTAAACAGATGGATCTTGTCGTAGCGGGCCACGGCCCGGCCTTGCGGGTCAAACACCAGCGTGGTGTTCATCACCCGCCCGGATTCTGGTGCCACGAGTGGCAGCGTGCCGCCGATGACCCACACGCGATGGCGCGCCGCGGCATCGGCGAGAAATTGCTGAATCGGGCCGTCGCCCGGCGTTTCCCGCACGGCCAGCTTGTCGGCGTCGCGGTGCCCCATGAAGCAGAAATACTCGGGCAGCAGCACGAGTTGCGCGCCGCCGGCGGCGGCTTCAGCGATTAACTCGCCGGCGGCCTGTAGATTCCGCGACACGTCCGGCGTGCTGACCATTTGCAGCGCCGCCAGCGCGAACGTGCTGGGCGCGGCACCGCTTGAGCGGAAAACGGAGTTGTTCATTGCCATGACACATAAGATTCAGGTCGGCCCATCTTACCGCGATCGCCCGGCACCTGCTCGACCTGCGGATGTGACCACGAGCCGGTGACCGCGTAGTGGCGTGCGAACGACTGCGAAATGGGGTCCGCCAAGACCAGGCCGGCGACGAAGGTACCCAGGCCGAGCAGCGGGTTGACCACGGCCGTGGCCAGTGCCGCGGTACCCACGCTCAGCGATGGCGCCACCGTCACCAGCAGGTCCTGCTGCTCGCGTCCAAGATCCGCGTTGCCTTGCATCGTGACCTTTGCGGATGTACTGCTCAGCGTGAAATCATCGGTCCTAGCAACGCCGTTGCGGATCGTGCCGGTAGCGGACACATTGTCAAACGGCAGTCCTTCGCCAAACAATGTGTTCAGATCCAACGTCGCCACGCGGGCGAGCGATTGCAAACTGAGCACGCCGAGCAGCCTGGCGGCGCCCGGATCGACCTTCAGGATCTGGCCATGCGACAGTCTGAGCGACAGGTTCCCGCTCAGTGTCGGATAATCGATGTGCGTCGGTCCGCCTCGCCAGCCAACGTTGCCTGATAGCGTGCCATTGCCGCCCTTGAGCGTGCGGGGCAGGCCGAGACGGTCGAGCAAGGCACCGCCGTCGGCGATATCGAGCTTGAAATCCAGCACAGTGCACAGCGGGTTATCGTCGCTGCTGCTGCCGTTGCTGCCGCTATCGTTGCTGTTGCTGTTGCTGTTGCTGTTGCTGTTGCCGCTGGCGCTAGTGCTGGCATTGGCATTGGAGCGGCGCGTCGTTCTCCAGTTCGCGGTTGCCGACAGCTTGGCTGCTGGGTTTGTCACATCCAGCTTGTCCAATTGCCAGACTGGCGCGCCGTTTTCGTCGATGCTGCGTGCATTGACTTCTAGCTTGCCCAAGTTGTGTCCGCGCACGGTAAGTTCGTTGACGATCAGGTCAATCGCCGGGACATGCTGCGCCGGCTCTTCGAGCGCGCGACTCACCAGTGTCGCCTCGTGGCTGTCCGGGATCACCAGTTTGGCTAGCCGCGCGTCAAGCTGCCCGTATGGGCTGCGCGGCGTCTTCGCGTGCCACGCGATATGGCCGGATACTTCGTCCGATGCAATATTCGCTTGCCATGCGCCCGGTGTTTGTGTCGCATCGACTACCACGTTTTCCCAGCGGCGGTTCAACAATGTCAACGTATCGAAGTGCAGGCCGACGCGGGTAGGCACGAGTGCCGCGACGCTGTCGGGCAGGCTGAGCGAGGTGGCCGTGTCCGGCGAACAAACCGATGGGCCGGCGCAAGCTGCAGTGGGGCACGAGGATGGCGCAGCGGCCACCGGCTCAGTTGATATGGCGTCGGCGGGGACCGACATGGCGCCGAGCAGCGCGCGCCACGCGTCTGCGTCGAAGTGCGCCACATCCACCGCCGCGGTCACGCCTTCACTGGGCAGCACCGCTTTCCGGTTCACGGCGATCGCGCCGCGCATGATGGCCAGCTTGTCGTGGTTGCCGCACCGCACCAGATAAATGGCATTGAGCGGACCGAGTCGCGCATCCAGCCGACTGATGCCTGTCGTGGGTCGTTCACCGGCAGCCGTCGGCCGCAGGCGCATCGAGAACGGCATCGGCGCGCCTGCCGGTTTCCTGAATGGCGCCGGCAGTTGCAGCGCCAGCCCGCTCAGATCCAAGGTGGCCGAGATGTCGGGCGGTTCGTTCTTGCGCGTGCGCATGGCCACCGAGTAAGGGGCGCCGCCCGACATGCGGGTGAGCAGCGTGGCCAGCGGCCCGGGCGGCACTGCAGTCCGGGCTGCATCGGCGAGCAGGTGGCCCGACACGTCGAAGCTGCTTGATTCATCCTGCTGGATCGCGCCGTCGGCGCGGATGTCGCCGCCGAGGAATTGGCCGGTGGCGCGCCTGAACGTCATCGTGTGTTCGGTGAAATCGACCTTGCCATGGATCTGCGTGATCGGCGGCAGCGCCGCGAGCCGCTTGCCGGGCACGAATGACACCGTATTGTCCGCTAGCGTAACCGAGCCGTTCACGCCGACATGTGGCTTATCCGGATGGCGCGCAATCGCCAGCCGCAGCGCCAGCGTCGCGTTGCCTTTAGCCTGCACGGTCTCGCCCAGATGGTCGGACAGTACCGCGAGCGAGCTGCGATTCACGTAGTCGAGCATGTCGGCCAGCGGGCCACTAGCCACGCCATTGATCGCCAGATCCGAGTTCAGCGTGCCCCAATCGTCGATGCGGCCGGTCAACTGCGTGAGGGCGACACGTTGGTAGCGTGCGCGCTGGATATCAAAGCGCAGCACGTTTTGGTCCATCCGGAACAGCCCGTCGATGCCGTCGAACGCGGGCCATACCTGCGGCGTGCCGTTGCTCATCCGCTTCGGCGGGTACGGTGTCGGATCGAATCCGCCGTCTCGAAACGGCGCAACGATCTTGAAGATGCCGGCTTGTGGGTCGTGCGTGTACGGGAACTCGGCCAGTTCGCCATGGATGGCGATCGTCGCATTGCGCGAGGTTCCGGCCGTCAATGCATGGTCCAGGTAGGCGCGGGTATGTTCGCCGACGCCGGTCGGCAGATAGCGCGCGAGGCGGGGCAGCGACAGCCGGTCGAACCTCGCCTCCATGTCGAGCTTGCCGCGTCCGTGGCCGGGATTCGAATAGATGCCGGTCGCGCTGGCGCGCACGTCCTCGTTATCGACGATGAATCGCGAGAGGTTGACGGTAACAGCCGGGCGGGCCGCGTCCGAGGCCAGCGGATGCGCGGTCCATGTCGCTTCGGCCGCGAACCGGTTGAACGTAAGTCGTGGATTGTCGAACGCCCCCGGGATCGTGACCGCGGCGTGGGGGGTATCGATCGCCGCGTGACCGCCGTTCTGGTCGGCGTCAATTTCGCCCCAGATGTTTTCCGCGCCGGGCAGGCCCACGTGCGGGTGGCCGCCCGGTGTAAGGCCGGGCGGCGGCTCCTGCGCGTTGACGCTGACACCCTCGAGTGCGGCCTTGACGCGATAGCGTACGATCGGCTCGCCGCCTTCGACGGCCGCCACGCTGGCGGCCTCGCGGGTTCGCGGCGCGCGGCGCTCGACCTGTATCGCGTAGTTTGTCAGCGTGCCGCGTGGGTCGAACCGGTCCAGTTCATTGAGCACGTGATGTGGCAGCGGCAACGTGCGCACGAACTGCGCGAGCAGCCCGAGATCGACCGTATCGCCGCTGATGCGAATCAATTGGCCACGGCCCAGCGTCGCACGGCGGAACTGGCCGTTGAATTCGCCGATGTTCAGCAGTCGGGTAATCGGCGTGCCGTCCGCGAGCGGGGGCTGCCCGCCGAGTTCGGCGCGCAGATTGCCCAGATTCAGCGTGTAATCGAGATTGCGCATGTCGTTGCGCTGCAGCGACCAGTCCAGTCCGATGCTGGGCACGTCCAGCCGCGGCAGCGTCGGGTCCATGCGCAGCCGCAACTCGGACCCGGACAATGCGCCGCGCGCACCGCTCCATTCACCGGCCGCAAAGTCGAACCACGCAGTCACGTCCAGCGTGCCGCTTTGCGCATCCAGGCGCGCATCCGTGTAGCGGGCCAGTTCGGGCAGCGCCATGTCGCTGCTCGACACAAACATCGTGCCGGTCCAACCCGCCGGCTCGGTGAGTGGCTTCAGTGGCGAATGACGCAAGCGTGCGCGCAAGTCGAGCGGCCCGCGCAGCAAGCGTCCGTCCGGCTGCGCCTGCACGCCGAGCCGGTGAATTAGGCCGCGGTTGTCGATGGCCACGTGGATGTCGCGTAACGTCAGCGTCGGCAAGCCGCGCTGCGCGTCGGTCCAGTGCAGGACGCCGCCGTGCAACGCGATGGCGCGCTGCGTCATCAGCCAGCGCAGGAACGCGCTATTGTCGTGCTGGCGTGGATCCACCTGCACGCCGGCAATCGTATAGGTGCCGTTGGGGTGCCGTTTGGCGAAGACCTCGGGTTGTTCCACTATCAGACTCGAGAGCACCGGCGCCAGACGCGGCAATGAGCGCCAAGACAGCGTTGCACTGGCGGCAGGCACCGCGAGCATGCGCTGGCCGTCCGGGTCCATGATCGTCAGTTGCTCGATGTCCAGCGTTGGCTGCAGCCCGCTCCAGCGCCCGATCAGCCGACCGATGTGCACGTGCGCGCGAAGCGTATCCGAGATCCGTTGCTCGATGCGCGGCCGCAGCGAATCCAACTGGGGAAAGATGATGTAGCGCAGACCGACGTACGTGGCCGCGGCGCCAAAGTACAGTGTGATGGCCAGGGTCGCGCAGAACGCGAGTACGCGGCGCAGCATCCGCTCAGTCGGCCCGTGCAGCCGTCCGCCCCCGGCTTTTGCGTTGCGCGCATCGTTCGGGTCGAGTGTTTCCTGGCGGTTGGGCATGCGAGGAGCGCGGAACGTATGATAGGGAGCGGCGGAAAAACCAAATGTAACATACGGCATGCGAGTCAAACCTACCGCCGCCAAGGGTTTCATTGCATATGCCGTACCAATGACACGATGACTGACATGCCGCCGCCAAGTTCCCCGCTTGCTTCCGACGCCGAACCGCTGTTGAGCGCCGTCTATTCTCGCTATGCCGTCCGGCAGTACGCGGCACGGCCTGAACTGGCTGCGCGGGTGCGTGAACTTGCGCGCGCGCCGCTGACGCGGCAATGGATCGAGCAGCGGCTCGCGCAACTGGGTGCGCCGCAGGACGAGCCCGTAGACGACAACGTGCTCAAGCGCGCACTGCGCCTGGTGCGCACCGAGCTATTCTGCGCGGTGATGGAGCGCGACCTGGCCGGGTTGGCCGATGTGTCGGAGGTGACCGGCGCGATGACGGATTTGGCCGAGGTGGCGATCCGCCGCGCCCTTGCCTCGATCAGTGCCGAGTTGCACGCGCTGTATGGCATGCCGCTGAACGCGCAGCGACAGCCGCAGACGCTCGGAGTGGTCGGCATGGGCAAGCTCGGCGGACGCGAGTTGAACGTGTCTTCGGACATCGACTTGATTTTCGTCTACGAGGACGACGGCGAAACCGAGGGCGGCTCCCGCGCGCCGATCTCAAACCAAGACTTCTTCACCCGAGTCGGGCGCCGGTTGATCGGTGCGCTGGCCGAGCATACCGCGCACGGACACGTGTTCCGCGTGGACATGCGGCTGCGTCCAAACGGCGATTCAGGTCCGCTTGTCTGCAGCATCGGCATGCTGGAGGAGTACTTCTATGTGCAGGGGCGCGAATGGGAACGCTATGCGTGGATCAAGGCACGGCTGGTGTCGGACGTGGGTAGCGACGCCGGCGCGCGACTGGCGGCGCAACTTGATGCACAGGTCAGGCCGTTCGTCTATCGCCGTTATCTCGATTTCGGCGTGATTGCGGCGATCCGGGCGCTGCATGTGCAGATCCGTCAGGAGGCCACCCGCCGCGCGTCGTCGCGCCGCGACAAGGCCGATGACATCAAGCTAGGTCGCGGCGGCATCCGCGAGATCGAGTTTACCGCGCAGGTCTTCCAATTGATCCGGGGCGGTCAAGACGCCGGGTTCCGTATCCGGCCGACGCTGGCGGTACTCGATCATGCCGCGGCGCGCGGCTTGATAGCGCGTGGCGCGGTTCAGCGACTCGCACAGGCGTATCAAATGCTGCGCTGCATCGAGCACCGGTTGCAATACGTGAACGACGCGCAAACCCATGCGATGCCTGTCGATGAAGGCGAGCGCACGCAACTGGCAGCATCACTCGGTTTTGCTGACTATCGGGCACTACTGGCTGTGCTGGAGCGCCACCGCGCGTTCGTCGGGCAGCAGTTTGACCAGATCTTCGCGGACAAGCGTGGCGACGCGGCGGCGCCGGCCGGCGCAGGCGATCAGGCGCTCGGCAAGATTGGCAGCACAGCGTGGGAGGAGACCGCCACATGGATTTGGAGCAGTGCACTCGCCGATGAGGCAGCCGACGATGAGTTGCGCACTCGGCTTGCATCGCTGGGGTTCAACGACCCGCCAGCCATCCTGTCGCGATTGCATGCGGTCTGGCAGTCTGCGCGCTACGCCGGCCTGCCGGAACGGCATCGGACGCGTTTCGACAAGCTCGTGCTGCGTGCATTGGAGGCGACGCCGACGCATTGCAATGAAAGGGCCGATGCGACGTTGCTGCGTTTTCTCGATCTGCTCGAAGCGGTCGCGCGGCGTGGCTCGTACCTGGCGTTGCTGGTTGAGTATCCGGCTGCGCTGGCACGCGTGTTCGCTGTGCTCGGCGAGTCGCGTTGGGCTGCCGGCTATCTGATTCGCCATCCGCAGGTGCTCGACGAGTTGCTCGACGACGAGGCGCTGGTGAGCCCGTTCGACTGGACCGAGTTCAAGCGGATGCTGCTCGCCCGGCTTGCTGATGCAGACGGCACTGAGCATCAGATGGATTTGCTGCGTCACGCGCACCAGGCTGAGGTGTTCCGGATCCTGCTGCTGGATCTCAGGGGTCATCTATCGGTCGAGCACATCAGCGACCGGTTGTCGGAACTGGCCGACGCGGTCCTGGATGTGACGCTGCAGACCGTATGGCCGCAGTTGGCTCGCCGTCATTGCGACGTGCCGCGCTTCTCAATCATTGCGTACGGCAAGCTCGGCGGTAAGGAGCTCGGTTATGCGTCAGACCTGGACCTCATCTTTCTGTACGACGATCCCGATGAGTGTGCCGCAGAGATCTACGCGCTGTTCGCGCGGCGGCTGATCACGTGGCTGACCATGTCCACTGGCGCCGGCACGCTGTTCGATGTGGATCTGAGGCTTAGGCCGAACGGCGAGGCCGGGCTGCTGGTCACGAGCCTCGCCGCCTTCCGACGGTACCAATTGCGCGAGGGGGATGCCGCCAACACCGCGTGGGTATGGGAGCATCAGGCGTTGTCGCGCGCGCGCTTCTGTGCCGGGGATGTGCGCATCGGCGCGCAGTTCGATGCGATTCGTGCCCAGGTGCTCGCTCAGCCGCGCGATGCGCGGGTGCTGGCCACGGAGATCGCCACGATGCGGCAAAAGGTGGCCGAAGGCCATCCCAATCCCACAGCGCTGTTCGATCTGAAGCACGATCGCGGCGGCATGGTGGACATCGAGTTCATCGTCCAGTACTGGGTGCTGCTGCATGCCGGCGCGCATCCCGTACTGCGGCGCAACACCGGTAACATCGCGTTGCTGCGTGATGCGGCCCGCATCGGGTTGATGTCCGAGACACAGGCGGAACAGGTCGGCGGCGCCTATCGGACCTATCGTAAGCTGCAGCATGCGCTGCGGCTCGATGGAATGGACAAGGCGCGCGTGCCGCCCGAGCGTGTGCAGGTCGAGCGCGACGCGGTCACGCGACTATGGGAGCAGGTCTTCGGTGCGTGAAGAGGCTTCAAGCGGCCAGCATTTCCTTCGCGTGCTTGCGCGTGGTGGCGGTAATCTCGACGCCTCCGAGCATGCGCGCGACTTCCTCGACGCGGCTCGCGCGATCCAGCGCGGTCACTTCGCTGCGCGCTGCGCCTTGCGCATCGGTGGACTTGGCCACGCTGAAGTGGTGCTCGCCGCGGGCGGCAACTTGCGGTAGGTGGGTCACGCATAACACTTGTCGGATCTGGCCGAGCTGGTGCAGCAGTCGTCCAACGACCTCCGCGACGGCGCCGCCGATGCCGCTATCGACCTCGTCGAAGATTAGTGTCGGCGTCGGGCTCGCGGTGCTCGCGATCACTGACAGCGCGAGGCTGATGCGTGCCAACTCACCGCCGGATGCCACCTTCGCCAGCGGCCGCAACGGCACGCCGGCGTGGCCGGCTACGCGGAACTCGACCTGCTCGAGCCCATGCTGGCCGCCTTCAGGCAAGGGCTCCAACGCGACCTCGAACCGCCCGCCAGCCATCGATAAGTCCTGCATCCCGGTGGTCACCGCGCTGCTCAGCGCCTTGGCCGCCTTGGCGCGGGCTTTGGATAGTTGCCCCGCAAGCGTCATGTAGGCTTGCTCCGCGCACGCCTGCGCGGCGCGCAACGCGTCGATGTCCGTCGCCGCATCCAGCGCTTGCAATTGGGCGCGCCGTGCCAGCAACTCGTCGGGCAGGGCATCCGGTTGCATCCTGAATTTGCGCGCAGTCGAATGCAGTGCATCGAGCCGGGCTTCGACCTGCGCGAGTCGCGCCGGGTCCAGCTCGAGCCGCTGCGCGTAGTGAGTCAGCGAGTAGGCCGCTTCCTGCAGTTGAATTTCGGCCGGCTCCAGCGCGGCCAATGCGTCGCCGAGCGCGCTGTCGATTTCGGCCAGGCCGCGCAGTTTCGCGATGATGGCACCCAGTTGCGTGATCATGGCGTCGTCCGATTCGGACAAGGCGCCTAGCGCCGCTTGCACACCGTCGATCAGGTTTGCCGCGTGCGACAGCCGGCGGTGCTCGGCGCTGATTTCATCCCATTCGCCGGATTGCGGCGCCAGCTTCTCAAGCTCTGACAATTGCCACACCAGCCGCTCGCGCTCGAGGTGCACCTCGCGCTCCCGCGCTTGCGCGGCCTGCACGGCCGTCGCCGCGTCGCGCCAGCCGCGCCACGCCCGCGCGACGTCCGCGGTCAGCGCCGTCAGGCCCGCGTGCGCATCGAATAGCGCGCGCTGCGCGTCGCCGCGCATCAGTAACTGGTGGGCGTGCTGGCCATGGATGTCCACCAGCATTTCGCCGATGTCCCGTAACTGGCCAAGCGTGGCGGCTGTGCCGTTGATGAATGCACGCGAGCGGCCGTTGGCGTCGATCACGCGGCGTAGCACCACGTGCCCGCTGCCGTCGTCAAACGCATGCTCGGCCAGCCACTGCGCGGCGCCCTCATGCGCGTCGAACTCAGCAGTGATGTCCGCACGGCTCTGGCCAGTGCGTACCACCGTCGCGTCGGCTCGCGCGCCCAGTGCCAGCGCCAACGCGTCGATCAAGATGGATTTGCCGGCGCCGGTTTCGCCGGAAAAAACGGTAAAGCCACGCTCGAACTCGATGTCGAGCGAGGCGACGATGACAAAGTCCCGGATCGACAGATGACGCAGCATAGGCGAACGAAAGCGGTCGTCGTGAAAGGCGGATTGGGTGTGCAATGATTGAGCCGGCGTGCAGCGGTGACTGGCACCGGCTCAGCCGGGCTCGTCCTCGCCAAGCGACGAGTGCTCATTCCAGTGCAATTTCTTGCGCAAGGTTCGGTAATAACTGTAGCCGACCGGATGGAGGAACGGCACCGTGTGCCTGGAGCGCCGCACCTCGATCGTATCCTCGAGTTGCAACGCGGTGAACGACTGCATGTCGAAATTCACGTTGACGTCGCGCCCGCCGATGATCTGGATCGCGATCCGGCACGTGTCGGGCAGCACGATCGGCCGGTTCGACAATGCGTGCGGCGCGATCGGCACCAGCACGATCCCTTGCAATTGCGGATGCAGTAACGGACCGTTGGACGAGAGCGCGTACGCGGTGGAACCGGTTGGCGTGGCGACGATCAGCCCGTCTGAGCGCTGGTCCGACATGAAGTTGCCATCGACCAACACGCGTAACTCTGCCATCCCGGAGAAGCCGCTGCGGTTCACGACGACGTCGTTAAACGCCAGCGCGTGGTAGATTGGCTCGCCAGTGCGCATGATACGGGCCTCCAACAATGAGCGCTCCTCGCGCTCATGGCTGCCCGACAGCATTTGCGGTACCAACCGGTTCATGTCGGCGATGGCGATATCGGTGATGAAGCCAAGCCGGCCGTGGTTGACACCGATGAGCGGGGTGCGGTATGGCGCGAGTTGTCGGCCGATGCCCAGCATTGTGCCGTCGCCGCCGAGCACGACGGCGATGTCGGCGCGCGTGCCGATCTCGGCCGGCGTGAGCGCCGGATAGGCGTGCAGCCCATTTTCGCGCGCCGTGTCGGCTTCGAACACGATCTGAAATCCGCGTTGCGTCAGGCAGCCGGCGAGCGCGGCAAGCGGCTCACCGATGCCAGGCGTGTTGTTGCGGCCGATCAGCGCAACAGTTTTGAATTGGCCCATTTCCATGCCCGCATTACACCATAGGTGTCTGGCAAACTGTATGCTTTCGTGGTTCGGGTCGCACGTGCGCGTCGGATCGATGCCGACCCTCGCTGCGTGCAAGATTTACGCTAGAATTTTCACTATGCTAGATCCTCGTGCCCAGACCCTGCTTAAGACGCTGATCGAACGGTATATCGCCGAAGGTCAGCCGGTCGGTTCGCGCACGTTGTCCAAGTATTCGGGCCTCGAACTGAGCCCGGCGACGATCCGCAACGTGATGTCCGACCTCGAGGAGCTAGGACTTGTCGCCAGTCCTCATACGTCGGCCGGGCGGATTCCGACGCCACGCGGCTACCGGTTGTTCGTCGACACGATGCTGACCGTGCAGCCCGACGCCCAGGAAGCCGAGGTCAAGCTCGCGGTGCAGGACAAGCTCAAGCCGGGCGAGACGCAGAAGGTCGTCGCGGCAGCGGCCAGCGTGCTGTCCAACCTGTCGCAGTTCGCCGGCGTTGTGCTCACGCCGCGGCGCAGCCACGTGTTCAAACAAATCGAGTTCATGCGGCTGTCCGACAAGCGGATTTTGCTGATCATCGTCACCCCCGAAGGTGACGTGCAAAACCGGATCATGGCGACCCAGCGCGACTATTCGCCGTCGCAGCTGACCGAGGCCTCCAACTATATCAACACGCATTATGCGGGCCTGTCGTTCGACGATGTGCGACGCCGACTGCGCGAGGAAATCGACGCGCTGCGCGGCGACATGATGCAGCTGATGCAGGCCGCTGTCACCGCCAGCACGGAAACCGACGACGAATCCGACAACGTCCTGATCTCGGGTGAGCGGAACCTGCTCGAAGTGGTTGATCTGTCGTCCGACATGGCGCGCCTGCGCAAGCTGTTCGATGTCTTCGACCAGAAGACTAGCCTGCTACAGTTGCTCGACGTATCGAGCCATGCGCAGGGCGTGCAGATTTTCATCGGTGGAGAATCTACGCTCGTGCCGATCGAGGAAATGAGCGTTGTGACCGCCCCGTATGAAGTCGATGGCAAGATTGTTGGCACGCTCGGCGTGATCGGTCCGACCCGCATGGCGTACAACCGCGTGATTCCGATCGTGGACATCACCGCCCGGCTGCTGTCGTTCGCGTTGTCTCAGCATTGACGCGAGCCTGCGGCTCCAGCCTGAGCCGATTCGTCGTGGCGCGCCACTATCCGGATGGCCAGCCGGCGCGCCACGGCGCCAAGCGCTGAGCGGCCGTTATAATCGGATAACAAGTGCACCATTGCGGTGCTCAACGGATCCTCTCATGCATTTTGATCTTGAGCTGCCCTCGCAGCCGAGCGCATCGCACCGGGTCGGCGTGCTGCTGATCAACCTCGGCACCCCCGCTGCACCGACGCCGCGCGCGGTGCGGCGCTACTTGGCCGAGTTCTTGTCCGACCCACGCGTCGTTGAGATCCCCGCGCCGCTGTGGCAGATTGTGCTGCGCGCGCTGATCTTGCCGTTGCGCGGCCGCGCGTCGGCGCGCAAGTACGCGGCGATCTGGGACGCGGAGGGCTCGCCGCTGCGCGTGCACACCGAGCGGCAGGTCGACGGCCTGAGGCAGTGGCTGGCGGCAGGCCGGTGTTCCGTGCTCGTCGACTATGCAATGCGCTATGGCACACCCAGCATCGGCAATGTGCTGAATCAACTCAAGCGCGCCGGCGCTGAGCGGGTGCTATTGGTGCCGCTGTATCCTCAGTATTCGGCCTCGACCAGCGCCAGCGCATTCGATGCAGCGTTCTCCGCGCTGGCGCGTATGCGCAACCAACTGGAGATCCGCACGATCAAGCATTATGCGGACCATCCCGCCTATATCGAGGCGCTGGCGTCTCAAGTGCTGCACTATTGGCAGCAGCACGGCCGACCTGATTTCACGGCCGGCGATCGGCTGTTGTTGAGCTTTCATGGCGTGCCTAAGCGCACGTTGGATTTGGGCGATCCCTATGCCGAGCAATGCCGGCAAACCGCGACGTTGCTGGCCCACGCGCTCGGGTTGACCGAGGTCGAATGCCGGCTCACGTTCCAGTCGCGGTTCGGACGCGCGCAATGGCTGCAACCTTATACCGCACCGACGCTGCAGGAGTTGGGCGCGGCCGGAGCCGGTCGGGTTGACGTGTTCTGCCCGGGCTTCACGTCTGATTGCCTCGAAACGCTCGAGGAAATCGGCATCGAGGGTCGTGATACGTTCTTGCGGGCGGGGGGGCGCGAGTTCCATCGGATCCCGTGTGTCAACGATGCGCAACCGTGGATCCGCGCGCTGGCCGAGATCGTCGTCACCCATCTGCAAGGGTGGCCGATTGCTACGCCGCAACAGAGCACGGCAGCGACGATATCTGCGTGAGTTCGCCAATGAATTTGAAGATCTTAACCGGTCCTCACGCGCGGCTGCGCATCGACAAGTGGCTGTGGGCGGCGCGGTTTTTTAAGACCCGTTCACTGGCGGCCGAGGCGCTTGGCAAGGGCCGGGTGCGCATCGGCGGCGAGTCGGTGAAGGCGGCCAAGGAGGTGCGCGTCGGCGACATTGTGCAAATCGACATCGAGCGCATCGTATGGGAAGTGCAGGTGCGGGGCGTATGTGATGTGCGTGGTCCGGCGGCGATCGCGCAGACGCTATACGAGGAGACGCCGGCCGGCAACGCGCGGCGGCTGGCCGAGTTGGAGCGGCGCAGGACTTTTCGGGAGCCTGCTGCGACACTTCACGGGCGGCCAACGAAGCGCGATCGGCGCATCATTGACAAATTGTCCGGTGCGGATTGAATAGCGACTCGAGCGTCGCGTGGACGCCGCCGTACTCAGTCGTGGATTCGGTGACGGCCCCGGATAGGCAAATGGCGGTCGTTCCCGCGATCAATACCACGGCGACCACCCCAATGGCAAAAGTCAGTTTCATGGCACGGGCGGAAACGGGCATTTGGCTGGGCGGTGGGAGCGCCGTTGACGCAATCAGGGGACACGCGTCTTAAAGCGCCTCATAACGAAGTGTAGGTCAGCGTTGGCGGGCGCTCAATCTATTTGCGGTGCAACATACGGGAAATCGTGTAACGGTAGATTGCAATGCCAGACGGCGCCGCGCCGTGACTTTTTGCGGCGAGCTATTGAAAAGGCCTGCGTTGACCCCATGTCGATTGCGCAACTACGGTTTCCCGCGCTCCGGCGCCTGTCGGGCCGGCCGGACGCGGGAATAGCCGAATCGAACCATTGACTGAAATTGACCACGGCCATCATGGAAGAGAAGCAAGCAAGCCAGAATTGCCCCGCATCGGATACCGAACCCGCCGGCAACGGCACGCAAACGGCGCAGGACGCACAGGTGCAACCGGCCGAGGCTCAGCGCGAGGACGCCGCGGCGGCACAGCCGGGCGCCGACAATGGGCAATTCGGCGAGGCCGATGCCGCCGCCGAGGCCAAGGCGCTCGAGCAAGCGCATGCCAAGATCGCCGAACTGCACGAGAGTTTCCTGCGCGCCTGCGCGGAGACGGAGAACGTGCGGCGGCGCGCGCAGGACGACGTTGCCAAGGCGCACAAGTTCGCGATCGAGAGTTTCGCCGAGCACCTGCTGCCGGTCGTCGACAGCCTGGAGGCTGCACTGGCGGACAACGCCGGCGACTTGGCGAAGGTGCGTGAGGGTGTCGAACTGACGTTACGTCAATTGTCGAGCGCTTTGGAGAAGGGACGCGTTGTGCAGATCAATCCGGTCGGCGAGAAATTCGATCCACACCGGCACCAGGCGATTTCGATGGTGCCGGCCGAGCAGGAGGCCAACACGGTCGTCAGCGTGTTGCAAAAAGGCTACGTGATCGCCGACCGCGTGTTGCGCCCGGCGCTGGTCACCGTGGCCGCGCCCAAGTGAGTGCGGCTGGCGTCTCGCCTCGGCAAAGCCCGCGTGCATGCCAGGGTATTGAAATCAGCACTGTTGCACCCACGTTGTGGGCAGACGTGAATGGATGACCGCGCGCTGCGTGGGTCTGCTAGATCAAAGCCAGGAGATTAGTAAAAATGGGCAAGATTATCGGGATCGACCTCGGTACCACGAATTCGTGCGTGGCGCTGATGGAAGGCAACCAGGTGCGGGTGATCGAGAATTCGGAAGGCGCTCGCACGACGCCTTCGATTATCGCGTATATGGACGATAGCGAGATTTTGGTCGGCGCGCCGGCTAAGCGCCAGTCCGTGACGAATCCGAAGAACACGCTATTCGCTGTCAAGCGGCTGATTGGCCGTCGCTTTGAAGAGAAGGAAGTGCAGAAGGACATTGGCTTGATGCCTTACCAGATCATCAAGGCGGACAATGGCGACGCGTGGGTACAGGTGCGCGACAAGAAGCTCGCGCCGCCGCAGATTTCCGCCGAAGTGCTGCGTAAGATGAAGAAAACGGCCGAGGATTACCTTGGCGAGCCGGTGACCGAAGCAGTGATCACCGTGCCGGCGTACTTCAACGACAGCCAGCGGCAAGCCACGAAGGATGCAGGCCGCATCGCCGGCCTGGACGTGAAGCGGATCATCAACGAGCCGACCGCCGCGGCGCTTGCCTTCGGACTGGACAAAACCGAGAAGGGAGATCGCAAGATCGCGGTCTATGACCTGGGCGGTGGCACGTTTGATATCTCGATCATCGAGATCGCCGACGTGGACGGCGAAATGCAGTTCGAGGTGTTGTCGACCAACGGCGACACGTTCCTCGGTGGCGAGGACTTCGACCAGCGGATCATCGACTACATCATCGGTGAATTCAAGAAGGAGCAGGGCGTTGACCTGTCCAAGGATGTGCTCGCGCTGCAACGGCTGAAGGAAGCGGCCGAGAAGGCCAAGATCGAGTTGTCGAGCTCGGCACAAACCGAGATCAACCTACCGTACATCACGGCGGACGCATCCGGCCCGAAGCACTTGAATTTGAAGATCACCCGCGCGAAGCTGGAGGCGCTGGTCGAGGAGCTGATCGAGCGCACGATCGAGCCGTGCCGCACCGCGATCAAGGACGCGGGCGTGAAGGTGAGTGACATCGATGACGTGATCCTAGTGGGCGGCATGACACGGATGCCGAAGGTGCAGGACAAAGTCAAGGCGTTCTTCGGCAAGGAGCCGCGTCGCGACGTGAACCCGGACGAGGCGGTCGCGGTGGGTGCGGCGATCCAGGGCCAGGTGCTCTCCGGCGACCGCAAGGATGTGCTGCTGCTGGATGTGACACCGCTGTCGCTGGGCATCGAGACGCTTGGCGGCGTGATGACGAAGATGATCAACAAAAACACGACGATCCCGACCAAGCACACGCAGGTGTACTCGACGGCCGACGACAACCAGTCGGCGGTGACGATCAAGGTGTTCCAGGGTGAGCGTGAGATGGCGGCCGGCAATAAGCTGCTGGGCGAATTCAACCTGGAAGGCATCCCGCCCGCACCGCGCGGCGTGCCGCAGATCGAAGTGACGTTCGACATTGACGCGAACGGCATCCTGCACGTGCATGCGCGTGACAAGGGCACGGGCAAGGAGAACAAGATCACGATCAAGGCGAATTCGGGCCTGTCCGAGGCTGAGATCGAGAAAATGGTGAAGGATGCTGAGGCGAACGCTGAGGAGGATCATCGCCTACGCGAGCTAGCCGACGTGCGTAACCAAGGTGACGCGCTGGTGCACAGCACGAAGAAGGCGCTGTCCGACTACGGCGACAAGATTGACGCGAGCGAGAAGAGCTCGATCGAGGCTGCGCTCAAGGAACTGGAGGAAGCGCTGAAGAGCGCGTCCGACAAGGCGCAGGTCGAGGCGAAGATCGAAGCGCTGTCGAAGGTGTCGCAAAAACTCGGTGAGAAGATGTACGCCGACATGCAGGCCCAGGCGGGCGCGGCCGGGGCATCGGCCGGGGACGGCGCGTCGTCCGCTGCACCGTCCGGCAAGGCCGAGGACGACGTCGTCGACGCCGACTTCAAGGAAGTGAAGAAGGACTGAGCGAAGCGGCGGTGGCAGCCGGTGCGCGGTGCGCGATGCGTGCCGCGTCCACCGGGCCGGCCATTTGTGTGCCATCGTGCACCGTAGCACGGTGGCGAAGGCAGAGCGCCTGGCGGGCTTAGCGGCTCTCCGGGCCCATTTTGTTTGATGGCATTGACTCGATATGGCCAAACGGGACTACTACGACGTGCTGGGTGTCGCCAAGAATGCGTCCGATGACGATATCAAGAAGGCGTATCGGAAGCTGGCGATGAAGTACCACCCGGACCGCAATCCTGGCAACAAGGAGGCGGAAGAGCGTTTCAAGGAGGCGAAAGAGGCCTACGAAATGCTGTCCGATTCACAGAAGCGCGCCGCGTACGATCAGTACGGCCATGCGGGCGTCGACCCGAACATGGGCGCGGCGGGTGCGCAAGGCTTTGGCGGTTTTGCCGATGCGTTCGGCGACATCTTCGGCGATATTTTTGGGCAAGCCGCAGGCGGTGGCCGGCGGGCTGGTCCGCAGGTGTACCGCGGCGCGGACCTGCGCTACAGCATGGAAATTACGCTGGAGCAGGCCGCGCATGGCTATGAGACGCAAATCCGCGTGCCGAGTTGGGCATCGTGCCAGGTATGCCATGGCTCCGGCGCGAAGCCGGGCACCAAGCCTGAGACATGCCCGACTTGCCATGGGCAGGGGCAGGTGCGCATGTCGCAGGGTTTCTTCAGCATCCAGCAGGCATGCCCAAAGTGTCACGGCACCGGGACGTACATTCCGGAGCCGTGCGCTCATTGCCACGGCGTTGGTAAGGTTAAAGAAAACAAGACGCTGGAAGTGAAGATTCCGGCCGGCATCGATGAGGGGATGCGGATCCGTTCTGCTGGCAACGGCGAGCCGGGCATCAATGGTGGCCCGAACGGCGATCTGTATGTGGAGATCCACATCAAGCCGCACACCGTCTTCGAGCGTGACGGCGACGACCTGCATTGCCAGATGCCGATCGCGTTCACCACCGCGGCGCTGGGCGGTGAGATCGAGGTGCCGACGCTGGCTGGCAAGGCATCGTTCACCGTGCCGGAGGGCACGCAATCGGGCAAGACGTTCCGTCTGCGTGGCAAGGGCCTCAAGGGTTTGCGCTCGAGCGTGCCGGGCGACTTGTACGTGCACGTGCAGGTGGAGACGCCGGTCAAGCTGACTGATACGCAACGTGACCTGCTGCGCCAGTTCGAGAAGTCGCTGGTCGAAGGGGGCGCGCGGCATAGCCCGCAGAGCAAGGGCTGGTTCGACCGCGTGAAAAGCTTCTTCGAGTGACATGATGGCAGTTGACGCGGGAGTGGCACAGGCTGCGGGCGACCCCGACAGCGCCCGCGTGTTTGCGCTGCTCGACGACTGTGCGCCCGAGGAGGCGTCGGCTGATGCCCCTGCATGCCGCTCGCGTCTCTACACGGCGTTTTCGCATGAGCGCACTTGCACCGATCCCGATCGGCTCGATGCGGTGCTCGCCGAAGTTGACGCAGACTTGCGCACGGGGCTGCATGCGTTGTTACTTGCGGACTACGAATGGGGCGTACGGCTGCAATGCTCGGCCAGGCGCGCTGGCGGCGGTGCGCTGCGCATTCTTCTGTTCCGCGAGTTGCGCTGCCTGTCCTCGGAGCAGGTTGCGGCGTGGTTGCAGCAGCAGGACGGCGGCCGCGCGGATCCTGGGGTGGCTGGCATCGCGAACGTACGCAGCAGCGTCACGCGTGACGCATTTGACGACGCGATCACGCGCATTCATACAGCATTGCGCGACGGCGATTCCTATCAAGTCAACTATACGTATCGGCTCGCGTTCGATATGTTCGGCTCAGCGCCTGCATTGTATCGACGTTTGCGAGCGCGCCAGCCGGTGCCGTTCGGCGCTTTGCTGGCGCTGCCCGATGGCACCCATGTGCTGTCGTTGTCGCCCGAACTGTTCGTCGAGCATCGTGGCGGGACGATCGTCGCGCGGCCGATGAAAGGCACGGCGCCGCGTGCGAATGACGCGCAGCTCGACGCGCAGCAAGCGCGGGCATTGGCTGCCGACGATAAGAACCGGGCAGAGAACTTGATGATCGTTGACCTGCTACGCAACGATCTGGGCAGGATCGCGCGGACCGGTTCGGTTCGCGTGCCCGCGTTGTTTGAGGTCGAGCCGTACGCGTCGGTGTGGCAAATGACATCGACCGTGCACGCGCGCGTGCGTGACGAGATCAGTTTTGCCGACGTGCTGCGGGCGCTTTTTCCGTGTGGCTCGATTACTGGCGCGCCAAAGGTTCGCACGATGGCGTTGATCGAGTCAATCGAGACGACACCACGTGGGCTGTATACTGGTGCGATTGGGTGGCTCGACACGTGTGCTGCCGCACGCACGCTTGGCGATTTTTGCCTGTCGGTGGCTATTCGCACGCTGGTGTTGGCACCGCGATCGGACACTGGTATGGGCGCCGACGTGCGGGCGGGCACGCTCGGTGTGGGTGCCGGCATCGTGCTGGACAGCGTCGCGCACGACGAATATTTCGAATGTGCGTTAAAGGCGCGCTTCTTAACCGAGGTGGACCCCGGTTTCCAGTTATTCGAGACGATGTATGCCACGCGGGAGGGCGTGCGCCACGCAGGTCTACATGTCGCCCGTATTGAGCGCAGTGCGCGCTATTTCGGCTTCCGGTTCGACGCCGAGGTATTTGCGGCACGGCTCGTGCAGGCCTGCGCGGCGCTCGCGCCGGATCGCGCATATCGGATGCGCGCGATGCTGCGCAAGGACGGGGCCATCGACGTCAGCGCGACGCCATTGCCGTCGCTTGCGGCCGGTCCGGTGCGCGTAATGCTGGCGTCCGACCACGGCATCGCTGCGCCGGACCCGGGCGATCCGTTGCTGCGTCACAAGACCACCTGCCGGGATACCTATGACCGAGCATGGCAGCTGGCGCAAAACCATCACGCGTTTGACTTGTTGTTTTTCAATCGGCTTGGCGAGCTGACCGAAGGCGGCCGCAGCACGGTATTCGTGCGAATCGACGGCCGCTGGGTCACCCCGCCGCTGGCCAGCGGTGTATTACCCGGCGTTATGCGCTCGGTGTTGCTCGCGGATCCGGTGTGGCAAGCCATCGAGCGGCCGATCACGCGCGCCGACTTCGAGCGCCGCGATGCGCTCATTGTCTGCAATGCGCTGCGCGGTGCGATGCCGGCACAGTTGCTTCGCCGTTAACTTCGCCTTCTTCGCCTTTAGCGACGTCGATTCAGAACGTGTGTTCTGCGGTGGGGAACGTCCGTTCCTTGACTGCACGCACGTAGGCCTGGACGGCTGCCTCGATCGACGGCTGGCCGACCATGAAATCCTTGACGAACCGGGGCCGTTTGCCAGGGAACACGCCGAGCATGTCATGTAACACCAGTACCTGGCCCGAGCAGTCGACTCCGGCGCCGATGCCGATGGTCGGAATCGTCAGCGCCGCGGTGACCTGGGCGCCCAATGCGGCAGGGATCGCTTCGAGCACGAGCAGCTGCGCGCCGGCCTGCTCAATCAACTGAGCGTCCTTTTTCAACTGTTCGGCTGCCAGATCGTTTTTGCCCTGGACCTTGAAGCCGCCAAACGCGTGCACCGACTGCGGCGTGAGCCCCAGGTGCGCGCAGACCGGCACCGATCGTTCGACCAGGAAGCGGATCGTCTCGGCAAGCCACGCACCGCCCTCGAGCTTGACCATCTGCGCGCCCGCCTGCATTAGCTTGACGGCGCTTGAATACGCGTCTGCTGGCGTACCATAGCTGCCGAACGGCAAATCCGAGACGACCAGCGCGTTGCCGCGGCTGCCGCGCGCCACGCTGGCGGTGTGGTATGCGATATCCGCTACGCTGACCGGCAACGTCGTGGTCTGGCCCTGCAACACGTTGCCGAGCGAGTCGCCGATGAGGAGCACGTCCACGCCCGCGCGCTCGAGCAATGCCGCAAAGCTTGCGTCGTAGCACGTTAGCATCGCGATTGGCTCGTCGGCCTCGCGCATCTGCTGAAGGCGCGGAACAGTGACGGCGCGACGGCCAGAATTCTGCAGATAGCTCATAACAAATGATCCTTGGAGAGCGTTATCGCGCCGTGCCCTTCACCCATACCGCCTTGCGGCCGCGCATCGATCCGATGTGCTTGACCAGCAAGTCCAGGTCTGCGTCAGATCCTGCCAGATCCAGATGGTCAGTATTGACGCTGAGCAGCGGCGCGTCGTTGTAGTGATAGAAAAATTCGCTGTACGTGTCGCACAATGCGCGCAGGTACGCATCGGTGATATGCGTCTCCATCGGAATCGCGCGCTTTTGAATCCGGGCGAACAGCGTTTCCGGGCTGGCTTGAAGGTAAATCACGAGATCCGGCACTGGCCGGGCGAGCGGCACATGTGCAGCCAGCGCGCGATACAGCGCGAATTCATCGTCGGGCAGCGTCAAGCGGGCAAACAATTCGTCTTTCTGCGGCAGGAAGTCTACGACGAGCGGCGTGCCGCGCTGCCGTGCATCGGCGATCGCGCACATTTGCGTCTCGCGCTGCAGTAGGAAGTCTAATTGCGCTGGTAACGCGTAGCGCGCGTTGTCGTGATAGAAGCGCTCGAGGAACGGGTTGTCAGCCGCGCGCTCCAGCAGCGTTTGCATTGACCAGCGTGTCGCCAGTTGCGTCGCCAGCGTGGTCTTGCCGGCGCCGATTGGCCCCTCGATCACTAGATAGCCGAACGGCGTGGGCTGCACCGGCGCATGGACGGTCAGCGGTGGTACGACGGTGGACGGGTTCATTGGCGCGGCCCCGACTTGCCGCCCACGATCGCAGCAGCGACGCGTCGGAACGGGCATTGGCAAGGGGCGACCTTTTCGATGCGCTGCGACGCGACGCCAGGCAGGTAACAGTGCGCACGGCCCAGCGCGGGAATCTCAATCGCTGCGTCCAGTTCGAGCAGCGGCACTAGCGCGAACGCCCGCTCGGTTAACCGCGGGTGCGGCACCGTCAGGTCATGCTCGTCGAGTTGCCCGGTGCCGTACAGCAGAATATCAATGTCCAGCGTCCGAGGTGCGTTCCGGTACGGGCGCTCGCGGCCGAAGTGATGCTCAATGCCGTGGCACAGGGCGAGCAGCTGCCGTGCAGCAAGCGTGGTATCGATCTTCACCACGCAATTGTAGAAGTCGTCGCCACCGGCATCGACTGGGGCGGTGCGGTACAGGCTCGATTTCGCGAGCACGGTAACGGGAGCCTGCTGCGCGAGGCAGACCACGGCGTCCTTTAGCGTCTGGCGCGCGTCGCCAAGGTTCGCGCCCAGGCCAAGATAGGCTACGGTCATGACGTCGACTCCTGCATTCGATGGCCGGCGTTCGTGCAAGCCGCTAGGCGTCGCCGTTGCCACGTGGTTCACCGTCGGTCGGCGACGAGGCCTGCTGAGCACCTTCGCCAGGATCCTTGCGGTTGCGCGAGCCGCTACGGCGCCGGCGCTTGCGCGGCGAGCGCTCCTTGTCGCCCTGCGCCAGCAGCGCCTCGCGCGTGCCCGGATCGCCGGCGATGAAATCCGTCCACCATTGACCGACCGACGCGTCCAACTCGCCTGCCTCGCAGCGTAGCAAGAGAAAATCATAACCTGCTCTAAACCGCTGGTGCTCCAGCAGCTTCAACGCGCTGCGGCCGGAACGTTTCTCCAGCCGGGGCTGCAGCCCCCAGATTTCGCGCATGTCGGCGGTGTAGCGCCTCTGGATCGCGAGCTTTTCGGTCTGCTGGTCGAGCACGTCGTCCATGGCACGATGCAGCGCCGGGATCGAATGTTCGCCGCCGGCCTCGTATTGCTGCCAGCGCAGTTGCATTTCGCGCCACAGCAGCGAGGCAAACAGGAACCCGGGTGAGACCGGTTTGCCCAAGCGCACGCGCTCGTCGGTATGGGTCAATGCAAGCGTGATGAAACGCTCCCCGCCGGGCTGCTCGAGCGCCACGTCCAGCAGCGGCAACAGCCCATGGTGCAGGCCCAGCGCGCGCAACTGCTTCAGGCAGCCGAGCGCGTGTCCGGACAGCAGCAGCTTGAGCATCTCGTCGAACAGCCGGGCCGCCGGCACGTTGTTGATCAGATCCGCCAGCTCGGCGATCGGCGCCTGCGTCGACGATTCGATTGTGAAGTCCAGCTTGGCTGCGAAACGCACGACACGCAGCATCCTGACCGGATCCTCGCGAAAGCGGGTGGTGGGCTCGCCGATCATTCGCAGCACGCGTTGGCGAATGTCCTCCATCCCGCGATGGTAGTCGAGCACGGTCTGCGTCGCCGGATCGTAGTACATCGCGTTGACGGTGAAGTCGCGCCGCGTCGCGTCCTCGTGCTGTTCGCCCCACACGTTGTCGCGCAGCACGCGCCCGCTCGCGTCCACCGCATGCGTGCGCCGGTCCAGCTCGCCGCGTCGCAGCTTGCGCGGTGGCGCAGCCGGCTCGCTGTCCGTGGGCCCGGTGCCAGCTGGCGCCGCGTCCATCAGCGCGCGGAACGTCGATACTTCGATAATCTCCTGTCCGAACTGGACGTGGACGATCTGAAAACGCCGGCCGATTAACCGGGCGCGGCGGAACAGCTTGACGACCTCATCCGGCGTGGCGTCCGTGGCGACATCAAAATCCTTCGGCGCGATATTGAGCAGCAGATCGCGCACCGCGCCGCCGACGATAAACGCGCGAAAACCGGCTTGTTGCAGCGTGTCGGTGACGCGGATGGCATGGCGCGAGATCAGCGCCGGATCGATACGATGGATGTCGGCTGGCACGATCACCGGTACTTCGGCTTCACCATCAGCAGCAGTATGGCTGCTGGCATGGCCACTGGCGGCTAAGGTGTTGCGGCGCGGCGTGCGGCGCGGTGGCTTGCGCGACGGCAGCCTAGTGTCCTGCGCGCCCCGCGCGTCAGCTGGCGTGCTGCGCTGCGCGTCGCGCGCCGTATTGCGCCGACGGCCTGTCGCAGCGCTGTCCGTGTTGGCATTCGCGCCGCCTCGATCGGCGTCGGCGCTGCGCGATGTGTTGGCCGGCGAGGTGGCATCGCCGCTACGCGAGCCGAACAACTTGCGGATGAATTTTGTAATCACGTCGATTGGAACAGTTCAAGGATGTGCCAACCACGGGCCAGCGCATACTCGCGCAGCTTCTCGTCTGGATTGGTCGCCACCGGGTCGGTGACTTTTTCGAGTAGCGGGATGTCGTTGTGCGAGTCGCTATAGAAGTAGCTGTGCGCAAAGCTCGTCCAGTCGCAGCCGAGCGAATCCAGCCACGCCTGCACCCGCACGATCTTGCCCTCGCGATAGCTCGGCACGCCCATCGAGTTGCCCGTGTACGGGCTGTCGGGATGCCCGTCCGTCGTCTCGACCTCGCACGCAATCAATGTCTCGATGCCGAATGCTTCCGCGATCGGTGCGGTGATGAACGCGTTGGTCGCCGTCACGATGCAGCACAGGTCGCCCGCCTCCTGGTGCTCTTGCACCAATGCGCGGGCGGCGGGCAGGATCCGCGGGTTGATGACCTCGTGCATGAACAGTTCATGCCAGTCGTCCAGTTGCCGCCGCGAGTATTTCGCCAGCGGGGTGAGCATCGCGCGCAGGTACGCATGGATGTCCAGCTTGCCTGCCTGGTAGTCGGCGTAGAAGCGGTCGTTTTCGCGCGAGAAGCTGTCGGCGTCGACAATGCCGAGCTTGACCATGAAGCGTCCCCACTCATGATCGCTATCGGTGGGGATCAGCGTATGGTCCAGGTCGAACAGGGCGAGATTGCGTGCGGTTTTCGTCATGGAGCGCATTTTACTTGAAGCTGCCCGCCAGCATCGCGCGCAGCAGCGGCAGCGTGACCGCGCGCTTGTGCTCGAGGGCGAAACGGTCGAGCTCGTCCAGGACGTGCATCAGGCTGGGCATGTCGCGGCGGTAGTGTGTGAGCAGCCATGTCGGCACGTCGTCGGCGAACGTCAGGCCGCGTTCGCGCGCGGCTTGCTTGAGCACGGCCGCCTTGTCCTCGTCGGCCAGCGCGCCGAGATGGAACACCAGGCCCCAGCCCAGGCGCGTGCGCACATCCTCGCGCACGGCTAGATGCAGTGGCGCGGCGTTGCCGGTGGTCACCAGCGCGCTGCCTGGACTGGCGCGCACCTCGTTGAACAGGTTGAACAGCGCGATCTGTTGTGCGTCGGCGAGTTGGTCGACATCGTCGACCGCATAGATTGCGACACGCGGATCGTAGCCGAACGCCGACAGCGGGCTGGGTGGCGCGACAAAGCGCGCGCGGCCGCTGGATGCGCCGGCCACCAGCGCCTGCAGCAGGTGGCTGCGCCCGCTCCCGGCGTCTCCCCACACGTAGAATGTGCGGTCCGCGACCGGCCCGGCCGCGAGGGCGGTGTCCAGGCCGGCGAGACGGGCGACCAGTTCGGCATGGGCACCGGCGAAGAAGTTTTCGAATGTCTTTGGCGGCGGTGTACCCAGGTCGAGTGTGAGTTGACGATGGGAAGCAGACGAGGTCGGCACGGGTGGCAAGGGTCCTGGAATGCAGTTTGACGAGTTCGTGCGGGTGGCACACTCGCATCGGGTAAAATTGTAATTTTACCGACCTTCCCGCGAGCTTCTCGCGCTTTCGCCATGAATCAACCGAAATCCACTCCCGGCGCGCCGGCGCCGGGCCTGTCCTACCGTGATGCGGGCGTCGACATCGACGCGGGAGACGCGCTCATTGACCGCATCAAGCCGTTCGCAAAAAAGACGATGCGCGACGGCGTGCTGACGGGCATTGGTGGATTCGGCGCGCTGTTCGAGGTACCGAAGAAATACCGCGAGCCGGTGCTGGTCTCCGGCACCGACGGCGTGGGCACGAAGCTCAAGCTCGCGTTCCATTTGAACTGGCATGATACGGTCGGGCAGGATCTGGTGGCCATGAGCGTCAACGATATTCTTGTGCAAGGGGCCGAGCCGCTGTTCTTCCTTGACTATTTCGCCTGCGGCAAGCTCGACGTCGAGACGGCGGCGAGCGTGGTCAAGGGTATTGCCGTCGGGTGCGAGCTGGCGGGCTGTGCGCTGATCGGCGGCGAGACGGCCGAAATGCCGGGGATGTATCCGGATGGCGAATACGACCTTGCCGGGTTCGCAGTCGGGGCAGTCGAAAAAAGCAAGATCATCGACGGTAGCACGATCGGCGCCGGCGATGTGGTGCTGGGCCTGGCCTCCAGCGGTATCCACTCGAACGGCTATTCGCTGGTGCGCAAGATCATCGAGCGTGCGGCGCCGGATCTGCAAGCCGATTTCGATGGCCGCTCGCTGGCTGATGCGCTGATGGCGCCTACGCGCATCTATGTGAAGCCCGTGCTCGAGTTGATGCAGCAACTCCCGGTCAAGGGTATCGCCCATATCACGGGGGGCGGGCTCGTCGAGAACGTGCCGCGCGTGCTGCCCGAGCAGCTGTGCGCGGAACTGGACCACCGTGCATGGCCGTTGCCGCCACTGTTCGCGTGGCTGCAGCAGCACGGTGGCGTGGCCGACGCGGAGATGCATCGCGTCTTCAACTGCGGAATCGGGATGGTAGTCATTGTCGCGGCCGAGCACGCGCAGACGGCGGCCGGCATGCTGTCGGCAGCCGGCGAACAAGTGTGGACGCTCGGTACAGTGCGTGAGCGCAACGCCGGCGAGGCACAGACGATCGTGGTGTGACGCCCTGGCGTGGCGTGGCGCCGCCGCACTGATCGCGGCGTCTGCTACGTCGGTGCCCATATCCGCCGCACTGCGTCGACGGCACGCGGGCCGGCGTCGGTGCCGACACAGTCGACGACAATCCGCTCGGGCATCGAGCGCAACCATGTCAATTGCCGCTTGCAAAGCTGGCGTGTCGCGAAGATGCCCTTGTCGCGCATCGTTGCATAATCGTATTCGCCGTCCAGGTACGCCCACGCCTGTCGGTATCCGACGCAGCGCATCGACGGCAATCCGGGGTGTAGATCGCCGCGTGCACGTAATTGCTGCACTTCGTCGATCAAGCCGGCGTCCAGCATCGCGTCGAAGCGCCGTGCAATGCGCGCGTGCAGCACCGACCGGTCGGAGGGTTCCAGCGAAACGGCAGTGAAGCGGGGCGACGGCGGCAGACCGGCGCGCTTTGTCACGCGCGCGTCGACGTCGCCTGCGGCCTGGCGACCGCTACTCGGATCGGCGCCCGGGTGGGACGCCGCCCGCAGCAGCGTGGACATCGGCTGACCGGTCAGCTGCCAGACCTCCAGTGCACGCTGAATCCGCTGTGAATCGTTGGGCGCGATCCGCGCCGCCGATACCGGGTCGATCTGCGCCAATTTCGCGTGCAGGGCGGGCCAACCCTCGCGCGCTGCATCCTGGTCGAGTGCGGCCCGGATCGACGCGTCGGCGCCCGGCAACTCGTTCAAGCCCTCGACCAGCGCTTTGTAGTACAGCATGGTTCCGCCCACCAGTAATGGCAATTTGCCGCGCGCGGTGATCTGGGCGCACAGGCGTAGCGCGTCGGTGCGGAACTGGGCGGCCGAATAGGCGTCGAGCGGGTCGATGATGTCGATCAGATGGTGGGGCACCGCAGCGCGCTCGGCCGCGGTCGGCTTGGCGGTCCCGATGTCCATTTGCCGGTAGACGAGCGCCGAATCGACGCTGACGATCTCAATCGGGGCATGGCGCGCCAGTTCGAGCGCGGCGGCGCTCTTACCAGACGCGGTCGGCCCGAGCAGGCATGCGATGACGGGGGCGGATGCCACGGCGCGACTATTGGCCCCGCATGAACAACCGGTCCAGTTCGCTGAGCGTGAGCTGAAACCAGGTTGGACGACCATGATTGCATTGATCGGCGCGCTCGGTGGCTTCCATTTGCCGCAACAGCGCATTCATCTCGTCAATGCTCAGGCGCCGGTTCGCGCGCACCGCATGGTGGCACGCCAGCGTGCCGAGCAGCTCATGCTGGTGCTCGGTCAGCACCTGCGAGCCGCCGTACGCGTGCAGGTCCGCAAGCACCGCGCGCGCCAGCGAGACTAGGTCGGCATCCTTGAGCAGCGCGGGCACGGCCCGGATAGCCAGCGTGGTTGGAGACAGCGAAGCGATGTCAAAGCCCAATGCATCAAGCGTCTCGCGTTCCTCGCAGGCCACGCCGATCTCGACCGCATCGGCTTGCATTGTCACCGGGATCAGCAGCGGTTGTACAGCGATGCGCCGCTGAGCGAGCGCGTGCTTGAATTGCTCGTACAGGATGCGCTCATGCGCGGCGTGCATGTCGACTAGCACCAGTCCGCGCGTGTTCTGCGCCAGCACGTAGATGCCGTGCAACTGGCCGAGCGCGAATCCCAGTGGATGCTCGTCAAGCGGCTGTGCCGGCGCCGCCGCAGGCCCGTTAGCGGGAGAGGGGGGAGGGGCCTCGTTGGTGGCAGAGGCAGAATCAGCCTCGTCGGTGGCGGACGGGCTGGGTCGTATGCTTTCGGTGTCCGTCGGCGACGATGGTTGGTCCGCTACCGAGCCGGGTGCCGGCGAAGGCGCGGAAGAGGCGTCACCGTGTACGGGCAACAAAGAGGCTGCGGCCCCATCGCGCCGGCCGAACAACGCATCGTAGACGGCCAGCGGTTGGGCGACCGGTAGCACGCCCTGGCGCATCCGCGTATGCGATATCCAGCTCGGGGATCCCGGTGTCGCGGCAGGCCCGCCACGGCGAAGCCCGGCGGACTGCCCCCCGCCCTGTGGCGACGCCACGCCGGACAACGCTGCTGATACGGCATTGGATTCGGCCTGCGAGCCCGCGCCCACACCGCCGCCTCCGGCCCCCGGGCCCGCCGTGTCCGGCACGGCAGGTGTCAGGCGCGCCGCGTGGCCACCCGTGGTCGTGTCGGGCGAGGCGCCGGCGTGCCGAGCCAGCGCGCGCTGCACCGCATGGAAGACAAACTGATGGATCGAGCGCGAGTCACGAAAGCGTACCTCGATCTTGGACGGGTGAACGTTGACATCAACGCCTTCGGGTGGCAGGTCGAGGAACAGTACGTAGGCCGGATAGCGGTCACCGTGCAGCACGTCCTCGTAGGCGGCACGCACCGCATGCGCGAGCAGCTTGTCGCGCACGAAGCGGCCGTTGACGAAGAAATATTGCTGGTCGGCGCGGTTGCGGCTCGCGGTCGGCAGGCCGGAGAAACCATAGATCGCGATCGGGCCGGCCGCTTCCTCGAGCGGTAGATGCGACGTCGCGAATGCCTCGCCTAGGATTTTTGCGGTGCGCGCGGCGGCGCTGGCCGCGTTCCAGTGTTCGACGGCGCGGCCGTTGTGCAGCACCGAGAATACGACATCCGGGCGCGATAGCGCGGCGCGCCGGATCACCTCCAGGCAGTGCCCAAGTTCGGTCTGCTCGCTCTTGAGGAACTTGCGGCGCGCAGGGGTGCTGAAGTACAGATCGCGCACCTCAATTGTCGTGCCTACGCCGCCGGCGGCCGGCGATAGCGCGCCGGTCTGCGCATCGATGCGGGTGGCGTGCGGCGCGTCGGCGGTGCGGCTCGTGATGCTGGTCTGCGCGACCGATGCAATCGACGCGAGCGCCTCGCCACGGAAGCCCAATGTGCAGACGCTCTCAAGCTCCGCCAGCGAGCGAACCTTGCTGGTGGCGTGGCGCATCAACGCCAGCGGTAATTCGTTGGCTGCGATGCCGCAGCCGTCGTCTGCGATCATGATGCGTTTGACGCCGCCTTCGTCCAGCGTGATGCGCAGCGCTGTCGCGCCGGCGTCCAGCGCATTCTCGATCAACTCTTTGACGACCGATGCCGGCCGCTCGACGACCTCGCCCGCCGCAATTTGGCTGATCAATTGATCCGGCAATGGCTGGATGGCGCGCGTCGGCCTGCCATGCCGCTGCACGGTAGGTCCATCGGTGGGAGCCGGATCAGCGACGGAGGGCGGATCGGCAGCGGGGGCCGGATCAGTGGCGGGTGACGAATCGGTGGCAGGGGAGGATGGCGTCGCCGGTGGCGATTCGCCGTCAACGGATGGGCGTGCCGCGTCGGACATGCCCGGCTCAATAGACTGTGACATTCATCTATTATAGCGAGACACCGCTGCCCCGTCGTGACGGGGTTGGGTGCGCTGGCGACCGGACGGTTTCATCGGAGCAGACCGAGTATTCCGGTATCATCCACGCCAATTTTCGTGGTTTCAAGGACGCCTTTTGGATACCTTCCTGCAATTTCTCAGCCTTGTCCTGCATATTGACAAATTTTTGGGCGACTTCATCCAGCAGTACGGCGCTTGGGTGTACGTCGTGCTGTTCCTGATCGTGTTCTGCGAAACCGGTTTGGTCGTGTTGCCGTTCCTGCCGGGCGATTCGCTGCTGTTCATCGGCGGTGCGTTCAGCGCTTCCGGATCAATGGACCTGCTACTGCTGAACGTGCTGTTGCTGGTGGCCGCGGTTGGCGGAAACACGGTCAACTATCTGATCGGTGGCTATATCGGGCCAAAAGTCTTCGATGCGCACTGGAAGTTCGGCGAGCGCTTCTTGGATCGCGCCGCGCTGCTGAAGACGCATCAATTCTATGAACGCCACGGCGGCAAGACGATCGTGCTCGCGCGCTTTGTACCGGTGGTGCGCACGTTTGCACCGTTCGTGGCCGGCGTATCCGGCATGAGCCCGGGGCGTTTCCAGCTATACAACGTGCTAGGCGCGCTGCTGTGGGTCGTGTTGCTCACGGTATGCGGCTACTTGTTCGGCAATATTCCGTTCATCCGTGATCATCTGAATACGATCGTACTGGTCGGCGTGGCCACGGCGATCGTGCCGGTGGCGCTGGGCGCGGGCTGGAAGATGTTGCGCCGGCGCCGAGCCGGCTAGCTGTAGGCGCGCTGACGCATTACGCCATCCGGTTCTTCGAGAGCGGCGGATTCGCGGCGAAGTAGCGCTTGATGCCCTTCAGGATCGCAGTAGCCATCTGATCGCGGTACGCTTCGGAGTTCAGCCGCTGCTCCTCGTCCGGATTGCTGAGGAACGCGGTTTCTACGAGGATCGATGGAATGTCCGGCGCTTTGAGCACCGCAAAGCCCGCTTGCTCGACGCTGGCCTTATGCAGTTTGTTGATGCCACCGATTTCCTTGAGTACGTAATTGCCGTACTTCAGCGAGTCGCGGATCTGCGCGGTCGTTGACATATCGAACAGCGCCCGCGTCAATGTCACATCCCGACTCTTGAAATCCACGCCGCCTATCTGATCGGAAGCGTTCTCCTTTTGCGCTATCCAGCGCGCCGCGGCACTGGTTGCGCCGCGCTCGGATAGCGCGAACACCGACGAGCCGCGCGCCTGCGGCGAAGTGAACGCGTCCGCGTGAATCGACACGAACAGGTCAGCGCCGACACGCCGCGCCTTTTGTACACGCACCGCGAGTGGCACGAAAAAGTCCGCGTCGCGCGTCATCATCGCCCGCATGTTCGGCTGCGCGTCGATTTTCGCGCGCAGCCGCTTGCCGATGTCCAGCGCGACGTGCTTCTCATAGGTGCCGGCGCCGCCGATCGCGCCCGGGTCCTCACCGCCGTGTCCGGGGTCGATGGCTACGGTCAGCAGGCGAACCGTGCCGGCCTTGCCCGGCGGCACTTTGAAGCCGTAGCCGTCGTTGTCGCGGCGCGCCGCCAACGCGCCCCTATCGGCATTGTGGTTGGGCTGCGGCGGTGCCGACGGCGGTCGGGCAGGCTTGGCCGATGGGGCGCTCTGTGGCGGCACCGCATCAGCCTGCGCAAAGCGCTGGAAGAACGCATCGCTGTTGTCGCTCGCATGGCCGCGTCCGCTGGTCGGCGGTGCGATGCCGGCCAGCGCGTCGCGCCCCGGGGCGCCGTCGGACGGCGACGGCATCGCGAGCGCCGGGCCCGACAGCGTCGCGCCCGGGACCGAGCGTTGCTCGAGCGCTTCTTCCTTGCGTTGCGTCTGCGCGAGCAACTCCATCAGCGGATCGGGCGGCACTGCCGGATACAGGTCGAACACGAGCCGGTACTTGTACGAGCCGACCGGGGTGAGCGCGAACACCTGCGGCTTGACTGACCCCTTCAGGTCGAACACCATTCGGACCACGTGCGGCTGGAACTGGCCCACGCGTACCGATTGGATCTGTGGGTCGTTGGGCGTGATTTTTGCGACCAGGTCCTTGAGCGTTTGGTCCAGTTCCAGTCCATCGAGATCGACGACGAGTCGGTCCGGTTCCTGTAGCAGTTTTTGCGAGTTCTGCAGCGGTTGGTCCGACTCGATCGTCACGCGCGTATAGTCACGCGCCGGCCACACGCGCACGCCCAGCACCGCGGCCGCGTGCGCGATGCGCGGTGCGGCCAGGCCCAGCAACAGCGTCGAGGCGCCCGCGCGCAGGATCTGCCGGCGTCGCCAGCAATGCGATGCGGTGGCCGCGGATTCAATCGAACGGAACGGTTTGATCAGCATCGGGCAACGCACTCTTTTCCGGTTTCGCTATAGGCACGCACAGTCAGCTTGCGGCCTTCGCCTTGGACTTCGAGGTCGATCTGCAGGTCGGGTATGCCAAGCACGTCGCCGGCGCGCTGCGGCCACTCGACCAGGCACAGCGCCCCAGTGCCGAAGTACTCGCGAAAACCAGCATCCTCCCATTCCGCCGGATCCGCAAAGCGGTACAAGTCGAAGTGATAGATCGACAGCGGCGCGCCGTCGACATTCTCGATCGTGTAGGGTTCGACAAGCGTATAGGTTGGGCTGCGCACGCGTTGCGTGTGCCCGAGCGCGCGCAGTATCGCGCGCACTAGCGTTGTTTTGCCGGCGCCGAGGTCGCCAACCAAGTGCACTTGCATGCCATGCGCGGGCGCGGCACGCATCGCCGCCGTGATCGCCGCGGCCAACGTTGCGCCAAACGCGTTAGCCGCGTGCTCGTCCGGCAGCACGAACACGCGTTCTGTCAACGGACGAGGCGAGGCTTGTGCATCTGGCATTGCGTACAATAGAAATGATGAAACAATCGCCGGATACTGAAATTCGCCGCACGACGCTCACCGACGCCGAACTTGCGTCGCTGGCGCGGCGTGTGCGCGAATGGGCGCGCGAACTGGGCTTCAGCGCAATCGGTATTTGCGATACCGATTTGTCCCATGCTGAAGCGGCGCTCGCCGCGTGGATCGACGCAGGTTATCACGGCGAGATGGATTATATGGCCAAACACGGCATGAAGCGTGCGCGGCCGGCCGAACTTGTGCCCGGGACGCAACGGGTCATCAGCGCACGGATGCCGTATCTGCCCGCCGGGACGCCGGCGTCATGGCGCGCGCGCGAGCATGCGCGGCTGGCCGATCCGAGCGCTGCGGTGGTCTCGATTTATGCGCGCGGTCGCGATTACCATAAAGTGATGCGCCAGCGCCTGCAGCGATTAGCCGAGCGGATCGAAACCGCCATCGGCCCGCTTGGCTACCGGGTGTTCACCGACTCGGCGCCGGTGTTGGAGGTCGAACTTGCGCAAAAGGCCGGACTCGGATGGCGCGGCAAGCACACGTTGCTGCTCGATCGCGACGCCGGTTCGTTATTTTTTCTCGGCGAGATCTTCGTTGACGTGCCGTTGCCCACCGATGCGCAAAGCCAGCCGTCGCGCGCGCCGCAACACGCGGGCGCGCATTGCGGCGCCTGCACGCGCTGTATCGACGCGTGCCCGACGGGCGCCATCGTGGCGCCGTATAGGCTCGATGCGCGCAAGTGCATCTCGTACCTGACGATCGAGTTGCGCGGCAGCATTCCGGTCGAGCTGCGCGAGGCGATTGGCAACCGCGTGTATGGATGCGATGATTGCCAGCTTGTGTGTCCATGGAACAAGTTTGCGCAGCCGAGCGGGTGCGCGGACTTCGATGTACGCAATGGGCTGGATGGCGCGCAACTGATCGAATTGTTCGGCTGGAGCGAGCAGGATTTCGACACGCGCCTGGCGGGCAGCGCGATCCGCCGGATCGGCTACGAACGCTGGCTGCGTAATCTCGCGGTTGGACTCGGCAACGCGCTGCGCGCCGGTGGCGGCGCGGCAGGGCGTGATGCTGTGCTGGCAGCGTTGCGCAAGCGTGAAGACGACCCGTCTGCGCTGGTGCGCGAGCATGTGCGCTGGGCGCTGGGCTACGGGTAGCCATTGCCCATCTGCTGGCCGTCGCGGATGCCGCGTCGTGATGCCGTAGACACGATTCGGACGTAAAATCGACCGTCCGTGCCGCGTACCGCCGCGCGCGTCCCCAGGAGAATTGGCATGTTCAATGCCGTGATCGATGCACCATTCGGACGGGTCGGTATCCGCAGCGACGACCGGTTCGTTCATGAAATTGTTTACCTGCCCGGCACGACTCCGCTGTGCATACCGGACAATGCGCTGGCCCGGCGGGCGGCAGCGCAGATCATGGCCTATTTCGAACGGGCCGACACGGTGTTTGACTTGCCGCTGTCGCTCGCCGGCACCACGTTCCAGCGCCGGGTATGGGACGGTATCTGTCGCATTGCACCCGGCACCGTTTGGACCTATGGGCAACTGGCGGCGTCGATCGGCGCGGTGCCGCGTGCCGTCGGACAGGCATGCGGGTCCAACCCCGCGCCACTGGTCGTTCCATGTCATCGCGTCGTGGCAGCAAACGACCTCGGTGGCTTTGCGCATCATGCGGGCAAGGGGTTTTTTCGTGACGTCAAGTGTTGGCTGCTGCGCCATGAAGGCATCCGGGTGCCTCAGCAGGGTGAGTTGTACGCATGAGCGACGTGCAAGTCGAACAGTTGAGCGCGTATCGCAACACGAGCGCGCAGGCGATCGATGCGTTCTGCGACGCGCTATGGCTCGAGCATGGGTTATCCCGCAATACGCTGGATGCGTATCGGCGCGACTTATCGCTGTATTGCGACTGGCTCGCGGCGACGCACGAGCGCACACTCGATGCGACGCGCGAGTCGGACCTGAATGGCTACCTGGCGGTGCGCAGCGATGGCAAGGCCAGTTCCGCGAACCGGCGCTTGTCGGTGTTTCGGCGCTACTTCGCATGGGCGTTACGCGAGCATCGCGTCGCGGCTGATCCGACGCTGCGCATCCGTTCGGCCCGGCAGCCGCCCCGTTTTCCGTCCACCCTCAATGAAGCGCAGGTCGAAGCATTGCTAGGTGCGCCGGATCTGGACACGCCACTTGGATTGCGCGACCGTGCGATGCTTGAGTTGATGTACGCGAGCGGGTTGCGTGTCTCAGAGTTAGTTATGCTCAAGACGGTCGAGGTGGGGTTGAACGAGGGTGTGGTGCGCGTGATGGGCAAGGGTGCAAAAGAGCGCTTGGTGCCGTTTGGCGACGAGGCGCGAGGCTGGCTGGAGCGCTACCTGCGCGAGGCGCGCGCGGTGCTCCTTGGGGGGCGCGGCGCCGACGCGCTGTTCGTGACAGCGCGCGGCGGCGCGATGACGCGTCAGCAATTTTGGAACCTCATCAAGCGATATGCGTTGCGCGCTGACATTCACGTGCCGCTGTCGCCGCATACGTTGCGGCATGCGTTTGCGACGCATCTGCTCAATCATGGCGCGGACCTGCGCGTGGTGCAGATGCTGCTTGGCCACAGCGATATTTCGACGACCCAGATTTACACTCATGTTGCACGTGAGCGCCTCAAGGCGCTGCATGCGATACATCATCCGCGCGGGTGAGTGTGTGGGACTGATTGGCTTGGTGGGCGGTAAGCTTTGCGCTGCTCGTGTATGCGAGCGCGTGGTTCAAATGCCGTGCGCCGGCTGCGTTTCTGTGTGCGCTGCTAAACAGTCAACTTTTAAGCCCGACCAGTGCTCGCACGCCTAGCATAATCCATGACTGTCTTTTTCCGTTTTCTTAATCGCCAATCGCAATAATTTGGTTTAATTGTTCGCATGCGGCTGCGAACACATCATCCGGCACGCGCTTCCACGGATGTGCCTTTGCTCCCCGTGTTCGCCAGTCAAATGACTTGGGCTGGTGTCCAAGCACGTAGCTCGTGACGTTTTTCGGCCCCTGAAACTTGATAGCAAACGGATTGGTGTCATTGAAGTCGGCAGTTGTCATCGGAAGCCCGATGACAATGCCGGTTCGCTCGTTGAACGGTTTCGGTGACAAGACCAGCATCGGATGCAAATTCTTCATTTCACGACCGACCTGCGGATTGCAGTCAATCCAGATAATGTCACGTCGGTCAGGCACCCACAAAGCACCTGTCATTAAAACACCTCCGCACCAACGCGGCTTGTTGCCATCGCTTCACCGCCGTGCTTTATTGGATCAAACCGCGCCAGTTTCTCCGCGAGCGTAAGCTTACGCGGACCCACCGGCTTCACTGTTACACCAACTTCATCCGTCGTCACCTCCACCTTCTGGCCAACCTGGAAATGCGCTGAGCGTGCAACCGCAGCGGGAATGCGCACAGCTAGGCTGTTCCCCCACTGTTGGATCGTGAGCGTCGCGGTTTTTGCCATGATGTCACTCCTTCTATCATTGTATAAACAAGTATATACGAATATACTGGGGGTTTCAACGCGTTTATACGTTATGCGTCTCGTGCGACACGAAAGTCGGGCAGTTCGTTGTTTCACCGCCGATGTTAGACGGCGATGGGAGTGCGGAAAAAGCGAAGGCTGCCCTGTAGTGGGCAGATAAGGGTTGCATCGCAAGTCGAGGAGAGGAGGTTAGCAGCGGCTGGCTGATCTGTCGCATTTACTGGACTCGTTAGTGACAATGAGTCGCAATTTTGTTAAGGCAGCGCTGGTTCGGTGCATACTGGCAACATCAATCGGCTCGCATACCGATCATGCTTGAGACCGTCACACTCATTACGTAGTCCGCCCTAAACAATTCGTTTTGGCCTCCGATGAACTCAGGCCGCTGACGGTGCGGTGGTTTTGAAGCTGAGCAAAGCGACGAGCATCAGGGCGCAAAAAAAGCCACAGCTTGCGCAGGATCATCCGCAGGTTGTAGCCGGCGCCGCACAGCACCGCATGAATCGCATCGCCCAGCGTACCCTTGAACCAGTTGCGATCGAGCTTGCCGTCTGACTTTATGTGTACGATGGACGGCTCGATCGCGCTGCGATGTCGGATCATTGCGCGTAAATCTCGCGTGATACCGCGTCGCAAGCCCGGATGATGAACCTTTACGCCGTCGATCACTACGCCCTTGTAGCCGTGATCGACAACAGCGATCTGCGGTTGCACATCGCTCAGGATCGCCGCTTGTTCCAACGATTCAACCAACGTGTGCCCGTTAATTTGATGAAGAAGCGACGTTGGCTGCGGCCACCCGGAGAGAGGCTTGAAATGCGCCATCCGGATGTTCGGTAGTCAGCATGATAAATACAAAGCCGGTCGAAGCGCCGATTGCAGACAATTCATACACAAGTACACGTGTGTTTCCAGTTGGCTCCTCCAAGGTTTTATCTTCTAACACGTCAAAATTCATCCCGGGTCGTTTGCTGCCTTCGACTATCTTTCTGAACATGGACTCAACTTCGTCCGCCTTAGCTGCTTGCGCATAGACAGCGCATGCTTGCGTCTGTCCGCGTATAGCGAGCGCGAAATTTCCGTAGCGAGTTGGCACGGCCCCGGCCTTTCCTTTCTTTCCCTCTCCGACGAAAACATACAACGGGATAGGATCGGTGATTTCACGCAAATGCATTTTTTCTGCCCACTTTCGCACATCCTCTGGTTTTCCCATGTTGGGTATGCATGCGTCTATAAACAGCCTAACAACAGTATGCGCAGCTAGATCCGCTGCAAATGCGGTATGAGAGGTTAAGGACAGCGCTAAAGCTAAAAACAACACGACATGACTCGTTCGGATGCGCATAGGACTTCCTCGAAAAGGCGGGAAAATGGATAGAGAGCAATGACGTGTGCCTGCTCACAGCTGCGCGCTCAGTCGAAAGCCGACTGTGACGCGGGCCGTCGATAACGCCGTTGGACGATACAGGGGCGTGCCAGCGAACAACTCGTACGTGTAAGTGGCCAAGCGCGTAGGCACCGTGCCACGCAGCCCAAGGGCCGTGCCAACGAGCCGCGTGCCGTCTTGGCCTCGTGTCAGTGGACCGAAGACTTGGCCATAATCGAGCGCCGCATAAGCGTGCTGCCCGGTGTGCGCGATGGGCGCTTGCAGTTCATTGCGCCAGTAAAAGCCGCGCTCGCCGGCGAGCATTGTCTCGCCATCGAAACCACGCACCGTGTAGCGGCTGCCGATGGTCAAGCTATCCAGATAAAACAGCCGGTCGTTGGTGAACTGCCCGTGTGCGGCACTGACGTAGCGCAACGGCTGGTTCGCGAGCGTGAACGGCACGGACAGATTCGCATCGAGCGATGCCATGCGCAGTCGATACGTCGGATAGCCGCGTGGCAACGCCGGCGTTGCACCGAGCCAACCCAAACCATGCCGGTACGCGAGCAGGCCGTCAAACTGTGCGCCGCCGACATAATGCCGATGGGTCAAGCCCAACTCGATAAACGTATTATTACGTCGTTGTGGTTTGATTTCGGTGTCTTCGATAAAGCTCGCGCCAAAGCGCTTAATGCCGCGTAGCTGCACCCCGAACACACCGGCCTGGCTGCGCGCCAGTGTGCGATGCACGCGCGCGTCGACGAACTGGCTGTTGCCGCTCGCGACAAAGGTGTGGTTCGCGCCGACAATCTGTTGGTAGTAGGTGTTGGTACTGGCGGACAGCGATGCGGTCCAGTACCCATACGGGATCGAATAGGCAGCGTTCCAGCCGTGCGAGCCGAGCCGCTTGTCGCCGAAACTGAGATCATGGTTGGCGCCCACGTTCAGTATGTCGTTCAAGCCCAGTGGGTTATCGACGCCGACGCTCACGTGGCCTTGCAGCTTGCCGGTCGCCCGTGCCCCCGAGTTGTCCACTGCTGCGACGATCGTCCACGGCTTGGCGCGCCTCAGCTGGATCACCACGTCACTCTGGCCTGGCGTCTGGGCGGGTTCAATCCGCATGTCGACGTCCTGACTCGGTACGCGCTTGAGCTGCTCCAGGCCTTGTTCAAGATCGCGCAGATTCAGCGCGTCGCCGGCTCTAGCTGGAAACGCGGACTTCCATGTGCCGCGTATCGTCGGCTCCGAGAAACGCACGGCATGAATCACGCCTGGCACTAGCGTGACGGTCAACTCGCCGTGCGACAGATCCTGCTCGGCCAGCATAACCCGTGTTGTGATGTAGCCGCGGCTTAAAATCTCCTGTGTTAGCCCACTGACAATCCGGTCCAAACCCTGCTTGCCGACGCATTGACCCGCGTAGTGTGCCAGCCATTGACGTGCAAATGCGAAGCGGTCCTGGGGCAGCGCCGAGGCGCCTTGCGCGCGCACGGATGCCGGTAGAAGCTCAGGCACCTTAAGCGCGAGGCGGTCAAGGCGAAAGCACGGCTGCTCGATGGGCAACACCGGGTAGGCCGCGGCGGGCGGTGCGCTGGAGCGTACAGCAGGCGTGTTGATGGCCTGTTCGCGCTCTTGTGCCTGGCGCTGTTGCTCAAGCCGCTGTTCCGGATAGGTGGTTTGCCGCGTCGGTTCAGGTGGGTTTTGCGCCAGCGCCCCGGGGCTGGTGCCTATGCCACCGAGCAGTAGGGCCGTGCATCCCACAAGCGGGCCAGCGTAGCGAAGGGGTAGCCGTGCTGTCGAGGTTGGCAAAGCAGGCGCTCCTTGACAAATAGGGCTGGCGCGGCCAGCGGGGCCCTGATATTGGCATGGCGGGGCGGCCCACTGGGGTGGGCGGGTCCGTCCCGCGCAGTATTTTTTCCGATTGAATGGGGGCGGTGTCCGGGGCACGGCACAGGCGGTTGGCCAATGGCGAATCTTATACTAAGGTAGTTCAATTGCCCAACGAGGCGAATCTCTATGGCAACGCGTTGGATTCTAGTGGGTGTTGAGCCGGTGTGGCGTGTGGGCCGCGCCCGCTTCGTGGCGCTCTGGCTGAGCGCGTGGCCAGCGTGGGGTCTTGCGCAAATCGTGCCGGCTCCTGGGGGCGAGACGCGAGTCATCCAAACGCAAAATGGTTTGCCGCAGGTCGATATTGCCCGGCCGTCCGGGGCAGGCGTGTCGGTCAATCACTACCATCAGTTCGACGTCCAAGCGCCCGGCGCGATCCTAAACAATGCTTCGGCGATTGTTAAAACGGGTCGAGCAGGCTATATCAACGGCAATCCGCACTTCGGCCCGAATCAGTCGGCGCGCCTCATCGTCAACGAGGTTCATAGTCTAGAAGCAAGCCAGCTGCGTGGCCCTGTAGAGGTGGCCGGTCCGCGCGCTGAGGTGGTGGTCGCTAATCCGTCGGGCATTATCGTGAACGGCGGGGGCTTTATCAACACGAGCCGGGCGACGCTGACGACCGGACAACCGTACTATGGCGCAGACGGCTCGCTAGCCGGCTTCAATGTGTCGCGTGGGCTGGTGACTGTGCATGGTGCAAAGTTTAATGCGTTGAACATCGATCAAGTGGACCTGATCGCACGCGCGGTGCAGGTGAACACCGAAATTCGCGCCAAAAACTTGAACGTGGTGAGCGGCGCGAACCAAGTGCCTTACGCTACGCTAGCGGCCACGACCATTCAAGGCGACGGGCCGGCGCCAAGCGTATCGATTGACGTTGGCCAACTCGGCGGTATGTACGCCGATCGGATTGTGATGGTTGGCACCGAACACGGTGTGGGAGTGCACAGCGCGGGTACGATTAGCGCGCAGGCCGGTGATTTGACGCTGTGCGCAAACGGCAAGCTCACGCTCACGCCAACGAGTCAAACCAATGCAAGCGGTCTATTAAGCGTGCGCGCGCAGGCTGACATTCAAAATGATGGCAAGCTTTACGGCAAACAAGACGTGTCGGTTTCAAGCGCGAGTTTGCTGAGTAATGTCGGTACGCTCGCAGCCCAACGCAACTTGAAGGTCGAAGCGCACAGGGTGAACTCAAGCGGTGGGTTGGGCGCCGGAGCCGATGCCGACGGCGTGATCGACAGCGCAGGCGAGCTCGAGGTCAAGGCCACCGGTTCACTGGTCGCCACAGGCCATCAATTGGCGGGCGGCAACATGACGCTTGAAGGTGCCGCCGTTGACCTGAAGCACAGCAACACACTTACCGACGGTCATTTGGAACTCTACGCGAAGTCTGGCGATATCGACTTGACCGGCGCGGAAGTGGTGTCACAAGGCACTGCGCGCATCATCGCGGACGATGGCGTAGTGAACCATAACCAAGGCAAGCTGTCGTCAGGCGACACGCAGACGATCCGCGCCGCGGCATTGTTGAATCAGGACGGGCAGATTTTTTCAGAATCGACATTGGATATCGACGTAGCGGGGAAGATGGACAATCTGCGCGGGCTCGCGCGAGCAGCCGGGCGCGTCCTCGTGAAGGCCGGCTCACTGGATAATACGGCTGGGCGCGTCACATCGAAAAGCGATGATGAGCTGTCGGTGACGACGGTGGGCCCACTGACGAACGCGGCGGGTCATACGGTGATGGGTGATCAAGGCGGCGTGATTGGCGGCAATGGCAACGTCAAAGTGCAGGCCGGCACGCTCACCAACAGAGGTCGCGTCACGGCGAAAGGAATGCTGAAGGTCAGCGGCCAGTCCATCAATAACAATGACGGTACGCTGAGCGCGAAACGGTTGGATGTGACGGCCGATTCGCTCACGAATGAGAAAGGGGTGATTGCACAAACGGGCAAAGGCGACACAGTGGTTCGCATAACCCACAAGTTCGATAATACATTGGGCACGATTCGAAGCAACGGCGAAAATCTAACGCTCAAGTCTGAAGCAGGCAGCTTGACGAACAATAGCGGCACGCTTTATCACGGCGGCAGCGGCACACTGAAAGTGACTGGCGCCAGCACGCTGACAAACCTTAGTGGTTTGATTGACTCGGCCAGTGTGCTCAATGTGGACGGTCAATCGATTGACAATACCGGCGGTGTCATCCGTACGAAGACCGGCTCCGTCACACTTACCTCTGCGTCGACGTTTAAAAACAATCAAGGTGTCGTGCAAGGCGGGAATGGGCTCGAAGTATCGTCCGCCGACACGCTTTTCAATCAAGAGGGCAAGCTCGTCAACCGGAGTTCCACCGGCACGCTCGCCGTATCCGCCCAAGAGCTCGACAATACGAATGGCCAAATCGCCGACACCGGTACGGTTCACACGTTGATTAAGGCCGCGTCGCTCCATAATGCCAATACGAACGGCCAGACCCATAGGGGTGTTATTCGCGGCAAAGGGAACGTGACGATCGACAGCGCCGCCGTGCAAAACGGCGCGAATGGCCAAATTGTCGCCGATCGGGACCTGACTTTTAAGAATACGGACCAGCTTACCAATGCGGGCCAACTCACGGCGGATGGTATGCTGACCGTCGAGCAGCCGCACGCCGTCTTATCGAATGTGGACGGCCAGATCAGCGCGACGAAGGTCAAGCTGACTGTCGCGAGCCTTGACAACACGAGCGGCCAGATCGCGAATCCGAAAGGCTCAAGTGGCGACATTACGATTCAGACCGGCGTGCTGACTCAGCATGCCGGCACCATCGCGAGCGCACGGGACCTGAAGCTCAGCGCGGTCTCGCTCATCGGCGATGGTCAGCTCATCGGCGGTCGCGATGCGGCCATTTCACTGCAAGACGACTACACGCACGGTGCGAACAACCAGATCACTGCAAACCGCAACCTGACCTTCTCAACGACGGGTCAGCTGACGAACACTGGCAAGCTGTCGGCAGTCGGTAATCTGACCACCCGCTCGAACGGTTTAATCAATCGAGGCGAGATCAGGTCGGGCATACAAGGGGTGACTGGCACGGGGATAACTACGCTTGAGGCCGGCAGCGGCGAGCTAATCAACGAAGGGAAAATTGACGGCCATGCGGTTACGACGACCAGCCAGCATCTGACGAACACGGGTTCGATCATCGGCGGCACACTCACGCACACGGCGAACACGATCGTCAACGATGGTGCGCGGGCGGTCATGGCGGGCACGCAGCAGGTCAACCTCTATGGAGCCAACACTGTCACGAACCGGAACGGCGCAACGCTTGTTAGTCTCGGCGACTTAAACATCGCGAAAGATGACCAGAAGGATGCAAGCGGCAGACTGATTAATCTAATTGACACGGTGAACAATTTGTCGTCGACGATGGAAGCGCATGGTCTGATGAACATCGCGGCCCGTCAGCTCAACAATATCCGTCAAAATGTACAGACAGAGACCCGTTCGTCAAGTTCGACGCACACCATGCGCCAGTTGCCGTGGTGGAGGCCCTCTCCGCCGGGTAGTTCACCCGCGTTCCAAGATGCGAATGTGCACATGCACCACGCGTACTATGTCAATCCAGCCGATATCATCTCATCGACACCGATCCTGACGCCGGACGGCTATTGGGTGACTCAGCTTGTTGTGAACCTGCCGTGGAATGCATCGGTGTTCGAGTGGAAGAATAGTGGCCTGTATCAAACCCAGTATCAGCAAGATTGGCGTGTTACGCTCCCGGCCGGTCAAGTGACACTCTATGCGTATGATGTAAAACACGGACAATCGAATCCGGATCAGCAGGGCGGTACCGCGTGGGATGAAAAGTTTTCAAAAAATACCTATTTGAGAAGTTTTAGCAATACGGCCTACTCGAACCATTACGGTAATTGCACAACAGACTGTGTGCGAATCGAAACTTACCCGGGCTATACCGACCCGAACACGCAGTTTATGAAAGAAACAGAGAGGCGCCGTGAAGGCCATTGGCCGGTCGAGACCCAGCGGATCGCTCACCAAACGGTGACCGAGACCGAATTGTCGCCCAACAGCGGTGCGCCCGCGCTGTTGACCTCAGGCGCGGCGATGAACTTGACGATCGGTGAGCTGGTGAACAACGACAATGGCACGATCGCCGCGGGTGGCGACTTGAACGTCAATGGCCAAAAGGTGCCGAATGGTCATGGCGCCGCGGTGATTAAGAATACGTCAACCCAGTTGACCAAAACGTATTCATTCACCAACCAATCCGGGTATAACCACGTGAAAGATCCCTATCCCGGCACCCCGGCACAGTGGGTTACGTGGACGAATCCCTCCATCACCTTCACGACTGGCATCGCCGGCGGCACGGTCACGAGCAACCAGGCTGTCACCATTGATGCAGGCGAGACTCGCAATATCAGTGTGCAGGCGACGCCCGTACCGGTGGGCGCGGACGCAGCTGCACTGGGCCTGCCGGATATCGATCTTAAGGGCCAAGGCGTGGGCGCCCCGAGGGGCGCAAAACAGCGCTCAGGTACGCCCGGTGTAATTAAGACGGTCGCGGGCGTGCGCACTAGCCGGCCTCAACTGAAGTTGCCCACGAGTGGTTTGTTTACCATCCAATCGGCACCCAATCATCCGTATCTGGTGGTCACTGATCCGCGTTTCACAAGCTATACCCAGTTCGTCTCGAGTGATTACATGCTTGGCCAGCTCGATTTGAACCCGCAAACCGTTCAAAAACGGATCGGTGACGGCTATTACGAGTCGCAGCTGGTCATGGCACAGGTGACTCAGCTGACGGGCAAACGCTATCTGGAGGGCTTTACCAGCAACGAGGACGAATACAAGCAGCTGATGACTCATGGCGCGGTGTTTGGCAAACAGTTCAGCCTAAAACCCGGCATAGCGCTAACGGACGCCCAGATGGAGGCACTGACGACGGACATCGTCTGGTTGGTGAATCAAACGATCACGCTAGCGGATGGTAGCCAGCAGACGGTACTTGCGCCACAAGTCTACCTCGCGAAATCGAACCACGTCGATGTGACGCCGAGCGGCGCACTGATCTCGGGCAATACCGTTCAGATCAAGGGCACAGACATCGTGAATCAAGGCGGGACGATCGCTGCAAAGGGCGATGCGGCACTGGCTGCGAGCAACGACATCCAGAATTTGGGGGGAGCCATCCATGCCGACAACCTCGCCTTGATGGCCGGCCGCGACATCATCAATCAGTCGCTCACTCGTACTGAGGCCCAGCATTTCACGACCGGCACGTCGACGCATACGTCGATCGGCGCGCTCGGTACGCTGAACGCGAGCGGTGAGATGCTGATGCAGGCCGGTCATGACCTGACGGTGAAAGGCGCGCGGGTGACAACGGGGGGCAACCTTGGCGTGATGGCAGGCCACGCGGTGAACATCGGTACAGTGGAGACGGGCTCGACCATTCAGACGCACAGCGATGCGCGCAATACCAGCGCATATCAGAATACGACACAGGTGGGCAGTGCGCTGCACACGGGCGGCAGCCTGGGCGTAGCGAGCGGTGGCGATATTGGTGTGACGGGTAGCACGCTGACATCGGACGCGGATATGGCGCTTGTCGGCGCTGGTCATGTCACCATCCGGGGCGCGACAAATCGCGCCGCTGTGAATTTGACCGGTGCGCATGGTCGTGATTGGGCGTATGACAATCATATGGTGGAGACGAACGTAGCTAGCCAGCTGTCAACAGGCGGTAGTGCCACGGTGGTGGCGGGTCAAGCTGCGTCCGGCAAACGGCTTGAAGTGCTGGGTTCAAATATTGTGGCCGGCACGAAAGGACAGGGTAATGGCGCGGTGAACCTAGCTGCGTCGGGCGACGTAACGATCGCCCAGACGCGTACGCGTACCCGCGGCGATGCAGCCAGCCATTCCGAAGCGGACAAATTTTTGTCAAGTTCATCAACGGATACTGCGCGCAGTTATGCGGGCAGCAACGCGCACGGCTCACTGGTGTCAGGTGAGACGGTGAGCGTATCAGCGGGTCATGACCTGAACGTGCGGGGCAGTGCCGTGGTGAGCACGCATGGCACGGCATTGGCGGCGGCAAACAACGTGAATATCGGTACCGCGCAAAGCACGGCGCAGGAATCGAATGACTACCGCCACCGTCAATCGGGCCTGCTAGCCGGAGACGGACTGGCCGTGACGATTGGCTCGCGCGCGCAATCGGACCAGGCGCAATCCTCGTCGCTCACGCATCACGGCAGCGTGGTCGGTTCGGTCAAGGACAGCGTGACGATCGAGGCGGGCAACGAGTTGCACGTGAAAGGCAGCGACCTCATCGCCGCGAAGGACGTGGTGGGCACGGCGAAGACGGTGACGCTGCAGACTGCGACTGATGAACAGCACCATAGCGGACAACAGGCGATGCGGCAAAGCGGCGTGACGCTCGGGATCCAAACGCCGGGCATCGCAGCGGTGAATAATGTGGTACAGCAGGCCAGCGCGGGTGCCCACAGTCAAGACGATCGGGTACGGGCGCTGCGCGGGCTAGCCGGGGCCAGTGGCCTGTACGATGCGTACCAGTCAGTGCCGGGCGAATTAGGCACGCTGGCCAAGGGCGAGATGCCCGAAGCGAAGCTGACGGTGAGCATCGGCTCGTCCGGCAGCCGCTCAGTGTTCAGCGAGGACAGTACGCAGGCGCGCGGCAATCGCGTGCAGGCAGGCGGGCTCACAAAATTCCAGGCGACGGGCGAGAAGGACCCAGGCCAAGGGAACGTAATCATTCGCGGCTCGCAGATTGATGCGCAAAACGTCCACCTTGCGGCCACCGATCGGGTCGATCTGCTCAACAGCACCGACACTGAGCGTGTGCGTCACGACCATGGCTCGACAAGCGGCAGCGTCGGCGTATCGATTGGCACGAAGGGGCTTGGCGTGTCGGCGTCGGCCGCGCGTGCCAACGGCGACGGCAACTCGGACGGGGCGATGCAGAACAACACGCACGTTCGCGCACGCGAGAGCGTGACGATTAAGAGCGGTGGCGATACGAACGTTGTGGGCGCGAACGTGAAGGGCAATCGGGTGGTCGCCGACGTGCAGGGCGACCTGAATGTGGCGAGCGTCCAGGACACCAGCGTAAGTGCGGCGCGCCAGCATAGCGCGGGCGTCGGGCTGAACGTGAGCCAGGGCGGGGGCAGTGCCAGTTTCAACGTGCAGAACGGCAACGCGCGTGGCAATTACGCGAGCGTTACCGAGCAGGCGGGGATCGAGGCTGGCGAAGGCGGTTTTGACATTGCCGTGAAGGGCAACACCGATCTGAAGGGGGCGTTTATTGCGAGTGAGGCGGTGAAAGCGCAGAATCGTCTGAAGACTGGCACGCTGAGCTACTCGGCGATTGAGAACCACTCGGATTACCAGGCAAGCACCTTGGGCATCAGTGGTGGCGCGACGACAGGCGACGGCGGCAATGTGTATCAGCCGACCGGATCGAGCTCGGGCAAGAATGCCGGGGGGGCGTCGCCGCTGTATCTGAGTGAAAGCGGCAGTAGCCGTGCCCGTACGCAAAGCGCGATCAGCGCTGCTGAGATCGAGATCACGAACCCTGATCAACAAAAGCAGGCTATCGCGGGGCTGAACCGCGATGCGACGAATCTGAACGGTCGGGTGGACAAGACGCCGGACGTCCAGCAGAGTTTGCAGAATCAGGGCGAGCTGATGAGCGCGATGCGTGATGCCGGCGAGGCGGTTGCGCGTCGGATCGGGGACGTGGCGGATGCCAAGCGCGACGCCTTGCTCCAGGCGGCTAGCGAGAGCGACGATCCGCAACAGAAGCAGCAGTATTTGGCTGAAGCGGAGCAATGGGGTGAGAGCGGGCGCTACCGTGTTGGTCTGCAGAGCGCGGGTGGCTCGCTGGTGGGAGGCATTGGCGGAGGGCTGTTGGGGGCGGCGCAAAGCGGCGCGGGGTCGTTGGTATCGGCGTTGCTGGCGAATAAGCTTGATGCGGTGAGCCGGCAGATTGCGGATCAGAAGCCGACCGGTAATGCGGACTTGGACAAGACGCTGGGCAACTTGGTGGCGAATGTGATGTCGAGCGTGGCGGGGGGCGTGATTGGGGGAACGCAGGGTGCGCAGGCGGCGTATAACGTCGATCGGTTTAATCGGCAGTTGCATCAGGGCGAATACGATTTAGCGAAGCGGCATGCGAAGCTGGTGGCGCAGCAGCTCAAGATTAGTGAGCAGGAAGCGGAAGGCCGGATCGTAGCGGAAATACTGCGCAATTCGGATCAGCAGGCGGCGGAAGCGACAGGCAGCAAGCATGATTACGAGATTCGCAGTATTGTAGGTTGCCAAAATCTGAATTGCTACGGTGATAAGAAGGATCTGCAGTATGCGGATCATGATTACAACAGCCAGTACATCAAGCCGAACCAAGGGGCATATGACGCAGGGCAGAGCCAGCTTGGGCGGGGACAGACGTATAACGAGCTAGTGACGTCGAACATCAATAAGGATCCGGTTGGTGCAACGGTGGCGGGCACGGGGATGATGGGTCTAGGTTTGGCCGCGGGTGGTTCGTTGGCTCCGGCGGGCATGATGGGCGCGGGTGCGCTTTTGGGGCTGGGAGCTAATGGAGGTGTCCAACTCATGGGTGATCAGCCGTTTGACTGGACGAGCTTTGCGTTGTCGGGAGTGACGAGCGCGGTATCGACGGGGATGAAATTTGCTCCGGTGTTCATGACGGGAGTCGGCGGTGCGTTGACCGGCTCAGCACTGCAAGGTCAGAACCCGAATGCGGCGATGGGGGGCGCGGCGGTGGGGACGGTGATTGGGTATCCGATTGGAGCCAAAATTGAGGGCAAGCTCAATGACGTGCTGAATCCTTGGTATCGGCAGGAGTGGGTGGATGTTGGGATGGGGATGTCGAAGTATGTACCGCCGAGTACGATTCCGTCCTGGGTTGGCAGTGCATTGGGTGGCGCGGCGCAAGAGACGACTGGCTCGGCTGTACAGAACAGGATTGATAGGGGCGGCAAGGAATGAAATCGAAGACTGCCTTTGAATGGTTCCGTTGGATGTGCTACGTGCTGCTCTGGCTGATTGCAATGGGAATCGGCATCACTATCATCGAACTTGCCGCTGGCCCTGCGGTGCTATGGCTGCTGTACGACATTCCGTATCAATTGCCAACGTGGAATCGGGCTGGCCGAATGGCAGTGTTTGTTGTTCTGTTCAGTTTGTTCGCAGGAACAGTGACGTGGTTCAGTGAAAAGAAGTCATCAGGCCGATAGTCTGAAATGGTGAACAACCAGCATATGCTGAGTTCATCGTCTGTGGCGTTTGCCTGCTGCGGTGTCAGGGGATAATGGGCACGCCGGTGATCATGTAGTGATGTCTGATGTGGTGGTAATGCGTGGGTACCGATAACTGACGCTAAGAGGACATGCTGACCGGATAGGAATCCGGCGTGAGCAAGCAGGTCATTGGTGATCTGCATCCACGGGAAACGATGCGTCGGGCCTGGGTGAGCGTGCTGTTTACGCTCTTGCGTTTCGCAAGTCGGCGGGCAAGAACGCAGAGCGCGATCAGCGCTGCTGAGATCGAGATCACGAACCCTGATCAACAAAAGCAGGCTATCGCGGGGCTGAACCGCGGTGCGACGAATCTGAACGGTCGGGTGGACAAGACGCCGGACATCCAGCAGAGCTTGCAGAATCAGGGTGAGCTGATGAGCGCGATGCGTGACGCCGGCGAGGCGGTTGCGCGGCGGATCGGGGACGTGGCGGATGCCAAGCGCGACGCCTTGCTCCAGGCGGCTAGCGAGAGCGACGATCCGCAACAGAAGCAGCAGTATCTAGCTGAAGCGGAGCAATGGGACGAGAGCGGGCGCTACCGTGTTGGCCTGCAGAGCGCGGGTGGCTCGCTAGTGGGAGGCATTGGCGGAGGGCTGTTGGGGGCGGCGCAAAGCGGCGCGGGGTCGTTGGTATCGGCGTTGCTGGCGAATAAGCTTGATGCGGTGAGCCGGCAGATTGCGGATCAGAAGCCGACCGGCAATGCGGACTTGGACAAGACGCTGGGCAACATTGTGGCGAATGTGATGTCGAGCGTGGCGGGGGGCGTGGTTGGGGGAACGCAGGGTGCGCAGGCGGCGTACAACGTCGATCGGTTCAACAGGCAGTTGCATCCGCAGGAAAAAGCGTTGGCCCAACAGCTTGCAGAAAAGAGTGGTGACAAATACAGCCAGCAGCAGATCGAAGACCAGATGCGGCAGATGTCGATGACAGAAGGTGGCCAAACTTATGCCGGAAGTCCCGACACCTTGATCGGTGAACAGCGTCCGACGGATGCAGAGGCCAAGTGGGTATATGCAGGTGAGACTGCGGACGGTAAGCCAATCCTAACTCAGGCGACGGTAAGGAATAATGCTGAGCTGCAGCGGTATATCGTGGATGCGATGAGCAGCAGCGATGTGCCAAGCACGATCAGCTACACCGCGGCGCCCATGCAACCAGAGCTAGGACCGCGAAGGTATGCGCTCAAGCCCCCGGCGAAGCCCTGTGCGACGGCAGAGTGTGCAGCGGGACTAGCGCCAGCGGGAATGCTTTATTATCCGCCGGATTTACCGAAGGAGCAGATTGCGGATACTGCTGCTGCTTTATCGGCAGCAGCTGGCCGGTTTGGTGCGACAACGGGTGCGATTGCGGCCATACCTTCGCCGTATGCTCCTGCTGCTACGACACTTACACTCAGTGCGGCAATGGTTGATTTGGGCGCTAGTGCCGTGGAGCAAGTGTTCAGGCCGAATCCGGTTGCGTTTGGGGTTGATAGTTTTATCGATCTTGGAACTTTCACTGCAACAGAGAAGTATCCGCTTTGGGGGCCAGTGATCAACGAGCTAGGAAATTACATAAAAGGATCGGACTGGGTAATCAAGCAAAAAAATTCAGAAATTCTGAAAAAATGAAAAGATTTAAGATTATTGACAACGGCAACCTAACTAGGAGCGTCCGCATTGGATTTTACGCAATCGGTGTAGGGCTTGGATACATAAGTTTGGAGTACTGGCACTCAGCACTACTTTTTACATTAGGTCTGTTTTTTGCCGCGATAGCAGGGTATTCTAGTCGAGCGGCCATGCTCAATATTAAGCCGCTCGACAGCTCTTATCATAAAGCTCGGGAGAGCTATAAAGAAAAGGGGGGGATACTGAGAAGGACAGGACAAAATAGATACGAGGCTTAACTAAGCTTACCTCGTACACATCTTAGGTCAAGGGCGGTTTCGGATAACAGTCGCATCAACCGGCAGTCGCATCAACCGGCAGTTGCATCAGGAGGCGAATCCGCGCAAAGACGAAAAAAGCGCATTGAATAAGACATCGCACCTGCGTACGCGGCGGCGCATGCTGGAATGGCGGTAGAGGAAGCTACCGATAGGCTCGCGGCCCAATTGTTGCGTCAGGTGGACACGACAGCGGCGATCCAGGGCGGTTGGGACCAGGATGCATCGAATTATTTGAATGCTTATGCGGCGACCCATCCTGGCGAGACGATCGGAAAAGACCAGTGGGGCAATGCGGTGCCGTTGTTCGGCACGGCGTCTGGGTATCAGCGCAACGACAGTACGATCTTCAGTGCGGCGCCGCAGACAACGAACCTGCCGCCTCAACTGGGATTAGGTACGGTAGGAGGATACTTGGTCGGACCTGAACAATCCGTCCAGGCTTATGCAGCAAGGCTGGGAAGCTGAAAAGGTATTGTGGGAATTGCAAGAGGCAGGCATATTGGCGTGAATTTCCTGCAAATTTCGACGAGGGTTGAATGGGTCCGAAGACGCCGGCGCCAGAGGGAGATTTGTTCCGCCAGCCGCTGCGCGAGCAGATCAACTTAAAGCATCCATTGGTTCGTCTGGCCGATCTGATTGATTGGGACCGATTGAGCACGGCGATGAGCGCGAGCTTCGTGTCGCAGCGCGGCCGGCCGGCAACGTCGCCGCGTTTGATCGCGGGGCTGCTGTACTTGCAGCATGCGTTCGACTTGTCGGATGAGGACTTGGTCTGGCAATGGCTGGAGAACCCATATTGGCAGGTGTTCACCGGCCAGACGTACTTGCAGACGAAGCCGCCGATTGATCCGTCGAGCCTGACGCGCTGGCGCAAGCGGCTAGGCGAAGCCGGCGTTGAAGAACTGTTGGCCGAGACGATCGAAGCGGCCAAACGCGCGAACGTCATCAAGACTTCGAGCCTGAAGCGCTTGATTGTCGATACAACGGTGATGGAAAAGGCGATTGCGCATCCTACCGACTCGCGTCTGCTCGAACGTTGCCGGGAACATCTGGTAAAAGCGGCCGCCCGGCACAGGCTGAAGCTGCGGCAAAATTACAATCGCGAGGCGCCGCGTCTGGCAAGCCAGGTAGGCCGCTATGCGCATGCAAAGCAGTACAAGCGGATGAACAAAGCGCTGCGCACTTTGCGTTCTCGAGTAGGACGCGTGATGCGTGATGTCCAGAGGCAGCTGGACGGCGTCGCTGAGCAAAGTCGCGCGGCGTTGGAAGCGCTGATTGGCCGCACGAAGCGAATTCTCACGCAAAAGCACAAGGACAAAAACAAGCTGTATGCGCTGCATGCGCCGGAAGTCGAGTGCTTGGCGAAAGGCAAACCACGCAAGCCGTACGAATTCGGCGTGAAGGTGTCGATCACGACGACGCACAAGGAGGGTCTGGTAATCGGAGCTCGTTCGATGCCCGGCAATCCCTACGATGGACACACGCTGGCCGAAGCGTTGGAACAGGCGGCGATCCTGAGCGACGTTCAGCCGCAAATGGCTGTCGTGGACCGCGGCTACAAGGGCGTCGCGGTCGATGGCGTGAAGCTCTATTATCCCGGCTTGCGACGCGGCATTACGCGCGGCCTGCGAGCAATGATTCGGCGTCGCAGTGCAATCGAGCCGGCCATCGGACACATGAAGTCAGACGGCAAGCTCGATCGAAATTGGCTCAAGGGTACGCTGGGCGATGCGATTCATGCGGTGCTGTGCGGCGCCGGCCACAACCTGCGCATGATCCTGCGCAAGCTGCGGCTTTTTTGCGCCCTGATCGGGCTTGCTCTGCTCAATCGTGAGGCTCACATGGTGTCAGCAGCATGAATTCGCCGCAGAGCAAAGCGAATTGTTCAGGACAGGCTAATTAAAACCGCGCTCACGAGGATGAGCGCGCACAGCGTCCTCATTTTCGTTTCCCCTTTGGGTAGTCCTGCCGTGCGTCGATGATGCGCACAATCTCAATTGCACTCGTGGCCGAAAATGGCTGGCGCGATTAACATTTTAAGGGCGGGACATGCCCGCCTTGCCTGTGAAGTGAGCGTTGCAGTCATGCCACCAGCAATAGGAACCCACCGAAGCGACTCACTGCGGCTCAATGCCGAGGCGAGCGCCGTAGGAATCCCCAGAATTTAAGCGGGGGAGGATGTCAAGACGGATCTTTATGGCGAAGAACAAACACGTTTCACAAACGCCGGCCACCCAACTACTGCGACATCACCATGTCGAGTTCGGCGAGCATCTCTACGAGTACGTGGAGCACGGCGGCACCGCCGAATCCGCGCGGCAGCTCGGTGTACCCGAGCATTGTGTGATCAAGACGCTGGTGATGGAGGATGAGCACGCGAAACCGCTGATCGTGCTGATGCACGGCGATCGCACGGTGTCGACCAAGAACCTGGCGCGTCAAATCGGTGCCAAGCGTATCGAGCCGTGCAGGCCCGACGTCGCGAACCGGCATTCGGGCTACTTGGTCGGCGGCACGTCACCATTCGGCACGCGCAAGCCGCTGCCAGTGTACGTGGAACGCACGATCCTGTTGCTCGAACGGATTTACCTGAACGGCGGGCGTCGCGGTTACCTTGTGAGCCTTGCTCCGGCGGTACTCACGACACTGCTGGCCGCCACGCCAGTAGACTGCGCGAGCCCTGACTGAACGCGTGGGATTGCGGCATGCAGCGCGCTGTCTTGCGTCATGTGCCATGCTTCGTGCTTCGTGCTTCGTGCTTCGTGCGCCATGCGCCATGCGCCATGCGTTATGCGTTATGCGTCGGCGCAGCAAGTTTTCGCGCGCGCCTGGGCACGACCGGGGTTAGGTAGAATGACGCGCTTTGAACGAGTTGCACATCCTCCTCCATGGCTAACCTGCTTGTCGCCGTCGCGGCGTACCTGATCGGCTCGATATCGTTCGCGGTGATCGTCAGCGCCGCAATGGGACTATCCGACCCGCGCACCTATGGCTCGAAGAACCCTGGCGCGACCAATGTGCTGCGCAGCGGCAACAAGGCGGCGGCGGTTCTGACGCTGCTTGGCGACGCTTTCAAAGGATGGCTTGCCGTGTGGCTCGTCAAGCATGTCGGCGCCGCATACGGGCTCGACGCATTCTCGGTGGCGTTGGCATCGATCGCCGTATTTCTCGGCCACTTGTATCCAGTGTTCTTCCGTTTCAAGGGTGGTAAGGGCGTGGCCACCGCGGCTGGCGTGCTGCTCGGAATCGACCCGGTACTCGGCATCGCGACTGCCGCCACGTGGCTGATCATTGCTTTCTTTTTCCGCTATTCATCGTTGGCCGCACTGATCTCGGCGCTGTTCGCGCCGTTGTTCGACCTTTTCATGTTCGGTGGCAACCCGATCGCCGGTGCCATTATCGCGATGAACGTGTTGTTGGTGTGGCGGCACCGCGCGAATATCAGCAAGCTCCTGGCCGGACAGGAGAGCCGGATTGGCGACAAAAAAGGCGCATCCGATGCACGGCGGTGACGGCCGAGGCTGCTAGGCAAAGCGCCGCTCAGTCGCGAAAATTATTGAAGTCGAGCGGGGCGTCGCTCACCTCTTTGCGCAGCATCGCAATGACGGATTGCAGATCGTCGCGCTTGGCGCCGCTCACGCGCACTGCGTCGCCCTGTATGCTAGCTTGCACTTTGATCTTGCTGTCTTTGACTAGCTTGACGATCTTTTTCGCGAGATCGCCCGCCACGCCTTTTTTAACGGTGACGAGTTGCTTGACTTTGTCGCCGCCGATTTTCTCGATTTTGCCGTAGTCGAGAAAGCGTACGTCGACCTGGCGCTTAGCCATTTTCTGCAGCAACACGTCCTTAACCTGGCCCAGCTTGAAATCATCGTCGGCGAACAGCGTCAGCTCACGCTCCTTTTGCTCGACGCGCGCATCCGATCCCTTGAAGTCGAAGCGCGTCGAGATTTCCTTGTTCGACTGTTCGACCGCGTTCTTGACCTCAACCATGTTGGCTTCCACGACTACATCGAACGACGGCATTGCATTTTCTCCCGAAAGAATTGCCAGCACGGCTGCGCGACGCCCAGTGCGCGATGCCGGGACAATCGTGACGAGCCGCTATAATGCGACACATTTTGTCATTTTACCGATGGCCTGCGTTTTGCCAATCGCGCGCCATGCCTGCCGCGCCAAAGCGGATCGTATGCGCGTCGGCGGCGTTGACCCATGATGGCCTTTGCGATGTCCCGATTGACTGACGCTGACCTGGCGCCCAATGCGCTGCAGGCGGACTATTCACTGCGAGATCACAATACGTTTGGCTTTAACGTGCGCGCGCGACTGGGCGGTGCGATCCGCTCGGAAGCCGCCCTCGCTGCGCTGCATGCCAATCAGCGGATCGCCGGCATGCCGCGCCTGGTGCTGGGCGCGGGCAGCAACGTTGTGTTCACGCGCGACTTCGATGGTTTGGCGCTCGTGATCGACTTGCGCGGCAAGCGCGTCGTCGCGCAGACCGACGATGCTTACATTGTCGAGGCCGCTGCCGGCGAGCGCTGGCACGACTTCGTTGACTGGACGCTGCAACAAGGCATGGCCGGATTGGAGAATCTTGCGCTGATTCCCGGTACGGTCGGCGCCGCGCCGGTGCAGAATATCGGTGCATATGGCCTCGAGCTTGCCGAGCGCTTTGAACGATTGCGCGCGCTCGACATGGTTGACGGGCGTATCGTGGACCTCGATGCACAAGCCTGCGCGTTCGGCTATCGCGACAGCGTATTCAAGCATGCTGCGCGTGACCGGCTGATCATCCTGTCCGTTGCGTTTCGCTTGCCGAAGCGATGGCGTGCCCGTGCTTCGTACGCGGACGTGGCAAGCCGGCTCGCCGCGAGCGGGATTGGCAAGCCGACGGCGCGACAGATCTTCGACGCGGTTACCGCGATCCGGCATGAAAAGCTGCCTGACCCGGCGATCCTGGGTAACGCAGGCAGTTTTTTCAAGAATCCGATTGTCGACGCCGAGCAGTTTGCGGCGCTGCGCGCGAAGGAGCCGGATATCGTGTACTACATGCAGCACGATGGCCGCGTCAAGCTGGCCGCCGGTTGGATGATCGATCGCTGCGGGTGGAAAGGGCGCTCAATCGGCGCGGCCGCCGTGCACGAACGCCAAGCCCTGGTACTGGTCAATCGCGGTGGCGCGACCGGCGAACAGGTATTGGCGTTGGCGCAGGCGATCCGCGCCGATGTCAGCCAGCGCTTCGGCGTGGAACTCGACATGGAGCCGCTCGTCGTCTGAATCCGCGCATCCCCCAGCGTTGGTACTGGCGAGCCTGCGGCTGTCCGCCGGAACTGCGGGGCGGCTGTTGCGCATCGGGTGCTAGGCACGGCGTGTCGCGCCGATCCCGACTCGCGTCAGCCATGCGCCGCGATATGGGCGAGCGGCGTGTTGTGCTGGATTTGTGCGGCGTCCTGCAACGGCCGGCTCGACGGTTCGTTCCGCCGTCGCGGTGCACGGCCGACGATAGGACTTAATGATTCAGGCGGCCGAGCATCAAGAACTCCATCAGCGCCTTTTGCACGTGTAGCCGGTTCTCGGCCTCGTCCCACACGACGCTCTGCCGACCGTCGATGACGTCGGCGCTCACTTCCTCGCCGCGATGTGCGGGCAGGCAATGCATGAACAGCGCGTCAGGCTGCGCGAGCGCCATCAGTTCCGCATCGACGCACCAATCCGCGAACGCGGTCTTGCGCGCGTCGTTTTCTTGTTCGAAGCCCATGCTGGTCCACACATCGGTCGTGACCAGGTGGGCGCCTTCGCAGGCGGCGCGCGGATCGTCGGTTTCCTCAACCGATGCCAGGTGTGCCGGGTCGATCAAGGCGTGATTGAGCCTGTATCCCGGTGGTGTCGACACGCGAAGCTTGAAACCGAGGATGTGCGCGGCCTCGATCCATGTATAGGCCATGTTATTCGCGTCGCCTACCCACGCGACGGTTTTGCCACGGATCGGTTCCCGGTGCTCATGGAACGTGAACACGTCTGCCAGCACTTGGCACGGGTGATACTCGTTGGTCAGCCCATTGATGACCGGAACGCGCGAATTCTGTGCAAAGCGCCGCAGGATGTCCTGACCGAACGTGCGAATCATAATGATGTCGACCATTCGCGATATGACTTGCGCCGCATCCTCGATCGGTTCGCCGCGACCCAGTTGTGTGTCGCGCGTGCTCATGAAGACCGCGTGGCCGCCCAGTTGGAAGATCCCGGCTTCAAACGAGAGCCGCGTGCGCGTCGAGTTTTTCTCGAAGATCATGGCCAGCGTGCGATCGTGCAACGGGTGATAGGTTTCGTAATTCTTGAACTTCTGTTTCAGAATCCGGGCGCGCTCCAGCACGTAATCGTAATCGTCGGCAGAAAAATCCCGGAACTGCAGGTAGTGGCGAATCGTTTTGGTGGAGGTCATAAAAACAAATATGGCGGACTAAGCCGGTCAGTACGCCGGGCGCCGCTGCTTGCCATGTGGATCACTCCATCCAGCATAAAGGATTTCGGTGCCTTTGACGAGCCGGCCTACGCCCGCTGCCGCGCCGGACCGGGCATCGCTCTACTTTGCACTGCGCCGGACGGTTCTCATTTGCGGGCGAACGGCCGGGTCACCGGTGGATAACAAAGGCGGCGCGCGCCAGCTTGTGCGTTGCGCGCTCCCGGTTCGGCTCGACGACTATTCAGCGCGCAGGCAGGCTCAGCGCGACGGTAGCGAGAACGATGGGGAAGCGCGGATTCGGTATCCCGGGCAGGGTAGTGCGCTGCGGCAAGGGACCGCGTGCGCTATAATGAATGACTTTCGCGACGAGCCTGCCGCCGTGGTGTCGCGCGGCAGTACGGCGTGGGAAAACACGTCCGTGCGTCGCGGAGCCTCATTTGCCCTATTCGCGGGTGCCGTCGAGCCGGTGCTGGCGGGGCTGTCTTTCAGGTGTTCCACATGGGCGACTCATCCTCAACCGAATACTTCATTCAAGGCATTACCAAGAACGGAAAGAAGTTTCGGCCGAGTGATTGGTCGGAGCGGCTGTGTGGTGTGATGTCGTCGTTTGGTCCAGGGGCGACGGGGCCGAACGCGAAGCTGAAGTATTCGCTATACGTGCGGCCTGTGATGCTCGGTGACATCAAGACAGTGATCGTCGATTCGCGGCTGCGCGACATTGAGCCGATGGCTTTTGATTTCGTGATGAATTTCGCCCGGGACAATGATCTAGTGGTGACCGAAGCCTGCGAGCTGCCGATCGAACATCCAGTGCAACGCGCCGCGCCCAAACGTGAGGTCGGCTAAACGGCGACGGCGAGCGACGGTTGCGGGCGGCGCCTGCCGCCGAATTGGCGTGGCCGCGTAGCGCCCTGCGGTTTGAGTTGCTATCTCAGCGCAAAAAGCCCGCGATTGCGGGCTTTTGCTTCGACTACTCTACTCCATCGCTGCGCCACCAGTGTTGCGCTGGGCCGACTCGGTGTGTTTTGACGAAACCGGGTCTTCACACGACGCGCCCGCTTGGCGGGCCGCGCCGCGGGCGATCAACCGGCGCGTGGGGTTTTACGCTGCAGCCTGCGCCAGACCCTTGATGGCAGCGGCCAGGCGGCTCTTGTGGCGAGCGGCCTTGTTCTTATGGATGATCTTCTTGTCGGCGATGATGTCCAGCGTCTTCGACGATTGCTTCAGCACCTCGGCAGCCTTTGCCTTGTCGCCGGATTCGATCGCCTTGCGCACGGCCTTGATCGCGGTACGCATTTTGGAGCGCAGCGCAGAATTGTGTGAATTGGCTTTCGCGGCCTGACGGGCACGCTTGCGAGCTTGTGCGGAGTTAGCCATGACGGTTCCTTATCCTGTTTCCAGCGGTATTGGAGTATGAGCCGCGGGGAACGGTTGCCCGGCGGACTATCGAAACGGCGGATTATAACAATAAAACAACGGGATGCGCAATTGGCGTCCCCCTTCCGGATCGAACTAGGTAGAAGTGTCTGGTTAGCTGCAGTGGCGACGGGCGCGGGCGGTCCATTTACCATCGCCCCGGGACTGCCGCTTGGGACTGCCGCTTGGGACTGCTGCCACGGACTGCTGCCACGGACTGCTGACACGGGCTGCTGACACGGGCTGCTGACACGGGACCGCTGCCATGGATCCCGGAGACGAGTGCCACGCCGCGCTGTCATCGGTAAGCGCGGCTACCGCAGCGTGCCGTGGTCGTGTTCGTCGCATAGGGTCCGTATAATGCCGCCGCATGAATCTACTCCGCGCCCTCGTCACCGTCAGTGGCTTCACCTTGCTTTCCCGGATCACCGGATTGGCGCGTGAAACGCTGATTGCCCGCGCTTTTGGCGCCAGCTCGTACACCGACGCGTTCAATGTCGCGTTCCGTATCCCGAATCTGTTGCGGCGACTGTCCGCCGAGGGTGCGTTTTCGCAGGCGTTCGTGCCGATCCTGGCCGAGTTTAAGAGCCAGAAGGGGCACGAGGCGACGCGTACGCTGGTCGACGCGACCGCCACCGTGCTGGCCTGGGTGCTGGTCGGCTTGTCGGTGCTGGGCATCGCTGGCTCCGGGTTCGTCGTGTGGGTGGTCGCATCGGGGTTGCGTCACGACGCTCAAGCGTTCGGACTCGCGGTGACGATGACGCGGATCATGTTTCCGTACATCGCACTGATCTCGCTGACTTCGCTGGCGTCCGGCGTCTTGAATACTTATCGGAATTTTTCGCTGCCGGCATTTGCGCCTGTCCTGCTCAATGTTAGCTTCATCGTCGCGGCGTTGGTCGTTGCGCCGCGCTTGGACACCCCGATCTACGCGCTCGCTTTCGCGGTGTTGGCCGGCGGCGTGCTGCAGCTGCTCGTGCAACTGCCAGGGCTGAAACGCGTCCAGATGATGCCCCGGATCGGACTTAATCCGGTTCGCGCGCTGGCCCATCCCGGGGTCAAGCGGGTCCTGTGGAAAATGATGCCTGCCAGCTTCGCGGTATCGGTCGCCCAGCTATCACTGATCGTCAATACCAATATCGCTTCGCACCTGGCGCCCGGCAGCGTATCGTGGTTATCGTACGCGGATCGGCTAATGGAGTTCCCGACCGCGTTGCTGGGTGTCGCGCTCGGCACGATTCTGTTGCCCAGTTTATCTAAGGCGCACGCGGATGCCGATGCGGCGGAATACTCGGCGCTACTCGACTGGGGCTTGCGGCTCACTTTCCTGCTGGCTGCCCCCAGTGCTGTCGCGCTGTTCGTCTACGCTGAACCCTTAACAGCCACGTTGTTCAATTATGGACGGTTCTCGGGCCACGACGTCGTGATGGTGTCGCGTGCCCTGGCTGCCTATGGGGTGGGGTTGCTCGGGTTGATCCTGATCAAGATCCTCGCGCCCGGTTTTTATGCTAAACAGGACATCAAGACACCGGTGAAGATCGCGTTGGCGGTACTAGTCGTCACGCAAGTGTGCAATGTCGTGTTCGTGCCCCATCTTGCACATGCGGGCTTGTCGCTGAGCATCGGCATCGGTGCATGCGTAAATGCGCTGCTGCTGTTCACCGGCTTGCGTCGGCGCTCGATCTATGTGCCATCGGCCGGATGGGGGCTGTTTTTCGTGCAGTTGGTCGGCGCGTGCCTTGTGCTCGCCGGCGTGATGCGCTGGTTTAACCAGTCGTTCGATTGGGTGGCACTGGGGCACCATCCGGGTATGCGCATTGCAGCATTGGGCGCGACGCTGGTCATCCTTGCCGCGCTATATTTTGCCATATTGTTTCTGATGGGCTTCAAATATGCATATTTCCGCCGCCGCGTGAAATAACGAGCTAATGACGACTTCCCGAATACTCGATTTTTTCACCGCATTGGTTGCGCAGGACGAGAGCCTGCCGCTGACCGAAGCCGTCTTGTCGTTAGCACAGGATGCCTATCCGGACCTGGACGTGCAGGGTACCCTCACGGATATCGACGCGTTGGTGGTGCGGCTGCGTCGACGTTTGCCGCAGGGCGCCGACGTGACGCAGAAGTTGTCGGGGTTGAACCGCTTCTTCTTCCGGGAGTTGGGGTTTTGCGCGAACTTAAACGACTACTATGATCCGGACAATAGCCATCTGAACATGGTGCTCAAGAAGCGACGCGGCATTCCGATTTCGCTCGCCGTGATCTACTTGGAGATGGCCGGGCAGCTCGGATTACCCGTCAAGGGCGTGTCGTTTCCGGGTCACTTCCTGTTGCGGGCGACTATTGCAGAAGGCGAAGTGATGCTGGATCCGACGACCGGTGAGTCGCTGACCGAGTCGCGCATGGTCGAGATGCTCGAGCCGTATTTGGACAAAGGCGGGCAATCGATCGCCGGCACGCTGCACGCGCTGCTGCAACCGGCCACCGAGCGGGAGATCGTCGCGCGGATGTTGCGTAACCTGAAAACGATCTACCTGCAGACCGAACGCTGGCAACGGCTGCTGGCCGTCCAACAACGACTCGTCATCCTGCTGCCGGAGAGCATCGAGGAAGTCCGCGATCGCGGCTTCGCGTATGCGCGGCTGGACTATCTGCGACCTGCCCTGGAGGATTTGGAGCGCTATCTGGAGCAAGAGCCCGACGCGGCCGATGCGACTGTCATCGAGTCGCAATTGCAGGAGTTGCGCCAGCGTACGCGTCGCGGCGATTGACGTTCCGACACGGTAGCAACCGGTCCGGCCTCGGTCGCGGGCGCGCGCAGGCGACTGCGGTTGCCCAGGTTACTCCGGCTGCACCGGTTATTTCGGTTGCATCCGGATCGCGCCGTCAAGCCGGATCACTTCACTGTTGAGCATGGGATTGTCCAGAATCTGCTTGACCAGCATCGCATATTCGGATGGCTTACCGAGCCGGGGCGGGAATGGCACCATCGCGCCGAGCGCATGCTGGAGTTCTTCGGACATGCCTAACAACATCGGCGTCTCGAAGATGCCGGGGGCGATCGTCATGACACGGATTGCGCTGCGCGACAGGTCGCGAGCAACCGGCAGCGTCATCCCGACGACGCCGCCCTTGGATGCCGCATAGGCGGCCTGGCCGATCTGTCCATCGAAAGCGGCGACCGATGCGGTGTTCACGATGACCCCGCGCTCGCCATGCTCATTGGGCGGGTTGACCGACATCGCGGCCGCCGCGAGCCGGATCATGTTAAACGTGCCGATCAGGTTCACGCCAATCGTCTTGGCGAACAGATCGAGCGGATGCGGGCCGTCTTTGCCAACGGTCTTGGCCGCCGGCGCGATGCCCGCGCAATTGACCAGGCCGCGCAACGTTCCAAGCCGCATGGCGGTCTCGATCACGGTGCGTGCGTCGTCCTCGCGCGACACGTCGCACTTGACGAAGCGGCCATCGAGTTGGTCGGCGAGCGCCTCGCCCGCCGCCTTGTTCAGGTCGGCGATGACCGGCTTGCCGCCGTGCTCGGCCAGCATCCGGGCTGTGCCCGCGCCCAAGCCCGAGGCGCCACCCGTGATGACAAAAACGTTGTCGCGGATCTGCATGTCGATGGTCTCCTGCTGTCGATACGCGTGCAGCCTCGTGAGCCGTGCCGCATGGGCGGCGCCACGATCGTGGCGATCCTAGATCGTTATGTTCTGGATCTTTGTGTCTTGGATCGCGCCGTTCTGTGCCGGTTACTGCAGTGCGTCGAACACGCGTTGGCGGATCTCGTCAACGGTGCCGAGCCCGGAGATTTTCCGGTATCGGGGGGCCTGCAGTCCATTCTCGTCACCGCGCTGCGCCCATTGCATGTAGTAGTCGATCAACGGGCACGTTTGCGCGACGTAGACGTCCAGGCGCTTGCGGACTGTTTCTTCCTTGTCGTCGTCGCGCTGAATCAGGGGCTCGCCGGTCACGTCGTCGACCATGTCGACCTTCGGCGGATTGAACTTGATGTGATATGTGCGTCCCGATGTCGGGTGCGTGCGGCGCCCGCTCATGCGCTCGATGATCTCGTCAAACGGTACGTCAATCTCCAGCACGTAGTCGATCGCCACGCCAGCCTGCTTCATCGCGTCGGCCTGCGGGATCGTACGCGGAAAGCCGTCAAACAGGTAGCCGTTCTTGCAATCGGCCTGCTGAAGCCGTTCCTTGACGAGTCCGATGATCAGCGTATCCGGAACGAGCTCGCCCGCGTCCATGTAGCGCTTGGCCTCCACGCCGAGCGGCGTGCCAGCCTTCACGGCCGCGCGCAGCATGTCACCGGTCGAAATTTGCGGGATTGCAAACTTGTCCTTGATGAAGTTTGCCTGGGTGCCCTTGCCCGCGCCAGGGGCGCCTAACAGGATCAAACGCATGATGATTATCTCCGAGATTGCTTGTGAATGCTGTGAGCGGGCAGGCCATCAGCGTCGCACGCGAATCTGACTGTAGCCTGACGCACGGTGCGTAGCGCGGCGGACAACTCGTCGCCAATGGGCGCCGTACATGCCGCCTGTCGCTATTGGGGGCGTAGCATAAGCGTCCGATTATGCCACGCGGCGCGCGATCCTCAGCCTCGTTGGGCGAGAATCGCGCGAACTCGCTCTAGGTCCGCCGGCGTGTCGACACCGGGCGACGGCACGTGTGGCGTCAGCAACACCGTGATCCTTTCCCCATGCCACACCGCCCGCAGTTGCTCGAGTGCCTCGGCGATTTCGACCGGCGCCTGCGAAAGCTCGGGGTAGCGGCGCAGGAAGCCAGCCCGGTATGCGTATAGGCCGATGTGACGATGCACCGCAGTACTTGGCGCCGGCAGCCGCGCGATGTCGACCACGGGCGCCGCGCCGTCCTCCGGGCTCCATTGCGGCTGGTACGCATCGCGTGACCATGGGATCGGCGCGCGGGAAAAATACAATGCGATACCGCGGGCATCGAGGACCACCTTCACAATGTTCGGATTGAAGACCTCTGCCGGCTCGGCGATCGGATGGGCAGCGGTGGCAATCGCACAATCAGGATTGGCGGCCAGGTGTGCGGCGACGCCGGCGACTAGCCGCGGCTCGATCAGTGGTTCATCGCCTTGCACATTGACCACCAGCGCGTCGTCCGGCAGACGGCATGTGTGGACCACTTCGGCCAGCCGGTCGGTGCCGGTCGAATGGTCGGTGCGGGTCAGCAGTGCCTCGATGCCATGCGCTCGGCACGCATTGAGCACGACTTCGGCGTCGGCGGCGATCAACACGCGGCTCGCGCCTGACGCGCGGGCCTGCTCGGCCACGCGTACCACCATGGGTTTGCCGGCTAGGTCGGCGAGCGGCTTGCCCGGCAGACGGGTGGACGCGAGGCGGGCCGGAACGACGACGATGAATGGAACGGCGGCGTGCATCGGATCAGTTGCTGGCGGGCTCGACCGGCGTGCCTTCGACCGTCTGGCGTGCCTCATCGACCAACATCACTGGAATGCCGTCGCGGATCGGATACGCGAGCTTGTCGGCATGGCAAATGAGCTCCTGCGCGTTGCGATCATGGTGCAGAGGCCCCTTGCACAGCGGGCAGACGAGGATTTCAAGCAGGCGAGCGTCCACGAAGTTTCTCCACAACGAGCGCAATCAGGCGAGGGTCGAGCGTGGCGTCGACGGGCACCGCCCATAGACGTGAGTCACGCCAAGCCGTGCATTTTACCGCATCCTTTTCGGTGATCAGGATCGCATCGGCTGTATCGGTCACGAACGGGTTCTCATCGAAAGGATAGTGGTCGGGCAGCGCGCGTGTCGTGGGCACAAGGCCGCTCGCACGCAGTGTCGCGAAGAAACGCTCCGGTGCGCCGATGCCGGCAGCGGCCAGCACGCGCTCGCCGGCGAACTGCGCTAGCGGCCGGCGCAGGTGTGGATTATCCAGGTGCCAGGCGTCGGCGGGCTGCAGCGTCAGCGCGAAAGTCGACGGCCACGGCGGCAGACTGCGCCCGTCAGGGTTGTTGATCAACGTTGCGTCGCGGACGCGACTCAGCGGTTCGCGCAGCGGCCCGGCGGGCAGCAGGAACCCGTTGCCCCCTAGCCGGTGATCGAAAACCACCAGCTCGACGTCGCGCGCGAGCCGATAGTGTTGCAGGCCGTCGTCGCTGACGATGACATCCACTTCCCAATGGGCTTGCACCAGCGCGCTGGCGGCCGCGACTCGGTCCGGGCAGACCCACACGGGCACCCCGGTGCGGCGGGCGATCAGCAGCGGCTCATCGCCCGCCAGCGCAGGCGACGCCGCGGGGCTGACTGCGGTGGGCCGCACGATGCGCGCGCCATAGCCGCGCGACACCACGCCAGGCGTGAAGCCTGCATCGCGCAACGCCTCGATCAGCGCAATGACGGTTGGCGTCTTGCCGGTGCCGCCGACCGTCACGTTGCCCACCACCACGACCGGTACGCTGATGCGCCACGTCTTGCACCAGCCGCGCGCATACGCGAGCCGGCGCAGCGCGCAGACGGCGGCAAACAACTGAGACAAGGGCCATAGCGTGTACGCGAGCACGCCACGGCGCTGCCATTCACGCGAGAACATAGGCTCGAAACGGGCGATGATGGCACGGGACAGTGGCATAAGCATGGCGCGGTGGTACGCAAATAGGGTAGGGCGTCGGACAACGGCACGGCAGGCCACAACTCTAACGTGGCACAGGCGTGCGCGGCAAGCCGGCTGAAAGGCCAGACCGGACCGATGCCCGCACGGGGACGCTGATCATTTGTCCATAATGGGTTCGATGCCGGCATACTATCCCCAATTATTGTGGATAACTTTGTGGGAATCTCGAGGTTATCGCCGGTAAGCCCATGGGGCGAAAAGTTTTTCAGTGATTTGCTGCCAACTGGGGCAGTGTGCAAAGTCTTGCGTGGCAAAGGTTTGACGCTGCCGCACGGAGACGGCCGGCCGGTGCGGCGCAAAGACCGGTAGAATCGACTGTGTGGACAGCTGCGGCCCCGCCGGGCCGTAGCGGAGCCTCCCGTTCCCCAATACCGCCCGATGACAGCAGAATTTTCTCCCTCGGCCCCCTTTGTCGGCGGCGACGCGGTGATTTCCGTGTCCGCCTTGAATCGCGCGATCGGCACCCTGCTCGAGCGTGCGTTTGCGCTCGCCTGGATCGCCGGCGAAGTCTCGAACTTTACGCGGGCAGCCAGCGGCCATTGGTATTTCTCGATCAAGGACGATTGTGCGCAGATTCGTTGCGTGATGTTCCGTGGCCGTGCCCAATATGCACAGTTCACGCCGCGCGAGGGCGACCGGATCGAGGTTCGCGCCACGGTGACGATGTACGAGCCGCGCGGCGAGTTGCAACTGAACGTGGAGGCGGTCCGACGCACCGGGCAAGGCCGACTGTACGAAGCGTTTCTGAAGCTGAAAGCGCAGCTTGAGGCCGAGGGTCTGTTCGCCGCTGAGCGCAAGCGCGCGTTGCCGTCGCACCCGCGCACCATCGGTATCGTCACGTCGCTGCAGGCTGCGGCGCTGCGCGACGTGTTGACCACGCTTGCACGGCGCGCCCCGCATGTGCCGGTCATCGTCTACCCGGCGCCGGTGCAGGGCGCTGAGGCGGCCGCGCGCGTCGCGGCGATGATCGGCACGGCCAACCGCCGTGCCGAAGTCGATGTGCTGATCGTGTGCCGCGGCGGTGGTTCGATCGAGGACTTGTGGGCGTTCAACGACGAATCGCTCGCGCGGGCAATCGCCTCTAGTGTGTTGCCGATCGTGTCCGGCGTCGGGCACGAAACCGATTTCACGATTGCCGACTTCGCCGCTGATGTCCGCGCGCCGACGCCGACGGCGGCAGCGGAACTGGTCAGTGAACAGCGCGCCGTGTTATTGCGCGAGTTGGACCAGCGCCACGCGGCGCTGGCGCGTGGCTTCGGCCGGATGATGGAGCGGCGCGCGCAGCAGTTGGACTGGCTCGCGCGCCGGCTTGTGAGTCCATCCGAGCGGATCGCCAGGCAGCGCCAGCACCTGCGGCAACTGTCGCTGCGGTTGTGCTCGGCCGGCGCGCGTCCGGTGCGGGATGCGCGCGCGCAGCTGACGATGGTTCAGTTGCGCTGGCGGCGCAGCCGACCCGACATGGAGCGGGCGGCCGAACGTGTGCAGCGGCTCGGGCAGCGCCTGGGCGATGCACTGCGCAGGCAGCACGAGCGTCGACGCGCGCAGGTATCCGAGCTGGCCGCTCGCACCGAGTTGCTCAGTCCGCGGCGCACGCTTGAGCGCGGTTATGCGGCGCTGATCGACCCACACAGCGGCGCGGCGGTGCGCGCGCCGGACGCGCTCAAACCCGGTCGCCGCGTAACGGTGCACCTCGCGCACGGCAGCGCGGATCTCGGCATTGCGCAAGTACAGCCTCGCCTGGATGAGGAATTCTAGGGCGGCGTTGGTGATATCGGCGCTGGCTGTCGCGCAGGATCGCGCACTGCCGAGCAGTTCTGACTCATTTATAGGAACAAGCAAAGCAATGCTGCGCATAAAGGGCCGACGATTTGCGAGGTTATTCCAACTCACCTAGAATCGAATGCTCGGCAGCATGACTCTCCCTGGTCCCCAATCCGTTATAAAGGAAGTTTGCACGATGGCACAATATACACTCCCCCCCCTGCCGTTCGCGAAGAATGCGCTGGCTCCGCACATCTCGGAAGAGACGCTGGAATTCCACTACGGCAAACACCACCAGGCCTATGTGACGAACCTGAACAACCTGATCCCGGGTACGGCGTTCGAGAACCTGTCGCTGGAAGAGATCGTCAAGAAATCGTCGGGCGGCATCTTTAACAACGCAGCACAAGTGTGGAACCACACATTTTTCTGGAACAGTCTGTCGCCGCAGGGCGGCGGCGCGCCGACCGGCAAGCTCGGTGACGCGATTAACGCGAAGTGGGGCTCGTACGACGCATTCAAGGAAGCTTTCACAAAGGTGGCGGTCGGCACGTTCGGCTCGGGCTGGGCCTGGCTCGTGAAGAAGGCCGATGGCTCGCTGGACATCGTCTCGACCAGCAACGCCGCTACGCCGTTGACGACCGACGCCACGCCGCTACTGACGTTGGACGTCTGGGAGCATGCGTATTACATCGACTATCGCAACGCACGTCCGAAGTTTGTCGAGGCGTTCTGGAACGTCGTGAACTGGGATTTCGCCGCCAAGAACTTCGGCGTGTGAAGCTCGCGCGCGGCATCGCCGTGCGCGTACCCGCAACGCGTCGCTCCTACGCGAGCGACGCGCCATTCCAGTCGATGCCCGCACACAGCACCATTAGGTGGCCCGCCACCTGTACCGCAATCGATGCGGTCACCCCGCCAATCTGCAGTGTGCTGCTCAGAGGGTCCTGGCATCGCTATCGTGCCTTCCCGTGCTGCGCACGTCCGGCGCTAACTGTCCGAAGATCCACGCGGATAACGCGGTGATCACGCCGATGCAGACGAATGTCGCATGAAATGCCGGCAGCGTCTGCGATGGCGCGATGTGTCCGAACAGCGCCGTGAATGTGGCGAGCAGCGCGCCGGCGATGGTGACCCCCAGGCTCATCGACAGCATTTGCACAAGGGAAAACAAGCTGTTGCCGCTGCTTGCCCCTTCACGTCCAAGGTCTTTCAGCGTCAACGTATTCATCGCGGTAAATTGCATCGAATTCACGCCGCCGAAGATCGCCAGTTGTACGAGCCGGACCCACAGCGGTTGATCCGGCGACATCAGTGCAAAGCTGGCCATGGTTGCCCCGAGCAGGACGGTGTTAGTCAGTAGCACGTGGCGGTAGCCGTGGCGCATGATCAACGCCGTGACAATGCGCTTGGACACCATGCCGGCCGCGGCCACTGGCAGCATCATTAGACCCGCATGAAACGGCGCGTAGCCGAGGCTCACCTGCAGCAGCAGCGGCAACAGATAGGGCATCGCGCCGCTGCCGATGCGCGCAAATAGATTACCCAGCAGGCCGACGCTGAACGTGTGAATACGGAACAACTCGAGCGAGAACAGTGGGTGCGGGCTACGCGTCGCGTGCAGTCCGTACGCCGACAGGCACGCGAAGGCCAGCACCAGCAATATCAGCACGAGCGCGTGCGTCAGCCGCAACTCGGCCAGCCCGTCCAATGCCAGCGTCAATGCCAGCATGGCCACGGCGAGCAACAAGTAGCCCTTCACGTCGAAGCGCCCGACTTTGTCCAGCGGTTCACCGAGCATGAACAGCGCCGTCGCGATGCAGCCCGCCAGGCCGACCGGCACGTTGATCAAGAATATCCAATGCCATGACGCGACGTCGGTCAGCCAGCCGCCTAGCGTTGGCCCGATCAATGGCCCGACCAGTCCGGGAATCGCCACAAAGCTCAGGGCTGGCAGGTAGCGCTCGCGTGGAAAGCTGCGCAGCACGGCAAGCCGTCCGACGGGCAGCAGCATCGCACCGCCTATCCCCTGCACCACACGCGAGGCGACGAGTTGCCACAGGGCCGACGCGTTCGCGCACATTAGTGAGCCGAGGGTAAAAACGAGGATGGCGCTAAAGAACACGCGTCGCGTGCCGAATCGGTCGGCCAAGAAGCCAGAAATCGGAATCATCAACGCCATCGTCAGCGAGTACGCAATCACCACGGACTGCATTCGCAATGCCGATTCGCCGAGGCTGTGCGCCATGGCCGGCAGCGCGGTATTGACGATCGTCGTGTCCAGCGCCTGCATGAAGAATCCCGTCGCGACCAGCCACAGCATGATGGTTAGCTTGCGCTCCGGTGTAACGGTGTGGCGGATGGGCCGAGACGAGGATCCGGACATGGGCAATCGGACGGTTTCGCAACACAAGCCGCTATTCTAGACGGCTTTAGTCCGGCGCTCGCGCTGCCTACCCGATAAAGCGCCACACCCGCGCATCGTCGGTCAGCTCGAGTGATCGCTGATCGGTGGGGTGGCCGACCTGCGTGATCAGCAGCAGTACGCCGTCGTGAAAACGCACGTTCTCTCGCCGCCCGAACGTCCTACACTGCCATTCATCGATCGCATGGTGTCGCAGCGGGCCGCACGCCGCGGCGCGCAGCATGCCCGACAGCGCCGCGGCGCGGGAAGGGGCATGCGTCATGGAGGGTGGGGCTCAGCGTGCCGACTTCGCGTTGATGACAGCGTCGGCGACATTCTGCGGACTTTCCGCGTAGTGCTTGAACTCCATCGTATAGGTCGCGCGCCCCTGTGTTAGCGAGCGCAACGTGGTCGAATAGCCGAACATTTCGGCCAGCGGCACTTCGGCGCGCACCACCTTGCCGCCTCCCCCCGCGAGGTCCTCCATGCCCTGGACGATACCGCGGCGGCTGGACAAATCGCCCATTACGTTGCCCATGAAATCCTCTGGCGTTTCGACCTCGACCGCCACCATCGGCTCGAGCAGCACGGGCCGCGCGCGCCGCATGCCTTCCTTGAACGCGATCGAGCCGGCCATTCGGAACGCGTTTTCGTTCGAGTCTACGTCGTGGTATGAGCCGAACGTCAGCGTCACTTTGATGTCCACGACTGGATAGCCCGCCAGCACGCCGGCCTGCATGGCTTCACGAATGCCCCGGTCCACTGCCGGGATGAACTCGCGCGGAATCACGCCGCCCTTGATCGCATCGACGAATTCATAGCCCTTGCCGTGCGGCTGCGGCTCCAGTGTGATCACCGCGTGCCCGTATTGGCCGCGGCCGCCGGACTGCTTGACGAACTTACCCTCGACGTCCTGCACCGCGTTGCGTACCGTCTCGCGATAGGCCACCTGGGGCTTGCCAACCGTCGCCTCGACGTTGAATTCGCGCCTCATCCGATCGACCAGGATTTCCAGGTGCAACTCGCCCATGCCAGAGATGATCGTCTGGCCTGACTCCTCGTCGGTCTTGACACGGAACGACGGATCCTCTTGCGCGAGGCGGTTCAATGCGATACCCATCTTTTCCTGGTCAGCCTTTGTCTTCGGCTCGACGGCCTGCGAGATCACCGGCTCCGGGAAGATCATCCGCTCCAAGATGATTACGTTGTTCGGGTCGCACAGCGTATCGCCGGTGGTCGCCTCTTTCAGGCCGACTGCGGCGGCGATGTCGCCGGCGCGCACCTCCTTGATCTCGGTTCGCTCGTTCGCGTGCATTTGTAGGATACGGCCGATCCGCTCCCGCTTGTTTTTGGTCGAATTGAGCACGGTGTCGCCCGAGTTGACGACCCCTGAGTACACGCGGAAGAAGATCAGCTGGCCGACGAACGGGTCCGTCATAATTTTAAACGCCAGCGCGGAGAACGGCTCGTTGTCGGCCGGATGCCGCTCGGCCTGTTCGTCGTCCGGCGTGTGGCCGAGGATCGCCGGCACGTCGACCGGTGAGGGTAGGTAATCGATGACCGCGTCGAGCATTGCCTGCACGCCCTTATTCTTGAACGCACTGCCGCATAGCATCGGCACGATCTCATTGGCGATCGTGCGCTTACGCAGTGCATCCTTAATCTCTTGTTCGGTCAGCGAATGATGGTCGTTGAGGTATTTTTCGAGCAGCGCCTCGCTGGCTTCCGCTGCTGCCTCGACCATCTTGTCGTGCCATTCTTGCGCGAGCTTGGCCAGATCGGCCGGGATGTCCCGGTACTCGAATTTCACACCAAGACTGTCCTCGTCCCAAATAATCGCCTTCATTTTGACCAGATCGATGACGCCCTGGAAATGGTCTTCCGCGCCGATCGGAATCTGGATCGGCACCGCGACGCCGCGCAGCCGTTCGCTGATCTGCCGCTGCACGCGGAAAAAGTCCGCGCCGACACGGTCCATTTTATTGACGAACGCGATGCGCGGTACTTTGTACTTATTGGCCTGGCGCCACACCGTTTCCGATTGCGGCTGAACACCGCCGACCGAGTCGTACACCATGCATGCGCCATCGAGCACGCGCATCGAGCGTTCGACCTCGATCGTGAAGTCCACGTGCCCGGGGGTGTCGATAATATTGATCCGGTGTTCCGGGTAGTTGCCCGCCATGCCTTTCCAGAACGCCGTGGTCGCCGCTGACGTGATGGTGATGCCGCGTTCCTGCTCTTGCTCCATCCAGTCCATCGTCGCGGCGCCCTCGTGCACTTCACCCATCTTGTGGCTCACGCCGGTGTAGAAGAGAATGCGCTCGGTGGTCGTCGTCTTGCCGGCGTCAATATGAGCGCTGATGCCTATGTTCCGGTAGCGCTCGATGGGAGTTTTGCGGGCCACTTGAATCTCCTTCGCGATGGGATGGCCGGTCCGGCAGGCATCGGACACCGCGTCCGCCCGACAAACCGGGAAAAACGGCCTGAGCGGGCGCTCAATAGCGCGCACGCTAAGAGATATAGGATAGCGCTGCGCGGGCTGTTTTGCTTGATCCGATGAGCAAACGCGTTGCCTGATGGGCGGGTTGGGCGGGCAGCGGGTCGGGCGTCGCGGTCGTGGGACGCGATCAGGGCGCGGGCGGCAAGCCGAGCACGCGCATGCCCGGCTTGATGCCCTTTGAGGCGAACCACCCCTTGCTCATCTCGAGCGCGTAGACACCATTGTGGGTCGGACAGTGGTTATCTTGGGTTTGCGCCTGCATCTCGTCCAGATCCGTGATCGTGCCATCGGCGCGGATGAAGGCGATCGACAGCGGCAACGGCGTATTTTTCATCCAGAAACAATGGACTGCGTTTTCGTCGAAGACGAACAACATGCCTTCGTTCGGCGCCAGCGACTGGCGGAACATCAGTCCTTGCTCGCGATCGGCCGGGTTCGCGGCAATAGCTGCGTCAACCACGTACATGCCGATCGTCAACGAGGCACGCGGCAATGGTTCGGGGCGCTTCAGTGCGCCCGGCAGCGGCTGCGCCAGCGCGCCGCACGCAGCCAGCGCGAGCGTGACGCCGACCACCAGGGTGGCGACGACACGGGCCAGCGGCGCTGGCCTTGAGGTACCGATGCAAAGCTGCGGTGAGGCGCGGCGCGCTCGCCGGGCGGGCACGCGGAACAGGCGGGACACAGGCAGCGCGGATCGCACCGGAACAACCACGGCAGACTCCTCATAATGTGAATACGCGCATGTTACGCGAATCGCTGGGCAGTACAGGTCAACAAAAAGGCAGATCGCCTTGCGGCAACCTGCCTTTGAATGCCGTCGCAACGGCAGTGCAGCGTCGTTCTTGTCGTTTGGGGAGACGAAAACCTTAGTTCGAAGCTGCTTCCGAAGCAGCAGCCTTCTTCACTGCCTTCTTGTGCGACTTGTGAGCCTTCTTGTGCGCTTCGGTCTTCGAAGCAGCAGCCGGGGCCGAGGCGACTTCCGGAGCCGACGATTGCGCGAAAGCAGCGGTGGCGAACAGGCCAGCGATGAGGGCAGCGATCAGTTTGTTCATGTTGTTTCCTCAAACTTAGTTAATTAACCAATGACCCGCTTTGATGAGTCATGTCAATCAACGCGGGATCCACCTTTCGGTTGACAGGTCCGTTCGACAATTCGCTCGGGCCCGCTGCGTTCGTGTCACCCTGCGTTCGGCGGGGTGGCGACGTCGGCCGATGCCGGCGCATGCGTTGTGCGGCATCCGGAGCAATAACGCGGTGCCGGTTAGTCCGGTTGACGCGCTTTTTGCGAATTGATGAAAACCGATGCCGGCAAGCGGCACAGGGCAGAGTTCGGTGCGAGGGCAGCGCCAGGGGCAGGTGGCACAATGTGCGCGTCAGCGCGTGCCGTGCCACGGCGCCGACGGCGGCAGCGCGCGCCATTGGCCGGGCGCCAGGCCGAGCGCGAACACATCTAGCGCGCCGATACCGACGCGAATCAGGCGCAACGTCGGAAAGCCTACCGCTGCGGTCATTCGTCGCACTTGGCGATTACGGCCCTCGCTAAGGGCCAACTCGATCCACGTGGTCGGAATCGCGGCGCGATAGCGTACCGGCGGATCGCGCTGCCACAGGCCGGCGGGCGGCTCGATGAAACGGGCGCGACAGGGCCGGCTCACGTAGTCCCCAAGGTCTACGCCGCGCTCCAGGGCGGCCAGTGCCGAAGCGGGTGCAGCGCCGTCCAGTTGTGCCCAGTAGCGCTTGATCAGCTTGTGACGTGGCTCGGCGATGCGCGCCTGCAGCGCGCCGTCGTCGGTCAGCAATAGCAGGCCCTCGCTGTCCGCATCGAGCCGGCCTGCCGGATAGACATCGGGCACGTCGACCCATGTGGCCAGCGATGCGCGCGTCTCGTGGGCGGAGAACTGGCAAATCGTGCCATATGGTTTGTTCAATGCAATCAGTCGCATGGGCGATGCGCGGGCGCCAGGACCCGTTTCCTATGGCAAATGGCGGAATATTAGCGCATAATACGAAATACTAGTCTTGTGTCTTATATAAGAGTAAGGCTATTGCTGCGACGCCGTGATGTCTTGCCGGCGCGCTAGAATAGTGCTTCGCTACGAGCGACCCGCGACCCGCGACCCGCGACCCGCGACCCGCGAGTCTCGGGTGAGCCGCCGCGAGTTGCCTTAGCAGTCGACGCAGGAATAGCGCATGTTGGCGCGTCGCCGCGCAGCATACTTTCAGCCTGTCCATACCATTGGAGTCGAACATGCCGTATCAGCACATCAAGGTTCCGGCCGGTGAGAAGATCACCGTTAACCCGGACTTTTCGCTCAACGTCCCGGATCAGCCGATCATTCCGTACATCGAAGGCGATGGCATCGGCTTCGACATTACGCCGGTGATGATCAAGGTGGTCGACGCGGCGGTCGAGAAGGCCTATGGCGGCAAGAAGAAGATCGCATGGATGGAGATCTTCGCTGGAGAAAAGGCGACCAAAGTCTACGGGCCGGATGTGTGGCTTCCGGAAGAAACGCTGCAGATCCTGAAGGAGTACGTCGTCTCGATCAAGGGGCCGCTGACCACGCCGGTTGGCGGCGGCATCCGCTCGCTGAACGTGGCGCTGCGCCAGGAGTTGGACCTGTACGTGTGCCTGCGTCCGGTGCAGTATTTCAAGGGCGTACCTTCGCCGGTGCGCGAGCCCGAGAAGACCAACATGGTGATCTTCCGCGAGAATTCGGAAGATATCTATGCGGGCATCGAATGGGCCGCCCAGTCTGAGCAGGCCAAGAAGGTGATCCAGTTCCTGCGTGAGGAAATGGGTGTCAAGAAGATCCGTTTCCCGGAAACATCAGGGATCGGCATCAAGCCGGTGTCGCGCGAAGGCACGGAGCGGCTGGTGCGCAAGGCCATCCAGTACGCGATCGACAATAACCGCAAGTCGGTCACGCTGGTGCACAAGGGCAACATCATGAAGTTCACCGAAGGCGCGTTCCGCGACTTCGGCTATGCGCTCGCCCAGAAGGAGTTCGGCGCGGAGCTGATCGACGGTGGCCCGTGGATGAAGATCAAGCATCCGAAGAGCGGTGCCGAGATCGTGATCAAGGATGTGATCGCCGACGCGTTCCTGCAGCAAATCTTGCTGCGTCCGGCCGAATACGACGTGATCGCGACGTTGAATTTGAACGGCGACTACATTTCGGACGCGTTAGCGGCGCAGGTCGGCGGCATCGGCATCGCGCCGGGCGCCAACCTGTCGGATTCGGTGGCGATGTTCGAGGCGACCCACGGGACCGCGCCGAAATACGCTGGCAAGGACTACGTGAACCCGGGTTCGGAAATCCTGTCGGCCGAGATGATGCTGCGCCACCTGGGCTGGACCGACGCGGCTGACGTGATCATTTCCGCGATGGAGAAGTCGATCTTGCAAAAGCGCGTTACGTATGACTTCGCGCGCCTGATGGAGGGTGCGACGCAGGTATCGTGCTCCGGCTTCGGTCAGGTATTGATCGAAAATATGTAACGGCACTTCGCACGGGCCGGCGTATCGCGCCGGAAGACAGGACCCCTGTGGCGCAGGTGATGTGCCACAGGGGGTTTTTACGTCGGCGCTGCGCCGACCATTCATCGGCCTTTCACGGCGCAGCGCCAACCATTCGCGTCGGCCCGTCACGGTATAGCGCCAGCCATTCGCGTCGACCTTTCACGGTGTGGCGCCGGTCATTCGCCAGCCTTTCACGGCGTGGCACCGAAGGCATGGCGGGCTGTGGCAATTCGCCACTGATCCATGGCGGTGGCTGAAACTTAATTGAAAGAATGGCGTGGGCGACGGATAATGCCGACCGGTCCGTTCTTCACCGTCGCGTCTGCGACGCTTGTGTCGCTGTTGTCCGATGTCCGATCGTCGCACCCGAAAACTGACCGCCTGGCTCGGCCTGACGGCGATCTGGCTGATCGTCGCGATGCCGCTCGCCTCGCAGTGGCTCAGCCACGCTAGGGGCGGCATCGACACGGTACTATGCAGTGCGGCCACGATGGGCGCGGGCCCCGGCCCACGGAGCGGCGTACGTGGGTGGGCACCTGGATGCATGCGGCTATTGCAGCTTGCTCGCCCACAGTCCGGCAATCGGCGCACCACAGGTCGCGACGCTCATGCTGCAGTGCCAGCGTGCGGCCGCGCTGCCGGTGATTGATGGCGTACCCCGGCCCGCGTTGCGGCATCTTGTTTCCTACCCGCGGGCTCCTCCGGGGGCGGTTTGACGGCTGTTCATTTGCTCGTTTCGTAACCGACGCCTGCCGGGTCGGCCATCCACAGCCGACCTGGACGGCATGCCATGGGTTGTATGCATGAAATTCACCTTCCTGGATCAGGCGGCGTCGCGTCGCCTGTTCAACGCGTATCTTGTATTGAAAAGCAACCGCTGTCGGCGTTGGGCGCCTTCGGTGTTTGCCGCAGTGGCGGGCCTGTTGGGAACAGTGAGCGCTCACGCGCAAGCTGATGCGTCGCCGCCTGACGCGCCCCCGGCGGGCGCCGCGTCGGGGCTCGTGCCGATCGAGGTCATCGCCAATGCGCCGAAGAATCCGCTGGTCGTGGTGACCGATCCGAAGCAGCCGCGCCAGCCGCTGCCTGCGAGCGACGGCGCCGACTATCTAAAGACGGTGCCGGGCTTTTCGGCGATCCGCAGCGGCGGCACCAATGCAGACACGGTGTTTCGCGGCATGTCCGGATCGCGGCTGAGCCTGTTGAGCAATGGCGCGCCGATGCTGGGTGCCTGTCCGGGCCGCATGGACGCTCCAACCTCGTATATCGCGCCGGAGAGCTACGATAAGGTGACCGTCGTCAAGGGGCCGCAATCGGTACTCTACGGGCCGGGCGCATCGGCCGGCACGGTGCTGTTCGAGCGCACGACCCGCCGCTTCGACGCGCCGGGCATGCGCTTCGATGGGAGCCTGGTTGGCGGTTCATTCGGCCGCAACGACCAGAATGTCGATTTAAGCGCGGGCGTGCGCGAAGGCTATGCGCGCGTGATGGCGAATCACGCGCATCAACAAGACTATCGCGACGGCAACGGCAAGACGGTGCCATCGCAGTGGGACAAATGGAACGTCGATACGTCACTGGGCTGGACACCGAACGAGCATACCCGCATCGAAGCGAGTGCCGGTACCGGCGACGGCTATGCACGCTACGCCGGCCGCGGCATGGATGGTGCACGGTTTCGTCGTGAAAGCTATGGTTTGCGTGCCGAGCGCTCGCATTTGGGCGAGGTTCTGGACCGCGTCGAGGCACAGGTCTACTACAATGATTTCGACCATGTGATGGATAACTTCACGCTGCGCTCGCCGGCAGGTGGCGGCAGGTCCATGCCGATGGCATCCGAGGTGCGGCGGCGCACGTTCGGTGCTCGCAGCGCCGCGACGCTGCGATTTACAGACCGGTTCAAGTTAGTGGCCGGGGTGGATGGGCAACACCATGCGCTCGACAATCGATCGTTGCAGCGGGCCACCGTCAACGGCAACGGTTCATGGAAGCCGTCCGCAACCTTGTGGAGCATGGGCGGATTTGGCGAACTGACCTGGTACGCGACGCAGTCCGAGCGGATGGTGACGGGGCTGCGGGTAGACCGCGCTGCGGCACGCGACCGGCGCGTCAACGTCGGCTCCGGCGCGATGCAAGCGCCGAATCCGACGGCCAACGTGCAACGCGAGCACACTTTGCCCAGCGGCTTCGTGCGTTACGAGCACGATCTCGCCATGTTGCCCGCGATGTGGTACATCGGAATTGGGCATGCCGAGCGTTTCCCGGATTACTGGGAGCTGTTCTCGCCGAAACTCGGTCCGGAGGGTTCAGTTAACGCGTTTTCGTCGTTGCGTCCCGAAAAGACCACACAATTGGATATTGGCACGCAGTACAGCGACGAGCGCCTTGACGCCTGGGTTTCGGCGTATGCTGGCAGCGTGCGGGATTTCATCCTATTTGACTACGTGTCCGGCCCGATGGGGCCGGCCAATCGCGCGACGCAGGTGGGTGCACGGATCCTCGGCGGCGAATTGGGGGCCGCATGGCGCGTCACGCCGGCGTGGCGGTTCGAGACCGCGCTCGCGTACACGTGGGGGCGCAACAACGCCACGGGTGGGCCGTTGCCGCAGATTCCACCGCTGGAGGCGCGCGTTGGCGCACACTACCAGCACGGGACGTGGTCGGTCGGGGCGCTGTGGCGCGTAGTGGCGGCGCAGCGCCGGTACGTGCCCAATGAAGGAAACGTGGTGGGCAAGGATTTCGGGCCGAGCGCCGGCTTCGGCGTCGCGTCATTGCATGCGCAGTACGCGTTCGGCAAGGCGGCCACGCTGACGCTGGGCGTGGACAACCTGTTCGACAACGCGTACACCGAACATCTGAACCTGGCGGGCAACGCGGGCTTTGGTTACCCGGCCAATTCACCGGTGATGGAGTCCGGCCGCACGGTGTGGTTGCGTCTCGGCGTTAAACTGTAACAGCGCTAAAAGAGAAAAAAACCCGGCTCGCAACCGGGTTTTTTCTGCTTCACGAGCAAGCGATTCGAACGATCAGGCTGCCGCCTGGATATTCGAAGCTTGTTTGCCTTTCGGTCCCTGCACGACTTCGAAGCTGACTTTCTGACCTTCCTTGAGGGTCTTGAAGCCGTTCATCTGGATAGCCGAAAAATGCGCGAACAGATCCTCACCGCCTTCGTCCGGCGTGATGAATCCGTAACCTTTGGCGTCATTAAACCATTTGACCGTACCAGTCGCCATTCTACTTCCCCTGTCACTCTTGCCCTTGCTACACGAGCCCGTTCGAAAAGCGCCATGCCATGCGGCCGGATCCCTCTCACCAGCTCACCCGGCATTTTTCTTCGTGCACGACCGAAAAAAGTGCCAGCTTGATTGTTGGTGGTCTAAAAATTAGTGTCAAGAAAATTTTGAAACGCTCGAAAACCCATTCTATGAGCCCCCAATGCAGGGCTGCACAACGCGCGATAGTCATCTTGACGTCATATCAACATGCTCTGTCCGATGCCCATGCAGCACGGGGGCTTGAAAAGTCGCATAATGCACCGAGATAACCAAGGAACGATGTTTGCGTAAGCAAGGTCAGCGCAACGTTGTGTGCCTCGCTGCAGGGCGGGCGATTACTGTTGGCAGGGTGCCGGAGAGGCTGTTGCGCTCTGGTGACGAAAGGATGTGTGCCGCGCCGTATCGGGTGCCCGTTGGGGTTTTTGGCGGGATTGCTTGCGTGGCCGAGTTGTTTAGAATGGGTATATGGCCATTATCCCGGACAAGCAGGACAGTACAGTACTGGAGCGGCAGGAGCAAAAGGCGAAGCCGCCGTCGATGTATCGCGTGGTTTTGCTGAACGACGATTTCACGCCAATGGAATTTGTCGTGATGGTAATACAGCAATACTTCAACAAGGATCGCGATACTGCGACGCAGATTATGTTGAAAGTGCATCTCGAGGGGCGCGGAGTTTGCGGGGTCTATACGCGGGACATCGCGTCGACCAAGGTTGAGCTGGTTGTAACGCACGCGCGGCAAGCGGGACACCCGCTGCAGTGTGTGATGGAGGAAACATGATTGCCCAGGAACTGGAAGTCAGCCTTCATATGGCGTTCATGGAAGCGCGCCAGGCGAGGCATGAGTTCATCACCGTCGAACACTTGTTGCTCGCGCTGTTGGACAACCCGACGGCGGCGGAGGTGCTTCGCGCGTGCGCCGCGAACATCGAGGATCTGCGCCAGAACCTGCGCAACTTTATTCACGATAACACGCCGATCGTGCCGGGGGCCGACGACGTCGACACGCAGCCAACGTTGGGCTTCCAACGTGTGATCCAGCGCGCGATCATGCATGTGCAGTCGACCTCCAGCGGCAAGAAGGAGGTGACTGGCGCGAACGTGCTGGTTGCGATCTTTGGCGAGAAGGACTCGCACGCGGTGTACTACCTGCAGCAGCAGGGTGTGACCCGGTTGGACGTGGTCAACTTCATTTCGCACGGCATCGCGAAGACCGCGGGGCCGGATGGGGCGAAGGCTGGTGAGTCGCCGGTCGACGGTGACGAGGCCAGCGCGCAGCGGGAAACGCCACTGGCGCAATTCACGCAAAACCTGAATCAGCAGGCGCGCGACGGCAAGATTGACCCATTGATCGGGCGGGAACCCGAGGTCGAACGGATGGTGCAGGTGCTGTGCCGGCGCCGTAAGAACAATCCTTTGATGGTGGGCGAGGCCGGCGTGGGCAAGACGGCCATCGTTGAAGGGCTGGCATGGCGGATCGTGCGCGGCGAGGTGCCCGATATCTTGGCGGATGGGCAAGTGTATTCCCTCGACATGGGGGCGCTGCTGGCGGGCACGAAGTACCGGGGCGACTTTGAGCAGCGACTCAAGACGGTGCTCAAAGAGTTGAAGGACCGTCCGCACGCGATCCTGTTCATCGATGAGATCCATACGCTGATCGGCGCGGGCGCCGCCTCGGGCGGCACGCTCGATGCGTCGAACCTGCTCAAGCCGGCGCTGTCCTCTGGCCAACTCAAGTGCATCGGGGCCACGACCTTCACCGAATTCCGGGGCATCTTCGAAAAGGATGCGGCGTTGTCGCGGCGTTTCCAGAAAATCGACGTGACCGAGCCGACAGTCGAGCAGACGGTGGCGATTCTGCGGGGCCTGAAGTCCCGCTTCGAGGAGCACCACGGCGTCAAGTACTCGTCCGGCGCGCTGTCGGCGGCGGCCGAGTTGTCCGCACGGTTCATCACCGACCGACATTTGCCGGACAAGGCGATTGACGTGATTGATGAGGCGGGGGCGGCGCAGCGGATCCTGCCCAAGTCCAAGCAAAAGAAGACGATCGGCAAGACGGAGATCGAGGACATTATTTCCAAGATCGCGCGGGTGCCGGCGCAAAGTGTATCGCAGGACGACCGCAGCAAGCTGCAGACGCTAGACCGTGATTTGAAGAGCGTGGTGTTTGGTCAGGATCCGGCCATCGATGCGTTGGCCGCGGCCATCAAGATGGCGCGGGCCGGGCTCGGCAAGACGGACAAACCGATCGGTGCATTCCTGTTCTCCGGGCCGACCGGCGTCGGCAAGACAGAGGTGGCGCGTCAACTGGCCTTTACGCTGGGCATCGAGTTAGTGCGCTTCGATATGTCCGAATATATGGAGCGCCACGCGGTGAGCCGGCTGATCGGTGCGCCGCCCGGCTATGTCGGCTTCGACCAGGGCGGACTGCTGACGGAGGCGGTCACGAAGAAGCCGCATTGTGTGCTGCTGCTCGACGAGATCGAAAAAGCACACCCGGACATCTTTAACGTGCTGCTGCAAGTGATGGACCATGGCACGTTGACGGACAACAACGGCCGCAAGTCGGATTTCCGTAACGTTATCATCATCATGACAACGAACGCGGGCGCCGAGGCGATGAATAAGGCGACGATCGGATTCACGACGCGTCGCGAGACCGGCGACGAGATGGCGGACATCAAGCGGATGTTCACGCCGGAGTTCCGCAACCGGCTCGACGCGATTATCAGCTTCCGCTCGCTCGATGAAGAAATCATCATGCGCGTGGTCGACAAGTTCCTAATGCAATTGGAGGATCAGTTGCACGAGAAGAAGGTCGATGCGTTGTTTACCGATGCGTTGCGCAAGCATTTAGCCAAGCACGGTTTTGACCCGTTGATGGGCGCGCGGCCGATGCAGCGGCTGATCCAGGATACAATCCGCCGCGCGTTGGCGGACGAACTGTTGTTCGGCAAGCTGATGAACGGTGGGCGCGTGACAGTCAACGTCGACGACAACGGCAACGTGCAACTCACGTTCGATGAGAACGCGGCGCCGCGCAATCCGACAAACCCGGAAACGGCCGAAGTCGAGTGACCGCGGCGATCGCGTCATAACAAGGCGCGGGCGACGCCCCGCGCTTTTTTGTCGCTCAGTGCCGGCCGGTGCTGCCGAAGCCGCCGGCACCGCGTTCGCTGTGCGAGAAATCGTTAACCACGTTGAATTGCACATGCGCCACCGGTACGACCACGAGTTGCGCGAGCCGCTCCATCGGGTTCAGCGTGAACGCGCTCCCGCCGCGGTTCCATGTGGAGATCATCAACTGGCCCTGGTAATCGGAATCGATCAATCCTACCAGGTTGCCGAGCACGATGCCGTGCTTGTGGCCCAATCCGGAGCGCGGCAAGATCAATGCCGCATAACCTGGCGTACCGATATGGATGGCCAGGCCGGTCGGCACCAGCGCGGTCGCGCCAGGTTGCAGAACCAGCGGTTCGTCCAGGCAGGCGCGCAGGTCCAGACCGGCGCTGCCGGCAGTGGCATAGGCGGGCAGGGCGTCCTGCATGCGCGGGTCGAGAATCTTCAGGTCGATGTTCATCAATCAGTCGGTAGTGGGAATAGCGGGGCGTGCTGGCATCGCGGCATGCTCTATGACATGCCGTCGCGGTGCCGGGGCGGTACGACGCGATGGCACGACAAGCCCGTAAAAGGCTCGATTATGCCGTCTTGGGCGTTTACGCGGCTAGATTGAATGCCTGCGCAAGCAATTCATATGAACGCAGGCGCGCCTTGTAGCTAGCCGCAACGGTCAGGACAATCAACTCGTCGGCGTTGAACTGTTGCTGAATCTCCAGCATACGCGGTACCACCGACTCTGGTGTGCCGATGATGCTGCGCGGCCGTTCGCGCTCAATGATAAGCTGTTCGCGCTCGCCATATGTCTGCTCGGACGCTTGCTCAACGGTCGGGATCGGTTCGTTCAAGCCATACGCCATTTGTAAGCGGCGCAGATCAACGGCCTTTTCCAGCGCGCTGGCCTGTTGCTCGGTATCCGCGCAAATCACAAAAACCGCGGCGGCCAAATAGGGGTGAATTTCAAACCCGGGTTTGAATTGCGTCCGGTATGCTTGCGCAACCGTATGGCCGAAGAACGCGTTGATGAAGTGCGCGAACGCGAACCGGATGCCGAGTTGCGCGGCCAGCGCACCGCCGAAGTCGCTCGATCCGAGTACCCACAACTGCGGCCGCGTTGCGACATGGGGTTGTAGCAGCACGTCTTGTGCGAGCGAGTCCTCGGCGAGTTGCCCGCGAAACAGTCCCGACAGTTCGGTCACTTGCTGCGGGAAAAGCTCGCCACGATTATACGAGCCGGACGCGACGGCCTGCGCGGTGCGCATATCGCCGCCGGGCGCGCGGCCCACAGCGAGATCGACACGCCCCGGGAACAACGCCTCGAGCATCATGAACTGCTCAGCGACCTTGAACGCACTATAGTAGGGCAGCATGATGCCGCCCGAGCCGATTCGGATGCGTTGCGTAACGCTGCCCAGGCGCGCGAGCATCACTTCCGGTGCGGGATTCGCCACCGAGCGCAAGCCGTGATGCTCCGCGCACCAGAAGCGGGTATAGCCCAGTTGGTCGGCAAGCTGCGCGAGTTCGACAGTGGCGGCAATGGCGTCGGCGACCGAATGGCCGTCGATCACCGGCGTTTGATCGAGTACTGACAGTCGAGTCATAGGAGGACCGGATAGCGTGCCGTACGTGTGGCGAGCCGAGGGGCGCCGTGTGCGCGGACGTGATTTACGCGAAAAGACTGCCCGGCACGCGCTGCGCAATCTCGTCGACCAACGTGCGCGCGAGTGATTGTTTGTCCGCGCGCGGCAACGGTGTCGAGCCAGTTGTGTCGAATAGTACGACTTCGTTGTCATCCTTGCCGAATGTCTTCGGCCCCAGGTTGCCAATCAGCAGCGGGACGTTCTTGCGCCGCCGCTTCGCTTCACCGTTTACGCCCAGCTCGCCGCTTTCCGCCGCGAAGCCGACGCAGTAAGGCGGCGAGGGCAAAGCGGCGACACTGGCAAGGATATCCGGGTTCTCGACGAAGTCCAGCGGTGGCGCCGGCTGACCGGCGGCCTTCTTCAGCTTGTGATCGGACACCTGAGTGGTACGCCAGTCGGCGACCGCGGCAACGGCGATGAAAATGTCGGTGTCGGCGATGGTCGCCATGACCGCATCGTACATTTGCTGCGCGGTTTGTACGTCCTCCCGGCTCACGCCCCATGGCGTGGCGAGCGCGACCGGGCCGGCGATCAGGTGCACGCGCGCACCGGCCTGCGCCGCGGCGCGCGCGAGCGCGAATCCCATCTTGCCGCTCGAACGATTGGTGATGCCGCGGACCGGATCGATCGGCTCAAAAGTGGGACCCGCCGTGATCAGTACGCGCTGTCCCGCCAGCTTCTTCGGCTGAAAGAACGCGACGATGGCCTCGTACACCGCCGCGGGTTCGAGCATGCGGCCGTCGCCGATCTCGCCGCACGCCTGCGGGCCGGCGTCCGGACCGAGCACCGTGATGCCATCTGCGCGCAACTGGGCGACGTTGCGTTGTGTCGCCGGGTTTTGCCACATCTGGCGGTTCATCGCCGGCACGACCAGCAACGGGCAATCACGCGCCACGACCAGCGTGGACAACAAATCGTCGCACAGCCCATTGGCTAGCTTGGCGATGAAGTCAGTCGACGCGGGAGCGATCACGATCGCGTCCGCGCGGCGCGACAGGTCGATGTGTGGCATGTTGTTATCGATCCGTGTGTCCCACTGGCTGGTGTAGACTGGATGGCCGGACAGTGCCTGCATCGTAACCGGCGTGATAAATTGCGTGGCCGCTTCCGTCATCGCCACTTGGACGGTGGCACCGGCTTGGGTCAGCATGCGCGTAAGCTCGGCCGACTTGTAGCATGCGATGCCGCCTGTCAGTCCAAGCACCAGATGTTTGCCCGCAAGATCCATATCGTTCCTTCCGCTATTGCGTGTGTCCAGTGCCGGGATTGTCCCCCGATCTAGGTTTTCAGCGCACCGCGCGCACGCGCCTAAGCTCGTCGAGCACTAGCAGCATCGCACCGATCGTGATGCCGCTGTCGGCAATGTTGAACGCCGGCCAATGCCAGCCGCCAATGTGAAAATCAAGGAAGTCGATCACATGGCCGTGCACCAGCCGGTCAATGACGTTGCCCAGCGCGCCGCCGAGAATGAATGCCAGAGCGGTGCAAAACAGTTTCTGCCCGCTGTGGCGCTTGAGTAACCAGGTGATCACTAGCGCGGCGACGATGCCCAATGCGGTGAACGCCCAGCGCTGCCAGCCACCGGCAGTCGCCAGAAAACTGAACGCGGCACCACGGTTGTAGATCAGCAGCAGATTGAAGAATGACGCAACCGGATGCGGGTCACCGTACACGAACAGGCGCGACACCGCGATTTTGGACAATTGGTCGAGCAGGATCACGATCAACGACATGCCTAGCCACGGCATCAGCGTTGCCGAACGGGCGGCGTTGTGAGATGAGGTCTTCGCCATTTATGCCATGCTCCGGTGTTCGCCATCCCCGAATAGGTTCGCCGTGCAACGCCCGCACAGCGTCGGATGCTCGGTGTTCGTGCCCACTTCCTCGCGATAATGCCAGCAGCGCTCGCACTTCGGGTACCGGGACGCGATCACGTCGATTGCCTCGTCGGCCTCATTGTCAACCTTGATCAGCCGAGCCGCAGAGGTGATCAGCACGAATTTCAAGTCGTCACCCAGGCTCGCAAGGGTATCGTAGCGTGCGCCATGCGCGCGGATCTCGACTTCGGCCTGCAGCGACGAGCCGATCCGGCCGGCTTCGCGCGCCGCTTCGAGCGCCTTGGTGACATCGCCGCGCAATTGGCGCACGAGCGCCCATTTATCTAACAACGCCGTGCCGTCGGGCAGCAGCGGATAGACGTAGTACGTTTCAGTGAAGATCGTCGTGCGCCCCGGCTGGAAGATCTTCCACGCTTCCTCCGCGGTAAACGACAGGAAGGGCGCGATCAGCCGCAGCAACCCTTGCGTGATGTGGTACAGCGTCGACTGTGCGCTGCGCCGCGCGTGCGAGTCGACTGCCGACGTGTACAACCGGTCCTTGAGCACATCGAGATAGAAGCCACCGAGATCTTCTGAGCAGAAGGTCTGCAGCTTGGCCACGACTGGGTGGAATTCGTACGCGTCGTAGTGATCGAGCGCCTCCTTTTGCAGCGCTGCGGCGCGTGCGAGTGCGTAGCGGTCGATCTCGAGCCACTGTTCGGGCAGCACCGTGTTCCGGCTCGGGTCGAAGTCCGACAGATTCGCCAGCAGAAAGCGCAGCGTGTTGCGGATTCGGCGGTAGCTTTCGACCACGCGCTTCAGGATCTCATCGGAGATCGACAGTTCGCCAGAGTAGTCGGTCGAGGCCACCCACAGGCGAATGATCTCGGCGCCGAGCTTGTTCGAGACTTCCTGCGGCGCGATCACGTTGCCGACTGATTTCGACATCTTCCGGCCTTGTCCGTCGACCGTGAAGCCGTGCGTCAACAGCGCCTTGTAGGGTGGCCGGCCATCGAGCATCGAGCCGGTGAGCAGCGACGAATGGAACCATCCGCGGTGCTGATCCGAGCCTTCGAGGTACAGGTCGGCGGGCCACTGCAGCTGCTGGGCGTGCGAGCCGCGCAGCACATGCCAGTGCGTCGTACCGGAGTCAAACCAGACGTCCAGCGTGTCGCGGTTCTTTTCATACAGGTCGGCGTCGTCGCCGAGCAACTCGCGCGCATCGAGCGATTGCCATGCTTCGATGCCATGTTGTTCGACGCGTTGCGCAACGTGTTCGAGCAATTCCAGCGTGCGAGGATGCAACTGGCCCGTCTCCTTGTGCACGAAGAAGGCCATCGGCACGCCCCACTGGCGCTGGCGCGACAATGTCCAGTCGGGTCGATGCGCGATCATGTTGTGCAGTCGCTGCTTGCCCCACGCTGGATAGAACGCAGTGGCTTCGATGCCGTCGAGCGCGGTTTCGCGCAGCGTCTTGCCGCCACCGACGGGTGTCAGGTCCATGCCGGCAAACCATTGCGACGTCGCGCGGTAGATGATTGGCGTTTTGTGCCGCCAGCAATGCATATAGCTGTGCGCGTAATGGTTCGTGTGTAGCAACGAGCCAGCATCGCGCAACGCGTCGACGATCTTCGGGTTCGCCTCCCAGATCGACAGGCCGCCGAACAGCGGCAACGATTCGATATAACGGCCGTCGCCCATGACTGGGCTCAGGATGTCGTCATCGCCGATGCCATGCGCCTTGCACGACTGGAAGTCCTCAATGCCGTAGGCCGGCGACGAATGTACGACGCCGGTGCCCGAGTCGAGGGTCACGTAGTCGCCGAAATAGACCGGCGCAGTACGCTTGTAGCCCGGGTGCAGGTTGGCGAGCGGATGGTGGAAGCGGATCCCGCCCAGCGCGGCACCCGGCGCCGACGCGATCACCGTGCCGTCTAGACCGTATGTGGTTAGGCACGGCTCGACGCGCTCGGAAGCCAGGATCAGCAATCCGCGCCGCGTGTCCACGAGGCTGTACGACAGCTCTGGATTGACGTTCAGCGCCTGGTTCGCGGGAATGGTCCACGGCGTGGTGGTCCAGATCACGATCGCGCCGTCGGCACCGGGCAACGATGGCATCCCGAACGCCTCGGCAATCCGGTCAGGCTCGGCAAAGGGAAACGCGACGTCTACGGCGGGATCGACACGGTCCTTATATTCGACTTCTGCCTCGGCCAGTGCCGAACCGCAGTCAAAGCACCAGTTCACTGGCTTCAGGCCGCGGAACACATAGCCCTTCTCGAGGATGCGCGCGAGCGCACGGATTTCATTCGCCTCGTTCGCGAAGTCCATCGTGCGATACGGGTTGTCCCAATTGCCGATCAACCCAAGCCGGCGGAAATCGGCCTTCTGGCGCTCAATCTGCTCGGCCGCATACTCGCGTGCGTTACGTTGCACCTGCTCGACCGGCAGCGACTTGCCGAAGCGCTTTTCGATCTGGATTTCGATCGGCATGCCGTGACAATCCCATCCGGGTACATAGTCCGCGTCAAAGCCGGCCATATTGCGTGCCTTGACGATGATGTCTTTCAGGACCTTGTTGACGGCGTGTCCGATATGAATATCCCCGTTCGCATAGGGCGGGCCGTCGTGCAGTACGAACTTCGGCCGCCCCCGGCTGGCTTCTCGAATCGCTTCGTACACCTTGTTCTGTTGCCATTGCTGGACCCATTGCGGTTCGCGCTTGGGAAGGTCGCCGCGCATTGGAAACGGTGTGTCAAGCAAGTTGACGGGGTACTTGGAAGGCTGCTTGGAATCGGCTTTCTTGTCACTCATGATTGGGATGGTAGAGAAGTTCGGCGGCCGCTGACTGCGCATGCAGGCCGCATCGGCGAAGCACGGCATGTCGCGCGGGCGTGGGGCACATGTCGTCAGCCCCAACACGCGTCACTGCGCACCTTGCCGGTACGCAGCGACCCAGCGCTATCTAATTCGGTCGGTGGCGGACGTCGCAAAATCGCCGCCCGGGCTGGGGCCGCCTCGTTGCTCGGGCTGCTTGGCGGGATGGGTCGGCACCGCCGCCCAGTCGGGGTGGACCGACGCCGACGTCCGGTCGGGGTCGGCTGGTGCCCGGTCGCCTTGCGCGGCGAAGTATTCACGGGCGGCGGCAACATCGCACGCGATCGCTCGGCCGAGCGCCTCCAGGTCCACAAACTTCTGTTCGTCGCGCAATTTCTCAAGAAATTCGACCCGCACCAGCTTGCTGTACGCGTCGCCATGCCAGTCCAGCAGATGCACTTCCAATAGGACGCGGCCGGAATCGTCCACGGTCGGGCGCCAGCCCAGGCTGGCTACGCCAGGTAACGGGCCCGCCTCAATGCCGTGCACCTGCACAATAAAGATGCCGGCCAGCGCGGGGCGCTTGTGCGAGATCGGCAGATTCAGCGTCGGAAAGCCCAGGTCGCGTCCCAGTTTCATGCCATGCACGACGTGGCCGCTGATGACAATCGCCCGGCCGAGCGCGGTGCGAGCCGCCGCGAGGTCGCCCGCAACGAGCGAGGCGCGCACGGCCGAGCTGGAGATGCGCGCGCCGGATGGGTCCGCCACAGTGGGCATCTGCTCGACCTCGAAGCCATACTGTGCGCCGGCTGCCTTCAGCGACAGAAAGTCACCGGCGCGCTTTGCCCCGTACCGGAAGTCGTCGCCGATCATCACCCAGCGCGCGTGCAATCCGTTGACGAGGATGTGCTCGACGAACGCGGCCGGCGACTGGCTGGCGAACGTGTGATTGAAATGCTCGACCACGACCCGGTCCACGCCGTTGCGCTGCAATGCCTCGAGCTTATCGCGCAGCATCGCGATGCGCGGCGGTGCGCCGGCCGGGTCGAAGAACTCGCGGGGGTGCGGTTCGAACGTCATCACGCAGACCGGCAGCGCGCGCGCGTTGGCGGCGGCGCGAACCCGCGCCAGCAACGCCTGGTGGCCGCGATGCACGCCGTCGAAGTTGCCGATCGTCAACGCGCAGGGCGCGCGGCTCTCGGCATTTGGAAGACCCCTGAAGACTCTCACGATGATTGGCCGGTCGGGCTGCGGCGTTCGATCGCCGCGCCGACGCATTGCGCCGGCACGTTGCCGCAAAGCCCACGATTATAAACGCTCGCACCCGGTTTCGGCGGGAACCGGCGGATCGACGCAGGCAGCAAGGGCGCCGATGATAAAATCCATGGATGAAAAAACTCGTCATCCTGATTTCCGGACGCGGCTCCAACATGGAGGCGATCGTACGCGCGTGCGCCGCGCAACGCTGGCCGGCGCGCGTTGCCGCAGTGGTGTCCAATCGCCCCGACGCCGCAGGCTTGGCGTTCGCGGCTGCGCACGGCATCGCCACGGCGGTCGTCGACCACACACAGTTCGACGGGCGCGATGCATTCGATGCGGCGCTGGCGCAGGTGCTGGACGCGCATGAGCCGGACCTCGTCGTGCTGGCCGGCTTCATGCGCGTGCTAACGCCGGCGTTTGTCGAGCGCTATGCGGCTCGCATGATGAATGTGCATCCATCGTTGCTACCGAGCTTCACGGGTCTGTATACGCATCAGCGCGCATTGGACGCGGGCGTCGCGGTGCACGGTGCCACGGTCCATTTCGTGACCGCCGCACTGGACCATGGCCCGATCATTGCGCAGGGCGTGGTGCCGGTGCTCGCCGGCGACGATGCCGCTGCGCTTGCTGCACGGGTGCTGCGCTTGGAACACGAGCTTTATCCGCGCGCGGTGCGCTGGTTTGTCGAGGACCGGCTGCGCGTGCGTGACGGCCGGGTGGAGTTGGCGGCTGCCGAGCCACGGCTGCTGTTTGGCGGGGACGCGGTATGAAGCTACATGGATTTTTGATCGGCCAGACCGAGACGTTGCTCGCCGACGTACTGAAGTTTACCGGTCCGGCCGACGCGGCCACGAGCCGATTCTTTCGTGCGCATCCGAAGCTTGGCCACGCCGAGCGTGGGGTGATTGCCGAGGCGGTATTTGCGGTGCTGCGCCGCAAGATGGAATATGGACATTTGGCCGAGAGCGGCAGCGGCACGCCAGCACGTCGGCTGGCGCTGCTTGGCTTGATGCAGACCGCTGGCCTGAACGCGTTGCGCCCGCATGTGTCGCAACAGGAATTCGCGTGGCTCGACCATGTGTCGAAGATCGATCCGGCGAGCTTGCCGGCGCGCGTGCGCACGAACCTGCCGCCATGGATCGAGGCCGCGCTGGGCGTCCGTCTGGCCACCACCGATGCCGGGCCGGATGCGGTGGCGCAGGAGCTGGTGCGGCTCGCCGCGGCGCTGAACTATCCGGCGCCGCTGGATCTGCGCGCCAACCCGATCCGCGCCAATCGCGATACGGTGCTCGCCGCGCTGGCGGAGGCTGGCGTGCAGGCGGAGCCGACGCCGTATGCGCCGCTGGGTATCCGGGTGGCCGGCAAGCCTGCGATCCATACGTTGGCCGCTTTCCAGCAAGGCTGGTTCGAGGTACAGGACGAGGGCAGCCAGCTGTTGTGCCAGCTGGTCGCGCCGCGCCGCGGCGAGATGATTGTCGATTTTTGCGCCGGAGCGGGCGGCAAGACGCTCGCGTTGGGTGCGATGATGCGCTCATCCGGACGGCTGTACGCGTTCGATGTGTCCGACAAGCGGTTAGGCAAACTCAAGCCCAGGCTCGCGCGTAGCGGCTTGTCGAACGTGCACCCAGTCGTCATCGATAGCGAGCATGATGTGAAGATCAAGCGGTTGGCCGGCAAGATCGATCGCGTGCTGGTCGATGCGCCCTGTAGTGGCCTAGGTACGCTGCGCCGCAATCCGGATCTCAAGTGGCGTCAAACGCCGCAATCGGTCGTTGAGTTGACGGTGAAACAGGCATCGATCCTCGCCGCCGCCGCGCGACTGCTCAAGCCGGGCGGACGGCTCGTCTACGCGACGTGCAGCTTGCTGGGTGACGAGAACGAGGGCATTGTCGAGTCATTCATCGCGGCTCACCCGATGTTCGAACGCGTGCCGGCGAGCCGGGTGCTGGCCGATCAAAAGATCGCGCTCGATACCGGCGATGACCTGACGCTGTGGCCGCACCGGCACAGCACCGACGGCTTCTTTGCGGCAGTGATGCAACGGGTGGCGTGACATGCAGGATCGGATACTGACCCACCGGTTCGGCGACTTGGTGCGCGACCTTGGCCAGCCGGCGATGCTCTGGCAAGTCGTTGCGCTGATCGGCGCGCTAGCGCTGGCATGGGGGCTTGCCGGTTATGCCCGCAAGCGGCTGGATGCATATCGACGCGCCCGCAACGCGGCGGTGCGCTTCGGCGCGGATGGACTGAATAAGGCGTTGTTTCCGTTCCTCGGCTGGTTGATTGTGGGCGGCACGGGGCTTGTGCTGGGCCAGGCGATGAAAACGCCGCTATTGGAACTCGCGCGGGTACCGCTGTTCGGTATTGCGCTGATCTATGTGGCGTTGTACCTGATGCGCCGGGTGTTTTCCCGGGACGGGCACTTGCACGGGCTCGCGTACCTGGTTGAGAAAATCGTCACCGTGCTGGTATGGGCCGGCATGGTGCTGACCGTGATGGGCATTCAGGACGACGTGCTGCACTGGATGGCCAGCGTGCAATTTCACGTGGCCACCGCGCACGTGAGCCTATTGTCGCTGTGCAACGGCCTGCTGTGGGTCATGATCGCATTGATCGGCGCGCTATGGGCGGGCCGCGCGCTGGACGAGCGGCTGCTGCGGGCCAACTCACTCGATGCGAACCTGCAGGTCGTGCTGTCGCGCATCGGTCGTGCGGCGTTGATCCTGGCCGCGGTGCTCGTGAGCCTGTCGATCGTTGGCATCGATATCACCGTGCTTGGCGTATTCGGCGGCGCACTCGGCGTCGGGCTGGGCTTCGGATTGCAGAAGATTGCCAGCAACTACGTGTCGGGGTTTATCATTCTGCTGGACCGCTCGCTGCGGCTCGGGGATACGATTTGCGTGGGTGGTCTGCAAGGCCGGGTCACGCAGATCCGCACCCGCTACACGGTGGTGCGCGGGCTGGATGGCGTCGAGACGCTGGTGCCGAACGAAAAGTTAATCACCGACATTGTGCAGAACCAGTCGTCGTTTCTCACGCGCGGCTGGACCAAGGTGTCGGTCCAAGTGGCGTATAGTACGGACGTGGACCTCGCGATGCGCGTGCTCGTCCAAGCTACGCAGGGCGTAGAACGCGTGTTACAGGATCCGGCGCCTCGCCCTTATTTTGCCGGATTCGGTGCCAACGGGATCGACCTGGAGCTAGGTTTCTGGATTGCCGACGCGGCGCTCGGTACCGCGTCGGTGCGCTCGGCCGTCAACTACAATATCTGGGCCGGGTTCAATGCGCACGGTATCTGCGTTCCACTCGCGCAGCGCGAGGTGCGGATCCTCAATGCCGCGGCCATCGAACCGTTGTCCGCTGCTATTGAACCGATGCCGGTCGCCGCAGTCAAAAGAGAAAATTAGCTGCATTCCTCTCCCTTTTCCTATGCCATGCACTAGAGTATGTCGCGCGTCAGAGGCTGCGACTGTGTGCCGCGCAACAGGGAATCATTTTTGTGACAGGCATTTGCGGCTGATCGGGTAGAATCTTGACTCAGCCCTTTCGCGGCCGCCGCGGCAGGTCACGTCCGATACTTCAATCGGGCTTTTTTTCCGATTTTGTTTTCCGGGTATTAATTTGCTGAATTTCGCGCTTGATTTCGTTGCCCATGGCCTGTTGAACTGGTCTTGGTGGCAAATCGTGCTGTACACGCTCGTGATGACGCACATCACGATCATTGGTGTCACCGTCTATCTGCATCGGCACCAGGCGCATCGCGCGCTGGACTTGCATCCGATCGCCAGTCATTTCTTTCGCTTCTGGCTATGGCTGACCACGGGCATGGTCACGGGTCAGTGGGCGGCGATCCATCGCAAGCATCATGCGAAATGCGAGACGGATGAGGATCCTCACAGTCCGCAGACGCGTGGGATATGGAAAGTGCTGCTCGAAGGCGCCGAACTGTACCGCGCCGAGGCGAAGAACGAGCAAACGCTGAAGAAGTACGGGCACGGCACGCCGGACGATTGGCTCGAGCGGCATGTCTACGCGAAGCATGCGGTGCTTGGCGTGACGATCATGGCGTTGATCGACCTGGCGCTGTTCGGCATCGTCGGCATTTCGGTGTGGGCTATCCAGATGGTGTGGATTCCGTTCTGGGCCGCTGGCGTGGTCAACGGCCTCGGTCATTTCTGGGGCTACCGCAATTTCAACTGTGCGGATGCAAGCACGAACCTGTTCCCATGGGGCATTTTGATTGGGGGCGAGGAGCTGCACAACAATCACCATACTTATGCGACGTCGGCAAAGCTGTCGAACAAGTGGTACGAGTTCGACATCGGCTGGATGTACATCCGACTCATGTCAGCATGCCGGCTCGCGAAGGTGAAAAAAATTGCGCCGACGCCGAAGCTGGCGGCGCGCAAGGCGGTGCCCGACCTGGACACATTGCACGCGGTGCTAGCCAATCGTTATGAGGTGATGGCGCGCTACGCGAAAACGGTCAAGCGGGCGTACCGGCAGGAGTTGGCGCACTTGAAGGAATTGGGCGCGCGTGAGAAGTACGCGCTGATCAAGGGCGCGCGCGAGTGGATCCACAAGGATGAGGCCGGTCTGGACGAGCCGCAAAAAAGGCAACTGATGCAGATCTTCGCCAGCAGCCAGCGCCTGCGCACGTATTACCAGTTGCGGGCGGAGTTGGCGCAGATATGGGAGCGCTCGAACGCGTCACGCGAGCAGTTGCTGTCGCACTTGCAGGACTGGTGCCATCGCGCGGAGCAAAGCGGCATCAAGGCATTGCAGGAGTTCGCACTGCGCCTGCGCCGCTACGCGTAAAGGCGGGCATCGGTAAATTCCGTTACACTTGGAGTCCGTCTTGCCGCAAAAACCCCGCATAGGCGGGGTTTTTTGTTTCGGCGCACGATGCGGCCACCAGCGTGCGTCAATTGGGATTCGCGGGTGGTGGCGCGGGCGGTCATACTGAGTACTGAGCAGCGGGAGGATGACAATGAACCAGCGTTCGATTAGGACGGTCGAGTTCGACAAGCCGGTGATGCCCGACGGAGCTTGCAGCGTCGGGCAAGCATGGGCGCGCGTGCCGCACAGCCTATCGGTGGCCGAGCGCGCCGAGTTACGTGTGCGTATCCGCGAGTTGCTGGCGCAGCAGCAGGCCGTGCTGGTCGCCCATTATTATGTCGACCCGGAGCTGCAGTCGCTCGCGGAGGAGACCGGAGGGTGTGTCGCCGATTCGCTGGAAATGGCCCGGTTCGGCCGCGATCACGACGCCCGTACACTGGTCGTGGCCGGTGTGCGTTTCATGGGCGAGACCGCGAAGATTCTGAGCCCCGAAAAGCGCGTGTTGATGCCGGACCTGGATGCGACGTGCTCGCTCGATCTGGGTTGTCCTGCCGACCAGTTTGCCGCGTTCTGCGACGCTCATCCCGACCGAACCGTCGTCGTGTACGCGAACACGAGCGCGGCGGTCAAGGCCCGTGCGCACTGGATGGTGACTTCATCAATTGGGCTGGATATCGTCGCCGCGCTGCATGCGCGCGGCGAGAAGATCTTATGGGCGCCGGACCGCCATCTGGGCAGCTACATCCAGCGCAAGACTGGCGCCGATATGCTGATGTGGCAAGGCTCGTGTCTCGTGCACGACGAATTCAAGGGGATCGAGCTTGACTTGTTGCGCGCCGAGCATCCGGACGCCAAGGTACTCGTGCATCCGGAGTCGCCAGAATCAGTCGTTGCGCAGGCCGACGTGGTCGGTTCAACCACGCAACTGATCGACGCGGCGAAGGCGCTTGACGCGACTCGCTTTATCGTGGCCACCGACTTGGGCATCCTGTACAAAATGCAGGCGGCGGCGCCGGGTAAGACGTTCATCGCCGCGCCGACCGCGGGCAACAGCGCAACGTGTAAAAGCTGTGCGCATTGTCCATGGATGGCGATGAACGGCCTGACCAATCTCGCCGCCGTGCTGCAGTCCGGTGCAAACGAGATATTTGTCGATCCGGTCATCGCTCAGCGTGCTCGGATGCCGATTGACCGCATGCTGGACTTCGCGGCGCAAAAAAAGCGCAATGTACGGGCGAGCGGCGACCTGGCGAGCGATGATGCGTTGTTTCGACACGTGGGGGCGGCGTGATGGGCGTTACCGGGACAAGCCGCGAGATCCGCACGGTGGCGGCGCCGCAGTGGGACGGCTATGAGCCAATCCGTCAGCACTATGGCGACGCGTTCACGGTCGCGCTGCGCCGAAACGTGCAAGACGCGCTGGCCGAGGATGTTGGCGCGTGCGACTGGACGGGCTTGCTCGTGCCCGCCAATGACGTGTTCGACGCCCGGATCATCGTGCGTGAGCCCGCCGTGCTATGCGGTGTACTTTGGTTTGTCGAAGTGATGCGCAGTGTCGATGCCCGCATCGAACTGTCATGGCATTATCGTGAAGGCGAATGGATGCACGCCGATACGCCAGTGTGCTCGTTGCGAGGCCCCGCGCGCGCGCTGCTGACGGCCGAGCGCAGTGGCTTGAATTTTCTGCAGTTGCTGTCCGGCGTCGCGACGGCCACGCGTCGATATGTCGAGGCGATAGCCGGCACCCGGGCGCGGATTCTCGATACGCGCAAGACGCTGCCTGGCCTGCGGCTGGCGCAAAAATATGCCGTTCGGGTCGGCGGCGGCGACAACCAGCGGCTGGCGCTGTATGACGGCATCCTCATTAAGGAAAATCATATTGCAGCCGCGGGCGGTGTCGCCGCCGCGTTGCAGGCCGCGCATGCGTTGCAGGCGAGTGTGCCGGTGCAGATCGAGGTTGAGACGCTCGAACAGCTGCAGGTGGCGCTGGCACATCGTGCTCAATCGGTGTTGCTGGACAACTTCACGCTGGACATGATGCGTGATGCGGTTGCACTGAACGATCATCGGGCTCTGCTTGAGGTCTCTGGGGGCGTCGGCTTGGACACGGTGCGCGATATCGCGGCGACCGGCGTGGATCGAATATCGATTGGCGCACTGACCAAGGATGTGCGCGCGAGCGACTATTCGATGCGAATCCTCGATCGCGCGTAGCACTCGGCGCCGGACTGCGGCGGACGTAGCCGCGGGCGATCAGATTGAGCGGTGGCGGAATCGCTTCGGGCTCAGCACCGTTGGCAGCGCTTTAGGCAATGCCTGCTCCCAGTCGCGGCTGAAATGCAAACCGCGGCTTTCGAGCCGGGAGCGGGCGCTGTCGACGATCAGCAATGCAACATCGACCAGGTTGCGCAACTCGAGCAGGTCACGGCTGATACGAAAATTCGCATAGTACTCGTGGATCTCATCGCGCAGCAGCGCCAGTCGGTGCTTCGCCCGTGCCAGCCGCTTGTCGGTTCGCACGATGCCGACATAGTTCCACATCAGCCGCCGCACCTCGTCCCAGTTGTGAGCCACGACGACCTCTTCGTCAGCATCGGACACGCGGCTCTCGTCCCACTGCGGCAATGTGAGAGGGTGCGCGGCATGAAACCCCACGTTTTCGATGGCTCGCGCCGCGGCCCTGCCGATCACCAGGCACTCCAGCAGCGAATTGCTTGCAAGCCGGTTGGCGCCATGCAAGCCCGTATAGGCGGTTTCGCCGACTGCGTAGAGTCCGGTGAGATCGGTTCGGCCGGCCAGGTCGGTCACGACGCCGCCGCACGTGTAGTGGGCAGCCGGCACGACGGGGATCGGGGCACGCGTGATATCGATGCCGAACTGCTGGCATCGGGCGAGGATTGTCGGAAAGTGCTCACGCAGGAATGCAGCCGGTTGGTGACTGATATCGAGATAGACGCAATCGATACCGCGCTTCTTGATTTCGAAGTCAATTGCACGGGCGACGATGTCGCGTGGTGCCAATTCCGCGCGCTCATCATACTGCGGCATGAAGCGGGTGCCGTCCGGCAACTTCAGCAATCCGCCTTCGCCGCGCACCGCCTCGGAAATGAGAAATGAGCCGGCATACGGATGGTACAGGCAGGTCGGATGGAATTGGATGAACTCCATGTTCGCCACCCGTGCACCAGCCCGCCAGGCCATCGCAATGCCGTCGCCGGTCGCGGTATCTGGGTTCGTCGTGTATAAATAGACTTTGCCGGCGCCGCCGGTGGCTAGCACGGTGTGCGGTGTCTCGATCGTCAGTGTCTTGCCGCTGTCAATGTCGAGCACGTACAGCCCGAAGCAATGCCGGCCCGGCAACCCGAGCCGGTCGGACGTGACCAGGTCAATCGCGCAGTGATGCTCAAGCAGGGCAATGTTCGGGCGTTGACGGGCTTGTTCGATGAGTGTCGACAGCACCGCATGGCCGGTGGCATCAGCCGCGTGAATGATGCGCCGATGGCTGTGTCCGCCTTCGCGCGTCAGGTGAAACCCCAATTCGGCGTTATCGTCCTGGGTGAACGGCACGCCTTCGCCGATCAACCATTCGATCGCCGCGCGTGCGTTCTCGACGATGAAGCGCGTCGCGGGTTCGTCGCATAGGCCTGCGCCGGCGACTAGCGTATCGCGGACATGGCTGTCGATGCTGTCTGCCGAGTCCAGCACGGCTGCGATGCCACCTTGCGCCCAGTCGCTAGCACCGTCGGACAGGGCTCGCTTTGCGATGACGGCGACCCGACAAGTGGGCGCCAGGTTCAGCGCCACACTTAGCCCGGCCAGTCCACTACCGACGATGACGACGTCGAAATTCATTGGGATAATCTCCTCATACCCTACGTGACGGGTCCGGACCCATACGCCGAAACGAAGGAGCATACCCCGATGCGACACGACGTGCAAAAAGCAAAAGACCCCGGAGTTCGGGGTCTTTTGCTCTTCGTCAGGCTCTACAGTCTCGAGAGACATTGAACTTCCGATCGGCGGACCAATCGGAGGCCCCATAGATCCATTATTTGATCTTCGTTTCCTTGTATTCGACGTGCTTGCGCGCGACCGGGTCGAACTTCATGATCGCCATCTTTTCGGGCATCGTGCGCTTGTTCTTCGTCGTGGTGTAGAAGTGACCGGTTCCGGCCGTCGATTCCAGCTTGATCTTGTCGCGAGCGCCTTTGGCCATGTCGCAGCTCCTTAAGCTTCACCGCGCGCACGCAGGTCTGCGAGCACGGGATCGATGCCATTCTTGTCGATCAGGCGCAGGCCCGCGTTCGAAACGCGCAGTCGCACCCAGCGATTTTCGCTTTCCACCCAGAACCGGCGGCTTTGCAAGTTCGGGAGGAAGCGACGCTTGGTCTTGTTGTTCGCGTGGGAAACGTTATTGCCGACCATCGGCGCTTTCCCAGTAACTTGACATTTGCGTGCCATCAGAGCACTCCTAATACGCTTAAATTCGGGTGATACGAAAGGGGTGGTACGGGCAAACCGCAATCCTAGCAGAAAAAGACAAGAAAAATCAACCTGTTTGTGTCATCCGCACTGACTGCCGCGCGCGCCCGGCTATAGCAGTCCGTGGCGCGCGAGTGACAAAATAGTGTCCGATGTCACGATGAAATGATCGAGCAGCTTGACGTCCATTAAGCACAACGCATCCTTGAGCGTGCGTGTCATCGACAGGTCCGCCGCACTGGGCTGCGCCGCGCCGGATGGATGGTTATGCGCGATGATCAACGCGGCGGCGTTGGTCTGCAGCGCGCGTCTGACGACTTCGCGCGGATAGACCGCAGCATGCGACAACGAGCCGCGAGAGAGTTCTTCCGCATGGATCATACGCAGTCGGGTGTCGAGGAACAAGCAAACAAACACCTCATAGGGCCGGGTGCCAATCATCAGTCGCAGATAGTCTTCGACGATCTCGGGGCGATCCAGCGTCGCCTGCTCGCGCGACTGCTCGCCCAGTGCGCGTCGTGCGATCTCCGTGGCCGCCTGCAACCGCGCAATCTTTGCCGGTCCGACGCCGGTGACTTGAATCAGCTCGTCATGGGACGCGCTGAACAACCCGCGCAATGAGCCGAAGCGCGCTAGCAATTGCTGACCCAGTCCGACCGCATCGCGTCCGCGAATGCCGCTGCCCAGGTACAGCGCGACCAACTCCGCATCGGTCAGGGCACTCGCGCCGGCAACGAACAATCGCTCCCGTGGCCGCTCGTTTTCCGGCCATTGGCGGATCGGGATCGGCACATGTCGGCGCGCCGTCGAGTCGTCGGTTCCGGATTGCATTGATTAACCTCCATGTTGGTGTCGCTGCGGTGGCTTACAATGACAGCTTGCGTGGTCGCAGCCCGCGACGCGCGGTATTCAAAACTTGCGCATGAGCATCATTGATATTTCCGAGGTGAAGCCCGGTTCCCATGTCACGCTGCACTACCGGCTTTCGCTGGAGGGGGGCGCGGACATCGTCAACACGTTCGACGACAAGCCCGCGACGCTGTTGCTCGGCGCGGGACAGCTCGCGGGACCTCTGGAGGACATTCTGCTCGGCATGAAGGTCGGACACCACTCGACCATCCGGCTGACGCCGGAGCAGGCATTCGGCTTGCGTAATCCAGAACTGGTGCAGAAGGTCTCGCTAGCCACGCTGCGTGAAAATTCGATGATCGACGAGGATTTCTCTCCGGGTGATTTGGTCGAATTCAACGCGCCCAGCGGGGCGCGCTATGCCGGCGTGCTCAAGGAGGTCGGCGAGACGTACGCGCTGTTCGACTTCAACCACCCGCTGGCCGGCCAGCATCTGACCTTTGAGGTCCAGATCATCGGCATCCTGTAGGAAGCGCCATGACCGCAACCACCGAATACCCGAGCGAAATATTACTGGCACAGCCGCGTGGGTTCTGCGCGGGAGTCGACCGGGCGATCGAGATCGTCGAGCGTGCGTTGACGCTGTTCGGTTCGCCGATCTATGTGCGTCACGAGATCGTGCATAACGCCTATGTCGTGGACGACCTGCGTCGCAAGGGCGCGGTATTCGTTGAATCGCTCGACGACGTCCCGCACGGTGCGACGCTGATATTTAGCGCGCACGGGGTGCCAAAGGCAGTGCGGGCCCGCGCGCTTGACAGAGGATTGCGGGTCTTTGACGCCACCTGTCCGCTGGTCACCAAGGTGCACATGGAGGTGGCCAAGCTGCGTGCTGAAGGTTGCGAGATCGTGATGGTTGGCCATCGCGGTCACCCGGAGGTTGAAGGTACGATGGGGCAGGCCAATGCAGGCATGCACTTAGTCGAGACCGCGGCGGATGTCGCTGCGCTAGAGGTCGCCGATCCCCACCGGCTTGCGTACGTGACGCAGACCACGCTGTCGATTGACGATGCAATGGAGGTGATCGGCGCGCTGAAGGCGCGCTTTCCCGCCATTCGCGAGCCGAAAAAGCAAGACATCTGCTACGCGACGCAGAACCGGCAGGATGCGGTGAAATTCATGGCGCCGCAGTGCGACGTCGTGATCGTCGTCGGCAGCCCGAACAGTTCCAACTCGAACCGCCTGCGCGAAGTGGCGGAAAAGCGGGGCGTGCCGGCCTACATGGTCGATGCGCCGGAGCAAATCGATCCTGCCTGGCTGGACGGCAAACAACGCGTCGGCGTGACGGCGGGCGCCTCGGCACCCGAGGCACTGGCACAGGCAGTCGTTGAGCGGTTGCGTCAATTGGGTGCTTGCCAAGTCCGGACGCTGGATGGCGTCCAGGAAAATGTTTCCTTCCCGTTGCCCAAAGGGCTGGCGCTACAAGTCTGAGCCATCGCGGCGCCGTCTTGCGCCTGAGGCGGCGTCGACGCGCGCAAAGTTTTGCGTGCGGCCTCTTATGCAGTCAACGGGGCTTCGCCGCCGCATGGGTGCTGTGTTCACCATGAGATCGCGGGCGACGCCTAAAAATGCATCGTACTCCCGCGCTTCGCGTTGGCGCTGGACGAAATCGCGCATTAGATCGCGCACCACTTGGGACGCCGGGTGGTGCGTTGCTTTGGCCTCGGCCATGAAAGCGCCGCGCAGCTCGGGTTCCAGTTTCATCGTGAAACAGGGTTTTTTGACACGGCTTACCTCAATCCATGAATGGATACTGGCTAGGTATATGCGATGTCAGTATTAATGGCAGCCTTCGTCTTTCGCCGACGCGGCCGGCGCATGCACTTCGCCAAATCAGGCGTGGTTTTGAATATTGGCCACTGCAAAAACGGAGTTACAATGCGCGCGTTTCGTGACCTGTTCAGGGACGAAAGTCGTCTTGCTGTAAGGCGCGGAAGACCTCTTCATGGGGGACCGATTGGTTGGCACTGTATCCGGGACGCGCTTGCGGCGTACACCGATCGCACGCAGCAGGATGAAACGAAGACTGGCGGATTTGGCCGCAGCGTCATATTCGGAAAGTGGGGCCGCGATTCGCACGGGGCAGAAAATGAGTTGTCCATTGACGAAATTGGTCTGTCACTTAAACACTATCCAAGTGGCTCATCGAGCCATCGGCATCGAGCCCGCCCGTCGCGGGTTATGCGTGCGCAACGGTTTTTGGGCCGTTGCCCACAGGCAGACCTCGGCGCCAGGTCGTGTGCGGCTCACTGACTACAGCGAGGTAATGCGCCATATCGAACTTGTTGACAACGGCGTATAACGCTGCGGCACCGGGCTAATCCTCGGTGCCGTTTTCGTATCCGCCACGCCAATTGACGTATTTTCATGACGAATACGCCAATGTCGTCGGCGGCAGACCTTTACCGGTTCATTGGGGTACCAGGAGCACCGCGCGCTTCGCATCGTCACGCCGTCACCTACGGCCAGGTTGCGGTCCGTGGCGTACGGTCCAAGGAGCATTCGATGGATATTTTTATCCAACAGATCTTGAATGGTCTGGTGCTGGGCAGCGTCTACGCGATGATCGCGCTGGGCTATACGATGGTGTACGGGATTCTGGGCATCATCAACTTCGCGCATGGCGACGTATTGATGGTGGGCGCGATGGTCGCGCTTTCGGCGGTCAGCGTGCTGCAAGCGCACTTCCCCGGACTAGGCAACGTGCTCACGCTGGTCCTTGCACTGGTGATCGCCGCGGCCGTCTGTGCGTGCCTCGGTTTCACGATCGAGAAGGTGGCGTACCGGCCGCTGCGTCGTGCGCCGCGGCTGGCTCCCCTGATCACCGCCATCGGCGCTTCCATTCTGTTGCAGACGTTAGCGATGGTCATTTGGGGACGCAATCCGTTGTCGTTTCCGCAGTTGATTTCCACCGATCCGATCAATGTCATCAAGGCCACCGATACGTCGCCCGGCGCCGTGATCTCACCCACAGAAGTGGTGATCATCGTCACGGCATTTGTCGTGATGGTCGCTCTGCTGCTGCTGGTGCACAAGACCAAGCTCGGACGAGCAATGCGCGCGGTCGCGGAGAACCCGAATGTGGCCAGCTTGATGGGCGTGAACCCGAACTTCGTGATCTCGGCGACGTTCATGATTGGTTCGGCGCTGGCTGCCCTGGCTGGCGCGATGATCGCCTCCGAGTACGGCAACGTGCACTTCTACATGGGCTTCATCCCGGGCTTAAAGGCATTCACGGCAGCGGTGCTGGGGGGCATTGGTAATCTGGGCGGCGCCATGGTGGGGGGCGTGCTGCTGGGGCTGATTGAGCAACTGGGCGCTGGCTACATCGGTGATTTCACCGGCGGAGTGATCGGCAGTAACTACCAAGACGTGTTTGCGTTCGTGGTGCTGATCCTCGTGCTGGTCTTGCGTCCGTCCGGCTTGTTGGGCGAGCGCGTTGCCGATCGTGCCTGACACGTCTTGAGGAGCACTTAATATGACTTCCATTCAACCTATCGAGCCGTCCCCGACACGGATTCTGGTCACGAAGACGGCTAAGAACCATGGGGTCATGCTGCTGGTGACAGCGCTGGTTGTCTGCGCGCCACTGCTCATTGGCGCCGTGGGCGGGCCTTATTGGGTGCGTGTGCTGGACTTCGCGATGCTGTACGTGATGCTGGCGTTGGGGCTGAACGTGGTGGTGGGATTCTGCGGACTGCTGGACTTAGGCTACATCGCATTCTATGCCGTGGGTGCCTATACGGCCGCACTGCTGTCCTCACCCCATCTCACCAGCCAATTCGAGTGGATCGCGCATCTGGCGCCCGGCGGGCTGCACGTATCGATTCTGCTGATCGTGCCGGTGGCGATGGCCTTGGCCGCCGTGTGCGGCGTGTTGCTCGGCGCACCGACGTTGCGTCTGCGGGGCGACTACTTGGCGATCGTCACGCTGGGCTTTGGTGAAATCGTGCGGATCTTCATGAACAACATGGATCGCCCGGTAAACGTGACCAACGGTCCGAAGGGCATCACGGGGATCGATCCGGTGCAGATCGGCGGCTTCAATCTCGCGCAGACCCACGAACTGCTCGACGTCGAATTCCCGTCGGTCTACCTGTATTACTACTTGTTCGTGCTCTGTTCGCTGTTTGTGATCTTTGTCTGCACGCGACTGCAGCACTCGCGTATCGGCCGCGCCTGGGCTGCGATCCGGGAAGACGAGATCGCCGCGAAGGCGATGGGCATTAACACACGCAACGTGAAGTTGCTGGCGTTCGCCATGGGCGCCTCATTCGGTGGGCTGTCCGGCGCGATGTTCGGTGCATTCCAGGGATTCGTGTCGCCGGAGTCGTTCACCTTCTGGGAATCGGTGGTGGTGCTCGCGTGCGTGGTGCTCGGCGGCATGGGGCATATTCCCGGCGTGATCCTCGGGGCGGTGCTGCTTGCGGTATTCCCGGAATTCCTGCGCTCGACAATGGGACCGTTGCAGAACGCAATCTTTGGTCATCAAATCCTTGACACGGAAGTGATCCGGCAGTTGCTGTACGGTCTGGCGATGGTGGTGATCATGCTGTATCGGCCGGAAGGATTGTGGCCGGCGGCTAAGCATGAGGACAAGCTCATCAAGACCGCGCGGCGCAACGGCAAAAAGGCCTTGCGTGCGTAACGCACCTGTAGACACGGAGTCAACAGCAATGAGTGAACAAACGCTTCGGCTATCCGTGAAGGGCGTCAACAAGCGCTTTGGCGGCCTACAGGCACTGTCCGATGTCGGGCTGGAGGTGCGCTCGGGCGAGATCTATGGGCTGATCGGCCCGAACGGAGCGGGCAAGACCACGTTTTTCAATGTGATTACCGGGTTGTACACGCCAGATTCGGGCGAGTTCGTGCTGGACGGCAGTCCGTACACGCCAACCGCGGTCTACCAGGTGGCCAAGGCCGGCATCGCGCGCACGTTCCAGAACATCCGGCTATTCGGCGGGATGACGGCGCTGGAGAACGTAATGGTCGGGCGTTACGTGCGTACGCGCCACGGCTTGATCGGCGCAATATTGCAAACGCCGGCCGAGCGGCAGGAAGAGCGCGAGATCAAGGAGCGCGCGCTGGAATTGTTGGACTATGTGGGCGTGCTGCAGTATGCCGACTACACGGCCCGCAATTTGTCATACGGTCACCAGCGGCGGCTGGAGATCGCACGGGCGCTGGCGACCGACCCGAAGCTGCTCGCCCTGGACGAGCCAGCCGCGGGGATGAACGCGACCGAGAAAGTCGAACTCACGGGACTGCTGGAGAAGATCCGCGACGATGGCAAGACCATCCTGTTGATCGAGCACGACGTGAAGCTGGTGATGCACTTGTGCAACCGCATGACAGTGCTGGATTACGGCAAGGTCATCGCGCATGGCCTGCCGCAGGACGTGCGCAAGGATTCGAAAGTGATCGAAGCCTATCTAGGCGCAGGAGTGCATTGAGATGGCGACGAGCGACGTGAACGCAATGAATGGGGCAATGCTGGAGATCAAGGGACTGCAGGTGGCCTATGGGGGTATCCAGGCGGTCAAGGGAGTGGACCTGAAGGTCGAGCAGGGTGAGCTGGTCGCGCTGATCGGTGCCAACGGCGCGGGCAAGACCACGACGATGAAGGCGATCACCGGGATTAAGGAATGGGCTGGTGGCGATATCCTCTACCGGGGGCAGTCGATCAAGGGCGTGCCCACGCACGAATTGCTCAAGCGGGGTTTGGCGATGGTGCCGGAGGGCCGAGGCATCTTCGCGCGTATGTCGATCCTGGAAAACATGCAGATGGGCGCGTATCTGCGTACCGACTCGGATGGCATCAAGGCCGATGTGGAGCGCATGTTCGGTTTTTTCCCGCGCCTGAAGGAGCGCGCCACGCAGTGGGCGGGCACACTTTCGGGTGGCGAGCAGCAGATGCTGGCGATGGCGCGTGCGCTGTTGTCGCGGCCCAAGCTGCTGTTGCTCGACGAGCCGTCGATGGGCCTGTCGCCGATCATGGTGGAGAAGATCTTCGAGGTGGTGCGGGCGATTTCCTCGGAAGGCATGACGGTGTTGCTGGTCGAGCAGAACGCCCGCCTTGCGCTGCAAGCAGCCAACCGCGGCTACGTGATGGACTCCGGCGCGATCACGATGTCCGGCGACGCCAAACAGATGCTGGATGATCCGAAGGTGCGCGTCGCCTACCTCGGCGAGTGAGCCAGCCGCGCGCCGGCCGGGCGTTCATGCCCGCCCGGCGCTTCGGGCCGGCGCCGGCCCGCATGCCGGCGTCGCCCCTCGGACTCACAGCACCTGGTCCAGCACGTTGTCGAGTATCGTGAACATTTGGTCGATCTCGGCGCGCGTCACGTTCAATGCCGGCATGAAGCGCAGCAGGTTAGGGCGGGCGGCATTGAGCAGCAGTCCTTCCGGCGCCAGTTCGCGTGCTTTTTGGACGATTTGTGGCCCGACGTCCCGGCCGAGCAGCAACGCGCGCAGCATGCCTTCGCCGCGCTCGCCGGCCAGCCCGCGCGCGTCAGACAGCGCAAGCAACCGATCGCTCAGGTAGCGGGCGTTCTCGCGCACGCGCTCGAGAAAGCCCGGCGCGACCAGCTGCGATATCACCGCTTCGCCGACCGCGGTCATCAACGGGTTGCCGTTATAGGTGCCGCCCTGGTCGCCGGCTTCGAAGCACGCAATCTCATCTCGGGCGAGCAACGCGGCCAGCGGCACGCCGCCGCCGATACCCTTACCCAGCGTCATGATGTCCGGCTCAATGCCGCTGAGCTGATAAGCGAACAGCGTGCCAGCGCGGCCGCAGCCGCTTTGCACCTCGTCGACGATCAGCAGCACGCCGCGTTCGCGCGTGAGGGCCCGCAATTGCTGCATGAACTCGCGCGACGCGGGAACCACGCCGGCTTCGCCCTGTATCGGCTCGAGCATCACCGCAACAGTCTTGTCGGTGATCAGCTTCTCGACAGAGCCGATATCGTTGAACTCGGCCTTCGGAAAGCCGGGTACCTGCGGCGCGTACAGCGTGTCCCAGCCGGGCTTGCCGCTTGCCGACATCGTTGCCAGCGTGCGGCCGTGAAAGCCATGGTTGAACGTGATGATCTCGTATGCGCCGCCCTTGAACTTGCGGCCCCATTTGCGTGCGAGCTTGATCGCCCCTTCATTAGCTTCGGCGCCGCTGTTGGCGAAGAACACTTTGTCAAAGCAACTGTTGTCGGTCAGCAGCTTCGCCAGCCGCGCCATCGGCTCGTTGTAGAACGCTGGGCTCGGGTTGATCAACCGTCGCGCCTGCCGGTTCAGCGCGTCGATCATCGCGTCGTTGCAGTGCCCGAGCGCATTGACCGCCCAGCCCTGGATGAAGTCCAAATAGCGCTTGCCGTTGTTGTCGTGTAGCCACGATCCGTTGCCGTGCGTGAAAACGATGTCGGGACGGTCGGTGATGTACATCAGCGACTGAATTGGATAATCCTGAAAATTCATGGCAAGTCTCTCCGCTCAACGGGAATGCGATCGCACGCAACGATCAACGGGGCAAAGGATCCGGAAAAAACAAAAGCCACGGAAGTCCGTGGCTTGGTAATCCGGTGCGCGGTAATTCAGCGCGACAGTCCGTAACGAGCCAGCGGCTTCCCTATGGAAGCAGCGAGCGGCGACGTCGGAGATGGGCTTGAGCGCGAATCATCCGCGAAGAATACGCGACGCAAGCGCCGATTGTAAACCGGAAATTGCATTGCACTTGCTCGACACGAAGCTTGATGCGGGCCCACCGCCATGCGACCTGGTCAGACCGCGTTTGCCAGATCTGCTGCGCTGGTGAACGAGTCCGCATAGAACTCGTCGGCCGGCAAGCCGTGATGCGCGGTGAAATCGCGCTGCGCGGCCTCGACCATCACTGGGGCGCCGCAAGCATATACCTGGTACCCGGACAAGTCTGGCAGATCCTCGACGACGGCACGATGAACGAAACCCGTGCGGCCCTGCCAGCCGTCGGCCGGATCGGGTTCGGAGAGCACCGGCACGAACTTGAAGCCGGGCACTTCGCGCGCCCATTGCTCGGCCAGGCTTGCCAGGTACAGATCGTTGCGCCGGCGGCCGCCCCAGTACAGCGTCATGGGCCGTGTGATGCCCTTGAAGATCGCATGCTCGATGATCGCCTTGATGGGCGCAAAGCCTGTTCCCGATGCGAGCAGCACGATCGGTTTGTCGGCGTCCTCGCGCAGGAAGAACGTGCCGAGCGGGCCCTCGAAGCGAAGGATATCGCGTTCCTTCATCGCACCGAACACGTGGTCGGTGAACACGCCGCCCGGCATGTGCCTGATATGCAGCTCGAGCGGGCCTTCATGGTGTGGTGCGCTCGCCATGGAATAGCTGCGGCGCGTGCCGTCCTTCAGGATGAACTCGATGTACTGGCCCGCCAGATATTGCAGCCGTTCATTGGCCGGCAGTTGCAGCTTAAGCACGATCACGTCGTGCGCCACGCGCTCCAGTGCATTGACGCGGCACGGCAGCTTCTTGACCTGCATGTCGCCCACGCCGGCGATCTCACGGATATCGATTTCTAGGTCCGATTGCGCGGTGGCGCAGCAAAATAGCGCCATGCCGCGGGTTTTTTCGTCGTTCGACAGCGCCGATGACGAATGCGAACGCTGCTCGATACTGCCGTTCACGAGTTGGCCCTTGCATGAGCCGCATGCGCCGTTCTTGCAGCCGTACGGCAAGCCGATGCCCTGACGCAGCGCCGCGGTTAGAACCGGTTCGTCGGCTTCGACTTGGAATTGCTTGCCGCTCTGTCGGATCGTTACGTTGAATACCATAGTTCAATCGAGTAATAACAAAAACGTTGGATCGGCCGGCCCGCTACAATGCACCCAATGACCTTTTCCAGCCGATCTTTCCAATGGTGTGCCACGGCGCCGCATGCAGTGGCCACGGTTTCCACCGCCGCGTCGCCTGGGCGCAGCGGCGGTGGTGCGCCTGGGTGGCGGGCCGGGCTGCCGCGCCGCCGTGCTTTTGGCCGCCCCCGCATCCTGGTGGTCGGCTGTGGCGATGTCGGATTGCGCTGCGCGGCATGGCTGCGCGAACGCTTTCGCGTGTTCGCCCTGACGACCCAGCCGGCACGTTTCGCATCGCTGCGCTCGGCCGGGCTCGTGCCGCTGCTTGGCGATCTCGACGACCGGCGTTCGCTGGCGCGCGCCGCACGCGTGGCGCGAGAAATGCTACATTTGGCGCCGCCGCAAGCCTATGGTGCGACAGATTGCCGCACCGCTGCGCTCTTGGCTGCGTTGGGTGCGCGGCGGGGTCTGCGGCACGCTGCCCGTGCACCGCGCGTCGCCATGGGTACGCAGCGCATCGTCACGCGTCGCGCCGTAGGCAGCACGCATGCGATTGTCGGGCGCCTCATGACCGAGAACGCCATTGTACCCGAGCGGTCACCGCGCGCTGTGCGGCACCGACGTTGGCCGCCGGGCCCGCTGCGCCAGCCGCCGCCAGTACGCATTGTCTATCTGAGCACCACAGGGGTCTACGGCGATTGCAATGGTGCGCTCATCGATGAGACGTGGCCCGTGCGGCCGGTCAACGCGCGCGCGGTGCGCCGTGTATCGGCCGAGCGCCAATTGCGTCGCGCTGGCTCACGAGGATCTGTCAAGGTGTCGGTTCTCAGGGTGCCCGGGATCTATGCCATCGAGCGGTTGCCCGTGGAGCGGCTGCGACGCGGTACGCCGGCTTTGTGCGATGTGGACGACGTTTATACCGGTCACGTCCATGCGGACGACCTCGCCGCTATCACGGTTCGGGCGTTATTCCGCGGCCGTCCGCAGCGCGTCGTTCATGCGGTCGACGCTACGCATTGGAAAATGGGCGAGTATTTCGACCGTATCGCTCACGCATGCGGATTGCGCCCGGTGCCGCGCATCACCCGGCAACAGGCCGAGGCCACGCTCGACGCGGCATTGTTATCGTTTATGCGCGAATCCCGCCGCCTGGCCAACCAACGTTTGCGCGATGAACTCTCGGTCAAGTTGCGCTACCCGAGTGTCGAAGACTTTTTGCGCGAGCATGCGCGCCAATTGTCGAGTGTGCACCGTTGAGCGCTGTTCACAACGCGAGCATCGGCATGGCCTCGATGATCGCGAAACACAGCAGTGCGCCAAGGATCGCGCCGATCAAGTTGGGATGGTACTTACGCTTGAGATGAAGCGCGGTCAGCAGGGCCCCAATCAGTATTGCGCCAAGCAGTGCGAACGCAATCATCATATAGGTGATCTCGAAGGTGTCGCCGGTGATCATGGTGCCGTCCTCCACAGCATACGCCCGATGGCGTCCTTATTTATCAGTATAGACACATGACTGCGGAAAGCATGTTGCAGTGCAGCAGCGGCACGCCCGAGCTGACGCGTACAGGAAGGTCCGCAGCTTGCCAGGGTGCCGAAGATCGGTTATGCCGTTCGCTTTATCCCGTCAACATGCCCAGTTCTTTGGTTTCGAGCCACTGCCACTGCCCCTGCGCGAGCGACGCGGGCAGGACGAACCCCCCGATGGCCTCGCGATGGAGTTGCTCGACACGGTTGCCCGCGGCGGCAATCATCCGCTTGACCTGGTGGTACTTTCCCTCGGTGAGCACCAATTCGATCGTGCGTTCATCGCGCCGCCGTGCCGAGCGTGCCTCGCTCACCGCCGGCTCGCCGTGCAGCTGCACTCCCTGACGCAGCGCATTAAGCTGAGTGTCCTGCACTGGATGGCGCGTGGTGGCGACGTACGTCTTCGGTATCTTGCGCTTGGGCGAGCCCAGCCGATGGATAAAGGCCCCATCGTCGGAGAGTAACAACAGGCCCGTCGTATCCGCATCGAGGCGGCCCACGCATTGCACGCCGCGCGTGATCAGCGCAGGGGGAAGTAGGCTATAAACGCTCGGATAGTGCTGCGGCGCGTGTGAGCACTCATACCCGGGGGGTTTGTGCAAGACCAGATAGGCCTTGTGCCGATACTCCCAGCGTACGCCGTGCACGTGGAACACCAGCCCCGCCGTCTCGAAGACGGCATTCGGATCATCGCAGCGTTGCTCGTTAATCGTGATTGCGCCTCGGATGACGAGCGCTCTGCACTCGCGCCGCGATCCGAAGCCTTGGGAAAAAAGAATGCTTTCGAGGTTCATGCGTCGGGATTCTAACAATGCCATCGTCCGCTGCGGTCGATGTAGACTGCGCCCGTTATCGCGTGCCCGCGCACCGGCGCGTCGCGGCTTGCCGATGGCGGGCCCCGTGTGAGCGAGTGCGCAACACTTGTGCGTCAGGCCGATCCGACATCGTCACCTTGCTGACATACAATGGCCCTTTGTTCCCGCGCGTCGGTGAGCTGGTTCGATTTTTCTGATGCAGACATTTCTCGCGTTTGTTGCTGCCCTGCTGCTGGTCTTTCTCAATGGTTTCTTCGTTGCCGCGGAATTCTCGCTGGTCAAGCTGCGCGGCACGCGGGTAGCGGCCATTTCCCGGCAATATGGCTGGCGGGGCCGCGTATTGTCGCGCGTGCATGCCCATCTGGACGCTTACCTGTCAGCCTGCCAACTCGGCATCACGCTTGCATCGCTCGGCCTGGGCTGGTTGGGAGAGCCGGCGTTTGCCCATTTGTTAGCCCCGCTGTTCGGCATGCTGCAAATCGTGCCGCCGCTTGCCGACGCAATCGCGCTGGCGCTGGCGTTCCTGATCATTTCGTTCCTGCATATCGTAGCGGGCGAGCTTGCGCCGAAATCGCTCGCCATCCGGATGCCGGAGCGCGCCGGCCTGCTGACCGCCGTGCCGCTATACCTGTTCTACTGGATCATGTATCCGGCCATTGCACTGCTCAATGTTAGCTCGAACCGGATGCTCGCGTGGTTTGGCCTGTCGGACGCCGGGCAGGCTGAAGCCCCGTATGGTCGTGACGAGCTGAAGCTGATCGTGCGTGCGAGTCGGTCCCATCGGCAGTTCTCGAGCGACGAGCTTAGTACGTTGTCGCACTCGCTGGAGTTCGGCGAACTGACCGCATCCGACCTGATGCGTCCGCTGCGCGACGCGGTGAGCTTCAACGTGAGTCTGTCATTCGACGCGAATCTGGCGTTGGCGGCAAAGAGCCGCTACAGTCGGTATCCGCTCTTCGACGAAAGCGGCGACAAGGTGCTTGGCATGGTCGATGTGAAAGACTTGCTGTTTCGTCGTCTCGAAGGGCATACATCGCGCGACCTGCGCGAACTCGCGCGCCCCGTGCTCGAGGTGTTGCCTGAGATGCCCGCGCTCGAACTGCTGCGGCGCTTTCGCTCGGGTGCGCCTCACTTTGCGGTGATCGGGCGTCCCGGGCTGAAGCCGGTCGGCTTCGTCACGTTGCCGGACCTGCTTGCAGCGCTGGTGGGCCAAATCCGGGACGATACGCGCGCAACTGACGTTGAATGGCAACGGCAGCCGGATGGCAGCGTGATCGGTCGCGGCAGCCTGTCGATCGTTTCGCTCGAGCACCTGCTGGGCGTGGATTTTGGTGAGCAGTCGGCCGAGTCGGTCGGCGGCATGATCCTGGACAAACTGGGCGAATTACCGCAGCAGGGGCAGAGCGTGGACTTCGGCTCATGCCTAATCACCGTCAACGAACGAGTCGGTCCGCGAATCGTGACGGTTAAGGTCTGGCCGAAAACGCCGCAAGGCGCGACAGCTTAGCAGCGCCGAGCCCATTGTCCGCGTCAGCCTGCCTGGTGCTTCACGCCGCCGCGGCAAAACCGACGCAGCGGCATCAGGCGGTCCTCGAACCTGTCGCGGTGCAGCAAATAATCGCGTATGAGGCCAAGCCATTGCCATGCTGTGCTCGATGCGCGCGCGCACTGGAGCCGGCGGAGCTGATGGTCAGGGTGCTCGCCGCTTTATGCCCACTGCCATCGGAAAACTACCTGAGGAGGTCGATCGGCCGTTGAGCGTGACGCGGAAAGGGTTGCCGCAGGCAGTCCATGTGTCGAGCTGGAATACCGACGAAAGAAAAACCCCGTGAGACCTTGATCTCACGGGGTTTGTCCGAATACTGCGGCTTAGCCGAAATATCTGTTGGTGCCCGGGGCCGGAATCGAACCGGCACGCCTTGCGGCGGGGGATTTTCTTCCCACTTCGGCTTTCGCCGCCGCCCTCTCGAGAGAGAACGTTCGTGGTCTGGAGCACGCCTTCACCTTAGCCTTTTGGCCTTAGGTGCCCGCCGTCTGCTCTCTACACCTTCCAAGGCACCTCTCGGCGCCAAGGCTTGGCTCGGCATTAGCTCGGACTTGCGTCCAGGGCCTTCACCGAGTTTGACGGGCTTCACCTCCGGGGTTTCCCCTGAAGGGCTCAAATTTGGTCTGAGTCCCCTGCGTCTACCAATTTCACCACCCGGGCAAAACGGTGAAGCAGTTTGCAACACTACTTCACACTCACTATCTATGAGTGATGCTAATCCGCGTAGGACCGAGGTCACCGCGCGACGCAAACCGTGATTATGTCGCAATTTGGCACGCTCGGCAAGCATGTCAACGCAGATGTTCGCTCACCTCACCCTTCATACGCATTGGCGTTGCCCCGCATCGCCTGTTCGACCCACTTGCGGTTCAGCGCCGGCGAGAGCAATTCGATAAATGTATAGACATAGCCGCGCAGGTAGGTGCCTTGTTTTAATGCAACCCGTGTGGTGTTGGTGCCGAACAGGCGACCAACGGGAATCGCGCGTAGCTGCCGGTCGCGCTCTGCGTTGAATGCGACGTCGGCCATGATCCCCACGCCCAGGCCTAGTTCGACATAGGTCTTAATGACATCTGCGTCGATCGCCTCGAGGATGATGTCCGGTGTGAGTCCGTGCAAAGCGAACGCCTGGTCGATCTTCGAGCGCCCCGCGAACGCGTTGTCATAGGTGATCAACGGAAATTGCGCGAGATCGTCCAGCGTGATCTGTTGCTTTTTGTCAAGCAACGCATGTTCGGGTGGCGTGACCGCCAAGTGATGCCACTGGAATGCCGGCAGCGAGACTAGGTCCTTATACGTCGAGACGGCCTCGGTCGCGATGGCCAGGTCGGCCTGGTCGTGCAGGACCATGTCGGCAACCTGGGTCGGGTTGCCTTGCAGAATGGACAGATGCACCTTTGGAAACCGTTTTTTGAACTCGGCCACCGCCTGTGGCAATGAATACCGCGCTTGCGTGTGGGTCGCGGCGATCACCAAATTGCCTTGGTCCTGCGCTGCGTAGTCTTTTCCGACTCTTTTTAGGCTTTCGACTTCTTGCAGGATTTTTTCCACTGAGGACAGGATGATCCTGCCAGGTTCGGTCAACGAGCGCACGCGCTTGCCGTGCCGGGTGAAGATCTCGACGCCAAGTTCGTCCTCCAACTCGATGATCGCCTTCGATACGCCAGGCTGCGAGGTGTACAGGGCTTTAGCCGCCTCGGTTAGGTTGAAATTCTGACGGACGGCCTCGCGCACGAACCGGAACTGATGCAGGTTCATATATAACCCCTCCGCATATAGACAGAATTTTTTAGTCGTTTGACGTATAAAGCGAGTCTATTACGATTTCCCCAGCTTTTCCAATATCGATATCTGTTTTTGTGCTTTGCAAATGGCGGATTATCTGAACGGGGCGGCGGCGCGTATGTTACCCGGGAAGAGTGGGCCGGCGCAGTGCACTGTCGGCGCGCAACACACACGAAAGACTGGGGCCCTACATGTATCAATACGACCCGTACGACCAGACGATCGTCGACGAGCGCGTCCGGCAATATGCCGATCAGGTCCGCCGGCGTTTGTCCGGAGAACTGACCGAGGAGGAGTTCCGCCCGCTGCGACTGCAAAACGGGTTGTACATGCAGCGGCACGCCTATATGCATCGTATTGCGATTCCGTACGGCAATCTGCGCAGCGACCAGTTGCGAATGCTGGCGCGCATTGCACGCGAGCACGATCGCGGCTACGGCCATTTCTCGACGCGCTCGAACATGCAGTTCAACTGGATCAAACTGGAGGAAACGCCAGAGATCCTGCGCAAGCTCGCGTCGGTGCAGATGCACGCGATCCAGACCTCGGGCAACTGCATCCGTAACATTACCGCTGACCAATTCGCCGGTGTCGCGCCGGACGAGATTGTCGATCCACGTCCATGGGCTGAGTTGCTACGCCAATGGTCCACATTCCATCCCGAATTTGCGTGGCTGCCGCGCAAGTTCAAGATCGCTGTTGCCGGCGCGACGCAGGATCGTGCCGCTGTGCAGTTGCATGACCTGGGCATTTATCTAAAGCGCGACGCCGAGGGCGAGGTGGTGTGCAGCGTGCTGGTGGGTGGCGGCATGGGCCGCACGCCCATTCTGGGCACGATCATCAAGGAGGATTTGCCGTGGCAGCACATGCTGACGTACTGTGAGGCCGTGCTGCGGGTGTATAACCGGTTCGGCCGTCGCGACAATTTGTTCAAGGCGCGGATCAAGATCCTGGTCAAGGCGCTCGGCAAAGACAAGTTCTCGCAGCAGGTGGAGCAGGAGTGGCAACACTTGAAGGACGGCCCCTCGACACTGACCTGCGACGAGGTGCAGCGCGTCGCGCAGCATTTCGTGCCGCCCCCGTATGAAAAGCTGTCCGATACCGACGCGTTGTTCGAAAAGCACTTGCTGGAGAACCGAGCATTCGCGCGCTGGGTCGAGCGCAATGCGCACCCTCATCGCGTACCGGGCTATGCCGCGGTGACGTTGTCATTGAAACCCGGCGCCATGTGGAAATATCAGCCGCCGGGCGATGTGACCGATACGCAGATGGAAGCGCTTGCCGATTGGGCCGATGCGTACAGTTTCGGTCAACTCCGCGTGTCGCATGAACAGAACCTGATCCTGGCGAACGTGAAGAAGGGCGATTTGTATACGCTGTGGGGAAAGGCCCGCGAGATCGGCTGCGGCACGCCGAACATCGGGTTGCTCACCGACATCATCGCCTGCCCGGGCGGCGATTTTTGTTCGCTGGCCAACGCGAAGTCGATCCCGATTGCACAGGCAATCCAGCAGCGCTTTGACGACCTGGATTACGTGTATGACCTCGGCGAGCTGTCGTTGAATATCTCCGGCTGCATGAACTCGTGCGGCCACCACCACGTCGGCAATATCGGCATTCTGGGCGTGGACAAGGATGGCGCCGAGTGGTACCAGGTCTCGCTTGGCGGCGAGCAAGGCAACGCGTCGGCATTGGGCCGGGTGATCGGGCCGTCTTTCGCGGCCGATGAGGTGCCGGAGGTCATCACTAAGGTGATCGATACGTTCGTCGAGCATCGCGTCGATGACGAACGTTTCATCGATACATATAAGCGGATCGGCATTGCGCCGTTCAAGGAACGGGTGTACGCGGCGCGCCAACCGGCGCACGCGTGAGGTGGAAGATGACCCAAGCCATTGAAAAAATCATCCGACAACGCCAGGTCGTGGACGACGACTGGAGCGTCGTGCGTGCCGCGCAGGACGGTTCGCTGCCGCCCGTCCGGTCATTGCCGGCGGGCCGCGTCATCGTGCCGCTGTCGTACTGGCAAGCCGAGCGCGGTGCGTTGCTCGCCGCGCGCGACAAGTCGCAGCGCGGCGTGTGGCTCGCGCCGGACAGCGAGCCGGCCGAATTGGCCGACGACCTGGAGCACATTGCGCTGGTTGCTGTGGACTTTCCGGTGTTCCGCGACGGGCGGGGCTACAGCATTGGGCGGCTGTTGCGCGAGCGCTATGGCTGGAAGGGGCAGCTGCGGGCGATCGGTGATGTGTTGCGCGATCAACTGCTGTACCTATCACGCTGCGGCTTCGATGCGTTTGCGGTGCGCGCGGACAAGGACATCCATGACGCGTTGAAGGCGTTCGACGAGTTCAGCGTGCGCTATCAGGGTGCGTTCGACGAGCCGCGTCCGTTGTTCCGGCGCCGTGTGCAAGCCGCGGTGGCCAGCCACGCGGGCGCGGCGGGCCAGTCATGAGCGAAACCGTCGTCACGTTCGGGCGTGCGGCGCCGCGCGATCCGCTCGTACACGCCGAGCCGCTCACGCCGCAACGCAAGCAGCGCATCGAGAAGCTCGATGCGCTGCTCGCCACCATTGCGGCGAGCCATACGTGTGTGAAGTTCGCCAGCAGCCTGGCCGCCGAGGACATGCTACTGACCCACGCGATTCTGTCGCGCAAACGGTCGATTATTATCTTCTCGCTGAATACCGGACGGCTGCATGCCGAGACGGTCGGCATGATTGAGCAGGTCCGGCAGCGCTATGGTTACGTCATCGAACAATGGCATCCGCAGCAGGATGCAGTCGACGCGTATGTCAGCGAGCATGGGCTGAATGCGTTTTACGACAGCATTGAGCTGCGCAAGCGGTGTTGCGAGATTCGCAAGGTCGAACCATTAAATCGCGCGCTGGCTGGCGCGCAAGCGTGGATGACCGGACAGCGGCGCGAGCAATCGGTCACCCGTGCTCAACTTCCTGAACGAGAGCAAGATGGGGCGCGCGGCATCGCGAAGTACAACCCGCTTGCCGACTGGACCGAGGCCGATGTCTGGGCATACCTGAAGGCGTATGACGTGCCGGTCAATCCATTGCATGCGCGCGGTTACCCAAGCATCGGCTGCGAGCCGTGCACGCGTGCGATCCGCGTTGGCGAGGATAGCCGCGCCGGACGCTGGTGGTGGGAAAGCCGCGACTCGAAGGAGTGCGGGCTGCATCCGGGCGCGCCAGCCCAATCTTGAACCGAATCGAAGCATTAAGGACGACTATGAGCACGTTGCTCGAACCGACGGACATCACTCCCCGCCGCAACATGGCCACGCGCATGGACCACCTGGATTGGCTCGAGGCGGAATCGATCCATATCCTGCGAGAGTTGGTGGCCGAATGCGCAAGGCCGGCGCTGTTGTTCTCAGGTGGCAAGGACTCAGTCGTCGTGCTGCATCTCGCACTCAAGGCCTTCGGCCTCGGCCCGGGGCGCCGCACGCAGCTGCCTTTTCCGCTGGTGCACATCGACACGGGGCACAACTACCCGGAGGTCATTGCATTCCGGGACCGCCGCGCTGCGCAGATCGGCGCGCACCTGGTGGTGGGTCACGTCGAGAACTCGATCCGGCGCGGCACGGTACGGCTGCGGCGCGAAACCGATTCGCGCAACGCCGCGCAGGCGGTGACGTTGCTGGAGACGATCGACGCACACCGCTACGACGCGATGATCGGCGGCGCGCGCCGCGACGAGGAGAAGGCTCGGGCAAAGGAGCGGATTTTCTCGTTTCGGGACGAGTTCGGCCAATGGGACCCGAAAGCGCAACGGCCGGAGCTGTGGAGCTTGTTCAACACGCGCCTGCATCCAGGCGAGCACCTGCGTGTGTTCCCGATCTCGAACTGGACCGAACTTGACGTCTGGCAGTACATCGCGCGCGAAAACCTCGAGTTGCCGTCGATTTACTATGCGCACGAGCGCGAGATCGTGCGCCGCAACGGCCTGCTGGTGCCGGTCACGCCGCTCACGCCCAAGCGCGACGCAGAGACTAGCGAGTCCTTGCTGGTGCGATTTCGCACCGTCGGCGACATCAGTTGCACCTGCCCAGTCGCCAGCGACGCGGACACGGTCGAGAAGATCATTGCCGAGACCGCGGTGACGCAGATCACCGAACGCGGCGCGACCCGAATGGATGACCAAACCTGCGAGGCGGCGATGGAGCAGCGCAAGAAGCAAGGGTATTTCTGAGCGCCCGCACCGGTTCCCTGTCCCGATACGAATTGACGTAAAACACCATGAGCCTGAACCAGACTGAAGACCTCGGCGTACTGCGTTTCATTACCGCCGGCAGTGTCGATGACGGCAAGAGCACGTTGATCGGGCGCTTGCTGTATGACAGCAAGGCCGTGTTGTCCGATCAGTTGTCGGCGCTGTCGCGCGCGAAGAACAAGCGCGCCGTCGGCGAGGACATTGACCTGTCGCTGTTGACCGATGGGCTGGAGGCCGAGCGCGAGCAGGGTATCACGATCGATGTGGCATACCGGTACTTCGCCACTGCCAAGCGCAAGTTCATCATTGCGGACACGCCGGGGCATGAACAATACACGCGCAACATGGTGACTGGCGCGTCGACCGCGCACGCGGCGATCATCCTGGTGGACGCAACGCGGGTCAGCGTGGACGATGCGGCACGCACGCAGCTGCTGCCGCAGACCAAGCGCCATAGCGCAATCGTCAAGTTGCTGAGCTTGTCGCATGTGATCGTCGCGATCAACAAGATGGATCTGATCGAGTTCAGCGAGGAACGTTTCAACCAGATTCGCGATGCTTACGCCGAGCTGGCCGCGCAGCTGGGTCTGGCCAACGTGCGCTTTGTGCCGGTCTCGGCGCTCAAGGGCGACAACATTGTCGCCGCGAGCGAGCGCATGCCGTGGTATGCCGGCGAGCCGCTACTGGATATGCTGGAGTCGCTGCCGGTAGACCCGCAGGTGAACGCGGCGTTGCGTCTGCCGGTGCAGTGGGTCGCGCGGCAGGACGGCGCGCAGGCGGATGATTTCCGCGGTTACATGGGGCGCGTCGAATCCGGCGAGATTGAGGTCGGGCAGACCGTGACCGTGCTGCCGAACCCGCGCCGGGCGAGCGTGGCGGAGATCATCGCGCCGGTGCCAGGTGGCACCGCCTCGGTCGATCGCGCGTTTGCCGGCCAATGCGTGACGGTGCGTCTGGCCGAGGATATCGACGTATCGCGCGGCGATACGCTGGTTGCCGCGGACGATGTTCCGACGCCGGCCCGCAAGCTGCAGGCGGACCTGTGCTGGTTCGACGACGCGCCATTGACACCGCAGCGCAAGTACCTGCTCAAGCAGATGAGCGCGACTGTGTTTGCGCGCGTTAGCGCGATCGAGCGGGTGCTCGATGTGCATACATTGTCGCATGCCACCGGGCGGAACGCATTGGCAATGAACGATATCGGCACGGTGTCATTGACGCTGCAAAAGCCGGTGGTTGTGGACACATATGATACCCATCCAGGTACCGGGGCGTTCGTGCTAATCGACGACGTGACCCACCATACGGTCGCCGCTGGCATGATCCGTGCCCATTCGGCGTGATATATCACATTGTGAGCCATTGATCGCGCGAACGGACAGGAACGATGATGGGCAAGGTGTACTTGATCGGTGCGGGACCCGGTGCGTCGGATCTCATTACGGTGCGCGGCGCCCGCATTCTGGGCATTGCCGATGTGGTGCTGCATGATGCGCTGGTCGAGCCCGGTATGCTCGAGCACGCGCCGCAGGCCCGTAAGATGGCGGTCGGCAAGCGGTGCGGCCAGCGCTCAAGCGCACAGCATTTCATCAACAAACAGATCATCGATGCAGCGCGCGAACACGCGCTGGTCGTGCGGCTCAAGGGGGGTGACCCGATGTTGTTTGGCCGCGCCGATGAAGAAATCCGTGCGCTGGAGGCGGCTGGCATCGACTACGAGATTGTGCCCGGTATCACCGCTGCACTGGCCAGCGCGGCGACGCTGCGCCGCCCATTGACGCTGCGCGGTGTCGCGCGCAGCGTCGCATTCGCGACGCACAGCCGGGCGTCCGGGTCCGACGAGGTCCGCGAGCGCGTCAATGCAGATTCGCTGGTCTACTACATGGGGCGCGACAGTGCAGTGACGATTGCGCGACAACTGATTGATGCCGGCCGTTCGCCGCGCACGCCGGTGGCGATCGTCGAGGCGGCGAGCACCGAACGTGAGCGTACGCTGACATTGACGCTCGACGAGATGGCGCACGGTCGCGCACAGCCTTGGCTCGACCCATCCCAGCCGAGTCTGCTGATGATCGGCGACGCGTTTGCGCCGCGCGAGACTTTTGGTACAGGCGAAACCATTGATACCGCATCGCAGGCATGGCCGGTCACACTGCCGGCGCTGCAGTTTGCTGCATGAGTCGTGCGCGCACCGCCGCGTAGCCATGCGCGCGGGGGGCTGCACGAGATCAGCGGGATTCGCGCAGGGCGCGCTCGCAGTATCCCGCGAGCGCGTGCAACACCGCTTCGTCCTCGCCGACGGATGACGCGCAATCGATGTGCACGTGCGGATGGGTGGCGCGAGCTTGACTGAGCAACGCCGGTAAGTCGCGTTGCACGTGGCCGCCCTGGCCCATAAACATCGGCACGACGACGATCCGGTTACATCCGTCGGCGACCTGTGCTGCAATCGCGGCCTGCAGCGGCGGTGCCATCCATTCCAGGAACGCGAGCGACACCGGGCCCTCGTCTTGCTGCGCACGGCGGCGCACTCGCACGAGCGACGCGACCCGCTCGAACGGCTCGGCCCAGCGCGAATCACGCGCGCCGTGGCCTAACAGAATCAATCCGCTGCTTGATGCTGACATGGCGATACTCCTGGTCGATCACGCACCGCACTGGCACGGTGGGGCTATCGAGATGACACCGGCGTGGGCGTCAGTGGCGGTCGACCCAGCGCAGCGCGAGCAATCCCAACGCAAGATAGATCAGGCCAGGTGTTGCGGCTGTCAACGGCGCGGGCCAGGTGTTGAGCGTGCCGATGTGCGAGAATAGCGTGTTGAACAGCTGGAAGCTCATGCCGAGCATGATGCCGCCGAACACCTTGACGCCGACGACGCCCGCGCGCGTATGCAGGTAGGCAAACGGCAGCGACAGCACCAGCATCACGAATACTGCGAACGGATAGAGCAGCTTGCGCCACAGCGCAATCATATAGCGTTGCGGATCCTGGTGATTCTCGCGCAAATGCTGCACGTACGAAAACAGGTTCGTCATCGACATCCGGTCCGGCGCAACCAGCAACACCGACAGGATCTGCGGTGTTAGCTCGGAGCGCATCGGGTACTCTGGCATCGAAACTTGTGCGGACTTGTACACGGGGTTGAGCACGTCCTTGGCTGTCGCGGCGGCCGGCGCCACATCGTGCAACTGCGTTTCCGTCACGCCCTTGAGTAGCCACTGGCCCGGTCGTACGTAGCGGCCGCTGTCGGCTGTGCGCACGTCCGCAAGACGGAACTGTGAATCGAATTCGTAGATCCGCACGTTCGAAATGGTCGCGTCCGGCTTTAGCTCTCCTACGTTCACGAAGCGCGTGACCTGCGCGGTGGTGCCATTGCCCGGCACCGTATCCTTGACCCACACGCCCGATTGGAAATTGCTCGATACCGAGGAGCCGAGCGCCTCCAGGCGCACGCGCTCGGACAACTGGTCGGTGTAGGGGCCGACGACTTCGCCGATCACGAAGGTCAGCACGACGATCGGCACGCCGATTTTCAGCAGGGAGCCGAGCGCGCGGTGCGTGGATAGCCCCGAGACGCGAAAAATCGTGAACTCGGAGCTGGCCGCCATCTGCGCGAACACATAGATCGCGCTGATTAGCGCAGCGACCGGAATGATCTCGTAGAACCGCGACGGCGTCTGCAGCATCACGCGCAGCACCGCATAGCTGAACTTATAGTTGCCGTGCCCGACGGAGTTCAGTTCGCTGATCAGGTCAAAGAAGAAAAACAACCCCGAGAACGCGAACAGGATGAACGCAAAGGTCAGGTAGACCTGCTTGGCGAAGTACCTTTCGTAGAGGCGCATCGGTCAGCCTCCGGACGCCGCGCGCAGCGCCGGGCGCCGCAGCAGTGGACGGTTGCGCACGCGCAACCAGAACACGAAGGCGACGATCGTCGAGACAATCACGTGCAGTCCCAGCAGCCCGGGCATGAACGCGATTTTGCCTTGCTCGACCCAGGCTTGAACCAGGTTCATTAGGTTCGAATACGTCAGGTAGATGAGCACTGCGAGCACCAGATTAATCGTGCGGCCGCGCCGCGGGTTCTGGTACGCGAGCGGAATCGCCAGCAGCATCAGGTTGAGCGCAGTCAACGGCAGGCCGGCCCGCCACGCGAACTCGGCCAGATTGGTCGTGTTCGGCTCGCGCAGCAGCGTGGCCGTCGGCAGGCTGGTGGTCGTTGGCCGGTTCACCAGTTGTTGGCTCTGGATCTTGACCCCGTAGCGCGCGAATTCCATGATGCGAAAATCGGGCTTGCCCGGTTCGCCATCGTAGCGGCGTCCGTTCTCCAACACGACGAAGCGGTCGCCATTCGGGTGGATCTCCGTATGGCCGGTCTTGGATACGACGACGTTGACCTTGCCGTTTTCCGTGCTCGTCACGAATACGTTTTCGACGCGTTTTTGATCGGGGCTCATTTTCTCGATGAAGAACACCCGATGGTTCGAGGCGGACTCGCGAAACTGGCCGGGCGCGAGCAGCGACACCTCGTCGCGCTGCTGGAAGCGCTCACGGATCAGCTTGCTTTGCTCATTCGCCCACGGCCAGCCAACGAATGCAAAAAAGGCGATTAGTACGACGATCGGCGCTGCAAACGTCGCGATCGGTTTGATCAGCCGGGTCAGGCTCACGCCGGACGAAAACCAGACCACCATCTCGGAGTCACGGTACCAGCGCGTGAGCACGAACAGGATCGACACGAACAGCGTTGCAATCAGCATCACCGCCACATAGCTGATCATCGTCAAGCCGATCAGCACGACGACGTCGCGAGGATCGATCTCGCCCGAGGCGGCAAAGCCAACGATGCGGATCATCATCGTCGTCAGCACGAGGGTGAGCAGCACGAGGAAAACCGCGCCGGCCGTATAGGCGAGTTCGCGCTGCAAGGAGCGTTCAAGGATCATCTGGTCACATCATGTTCGTGTCCCGGCTGCTGGCTTGGACCACGGTGGCGAGCCGGGATTGACAGCTTATCCACGATGGGCGTTTCCATGCGCGTGACGCACGTGGACCGGTCCGTCGAAGACGGACATCCGGCGCCAGCAACGCCGCGGTAGCAAAAATAGCGGATAATTGCGGCTTGGTTTGACTAACAGCCCAGGATTCTAGCCAAGGACGAGCGCGATGGACTTTAGCACAAAAGCCTGTGATTGGAACAAAGCCGCGGACAGCGCCTTGCTCAACGCAAAGTCGGATTGCATCGTGGTCGGCGTATTCGATGCGCAGACGCTGTCCGGTGCCGCACAAAAGCTTGATGCCGCGACCAAGGGGCTGGTCAGCCGCCTGGTCAAGAGCGGCGACTTAGGCGGCAAGGCCGGCTCGACGCTAATGCTGCGCGAAGTGGCTGGCATTGGCGCGTCGCGCGTGTTGCTGGTGGGTTTGGGCAAGCAGGACGCGCTGGGCCCGAAGACGTTCACCGAGGCGGCGCGCGCGGCGTGGCGCGCGGTATTGGCCACGCGCGCAGCCAGCGTGACATGGGCGCTCGCGCAGGTGGCGGTCAACGACCGCGATGCCAGCTGGAGCGCGCGTATGAGCGCGTTGACGCTGCGCGAGCTGACCTACCAATATACGCAGACCAAGTCTAAGCCGGCGGCCGACGCGGCCAATGGCGGCGCAGTGAAGAAGGTGATCGTGGTCGTGGACCCCGCACACGAGAAGGCGGTGCGCGTTGCGTTAAAGGAGGGCGTGGCGATCGCCAATGGCATGGATCTGACCCGCGAGCTGGGCAACCTGCCGGGCAATATTTGCACGCCGACGTACCTGGCCGGTGTCGCGAAACAACTGGCGAAGGACTGGAAGCTCAAGGTCGAGGTGCTGGGCCCGAAGCGGATCGAGGCGTTGAAGATGGGCTCGTTTCTGTCGGTCGCCAAGGGCTCGGCGCAGCCGCCGCAATTCATCGTGCTGCAGCACCAGGGCGCTGGGGCGAAGCAGGCGCCGGTGGTGCTGGTCGGCAAGGGCATCACATTCGACTCGGGGGGCATCTCGATCAAGCCGGGTGAAGGCATGGACGAGATGAAGTACGACATGTGCGGTGCCGGCTCGGTGCTCGGCACGTTCCGCGCGATTGCCGAGATGGGCTTGAAGCTGAACGTCGTTGGCCTGATCCCGACTTGCGAGAACATGCCGAGCGGCAATGCGAACAAGCCGGGCGACATCGTGACCAGCCTGTCCGGCCAGACGATCGAGATTCTGAACACCGACGCCGAGGGGCGGCTGGTCCTGTGCGATGCGCTCACGTATGCGGAGCGCTTTAAACCGGCCGCCGTGATCGACATCGCGACGCTGACTGGCGCCTGTGTGATCGCGCTGGGGCACCACAATAGCGGCTTGTTCTCGAAGGACGACGCGTTGGCCGACGCGCTGCTCGCGGCCGGCCGCCGCGCGTCGGATCCCGCGTGGCGGTTGCCGCTGGACGACGAATACCAGGAGCAGCTGAAGTCGAATTTCGCGGACATGGCTAACATTGGTGGGCGGCCAGCCGGCAGCGTGACGGCCGCGTGCTTTCTCGCACGTTTTGCGCAAGCTTACCCGTGGGCGCACCTGGATATCGCCGGCACCGCGTGGAAGAGCGGCAGCGCAAAGGGCGCAACCGGACGCCCCGTGCCGCTGCTCACGCAATTTTTGATCGATCGCGCGAAGTGATGCCCGCCGAAGCGTACCGTGTCGCATCAATAAACCAGCGAGGCTCGGGCTGCCGATGACCCGTGTGGACTTTCACACCCACGTCGCGGATCCACTGGGCTATGCGTGTCGGCTGGCGCGCAAGGCCTACCAGGCCGCGCAGCCGCTCGTCGTGCTGGGCGAGCCCGCCGTGCTGCGCGCCTTCGACGAGCGGCTGTGGACGTTTTCGCCGTTGGACTTCATCCCGCATTGCATGGCCGGCTCGGCGCTGGCTGACGAGACGCCGGTGGTGCTGACCACCGACCTGGATCAGGCGCCACACTACGCGATCCTGCTCAACCTGGGCAGCGCGGTGCCGCCGCAATTCGCGCGTTTCGAGCGGTTGCTCGAGGTTATCGGCAATGACGAGCACGGGCTCGCGGCCGGGCGCGAGCGGTACCGTTTCTATCGGGACCGCGGCTACACGTTGAACATGTATAAGCAAGGCGAGTGACGGATGCCGGTTCGGCGCCGCAATCCGTATTGACCACGGAGTGGACCATGACTGACCCGATCGACGAATCCATCCCGGTGCTGACCAACGTGCTGGTCAGTGGCGCGCCCGAGATGGCCCGCAGCCGCGCGCAATGGCTCGTCGAGCGGTGCACGACGGAACCGGCGTGTACCCCTGCGTCCCGTATCGATGCCGATTTCGTGCCGGTGCCGCAGGACGGCGGATGGACTGCGCCCGACGTGGACCGTATCGTCGAACGGCTGCGTGCTCGTCTGGGCGTGTACCTGACCGGCGAGGGACGCGATGCGATCGAGGCGCGCTGCCGCGAGGCGTTCGCCGAGCATGCGGGTTGGCTCGTGAGCCAGGTCACGCGCGAAGTCGTGCTGACGCTCGAAACAGAATTGGAGCAGTGGGTGCACGATGCGCTGGATGCTGAGATCGAGCAGCGCGCCGACCAGCACTGAACCGATGCCGCGGGCTACCGCAGCCGGAGGATCCACGCGGCGAGTGCGGCCGCCTGCGCATCGGTGATCTGGGTATTGGCCGGCATCGGCACATTGCCCCACGTGCCTGCGCCGCCATCGATGATCTTGCGCTGCAGCCGTACCGAGGCGTCCGGCTGGTGGGCATAGTGCGCAGCGGTCTCCCGAAATGACGGCGCCAGCATTCGATGCGTGACGCGATTATACGGGTCCCGGCGCGGGACCGCCGGAACCTGCGCTTTGCGGCTCAGCCGGTGACGGCGCCTTGGTCGGCCGGGCGCGCGAGTTCGGCATACTTGGCAAGCACGCCGCGGGTATAGCGCGGCTTGGGCTGGGTCCATGCGGCGCGGCGGCGCGCCAGTTCGACCTCGTCAACGTTTAATTGCAGCAGCAGCTTGTGTGCGTCGATCGTAATCGAGTCGCCTTCCTGCACCAGCGCAATCGTGCCACCGGCGAAGGCTTCCGGCGCGACATGGCCGACCACCATGCCCCAGGTGCCGCCGGAGAAGCGTCCATCGGTGATCAGCCCGACGGATTCGCCCAGCCCTTTGCCGATGATGGCGGAGGTCGGCGCGAGCATTTCCGGCATGCCGGGTCCACCCTTGGGGCCGAGATAGCGCAGCACCATCACGTCACCGGCCTTGATCCGGTCCGCCAGAATTGCCTCGAGCGCACTCTGCTCGTCATCGAACACACGGGCTGGCCCCGTGATGACAGGGTTTTTCAGGCCGGTGATTTTCGCGACCGCGCCAGACTCGGCCAAATTACCTTTCAGGATCGCCAGATGCCCCTCGCTGTACAGCGCCTTATCGATCGGGAAGATCACCTGCTGGTCCGCGCGGGGCTGGCTCGGCACGTCTTTCAGTGCCTCGGCGATCGTTTGGCCGGTGATCGTCACGCAGTCCCCATGTAGCAGGCCGGCGTCCAGCAGGATCTTCAGCACTTGCGGAACGCCGCCGGCGCGATGCAGGTCGGTGGCCACATATTGGCCGGACGGCTTCAGATTGCAGATCACCGGCACACGCTTGCGGATGCGCTCGAAGTCATCGATCGTCCATTCGACCTCGGCGGCGTGCGCGATGGCCAAATAGTGCAGCACCGCATTCGTCGAGCCACCGGTTGCCATGATCAGCGATACGGCGTTTTCGATCGATTGGCGCGTGATGATGTCGCGCGGCTTCAAGTCATTTTTCACCGCTTCGACGAGCACGCGCGCCGATTCGGCGGCGGATGCGACCTTCTCGTCGTCCGGATTGGCCATCGTCGACGAGTACAGCAGCGACATGCCCAGCGCCTCGAATGACGAGCTCATCGTGTTCGCAGTGTACATGCCGCCGCACGAACCGGTGCTCGGACACGCGTTGCGCTCGACCTCATCAAAGTCCTCCTGCGTCATGCGTCCCGCGGTGAACTCGCCGACCGCTTCGAACGACGACACAATCGTCAAATCCTTGCCCTTCCAGTGACCCGGACGGATCGTGCCGCCGTAGATATAGATGCCCGGCACGTTCATCCGGGCCAATGCCATCATGCCACCCGGCATGTTCTTGTCGCAGCCGCCGATGACCGCCACGCCATCCATCCACTGCCCCTGCACGCAAGTCTCGATGCAATCGGAGATCACTTCGCGCGACACCAGCGAGTACTTCATGCCTTCCGTGCCCATCGACATGCCGTCCGAGATGGTCGGCGTGCCGAACGTTTGTGCATTGGCGCCGGCGTCCTTGATCGCGCCGACTGCCGCGTCGGCGAGCCGTTGCAACCCCGCGTTGCATGGCGTGATCGTTGAGTGACCGTTGGCGATGCCGATCATCGGCTTGTCAAAATCTTCCTTCTTATAGCCGAGCGCGTAATACATCGAGCGGTTCGGCGCACGGGCGATGCCTTGAGTGATGTTCTTCGAACGACGGTTGTATGGCATGGTGGGGAAACTCCTATGGCTTTGTGTAACAGCATGCAGTGGCGCGAATCAAATGTCCAATATATTATTTGAAGCTAATAAAGTCATAAAATGTATCAGTTTCCACTCCGCCTTCACCTATGTCCTTCGATTTGCGCCAATTGCGCTACTTTGTCACGCTGGCCGAGGAACAGCACTTCAGCCGGGCGGCGGCCCGTCTCGCGATGACGCAGCCGCCGCTGTCGCAGGCGATTCGTTTGCTGGAGGACGCGCTCGGCGTGCGTTTGTTCGAGCGCACCAAACGCTCGGTCGAGCTGACACCGGTGGGCGCCGCGCTGCTGCCCGAAGTGCGGCGGGTGCTGGCCGCCGCCGATGCGTTGGCGCCGCTCGCGCGCAGTCTGGCGCAGGGCGAGACTGGGGTGCTTGCGTTGGCGTTCGTGTCGAGCGCCGACTATGGGCTGCTGCCCGGTCTGTTGCGGCAATTCGGTGAACGTTTTCCGCGCGTCAGGCTCCAGTTGCTTGAGGCGACCAGTGACGTGCAGATTGACGAACTGGTGGCCGGACGCATCGACGCGGGCATCGTAATCCCGCCGATTCCGCCCCGTCATGCGGCCGCGCTGTCATATCTGCCGATCGCGCGTGAGCCATTGATCGTCGCCCTGTCGTGCGAACTGGCCCAGGCGCTGGACACGGCGTACAACCAGGCGGAAATCGAGCTGGCGCAGTTCGCCGACGTGCCGCTGGTGATCTTCCCGCGGCGTTTGGCGCCCGCGTTTTATGACATCATAATGGGCTGCTACAAGGCTGCGGGCATCGTGCCGCGGATCGGCCAGGAAGCGATCCAGATGCAGACGATCGTCAGTCTTGTGTCGGCCGGCATGGGCGTCGCGTTGGTGCCGCAATCGCTTCGCAACTTGCGGCGTACGGGCGTCGTCTACCGAGCGCTGCGCGGTGCGCTGCCGGTCGTCGAAACGGGCCTAGTATGGCGCACGGGCGATGTCAGCCCAGTACTGGCGGGCTTCATCGACGTCGTGTGCGCGCATGCGCTATTGACCCCCTGACATCCTACTGACCTCAGATTCCTATCGTGCTGATTCATCCGAATTTCGACCCCGTTGCGCTCCACCTCGGTCCACTCGCGGTGCGCTGGTACGGGTTGATGTACCTGGTCGCGTTCATCGCGGCGATCGTTGTCGGCCGGTTGCGGCTGCGCCTGCCGCATGTCGCGGCGCAAGGCTGGACGTTGCGCGACATCGACGACATGCTGTTCTATGGTGTGCTAGGCACGATCCTCGGCGGCCGCCTCGGCTACGTGCTGTTTTACAAGGCCGACTTCTACCTGGCCCATCCGGTTGACATCTTCAAGGTCTGGGAAGGCGGGATGTCGTTCCACGGCGGCTTCCTCGGCGTGACGCTCGTGATGCTCGTGTTCGCGTACCAACGCAACCGCACGTGGCTGCAGGTCACCGATTTCGTCGCGCCGATGGTGCCGACGGGGTTGGCAGCCGGCCGGTTCGGCAATTTCATCAACGGCGAGCTGTGGGGGCGCGTCACGGCGCCAGATGCTCCGTGGGCGATGGGATTCCCCGGCGCAGTCAATGAAGATCTGGGGTGGCTCGCGTCGCATCCGCTGCAAGCCGCGCAATGGCACTTGCTGGACGTGTTCCAGCGCTACTCTATGCTGCCGCGTCATCCGTCACAGCTTTATGAGATCGCGCTGGAGGGCGGTGTGCTGTTCGTCGTGCTCTGGTGCTTCGCACGCAAGCCGCGTCCGGTCGGCGCCGCCTCGGCGGTCTTCCTGCTCGGCTATGGCATGGCGCGCTTCACGGTCGAGTTTGCGCGCGAGCCGGACGACTTTCTCGGATTGCTCGCGTTCAATCTGTCGATGGGGCAGTGGCTTTCCCTGCCGATGATCGTGGTCGGCGCACTGGTGCTCGTCTGGTCCTACAGGCACAATGCGCGTCTGCCCGGTGCCCGCTCGGCGGACTCGGCCGGCTGACGCACGCTGCGCACAGCCCACGCTCATGTGCCCGCACAGCCCATACTCATGTGCCGGCGCCCGCGACACGCGTGCGCGGCGAGGGCGGGCAGCGGCCGGCCGGCGATGATACGTGAGCATCAGCGCGTCATCTGGATCGAACCGGATACTTCGACCGTCACCGTGCTTTTGCCCGCCTCGATCGGCAGCGGCGCTGCGGCCTTCGCATCGGTCCTTGTGGGCGTGGCCATCAACATGAACGGCCGCGGGCTAGCGCCGGCTCCCTGGTTAATGCGCACTTCCCGAATCGTATAGCCGCCATAGCCGAAAGCCTGCGCGGCGGCTTGCGCCTGGTCGCGGAACGCCGCAATGGCACCCGAGGTCAGCTTGGTTTCCGCGTCGCGGCGCGCCTGCGGTGATAACGAGAACGCCACATTGTCCACTTGCATCGTGTTGCTCAACTGGCCCGCGAGCCGCGACGCGGCACCGAAGTCGCGCGACTCGAGCACGATCTCGGTTCGACCGCGCCAGGCGGCGATTTTGCCGTCGCGGCTAGTCGATGGATAGATCGTGAAGGCGCCGGTTTGCACGGTCACTTTGTCGTCGCTCCGCGCCTGCCGCAGCGCCTCGTCGGCACGTTTGTTCAGCGCCCGGGTCAGGGTGGCGGCATCCTGGCTCTCCTGCTCATAGAACAGCGTGATGCGCACGACGTCCTCTTGCACGTCGATGCTTCGCTCAGCGCTCAGCGATAGCACGCCGGACGGCGGTGCCACTGGCGCGGCCTGCGCAAGTGCGGCGCCGGGCGCCAGGCCCAGCGTCAGCGGAACACTCGCAAGCGCGCATGCGGCCGCGATGCCGCGCATTCGACGCGCGACGTGCCGCGAGGGTAGGGACTGATTCATCATTCTTGGACTCCCAACGAGATTGTCGGCTCCAGCGCAGCACGCGCGGCGGACCGTGCCCTATTAGTGGAGCGTGCGCGATGCGAAGTTCCGTGAAACGAAGGCCAGGTTGCACCGCGCCGGCTTTGAGCGGGCGTGGCGCCTCGCGATCTCGCTATTCGGCCTCAGCCAGCGTATCGGTGATATAGCACCATTGATCGGGCGTAACCGGCGTGATCGACAGACGGTTGCCGCGCGCCAGCACCCGCATGTCCGCCAGCGCGGTGTGCGCGCGCAGCTCGCCCAACGGAATCAGTCGTAGCTTCTTGACAAAGCGCACGTCGACCAGAAGCCAACGTGGTGCATCGCAACGCGACTTGGGATCGTAGTAAGGACTAGCGGCATCGAATTGTGTCGGGTCCGCATAGGGGCCGGAGGCGACTTCGGCCAGGCCCGTGATGCCGGGTTCGGTACAACTGCTGTGATAGAACAGCACACCGTCGCCGGGCTGCATGCTGTCGCGCATGAAATTACGCGCTTGGTAATTGCGCACGCCGGTCCACGGCAACGTGCGGGTAGGGGACGCGGCCAGATCGTCGATGCTCGCTTCGTCGGGTTCGGACTTCATCAGCCAGTAGCGCATCGCCGTGGGACGCTCGAATAAAAAACGGCATCGAACCGAAGTTCGATGCCGCCGAATAAAGTCCCCGCCTTGGCCGCTAGGCCGGCATCCTGAACCTGAGGTTCAGAATTGGTCGCAGTTAGCAGCACTTCGGGTACGTCAGACAGAGTGACGCGCACGCCCATGCTACAAATTTCCGCAACCGTGCACATGGCATTGGTTCAAGGAATCTATGACCTTGGCGAACCAGGCAGGGAAGCCAAAAAACGTATAAGCCGTATCGCTCGTGAACCGCAGGCTGCCTAAACAACGCAATGTGGCGCAACCTATGCTTGCGTCAGATCATGCTGGCGGATAACTGCCGCAAGCTGTTCATTCATTTGACGCATTGTACGCTGGATTTCCTCCGCGGGGAATGCCTCACCGTGTCGCACGCTCTTTTGCAATTGCAGCAGTTCGGAGGCGATCGACAGGGCGGCCATCACCGCGATCCGGTCATGGCCGCGCACGCTGCTCGCGGCGCGGACCTTGTTCATTTCTCGGTCCACGCGCTCGGCCGCTTCGTGCAGCGCGGACTCGTTTTCGGGCGAGGTGGCGAGCCGATACGATTGGCCGAGGATCGACACTTCGATCTGTTTCATCGTCATGCGGTTTCTCCTTGGCGCTCGTCCCCAGATGCGGGCGACGGTGACGGTACGTCACTGGCTTGTGATGGCTGCACGTCGAGCGGGGAATCCGGCAATCGCGTGTGCGGTAGTTTTTCCAGGATCGCGTTCAAGCGGACCTGGGCATCGTCAATCTTTGCGGACAACGCGTCGCGTTCGATGTGCAGCGCGTCGCGTTCGCGCTGCGCCTGTTCGAGTTGTGCCCGCAGCGCGTCGCGTTGCGCACGCGCGGCCTCGAGTTGCTGTTCGACGGCTAGCCGCGCTTGACGGTTCCGGTCGCTGATCTCGATCAGCCGACCGATGTTCTGGGACAAATTTTCAAGTTCGGTAAGCATCGTTGCGTCCTCTGCAGAAACGGCATTTTAGCGCGGTTCTGGTGGCATTCGACGCCTAAGCTCGTATCCAGACGTAACAGCGGCGTGTTCCGGCCATTGACGCCTCGCATGGCGCTACCTACACTTGCGGCACTTTCGGTGCCCATGCGCACGGTTCATGCGCGGGGTTAAACGGGAAACAGGGAGCGAAGTTCGCCACGAACCGGCCAACCTGTGCTGTCCCCGCAACGGTAAGCGACCCGCTTTTTGCACATCGAACCGCCCACCGCCGCATGCGTCAGCGTACGGCGGTGCGTGCCACTGCGCGTAGAGCGTGGGAAGGCCGGGCCGATGCGTCGCTAGCCCGGATACCGGCCGAGAGCGCGAAGCGCATGGTGTGGCCGTGGATTGCTACGCCGCGCTTTATCGTAGCGCATGGCCCGCGGGGGACGGGCGTCGCGCAGTCGCACAACAAGGAAAACATTATGCGTACGCCTATTGCAGCGGCAGCGCTGCTCGCGTTCGCCAGCTTGCCGCACGTCGCCACGGCGCAGCTTGTCCAGACCCTCGACGATGACTGCGGGACAGGCTCGCGCGCAGACAGTGACCTCGTCGGCCCTGTCACACGCTTTGGCATGGCGGCCAACGTTGATTCAGCGAAGGATGCCGACACTACGGCACACACCAGCACTACGGCACACACCGACACTGCGGCATACACCGGCATTACAGCACACATCGACACTACGGCAAACGCCAACCCTGTGGCATATACCCACACTGTGGCGAATGCCGGCACTGCTGTGAGCACCAGTGCCTCGGCAACCGAAGCCCGGTCTTGCACTGGCGATGACCCGGTGCGGCGCGGCGCGCTGGTGCCGATTGTGGTGAGCGCCGCGCGCAACGCGCAGGCGTTGCCGGACGCGCTGCCGCAAACGACGCTGTTCGACCGGCGTGCCATTGAGGACAGCAGCGCGACGGATCTAGCCGGGCTGCTGCAATTCGCGCCGGGTGTGCAGATCACCCGCAACGGCGGCGCGGGCCAGACGGCGGGGCTGTTCATGCGCGGCGCGCCGATCGCGCAGACATTGGTGATGATTGACGGCGTGCGCGTGGACTCCGCGGCGCTGGGCGCGACGCAAATCGCTCAGATTCCATTGGATCAGGTCGAGCGCGTCGAGGTCGTCAACGGCAACGTGTCGGCGCTGTACGGATCGAGTGCGATTGGCGGCGTCGTGCAGGTATTTACGCGTGACGGCGGTAATTATCCGCCGCGCTTTACGCTGGATGGCGAGTATGGCAGCTATCGCACGCAGCGCCAGCATGCGGGCGTGAACGGGGCGCTCGATGTGGCCGGCGCGACAACGTTTAGCGTCGATGCGTCGCGCATGAAGACCGATGGTTTTTCTTCGATTGATCCGAACCGGGCCCCGGTGAATCCGAATGCGAACGGCACGTTCAACGAGAGCGTGAGCGCGTCGCTGAAGCACCGCTTCAGTCCAGGCTGGGACGCGGGTATCCGCTACTTTCAATCATTCTCGAAGACCAGCTTCGACAATCCGTTCGGCATGCCAACCGACTTGAACAAAGAGCGCGATCGCGTCGGGCAAGTGTCCGTATTCGTGAACGGCGGCCTGACCGAGCGTTGGAGCACGCATCTGAGCGTCGCGCAGGGCACTGACCGCTCGCAGATCTTCGTCAACGGGCAGCAGACCAGCCGCTACGACACGACGAACGGCCAATTGGACTGGCAGAACGACTATGCTATCGCTGCTGGCCACAAGCTGGTGTTCGGCTACCAGCACATCAATCAGGACCTGGACGCGTCGGACTTCACCACGCCCGCGCGGCGCGTGAATTCCGGCTACGTCGGCTATAACGGCGAGCTGGGCCGCAACGAGATGCAACTCAACCTGCGGCGCGATCAGTATTCGGATTTCGGCGGCGCCAACAGCTACTTCGTTGGCTATGGTTACCGATTCACCGATCACTGGAAGGCCATCGTCAACTATTCCGATGCATTTCGCGCACCGACCTTCAACGACTTGTATTTTCCCTTTTCCGGCGATCCGAGCTTGAAACCGGAGCAGGCGCATTCGCTCGAAACGGCGTTGCAATATGCGTCGCCGGTGCTTGGCGTGGCGCGCGTCACCGCGTTCCAGACCCGCTATCGGAATTTAATCCAGTATGCGCTTGCGGACCATGGGCGGTATGTTGCGCAGAACGTGGGCCGGGCAAAAGTCCAGGGTATCGAGGCCTCATGGTCGGGCCAGGTGGGCCGTACCGACGTGCGCGCCAGCTTCACGTTCCAAAATCCTGTCGACGAGGTTTCGGACCGGGATTTGACGCGGCGGCCGCGTCGCTTTGCCACCGTGTCGGCGAACCACAGCTTCGACGGTTGGCGGATCGGCGGGCAATGGCTGTTGACTGGCGCGCGCCACGACAACGGCCAGCCGATGGGCGGATATGGCGTGGTCAATCTGAGTGCCCGATACAATATCACCAAGTCTTGGTATGTCGCGGCGCGCGTCGAGAACCTATTCGATAAGGATTATGAGACGCTCTATACGTACAACACGCCAAAGCGTGGCGCGTATCTCACGCTGGGTTGGCAGCAGCAATAGCGCGGGGCGCGCGAATCATGGGCGCAGGGTCTAGCGGCAGCGCCCGCCCGATGTCGCCGCGCCGTGCGGCGGCGATCTGGCTCGCACTGGCCGTCGCCGCCGGCTTGCTGCTGGTGATCTCGCTTGCTACGGGCAGCGTGCGGATCGCGCCAGCGCGCGTGCTCGCCGCGTTGGCCGGCAGCCCCGGCTTTGACGCGGATATCGTGCGCGCGCTGCGGCTGCCGCGCTCGCTCGCGGGCTTTGCCTGCGGCGCGCTGTTGTCGCTGGCCGGCGCGTTGCTGCAAGTGCTGTTGCGCAATCCGCTCGCCGATCCGTACGTGCTCGGCGTATCGGGCGGCGCGGCGGCATTCGCGGTGGCTGCGATGTTGCTGGGCGTGCCATGGTGGGGCACGCAGGTGGCCGCGTTCGCCGGCTCGCTGGTGTCGATGGGCATCGTGTTCGGCCTTGCACGCCGCACATTGTGGCTGGGTGAGCCGCGCGACGCATCGCCGCGGCTGCTGCTGACCGGCGTTGTCGTGGCCGCGGGCTTCAGTGCGGCCACCGCGTTAATGATGACGTTTAGCCCCGAACGCACGTTGCGCGGCATCGTGTTCTGGCTGCAAGGCGATTTGAACGGCGCCGGCATGCCGTGGTTCGCGCTGGCCGTGCTGGTGATGCTGGTCGCCTTGTGCGTGCCGGCCACGCGCCAACTCAATGCGCTGGCCCGCGGCGATCAGTTTGCGCAGGCGCTGGGCGTGCCGGTCGTCGCGTTGCGCGCGCGCGTTTATGTGATGGCGTCGTTGGCTGCTGCGGCGGCTGTCACTACGGCCGGCACGCTCGGCTTTGTCGGTCTGGTGGTGCCGCACTTGGTGCGGCTGACGTGGGGCAACGACCAGCGTATGCTGGTGCCCGCGTCGATGCTCGGCGGCGGCGCGGCCGTGATGGGCGCGGACCTGGTCGCGCGCAGTGCCTTCGCGCCGACGCAATTGCCGGTGGGCGTGGTGACCGCGTTGGTCGGCGTGCCGCTGTTCCTCTGGATGCTGTTGGGGTGCAGGCGATGAATCGGGCGGGTGGGCCGGGGCCGGCGCCGCTGAGCGTACAGGCACTGACGCTGCAGGTGGGCGGCCGCACGCTGCTTGATGCGCTGTCGCAGCGCTTTGAGCCCGGCGAGCTGTGGTGCCTCGCCGGACCGAACGGCGCTGGCAAGTCGACCTTATTGATGACCCTTGCCGGATTGCGTGCACCCACGCGCGGCAGCGTCGTATTCGATGGCGTGCCACTCACCCGGTGGCCGGTCCATCGGCTCGCGCGGCATCGGGCATGGATGACCCAGCAGCTTCACGATGCGTTCAGCGCAACGGCCCTCGATACCGTCCTGCTGGCACGCTATCCCCACCTGTCGGGTTGGGGCTGGGAGCGCGACGTGGATCGCGCCGCGGCATATGAGGCGCTGGCGGCGGTCGGCCTAGCCGGGTTTGCCGCGCGCGACGTGCTGTCGCTGTCCGGCGGCGAGCGGCAACGTGTGGCCCTTGCCGCTGCCCTCTGCCAGGACGTGCCGCTGCTGTTGCTGGACGAGCCGTTGGCGCACCTGGATTTGCACCACCAGATCGATGCGGTGACATTGCTGGCGAAATGGGTCGGTGCAGCGCCCCGCACAGTGGTGTTCTCGTGCCACGATCTTACGCTGGCAAGGCGGTTTGCAACGCACGCGTTGTTAATCGACGGGCGTGGGCGCGCGTGGGCTGGGCCCGTGCGTGACGTGCTGACACCAGTCCTTGCCAGTCACGCGTTTGGCTATCCGCTGGTGCTGTTGCGCGACGGCGCGAACGAGGCGCTGATACCCGCGCTGGCGCCGGCGCGGGGCGATGCACCTGTTTTAAGTGGGCGAGATGGCGATGATCTCTGGTGATGCGCCCGCGGCAATCGAGCCGCTCGCCGGTGATCCGCGTGACGGAGCGCGGCGTTGCACCGTCGGGTGCCCGTCTCGCTTCGCGTTGGACGTTGGGCTGCTGGCACCGTTAGGGACGAAGTAAGCCGTCAGGGTTTCGTGCCGGGGCGCGCTGGCGGGCTTGTTCTAACGCCTGGCACAATAACGCTGTGGCGTCGGCCAACCGCGGGCCGGGACGGCTGATCAAGTCCGCGTCGACGGTGAACAGGTTGTCGCGCGCGACCGCGCGCATGCCCGGCCAGCGCTGCCATCGGCGCAGCGCCGAGTCGTCGCCGCTTGGATCCGTGGACTGCGCGACCCGGTGCACCCGTGCAGGTTCCGGCCGCGTGGCAATGATCGCGTCAGGATCGACTGCGATGACCGCTTCGGTTGACACCGTCGGCACCCGTTCGCTTAGCGAGCCGAACAGATTACGTCCGCCGCAGACGGAGAGCACGTCGCTGATGATATGCGTACCGTTCAGTGTCATTAGCGGGTCATCCCATACCTGGAAAAAAACTGAAACGGGTGGCCGGCTCGCGTAGCATTGTTGCAGCGCGGCAATACGCGCATCGAATGCCCGGGCGGCCTCGCGCGCCTGCGGTTCGGTGCCAAGCAGCGTACCCAAGCGGATCAGCGTCGAGCTGATGTCGGCTAGCCGATGCGGTTCACTGTAGAACAGCGGTACGTGTAGTGACTTCAACCGTTCGACCTGGCGCTGTGGATTGCCGTGCCACCAGACGACAATCAAATCCGGGTGCGTGGCCGCAATCCGTTCGAGGTCCAGTGTCGTGTTGCTGCCGATGACCGGCACGTCGCGAGCGGCGCTCGGGTAATCGCTGAAGCTGACTGTGCCGACCAGCCGGCTGCCGCCGCCGGCTGCGTAAATCAGTTCCGTGATGCTGGGCGCTAGGCTCACGACGCGCCGTGCCGGCGCATTCAATGTCACGCGCGCACCGCTGTCGTCCAGCACTTGCACTGGTGCGGCCGCGCAAGATACGGGTGTGCCGGCGCCCGACAGCGCGAGCAGCAGACTGACCAACACGCCGCTTGCGCGCCGTGTGCGGCGCTGGGGCCGCACGACAGGAGACTGGTGGGCGGTCATGCCTTCACCGTGATTGGAATTCCGGCAGGTGCGCAACGCACGCATAGCCGCATGCGGTGTCCGCCAGCCCGACGACCGTGGCAGCATGCCAATACCCGTTTGGCGCGAGCAGTTCCGCGCGCACTGTCAACTCGGCGACCAAGCGGCCCTGCTGCAACTCGCGCACACGCACGCCGAGCAACTCGGGGAGCCGGCCTTGCTGGCGCGCCGCCAGCGATTCGATAGAAACGTCCGGGCGCAATGAACTCATTAAAGATCCGGAAAGAAGTGCCGAATGGGTCAAGTTCTTTGATAATACCTGGATTCGGCTGAGTAATTGGATAAGCCTAAGGCTATGTCAAGCCATTGATCCTGGGGGAATTCATGACGGTCATCGTTGTCGCTAATCCCAAAGGCGGTGTGGGTAAGAGCACGCTGTCGACGAATCTAGCGGGCTATTTTGCATGGCGCGGCGAGTGGGTGGCGCTCGCCGACCTGGACAAGCAGCAGTCATCGCGATCATGGCTGGACCTGCGGCCCGACACGCTGCCTAGGATCGAGCCGTGGGACATGAGCGGGGAGCGCAGTGCCCGGCCGCCAAAGGGATTCGAGCATGCGATCGTCGATACGCCGGCCGGCTTGCACGGCCCACGCCTGAACCTGGCACTGTCCGTCGCCGACAAGGTGCTGGTGCCGCTGCAACCGTCGATGTTCGACATTCTCGCCACGCAGCACTTCCTGCAGCGGCTAGCGCAGGAGAAGGGCGGGCGCAAGGGCGGCATCCAGATCGGTGTGGTCGGCATGCGCGTGGACGCTCGCACCCGTTCGGCGGAGCAGTTGCATCGATTCGTCGACGGGCTCGGCCTGCCAGTGCTTGGCTACCTGCGCGATACGCAAAACTATGTGCAACTGGCCGCGCATGGCCTGACGCTATGGGATGTGGCGTCAAGTCGGGTCGACAAGGACCTGGAGCAGTGGCAGTCGGTCGTCGCGTGGGCCGAGCAATGAGCTGCAGGGAGGGCGCGGGACGCCCGGCCGCATCGCTCAGCGCGCGTCCCAGTTCTGCGTCGGTACGTGGTCCCGGGCGCCCTTGATCGTATTGCGTTCGTCGCAGAACACCAGGTTCGGCTTGAAGCCATGACGCACGTCGGCGTCGTCGACCAGCGCGAACGCGGCGATGATAATGAGGTCGCCCACCTGCGCGCGGCGCGCGGCGGACCCGTTCAGCGAGATCATGCCGCTGCCCCGTTCGCCGCGGATCGCGTAGGTGGTCAAGCGCTCGCCGTTATTGATGTTCCAGATGTCGATCTGCTCGTTTTCCGCGATGTTGGCGGCCTCGAGCAGATTTTCGTCGATGGCGCAGGAACCTTCATAGTGCAATTCACAGTGCGTGACGGTGGCGCGGTGAATCTTCGATTTGAGCATCGTACGTTGCATGGGGGGCTCCAGTAATGGGGTCTCCGGTACTGCGGTGTGCACCGCGTCGTGCGTTGCGGTTAGGGCACGGCGCGCGAGCAAAGGGGCCAGCGAGTCGGCGTGGGCGGTCAAATCTCCAGGTTATCAATGAGCCGGGTCGCGCCAAGCTGCGCGGCGGCGAGTACGACCAGTGGTTCATGCCCTTCGTGCGGTTGCGGCGAGCGCAGATTGGCGCGCTTGCGAATCGCAATATAGTCGGGTTTCCAGCCGCGCTCGATTAACGTCTCGAACGCGGCTAGCTCAATCTTGGCGAAATCGCGGTGACCCGCGAGCACGCTCTCGCGCACCTGCTGCAGTGTACGATACAGGGTTGGCGCCTCGGCACGCTCCGATGGCGTCAGATACACATTGCGTGACGACAGCGCGAGCCCGTCCGTGTCGCGCACCGTCTCGGCGGCGACCACTTCAATGGGCAGCGCGAATTGCTCACACATCTGTCGCACGATCATCAACTGCTGGTAGTCTTTCTTGCCGAACACCGCGACACGCGGCTGCACGCACGACATCAGTTTCATCACGACCGTGCAGACGCCGTGAAAGAACCCTGGCCGGAACTCGCCCTCGAGAATGTCGCCCAGATCGTGCGGCGGGTGCACGCGATATTCCTGCGCACGCGGGTACATGTCCTGCTCGGTCGGCGCGAACAGCACGTAGACGTTTTCCCGCTGCAGTTTGTTGATGTCGGTCTCGAGCGTGCGCGGATACTTGTCGAAATCCTCGCTCGGCCCGAATTGCAGCCGGTTCACGAAGATGCTGGCGACCACTGGGTCGCCGTGCTGGCGCGCTAGGCGCATCAACGATAGGTGTCCTTCGTGCAAGTTGCCCATCGTAGGCACGAACGCGACGCGGTTCTGCCCGCGCAGCTGGTCGCGCAATTCGTTGATCGAGCTAATGACTTTCATGTAAGCGGAAAAGGATCGCTGAGCGGATCCTTAGGTCGGTGAGTACGCCAGCCGGACGTAGATCGGTGCGAACGGCTCGGCCTGCGTGATCTCGAGCAACGATTCGCGGGAGAGCTCCAGCATCGCAATGAAGTTGACGACCACCACGGGCACGCCACGCGATACATCGAACAATTCGGTGAATTCCATGAAACGCGCGTGCTGTAGCTTGCGCAGGATCTGGCTCATGTGCTCGCGCACCGACAGTTCCTCGCGGGTGATCTTGTGATGCTGCACGAGCTTGGCGCGCTTGAGCACGTCGGCCCATGCGCCGCGCAGGTCGTCCGCGTTGACGTCCGGCCAGCGTGGCGCCAGGTTTTGCTCGATATATACCTGCGCGCGCAGGAAGTCACGCCCGTGCTGCGGCAGGCGGTCCAACTGTTGCGCGGCAAGCTTCATTTGCTCGTACTCGAGCAGTCGGCGTACTAATTCGGCACGCGGGTCCTCGACATCCTCGCCGGTGTCGGCCTGTTTCACCGGCAGCAACATGCGTGACTTGATTTCGATCAGCATGGCCGCCATTAGCAAGTATTCGGCCGCCAACTCCAGGTTCGTCGCGCGGATCTGGTCGACGTAGCCCAAGTATTGCGCGGTGACGTCCGCCATCGGAATGTCGAGCACGTTGAAATTCTGTTTGCGGATCAAGTAGAGCAGCAGATCGAGCGGACCCTCAAATGCTTCCAGAAAGACTTCGAGCGCGTCCGGCGGGATGTACAGGTCTTGCGGCACCTTGAACAGCGGCTCACCGTATAGGCGAGCGAACGCGACGCCGTCGAGCGTGCCCGGCGTCGAGTCGGTGGCCGGCGTGTACAGCGCGACCTCGGATGCCTGCTGGCCCGGGTCGTCCGGTGCCGGAACGGCGCTCACGTCAGAAATTCTGGTAGTACACGTAGGGTGTCTGCGGCACGCGTGCCTGTTGATGGCGCGTGCGCTCGTCCAGATCGATCGGCGCTTTGTCCCACAGCAGTGCGCGGCCGTTGCGTTGCTGTTCCTCGAGTTCCGGATGTTGCTGCTTGAGCTGGGCCAGGAATTGGCTGATGTCTGATTGATACATGACAATACTCCGCAAACCAAAAAATCCGATTCCAGATTTTACCGCAAGCTTCCGGACTCGGAACAAAGGGGGCGGGCCGCCTCTCCAATGGCGCAACCCGGCCCGCCCGCGCCAGCGCATTGCGTCATTCATGCCTGAGTGCCTGGCGCGTGTGATATGTTCCAATATAGGTTTGCCACTTCGCGCCACCGACGCTGCGACGTTGACCGCCATGTTCATCGACGGAGTTCGATTTGTCACGTAGTTCTCCTGGGCTGCCTTGCGGCGTTGCCTGGCGCGCGCGAGCAATATACACGCGAGTGCACGCGGTGCGCTGGGCGCTGCAATGCGCCATAATGGTCATGCCACTGATGACGCCTGGCGCCGCCCTGGCCAAGTACGACGTGGATATTGACGCGCCGTCCTATGCACTGCGTAAGCTGCTGCGGGCTCACCTGGATGTGTCGCGTTTCGCTAAGCGAAATGACATCTTGGACGAGCAATTTGAGTTTCTCGTGACGGCGGTACCGCAGCAAGTGCGCGACCTACTGTCCACTGAAGGGTATTTCGAGCCGGTGGTGCGCACCGACGTGCGCGCCGATAAGCGTCGCGCGGTGACCGTGCATGTGGAGCCGGGCCCGCGCACGCACGTGTCGGCGGTCGAGTTGTCGTTCACTGGGCCGATGCTGACCGAGGCGCCCGAAAAGGAAAAGGCGGTACGCAGCGCATTCGGGCTGACAAGCGGTGAGCCGTTTACGCAGACGGCGTGGGACGAGGCCAAGAAGGCCTCGCTTAAGATGCTGCAATCGCACCGCTACCTGGGCGCGACAATTGCGCATTCGCAAGCGCGGATCAATCCTCGTACCCATGAGGCACGCTTGAGCATCACATATGAGAGCGGGCCGACGTTCACCATTGGGCCGCTGGATGTGTCCGGCACGCGGCGCTATCCGCAATCGATTATCACGAACGTCAACCCGCTGGGTCCGGGCGAAATCTACAGCGCCGAGCGCATCGCCGAACTGCAGCGGCAGGTGCAGAACACGCCGTACTATGCCAGCGTTGGCATTTCAGTCGATGACGACGTCCGCCAACCGCAGAACACGCCCGTGCACGTTAAGGTCAGTGAATACCAGTACAACGCGGTGCGTACTGGCATTGGCTATTCGTCCGATACCGGCGGACACATCCAGGGGGCATACTCGTACCTGGACATGTTCGGCGCTGCCTGGCCCTTCAGCTTCTCGGGCCGGTTGGACCAGACGCAGCAGTACGGCCAGGTGCAGCTGTCGATGCCGCCGGGACCGCGCGCGTGGACCAACACGCTGCTCGGCTCGTACACGCGCACCGACGTGTCGGGCACCGATATCCATAGCGCGCGGGTCGGCGCGCAGCGCACGCGCACGTCGCAAAATATCGACTACAACTACCAGGTGCTGTTCTACCTGGATCGTCTGGACCAGAACAGCGCCGGGCCCACCGTGAGCCGCGCGCTCGTGCCGGCGTGGTTGTGGACCCGGCGTAACGTCGACGATCCGGTGTTTCCGCGAGCGGGCAACCTGCTGCGCCTAGAGGCCGGTTTGGCGATCAAGGGCGTGATGACGGATCAGACGTTCGGGCGGGCCTACGCGAACGCACGGCAGTACGTGCCGATTGGTCGACGCGACATCGTGCTGCTGCGGCTGCAAGCCGGTGGCGTATTCACGACCGGCGGCTCGCGCGGCATACCGGCATCGTTGCTGTTTCGCGCCGGCGGCACGGAGACGATACGCGGCTATGGCTACGACAGCATTGGCAACAATGTGGGCGGCTCGGTGCTGCCGACCAAATATCTGCTCAGCGGCGGCGCCGAATACCAGCACTGGTTCAACCACGACTGGGGCGCGGCGGCCTTCTGGGATATCGGCACGGCGACCGACAACTGGACCGAAAAGTTTTTTTACCAGGGTGTGGGCGTCGGCGCACGCTGGCGCAGCCCCGTCGGGCCAATCAATGTTGACCTCGCATATGGCCTGCGCAACCATAGCTGGCGCCCCTATTTGACGCTGGGCATCGCGTTCTGATTCACCTTGCGGCACTACCCGATTCTTGACGCATGAGCGACGACGACCACCAGCCTGCCGACCGTGAACCCTCCCGCCCCGGCGGCGAGCCGCGCACCAGTGGCGCTGCCGGGCAGCACGGCGATCGCGCACCAGGGCGGCGTGGCCGCGGCCGGCGCGTGCTGCGCTGGGCCAGCGGCCTGGGGTTCAGTCTCGTGCTGGCGGTGGTCGCGTTGCTGGTGGCTGTGCATACCGAACCGGGCACGCGCGCGCTGTGGCAGATCGCGAGTCGGGCCACGGCGGGTGCGTTCTCCGGGACACTCGACGGGGGTACGCTTGCGCACGGGCTGCGAGCACGTGACGTCAGGTGGCAGCGCGGGGGCACGGATATCCGGCTCGATCGTATCGACGGACAGTGGAGGGTGACGCACCTACCGTGGCGATTGTCCATCCAATCGCTAAGAATTGGCACGGTCGAGGCTCGGCTCGCCCCGGCTGGTCAACCCGCCACGCGTGCGACGCTGCCGCAGCGGTTGACCGTGCCGCTGCAGGTGCAGATCCATTCACTGGACGTGGCCGCGATCCGCCTCCACGAGCCGGGATCGACGATCGAGCTATCGGCATTGCACGCGCACGGCAGCAGCGACGGGCGGCGTCATCATCTTGTGCTCGACAGGCTGCAAACTCCGTATGGCCCGCTCCATGCGGACGTGGCGCTAGACGGCGTACGGCCGTTCGCCGTGCGTGGCGAGACAGGGCTGTCAGGCCAGTTCGGCGGGCATGAGATGCGGCTTGGTGTGCAGGTGTCCGGTTCGCTGCAGGCGCTCGTTGCCGACATGCAGGCGAGCGGTATGCAGTCGAACGGCTTGCAGTTGAATGGGGTCGCGCACGTGGAGGCTACCCCATTTGCCGACGTGCCGTTGAAGGTCGTCACGCTCGACGTCGACCGTCTCGATCCCCGAGCCTTCAATCCGGGCGCCCCGCATGCGGACCTATCGATACGCGCCCGCTTGCGGCCGGTCGAGCCCGCGCCGCGTGCTCAGGCGCGCGGCACCGCTGCCCCCGACATGCCGCTGGTCGTCGCCGGTGAAGTATCCGTCGTCAATGCGGTGCCCGGGCTACTCGCACAGCAACGCCTGCCGCTGATCGACGCGCGTACCAACGTGCGCGTGGACGCGAGCCGGCAAATCCTCTCCGCGCTGAAGGTCCGTCTGCTCGGCGGCGCGACGGTGAGCGGAGCGGGCGCGCTGGAGCATGGTCGTGGCCGTGTTGAGCTGTGCACGTCCGACCTGGATCTGAGCGTGTTGAGCGCCACGTTGCGCACGACCCGGCTTGCCGGACCCATCGGCGTCGAGCTCGATGCCGCTCGCCAGCAGATGCAGGTTGATCTGGCGGACGCCGACGCCAAGCTGCGTGTGCAGGGGGCCGTCGCGATCAATCCCAGGCAGCTTGCGCTAGAGCGCGTGAGACTCACGGCGGGCGACGGGCACGCGGAGCTTGCCGGTGTGCTGCGTCGAGATGAGCACTCCAGCTACGAATTGAGGGCCACGTTGGCGGCGCTCGATCCGTTCGCGTTGCTGGCGCGTGACAGCCTGCAGACAGGCCGCACGGGTGGACCGGTTCCGTACAACGGCAGCCGCATAGCGCCCAAGGCTGCCGGCAGCGGTATGGGCAAGGCCGCCGCCAAGGGTGCCGGCAAGCGCGCCGCCCAGCGGTTCGATGCGCGCGTGACCGGCACGCTCAACGCAAAAGGCGCATTGACGCCGACGCTGACCGTCCAGGCCGACTTTGCGGTGCTCGATAGCGTCTACAACGGCTTGCCGCTGAATGGCGGCGGGACGCTGGCGCTGGCCGGCACGCGGATCATGTCCAGTGACGTGCACGTGAGCGTAGCCGGCAACGACATCCAATTACGCGGCAGCTTCGGCGCAGCCGGCGACCGGTTGCTGTTCCATGTCGATGCCCCGGCGCTAGAGCGGCTTGGTTTTGGCATGGCGGGCGCGGCGCACGCCAAGGGCGATGTGACCGGCTCGCTCGCGCATCCGAATGTGGTCGCCAGCTATCAGGCAGACGGCGTGGTCATGGGCGGCAACCGGATCGGCCATGCCGCGGGCCGTATCGAGTTGCGCGACGGGGCGCAGGGCGCGATGATCGCGACCCTTGACGCGCGAGCGGTAACCACGCCGCAGGTGCGGTTCAATGCGCTGTCGCTACGGCTGGATGGGGTGCGCGCGCACCACACGTTGATTGCCAGCGGGAACGGCAGCGTCGGTGGACAGCCGGTCGATTTCAACGTGGCGGCAAGCGGCGAGCTAACCGACGCGCGGGGCGGTATCGGCTGGGATGGCACGATCAGTCAACTGGAAAACCGCGGCCTGCCCGAGGTCAAGCTGGCCGCGCCGGCGACCGTGAGCGCCAGCGCCGGGCATTGGGTGATCGGCGCCACGCGCTTGAGCGTGGAGCGCGCGTTGCTGGACTTGAAGTCGTTTCAATATGCGGGCGGGCGTTTGCAATCGAGCGGCTCGCTGACGCATGTCGACGTGGCGCGCCTGCTGCAGCTTCGCGAGCAACTCACGCACCAGCAGGCATCGTTCAGGACCGATTTGGTATTCGATGCGCAGTGGGACGTGTCGTTCGGGCCGCGCGCCGCGGGCTATGTGCAGATCAAGCGGCGCTCAGGGGACGTCACGATTGATGCGGGACGCGGCATTGCGTCGCTGGGCATCAGCGACGCAATGGCACGCATCGACTTTGCAGCGGGCCGCCGCCTGAATGCGACGATCCAAGCGGTGGCCGAGCGACTTGGCACGCTGGACGCGACGCTGCGCATGCCGGTTGCCGTGCAGGACGGTGTGCCGGTGGTGGCCGGCGACGCACCGCTGGACGGCACGGTTGTGTTTGACCTGCCGTCGCTGCGTACCACCGGCGGGCTGCTCGGACCAAGCTACCGGCTCGATGGGCAGATGTTACTGAAGCTGGCGATCGCGGGTCAGGTATCGCACCCGAAGGTCTCCGGTACGCTGACCGGCGATGGCTTGTCGGCGACCGTTGTTGATCAAGGCATCACGCTCAAGGACGGTATCGTGCGCGTGGTGCTGACCGAGAACCAGGTCGAATTCCGACAGGTTCAGTTCCATGGCGCTCAAGGTACGCTGCGCGCCACCGGTAACGTGATGCTCGACCAGCAGAACCCTGATTTGAGCGCGCATATCGTGGCCGATCAGCTCGAGCTGTTCGCGTCGCCGTATCGCCAGCTGTCGTTGTCCGGTGATGCGACGGTGGCCAATGCCGGCGCGCAGGGCGGGATGGCGATCAATGGCCGGTTTTTCGTCAACAAGGCACTGTTCGATTTGCCGGAGCAATCGGCGCCAAGTTTGTCCGACGACGTCGTGATCGTGCGACCGGACGGCACGGTCGAGGACGAGCACGCTGCGGCGCGTGCCGACGCCGGCAAGCCGGCGGGCCCGTTCGCGCCACGCGCCAACATTGACGTCGACTTGGGTCAGAATTTTCGCTTTCGCGGCGCTGGCGCCGATTTGGGGCTGCGTGGTGTGATCAACCTCGTCAGCGCACCGAACCAGCTGTTGCGTGCCGTGGGCAACGTGCGGGTCGTGGAAGGGTCCACCTATACCGCGTTTGGCCGCAAGCTGGGTATCGAGAACGGCTATTTCACGTTTAATGGGCCGGTCAACGACCCGGGCATCAACATCCTCGCGATGCGGCGCAACCAGGAGATCGAAGCCGGTGTACAGGTGACCGGCACCGTGCAGTCGTCCAAGGTCAAGCTGGTGTCGGAGCCCAACGTGAACGACAACGAGAAGCTGTCATGGCTGCTACTTGGGCATGGCACCGATACCGGCGCGAACCTTGGGCAGCAGAGCACGATGAATGCGGCGATCGCGCTGCTGGGCAGCGCGACCGGCAAGCGGATCGCGCAAACCTTTGGACTGGACGAAGTCTCGGTCGGCCAAAGTGAGGTCGGCCTAACAGATCCGCAAGTGGTGACGCTCTCGAAGGCCATCACCGAGCGGCTCGTGCTCGGCTACGAGCAAGGCATTGAGACGACGAACAACGCGTTCAAGGTGACGGTGAACCTGTCGCGGTTCTGGGCCATCATGTCCTACGCCGGCACCTATAACGGCGTGGACCTGCAGTTCACCCGTCGCTTCGACGGCTTTTGGAAAAAGTAGCGGCGCGCAGTGCGCGCTAGTGCGCTATTTGACCCGCATGCCAGGTTTTGCACCGCTGTGCGGCTCGAGCACGTAGATGCCGGGTTCCTTTTTCTCATCCGCCGCCGACGCGGCCAATACCATGCCTTCGGACACGCCGAACTTCATCTTGCGTGGCGCGAGGTTTGCGACCATCACGGTCAGCTTGCCGATCAGTTCCTCGGGGCGGTAGGCTGCCTTGATTCCAGAGAACACATTGCGCGTGCTCGCTTCGCCCACGTCCAGGGTCAGTTGCAGCAGTTTGTCGGACCCTTCCACCGCCTTGCAATCGACGATGCGCGCAATGCGCAGGTCGATCTTGGCAAAATCGTCGATCGTGATGAAGCGCTCGCCGTTTGCCGACGTGTTGTTGGCGCCCAACGACTTGGCCGTGCCCGCCGCGGTGGCGGCCGTGGTCACGTTCGGCTGCAATGACTGGCGGTTGGCGGCAAGCAGCGCGTCGATCTGCTTGGGGTCCACGCGCTGCATGAGGTGCTGGTACGGCCGGATCGGCCGCGCTGACGACAGCGGCACTGTGACGTCGGCCCATGTGAGCGGCTCGATCGACAGGAATGTTTCGACCGATTCGGCGAGCTTCGGCAATACCGGCTTGAGCGCCAGCGTGAGCAACCGAAACGCCTCAAGGCTGACGCTGCACGTCTCGTGCAACGCCACCGCATTGGCGGGATCCTTGGCCTGTTCCCAAGGCTTGGCGGCATCCACGTACGCGTTGACGGCATCCGCCAACTCCATGGTCTGGCGCAGTGCGCGGCTGTATTCGCGGCCTTCGTAGTGCGCCGCGATCGTCGGAATCGCGGCGCGCAGCCGGACCAGCAGCGGATGGTTCATCGCGCTGTCCTGCACGCGTGCATCGAACCGCTTGACCAGGAAACCGGCGGCGCGGCTCGCGATGTTCACGTATTTGCCGATCAGGTCGCTGTTGACGCGCGCCTGGAAGTCATCGAGGTTCAGATCGATGTCCTCCATCGTGCTGTTAAGTTTCGCGGCGAGGTAGTACCGCAGCCATTGCGGATCCAAACCGGTCGTGATGTAGCTGTTCGCGTTGATGAAGGTGCCGCGCGACTTAGACATTTTCGTGCCGTCCACGGTCAGGAAGCCATGCGCGAACACGTTGGTCGGCGTGCGGTAGCCGGAAAATTGCAGCATCGCAGGCCAGAACAGCGTGTGGAAATACAGGATGTCCTTGCCAATGAAGTGGTATTGCTCGGTGGTCGAATCCGGACGGACCCATTCGTCGAAATCCAAGCCGCGACGCTCGCATAGGTTCTTGAAGCTTGCATAGTAGCCGACCGGTGCATCGAGCCACACGTAGAAGTACTTGCCGGGCGCGCCCGGGATTTCGAAGCCAAAGTACGGCGCATCGCGCGAGATGTCCCAGTCGGCGAGCTTCGCGTCGTCGTCCTCGCCGAGCCACTCGCGCATCTTGTTGGTGGCTTCCTGCTGCGCGAGCTGGCTGACCCAGCCGCGCAGGAAGGTCTCGCAGCGCGGATCGGACAGCTTGAAAAAATAGTGCGTCGATGTTTTTTTCACCGGCGTCGCGCCGGACAACACTGAATACGGTTTGACCAGTTCAGTTGGCTGGTACGTCGATCCACACACCTCGCAACTGTCGCCATACTGGTCCTTCGCGCCGCATTTCGGGCATTCACCTTTGATGAAGCGGTCTGGCAGGAACAGCTCCTTGACCGGGTCATACGCTTGTTCGATATCGCGCGCCGCGATCAATCCGGCATCGTGGAGTGCGGTGAAAATGCGCTCGGACAACGCCCGGTTCTCGTCCGAGTCCGTCGAGTAATAATTGTCGAACGAGATGCCGAAATGGTCGAAATCGCGCTTATGCTCTTGCCAGACGCGCTCGATCAACTGCCGCGGCGTGATGCCCTCGGACTGCGCGCGCAGCATGATCGGCGTGCCATGGGTATCGTCCGCGCCGACATAGTACACCTCGTGACCGTGCATTCGCATCGCGCGCACCCAGATGTCGGTCTGGATATACTCAACGAGATGGCCAATGTGGATCGGGCCGTTTGCGTACGGCAGCGCGGAGGTGACGAGCATGCGGCGCGGCGCGCCGGCGGAGACGGGAGCTGACATGGCGGATAGAGCGTTTGATTCGACGAAAACGGGATGGAGCGCCGATTTTAGCAGGCGCGACTGCGATGACACGGTCGCGACAGTGGACGCGCGAAGCACGCGCGGGCCCACATTGTCCGCGCTTTGCCGCAGACTGGCGGGCGCAGGCGGTCATCGTGCAATGCTAAAAAAACCGGGGCTTCGAGCCCCGGAGCAACAACGACAAGAGGAGAATGGTGACGCAACGGTATCGCCGTCACGTACCATATAAACAGACATCGAATCAGCTACGAAGTTCGAAAAAATTTCGAGATTTAACAACGATCCGTCTGCCGCCGCGTGTCGCGGCGGCAATCATCACGGTGGCAGAAAATTAGGGCGCATCATCCGCGCGGTTGTGAGGTGGCCCGCAGGTAGATCTCCACGCGCCGGTTCTGTGCGCGGCCAGCCTCCGTGCTATTGTCCGCAATCGGTTGCGTCTGTCCGCGGCCTTCGGCGGCCAGCCGTTGCGCGGCGACGCCATGCTGCGCCAGGTATTGCGCGACGCTTTGCGCACGTTCTTGCGACAGCGTTTGATTGTACCGCGGCTGGCCGGTGCTGTCGGTGTGTCCGACCACGTGTGCCACCAACTCGGGATGCTGGGTCAGCGTCTGCGCCACCTGGTCGAGCACCAGTGTGAACGAAGGTTTGATTGCGTAGCTATTCGTGTCGAACGAGACCGAGCTTGGGATATTGAGCTTCAGCGAGCCATCCGGTTGCTCGGACACTTGGGTGCCGGTGCCCGCGGTGACACCCGACAGTTTGTGCTTGATCGCCTGCCAGTTGTACCCGGTGATGCCTCCGACCGCGGCGCCGGCCGCAGCGCCGATCGCCGCCCCGTTGCTGCCGCCGAAGATTGCCCCGAGTCCGGCGCCGGTGGCCGCGCCGACGCCGGTGCCAACCGCCGCGTTGCTGCCTTGCGGCGTCTGGCAGCCGGCCAGCAGCGCGCCTGCGACTGCGAGGACCGACACTTGCAGCGGAAGGCGGAAGGTGAGTTTCGCGTTCATATGACACCTCATGGGTTAGGTTGATTGGGCCGATAGTAGAACGATGTGCATGGCACACCGTCGGGAGCGATGCTTGCGTGCGGCATTTAAGCGTGATCTTCCGACGAGCGCGCCCGCAGCATCGCAGGCTTCATGCCACTACAATGTCGAAACAGCTGCCGATCGCAGAGCGTGCCGCGGGAAGCGCCGTTTGGCAACGCCACGCAACAATTTTTTGCAACTTCTGGTATGAGGTTCGACGCGACCCCGCACGCAAGGTTCGATGCACGCGGCAGGCGTTGGGTGATCGGATGGAACACTTCAAGTAACGGAGCAACGATGACAATCGACAGGGCCCAGATCGACGCCGTGCTGCACGGCGTGATCGACCCGAACACCGCAGAGCCGATAACGGCGGGCAAAGGGGTGCGCAACGTCGCGATTGACGGCGACACGGTATCACTCGAGGTCGTGCTGGGCTATCCGGCCAAGAGTCAGTATGCACTGATCCAAGCGCGTGTCGAACAAGCGCTGCGCGCCGTGCAGGGCGTGGCGCATCTGCACGTGACGGTATCTCACCAGATCGTGGCGCACGCGGTACAACGCGGCGTGCAATTGTTGCCGAACGTACGCAATATTGTCGCGGTCGCCTCTGGTAAGGGCGGGGTTGGCAAGAGCACCACGGCCGCAAATCTCGCGCTTGCGCTGGCTGCCGAAGGCGCGTCGGTTGGCGTGCTGGACGCGGACATCTACGGCCCATCGCAGCCGACGATGCTTGGCATCAACGGCCGTCCGGCGTCCGAGGATGGCAAGACGATGATTCCGCTCGAAGGCCATGGTGTACAGGCTAACTCGATCGGCTTCCTGGTCGAGCAGGACAATCCGATGGTGTGGCGTGGGCCGATGGTCACGTCCGCGCTCGAGCAGTTGCTGCGGCAGACGAATTGGCGCGACCTGGACTATCTGATTGTCGACATGCCACCCGGCACCGGCGATATCCAACTCACGCTCGCGCAGCGGGTGCCAGTGACCGGTGCGGTGATCGTCACGACGCCGCAGGACATTGCGCTGTTGGACGCGCGAAAGGGTCTGAAAATGTTCGAGAAGGTCGGCGTGCCGATCCTAGGCGTCGTCGAGAACATGAGCATCCATATCTGCTCCCACTGTGGCCACGCCGAGCCGATCTTCGGCGCTGGCGGTGGCGAGCGCCTTTGCGCACAGTATAGCGTGCCGTTCCTGGGCAGTCTGCCGCTGGATATCGGCATCCGCGAGCAGGCCGATGCGGGACGTCCGACGGTGGTCGCCGACCCGCATGGACGCATCGCCGGCCTGTATCGCGACATGGCCCGCCAGGTCGCGCTCCGGATTGCGAAGCTGTCGCGCGACATGAGTTCGAAGTTCCCGACCATCGTCGTGCAGAACACCTGACATGGCTCTGTGACATCCTCTATGGCGGCCGCCCCGCTAGATGGGCCAGACGCGGTATCATTGCGGCTTGTTCAGTACCCTGAGGCTTAATGGAACCGCGATTGGGATGGCGTCTTGTCGGCACGATGATTACGCTGCTTGCGACTAGCGTGATGCTGGTCGGTTGTGCGTCGATCTTCGGCAGGCACGACAAGCGTGCCGACGTTCAGATCGTGCCGGCGGCTGGCCATGCCGCACGCGGCACGGTCACGTTGATCGAGCATGCCGATGGTGTGCAGGTGACCTATAACCTCAGTGGGCTGCCGCCGGACAGTGATCATGCGCTGCAGATCCATGAGCGCGGCGACTGCCATTCGCCGGGTGCTGCAGGCGGGGTGTTCAGCCCTGGGGCCGAGCGCCTGAAGCAAGGGATTAGGCTCGAAGGCGACCTGGTGAACCTGCACGCGGACGCGAACGGTGTGGCGGCCGGGTTCATCGTGTCGCCGTACGTATCGCTCGACGGCGTGCGCTCGGTGGTCGGCCGCGCGCTGATCGTGCATCGCGACGCGCAGGACTATTATGCGTTTCCGCCGCGCGACGCTGGTCCCGCGCTGGGCTGCGGCATCATTCGCAGGTAATGGCCACGCTGCGATGAAATGGCCCCACTACGATGAGGCGGCGGCGCCCCGCTCCGTTCGCTCGTTTTCAACCCGCGGCCCTGCCGCCTTTCGATTGCACGTATGACGATCAAATCCGATAAATGGATCCGGCGCATGGTCGAGCAGTACAGCATGATCGAGCCATTCGCGCCGGATCAGGTGCGCGTTGCGCCGGATGGTCATAAGATTGTCAGCTACGGCACGTCGAGCTACGGCTATGACATCCGCTGTGCGGACGAATTCAAGATCTTCACTAACATCAACTCGACGATCGTCGATCCGAAGAACTTCGACGAGAAGTCCTTTGTCGACTTCAAGGGCGACGTGTGCATCATCCCGCCGAACTCGTTTGCGCTGGCACGCACCGTCGAGTACTTTCGCATTCCGCGCAACGTGCTGACCGTGTGCCTGGGCAAGTCCACGTATGCGCGCTGCGGGATCATCGTCAACGTCACGCCGTTCGAGCCCGAATGGGAAGGGCACGTGACACTGGAGTTCTCGAACACGACGCCACTGCCGGCGAAGATCTACGCGAACGAGGGCGTGGCGCAGGTACTGTTCTTCGAGAGCGACGAAGTCTGCGAGACATCCTATGCGGACCGTGGCGGCAAGTACCAGGGCCAGCATGGCGTCACGCTGCCCAAGACCTGAGTTGTCGCGCGCCGCCGCGCCACGCAGCGCGGCTCAATCCGGCATATCACGGCCGCTGCATACCCGAACGGTAGAGTGCAGCGGTTTGTTTTTGGAGAATCACCGATGAAGTTTCGCTACCCTGTCGTCATCATCGACGAGGATTTTCGCTCGGAGAACATCTCCGGCTCGGGTATCCGCGCGCTTGCCGAGGCGATCGAGCGCGAGGGGGTCGAGGTGCTCGGCCTGACGAGCTACGGTGATCTGACCTCGTTCGCGCAGCAGTCCAGCCGCGCGTCTTGCTTCATCCTGTCGATCGACGACGACGAGATCGCGCTGGTCGATGAGGTTGCCGCGACGCACGATCAGGTGCCCGATCTCGCCCACGCGATCCTAGCGCTGCGCTCGTTCGTCGCCGAGGTGCGGCGTCGCAACGCCGATATCCCGATCTTCCTGTACGGCGAGACGCGCACGTCGCGTCATATTCCGAACGACATCCTGCGCGAATTGCACGGCTTCATTCATATGTTCGAGGATACGCCTGAGTTCGTTGCGCGGCATATCATCCGCGAGGCGAAGGTGTACCTGGATTCGCTGGCGCCCCCGTTCTTCAAGGAACTGGTCAAATACGCGGACGAAGGTTCGTATTCGTGGCATTGCCCGGGTCACTCCGGAGGTGTCGCGTTTTTGAAGAGTCCGCTTGGCCAGATGTTTCACCAGTTCTTCGGCGAGAACATGCTGCGCGCGGACGTGTGCAACGCGGTGGACGAACTTGGGCAACTGCTGGACCATACCGGGCCGGTGGCCGCGTCCGAGCGCAATGCGGCGCGCATTTTCAGCGCCGATCACCTGTTCTTTGTGACTAACGGCACGTCCACGTCGAACAAGATCGTCTGGCACGCCACCGTCGCGCCGGGCGACATCGTCGTGGTGGACCGCAACTGCCACAAGTCGATCCTGCACGCAATCACGATGACCGGCGCAATCCCGGTCTTCCTGACGCCCACCCGCAACCATTTCGGCATCATTGGGCCGATCCCGCGCGATGAGTTCCAACCGGAGAACATTCGCCGCAAGATCGACGCGAATCCGTTCGCGCGCGAGGCGCTCGCGAAAAACCCGAAGCTCAAGCCGCGGATTCTGACGATCACGCAAAGTACCTACGATGGTGTCGTCTACAACGTCGAGATGATCAAAGACCTGCTTGGCGACACGATCGACACGCTGCATTTTGACGAGGCCTGGCTGCCGCACGCCGAGTTCCACCCGTTCTACCAGGACATGCATGCAATTGGGCAGAACGCCCGCCGGACCGACGCGCTGGTGTTCGCGACCCATTCGACGCACAAGCTGCTGGCCGGCATCTCGCAGGCATCGCAGATCCTGGTACAGGATTCGCAGCTACCGCGCTTTGACCGGCATCGCTTCAACGAGGCGTACCTGATGCATACGTCGACCAGCCCGCAATACGCGATCATTGCGTCGTGCGATGTGGCTGCGGCGATGATGGAGCCGCCCGGCGGCACCGCGCTCGTCGAGGAGTCGATTGCCGAGGCGCTTGATTTCCGTCGTGCGATGCGCAAGGTCGATGCCGAATATGGCAACGATTGGTTCTTCAAGGTGTGGGGACCCGATCAGCTGGTGACCGAGGGTATTGGTTCGCGCGAGGACTGGATGCTGCGGCCGAACGACCGCTGGCATGGTTTCGGCAACCTGGCCGAAGGCTTCAACATGCTGGACCCGATCAAGGCGACGATCATCACGCCCGGGCTGGACGTGGACGGCGAGTTTGGCGAGGCGGGCATTCCGGCGGCGATTGTCACCCGTTACCTGGCCGAGCACGGCATTATTGTCGAGAAGACCGGACTGTACTCGTTCTTCATCATGTTCACGATCGGCATCACCAAGGGCCGCTGGAACTCGATGGTCACCGAGTTGCAGCAGTTCAAGGACGACTACGATCGAAACCAGCCGCTATGGCGCGTGCTGCCGGAATTCGTCGCGCAGTATCCCATGTACGAGCGCGTCGGGCTGCGCGACCTGTGCGAGCAGATTCACAGCGTGTACCGTGACAATGATATCGCGCGGCTGACGACTGAGATGTACCTGTCCAACATGGAACCGGCAATGCGTCCGACCGACGCGTTTTCGAAGATTGCGCACCGCGAGATCGACCGCGTGCCGATCGACGACCTCGAGGGCCGCGTCACCAGCATTCTGCTCACGCCGTATCCCCCGGGTATTCCGCTGCTGATCCCGGGCGAGCGGTTCAACGAGACCATCGTGTGCTATCTGAGGTTCGCGCGTGACTTCAATGCACGGTTCCCCGGCTTTCATACCGATATTCACGGGCTGGTCACCGACGTGGTCGGCGGCAACGTCGAATACTTTGTGGATTGCGTGCGGCCGTGAGCGGCGCGCCGGCCATCGGCCGGCACCGATGGCACGGTAGGTGCCCGGTGGCACCGATGGCATGGCAGAGCAGATGTCCGGCGGCGCGATAGGCGGGCAAGGTAGGTGATTGACGGTGCGACAGGCGGGCAGTGTTCGATGGTGCGATAGTCGGCCAATAGCCGCGCGCCGCCGCTACCGAGACAGCGCGGCGCGTGCTGTCGCGATCGCGGCGCGCACTTGCTGCGGCGCCGTGCCGCCCACGTGATCGCGGCTGGCGACCGAGCCTTCCAGTGTCAGACAGTCGAATACGTCGTCGCCCAGCAGCGACGAGACTTTCGGCAGCTCGGCGCGCAATTGGTCAAGCGTCAAGTCCGCCAGGTCACAGCGTCGGTCCACGCAGACTCGTACCGCATGCGCCACTGCTTCGTGCGCGTCGCGAAACGGCAAGCCACGCTTGACGAGGTAATCGGCCAGGTCGGTCGCAGTCGAAAAGCCCTGCAGCGCCGCGGCGCGCATCGTATCCGGCTTGACTGTGATGCCGGCGACCATTTCGGTGAAGATGCGCAGCGTGTCGGCCACCGTGTCAACGGTATCGAACAGCGGCTCCTTGTCTTCCTGATTGTCCTTGTTGTACGCGAGCGGCTGTCCCTTCATGAGCGTGAGTAGCGCGATCAGGTGCCCGTTCACGCGGCCGGTCTTGCCGCGCGCAAGCTCAGGCACGTCGGGGTTTTTTTTCTGCGGCATGATCGACGAGCCGGTGCAAAAACGGTCGGCCAGGTCGATGAAGCCGACCTGTGGGCTCATCCACAGCACCAGCTCCTCGGACAGCCGCGACACGTGCGTCATGACCAGCGCCGCGGCCGCCGTGAATTCGATCGCGAAGTCCCGGTCCGACACCGCATCGAGTGAATTCGCGCAGACGCCGTCGAAACCGAGCGTCCTGGCGACTTGCTCACGGTCAATCGGATAGCTGGTCCCCGCAAGCGCCGCAGCCCCCAACGGTAGCCGGTTGACCCGTTTGCGGCAGTCGAGCATCCGCTCGGTGTCGCGCGCAAACATCTCCACATACGCGAGCAGATGGTGGCCGAAGGTCACCGGTTGCGCGACTTGCAGGTGCGTGAAGCCCGGCAGGATCGTGTCGGCATACCGTTCCGCGAGGTCGAGCAGCGCGCTTCGCAAACCCTTAAGCAGCGCGCTGATCCGGTCGATTTCGCCGCGCAGCCAGAGCCGGATGTCGGTGGCGACCTGGTCGTTGCGCGAGCGCCCGGTGTGCAGCCGCTTGCCCGCGTCGCCGATCAGCGCGGTCAGCCGGGCCTCAATATTCAGGTGGACGTCTTCGAGGTCCAATTGCCATTCGAATTCGCCGCGCTCGATCTCGCCGCGGATCTGCTCCATGCCTTTGCGGATTGCCGCGACGTCGTCGTCGCTGATAATCCGTTGCGCGCCGAGCATTGCCGCGTGCGCGAGCGAGCCTTCGATGTCGACGAGCGCGAGCCGCTTATCGAAGAACACGGACGACGTATAGCGCTTGACAAGCTCGGACATCGGCTCGGAAAAACGCGCCGACCAAGCTTCGCCCTTTTTGTGTAATTGGGAAGTCATGACAGGATGCCGCAATAGTGGAGGGTGCCGCTTGCCGCACGGCCGTGCGGCAAAGACAAACATTCTAGCATCGCGGCAGTGTGGCACCGGCGTCGTGCGCAGCGGCCGCGGCAGTGGCTTCGCAGCGCGGCTTGTGTTGCGCGATCAGCACCACGAGTTTCATGTCGTCGCGCTGGGCCGGCACGAAGGTGATCTGATCGTAGGCGATGCGCCCGCGCGCCGGATGGTTGAACTCGCGCCGGCCGCCCTCGCGCTCAAACACGTCCTGCGATGCCCAGAAGCGCGCGAACGGATCGCATTGCGCAATCAGCGCGTCGAGTAGCGCGCGCGTGGGTGCGTCGTTCAGGTGTCGGATCGAGTCGGCGCGGAATTCGGCGACGAGCCGGCGTGCGCGCCTCTCCCAGTCGACGATCAGTGTGCGCGCAGCCGGCGATGTGAAGGTATAACGCAGCAGGTTGGTGCCGTTGCCTTGCGCGTCTTGGGGAACCAGTACGCCGGCGGTCGCGGCCGGCTTGGCCGCGTCGAGCCAGCCGATGAACAATTCCGCCGCTGCCGCGTTCCAGGCGAGCGCGTTCCACTGCGGATCCAGCACGTAGGCGGGGGCGGCGATCAGCCCGACGCTCGCCAGCAGCGCCGCGGGCACGTCGGCCGTGCTCGCGTCCGGCTCGGCGGGATCGCGCTGCGCGGCAAGCTCGAACAGATAGGCCCGTTCCGCGCGCGAGAGCCGCAACGCGACGGCAATCCGCGCCAGCGCGTCGGCGGACGCCGACACGGGACGGCCCTGCTCGATCCACGTGTACCACGTGGCGCTGACGTCGCACAATTGCGCCACTTCCTCGCGTCGCAAGCCCGGCGTGCGGCGCCGCGTCCCGCGCGGCAGCCCGACGTCGGCCGGCGTGAGCCGTTCACGATGTGAGCGGATGAAATCGCCGAGCGAGCGCGCGGCTGACGCGTCGGCGCGCGGAGCGGATTCGCGAGTGCCGCGACGCGCGGCATCTAATGCAGCAGGCAAAGCGGTCGTCATGATCCGAAAGGTCATCGGTACTAGGATAGCAAGCGATCTTGTACTAGTATAACGCAGATGCGTATTGTACAGACTCACGCCGTAGCGCCGGCCTGCCGGCGTCAGCCCGTGTTGCGCAACCCTGCGGCGATTCCGTTGATCGTCAAGTGAATGCCGCGGCGCAACCGTGCGTTCGTGGTGCCCGCGCGGTGCCGGCGTAGCAGTTCGACCTGCAAGTGGTTCAGCGGATCGAGGTACGGGAAGCGGTTCTTGATCGAGCGGGCGAGCAGCGGATTGTCCGCCAGCCGCGATGAATGGCCGGTGATCTGTGCGAGTGCGTCCGCGGTGCGATGCCATTCGGCAACGATCTGACCGAATACCTGTTTGCGAAGCTTCTTGTCCGACACCAGTTGTGCATAGCGTGACGCGACTGCCAGATCCGACTTGGCGAGCACCATGTCCATGTTGGAGAGCAGGTTTGAGAAGAACGGCCACGTCTTGACCATTTTGCGCAGCAGCGCCACGCGCTTTTCCCGGTCCACTGCATCCGGCGCGGCATCCAGGTACGTGCTGATTGCGCTGCCAAAGCCGTACCAGCCGGTGAGCAGCAGACGGCATTGACCCCACGAGAAGCCCCATGGAATCGCGCGCAGGTCCTCGATGCGGCGATGCTTGGGATCGTGCAGCTTGCGCGACGCGGGGCGGCTGCCGATATTGAGTTCCGCGATCTCGGCAATTGGCGTGGATTCGAAGAAATAGTCGGTGAAACCCGGGGTTTCGTACACGAGCGCGCGGTAGGCCGACATCGCCGCGTCCGATAGCGTCTGCATCAGCGCCTCGAACTGCGGCAGCGCACGGGGCGACTGGGCATGTGGCTGCAACGTCGCCTCCAGCGTCGCGGCAATCACGGTTTCGAGATTGCGGCGGCCAATTTCCGGATTGCCGAACTTGCTGGCGATCACCTCGCCCTGCTCGGTCAACCGGATCTGCCCATCCACCGTGCCCGGTGGCTGCGACAGGATCGCCTGATAGGTCGGGCCGCCACCGCGCCCGACCGTGCCGCCTCGGCCGTGAAACAGTCGTAGCCTCACGCCGTGCTCACGGAACAGCGCGACCAGCGCCAGTTCGGCCCGATACAGTTCCCAGTTCGACGTGAGGAAGCCACCGTCCTTGTTGCTGTCCGAGTAGCCGAGCATCACTTCCTGTTCGCCGCCCTGGTGGCGTACGATCGACTCTATGCCTGGCAGCGCCAGCAGCGCTTCCATGATGCGCGGCGCGTGACGCAGGTCGGCGATGGTTTCGAACAGGGGAATCACCATCAAACTGACGCGCGGCGCATTCTGCCCAGCATGGGTTGCGTGCTGGCCGTTGCCCCCCTGTGGGGCCGCGGCGGGCAGGCTGCCGTGCATCAGGCCGGTTTCCTTTTGCAGCAGCATCACTTCAACCAGGTCCGATACGGTCTCGGTATGGGAGATGATGTAGTTGCGCACGGCCCGCTCGCCAAAGCGCTGCCGTATCGCACGCGTGGCTTCCAGCACGGCAAGCTCGCTGTGCACCAGTGGCGAGTACGCTACGTACGGCAGGCGCAAAGCGCGCGGCTGCGCCAGTTCAGCCAGCAGCAGCGCCAGCTTGTCGTCTTCGGACAACGCGGCATAGTCGTCGACCACGCCGGCACGGGCAAACAGCTCGGTCAGCACGGCTTCGTGGACATCCGAACTTTGCCGCAGGTCGATGCTCGCAAGATGAAAGCCGAAGACTTCGACCGCGCGCGCGAGCGGTGCTAGCCGGGGGGCGGCGAGCGACGCGCCATGGCGCGCCTGCAGTGAGTCGATCAACACCTGCAGATCGGCGCGAAATGCATCGGGCGACGCGTAGGGCACCGCGTCGCGGTGTTCGCCGCGGATCGAGACGGCTGCGTCGCCGAGTAGCGCGCGTGCGGTGGCGGCCAGCCGCGCATAGATGCCGATCAGCGCGCGCCGATACGGCTCGTCCACGCGGTGCGGCGAAGTATCGGGTGAGGTATCCGCCAGTTGCTTCAGCGCGTCGCTGGAGCCCGCCAGCAACTCGGAGACGGACAGCTCCGCGCCGAGCCGGTGCACCTGCTCCAAATAGTGTTGGAAGATCACCGCCGCCTGGCGCGTGATCGCCCGCTCGAGCGTGGCCGCCGTTACGTTCGGATTGCCGTCGCGGTCGCCGCCGATCCAACTGCCCATCTGAAAGAACGGAGGCAGTCGGATGGGCAGGCCGTGCTCGGCCAGTGCCTGTTCGATGTCTGCATACAATGCCGGGATCTCGTCCAGGAAGGTCGCTCGATAATATGACAGCGCGTTTTCGATCTCGTCGGCGACCGTAAGCCGCGAGCCACGCAGCATGCGGGTCTGCCACAGCGACGTGACACGGGCGCGCAGCAGCGCTTCGTTGGCCGCGCGCTCACGCGCGGTGAGCGGCTGGTCACGCTCGGCCAGCAAGCGTGCGATGTCGTGCTGCGCGTCTAGGATGCTTTTGCGCTGCACCTCGGTGGGATGCGCGGTGAGCACCAGCATGATCAGCCCGGTGTCGAAGAATGTCTTCAGCGCGGACAGCGATTCACCGCCGCTTGTGGCCAGCCGCGCAAGGGCGTATGCGACGGTGCCTGCCTGTGGGGCGGAGCCGGCCAGCGCATGGATGCGCCGGCGGCGGTTATGGTGGCGATCTTCGGCGATGTTTGCTAGATGGGAGAAGTAGCTGAATGCGCGCACCACGCTGACCGTTTGCTCCGGTGTGAGACCCTTGAGCATCTTGTCTAGCTTCTTGGCTGCGTCGATGTCGTCCTCGCGGCGGAATTTCACCGCTAATTGTCGGATCGTCTCGACTACGTTGAATACGGCGTCTCCCTCTTGCTCGCGGACCACGTCGCCAAGCAACCGGCCAAGGAAGCGGATGTCCTCGAACAGCGGCCCGTCCTTGTCCTCGCGGGTGCGACTGCGCGTGGGCGATGCCGCGGCGTGCGCCGGCGGCGTCACCGCAGTCGGGGTCGGCCGTGCGGGGGTGGCGTGGGGGGTGGCGTGGGGGTGGCAGAGGCGGTCTGGGCGTTGCGGCGCGCGGCAGTGGCCGATCCAGAAGTAGTCACAAGCAATTCCCCAAACTGGCGATTGAAGGGTTCCGGCATCCGCGCGTAGTATCGGGATGCCGAAGGGTGCGTGCTACCATTTGATTCGTTATCACATCCCGATTGGGTACGAGGTCGACTTGAGTCTCGAGATGCAATGCGCGATACCGCCCGCGACGCTGGTGATCGCCTCGCGTGAGAGCCGGCTTGCGCTGTGGCAAGCCGAGCATGTGGGCCGTGCGCTGCACAAATTATATCCGTCTTGCGACGTGAAGATCCTCGGTATGACCACCCGTGGCGATCAAATTTTGGATCGCGCGCTGTCTAAGGTGGGCGGCAAGGGATTGTTCGTCAAGGAATTGGAGAATGCACTGGCGGATGGCCGCGCGGACCTGGCGGTTCACTCGCTCAAGGACGTACCGATGACGCTGCCCGATGGCTTTGCGCTGCCGGTTGTCCTCACACGGGAAGACCCGCGTGATGCGTTCGTGTCGTCGCAATTTACCTCGTTGGCGCAATTGCCGGCAGGCGCTGTGGTAGGGACATCGAGCCTGCGCCGCGAGGCGATGTTGCGCAGCCGCTATCCGCATCTGGTGATCAAGCCGCTGCGCGGCAATCTGGACACCCGGCTGGCCAAGCTCGACCGCGGCGACTACGCGGCGATCATCCTCGCGGCCGCCGGGCTCAAGCGGCTTGGCCTCGCAGCGCGGATCCGCACGCTGCTGGACCCCGCTGATAGCCTGCCGGCGCCCGGGCAGGGGGCGCTCGGCATCGAAATCCGTGCCTCACGCGCCGATCTGCACCAGTGGCTCGCGCCATTGCGCGACATGCGCACGGCGCTGGCCGTGGAGGCCGAGCGGGCCGTATCGCGCGCGCTCGGCGGCAGCTGCGAGGTGCCGCTCGCCGCGTATGCGCAGTGGCAGGGCGACGTGCTGCAACTGCGGGCGTCGGTCGCCACGCCCGACGGCAGCCGTGTGCTGGCCGCGCATGGCAGCGCGGCGCCGACGGATACGGCCGGTGCGCTGGCACTCGGCCTGCACGTGGTACAGCAGTTGCAAGCGCAGGGCGCGATGCAGATCGTGCAGCAACTGCTTGACGCGTCGCGCGGCGGAACCGCGTGATGGGAGGAGGCCAATCGTGACGCAGGCGTCGTTTCCTTCTACGTCGCAGTCGGCGGCCGCGGGCGAGGCCGGCGCTCCTGTCGAGGCACGTCCGACCGTGGTGATCACGCGCCCAGCGGGACAGAGCGCTGAGCTGCTGACCGCGCTTGCCGCGGCTGGATTCGAAGGCTTCGAGTTTCCGCTGATCGATATTGCCGACGCGACGGACAATGCGCCGCTGGTCGACGGGTTGCTCGACCTCGAGCGTTATGCGCTGGCGGTATTTGTGTCGCCGAATGCGGTGGATCGCGCATTCGCGGCGCTCGCTGCGGCTCGGCCGAAGGCATCGCCAGAAAGCGCATCCCCGGTGGACGTACCGCCCGCGGATGCATTGTCGACTGATACGTCGTCAACGGATGTGTCGTCAATGGATACGTCGTCGGCGCATCCGTCGGCCGCCGCCGTGCCGCCGCCCGCTTTCTCGTGGCCGACCACGGTACCGGTCGCTGGCGTGGGTCCGGGCACGGTGCGGGCGTTGGCGCGCCATGGCGTGCAGCCACACACGCATCGGATCATCGCGCCCGGCGATGCGGTGCGCGTCGCGCTGCAGGCGCCGGTGCACGATGGCGGCAAGGACGGCGGCGCGGGCGCTTCCCATACTGGCGAGCCGCCGCGGCTCGGCGATACCCCGGCGGTGCAGGTCTCGTCCGACTCGTATGCGAGCGGGGATGCGCCGCGCTACGATTCCGAGGCGTTGATCGGCGCGCTCGCCACGGCCTTTGCGCCGCACGGGCTCGCTGCGCTGCAAGGGCGGCATGTGTTGCTGGTGCGCGGCGACGGCGGCCGTGAGTTGCTCGCTGATACGCTGCGTGCGCATGGCGCGATCGTCCAGACGCTCGGTGCGTACCAGCGACGGCTGCCCGAGCCGAGCTTTGACGCGTGGCAGCGCGTGCACGCGCTGCTCGCTGACCAGCCGCACGCCTGGGTATTGACCAGTTCGGAAGGCGTGCGCAACTTGGAAGAGTTAGCGCGCGAGCATCTGAATCGCGACGAGATTGTCGCGCTCAAGCGCGCACCGATTGTCACACCGCATCCGCGCATCGGCGAAACGGCGCGCAAATCGGGTTTTGATACGATTACCGTGTCCGGCGCGGGCGATCAGGCGATCGTCAGCGCACTGCGAGCGGTGTTTTCACCGATCACTCAAGCAGCGTCCTTCTCGAAGACTCAATCGCAATCGGCTCAATCACGCATGACAGATTCTAAAGATTCCCAGCCAGCGCCGGGTGTGGCCCCACACGCGGCGCAACCGGCGCGTCCTGCCGCGGCCAACGTCCCACCGGCTGCATCTTCCCCTCCGTACGAATCGAAGCGTCGCCGCCGCTCAGCCAGCACGGTGCTCGCCTGGATCGTCGCGGTGGGGGTGCTGGCAGGCGCGGGCGCGGGCGGCTACGTGCTCGAACGCAAGATCGAGCGGCTGCAGCAACAACTTGCCGTGCGCCAGCAGGCGAGCGACGTGCAAAGTCGCGACACCCTGCTCAAGGCCAACGAGGCCGCGAGCGCGGTACGCCAACTCGATTCGCAGCTGGCCCAACTCGCCGGCCAGGTCGGTGACGTGCAGACGCAGCATCAGACCCTGCAGGCGTCGTTGCAGGATTTGGCAAAGGACCGCGACGATTGGACCCTGGCCGAAGTCGAGCAGACAATCTCGTCTGCCAGCCAGCAACTGCAATTAACTGGCAATGTCGGCTTGGCGTTGTTCGCGTTGCAAAGCGCGGACACGCGGCTCGCGGCATTGACAGGTGCGCAAGTCATCGCGGTGCGCAAGGCGATCGCGCAGGACATCGATAAGCTGAAGGCTGCGCCCAGCGCCGACCTGGCGGGACTCGCCATCAAGCTTGACGACGTGATCGCGCAGGTTGATACCCTGCCGTTGGCCGGCGAGGCGCCGGCTGCGCCGCTCAAGCCGCGTGCTGGCACGCCGGCGGACGTGGCGAAGGAGGCCGCCGCCCATGGCGAGCCGCGCTGGAAGGCATGGTGGCATACATTCTCGGCCGGGGTGATGGCACAACTGACCGGTCTCGTGCAGGTGCGCCGCATCGACAACGCGGACGCGATGCTGGTCGCACCAGACCAGGGCTATCTGTTGCGTGAGAATGTAAAGCTGCGGCTGCTGTCTGCGCGCATCGCGCTGCTCTCGCGCGACGAGAAGCTGACAAATGCGGACTTGCAGGCCGCGCAGCAGGCGCTCGCGCGGTACTTTGATCCGTCGGCCCAGGCCACGCGCAACGCGCGTGAGTCGCTCGATCAGGTACGAAAAGGTGCGGCGCACATCGCGCTGCCGAACCTGGATGCGAGCCTGAATGCAATCCATCAGAACAAGAGCCGAGGCTGAACGATGGCAATTCGAGCAATCTTGTGGCTGATGGTGCTGTTTGCGACCGCCGTGCTGCTGGCGATCGTCGGCACGCACGGCGCGGGGCAGGTGCTGATCGTCTGGGCGCCCTATCGGATCGATATCTCACTGAACCTGTTCGTGGCGGCGCTGGTCGTGTCGTTCGTCGTGTTCTATATCGTCGTGCGCTCGATCCGCGCGGTGCTGAGAATGCCCGAACGGGTCGCGGCGTACCGGGCACGCGTGCGGCTTGCCAATGCGCACCAGGCGCTGCGTGAGGCGATCGGCAGCTTGTACGCGGGTCGTTTTTCTCGTGCGGAGAAAGCCGCACGCGAGGCCAGTGCATTTGACGCAAACAAGGCGCCGGCTGGCCTGATCGGTGCAGCCGCCGCACATCGCATGCGCGAATTTGCACGTCGCGATGAATGGCTGGCGCAGGTGAGTGGCAACGATTGGCAAGAGGCGAGGTTGATGGCCAGCGCCGAATTGCGCGCGGATGCGCGTGATGCCGACGGGGCGTTGGCGGCATTGACCGAGATGCGTGCACAAGGTGGACGGCGCATCCATGCGTTGCAAATCGCGTTGCGTGCGCAGCAGCAGTTAAAGAACTGGGCGGAAGTGCTCAAACTGGTGAAAACCCTGGAAAAGCGCGAGGCGATCCACCCGGCGGTGTCGGTGCACCTGAAGCAACTCGCCGCTGAGCATCTGCTGCGCGATCAGCGTCACAACCCCGATGCGCTGCTGCAACTATGGCAATCGCTGAGTGCCGCCGAGCGCCAGTCGCCCCGCATCGCGGATTTGGCCGCAGAATTGCTGATCGAGCTGAACCGCCCGGCCGATGCGCGCAGGATCGTCGAGGAGGCGCTCGCGCATCACTGGGATCCTAGGCTGCTGCGCCGCTACGCCGACTGCGCGGACGACGATCCGTTGCCGTTGATCCAGCGTGCAGAAGCCTGGCAGAAGGAGCGCCAAGAGGATCCCGACCTGTCCTTTACGCTGGGACGTTTGTGCCTGCAGCAAAAGCTGTGGGGCAAGGCACAAGCATTCCTCGAGCAGGCGCTCAAGCTCGCCGCGGACAACGAACCGCTGAAAATCCGAGCGCACCGGACGCTCGCACGCCTGCATGAGCAGTTGGGCAACGCGCAGCAGGCCGCTGAGCACTACCGCGCCAGTGCCATGGCGATGAATGTCGTCTAGCTGGCGCCGCGACGACGGTCGTATTCGGCCGTTGGCGGATCGTATGCACGGGTTGCCAGTGACGTCCGTATTCGCCTGTTGACGGCAGCCGCATTCAGTTGCTGGCACACCCGCCATGTTGACTCGCTAGCGATGGCAGTATGCTTGGTTGGCGATGGCAGTATGCGTGGCGCCGGCGACGGCTGTCCTGTGCCGCCGCGCCCGCTAGCGTGAGCTCCTTACGCGATCGCAGCAGGTCGGTTGATATAATCGGGTTTTCGCTTCCACCGTTTGTTCTATCGTTACCAGGAAATTCGACATGAGCTTCGATCACGTCCCGCCAGGCAAGGACCTGCCGCACGATTTCAACGTCATCATTGAAATTCCGGCGCAAAGCGACCCGGTCAAGTACGAGGCGGACAAGGAGCTGGGCCTGCTCGTCGTAGATCGTTTCATCGGCACCGGCATGCGCTATCCGGCCAACTACGGGTTCGTCCCGCAAACGCTTGCCGGCGATGGCGATCCGGTCGATGTGTTGGTGATCACGCCATTCCCACTGCTGGCGGGTTCAGTCGTGCGCTGCCGCGCGTTGGGCATGCTGAACATGACGGACGAATCCGGCCAGGATGCGAAGCTGATTGCGGTGCCGGCTGACAAGATCTGCCCGATGACTGCGCACCTGAAATCGGCCGACGACGTGCCGGCTTATCTGAAAGACCAGATCAAGCATTTCTTTGAGCAGTACAAGGCGCTCGAGAAGGGCAAGTGGGTCAAGGTCGAAGGCTGGGAAGGTATCGAGGCTGCGCACAAGGAGATTACCGACGGCGTCGCGAACTTCAATAAGCCATAAACGACGCGCCGTACCGGCGTGCGCTGGCCGGCTCGCCTGGCGACGACAACCCGCCGCGGTCGGACCGACTCGGCGGATTTTGGGCGGGCGTAGCGCGTTCGCGTAGGGCTGCTGCGACCGCGCCGTCCGGCGGGACCGATCTGATCTGCCTAGGCAGCCTCGGCTTCGACCGTTTCCGGCATCGCGCTAGCCAGGATCATTGCGTCGACGTTGCGGGGGCTCGGCTCGCGTTGCGCCGGTCGGTACACGAGATCACCGCGCCGTACCGGCTGGCCGCTCAGCGCGCATTGGCCGTCCTTTTCCGCTCCCGCCAGCCGCCAACCCTGATAACCATAATGACAGGTTGCCGCATCGGACCAGTACACAATCGCGGTCACGCTGCTAGGCCGGTCAAGAATGCGAATGGTCGGTTTGCCCGCGGCCATGTCGGCGTGTTGCCGGTCTAGTGATACCACAGTGGTCTCTTTACTGCGCTGAGTCAAACGAGCACGGCGAGCCGTCTTTGACGGAAAAGGGGCAGCAACATGGCAATCTGCGGCAGTTTTGCGCACCCGTGTGCCGAGACAGCGGACGGTTTGCCGCCAAGGATCCGCGCGTTTTGCAAAGGCAGTCATGGCAATTGTTCCGTGCATTCTCCAGCACAGACGTTACGCCACAGACCGATGCGGATAAAGATCAATATTGTGAATTCACTGTCTTATTTGCGCAAACAATCGCCGTCGGATGTAGCGCAGGGCGCTTAATTTGTCCGGCCAACGCACCGGGCCCCATTCAACTCGAAACGGCGAACCCGGCGCGGATGTCTGCGTTAAAAATAGGTTGATCAGTGAGGAGGATCGACGGCACGCTCAGCGTTGCCGATACGCTCCTGGCATCTGCAAAGACGGATTGTCCTTATCCGCTGGCTCGAGGAGGGCTGCGCCTTGGGCCACCAGTTTCGCCGCATCCAGGCTCGCCTTGGAGAGATGCTCGGTGATCTTATTGTCGATTTTGCGCTGTATGGTGCGTCCTCTTTCTTTGAGGGCAGGCGCGTGAGTCAGATGACGTGTCGGGCAGCGCGCGCAGCCCTTGCGCAAGCGCGCGTTTCTCGTGTGCAGGTAATCGCTTCACCCGGTATTCGGTCCGACACGCCGTTGAGCGGTCGGCCATTATGAACGTGGCTAGTAGTCGCACTGGTTTGTGCGCACGCGTGTAACGTGCGCCAGTGCCGTCGACATGCTTGGCGTAGCGGGCCTGTACATTAACGGCAATGCCGGTGTAAATGCTGCCGTTCGCGCATTCAATCAAGTATAGGTGCCAGGCCATGTCAGCATGCCGCTTGAGCACTGCACCGAAAAGGATCGTGTTCGCGCAACTCGTCCATATAACGGTGGATGCCGCCGGCCTCGCTGTCGAGAAAGCGTGCGACCGCATCCGCGAAAGCCGGGTGGGCGAGCCAATGCGTCGAGTGGGTTAGAGTGGGCAGGAAGCCGCGAGCCATTTTGTGCTCCCCTTGCGCGCCGCCCTCGAATGCGGCGACGCCCGCCTCGATGCAAAACTCTAGCGGCTGATAGTACGCGGTCTCGAAGTGCAGACACGGGACATGTTCAAGCGCCCCCCAGTAACGTCCATACAACACACCTTTGCCTTGTCCCCGCAATGGTAATGCGTTGCGTTCGTAGACAAGCAGCGAACTGGCAATCGGCGCACCGGCGCGCTCGGCGATCACGAGCAACAGGTTTTCCGGCATGGTTGCGCCGATCATTCGGAAAAAATCCAGGTTCAGGTAGGGGCTCGAATGATGTTCGCGATAAGTCTGACGGTAGCAGCGCGAGAAAAACGCCCATTCCTTTGCGGTGATGGCTTCGCCTGGCACTCGGCGTAGCGTGACACCGGCGTTACGCACTTTGCGTCGTTCGGCGCGGATGTTCTTGCGTTTCTTGTGTTCGAGCGTGGATAAAAAGTCCTCGAAATGACGATACCCGCGGTTCAGCCAATGGAACTGCATGCCTTCGCGCAGCAGCATCCCCGCTTCTACGAGTAGTTCGGCGTCTCCGGGCTCCGGATAAAGTACGTGCAACGATGACACGTTGGCGTGTTTAGCCACAGAGACAAGCGTGGCGGCCAAGCGGCGGCGTGATTCGTCACCCTCCGCCATTAGCCGCGTGCCCTGCACCGGCGTAAAGGGTACTGCGCATAGCAGCTTCGGGTAGTAGCGTAATCCATGACGCTGGTATGCATCGGCCCACGCCCAGTCGAACACGTACTCGCCGTAGCTGTGTTGCTTCATATAGAGCGGTGCCGCCGCCGCGAGCACTTCGCGCGCGCGTCCGTTTGCGTCGTGGGCATCCCGCCACAGTGTGATGAACTGCGCGGACCAGCCGGTTTCCACAATCGCGCACCGCGTGGCCTGCAACGCGTTGAGGAATTCGTGCCGCAAGAACGGCGTGGGCCGCGCTTGCTGCGCGAGTAGCGTGTTCCATTGCGAAGCGTCGACCTCGGCCGGGGAGTTCAAAATCCGCGTGCGATAATCATTCATGCGCTGTGAAGCCAACTCGTTCATCGTTCTTCCATGAAAATCGCTCTTGCCCAGATCAATGTGACCGTCGGCGACTTTGCCGGCAATATTGCGAAAATCGTCGCCGCCGCACAAACCGCCCACGATGCCGGCGCGTCGCTGATGATCACACCAGAACTGGCGTTGTCCGGCTATCCACCCGAAGACCTGCTGCTGCGGCCGGCGTTTTACACGGCAAGCCATGCGGCGCTCAGCGAGTTGGCCGCTCAGCTCGCGCGCTTTGCCGGACTACGCGTGTTGGTCGGCCATCCGTTTCGCAGCGCGCTGACAGGCGATGTTAATCCAAACAGGCCGATCGAGCGCGGCGTATCGCCGGTGGACACGTTCAACGCGGCGTCGCTGTTGGTCGATGGCCAGATTGCGGGGACATACCTCAAGCAAGAACTACCCAATACCGAGGTGTTCGACGAAAAGCGGTATTTCGCATCGAATCCGCAACCGTTCGTGTTCGAGCTGGGGGGCGTGAAATTCGGCGTCGTCATCTGCGAGGACGTGTGGCATCCATCGGCCGCGTTGTTGGCGAAGGCGGCGGGCGCCCAGGTGCTGCTCGTACCGAATGGCTCGCCGTATCACATGAACAAAGAGGATGTGCGCGTCGATATCCTGCGCGAGCGCATTCGCGAGACCGGCATGTCGGCCGTCTACTTGAACCTGGTCGGTGCACAGGACGAGCTTGTGTTCGACGGGGGCTCGTTCGTGCTCGACGCGCAGGGCGAGCTAGTGGCACGCCTGCCGCAATTTGTCGAGCAGACGGCAATTGTCGAGTTCGACGGCGCACAGGCGCAGCGTGGCGAGATCGCGCCGCGCGAATGCGTCGAGGCGCAGGTCTATGCCGCGCTGATGCTCGGCGTGCGCGATTACGTGAACAAGAATGGATTTCCGGGCGCGATCATTGGGTTGTCCGGCGGCGTGGATTCCGCGCTGGTACTGGCTGTTGCGTGCGACGCATTGGGTGCCGAGCGCGTGCGTGCGGTCATGATGCCGTCCCGCTATACCGCGCAGATGTCCACGTCCGATGCAGCGGAGATGGCGCGGCGTGTCGGCGTGCGCTACGATGAAATTGCGATTGGTCCGATGTTCGACGCGTTCCGCGCATCGCTGGCCGCGGAGTTTGCCGGCTTGTCCGAAGATGCCACCGAAGAAAACATTCAGGCCCGCATTCGCGGTACGCTGCTCATGGCGCTGTCGAACAAATTCGGCTCGATCGTCCTGACCACCGGCAACAAGAGTGAGATGGCCGTGGGCTATTGCACATTGTACGGGGACATGGCGGGGGGCTTTGCGGTCATCAAGGATATCGCGAAGACATGGGTGTATCGGCTGTGCCGCTATCGGAACGCGGCGCCCACGTTTGCCATGCGCGACATCATCCCGGAACGGATCCTAACCCGGGCGCCGTCGGCCGAGCTGCGCGAGAACCAGACCGACCGGGACAGCTTGCCGCCGTACGAAGTGCTGGATGCGATCATGCGGATGTACATGGAGGAAGACCGGTCGTTGGCTGAGATCGTCGCGGCCGGCTATGCTCGCGACGATGTCCAGCGAGTTGCGCGGCTGATTAAGATCAACGAATACAAGCGGCGTCAGGCGCCGATCGGGATCCGTGTTACGCACCGCGCATTCGGCCGGGATTGGCGCTATCCGATCACATCACATTTTAGCGAGGCCTCTTGAGCATGCGCGGCAACGGCGCTGCACCGCAACGGTGTGCGGCGCGGTGCCCTGGCCGGTGGGGTCGCGCACGCGCTCGCGCTCCGCGCGCTGGTTAGAATAGCTTCATTCCATTTCAATCGAACAGGCGAGGCACACCATGAAGCGTATCACTGCAATCATCAAGCCCTTCAAGCTCGACGAGGTGCGCGAGGCGCTCGCGGAGGTGGGCCTGACCGGATTGACCGTGACCGAGGTCAAGGGCTTTGGCCGGCAAAAGGGGCATACCGAACTCTATCGCGGTGCAGAGTACGTGGTCGACTTCCTGCCGAAGATCAAGATCGACGTCGTGGTCGCTAACGATCAGGTCGACCAGACGCTCGACGCGATCATCGGCGCCGCGCGTACCGGCAAGATCGGCGATGGAAAAATCTTCGTTGCTGACATCGAACGGGTGATTCGGATACGCACCGGAGAAGAGAACGAGGCAGCCGTCTGATTCACATCGCTCGCGCTGCATGCGACGCTGGCAATCGCGATGAGCCGCATCGGCAGCAAGGCCAACACCGGCGAAGGCGGCGATGTGCATGCGACGCAGCCTGCCTCAGTCACGCGGCTCCGGCTGCAGCAGCACAAGTACGGCACCGGCTCCGCCGTCGTGCGCCCGGGTCTGGCAGAAGGCAATCACTTCGGCCTTTTGTGCTAGCCAACTGCGTACTTTGCCCTTGAGCACCGGTTCCTTGCCGATCGAGCCCAAGCCCTTGCCGTGGATCACGCGCACGCAGCGCAGCCCCCGCTTGAGCGACGCGCGTAGGAAATCCGCCAGGGCTTCGCGTGCCTCATCGCGGCGCAGTCCGTGCAGGTCGATTTGCGCCTGCACGACCCACGCGCCGCTGCGCAGCTTGCGCACGACGTCGGCTGCCACACCCGGCCGGCAATAAGACAGCGATTCATCGACGTCGAGCAGCGTTTCCGGATCGAATTCGTCGGACAGTGCCTCATCGAGCACGGCCTGCTCGTCGCGCTGCGTTTGCAGCGGCACGGGGGGTGGCTGCACGCGGGGCAGCGGCGCGCGGCCGGAGGGCTTGAGCGGCGTGATGTCGCCAATCTCGCGGCGAAATTCGGTGGCGGCCGCTTGCGCGGCGCGCTGCTCGCGCTCGGCGTGGCGATGCGCCTGCTCGCGGGCTGTGGCGTCGCTTTTGAGCCTGTCGCGCAGCGCGCCGAGCGACGCCAGACTGGATAGGCGCATGCCGGCGACAGGGCTGGCAGGGATCGGCGCGGATATCGCCGCGTCAGGCGCGGCTCCTACGATGGTGGACGGGGCAGCAGGTGTTGGCCGCGCCCGCACGCGGTCATTCGGATGGGCTTTGTCCTTCGGCATGGTCGCCCTCGACTCGATGCTATCGCTGCGATGGTATCGCGCGACGCTCAGCGGTCCACTTCGTGGCTCATCACGTGTGGCGCGGCCGTCTCATGGATGCTTTCCAGATAACGCTGTGCGTCCAGCGCGGCCATGCATCCGGTGCCCGCGCTGGTGATCGCCTGCCGATAGATGTGGTCCTGCACGTCGCCCGCGGCGAACACGCCGGCGATCGACGTGGCGGTCGCATTGCCGTTCAGGCCGGCGTTCGTGACGATGTAGCCGTTGCGCATTTCCAATTGGCCTTCAAAGATGTCGGTATTCGGCTTGTGGCCGATCGCCACGAACAGGCCGTGCACCGACAGGTCGGTGGTCTCGCCAGTCTTCGTATGCTTAATGCGCAGGCCGGTCACGCCCGAATCGTCGCCGAGGACTTCATCGAGCACGTGGTTCCACTTGATCTGGACAATGCCTTCCTGCTCCTTCGCGAGCAGTCGATCGATTAGGATCGGCTCGGCGCGGAACTTGTCGCGACGGTGGATTACCGTGACTTTCTTCGCGATGCCTGACAGGTACAGCGCTTCCTCGACGGCGGTGTTGCCGCCGCCGATCACCGCGACGTCCTGATTTCGGTAGAAGAAACCATCGCAGGTCGCGCATGCGGACACGCCCTTGCCCATGAACTGTTGCTCCGACGGCAGGCCCAGGTATTGGGCCGACGCGCCAGTTGCGATGATTAGTGCATCGCACGTGTACTCGCCGGAGTCGCCGATCAGCCGCAGCGGCCGCTCGTTGAGCTTCGCGGTATGGATGTGATCGAACACGATTTCGGTGTTGAAGCGCTGCGCGTGGTCGAGCAGCCGCTGCATCAATTCTGGACCCTGTACGCCGTTCGGGTCGCCGGGCCAGTTCTCGACGTCGGTGGTCGTCATCAGCTGCCCGCCTTGTGCGAGGCCGGTGATCAGCATCGGCGACAGATTGGCGCGCGCCGCGTAGACGGCGGCGCTGTAGCCGGCCGGGCCGGAGCCGAGAATCAGGACTTTCGCGTGCTTGCGTTCGGACATGGCGGTCGATCCTTGTAGGACGGCGGTGCGCACAGCCGCACCGCGCGGCAATGCGTAGGTGATGTCAAGTTCACCATTATAAAGGGGCTGGCCGGCATTGGCCTGATTGCGCTTTTGCATCGGTGTGGTAGGCCGACGCCCATCGGCGTGATGCCCCGCGACCCATCGACGTGATAGCGCCGCCGCCCATTCGGCTCGATGCCCCGCGACCATCGACGTGATAGCGCCGCCGCCCATTCGGCTCGATGCCCCGCCATCCATCGGCGTGATGCTTCACCACCCAACGGCGTGCTACGCTGCCGCCGAACATCGGTGCGATGCCCCGACGTTCGGCGGCGTTTGGGCACCTCACTCGGCACGCTGGTGCGCGCTTGCAACACCGGTCTTACAACTTGTTGCGTGGCGCGCCGGTCCGACCGTTTACAATGAAGGCGCTCGAACTCCGGCGGTCGCATGCCGCTCTCTTGTCGATTCAATGGCGAAATCCACGTATTCTCCCGGGGCACAAGCTTTACCGCATCGTCTGTCGCGTTTGCTAAGCGAGATCCGCTGGCTGCTGCAGGTCGCGCTCGGCCTGTTCCTGCTAATGGCGCTGGTCAGCTACAGCCGGCGTGACCCGAGCTGGACGCATGCTGTGCAGGTCGACCAGATCGCGAACTGGGGTGGCCGTGTCGGTGCGTGGACATCCGACATCCTGTTGCTACTGTTCGGTTTGTCCGCCTATTGGTGGATCGTGCTGCTGGGGCGGCGTATCGCCGACAATTACCGGCGCATCACGCGTCACGACGCACTGGACGAGCCGACTGCGCCGCGCGAAGGCGGCTGGTTGGCCGAGATGCTGTCGTTCGCGCTCGTGCTCGTGGCCAGCGACGGCCTGGAGGCATTGCGGATGTGGTCGCTCAAGGCTCAGTTGCCCCGGGCGCCCGGCGGCATCGTCGGCGACGCGGTGGCCCACGGCGTGCAGCACGCGCTCGGATTCACCGGCGGCACGCTGGCGTTGCTGCTCGCGCTGGCGATCGGCCTGTCGTTGTTTTTCCGCTTTTCGTGGCTGTCGGTGGCCGAGCGCGTCGGCGATGCGATCATCAACGCGGTGATGATCGCGCAGTTGCGGCGCGACGAGAAGCGCGACCGCAAGGCTGGCCAGCAAGCAGCGGTCAAGCGCGAGGGCAAGGTCGAGCGCAGTCGGGTGCGGCTCGAGGAGCACGAGCCGGTGACGATCGTGCCGGCCGTGGTGACGCCGACCAAGTCCGAGCGCATCGAAAAGGAAAAGCAGGTGCCGCTGTTCCAGGACCTGCCGGGCGACAGCACGTTGCCGCCGCTTACACTGCTCGACGCGCCGCCGGCCACGCGGGAAACCGTATCGGCCGACACGCTCGAGTTTACGTCACGACTGATCGAAAAGAAGCTGAAGGACTTCGGCGTCGAGGTCAGCGTGGTGGCCGCCTATCCCGGCCCGGTGGTCACCCGCTACGAAATCGAGCCGGCGACCGGGGTCAAAGGCAGCCAAGTGGTTAACCTCGCGAAGGACCTCGCGCGCTCGCTGTCGCTCGTGTCGATCCGCGTGGTCGAGACAATTCCCGGCAAGAACTACATGGGCCTGGAATTGCCCAATCAGCGCCGCCAGACCGTGCGGCTGACGGAAATTCTGGGCTCCGAGGTCTATGCGAATGCACCGTCACTGCTTACGATGGGACTGGGCAAGGACATCGGTGGCAATCCGATATGTGCGGACCTGGCCAAGATGCCGCACCTGCTGGTGGCCGGCACGACTGGCTCGGGTAAATCGGTCGGCATCAACGCGATGATCCTGTCGCTGCTGTACAAAGCCAGCGCGGAGCAGGTCCGCCTCATCATGATCGACCCGAAGATGCTTGAGTTGTCGGTCTATGAGGGTATCCCGCACCTGCTGTGTCCGGTCGTCACCGACATGCGGCAGGCTGGTCACGCGCTGAACTGGGCAGTCGGTGAAATGGAACGGCGCTACAAGTTGATGAGCAAGCTTGGTGTGCGCAATCTGGCCGGCTACAACAGTAAGATCGACGACGCAGCCAAGCGCGACGAGAAGATTCCGAATCCGTTCAGCCTGACGCCCGATGCACCGGAGCCGCTCGAGAAGCTGCCGTTCATCGTGGTGATCATCGACGAGTTGGCCGACTTGATGATGGTCGTCGGCAAGAAGGTGGAGGAGCTGATCGCGCGTATCGCACAGAAGGCGCGGGCGGCCGGTATCCATCTCGTGCTCGCGACGCAGCGGCCATCGGTCGATGTGATCACTGGGTTGATCAAGGCGAATGTGCCCACGCGCATTGCGTTTCAAGTATCGTCCAAGATCGATTCCCGCACGATCCTCGACCAGATGGGCGCCGAGTCGCTGCTCGGCCAAGGCGACATGTTGTACCTGCCGCCGGGCACCGGCCTGCCGGTCCGCGTCCATGGCGCGTTCGTGTCCGACGATGAGGTTCATCGTGTCGTCGAGAAGCTCAAGGAGCAAGGTGAGCCGAACTACATCGACGGCATTCTGGAAGGGGGCCTGGCTGGCGAAGGCGACGAAGCAGGCGGCGCGGGAACCGGCAATGCGGATGGCGAGTCCGATCCGTTGTACGACCAGGCTGTCGAAGTCGTGCTTAAGCAGCGCCGCGCGTCGATCTCGCTGGTGCAGCGTCACTTGCGTATCGGTTACAACCGCGCTGCACGGCTGCTTGAACAGATGGAGCAGTCGGGGCTGGTCTCGGCGATGGCATCCAACGGCAATCGCGAAATACGGGTGCCGGCGCGCGGCGGCGATGACTGAGCGCATGAAATCAACACAGGAAACGCTTTGATGATGGGATCGCTTTTTCGCGCTACGCGGGTCGTGGCGACAGGCGCATTGATTGCCTTGGCCGCCGTACCGTCCGCGCAGGCGAGCGGCACGGCGCAATTGAAGGCGTTCGTGGCACAGGTGCGTTCTGCCGATGGCGAGTTCGTCCAGCACCAGGTCAAGGCGGCCGGCGGTAGTGCGTCACAGGCACAGGGCCAGGCGGCACGCACGTCGATGGCCACGTCGAGCGGCACATTCCGGTTTGCGCGGCCGGGCAGGTTCGTGTGGGCGTACCAGAAACCGTATGAACAGTTGCTGCAGTCTGACGGCGACAAGCTGTACGTCTGGGACAAGGATCTAAATCAGGTGACCGTGCGGGCGCTCAGTGGCGCGCTGGGCGCCAGCCCGGCCGCCATCCTGTTTGGCAGCAACGACCTGGAAAAGAACTTTACGCTGCGCGATGCGGGCGTCAAACAAGGCATCGACTGGCTCGAGTTGATCCCGAAATCGAAGGATACGCAGTTCGAGCGTGTCGGCATCGGTTTTCGCGACGGCAACCTCGAGGCGATGGAACTGCATGACGTATTCGGCAATGTGACGCTGCTCACGTTCTCGAGCATCCACAAGAATCCGGCGCTGCCCGCCGATACATTCAAGTTTGCGGTGCCAAAGGGTGCCGATGTGATCAATGGCTGACCGGCGCCTGGCAGATCCGCGGTGTCGCGCGACACGCTGACATCGTGTCATTGATCAACGGGTCGAATGTCGTGTGCCGATGCGCATGAGCGCGGCGATTGCTGCGTCCGCCATGAGGCAGCTTGTGGCGGGCGTGTTCGCACGGGCGCATCGGCGGCTGTCATAATGCATGCACGATGTTGTGAAGTGATACGCTAAGTCCATGTTCGAAGATACCCGCACCGCCATTCCGCTGGCGGAACGGCTGCGCCCGAAGACAATCGACGAAGTGATTGGCCAGCGCCACTTGCTTGGCGAAAACAAGCCGTTGCGAGTGGCGTTTGAGTCCGGCGAGCCGCATTCGATGATTCTGTGGGGGCCGCCTGGCGTGGGTAAGACGACGTTGGCGCGCTTGATGGCCGCCGCATTTCACGCCGAATTCATTGCGCTGTCCGCCGTGCTCTCCGGCGTCAAGGATATCCGCGAGGCGGTCGATCTGGCACAGGCCCATCGCGCGCGCGGGCGGCAGACATTGGTGTTTGTCGACGAAGTCCATCGCTTCAACAAGAGCCAGCAGGATGCCTTCCTGCCGCATGTAGAGTCCGGCTTGTTCGTATTCGTCGGCGCCACGACCGAAAATCCATCGTTTGAGGTCAACAGCGCCTTGTTGTCCCGTGCGGCGGTCTATGTCCTCAAGAGCCTGGACGATGATGAGCAGCGTGCATTGCTCGAGCGCGCGTTCGCCGAATTGGGCGGCGGGTTGACCATCACGGACAGCGCACGCGACGCGCTGATTGGCTCTGCCGATGGCGACGGACGCAAGTTGCTCAATAACGTCGAAATCGTTGCACGCGCCGCGCACCGTGCGAAGACCACATCGATCGACGATACACTGCTTGGCTCGGCGTTGGCCGACAATCTGCGCCGCTTTGACAAAGGCGGCGATGCGTTCTACGACCAAATCAGTGCATTGCACAAATCGGTGCGGGGCAGCCACCCCGACGGTGCATTGTATTGGCTGTGCCGGATGCTCGACGCAGGTGCCGATCCGCGTTACCTTGCGCGTCGCATCGTGCGCATGGCCTGGGAAGATATCGGGCTGGCCGATCCCCGCGCCGCGCGCATTGCGCTGGATGCGTCGGAAACGTACGAGCGGCTGGGTACCCCCGAAGGGGAGCTTGCCCTCGCGCAGGCGGTGCTGTATTTGGCCGTCGCGCCGAAGTCGAATGCCGGCTACAACGCATATAACGCGGCTCGGCGGTTCGTCTCGCAGGACAGGTCGCGGGCGGTGCCGGTGCATCTGCGCAACGCGCCGACCAAGCTGATGAAGGAGCTCGGTTATGGCCATGCATACCGCTACGCGCATGACGAGCCCGACGCTTATGCGGCGGGTGAGACATACTTGCCGGACGGCATGCGCGAGCCCGGCTGGTATACGCCTGTGCCGCGCGGACTGGAGCAGAAGATCGGCGAAAAGCTAGAGCGCCTGCGTGGGCTGGACCAGGCGTGGCGCCGCGAGCATAAGCACGGGGAAGGTTGAGCGTGTGCCTGGCTGCAGGCGCTACACGCTGCGGCACTACGGCACTACGGCATTACGACACCAAGGCACCAAGGCACCAAGGCATGGGGACACACTGCCACTTGGTCTCTAGGCTGCCGCGATCCGCGCTGTCGGTAAGGTAAAATCTGCAGTTCATCCAACGTATTGCAAAGCTCCCCATGCTCGACATCACGCTGCTCCGCAAGGACATCGACGCGGTTGCCCAACGGTTGGCCGATCGCGGCTACACATTGGACGTCGCTGCGTTTCAGGCGCTCGAATCCGAACGCCGTCGGCTCCAAACGCACACCGAGGACTTGCAGTCGCGCCGTAACAGCCTGTCCAAGCAGATCGGCGCGATGAAGGGGCGCGGCGAGGATACCTCCGCAGTGATGGCGCAAGTCGCAGGCATCGGCGACGAGATGAAGGCGTCAGCGCTGCAGCTGGACGAAGTCCAGGCGAAATTATCCGAGCTGATGCTTGGCATCCCGAATCTGCCGCACGAGTCCGTGCCGGTCGGCGCAGACGAGGCGGGCAACGTCGAGGTGCGGCGCTGGGGCACGCCGCGCACGTTTGATTTTACGGTAAAGGATCACGTGGACCTCGGTGTGCCGCTGGGGGTTGATTTCGAGGCAGGCGCAAAGCTGGCTGGCGCGCGTTTCACGTTGCTGTGCGGTCAGGCGGCGCGCCTACATCGTGCGCTCGCGCAGTTCATGCTCGATACGCACACACAGATGCATGGCTATACCGAGTGCTATACCCCCTACATCGTGAACCCGGAGATCTTATACGGCACCGGCCAGTTGCCCAAGTTCGCCGACGACATGTTCCGCGTCGAGAAAGGGGAGGGCGACAATAAGGTCACGCAATACTTGATCTCGACGTCGGAGATCTCGCTGACCAACACGGTGCGCGACAGCATCGTCGACGCGGATCGATTGCCGATCCGGCTGACCGCGCATTCGCCGTGCTTTCGGTCCGAGGCTGGCGCGTACGGGCGCGATACGCGCGGCATGATCCGGCAGCATCAGTTCGACAAGGTCGAGATGGTGCAGATCACGTTGCCGGACAGCTCATACCAGGCGCTGGAGGAAATGGTGGGACATGCCGAAACGATCCTGCAGCGGCTGGAGTTGCCGTACCGCGTGATCACGCTGTGTACCGGCGACATGGGGTTCTCGGCGGCAAAGACGTACGATCTCGAGGTGTGGCTGCCGGCGCAGCATGCTTATCGCGAGATTTCGTCGTGCTCGAACACCGAGGCGTTCCAGGCGCGCCGCATGCAGGCGCGGTTCCGCCACGCACAAGGCAAGCCCGAACTGGTTCATACGTTGAACGGTTCCGGGCTGGCGGTCGGCCGCACACTGGTGGCGATCCTGGAGAACGGCCAGAACGCCGACGGGTCGGTCACGATTCCGGTGGCGTTGCGCCCATACATGGGCGGCATCGCGCGGCTGGAGCCCGGCGCGTGAGCAGATAGGGTGAAGCTTGACGCGTGAAAATCCGCTTGGAATTGCTCGACGGATTGTCTATAATATCTGACTTCGCTGAGCAGCGACCCGATCAGCGAAGTCAAAATCCCAGGAAAGGTGGCAGAGTGGTCGAATGCGCCGGACTCGAAATCCGGTATACGGTTCTCCCGTATCGAGGGTTCGAATCCCTCCCTTTCCGCCACAGACAAGGTTTTCAGCCGAATAGAGCCGCCCCCGCCGGCGGCTTTCTTGTGTTGTTGTGTCGAGCACGCATCACGATGTCAGAACACACCGCGCTCGGAACACACGCCCCTTAGTCAGGGACGGCCAATGCCCACCAGCGCGGCATGTGCAACTCACGAACCTTTCTTTACCTGTTCCTTCGCATCACCCCACGTCCGCTGTGTCTTGCCGACAGCCTGCTGAACATCGCCTTTCAGTTCATGAGCCTTGTTTCCGGTCACCTTCCCGGCGACCTCGTTGGCTTTCCCTTTGACCTGTTGGGTTGCGCCTTTGATTTGGTCCTTGTTCATAGATTTCTCCTGTTTGATTGCCCGGCCTAATCGCAGGCCGGTATGTTGTATGGTGTCGCAAGCACCGTTCCTGCCCGGCTTGAACTGCCGTCAGTGCTTTGCGCCGCCACGCAGGCGTATTTCAATCAAGCGCTCGGGCCGAAGCCGATGAGCGGCGTACGATTCGCCGCGCGCTGCGGCCGCGACGGCAAGCGACTCCCGGTCGGTCAACGTCGATTCGAGCGCCGGGTGTGGCAATTCGACTGGTGTTACAACGCCATGGTCTACAAGCTCGTAGCTATCACGCAGCGCAATGAGCGGCAATTCGCCACCGACGCGGCTGTCAAAGCCGCCAAGTCCACGGGCCGGCGTGGGGACAGCGTTGTCCAGCGTGGCCTGCGACACAATGGCCTGAATGTTTTGGCCGGTCTTCTTTGCCTCTGCGCTCTTGCCGTCGGTGTCCACCGTGTTATCAGTGGCATCGTTGTTGAGCAGGTCGGTGCCGCGTGGATGAGCCGCCTGCACGGGGTCCGCGGGGCCGTCGATGCCTGCGCGGGGCGCGTATGACGTTGCACCGGGCGACGACGTAGATTGCATATTGCCCAACCCGGCTTCTTTTCCGCTCGACGCGCGCTCGATGTCGCTCACTTGCGCGCGCGCCGTTTCAGTCTCTGGCTTTTTCAACAGGCTTTCGGCTGCCTGGCGTCGTTGCTCGGGCTGGGGCGGGTTTTTGTCTGTCGAGTCCATTGGATCGCTTCGATTAAATGATCACCATTTCTGTAGCAAGCCCCATTCCATGACGGCAAGCGAAGCTATGAGCCGCCACGCCATTATTTAGGGCAAACACAGCCAATCTTTCGCGGTGTCACCCCGCAGGCCTGTAAAATACGGTAAATTTTTTGCAATCTCTTATGTCGGCCAAGAAATCGCCCTTTTTCGAACTGCGCAGCGGTACGCTGGATACGCTTCTGTTCATTGTGAAGACAACTGATTTGGCCGAGATGCGCGCTGAACTGAGTCGACGCTTCGACGCGACACCGGAGTTTTTCGCCAACGATGTGGTGGCGATCGACCTGCGGCGCCTGCCGGCGAACCAACGCGTGCCGGTCGCAGAAGTGGCCGAAATGCTGAAGGCATTCCGGATGCATCCGGCCGGCATTGTCGCGAACGACGCTCAGCGGCCGTGGGCACAACTTGATGCACTGCCGTTCGTCGAGTCACGTGAGCGGCGTGTGGCACGCAGCGACGAGCCCGCGGCCGAATCGCCGCCACAGGCCGCATCGACGGTGCCGCAGGCCACATCGTGTGACATGACGGCCAAGCCACAGAGCGATGCCGCAGCCGACACCGAGCGGGGCGGCGGCGGTGCGACACTGGTGATCGACAAGCCGCTGCGTTCGGGGCAGCAAGTCTATGCAAAGGGCGACCTCGTTGTGCTGGGCTTGGTCAGCTATGGGGCGGAAGTCATTGCCGAAGGCAACATCCACATCTATGCGCCGCTGCGAGGACGCGCACTGGCGGGCGTGCATGGCAACCACGGCGCGCGGATCTTTTGCACGTGCCTGGAGCCGGAACTGATCTCGATCGCCGGTATCTACCGGACCACCGAGACGCCACTCGGGTCCGATGTGCTTGGCAAGTCGGTACAGATCTGGTTGGCGGACGAGAAGTTGATCATCGAGCCGCTGCGGTTGACGTAGCGGCAATTCGTATTGGAAGACAGGAAGACATCCGCACCGACAGTGGCGGAGCACATTGACGAATACAAGGTAATGGTATGGCAAAAATCATTGTGGTGACTTCGGGCAAGGGCGGGGTCGGCAAGACGACGACAAGCGCAAGCTTTGCGGCCGGACTCGCGTTGCGCGGGCACAAGACGGCCGTCATCGACTTCGACGTCGGCCTGCGTAATCTCGATCTCATCATGGGCTGTGAGCGTCGTGTCGTGTACGACCTGATCAACGTGATCCAGGGTGAAGCGAATCTGCACCAGGCGTTGATCAAAGATAAGAAGTGCGAGCAGTTGTACGTCCTGCCCGCATCGCAAACGCGCGACAAGGATGCATTGACACTGGAGGGCGTCGAGAAAGTCATCAACGACTTGATTGAAATGGACTTCGAGTACATCGTCTGCGACTCGCCAGCCGGTATCGAGTCCGGTGCGTTGATGGCGATGCACTTTGCGGATGAGGCGCTGATTGTCACGAATCCCGAGGTATCGTCGGTTCGAGATTCGGATCGCATCCTCGGGATCCTGGCGTCCAAGACGCGACGCGCGATTGAGGGTAAGGAACCGGTCAAGGAACACCTGCTGATCACGCGCTATAACCCAAAGCGTGTCAGCGAAGGCGAGATGCTGTCGCTGGACGACATCCAGGAGATTCTGCGGATCCCGTTGATCGGCGTGATTCCGGAATCCGAGTCGGTGCTGCATGCATCGAACCAGGGCGTGCCGGCGGTGCATTTGGACGGGACCGACGTGGCTGAGTCGTACAAGGACGTGATCGCGCGTTTTCTTGGGGAGCAAAAGCCGCTGCGGTACATTGATTATCAAAAACCGGGCTTGTTGCAACGTCTGTTCGGTAGCAAGTAAGGGGGGGAAATGTCAATTCTTTCTTTTCTGCTGGGCGAGAAACGCAAGTCCGCGTCGGTTGCAAAAGAGCGTTTGCAGCTGATCATCGCGCATGAGCGTGCGGCCGGACGAGCGCCGGCCAACTATTTGCCGGCGCTGCAGCGTGAGCTGGTCGCGGTGATTTCGAAGTACGTGGCGATCTCAAACGACGACATCAAGGTTCAGCTCGAGCGGCAGGACGATCTCGAGGTGCTTGAAGTCAAAATCGAAATTCCGCAATCGTGACCGCCGCCGGCCGTGTGTGCGGCGCGTGACTAGCGACTGAAGTCCTGTTGGGTGACGCCGCTTCAGTGTGTGCGATCCTGCCGAAACCGGTGAAGAACCTTGCCGTATCGATGGCCAATCCGCACGATTGCGTCATGAAACGCAGCGTTCCTGCGCGATCTAAACTTTCCCGGAATCTTTTCGGGCCGATCCGACTCCACGACCTGAACTGGGCAAGGGAGCACTGCGGTTGGTGACGGTAATGCGGGAGCGGTGAATGACGACGCCTATACGACGCTCAATCGAAGTCGATTTCCTTCGAGGCGTGGTCCTGATTGTGATCGTGCTCGATCACATCTCCGGCAGCTCGCTGGCCAAGTTCATGCTACATAACTACGCATTTTGTGATGCCGCGGAAGTGTTCGTATTCCTGGGCGGCTATGCGTCAGCGGCTGCCTATGCGGCGATCGAAGCGAACCGCGGCGGGCGGGCCGCGACTATGCGCTTCCTGTCGCGCAGCATGTAAATCTATCGCGCCTATTGGCTGACCGCGGCGTTGATGCTTGCCTCGGGAGCGATGATCGCCGCGCTGCGCTTGCGCACGCCGATGCTCGCCGAGAGCGAATGGCCGTTGTTCGTGGCGCAGCCATGGTCAATGATCCGTGACATCGCATTGTTTCGGCACCAGCCATACTTGTCTGCCGTGCTGCCCATGTATGCGTTCTTTGCGCTCGGCGCCGGCGTTTCGGTACCCTACGCACGCCGTGCACCCGTCGTCACGTTATTGAGTAGCCTCGTGGTATGGTTGTTAGGGCCAGTGCTGGGGCCGCTGCTGCCCAGCGCCAGAGCGGGCGGCTGGGGATTTAATCCGTTCGCGTGGCAATTTATGTTTGTTTGCGGGATGCTGGCACGGCTGCATCCCGTGCCTCCAGCGTTTTATGCATCGCATACAGTTCGCGAATTGACGTGGATCGCCATTGGCACTGCGCTCGGCTTTGCGTTCTCTAAGCTGGTGCTGCAGACCCAGCCGATGCCAGGCGTCATGAAACAGAACCTTGCGCCGCTGCGAATCGTCAGCTTTGCCGCGTTGGCGTGGCCCGTGGCCGTCGCGGTCCAGCGCGGCTGGCTCCGCGTACTGGCCATCCGGATGCGGGACGTCGTCAACGTGGGACAGCAAGGGATGCCGTGCTTTGTGGCCGGTGCGTTCATATCGATCGTCATCGATACGGCGCTGCGGGCCAGCGGTCCGCAGCGGATGCCGTTCGTCGCGGGGCTGTGCGGCGACGCGCTGGCGATCGGCGCGGTGATCGCTACGGCGCGACTGGTCCGGGCGCGGAAGCGGCGCGCGGTGGCCCCGTGTGGCAGTCTCGCCGTGCCGCGCTCCGAATAGACGTTGACGATGCCGCCCGGTGTACGGCCCGCAGCAAATCGGTTATCTCGACCAAACTTGCATTGGCTTGATCGATGTGCCGGGCGTCTTTCATCTTGTATGCCGACACCATTGAGGCTAGGTTGGGAGCAAGAAGGAGCGGCTGTCGAGCGGCAGGCCGTATAGTGCAAGGTGAGCGTGAGGGGTACCTTGGGTTGGAATTACCTTGGGCGTAGCGGTCTGCGCCCCTGTCATCTGTACGCGGGAATGTGCGCGCGTGCGCAGTGGCGCGCATTCCTGTCGGTGGGCGCGGCGCTTGCTAACAGAGCGCTACATAGTGGACGGTGCACGCCGTTCCAAAATCGGGAGAAGCCATGATGGAAAACGATGCACCGACGAAACATCCCACGCCTGCGCACCATAGCGACCACGAAAAGAGCAGGATGCCAGAGCGCCACGACAGCGGCCGCAAGCAGGCGCCGCATGATCGGCCCGGCAAGGCGCCGGGCGAAGGGGAAGTGCCGGTCGGCTGACAATCAGCATCGGTGGCGCTGTATCGCCTGCTACTTGCATTTTGTCGTAACCGAGGCCGAAGGCGAGTAATGAACGGCCGCAAAGAAGACATACACCACTCTGAACCCAACCGAGTTGCGTAGCAGCACCGCGATCATAACAAGAATGCCAGTACGTCGAACATGATCGGCACTCGCCAGACATAACAACATTCTCGGAAGTTCGGCGCATCGCCTAAGCGCCAAAATCATCGCCGCATCATGAATGACAAACATTCGCCATGTTGAGCGACGGTTCGACCGTTTTTAACCGGCTCGCCAGGCCAGTTTTTTGCCTATCGCACGGCCGAATCATGGGGTCGAACGTCGCGTCTTAGGCTAACTTTGGCCGAGATGGCCATTTTGCTTGCACGGGCAGAGTTACAAGCATTCAACTTTTTGAAATCCTTTTAGATCAAAGGATTGAGAATGAGGTTGGCGGAAGCGGTGAGATTCGAACTCACGGACGGTTGCCCGTCGCTGGTTTTCAAGACCAGTGCCTTAAACCACTCGGCCACGCTTCCTGGAACGCGATATTGTAGCCGATTTGCTGCGCGTGCTGAACATCGGCCGGCAGGCGGATGCGCACGCACCTCCCGGCCGGCTGCCACGAGGCCGTGCGCACGCCGTTTCATGCAGCTAAGGCGGGCATGCGCGCCGGTTCACGCGTCGTCCTTCAGGAACAATGCCTGCAGGTCGTTCAAGAAACGCTGGCCGAGCGACGTCGGCGCGATACTCGTATGGTCACGACGGATCAAGCCACGGCGTTCGGCTTGCGCGAGGGCGGGCTCGACCGATGTCATCGTCAGCCCGGTCCGCTCGATGAACCGATGCACCGGGAAGCCTTCGGTGAGCCGCAGCGCATTGAGCATGAATTCGAACGGTAGGTCACGCGTACTGACTTCGTGCTGTTCCTGGATCGGTGCGCCCGCGGCAGTCTGCGCCAGATAGGTGGCGGGGTGTTTGTAGCGCATCTGTCGCACGATCCGTTCCGGAAAAGACAGTTTCGAATGCGCGCCTGCGCCGATGCCTAAGTAGTCGCCGAATTGCCAGTAGTTCAGGTTGTGCCGGCTTTGCCGGTGCGCTTTAGCGTACGCTGACACTTCGTAGCGGTGGTAGTCGGCTTCACGCGTGCGTGCATGGATCCACTCCTGCATGTCGGCCGACGTGTCATCGTCGGGCAGCGTAGGGGGATACTTGTGGAAATAGGTGTTCGGCTCCAGCGTGAGATGGTACAGCGACAAATGGGGCGGCGCGAATGACAGCGCAGTCTCCACGTCCGCCTGGCATTGCGCCAGTGTCTGGCCCGGCAGCGCAAACATCAAGTCCAGATTGAAGTTGTCGAAACTCGAGCGCGCGATCTCTACCGCGCGGCGAGCCTGCGCTGCGTCGTGAATGCGGCCCAGTGCCTGCAGGTGAGCGTCGTTGAAGCTCTGGATGCCGATCGAGAGCCGGTTGACGCCGCTGCTGCGAAAGCTCGCGAACTTGACGGCTTCGAACGTGCCGGGATTCGCCTCGAGCGTGATTTCCACATCTGCGTCCAGTGGCAGCAACGCGCGTAGGTCTGACAACAGCCGGTCAATCGCCTGGGCCGATAGCAAGCTCGGCGTCCCGCCGCCGATGAACACGGTATGGACCGGCCGTCCCCAGATCAACGGCAACGCCGCTTCTAGGTCGGCGCGTAGCGCGTCCAGATACTCGGTTTCAGGAAACTGCGCGTCGTTTGGACCGCGTGTGAACGCGTGCGAATTGAAGTCGCAATACGGGCACTTGCGCACGCACCATGGAAAATGCACATACAGGGACAGCGGCGGCAGTGCGGTGAGCCGGATGCGTCCCGGTGCAATGAACGCGGACACCGCGCCGCCCGATCCTGGAGCGTCGGTGTGCGCGAGCGGTGAGGGACGGGCGGGTGCGCGTCCCGCGATGGGATGATTCACCATGCGTTCTTCAATCGACGGATCAACTCTGCCAACGCCAGCGCGCGATGGCTATGGGCGTTCTTCACTTCCGGCTGCAACTGGGCGGCGCTTGCCTGTAGCGCAGGGATATAGAACAGCGGATCGTAGCCGAAACCGTGCCCGCCACGGGCCTCGGTGAGGATTTCGCCGTGCCAGCGACCGTCGGCGATCAACGGCTCGGGATCGTCGACATGGCGCACCAGCACTAGCACGCAATAATAGTAGGCGCGCCGGTCGGCGTGCGTGCGCAACATGTCGAGCAGGCGCGTGTTGTTGGCCGCATCGGATTTCTCGCCACCGGCTAATTGCGCATAGCGGGCTGAATAGACGCCTGGGGCGCCGCCCAGCGCATGCACGCATAGCCCCGAATCATCGGCAAGCGCGGGCAAGCCGGTGACGCGTGCCGCGTGGCGCGCTTTTTCCAGTGCGTTCTCGATGAACGTCGGATGGGGCTCGGGTGCTTCGCCCACGCACAATGCGTGCTGCGGCACGAGATCAATGCCAAACGCGTTTAGCGCAGAAAATTCGCGCAGCTTGCCAGGATTGTTCGACGCCAGCACGATGCGCGACTGCGCAGATCCGAGATGGCTGTTCATGGCTGCAGCGCCTTTTTTTGCAGCTCGATGAGTCGCATGATGCCGGACTCGGCGAGATCGAGCAGTGCGTTCATCTCGCCGCGGCTGAACGGTTCGCCTTCGGCCGTGCCCTGCACCTCAACGAAGCGGCCGGCCCCGGTCATCACCACATTCATGTCGGTGTCGCAACGCGAGTCTTCTGCGTAGTCCAGATCGAGCACCGGCGTCGCGCCGTGGATGCCGACTGATACCGCCGCGACGTGGTCGAGGATCGGCGTCGCGGTGAGCTTGCCGTGCGCCAGCAGCGTATCCACCGCATCGTGTGCGGCGATGAATGCGCCAGTGATGCTCGCACAACGTGTACCGCCGTCGGCCTGAATCACGTCGCAATCGATATGCAGCGTGCGCGGGCCCAGTTTCTCCAAGTCAAACACCGCGCGCAGCGCACGACCGATGAGCCGCTGGATTTCCTGCGTGCGGCCGGTCTGCTTGCCACGCGCCGCCTCGCGATCGCTGCGCGTGTGCGTCGCGCGCGGCAGCATGCCGTACTCGGCGGTGAGCCAGCCGCGCCCGCGATCGCGCAGGAATTCGGGCACTTTCTCCAGCACGCTGGCGGTGCAGATCACTTTTGTGTCGCCGCATTCGATCAACACGGAACCTTCGGCATGCTTCGTATAGTGGCGCGTGATGCACACGTCTCGCAGTGCGTCGGCGGCGCGGCCGCTGGGCCGCGGAGTTGGGACTTTCATAGTGGAACAGTCAGAAAGTGGATGCGGTTGGAGGTCAGCTGCGCCGACCCGAAACCCGCATCTTAGCGCTAAACGCGATTGTCCTCGGTGAGCCGGAGGCGTTTCCCTCATGCCGGCCGCTGTTGCCGGGGGCTGGTAGGCGTTCAGTGCGATAATTGTTATTTACCAGAACTTTTCGCGAGACGCACAATGATCTACAGCATGACGGGCTATGCGAGCGTGACGCGGGAACTGGTCGCCGACGGTGTATCCGAGGTCGGCGGCAGTACCCATACTGCCAGCGTATCGGTCGAGTTGCGCACCGTGAATTCGCGGTTTCTTGACCTCAATTTCCGTATGCCTGAAGAGGTGCGCACCTGTGAGCCGACGTTGCGTGAAATGCTGATGAATCGTCTCTCGCGCGGCAAGGTCGATATCCGTATCAACGTGCAACGCAGCGAGCAGGTGGCGCTGACCGGGTCGCTCAATCGCGACGCGCTGCTGCAACTGGCGGCACTGGAGCGCTCCGTGCTCGATGTGTTTCCCGGCGCGGGCGGCCTGCGCACCGGTGAAATCTTGCGTTGGCCCGGCGTGATCGCCGATAGCGGCCTGTCGGCCGCATTGCTGCGCGACGCAGTGCTGGCCTGCGGTAAGCAGGCCGTGGACGAGCTAGTCAACGTGCGCGGCCGCGAAGGGGCGCAATTGGCCGCGATGCTGTTGGCCAATGTGACCGAGATGGAGGCGATCGTCACCCGTATTACGCCGTTGGTGCCCGAGCTGATCGCGCGTCATCAGCAAAAGATTGTTGAGCGGCTGCAAGCAGCGCTCGGCGTGGCGGCGTCGGACGGCTCGCCACAACTTGTCTCGCGCGAGGAAATCGCTGAACGGATCCGTCAAGAGGTGACAATGTACGGCATCCGAATCGACATCGCCGAGGAGCTGTTGCGGCTGAGTACGCATTTGGCCGAGACTCGCCACGTGATTGAAAAGGGCGGCCGGGTTGGCAAGCGGCTCGATTTCATGATGCAGGAACTGAACCGGGAAGCGAACACGCTGGGGTCCAAGGCCGCGGCGAAAGAACTGGCTGACGCGTCGATGACGCTGAAGCTGCTGATTGAGCAGATGCGTGAGCAAGTTCAGAATTTGGAGTAGTCCGACACGATGACGAACAATCTCAATCCCTATACCGCAGAATATCCCGGTAACCTGTTCATGGTGGTCGCGCCGTCCGGCGCGGGCAAGTCGACGCTGGTCAACGCGCTATTGGCGCGCGACCCGTCGATCCGGCTGTCGGTGTCGTACACCACCCGGCCACCGAGGCCGAACGAGACGAACGGCGTTCAATATCATTTCATCCCGGCGTCTGACTTCCTAGAGCGCCATGCCCGGGGTGAATTCCTCGAGAGTGCCGAAGTCCATGGCAACTACTATGGCACATCACGCGTGTGGATCGAGGAGCAGATGAAGCGTGGCGTGGACGTGCTGCTGGAAATCGATTGGCAGGGCGCGCAGCAGGTGCGCAAGCAGTTCCGAAACGCGGTCGGCGTCTTTATTCTGCCACCGTCGCTTGATGCGCTCGAGGAGCGTCTGCGCAAGCGTGGACAGGACGAGCCGAACGTGATCGTGCGCCGGCTGCTGGCCGCTGGCAGCGAGATCTCGCATGCGCCCGAATTCGAATATGTATTGATCAACGAGCATTTCGATCGTACGTTAACCGAAATGCAGACTGTGGTCGCCGCGACACGGCTGCGTTTCGCATCGCAGCGCGCACGTCACGAGAAGCTATTCGTCGAGTTGGGCATCCACTCATCACAGGCGGATGGATCGTGCGGTGAGTTAAAATAGATTTATAGCAACAAGGAATTCCAATATGGCTCGCATTACCGTCGAAGACTGCCTGGAAAATATCCCGAACCGCTTCGAGCTTGCGCTTGCGGCGACGTATCGTGCGCGCCAACTCGCGCAGGGCCACACACCGAAGATCGAAAGCAAGGATAAGCCGACGGTACTCGCGTTGCGCGAGATTGCCGAAGGAAAGGTCGGCATCGAGATGTTGAAGAAAGTGCCGGTCTGACCGGCACGCCCGCCATGTGACGACACAACGCAACACACCTGGAGGCGCAAATGAGTTCCAATCCATCGCACGCCTCCACGTTGTCGTGCGCCGCGCGCGCGGATGACGAGGCCGCGGCACGGCGCCCTCAGGCCGGGACGAAACGCCCGTCCACGTCGCCGACTGGCGCGGACGCTGCGGGCGGCGCTGGCATGGCGAGCAAAACGTCGCCTGCACGCGCGTACATCGATGCAGTGCTCGAACAATCGTTTCGGCACTTGTTCGGTCCGACCGCCACGCCCGAGCAGCCACGCAAGCACGAAGTCGTATCGATCGCGAAGCTGACCGAAGAGTTGGGCTCATACATGACGCCGGCCGAGATCAAGGAGATCAAGGCCGCGTTTCACTTCAGCGACGAGGCCCACCTAGGCCAATACCGGCAAAGCGGCGAGCCGTACATCACGCACCCAGTGGCAGTGGCCGAGATCTGCGCCGGCTGGAAGCTGGACTCGCAGTCGATCATGGCCGCGCTGCTGCACGACGTGATGGAGGACCAGGGCGTCACAAAGACGGAACTGGCTGAGCGTTTCGGGCCGAAGGTGGCTGAGCTGGTCGACGGGCTGTCCAAATTGGACAAGATGGAATTCCGCAACCGCGAGGAGGCGCAGGCGGAGAATTTCCGTAAGATGTTGCTTGCGATGGCGCGGGACGTGCGCGTCATCCTGATCAAGCTTGCTGACCGGCGGCACAATATGCGCACGCTCGGTGCGGTGCCGCCTGAAAAACGTCGGCGGGTGGCGCGCGAGACGATCGATATTTATGCACCGATTGCGCATCGGCTCGGCCTCAACAACACGTATCGTGAGCTACAGGAGCTAAGTTTCGCGAATTTCAATCCGCGCCGGTATGCGACCCTTGAGAAGGCCGTCAAGGCGGCGCGCGGCAACCGGCGAGAGGTAGTTGGCAAGATCCTCGAGGCGGTGCAGCGTTCGCTGGCCGATGCGAAGATCGATGCTGACGTGACCGGGCGTGAAAAAACGATTTACAGCATTTATCGAAAGATGCGCGACAAGCAGTTGTCGTTTTCGCAGGTGCTCGACGTGTACGGTTTTCGTGTGGTCGTCGACACGCCGATAGAATGCTATATGACGGTCGGTGTATTGCATTCGTTGTACAAGCCGGTGCCGGGCAAGTTCAAGGACTACATTGCGATTCCGAAGGTCAACGGATACCAGTCACTGCATACCACGCTGGTCGGCCCATTTGGCACGCCCATCGAGTTCCAAATCCGCACGCTGAAGATGCATGAGATTGCCGAGGCGGGCGTTGCGGCACATTGGATGTACAAGAACGGCAGCGCGGATCTGAATGACGTGCAAAAGCGGGCGCACCAGTGGCTCAAGTCGTTGCTCGACATCCAGAGCGAGGCAGGCGATTCCAGCGAGTTCCTCGAGCACGTGAAGATCGACCTGTTTCCAGACGCGGTCTACGTGTTCACGCCCAAATCGAAGATCATGGCGCTGCCGCGTGGCGCGACTGCGCTGGACTTCGCGTATTCAGTACATAGCGATCTGGGTAACCAGTGCGTTGCCGTCAAGATCAACAACGAGTTGTTGCCGTTGCGCACCGAGCTTAAGAGTGGCGATATCGTCGAGGTCATCACGGCGCCGTACTCGAAGCCGAACCCTGCTTGGCTGGGGTTTGTCCGGACCGGCAAGGCGCGTTCGGCGATTCGCCATTATCTGAAGACGATGCGCTTGAACGAGTCGGTGCAACTCGGTGAGCGGCTTGTGGAACAGGTGCTCAAGGCGTATGGGCTGTCACTTGCTGAAGTCACGCCGGAGATCTGGGACAAGATCGCGCACTCGACTGGCAATAAGTCGCAGCAGGAAGTATTCGCCGATATCGGGTTGGGACGTCGCATCGCAGCGGTGCTCGCCAAGCGGATCGAATTGTTGCTTAGCGGCCGTGACGGGGACTCCGACGAGCACCCGCGCCCCGATGCGCCGGCTCATGCCAGCGGCGGACCGCCGGTATGGATCACCGGGACAGAAGGGATGGCGGTGCAACTGTCGCCTTGCTGTCGGCCGATTCCCGGCGATGACATCATGGGCTACATTGGAATGGGCCTCGGCATGTCGATCCATACGACCGATTGCCGTGTCGCGCAGCGTATTCATCGGCGCGATCCCGGTCGCTGGATCGATGTCGCGTGGGCGCCGCAGCCGGGACGTTTGTTCGATGTGGCGGTCAAGGTGCTAGTGAAGAACACGCGTGGTGTTTTTGCACGCGTGGCCGCCGATATCACGGCCGCCGATGCGAATATCGTGCACGTGGCGATGGATGAGGATCTGGCCCAAGAATCGATGGCGCTGCGCTTCCTAATTCAGGTCAGTGACCGGGTCCATTTGGCGAATGTGATCCGGCGTACTCGGACCAATCCCGATGTGATCCGGATTGGCCGTGAGCGGGCGTCCGACGACGGCCACCATCGGCACGATGGTGGAATGCGCATCGAGCGTGACCGCGGTGACTATTGACGCGTAACGGGAGTTCGTACACCCTGGTTGTTCGCGGCATACTGCCAGTGCTAAGGGTTGCTGCTGGACGGCTTCTCGTGCGGTGCGATATCCGTCCGTGTGACACAAAGCAAAAAGGCCTTCCGATTGGAAGGCCTTTTTAAAAAAGTGGCGCGGCTGGCAGGATTCGAACCCACGACCCCTTGGTTCGTAGCCAAGTACTCTATCCAACTGAGCTACAGCCGCGCGAAGAAGTGAAATTATAGCAACTTCTTTGAAGATGTGAAGCCCCTGGCGCGATTTTTTTTGCATGCCGGTGATGAGCAGACGCCGGATGCCGGCCATGAAGCGTTTGCGCGTTCGTATAATAGTCAAAAGGACATTTTATAGTTTCAGTCGAGTCGCACAATGAACAAGGCATTTGTGAAGGAAAGCGATGATTCGGCGCAAGACGACGACCTGCCGCAACCGGAAATGCCGACTGGCGCAAAAAACTATATGACGCCTGAGGGTTACCGCCGCCTGAAGGACGAGTTGCTGCAATTGATCGACGTCGAGCGGCCCGAGGTCGTGCGCATGGTATCGTGGGCCGCGTCGAACGGCGACCGGTCTGAAAACGGCGATTATATTTATGGCAAGCGGCGTTTGCGCCAGATCGACCGGCGCATTCGTTTCCTGACCAAGCGGCTTGACTTAGCCGAGGTCGTTGACAGCAGCCGGCAGGAAAACACTGACCAGGTATTCTTTGGTGCAACAGTCCACTATGCAACATCCGATGGCACCGAGAACCGGATCACCATTGTCGGCGTCGATGAGGTGGATCTGGATCGGGGGCGAGTTAGTTGGATCTCGCCGATTGCGCGGGCGCTGTTGAAAGCGCGGATCGGGGACACCGTGCCACTACACACGCCAGGCGGGATTGAGCAAATCGATGTTCTCGACGTGCACTATCCGGCTGCTACGCACTGAGTGCGTGCGGGTGTCGCTGTACGCGGGCTACTGTCACGAGCGCTCGCGGGCTGCTGTCATGACAGCGCTCGCGGCAGAGTGATAGACCGTAAAAAAGGCGCCCGAAGGCGCCTTTTAGACTGGTGCACAGGACGACTAGCGTCCTGTCCGCTTAAGCTTAGAAGCGGTGACGCAGGCCAGCGGTCACAGCGACTTGCTTGTCGAACGACGACGGAGCCAGGCCGTTAATGTTCGCGGTGAAGCCGGTCTTGCTTTCAACAACCTTTTGGTACTCACCCTGCAGGTACACGTCGGTCCGCTTGGACAGCGCGTACGCGGTTTGCAGGCTGAATTGATGCCACTTCGGCGATTCGCCGCCTAGCTTGCCGTCGGTGTACGTGTACGCACCCGCAACGCTCAATGCCGGCGTCAGGTTGTAGCGGCCGTTGACTTCATAGTTGTTGAAGCGCAGGTCGCTGCTGGCCGGCAGGCCAATGTTCGAAACGTCGATGTTTGTGTTTGTGGTATTGAGAGCATTGTTCAGCTTCGTTTGCGTAAACACGAAACCTGCCGTTGCCGGACCGAACGCGTAGCTCAGACCTGCGCCCCAGGTACGCTGACGGCCAGCGAGGAACGTGGCGTCATCCGAGAAGGCGCCGGACAGGTTCGACACCTCCGTCGCACCGACCAGCGGCGTGTTGTTGTTCAACTGCAGATAAGCTGCTGCCACGTTCAACGGACCGTAGTTATACGATGCGCCGACGCTGTACGCGCGGTTGTTCGCAAAGTTGCCCGCCTGGTTCGAGAAGCCGTACAACGCGCCAAACTTGAAGCCGTCGAAGTTCGGGCTTTGATACTTCACCGAGTTGTTGACGCGGAACGAGTTGTCCAGGTTGTCGTTGTCGAACGGGTGCGCGAACTGTGTGCCGCCGTATTGCGTGCCAGTCAGTGCCAGCGGGCCGAGGTAGTCAACGACGGAATCATATTGGCGGCCGAGCGTGACGGCGCCGTACTGGTCCGACGCGAGACCGACAAAGGCTTGGCGGCCGAACAGGCGGCCTCCTTGGCTTGCCCCGCCATTGCCGATGCTGAAACCATTTTCCAGCGTGAAGATCGCCTTCAAACCACCACCGAGGTCTTCAGCGCCACGCAGGCCCCAACGGCTGCCGTTCACCGAGCCGCTGGTTTCCTGCCAGTTCGAGCGACCGTCTTGGCTGTTCGTGTACGTGATACCGGCGTCGATCAAGCCATACAGCGTCACGCTGCTCTGCGCGTGGGCAGCCGTCGTGAACATGCCCGACAGGGCTGCAACCATGAGAGTCTTTTTCATCTGTGTGAACTCCAAATACGTATGGGAAATCTTACCCAAGCTTTGAGGAAACGAGGCCGCCGGTGAGTTGGCAGCATGTATTTCAAGTGGTGCGGCATTGAAACGATTAGCCAGATGACGCACCTGTTTCCTGGAAAGGCAGAGTGTAAAGACGAGGTCGCGATGCGAACATTCCGAATTCTGCAACAATATATTGACGACTGCGCAATGATGGGTGGCGCCCCGCAAAGCCTTGTGTAGCAAGGCCGAGCAGCGATTCAATTCGATTTCGACAATGGTGGACGAGCGCTCGCCGTTGTGTTTGTACGACAGCTAAATGAATGGAACCAGTGGGCAATCAATGTGTCGCGTCCATTGTTTCGTCAGCCACAATAAAGGATTGTCGAATTGATTAACGATGGGATGCGCCGATTTGGCTATACTGCAATCACTGCTTTCCCCTAGCAGCTTTTTCTTCGGGAAAAGATCTCCAAACCTTATCAGCGCGGTCGTCTTGATCGCGCTTTTTTTGCGCCGTCGCCCATCGCACTGACGCACCATTGCACTGGTGGCTGGGACGCCGCGGGTGGCGTGCAAGCCATCGAGCCGACATCGATGTCGGAGCCAGCATCGATGCCGTCGACTTATTCCAGTGGGCAGTGAGGCGAGACGGCGCTAGGCACCTGCTGAGCGGTGCAATGTCCAGTCGTTGGCATCCAATCCTCGATCACGTAATGACGTGCATCCATTAGCGGTGCCGACAACAGGTTTTGCCAGTGATCGCTGTGCCAAACCATATCGAAGTGGGTCAAGCCCGCAGGGTCGGGCGCGGTGATTGGCACAGGGCTGGTCCGATCTGCAGCATGGCGGGAATCATGCCGTAGCCAGCCGAAAAGGTGCTTAAGTGGCGTCAGCATCATATTGCCTCTTGCTACATCGAATCGTTCCCGTAAATAGTCGCACGAACCGCTTCGGAATAGAATCAGCATAAACACTTACAATTTGTTGCAGGTGAGCGGTAAAAATTTCTGTCACTTCATAATTGAATATCGCGATTCAAGTAAAAACGACTTGTTTAATTCAGATAAGGGAAGCTGAATGACAGGGTTGAACGCTTTGCCGATCGGGCTGCTGCGGCCCACTGGGTAGGCTTTCCGGGGGATTGATAAAACCTTGACAGTCGCTAGACAACATATTTTCTGCTTGACGTACAGTCCTGTTTCTATTTATAACAATACCGCTGGATTTTCAGGATGCAAGGTTGCCGCATAACGCGGGAACCTTTGTTTCATGATTTTCTGCAGATGAACTGAAGTTTGTTACGTCAACACTTGAGGGGAAGCACGATTTATGGAAACGGGTATCGTCAAATGGTTTAACGATGCTAAAGGCTACGGCTTTATCACTGCGGATTCGGGTGGCGAGGATCTGTTCGCACACTTCTCCGAAATCCGCTCGGATGGGTTTAAGTCGCTGAAGGAAAGCCAGCGCGTATCGTTCGAAGTGAAGACTGGCCCGAAGGGCAAGCAAGCGGCGAATATCCGGCCGTTGTGACGCGGCGCCCGATCCGGGATCTGATGCCCTGACCAATGTCGGCGGCAGCTCAAAGCCCCGCGCGTCGGGGCTTTTCTTTTTCCCCGCCGTGCGCCGCGCAACGACGCGCGCGGAGCCGGTCATTTTGGGCGACAATGTGCGCGTTTGCGCTTTTTATGCCATTGTTGCGTTGCCATGACCGACCTCGCCAGCCTGATCCACGATGCCGATGCACGACCACTCGCGTTTGTGGATCTGGAGACGACGGGCGGGCGCCCTGGAGTCGACCGCATCACGGAGGTGGGCGTGATCGAAGTTGACCGTGATGGCGTTCGTCACTGGAGCACGCTGGTCGATCCGCTGCAGCCAATTCCGCTATTTGTGCAGCAGTTGACCGGTATCACGGACGCGATGGTCCGCGGCGCACCGACATTTGATGCGCTTGCCGCTGAACTCGCGCGCCGACTCGATGGCAAGTTGTTTGTCGCGCACAACGCGCGCTTCGATCACGGTTTCCTGAAGAAAGCGTTCGATCGGATCGGCATCCGCTTCGATCCCGACGTACTGTGCACAGTGCGGCTATCCCGCGCACTGTTTCCGCGCGAAAGCCGGCACGGGCTCGACGCACTCGCGCAGCGGCTGGACTTGACCGTGTGTGGTCGGCATCGGGCGTTGGCCGATGCCGATCTGGTGTGGCAGTTTTGGCAGCGCGTCCATGCCCTGCATCCACGCTCCGTCATCGACGCAGCGTTGAGCCGCTTGATTCGCGGGGGCGGGGCCGACGCGATGACCGATGTGTTGCCGGCCGGTTCGGGCGTCTATGCGCTGTTCGACAGCGATGGTGTGCCGTTGTATGTAGGCAAGAGCGCCAAGCTGCGGCAACGCGTGCGCACGCAGTTGTTTGGCGAGCGCCGCTCGAGCCGCGACGCGCAACTGGCCGCGCGCGTGCATGAGGTGCGCGTCTATCCGGTGGTGGGCGAGGTCGGGCTGTTGTTGGCGGATGCGCATTGGAGTGCTGTGCTGCGCCCGAGACTCGGTCGTCGTGTGGCGGCAACGGTGCAGCCACCGCGCGGCGCCATGCCGTGGCCCTACGGCGGACCTGTCGCACTGATCGAGCGGTCAGGCCACGATTGTGGGGCGCAGGGAGTCCATCTGTTGGACGCGTGGCAATATCTCGGGTCCGCCGCCGACTTGGATTGCGCGCGCGCGTTGCTCCATGCACATCGGCAGTCCAGCGCGGCGTGCCGCGACGCGTGTGATATTGTCCAGCCCGCACAGGCCGTGACGGCTCAGCCCGGCCTACTGGGCGTCGTGGAACCGGCCTTCAATGCAGCCATTGCCCAGATCCTTGCGCAGCGGTTGGCACGGGGTGGGCTGGTCGTGGAGCGGCTCGCGGCCGTGGCGCCGGCCGCCAGCCGCCACGGCCAGCTGGCGCCGTCAGATACTGCCTACCCTACCGCGCCGACGCCGTCATTAGCGCATAGATGGGGCACCGCGGTGCGCAGCGCTGCGAAGCGCGATGCGTCATAGACCGTCGTCATTTTCCAGTCGGCCAGTGCCCTGGCCACGCGGACTGGCCGGACCGGGCAATCCGACCCCATTGGACGCAGGTAGGGCTTACGCGCGGGCAGCTGAATCGCGCCGACACGACAAGAAACGACGCGCGTATCGCGCCCTCACTGCGTGGTGCCGGACTTGCGTTGTTCGTCAAAGAATGCGCGGACGTGCTCGGGCAGGTCTGCGAGAAACTCGACGCCCACCGGTTCCGGGTCTGGGCTAGCGACCTTGTCTGGCGACGGAATCTTGGTGGGTTTGGTTTCCATGGTGACTCTCCTTGTTGCGAATCGATTATCCGCCTCGGGTCCGATCGTGTGCTAGTGTCACGTGGCCACGACGCGTTTTTCTCTCCCTTCTGTTGCTATATCAGCACAATAGTCCAATCGGAAACAATGCGTTGGGAAAATATCCGCGTACATTGCATCAAACAAGGAAACAGTGTGACAACGCGCCATGTTTCGTCCAGCGAATAATCCATTGTGGGCTATTTGCGGGCGGTTGACTGGACGCTACCGTACCGAGGCCTTCGGCCGAACATCGGCGTCAGACATTGACGCCGTGGGTGCTGCGAGACGAGTGAGCGCATCACAACGGCAGCCGACAACGGACGGTCATGCTGGCGGTGTGCGGCATGCAGACGAGGTGTCGCATGCGCACGGCGTTAGGATGAGTAGGCGGCGACGCGTCCTGTCCGCCGAGGGCGGTGCGCGGCCACGCGAAGAGCACAACAAAAAGCCCGCAAAACATAGGCTTTGCGGGCTGAATCCATGGTGCCGGAGAGAAGACTCGAACTTCCGACCTTCGCATTACGAATGCGCTGCTCTACCAACTGAGCTACACCGGCAACAGAAGCGAGATTATAAGAGTGGACGGCGCGGGTTGGCAACCCCTGTGTCCGCGACACCTCTGGGTCAGCATGTGTCAGCGCAACGTTAACGCTGCCTGTGTCGCCACCCCGGCGTCAGCGCTCTGAGCACCATCTGGTGTCAGGGCACTCGCATTCCATATTCAGCCCTCGAGGTGGTACCGCGTTACGCGGTCAACTTCATTCTTGGAGCCGAGAAACACGGCGACGCGCTCGTGCAGGCTCTTGGGTTGAATGTCCAGGATGCGCTTTTCGCCGTTGGTCGCGGCGCCGCCTGCCTGCTCGACGATGAACGCCATCGGATTCGCCTCGTACATGAGGCGCAGCTTGCCGGGCTTGTTCGGCGTGCGCTTATCGGCCGGATACATGAAGATGCCGCCGCGATGCAGGATGCGGTTCACGTCCGCCACCATCGAGGCGATCCAGCGCATATTGAAGTCCGTCTTGCGGGGACCGTCTGCGCCCTGCGTCAGCTCGCTGACATAACGTTGCACCGGTGCGTACCAATGGCGCTGGTTTGACGCATTGATTGCATATTCGCGCGTGTCGACCGGGATGCGCAGGTCGCGATGCGTGAGTACCCATGAGCCGAGTTCGCGATCGAGCGTGAAGCCGTTGACGCCGTGGCCCGTGGTCAGCACGAGCATTGTTTGCGGGCCGTACACTGCAAAGCCGGCTGCCACCTGATGAGAGCCCTTTTGCAGGAAGGATTGCTCGGTCGGGTGGGCGCCATCTGGACAGCGCAGAACCGAGAAGATCGTGCCGATCGACACGTTCACGTCGATATTGGACGAGCCATCGAGCGGATCGAATAGCAGCAGGTATTCCCCTTTGGGGAAGAACGTGGGGATCGGATGAATGCTCTCCATTTCCTCCGATGCCATCGCGGCGAGGTTGCCGCCCCACTCGTTGGCCTCGAGCAAGATTTCGTTGGACAGGATGTCGAGCTTTTTCTGTACCTCGCCCTGGACGTTCTCGCTGCCGGCGCTGCCCAGTGCCTCACCCAGCGCACCTTTGCTGACGTGATAGCTGATGAGTTTGCAGGCGCGCGACACGACCTCGATCAGCAGCCGCAGATCCGCCGGGATGTTGTTGTGTTCGCGCTGTTGTTCGATTAGGTACTGGGTGAGAGTCGTGCGGCGTGAGAGGGGCCGAGTCGCTTCCATGATGAGCTCCGAAAAACGCTGTTCGAGAGGCGCGATCGCTGTCTTCGGGCACCGTCGCCAGCACCGCGCCGCGATTTGCATGGCCGCCATTCTACATGGGCGGTGTAGCGCGTCGGTGCGTTGGCGAGCCTGCGCTATAACAATTCGATTTGAGACAAATTCAGCAAACTGGTCTCACGCATCGTCGACACGAAGTCGGCGGCGTACGGCCGTCGGGCGAACGCGGGCAGCATCGCCGCGTAAAGCTCGCCGGACAGTGGCGCGCTCTTTCGCGGCGGCCCACACAGCACGGTGCGCGCCGCGACGTAGCGCTTTTCGAGATAGGTCGCTACAGCCCATAGCGGCAACGCGGCAATCCCGCGGCGGCTGGCGACCAGCTGCAAAATCGCCACGGTCAATTCCGAGGTGCGGCGCTTGGGCTCGATGCCAGCGGGCCGGAGCACTTGGCGCACGATGTCGAGCATGTCGTCGGGCACCGGGTAGGTGATCAGCGTCTCGTGGCGAAAGTCGTCGGCCGTCAATGCGTCACGGCCGGCGAGCGGGTGGTCGTGCGCGAGCAACGTGACAATCTGGAAGCGAAACAGCGCCCGATGCTCGACGTTCTCGTCAGGATCGGCCTCGGCGACGATCGCCAGGTCCGCCCGGTCCGAATGTAGCAGTCCAATCGGGTCGGCGTGGAAGCCGGACACGATATCCAACTCCACGTCGGGCCAGCGCTGCCGGAAGGCGTCCATGGCGGGCATCAGCCAATCGAAACAGGTGTGGCATTCCACTGCAATGCGTAGCGTGCCGCCGCTGCCCTGCGCGAGGCGCGCGACGTCGCGCTCAGCTTCCTCGACCGCGGGCACGACGTGGTCGGCCAGCACCAGCAGCCGTTTGCCGGCCGGCGTGAAGACCAGCGGCGAAGACTTGCGCACGAATAGCGCCAGGCCGAAATGGTCCTCGATCGCCCGCAATTGATGCGACAGCGCGGATTGCGTCAGGCACAGCCACTGCGCGGCGCGCGATAGGTTGCCCGCTTCGCGCAGCGCGATCAGCGTTTGCAAGTGGCGCAACTCCAGCGGCGAGCGGATCATCGTGCTTGAAAAAAATTAAAGATAATCGAAAAAATATTTCGTTTGAATCATACATCAGTGCAATGGATACTGCGCAACATTGGAATCGGAGGCCGCGATGATTGCCGCACATGTCCTGGGTTTTCCCCGCATCGGCGCGCAGCGCGAACTACAGCTCGCGCTGCAGCGGTACTGGCAGGCTGGAGCGGGCGAGCATGCGCAGGCGGCGCTGCTCGAGACAGGACGGGCGCTGCGACGTGAACATTGGCGCATCCAGCAAGACGCGGGGCTGGATTTTGTGACAGTCGGCGATTTTGCTTGGTACGACCATGTGCTGACGACGCTGGTGCATCTGGGCGGGCTGCCCGCCCGATTCGGCTTCGAGGCGCGCAACCTGACACTGGCCCAGTACTTGGCGCTGGCACGCGGCCATGGGCAACAGCCGCCGCTAAAATCGCGCCAATGGTTCGATACGCGCTATCACTACCTGGTGCCTGAGTTCGACGCAGCCACGCGCTTTGACGGCGGTGTGGACTGGTTGCTGGACGAACTGCGCGACGCACAGCACAGGGGCCATCGCGCTAAGGTTGTGCTGGTCGGCCCATTGACGCTGCTATGGCTGGCTAACGTGCACGGCGCGGAACTGGATCGACTCGACCTGCTGCCCCGGCTGTTGCCGGCCTACCAGAAGTTGCTTGCCGCGCTACGGGTGGCCGGCGTGGAATGGGTTCAGCTCGACGAGCCTGTTTTGACGTTGGACTTGCCGCAACCGTGGTGCGATGCCGCGCAACACACCTATCAACAGCTTAGCGGCGGCGCGCCGCGCATCCTGCTCGCGACGTACTTTGGCGATGTCAGCGGCCATGCATCGTGGCTGAAGGCGTCGGCGGTGGATGGCGTGCATCTGGATTTGGTACGCGCGCCGCAGCAGTTGTCCGCCTTCACCGAGCAATGGCCGCGCGACAAGATACTATCGTGCGGCATCGTGGACGGGGACAACGTGTGGCGCAACGACCTGGCCGCATCACTGCACCTACTCGAGCAGGTGCATGCGCGGTTGGGCGACAATGTCTGGGTCGCGTCCAGCTGCTCGTTGCTGCACGTGCCGTTGGACCTTGCGCAGCAGACCCGCTTGGACGATGCGTTGCGCAGCTGGATGGCGTTCGCAGTGCAAAAGACCACCGAGATCGCGCTGCTGCGGGACGCGGTCACGGCCGGGCGCACCGCGCCGCACATCGCGCACGCGCTCGATGCTTGTGCGGCGGCGCTGCACACGCGCCGCACGTCGGCACGGGTCCATCATGCGCTGGTGCAGCGCGATGTCGCGCGGCTGGAGCCCGCACACATGCGGCGCGCTGCCCCTTATGCGGTGCGGGAGTCTGCCCAGCGCGCGCGCTTCAATCTTCCCGTGTTGCCGACCACGGTGCTCGGCCCATTGCCGCGGACCGACGCGATCCGCGCCGCATGTGCCGCCTACCGACAATGCGAGTTGACCCATTTCGATTATCTGGAAGCGATGCGCGCCGAAATCCGTCATGCGGTTGAGCGCCAACACGCGCTGGGTCTGGACGTGCTCGTACACGGCGAAGCCGAGCGCGACGAGCCGGTCGAGTATTTCGCTGAACAGCTGTGGGGCATGGCCGTCACCGACAGCGGCTGGGTGCAAGTGGACGGCTGCCGTTGCGTCAAGCCTGCATTGATCTACGGCGATGTCTATGCGCCCGAGCCGTTGACCGTGGGGTGGGTGGCGTATGCCCAGTCGCTGACCGACAAGCCCGTCAAGGGTATGCTGACCGGCCCGGCGACGATGCTGCAACGCGCGTTCGTGCGTGACGACCAGTCGCGCGCCATGACCGCGCTGCAGGTCGCGCTCGTGTTGCGGGCCGAGGTCGCCGCGCTCCAGGCCGCAGGAATCGGCATCATCCAGATCGACGAGCCGGTGCTGGGCGAGGGCTTGCCGCTCCGGCAGGCCGAGTGCGACGCCTATCTGGACTGGGTGGTGCGTGCGTTCCAAGTGGCTACCGGCGGCGCGGCGAACGACACGCAGATTCACGTCCATCTGGGCGATGCCGCGCTCGATGACATGCTGCCAGCGATCGCCGCGCTGGATGCCGATGTGATCCTGTCCGGCACCGGGCGTGCCGTGAGGGCTCGGCTCGACGCATTGGCGGCCTTGCCGTCTCCGTGCGCAATCGGAACCGGCATCGATGGCGTTCATGTGGCGTGCGCGCCGCACAACGCGCAGATGCTCGCGGCGATCGACGCCGCGCTCACGCGTATCCCGGCGCCGCGCTTGTGGGTGAGCGCGGATTGCGGGTCGACAGCGGCCGATTGGCACTGCGTGCAGACGGTGTTGTCCAACCTCGTCGCGGCGGCTCGCACGGCGCGGGCGGCGTTGCACGACAGCCCGTCCGTCTGCCGCGCTGACCATCACTGCACCGTATCGGCGTGAGCGTTGGCGTTGGCGTTGGCGTTGGCGTTGGCGTTGGCGTTGGCGTTGGCGTTGGCGTTGGCGTTGGCGTTGGCGTTGGCGTTGGCGTTGGCGTTGGCGACACTGCCCGCCGACGCGTTAAGCAAAGGCTATGCCAGCGCCTTGCCGACGATCTCGCGCACGTCCTTCGAACTTGCATGAGTGGCGACCTTTTCCAGCGCCGCGCGCATCGGTTCGCGCAGCGCCGGCACGAACTTACGCCAGCGTTCCAATGAGCGGGTCAAGCGGGCGGCAACCTGCGGATTGATGGCGTCGAGCGCGATGACCTGCTCGGCCCAGAACGCGTAGCCGGAGCCATCCGGCAAATGGAATTGTTCCGGGTTGGCCGCGCAGAAGTTGAAGATCAGCGCACGCGCCCGGTTCGGATTCTTCAGGTTGAAGGCCGGGTGCCGCATCAGCTCACGCACCGTATCGAGCGTGCGTCGGCCTGTGCCGCTGCGTTGCTGAGCCTGGAGCGCGAACCACTTGTCGATCACTAGCGCGTCGTCCTCGTGGCGGCGGTAGAACGCGTCGAGCGCGGCTTGCGCTGCAGCTTGCGCTTGGGCGGGCGCGTTCGCGTGCAACGTGATCAGCGTAGCGAGCGCGGCAGCGCGATCGGTCATATTGTTGGCCTCGTCGAACTGCGCGCGAGCGAGCCGCAACGCGTCCGTCGGATCGTCCAGTTCTGCAAGGTAGTGTAGCGCCAGGTTCTTCAGCGCACGCTTGCCGGCATCGGTCGGGTTCGGGTCGTACTCGCCTGGCGTGCGGTATGCGTCGTACGCAGCGAGCCAATCCTCGCGTAGCGCGGCTGCCAGCCTGCGGCGCACGAATTGCCGCGCCTGGTGGACGGCGGCCGGATCGGCTTCGTCCATTTGCTCGGCCAAATAGGTCTCGGACGGCAGAGTCAGTGCTTGTTCGCGCAATGCCGGCGACAACGAGGCGTCGCGCAGCACGGCACTGAAGGCGGCAATGAATGCCGCCGGTAGCTCGAGCGGCATGTGCTGCTGCACCTGTGTGGCCAGCGACAGCAAGGCGCGCGTGGCCAGGCGCTGCCCAGCCTCCCAACGGTTGAACGGATCGCTATCATGCGCGAGCAGGAACGCGAGTTCGTCGTAGGTATAGTCGTATTCGACGATCACCGGCGCGGAGAAATTACGCAACAGCGACGGCAGTGGCTTCTCGGCGACGTCGACAAACGTGAAGGACTGCTGTGTGCCGGTGAGCTCGAGCACACGCGTGGTCGCCGCACCGGCCTCGGCCGGTTCACCTTGCAGGCGTAGCGGCATGTCGCGCCCTTGCGTGTCGACCAGGCCGAGCGCGAAGGGGATCAGCAGCGGTCCCTTTTGCGTTTGCGCCACATGTGGCGACGATTCCCCATAGTGCTGCATCAGCGTCAAGATAAAGGTGCGGGCCACCGGATCATACGCGGTGCGCACCGCCACACGGGGCGTGCCGGCCTGGCTGTACCAGCGCTCGAACTGGGCCAAATCCCGGTGGTTCGCGTCAGCCATCGCAGCGCGAAAATCATCACAGGTCACTGCCTGGCCATCATGCCGTTCGAAATACAGGTCCATGCCTCGGCGCAAGCCGTCGCGCCCGAACAGCGTCTGGTACATCCGCACGACTTCCGCCCCTTTCTCGTAGACGGTGACCGTGTAGAAGTTATTGATCTCAACATAGCTTTCCGGTCGCACTGGATGCGCCATCGGACCGGCATCCTCGGCAAACTGCATCTGCCGCAGCATACGTACGTCATCAATGCGCTTGACTGCGGCGGCAGCCGGATCGGTGGTGCCGCCCGCCATGTCGGCGGAGAACTCCTGGTCGCGGAACACCGTGAGCCCTTCCTTGAGGCTGAGCTGGAACCAGTCACGGCAGGTCACGCGATTGCCGGTCCAATTATGGAAGTACTCATGCCCGACAACCGATTCGATGTTTGCGAAGTCAATGTCGGTCGCGCTCTGCGCGTTCGCAAGCACGTACTTCGTATTGAAGATGTTGAGTCCCTTGTTCTCCATTGCGCCCATGTTGAAATCGCCGACGGCGACAATCATGAAGCGGTCCAGATCCAGTTCGAGCCCGAAGCGCTGCTCGTCCCAGCGAATCGCGCGCACCAGCGAATCGAGCGCATGACCGGTCTTGTCCAGGTCATGTGGCTCGACCCATACTTGCAGCAGCTTTTCTTTGCCCGAGCGCGTCTTCATTGTTTGTTCGCGGGCAACGAGCTTGCCGGCGACCAGCGCGAACAAGTAACTCGGCTTGCGGAACGGGTCCTCCCACTTCGCATAATGCCGGCCGTGCGGCAGCGTGCCGCTGTCCACCAGATTGCCGTTGGACAACAGTACCGGATAAGCGGCTTGGTCAGCACGTAGTGTGACGCGGTAGGTCGCCATCACGTCGGGCCGGTCCAGGAAGTACGTGATGCGACGAAAGCCCTCGGCTTCGCATTGGGTGAAAAAATTGCCGTTGGAGACATAAAGGCCCGACAACGTCGTGTTGTCGGCGGGGCGGCACGCGTTTTCGATCACCAGTTCGAACGCCTCCGGCACGTTCGACACGACGAGACCGCCATCGTGCACTGTGACTGCATCGTGCGCGCGGGCATCGACGGTCAATGACAGCAGCTCCAATGCTTCCCCGGCCAATTCGAGGTCGGCGGCAGCGTCGCCGGCCTGCGGATTGCGCCGCACGCGTAGTGTGCTGCGCACCAGCGTGCGTTCTGGCACGAGATCGAATTCGAGTTCCACGGTGTCGATCAAAAACGCGGGCGGCGTGTAATCTGCACGGCGGATGACGGTGGCTTCAGCAGGCTTGGACATGGCGTATCCGTCGAAAGGTGGTTCAATGGCAATGGACCCGGGCCACGCCGTCGCACGGCGTCACGCGCCGCGTCGGGAAAGAATGGCGCGATCCGGTGTCTAACGTTTCAAGTGACCGCGGCGAGGCCGTGGCTATGATGATCCGACGATTGTACAAAATAGATAATGGTCTTGCGTCGCGGGCGTTTCGCCGGGCGGCCGGTACGAAGGCCAAATCCAAGGAAAACCATGATGTTCAGACGATTGTTGCAGCACGTGACACGTGGGCGCCAATGGGCGGCCGGCTCGCTTGCGATGCTGGTGCTGTCGGGGTGCGCCAGCTATGTGACTTCGGACGTGATCGCGTTCAATGCGTGGAGCACCAGCGCCTCGGACCGCGACCGCACTTTTGCATTCAAGCGCGATGCGCAGCAGCAGAACAGCATCGAGCAGTGCACCTATGAGGCGCAGCTCGCTGACGAGTTGTCGCACTACCATTTTCGACAGGTGGCGCCGACCAGCGCCCACTATGACGTCGAACTGGCCTATGGCACGCATGCCGGCAGCATTGTCGTGCAGCAACCGGTCTATACCGATCCATGGTGGCCGGGATGGGGACGACCGGGCCCGTGGTGGCCGTTCGGCATGATGCCGGCCTACGTCGATACGGCATTACCCGTGTTCGTGCAGAGCCTGACGATCCGCATGACGGAGCGCTCGAGCGGCAAGGAGCGATACAAGGTCACTGCGACGACGCCGACCGCGCGCCAGTCGTTGCCGCTCGCTATGCCCTACCTGATACGCAGCGCGCTGGCAGACTTCCCATTGCAGAACGGCACGACTCGGCAGGTGCGCCTGCCCGCCGAATTGCACGGACAGGCGGCGGGCGGCGCGCCGCCGTCGTTCAACGAGAAGGCTGCTCCGGCCGCGTCGCCGATGCGCGACGATGTTCCGACGGCTTCGCCGAGGCGCGACGAGCAGCCAGCCCCGGATGCGTCACCGAGCGCGGGGCGCTGAGCGCCAAGCGTGGAGCGCGTGCGGCTCAACGGGGTCATTGACTGCCGAGGCCGACGCCGCACAGGGCCAGCACGCCGAGCACGATGAACATGACCGCGGCCATCGCCCGCACCGCGGTGGTGGGTAACCGATGGGCAAAACGCTCGCCCAGAAAAATCGCTGGTACGTTGGCAAGCATCATGCCCAGCGTGGTGCCGATGACCACGCTGGGCAGATCGTGGAATCGCGCGGCCAATGCGATTGTCGCAATCTGCGTCTTGTCGCCCATTTCCGCGATAAAAAACGTCAGCACCGTCGTGCCGAAGATGCCCAGCCGGGTCCGCGCGGGCCGCGCGTCTTCGATGCGCAATCTATCTGGCACCAGCACCCACGCGCCCATTGCGATGAACGACAGCGCGAGCGCCCAGCGCATCGCGCCGGGAGTGAGCAGCGACGACAGCCATTGGCCGAGCGCGCCGGCGCCGGCATGGTTCGCCAGCGTGGCGGCCAGCACGCCGAATACGATCGGCCAGGGCTTGCGATAGCGGGCGGCGAGCACGAGGGACAGCAGTTGTGTCTTGTCGCCGATCTCGGCGAGTGCGACGCCGCCGGCAGAAATGAGGAAAGCTTCGGTCATCAATGAGGTTATCCGCAGGCCGTGGATGCGCGAACGACGATTCACGCGCTGCCCGGCCTGTTCCGGCAGTTCGTGGATCACCGGTCTTGCCAGGCCTGAGGCTGCACCCGCCATGGCCGCCCACGTCGCGCGGGCCAAGTATGTTGACGGATGCCTCTGCGCATCGCGTGCAGGGCGGCTACTCCCCAATGGGACGCGATTATAGCCGGATCGCGGGCTCGGGCCGCGCTCAGAGTTGGGCCAGCAGCAGCCCCGACAGCGCCGCGGCCGTCCACATGGCTGGCTTGACCTCGCGGGCCCGGCCGACGAACAGCTTCAGTACGACAAAGGCCAGAAAGCCATACGCGATGCCAGCGGTAATGGAGTACGTGAGCGGGATCAGGATCATCGCGATGAACGCGGGTATCGCCTCATCGAAGCGGTGCCATTCGATCCGCGTAATCGGCTCCATCATGAACACGCCGACCAGCACGAGCGCCGGGGCGGTGGCAATTGCCGGCACCAGCGATAGCAGCGGGGAGAGGAACAGAAACGGCAGGAAGCACACCGCGGCGACCACCGCGACTAGCCCGGTGCGTCCGCCTGCAGAAATGCCCGCAGCCGACTCGATGTAGGCGTTGGCCGGCGACGTGCCCAGTGGCGCGGACACCAATGCCGAGAACGCGTCAACGATCATCGATTGTCGGATGTTGCGCGGGTTGCCATCGGCATCTAGCAGGTTGCCGGCGTTGGACACGGCCATGAAGGTGGACAACGCATCGAAAAACGAAGTGAACAGCATCACGAAGATAAACGGCCAGTATGCGACCTTCAGCGCACCGACCAGGTCAAGTTGAAACAGCGCGGAGAAGTCCGGCGCCGCGACCAGGCCGTTCCAGTTCACCAGCGTGGGCGTGGCCATCGCCACCGGCCAGTACGCGCTGCCGTCGCCCCACAGGCGTCCGATCGGGATCGCCAGGATCGTCGTGACGACAATGCCGATCATCAGCGCACCGGTGATGCGACGCGCTACCAGCACCGTGGTGATTGCCAGGCCGGCGAGGAACGTGACGATGACCGGGTTCAGCGACGCGGCACGCACGATGGTCACCGGATCGGAGACCACGAATTTTGCATTGACCAGCCCGATCAGCGAGATGAACAGACCGATGCCACACGACAGCGCGTGCCGCAGATTGGCCGGGATTGCGTCGACCACTAGCCGACGCACGTTGAAGGCGGCCAGCACCGCGAAGATCACGCCCGACCAGAACACGCAGCCCAGCGCCGTTTGCCACGGCATGTTGCCTGCGTGCACCATGACGAACGCAAATAGCGCATTCATTCCCATGCCGGGCGCGACCAGCACCGGGTTGCGCGCGTACAAGCCCATCGCGCAACTGCCGGCGAAGCTGACCAGCACGGTGGCGCTGAGCGCTGCCGGAAACGGGATACCCGCCTGTGACAGGATGGCGGGATTGACTACGATGATGTACATTGACGTCAAAAACGTCGTGATGCCGGCCAGCACCTCGGTGCGCACGCTCGAACCGCTCTCGCGCACGCTAAAGAACCGCTCCGGCAGCGAAGCGTTGGCTGCCGCGCCGCGTTGATTTTCCATGGCTTGTTTCTCCTAAGTTCGCTTCAGTGCGTTATGGCATGGCTTGCGGCGCATGCCAGTACGCGTCCAGTAATGACAGATAGGCGGCGCGTTGCGCATCGGTGACGAACGATGCCTCGAATCCATTGCGGATGATCTTGTACAACTCGTCGTCGGTCAGCTTCAGCGCATCGGCGATCGCCAGGTAATTCTGGTTGATGTAGCCCCCGAAATAAGCGGGATCGTCAGAATTGATCGTCACCATCACGTCGGCATCGAGCAGCCGCTTCAGCGTATGCTCGGTCATGTCGTTGACGACGCACAGCTTTAGGTTCGACAGCGGGCAGACGGTCAGTGCAACGCGCGCGTCCGCCAGCCGCGCGACCAATGCCGCGTCCTCGATGCTGCGCACGCCGTGGTCGACGCGATGCACGTCCAGTACGTCGAGCGCCTCGACGACGTATGCCGGCGGCCCCTCTTCACCCGCGTGGGCGACCAACTTCAGGCCTCGCTCCTTCGCGAGGGCGAACACACGTGCGAACTTGGACGGGGGATGACCGTACTCGGACGAATCCAGGCCGACACCGATCAGCCTGTGCCCATACCGCTCGAACATCGGCAGCGCGGCATCAAACGTCTGCAACGCATGTTCTTCCGGCAGATGGCGCAGAAAGCACGGGATCAGCTTGCTGGAAAATCCTCGCGCCTCGGCCTTTGCCAGCGCCCGCTCCATGCCGGCTACCATGGTCTCGATTGACACGCCACGTTCGATATGAGTCTGTGGGTCGAAGAAGATTTCCGCATGGACGACGTGATCGGCCATTGCGCGTTCGACGTACGCCGTGGTCATGTCGTAGAAGTCTTGTTCGTGCAGCAGTACGCTTGCGCCGGCGTAGTAAATATCCAGAAACGACTGCAGGTCGGTGAACGCGTACGCGTCGCGCAGCGCCTGGACTGTCGGGTACGGCAGCGCAATGCCGTTGCGGCGGGCCAATTCGAAAATCAATTCTGGCTCCAGCGAGCCCTCGATATGGATATGCAGCTCCGCTTTCGGCGCGTGCGCGATCTTGTCAGCGAGGATCGGGTTCATGGCGACGGTGACATCGTGTGGGGATGGCGTTGTTCTACCACATGCAACAGTTGTGCCGCTACGGCGATCGCAATGGAGGCGGGTGCCTGGCTTGCAAGGCCCTCGGTGCCGATTGGGTACATCATCCGAGCCAATAGGGTAAGGTCGATGCCGAGCGCCGCCAGTCGATACTCGAATGGCATGCGCTTCGTCCTCGATCCGATCATGCCGAAATACGTGTAGTTGCCGCGCTCCAGATTGTACTCGGCGAGCAGCTTGATCCAGCGCTCAGTTGTGCGTCATTCTCGATCAGACGCAAGGTTAGGCCATCGGTGGTGCCTCGTGGATCGCTCCGTGTGGGGTCATGTCGTCCGTCGCGCGCAGGCACGGGCAAAGCAGCCGATGAAAGGGCTTCCGGGGCGGCGTATGGGGCGATGACGGGTGATGGCAGGGGGGCATCGCGCAGCATCAGGCCTCACGCGTCGCGCCTCATGCTTGGTGCTAGGCGCGTAGTTTGCGTGTACGCCACAGGCTGCGCGATACGAGCACGAACATGAGGCCGAACGCGATCAGTCCCCATTGCGGCAGACTCAGTCCGAGGATCGGCGGGTACGGTATCTCGCACAGTCCCGCGACCTTGAATGCGCCAGGCCACAGTTTGGCGAGTGGCAGTGCATCGACGATCGGCTCGAGTGCGTCGAAGCCACAATTGAACGACGGATTGGCTTGGACCTCGATATGCTGGATCGCGGCGGCCATCCCGCCGGCCGCCGCAACGACGATCAGTGTCTCCAATACCGCGATGCCGCGCCATCTCCGCAGCGTCGCGCCGATGAACGCGAATACAGCGATCAGCAAGAAGCAGTAACGCTGGATGATGCACAATGGGCACGGAGCTTCATGCTTGAAATACTGTAGATACAACGCGCCGCTGATCAGGGCGATGCAGACCAGTCCCAGCAGGACCAGCAGGCGTCGCTCACGGCGCATTCTCAACGAATCATTCATAGTGTTTTACTCAGTGAGGACGCGTCGGGACGCGTCGGACAAGCCAGCATGCGGTCATCGCAGCGGTGCGAGCACGGCTTCGACCGCGCGGCCCAGCATGAGCAGCGCAGCGTCGCGACCAGTGCCCGAGGCCAGCGTCAAGCCGACTGGCGCTTCGCCGTGACGCGAGCACGGCAACGACAGCGCGCAGCCGTCGAGGTAATTGATCATGCTCGGGTTGCGCAGTATCGTTGCGTTGACGCGCGCATAGACAGCGTCATCCGCTTGCAGTTCCGCGATGCGCGGTGGCACGATGGGCACGGTCGGACAGACAATGGCATCAAAGCTGTGCCATAGCGGCTCGGCCTGCGCGATGATGTCGGCTCGCTCGCGCAGCAACTCGATATAGTCGGCCGCGCTAGCGCGCTCGCCCTTGCGGATACGTGCCAGCACGCGCGGATCGTAGTCGCTGGCACGGTTTTCGATCAGCTTGCGGTGCCATGCGAACGACTCGATTGACGGCAGGCTCAGCCGGTTGACGTGCGCGAGGCGCTCGAGCGGCGCGAAACGCAGCTCGCTGACCCGCGCGCCGGCTGCCGAAAGGTGCTGAAGGGCGTCGTCATAGGCGCGCGCCACGCTCAGGTCCATGTCGTCGAGCATTAGGTGGGGCAGCGCGCCGAGCCGCACGCCTTCGATTGGCCGCGCCGGCGACACGACAGGCGGCAGGCCGGCCAGGATCCGGTCGGTGACGGCGCAGCAGGCGACCGACGAGCCGATGGGGCCGACTGAGTCGAGCGACGAAGACAGGGGCAGCACGCCATCAGTCGGAATGCGCCGCGCGGTTGGCTTGAAACCGGTCAATCCGCACAACGCGGCTGGAATGCGGACCGAGCCGCCGGTGTCCGTGCCGAGCGCCACCGCAGCCATTCCGTCGGCAACGCAGGCGGCCGCCCCCGACGAAGAGCCGCCGGCAATGCGGCGTTCGGCGTTGCCGGCGGTGCGCTGCCATGGCGAGGCCGGCGTGCCGTAGTGGGGGTTCAATCCCAGGCCGGAGAAGGCGAACTCGGTCATGTTAGTGCGTCCGATGATGACCGCGCCGGCTTGCTGCAGCCGTGCGACCGTGCTCGCATCGGTGCGGGCGGGCGGCGCGTCGGACAACACGACCGAGCCCGCGCGGGTGACTTGGCCGGCGACGTCGAACAGGTCCTTAATCGAGACCGGCACGCCCATCAGCGGCGACAGCACTGTGCCGGCGGCGCGCAGCTTGTCCAGCGCATCCGCGCATTGGCGAGCCGCCTGTGCGTGCACCTCAATGAACACCGAGCGGCCTTGCCCGTGCGGCGCGGCGATCCGCTCGAGTGCAGTCTCGACCAACTCGCGGCTAGTGCTCGTGCCGGCCTGCAGTGCGGCGGCAAGTGCCGACAACGGCGGTAGCGGCGTGAAATCAGCGGTGTGGGAAACTGTCATGATCGAAGCCCATCCGGCAAGCAATATGTGGGGTCGTGGCGGCGTCATGGAAAACGTCGCGCCGTGCACGCATTGTATGCGAATGAAGGTCGTGGTTTGCCCGTGCGCAGTGAACGGCGGATAATGCGCGAACCCTGGCTGGAATGTGTGGATTTGCACGTCTGACGATTCACCATGAGCGAACCCTCGACTCCCCGCTTAGTTGAACCCGCGTCCGCCGATGCCTTATCCGGCAAGCTGCGACCCGAGGCCGAAACGGTGGGCGGCGTGCCCTCGGGCGCGCCGCCCAAGGATCCCAACTCGATTCACCACCAGGCGGTGAGGACCGTCGGGCGTGACCTGAACGTCGAGGCGATTTCGGCTGACGATGGCCTGGTGGAGGCTGTGCGCTATCGCCGCTCGCCGTTCGTCGTCGGCGTCCAGTGGCATCCCGAATTCCACCGGGCGGGCGGCGCCGAGCTGCTCGGCTGCACGCCGCTGCTCGATACATTCCTGCGCGCGGCGCGCGAGACCCGCTTCTAACTGTCGACGTTTTTCCCTCAGGAGGCCAGATGACTGCGACAACCGTGTCAGAATCGAAAGCGCGTACCGTGTTCCGCGTGACCAGCGGCAATTTCCTGGAGATGTACGACTTCATGGTCTACGGCTACTATGCGTCGGCGATCGCGAAGACGTACTTTCCGGCCGGCAGTGCGTTCGCATCGCTGATGCTGTCGTTGTCGGTGTTCGGCGCCGGCTTCCTAATGCGCCCGCTCGGGGCGATCGTGTTAGGGGCGTACATCGACCATCATGGGCGCCGCAAGGGCCTCTTCTTGACTTTGTCGCTGATGGCGGTCGGGACCGCGGCAGTGGCGCTCGTGCCCGGCTATGCGACGATCGGGCTTGCCGCACCGGCGCTGGTGCTGGCCGGCAGGCTGCTGCAAGGCTTCTCCGCCGGGGTCGAGCTCGGTGGCGTATCGGTCTATCTGGCGGAGATCGCGACCAAGGGGCGCAGGGGTTTCTACTGCGCGTGGCAGTCGGGCAGCCAGCAGGTGGCGGTGGTCTTCGCCGCGTTGCTCGGCGTGATCCTGAACCGCGTGTTGCCAGCCGACCAAATGGGGGAGTGGGGATGGCGGATCCCCTTCCTGGTTGGTTGCCTGATCGTTCCGTTTCTGTTTCTGATCCGGCGATCGCTGACGGAGACGGACGAGTTTCTGGCGCGCAAGCATCGCCCGACGATGGGCGAGATCTTCGCATCGATGGTCGCAAACTGGCGCACGGTGATCGCAGGCATGGGCCTGGTCATCATGACCACGGTGTCTTTTTATCTGATCACCGCGTACACACCCACCTTCGGTAAGGAGGTGCTCAAGCTGTCCGCTGTGGATACGCTCTTGGTGACGATTTGCATCGGCCTGTCGAACTTATTCTGGCTGCCGGTCAGTGGCGCGCTGTCGGACCGGATCGGGCGCCGCGCAGTCCTGGTCGCGTTCACGCTGGTCGCACTGGTGAGCGTGTATCCGGCGATGCAATGGCTGGTCGCGCATCCATCGTTCGAGCGGTTGCTGGCGGTGCAGCTGTGGCTCTCGTTCATCTACGCATGCTATAACGGCGCAATGGTGGCCGGCTTGACCGAAGTGATGCCCGCTGACGTCCGTACCGCCGGGTTTTCGCTCGCGTATAGCCTGGCCACGACTATCGGCGGCTTCACGCCGGCGATCTCGACTTACCTGATCCATGAGACCGGCAACAAGGCGGCGCCGGGTCTGTGGATGTCGGCCGCTGCACTGTGCGGCCTGGTTGCGACGCTGGTCCTGTACCGCAGCGAGGCGGCGCGCAACCGGTACAAGCTGGCTTAGGCACGTGCGTGCGCCGTCCGAACGCGTTGAGATCGGCACGGGCCCAGTCACGTTGCAGCACCGACCAGGCGATGCCGATTCGGCTCTGCGTAACGTACGAGACGGCCTTGCCACTTTTGCCGATACGCGGGCGGCGCTTGCAGATACGGCATGTTGGCGCCACGGCCAATGTATATTATGCTGTGGCCGGCCGGCGCCGGCCACGGTCGGGCGTTCGCGATCGCCGTCGCGCTGAGCATGGCGATTGTCGCGTTGCAGGCGCTGATGGCTGGCTAGCCAATTCGATAGCGCTGCTGGCGGACGCCGGCCACCATCTGTCAGACGTGTTCAATTAGGCGCGTTTCTTGCTGCCGTGTTGCGGCATGGGAAGCGCCACCGAATAGCCTAAACTGAACCGAACAACAGTGACGGAGCGCAGCATGGCCCATTCTTCGCTACAGCCACCGCAGGTGCTGATCGTGGGCGCCGGCCCGACGGGGTTGGCCGCCGCAATGAGCCTGGCGCGCGCGGGTATTGCGCTGCGCGTCATCGACCGCGCGCCGTGTCCCGCAACCACGTCCCGCGCGATCGGGATCCAAGCGCGTACGCTTGAATTGCTCGAGTTGCATCGCGTGGTGGAGCCGTTCATCGAGATTGGGCATCGGGGTCGTGCCGCCCATCTGTACTCGAACGGGCAAACGCTGTTGCGGCTCGATTTCGACCCGCTGCAGACCCGCTATCCTTACCTACTGTTCGTCGACCAGTCGCAGACGGAGAGCATTCTCGCTGAACATCTGCGCAAATTCGGCGTGGACATCGAGCGCGGCGTCGAGCTGATCGGGCTGCAACAGGACGCAGCGGGGGTTGACGCGACACTGCGGCTGCCCGATGGGCGCGTGCAAACGCAGCGGGTACGGTATCTGGTTGGCGCCGACGGCGCACACAGCACGGTGCGCCACTTACTGGGCGGCGCGTTCGCTGGCGAAACGCTGGCGCAGTCCTTTCTGCTGGCGGATCTGCGTGTGGATTGGGCATTGCCGGTCGACGAATTCCAGTTATTTGCCAGCGCCGAAGGATTGGCAGGAATCTTTCCGCTGGGCGGTGATCGCTACCGGCTGATTGCGGACCGGCCGCCGGTCGGCGCGGCGCATCAGGCCGCGGTGCGCATCGGGCTGCTCCATGCTACATCTTCGCCGACTGTCGGGGCGGGCGCACAGCCCGAAGGCCGCCTCGTTGGGGGCCGCCTGACACAGATCGGTGACGTCGAAGATCGGGAGCGCGAGACGGACGACGACAATGCTGGTCCTTCGCTCGACGAATGCCAGCAGTGGGTCGAGCGCCGCATCCATGTGCCGGTGCGGCTGTCGCAACTGGCGTGGTCCTCGTATTACCATATTCACAGCCGGATGGTGGAGCGGCTGCGCACCGGCAACGTATTCCTGGCCGGAGACGCCGTGCACGTGCATAGTCCGGCAGGTGCGCAGGGGATGAACACCGGGATCCATGAGGCGCTGAACCTAGGTTGGAAACTGGCGCAGGTACTCAACGGTGGCGCTCCGGATCACTTGCTCGATACGTACCATCTCGAACGCAATCCGATTGAGCGTGGCGTGCTGCGGCAGACCCGCTTTGTTACGCACCTGGTTGAGGCCGATCATGGCGTGCTGCGGCTCGTGCGTGACCAGCTGATCCCGCTGATCGCGTCGCTCGGACCGGTTCGTGATGCGGCGCGCCGCGCCGTGAGCGAGCTTGCGATTCAGTACCGGCGCAGTCCGCTGACGTTGGAGTGCCCGCTCGACGGGGGCGTGCGCGCTGGCGAGCGGGCGCCGGACGCATTGGTGCACGTGATGGATGGCCCGCTCGGTCAGGTACCGTATGTGGCCCGACTGTTCGACTTATACGATCCGGTGAACTTTACTTTGCTGGTGATGACGTCGGCCAACGATGACGAGCCGCGTGCCGGCGAGGAGGCCGGCGCCCTGGGCAGCTTTGCCGCCAAGATCGAGGCACTGCTTCGTGCGCGCGTACGTACATGGCGGGTGAGCGATACGCAACAGCCGTGCGATGCATCGGGCGAGAGCGCCTCGTCGTTGGCCTTTAGCTACGGACGCACGCGCCCGTGCTTCTACCTAGTTCGTCCGGACGGCTACGTTGCGGCCCGCGGACGGCTGCTGAGCGACGCTCCCGCGCTGCTGCGCTATGGCGAGGATTGGTTTGGCGCGCTGCCGCAAGCGCAGCGTGCGCGTGAAACGACGGTGGCATCGACCCGCTAGCGGCTAGCGGCGAAGCCACGCGACGCTGGCTAGCCCGGCCAGCGTCATGAGTACCGAGCCAGCCAGATGGATCGCGGCCTCGCTGACGGCCCAGCCGATGCGTCCGGCTTGCAGATGCGCGGTGATTTCGGCGGAGAAGGTCGAAAACGTCGACAAGCCGCCCATCAAGCCGGTGATGACGAATAGCCGCCACTGCGGTGCGAGATCCGCATGTTTGCCTAAGTACGCAATGGATACGCCTATCACATAGCCAGCAATCAGATTCGAGGCGAGCGTGCCGAGCGGCAACGCGGGAAGCACGTTGTTGTAGCGCGTGCTGAGTACCCAGCGTAGCAGCGAGCCGAGCGCGCCGCCTAACGCGACTGCGGCCATCGATGAAAGCATCGCGGTTTCCATTCGGGCGCTGCCCGGTAGACTAAATGCTGGATTCTAGCGGATGCGTCGTCAGTCGCCATGGTGTGGTGCATAGGCGTGTGTCACACAGGACGCACACGTGGCGGCCTGCGCGCGCTGCTCGGCGTGCCTATGGCCCGCGTCATGGCACGGGCAACCACAACCGCACGCTGCTCAGGCGTGTCGTGCAAGCGCCTCCTGCGGCTGCGAGGGGCGCGGGTTATGCCGGCGCGGCGGCCGGCATTAATCTGCCACGATAGCGAATAAGGGCCTCGCGCGTGATCGGCATCAAGTCGTCCAACGCCGGATCTACGCCGCGATCGAGCGCGTCGAGCAGCGTGCGTCGCATGCGCGGTTCCCAGAAGCGCTTTAGGTGATCGGCGATACCTTCGAGTGCAGCGTGTCGATCGGGCATCGATTCGAAGAACTCTCCAATGCGGTTGACCATGTCGACCAGGGTGTGCAGCGGCATTGCCATTGTCGATTCCTCGTCCTACTTGGCCGTTGCGACGCTCGAGGCGTCCAGCAAGTTGCGTTCGTTTAGCAGCGTCAGTTGCCGGTCGCTGAAGCGGGCATAGCGCTGCTGCCAGTCCGACAACTGCCCGGCGACCGGCGTGACCTGCACCGCAGTTACCTTGTACTCCGGGCAATTAGTTGCCCAGTCGGACGAGTCGGTGGTCACCACGTTGGCGCCGGATTCCGGAAAGTGAAACGTCGTGTAGACGACGCCGGGCTGCATCCGCGTGGTGACCTGCGCGCGCAGGACCGTTTGTCCCGCGCGCGACGCGATGCCGACCCAGTCGCCGCTTTTAATTCCACGGTCCTCTGCGTCCACCGGGTGGATCTCCAGCCGGTCCTCTTCATGCCAGCGCGAATTGTCCGTGCGGCGGGTCTGCGCGCCGACGTTGTACTGCGATAGGATCCGGCCCGTGGTCAGCAACAGCGGGAACCGGCGGGTGACCTTCTCGCGCGTCGGGATGAACTGCGTGATCACGAAGCGTCCCTTGCCGCGCACGAATGTGTCCACGTGCATGGTCGGGGTGCCGTCCGGCGCCGCTTCATTGCAGGGCCACTGGATGCTGCCCAGTTCGTCCAACCGCGCGTATGATACGCCGTGGAAGGTGGGCGTAAGCCGCGCGATTTCGTCCATGATCTGGCTCGGATGGGAATAATCCATCGCGTAGCCGAGCTTGCTGGCCAGCTTGATCGTCACCTGCCAGTCGGCCATGCCAGGCAGCGGGGGCATCACCTGCCGCACGCGGGAAATCCGGCGCTCCGCATTCGTGAACGTGCCGTCCTTTTCCAGGAACGATGTGCCCGGCAGGAAAACGTGCGCGTACTTGGCCGTCTCGTTCAGGAAAATATCCTGCACGACGATGCACTCCATTGACGACAGCGCTGCGGCGACATGCTGCGTATTCGGGTCCGACTGCGCGATGTCCTCGCCCTGGCAATACAGACCCTTGAATGTGCCGCTCAGTGCGGCGTCGAACATGTTCGGAATGCGCAGACCCGGCTCGGGTTGCAGTGTGACGTTCCAAGCGTCCTCGAACAAGCTGCGCGTCGCGGCGTCACCGATATGCCGGTAGCCCGGCAGCTCATGCGGGAACGAGCCCATGTCGCAGGAGCCCTGCACGTTGTTCTGCCCGCGCAGCGGGTTGACGCCGACGCCTTCACGGCCGAGGTTGCCGGTGGCCATCGCCAAATTCGCGATGCCCATTACCATCGTGGAGCCCTGCGAATGCTCGGTGACGCCCAACCCGTAATAAATCGCCGCATTGCCACCGGTAGCATACAGACGAGCGGCTTCGCGCACTTGCGCTGCCGGCACGCCGGTGATCGACTCGGTGGCTTCCGGCGCGTTCTGCGGCTGGGCCGCGAAATCCCGCCATTGCTCGAATGCGAGCGGCTCGCACCGCTGGGCGATGAAGGCCGTGTCGAGCAGGCCCTCGGTGACGATCACGTGCGCGAACGCATTGATGATCGCGACGTTTGTGCCGGGACGCACGGGCAGGTGATACTGCGCGTTGACATGGGGCCCCTGAACCAGATCGATGCGGCGCGGATCGATCACGATCAGCTTCGCGCCTTCGCGCAGGCGCCGCTTGAGCCGTGAGCCGAATACCGGATGGCCGTCGGTTGGGTTGGCGCCAATCACCATAATCACATCGCTATGCGCGACCGATGCGAAGGTTTGTGTGCCGGCCGATTCGCCAAGCGTGGTCTTCAGGCCGTAGCCGGTCGGCGAGTGACACACGCGGGCGCAGGTGTCAACGTTGTTGTTGCCAAATGCTGCCCGCACGAGTTTTTGCACTAGGTACGTCTCTTCGTTCGTGCATCGTGACGATGTGATGCCGCCGATCGCGTCGCGTCCATACTTGTCCTGGATGCGCCGGAACGAACTGGCCGCGTAGTCCAGCGCCTCGTCCCAGCTCACTTCGCGCCATGGCGCGTCGATCGACGCGCGGATCATCGGACGCGTGATGCGGTCACGGTGCGTCGCATAGCCCCATGCAAAGCGTCCCTTCACGCAAGCATGGCCCTCGTTGGCGCGGCCGTCCTTGTGTGGCACCATCCGCACCACTTGGTTGCCCTTCATCTCGGCCTTCAGCGAACAGCCGACACCGCAATAGGCACAGGTTGTGACGACGGCATGCTCCGGTTGGCCCAGTTCGGCAATCGACTTCTCATGCAACGTCGCGGTCGGGCAGGCGGCCACGCACGCCCCACACGAGACGCACTCCGATGCCATGAATGAGACGCCTTCGCTTGCCGCGACGCGCGACTCAAAGCCGCGTCCGGCGATAGTCAGCGCAAAGGTGCCTTGCGTTTCCTCGCACGCGCGCACGCATCGGTTGCATACGATGCACTTGCTGGCGTCATAAGTGAAGTACGGGTTCGATTCGTCCTTCGCGTCGCGCAGGTGATTGGCGCCATCGTAGCCGTAGCGAACCTCGCGCAGCCCCACGACGCCCGCCATGTCCTGCAACTCGCACCGCCCGTTGGACGGGCACGTCAGGCAGTCCAAAGGGTGATCGGAGATATACAACTCCATGACGTTGCGACGCAGCGCCTGCAGCTTGTCGCTTTGTGTGCGCACTTTCATGCCCGGTTCGACCGGCGTCGTACAAGAGGCCGGATAACCCCGGCGGCCCTCAATCTCGACTAGGCACAGCCGGCATGAGCCGAATGCCTCTAGAGAATCGGTCGCGCACAGTTTCGGCACGCGAATGCCGGCGTGGACCGCCGCGCGCATGACCGATGTGCCTGCCGGCACGTCCACCTGCACGCCGTCGATCTGCAGCGACACACTTGGACCGTGGCGCGCCGGCGTACCGAAATCGACGTCGTCCAGCGGCACGTTATTCGCGCGGCAAGCGCACGCTCCGGACCCGCACTCACCACGAAGGCCATCTTGGTTCATGTCGTTCATTGTCTTGCTCCTGCGCGTCGCGCGAAGGCGGCGCGCGTGTGTCGTCATACTGCGGCGCTGCGTTCAGGCTCGTATGGCGTGTCACCGCCGGCGGCCGCAAGGCCGAAGTCTTCGGGGAAATGGTCTAGCGCGGACAGCACCGGGTAGGGGGTCATCCCGCCCATCGCGCACAGCGAGCCGTGCAGCATCGTGTCGCACAGCTCGCGCAGCAACGTCACGTGGCGTGCGCGCACGCGCGCATCCTGCTCCGGTGCACGAAGCTTGTCGATGACCTCCGCGCCGCGCGTGGAGCCGATCCGGCATGGCGTGCACTTACCGCATGATTCGAGTGCACAGAAGTGCATCGCGTAACGCGCCAGCTCGGCCAGGTTGGCGGTGTCATCGTGGACCACGATGCCGCCATGGCCCACGACGGCGCCGATCGCCGCATAGGCTTCGTAGTCCAGCGGCACGTCCCACTGGCTTGGCGGCAGATAGGTGCCGAGCGGCCCGCCGACCTGGATCGCGCGCGCGGGGCGTCCGCTCGCTGTGCCGCCTCCGAATTCGAACACCAGTTCGCGCAGCGTGACGCCGAACGCGAGTTCGACCAACCCGCCGCGCCGTACATTGCCGGCGAGTTGGAACGGCAGCGTGCCACGCGAGCGTCCCATGCCGAAGTCCCGATAGAACGCATCGCCGCGCGCGAAAATGATCGGCACAGACGCCAACGTGATTACGTTGTTGATCACTGTCGGCTTGCCCCAGTATCCGACTAACGCAGGCAGCGGTGGCTTTGCGCGCACGATGCCGCGCCTGCCTTCGAGCGATTCGAGCAGCGCCGTCTCCTCGCCGCAGACGTACGCGCCGGCGCCTTTCGCGACGAATAGATCGAAGGCTCGACCGGAGCCCAGCACGTCCGGGCCGAGCCAGCCGGCGGCGCGTGCGCGGGCGATCGCCGCGTTCAATCGCGCAATCGCCAGCGGGTACTCGCTGCGTACGTAGAGGTAGCCTTGCGTCGCGCCGGTCGACACGCCGGCGATGATCATGCCTTCGATCAGGCCGAATGGATCGCATTCCATCGACAGGCGGTCCGAGAACGTGCCGCTATCGCCTTCATCCGCGTTGCAGACCACATATTTTTGGTCTGCCTGGGCTTGCAGTACCGTGCGCCACTTGATGCCTGCCGGAAACGCGGCGCCGCCGCGTCCGCGCAGTCCGGCGTCGATCAGGAGTTGGCAGGCGGCGGCTGGCGCCATCTGCAACGCGCGGCGCAGGCCTTGCAGGCCACCGTGCGCCACATAGTCGTCGATCGACAGCGGATCGACGATGCCGATCCGGGAAAAGGTCAAACGTTGCTGCTTGCTCAAGTAGGGGAGGGCCTCGACGAGGCCGACGCATTTCGGATGGGCCGCTGCCTGCGCCTGCGTAGCGTCGTCATCGGCATGCCAACCCGAGTCGAACAACGCGTCGATATCCTCCAGCGCAACGTTGGCGTAGCCAATGCGGCCGGCGGCCGTGCCGACCTCCACAAGTGGCTCTAACCAAGACAACCCTCGCGAGCCGTTTCGTATCAGTTCAATGTCGAGCCCACGCCGTGCGGCTTGTCCCGCGATGGCCTGTGCGAGTTCATCGGCTCCAAACGCGATCGCAGTCGTATCGGACGGGACGTAGAGGCGAATTGTCATCGGTGCGCTCCCGATCGCGCGTCGTCGATCGCCGCGGCGAGCACTGTATCGAGCTTCGCCGGCGTGACACGAGCGTATGGCTTGCCATTAACCGTCATCGCCGGGGAGGTGCCGCACAAACCCAAACAATAGACGGATTGTAGCTCGACCGCTGGGTCATCAGCCCGCGGCGCGGCGCTGGCCGTTGTGGGCGCCGCGCGATGGGCGTCGTCGTGGCGACACGCATCGAAGCGGCGACTCGTGTGGGCCTCGGCATGCCGCGCCAGTGCTTCGCTGCCCATCGCGCGACAGGATTCGGCGCGGCACAACTGGACGGTCACGGCGGCCGGCGGCGACGTGCGGAAGTGGTGGTAGTACGTGATCACGCCGTGAACTTCGGCGCGCGACAAGTTCATTGCCTGGGCCAGCGGGGCGATGACACCGTCGGGGATGTAACCGACGTCGTCTTGGATGGCGTGTAAGACGCTTAAAAGCGAATGTCCCGGTACGGCGCGCGCTGCCGCACTGGTGTGGTGCATAACAAGCCGGGCTGCCGCCTCTGGCGCCAATGCGGCGCCCATTGCGCGGCCGGTAGCGGGTTCTGCCAAGGGGCCTCCGGTGGGGATGATATATGATTTATAGATTCATATATCGTTCGTGGAATGAATATTTCCTGAACGTTAGACGTTGCCGGTGCCGATTTCAATAGGAAAGGGAATTGCATATGAAGACGCCCAGGATCGAAGCGGTGTCCGAATTGCGGATCATAGCGGATGATCACACGAGCGTACGCTTGTCGGACGTGATCCTGCTGCTGACGCGACTGGTTGAGTTAGGCAGTATTGCGAGCGCGGCGCAAGCGCTCGGTCTCTCGTATCGGCACGCATGGGGTATGCTGCGCACGGCCGAACAGCGCCTTGGCGGTCCGTTGCTGGTCAAGGTTCGAGGCCAAGGTTCGCTGCTGTCGCCGCTCGGCGAAAAACTGCTGTGGGCCGAACGCGTGCGTATTGAACGGCTGGGGCCGCTCGCGCAGTCGCTCGGTGTCGAAGTTACCGATGAAATCCAGCGATTGCTGGCCTCAGCGCGGCACGACGTGCGGATTCACGCGTCACACGGGTATGCCGTCGCGGCGCTAGTTCAAGCGCTCGCCGAAGGCGGCACCTCGGTGGAGATCCGATATCGGGACAGCGCGGATGCCGTCGCGTCGTTGTCGCGCGGCGAATGCGACCTGGCCGGTTTCCACTTGCCGATTGGACCGTTCCGTGCAGTATGTGCGGCCGTCTACCGGCCATGGCTGGACGATAAGCGTCATGTGCTGATTCACCTGGCTCGCCGCAAGCAGGGGTTGTTCGTACCGAAGGGCAACCCAGAGCACATCGGCGGCCTCGCCGACCTGTCTCGCGAAGGCTTGCGCTTTGTTAATCGCCAGCCGGGCTCCGGCACACGAATGCTGCTCGACCTGATGCTACGCGATATCGGTATCGATCCGACGCGCATTAACGGCTACGCGTCAACCGAACTGACGCATTCGGCGATCGCGGCGTTCGTGGCGAGCGGCAAGGCCGATGTTGGGTTCGGCGTCCAGCCGGCGGCTGCGTATTTCGGACTGGACTTCGTTCCGATCGTCGATGAGGATTACTACTTCGCGTGCGAGCAAGCCGCGCTTGATATGGCGCCGTTATCAACGATTATCGATGAGTTGCGGGGCGACGTGTTTAAGGGCGCGGTGGCTCGGCTGCACGGGTACGATGCCGCGTGCTGCGGCGATTGCGTCCTGCTTCAGGAAGGGGTGGGGCCGCGGTATTCTATTCGGTTTCCTGATCATTGACGGAGCGTCAGGACGGCGGTGAGCGGGGCCTTCGCGCACGGCAATATGTGATCGCGTACCTGAATAGCTTGAGTCGTGCATTGATGTAGTGTGCGGGTTCAGCACGATAGAAGGATGTCAAGCGCTATGACGAAAGTGTACTCACCGCAGCAGATTTCCGTGACAGACTTGCCGATGGACATCGGCTTGGATCGTTTGTTAAACATTAAAGATACGGATTCGCTATCACCGAAGAGTCGGAGCAGGGCGCCAAGTACTGGGCGGCCGGGTAAGCTGGCAGGCCTGCGTTCCCGGCATCGCGGAAACGAAGAGTCGAGCGAGGTGACGCGTTCGCCTGCTGAATCGAGCAGGCAATCCTTCGAAAGTACGAGTTCACCGAAGCTGAGGAGCCGGTTCGTTGAGCTACTATCTACTGAAGAGGAAAAGACTTGGTCTCAAAAAGCTGAGAACTTGAAGCAAAAAACGGCTGTGGAGCCGTTTGTTAATCATCTGGGCGTTGGGGAGGCAAAGTCAAAGACGGCTACGGCGCGGCTTGCTGATCATCTCGCAGGAGAGGACGCGCAGCTAAAGACGGATATCAAACGATTCATTGATCATCTTGCCAAGGGAATCGATGCGCAAGCCGATTTGATGATCAAACTTGTCGATGAGGCCATTAGCGGCTGGGATAAGTATGCGAAGCATGACGTCCAACCCGAGGCACCTAAGCAGCCGGGTAAACGCCGTCGAGGAACCTTCAGCAGCTTGGCCAGCTCGCTTCAAAGCATAGGGCGACGACGCTCTAGCTCGGCCCAATCGATGAAGCTAAACAACCAAACCGTGCCAGGTGTTGCTGCCGCGGCGGCGGATACAACGCCCGCTTCGTCAGCGAAGCAGCAGTCTAAGCTTCGTACGCGCAGCGCGTCGGTGGACAATTTTCGCAACGGTTTTTCGACATTGACGAGAAAACTTAGTGTGAAGCGCCGTAAGTCGATGTCGGATACCGCCGTCACCTCGCGCCCCGCCGATGAGTCGTCTGTCCCGCCGATTCCCACGCTGCCGGACCATGTCAAGGCACGCAAGTCGAAGCGCTGATTCAGCAGCTACCTAACCCGGCTTAAAACGGCCACGCGATCGAGGGCTCGGCCGTGCGGCAATACGTCGCCGCGACGGCTGGCTTACCCTCGCCGCGGCCGCCCGGCCTACTTCCAATCGGACTGGCTCGCCGACACCAGCGCAGCCCAATCGTCCGGTGGGTGCCCGCGCTCCAGCATCCGTTGGAAGACGGCATACGGATCACTTTTGCTGCCGGAAGAGCGCAAGGTGTTTTCATCATTCACCCACGCAAAAATGATGATCCGGGTTTTCGAGTCGAACCGAAAAAACAACCGAAATCGTCGTCCGATTTTTGCGCGCCGCCAGTGCCGAAACTCAGCGCCCATGGTATTGCCTTGGCGGTATTCCTCGCGGTTCGGATCACTCGGCACGGCCTCGAATATCAACTTCGACAGTGCAGCGAACAGCCGGACGTTGGCGTTGGACTCGAAACCCTGCGGATCTTGCTGTTGCGCACGTTGAGTCGCAGCATGCAGTTTTACTAGCTGCTCAATTAAACATTCGTGAAAGAGCACATTCCACCCGTGACGCTGGATCACAGCGCCACATCGCCTTCAATGTCTGCGGCCAGGTCGACAAACTGGGGTAGTGTCGCCAGCATGGCTTGCACGAGATCGTTGGGCAAGGTGGTCAGGTGTCGCCCGTTTCGAATGTCTGTTTCCAACAATGCCAAAAAGCTCCCGATGGCCGGATCTTCATGGGCAGAATCCTCGGCCCGGGTCACGATAACCTGCGAGCCGTGCAGGTCGAACGCCACCTTGCCACCGTAGTCCACACCGAGCGCTTGGCGGATCGGTTTGGGTAGCGTGATCTGGCCTTTCGAGGTGATGGTGGCGACTTCATGAATGGTGGACATGGCTCTTCTCCCCTGCATCCATTGATGGTAAGGATAATTCCTTGATGCGTCAAGTTACTCAAGCTGATCCATCGACCGCATCTGTGAATGACCGGCACGAGGTGGGTGACTCTGAAAACCGATTGGATACCCATGCCAGAAAACAACCGATTGGTTGAACAACACCCAACCCATTGATTTAAATGAGCGTGAGACGTGTTGCCTGCGGGCTCTGGCAGCTTTTTGACGTAGAGGAAGGAGAGAGGCGTGGCGGAAGCACATAAGAAAAACCCAACCGAGCGTGGTTGGGGTTTTGAATATTGGTGGAGCCGGCGGGAATCGAACCCGCGTCCGCAAGCACTCTACAACCAGTTCTACATACTTAGTCCAGTCGTTTGCTTTAACCGCACCGACGCGGACGAACACGCTTCGCTACGGCGAGTCACTGAATTTTCGGCCCCGGCGCCGTGACTTCACCGAGGATTAGCTGACGTGAATGACCTCGCGCGGTCTTACGACCCTAGCCCGTCAGCGAGCTAGTGCGAGGCAGGCCGGTGTTAAGCGGCCAGTGCGTACGTTTCGTCGTTCGCAGTTACTTAAGTCCCATTGATTTACGAGGTGACGGGTCCTCGGTATGCCCTGAATTGCTTCGCTACCCACGTCGAAACCAGGTCGGCCCCGAAAAGTAGACAACTATTGTCTCACAGAACGTCAGATGCGGTCGATGGGGCGGCTTTCAAGGGACGGGCACGCCCAACCTACCGCGTCCGTGTTACTTTGACATGACCTCGAGCAGGCGCTGGAGTTCCGTTGTCGTTTCGACCACGTGGTCGGCTGCCCAATCGGACGGGGCCATGTTGTTGCCGCAATAGCCATAGGCCGCTGCGACGGTCAGCATGCCGGCCGCCTTGCCGGCGTCGATATTGCGCAGGTCGTCGCCGACGTAGACCATGCTGGTCGGTGCGATGCCGAGCCGCTGTGCAGCCAGCAACAGCGGCTCAGCGGCCCGTTGCTGGTCAAGGTCCAGGTCATGGTCCGGTGCTGTCGCCACTGGGTAAAAAGCTGCTTTGGGCCGAGTGCATACGGGCGGAGCGGCTCAGTCCGCAGTCGCTGCGCACCGAAGGAATGGACAAGATTAGGAGGCTCATTACGCCGGCGCGATGCAGTATGCGGATCCCTGCATCGCAAGGGCACGCGATCGCAGCATTGGCGCAAACGCTGGCCGATGCGGAGATGCCGGTAGATATTCGATATCAGGGCAGCGTGGGTGCGATCACCTATTTGATAAGGAACGCTATTTTATTTGCTACGAGGATACAATTTATACGCTACTCTTGGCGATGATCGCCGACGAGTTACGCAGTGGTTCCTTTCGACACATGATTGCCCAACTGGATAGGATGCCCGCCGCCGCGGCAGTCGCGTGGTGGTTCATCCAGCATTGAGAATTCGATATTGAATTAGGAAGGTTGCAGGTCATTGAAGAAACGCAGGATGTTTGCTTGTTTCGCCGGTGCTAATGTGTAATCGCGTATGCGCCTCGATTGTCGGCGATCTGGGGTAGTGTGAGTTTTCGCCACAAGGTAAGGTCTAACGCAATATGACGATTCAGTCGAACCCACGGAACCTATATTCCACCGGGGACCTCAAGTACAACCAACCATCGAGCAGTATCAGCGATTCGTCGGTATCGGAAGCAGACGATGATGTGCCGTTAGCAAGCCTGTATCGCCACCGGCTTACCGCTCCTAGCACACGGCATGGGACAGGATTGCTCGCGCAGTTCAGGGTGAATCAATATCCCGTTAAACCTAGGCAGTCACCGACGCAATTTATAGAAGAGCAATTCGCCAATGGAAACCTACGTACTTCTAATGTAGTCAAGGACATTAGAAATACGTATGCTCAATGGAATACGCAGTATGTGAACGCAGGACCCCGCAAGACTGCAGAGGAGTCGATTCCGCCAACAGTCAGTATTCGATCTTCGGATGGAAGTTATGCAAAAGAGCCGCAGTCTGCAGAAGAAGCAGCGGATCGGTATTTGCATCGAGTCGAGCCGCTTGGTGTTAGCCGGGAGGCCGTGCTTGAGTATTTCTGTGCCACGTATCCCAATCGCGCCGATCGGACGACAAAACCCATGCGAGGCTCGCATCAGGACGTACCGGTGAACAGCAGTACGACACCAGTCATGCGCCATCGCGCTATCGGGCGCAGTCAATCGACGTCGAATGTGCCAGGACGTAGCCCTGCGCTTCCTGAGGCAATCCCAGTGCCGCCGTTGCCCGAACGCCAGCGTCCGTCTTTGCTGAAGCGATGGTTCTCCAGCGTCTCGCTAAACAAGCGTCATCGACGGCGTGACAACGTGTCGGCGTCGTGAAATATCGTTCGTACGGTGATTCTGCTGCCGATGTTCTACGCCAGCAGGCACTGCTGGCGTACGCGCATATTGGTGGAGCCGGCGGGAATCGAACCCGCGTCCGTAAGCACTCTACAACCAGTTCTACATACTTAGTCCAGTCGTTTGCTTTAACCGCACCGACGCGGACGAACACGCTTCGCTACGGCGAGTCACTCAATTTTCGGCCCCGGCGCCGTGACTTCATCGGGGATTAGCTGACGTGAATGACCTCGCGCGGTCTTGCGACCCTAGCCCGTCAGCGAGCTAGTGCGAGGCAGGCCGGTGTTAAGCGGCCAGTGCGTACGTTTCGTCGTTCGCAGTTACTTAAGTCCCATTGATTTACGAGGTGACGGGTCCTCGGTATGCCCTGAATTGCTTCGCTACCCACGTCGAAACCAGGTCGGCCCCGAAAAGTAGACAACTATTGTCTCACAGAACGTCAGATGCGGTCGATGGGGAGGGTTTCAAGTGACGGACACGTCCAACCTACCGCGTCCGTGTTACTTCGAGATGACCTCGAGCAGGCGCTGGAGTTCCGTTGTCGTTTCGACCACGTGGTCGGCTGCCCAATCGGACGGAGCCACGTCGTTGCCGCAATAGCCATAGGCCGCTGCGACGGTCAGCATGCCGGCCGCCTTGCCGGCTTCGATATCGCGCAGGTCATCGCCGACGTAGACCATGCTGGTCGGTGCGATGCCGAGCCGCTGTGCGGCCAACAACAGCGGCGCAGGGTGGGGTTTCGGGTACGGTGTGGTATCGCCACCGATCACACATCCGGCGGCGGCGCCCAGGCCCAGTCGGGCGACCAGCGGCAATGCCAGCCGTTCGACCTTGTTCGTGACAATGCCCCACTGAATGCCGCGCGCGGACAGTCCGTCAAGCAATGGACGAATGCCGTCGAACAGCGTCGTGTCGATGCAAAGATCAGCCTCGTAGTTGGCGAGAAACTCTTCTCGCATCGCGCTGAAATCGGGGTCTTGTGGCCCGATGCCGAATGCGCCGCCGAGCAGCCCGCGTGCACCGGCCGAGGCCAGCGGACGCAGCCTCTGCAGCGGCACCGCCGACAAGCCGCGCACGCGGCGCATCTTGTTGACCGCTGCCGCCAGATCCGGCGCGGTATCGGCGATCGTGCCGTCCAAGTCGAACAAGATTGCGCGGCAGGTCGCGAGCACGGCGGGTACCGAGGCGGCCGGCGAGAGGGTGTCTGTCATGTTGTTGCAGTTCACGCGGCGCGCTGGCACGCAAGCATGTAATTGATGCGGGTATCGTCGGTCAACGCGAAGCGCTGGCCGATCGGGTGATAGGCTACGCCCTTGAACTCATGCGCGAGCAATCCAGCGTCACGAACGAACTTTGCAAGCTCCGATGGCTTGATGAAGCGCGTGTAGTCGTGCGTGCCCCGCGGCAGCATTTGCATCACGTATTCGGCGCCGATTACCGCGAATAAATAGGCCTTCAGGGTTCGGTTCAGCGTCGAGAAGAACACCCAGCCGCCCGGCTTCACCAACTGCGCGCAGGCGCGCACGATGCTCGCCGGCTGCGGGACGTGCTCCAGCATCTCCATGCAAGTGACCACGTCATAGGTCGCCGGCTCGCGGTCGGCGAGTGCCTCCGCGGAGATTTCTTCATACTCGACGTTTGTCACGCCACTCTCCAGGCTGTGCAGGTCGGCGACGCCCAGTGCGTTCTCGGACAAATCGATTCCCTTGACCGACGCGGCGCCCAGTTGCGCAATTGACTCCGACAGGATGCCGCCGCCGCAGCCGACGTCGAGCACCCGTTTGTCGAGCAAATGGGCGTGCGAGTCGATCCAAGACAGTCGCAGCGGGTTTATGTCGTGAAGCGGCTTGAATTCGGCTTTGGGATCCCACCATCGATGAGCGAGATCGCTGAATTTCTGCAGTTCGTGTGGATCGGCGTTGGTCATGACGGGCAAGGCGGGGGCGGCAGCAAGGCGGCGCGGCGCCGCGAACTGTTCACGCGGGCTAATAATGACTAGTATATCGGGCCACTGACACGCCGGCAAAGCGGTGCCTGCGCGATGATGTCGCAATTGGCGCCGAGCGGAACGTGCGGTGTCGTGGGTGACACTCGGATAAGGGCAAAAAAAAGCCCTGCCGATGCAGGGCGAGAAACCTCGGTTGCAAGCGAGCCGATTTATTGCTGCGGCTGGCTCGGCGTACCGACAGGCTGGTTCGACGTATCGATGGGCTGGTTCATCGTACCGGCGGGCTGGCTCGACGGATCGATGGTTTGGCTCGTCGTACCGACGACTTCCACTTCCACGCGGCGGTTCGGTGCCAGGCACGCGATCAACGCCTTGCGGTTCTTCTGGTTGCAGTCCGTCACGACCGGGTTACGCTTGCCCTTGCCTTCCGTGTAGATGCGGTTGTCCGGGATGCCCTTGCTGACTAGATAGGTCTTCACCGCTTGCGCGCGGCGCAGCGACAGACGCTCGTTGTACTTGTCCGAGCCGATCTTGTCGGTGTAACCCGTGGCGACGACCACTTCGAGATTCAAACCCTGGATTTTCGATGCCAAATCATCGAGCTTTTCTTCGCCGGCTGGCTTCAGCACCGCCTTGTCGAAGTCGAACAGCGTGTCCGCCTGATAAGTGACCTTCTGGCTCGTGATGATGGGTGCTGGTACGACCGGCGGGGGTGCCGGCGGCGTCGGAGCCTGAACTACCAGCGCGCCGTCGCACTTTGCGTTCGCGGTGGCCGGGGTCCAGAAAGCATCGCGCCAGCAAAGCTCGCTCGTGCCGTTCATCCACACGTATTCGCCGGTGCCGTTTGCCCAGTTGTCGTTGGCAGCTTGTCGCGAAGCTGGCACCGACTGTGCCGATGCGGATGCAGCCATGACCGCGGTAGCTGCAATGAACGCGAGCTTTGAAAGTTTATTCATATTTCTCCTCTCGAAATTGAGATTACCGCAGTTTTACTGCGAGCCTGTTGACGAAGACAAGTCAGACATTGCGCGAAGTATAACATTATGGCAATGCGAAAAACCGATGTATACACTTCGAACAGTGACTGACTTCTGCGCCACATTTTGCCATACCGGTCCTATCCAACGATAAATTTATCCTCCTCGCTAGGCCTTGATCCGGCAATTGTGGTTTGCTCGCAACAGTCGCCGAAGAACACTGTCTGGCTTGGCTGTGCGGCATTGTAGATAGGCGTTCGTGACGCCGTCGAGAAGGGAGATGAATTGGGCGGCGACCCGCGACATTCACGCGCGAGCCGTCACGGCCGATGCGCCCCTTGGCGCTGCACGGCGCTTCAGATTCGGGATTAGCGCGTCGGTGAAGCTGCGTGCCCGCTCGCGCGCGGCACTGCGCGCCGAGGCCGCCGGGGCTCGCATGCTAGAATCGTGTGATACGCGTTGTCCGCTACCGCCACGCCGGTACATGCGCCCACGCCACGCTCGCGACCCGGGGCCGGCACCGCCAGAGTTTGTCAAAGACACCAATAAATGGATCAATTCGCCAAAGAGACCCTGCCCATTTCTCTCGAAGAGGAAATGCGCCGTTCCTACCTCGACTACGCGATGAGCGTGATCGTGGGCCGCGCGCTGCCCGATGCGCGTGATGGACTTAAGCCGGTGCATCGGCGCGTGCTCTATGCGATGCATGAGCTAAACAACGACTGGAATCGCGCGTACAAGAAGTCCGCGCGTATCGTCGGGGACGTGATCGGTAAATACCACCCGCACGGCGACAGCGCGGTTTACGAGACGATCGTGCGCATGGCGCAGGATTTCTCGCTGCGCTACATGCTGGTGGACGGGCAGGGCAACTTCGGCTCGGTCGACGGCGACAACGCCGCGGCGATGCGCTACACCGAGATCCGGCTCGCGAAGATTGGCCATGAGCTGCTGGCTGATATCGACAAGGAGACCGTGGACTTTGAGCCGAACTACGACGGCAGCGAGACCCAGCCGCAGGTGCTGCCGGCGCGGATCCCGAACCTGTTGATCAACGGCTCGTCCGGTATCGCGGTCGGCATGGCGACGAACATCCCGCCGCATAACTTGAACGAAGTCGTCGACGCGTGCCAGCATCTGTTAAATCATCCACAAGCGTCGATCGACGAGCTAATCGAGCTCGTCCCAGCGCCCGATTTCCCGACGGCGGGGATCATCTACGGCGTGCAAGGTGTGCGCGACGGCTATCGTACCGGCCGTGGCCGCGTTGTCATGCGCGCCAAGACCCATTTCGAGGAGATCGACCGCGGCCAGCGCATGGCGATCATCGTCGATGAGTTGCCATACCAGGTGAACAAGCGCTCGCTGCTTGAGCGCATCGCCGAGTTGGTCAACGAGAAGAAGATTGAGGGTATCTCCGATATCCGTGACGAGTCCGACAAGAGCGGCATGCGCGTGGTGATCGAGCTTAAGCGCGGCGAAGTGCCGGAGGTTGTGCTCAACAATCTGTACAAGAATACGCAGCTGCAGGATACGTTTGGCATGAACATGGTCGCGTTGGTCGACGGCCAGCCGAAGCTGCTGAACCTGCGCGAGCTGCTGGAGTGCTTCCTGTCGCATCGACGCGAAGTCGTCACGCGCCGCACTCTCTATGAGTTACGCCGCGCGCGTGAGCGCGGCCACGTGCTGGAAGGCCTGGCGGTGGCGCTGGCGAACATCGACGAGTTCATTGCGATCATCAAGGCGGCGCCGACGCCGCCGATCGCAAAGCAGGAGTTGATGACGCGCGCGTGGGACTCGGCGCTAGTGCGCGACATGCTATTGCGCGCGCAAGGCGAAACCCCGGGCGGGCGCGATGCGTTCCGCCCCGATGGGCTGGCGCCCATCTTCGGCATGCAATCCGATGGGCTGTATAAGCTGTCGGACACGCAGGCGCAGGAAATCCTGCAGATGCGCTTGCAGCGCTTGACCGGCCTGGAGCAAGACAAGATCACCGCCGAGTATCGCGAGGTGATGGCGCAGATCGCCGATCTGCTGGATATCCTGGCCAAGCCGGAGCGGATCCGCACGATCATTGCAGACGAGCTGGTCGCGATCAAGGCGGAATTCGGTGACCCGAGGCGCTCGCAGATCGAATTGAACGCCACCGAGCTTGGTACCGAGGACCTGATCACGCCGCAGGACATGGTCGTCACGATGTCGCATGCCGGCTACATCAAGTCGCAGCCGCTGTCCGAGTATCGTGCGCAAAAGCGCGGTGGCCGTGGCAAGCAGGCGATCGTGATGAAGGACGACGATTGGATCGAGACGTTGTTCATCGCGAACACACATGATCACATCCTGTGCTTCTCGAATCGCGGGCGCGTGTATTGGCTTAAGGTCTACGAGGTGCCGCAGGGCTCGCGTAACTCGCGCGGCCGGCCGATCGTGAATATGTTCCCGCTGCAGGAAGGCGAGAAAATCAACGTAGTGCTGCCGGTCAAGGAATTTTCGGCTGACAAGTTCGTATTCCTCGCCACGTCGCTTGGCACCGTGAAGAAGACGCCGCTGGAGGCGTTCTCGCGGCCGCTGAGGAAGGGCATCATCGCGGTGGGGCTCGATGATGGTGATTTCCTGATCGGCGCGCAGATCACCGACGGACAGCATGACGTGATGCTGTTCTCCGACGCCGGCAAGGCGGTGCGCTTTGACGAGAACGACGTGCGGCCGATGGGGCGGGAGGCACGCGGCGTGCGTGGCATGCAGCTCGAGGACGGCCAGCAGGTGATCGCGTTGCTAGTGGCCGGCGGCGAGTCGCAATCGGTGCTGACCGCAACCGAGAACGGCTACGGCAAGCGCACGCCGATTGCCGAATACACGCGGCATGGGCGGGGCACGAAGGGTATGATCGCGATCCAGACCTCGGAGCGCAATGGCCGGGTGGTCGCCGCGACGCTGGTTGAACCGGATAGCGAGATTATGCTGATTACGACCGCTGGTGTGCTGATCCGTACGCGCGTTTCTGAGATCCGTGAGATGGGCCGCGCAACGCAAGGTGTTACACTAATTAGCCTTGACGAGGGCACCAAGCTGTCGGGCTTGCAGCAGATCGCTGAGACCGACGCGGAAGCTGACGCCGAGTCCGACGCGGAGACGGGTGGCGCTGACGAATGACGGCCGGCTGAATGCATGTCAGCCGGGTGGGGCTGCGGAGCGAGCGCTGGGTCGACAGAACAACTTTTTCATGGGAGTCGTGATGCAAAAACAATTCAAGCAGTGGATGTTGCTGGCCCTTTTCGTGCCGACGTTGGCGATGGCACAGGCGCTGCCTGCGCAGGGCGGCGCGGCTTCGACCCCCAGTGCAGCGCCGATCGATTCGGCCAAACAGGCCGCCATCAAGGACCTGCTCGATGCGATCGACGCGCCGAAGCTGGTCGGCGCCATTGCCACCAGCGCACAAATGCAAGCCAAGCAACTGGTGCCGGCGATCCTGTCTGATGCGCTGACCGAGAACAAGGCGCTCAACGACAAGCAGAAGCAGGCCGCCGTGCCGACGCTGCAAAAAAATGCTGTGCCCAAGCTCGTGGAATCCGCCGGCACGGTATTCAACAGCGAACCATTCCGCCAGGATGCGATGCAGGCGCAGTATGAAGCGTATGCGAAGTACTATTCGGCATCGGAAATCAAAGACCTGACGGCGTTCTACAAGAGCCCGACTGGCCGCAAGTTCATCGAGGTGCAGGATCAGGTAGGCCGCGACGTGGTCAGCGGCCTGATGCAAAAGTACATGCCGGCATCGATCAAGGCAACGCGCGACCAGGCCGACAAGGAAGTGGCCGCGGTCAAGGCGAAGTAACGTTGGCCGCGGATGCGCGCCGCCATGCGGGACGCGGCGGCGCGTGAGCGGCGGGCTGGGCGCCGTCAGTCACTTGGCGGTGCTGCGATGGCGATGTCATAATGGTCGTTTGCGATACTGCAAGCGGCCATTGCTTTTTTTCGACGCAGGCGCGTTGTTTGCGTTCGTTTCAGCTAGAGTCCCAGATGCGAGCGTTCAATTTTTCGGCGGGCCCCGCGGCGCTGCCTGAAGAGGTATTGCAACAGGCTGCCGACGAGATGCTCGATTGGCACGGTTGCGGCATGGGCGTGATGGAAATGAGCCACCGCGGCCGTGAATTCTCGTCGATCCACGAGCGGGCATTGCTCGACCTGCGTGAACTGCTGGCAGTGCCGGCCAGCCACCAGATCCTATTTCTACAAGGCGGCGGGCTCGGCGCGAACGCGATTGTGCCGATGAACCTGCTAGGCTCGCGCTCGAGTGCGGATTTCGTGTTGACCGGCGCCTGGACGCAGAAGTCCTATCACGAGGCAAAGAAGTATTGCAACGCGCATATTGCCGCCTCGGGCAAAACCGATGTGGGTTTCACGCGGATGCCGGCAGTGTCGGAATGGCGGCTCTGCGATGATCCTGCGTACGTGCACGTGTGCTCGAACGAAACGATTGACGGCGTCGAAATGTTCGAGTTTCCCGACCTGGGCAATGTGCCGCTGGTGGTCGATGCGTCGTCACACATTCTGTCGCGCCCGATGGACGTGGCCAAGTGCGGTGCGTTGTTTGCCGGCGCGCAGAAAAACATTGGCATTGCCGGCTTGACGATTGTAATCGTGCGCGAGGATCTGCTGGATCGCTCGCTCGCGATTTGCCCATCGGCGTTCGAGTGGAAGACGATTGCCGCGAACAACTCGATGTACAACACACCCCCTACGTATGCGATCTATGTCGCCGGGCTGGTGTTTCAATGGCTAAAGCGCCAGGGTGGTCTTGCCGCGATCGAGGCGCGCAATATCGAGAAGGCCACGCTGCTGTATGACTTCATCGACGGCAGCGATTTTTACTCAAACCAGGTCGAACGCGGGTCGCGCTCGAGAATGAACGTGCCGTTCTTTCTTGCTGACGAATCGCGCAACGACGATTTCCTGGCCGGCGCGAACGCGCGAGGGCTATTGCAACTGAAGGGCCACAGGTCCGTTGGCGGCATGAGGGCATCGATCTACAACGCGGTGCCGTTGGACGGCGTAAAGGCGCTCGTCGAATACATGAAGGAATTCGAGCAACGCCGCGCCTGAGGTCGCGTGGACCCAGGACCGGTTTTTTTCACGGGCCGATGTTGCGATGGACGAAGAATTGGATTTGAAGCTCAAGCCATTGCGCGAGCACATCGACGAGATCGATTGGCAATTGATCACGCTGCTGAACCAGCGTGCACAGGTGGCCCTCGAGGTCGGCGAGGTCAAGAAGGCGTATAACGCGCCAGTGTTCCAGCCGGAGCGCGAGCAGCAGGTGATCTCGCGTCTGCAGGCGTTATCTGCCGGGCCGCTGGGTGGCGAGCATATCGCGTTGATTTGGCGCGAGATCATGGCGGCGAGCCGCCAACTTGAGAAAGCGCAGCGGGCTGCGTACCTGGGCCCGGAGGGCACCTATAGCGAGCAGGCGATGCTCGGCTATTTCGGCCAATCGATGACCGGCTTGCCGTGCGTGTCGATCGACGAGGTGTTCCGCTCGGTCGAGGCGGGCGCAGCCGATTTTGGTGTCGTGCCCGTCGAGAATTCGACCGAAGGTGCGGTGTCGCGCACGCTGGACTTGTTGCTGGAGACGTCGCTGCAGATCAGCGGTGAGCTATCGCTGCCGATTCAGCATCATCTGCTTACGCAAAGCGGCACGTTGCAAGGGGTCACTCGGGTATGCGCGCATGCGCAAGCACTCGCGCAGTGCCAGAACTGGCTTTTTGCCAACGCGCCGCTGCTCGAGCGCCAGGCGGTGTCAAGCAATGCCGAGGCTGCCCGGGTGGCGGCGGTGGAACCCACCGTCGCGGCGATTGCCAGCGAACGCGCCGGGAAGCAGTACGGCTTGCAGACTGCGTTCGCGTTGATCCAGGACGATCCGTGCAATCGCACGCGTTTCCTGATCCTCGGCGGCGATCCGCCGGGTGCGACGGGCTGCGATAAGACATCGGTGATCTTGTCGGTGAAGAATGAGCCGGGTGCCGTGTTCCGAATGCTCGAGCCGCTGGCACAGTATGGTGTATCGATGAGCCGTTTCGAGTCGCGCCCGGCGCGCAGCAGTGCGTGGGAGTATTTTTTCTATATCGATCTTGAAGGCCATCGGCACGACGCGGCGGTCGCGGCCGCGCTCGTGGAGCTGGAGCATGCCGCAGCCTATGTAAAGATACTCGGTTCCTATCCGCGGGCCCGGTAGGGCCCGCGCCGGCGGGCCATTCGCTGGCGGCTGACGTGTGATCGCCATCGCTTGCCACAACTGTTGGCCAACCTCGTCGTTATTTGTCTGGAGCCTGAAACATCATGTCAGCCATGCAATACGGTCGGTCCCACGTGCGTGCGCTTGCTTCCAATGAAGTGTTCCTCGCCGCACTGCAAAAGGCGTTGGCACCGTCCTGATCCAGCAGGTGCATACCGTACACTTTATTACATTATCGTATCGTGGCCGTGTTCTCGTTTAATAAACTTGTCGTCGTCGGCGTCGGGCTGATCGGCGGCTCATTGGCGTTGGCGCTGCGCGAGCGTCACGGCCGCACCGGCACGATCGTCGGTGTCGGCCGTGGCGCCGGCTCGTTGCGCACGGCACTTGAGCGGCGCGTCATCGATGAGGCGATCATGATCGACGATGACGCCGCGCTGGCCGGCGCGTTGCGCGGCGCGGATTGGGTCGTGCTGGCGGCGCCCGTCGCACAAACCCGTGCGCTGCTCGGTGCCATCGCGCCGCACTTGGAGCGATCCACGATCGTCACCGACGCGGGCAGCACGAAGCAAGACGTCATTGCCGCCGCCCGCGCCGCGCTAGGCGCGCGGCTCGCGCAGTTCGTGCCTGGGCATCCGATCGCCGGACGCGAATCCAGCGGGGTCGAGGCGGCGCTCGCCGACCTGTATGTGGGACGCAAGGTGGTGTTGTGCCCGCTCGCGGAGAACCCGCGCGTGTTAGTGGATCGGGTAGCTGCCCTGTGGGAGGCGAGCGGCGCCTCGCTGCATGAGATGACTGCGCAGCAGCACGATGCGGTTTTCGCCGCCGTCAGCCACTTGCCGCATGTGCTGTCGTTCTCGCTCGTCGAGACGATTCTGCGCGCGCCGGACGCAGCGTTGAAGCTCTCGTTCGCCGGCGGGGGCTTTCGCGACTTCACGCGGATCGCGGCGTCGAATCCGGAAATGTGGCGCGACATCTGCGTGGCCAACCGTGATGCGCTGCTAGACGGGATCGACGCTTACTCGGCTGTGCTCGGGACAGTACGCGCGGCGATCGCTGCGGGCGATGGTGCGACGCTCGAAGCGCTGTTTGCGCGTTCGCGCAGCGCGCGGGCGCAATGGGGCCACGAGCGTGACGCGGCGTCCGAGCTCAAGCGGTGCTGAAAGGAACTTCTATCATGGAATACCTCGATCTCGGACCCTACACGCGCGCGACTGGCACGGTGCGCCTGCCTGGCTCCAAGAGTATCTCGAATCGTGTGCTGCTGCTGGCGGCATTGGCTGAGGGCGTCACGACGATCGACAACTTGCTCGATTCGGACGATACCCGCGTTATGCTGGCCGCGCTCGAACAACTGGGCGTCGTGTTGCAGCATGACGCCGTGCAGCGGCGTTGCACCGTGACAGGCGCCGGGCGCGTGTTTCCAGTCAAACGGGCAGCGTTGTTTCTCGGCAACGCGGGAACCGCCGTGCGGCCGCTCACTGCGGCGTTGGCAGTCATGGGCGGCGAGTACCGACTGCATGGCGTACCGAGAATGCACGAGCGCCCAATCGGTGACCTGGTCGATGGCCTGCGGCAGCTCGGGGCGCGAATCGACTATGAAGGCAATCCGGGCTATCCGCCGTTGCTCGTGCATCCAGCGTCGATTCGCGCGAATGCGCCGATTCGCGTGCGGGGCGACGTATCGAGCCAGTTCCTGACTGCGCTGCTGATCACGCTGCCGCTGGTGGAGACGGCCGGCGGCGAGGCGGTAGTCGAAGTAGACGGCGAACTCATCTCCAAACCCTATATTGAGATCACGATCCGCTTGATGGAGCGCTTCGGCGTGCATGTGCAGCGCGATGGCTGGCGGCGCTTCATCGTGCCGGCCGCCGGCCGCGTGCGCTACCGCTCGCCGGGGCGGATCGTCGTTGAAGGCGACGCGTCGTCGGCGTCCTATTTCCTCGCGGCCGGCGCGCTCGCCCATGGGCCGGTGCGTGTCGAAGGCGTCGGGCGGGCCAGCATCCAAGGCGACGTGCAGTTTGCCGACGCGTTGGTCCGTATGGGGGCGAACGTGATGATCGGCGACGACTGGATCGAAGTGTGCGGGGTCGAATCAGATGATGGCAAGCTGCAGCCGTTGGACATGGATTTCAATCTGATTCCAGATGCCGCGATGACGATCGCAGTTGCCGCATTGTTCGCTAGCGGTATGACCACGCTGCGCAACATCGGCAGCTGGCGGGTTAAGGAAACGGACCGGATCGCCGCCATGGCCACCGAACTGCGCAAACTCGGGGCGCACGTCGAGGAAGGCGCGGACTACCTGCGTGTGGCGCCGCCCGCCACGCTGACGCCCAATGCCGCGATCGACACGTATGATGACCATCGGATGGCAATGTGCTTTTCGCTGGCCAGCCTGGGCAATGTTCCGGTGAGGATTCACGATCCCAGTTGCGTCGGTAAGACATTTCCTGATTATTTCGACAGATTTGCCGCGATTGCGCGCGCTTGACCCCGTGCCGGCGGTCGGCCGGTCCGCGTGCGTAGGGTCGGCCGTTTGAAGTGTTTTAGTCTCCAATAGAGTAATGAAGTCCAATCGTCCATTTTATGAACCCGTGCCAGTCATCACGATTGACGGGCCGACGGCATCCGGCAAGGGCACGGTCGCGCAACTGGTGGCGGCGCACCTGGGCTTTCATTTGCTGGACAGCGGCGCGCTGTATCGGCTGGCGGCGCTGGCGGCGCAGCGCTATGGAGTGGGCAAGGACGACGTCGCCGCGCTGGTGGCGCTCATCGATGACCTCCATATCACCTTTCGCGAAGGCTGTGCGCAATTGGATGGTGTGGACGTCTCGACCGAGATTCGGCATGAGGCCGTCGGCAAGTTGGCTTCGGCGATCGCGGTACACGCGCCGGTGCGCGGCGCGCTGGTGGCCCGGCAGCGCGCGTTCCGCAAGCCGCCCGGCCTGGTCGCGGACGGTCGCGACATGGGCACGGTGATTTTTACCGACGCGGTATTAAAGGTGTTTTTGACGGCAAGTGCGGAGGCCCGCGCGCAGAGGCGTTATAAGCAATTGATACAAAAAGGGTTTTCTGCTAATATAGATGACCTTCTGCGGGATTTGCGCGAGCGTGATGCGCGCGATGCAAATCGCGCCAGCGCGCCGCTGAAGCCAGCGGCGGACGCGCGCCTGCTCGACACGTCCACGTTGTCGATCGGTGAAGCGGTTGATCGGGTCGTGGCCTGGTACCAGCAAATCGACCCAGCTACCGGTGCGGCGAAGGCGGGTCATGGCCGGCAAGGCCCGCAGGCGTGAGCGTTGCGGCTATACCGTGACGGACCGGGCAGTAATGCATCGGTGGTGAGGCTTCGTAGTGTCCGATGCAGTTGTGATGAATAGCAGTACCGTAGGTATTCCACAGTGACGTGGGATGTGTTTTCAACCCTTAACCCCGCATGCGGTCGCCGGCGATCATGAAGCCGAGTCCCGCCATGCACCATTTCATTTTTATGTCCGACCTGCAAACCTCTAACCCGAATACTGAATCTTTTGCGGCTCTGTTCGAAGAGTCGCTGACCCGCCAGGACATGCGCGCAGGCGAAGTGATCTCTGCCGAAGTCGTGCGCGTTGACCACAATTTCGTGGTCGTCAACGCGGGTCTGAAGTCTGAAGCCTACATTCCGATCGAAGAGTTCCTGAATGATCAGGGCGAGGTTGAGGTGCAGGCGGGCGATTTCGTATCGGTCGCGATCGACGCCCTCGAGAACGGCTATGGCGATACGATCCTGTCGCGCGATAAGGCCAAGCGTCTTGCTTCGTGGCTTGCGCTTGAAAAGGCGCTGGACAACAACGAGCTTGTGACCGGCACGATCACCGGCAAGGTCAAGGGCGGCATGACCGTGATGGTCAACGGCATCCGTGCGTTCCTGCCCGGCTCGCTGGTTGACACCCGTCCGGTCAAGGACACGACGCCGTACGAGGGCAAGACGCTCGAGTTCCGCGTGATCAAACTGGACCGCAAGCGCAACAACGTCGTGCTGTCGCGCCGCGCGGTGATCGAAGCCACGCAAGGCGAAGAGCGCGCGAAGCTGCTCGAGACGCTGAAGGAAGGCGCGATCGTCAATGGCGTTGTGAAGAACATCACCGACTACGGTGCGTTCGTTGACCTCGGCGGCATCGACGGCTTGCTGCACATCACCGACATCGCGTGGCGTCGCGTGCGTCACCCAAGTGAAGTGCTGTCTGTGGGCCAGGAAGTGACCGCGAAGATCCTGAAGTTCGATCAGGAAAAGAACCGTGTGTCGCTTGGCATCAAGCAGCTCGGCGACGATCCGTGGGAAGGCATTTCGCGTCGCTACCCATCGGGCACGCGGCTGTTCGGCAAGGTCACGAACATCACCGACTACGGCGCGTTTGTCGAGGTCGAGTCGGGCATCGAAGGCCTCGTGCACGTGTCCGAGATGGACTGGACCAACAAGAACGTCGCGCCGAGCAAGGTGGTGCAGCTCGGTGACGAAGTGGAAGTCATGGTGCTCGAGATCGACGAGGACCGCCGCCGTATCAGCCTCGGCATGAAGCAATGCAAGCCGAACCCGTGGGATGACTTCAGCCGCAACTTCAAGAAGGGCGACAAAATCACCGGCGCAATCAAGTCGATTACCGATTTCGGCGTGTTCATCGGCCTGCCGGGCGGGATTGATGGCCTGGTGCACTTGTCGGACCTGTCGTGGAGCGAATCCGGTGAAGAAGCGGTTCGCAAGTACAAGAAGGGCGACGAGGTTGAGGCCATGGTGCTCGGCATCGATGTCGAGAAGGAGCGCATCTCGCTGGGTATCAAGCAGTTGGAAGGCGACCCGTTCAACAACTTCGTGGCGATGAACGACAAGGGCTCAACCGTCGATGGTACGGTCAAGGCTGTCGATCCGAAGGGCGCCGTGATCCAGTTGAGCGCCGAGGTCGAAGGCTATCTGCGGGCGTCGGAAATCGCGCAGGACCGTGTCGAGGACGCGCGCAATGTGCTGAAGGAAGGTGACAAGGTCAACGCGATGGTCATCAACATTGACCGCAAATCGCGCGGTATCCAGCTGTCGATCAAGGCGAAGGATTCCGCGGAGCAGCAGCAAGCGATGCGCGGCCTGCAAGCCGACAGCAGCGCGGCCGCCAGCGGCACGACTAACCTCGGTGCGTTGCTCAAGGCAAAGCTGGACGGTCAACAGAACCAGTAAGGCAGCATGACCAAATCCGAGTTGGTCGCTCAACTGGCGCTGCGATTTCCGCAACTTGTCCTAAAGGATGCGGATTTTGCAGTCAAGGCGATGCTCGATGCGATGTCCGACGCGCTTGCCAATGGTCATCGCATCGAGATACGCGGCTTTGGCAGCTTTGCACTGAATCGTCGTCCGGCCCGGATCGGACGCAACCCCAAGTCTGGCGAGCGAGTCCAGGTCCCGGAGAAATGGGTGCCGCACTTCAAGCCGGGCAAGGAGTTGCGCGAGCGGGTTGACGGCAAGGCCGGCCAACCGATGAAGGCCGACAGTGCCGAGGCGTCGGACGACGCATGACGACAATATCGGGAGGCCTGCTGTTTCGGCAACCATCGAAAAAGCGCCATTTGGCGCTTTTTCTTTGACTGGCATCGCACGGTGCCGGCGGCTCCGGTGACCGGTTGTGGCCAAACACGCACGCCGTTGGGCGTGCCAGTAGGTGAGTGCGAGCGCTTCCATTACAATACGGGCACTTTCTCCGGCCCCCGGCCACGGTTCGGTTCCCTGCCACGGCCCGGCTACCCGATGCGCGGGTGCGGGTCGTTTGTCCAATTCGCTGGCGATCCGCTGTCCGGTCGCCGTCATCGAGATTGCCCATGAAGCTCATTGTCTGGCTGATCCGTGTCATCGTATTCGTGTTGCTGCTGGTGCTGGCGCTTGCCAACACGCAAGGCGTGACACTGAACTTCCTAGCCGGCTATACGTGGAATGCGCCATTGATCGTGATCGGGCTCGCATTTTTCGTGGTCGGCCTGCTTGCCGGGCTGGTGTCGGTGCTGCCGGCGGTCTTCCGGTTGCGGCTCGAAAACGGCCGACTCAAGCGCGAGCTGAAGACGGCCCGGCAGACACCAGTGACGACGGACGAACCGCCGATGCCGCCGATCATCTGACGCGTCCGGCACGCGTATGCTCAACGAATCACATTCATGGATCTTGATTTCTGGTGGTTGCTCATCATCCCGGTGGCCTTCGGGCTGGGCTGGGTCGCGGCCCGCTATGACCTGAAACACCTGCTGTCCGAGAGCGCGAACTTGCCGCGCTCTTACTTCCGGGGTTTGAATTTCCTGCTCAATGAGCAACCGGATCAAGCCATCGACGCGTTCATCGAAGTGGTGAAGCTAGATCCGGAGACAACCGAGCTTCACTTTGCCTTGGGCAGTTTGTTTCGTCGGCGCGGCGAGACGGAACGCGCGATCCGGGTTCATCAGAACCTGCTGTCGCGTGAGGACTTGCCGGCCAACGAGCGCGACCATGCATTGTACGAGCTTGGCCAGGACTTTTTAAAAGCTGGACTGCTCGATCGGGCGGAAGAGACCTTCCAGCGGTTGCACAGTGGCGGCTACGCACTCGGTGCGTTGCGGGCGCTGTTGACCATCTTCGAAATCGAGAAGGACTGGCACAAGGCGATCGAGGCGGCGCAACGAATCGAGGCGATGGGCGCGCCGCCGCTGGGCAAGGAGATTTCGCAATTCCACTGCGAGCTTGCGCAGGAAGCGTTGCAGTACAAGCGGATAGACGATGCACGCAACGCACTACAACAGGCGCTGCGGTGCAACCCACAGAATGTGCGAGCAACGATCCTGAGCGGCGATGTTGAGATGGCGTGTCACGAACCGACGCGGGCGCTCGAGTATTGGCGACAGGTCGAGCAGCAGAATCCCGCCTACTTGCCGCTGATTGCCAACAAGCTGATGCAAGCGTATGCGGCGACCGGCTGGTCGGCGCAGGGCGCCGCGCTGTTGACGCACTATGTCGAGGCGTATCCGTCGAACGATCTGCTTGACGCCGCCTACAAGCACATCGCCGAGTTGCGTGGCGCGGATGCCGCGCATGCGCTGGCGCGTACGCAGATGCAGAAGTCACCCAACCTGGCGGGCATGACGCGGCTGCTCGAAGCGCAGATTGCGGTGGCCGAAGAGCCTCGCAAGGGCGAACTGGAACTGATGCGCACGTTGATCCGGCAGCGCACGAAAAATCTGCCGCGATATACGTGCCAGAACTGCGGTTTTCGGGCGCGGTTATTCTACTGGCAGTGCCCCGGCTGCAGCGGCTGGGAAACCTACGCGCCGCGGCGGGTCGAGCCGATCGCGGCGGCGAGCTGACGGTGCACGACACGCCGATTGTGATCGGCGTGCTGCGCGCGGTCCTGGAAAAGGACCGTGAACCTCATCGGATTTAAATAAGCATGAAAATCACCATTATCGGCACAGGCTATGTTGGCCTGGTCACTGGCGCATGCCTGGCGGAGTTGGGTAACGACGTGTTCTGCCTGGACGTGGATCCGCGCAAGATTGAGACTTTGAATGGCGGGGGCGTGCCGATCCACGAGCCGGGGCTCAAGGAGCTGATCGATCGCAACCGCGCGGCGGGGCGGTTGCAGTTCTCCACGCAGGTGGAAGCGAGCGTGGCGCACGGGGATGTGCAGTTCATCGCGGTGGGCACGCCGCCGGACGAGGATGGCTCGGCGGACCTACAGTACGTGCTGGCGGCGGCGCGCAATATTGGCCGGCACATGCAGGGCTTCAAGGTGATCGTGGACAAGTCGACGGTGCCAGTGGGCACGGCCGAGCGAGTGGGCGCGGCCGTGGCCGAGGAGTTGGCACGGCGCGGGGCGGGGCACGGTTTCTCGGTGGTGTCGAATCCGGAGTTTTTGAAGGAAGGCGCGGCGGTGGACGATTTCATGCGTCCTGACCGGATCGTGATCGGCAGCGACGACGACGAGGCCGGCAAGTACGCGCGCGAGCAGATGAAGCGGCTGTACAAGCCGTTCAACCGGAACCACGAGCGCACGATGTACATGGACGTTCGCTCAGCGGAGTTCACCAAGTATGCGGCCAACGCGATGCTGGCCACGCGGATCTCGTTCATGAACGAGTTGGCGAACTTGGCGGACCGGGTGGGGGCGGACATCGAGGCGGTGCGCCGGGGGATCGGCTCGGACCCACGCATCGGCTACAGCTTTTTGTACGCGGGGGCGGGCTACGGCGGCTCTTGCTTTCCGAAGGACGTGCAGGCGCTGATGCGTACGGCGCACGAGTATGGGCGCACGCTACGGATCCTGGAGGCGGTGGAGGCGGTGAACGACGCGCAAAAGAGCGTGCTGGTGGACAAGATCACGGCGCGGCTGGGACAGGACTTGAGCGGGCGCACGGTGGCGGTGTGGGGGCTGGCGTTCAAGCCGAATACGGATGACATGCGCGAGGCGCCGAGCCGCACGTTGATCATGGCACTGCTCAGGCGCGGGGCGACGGTGCGCGCGTACGACCCGGTGGCGATGCAGGAGGCGCGGCGGGTGTTGGCGTTGGACCTGCGCGATGAGCCGCAAGCGCAGGCGCGGCTGTCGTTCGTTCCCACGCAGGCCGAGGCGGTGCACGGCGCGGACGCACTGGCAATCATGACCGAGTGGAAGGCGTTCAAGAGTCCGGATTTCAACGCGCTCAAGCGTGCGCTGAAGGCGCCGCTGGTGTTCGACGGACGCAACTTGTACGAGCCCAATGCGATGGCCGAGTTTGGCATCGAATACTACGCGATTGGCCGCGGTACGGCGCCGGCCAATGCGATGCTCAGTGAGGTGCAGCGTGTCTGACAAGCCGATTTCGCGCTTGGCGCTGTATGCCGCGAGCGAAGCGGCCACCGCCGACGCGGCGAGCGCGTCGCAACAGGTGCCGACCGTGCGGCGGCCACAGCTTGCCACTTCGCGCGTGCTGGTCGTCGGCGACGTGATGCTGGATCGCTATTGGTTCGGCGATGTCACGCGGATCTCGCCGGAGGCGCCGGTGCCCGTTGTCCACGTGCAGCGTACCGAGGATCGTCTGGGCGGCGCCGCCAACGTCGCGCGCAACGTATCGGCGTTGGGCGCCCAGGCGGGACTGCTGTGCGTGGTGGGACATGATGAGCCGGGCGAGCGTATCGTCGAGCTGCTCGGCCAGAGCAGCGTGAACGCGCACCTGGAGCGCGATCCTGCATTGCCGACGACGATCAAGCTGCGCATCTTGTCGCGCCAGCAACAATTGCTGCGGATCGATTTCGAAAAGACGCCGGCGCACGAGGTATTGCTGGCCGGACTGGCGAAGTTCGAGACGCTGCTGCCCGGCCATGATGTTGTGTTGTTGTCCGACTACGCGAAAGGTGGCCTGACGCACGTGAGGCGGATGATCGAGGCCGCGCAGGCAGCCGGCAAGCCCGTGCTGGTTGACCCGAAGGGGGATGACTGGGAGCGCTACCGCGGTGCGACGCTGATTACGCCGAACCGGGCGGAGTTGATTGAGGTCGTCGGCCACTGGAAGTCCGAGGCGGACCTGCATGCGCGCGTGGAGGCATTGCGCGCCTCGCTGCAGTTCTGCGCATTGCTGCTGACCCGTTCGGAGGAAGGCATGACGCTGTTCACCGATGCCGGCGTGTTGCACGAGTCGGCGCTTGCACGCGAAGTGTATGATGTGTCGGGCGCAGGCGATACGGTCATCGCGACGCTGGCGACCATGCTCGGCGCCGGCGTGCCGCTTGCCGAGGCGGTTCGTCAGGCGAATCGCGCCGCCGGCGTCGTGGTCGGCAAGCTCGGTACCGCGACCGTGAGCTACGACGAACTGTTCCCCGACCCGCCGGCATTGGCCTGATGTGCGGCACGTGCCTGAACTTATTCCACGGATGCGCAATTTATGACCATCATCGTTACCGGCGCGGCCGGCTTCATTGGCAGTAACATCGTCAAGGGATTGAACGAGCGCGGCGAACGCCGGATCATCGCTGTCGACAACCTGACACGCTCGGACAAGTTCCGCAACCTCGTCGATTGCGAGATCGACGACTACATCGACAAGCGCGAGTTTGTCGAGCGCTTGCGCCGTCATGACTTCGGCAAGGTGCGTGCAGTATTTCACGAAGGTGCCTGCTCCGACACGATGGAAACGGACGGGCGCTACATGATGGACAACAATTTCACGTACAGCCGCGCGGTGCTGGAAGCCTGCGTCGCGCAGCGTGCCCAGTTCCTGTACGCGTCGTCCGCGGCGATCTACGGTGGCTCGACGACGTTTGTTGAGGAGCGGGGTTCGGAAAGTCCGTTGAACGTCTACGGCTACTCGAAGTTTCTGTTCGACCAGGTCGTGCGGCGCATGCTGCCCGATGCAGCAAGCCAGATCGTGGGCTTTCGCTATTTTAATGTCTATGGTCCTCGCGAGACGCATAAGGGGCGTATGGCGTCGGTGGCATTCCACAACTTCAACGAGTTCCGTGCGCAACGCCACGTCAAGCTATTTGGCGAATACAACGGTTATGCGGCTGGCGAGCAGACGCGGGATTTCGTGTCCGTCGAAGATGTGGTCAAAGTGAACCTGTTTTTCTTCGATCACCCGGACAAGTCGGGCATTTTCAATCTTGGTACGGGCCGTGCGCAACCGTTCAACGATATCGCGATGACTGTCGTGAACACGTTACGCGAACTCGATGGCAAGCCGGCGTTGCCGCTTTCTGAACTGGTCATGAACGGCACGCTCGAGTACATCGCATTTCCGGACGCGCTGCGCGGCAAGTACCAGTGCTTCACACAGGCCGATCTCACCAAGCTGCGCGCCGCCGGCTATGAGGCTCCGTTCTTGACCGTGCAGGAAGGCGTGGCGCGCTACGTGCGTTGGCTGAACGGCTGACTGCGGCAGCACCCTCGTCCTTCGTAGACTAGCATCCTGTGTCGGCGATGGCCGCCGGTGCGAGTTCGTTGGGAGATTCGATGGGTACGCTGCTCAATACGCTGAACGCGCCGCGCATGGCGGTGGTGCTGTGGCTGACCGCGGGCTTGGCCGCGGCGTCGCCACGCGTGCAGATCAACGCTGCGGATGACGCGATGCTGCAGACGATCCGCGGGATCGGTCCATCCACTGCGCAGGCAATCATCGAAGCTCGGGACGCGCAGGGCCCGTTCAGTAGCGCGAACGATCTCGTGCGACGCGTCAAGCGCGTGGGTGCGAAGTCGGTGGCGAAGTGGCAGGCACAGGGCCTGGTTTTCGATGCCGCGTCGCCGGAACAGCACTGCGCGCCCGCAGCCGCGAGCGTGCGGTAACCCGCATTGCGGCAACGGTGCGCGAGCGCGCGTGCGCGGTTCCGCTTTACAATAAAAAGTTGCGACCTTTCCCGGGCAAGGGCAGCCATGGCTTATAAAACAATTCAAGACACAATTGGCAACACGCCGCTAGTTCAACTGGTCAGGCTGCCTGAAGATGACATCCACAGCCGGGGCAATGTGATTCTGGCTAAGCTCGAGGGAAACAATCCGGCCGGATCAGTGAAGGACCGTCCCGCGCTGTCAATGATCAGCAAGGCTGAGCAACGCGGTCGCATCAAACCAGGAGATACGCTGATCGAGGCGACCAGCGGCAATACGGGCATTGCGCTGGCGATGGCGGCAGCGATCCGAGGCTACAAGATGGTGCTGTTGATGCCAGAGGATCTGTCGGTCGAGCGCCAGCAGAGCATGGCCGCGTATGGCGCGCAGATCGTGCTGACGCCGGTCAAAGGCGGCATGGAGTATGCACGCGACCTGGCCGAGCAAATGCAGCGCGACGGCAAGGGCGTGATACTCGACCAATTCGCCAACCCGGATAACCCGGCTGCACACTACGAGGGTACCGGACCAGAGATCTGGCGTGATACTGATGGGCGTGTCACGCATTTCGTTTCGTCTATGGGCACCACCGGCACGATCATGGGCGTGTCGCAATACCTAAAGGAGCAGAACACGCGCATCGAAATCATCGGCGCACAACCGGACGAGGGTTCCCGTATCCCGGGCATTCGCAAGTGGCCGGACGCGTATCTACCGAAGATCTTCGACCGCGCGCGCGTGGACCGCATCGAGCACGTGAGCCAGCCGGCATCGGAGGCGATGGCGCGCCGGTTGGCCGCCGTCGAAGGCATTTTCTGCGGCATTTCGTCCGGTGGGGCCTGCGAGGTTGCGTTGCGCATCGCGCGGCAAACGCAGAACGCTACTATCGTGTTCATCGTTTGCGACCGTGGCGACCGGTACCTGTCGACAGGCGTGTTCTCCGCGTAACCGCTACTGCAGCGCGGACGGCGCGGCGGGTGCTGCCGGCCGAGGCGGTGTCGCGGAAAGGGCTTGCATCTGCGCCTTGACCCGTTCGCCCAGTTGATACACCGCCAGTGCATAAAAGAAGCTGCGATTGTAACGGGTCAACACGTAGAAATTTCTTAACCCGAGCATGTACTGCGGGGGTTGTCCGGGGGTGGGCAGTTCGACCACGGTCACAGGTGTTCCGGCTTCGCTTGCCGTATCGACGCCGCGTTCATCGAGTAGCATGCCGGCGCGCAACAGTTGTTGCAGCGCCCAGCGAGGTTCGGCCTGCCCGTGCGCGGCGGCCTGCGCAATGCCAATGCTGCCGGCATCCGCGCGAATGTGCCATACGACCGGCCGGCCGCTTTCCCAGCCGTGCTGCTTCAGATAGTTGGCGACGCTGCCGATTGCATCGGCCGGGCTGTTGCGCAAGTCGATACGGTGATTGCCCTCGTAATCGAGCGCGTATTCGATGATGCTGCTCGGCAGAAACTGCGGGATGCCGATTGCGCCCGTGTAGGAGCCCAGCACCGTGGTCGGCTCGATGCCGGCACTGCGGGTCCAGACCAGGAAGTCCTCTAGGTTCTTACGGAACAGCGCCATGCGTTGCGTGCGATTGGACGTGTCTGGATAATCGAACGCGAGGGTGGTCAGCGCGTCGAGCACGCGGAAGTTGCCCATGTACCGGCCATACAATGTTTCGACGCCAATGATGCCGACGATCACTTCCGGCGGCACGCCGAATTGTTCGCTAGCTTGTTGCAGCACCGCCTTATTCTGTTGCCAGAACTCCACACCCGCGTTGATGCGCACCGGTTCAATGAAGCGTGCCTGGTATGCCTGCCAATTCTTGAGTGTTGGCGTTGGAGCGGGAAGTACCAGCTTGACCGCGGTTTTCGAATACACGGCTTGGTTGAACAGCGCGTGCAGCGCCTTCGAATCGAAATCGTACCGGGCGACCATGTCGTTGATGAACGCATCGACATTCGGATTGGCCGCATAGCGCTGCGGCACGATTTCCTCCTCGAACGTCTGGCCTGGCGGCACCGGCGTCTCCGGTTGCGCCTGGGCGACGATCATCGGGCGGGAGCCGCTCGGCGCCGTGCTGATCGGCGCGGCGAGCGCCGCGCCATGCGCGGTGGCGAGCATGAACAGCACCGCCTGCGTCCCGCGGGTCATTACGCGGTTAGGTCTCGATTGAAACCGGGGACAACGGTGGCACGACAGTAGGTCGAACAAGACGGTCATGGCAAGGCGTGACAAGTAAAGCGGCGAACGAATACGGCAGTGCGTTGGTGTTGCCCAGACAATGCGCCGATGCGCAAAGGGCGGCACGCCGGGTGGATAGGGTCAACGCAGTATAACCGAGGGTAGTGTGGTAATTTAATCAAAGGGTCGCCGCATGCGGTGGCCGGGACCCATAAAGAGGTGGCGCGTCACGGGCGCGTTTGTTACCCAACCGACCATATTGCGATGGCAACAGGTTTCTTCACCCACCCGGAGTGCCGGCTGCACGAAATGGGGCAGGGGCATCCGGAATGCCCGGCACGCTTGTCCGCGATCGAGGATCAGCTGATTGCCAATGGCATCGATCCGCTGATCCATCACGAGTTGGCTCCATTGGCGGACGCAGCGTCGCTTGCGCGGGTCCATACGCGCGCGCACATCGATTTCGTGCGTGACACCGCACCTGAGCAGGGCTACGCGGAAATCGATGCCGATACGCAGATGAATCCTCATAGCTGGCGGGCGGCGCTGCGCGCCGCCGGCGCGTCGGTGGCGGCCACGGATGCGGTCATTGCGGGCCGCTACGACAATGCTTTTTGCAGCGTGCGCCCGCCCGGCCACCATGCCGAACCGGCTCGGGCAATGGGTTTTTGCTTCTTCAACAATGTCGCGATCGCGGCGCGTCATGCGTTGGACGTGCATGGGCTGGCGCGCGTGGCGATCATCGACTTTGACGTCCATCATGGCAACGGAACCGAAGCGGCATTCGCTGGCGACGAGCGGGTGTTGATGTGCAGCTTCTTTCAGCATCCTTTCTACCCGTTCAGTGGCTTTAACAATCAGGCGCCGAACATGGTGAACCTGCCCATGCCGGCCCGCACCCGGGGCATGGCGGTGCGCGAGGCAATCGACTTGATCTGGCTGCCACGGCTTGGTGCGTTCCGACCGCAGATGATATTCGTATCGGCCGGCTTCGACGCGCACCGCGAGGACGAACTCGGCAACATGGGGTTGGTCGAGGATGACTACGCATGGATCACGCGGCAAGTACGTGATGTCGCTGTGCGTTACGCGAACGGGCGCATTGTCAGCTGCTTGGAGGGCGGCTACAGCCTATCGGCGCTCGGCCGCAGTGCCGTCGCGCACCTGAAAGCGCTGGCCCATCTGTAGCGCCTGTCATCCGCGGGTCGGGCACGATTGACAGTGACGATCGCGTCGCCGCGCACGAGCAGTGCCGCGTTAATGCCCGCACTCCCGGTCGTAGCGTGACGGCTATCGGTGCGCGAATCTAATTTCTGTAAGTTATAAATTGGCTAGAAACAATTATTTCCAGCTATGTGGCAGTTTGATAAAATGGCCGGTCGAAAAAACGGGTCACTGCGGCGGCGGACTGTGGCAACGAGACGGTCGTCCGCCGTTTTTTCATTTTCCATGATCGAACTGCACAACATCTCGCAGCGCTTCCCCGGACCCCGCGGGTGGGTGGAAGCGCTGCACAACGTTACGCTCACGGTGCCGCCGCGCCAAGTGTTCGGCATCATCGGACGCAGTGGCGCGGGCAAGAGTACGCTGGTGCGTACCATCAACCTGTTGACGCGACCCAGCGAGGGCCGCGTGATTGTCGAGGGTCGCGACTTGACCGCGTTGTCTGCCGATGGACTGCGCGCGGCGCGGCGTGAAATCGGCATGATCTTCCAGCATTTCAACCTACTGTCCTCGCGCACGGTCTACGACAACGTCGCGTTGCCGCTAGAGTTGGCGGGGAAGCGGCGCATGGAGATCGACAAGGTCGTGTTGCCGTTGCTAGAGCTGGTCGGATTGTCCGCGCAGCGGGACCGGTATCCGGCGCAGATCAGCGGTGGACAGAAGCAACGTGTCGGTATTGCGCGGGCGTTGGCGAGCCGGCCAAAGGTATTGCTGTCGGACGAGGCGACGTCGGCGCTGGACCCGGAAACCACGCGCTCGATACTGGAACTGCTGCGCCAGATCAATCGAGAATTGGGGTTGACGGTCGTGTTGATCACGCACCAAATGGATGTGGTCAAGCAAGTGGCCGATCGCGTCGCGGTACTCGACGCGGGGCGCTTGGTCGAGCAGGGCAACGTGATCGACGTCTTTCTGAAACCGCACCACGAGGTCACGCGCGCGCTGATCGGCGACGTGATCGCGCAGGAATTGCCGCCTGCGCTCAAGGCCAGGGTCCAGCAGCGGCTGGAGGCGGGGCGCGACCATTTGCTACGGCTCGCGTTCTCGGGCCAAGGCGTCGAACAGCCGGTATTATCTGAGACGATTCGGCGATATGCGCTCGATTTCAGCATTCTGCATGGCCAGATCGACGAGATCCAAGGTCAGGCATTCGGCTCGCTTGCCGTGCTTGCCAGCGGCGAACCCGGCAATGTCGGAAAGGCAATGGCTTTTCTGCGCGAGCAAGGCGTCATCGTGGAGGAGTTGAACTATGTGGACTGAGATGTTCGACATGTTCGTGCAGTCGTTCTGGGAGACGCTGATCATGGTCGGCATTTCCGGGGCGATCGGCGGCGTGATCGGCCTGCCGCTGGGCGTGCTGCTGCACTTGAGCGAGCGTGGCGGCGTGCTGCAGAACGTAATCCTCAATCGTGTGCTCGGCATGCTGATCAACGCGGTGCGCTCCACGCCCTTCATTATCCTGCTGGTGGCGGTTATTCCGTTCACCCGCTTGGTGGTCGGCTCGTCGATTGGCACCGCCGCCGCCGTTGTGCCGCTGACGATCGCCGCCGCGCCGTTTGTTGCGCGTCTGGTCGAGACCGCGCTGCGCGAGGTAGATCGTGGCCTGATAGAAGCCGCGCAGGCGATGGGGGCGACCACGTCGCAGGTCGTGTTCAAGGTCTTGTTGCCTGAGGCCTGGCCCGGTATCGTTGCGGGCTTGACGTTGACGTTCGTATCGCTGGTTGGCTATTCGGCGATGGCGGGGGCGATCGGCGGCGGAGGCTTGGGCGACCTGGGTATCCGCTATGGCTATCAGCGCTTCCTGCCCGAAGTCATGCTCGCTGTGGTGCTCGTGCTGATCGTCTTCGTGCAGTTGGTGCAGTCCTTCGGCGATTACCTGGTGCGCCGGCTTAGCCACAAATAGCGGCACGGCGCAGATGCGCCGTGGCTTGGCCGGCAAGTGCTGCCACCGGGTGAGAAGTCCCATACTGACTCAGAAAAAAGGAAAATCGATGCAACGCCGTTTCATGATCAAGCTAGTTGCGGCACTGGGGATCGCAGCGTTCTTCATGGGTGCCGCGCGTGCGCAAGACCGGATCAAGGTGGGCGTGACCGGCGGCCCGCACGCGCAGATCCTCGAGGTTGTGAAGAAGGTTGCAGCCAGGAACGGGCTGAACCTCCAGATCGTTGAATTTTCCGACTACGTGCAGCCGAATGCCGCACTCGCTGCCGGTGATCTCGACGCGAACAGCTACCAGCATCAGCCCTATCTCGACGCGCAGGTCAAGGATCGCCGCTACAAGATTGTCAAGGTCGCCGATACCGTGATGTTTCCGATGGGCATCTACTCGAAAAAGGTCAAGTCGCTAAAGGACCTGCCCAGTGGCGCGAGGATCACGGTGCCGAATGACCCGACCAATGGCGGGCGCGCGCTGCTGTTGTTGCAAAAGCTCGGCATGTTGAAGCTGCGCGCGGACGCGGGGCTGAAAGCCACGCCGCTGGACATCGTCGAGAACCCGAAAAAGATCAAGCTTGTCGAATTGGACGCGGCGCAGATCCCGCGCTCGCTAGCTGATGTCGATGCGGGCGCGATCAATATGAATTTCGTGATGGAGGCAGGCCTGCAGCCCAGGCGGGATGCGATCGCGATCGAAGACACGAATGGTCCGTACGTGAATATCCTTGCGGTGCGCCAGGCTGATCGCGACAAGCCATGGGTCGCGAAGCTGGTCGCTGCGTACCATTCGCCGGAAGTCAAGCAGTACATTGATAGCCGATACGGCGGTGCCGTAGCGGCCGGGTGGTGACCATGGGGGAACGCCCGTCGTCGGCCCACGCTTATGGCAACGGCGACTACGGCCGTGGCTGAGTCGAGGCTGTCGCTGTGGCTGCCGGGGCTATGGTTGGGTCGGGGCTGCGGTTGCCGCAGGTGCCACGATGAATCCGTATTGGGCCTGTCGTGGCTGACATGATCGGGCGTCTGGACTAGAGGGTTGAGTCAGGTTGACGGTTTCTCGCCGGTCTTTTTTGTCATTAAAATAGAACGACCGTTCGTCGTTATAATGGCCGTTGATGAGTTGCCGTATTCGTAACTTTGGAGCGTGGAATGAAAGTTCTTGTGCCGGTCAAGAGAGTGGTCGACTACAACGTGAAGGTCCGCGTGAAATCGGACGGCACGGGCGTGGACGTGGCGAATGTAAAGATGTCGATGAACCCGTTCGACGAGATCGCGGTGGAAGAGGCAGTGCGGTTAAAGGAAGCGGGCGTGGCCACGGAAGTGATTGCCGTATCGGCAGGGGTGCCGGCGTGCCAAGAGACGCTGCGCACCGCGCTGGCGATCGGCGCGGACCGAGCGATCCTGATCGAAGCCCAAGAGGAGTTGCAGCCGCTGGCGGTTGCTAAGTTGCTCAACGCGCTGGTCGCGCGGGAACAGCCGCAACTCGTGATCCTGGGTAAGCAGGCGATCGATGACGACTCGAATCAGACCGGGCAAATGCTGGCCGCGCTGGCTGGCTGGCCGCAGGCCACGTTTGCCTCACAGGTGACGGTCGAAGGTGGCCGCGCCACGGTGGCGCGTGAAGTGGACGGCGGCGCCGAGACGCTGTCATTGACGCTGCCGGCGGTGGTGACCACTGACCTACGGCTGAACGAGCCGCGTTATGTGACGTTACCCAATATCATGAAGGCGAAGAAAAAGCCGCTGGAGACCGTGACGCCGCAGACCTTGGGCGTGAACGTGGCGCCGCGGCTTAAAACGCTGAAGGTGGCCGAGCCGCCCAAGCGCAGCGCAGGCGTGAAGGTGCCGGATGTCGCCACGCTGGTCGACAAGCTCAAGAGCGAAGCAAAAGTACTGTAACGCACAACGCGCAAAGAGGCAGACATGACGATACTGGTCATTGCAGAACACGACAACGCGGCGCTCAAGGCAGCGACGCTGAACACAGTAGCGGCCGCGCAGAAACTGGGCGGCGAAATCCACGTGCTAGTGGCGGGGCACAACGCGCGCGGCGCGGCCGACGCGGCGGCCAACGTGGCCGGGGTCGCGAAGGTGCTGCTGGCTGATGCGCCGCAGCTCGGCGAAGGATTGGCGGAGAACGTCGAGGCAACGGTGCTGCCGATCGCGCGCGAATACACACACATCGTGCTGCCGGCGACCGCATACGGCAAGAACGTGGCGCCTCGTCTTGCCGCTAAGTTGGACGTTGCGCAACTGAGCGACATCACGGCCGTGGTGAGCGTGGACACTTTCGAGCGACCGATCTATGCTGGCAATGCCATTGCAACGGTGCAATCGGCGGATCCGATCAAGGTCATCACGGTACGAGGCACGGCGTTCGATCCGGTCGCCGCCGACGGCGGCAGCGCGCCGGTGCAGGCGATCGACGCGGCGCCGGCAGCGCCCGGCGTGAGCTTCGTGAGCCGCGAGTTGACCAAGCTGGAGCGCCCGGAATTGACCAGCGCGCAGATCATCGTGTCAGGCGGACGGGGGCTGGGCAGCGGCGAACACTATACGCAAGTGCTTGAGCCGCTGGCCGACAAGCTCGGCGCCGCGCTGGGCGCTTCGCGCGCGGCAGTTGACGCGGGGTACGTACCGAACGACTACCAGGTGGGGCAGACCGGCAAGATTGTTGCGCCGCAACTGTACATCGCGGTAGGGATTTCCGGTGCGATCCAGCACTTGGCCGGCATGAAGGACAGCAAGGTCATCGTGGCGATCAACAAAGATCCGGAGGCACCGATTTTCAGCGTTGCCGACTATGGCCTGGTAGGCGATCTGTTCACGTTGGTGCCAGAACTGGTTAACGCGCTATGAGCGGCTGGCACGTCGCGTGATGCACGCGCGACAGAGCGTGGCAGAAGGGCGCATCGTGCGCCCTTTGTCGTTTCTGCGCTGCCATATGACGACACTACACTTTAACCGGGCGGGCAGCGATGCGTTATGTTCCGCCCGTCAATGACAGGATGCTCATGATCGATCGGCGGCTGCGGACCTGCGCGCTCACGCGCTGGCGTAAGCGGGGCGGCGCGAGCCGGCCCCGTCGGTGAGATAGCGATGCATGGATAGGTCGTCGGCCTGGATCGCGGGTCGTTTGCCGGACATCAGATCGGCGAGCAGTTGCCCCGATCCGCACGACATGGTCCAGCCAAGCGTGCCGTGACCGGTATTGAGAAACAAATTGGGCATCGGCGTGCGGCCGACAATCGGTGTGCCGTCGGGGGTCATCGGCCGCAAGCCGGTCCAAAAGCTTGCCTGCACCGTGTCGCCGCCGCCCGGGAACAGGTCGTTGACGCACATTTCGAGCGTGCGGCGGCGCGCATCGCGCAGCGACGTATCGAAACCGACGATTTCGGCCATGCCGCCGACGCGGATCCGGTCGTCGAACCGGGTGATAGCAATCTTGTACGTCTCGTCCAGCACGGTCGATACCGGCGCACGGGCAGCGTCGACAATCGGTGCAGTGATCGAATAGCCTTTGAGCGGATAAACCGGGACCTTGACGATGCCGGCCAGCAGGCGGGTCGAATATGCGCCCAGCGCGACCACGTAGGCGTCGGCGCGCAGCCATTCGGAGCCGCATTGCACGCCGGCGATCCGGCCGCCGGCGATGGCGAGCGAGTCAATTGGCGTGTTGAACCGGAATTGCACGCCCAGCGACATGGCCAATTGTGCCAGTCGCATCGTGAAAAGCTGACAATCACCGGTTTCGTCGTTGGGCAGCCGCAATCCGCCGGTTAACTTGGGAGCGACGCGCTGCAGCGCCGGTTCGGCTTTGCCCAACTCGGCGCTCGACAACAGTTCATACGGAATGCCTGCCTCTTCGAGTACCGCGATGTCCTTCGCGGCGCCGTCCAACTGCGCCTGCGTGCGGAACACCTGCAGTGTGCCGCCTTGGCGCCCCTCATACGCGATGCCGGTCTGTGCGCGCAGCGTTTGTAGGCAGTCGCGGCTGTACTCGGCTAGCCGCACCATCCGGCTCTTGTTGGTTGCGTACCGGCTGGCGGTACAGTTCTGCAGCATGTGCCACATCCATTTGAGCTGGAATGCGCTGCCATCGAGTCGAATGGCCAGTGGCGCGTGCTGCTGGAACATCCATTTGAGCGCCTTCAGCGGCACCCCCGGCGCTGCCCACGGCGCGGCATAGCCCGGCGAGATTTGGCCGGCGTTGGCGAAGCTGGTCTCCAGCGCGGGGCCCGACTCGCGGTCGACCACGGTGACTTCATGACCTGCCCGCGCTAGGTAATAGGCGCTTGCTACGCCGACCACGCCGCTGCCCAGGACGATGACACGCATGCGATGCTCCGATTCGCTTGAATCCCGACTCAGTACTGCAAGTCGGCAAATGGATAGTAAATGCGCCTATCCTATTGCGAGTTATCCAGTTGTTGTTATTTTATTTTTATGTTTTTTTAGTAACTAATCATGAGAACGCAGAGGCAACCCGTGCGAGCGCTCGATAAGCTCGACCGCAAGATATTGAACCTGTTGCAGGCCGACGGGCGCATGGCGATGAAGGACCTTGCTGAGCGTATCGGTTTGTCGATTACGCCGTGTATCGAGCGCGTCAGGCGTATGGAGCGCGACGGTGTGATCACCGGCTACTATGCTCGGGTGAATCCGGCCAAGCTTGGCGCCGGTCTGCTCGTCTTCGTCGAGATCACGCTGGATCACAAAAGCGGCAACATGTTCGGCCAGTTCCGGCGTGAGGTCGAGCGCATTGCGCAGGTATTGGAGTGCCACCTGATCTCCGGCGAGTTCGACTATTTGATCAAGGCGCGCATTGGCGAGATGTCCGACTATCGGAAGTTATTGGGGGACATCCTGCTCCAATTGCCCGGGGCGGTGCAGTCCAAAAGCTATGTCGTGATGGAGGAAATCAAGGAGACGTTGACGATTGCGGCGGGTGAGTGATACTGTATTTTTATACAGTATTGAGTCGCGCGAACTAATGAAATCGCCTGCTGATGATGCGTTGCCAGTGGTGCCACTGCGGCCACATAAAGGCCGCGGTGCCATCACGAACATTGCGGGCCGCTACGAGGTGGACGAGAGGCAACCGGTGGACGACGGCTGGCTGCACGTGGCCGCCGATTGCGACGGCGATGTCATCGCACCACTGAAGACACGCGTGTTCAACGAGCGGGCAAAGCGCATTCTGACGCGCAATGCATCGCCCGATATTCCATTCAGCGTATCGCTGAATCCGTACCGAGGCTGCGAGCACGGCTGCATTTATTGCTTCGCGCGGCCCACGCACAGCTACCTCGGGTTGTCGCCTGGCCTAGATTTCGAGAGCCGTATCTATGCGAAAGTCAATGCGCCCGAGTTGTTGCACGCCGAACTGGCCAAGCCGTCCTATGTGCCCGAGCCGATCGCGCTGGGGGTCAACACCGACGCCTATCAGCCGGTCGAACGGGATCTGCGGATCACCCGGCGCGTGCTCGATGTCTTGGACAGGCATCGGCATGCGGTGGCAGCGATCACGAAGTCCTCGCTGATCGAACGGGACATCGATCTGCTCGCACCGATGGCGCACCGTGGGCAGGCGTTGGTCGCGATAACGGTCACCACGTTGGATGCCGACGTTGCGCGCACCCTCGAACCGCGGGCCGCGACGCCGTCGCGCCGGCTGCGCACGATCCGGACGCTGGCCGATGCAGGTATTCCGGTAGGGGTCAGCATTGCGCCGGTTATTCCGTTCATCACCGAACCGGATCTGGAGCGGGTGCTCGACGCTTGCTCACAGGCGGGTGCGAGCAGCGCGTCCTATATCGTATTGAGACTGCCTTGGGAAGTCGCGCCGCTGTTTAAGCAATGGCTTGATGCGCATTTCCCTGGCCGAGCCGAGCGTGTGATGAACCGGATCCGCGAGATGCGCGGCGGCAACGATTATGACGCGTCGTTCGGCACACGAATGAAGGGCCAGGGAGCGTGGGCCGAGCTGCTCAAGCAGCGTTTTGAACGGGCGGCGCGCAAGTTGGGGTTCACCAGGCGTCGGCACGGGACGTTGGACATGTCCGCGTTCGCGCCGCCCGCGGCGCGCACCGCCCGCCGTCACGTCGCTAGATCCGCGGCCGATTCTCGCGGCGATGCCCAGATGAGCCTGTTTGACTGATGCGCGGCGCCGTCATGAGCGGCGCCGCGATCAAGCGAGCACGCGATCAAGCTAGCGCGCCGAGGCCGACACGGCTCAGCGGCTGGACCGTGGCTTCGAAGTAGGTCTGGAACGCTAACGCCAGCGCGCCCATCAGCAACATCGCGCCGATGAACAGCGACAGGATCACAACGAACACGACACCCCAGCCGGAACGGTTCCGGCGGTTGCCGTGTGGGTTGAAGCGGGCGTCCCACTTATCGTCCGGCTGCAGGCCATAGACGATCGCGGCGAGGAACGCGGTCAGGAGCGAGACAGCACCGGGCACCGATAGCCCCCACCCGGCGACCGATGTTCGCTGCGTCGCGACGAGCCATTGCACGCCGACGACGCCGAGCGCCGTCGCGGCAATATGCAAGTACGCCAGCGCGTCGCGCGGACCATACAGGTAGAACCGATGTGCGCCAAGCGAACCGAGCAGGAACGCGGCAAGGGCGGCGCGGGTCTTGGACTTGAACTGGGGTGGCGGGGCCGGCGGCACGCGGCCGTCGGACCGCATGCGGGAAGAGAGGGACATGGCGGACAGGAATACGATGACAGAGTCGATATTGTACGTCGCGCCGTTAGCGCCTCGCGTAGGTGACGCGATAGATGGCGCTGGCATCGTCGAGGTTACCCGCGCGACGCAGTAGCCGACCTTGGTGCTGTCCAGGCGCACGATCCGCGACACCGCCGAGATACCGCACGCCATCGTGTCAGGCAACGGCTGACCGGCGGTATCCGGATCGCGTCTACGGGCCGCGCCGTGGCGGGATGGTACGCAAGTACGCCGGCCACCAGCACCATCACCGACACGGTAAGTATTTGTTAGAGCGCTATTTTCAGGTTATAATCGCGCGTTTCGGCAGATCGAAAACCCGGGTGTTGCTGGTCAATACCCAGGCTATTTAGGTAAGGACACAGCATGGTCATCATCCGCTTGGCTCGTGGCGGCTCGAAGAAGCGCCCGTTCTACAATATCATTGCAACCGATTCGCGCAATCGCCGCGATGGCCGTTTCATTGAGCGCGTCGGTTTCTATAATCCGGTCGCGACAAAGGGCGAATCGCTGCGCATCGCGCAAGACCGCCTGACGTACTGGCGAGGCGTCGGCGCGCAGCTGTCGCCGACCGTGGCCCGCCTGGTCAAGCAGGCGCAAGCTGCACAACCGTCCGCGTAACCCGCTGAATGCAGGCCGTCGGCATTTGCCCAGTGCGGTATCGCGGCATCTGTCGGAGTGTGGTGCGCGAACGGTCAAACGCTGGAATGTGAGCAGATGTCAACCCGTGTGTCGTTGCCCCGGCCTGTGTCATTCGGCCATTTTGTGCGTCGTCCGGTGAAGGGTGGCGGCCGTGCGGGTTCGTCCGAGTCCGGCATTGAGAGCGTGGCGTCGTTGCCGGACGACGCGATTGAAGTCGGTGCGGTCGTCGATGCCTACGGCGTCAAGGGGTGGTTGAAGATCACGCCGCATGCCGGCGTCGGTTCGAGTGGCGGTGCGCTGCTGCGTGCAAGATCGTGGTGGCTCGTCAAGGGTGGCGTGTGTCGTGCGGCACAGGTTGTGTCGAGCAAGGCGCATAGCGCTACCGTAGTTGTGCAACTTGCCGGGTGCGCGGATCGCGATCAGGCCCTCGCGCTGCGCGGTGCTACGGTGCACGTGCGCCGCGCGGATTTTCCGGCGCTCGGGCGTGACGAGTACTACTGGGTTGATTTGATCGGCTTGGCGGTCGTCAACGAGTCCGGTGACGCGCTGGGCCAGGTCGTGGACCTGATGGATAACGGCGCGCACTCCATCCTGCGCGTGGAGTACGACGAGGTCGGGCAGGACGGGCGCGCCACGAAGGCGGAGCGGCTGATTCCGTTTGTCGACGCTTACGTGAAAACGGTCGATCCGTCGGACCGCCGCATCGTGGTCGACTGGGGAGCCGATTATTGATGGAGCGCGCGATGCAATTTGATGTCATCACGCTGTTCCCGGAAATGTTTCGCGCTTTGACCGACTGGGGGATTACCAGCCGGGCCGCTAAGCAACAGCGTTATACGTTGCGCACGTGGAATCCCCGCGACTTCACGACGGACAACTACCGGACGATCGATGATCGTCCGTACGGCGGTGGTCCAGGCATGGTGATGCTGGCCCGGCCGCTCGCCGATGCGATCGCCGCTGCCCGAGGGGCACAATGCGCGGGTGGGGCTGGGTCACCGCCGCATCGCGCGCGCGTCGTGCTGATGTCGCCGCAAGGCCGACCGCTAGACCACGCCAAGGTGATCGAGTATGCGGCGTTGCCCGGGTTGATCGTGTTGTGCGGCCGATACGAGGCGATCGACCAGCGGCTGATCGATCGCGAGGTGGACGATGAAGTGAGTCTCGGCGATTTCGTGCTGTCGGGCGGTGAGTTGCCTGCGATGGCCCTGATGGACGCGGTGATTCGGCAGTTGCCTGGCGTATTGAACGATGCGCAGTCGGCTGTGCAGGACAGCTTCGTCGATGGGCTGCTTGACTGCCCGCATTACACGCGCCCGGAGGAATATGAGGGTGTGCGGGTGCCGGACGTGCTGCTCGGCGGGCATCATGCGCAGATTGAACAGTGGCGGCGTCGCGAGGCGCTGCGCAATACGCTGGCCAAGCGCCCCGACCTGATCGAGCGCGCCCGGCGTAACAAGATGTTGAGCCGTGCCGATGAGGCATGGCTCGCAACTCTCGTGACATCGGAACATTGATGGCTGGTGTGCGAGGGCAAGGCGGTGGCCGAAGCCGGCTGCCGGAAGTCAACCCATCCTCTACCGGGACCTTGATCGTGATCGGGGTAAGAAAACGCCGGCAAGATGGTTACAGGAGTCAGTCATGAATCTGATTGCAAAACTCGAGCAGGAAGAAATCGAGCGCGTGCTCGCGGGCAAGACCATCCCGGCCTTTGCACCGGGTGACACGGTCGTAGTCAACGTGAACGTGGTCGAAGGCAATCGCAAGCGTGTACAAGCGTATGAAGGCGTGGTGATCGCGAAGCGCAATCGTGGCCTGAACTCGTCGTTCATCGTCCGCAAGATTTCGTCGGGTGAAGGCGTCGAGCGGACGTTTCAAACGTACTCGCCACTGATCGCCGGCATTGTCGTGAAGCGCCGTGGCGACGTACGCCGTGCGAAGCTGTACTACCTGCGCGAGCGTTCGGGCAAGTCCGCTCGGATCAAAGAAAAGCTGTCGTATAAGGAACGCCCAGCGTCCCACAATTAAGCACAGCACTGGAAAAAGCACCCCCGCCGGGGTGCTTTTTTCGTTGGTGATCCTATTGCACCATGAGCCGGCCGATCTTCAATCCTGAGCTGCTGCCCGTTGAGTCGAGCGATACGCCCTTGGCGCCGGTTGCCCCGGGCCGGTTGACGCCGCGCGGCCTGCGCGAGCGGTTCCAGCAGGAACTGCGCTGGACTGCGGAGCCGCATGAGGTGCGGTGGGCGCACGGCGACCCGCGGCAGGCCGCGGTGCTGGTGCCGTTGGTGATTCGCGACGCTGTCACGGTATTGTTGACGCAGCGCGGAGACATGCTGACCGACCATGCCGGGCAAGTCAGTTTTCCGGGCGGGCGACGCGAGCCCGATGACGCAGACGCGACCGCGACGGCCTTGCGTGAGGCACGGGAAGAAGTTGGCCTGCCGGGGGATCGCGTCGAGGTGTTGGGGACGTTGCCCGAGTACCTGACCGGCACGGGATTTCGCGTCACACCGGTCGTCGGCTTGGTCCATCCGCCCTTTTCGACGGTGGCCGACGGCTATGAAGTGGCAGAGATTTTCGAGGTGCCGCTCGCCTTCCTGATGGATCCGTCCCATCATCAAATACGCGTTTTTCGTTCGGAAAATGCGGAGCGCCGTTTTTTTGCGATGCCGTATCCACGACTGGACGGCCGCGGTGACTATTTCATCTGGGGCGCCACTGCAGGCATGCTGCGCAACCTGTATCGGTTTCTGGCCGCATAGCAGCCGGCGTCCCGCCGTGTGCGCACGGCTGTGTCTTGCCGTGACCAGCGTTGTCCAACTGCTGTCTATCGCGTCTACGTAACAAGTTCCAGATCAATGACCGTTGAGCCGAGGCACTGTGCTATCTTTACGCCATCTTCATCGGTACTCTTGTACCAAACCGTATTACGGCGCTGCGCATGACCTTTTTTTCCGTATTGCTGGCTCTGATTATTGAACAGTTGCGGGCGCTGTCGCCGCACAATCCCGTGTCGATGCTGCTTCACTATCACGCGACCAGTGCGGCGCAAGCGTTCGATGCCGGCAAGCGCAAGCACGGGCTGCTTGCGTGGCTTTCCGTCGTTGTTCCATGGACGCTGGCGGTCGCGCTGATCTACTACCTGTTGTATCGGATCAGTTTCGTACTGGCGTTCCTTTGGAATGTGGTGATCGTCTATTTGACACTTGGCTTCCGGCAGTTCAGCCATTATTTCACCGATATCCATCTCGCACTGAACAACGATGACGTGCCGCGCGCGCGTGAAGTCCTCGCGCAGTGGACCGGCCTGGACACGGTCGACATGCCAGTCAGCGAGATCGTGCGCCATACGCTGATTCGCGCGGTGATCGCGTCGCACCGGCATGTTTTTGGCGTGTTCTTCTGGTTTGTCGTGCCGATCGGACCTGCCGGCGCCATCCTCTATCGGGTGGCTGAGCATTTGGCGCGGACCTGGAACGATACGGTATCGGACCGCACGCCAGCCTTTGCCGCCTTTGCGCGGCAGGCGTTTTTTGTCATCGACTGGCTACCGGCTCGGCTGACCGCCATGGGTTTCGCGATCGTAGGCAACTTTGAGGACGCGATTTACGCTTGGCGCAATACCACGCAGCAGTGGCCGGATCCGAACGAGGATGTGTTGCTGTCCGCCGGCGGTGGCGCACTGGGGGCGCGGCTGGCGGGTCCGCTGGCCGAGCCGTCCAGCGTCGACGCGCTGTTCTCCACCGATGTCGGCCCGGTACCGGTGGGCGAGGATTGCACGCCGCGGACATTGCAATCGGCGGTGGGCCTCGTCTGGCGCGCCGTCATCCTGTGGATGCTGCTATTGCTGATGCTGACTGTGGCGGTGTGGGTCGGCTAGGCGAGCGGCTCGTGACGCACCGGCTGCATCAACCAACCGTCGCGTGGATCGCGAGGGGTGCCGCACGGCCAGCACAGCGTGAATTGCGCTTCGAGCTTTTCGCCACAGCGTGGGCAGTGCGCGCTATCGCACCACCTGGCTTGCTTCGTGCAGCAGTTGCGCATACAACGCATGGCGCGTCGGCGCGATGTGGCCTTGTGCCACCGCGTCCAGTATCGCACAGCCCGGTTCGTGCACATGATGGCAATTGTAAAAACGACAACCGCCGAGCAGCGGGCGGAATTCGGGAAAGGCGCGTTCGAGTTGTCCCTCGGTCAAATGATACAGTCCGAACTCCTGGAAACCTGGCGAGTCGATCAATGCCCCGCCGTTCGGTAACGTATACCAGCGAGTGAACGTAGTGGTATGGCGGCCGCTGTTCAGCGCCGATGAAATGTCGCGCGTCGTGGCGTTTGCGTGCGGCACCAGCAGATTCACCAGCGTTGACTTGCCCATACCGGACTGGCCGAGCAGCAGGGTAGCGCGATGCGCGAGTAGCGGTGCGAGTGTGGCGTGCGTGGCATCGGCGGCACCGGTCGCGGACACCTCGACGACCCGGTAGCCGAGTGCCGCGTAGAATGCGACGCGTTTGCGGGCAAGCGGCAGCGCGGCAAGCAAGTCGGCTTTGTTTAGTACCACCACCGGCTCGAGTTGATGGGCTTCGGCGGCCACCAGTGCGCGGCCGAGCAAATCCTCGCTGAAATGCGGTTCGGTGGCCAGTACGATCAGTAACTGATCGAGGTTGGCCGCAAAGCGCTTTGATTTGAACTGGTCCGAGCGAAACAGCAGATTGCGTCGCGCATCGGTCGCGACGATGACCCCCTGGTCCGCGGATGTCGCCTCGAAGCTGACGCGGTCGCCAACGGCGACTTCGCTCTTTTTACCGCGTGGAAAGCACTGCAGTAGCGAACCGCCCCTGTCAGGCTGAACCACATAATGCCGGCCATGTGCGGCGATGACCCGGCCCTTGCTGGGGCCCGCTATTCGGTCGTGATCGCCGCCGCGTTGTGTTGCTGCCGGGCCCGTGCGACGCGGTGCGCCGCGTACTGAGCGGCCGCTCATGTGCGTGCGCGTGCCAGCAGCCGCTCAATGCGCTGCGCCGCGGGCGGATGGGAATAATAGAACGCGCAGTAGACCGGGTCGGGCGTCAGCGTCGATGCATTGTCCTGATAGAGCTTGACCAGCGCGCTGATCAAATCCTGTGCGCGTGCCTGCGTCGCAGCGAAGGCGTCGGCCTCAAACTCATGCTTGCGCGACGATAGGCTGGTGAGCGGCGTCACAAAAAACAGGAAGACCGGCATCACGAGAAAAAATAGGATCAATGCAAGCGCGTTGTTTGAGCCGGTCATCGACGGCGTAACGCCCAGGCCCGTGTAGAACCACGGACGTTGGGCGAGCCAGCCGAGCAACGCGAGCAGCGCGAATGACAATGCAAAGGTGATGATCATGCGCTTAAGCACGTGCCGGTGCTTGAAATGACCGAGTTCGTGCGCTAGCACCGCCTCGATCTCGCTGCCATCGAGTCGGCTGAGCAGCGTGTCGAAGAACACAATCCGCTTGGCTGCGCCAAAGCCGGTAAAGTAGGCATTGCCATGCGCGGAGCGCCGGCTGCCGTCCATCACAAACAGCCCTTTGGCGGCGAAGCCGCAACGGTGCATCAACGATTCGATGCGCTCACGCAGCGATACGTCGGTCAGCGGCTCGAACTTGTTGAACAGTGGCGCGATCACGCTCGGATACAGGACCAGCACGCCGACGCTGAACGCGACCCAGACGAGCCACGCCCAAATCCACCACATCGCGCCGGCCTGCTGCATCAGCCACAGCACGACGAACAACAGCGGCAGGCCAAACAGCGCGCCGAGCAATGTTCCCTTCACCAGGTCGGCAAAAAAAAGCTTGCGCGACATCCTGTTGAAGCCGAACCGTGCTTCGATGACAAAGTGCCGCGCATAATCGAACGGCAAATCGACGAGTCCCATGATGGCGGCGACCGTGGCCACCAGTGCAATCTGACCCGCATATCCGCGACCCAGCCATCCACTGAGCAGGGTATCCAACCATTGCAGGCCGCCCAATAACGTCAACGCGACCAGCAATGCGCCACTCACGCCGAGTTCCAGCATGGCGAGCCGTGTCAGCGACACCGTGTAGTCGGCTGCGCGCTGGTGGGCCTGCAGCGAGATCGTGTCGCGGAACCCGTCGGGGACCGCATGACGATGGTTGGCGACGTGCCGGATCTGTCGGCTCGCGAGCCACAGCCGGGTGGCAATCATCGCGACGAGCGCGACGACAAAGAGGATTGTAAACATCCGTTATCCGTGGGAACGCTGTAATGCGCCTATTCTCGCACGTTCGCTGCGGGTGTCGCCGCTGCGTCGCTTCGGGCAAAATAGCGAGAAATTCATTTTAAGGCGTTTGAATGAGTCCCGACCTGCAGCAACCCGGCGGCCAGCCCATGTTGGCCAAGAGCGAATTCAACCTGATCTGGCTGGATATGGAGATGACCGGCTTGCTGCCGAACACCGACCGGATCCTCGAAGTCGCGGTGGTGGTCACCGATTCGAACTTGGCGGTGGTCGTCGAAGGTCCGGTACTAGCGATCCATCAGTCAAATTCGACGCTGGATGCGATGGACCAATGGAACAAGAGTACGCATGGCCGCTCGGGCCTGATCGAACGGGTTCGCGCATCGTCGGTCACCGAAGCCGACGCGGCCGCGCAATTGCTCGCGTTTCTGTCGCAATACGTGCCGGCTGGCAAGTCGCCGATGTGTGGCAACTCGATTTGCCAGGACCGTCGTTTCATGGCGCGCTGGATGCCAGAATTGGAGGCATTCTTTCACTATCGTAATCTCGACGTGAGCACGCTGAAGGAGTTGTGCCGCCGCTGGCAGCCAACAGTCTACAAGGGATTCCAGAAGCGCGCATTGCATACCGCGCTGGCCGACATTCATGAGTCGATCGACGAGTTGAAGTACTATCGTGAGCATTTCCTGCGCGCGTCCGACGCCGCCGCGATGCCGCAGGTGGGCTGACGCGCCGGCTTCGCAGGTTGAAGTCGGTTGAGTCGGCTGCGCGGGCCGAGCCGGTCGGTACCGCGCGGCCCGCGCTCAGGTTGCGGCCGGCGGCTTTTGCCGGATCGCGCTCTTGGGCCGGAATGTGGCCACATGCGCCGGGTCGGTTTCGATATACGGGCCGCCGATCAAGTCGATGCAGTACGGCACGGCGGCGAAGATGCCATTGACGATCACGTTCCCTTGCGCGTCACGCACTCCCTCGAGCGTCTCACGGATCGACTTTGGCTGGCCGGGCAGGTTCACGATCAGCGCCGCGTGATCGGCCGTTTCGCGAATGACCGCCACTTGGCGCGACAGAATCGCCGTCGGCACGAAATGCAGGCTGATCTGGCGCATTTGCTCGCCAAAACCGGGCATCGTCCGGGTGCCCACCGCCAGCGTCGCCTCCGGCGTGACGTCGCGCCGGGCGGGGCCGGTGCCGCCGGTGGTGAGCACGAGGTTGCAGTGGGCCTCATCCACGAGTTCGATCAGCGTGCGTGAGATGGTGGTTGCATCGTCGGCGATCAGCCGCGCGTGTGCCTGCCACGGAATCGTGAGCGTGTCGCTCAGCCATGCCTGTAGCGCGGGGATGCCCTGGTCCTCGTAGACCCCGGCACTGGCGCGGTCGCTGATCGAAACCAGGCCGACGATTAGTTTGTCGGCACGGTCATGCGGTGTCGTCATCATCTTGCTCGTCGTCGGAAGAAGCGGGGACCCCGGCGTGTTCTGCGCGTGGATCCGAATCACCGGCTACCTCTTTGATCCACTGGAACAGTTCTCTGAAATAGCGCGGCGGCTTGCTTTGGACCGCCTCGCGCCGCGCATTGCGGATCAGCGTGCGGCCTTGCTGGACGTCGGCGCCCGGATGGGCGCGCAGAAACTCGGTGAGTGCCTCGTCGCTCGCGAGCAATTGCGCGCGGGTGCGCTCGATCCAGTGCAATCGCGCCGTCTCGGCTTTGTTCGTGCCGTTGTAGGTGTCCAGCGCGGTGCGCAGCGCTGCCACGTCGGTGTCCGGCAGCCCGCGCATCAGCCGCCCCACATATTGCAATTGCCGTCGCTTACCCTCATGGTCCGTGATGCGGCGTGTTTCGCGTACCGCGTCAGCTAGGTCCTCGGGTAACGGCATGCGCTTGAACGCATCCTTGGGCAGCTCAACTATCTCGGCGCCCAGCGCCTGCAGCGCCGTCATTTCCCGTTTGAGTTGCGATTTGCTCGGCCGTGTGTCATCGCGGCCGCCCTGATGGTCGGCGAGCGGTTGCGGCTGGGTCGCCGCCGTGGTTCGTGTCTTGCGCGTCATGCGCGTATTTTAGCGCGTGTCGCGTGCCGTCCTCGCGGTTGGGCAAACGGCTTGTTATGATCGCATCATGAAAACCGAGGATCGAACTGACATGGCAGCACACCAGCGCGTGTTTCCGCACACCCAGGCGCAACTGAAGGACATCGCGGCGGATATCCTGCGACACGCAAAGGCGCTCGGCGCAACCGATGCCGCGACTGAGATCTCGGAGGGCGACGGCTTATCGGTGTCGGTACGGCGAGGCGAGGTCGAGACAATCGAGCACAACTGCGACAAGACGATGGGGGTGACCGTATTCATCGGCAGCAAGCGCGGCAATGCGAGCACGTCCGATTTTTCGCCGGCGGCGCTGCGCGATACGGTATCAGCCGCGTACAACATCGCGCGGTTCACCGCGGAGGACAACTGCGCCGGGCTCGCCGAAGCGGAGCTGCTCGAGAGGCATCCGCTGGATTTGGATTTGTTCCACCCGTGGGAGCTGCATGCCGACGACGCGGTCGAGATTGCGCGCCGCGCCGAACAGGCGGCCTTCGACACCGACCCGCGGATCCGCAATAGCGAAGGCGCGAGCGTATCCGCGCAGCATTCGCAGTTCGTACTGGCCACCTCGCACGGCTTTCTCGGCGGCTATCCGTACTCTCGGCACTATATCGCCTGCGCGCCGATTGCCGGCAGTGGCCAGCAGATGCAGCGTGACGACTGGTACACGACGCGCCGCTGCGCAGCGGAAATGTCCACGCCCGAGGCCGTGGGCCGCTATGCTGCCGAGCGTGCGCTAGCGCGTATCGGCGCACGCCGGCTCGATACCCGCAAATGCCCGGTATTGTTCGAAGCGCCGCTCGCCGTTGGCCTGCTCGGTGCGTTCGTGCAGGCGACCAGCGGCGGGGCGTTGTATCGCAAGACGAGCTTCCTGACCGATTCGCTCGGCAAGCCCGTATTCGCGCCGCACGTGCAGGTGTGTGAGGATCCGCATGTGCCCCGCGCGCTGGGCAGTGCACCGTTTGACGAAGAGGGCGTGCGCACCACGCGGCGTGACGTCGTGCGCGACGGCATCGTACAGGGATACTTCCTGTCGACGTATTCGGCGCGCAAGCTGGGCATGAAGACCACCGGTAATGCCGGCGGTTCGCACAATCTGTCATTGACCAGCACGCTCACGCGCGACGACGACGATTTCCGCGCGATGTTGCGCAAGCTCGGCACCGGTCTGCTGTTGACCGAGTTGATGGGGCAGGGGGTGAACTATGTCACGGGCGACTACTCGCGTGGCGCGTCCGGATTCTGGGTCGAGAATGGCGAGATTCAGTATCCGGTCGAAGAGATCACGGTCGCCAGCACGCTGCAACAGATGTTTGCGCAAATCGTCGCGATCGGCGCCGATAAGATCGTGCGTGGCACGAAGGAAACCGGCTCGGTGCTAATCGAGCAGATGACGATTGCCGGCCAGTGAGTCGCGCGGCGGGTCAGCGGATTCTTTCGTATTCGACGAACGCGTAGTTGAAGTCGTTCGGTGGGCTCGCGCGATGCGTTTCGCGCGACACCTCCCGCCAGTGCTGCGGTGACGGCGCGGAAAACGTCGCGTCGCCTTCGAACGCGTGATCGATCTCGGTGACAATCAGTCGCCTGGCGCGCCCGATCCCTTCGCGATACAACTGAGCGCCGCCGATCAGGTACGCAATTGGCGCATGCAGCGTTTCGCACAGCGCAAGCGCCGCGTCCAGGCTCGTGACGGTGTCGCAGCCATCGAAGCGTCGCGCCGCATCGCGCGTCACGACGATGTTCCGGCGGCCTGGCAGCGCGCGTCCAATCGACTCGTGGGTCTTGCGTCCCATGATCAGCGGTGCACCCATCGTGGTGCGCTTGAAGTGCGCAAGATCCTCGGGCAGCTGCCAGGGCAGCGCGTTGTCGCGTCCGATCACGCCGTTGCGTGCGCGCGCGACGATCAGGCAAAGCGTCGTCATCGATCCACCGTCAGTTAAACAAGCAGGGTGCGCGAGGGCGGGCCGCGCATGCCCGATTGTAGCCGACTGCTCGGTTCAGTTGATCCTTCGACTCAAGCGGCCGCAGCCCGTGCCACCACGCCGCGCGAATCCGCATGCGGCGAGTGGCGGCGGGTATGAGCACGGCAATCGCGGTTGACGCCGCCGGCCGGCCCGGGCCGGGGCCGCTCAGGTCCCGGCGCTGTCTGTCTACACAGCGATCGGGGCGGCAATATGGGGGTGTGGATCGTAGCCGGCGATCTCGAAGTCTTCGAAGCGGTAGGCGAACAGGGTGTCCGGCTGTCGCTTGATGATCAGCCGAGGCAGCGGCCGCGGCGTGCGGGTGAGCTGCAGCTGGGCCTGTTCGACGTGGTTCAGGTATAAGTGGGCGTCGCCGATCGAGTGGACGATTTCGCCGGGCTGCAAGCCGAGTTGCTGCGCGATCATATGGGTCAGAAACGCCACCGATGCGCAATTGTATGGAATGCCGAGAAACCAGTCGCCGGAGCGCTGGGTCAACATGCAGCTCAGCTTGCCGTCGGCAATGTAGAACTGGTACAGGATGTGGCACGGCGGCAGCGCCATGCGGCCCGCGAGCGCGTTTTGCACCGGGGACTTCGACTCGTCGGGTAGGAACGACACATTCCATGCGTTGAGGATGTGCCGGCGGCTGTCCGGCTTCGTGCGCAGCGAGTCGAGCAGCGCCTGCACCTGGTCGGTTCGGGTGCCATCGGGATTGGGCCAGGACCGCCACTGCGCGCCGTACACGGGGCCGAGTTCGCCGTCGGACGTGGCCCATTCGTCCCAGATCGTCACACCGTTCTCATGCAGGTAGCGAATGTTCGTGTCCCCGCGCAGGAACCATAGCAACTCGTGCAGGATCGAGCGCACGTGCAGTTTCTTGGTGGTCAGCAGCGGGAAGCCAGTGGATAAGTCATGCCGGTATGACACGCCGAACAGTGAGCGCGTGCCCGTGCCGGTGCGGTCGCTCTTGAGCGTGCCGCGTTCGAGCAGATCCTTGAGAATAGACAGGTACGGTGCATCCATGGTCTGGCGCCGGGTTGTGGACCCGGCCAGGGAAAAGTGACTGGAAACGGCGAATGCACTATTCTACGTGACCGCCATGGACGTCAGGCAGGCGCTCGATGCGATTGTCGAGCTTAAGCCCGAGGAATTGACCGATGGCGGCACGCAAGCTTAGGGCTACCGCGTGAGCACCGGCGGTGCGGCCGGCTAGCCACGCGCGCCGACCATGTCCCGCGGTCGGACCCACTCGTCAAACTGCTCAGCGGTCAGATAGCCGAGCGCCAGCGCGGCGGCCTTCAGCGTGGTGCCTTCGTGGTGTGCCTTCTTGGCAATTTGTGCTGCCTTGTCATAGCCGATGTGGGGGTTTAGCGCGGTGACCAGCATCAGCGACTCGTTGAGCAGCGCGTCGATTCGTGCCCGATTGGGCTCGATGCCGATTGCGCAGTGATCGTTGAAGCTCAGCATGCCGTCCGTCAGCAGCCGGATCGATTGCAGCACATTGTGCGCGATCATTGGCCGGAAAACGTTGAGTTCGAAATTGCCGCTCGCGCCGCCGAAATTAACGGCGACGTCGTTGCCGAAGACTTGGCAGCACAGCATCGTTAGCGCCTCTGCCTGTGTTGGATTGACCTTGCCCGGCATGATCGAGCTGCCCGGCTCGTTTTCGGGGATCGTGAGCTCACCCAACCCGCAGCGGGGTCCCGACGCGAGCCAGCGGATGTCATTGGCGATCTTCATCAGACTTGCGGCGATCGTTTTCAGCGCGCCGTGCGCGGCCACCAGCGCGTCGGCGGCGGCCATCACCTCGAACTTGTTCGGCGCGGTGGTGAACGGCAGTCCGGTGAGCCGGCCGATTGCCGCGGCGACCTTTTGCGCGAATTGCGGATGGGCGTTCAATCCGGTGCCGACTGCGGTGCCGCCAAGCGCGAGTTCGTACAGATGGGGCAGCGTCGCGTCCAGATGGCGCATCCCCTGATCGAGCTGGGCGACGTAGCCTGAAAATTCCTGGCCCAGCGTCAGCGGCGTGGCATCCTGCAGGTGCGTGCGGCCAATCTTCACGATGTCGGCGAAAGCGGCGCACTTGTGCGCGAGCGTGTCGCGCAGCTTGATTAGCGCTGGTTTGAGCCGCGTTGCGATGCCTTGTGCGGCGGCGATATGCATTGCGGTCGGGAACACGTCGTTGGACGACTGGCCGCGATTTACGTCGTCGTTCGGATGCACCAGGCGCGCCTCGCCGTGTTCACCGCCCAGATACTCGCTCGCGCGGTTGGCGATTACCTCGTTCAGGTTCATGTTGGTTTGCGTACCCGAGCCCGTTTGCCAGACCGTCAGCGGGAATTGCGCCGCGTGCTCGCCGGCGAGGATCTCGTCTGCCGCGGCAATGATCGCGCGTGCCTTATCGGCGGGCAGCACGCCAAGCGCTTGGTTGACTTCCGCTGCGGCGCGCTTGACGATCGCCAGTGCGTGAATCAACTCCGATGGCTGCTTCTCTGTGGAAATCTTGAAATGTTGCAGCGATCGTTGAGTTTGCGCTCCCCACAGCCGGTCCGCAGGCACGGCGATGGCGCCAAACGTGTCGCGTTCCATCCTGACGTTTTCTGTCATTTTATGCTCCAGAAGTGCGGACACGAGGTCCATGGTGATAGGACAAGGTTGCCGCGGTGGCCGTTCACAGTTGATCACGTAGCGGCAAGAAGAAAAGCAAGCCGGTGAGCACATTACGTGCGATCCAATGTGCGCGTGGCCGCGTGCGCGAGGGCGACGCGCATCTGCAGTGCGTCGGTGCCGTCGGCGAGCAAGCGGAATCCGTCCAGGCCGCCATGGGCCAACGAGGCCGCCTGCACGGCGCGCGACAGTGGCGTGACGGTGTCGCCAGACAGCGCACGGGTTACTGGCGCCGCATGCGTGCCAGCCTGCGGCAAAGGCATCGTGCAGCCGGCACACAGGATCGATGACATCGCGAGCAACAGCATGGCCGACAGCATCGCCCGCCGCCGTGCCGCTGCGCCGACCACGGCCATGCGTGTCGCCGCGGCCGGTTGGCGCCTCCGGGGGAACCAGGTGCGAGCCGGAAGGCCCGTGGTTTGGCACTCGCTTGCGCTCACGTTTGCTCCGATCTGGCCTGCTGGTCGGTGTGCGCGCTCGTGCGGGCGCCGCCGTTGCGATCTGCCACGCCTTTATGCCGCGGTGTCACGTCCGAGCGCCCGGCTTTTCCAGTAAAACCGGGCGACCATCAGGCATGCAACCGTGGCCAGACCCGCGGCCAGACCCCACCATAATCCCTTCGCGCCCAGGCCCGCATAAAAGGCGAGCCAATAGCCGGTCGGATAGCCGATACCCCAGTAGCCGGTGGCGGCCAGCAGCATCGGCACGCGCGTGTCGCGCAGTCCACGCAGGCAGCCGGCTCCGACGGTTTGCAGTCCGTCCACGACCTGAAACACGGCCGCCACCGTCAGCAGCGACGCAGCCAGCGAGATGGTCGCCGCATTGGACGGTTCGTGCGGGTTTAGATAAAGCGCGATGATGCCATGCGGCATCCACGTCATCACGGTGCCGCACGCTGCCATAAAGCTACCTCCCAGCGCCAGCGCGACGACCCCGGCGCGACGTGCCTCAACGAGATGGCGTGCGCCTGCCCAGTACCCGACCCGGACATTGGCGGCCTGCGCAATGGCGAGCGGCACCATGAAAGTGACCGATGCGACATTCAGCGCAATCTGGTGCGCCGCGAGGGCGGCTGCACCGAGTGTGCCCACCGCCAGGCTCGTCGCGAGGAATAGCATCGTCTCGGCACCGTACGTTACGGCGACCGGCCAGCCGACTGCGAGCAACTCGGACATCACGGACCAGCGCGGGCGACGCGAGCCGGCGACGAAATGCCGGAATCGTTCGGGTAGGTGCAACAGCGCGAGCAGCACGAGCGCGGTCAGCCAGATCGTGATCGTCGTGGCCGCCGCGGAGCCGAGAAACCCCATACGCGGCAAGCCCCACGCGCCATGGATTAACCCGTAGTTTAGGAAGCCGTTCAACATGACGCCCCCTATCGATACCCACAACAGCCGTCGCGCTGCGCCGATCGCCGGCAGGAACGCGCGCATCATGCCGATGCCGATCAGGCTGCCCAGCGCCGCCCAGCGCAACATGCGCGCGTATTGGCCCACTTGTTCGGCCAACGCCGACGGCTGACCTGCCGCCACCAGCAGAGGTGTCGCAAAGCTCAGCAGCACGAACGCCGGCACCGCCAGCACCAGCGATAGCGCAAGACCCGTCCAGTAAATCGACGGCACGCGATGCGCTGCCTGGGCGCCGCGCGCTTGTGCGACCGTCACGCTGACCGACTGGAGCACGCCTTGCAGCAGGGTCATGATGGTGAAAAATAGCATGGCGCCGAGTCCGCCGGCCGCCAGCGCGTCGGAACCCAGCGAGCCGAGCAGTATTGTGTCGGTGACGCCCATCGCCATTTGTGACAGTTGCGCGATGGCGAGCGGCGCTGCCAGGCGTGCTGTCTCAGTCGCATGATGAGCGAGCGTAGACTTGCCGTGATGGTGTACCTGAGCAGTACTGAGATTTGTCATTAAAAACGGATCGAAAGGTAATGGTTCATCTTAACAGCACAGTTTACTGAGAAGAGCCCCAGTTGGGTGTGTCCGCAATACGAAATGACGGGGTCGATCACCGGTTGTAAGCAAACGCTGGTAAGCAAAACGGTAGGTAACAATCAAAACCGTGGCGAACCTCTCGCTCCCGCGCGGGTCAGTTCAAGGGCCCGACGCGTGCATGCTGTGCTAGGCTGTCGCGCACGGGCAGGCCGACAGGTGCGTGGGAGTGGTTGCCCATGCGGCTTTGCGCCGTTTCATTGATCGACTTCATAGGGAGGCATCTAATGACTGCAATTCGTCAAATCCGTCGTATCGTGTTGGGCGCCGCGCTGGCGGCTGCCACGGTTGCCGCTTTTGCACAAACGCCGGCTCAAGGCGGCAGCGAAACCGCTGGCGCAGCCGTTGGCGTGGGCGCGTACGGCGGCACGGATTCCACGGCGGGCAGCGGTGGCACGGGCACCAGCCAGCGTATCGTCGCGCCGGGTCCCGTCGATCCGCTCGTGCAGAAGCGCGATACGGACGCGGCGGCCAACGCGGAGTACCGTGCCAACAAAAAGGCGCTCAAGCAGGAGTACCACAGCCAGTTGAAGGCGGCCAAGGAACAACGTAAGGCGGCCAAGCGGGACGCGGCCCAAACGCTCAATGAGCAAACGGGCGGCGCGGCAGCGGCCGACAAGGGCGTGCAAAACTAATCGGTGTTGCGGGTGGCGCCGCCGTCGCCGGCGCGCGCCGACCCGCAGCCTGCTGCGCCGACCTACCTAGAGTGGCCTGGCATCGGCTCGGCGATTGCCGCACGAGCTTCGATGGGCTGGCGGTGCATTTTGATCCGTCGTTCGCATTGGCCGAATTCATCCTGCTCGCGCGTGGCCGGCGTTTGCCGCGCTGATCGTCGGTTTGCGCGCGCAGCACAGCGGCTAGTCCGGCGTGTTCGATGCCGACCGCAGGGGGATAGGCACCGAGCGCGGGTTACCTGAGCGGGATGGCCTGACCCTGCACCGGTACAGCCGTCACGCTGTTCTTCGCACTGCCCGATACGACGCGATCACTATAGGTCAAATAGACCAGCGCATTGCGTTTGCGGTCGACCATGCGCACGACATGCAATGTCTTGAAGATCAACGATATTCGTTCCGAGAAGATGTCAGTTTGCAGCGGCAGCGGCGTCTTGAATTGCAGGGAGGCCACCTGCCGGCAGGCGATTGATGCTTCGGTCGGATCTTCGGCAACGCCTAGCGCGCCCTTGATCCCGCCGGTACGTGCGCGCGACACGTAACAAGTGACACCGTTGACAGCCGGATCATCATAGGCTTCGATCACGACCTGGTCCGACCCGGTAATCCGGAAATTCGTATTGACGCTGCCGATCTCCTCGGCGCCGGCCATCGTACACCAGCACAGCAGTGCAGCGGTGGTCAGCGCGACCCCCGTTGTTGTTCGTTTGATGTTTGACGAAGCCATCGTAATGTCCGCCCGCATGGCGGTCGGCGCGCGGACTCGTGCAGCGGCGACGACGTTGGCTGGCTTGGGCGCCGCGCGCGCCGTCCATGCGGCGTCAGGCAGTCGGGTAGGGGAGAAAGCAAGGCACGGCATCGAAAGGCAGGACGGCGTCATGGTCACCCAAAACAAGTCGGCGGCCCGGGGCGGTGCACCGGTACCTTTTTCAATTTACCCGCAATATCGCAACGACCGGTGCCGATGACGCGAGTAACCCTGCGTAACGTGAAATCGGAGCCGGCGTTTGGGCTAATGGAGCAGCGACGCCATTCTTCCGTTACGCTATCGCTTCAGTTCGCTGCACATGCGGGCCGCAATAAGTATGTGGCATCATGCCATGCGTGCGGCGCTGATTGAAACCGCCATTTTTCTTTTGCCACCATGCGTGTGTTCAGCCGATTGTCGCTTTGTTCCGTCAACGTCCCGCCCCCGTACTGGTGTGGGCCGCGTCAGCCCCCTCACGGTGGCGCGCCGCGCGCACTCGAGTGTCGCCCTGCTCGTCTGTGCGGGCGTCGCGACCCTCGCGTTAAGCCTGCCGGCCATAGCGTGGGCGCAGAACAAGCCTGGTGTGCCGGGCGGTATCCTGAGCGACTCGTTTCGCTTCAACGAGCACCCGCAAATGCAGTTTGCCACTTCTGCGCCCGATCCGAAGTTTCAACATGGTCCGCCGGACGAGCGGCGGCGGCGGGCCGATCGCGGCGATCCGTCCGGCGATGCTTGCAATCTAAAGTGCGGCCAATGAGATGATCGGCGCGCCGCGCCTCAGAGCGAACTGGATGGGCGGCGAAACCAAGCGTCTACCGAATACTGACGTCGGACGCATTGACGTCACGACCTACAATCCACTGCTGAGCTAAAAACTGTGACTAATCGTACATACTTCTGAGCCAGGGAGCACTATTTTGGATTCGCGCCCGGGCTGGCTCGGAGAACAGGTTGGCTTCCATAAAGTGCGTAATCTCGTCCATCGCTATTTCCCATTGGTGATCCTCTAAATCAAATAGCACGCCATCGTCCCGAAGCTCGCTAAGTACATCCCATAAGGCGGCTTCGCTCCCCCCATTCAGTAGATTCAATCCTTGCCGCCAGACTCGTTTTGCTTGCGTGTCGTCTATAATACTGACGCATTTGAGCAGCCCGATTGCCGCATGCGTGCGCTGCCCCGCTGGCACGTGCGCCAAACGGCGTTCAAGCAATGCAAACTCCTGTGCCTGTTGCTCAGATGACAACTTGTAAAGTCCTTCAAGCAAATATCGCAGGGCGATTCCCAACGACTCATTGGGCAGCGATAGCGCCCAATTGCGCATCTGCGCGTATCGTACAGGTTGCTCCACTTTCGGCAATAGCCAAACACTATCCGCCAACACACCGACGGACGCGCCTTGATACAAAATCGGTAGTCGCCGGGCCCGTTCACATAAGGTCGAATATAGTTCAGGGATGCGCGGGTTCGCCTTATTAAAATGTTTTAAAAAACGAGATAATAGTGGAATCATCTGCGCTTGTTCTGCGACGTGCAATGATGGTAGCCGTGCCAGGAGCGCGTGATATCGCTGAGCAAACTGAGGCGTTTCAGGGGTATCGATAGAGAAAGACCACAATCCAAGCGTCAGTTCCAGCCACACGTTATCTTGCCTGGGCCCACGCTGCTCGGCCAGCGAGTGCGCAAAGTCAAATAGTTCCATCCATTCGTGCTCATCGTAATCGTAATGCGTGAGCAACATCGCCTTTTGTATCTGTACACCGTCCTGCGGGATACGCTGCGCGGCCGCGTACAAACGCTTAAATACGTCGACACGCCCGGCTTTAGGCAACGCACGCAAACGCCGGCGCAGTGCGTCTAGGGGTTCGGCGTGCTGCGCTGGATCGGCAAGCGTGTCGCCCATCTCGTCCAGCAGTTGCTTGATTGACTCAAGACTTACGGCCTGGTTTGCTCGTTGCCAATAGCTATAGACGAGGCGCCTCATCCTCATCGCATGATACGTGCGCCGATCGACGGCGGAGAATGACATCACGTCTTGCACGGGCACGTAGTGGCCGATCCGTGCAATCACTTCGTGCGGCAGATCTTGGTAAGTGGTGGGGCGCTTGGCCAGCGGGTTCGCCAACGCGACGCCGGGTGAAAGCGTTAACGCCGTCGGTTGCGGGCAGACTGCCTGAGCGCAGATATAGGCCGGCTGGTGATTGTTCAACGCTGCATGCAAATCACAGTCCATTGGCAAACTCAGCAAGACATTGGCAAACTCAGCAAGAAATTAGGAACACGCGTGCAAAATGATGATGCGCCGTAAGGTACCCGAAAGCGAACAGAGGAACACAGCCAGAAGCCAAGATCGCTAGATTTTCGGCGGATAACGCGTTGGCAATTAGGGCATCAAGTCAAGCACCGATCTACATGGGCCAGTAGCCGCTCGCGAATCAGCGTTCGATTAGCGCCAGTTCGAATCCGTCGGAAATTAGCAGCAGATGGGTTGGGTGAAATTGCTAAGCAAGATTGAAGGAGGAGGATTGGGCGAGATTTTCCTATGAGGAATATTAGTCACTGTCTCATATTAAAGGCTAACTGAAAACAAAAAGGGGTTGCGTAAAAACGCAACCCCTTGATTTTCTTGGCTCCCCGACCTGGGCTCGAACCAGGGACCTACGGATTAACAGTCCGGCGCTCTACCGACTGAGCTATCGGGGAACAGCAGAGAAATGAAATTCTATCGGTGTCTTATCGCCTTGTCAACAGGCGGCGCGTCAAAACGTGATGCCATCGATCATCGACGCACCCGGCGCGCTCATCGCTCGAGCAGCTTCAGCTTGTCCTTCACGTCTTTCCATTCCTCCGCGTCCGGCAGAGCAGGTTTGGTCCTCGTGATGCTGGGCCAGTCCTTCGCCAGTTCCGCGTTCAGTTGGATAAATTGTTGCTGATCACCGGGGACGTCTTCTTCCGCATAGATCGCATTGACCGGGCATTCCGCCACGCAAACCGCGCAATCGATGCACTCATCCGGGTCGATCGCGAGGAAGTTCGGACCTTCGCGAAAGCAGTCCACCGGGCATACGTCGACACAGTCAGTATAGCGACACTTGATGCAGCTTTCGGTCACAACGTGAGTCATTGAAGCTCCTGCACTCTGTGTATAGCGATGTGGACACACGATGTAGCCACGGACGCCACCATTTTGCAAAATAACTATTGTAGCGCACCGCGTCGCCGCGTCGTCGCTCTCCCGTCTGATGCTGTTATACACTTTGGTGATGTCTTTATATGTGGCAACGGTGCTGCGTACATGCCGTGGCATCGCTTGCGCTAACGTCAGCGTCAGGTGCCGCGCCAAACGGCCGCGGCCTGTCCGAGCTTCCAGCCTGTGCCTGGCTGTGCGACCATGATCATCACTTCGTTACTCGATACCGATCTCTACAAATTCACGATGATGCAGGTCGTGCTGCATCATTTTCCTGCCGCCAGCGTCGAGTACCGGTTCCGTTGCCGCATGCGCGGCATCGACCTGGTGCCATACGTGGACGAGATCCGGGAGCAGATCGGCCGCTTGTGCCAGTTGCGTTTCATCGACGACGAGCTCGACTACTTGCGCCAGTTGCGCTTTATCAAGAGCGACTTCGTCGACTTCCTCGCGCTATTCCAGCTCAACGAGAAGTACATTCGCGTCTGGCCGTCGCCGAAGGCCAACGGCGAGATCGAGATCGTCGTGCGCGGGCCGTGGCTGCATACGATCCTGTTCGAGATCCCGGTGCTGGCGATCGTCAACGAGGTCTATTTCCGTAATACGCAGCGCTCGCCGGCGTACCACGAGGGACGCGAGCGGCTGACTGGCAAGATGGCGATGCTCGGCGCCAGACCCGACTACGCCGATTGCAAGATTGCCGACTACGGTACGCGGCGACGTTTTTCGAAGCAGTGGCACGAGGAGGTCATCCTGACGCTGATGGCGGGGCTCGGCGAGCAGTTTGCCGGCACCAGCAATGTTTACTACGCGATGAAGCACGGATTGACGCCACTGGGCACGATGGCGCACGAGTACCTGCAGGCGTGTCAGGCGCTGGGGCCGCGGCTGCGCGATTCGCAGATCTTCGGTTTTGAGATGTGGGCCAAGGAATACCGCGGCGATCTCGGCATTGCGTTGTCCGACGTCTACGGCATGAAGGCGTTCCTGCGCGACTTCGATATGTATTTCTGCAAGCTTTTCGACGGCGCACGGCACGATTCGGGGGACCCGTTCGAATGGGGCGAGCAGCTATTGAAACACTACGAGTTCAATCGCTGCGATCCTCGCACTAAAATCCTAGTCTTTTCCGATGCACTTGATATTCCGAAGGTGCTGCAGCTGTACGAGCGTTTTCGCGGCCGCTGCAAACTGGCATTTGGCGTGGGCACCAACCTGACCAACGACCTGGGCTATGCGCCGCTGCAGATCGTGATGAAAATGGTCCGCTGCAATGGCCAGCCCGTTGCGAAATTGTCCGACTCGCCGGGCAAGAACATGTGCGACGATCCCGCGTACATCGCGTACTTGCGGCAGGTGTTCGAGATCGACGTGCCGTTGGAGGCGGGCTACTGAACCAGGTGAGGCCGGCACGTGTGGGGCGGCGCGCACGCGGCGCCCCGTGGTCGCATCGCACTGCATGGCGCAGGTGGCGTCTCGCTGCAGGCTGGGTGCCACCACGGCCATCAAAATCGCTGATGGCCATCCGGCCAATGGCTGCGCCGCGCCCGTCGGTATAACCCGCCGGTATAATCTGCGCGAAGGCGTCGCCGACGCGCTAACAAAGAATCGCTACATGGACACTTCGGCGGCTCGCCGCAATATCATCGCGCGCATCCGCGCGGCGCAGCGCCGGCCGGCGCAGCCTGCGGCGGCCGAGCACGAAGTGCTTACCGACTATCGGGTGTGGCGCCTGGCCGGCCCGCGTTCCAATCTGCGGGGCGATCTCGTTGAGCTGTTCGCCGTGCAATCGCACAAGATGGCGACCAGCGTCGCGCGTCGTCGGCGGCTTTGAGGACGCGTTTGCGTTGATGCGTGCGGTGACATCAAACAAACCATTGTGCTAGGTGCGCATGATCCTTATTGCGTTCATGCAGTCGTTGTGCGTGACGCATAATTCCTGTTTTTCTGATACGACACATGACGAGGTTTTTTGCTGTTCTGCCGGCGGGTGTAGTACTCGCCTGTGTCCCGCTTGCCGCGTACGCGGCCGACGTCGATGGCTCGCAACTGGGCCTGCATTGGGCACTGCCATTTGCGGGCATGCTGCTGTCGATCGCGTTGTTGCCGCTGCTGGCTCCGACGTTTTGGCACCGCCATTTCGGCAAAGTCGCAGCGGTTTGTGCGCTGGCATTCCTGGTGCCGTTCGCCGCGTCGTTCGGTGCCGGCGCAGCGCTCGCGTCGCTCGCCCATGCCGTAATTGCCGAGTATGTGCCGTTCATCGTGTTGCTGGCCGCGCTGTATACGGTGGCCGGCGGCATCTGCGTGCGCGGCAATTTACATGGATCGCCCGCTCTCAATACCGGCCTGATCGCGCTTGGCACGCTGCTAGCAAGCATCATGGGAACGACGGGCGCGGCAATGCTGCTGATCCGGCCGTTGCTGCGGGCTAATGACAACCGCCGGCATGCTGCGCATGTGGTGGTGTTCTTTATTTTCCTGGTCGCAAATGCGGGCGGTGCGCTGTCACCGCTCGGCGATCCACCATTGTTTCTTGGCTTCCTGAACGGTGTCGATTTTTTCTGGACGACCGTGCATTTGGCGTTGCCGGCCCTGTTCGTCACCGCCACGGTGCTGTCGGTGTTCTATGTGCTGGATAGCTATTATTTCAAGCGTGACGGCAACCCCGGGCCGGCGCGGGTGGCTCTGACACTGGACTTGCGCGGCGTTGCGATCGACGGCAAAGCGAATTTCGCACTGTTGGCGTGCATCATCGTCCTGGTACTGATAAGCGGCGTCTGGCAACCTCGCGTGCAATTCGACGTTTTCGGCGTGCCAGTCCAGTTGCAAAACATGCTCCGTGACGCCGGACTGCTGGTCGTGCTGTTCGTGTCGCTGCGCGTGACGCCATCCTCTGCGCGCGAGGGCAATGGTTTTAGCTGGGCGCCAATCGATGAGGTCGCCAAGCTCTTCGCCGGCATCTTCGTGACGATTGCACCGGTAATCGCGATGCTGCATGCCGGACAGCGGGGTGCGTTCGCCGACGCGGTGCAGTGGACGCTGCAGGACGGGCAAGCCACCGTACCCCTGTACTTCTGGGTGACAGGGTTGTTGTCATCGTTCCTGGACAATGCGCCGACTTACCTAGTGTTCTTCAACATCGCGGGTGGCGATGCGCAGACGTTGATGACGTCCGGTGCGTCAACACTCGCGGCGATTTCTGCCGGCGCGGTATTCATGGGAGCGAATACGTACATTGGCAACGCGCCGAACTTCATGGTCAAGGCCATTGCCGAGTCGCGTGGCGTGCGCATGCCGAGTTTTTTTGGCTTCATTGGATGGTCGGCCTGCGTACTGCTACCGGTATTCGTAATGACGACATGGCTCTTTTTTTGGCATTGAGCGCTGGGCGCAAACTTGGACTGGAACGGTGATGAAGCAAAAGGCTTGGGTGGCGCGGATGAACTTCCCGGATGTACGCGAAACGCTTGAGCAATATTTCGATGTCGATGTGAATTGCGACGACCCTCTGCTCACGCGCGACGAACTGACCGCGCGCGTGGCGGATAAGGATGGCGCATTGAGCGCGTGTCGCGCCGCAACTCGAAGCCCAGTTGAATGCGGCTTATGGACCCAGGACGAGCTGCTTGCTCAGGTGGATCACGGGGTACTGGTCGTGCCCTATGCGGCTGACAGTCTGAGTGCAGCGCTTGACTGCGGTTTGCAAGCGGGTCACCCGCCGACACCGAGCAACCCTGACGTGCTGGGGGTAATGCGCGCATGCTGACGATCATCCTAGCAGTCGCAGTGGCCGTATTGGCCGCCGCGCTGCTTGTTGTCGCGGCCACGATGCGGCAACGCGATGCCGGCAACGTGACCGACGCATCGCTGCAAGCGCTCGCGCAGCGGGTGTGCGAATTGGGCGACACGCACGCGCGCTCTCAGGAAAGGCTAGAGCGCGAGTTGCGCGCGGAGCTGATCGACAGCGCCCGCGTGTCGCGCGCCGATGCCGGCGCCGGCGTCACGCAATTACAACAGGCGCTTGCGGCGCAACTCACGAGTATCGCTACGGTGCAAAACAACCAAATTGATGGCTTCGCGCAGCAATTGGCCAAACTTACGCAGAGCAATGCGCAGCAGCTCGATGCGTTTCGTTTGTCCGGCCAACAGCAGGCGCAACATGCGCGCGAGGAGCAGGCTGCTGCATTGAAGCGATTCGGCGATACGCTAAACCAGCAATTGGCCGTGCTGTCGGAGAGCAACGAGCGGCGTCTTGCCGAAGTGCGGGCGACGCTCGAGCAAAAACTCAAGGATATCGAGGCGAACAATGCGGCCAAGCTCGATGAGATGCGGCGTATTGTCGATGAAAAGCTTCATGCCACGCTGGAGCAGCGCTTAGGCGAATCGTTCAAGCTAGTGTCAGACCGGCTCGAGCAGGTTCATCGTGGCTTGGGCGAGATGCAGACGCTTGCTGCGGGCGTCGGGGACCTGAAGAAGGTGTTGACCAATGTCAAGACGCGCGGTACCTGGGGCGAGGTTCAGCTCGAGGCGCTGCTCGAACAGATGCTCACGCCCGATCAATATGCGAAGAACGTGGCGACGGTGCCGCGCAGCAGCGAGCGCGTCGAATTCGCGATCCGGCTACCGGGCCGGGGCGAAAGTGAGCAACGTAATGCGCAGCCGGTATGGCTGCCGATTGATGCGAAATTCCCTCGTGAAGACTACGAGCGGTTAATCGACGGACAGGATCGGGCTGACCCTGTTGGCGTCGAGGAGGCGGCCCGCGCGCTGGAAACGCGTATCAGGCTGGAGGCCAAGGCGATTGCAGACAAGTATGTGTCGCCGCCGCATACGACGGACTTTGCCCTTCTGTTTCTGCCGACCGAGGGGCTCTATGCGGAAATTCTGCGCCGGCCTGGGCTGACCGACGCATTGCAGCGCGACTATCGAGTCACGATTGCCGGACCCACCACGCTGACCGCGTTGCTGAACAGCTTGCAAATGGGTTTCCGTACGCTGGCGATCGAAAAGCGCTCGAGCGAAGTCTGGCAGGTGCTCGGCGCGGTGAAAACGGAGTTCGGCAAGTTCGGTGACGTCCTGGCGAAAACGAAGAACCAGCTTGCGACCGTTGCTCGGTCTATCGAACTGGCTGAGACCCGGACACGACAGATGCACAGGAAGTTGCGCGACGTCGAGGCGCTACCTGGCGAGCAGGCTGCCGAGCTGCTGGGCGATGAAGGGCAAGTGCAAGTGACGCCAGACGAGGGCAGCGAATAGGCCGGTGCGGCCGTGGTAGCGAGCGTAGTGGAAGCGGACCCGTCAGATCGACGAATCGTCAGGCGGCGCTTGCAGACCCGTGAGACGGTGCAGGGCTTCTCCGGTCACGCGCACGACGCGCCACTCGAAACGGGCGCATTGTCGCTCGATGGTGAGCGTGGCCAATGGTGACGTCATGCCTCCTCCGGTGCATCGGAGAGCACGATCTCGATGCCGCCGCAGCGCGATGCTACCCAGTTGTATGCGTGACATGCGATCCATAGCAGGACGAAGCCAAGCACGGCGTTGAGTATCAACGCGCTGAACAACGTTGATAGCTCAACAGCGCCGTAGCGCACGAATGCCACTAGCATACCGAGCAGGACGATCGGCACGCTGAAGGTCAGGTACACGAAGATCAGCGCCTTGGCAGTTTGCCCCGGGGCAATGTACGAGATTTGTTTTTTCATATCGAAGCGTCGGCGGTCATTCGCGAAAAGGGTCGCGCGGGGCGCGTGCTGAAGTTGTATAAAAACGGCGAGTATGCGTGAGTCCATCCGTCAAAAGGTGAGAGCAGCCCGCCAAAAGACCAGATCAGTCCGCCAAAAGCTTAGATCAGTCCGTCAAAAGGCATGATATCGACCGTGTCGCCCACGGCCACCGGCCCTCGTTGATGATTCAAAATAACGAAACAATTGGCATCGCTCATCGAGCGTAGGATACCGGAGCCCTGCACGCCGGTCAGCGCAACTTCCCAGCGCCCGTCGTCGCGCCGGCGCGCAATGCCTCGTTGATATTCGGTCCGTCCGGGGCGTTTGCTGATCGGGTCCAGCGCGCTCGCCGTGATCAGCGGCACGGGCCGGGGCAGCGCACCGGTCATCGAGATCAGTGCATCGCGCACGATCTGATAGAAAGCGACCATCGTGGCAACCGGGTTGCCCGGCAAGCCGAAGTAGAGCGCATCGTGGCCTTCGCCCACACGTTTGCCCGACCAGATGCGGCCAAACGCGAACGGGCGTCCCGGTCGCATCGCGATACTCCAGAATGCGACGTCGCCCAGCCGACCCATCAGTTCACGCGTGTAGTCCGCATCGCCGACCGACACGCCGCCGGAACTGAGTACGACGTCCGCTGACGCCGCCGCGTTGCGCAGCGCGGCTTCCAGCGCGTGCCGGTCATCGGGTACCACGCCGAGATCGATCGCCTCCACGTTCAGGCGGCGCAGCATCCCGTACAGCGTATAGCGATTGCTGTCGTATACGCATCCCGGCGCAAGCGGTTGTCCCAGCGAACGCAATTCGTCGCCGGTCGAAAAGAAGGCGGCACGCAGGCGGCGCCGGACCGGTACTTCGCCGAGCCCGACGGAGGCGAGCAGGCCCAGATCGGACGCGCGCAGCACACGTCCGGCCAATAGGGCCGCATGTCCGCTGCGCAGGTCTTCGCCGGCGCGTCGGCAGTGGGCGCCGCGGGCCAGCGCGGCGGCCGAGAATTGGATTGAGCCGTCGCCGTTGATTGCGACCTGCTCCTGCGGGACTACGGTATCGCAGCCGGCCGGCAATATCGCACCGGTCATCACGCGGATGCAATCGCCGCTGCGTACCCGCGCATCGTATGCGCGTCCGGCCAGCGCCGTGCCCGCCACGCGCAACCGGATCGTGCCGCCGCGCTCGAGGGCGGCGCCGTCGAACGCATAGCCGTCCATGGCGGAGTTGTCGTGTGCTGGCACGTCTAGCGGCGACACCACGTCGTCAGCCAGCACGCGGTCCAGTGCGTCACGCAGTGCGAGTCGCTCAATGGTGGCCACCGGCGTTGCCCACTGGGCCACAATGGCCCGGGCGGCATTCACCGGCAGTGCGTTTGGATCATAGTCGGCGATACAGCTTGCGATGGTTTGCAGCGAGGTCATGGCACGGGGACGGCGAAAATGGGGCGGGCGCAACCGGGCAAAGGATGCCGGGCACGCTCATCGCCCGGTGTCCGGCCGCTCGAGTTTGTATAATTCTTGCAGCGAGTTGACATTGTAAAACGCGTGCTCGTCGGCGAACGGCACTTGTACCGCCATGTGGCGTGCGTACCACGTGCGCACCCGGCGCTCGCCTTGGGCCAACTGCGTCGCCAGATCGCCTGCCAGCCCGGTGCGCAGTAGCGCGAATACGAAATGAGCACGCCCGGCTGCCGGCGTGTCGGCCGACGATAAAGGCGTGGCGGGCGTGCCTGGCGCAGTGGCATCGGGCGATGCGGTGCAGGCATAGGCAATCGGTGCGTGCGTGACTTCCAGCGCCTGGGCAAGGCGCTGAGCCAGGTTCAACGGCACGAACGGAGAATCGCATGGCGCGACCAGTAGCGCGCCGTGCATCAGCGCTTGGCTGTCGAGCGCATATAGCCCTTCGAGAATGCCGGCCAACGGGCCGGGGAAATCGGGCGTGGTGTCCGTTAGCACCTGATCGGCAAATCGAGCATACTGATCAACATGGCGATTGGCGCTGATTAGCAGACGCGACACCTGTGGCCGCAAGCGCTGTGCGACATGCTCGACGAGCGGGCGCCCATGCAGCAGTTGTAGCCCCTTGTCTCGTCCACCCATCCGTGCGCCGCGGCCGCCGGCGAGAATCAGCCCGATGGTGCTGGCGCGCGAAATCACGTGCGGATCGTGCTGTGCATCGGTCTAGCCGCCGATGTATGACATTTCGACGCGCGGGCCGCCAGCGGCTTGCCCCCGCAGCTGAGAATAGCGGTCCTCGCGAGCTTGCCACAGTCGCGCGATCGCATCGGAGATCTGCTCATCGGTGACACCGCCGCGCAACAGCGCGCGTAGATCGTGGCCCGCGCTGGCGAACAGGCATAAATACGCCTTGCCTTCAGTGGACAGCCGTATGCGCGTGCAACTGGAGCAGAATGCACGCGTGACACTGGAAATCACGCCGATCTCTCCGGCGCCGTCCGCGTATCGCCAGCGTTGCGCGGTCTCGCCCGGATAATGCGCGTCCAGGGGCACAAGCGGCCAATGCGCGTTGATTCGATCGATGACGTCGGCGGACGGCAGCACTTCGGCCATATTCCATCCATTGGAGCAGCCCACGTCCATGTATTCAATGAAGCGCAATACGGCGCCGGATCCGCGAAAATGTCGGGCCATCGGCACGATTTCGCTGTCGTTGGTGCCGCGCTTGACGACCATGTTGATCTTCACTGGGCCAAGGCCTGCCGCGTGCGCGGCCTCGATCCCGTCCAGCACACTCGAGACCGGGAAATCGGCATCGTTCATGCGTTTAAACAAGGTATCGTCCAGTGCGTCGAGGCTGACTGTCACGCGCGTGAGTCCGGCGTCTTTCAGCGCACGCGCTTTGCGGGCGAGCAGTGCGCCGTTCGTCGTCAGCGTCAGATCGAGTCCCCGTGCATCGGACGTGCGCAACGCAGCAAGGCGTTCGACCAGGTGTTCAAGGTGCTTGCGCAACAACGGTTCGCCGCCGGTTAGGCGGATCTTCTCGATTCCCTGTGCGACGAACAGCCGTGCCACGCGCTCAATTTCCTCAAAGGTCAGCAGCGCGTTGTGTGGCAGAAAGGGGTAGTCGTGGCCAAAAACGGTTCGCGGCATGCAGTACGTGCAGCGAAAATTGCAGCGGTCGGTGACTGAGATACGCAAGTCGCGCAGCGGGCGGGCGAGCCGGTCGACGACATACCCGCGCGGCGCTCCAGGGGCGCTCGAGAACGCCGGGACGGCGCTCAGTTCGTTCAGCGGGATGACACGTCGATTCATGGTTGCCGCACAGGCCAGTTCAGCTAAAGATTTTATCCGAATGCGCCGAGTACGGCGTTGCTGCGGTGCAATGTTGTCCTATATCGCGGTTGCGATGATCGGCGGCACGGCGAGTAGCGAGCTCGCCGGATAACCGGGAAAGGCCAATAAAAAGCCCTCGCCGAGGCGAGGGCCATCGATTATGAGCCGCAAAGCGGCGCACGACGGGTGCGACGTGCCCGTCCGGTTACACCTCGTGTCGGGTCTCGACCTGCTGCATCGGTTCCGTGGACGGCGGGGGCAACGGCTTGCGTTCACGGCCGATGCGCAACGGTTCCTGGGCAGCTTGCGCGGCTTGCTGCGCCGCGCGCAGCTTGTTGGCATCGGTGTTGACCCACACCAGTCCAGCGGACTCTAGGATTGGCGCCAGCGTGTCGATTGATAACGCGCCTGCCGATGGAGCCATTGGGGCGCGGGTGGCGACCGGGGCCGATTCGTCGGCATTGCGCGGTTGGGACGGCGCTTCGTGCGCGCCCGCCGGCGTGTTGCTGACGACGGCTTGCCTATGGCCCGCTTCGGCGCGGCCGGTTACCGTATCGTCCGATTGCGTGGCCGGGACCTGAACTAACGCAGCCGACGCGTAGGCGTGCGCCGGCATCGCCGATACCGGCTCGTCTGCCTTCTGCGGGCTTACCGGTGCCGGCTCATCACCTCGTACCGAAACCGGCTCGTCGCGTTGCGCCGGCGCTGATTCGAGCGGATCCGCTGTCGTGGCGGTGGTCACCACCGTTGACGTCACCGACGGCTGAGGAAGAGGCGTTTGCTGCCGAGTAACCTCGCCGCTGATGCTGGAGCCTGCACCTGAATCATGCGCCGGCTCGACAACCCGCGGCTGCGGCTGCGCCGCGACTGCAGCTGGTTGCACAGGCGTGGCTACAGGCACCTGCACCGTTGCCCGGTGTCCGCCAGCTTCGTTGGCTTCCCGCGACGCAGGGGATCGGGCCGCGGCGTGTTCGACCGCCGCTTCTGATCTTGGCACTGGCACGTGCTCGCGAGCCGACACTGCATCATCTGTCATCGCGGTGGGGGCGCTAGCCGCGGCGTTCGGTGCAGTGGCATCCGCTTCGCCTTCTCCTTCGGCCACGTCTGCGGCATGAGTCAGGTTGATGCCGTCCTCGTCGCGTTCGCGGCGACCGCCGCGGCGTCCGCGCCGACGGCGGCGCCGCTCCTCGCCCTCACGGAGATCGGTTTCCGGTGCCGCGCCGGCACTCGGCGCCACCTCCCGGCCCTGTTCGACCACCTGCTCGTCGCGTAGTGACTCGAACGGCGGCTGCTCGAGCTGCTTGCGCTCGCCACGGTCGGCCCGGTCAGGCCGCTCGACGCGCTCGTGGCGTTCACCGCGTTCGCCCCGATCCGCCCGTTCACCGCCACGCTCACTCCGGTCCGCCCGTTCGCTTCGTTCGGCGCGTTCACCGCGCGCCGCCTCGTTGCGGTCACGGCGCTCGCCGCGCTCGGTACGCTCGAAACGTGGCGGCCGTTCGGTGCGCGCTGGTTGCTCTGCCTCCACGCGGGCATCGGCTTGCCGTTCCTGGCGGGGGGCTCGCGTATCGCGCACGCTCCGCTCGTCGCGTGCAGCGCGTTCGTCCCGCGTATCGCGTTCATCGCGACGTGGCCCACGACCCGATTGCGCAGTGACGTCGCGTGGTGCCGCGTCACGGCCACCGGATTGCTGGCCGCGCCGATGGGGCCGGTTGCGTTCTGAGCCTTGACGAGCCTCGCCGCCGGCACGTTCCCTGGTCGGCCGTGCCGGCGTGGCTTCGCCAGTGGCCTGGGCCGGCGGGGCGGAAGGCTCGCCACTGAAGATGCGCTTGAGCCATCCGATGAATCCGCTACTTGCCACGGCTGCCGGTGCGACTGGTGTGCGCGGCTGGACTGTTGACACCGAGCGTGGCGTGGCGATGGGCGCCGGCATGTCTGGCGTAATGCCCTTGACGGCGGCTTCCTGCTTCGGCTTTGCGTTGCCGTCGCGCTTGCTGTAGCCGGTTTCCGATTCCAGTTCGCGCGCCGCTTCTTCGGCCATGCGCCACGACGCGCGCGGCTCGTCGAGTCGCACGTCGTCATGACGCAGTCGCTCGAGCTTGTAGTGCGGCGTTTCAAGGTGCTTATTGGGAATCAGCACCACGTTGACCTTGAAGCGCGATTCGATCTTATTGATTTCCTGGCGTTTTTCGTTCAACAAGAAGGCGGTCACTTCGACTGGCACCTGGCAATGGATTGCCGCAGTGTTCTCCTTCATCGCTTCTTCTTGGATGATTCGCAGCACTTGCAGCGCGGACGATTCGGTGTCGCGGATGTGGCCGGTGCCATTGCAGCGCGGACAGGTCACATGGCTGCCCTCGGACAGCGCCGGACGCAGCCGCTGACGCGATAGCTCCATCAGGCCGAAGCGCGAGATCTTGCCCATCTGGACCCGGGCACGGTCGTGCTTGAGCGCGTCCTTGAGCCGTTGCTCGACTTCACGCTGGCTCTTGGCCGACTCCATGTCGATGAAGTCGATCACAATCAGCCCGCCCAAGTCGCGCAGCCGCAACTGGCGCGCCACTTCATCGGCCGCTTCCAGGTTCGTGCGCAGCGCTGTTTCCTCGATGTCGGCGCCCTTAGTCGCCCGAGCCGAGTTCACGTCGATGGCCACCAACGCTTCCGTGTGGTCGATTACGACGGCGCCGCCGGAGGGCAGCGGCACGGTGCGGGAATAGGCGGTCTCGATTTGGTGCTCGATCTGGAACCGGGAAAACAACGGCACGTCATCATGGTAGCGCTTGACCTTGCCGAGATTGTCCGGCATCACCACTTCCATGAACGCGCGAGCCTGATCGTGGATATCCGGTGTATCGATCAGGATCTCGCCGATGTCGGGTTGGAAGTAATCCCGGATCGCGCGGATCACTAAACTCGATTCAAGATAGATCAGCAGTGGCCCGCGCGTGCCGTTCGCCGCTGCTTCGATCGCACGCCACAATTGCAACAGGTAGTTCAAGTCCCACTGTAGCTCTTCGGCAGAGCGACCGATGCCCGCGGTGCGCGCGATCATGCTCATGCCGTCCGGCAATTTGAGCTGCGCCATCGTTTCGCGCAATTCTTGCCGGTCGTCGCCCTCGATGCGTCGCGACACGCCGCCGCCGCGCGGATTGTTGGGCATCAGCACCAGGTAGCGGCCGGCCAACGAAATGAACGTGGTCAGTGCAGCACCCTTGTTGCCGCGCTCCTCCTTTTCGACCTGGACGATCAGTTCCTGACCTTCGTGCAGCGCGTCCTGGATGCGCGCAGAGCGCATGTCGACGCCATCCTTGAAATACTGTCGGGCGACCTCCTTGAATGGCAGAAAACCATGGCGATCTTCGCCGTAGTTGACGAAGCACGCCTCGAGCGACGGCTCGATCCGCGTGACGACTCCTTTGTAGATATTGCCTTTACGCTGTTCGCGCCCGGCGGTTTCGATATCGATGTCGATCAGCTTCTGCCCATCGACGATCGCCACGCGCAACTCTTCCTGCTGCGTCGCGTTGAACAACATGCGTTTCATTGAACGGCTCCAGTGCGGCTGCGCGTCCCGCCACGGTCCAGAATGGAACCGGAACGGGCAGCGGCGCGCCGCCTCTTTTTGTCAAAAAAAGCACGCTGGAGCGGGAAACTCTGGCTGGGGAGAATTGCCTTGACCGGAACGCACGCCAGCCAAGGCGCGGCGTGCCGCGGGCACCTGCGAATAGGTCAAAACCACGGCAAAACACGGCGGTGCAGCCGCGCATTGCGCCATCAAGCGCGTGACGCGCGGCATCAAACCGTACGATGCACTGCTGCCGGCGGGCCGCCGTTACGCAATACGCGCGCGAACCGGATCCTGCGCGGGTGCGCGGACCATTGGCACCGTGGCCCGGGTGTCCCGCTCGTTCGCGCGCGCTGTCTCGATCCGACTGCTGCGCGCGTGTTATTCGCAATTCGTTTCGTCCAGCTCGTGCGTGCCACGTCGGCCGACGTGGCGTGCCGTGAGCTGGGCGCAAAAAATTCTTTATGACCAAAATTTCCGTTACCGGCTTGCCGTCGACGATGCCGAATCTGCCTGTGGGCGATATCCCTGCGTCGTGCAACGACATGCGTGCAACTTGCTGCTCTCGCCTTCCAGGCGAGCAGCCGACCTGGGGTGCAAGGTAGAATAACGCACAGGGCGCTTGCACCGGAACAGCCCGTCGCTTGCCGGGCGGGTCGCCACCGGCGCACGGGCTGTCTGACAAATTATATGCAGAATGAATGAGTTAAGCAAAATATCGCAAAATGGTGCAGCTGCCGACCGTGTTTCGTGGCTGAACGTAGACGACGCGTCGGCCGGCCAGCGCATCGACAATTTCCTTCTGCGCGTATGCAAAGGGGTGCCAAAAAGCCATATTTATCGGATTTTGCGAAGCGGTGAAGTGCGGGTCAACAAAGGCCGGGTTGACGCTTCGTACCGGCTCGAGCATGGCGATACCGTGCGCGTGCCGCCGATACGGGTGGCACAGCCGGCTGGCTCCCCGGTGAGCGCGCCGGCTGCGGCGTTCCCGGTGTTGTATGAGGACGACTGCCTGATTGCGCTGGACAAGCCGGCCGGCATCGCGGTGCACGGCGGCAGTGGGGTGAGTTTTGGCGTGATCGAGCAAATGCGTGCCGCGCGTCCTGCTGCCCGCATGCTGGAATTGGTTCACCGGCTCGACCGGGAAACGTCCGGTGTACTGTTGCTGGCCAAGAAGCGCGCTGCGCTCGTCAGTCTGCACGAGCAGATCCGCGAGGGCCGGCTGGATAAGCGCTACCTAGTGTGCGCGCGGGGCGCGTGGCCCGCACACTGGGGCGTGCGTCGCGCAGTGAAGGCGCCGCTGCACAAGTACTTAACCGCCGACGGCGAGCGGCGGGTTCGCGTGCAGCCCGACGGACTGGCCTCGCATACGATCTTTAACCTGCGCCGGCGTCTGGGCGACTATTTATTGTTGGAGGCGGAACTGAAGACCGGCCGGACCCATCAGATTCGGGTCCATCTCGCACATCTGGGCTTGCCGATCGTCGGTGACGACAAGTATGGGGATTTTCCGCTGAACAAGGATCTTGCTCGTCCCGGCGCCCGGCCCGGATTGCGCCGGATGTTCCTGCATGCGTGGCGGCTGAGCATTAAGCACCCGACTAGCGGCATGCCGCTAGCGTTCGAGGCGCCGCTGCCAGCCGAATGCGGTAATTTTTTGCAACAATTGACGGATACGTTGAGCGCGGATGACACGCAAACAGTTTGACTTGATCGTGTTCGACTGGGACGGCACGCTGATGGACTCAACCGCGCACATCACGCGTAGCATCCAGCGGGCGTGTCGCGACCTCGGCTTGCCAGTGCCTGACGCGTTGTCGGCGAGCTATGTCATTGGGCTGGGGTTGCGCGACGCGTTGCAGATCGCTGCGCCCATGCTCGATCCGATCGACTATCCGCGTCTTGCGCAGCGCTACCGGTTCCATTATCTGAGCGGTGACCCGCATATCGAGTTGTTCGCCGGCGTGCGCGAGATGTTGGACGAATTGCGCGGTGCGGGCTATCTGCTCGCGGTGGCGACCGGCAAATCGCGAGTCGGGCTGAACCGCGCGCTGGACTCGGTCCGGTTGATGACGATGTTCGATGCGACCCGCTGCGCGGACGAGACGTTTTCAAAGCCCCATCCGGCAATGCTGCATGAATTGACACGGGAATTGGGGCAAGGTGCTACGCGTACCTTGATGATTGGCGACACGACGCACGACCTGCAGATGGCGGCCAACGCCGGGGCCGCCGCCGTGGCGGTATCCTATGGCGCCCATCCAGCCGAACAACTGGTCAAGCTGGAGCCGCGCTTTTGCGCCGCCGATGTCACGTCGTTGGCCGATTGGCTGCGCGAGCACGGATGACCGGCGCGCGCGAATAGGTGATGACCGAGGCACGAGTGGATGCCCGTCGTCGCGTCAAGCCGGGGTTTTCCCAGAAATTGCGCTAACTTCATGCAACCTGTTCGTATTTGCGCTTCGCACGAACTCGCCGAACGCGGCCGCGGCATCCGATGCGCCGCGCTGGCAGGTGGTGTGCTGGCAACCGTTTTCTTTGTCCGTTATAACGGCGTGGTCCACGGCTATCTAAACCGGTGCGCGCATGTGCCGATGGAGCTGGACTGGGCCGAGGGCGAGTTCTTTGAAAGATCGCGCTTATACTTGATATGCGCCACGCACGGCGCAACCTATGCGCCCGGCACTGGGCACTGTGTCGGCGGCCCCTGTCGTGGTGGTCGGCTGCGCCCGCTTCAGGTTCAGGAGCGCGACATGGCCGATGGGCCAGCCGTCTTCTGGTTGCCCGACGATGAAATCCGACCTCTTTCCCTTGAAGCAGGACTTGATTGCGCATGACCGACTATTCGACTGACGACAACCCGCGAACCTCTACGCCCGCCCAGCAGGGACGGGCCGACGCCGTCGGCCGTACGCCCGACGATTGGCAGCGCGATGCGCTTGAGCGCGTCGCGCTGGCGGCCATCCGCGAGCAGCGGGCGGCGCGCCGCTGGCGGATTTTTTTTCGCGGCGCGTTCCTCGCCGTGTTGAGCGCGCTCACTTGGAGCGTGTTCAGCCTGTCGGGTGAACGTTCGGTTTCGGCCGCACGTCATACGGCACTGGTTTCACTGGACGGTGAGATTGCGGCGAACTCGAATGCGAGCGCGGAGAACATCGATACCGCGTTGCAAAATGCCTTCGACGACTCGCATACCGCCGGGGTGATTCTGCGGATCAACAGCCCAGGCGGCAGCCCGGTGCAGGCCGGCATCATCAACGCCGAGATCCGCCGTTTGCGCAACAAGTATCCGTCCAAGCCGCTATATGTGGTGGTCGAGGACATGTGCGCATCGGGTGGCTACTATGTGGCGGCGGCGGCCGACAAGATTTACGTGGACAAGGCCAGTATCGTCGGCTCGATCGGCGTGCGGATGGACGGGTTCGGCGTCACCGGGCTGATGAACAAGCTCGGTATCGAGCGCCGGATGCACACGTCCGGTGAGAACAAGGGGTTCTACGATCCGTTCTCGCCCGAGAGCGACAAAATGAAGCAGCATGCGCAGCGCATGCTCGATGATATCCATGCGCAGTTTATTACTGCGGTGCGACAAGGTCGGGGTAAGCGGCTGAAGGAAACGCCGGACGTGTTTTCTGGGCTATTCTGGACCGGCGATAAGAGCGTCGAACTCGGGTTGGCCGATGGGTTCGGCAGTATCGACTATGTCGCTCGCGAGGTCATCAAGGCACCGGATATTGTCGACTATACGGTCAAGGAGAGCATCACCGATCGCGTGGCCCGCAAGTTCGGCGCGGCGGTTGGCGGCGCGGCACTTCGTGTGCTGGCGCTCGGCGCCGCGCCAAACCTACGTTGAGTCTGGCTGTCAACTTGGACGTTGGGCCGTGGACCGGGCACAGTCTTGCTACGCGTTGACTTGGGAGGGGCATGCGGGGTTCGGTTGTCCCCGCGCGCCAAGTCGCTGTCAGTTCGCCAACATCAGAAAAATGGCCGGTCGTTTATGCAGTTCGATCGGCTCTTTACGCCACACTGACACTGGCCGGGTGACGATTTGCTCATCCGGTAGCGTCAGGTCGACGGCCACACACACGAGTGTGTCCGGCGCGCACGCGCTTGCCAGCACATCGAGCATCACACGGTTGCGATAAGGGGTTTCGATAAAAATCTGTGTCTGCCGGGCCCGGCGCGACTGCTGCTCTAGCTCGCGCAGCTTCTTCGTGCGTTGCGCGGCATCCACCGGCAGGTAGCCGTGAAAGGCAAAGCTCTGGCCGTTCAAGCCGGAGCCCATCAGCGCCAGCAGGATCGAACTGGGTCCGACCAGTGGCACGACCCGGATGCCGCGCTCGTGCGCCCGGCGCACCAGCAGCGCACCTGGATCGGCTACAGCCGGACACCCGGCTTCGGACAGCAGCCCGCCGTCGCAGCCTGCGATGATCGGTGCGAGCAGCGCATCGATTGCGTTCGCCGGCGTATTGACGTTCAATTCGCGAATCTCGATGTCCTGGATCGGAATAGTGCCACCCGTTTTTTTCAGGAATGCCCGCGTGCTTTTCGCGTTTTCGCCGACATAATAGGTCAGTCGTGCCGCGAGCGCGCGCACGGGTTCGGGCAGCACACCTGCCAGCGCTGCGGTGTCGCCCAACGCATTGGGCACCAGGTACAGCACGCCAGTCATCGCGCCTGCTCCGGTGCTTCGGAGGCGGCGTCGGCGGTGCCCAGCAGCGTCACACCGGCCTGGCGCAGCATGTCGGTCAGCGCGATCAGCGGCAGGCCGATCAAGGCCGTGGGGTCGTCGCTGTCGACCGCCTCCAGCAAGGTGATCCCCAGCCCTTCCGACTTGGCGCTGCCGGCGACGTCGTAGGGTCGTTCCATCTGCAAGTAAGCGTCTAGTTCCGTATCGGGCAAATTGCGAAAGCGTACCCGTGTGACGACGTCGGTGCAGCGTGCGGTGTCGTTGCGCGGGTCATAGAGGCACAGCGCGGTGTGAAACTCGACGTCGCGCCCGCGCATCGTGCGTAGCTGCTCGAGTGCGCGCGCGTGGTCCCCGGGTTTGCCGATTTGCCGGCCGGCGAGCGTGGCGACCTGATCCGAGCCGATCACCAGCGCATCGCCGCTGCGCGCGGCCACGGCGCGGGCCTTGGCCTCGGCCAGTCGCAGGGCGGTGCCGGCCGGCGCTTCATGCGGCAATGGCGTTTCATCGATGTCTGGCACGTCGACGTCGAAAGTCACGCGCAACCGCTGGAGCAGTGCGCGCCGGTACGGGGAGCTGGAAGCAAGAATCAGCCGGCGCGCGGCGATTGGAGCGGATAGGGGCTGCATGGGCGGAAGCGGTCCGGAATGCGCGATTTAACCACGGCCGGCACCTGGCGCGCGGCGCGTTGCACGAGCGCGCGCCAGGTGCCGGCTTAAGTGTTTGACGCGTAAAGACAAAAGCGGTATGATACCGGGCTTTTCATCGGTGCGGTCCATAAATGTCTGTCGCGGCGCGGCGGCCGGCGATACCGGCTGCGCCTGTTAGCGGGATGAGGGATGACGCGGGAGGAGGTCCAGGTGGCGGAGTCAACGGACAAGCAAGACGCGTCGACCGGCCGTGAGGCGGCGCTCAACCTGCATGCGCTGGACCTGTTCGAGTTTGCGCGAACAGGTCGGCAAGCGATGGGACAGTTCGACGTTGGCGAGTTGGCCCGGCTGGCAGCCGAAGTGCCCGCCGACGCGGTGACGCTCGGCGATTATGATTCGGCGTTGCGCTGGCACGCGCAGGGTGGATCGGTGCGCGAACTGCAGCCCGATGGCACCGTGCTCGATGAGCCGTGCCTGCGGGTGGCCGTGCATGGCGCAATCTGGCTGCAGTGCCAGCGTTGCATGGAACCGTTTCGCGTGCCACTGGACATCGATGCCGAATACCGGATCGTCGAGAGCGACGATGAGGCGGATGAGCGTGCGCTCGACGACACGTCATTTGATGTGATCGTAGGTTCGCGTCAGTTCGATTTTGTCGAGTTGATCGAGGAAGAATTGTTGTTGTCGTTGCCGCTGGTACCGAAGCATAAGATCTGCAACCAGATACACGAGAGCCTGGTGACCGGCGCGGCGGGCGAGCATGCGCGCGATCCCGATGCTGAGGCCGGCGAATCGCCGGCTGGTGACGAAACGCAATGCGAGCATCCATTTGCCGCGCTCAAGGCGCTCAAGGGTGGCGGGCCGAAGTCCGGACCGACGCATTGAGTGGGCGGGCGCGGCCCAGAGGCCAGGCCGGTCGCGCCGGCCTGTCATCCGCTGTTTGGCGGGTGGCAGGCGGGGTGGGGACCTGTGTTAAAATTGACGAAATTTTTCTGGAGTTACCATGGCAGTTCAGCAAAACAAGAAGTCGCCGTCGAAGCGCGGCATGCACCGCTCGCACGATTTCCTGGGCGCCGCACCGCTGGCCGTCGAGCCGAGCACCGGCGAAGTCCATTTGCGTCACCATATTAGCCCGAACGGTTACTACCGCGGTAAGAAGGTCGTCAAGACCAAAAACGACTAAGTGCCTGGCGGCAATGGTCGCCTGCCTCACCTTTCGTTCGCGATTGAATTGCCATCGGTTCGTCAAGAAAGCGGCATTGATCTGCCGCTTTTTTGTGCCTGAAATTCGCCGCATCCCATGACTATAAAGATCACAATCGACTGCATGGGAGGCGACCACGGTCCAACCGTGACGGTTCCCGCTGCGGTCAGTTTCGCGCGTGCGCATCCAGATGCGCAACTCGTACTGGTGGGCTTGAACGACGCGATCCGCGCGCAGCTCAAGCGATGCAAGGCACTCGACATGCCGACGCTGTCGATCGTCGATGCGAGCGAGGTCGTCGCGATGGACGATTCCGTCGAGGTCGCATTGCGCAAGAAGAGGGACTCGTCGATGCGCGTCGCGTTGAACCTGGTGAAGGAGGGTCATGCGCAAGCCTGCATCTCGGCCGGCAACACCGGCGCGTTGATGGCGGTGTCGCGCTACGTGCTCAAGACGCTGGCCGGCATCGAACGGCCGGCGATCGCGTTCGCCCTGCCGAACCAGCATGGCTACACGACAATGCTCGACCTGGGCGCGAATGTCGACTGCGAGCCGCAGCACTTGCTGCAATTCGCCGAGATGGGGCACGCGCTGGTGTCTGCGATCGAGGGTAAGGACCGCCCGTCGATCGGGTTGCTGAACATCGGTGAAGAGGTGATCAAGGGCAACGATATCATCAAGCGCGCCGGCGAACTGCTGCGCGCGAGCACGCTCAATTTCCGCGGCAATGTCGAGGGCAACGACATTTACAAGGGCACGGTCGACGTGATCGTTTGCGATGGCTTTGTCGGCAACGTCGCGTTGAAGACGTCCGAAGGACTCGCGCGGATGCTTGCCGACATGATTCGCGAAGAGTTTAGTCGTTCGTGGGCCACGAAGCTCATGGCGCTGCTCGCGCTACCGGTGCTGTCGCGTTTCAAAAAGCGGGTCGATTCGCGTCAATACAACGGCGCCGCGCTGCTCGGCCTGCGCAATCTGGTGATCAAGAGTCACGGTTCGGCAGATGCGTACGCGTTTGAATGGGCTATCAAACGCGGGTATGATGCCGTCAAGAATGGCGTTCTCGAGCGTCTGACGCGGGCGCTGGAGGAAAATGCCGACCCGCTCGCTCGCGCGGCCGGCGCTGGTTTTGGCGAACCTGACGTGTCCGGCGCACAAGCACTTTCCAATACGACCACCGGCGGCCCCGCGGGATCATCCGCGCCTGAGCCGTTGGCTGCGCTATCCCCGAAGGCATGATGGTTCATTCCACTATTTACTCGCGCGTGCTCGGTACCGGCAGCTACTTACCACCGACGCGCGTCACCAACCAGGCGCTGGCCGAGCGGCTCGCGCAGCAGGGGGTCGAGACGAGCGATGAGTGGATCGTGACGCGCACGGGCATCCGTGCCCGTTATTTCGCGTCGCCCGAGCAAGCCACTAGCGACCTTGCATTGGTGGCCGCACAGCGCGCGATCGCAGCGGCGGGCATCGATTTGCAGGCGATCGAGCTGATCATTGTTGCCACGTCGACTCCGGACTTCGTGTTCCCGAGTACGGCCTGCCTGCTGCAGGACAAGCTCGGCATCCGCAACGGTGGCGCGGCATTCGACGTGCAAGCAGTGTGCTCCGGGTTCGCTTATGCGCTGGCGGTGGCCGACGGGTTGATCCGCAGCGGCGCGCATCGCAACGCGCTGGTGATCGGCGCCGAAACGTTTTCACGGCTGCTCGATTTCAAGGACCGAACCACCTGCGTGCTGTTCGGCGACGGCGCTGGTGCCGTCGTGCTCGGCGCCTCGGACCAGCCAGGGCTGCTGGCGAGTGCACTGCACGCGGACGGCAGCCACGCGCGCATCTTATGCACGCCAGGCAACATCAACGGCGGTGTTATCCAAGGTAGTGCGTTTCTGCATATGGACGGGCCCGCGGTATTCAAACTCGCGGTAAACGTGCTCGAGAAGGTGGCGCTCGAAGCGCTGGCTAAGGCCGATATGTCTGCGGACCAGGTCGATTGGCTGATTCCACATCAGGCCAATATCCGAATCATGCAAGGCACGTGTCGCAAGCTCGGATTGCCATCGGAGCGCATGATTGTGACGGTCGGCGAGCATGGCAACACGTCGGCCGCATCGATTCCGCTCGCGCTGGACGTGGCAGTGCGGGACGGACGCATCAAGCCCGGTGATCGGGTACTGATCGAAGGCGTTGGCGGTGGATTTACCTGGGGTGCGGCAGTCATCCGTATGTAGACGCGTGTACAGCATGCGCAGGTGCTTGGTGCGCTGTCCGAGCGCATGCCGTTTCGCTGCTTTTTTCTATTCGAGGACGATATGAAGTTCGCGTTCGTTTTCCCCGGGCAAGGCTCGCAATCGATCGGCATGCTCAATGCATTTGGTGATCATCCTGTTGTAAAGGCGACGCTCGAAGAAGCGTCCGATGCGCTGAGCCAGGATATCGGCCGCCTGATCGCACAGGGGCCGGTCGACGAACTGAACCTGACCACCCATACGCAGCCTGTGATGCTCACCGCCGCCTACGCGATTTACCGCGTGTGGCAACAAGCCGGCGGCGCGGCACCGGCGGTCGTTGCCGGCCACAGCCTCGGCGAATACACGGCACTGGTCGCCGCGGGCGCGATCACATTTCGTGACGCGTTGCCGCTGGTGCGCTTTCGCGCGCAGGCGATGCAACAGGCGGTGCCGGTCGGGGCCGGGGGGATGGCGGCGGTCCTGGGGCTGGATGATGACGCGGTGCGCGCCGCATGCTCGGAAGCGGGGGCGGCCGGCATCGTCGAGGCGGTCAACTTCAATGCGCCGGCGCAGGTCGTGATCGCTGGCCACAAGGCTGCCGTGGACAAGGCGTGCGAGATCGCCAAGGCCAAGGGCGCAAAGCGTGCGGTGTTGCTGCCCGTGTCAGCGCCGTTTCATTCGTCGCTACTCAAACCGGCATCTGAGCGCCTGCGCGAGTATCTGGCCGATGTCGACGTGCGTGCGCCGCAGATTCCGGTGGTCAACAATATCGATGTGGCGATGGTGTCGGATCCAGCCGGCATTAAGGATGCGCTGGTACGCCAGGCCGCCGGGCCGGTACGCTGGGTCGAATGCGTGCGCGCGATCGCCGCGCAGCAGATCACGCATGTGATTGAGTGCGGCCCTGGCAAGGTGTTGGCCGGGTTGACGCGGCGCATTGATGCCAACCTGGTGGGCGGCGCAATCGTCGATTCGGCGTCGCTCGACGATACATTGAAACTGTTGCAAGGTTGAATGCCGGGCTGTCACCGGGATTCATCATTCGATTCGGAGCCAAGACGGGATGGAAAAATCGCTCGACAAACAGATTGCGCTGGTCACCGGCGCATCGCGCGGCATCGGCCGTGCGATTGCGCTCGTGCTCGGGCGTGCCGGTGCGACGGTAATTGGCACCGCCACGTCCGACAATGGAGCGGCGGCGATCAGTGACACGTTGCGCGCCGAGGGCATTGTCGGTCGCGGCGCGGTACTGGACGTCAACGACGGCCTCGCGGCCGATGCGCTGGTCAATTCGGTGGTCAAGGAGTTCGGGGCATTGAATATCCTAGTGAACAACGCCGGCATCACGCAGGACCAGCTTGCAATGCGGATGAAGGACGATGAGTGGGACGCGGTGATTGACACCAACCTAAAGGCTGTATTTCGCCTGTCGCGCGCCGTACTGCGGCCGATGATGAAGGCGCGCGGCGGGCGCATCATCAGCATTACGTCCGTCGTCGGCTCAACCGGTAATCCGGGGCAGGTCAATTACGCAGCGGCCAAGGCGGGGGTGGCCGGCATGACGCGGGCGCTGGCGCGCGAGATTGGCAGCCGTAACATCACCGTCAACTGCGTGGCGCCGGGTTTCATCGACACGGATATGACCCGCGTGTTGCCCGAGGCGCAGCGCGCGGCGCTCGACGCGCAGATTCCATTAGGCCGGCTGGGTGCGCCGGAAGACGTCGCCCACGCGGTTGCATTCCTCGCTTCGGCGCAGGCGGGATACATTACGGGCACGACGTTGCACGTCAATGGCGGCATGTACATGTCCTGACGGGTGCTGGCTGCACTTGCTGCGGTGCTCGCAAGGGTTGCGGCGAAACTGGTCGCGCGTCATTTTTTGCGGGACAAACCTGATAAAATGCGCGCACTTGCATTTTTGAACTCATTTTCCCTGGAGGGATGCATGGACAACATCGAACAGCGCGTCAAGAAGATCGTCGCAGAACAGCTCGGCGTGGCTGACGCGGAAATCAAGAACGAGGCTTCGTTCGTCAACGATTTGGGTGCTGATTCGCTGGACACTGTCGAGCTCGTGATGGCGCTGGAAGACGAGTTCGGCATGGAGATTCCGGATGAGGAAGCCGAGAAGATCACGACGGTTCAGCAGGCAATCGACTACGCTCGGGCTAACGTCAAGGCCTGAGCGTCTGGGTTTTTTGTCGCAGGTCGCGGCCACAGGGCTCACGGATTCCCGTGCGGCCGCTGTGGCTTTTGATTTTCTATTATGTATGAAAAAGGGAATATCGTGAGCCGTCGTCGTGTGGTAGTTACCGGCCTTGGGCTGATTTCGCCCGTTGGCAATAACGTTGTCGACGGTTGGGCGAACCTGGTTGCTGGCAAATCGGGGATCGCGAACATCACGAAGTTTGACGCATCGAATTTTTCGACGCGTTTTGCCGGTGAAGTTAAGGGCTTCAAGGTCGAGGACTACATGGCGGCCAAAGAGGCCCGCCACATGGATACGTTTATCCACTACGGCTTTGCGGCCGGCGTGCAGGCCATGACGGACGCGGGCATCGACACGGCAAGCGAGGACTTGGAGCGTATCGGTGTGGTTGTCGGCTCGGGCATTGGCGGCTTGCCGATGATCGAAGTCACGCAAACCGAGATGCTCAACCGCGGGCCACGGCGGATTTCTCCTTTCTTCGTTCCGGCCTCGATCATTAACATGATTTCCGGTCACCTGTCGATGCGCTACGGTCTCAAGGGGCCGAACCTGGCGATCGTGACTGCATGCACGACCGGCTTGCACTGCATTGGCGAGGCGGCACGGTTGATCGAATATGGGGATGCCGACATGATGCTGGCCGGCGGCGCAGAAGCGACCGTGTCGCCGCTGGGCATCGGCGGCTTTGCCGCCGCGCGCGCGCTGTCGCAGCGTAACGATGATCCGGCCACTGCCAGCCGTCCGTGGGACAAAGATCGTGACGGCTTCGTGCTGGGCGAAGGTGCTGGCGTCATGGTGCTCGAAGAATACGAGCACGCGAAGGCGCGCGGCGCGAAGATCTATGCCGAGGTCGCCGGCTATGGCATGAGCGCTGACGCGCACCACATCACGGCGCCACTCGAGGACGGTGATGGCGCGCGCCGTTGCATGCTGGCGGCGTTGAAGAACGCGCGCGTGAACTTGGATGAAGTCCACTACCTGAATGCCCATGGCACGTCGACGCCGTTGGGCGACCTGGCGGAGACTATCGGCATCAAGCGCACGTTCGGCGACCACGTGAAGCACATGGTCGTGAACTCGACGAAGTCGATGACTGGCCACCTGCTTGGCGGCGCAGGCGGTCTGGAGTCGGTGTTCACCGTGTTGGCGCTCCATCACCAAGTATCGCCGCCGACGATCAACATTTTCAATCAGGATCCGGCGTGCGACCTGGATTACTGCGCGAATACCGCGCGGGAAATGAAGATCGACGTCGCGCTGAAGAACTCGTTCGGCTTCGGCGGCACGAACGGTACGCTGGTGTTCAAGCGCGTCTGATGACGGATCGCACCATCTTCGCAGAGTCCCGGTCCGCGCCGCCGCCGCACTCCGGTATCGCATCGACGGCGTGCGACGACGCGATGGTTTTGCGGCACTCGCGGATGCTCGCGGCGTTGGGCGTGGCCGCCGCGTGCGCGTGCGCGCTGGCGGTGATGCTGGCGCTGGTGCCGCGCATCGGTCTCATCGCCGCCGCAGCGGCAGCGCTCGCGGTGGCGCTCGTATTGGCCGTTTTTTCGCAGTGGCAGGAACGCAAGCGGCCCGTTGCGATCAAAGTCGGGCCGGACGGTGCGGTCACGTGGCACCGTCAGGGCGCGCCGGTGCGATATCACCGGATCCTTGGGCATGCGCGTCCTGCTGCTGGCCTGCTGGTGCTGCGCCTGGCGCCTGACGACGAGCGGGCGACGTGGCACAGTGCAGGACCGGGTTCGGTGCTGATCGCGGCGGATGCAATCGAGCCGTCCCATTTCCGCGAGTTGGCGATCGCGCTGGCACGTCAGCGCCGGCGGCCGGGATGAGTCGTTGCCCCGCAGTGCGCCCGCGCGGCCCCTTGTAACCGTTGTAACGCTTGCCTGCCCGCGGGGGCGCTACAATAGGCGTCCTTTCGCGTCGCAATCTATATAGACAACGGATTTTTCAGGTGAGCGAAAAAGAAATCGACCAGGCGCTGGTCGAGCGCGTCCAGAAAGGCGACAAAGCCGCGTTCGAACTCCTGGTCGCCAAATACCACCGCAAGATCATCAGGCTGATTTCGCGCCTCGTGCGCGATCCCGCAGAAGTTGAGGACGTCGCGCAGGACGCGTTCATTAAGGCATATCGCGCGTTGCCGCAATTTCGCGGCGAGTCCGCGTTCTATACGTGGTTGTACCGGATCGCCGTTAACACCGCAAAGAATTACCTTGCGACGCAGGGTCGGCGTGCGCCGACATCCACGGAAGCGGACGCGGAGGAGGCTGAAACTTTCTCCGATGCCGACCAACTAAGAGATATCAACACGCCTGAATCAGTGTTGATGAGCAAGCAGATCGCACAGACAGTCAACGCCGCGATGGCGCTGTTGCCCGAGGAGTTGCGCACGGCGATCACGCTGCGCGAGATCGAAGGACTGAGTTACGAGGAAATCGCCGAGATGATGGGTTGCCCAATCGGCACCGTTCGGTCGCGGATTTTTCGGGCTCGCGAAGCTATTGCGACAAAGTTGCGCCCGTTGCTGGATACTCCCGAAGGAAAGCGGTGGTAGCGGTAAGGGTCGAGCGGGGGAGTCTACGGGGTTGTCAGTCAGATGGGGAGCATCATGGGGTCCGTTCCATTGCAAATGAACGAGTCGGCGAGCCACATTTCGGTTGCCGAGCGTATTTCCGCCGCGCTGGATGGTGAGTCGCTGGAAAGCGGGGGGCGCGCGGCGCGCGCGCGCGTGTCACATAGGCTGGCCGAGTTCCTGTCGACGCTGGATGCCGACGGGCGGGCCCTGTGGATCAACTATCATCTGATTGGTGATGCACTACGCTCCGACGAGTTAGCCGAGGATGCCGCGAAGAGCGCAGCGTTCGTTGCCCGGTTTTCTGCGCGACTGGCCAATGAGCCGCACGTGTTGGCGCCGTCGGCATGGCGGACCAACATGCGGCACACGCTGGCGTTACGGCGCCGCGTGTTGCCAGTGTTCGCGGTGGCCGCTGCCGCCGCGACGCTGAGTTGGGTGGTCGTGCCGCAACTGCAGGGCCTTGGCAGTGCAGGCACAACGGCACAAGTTGCTTTGGTCAGCGAGCCGGGTTCGGATGCAATGCAGCGCGTCGCATTGGCGTCCACGCCGGTGGATGGCAGCGTGCCGCAGGGCATCCAGGATGCGAGCATTGTTCGCGATGCGAATCTAGATCAATATCTGGCCGCGCACCAGCAGTTCGCGCAGCAGCCGATGGTCCAATCCGCCACACCTTTGATCCGTGCCGCCGCGGTTTCCGAGGGCCAATAAACTGATGCAGCTTCAGCGGTCAAAAACAATCGACGCACGGGGGCGGCTGCGGGGAACGATGTTCGTCGCAGCCGTATTCATTTCGCTGGTCTGCGCGGCCGTCCACGTTCAGTCGCGCACCGACGACTCGCTCGTCCCACGGCGCCAGGCGGCCACTTGGCTGAATCGGATCCACCAGGCAGCACAGCAGCAGAGCTACGAAGGGATTTTCGTCTACCAGCGCGGTTCGGCGGTGCAGTCATCCAGCATCGTGCATTTCGCGGATCATGGTGACGGCGAATATGAAAGGCTGGAAAGCTTGGACGGCAAGCCGCGCCGGATGCTGCGGCACAACGACGAGGTCTACACGTTCGTGCCCGAGCGCAAGCTGTGCGTGTTCGAGCATCGGCAGAGCAAGGATTCGTTCCCCGCGCTATTGTCTGCGAGCAGCGACCGCGTATTGAGTGTCTACGATCCGCAGCTGCTGGGGGCCGACCGTGTCGCCGGACTTGACGCGACCGTGATCGAATTGCGTCCGAAGGACGCGCTGCGCTACACGTACAAGTTATGGGCCGACCAGAAGACCGGCCTGCTGTTGCGCGAGCAGACGCTGGACAGCGACGGGCAGGTGCTCGAGCAGGTTGCCTTTTCACAGGTCCGGCTCGGCGTGACGGCGGACCGCAACGCGATTGCCCAGGCCGTGCGCAACGCATCCGGTTGCGTGCGTCCCCCGGTGGAGCCGGTCAACATGGAAGCAGCGGGCTGGCAACTGCCGAATCAGATTCCCGGGTTTCGCAAGGTACGGGAACTGCGCCGGCCGATGGCTGCGCGCGATCCGTCGTCGTCGCCCATTGCCGTGGATCAGGCGGTGTTTTCTGATGGGCTTTGTGCGATCTCGATTTTCGTTGAGCCATTCGAGCGCAATTCCCGCAAGGAAGGCTCGGGTGCGAGCGGAGCCACGCACATCCTGGTCAAGCGTCATGGTGATTATTGGATCACCGCGTTGGGCGAAGTACCGATGACGACGCTGCAACAGTTCACTTCTGCCATAGAATATAAGGCTCCTCGATAGTTCGCGCGGTCTCTTTCTTTTTATCGACAATATGAGTATCCATCCGGTGCGCAGATTCCTGCTCGCGGCCGCCATGGCCATCTGTATCCCGTTGGTGTCCCCGTGCGCAGCCGCGGCGCCAGCCGCCGCCAGCCTGCCCGATTTCACGGACCTGGTCGACAAGGTCGGCCCAGCGGTCGTCAATATCCGCACGGCGACGCATGCGCAGCAACAGGGCGCGACGGGCTTGCCCCCCGGGCTGGATGACGGCGACATGTCCGAGTTCTTCCGGCGCTTCTTCGGTATTCCGTTGCCACAGCAGCCAGGCAAGCCGAACCCGCCGCGCGGAGGGGGCGGGGGCGGCGATTCAGATCCGTCGGACTCGGAGCAGAGCAGCGGCGTGGGCTCTGGCTTTATCCTGTCGGCCGACGGCTATGTGATGACTAATGCGCATGTGGTGGATGACGCGGACACGATTTATGTGACGCTGACCGACAAACGCGAATTCAAGGCAAAGTTGATCGGCGTGGACGAGCGCACCGACGTGGCGCTCGTGAAAATCAATGCGGCGAGCTTGCCGACGGTGACGATCGGCGATTCGAACAAGGTCCGGGTCGGGGAATGGGTCGTGGCGATCGGCTCCCCCTTCGGGCTGGACAACACGGTCACGGCCGGCATCGTCAGCGCGAAGGGGCGTGATACCGGCGACTATTTGCCGTTCATCCAAACCGACGTCGCAGTCAATCCCGGCAATTCGGGCGGGCCGTTAATCAACATGCAGGGCGAGGTCATTGGCATTAACTCGCAAATCTATAGCCGTACCGGCGGTTTTATGGGGATCTCGTTTGCCATCCCGATCGACGAGGCAATGCGCGTCGCAGACCAACTCAAGGTCAACGGGCGGGTTGTGCGGGGCCGGATCGCGGTGGCGATCGGCGAAGTGACCAAGGACGTGTCGGACTCGCTGGGTCTGCCTAAGGCGCAAGGCGCGCTGGTGTCCAGCGTCGAGGCGGACGGCCCGGCCGACAAGGCCGGCGTGCAGCCGGGGGACATCATCCTGAAGTTCAATGGACGCAATGTGGACACGGCGACAGACCTGCCGCGGATGGTGGGCGAAACCAAGCCCGGTACCCAGGCGACGCTGACGATCTGGCGCAAGGGCCAAACGAAGGATTTGTCGGTCGTCGTGGCCGAGATGCAGCCGGACAAGACGGCGAAGGCGCAAACTAGCCGCCGCGCGCCGCCGCGCGAGCGTGCATCGAACCAGCTTGGGCTGGCGGTTAGCGACCTGTCGCCGGAGCAGCTTAAATCGATGAATCTGAAAGGCGGCGTGCAGGTCGAGGGCGTGCACGGTCCAGCGGCCCGCGCAGGGTTGCAGCGGGGCGACATCATCTTGCGAATCGGCGATACTGACGTCTCGAATACGAAACAATTCGAGTCGCTCGTGCAGCAACTCGATCCGCAAAAGGCCGCGGCGTTGCTGGTGCGCCGCGGTGATAACACGCAGTTCGTCCCGGTCAGGCCGCGGCCCACGCCGGCGCAGAAGTAATGCGGGCTGACGCTCGATGATGGCGCACGGCTTGCACCGCCTGCCCCGCCTGACGCTGTACGGCCGCGCATGGTGTCATCTGTGCGACGACATGCGGGCGCAGCTCGATGCGATGTGGCCCAGCACGAGCGGCATCGCCGTCGAGGTGGTCGACATCGACGCGGATCCGGTGCTACAAGCGCAGTATGACGAGGCAGTACCCGTGCTGCTGTTAGACGGCGTCGAGTTGTGCCGTCACCGGCTCGACCCTGTGCGCGTCGCGCGGGCGCTGGCGAGCTTCGATGCGGGGCGATGGCCCGCGGGTCCAGCCTGATCGGATGCGTTTTCCGCTAAAATGCGCGGATTCTTGACTTTATCGCAAGGCGTGCTCCGCTTTTGTCCGAGCGCGCCTTTTTCGCTTGATCGACATTGAATGGATCATATTCGTAATTTTTCGATCATCGCGCACATCGATCACGGTAAATCGACGCTTGCTGACCGCATTATCCAGCTGTGCGGTGGCCTGTCGGACCGCGAAATGGAAGCGCAAGTGCTCGACTCGATGGATTTGGAGCGCGAGCGCGGCATCACGATCAAGGCGCAGACCGCCGCGTTGACGTACCGGGCGCGGGATGGTCGTGTTTATAACTTGAACCTGATCGACACACCGGGCCACGTCGACTTTTCCTATGAGGTGAGCCGTTCGTTATCCGCCTGCGAGGGTGCACTGCTGGTCGTCGATGCGAGCCAGGGGGTCGAAGCGCAGACCGTCGCAAACTGCTATACCGCGATCGAGTTGGGTGTCGAGGTCGTGCCGGTGCTCAACAAGATCGATTTGCCCGCGGCGAACCCGGACAACGCGATGGCCGAAATCGAAGATGTGATCGGCATTGACGCCACGGACGCAGTGCAGTGCAGCGCGAAGACGGGTCTGGGCGTGCAGGACGTGCTCGAGGCGCTGATCGCCAAGGTGCCGCCGCCTCGCGGCGACGCGCAGGCGCCGCTGCAGGCGCTGGTCATCGACTCGTGGTTCGACAATTACGTCGGCGTCGTGATGCTGGTGCGCATCATCAATGGCGCGTTGCGCCCGAAAGACAAGATCAGGATGATGGCGACCGGTGCGCAGCATCCGGTCGAGCACGTGGGCGTGTTCACACCGAAGTCGCAAAACCGTGACGTCTTGTGCGCGGGCGAAGTCGGGTTCGTGATCGCGGGCATCAAGGAATTGACGGCCGCGAAGGTTGGCGACACGATCACCCATTTGGCAAAGCCGGCGGCTGAACCGTTGCCGGGCTTCAAGGAAGTCAAGCCGCAGGTGTTCGCCGGGCTGTATCCGGTCGAGGCCAACCAGTACGATGCGTTGCTCGAGTCGCTTGAGAAACTCAAGCTCAACGATGCGTCGCTGCAATACGAACCCGAGGTCTCGCAGGCGCTGGGCTTCGGCTTTCGCTGTGGCTTCCTAGGCTTGCTGCACATGGAAATCGTGCAGGAGCGGCTCGAGCGCGAATTCAACATGGATTTGATCACGACGGCGCCGACCGTCGTGTACCAGGTGCTGATGCAGGACGGCTCGATGGTGATGGTCGAGAACCCGGCGAAGATGCCTGAGCCATCCAAGATCGCCGAGATCCGTGAGCCGATCGTGACGGTGAACCTGTATATGCCACAGGACTATGTCGGCGCGGTGATCACGCTATGCACGAGCAAGCGCGGCAATCAGGTCAACATGACCTACCACGGTCGCCAGGTGCAACTTACCTATGAGATACCGATGGCTGAGATCGTGCTGGACTTCTTCGATCGGCTCAAGTCCGTATCGCGCGGCTACGCGTCGATGGACTATGAGTTCAAGGAATATCGGGCATCGGATGTGGTCAAGGTCGATATGCTGATCAACGGCGACAAAGTCGATGCACTGTCGGTGATTGTGCATCGATCGCAGTCGCAGTATCGCGGTCGCGAGGTAGCCGCGAAGATGCGCGAAATCATCCCCCGGCAGATGTACGATGTTGCGATCCAGGCGGCCGTCGGCGCGCACATCATTGCGCGCGAGAACATTAAGGCGCTGCGCAAGAACGTGCTGGCTAAATGCTATGGTGGCGACATCACGCGCAAGAAGAAACTGCTCGAAAAGCAAAAAGAAGGCAAGAAGCGGATGAAGCAGGTCGGCAGCGTCGAGATTCCTCAAGAGGCATTTCTCGCTATTCTCAAAGTCGAAGACAAATAACCGAAAAACGGAATCTCCATGAATTTTGCGCTGATCCTCTTTATCCTGGTCGTGTTGACCGGCATTGCATGGGTAGCGGACAAGCTGGTTTTTCTTCCTCAGCGCCGGCGGGCCGCGGATGCCGCCGCGCACGCGTTCGATCAGCAGCAACAGCGCATGGATGAGCGCTTTCGCGACGAAAATGCCGCCCGCACACGGGCAAGGCTGCGCGAAGAACGGCTGCGCCAGCCGTGGTGGCTCGAGTATTCGGCGAGCTTCTTTCCGGTGATCCTGCTAGTCTTCGTGCTGCGTTCATTCATCGTCGAGCCGTTCAAGATTCCGTCCGGCTCGATGGTGCCCACGCTGCTTGTCGGCGACTTCATCCTGGTCAACAAGTACGATTACGGGATCCGCTTGCCGATCATCGATAAGAAGATCATCTCGAATCGAGACCCACAGCGCGGCGACGTCATTGTATTTCGCTATCCGAAGGACGAGTCGGTCGATTACATCAAGCGCGTTGTCGGCGTGCCGGGCGACGTGGTCGCGTACCAGGACAAGCGCCTGATGATCAATGGCGAGGTGGTGCTTAAAACGCCGCTGTCGGATTATCTGGATGAGGACCGGCTGTCGATGGGGCAGCCAGCCAAATACGTCAAGCAGTACAGCGAGACGCTCGGGGGCAAGCGCCATGCGTTGCTCAATGATCCGGCCGTGCCGCCGTTCGTGATTGGCGCAGACGATTATCCCTATCGCGACAATTGCCACTACAACGACCGCGGTGTGATTTGCAAGGTGCCGCCGGGCCACTATTTCGTGATGGGCGACAACCGGGACAATAGTGCCGACAGCCGCTACTGGGGCTTTGTGTCTGACCGCAACCTGGTCGGCCGTGCGTTCTTCATCTGGCTGAATTTCTCGAACCTGAAGCGGATCGGCTCGTTCGAATGACGCCTGAGCGTTGCTCGGCTCAGGCTGCGGCACGCGTTATACTTCTATCCATGTCTTTGTCACCGCTGGAAAGCCGGCTGCACTACGAATTTCGCAATGCGGAATTGTTGCGGCAGGCGATGACTCACCGCAGCCACAGTGCCACGCATAACGAGCGGCTCGAATTCCTTGGCGATTCGGTCCTCAACTGCGTGGTGGCGGCCCTTTTGTTCCAACGTTTTGGCAAACTCGATGAAGGCGACCTATCCCGCGTGCGGGCAAACTTGGTCAAGCAACAGTCGCTATACGAAATTGCCCAGGCGCTGAATATTGCAGAGGCGTTGCGGCTCGGCGAGGGGGAATTGCGCAGCGGCGGCTTCCGACGGCCGTCGATCTTGGCTGACACGTTTGAGGCAGTGCTCGGTGCGATCTTCCTGGATGGGGGATTCGACGCGGCGCAAACGGTGATCAAACGACTCTATGTCCCCATTTTGGATCATATCGATCCGCGCACGCTGGGCAAGGATGCCAAGACGCTGTTGCAGGAGTATTTGCAGGGCCACAAGATCGCATTGCCGAGCTACGCGGTGATTGCGACCACGGGCGCCGCCCACAATCAGCAGTTCGAGGTCGAGTGCACGGTGCCGAAGCTCGAGGTCAAGGTGTTTGGCACCGGTGCCAGTCGGCGCGCGGCCGAGCAGGCTGCCGCAAAAAAGGCGCTTGAAGAAGTGATGGCGGTGGCGCCGCAGTTGCTCGGCAAGCCGAAGCGATCGAAGAGCGCGGCACGCGCCGCCAAGCGCGAATCTGAGGGCGCACCGTCGCATGGCACCGGAGTGCAGGGCGCGCTCGATTTACGCCTCAAGTTGGACCGCAAGGCCGAGCAGCTGGGCCGCGCCGAGCGCGCCGCGCATCCCGCCGAGCGGGCGATGCAGCCGATGGAGCGGGGAGGCAATCACCATGAGCGCGTGAGCAGCGCGCCGTCGTCAAATGGTGTGCCGAGCGCCGTCGCGATGATGCGTGCCGCGCATGCTGATCATTCGGTCGAGCGGGCGCCACGTCAGGCCGACAAGGGGGCTGCAGCGTCCGATGCGCCATTGGCCAAGGCGGCGGCAGCGATTGCCACCGCCACCGTGGTTGCTGATGTGCCGGCCGGGTCCGGAAAGGCGCTCGATGAGCCCCGCGATACGGCGCCTCATTCGACGCCGCGCAAGGCCGATGCCGGCGCGTGACCGCGACCGTGCCAAGGCGGCCTGTCGCAGCATGACCTGCCGCGCTTTACTCTTTGAACCCGACAGCCGAGGTCGGGCGCTACGCGCCCACGTCAGCGGTATTTCCTGCAGGTCCGCTTGCCATGAATTCGACTCTTGAACAAACCGGTTTCCGTTGCGGCATGATCGCGATCGTTGGGCGCCCCAATGTCGGCAAGTCGACGCTGATGAACGCTTTCGTTGGGCAAAAGGTTAGCATCACGTCACGCAAGGCGCAAACCACGCGGCACCGGATCACCGGTATCCGGACGTTGGGCGATGCACAATTCATCTTTGTCGACACGCCCGGCTTCCAAACCCGGCACGGCTCGGCGCTGAACCGTTCGCTGAACCGCGCGGTCACCTCGACGTTGACCTCGGTGGACGTCGTGCTGTTCGTGGTTGAGGCAGGCCGTTACGGGCCGGACGATCAACGGGTGCTGGAGTTGATCCCGCCGTCGGTGCCGACGGTGCTGATCGCCAATAAGGTCGACAAGCTTTCGGACAAGAGCGCATTGCTGCCATTTTTGAAAAGCACAGCGGCGCTGCGCGCGTTCCGTGACGTCGTACCGATGAGCGCGAAGCAGCCGGACGACATCACGCGGTTGTTGAAGATCTTGCGGCCGTCGTTGCCGCTCGGTGAGCCGATCTATGGCGAGGACGAGCTGACCGACCGCAGCGAGCGATTCTTGGCGGCCGAGATCCTGCGGGAGAAAGTATTCCGCTGGACTGGAGACGAGTTGCCCTACACGAGTACGGTACTGATCGACAAGTTCGAGCAGGAAGGCCGCCTGCGGCGGGTCTTCGCAACGATTCTCGTCGATCGTGACAACCACAAGGCGATGATCATTGGGCAGAAGGGCGCGAAGCTGAAGCAGATTAGCACCGAGGCGCGCATCGACATGGAAAAGCTCTTCGATGGTCCGGTTTATTTGGAGACGTTCGTGAAGGTCAAGAGCGGCTGGGCGGACAACGAGGCGGGATTGCGCGCCTATGGGTACGAATGACGTCTGGCTGGGTCATCCAGATCATGCCAGGCAACCCGACGCCGGCGCAGCACCGGAAAGGGTGCCCGACGGCGTGCCGCCGGGCGCGTCGGATGCGTCGGGCAATGTAGCGCAGTCCGCGCCAGATTACGCTGCATCGACCCGCCGCCGCGCCGCCGCGCCGCGCTCGAGCCCCCGTATCGATGAGCAGCCGGGCTTCGTGTTGCACGCCTACCCGTATCGTGAGACGAGCCTGATCATCGACGTGTTCACGCGCACGCACGGCCGTCTCGCGCTCGTCGCGAAGGGGGCAAAGCGGCCGCATTCGGCGCTGCGCGGCGTGCTGCAGACGTTTCAGCCGCTCGCGCTGTCATGGACCGGTAAGTCCGAAATGCGGACGCTGACTAAGGCTGAATGGGTCGGCGGAATGCGTCCGCTCGCTGGCGATGCACTGCTGTGTGGCTTTTACGTCAATGAATTGCTCGTCAGGTTCTGTGCACGGGAGGATCCGCATACCGCGTTGTTCGACCATTACTTGTTGACGTTGACGCGGCTCGCGCATGACGAACCGGCAGTGCAGGTATTGCGCTCGTTTGAGCGCGTCTTACTGCGTGAGACCGGCTATGCCATGTCGCTTGATCGGACCGTAACGAGGCAGAATGTTGTGGCCGGACGCTCGTATGTGTTCGACCCCGAGCGGGGCGTATGCGACGTCGAAATGCTTGACGGGGCTCAGGCGGGTGCGTTGCACGGGCCGGTCATTGCCGGGCAAACGCTGCTCGACATGGAGCGCGACGACTATTCGCGTGCGCAGACCGTCGCGCAGAGCAAGACCCTGATGCGTTTTTTGCTGAATACTTATCTTGGTGGCGCGCCGCTTGCGACGCGCCAGATCTTGATCGACTTGCAAAACCTATGAACATCTTCTCGTCGCCAACGCCTGTCATCGAGCTGGGGGTCAACATCGACCATGTTGCCACGTTACGCAACGTGCGTGGTACGGCGTATCCTGACCCACTGCGCGCGGCGCTGCAAGCTGAGGCTGCCGGCGCCGACGCGATCACGCTGCATCTGCGTGAGGACCGCCGCCATATCGTCGACGCCGACGTGCGCGCGTTGCGGCCGTTGCTTAAGACCCGAATGAACCTGGAGTGCGCGTTGACGCAGGAAATGCTCGACATCGCCTGTGACGTGCGCCCACACGACGTTTGCCTGGTACCGGAAAAGCGCGCCGAGCTGACCACCGAAGGCGGATTGGACGTGGTCACGCACTTCGACGCGGTCAAGGCGGCGAGTCGGCAACTGGCCGATGCGGGCGCGCGCGTATCGCTGTTCATCGACGCCGAGCCGGAGCAGATCCGGGCGGCTCACGAAAGCGGCGCGCCGGTGATTGAGCTACATACCGGACGCTACGCCGACGCGGATGACGACGCCCGGCAGTCACAGGAATTCGAGCGGATTGCCGCGGGTGTCGACCTGGGACGGTCGCTGGGCCTGAAAGTCAATGCCGGTCACGGCCTGCACTATACCAACGTACAGCGCATTGCCGCGCTCGATGGTATTGCCGAGCTGAACATCGGCCATGCCATCGTCGCGCATGCCATTTTTGCGGGATGGGACAATGCCGTGCGGGAGATGAAGGCAATCATCGTCGCGTCGCGCGTCGGCGCGCGTGCATGAGCGCCGGGGCCGCGCCGATGGTGCACCGCGCCGTCTATGGGATCGGCACGGACATCGTGCAAGTTAGCCGCATCGCCGCCGTGATGGAGCGTACCGGCGGCCGCTTTGCCGAAAAAATCCTCGGTCCGCAGGAACTCGCGGTCTATCGCGTGCGCGCGGCACGCTCGGAAGGGCGCGGCGTGGCGTTCTTGGCCACGCGCTTTAGCGCGAAGGAGGCGCTCTCTAAAGCGATCGGGCTCGGCATGCATTGGCCGATGACGTGGCGCGCGGTACAGACGCTCAACGAGAAAAGCGGCAAGCCGGTGATCGTCGCGACCGGTGAGCTGGCCCGGTGGATGGCCGAGCGCGGACTCAGCGCACGCGTATCCGTCAGCGACGAACGCGATTATGCGGTGTCGTTCGTCATCGCCGAAGTCGATGCGTCAATGGATGGCTCCGGTGCCGGGTTGATGGACCGGCACGCGACTGACCTCAAGAACCCGAGTTGAACAACCGCAAGCGCAAATATGGTCCGGTGATGCTCGACGTCGCCGGCACTTCGTTGAGTCGTGACGATGCCCGTCGGATCGCCGATCCGCTGACCGGCGGCGTGATTTTGTTCGCCCGCAATTATGCGAGCCGCGCGCAACTGCTCGAGCTGACTGGCGCAATCCGCGATGTGCGCGACGATGTGATCATTGCGGTGGACCAGGAGGGCGGGCGCGTGCAGCGTTTCCGGGGTGATAGGTTCACGTCGCTGCCGCCGATGCGTGCCCTGGGCGCGTTATGGAACGACGATGCGCTCGCGGCAATCCGAGTGGCCACGGCGATCGGCTATGTGATGGCATCGGAGTTGCACGCGAGCGGTGTCGACTTGAGCTTTGCGCCGGTGCTCGACCTAGACTACGGGCGTTCGAAGGCGATCGGCGATCGTGCGTTCCACCCGGATCCGCGCGTCGTCGCGCTGTTGGCTAAAAGCGTCGCGCATGGCTTGGCGCTGGCTGGGATGGCAGCCTGCGGTAAGCATTTTCCGGGGCACGGCTACGTGGAGGCGGATTCGCATGTCGAGGCGCCTGTTGACACCCGAGCGCTCGACGAGATTCTCGCCTGCGATGTGCAGCCGTATCAATGGCTCGGGCTGTCGCTGGCCGCGGTGATGCCGGCCCACGTCGTCTATCCGGCCGTCGATGCTCGGCCGGCCGGTTTCTCGTCCGTATGGTTGCAGCAGATCCTGCGCGGTAGGCTTGGTTTCAATGGCGTGATCTTCAGCGACGATTTGTCGATGCAGGCGGCGCGTCAGGCCGGGACCACCGCCGAGGCCGCGCATGCGGCGCTCGATGCTGGATGCGACATGGTGCTCGTGTGCAATCGTCCCGAGGACGCCGACGATGTGCTGCAGCGCCTGCGCGCGCGCGACATCGATACCGCGTCTCGGCGTCGCATCAAGCGGCTCGCACCGCGCGGTGACGCGCCGAAGTGGAGCGAGCTGATGTGCCAGCCCGACTATTGCCAAGCGAGCAAGCTGATCGACAGCCTACGGTGAACGGGGCGGACCGGTTTAGGTCACCTTCATTCGCTGAAGCTTGTTGTACAGTGTCTTGGGACTGATGCCAAGCAGTGTCGCTGCACGATGCCGGGTGCCACCCACCGCATCGAGCGTGGCACGGATCAGCATCTCCTCGACATCGGCAAGCGGCGTGCCGACCGCGATCTGCACCTGGTGGTTCGACCGCGAACGGCTAGTGCGGCCGCCTTCGTTGTCCGGCGACAAGCTTTCGATCATGTCCTCGGATGCCTGATGTGAGCGCTCGATCACGTCGCGCAATTCGCGCACATTGCCTGGCCATTCGTATTCGATCAGCTCGCGCACGCACAGCGGGCTGAGCCGCTTGACCGAATCGTGGCGTTGATTCAGCACGTCGACGAAATAAGTGGCCAGCAGTTCGATGTCCTCGCCGCGCTCGCGCAGCGGCGGCAATGTCAGTGGTGCCACGTTCAACCGTTGCAGCAGGTCGGTGCGCAGCGTGCCGCGGGCCAGCGCCTGCTGCGGCGATTCGACGGTGGCCGCCACCACCCGGAAGTCGGCGCTCAGATCGGTGGTGCCGCCCATCCGGCGAAACGTGCGTGCCCCCAGCGCTCGTGCGAGTGCCTCCTGCTGCGCGGCCGGCAGTAGATCGACACGGTCGATAAACAGCGTGCCGCCGGCTGCCCGCTCCAGCACGCCGGCTCCGCTCGTTTCCGCTCCATCAAATGCGCCGCGCTGGTGACCAAATAGCATGCTTTCCCACGGCTCAGCGCCTGCGTGACTGGCCGCCGCGCCGTCCAGCTTCACCAGCGGGCCTTTCTTGCGACGGCTCATCTCGTGCAGCGTTCGCGCAGCGATCTCCTTGCCGGTTCCCGGCTCGCCAACAATCAGCACTGCTGCCTCCGTCGGCGCGATACGCTCGATCGTGTCATAGACCTGTTGCATTGCCGCACCGCGACCGATCATTGAACCAAAGCGGCCGACGCGCCGCAATGCCGCACGCAGGTTCTGGACTTCCTCGGTAAGCTCGTATGGGCGCGGAATGCGTGCCAGCAGGCTGCGCAATCGCGGGATATTGACCGGCTTGAGTAGATAGTCCCAAATGCCGTGGCGCAGCCCTTCAATCGCGCTTTCCACCGTCGCATTACCGGTCATCACGATGACCGGCGTCACGCCGTCCGGCTGTGACGGCAGAGAATGCAGCACGTCCAGCCCGCTGCCGTCGGGTAGGTTCAAGTCGACCAGTACCACATCGGGAATGAACCGCTGCAACGCGGCGCGCGCTTCTGCGAGCGTGGCTGCAGTGTCGACGGAAAAACCATCGGTACTCAGGATGGCCGACAACCCTGACAGGCTGTTAGGGTCATCTTCAACGATCAGGGCGTGTGGCATAGCGCGACGAGGGATTATCTGCGGCGAATTTTTGAGCGCTGCGTTGGCGGTTCGGGGTGAGCATGCTTCGTGCCAATTCGTCGTACTTTACCAATCAACGCGTTGCCGTAACAGGGTGAGCTGCGCATGTTCCCAATGCGGCAAATTTTTCCCGTTTGGCGCGTAAATTTTTCCACCGCCGTGCAGCAGTGACGCGTCGCGTTGGCTCCCGTAACTCCCCCGTAAACAAAAAAGCGCTCCAGTCGGAGCGCTTGCGTTGTGGCATTGAGAACGTTCGAGGCGCTGTTACGCGCGGCTACGGTACTCGTGTGTACGCGTGTCAATCTCGATCTTGTCGCCGATGTTGCAGAATAGCGGCACTTGCAATTCGAAGCCGGTAGCCAGCTTGGCATTCTTGAGTACCTTACCGGACGACGTATCGCCCTTGACCGCAGGTTCCGTATAGACGATTTCGCGCACTAGCGTGGTCGGCAACTCGACTGAGATCGCCTTGTCGTTGTAGAACACCACTTCGCACGCCATGCCGTCCTCGAGATAGTGCAACGCATCGCCCATCATCTCGCTTTCGACCTCGTACTGGTTGTAGTCCGCATCCATGAAAACATACATCGGATCAGCGAAGTACGAATAGGTGACCTCTTTGCGGTCGAGCACGACCACGTCGAACTTGTCATCGGCCTTATACACCGACTCGTTGCCCGCGCCGGTCAATAGGTTCTTCAGCTTCAGCTTGACGACCGCGGCGTTGCGGCCCGACTTGTTGTACTCGGTTTTCTGTACAACCATGGGATCGTTGCCGATCATTATGACGTTGCCCGTACGCAGTTCTTGAGCGGTCTTCATAACACTGTCCTGTCCGATAAATGGGTATGGCGAATGGCTGACGGCACGCCCCCACATTGGGCAGTCCGGCAGGCAAGCCTAAGCTCTTGAAAACCCATTATTTTAACGTATTTTGGGCAAATGCGGCCAGATGCCCGGCTAGATCACCGACCGCGGCCAGCTCGTCCGCCCATGCGTGTGCGCGTGCCGCGAACGCTTCCCGGTGCTGGATGAAATCCTGCCAATCGGGCAGGCCATGCATTGGATTGCCGTTCCATGCGTGCCAGAAGCGCGTCAATGCGTCGCGCGCGCGCGGCTCCAGTGCCGAGCCGATATGCGCTAGGGCCGCGTCCAGCTTCGGCAGATGCGCATCATCCGCCTGTGGATAGATGTGCCAGACGAACGGCTTGCGTGTCCATTGTGCGCGCACGAACGAATCCTCGCCACGCACGAAGTTGATATCGGCGCTCCACAACAGTCGGTCGTAGCCGCGCTGGTCGGTGAACGGCAACGCATACGCGCTCAGCGCACCTGCGCTCGCGCTGGTGCCCGCCGCGAATGCGCGCGGTCCTGCGCGATGACCGAAAAACCGCGCTACAGAGCTGGAGACCCGCCCCTGTGGAACCAATAGCACCAACGGATCCGGCGCATCACGCCATTGCTCGAGCAGCGCGTCGAGAGCGGGATTCTCGTAGGAGAACAGCGATACGACCGTGGCGGCCGGATCGGGCTGCGGCAGCCCGAGCGCCGCCCACCAGCCCGCCCGTTCGGCCGCCGATTCGACGAACGCGCGGCGCTGCGAGTCCAGGTCTTGCTCGCGAAGCACGCCACCAGTGTGGGCGTCGAGGCCGGGGAAGAAGAACGTCTTGGTCAGTGCATGGCGGGGATGAGGCGACGCGCGCAAGTGAAAGTCCGCCACCCAGTCTTCCGACGACAGGTATTCAAGGTTGATCCAGGCTACCCGCGATGAGCGTTGCGCCATCGCAGCAACGTATGACGCTGGCAGATCGCAGGCGAATGCCTCGATGACGACATCGGCGATGTTCAGTGCCGCCGCGCCAGGCCCAGCGAACTGGGATTCATGCCAATGTTCGATGGCGACACCGGCCAGCACTTGCCGCTCACACTCGATATCCAACCCAGGCGCCAGACGCGCGAGCGTGGTCAACTCATCGATGAACAGACGCACTTGCCAGCCGTATTCATTCGCCAACTGCCGGGCCAGCCGCCAGCAGACGCCGGCGTCGCCGAAATTGTCGATTACCGTGCAGAAAATGTCGCATGTGAGCGGCGCACGCGCGCCGGCAAGCAGGGCGGGGCAGGAGGACATGGGACGCGCGCGACGCGCAGGCCGCTTGGCGAATGATCTAAACTGGTTATTTTAAAGCACAGATCCCGTGCGCTGCACGGGACTGATCCGGTATTGGCTACATGACTGAACCGTCTGCTCCTCCGACCGTTACTGAGCCCGACGCGGATTTTGACCCTAAGCGTGTCATTGCGCAGCTGCCGCACCTGCCCGGCGTGTATCGCTATTACGATGTACAAGGCGCCGTGCTGTACGTGGGCAAGGCGCGCGACTTGAAAAAGCGTGTATCGAGCTATTTCACGAAGACGCTGGTCTCGCCGCGCATCGCGTTAATGGTCCAGCGCATCGCGCGCATCGAAACCACGGTGACGCGCTCCGAAACAGAGGCATTGCTGCTGGAGAACAACCTGATCAAGGCGTTGACGCCACGCTACAACATCCTGTTTCGCGACGATAAGTCGTATCCGTACCTGAAGCTCACTGGGCATCGCTTCCCGCGCATCACGTCCTATCGCGGCGCCGTCGACAAGCATAACCAGTATTTTGGCCCGTTTCCAAGTGGCTGGGCGGTGCGCGAAAGCATCCAGATCCTGCAGCGCGTATTCCAATTGCGGACCTGCGAGGACTCGGTCTTTAACAACCGTACCCGTCCCTGCCTGTTGCATCAGATCGGCCGGTGCACTGCGCCTTGCGTTGGCGCAATCAGTGACGAAGACTATGCGCGTGATGTGACCAACGCGGCGCGCTTTCTGCAGGGGCGTCAGCGCGAGGTAATGAAGGAACTGGAGGACAAGATGCATGGTTACGCGGCCGAGTTGAAATTCGAACAGGCGGCCGCGGTACGCAACCAGATGAGTTCGCTGTCCAAGGTGCTGCAACAGCAGGCGATCGAGGTTGGCACCGAGCGTGGCAGCGGCGATGCCGACATCCTGGCGGTGGTCGCACAAGGAGGGCGCGTATGCGTGAACCTAGCCATGGTGCGTGGCGGCCGCCATCTCGGCGACAAGGCTTACTTCCCGTCCCACGTCGAGACCGCGTTGGCCACGCCGGACGAACTGCCGGAAGCCGGCAATGGGTCGGAAGTGACGACGGTCGCCATCCCGACACCCCGCGCTGAGGCAGCTGCCGATGTCCTGTCAGTGGACCGTGACACCCAGAAGGCGGCGCGGGATGACATCGAGGCAGCGGTGCTGGATGCGTTCATCGCACAGCACTATATCGGCCACCCGGTGCCGCCAGTGATTATCGTCAGTCATGCGCCGGCCACGCGTGAGTTGGTCGACGTGCTGGCGCAGCAGTGCGGGCACAAGGTCACGCTGATCCGCCAGCCGCAAGGCCAGAAGCGGGCATGGTTATCGATGGCCGAGCAGAATGCACGACTCGCGCTCGCCCGACTGCTGTCCGAGCAGGGTTCCCAGCAGGCCCGCACGCACGCGCTTGCTCAGGTGCTGTCGATTGACCTGGAGGACTTGTCACCGTTGCGTATCGAGTGTTTCGACATCTCGCACACGATGGGCGAGGCCACCCAGGCCTCCTGTGTCGTCTATCACCATCATAAGATGCAATCCGCCGAGTACCGGCGCTACAACATCACGGGGATCACGCCGGGCGATGACTACGCCGCCATGCGGCAGGTGCTCACGCGGCGCTATGAGAAGATCGTATCGCAGTTGGCCGGCGCATCATCGGCTTCGCCGGCCGACGTGCAAACGACTGGCGGCGCCGCGCCCGCCCGTGACGCGCAACCCACGGCGCAGGCGGGCGCGGTCGCGGGTGCTGGCGTGCTGCCGCATATCGTGCTGATCGACGGCGGCAAGGGACAAGTGGAGATCGCCCGTCAGGTTTTCACGGAACTGGGACTGGACGCCAGCATGCTGGTCGGGGTCGCGAAAGGTGAGGGTCGCAAGGTCGGTCTTGAGACCCTGGTCTTCGCGGACGGGCGGGCGCCGCTCGAGTTGGGCAAGGAGAGCGCCGCGCTGATGCTGGTCGCGCAAATTCGCGACGAGGCGCACCGCTTTGCCATCACCGGGATGCGGGCCAAGCGCGCCAAGGCGCGTCACAGCTCGCGTCTGGAGGAACTCGAGGGGGTGGGGGCGAAGCGACGGCAGCGATTGCTCGCGCGCTTTGGCGGGCTGCGTGGCGTGATGTCTGCCAGCATCGATGAATTGGCCAGTGTCGAAGGCGTGTCGCGCACGCTGGCCGAGCAGATCTACCGTCAATTGCACTGAGCATGGTGGCCGGCGCGCGCGAGCTGCTTGCTTGTGACGCGCCGGATCACGCGGCACAATGGCAATTGTGCGCAACCTTTCATCACCAGTTCGCTTCGATGCCTTTCAATTTACCGATTTTCCTGACGTGGCTACGGATCGTGCTGATCCCGTTAATCGTTGGCGTGTACTATCTGCCGGACACGATGTTGGTCGCGCAGGACAAGAACGAAGCGGCTGCGGCCATCTTCATCCTGGCGGCGTTGACCGACTGGTTCGACGGATTTCTTGCGCGCAAGCTAAACCAGACCTCGGCATTCGGCGCCTTTCTCGACCCGGTCGCGGACAAACTGATGGTGACCGCCGCATTGCTGGTGCTGGTGCACTTGATGCGGCTCGATTCGGCCATTGCGCTGGTGATCGTGGGCCGTGAGATCACGATTTCTGCGCTACGTGAATGGATGGCGCAGATCGGCGCATCCAAAAGCGTCGCTGTCAATTCGCTGGGCAAGTTCAAGACCGCGTGCCAGATGATCGCGATTCCGATGCTGCTGTATTACGCGCCGATTGGCGTGCCGGGGCAGTTCGCGATCAACACGCGCGTTGTGGGCGAGTGGCTGATCTATTTGGCGGCCGTGCTGACGATCTGGTCGATGCTCTATTACATGAAGCTGGCCTGGCCGCAGATCCGCGATCGGGCCACATGATAGGGTGGAGCGGGCATCCGTGCTGATGGCACGGATATTTTATCGGCCTCTATCCTTGACACTGCGCGCCACTTTCAGCATAATCTCGAACTCTGCTGAACACGCCAACGCGTGAACGGCGACAGCATCGTGCGGGAGTAGCTCAGTTGGTAGAGCGCAACCTTGCCAAGGTTGAGGTCGCGAGTTCGAGACTCGTCTCCCGCTCCACGACGCACAGTAGTTGATGCTTGCGGGAGTAGCTCAGTTGGTAGAGCGCAACCTTGCCAAGGTTGAGGTCGCGAGTTCGAGACTCGTCTCCCGCTCCAGGTGCCATGGCGCGATAGCAAAGCGGTTATGCAGCGGCCTGCAAAGCCGTTTAGGCCGGTTCGACTCCGGCTCGCGCCTCCAGACAACCCCCCTAGTTTTCAAGGGGGTTTTTTGTTTGTGCCACAGCCGCGCGAGCCTGTTTAAGGTTGCCGTCCTCGAGTTCGTCAATAAGTGCGTTCGCATAGAGTCCTCCATTGAGATCGGTTTGGGGACATGTACGACTCATGCACGCTGGGACGGACGGATGAAATGATCAAATGGAGTTTCCGGCACTTCGTCGAGTTGAGCGCGGCTGACGTCTACGACATGTTAGACGTGCGCAGCGAGGTCGAGTCATCCACTCGCGGGTTACCTCCGGGTGCTGTCCGCCGCGCAGCACGATGATTGCGCCGATTGTGTCATCGGCCGCGTGCTGACGTCGCCGCGCCATCGCGGCAATGGGTTGGGCCGTGCGTTAATGGCCCATGCGCTTGACCAGATCGGCTCGCGCTGGCCCAACACGGCTGTGCGACTGCATGCACAGGCACACCTGCAGCGCTTCTATGTTGGGTTCGGGTTTAAGCCGATCTCCGACGAGCATGATGACGATGGCATTGCGCACGTCTGGATGCGCCGCCCCTGACCGATGACTGCCTTCGCATCAACAAGAACGCCGCTACAAGCGCTGTCCTGACCAAACAGGATTTTGAAGCGTTGTCCGAGTTCCGTGACCAGGTGCGGCGGTTCCAGCGTTTCTCGGAAAACGCTGCGCAAAGTGAAGGCATTACGCCACTGCAATACCTGCTGCTGCATGTCGAGGGTTTCCCGGGTCGCGAGTAGGCAACCATCGGCGAGTTGGCCGAGCGGCTGCAAGCCCAGCCGCATGGCGTGGTGGCGTTGGTCACGCGCTGTGAGGCGTTGGAATGGGTCAAGCGCGTGCTGCTTCATCTTGCGTCGCTGCGTCGCGCGAACACAGCTCAACGATGGGGCTGCGTCAGGGCGTTTGCTCAATCAGACGCTTCAAGTCATCGGCGATCATGTCTGCGGAGTCGGATGCGGTAGCGAGCAGACGCGCGCGGCCGGTACGATCGAACACATAGATCGCCGAGCTGTGTGTGACCTCGTAATTTCCGTTGCCGTCGGGTTTCTCGGTCTGATACGCGACGCGATAGCGTCGCGCTAGATTAGCAATCTGTTTTTCGGAGCCGCTCAGTCCGACCACGTGCTGCGGATCGAACGCCTGCACATAGGTATGCAATGTCTGCGGCGTGTCTCGGTGAGGATCGACCGAAATGAATAGAATGCGCACGTCGCGGGCATCGTTGCCCAGTTGCTCGAGAACCTGCATTAGCCGGGCCATGGTCTCTGGGCATACATCCGGACAATGCGTGTAGCCGAAAAAGACTAGCGTAGTCTTGCCGGCGAACGACGCGCCGGACACGGTCTGCCCATTGTCCGCCTGCAGCGAAAAGCCGAGATCCGGCAGGTGGCCAGAGACGTTGGTCAGTTTCCACTGGCCGTCATCCCGCATGCACGCCGACAATGTAACCGATAAGCCGACGCACGCGGCGAGCACGGCGTGGCGCAGCACCGATTGACGGCGGGGCGCGCGCGGAATTCGCATACGCGATCGAGGCAACGGGATGGACATCGGAAAATGGAACAGGGGTAAGGCTTGGCGCGGAGCGTATCGACGCATCCACCGAATAAGATACTGTAGCGCATTTCGTTGCGCACGGCGACTCATGCACAGCGGTGGGGCAATATGCCGCGTGTTGCCGTTGCGGTAAGATGCCACGACAATAGGGTCGGACGATGCAGCAACATACATGATGCGCGTCGAGGGTTCATCGTCCTGTGCCGCCGTCTCTTTAATCCAAACTATCCGTTCGATGCAACGCTTATCCGATTCATTGGCTGCACTGTCTCGCGTCAACCCGCTCGATGCAGCATTTTTCTTCGATTTCGACGGCACGCTGGTTGAATTGGCCGGGGCGCCGGATCGTGTGGTCGTTGAGCCGGTGCTGATCCAGTTGCTGGATGGGCTGCGGCAAGCGTCGCATGGCGCGCTCGCGGTGGTGTCCGGGCGCGGCATCGACAGCATTGACACGCTGCTCGCGTCGGACGCACTGGCAAACCTGCCCATCGCGGGGTTGCATGGCGCGGAGCGGCGCGATGCGAATGGCGACGTGCTGCGTGTGGGGTTCAACGATCCACGACTCGCGCACATCGGACGGGAGCTCGAGCGCGTAGTCAGTGACAATCCCGGCATGCTGCTCGAGATCAAGGGCGCGGCGCTGGCGCTGCACTATCGGAATGCGCCGGATCGAGAGCGGGTGGCACGACGCGAGACCGAACGGTTGTGCGTTGAATACAGCGACGCGTATGTGCTGCAGCCCGGCAAGATGGTGTATGAAATCAAGCCGAAGCATGTCGACAAGGGGCGGGCGATCGCGGCATTCCTCGACGAGCCACCGTTCGTGGGTCGCGTGCCGGTTTTTGCCGGTGATGACCTGACGGATGAAAAGGGCTTCGACGTGGTCAATGCGCGCGGCGGCGTATCGATCAAGATTGGTGACGGCAATACGCGGGCCAGCACCAGACTCCCTTCTGTCGCCGCGTTCCGCGATTGGCTCGCAACGTTGATTGGCGCGCGGCCGCCGCGCGCATGAACTGCCGGATGCACGGCGACGACCTGTACGGTGCCGCATGAGCCGGTTGATCATCGTGTCGAATCGGGTTGCGCCGATTTCCGAGGGGGGACCCGCCGCCGGCGGATTGGCGATCGGCGTCTATGACGCGCTAAAAGAGACCGGCGGCATGTGGTTCGGCTGGAGCGGTGACACGCAGTCCGGCCCGATCGGGCCGATCAAGCTCGACGAGCGTGGCCCGGTGACCTTCGCGACGATCGCGCTGTCCCGGCGCGACTACGAGCAATACTACCGCGGCTTTTCGAACGCGGTGCTGTGGCCGACGTTCCACTATCGCTGCGACCTTGCCCATTTTGAGTGGCAGGAGTTTGACGGCTACTGTCGGGTCAACCGATGGCTGGCGGATCAGTTGGTGCCGCTGATCCGGCCCGATGATGTGATCTGGGTCCATGACTATCATCTGATTCCGTTTGCTGAGGCACTGCGTGCGCGGCACGTGGCGAACCGTATCGGCTTCTTCCTTCATATTCCGTTCCCGCCCGCGCAGTTGCTGTTGACCGTCCCGCCGCATGAGAAACTGATGCGGGCGTTGTGTTGCTTCGATCTGATTGGTTTTCAAACTGACGGGGATCTGCGCGCATTCGTTGACTACATCGAGCATGAGGCACATGGGCAGGTCGAACGCCGCATCGACGCCAGGGTATGCAGCGTGCGGGCGTATGATCGCACGGTGCGCGCCGGCGCCTATCCGATCGGTGTTTACCCGGACGAGATCGCGCGATTGGCCGCGGCCGGCGAGAGCGCCAGCTACGTGCGCAAACTGAAGGCAACGCTGCACGAGCGGCAACTGATCATGGCCGTGGACCGGCTGGACTATTCGAAAGGGCTGGTGGAGCGGTTCCGTGCGTTCGAGAAGCTGCTCGAGACGACGCCTGCGCGCCGCAACCAGGTGTCATTCGTGCAGATCGCGCCACCGACCCGCGCTGACATGAATGCGTACCAGGACATCCGGTTGCAGCTCGAGGCGGAAGCGGGCCGGATCAACGGACGTTTCGCCGAATTGGATTGGGCGCCGATCCGCTACATTCACCGGCAGTACGAGCGACAGGTACTGGCCGCGTTGTTCCGGATATCCGATGTCGGCTACGTTACGCCGCTGCGCGACGGCATGAATCTGGTGGCTAAGGAGTATGTGTCCGCGCAGGATCCGGATGATCCAGGCGTTTTGGTGCTGTCACGCTTTGCCGGCGCCGCGCAGGAACTGCACGGTGCGTTGATCGTCAATCCTGCCGATCTCGCGGGCATGGCTGAGGCATTGGATCGCGCGCTGAGCATGCCGCTGGCTGAACGGCGGCAGCGTCACGCGGATATGATGACGCAGTTGCGTGAGAATAACGTGTCTGTGTGGCGTGATCACTTCCTCGGCGACCTGCGCTTGCCGGCGCCGGGCGGAGGCTGATAGCGAGCGCGCCGTCAAAGAGGGGGGCAGCGACGCACACGCGGCGGCGTACACCAGCGACGCCCACACGCAGCGGTGGGTTGACTGCGCGGGCCGGGCCCTGCCAGAGATGCGCCAGTCTCGTTGCCAAGGACGCGCCAGCTTCGTTAAGCGTGCTCGACGAGTCGCAATTCGTGGTCATGGACCGCTGCGCGCCCCGATTGCTTGATCAATAGGTCTCGATACGGGCCGGGTCGGTTCTTCAGCTCGTCCGGCGTGCCATCGTCGATGACCTTGCCCGCGCTCATCACGATGATGCGGTCAAAGTTCTGCAGTGTCGAGAGCCGGTGCGCGATCGCCACCACGGTGCGGCCCCGCATCAGCCGGTCCAGCGCCTGCTGGATCGCTTCCTCAGAGGCGCTGTCCAGTGCGGACGTCGCTTCGTCCAGCAGCAGAATCGGGGCGTCCTTCAGAATGGCGCGCGCGATCGCGATGCGTTGACGCTGTCCACCAGAGAGCTTGACGCCACGGTCGCCGACGATTGTCTCGAACCCCTCCGGCATCGCCTCGATGAAGTCCGTGCAGCGGGCTTCGCGCGCTGCGGCGAGCACTTCCTCGCGAGACGCATCGGGCCGGCCATAGGCGATATTCTCATACACGGTTCGATGGAACAGCGAAATATCCTGCGGCACCAGCGCAATGGCACTGCGCAAGCTGTCCTGTGTGATGCGTGAGATGTCCTGTCCGTCGATCCGGATCACGCCGCCCTGCGGCTCGTAGAAGCGCTGCAGTAGCGCCAGTACGGTGGACTTGCCGGCGCCAGACTTGCCCACCAGCCCGACTCGCTGACCCGGTTCGATATGCAATTCGAAACGATCGAGAATCGGGCGGCGTCGCGGATACGCGAACGTGACCTGCTCGAAATCGACGCGCCCCCCGTTCGTGCTTAGCTCGATGGCGTCGTTGCGGTCGGGCATGTCATGCGGCTCGAGCAGCGTCTGTACGGCTTCGGACAGCCTCGCCACGTGTTGCGTGACATCCACCAGCGCGACCGCGAGGTCCCGCGTGCCGTGCAGGATCGTGAAGCCCAGCGAGCTTACCAGCACGATGTCGCCGGGGGTTGCCTGCCCGCGCGTCCATAGCCACAGTGTCCAACCGAGCAGCCCGGCCGAGAGCAGTGCCGTGATTACCGCGTGCAACAGCCGTAGCTTCTCCAGGTACAGTAGGCTTTGCTGGCGTGCGGTCATCTCGGCGCGCACGGTCATGCCGAAGCGCCGCTGCTCGCGCAGCGTCATGCCGAAAGCGCGCACCAGCGCCATATTGCCGATCACGTCGACCAGTTCGCCGTCCACTGACGCGGCGCGCGTCGCGAAGGCCTGGTGACGCGCGCTGCCGCGTTGAGCCAGCTTGAACAATACGATCGCCAGAATGGCGGAGGCTACCAGCAGTGTGCTGGCCATCAGAGGGTTGACCGCGAAGATCATCACGATCGCACCGCATACGGCGATACAAGGCGGCAGCACATTCCACGCCATCATGTTCTCGGCCGTGTAGACGGCATTAGACGTGGCAGTGATGCGGCTGGCTAGCATCCCCGGCTGTTTCTCGGCGAAATAGGTCGGCGAATGGCCGCTCAGATAGCGGAACAGGTCCTTGCGCAAGTCGCCTGTGACGACTACGAACGTATGCGCGGCGATCCAGCCGCCGACCCGCCATAGTAGGTTGTCGGCGGCAATCAAGCCGACCAGCAGCCCGAACGCGCCCCATAGCTCGAGCGGGTGATGGCGGCCGTGGCTGAGCACATCGATCAAATGCTTGATCGCATACTGCGACGCAAGCGCGCAGCCGACTGCTGCGAGTACGCTTGCCAGTACGGTGGCATGTGCGACCGGATGATGCCGGATGTAGCGAAACAGGAACGCCAGTGGCCGATGGGCGTAGCTCGCCAGCCGCGTATTGCGCGCATTGCGTTCGGCCGTGGTTAGGCGCTCGATCTGGTCGGGGTAAAGCGTCGAATCGGTGTTTGCCATGGCGAGTGCGGTGGCCTCGAACAGTGGTGACCTTGGCAGACGGACTGCCAAAGACGGGATTGTAAACGCGCCGGGAACGGTTCAGTCGGGCGATGTGCGAATCGGCAGGCCAGGGCACGTATGGCGATGGGCCCAGACGGCAGCCGATCGGGCGTGGCAAGCAAACGACATCCCATGTCCGTAGGTGAGTGTATTTTAAGATACAATGACACGTCAGCCTGCGATCAGTGACAGCGCGTTGTGTTGCGTTGCGTTAAGTCGCGCAGCCCGACCCTCCGGCCCGTGTTGCCAGCCCTGCACACAATCTAAAACAGCCTTTTAGAACAAGGCTTAGCAAAGTGTATCAATACTGTAACAAGGTAAAGACTTTGAAAGGCAGGCCTGGATTTGTGCTATGCGGCGTCGATAATCGAGTCCGGTTCAGCCCCTAGACAGTTTTGCCGAACAGTCAACGGTTTGACGTTTTGAGCGTTTATGGCTTGCACACCGTCGGAAGGCGATGGCATTGAGCGCGGCAGACGGGTCAAATCGAGAGACTGTACAACCGTACCGCACCGTTGCAGCAAGATCGGCACGCGCTTGCGCCGATGGCGCAGGCGGGGCGGCCCCGGTGGCAAACCGGGGATTTCTGAGCCGTATTAAACCGAAGCAGTCACTTCGCCTGACTTTTTTAGGAGTTTACCGACATGCGAATCGCTCAAATCGCGCCGCTGCACGAGGCCGTTCCCCCAAAGCTGTACGGTGGGACCGAGCGCGTCGTGTCCTACCTCACCGAAGCGCTGGTCGAACTTGGACATGATGTGACGCTGTTTGCCAGCGGAGATTCGCAGACGTCGGCCAGGCTCGATGCGGTATGGCCGAAGGCGTTGCGACTGGATCCGTCGATCCGCGATACGATGGCGCCGCACATGTTGCTGCTCGAGCAGGTGCGCCGACGGTCGGAAGAGTTTGATGTACTGCATTTCCATATCGACTACTACCCGTTTCCGCTGTTTTCGCGCCAGCCGGTGCCACATTTGACGACATTGCACGGCCGGCTCGACTTGCCCGAGCTGCAGCCGATCTTCAACGTGTTCGACGACGTGCCGGTCGTGTCGATCTCCGACAACCAGCGCAACCCGTTACCGCAGGCCAATTGGCTCTCGACCGTGCATCATGGTTTGCCCATCGATCTGCTGACGCCGCGCACCGACATCGAGCCGAGCTATCTGGCCTTCCTGGGTCGTATTTCGCCGGAAAAGCGCGTGGATACCGCGATTCGGATCGCCCAACAGTGCGGCATGAGGATCAAGATCGCCGCGAAGCTCGATAAGGCCGATCGCGCATATTACGACGAACAGATCAAGCCGCTGATGTCGCTGCCGCACGTCGAGTACATCGGCGAGATCTCGGAAGCCGAGAAGGCGCAGTTCCTGTCGGGCGCGCATGCGTTGCTGTTTCCGATCGACTGGCCGGAGCCGTTCGGCCTGGTGATGATCGAGGCAATGGCTTGCGGCACGCCCGTGATCGCATTCAAGCGCGGGTCGGTGCCGGAAGTGATCGAGAATGGCGTGTCGGGCTTTGTCGTCGAAGACGAGTTAAGCGCAGTCGCCGCGGTGAACCGGCTGCACACACTGTCGCGCGCCGGCGTGCGGGCGGCATTCGAGGCCTGTTTTACATCGAAGGTGATGGCGCAACGCTACGTCGATGCGTACGAGGCACTGCTGCGCCTCAGCCGTCGCACGGTGCTGCGCGAAGTCGCCGCCGGCTAAGCAAGCCACATCGGGCCGGTTAGGCGAGCCCGCTGCCTCCCTCCAATGCCTACGGCTGTCGATGCCGTGGGCGTTTTTGTTTGCGTGGCGATTGCCGCGTTGCACCGTAAGAGTCCTTATAATGTGCCGCTGGTGCAATTGCGACGGCCTGCAGGGCGGCTGTGCGACAAACAGGAGAGTAACTTGCCGAAGGTGATGCAGCCGAGCCACCATACTGTGCCGGGCGCCGCGACGATCTTCGCGCTGCGCGCGATCGGACTCGCGTTGCTTGCACGCTGGTTGCACTCGATGTCGCAAATGGGCTTCGTGCCCGTGTTGACCGACATTGCGTCGTCACCGTGGGCATGCCTGAACGTCATCCTGCTGTTCCTGCTGATCACGCTGCCCGGCGCGCAGGCGCGGGCTGAGCGGCCATTCCATCCGTTGCCACAATGGCTGCGGCAGGCATTGCGCTGCTTCTCGCTCATTTGTTTTTTATTTGCCGCATGGTCGATCGGACTGTTTATCTGCGCTGCGGGGCCAAAGGCGGCGCTGCGCGCGATGGCCGACAGTAACGGATGGATCGCCGTATCGCCGGGGCTATATATCGTGGTGGCGTGGATTTGCCGGCCTCGGCCACTGTGGCGGTCTAATTTTGCTGCGCGGCGCTTTGCGATCGGCCGCTATGCGGTGTCGCTCGACGTCGCTACGCGTACCGTCGTCGTTTGGGCCGAAAGCCGGAAGGTTGGCCAGTACGACGGTCGCGAATTGTCGGTGCGCATCGTCCACGAGCATGTGCCGATCCGCGCATGGCGGCGATGGGTTCGCGCGGCACAGCCTTGTGCCGATTTGCTGTGGAACTCGCCCGCCGCGGCTGGCCACAACCGGCAACTGGTGATGCACGCAGTGCTCAAAAACGATGCGGATCGTACCGCTAGCAGGGCTTTGGAGAAGGCGCTTGCGTCGCTCAGCGCTGGGTGACCTCTGTCTGTCAATGAATTGGGTTGAACTGCTAATCATACTGTCAGTGCGCTTTTCGTCTGAAAGGTAGCAAGCTCGCAAGCCATTGATTGATTTTAATTTCTCTTTGCCACGTGTAATGCCTTGTTGGATCGTTTCGTCGAGGCAAACCAACATCGGTGTGACGAATAGTTGCTTTTGAGACTCATGCTGCAGTCGATGCGATGACGCGCAAGCAACGCTTGATATTCGGTATTGGCGTAATGATTTTCGTTATCCGAAAATATTGTTATCCTATCCAGTCGGATTCGCCCTCAAGTGCACGCGTTAGCTGACCAGCTAACGTGTGCTGCACACCGTGCGGCCTCGTGTAGACGACGTGCCCTTGATCGAAGCTTGCCAATTTCCCTTTGTGCGTACGAGCTAGCGCTAGCAGGTACATGTTGGTCAACTGTGCGGCCGATAGCTGCCAGCTTGTGTCGACGTGGTCCGCGTCAAGTAGACTCAAGTCATCAAGCCCAAACGGATAGCCTGGGTGAGTGCGCTGCTGCGCGACGAATGGCGCCGCAATGGGCGGCGAACCCATTGCGTTAGGGTATTCCAGACGGCTCAGAACCCCTTACTGGCCTCGCCTTGGCGCACAGCTTCTTTCCGTGGATAGCCTCAGCCGATGGCCATGCGGGCGCGACTTTGACTAGACCCTCATGATCTAACTAGTTGATTCTATTGATAGTGCACTGCAGCTATCATGCGAAAAATCCGATTTTTGACGGCACACGGGTGGGATAAAAATCTGCGGAAGGTATAATGCCAGACGAGGATCTATCTGAATACGATTTAAGTTGTCATTCCAATACGTCAGCAAACACTCATTTTTTTGCCATTTTAAGTAAAGCGGACGAAATGAAGGTGCCTGGCAAAAGGGATATATACGGCATGGCGGAATTAAAAACGTTTACAGAGAATAATAAAACGGAAGTTATATTTAATTATGCTTTGGCCCATCCAAGAGCGCAGCTGCATAATGCTAATTGTTTCGTGGAAAGCGTTTCGGAGGGTGATGATAATGAGAAGGAACTTAATATTAAAGGGGTGGGAACTTATTTGACGGTCAAATCCATAAAAAAGCTTTCAAAAAAATATAATATAAAATCAATTCAAACGGAGGCGATTAATGTTAGGTCTGCCGCAATTGCCCAAAAATTTGGAGCAAAATTTTTAAGGGCATAAAATAGGATACAGTAATTGAAGGCGGCCCCACCTCACAACTACCGCCCGCACCGCGCCTTCGTCTTGTCAGCGGTGTGTTGACTATTGTGGTTGTGAGGCTATCCCCAATCAGGCCGTTCCGCTTAATCTTTGATACCCCAAAGCACGCCGATGTGCGCCTGGGTGAGCCGCTAACCGCCATCAGTCAGTCCATGTCTAGCGGTTCAAGCTCCGGGCAGCGACGGTAACGGCTCTGTTACCATTTCAGGCCTACGCCCTTCGCGCTACGCAGTGTCGGATCGTGGCGGGCCATATGCGGGGGATCCATGTTCAATCGCGAAGTCGTGCAGATCGTCGAAGTGCTGGGTCGTGCCACGCAGGGTATTACCCAACCATTCATCTGCCGGGGCGACGATAAGCAGCTATATTTTGTAAAGGGGCTTCATGCTGGGCGCCGGAGTCTGGTCGCCGAGTGGCTTGGGAGTGCGATGGCCGAGGCGTTCGGGTTACCCGTTGCACCGTTTCGGATTGCGCAGGTGGCCGACGAACTAATCAAAATCGGCCCTTCACATTTCGCCGAACTTGGCGCAGGCTATGCTTTTGCGTCCTGCGCGGTGCCAAACGCACTAGAGATGTCATGGACGCTGCTTGGCCATGTCGATCCCGAACTGCAATTGGACGTCATCGTGTTCGACTGGTGGATTCGGAACCAAGACCGGACGCTGACCGAGAAAGGCGGCAATCCAAACTTGCTCTGGGACCCGGGAGCAAGTCGGATGCTGGTGATTGACCAAAACCAGGCATTCGATCCCTATTTTGACCGCTCAGCCTTTCTCGAGCTTCACCCGTTCTCGCCGGTATGGCACAGAGTCTATGAGGACTTCGTGACCCGGCAGGTTTACGAGATGAGGATGCTAAACGCGCTCGAACAGTTCGAGTGCGCGTGCGATAAAATGCCAGCTTCGTGGTCTATCGTCGGTGACGACGTGCCGCTCGGGTTCACGCCCGACGAGGCATATGGCCTGCTGCTTAGGTATTGCCACGAGGATTTCTGGAAACCATAATGAAACACGCGTGCCGTTACGCCATTGTCCGCTTCATGCCGTATCTGGAGACGGGTGAGTTCGCGAACGTGGGACTCCTGCTGATGAGCCCCACGGCGAGGTTTTTTGGTTTCCGCATGCTCGATAGCGTGCGGCGGGTGACTGCGTTCTTTGACGAACTTGACCCGAACATCTTCCGCCGTGCGAGGAAGACCTACCAACAAGAGCTGATGCGTATCGGCGCGTCTATCGAACATGCATTCTGCAACGTATCGTCCGGCGCGGGTCCGGACTATGCGAAATTCGCGTTCACCGAACTGGTGAAGCCGAGGCAGGCGATCATGTATGCCGACGCGGAACGGGCGGTCTTGGCGGAGGATCCGGCCGAGAAGCTGCTTGAGCTTTTTGATCACTATGTGGGCCGTGTGTTCGTGACCCGGGCCTATCAGGAACGGGAAGTCGAAAAGGGCGTGCAGCGCATTCTGAAATCCGCAGAACTGGCTACGCTGTACAAACAGCAGGTGTTGATCGGTGATGACGCCTACCGTGCGAGGTTGCCGTTCGCGCGGATAAACGAGCGCGGCCAGGCGCTACGTGCGATCAAGCCGCTGTTTCTCGCGCATGACGACCCCTCACGGCTGTACGACCATGGCTGGGACTGGTTGGGCAAGGTCAAGAAGCTGCGTCGCGACGACAAGCTCATTGGCGACGTTATGTTTGCTGTCCGGCGTCCGGCAGAGGAATTTGGGCCGCATGCAGATGCTTTCGCCGATGTAAAGCAGGATTTGGAACGCGAGGATTTCATCTCAGTTGTATCTGACAGCGACGAACGTAGCATTCTTGCGTTTGCTCGCGACTGAGCTACAGATGGGTACCGGCGCCTCGGCCGTACCAGCCATAGGTGACTGGACTCGGCACGTCGCGCCCAAGCTTCAACGGCGGTCTTGGTATTGAAACTGCGAGACAGCGACAGCCACCTGCGTCGCCGAGTTTGCGCTTCCCAGTATTTTCCTCATTGCCGAATTGTTGCCATGCAAATGCGTCGCCAAGTGAACAGTGGCAAATTTGTGGCAAACAACCCGATTCAGGGAAGGACAGAAATCGAACGAGGAGGGTGTTCGATCGCCAGAAAGTAAGAAGGGCCGGCGTTTGCCGGCCCTTCCGATTCTGGTGGGTAGTACTGGGATCGAACCAGTGACCCCTGCCGTGTGAAGGCAGTGCTCTACCGCTGAGCTAACCACCCAAATGAGTCAGCGATTATGACAGGACTTGCGAGATCCGTAAAGTGCTTTTCACAGGTCCGGGCTGCGTTATCACTATCCGGCGCTCGACTGGTTCCGCAGTGGCGCCGACCTGCTCGCGCGTGGATCACGTGCGCCTCCGTGGACACCGTACCGACGCGCGTGGCACGCCGCCGTATCACGCGGCAGCCGCGGGGGCGGTTTCGTTCACCCGCTGCGGCGGCTCCCGCCATACGCACGGCCCTTTGCGTGCTTTGTCGAGTTCGTTGAGTACATCCGCATGGGCGGCAAGCTCGTCATCGCTAGCACTGATAACGGGCAGCTCAAACTGGGCGAGCGACACGCGCGCCGTGGCTACCGACCCTGGGCCCGGCGTGTCGGCCAGCATGTCGATGACCAGACTTTCTTGGCCGCGCGTCATCGCTAGGTAGACGTCGGCCAGCAATTCCGCATCAAGTAGCGCGCCATGCAGCGTGCGGTGCGCATTGCTGATGCCGAAGCGCTCGCACAGCGCGTCCAGTGAGTTACGCTTGCCTGGGAACATCGCCTTGGCCTGCACCAGCGTGTCGATCACTTCGCCGCAATGATCGCAAAATGGCGGCAGCCCCAGCATCGCAAATTCCGCGTTGAGAAAGCCGATGTCGAACGGTGCGTTATGAATGATGATGCCGGCATCCTTGACGAAATCGCGCAGCGCATCGGCAATTTCCGCGAACTTCGGCTTGTCGCGCAGAAACTCGGTAGTCAATCCATGCACGGCCAATGCGCCGGGGTCGCTGTCGCGCTCCGGATTGACGTAAAAGTGTAGGTTGTTGCCGGTCAGTTGCCGGTTGACGATTTCGACGCAGCCGATTTCAATGATCCGGTCTCCGCCTTTGGCGTTCAGGCCAGTGGTTTCGGTGTCGAGAACAAGAAGACGCATGGTGGGATGGTGTGTTCAAAAAAGTTCAACATGCAGCGCGTGCGTACACGGCTCATGCTTGTTCGAGCGATGCCACGCCCTGGTTGGCCAGTGCGTCGGCTCGTTCGTTTTCCGGATGGCCGGCGTGGCCGCGGACCCAGCGCCATTCGATCTCGTGCAGCACGCTCAGCGCATCGAGACGTTGCCATAGATCGGCGTTCTTGACCGGCGTTTTCGCGGCAGTCACCCAATTCTTTTTCTTCCAGCCGTGAATCCATTCGCTGATGCCTTTTTGCACGTACTGCGAATCGGTATGGACGACCGCCTTGCAGGGCCGCTTTAGCGCCTCGAGGGCGGCGATCACGGCCATCAGTTCCATTCGGTTGTTGGTCGTTGAGCGCTCGCCGCCAAACAGCTCTTTTTCTTGCGCGCCGAAGCGCAGCAGTGCGCCCCAGCCGCCCGGACCCGGGTTGCCTTTGCAGGCGCCATCCGTATAAATTTCGATGAGGGTGTTGGATTCCATGAGTTCGTCGATAGGGGTGACACGCAAACGCCAGCGTACGCTGGCGTCGTTAGGGAGCGTTCGGTGCTGCAACCGGGTTCAGCGCCGGCGCGAGTGCCTGTTTTTTGACTTTGGCCGGACCGATCAGCCGCATACCATGCACCCGCTTGATCGCGGTGATCATGTATGTCGCGCCAAAAATCGGCCACCAGCGATCACCGGCGGCTTCCATGAATGCATACCGCGCGAGCCATGTCTCGGTGTTCACTGGCGGACGGTAGCAGCCGAAGCGGCCACGGTCCAGTTCGAAGCCGAGCAACTTGATCCAGTCCTTCATTCTCGTAAAGGCGATCAGGTCATGTGCCGCCGGCACGAACGCACGGCCGCCGCGGCGGCTGATCGACTGTCGCATGCCCCACAGGCTCAGCGAGTTGAAGCCGACAATCACGAGCCGTCCCTCTGGCACAAGGACGCGTTCGGCTTCGCGCAGTAGCCGATGCGGATCGCGCGTGAACTCGAGTGTGTGCGGTAGGATCAGCAAGTCCACGCTCTGCGACTCGAACGGCAGGTCCAGGAAATCGCACCAAAGCGTTTCGCGTTGCGGCGGTGCGTGGCGTTGGCCGGTATCGGCGGCGCCATGGCTGTTCTGGTCCGGCAATCGATAGGGCGCGCTCGCGCCGCTGGCTGCGTCCAGCACCAGGCCGCGGCATGGCATGCGGTTCTCGCGCAACGCATCAAGCTGCGGTAAGCCCAACTGCAGCGCGTAATAGCCGAACATGTCGGACACCAGGCGATCGAGTTGGCTTTGCTCCCACGCGAGCACGTATCGTCCCGGTGGTGATTCGGTCCAGGTTGGCCAGTCTATAATCGGTCGGTTCGACATTGTATCTATGGGTTCTGCGCGATGAACGTACCGTTGGAAGCCAGATCAGCCCGTGACGCCGGTGGCGGGTTGCAATACATCCCGGTTCCGGCATTTGAGGACAACTATATCTGGGTCATCTCGAACGGATGTGACGCTGCAGTGGTCGATCCTGGCGATGCCGCGCCGGTCGCCGACTTCCTGCAGCGACAAGGCTTGCGGCTGACCGCTATTTTACTCACCCACCACCATGCCGACCATGTCGGCGGAGTGGTCACGTTGATCCAGACGTGTGGCGCACACGGCCCGGTCCCGGTGTACGGTCCGCGCAGCGAAGCCATCCAGGCAGTCACGAACCCGCTTGCGGGCGGGGATGAAGTCCGGATCGAGCCGCTCGGATTGGTATTGTCCGTGATCGACGTGCCCGGCCATACACGCGGGCATATCGCTTATTTCGCGGCGGCCGGCTCGGATCCGGTGCCGCACCTGCTGTGCGGCGACACGCTATTTGCCAGCGGCTGCGGGCGTCTGTTCGAGGGCACCCCACAGCAGATGCTGGCATCGCTGGACGCGCTGGCGGCGCTGCCCGATGCCACCGAAGTGCATTGCGCGCACGAATACACATTGTCCAATATCGCATTCGCGCTGGCGGTGGAGCCGGACAACGTCGACTTGCTCGCCTGGCGGGACCGGGCTCAGGGGTTACGCGCCGATGGGGTGGCGACTTTGCCGACTACGATAGGTCATGAGAAGCGTGTCAATCCGTTCCTGCGCGCCCATCTGCCGTCGATCCGACAGCAACTAGCCGACAAGCGGCAGGTGCACACGAGCGGGCGGCTCGACACTTTTACTGCGTTGCGTGAATGGAAGAACGTCTTTCGCTGACGCTACCCGCGTCGGTGGATCCGGACGTCATCACTTATCATAACGACGCCGCATGTCGAGACCCTCACATCGATGGCGGATTTCGCACGGGACCTGAAGAACAGGTCTCAACGCACGGATTTTGCAGGCTTTTTTACAGTTTTTAGGTTGACGCGACGCACGCGTTCTGCGTACTATCGGACCCAATTTTCCGGCGCCCCTTTGGAATCCGAGACGTTTAATGCGATTGATACTCAGCGCGCTGTTGACACTGTTGCTCGCCGCCTGCGCGAGCAGCGGCAAGCATACGGCGCAACCCTCTCAACCGGCTTCCTCCGCGCTTTCCACTTCGCAGAACCTGCAGCTCATCGAAGGCAATCCCATTCAGAAGCATGCCGCGCTGTCCTCGTCTAAGCACACCATCGACGTTGATCATGGCAGCGTGCAAGAACTGCAAGGCTCCGATGACTTGTGGAGCCGGATTCGCGCCGGCGTCCAGATCCCGGATCTGCAAAGCAATCTGGTCAACATGCAGACGAATTGGTACGCGCAGCGCCCCGACTACGTCGAGCGCATGACTGAACGCTCGAAGAAGTACCTGTATCACATCGTCGAAGAGCTTGAACAGCGGCGTATGCCAACGGAGCTGGCACTGTTGCCGTTCGTCGAGTCGGCGTTTAACCCGCATGCGCTATCGGTCGCGAAGGCCGCCGGCATGTGGCAGTTCGTACCCGGCACGGGCCGTACCTTTAAACTGAAACAGAACATGTTTCAGGACGAACGGCGTGACGTCGTCGCCTCGACTAGTGCGGCGCTCGATTATCTGACGAAGTTGCACGGCATGTTCGGCGACTGGTATCTGGCGCTGGCTGCTTACAATTGGGGCGAGGGCAGCGTAAAACGCGCGATTGCGCGCAACCTGGCACGCGGGCTGCCGACCGATTATCAGAGCCTGCCGATGCCGTCCGAGACGCGCAACTATGTGCCCAAGCTGCAGGCGGTGAAAAACATTGTGATGAACCCGCGGCAATATGGGCTGACGTTGCCGGATATTCCGAATCACCCGTACTTCGTCACGGTGACGACCGCGCGTGACATTGACGTCAAGGTAGCGTCCAAGCTTGCAGGCCTTTCGCTAGAAGAGTTTCGCTCGCTGAACCCCGGCTTCAAGCAACCGGTGATTCTCGGCGCATCACAACCGCAGATTCTGCTTCCGTTTGAGAACGCGAATGTGTTTGAGCGCAACTTGAAAGCCTACGACGGCAACCTGTCGACGTGGAAGACGTACAAGGTGACCGAGCGTGCGACCCCGGCGGTGCTGGCCAAGAAAATCGGCGTCGACTCGGGCATGCTGATGGCGGTCAATAAGATTCCCGCCGGCATGCGGCTCAAGCCTGGCTCGACGCTGCTGGTGCCCAAGGACGATGGCGATGACGAGGATATCAGCGCCGACGTCGCGGAAAATGCGGTACTCGCGATGGAGCCGGAGGTGCCCGATACGCGCAAGATGTTGATCCGCGTGCGGCGCGGGCAGTCGATCGCGGCGGTGGCCCGACGCTATGGCGTGACTGTCGCGCAGATTAAGGCATGGAACCATACGCGGCGCAACACGGTGATGGCGGGCCAGCGGCTGATATTGCACGTACCGGTCCGACGGGCAATCGCTAAAGAGATGTCGGCGCCGCGCGCGGGCCGCGTGGAGAAGATTTCGGCGCGTGCGCGCATCGTGCGCGTTGCCGAGCCGGTTCGCAGCAAGGTAGGCAAGGCGAAGGCGGGCAAGGGTGCGGCGAAGTCGGCGGGCGCTGCCACTTCTACCGGGGCCGGCAAGGCGGCGCCGGCGTCCGTCGGTCAGACCAAGGCCGCGGTTGCGAGCCGCGCGAAGACCGCGGGCGACGCGCGCAAACGCAAGGCAAAATAGGCGGCCCGTGCCGCATCGAGCGTATCGGTGTTCGGTACCACCTTCATTGTGGGCAACATCGGCTTTGGCGCGCTGGCCCGCACGTTCGAGCGCTGGGGCGTGTCGGTATCTCGGTTCTCCGGCGTCACGATGGTGTTGTTCGTACTGGTGCAGGGGCTCATCGCCGCCCGCGTGCCGTTGCCGCCGATGGCGGTGTGGGCCGCCTACGGCGCATTGGGCAGCTCCGGCATTCTCACCTATGCCGTACTTGCCGAGCACTTTCCGGCGCGCCTGATCGGCCGCGTGAACACGAGTTTCACGTTGGTGATTTTGGGAGATCTTTGTACTGCAAGTGGCGATCGGCGCGGCGCTGGATCATTGGCCGGCGTGAGGCGGCCATTATCCGGCCCACGCACATCAATGGGTCTGGTTCGTGTTGGTCGTGGTGCAAGGGCTTGCCGCAATCGGATACTTCATGCTGGCGCTGCGATGCGCGGGCGGGAAGTGGGCTTGCGACAGGAAACGACCGGGTCTGCCGAGAACGCGCCGCGCCGAGATCCGATTGAAAATGGACTAAAACTAAAGCGTGGCCGACAGTGGGTCGTTGAGCCGATGGATTTTGAGGCAAGATCGGTTTCAAGCTATAATTTGAAAGTTTAAGTTAATCAACCCGCACCCTAGCGCCTACCTTTCCCAAACCGCTCGTCCGCCGCGCGCCCGATTCTATCGGAGCTGTCGCCCGCAGCGGGGCCGATTGTGCACGTCGTCTGTGAGCCGAATGGGCCCCGAGGCGGACAATGCGCCCCCCGGACAAGGACGACAGGTCGGCAGCAGGGTGTCCCCGGAAGGAGCCCCCCGTGTTGCCGTCTTTTTCTCCCGCTCTGCTCGCGCTTGCCGATGGCACCGTTTTGCGCGGCTACTCGATCGGCGCCACCGGCCACACGATTGGTGAAGTGGTGTTCAATACTGCGATCACCGGCTACCAGGAAATTCTCACCGACCCCAGCTACGCGCGCCAGATCGTCACGCTGACGTATCCGCACATCGGCAATGTCGGTGTGAACGACGAAGACGTCGAGTCGGGCCGCGTCCATGCCGCTGGCCTGGTGATTCGCGATCTGCCGGTGCTGGCGTCGAATTTCCGCGCTCAGCGCACGTTGTCTGACTATCTGGCCGGCGAAGGCGTGGTCGCGATCGCCGGCTTGGATACGCGCTGCTTGACCCGCATTCTGCGCGAGCGGGGCGCGCAGAACGGCTGCATTCTCGTCGGGACCGACGAACAACAGGCGCTCGAGCTGGCGCGCTCGTTCCCGGGCCTGGCCGGCATGGATCTGGCAAAAGTCGTGTCGACGCACGCGCGCTACGAGTGGACCGAGACCGAATGGCGCCTAGGCGAAGGCTACCGGGCGCAACCAACGCCGCAGTACCGGGTGGTCGCGTTCGACTACGGCATTAAACGCAATATTCTGCGCATGCTTGCCGAGCGCGGGTGCCATGTCACCGTGTTGCCCGCCCAATCGAGCGTCGCTGACGCGCTTGCGCTGAATCCGGATGGCGTGTTCCTGTCCAATGGGCCCGGTGATCCGCAAGCATGCGATTACGCGGTCGCCGCGACGCGCGAATTGATCGAGCGCGGCGTGCCGACGTTCGGCATTTGCCTGGGCCACCAGATCATGGCGCTGGCTGTCGGCGCGAAGACGTTGAAGATGAAGACCGGCCACCATGGCGCCAATCACCCGGTCAAGGATCTGGACAACGGCAAGGTCGTGATCACCTCGCAAAACCACGGTTTCGCGGTTGACGCGTCAACGCTGCCGGCCAACGCGAAGGTCACGCACGTCTCGCTGTTCGATGGCACGCTGCAGGGCTTTGCGCTGCAGGACAAGCCCGCGTTCTGCTTCCAGGGGCACCCGGAAGCGTCGCCGGGGCCGCACGACATCGGCTACCTGTTTGACCGGTTCGTTGGCTTGATCAACGCGAGCAAGGCCGGCCGCAACTGCGCCACGAGCGCCGCATAGCACCGCGCGGCGGGCGGCTCATTGCCCCCGCTGCGCGTCAGTCGGCATGCAGGCGCGTGTGCGACATGCGCCGCACCGCAATACCGAAGACACGAATATCAGCGCGATACACGCGCACACCAGCGAGTAGCGTTATGCCCAAGCGGACAGACATCAACAGTATTCTTATCATCGGCGCGGGGCCGATCATCATCGGCCAGGCGTGCGAGTTCGACTATTCCGGCGCGCAGGCGTGCAAGGCACTGCGCGAGGAAGGCTATAAGGTGATCTTGGTCAACAGCAATCCGGCGACGATCATGACCGACCCGGATACGGCCGACGTCACGTACATCGAACCGATCACCTGGGAAGTCGTCGAGACGATCATCGCGAAGGAGCGTCCCGACGCGATCCTGCCGACGATGGGAGGCCAGACCGCGCTGAACTGCGCGCTGGACCTGCATCGGCACGGCGTGCTGGACAAATACGGCGTCGAGTTGATCGGCGCGTCGCCCGCGGCGATCGACAAGGCCGAGGATCGGCAGAAGTTCAAGGAGGCGATGGACCGGATCGGGTTGGGCTCGGCCAAGTCGGGAATTGCGCACTCGTGGGAAGAGGCGCTGAAGGTCCAGGCCGAGATTGCCCAGGCGACCGGTGGCGCGGGCTACCCAGTGGTGATCCGGCCATCGTTCACGCTCGGCGGCTCGGGGGGCGGTATTGCATACAACCGTGTCGAGTTCGAGGAGATCTGTAAGCGCGGCCTAGATTTGTCGCCCACGCGCGAGTTGCTGATCGAGGAATCGCTGCTGGGTTGGAAGGAATTCGAGATGGAGGTTGTGCGTGACCGGCACGACAACTGCATCATTGTCTGCTCGATCGAGAATCTCGATCCGATGGGTATCCATACCGGCGACTCGATCACTGTCGCGCCCGCGCAGACGCTGACCGACAAGGAATACCAATTGATGCGCGACGCGTCGCTTGCAGTGCTGCGCGAGATCGGCGTGGATACGGGCGGCTCGAACGTGCAATTTGCGATCAATCCGCGCGATGGTCGCATGATCGTGATCGAGATGAATCCGCGCGTGTCGCGCTCGTCTGCGCTCGCGTCGAAGGCAACGGGATTCCCGATCGCGAAGGTTGCAGCCAAGCTCGCGGTCGGCTATACGTTGGATGAATTGAAGAACGAGATCACCGGTGGCCAGACGCCGGCCTCGTTCGAGCCGACGATTGACTACGTGGTCACGAAGGTACCGCGCTTTGCGTTCGAGAAATTTCGCGAGGCCGATCCGCACTTGACCACCCAGATGAAGTCCGTCGGCGAGGTGATGGCGATCGGACGCACGTTCCAGGAATCGTTTCAGAAGGCGCTGCGGGGGCTGGAGGTCGGCGTGGACGGACTGGACGAAAAGTCCACGGACCGCGACGAGATTGTCGAGCAGATCGGCACGCCGGGTCCGGACCGGATCTGGTATGTTGGCGATGCATTCCGCGTGGGGTTGTCGCGCGACGAGATCTTCGACGAAACCGGGATTGATCCGTGGTTCCTCGCCCAGATCGAGCAGATCGTGCTGAAGGAAAAAGCGCTCGCCGCACGCTCGCTGGTCAGCCTGTCGCGCGACGAGCTGTTGTACTTGAAGCAGAGCGGCTTCTCGGACCGGCGTCTGGCCAAGCTGACGGGCGCAAGCCCGGCTGAGGTACGCGCGCGTCGCATCGAGTTGAATGTGCGGCCGGTATACAAACGCGTGGACACTTGCGCGGCGGAGTTTGCGACGAAAACCGCTTACATGTACTCGACGTACGAGCAGGAGTGCGAGGCGCAGCCGACGACGAACAAAAAGATTATGGTGTTGGGCGGCGGCCCGAACCGGATTGGCCAGGGCATCGAATTCGACTATTGCTGCGTGCATGCCGCGCTGGCGATGCGCGAGGACGGCTACGAAACGATCATGGTCAACTGCAATCCGGAAACGGTATCGACCGACTATGACACGTCGGATCGGCTTTATTTCGAGCCGCTGACGCTGGAGGATGTGCTCGAGATCGTCGACAAGGAAAAGCCGCTCGGCGTGATCGTGCAATACGGCGGCCAGACGCCGTTGAAGCTTGCGCTGGATCTGGAGGCCAATGGTGTGCCGATCGTGGGTACATCGCCGGACATGATCGATGCGGCCGAGGACCGCGAGCGCTTCCAGAAGCTGTTGCAATCGCTCGGCCTGCGTCAGCCGCCGAATCGGACCGCTCGCACCGAGGACGAAGCACTGCAGCTAGCCGGCGAGATCGGCTATCCGCTTGTCGTGCGTCCCTCCTACGTGCTGGGCGGCCGCGCGATGGAGATCGTGCATGCGCCGCGTGACCTGGAACGCTATATGCGCGAAGCGGTCAAGGTATCGAACGATTCGCCGGTGTTGCTGGATCGGTTCCTGAATGACGCGATCGAATGTGATGTTGATTGCATTTGTGACGGCAGTGCGGTCTTCATTGGCGGTGTCATGGAGCATATTGAGCAGGCGGGCGTGCACTCTGGAGATTCTGCCTGCTCGCTGCCACCTTATTCGCTGTCGGCTGCGACCGTGACCGAACTCAAGCGGCAGACCGCGGCGATGGCGCGGGCGCTGAACGTGATCGGGCTGATGAACGTACAGTTCGCCATCCAGCAGGTGCCGCAGGCCAACGGTACGCTCGGCGATGTGATCTACGTGCTGGAAGTCAATCCGCGCGCGTCACGCACGGTGCCGTACGTATCGAAGGCGACTGGGCTGCAACTGGCCAAGATCGCCGCGCGCGCGATGGTCGGACAGACGCTGGTCGCGCAGCGGGTGACACAGGAGGTTGAGCCGCCTTACTTCAGCGTGAAGGAGGCGGTGTTCCCGTTCATCAAGTTCCCGGCTGTCGATCCGGTGCTGGGACCAGAGATGCGTTCGACCGGTGAAGTGATGGGCGTTGGACGCACGTTCGGCGAGGCGCTGTTCAAGTCGCAACTAGCTGCCGGCTCGCGGCTGCCCGCTTCGGGCACCGTGCTGCTGACCGTGATGGACGCGGATAAGCCCAAGGCCGTCGAGTTAGCGCGCATGCTGCATGAGCTAGGCTATCCGTTAGTCGCGACGAAGGGAACGGCCATGGCGATTGCGGCTGCAGGTGTGCCGGTCAAAGTCGTCAATAAGGTCAAGGACGGTCGGCCGCATATCGTCGACATGATCAAGAACGGCGAAATCGCGCTCGTATTCACGACTGTCGATGAAACCCGGACCGCGATCGCTGATTCGCGCTCGATTCGCATGAGCGCGCAGGCGAACAAGGTGACGTACTACACGACGATGTCCGGTGCGCGCGCTGCAGTCGAAGGCCTGCGCTATTTGAAAAACCTTGAGGTCTATGATTTACAAGGGCTTCATGCTCGCCTAAACTGATTGTCGATCCGGCGGCGTGCTTGCGCAGATGAGGTAAGATGCGTTTGTACCCGTCGGTGGTACCCAAAGTAGCCCTATGAGCCGCGGTTGAGCGGTATCCCGAAATGGGATGCGATCAACCGCGGTAATTTTTTTAACCCTGAGCCTGTTATGAGCACTATTCCACTGACGAAGCGCGGTGCTGACCAACTGCGTGACGAATTGCAACGACTGAAGTCGGTCGAGCGTCCGTCGGTGATCCACGCGATCGCCGAGGCGCGTGCACAAGGTGATTTATCGGAAAACGCCGAGTACGATGCCGCGAAGGAGAAGCAGGCGTTTATCGAGGGCCGCATCGCTGAACTCGAATCGAAATTGTCGGCCGCGCAGATCATCGATCCGAAGGCGGTCGATGCGGACGGGCGCATCGTATTCGGCGCCACCGTCGATCTCGAGGATCTCGATTCGGGTGACAAGGTCACCTACCAAATCGTCGGAGACGACGAGGCGGATCTCGAACATGGGCTGATCTCAGTCAGTTCGCCAATTGCTCGCGCGTTGATTGGCAAGTTCGAGGGCGATGTGGCGGCGGTGCAAGCGCCCAGCGGCGTGCGCGAGTACGAGATCATCACGGTACGTTACGAGTAAAATGTCATGCTCCTAATGATTGCGCCATTCGAACGATGATTGCACAGCGCCTGTTCCGCCTGCTCGCGATGCTGTGGGTCGGCAGTCTCGTCAGCACCGGCTACCTGGCTGCGCCGACCCTGTTCGCGTCGCTCGATCGCACGAGTGCGGGCATGGTCGCCGCCTCGCTGTTCCACACGCAGGCGGTGATCGGCGTGGTGGCTGGTATCGTGCTGCTCGGGTGCGCGCACGCGTTTGTTAAACGCGGCGACCGGGCGTACCGGGTCGCGCGCTGGGTGATCATCGCGATGCTGGTATGCGTGCTGGTCGGCTATTTCGCGCTGCAGCCGTTCATGAACGAATTGCGCGTCGCGGCGCAGCAAGCCGGGACGGATGTCGGAGATTCCGCCTATGCGGCGCGCTTTGGTGCTTTGCACGTCGCATCCAGCGCCATCTACCTGGTGCAAAGCCTGCTTGGCCTCGTGCTAGTGTGGCGCTTGCCGGTCGCCACGCGGTCGATGTTCTAAGCGATCGCCCCGCCGCTATCCCGGTGCGCTCGCCGTGTAGGCTGTGTGCAATCGCATGCCGTCAAGCATCGCGCGTGGACGCGCGGGATTCGGTAGCAGGTCGGTGGTGCCTATTTGTTAGACTGGTGCTGGCGCTTCGGACTTGTCTGTCGCTTTTTCGCCTTTTTGACATTGCCGCCAGCGGTGACGCGTTCATTGCCGAGCACCTTGACCAATTGTGGCTTTGGGCGCCGTATCGTGCTGGACGGTTTTACAACTTTGACGACACGTGGCGCGGCACCGGCCGTCGACGTGTCGCGGCGCGCGGCGCAGCGGGCAGTGCCGGCGCTCGGCACATCGGCGTTGCGCTGCGGCACGGCGCGGCGAGCCTGTGCCGTGCGGGGCGCGCGCGAGGCTGTGCCGCGCGGGGCGCTGGCAGCAGTGTCGTCGCGTCGTGGCCTCCAGATGACCAGCAACTTGCCGATATGCTGAATAGGCGCCGCCGACAGACGGTCACAGATCGTGTCGTAAAGCGCCGCGCGCTCGTCGCGCTCGTCGCCAAACACGCGGATCTTAATCAACTCATGCGCGTTCAGGTGCACGTCGATCTCGTTGAGCACCGCGTCGGTCAATCCATCTGCGCCGATCAAGACGACTGGCTTCAGCGGATGGGCTTGCGAGCGCAGCGCGCTGCGCTCGGCGGAGGAAAGGGTAAGGGCAGGCATGGGGGTAATCCGGCAAGCAGGGCAGCAGCCAACGCGGCCGCAAAAGACGCTTATTATCCGCCAAAAGAGCCGTCACCGTGTCGCTCGGGCCACATTTAAACTCTTTTATGGCAAAAAACCGTTTCAATCAATCGTGGTTACATGACCACCTCAATGATCCGTACGTCAAACTCGCGCAGCGCGACGGATATCGAGCACGCGCGGCGTACAAGCTCAAGGAAATCGACGAACAGGACAAGCTGATCCGGCCCGGACAGGTGATCGTCGACCTGGGCGCCGCACCGGGAAGCTGGAGTCAATACGCGCGCAACAAGCTGGCAGCCAGTCCCCACCGTGCCGGCGGCGGCATTGACGGCATGATCATTGCGCTGGATATGCTGCCGATGGAGCCGATCGCCGACGTGACGTTCATCCAGGGCGATTTCCGCGATGATGCGATACTGGCGCAGTTGGAGGCGGCCGTCGATGGCCGCGCGGTAGACCTTGTCATTTCCGACATGGCCCCCAACCTGTCAGGTGTCGCGGTGGCGGATGCGGCGCGGATCGAGCACGTGTGCGATTTGGCGCTCGAATTTGCGCAGGATCACTTGACACCACAGGGAGCGCTGTTGGTTAAGTGTTTTCATGGCAGCGGCTACAGTCAGATCGTCGAGCGGTTCAAACACCAGTTCAAGACCGTGGCGGCGCGCAAGCCGAAGGCCTCGCGCGACAAATCATCGGAAACGTTTATTCTCGGTCGGGTGCTGAAGCATCCGCGGGCGTGAATGCAGGAACATTGGTTCGGTAGCGTACTGTTTCGGCATTGCGCGCCGAAACGCGCAAAACGCGTGGGTTTTTTCAAGTTTTTCGCTATCCGCCCGAGAATCAATCGCTCTGGCAGGGGGAAGCGGACTGGATTAGAATGCCCAAAGGTGGTTGGCTTTCTGGCGGGAAGTCGGATGCCGCCCTATATGAGTGAAGGAGTGGTGCGTTGAACAACAACATGTTTTCCAAGGCGGCAGTGTGGCTTGTCATCGCACTGGTGCTGTTTACGGTGTTCAAGCAGTTCGACAAGCCCCGCGTCCAGGAAGGCGTCACGTATTCGCAGTTCATGGACGACGCGAAGAATGGCAAGGTCAAGAACGTCATCGTCCAGGGCCGCAACCTCACCGTTACTCCTGCGGACGGCCAGAAATATCAGATTGTGTCGCCCGGCGACATCTGGATGGTCGGTGACCTGATGAAGTATGGCGTACAGGTCAGCGGCAAGGCCGATGATGAACCGAACGCGCTGGTGTCCGCGTTGTACTACCTCGGCCCGACGATCTTGATCATCGGCTTCTGGTTTTACATGATGCGACAGATGCAAGGCGGCGGCAAAGGCGGGGCGTTTTCGTTCGGCAAGTCGCGTGCGCGGCTCATCGATGAAAACAACAATGCGGTGAATTTTACCGACGTTGCGGGCTGCGATGAGGCGAAGGAGGAAGTGACCGAGCTAGTCGATTTCCTGCGCGATCCGCAGAAATTTCAGAAGCTCGGCGGCCGTATTCCGCGCGGTGTGCTGCTCGTCGGACCGCCGGGGACCGGCAAGACGTTGCTTGCGCGTGCGATCGCCGGTGAAGCGAAGGTGCCGTTCTTCAGTATTTCGGGTTCGGACTTTGTTGAAATGTTCGTCGGCGTGGGCGCAGCACGCGTGCGCGACATGTTCGAACAGGCGAAGAAGCACGCACCCTGTATCGTGTTCATCGACGAAATCGACGCGGTCGGCCGCCATCGCGGCGCCGGCATGGGCGGCGGCAACGACGAGCGCGAACAGACGCTGAACCAGATGCTGGTCGAGATGGACGGTTTCGAGGCCAATTCGGGCGTGATCGTCATTGCCGCGACCAATCGCTCCGACGTGCTCGACAAAGCACTGCTGCGTCCCGGACGTTTCGACCGTCAGGTCTACGTTGGTTTGCCGGACATCCGCGGACGCGAGCAGATCCTAAAGGTCCATCTGCGCAAAGTGCCGATTTCAAACGATGTCGATGCGTCAGTGGTGGCGCGCGGCACGCCGGGCTTTTCCGGCGCAGACCTCGCGAATCTGGTGAACGAGGCGGCGCTGTTCGCCGCGCGTCGCGGCAAGCGCATTGTCGAGATGCAGGATTTCGAGGATGCCAAGGACAAGATCTTCATGGGCCCGGAGCGCAAGTCAGCCGTGATGCGCGAAGAGGAGCGTCGCAATACCGCGTATCACGAGTCGGGCCATGCGGTCGTCGCGAAGCTGCTGCCGCACGCCGATCCCGTTCACAAGGTGACGATTATGCCGCGCGGCTGGGCGTTGGGCGTCACGTGGCAGTTGCCCGAGCATGATCGCGTCAACCTGTACCGCGACAAGATGCTCGAGGAGATCGCGATCCTGTTTGGCGGCCGCGCTGCCGAGGAAGTCTTCTTGAATTCAATGTCGACCGGCGCGTCCAATGACTTTGAACGGGCGACCAAAATGGCCCGCGACATGGTGACGCGCTACGGCATGTCCGACGTGCTTGGGACGATGGTCTATATCGATACTGAGCAGGACGGCATGTTCGGCCGGATGTCGTCGCGCTCGGTGTCCGAGGCGACGCAACAGAAGGTCGACGCGGAGATTCGCCGCATCCTCGACGAGCAATATGCGCTGGCGCGCACGCTGCTGGAGGATAACCGCGAAAAGGTCGAGGCGATGGTCAAGGCGCTGCTCGAATGGGAGACGATCGACGCCGACCAGATCAATGACATTATGTCTGGCAATGATCCGCGTCCGCCAAAGAACCTGCCCCCGCCGTCCGGCGACGCGCCGAGCGGCGGCACAGGAGGCGGCGCCGAGGTGAAGCCCGCGCCGGGCGCGACCGCCCCCGCGTAAAACCGCAACCGTTTCCCCGCCAAGGGCTGGTGCTGGTGCACCAGCCCTTTGTCATTTATTTTCTCTCGGGTATGCCTATTCGATGTCGAGTACTCCTAGCACAACCGGCCCGGCCGCCGGCACGACGTTGCAATGTGGCCGCTTCAGGCTTACGCTAGCGCGGCCCCTAGTGATGGGCATTTTGAACGTGACGCCAGATTCGTTCTCCGATGGCGGACATTTCGTTGGCTATGATGCCGCGCGTGCGCGCGCCCAGCAGATGATCGACGAGGGGGCGGACCTGATCGACATCGGCGGCGAATCGACGCGGCCTGGCGCACCGCCGGTCTCGCTGGACGAGGAACTGACGCGGGTGCTGCCTTTGATCGACGCGTTGCGCGATACGGGCGTGCCGATCTCGGTCGATACGTACAAGCCCGAAGTGATGCGCGCCGCGCTCGACGCCGGCGCGGACTTGATCAACGATATCTGGGGCCTGCGTCAGCCCGGCGCGCTCGATGCGGTGCGCGACACGCGTTGCGGGCTGTGTGTAATGCATATGCAAGGCGAGCCCGGTACGATGCAACGCGAGCCGCAGTACCGCGATGTCGTCGCGGAGGTTCGCGACTTTCTCGACGAGCGGATCCGGTCACTGGAGCGCGCCGGGATCGCCGCGGACCGGCTCTGTGTCGATCCGGGCTTCGGTTTTGGCAAGACGGCCGAGCACAATTTCACGCTGCTGCGTGAGCTGCCGCACGCCGTGCCCGCCGGCGTGCCAACTCTTGTGGGGCTGTCGCGTAAGTCGATGATCGGCGTGGCCACGGGTCGCAGCATGCCGCAGCAGCGGATGGCCGGCAGCCTGGCCGGCATGCTGGCGGTGGTCGATCGAGGCGCGGCGATTGTGCGCGTGCACGATGTCGCGCCGACGGTCGATGCATTGAAGGTTTGGCAGGCGATGCGGGCACGACCGTGGTGCGATGCCCAGTCTGTGCACGGCTAGAACGATAAACAGCAACCGAGGCGACGCACGTTGCGGCGTGCGCGGCGCACACCGGTGGACGCGTCGCACAGTACGAAAAAGAGGAGTTCAACATGAGTCGTCGTTATTTCGGCACGGATGGTATCCGCGGCAAGGTGGGCGAGCCGCCGATCACGCCGGATTTCGTGCTGCGGCTCGGCTATGCGGCAGGCAAGGTGTTAGCCAGCGCGGACACCCCGGGCAGCGGGCGGCCGACCGTATTAATCGGCAAGGACACGCGGGTTTCGGGCTATATGTTCGAGGCGGCGTTGGAAGCGGGATTTTCGGCGGCCGGCATCGACGTGATGCTGGCCGGTCCGATGCCCACGCCAGGCATCGCGTATCTGACGCGCGCGCTGCGCCTGGCCGCCGGCGTCGTGATCAGCGCGTCGCACAACCCTTATTACGACAACGGTATCAAGTTCTTTTCGGGCCACGGCAACAAGCTGCCCGACGAGGTCGAGCATGCGATCGAGGACCAGCTCGAGCAACCGATGGCGTGTGCGCCGTCCGAGCGGCTCGGCAAAGCGCGGCGTCTGGATGACGCAGCAGGACGGTATATCGAATTTTGCAAGGGCACGTTTCCGGCCGCATTCGACCTGCGTGGACTGAAGCTCGTCGTCGATTGTGCGAACGGCGCGGCATATCAGGTCGCGCCGCACGTGTTCCACGAGCTGGGAGCCGAGGTCGTGTCGATCGGTGTTGCCCCGAACGGCTTCAATATCAATGACGGGGTGGGTGCGACTGCACCTAACACGCTGGTGGCGGCCGTGCGCGCCAATCATGCCGATCTGGGCATCGCGCTGGACGGCGACGCGGACCGGTTGCAGGTCGTCGACGCGTCCGGCCGCCTGTATAACGGCGATGAGCTACTGTACGTGCTCGTGAAGGACCGCATTGTCACACACGGATCGGTACCGGGCGCGGTCGGCACGCTAATGACGAACCTAGCGGTGGAGGTCGCGCTACAGCAGCTTGGCGTCGAATTCGTGCGTGCCGCGGTAGGCGATCGCTATATCTTGGAGCAACTGCGCGAACGGGGTTGGCAACTCGGTGCCGAAGGCTCCGGCCACATCCTGTCGCTGGACCGCCATACGACCGGCGACGGCATCGTATCGGCGCTGCTCGTGCTCGCCGCGATCAAACGTAGCGGCCAAACGCTGGCTCAACTGCTTGGCGGGCTGACATTGTTTCCACAGACGCTGGTCAACGTGCGGATGACGCCGGGTGCCGATTGGAAAGGCAGTACCGCGATTCGCGAAGCTGTCGCGCAGGCCGAGCGCGCATTGGGCCCGTGCGGCCGAGTGCTGATCCGCGCGTCCGGCACCGAACCGGTGCTGCGCGTGATGGTCGAAGCGCAGCGGGCGGATGAGGCAAGCGGCCACGCGCAAGCCATTGCCGAAGTCGCGCGCGCGGCGACCGCGGGGTGAGCTGGGCGCCGGCGCGGTAAAAAAATAATGTGACAGTCACAGTTGATTCACCGAATGTCACATGACTGTCACATACGCCGCCTAAGCTTCGCGATGTCTCAAGTGCGCTCACCCTTGGAGGTCTCATGAAATCGATGCACACCGCGATCGCCGGCGTTGTCGGCGCCCTCTTTGCCTGGTCCGTGCAGGCTGCCGATATCACCGGCGCGGGCAGCACGTTCGCGGCGCCGATTTATACGAAGTGGGCCGATGCCTATCGAAAGTCGGGCGGCGGCAAGGTCAACTACCAGGGTATCGGATCGTCCGGCGGCATCAAGCAGATCATCGCGAAGACGGTCGACTTCGCCGGCTCGGACGCACCGCTGAAGGACGATGTGCTCGCCAAGGATGGCCTGTTCCAATTCCCGACCGTGGTCGGCGGCGTGGTGCCGGTGATCAACGTGCCGGGTATCAGGGCCGGCGAATTGGTGCTGTCCGGCGAAGTGCTGGGCGATCTCTACCTGGGCAAGATCAAGAAGTGGGATGACCCGGCGATCGCCGCGCTCAATCCGAAGGTGAAGCTGCCGGATACTGATGTCGCCGTGGTGCGTCGCGCCGACGGGTCGGGCACGAGCTTCATTTGGACGAACTACCTGTCGAAGGTGAATGCCGAGTGGAGGTCGAAGGTCGGCGAAGGCACGACGGTGAATTGGCCGGTGGGCACCGGCGGCAAAGGCAATGACGGTGTGGCCGCGTTCGTGCAGCGCCTGCCTGGCTCGATCGGCTACGTCGAATGGGCCTATGCGAAGCAAAACCATATGACCTACACTGCGCTGAAGAACCCGGCTGGCACGGTCGTCGAGCCGAAGACCGAAACGTTCAAAGCCGCGGCCGCCGGCGCCAACTGGAAGAAATCCTTCTACCAGATCCTGACGAACCAGCCGGGCAAGCAAGCCTGGCCGGTGGTCGGCGCGACGTTCGTGCTGCTGCACGCCGCGCAGGACAAGCCCGAGCAAGGCAAGGAGACGCTCAAGTTCTTCGATTGGGCATTCAAAAACGGCACGCAGGCTGCGAACGAACTGGACTACATCTCGCTGCCGGAATCGGTTATCAGTGAAATTCGCATGCAGTGGAAGTCGAAGGTGAAGGACGGCGCGGGCAAGGCGCTCGCCGGGTAACCGACATCCCGTGTCGGCGCGGCGGGCGCAACCGCTTCGTGCCGCGCTGGCGCGTGGTGCTTTGACGACAACCGGCTACGCGCGCGTTGCGCCGCGTGGTCTGTTAAGAGGCATCATGGCCGACGTTCAGACTGCATCCGGCTCGGGCGGCAACCGTGCAAGGAAAGTGCCGGGCCGCACAGGTGATATCGTCTTCGGTGAGCTGGCGCGGCTTGCCGCGATCGTGACCTTGCTGATGCTTGGCGGGATCATCGTTTCGCTAATCATCTCGTCCCTGCCGACCCTCCAAAAGTTTGGCTTTTCGTTCCTGTGGCGCGCTGATTGGGATCCACCCTCCGATCAATTCGGTGCGCTGGTGCCGATCTACGGCACGATCGCCACATCGCTGATCGCCCTGATCATCGCGGTACCGGTCAGCTTCGGCATTGCGCTGTTCCTGACCGAACTCTCACCTGCCTGGCTGCGGCGCCCGTTGGGCATCGCGATCGAGCTGCTGGCCGCGATCCCGTCCATTGTCTACGGCATGTGGGGTCTGTTGGTGTTCGCGCCGATCTTTGCGAGCGGGTTCCAGAAGCCGCTGCAAACCGTGCTCGGTTCAATGCCGCTGGTCGGCGCGCTGGTGGCCGGCCCGCCGGTGGGCATCGGCATCCTGGCCGCCGGCGTTATCCTCGCGATCATGACCATCCCGTATATCTCTGCGGTCATGCGCGACGTGTTCGAAGCGACCCCGGTCCTGCTAAAGGAGTCCGCGTACGGCATTGGCTGTACGACCTGGGAAGTCATGTGGAAAATCGTGCTGCCGTTTACGAAGACCGGTGTAATCGGCGGCATCATGCTCGGCTTAGGCCGTGCGCTCGGCGAGACCATGGCGGTCACGTTCGTGATCGGCAACACCAATCTGCTGTCCGGTGCTTCGTTGTTCGCTCCGGGCAACAGCATCACGTCGGCGTTGGCCAATGAATTCGCTGAGGCCCAGCCCGGGCTGCATACGGCAGCATTGATGGAGCTGGGGCTGATCCTGTTTTTGATTACCTTCATCGTGCTTGCTTTGTCCAAGTTGATGCTGTTGCGTCTGGAAAAAGAGGAGGGCGCACGATGAGCCGACTCGTACATTCTCGTGCGTCGGATCTCGTGTCGCCGGGTAGCACGAACGCCCAGGATGCGACGCGTATCCGGTTGCAGGCGCGTCGCCGTCGTACCAACGCAATCGCGTTGACCCTGTCGTTGCTGGCCATGGCCTTTGGCCTGGTGTGGTTAGTGTGGATCTTGTTCACGACGCTGCGCCTGGGCGTCGATGGACTGTCGCTGACGCTGTTCACCGAATCGACGCCGCCACCGAATACGGACGGCGGCGGGCTGGCCAACGCGATCGTCGGCAGCCTTGTACTGGTGGCGTTGGCCACGCTGTTCGGCACGCCGATCGGCATTCTGGCCGGCGTCTATCTGGCCGAGTACGGTCAATCCAACCTGCTAGCCGGCACGACGCGTTTCATCAACGACATCCTGTTGTCCGCGCCGTCTATTGTCGTTGGCCTGTTCGTCTACGCGCTGGTGGTCGCTCACATGGGGCACTTCAGTGGCTGGGCCGGTGTGGTGGCGCTTGCGTTGTTGCAGATCCCGATCGTGATCCGTACCACGGAGAATATGCTGAAGCTGGTACCCAATGCGCTGCGCGAGGCGGCATTCGCCCTCGGCACGCCGAAGTGGAAAATGGTGATATCGATCACGTTGAAGGCGTCGGTGGCGGGCATCACGACGGGCGTGCTGCTGGCGCTCGCGCGTATTGCTGGCGAAACCGCCCCCCTGCTGTTCACCGCGCTATCGAATCAGTTTTTCAGCCTGAACCTGAATCAGCCGATCGCGAACCTGCCCTATACGATCTTCAAGTTCGCGATGAGTCCGTTCCCGCAGTGGCAATCGCTCGCGTGGGCAGGCGTGTTCCTGATGACGCTCGGTGTGCTGGGCCTGAACATTTTGGCCCGCGCGTTGTTTTCGAAGTAAGCGACGGAAGACTACCCATGAACATGGCTGAGCGCCACCTCGACCCTTCTCGTACCGGTGCCAACACGCCGATTCCGCTCGATCCGGCCAAAAGCGGCGCCCGCGTGCTGGTACAGCCGAAGATCGAGGTGAAGAACCTGAACTTTTTCTATGGTAAATATCATGCGTTGAAGAACATCAATCTGAGCATTCCCGAGAAACAGGTCACTGCCTTCATCGGCCCATCCGGTTGTGGCAAATCCACGCTGCTGCGCACGTTCAACAAGATGTTTGCGCTGTATCCAGAGCAACGCGCCGAGGGCGAGATCTTGATGGACGGCGAGAACCTGCTCGCGACCACCCGCGACATCTCGTTGCTGCGTGCGCGGGTCGGCATGGTGTTCCAGAAACCGACGCCGTTTCCGATGTCGATCTACGACAACATCGCGTTTGGCGTGCGGATGTTCGAGACTTTGTCGCGCTCGGAAATGGATGACCGTGTTGAATGGGCCCTGACCAAGGCCGCGCTGTGGACCGAAGTGAAGGACAAACTGCAGCAAAGCGGCTATGGGTTGTCCGGCGGCCAGCAGCAGCGGCTGTGCATCGCGCGTGGCATTGCGATCCGTCCCGAAGTGCTGCTGTTGGACGAGCCGTGCTCGGCGCTCGATCCGATCTCGACCGGCCGCATCGAGGAGTTGATTGCTGAACTGAAGGGCGACTATACGGTGGTCATCGTCACGCACAACATGCAGCAGGCGGCGCGCTGTTCGGACTACACTGCCTATATGTACCTGGGCGAGCTGATCGAGTTTGGGGGCACCGAGAAAATTTTTATCAAGCCGGTGCGCAAGGAAACAGAAGACTACATTACGGGTCGCTTCGGTTAATCGAGCAGATTACCAAGACGGGAGAGCATCATGTCCGACAAGCATTTGTCCAGCCAGTTCGACGCGGACCTGAACCAGGTTTCGTCCAGAGTCCTCGAGATGGGGGGGCTGGTGGAGTCGCAGATCATCAAGGCGATGCAGGCGTTGAACCATTTTGACGCCGAGGTAGCCGACCAAGTGATCGCCGACGAGGCGCGGCTCAACTCGATGGAAGTCGAGATCGACGAGGCGTGCAATCATATCATCGCGCGGCGCCAGCCCGCGGCGCGCGACTTGCGGCTGCTGATGGCCATCTCGAAGACGATCACGAACCTGGAACGCGCCGGCGACGAAGCAGAGAAGATCGCCAAACGCGTGAAGCGAATCATGGAGGATGGCAATGCGCGTACAGTGAACATCGCGGAAATCCGGCTGGCTGGCGACATGGCGACGTCAATCCTGCGTCGCGCGCTGGACGCGTTTGCCCGGCTGGACACGGTCGCTGCCGCGCAGATCGTGCGCGACGACAAGGCGATCGACGACGAATTCCGGGCGTTCGTGCGCAAGCTCGTGACATACATGATGGAAGATGCACGCACGATTTCGGCTGGGCTGGATCTGCTGTTCGTCGCGAAGGCGGTCGAGCGTATCGGTGACCATGCGAAGAACATCGCCGAGTTCATCATCTACATTGTCAAGGGCACGGACGTGCGGCACGTGCCACGCGACCAGCTCGAGCGTGAAGCGCTGTTGTAGGACTGCGCTGCTTCGTTTAACTGTACGATCCTAGAAAGGCGAAAGAGGTGCCGATGCCTAGCAGCATTCTCGTGATCGAGGATGAGCCCGCGATTGCCGAGTTGATTTCGGTGAACCTGCAGCACGCGGGACACTGTCCGATTCGCGCGTACAACGCCGAGCAGGCGCTGAATTTGATCAGTGATGTCCTGCCGGACCTGGTGTTGCTCGACTGGATGCTGCCTGGCAAGTCGGGCGTCGCATTCGCACGTGAGTTGCGCAGCAACGAGCGCACCAAGCACATCCCGATCATCATGCTGACTGCGCGGGGCGAGGAGCAGGACAAGGTGCTCGGGTTGGAGATCGGCGCCGATGACTACGTGACCAAGCCGTTTTCTCCCAAGGAGTTGATGGCACGTATCAAGGCGGTGCTACGACGCCGCGCGCCGCAGCTCACCGAGGATATCGTGTCGATCAACGGCTTGCGACTGGACCCGGCGACGCATCGCGTCGTGGCGAACGGCAACGGCGAGGAAACCCAGCTCGACCTTGGGCCGACCGAGTTTCGCCTGCTGCATTTCTTTATGACGCATCCGGAACGCGTGCACAGCCGCACGCAACTGCTCGACCAGGTATGGGGCGACCACGTGTTCGTTGAAGAGCGCACGGTGGACGTGCATATCAAGCGGTTGCGTGCCGCGCTCAAGCCTGCCAGCTGCGATGCTATGATTGAGACAGTGCGCGGCAGCGGCTACCGGCTGGCTAAGACAGTCTGACGCTGGCGCCGTCGGCACCCGCATCTTCGTCGCTTGTTTCGCGGCATTCTTCGCTCCGACATGAATATTATTTGGGCGCGCTCGCTCGTGTCGCTGGTCTTGCTGGGCTGTGTCGCCACGGCAATCGCCTTTGCGGTCAATGTGGATGCGGCGCTGTCGTTCGCGTTGCTCGCGCTGCTCGCGCAGTCGCTTTTCAACACTTACCACACGCACCGCCTGTGGCGGCTGCTCGATGCGCCGGTCTATGGGGAAGTGCCGAGTGCGCCGGGGTTGTGGGGCGAGATCTATTACCGCTTGCATCGGCTTGCCAAGCGGTGGCACGCACAGGTGCGGCAGGTGGAGCAGCAGCATACGCGGTTCATCCAGGGCATCCAGGCCTCACCCAACGGCGTGATGATGCTCGACGATCACAACCAGATTGAATGGTGCAATGCGATCGGCGAGCAGCACTTCGGGCTTGATGTGAAACGCGATTTGCGCCAGCACGTTACCCACCTGGTGCGCCAGCCCGATTTCGTGCGCTACCTAAACAGCCATCAGTACGACAAGGCGTTGACGATGCGGGGCATGGGTACAAGTCGGCAACATATCCTGTCGGTGCAGGTTTTCCCGTATGGTGACAACCGCAAGCTGATTCTCACCCAGGATATTACCGAGTTGGAGCGCACCGATGCGATGCGGCGCGACTTCGTCGCCAATGTGTCACATGAGCTGAAAACGCCGTTGACCGTGCTGTCCGGATTTCTCGAGACGATGCGCGAGTTGCCGATTTCGGAATTGGATCGCGGCCGATACCTGGATATCATGGCGCAGCAGGCGGCAAGGATGCAGACGATCGTCAACGACCTGTTGGTGCTCGCCAATCTGGAGGGCGACGCCAAGCTGCCGGCCGAGCAGCCAATTAACATGCGCGCGATGCTGCAGCATCTGCGTAACGAAGCGTTGGGATTGTCGGGCGGGCGGCACCACTTCAGCTTCGAAGCCGACGACGAACTCAACGTGGTGGGAACGGAAAGCGAAATCCTTAGTGCGCTCGACAACCTGGTCAGCAATGCGATCCGCTATACCCCGGCCGGTGGGGCAATCCAGGTGACGTGGCGCGCCGAGCGTGACGGCGCCGTGTTTAGTGTCGCCGACACCGGGCTGGGCATTCCGGCCGAACATATCCCGCGGCTGACCGAGCGCTTCTATCGCGTCGATCGCAGCCGCTCGCGTGACACCGGCGGCACCGGGCTCGGGCTGGCGATTGTCAAGCACGTGCTGCAACGCCACGATGCCTACTTGCATATTGCCAGCGAGGAGGGCAAGGGCAGCACGTTCTCAGTCAGTTTCCCGCCGTCGCGGGTGATACAAGGGCGCAGTGGGGCGGCCTGACGTATGCTGGCGCCAACAGCGCTTCACCAACCGCGTTTAGATGCTGACGCCAACGGCGCTTCACCAGCCGCGTTTGAATGCTGGCACCAACGGGGCTTTACCAGCCGTATTCAAGCGCCGGCACCAACGGGACTTCGCAACCTGCGTTCAAGCGTCGGCACCTGGGGCTCAGGCACTTGCGGAAGCTATCACAGTATGATGATAAGGTTATGACGCGCTGTGACCAGAACGGCACTGTCACCCATTCTATCCGTTATTTTGGTACGGTCGGCAATCCGGCCCGCCATTGACCTATGCACAAGACCCCGCACCTGCTCGCTGCCGTCGACCTAGGCTCCAACAGCTTCCGGCTTATCGTCGCACGCGTAGAGGACACTGCCGTCGGCACGCAGATTTACCCCGTGGACGCGTTGCGTGAGCCCGTGCGGCTCGCTGCCGGTCTCACGCGTGACAAGTTCCTCGACCGGCCAGCGCAGTTACGCGGCTGGGACGCGCTCAAGCGCTTCGGCGAGCGGCTGCGCGATTTTCATCCGGACCACGTGCGGGCGGTGGCCACCAACACGCTGCGAGCCGCGAAGAATGCCAGCGAGTTCCTTAGCGAGGCCGAGCGTGCACTGGGCTTTCCGATTGAGGTCATCGCCGGGCGCGAGGAAGCACGCCTAATTTATGCGGGTGCCGCGCATTCGATGCCGGTGAGCCACGGCAGGCGGCTGGTGTTTGATATCGGTGGCGGTTCGACCGAATTCATCATCGGCGAGGAATACGAACCGCTGATGATGGAGAGCCTGTACATCGGTTGCGTGACGCACAGCCGGCAGTTCTTCCCGAGCGGCAACGTCGACGACTACGCGATGCACCAGGCGGGACTGGCCGCCAAGCGCGAGATCCAAATCATCTCCAGTCTGTACAAGCGGGCGGGCTGGGATCAGGCGGTCGGCTCGTCCGGCACGGCGCGGGCGATCGCGGAACTGGTCGAGGCCAATCAATTCAACGACGCTGGCGTGACGCACGGCATCACGCGTGGTGGACTGGAGCGCCTGAAGCGCGCGCTGATCAAGGCGGAAAACGTGAACCGGCTCAAGCTGGTCGCCCTCAAGGCCGACCGTGTGCCGGTGTTGGCCGGTGGCCTATCGATTATGCTGGCGGTGTTCGAGGAGCTGGGCATTGACTACGTGGACACGACCGATGGCGCATTGCGGCTCGGTGTGCTGTACGACCTGCTGGGCCGCTCACAGCACCAGGACAAGCGTGCAGTGACGGTGGAAGGCTTCTCGCGGCGTTATGGCGTCGATCGCGCGCAAGCCGAGCGCATCGCCGCGCTGGCAACCGGTTTTTACGGTCAACTGAAGGAAACCGATCCGCAGCGGCGTACGGAAGGGGCGCTACTGCTCGGCTGGGCCGCGATGCTGCATGAAATCGGCCTGTCAATCTCGCACAGTGCCTACCATAAGCATTCGGCGTACATCGCGAGCTATGCCGACATGCCCGGATTCTCGCGCACTGACCAAGCGCGGCTGGCGGCGCTCGTGCTCGGCCACGCTGGCAAGCTGGGTAAGCTCGCGCAGGCGCGGGATCTGGACTGGTGCCTGTTGTTCTGCCTACGGTTGGCCGTGCTGCTATGCCGTCGCCGGGTTGACGTGGCGATCCCGAGGTTGGCTGTATGCGAGCATGATGGTGGCTTTGAGGTGCGCTTGCCGCGCAGCTGGGTTGACGACAACCCGCTGATTGAGTACAGCCTGGTCCAGGAAGCGGCTGAGTGGAAAAAAATCGGCCGGCACTACCGGGTCGTCTATCTAGATTGACGCGCACTATCTTGACGCGTGGGATCAGAAAAACGCCTGGATGCCTGTTTGCGCACGTCCGAGGATCAGTGCAGGGACGTCGTGCGTGCCCTCGTACGTATTGACGACTTCCAGATTCACCAGGTGTCGGGCCACGCTGAACGCGTCCGAGATTCCGTTGCCGCCAATCACACCGCGCTCGATCAGCGTCTGCATGACCTCGTAACCGTTCGGATGCTCGATGCGCACGGGTCATGGCAGTGTGTCGAGCGGGAGCGATTAGCCAAGGCGGCGGGCCCGTTATATGCTCGAAAAGATAAATGGACGGGTATCGAAAGTGCTTGCGATTCGGTGTGCGGTGCCGAACCGAAATCGCATAAAATTCTTTAATGAAGGAGACGGGGAGAATTTTATGCAGTCGATGTCACTCGATGCGATCGATTGCCAGATCCTGATACTGCTGCAGGAGGAGGGCCGCATCAGTAATCTCGAACTGGCGGAGCGGATTGCACTGTCGCCGTCTGCTTGTCTTAGGCGGATGCGGTTGCTCGAGGAGCAGGGCGTGATCGAGTGTTATCGTGCGTCGTTGTCCCGCGAGAAGCTGGGCTTCGAGCTGGAGGCCTTCGTCCAGGTATCGATGCGCAATGACCAGCCGAATTGGCACGAGAAGTTCGCCGCCGCATTGCGCGATTGGCCTGAAGTGGTCGGCGCATTCGTCGTGACCGGGGAAAGCCACTACGTGTTGCGTGTGCTATCACATAACCTGAAGCACTTTTCGGATTTTATCCTCAGTCGGTTGTACAAGGCGCCGGGCGTCATGGATGTTCGTTCGAACATCGTGCTGCAGACGTTGAAAGACGGCGCTGGCGTTCCGGTCGAACTGCTGCTTCGCGCGCGTTGAAGCCTGCGCGGAATTCGGCCGAGCGGATTCGGTTGCGCCGGGTTTAACCGAACTGGGCTCAGCCGAGCGGATCGACAGTATGAAAGCCGCCGCGATGGAACACCAGCGGTTCGCGCGAATCACCCGTGACGCCGCAGCGCTCGACCTCGCCGACGAAGATCACGTGATCCCCCTCGTCGTAGCGGCTGCGATTGTGGCACTCGAACCACGCGAGGGCGCCATCCAGTATTGGCATGCCGGTGTCGCCAGCCGCATGCGCCACGCCGGCAAATCGATCGCCTTTCAGCGTCGCGAAGCGGCGGCACAGTGCGAGCTGCGACGCGGCAAGCACATTGACAACATAATGTGTATTGACTTCGAATACGGTCATCGAGCTTGCCCGTTTCGCCAGACTCCACAGCACGAGGGGGGGCGTCAGCGAAACGGAATTGAACGAACTGGCGGTGATGCCGATTAATTGTCCCGATTCGGCGCGCGTCGTGATGATAGTCACGCCGGTGGCGAATTCGCCCAGTGCGAGCCGGAACGCGGCAGTATCGAAGTTGGGAGGGGCGGCGGACTTCATGGTTGAGTGCGAGCGGCGCGCCGGGGGCGCATACGTGAACAGTAAAGCATTGAGTGAGATGAAGCGGTGATTGTAGCGGATCGGGCGCGGGCCGGCTGATCGAGCAGCCGGGGGCGTCCCGGCGGTATCTCACGCCGATGGGACGGGCGGGCAGCAAGGCCCGGTGGGCATGTCGCACGATGACGGGAGGCGACTCGATGGGGATCCCTGACTCGGCGGGGACTGACTGACTAATAGGGGCAATGATGAGCGAAGTGGCGACGCTGGGTGGAGGATGTTTCTGGTGCCTCGAAGCGGTGTTCCTGGATGTCGAAGGCGTCACGGCCGTGGAGTCAGGTTATGCGGGCGGCCATGTCGATGCTCCATCGTACGAAGCGGTGTGCAGCGGCGAGACTGGGCATGCGGAGGTCGTCAATCTGACGTTCGATCCGGCGGTGATCGATTATCGCGAAATCCTGGGAATTTTCTTTGCTACGCACGATCCGACGCAACTGAATCGGCAAGGTAACGACGTTGGCACCCAGTACCGGTCGGTGATCTTTACGCATTCGGATGAACAGGCACGCATTGCGATGGCGATGCGCAATGAGCTGGCGGAGCGCCGACTCTATGATGCGCCCATCGTCACGCGGATCGAGCCGCTGGCGGGGAACTATTGGCCGGCCGAAGCCTATCACCAGAACTACTTCGCGAACCACCCGGCACAGGGCTACTGCTCGTTCGTGATCGCGCCGAAGGTGGGCAAGTTCCGGCAGCTTTTTGCGCATCGGCTCAAGTCGCGCCGTGCATAGCGCAGTCCCGTGCTCGCGCCGGCACGCTGAGACAGGGCCCCTGGCCAAGCCCGCTGCGCGACACCACGCACAGCGGCGAGACTATGCAGGAGGAGCTAGATGGGCAACGATTGCGTCGGCCAGCGCGATGCATGAGAGCGGAGCACATCCTTCGGCGTTGTTGCTGGCTGTGATCAGCACGGACTGACCTGCGCGTGCGTGGCGCGCTGCCAGCGCGGCGAGCGCCTCGCGCGTGTCGTGGTCCTCATCGAGCATCGTGTCGAAAGGCGCGTACCGCGCTTCTGCCTGCTGGTGCTTCAACCCCGCGTGAAGATTCCAGCGCACGACCAACGGGCCAGGTGTGTCGCCGTCGAGCAGCGCCAGCGCGGCAGCCTGGCGTTGCACGGATGGCATCCGGGCGTGGATGCCGATGCAGTAGCGCACGCGCGCGGCCCGCAGGGCCTTCATCAGCCGGGGCGTCAGCAGGATTGCGTCGCGGATCTCCACTGCGTACACGACTCCGTCGGGCAGCGCGGGTAGTGCCTCCAGAAACGGCTGCAAGCGCTGGACGAACGCGGCTGGATCGGCGATCCATCTGTCGGGCAACGGCGGAAACTGGAACACCAGTGCGCCCGCCTTGTGGCCGAGCCCTTGCAGGCACGGCTCGATGAACTCGCGCTGCGCCAGCTCGGTATCGAGGAAGCATGGATTGGCTTCGCCCGGCATGCCGCGCTCGCCACGCACCGTCGCATCGGTAATGCTCGACGTTGCCTTCACCGTGAAGCGGAAAGCATCGGGCACCTGCGACGCGTAACGTGCATAGTCGCTGACGGTCAGTGGCGCATAGAAGGTCCGGTCGATGCTAACACTGCGCAGCAGCGGATGCGCACTGTAGGCGGCTAACCCATGGCGCGACAGACGGCTGTCGCTATATTCGTCGTCATAGACGATGCCGTTCCATCCCGGGTACGACCACGACGATGTGCCGAGGCGCACGTTGGGCGGCAACGCGGCGCCCAGTCGCTGACAACGCTCGTCGATGCGCGCCGGCAGGATCTCCCCGCGCGAGCGACGGTGCGCCGACGCGGCGGCCGCGGGCTTGCCGGTAGCGGCCGCCGCGGCAGCCGGCGGGGGCGTGCCGAACAAATGAAATTGGCCGTCGTCCGGTGGCGCTTGCTCGGTCACAGTGGATTAGCGTACATGTAGCGGCGCGACCAGGGCAGCGTGTACGCGGGCCGTCCGGCTTTGCGGCATACCACTTGATAGATCGACACATCATCGTTGTCGAACGCGTACGCGCATCCAGCTAGGTACACACGCCAGATGCGGAATTTCTCGTCATCAACGAGCGTTTTCGCTTCGGCCGCGCATTGCTCAAAATTCTCGGTCCACAACTCGAGCGTGCGCGCGTAGTGGCGACGCAAGCTCTCGACGTCGATGGCCTCCAACCCGCCGCGCTGCATCGCTTCCAGCGCCAGGCTGATATGGGGCAGTTCGCCGTCGGGGAAAACATACTTATCGATGAACTCGCCGCCGCCCAGCGCGGTTTCGCCGCTGGCGAAGTCGCTCGACGTGATGCCATGGTTCATGGCGATGCCATCGTCCGTGAGCAACTCGCGGATCTTGCTGAAGTACAGCGGCAGGTTTTTGCGACCGACGTGTTCGAACATGCCGACGCTGGTGACGCGATCGAATTGCCCCGACACGTCGCGGTAGTCCTGCAGCCGAATCTCGATCTTGCCTTGCAGTCCCGCGTCCTTGACGCGTTGCGTGGCCAGCGCGAATTGATTTTCGGACAGCGTGACGCCAACGCACTGGGCGCCGAACTTCTGCGCTGCGCGCAGCACGAGCGCGCCCCAGCCGCAGCCGATATCAAGCAGCCGCTGCCCAGGTTGCAGTTGAATCTTGGTCAGAATGTGGTCGATTTTCTTCAGTTGCGCGGTATCCAAATCCTCGTCGCCATTTTCGAAATAGGCGCACGAATAGACCATGTTCTTGTCCAGCCACAGCTTGTAGAACTCGTTGGACACATCGTAGTGGTACTGGATCGCCTTTTTATCCGAGGCTTTCGTGTGCGTGAAATAGCGCCGCACGCGCGCCAGCTTGCTGGCATGGGTGACCGTGCTGCGAGCCAGCGAGTAGCCGATGCGGATCACATCGGATAGCTTACCCTCGATGTCAATCTTGCCCTTGATATACGCTTCGCCGAGGTGGTCCAGGCTCGGGTCCAGCAGCAGCGGCAGCGCCGCCGCCGTGTTAACCTTCAGCGTGACCTGCGGTGCCGCAAACGTGCCGAAATCATGTTGCTGTCCGTTCCATAGGACCAAACGTGCGGGCAGATTGGTTTTTTCGCGCACCTGCGAAACCCATTGCGCAAGCTTTTTTTCCCAGAACATAAGAATTCTCCTGTTCGTTGAAACGCAAGCAAAGCAACTATTGTTCGTCTGTGATGCAAACCTCCCGGTCCGCGACGCGACCCCGCGTGAAGCCTGGCTTCACAAGGCGCCGGCATCGGCGGACAGGGTCACGGCGACAGGCGCACGATCTTCCACGTGTTGTCCGGATTGCGCAGGTACTGGATTCGATCGTGCAGCCGCGATGGCCGCCCCTGCCAGAACTCGATCGCGTCTGGCACTAGCCGGTAGCCGCCCCAGTGCGGCGGCCGCGGCGGGTTGTCGCCGAATTGTGCCGCGAAGTGTGCTTCACGCGCTTGCAGTTCCGCGCGATCGTGCAGCACCGCGCTTTGCTCCGACGCCCATGCACCGATGCGTGAGCCGACCGGACGGGATGCGAAATAGGCGTCGCTTTCGGCGTCGGTGGTCTTGCTCACCTTGCCCTCGATGCGGATCTGGCGTTCTAGCTCAATCCAATAGAAGAGCAGCGTGGCGTATGGGTTGTGCGCCAGTTCGCGACCCTTGCGGCTTTGGTAGTTGGTAAAGAATGTGAAACCTTGCGCATCGACCCCCTTGATCAGCACGATGCGGGCGTCCGGCCGGCCACGCTCGTCGACGGTGGCCAGTGTCATCGTATTCGGTTCGGGGAGCTGGGCATTGAGCGCCTGTTCGAACCAGCGTTCGAACTGCTTGATCGGATCGGCGTCGACATCGGCCTTCGATAATGTGCCAAGCGCGTAGTGCTTGCGTAGATCAGCGAGGGAGCTCATCTTTTTATGCGGTCGCTTACTATGGGTCGAGTATATCGGAAGACGACGATAGCCGCTCGACGGGGCGACGCGGCAGCCTTAGGCAAGGCACAATAGCGGTTTGGCCGCCGCATCGCGCATTACGCGCGGCGGAGCTTCTCTTGCCTCTCCAGCGTCAGACCATGTCCATTCCGCATGCTATTCACAACGCGTCATCCGAGTCGTGCGCTGCGCGCGCGGCGCCAGCCAATTCGGCCTCGGAAACTGGGGAATTCGAAACAGCTGACCATCCGCGTCGTTTCGGCGGCATAGCACGATTGTACGGCGCAGCCGCGCTGCAGGCATTCGAGCGCTGTCATGTCGCAGTCGTGGGCATCGGTGGGGTCGGCTCGTGGGTGGCCGAAGCGCTAGCGCGCAGTGCAATCGGGCGCTTGACGCTGATCGACCTAGACCACGTCGCGGAAAGCAACACGAATCGCCAGATCCATGCGTTGAACGGCAACTATGGCAAACCGAAGGTCGGCGCAATGGCTGAGCGGATTGCGGCAATTCACCCGCAGTGCGTAGTCACGCAGGTCGAGGATTTTGTCGAAGCCGACAACCTGGACGTGCGGCTGGGCGTCGGGTACGACTTCATCGTCGATGCCATCGATAGCGTACGCACCAAGACGGCGCTGATCGCATGGTGCGTCCGGCACCGGGTGCCGCTGGTGACGGTGGGCGGCGCGGGTGGGCAACTCGATCCGACGCGTATTCGCATCGACGATTTGGCCCGTACCATTCAGGATCCGCTGCTATCCAAGGTACGGGCACAGTTGCGTCAACACCACGGATTTCCACGCGGGCCGAAGGCCAAGTTCAACGTTCCGGCAGTCTACTCCGATGAGCCGTTGATCTATCCGCAGGCGGCCGCTTGCGACCTGGACGGCGAAGAGGCCGCGCGCGCTACCGCACCGGACGCCGGCACGGCGCCGATCGGGCTCAACTGCGCGGGCTTCGGCTCGAGTGTATGCGTGACCGGCGGCTTCGGCTTTGCCGCGGCAGCTTACGTGCTGCGCGCGCTGGCCTTGCGCCAGCCGGATGCGGCGCGCGGCGGCTCAGAATAGCGCGCTGCTCAGCTTGCGGCGCCACTCCGAGACCAGGTGCGGCTGCCCTGATGCGAGATCGAATACTGACAGCATCGTCTTGCGGCCGATGTCGTCACGGAACGAGCGGTCGCGCTTGACGATCTCCAGCAACTGCTCGAGCGCGCCAGCATAGTGACGTGCGGTGATCCATTGGCTAGCAAGGTCAAAGCGTGCCTCCAGATCCCCCGGATCGTTCGCGATGCGCGCTTCCAGCGCGCTCGTATCGGGCAACTCGGTGGCCACCGCGGCTGCGTCCAGCCGGGTCTTCAGCGCGTTGTAGCGCGCGTCGATGCCCTGCGTGGTCCGTGGCGACAGAAATTCGGCCTCAGCCCGCGCGTCATCGAAACGATCGTCGTCGAGCAGCCACTCGATCAGATCTAGGCGCGCCTCGTCAAATCCTGGGTCGAGTGCCAGTGCCGTGCGCAACCGGCCCAGCGCTTCGTCGGTGCGGCCCTGGGCATGCAGTGCGTGCGCGGCGCGGCGCTCGGTTTCAGCGGCGTCGGGCACCAACTGGTCAATGAAGCGGCGCAATTGCCCTTCCGGCAGCACGCCGACGAACTGGTCCACTGGCCGGCCGTCGACGAACGCGATGACGTGCGGAATGCTGCGAATGCCAAGATGCTGTGACAGCTGCGGATTTTCGTCCGAGTTGACTTTCGCGAGCTTGAAGCGTCCACCGTACTCGCGCTCGATTTTCTCCAACAGCGGGCCGAGGACCTTGCACGGGCCGCACCAGGGCGCCCAGAAGTCAACCAATACCGGCACGTTTCTCGATGCGGCGATCACGTCCTGCTCGAAAGTCTCAAGCGTCGTGTCCATCATGTTCCTCGCAAAAAAGAAATGGGCTATCCGACTGACAGATGAGGTCGAGCCCACGTAATTCAACGGTCCGGCAGCGGAACCAGTCGGCCTCGCCGGGCACCTTGTCCATCGTCTGCTGCCGCCACGCCTGTCGCGCGCGCTTGGTCTTCTCGCGTGAGCTGGAAACGAAATTCCAGTGGATAAAGCGCTCGCCGTCAAGTGGCGTGCCACCGGCGAGCATCACATGAGCGCCGCCCGCTCGTTAGCCCTGCGGTGTGCGTTCCGAGTGCACGATACTGCGGCCGGCGATCATTCAGTTGACATCGCCCGGCTCGATGCGCTGAATCGAGCCGAGCGAGTCGCGATGTAGCAGTGCGCCGTTGAGCAAATAGGTCACGGTGGCCAGTCCGCTGTGTGGGTGAGGGCGCACATCGAGGCCGCTGCCGGCGAGAAAGCACGCCGGTCCCATGTGGTCGTCGCCGTGTACGTGGCGCTGTACGGGGCGTTACAACTGCTTACTTTTTGCCGTCAACGGTGTCATTGGTCATCGCGTTTTTGTAGCCAAGCGCGACTGTTTCGCGCGTTTGGAAAAGGAGTCCGACATGAGCAAGCTGCTGATTGCATTGACCGCTAGTCTGTTTGCCGCTTCCGCGGCATTCGCGCAAGGCGCGGCATCGACGCCCGCGGCGGCGTCCGCGCCTGCCGCAACCGCGTCCGCGCCGGCGGCCGCCAGCGGCGCGAAGGCTAAAAAGCACCATGCACGCCACCATCACGGTGCGAAGGGGAAGAGCGCCGAGCAACAAAAGGCGGCGCGCAACGCCGACAGCAGCGGTACCGGTTCGAAGTAACCGATCCGGGTGCGGCCGCGGGGGCGGTCGCGTTCGATGCGTCGCGCGCCGCGAGCGCGGCATCATCGTGTTTCACACAGCCTCTCCCGCATCGGCGGGCGAGGCTTTTTTGATCGGCGCGGCGTGCTGCCGATCCTCTCACCTGCTCCATAAGCGCGATAGGCGGGTTATCCTGATAGCTATTCGCGTGGCTCAGGCAAGGCCGCCGCGCGGCACACACACCACAACACACCCCACAATCATCCGCCAAGGAGTGCCCGATGTCGCCAAAGGACCTGCTGCTCGCGTTCGTTGTGATCGCGGTATGGGGTGTCAATTTTGTCGTCATCAAGGTCGGGCTGCACGGCGTGCCGCCGATGCTGCTCGGTGCGCTGCGTTTCCTGCTGGCGGCTTTTCCCGCCGTGTTCTTCGTCAGGCGGCCAACCGTGCCGTGGCCGCTTTTTCTGGCTTATGGCGCGACCATCGCATTTGGCCAGTTAGCGTTGCTGTTCATGGCCATGTACGTTGGGATGCCTGCCGGACTGGCGTCGCTGGTGCTGCAATCGCAGGCGTTCTTCACACTGGTGTTCGCTGCGCTGCTGCTCGGTGAGCATTGGCGAGCGCACAACCTGCTCGCGCTGGCGATTGCGGCGATTGGGTTAGCAATCATCGGCATACAGGGTGGTCATGCCATGACGGTTGCCGGCTTTGTACTCACGCTGCTCGCGGCATCGATGTGGGCGCTGGGCAATGTCGTGATGCGCAGCATCGGCAGGGTCGACTTGTTGGGACTGGTGGTCTGGTCCAGCCTGATCCCGCCATTGCCCTTCCTCGCACTGTCCTTTTGGTTCGAGGGGCCGGCGCAGATCTGGTCGTCGCTTGGCCAGATCTCGGCTGTGTCGGTGTTCGCGGTAGCCTACCTGGCATTCGTCGCCACGTTGCTCGGCTACAGCTTGTGGGGTGGCTTGTTGACGCGCTATCCGGCCGCGCAGGTCGCGCCGTTTTCGCTGTTGGTGCCGATCGTCGGGCTGAGCGCCGCGGCGCTGTGGCTCGGCGAGGCGCTCACCCTGCCGCAATGGCTCGGTGCGGTGCTGGTGATGGGCGGCTTGCTGGTGAACGTGTTCGGCCGCGGGTTGAGCGATCGGCTGGCGCGCGTACGCCGAGCTTGAGCATGGCGGCGCCAACCCGGCGCGGCTTGTGCAACGACGCCGCCCACCGCATGCAACCCGTTACGCGGATTTGCCCCAGCTGTCGCGCAGGCTAACGATCCGGTTGAACACCGGCTGGCCGGGCACCGAATCGACACGGTCGGCGACAAAGTAGCCGTGCCGCTCGAACTGAGTCCGGTCCTCGGGCAGGAACTGTTGTGCGCCTGGCTCCAGGTAGGCAGTCACCACGCGCTTAGCATCCGGGTTCAGCGCCTCGAGGAAGTCGCGACCGCCGGCATCTGGCTGCGGCTCCTTGAACAGCCGGTCGTACAGGCGCACCTCGGCGTGGTACGCATGCGCGGCGCTGACCCAATGAATGTTGCCCTTGACCTTGTAATGGTTTGAACCTTCGGTCCCTGACTTGCTGTCCGCGAAATAGTGGCAATGCACCGCGACGATGTTGCCGTGATCATCCTTGTCCACGCCCGTGCATTCGACGACGAAACCATAGCGCAACCGCACGCGATTGCCCGGGAACAGCCGGAAATAGCCCTTTGGTGGGTTTTCGTTGAAGTCCTCGCGCTCGATCCACAGCTCCCGCGAGAACGGAAAGGTCCGCGTGCCGCGCTCCGGGTGATGGGGATGCACCGGTGCGCTGCATAGTTCTTCACTATCCTGCGGATAGTTGTCCACGATAAGCTTGAGCGGATCGAGTACGGCGATCGCGCGAGGCGCCTTCTCGTCCAGATCCTCGCGCAGCGCCGCCTCGAGTAGTCCGAAATCGATCCACGAGTTAACTTTGGTCAGCCCGGTGCGTTCGCACATCAGCCGGATGCTCTCCGGCGTGAAGCCCCGACGGCGCAACCCGACGATTGTCGGCATGCGCGGATCGTCCCAGCCGTCCACGTGCTTGCCCTCAACCAGCTGCAGCAGCTTGCGTTTGCTCGTGACTACGTACGTCAGGTTGAGCCGCGAAAACTCGATTTGCTGTGGCAGCGGACGCGTGAAGACGCCGGCATCGGCCAGCTCCGCGAGAAACCAGTCGTATAGCGGCCGATGATCCTCGAACTCGAGCGTGCACAGCGAATGCGTGATATTCTCCAGCGCATCGCAGATGCAGTGCGTGTAGTCGTACATCGGATACACGCACCATGCGTCGCCGGTGCGATAGTGATGGGCGAAGCGGATTCGGTAGATGACCGGGTCGCGCATGTTGATGTTCGGCGACGCCATGTCGATCTTGGCGCGCAACACATGCGCGCCTTCGGCGAATTCGCCCGCCTTCATCCGGCGAAATAGCGCCAGGTTTTCCTCCGGCGTGCGGTCGCGATACGGTGACGGCGTGCCCGGCTCGATCAGTGTGCCGCGCGTGGCGCGCATTTGCTCCGCGCTCTGGCTGTCCACATAGGCCTTGCCGCGCTGGATCAGCAGCTCGGCGAACGCGTACAGCTTGTCATAGTAGTCGCTGGCGAAGTACAGGTGCTCGCGACCGTCCTTCTGCCAATCGAAGCCGAGCCACCGGACCGCGTCGATGATCGAGTTCACATACTCGACATCTTCCTTTTCCGGGTTCGTATCGTCAAAGCGTAGGTGGCAAACGCCGCCGTAGTCGCGCGCGATGCCGAAATTCACGCAGATGCTCTTGGCGTGACCGATGTGCAGGTAGCCGTTCGGCTCCGGCGGGAAGCGCGTCTCGACCCGTTGGCCCCACTTCCCGGACCGGTTGTCGTCGTCGATGATGTTGCGGATGAAGTTCGACGCGGCAGCCGGTTCGGCCGATGCGTTCGTTGGCGCGCCCGGACCGTTGCCGCCTGGCGGCGCGCCAGCAGGGGTGACAGGGTGTTGGCCGGGCTGGGCGCCCGATCTTGCGTCTTTGCGTTCGATATTCATGAGCGGGCAGGGTGGGCCGGCCCGTGCCCGGGCCGGACGATGTTCATGACATTGCATTTTACCCGACGTGACGGCGCGGCGCGGGCCATGCAGCGCGATCACGCTGGGGGCTGCCGCGACCATAGCACCTGTAACAACGCGTAAAAGCGATTGCCACTCCGCGCCCCGCTCTCTTACGATCCTTGCGCTCGCGCATGCGCGAGGATCCGGTCATAAGGAGAAGAAATGAACGCGAAGGCGTCGACGCTTGCAAAGGTGGTGGTCCTGGTATCGCTAGTTCCGGCATTGTCCGCATGCGGATCGTTGTCGCGTTCGGAAAAACACGCGGCGATTGGTGCGGCGGCCGGGGGCGCGCTGGGTTATGTGCTAACCGGTGGGCCGCTGGGCACGGTAGTGGGTGCGGCCGCCGGTGGCCTGGTTGGCGCGGGCCATTGATGCGTGATCCGGGGTGATAAAAACGTAGTCCTTACTCCTCATGCGGGACGGCAAGCTCGCGCTGGTGATCGGCACGCCAGGCGGCTCGTGCGTCTTCACGTCCGTGTTTTAGGTCATTATCGACCTGTACGGCTTTAAGACGCCGGCCAATGAGACCATTGCCGCGATGCGCTTTCATCATGAGTTGTTGCCGCCGAACACGAACTTCTGGATCACATCCGCGCTGAAGTCCGCCACCGTTTGTGCGGACCCGGGATCGGCGAGCACGCGCGTTGGGGCCAATACGCGCAGGTAAGTCAGGGCTCCCATAAACCGAGCATGTCTCCTTGCAAGTGCAACGGTTGCAGCGATGATACGGGGGTGGGCCGGTACGCCCATCCCGTATAATCAATTGTTTAAACGGGCGCGTCCGTGTCCGGATTCACACCCGATGCGCTGGCGCGCCAGCGACAGACTACTCGAAGCACGCTATGAAAGCCGCTGAAATCCGCGAGAAGTTCCTGAAGTTCTTTGAATCGAAGGACCATACGATTGTTCGCTCGTCGAGCCTGGTGCCTGCCAACGATCCAACGCTGCTATTTACCAATTCCGGCATGGTGCAGTTTAAGGACGTGTTTTTGGGCACCGAGACGCGACCGTACTCGCGGGCCACGACCGCGCAGCGCAGCGTGCGGGCCGGCGGCAAGCACAATGACCTGGAGAACGTCGGCTATACCGCTCGGCACCATACGTTCTTCGAGATGCTGGGCAACTTCTCGTTCGGCGACTACTTCAAGCGCGACGCGATTCACTATGCGTGGGAGCTGCTCACGCGTGTTTACCAGTTGCCGCCAGAGAAGCTGACCGTGACCGTCTACCACGAGGACGACGAGGCGTACGACATCTGGGCCAACGAAATTGGCGTGCCGCTCGAGCGGATCATCCGCATCGGTGACAACAAGGGTGCGCGCTATGCGTCGGACAATTTCTGGCAAATGGCCGAGACCGGTCCCTGTGGCCCGTGCTCGGAGATCTTCTATGATCACGGCCCGCAGGTGTGGGGCGGGCCGCCCGGATCGGCCGACGAGGAGGGCGACCGCTTCATCGAGATCTGGAACCTTGTGTTCATGCAATTTAACCGCGATGCGCAAGGCAACCTGACGCCGTTGCCTAAGCAGTGTGTCGATACCGGCATGGGCCTGGAGCGGCTCGCCGCGGTATTGCAGCACGTGCACAGCAACTACGAGATCGATCTGTTCCAACGGCTGATTGCCGCGGCGGCTCGCGAAACCGGCGTGTCGGATCTCGCGCACAACTCGCTGAAGGTGATCGCCGACCATATCCGCGCGTGCGGCTTCATGATCGTTGACGGTGTGATCCCGGGCAATGAGGGGCGCGGCTACGTGCTGCGCCGCATCGTACGTCGCGCGATCCGCCACGGCTACAAGCTGGGTCGCAAGCGCCCGTTCTTTCATCGACTAGTCGAGGATCTGGTCGGTGAGATGGGGACCGCTTATCCGGAACTGAAGGCGGCGCAGCAGCGCGTGACCGACGTACTGCGCCAGGAAGAGGAACGTTTTTTTGAGACGATCGAGCACGGGATGTCGATTCTGGACGCCGCGTTGTCCGAGCTTGCGGCGCGCGGTGCGAAAGTGCTCGACGGTGAACTTGCATTCAAACTGCACGATACGTACGGCTTCCCGCTGGACCTGACAGCGGATGTGTGCCGTGAGCGGGGCATCGGCGTCGATGAGGTGGCGTTCGACGAAGCGATGGCGCGCCAGCGCGAGCAGGCGCGTGCGGCGGGCAAGTTCCGGATGGCCCAGGCGCTCGACTACACGGGCGGTAAGACGACATTCCACGGCTACGACAAGCACGTGTTCGACGATGCCAAGGTCGTCGCGGTGTATGCCGATGGCACGGCGGTGCCGTCGCTGCGGGCGGGCCAGCAGGGTGTGGTCGTGCTTGACCAAACGCCTTTCTATGCGGAGTCGGGCGGCCAGGTTGGCGACCAGGGGACGATCAGCAATGCGACGGTGCGCTTTGCCGTGTCCGACACGTTGAAGGTCCAGGCCAACGTGGTCGGCCACCACGGTACCCTCGAGCAGGGCGAGCTGAAGGTCGGCGATGTCGTCAGCGCCCGTATCGATGCCGAGCGGCGCGCCCGCACCGCACGCAATCACTCGGCGACGCACCTAATGCACAAGGCGCTGCGCGAGGTGCTGGGTCCGCATGTGCAGCAAAAGGGCTCGCTGGTCGATCCAGATAAGACCCGTTTCGATTTCTCGCACAATGCGCCGCTCAGCGACGACGAGATTCGTCGCATCGAGGCGTTAGTCAACGCCGAGGTGTTGGCCAATACGCCGGGCATTGCGCGGGTGCTGCCGTTCGACGATGCGGTCAAGTCGGGCGCGATGGCGCTGTTCGGCGAAAAGTATGGCGACGAGGTTCGCGTGCTCGACCTGGGGTTCTCGCGAGAGTTGTGCGGCGGCACGCATGTGCAGCGCACTGGCGACATCGGTTTGTTCAAGATCGTGTTCGAAGCAGGGGTGGCGGCCGGCATCCGTCGTGTCGAGGCGATCACCGGTGACAATGCGCTGCGCTATGTGCAGGACCTGGAGTCGACGCTCGCGGGGGCTGCTGCGGCATTGAAAGTCCAGCCGGCGGAACTGACGCCGCGCATCGCGCAGGTGCAGGACCAGCTCAAGGCGCAGGAAAAGGAGCTCGCACAACTCAAATCGAAGGTCGCGTCGAGCCAAGGCGACGAACTGGCGAGCCAGGCGGTCGACGTGGCGGGCATGCGCGTGCTGGCGGCCCAGCTCGAAGGCGCCGATGTGAAGACGCTGCGCGAAACGGTCGACAAGCTGAGGGACAAGCTCAAGCATGCCGCGATCGTGCTGGCGAGCGTTGACGGCGGCAAGATTAGCTTGATCGCCGGCGTGACGACCGACGCGAGCCAGAAGATCAAAGCCGGCGAGTTGGTCAACTTTGTTGCGCAGCAGGTCGGCGGCAAGGGCGGCGGCCGTGCGGACATGGCGCAGGCGGGCGGCACCGATCCGTCGAAGCTGTCGGCGGCGCTCTCCGGCGTCAGGGAATGGGTCCAGGCGCAGCTGTAAGCATGCTGCGGAAATAACCGCCGTGTCGCGGCGGCGGTGCGGTGGCGCTCACGCAGCGCGGCCCGCGGACGCAGTGGGGGCGGCAAGCGCGTTGCGGCAGTGCTCTCCATTGCTCCTAGCCGCAGCCTGCCGTGGGGACGCTCGTCGGCGAGCGCATCGCGTGCTTTGTCGGCCAGCGCAAGCAGGCGCTCGGCATAGTCGAGCAACGTATGGCCCGTCGACGTCAGCACCAGCTTGCGACCTTCTCGAACGAACAGCTGCACGCCGAGTGCCTCTTCGAGCTGCTTGAGCCGCGTCGTCACGTTTGACTGCACCCGATGCAGCTTCGCTGCGGCGCGTGTGATGCCTTTTCACGAACGACGGTGCGAAAGATCGACAACGCAGCAAGATCCATTGTTGTTTTATGAAGATGTGAAATATCTGGATAATTCATTTTTTGAGATAGTGCGATACTGCTACGCTCGAATCGTCTCATTGGTTTTCCTACGGAGGTGTTGCCGTGTCCTTGTCCCATCCCGACCAGACTTCACCGTCTGCCGAATCCACGCACGCTCCGTGTGCCAGGGCAGCCATGCCGAGCCCGCTGCCGTCCCAAGCGCCGGACTCGTGCGTGGGCGGGCATCGGGTGCGGCCGTTGGCGCAGGCCCCAGCGGACACCGCGCCGGCATGGACGGCATTGGCCTGCGCGATGGCCCTCGCGGTGGCGCTTGGCGTCGGACGGTTCGCGTTCACGCCGCTGCTGCCGGTGATGCTGCATGACGGGCTGCTCGACATCGCCGGCGGCGGCTGGCTCGCGTCGTTCAACTACGCTGGCTATTTCGTGGGCGCGGTGACGTGTGCGGCGCTGCGTGCGGACCCCGCGCGGATGATACGCGGCGGGCTCGTCGCTACGGTCGTGCTGACTGCAGCGATGGGCCTGACCGATGCGTTCTGGGCGTGGGCGGCGCTGCGCGCGATGGCGGGCGTGATCAGCGCATGGACGGTCGTGTTTGCATCGCAATGGGGCTTGCGGCAGCTGGCCCGTACCGGTGCCGTGCGCTGGAGCGGGGTGATCTATACCGGGCCGGGTGTCGGGATTCTGATCACCGGGCTGGCAACCCGTGCCGTGACGCACGACGGCGCGGCGACCGGCTGGCTGAGCTTTGCCCTGCTGTCGGCGGCGCTGTCCGCGCTCGTGTGGCGGCGATTCGCGGCCGAACGCCCAACGGGCGACGGCCGGATGGGGGCCACGTCCCACGGATCCGCGGCGTCTCAACTCGTGCCACCGTCACCGTCCATGCGCATCGCGCGTGCCGACGCGTACTGGTTGTGCGGGCTCTATAGCTTGGCTGGATTCGGCTACATCATGACCGCGACGTTCCTGCCGGTCATCGCGCGACAGGCGCTGCCCGCCGGCTCGCCATGGCCTGATCTGTTTTGGCCGGTGTTCGGGGCGGCGATTATTCCGGGCGCGCTGCTGGGCGCACGGCTGCCGGCACACTGGGACAATCGGCTGTCGCTGGCGATCTGCTACGTGATGCAGGCCGTGGGCATCGGGCTTGGTATCGCATTACCGACGCTCGCGGGTTTCGCGCTCGGTAGTTTGCTGGTCGGGCTGCCGTTCACGGCGATCACGCTGTTTGCGATGCGCGAGGCGCGCCGCCTGCACGGCGAAAGGGCCGCTGGACTGATGGGCTATGCGACCGCCGCCTATGGTCTCGGGCAGATCGCTGGGCCGCTGGTGGCCGCGCCGATCGCTGCGCGCACAGGATCGTTCTCGCCCGCACTCGGGCTCGCGCTGGCGGCGCTGTTGCTCGGCGCGGCCCTGTTGGTGGCGGTGGCCCGTGCGGCAGGGGCGCGCGAGCGCTAACCGGCCACGCGCCCACCGGCCCGTTGCATCGTTGGTCCGTTGCGTTGTTGGCCCGTTGCGTCGTCGGCGTGCGGCAGACAATGCACGGCGCGGCCAGGCGGCGCCTCAAAGCCGATACAATAGGCGGCTCTTTCGCGCATTTAAAACGATGATGGGATCGACACCCGCAGGTGCGCTGGGCAGCGACTACCGGTATTGTCCGCGCTGCCGCGCCGAACTGATTGACCGACCCGTTGCGCGCGGTGCTCGACCCACTGGTTCGATAGCGGGGCGGCGGACGCGATACGTCGAATGCCCGCGGATTTAGCGATGCAATCGTTCGTTGTCGTATTGCTCAATGGCCTGAGCTATGGGTTGCTGTTGTTCCTGTTGTGTGCCGGGTTGACACTTGTGTTCAGCTTGATGGGCGTGATGAACTTTGCGCATGCGAGTTTCTACATGCTCGGTGCCTACATCGGCTACACGGTCGCGCGCTACGGTGGCTTTGCCGCCGCGTTGATCCTCGCGCCGGCCGCGGTGGCCGGCCTGGCTGCCGCTTTCGAGCTTGGCGTGCTGCGCCGCGTGCACCGTCACGGGCCACTTGCCCAGTTGCTGGCGACCTTTGGCCTGGCGTATCTGATCGCCGAGTTTGTGCAATTGGGATGGGGCCGCTCGCCGTTGCCTGCCGTCGTGCCGCAGTGGCTCGATGGCGCACTGGTGAATTGGCATGCAGTGGCATTCTCTCGTCTTCGCGCCTTCATGATGGCGATCTCCGCTGGCGTGCTCGGCCTCTGTGCGCTGCTGCTGCGGTATTCCCGCATCGGCCTGGTGATCGCGGCCGCGCGCACGCATCCGCACGCCGTGCAGGCGCTGGGCCATGACGTCGCTCGTGTGCAAACTCAGGTGTTCGCGGGCGGCGCGGCGCTTGCCGCGGTGGCCGGCGTGCTCGGCGGCGTGGCATTCGTTACGGATACGTCGATGGCCGAAACGCTGGGTTCGATCGTGTTCGTGATCGTCGTGGCTGGTGGAATGGGTTCGTTGGCTGGTACATTCGTCGCGTCGTTATTGTTCGGCATCGTGCAGACGCTGCTTGTCGGACTCGACATACGGCTCGGCGCACTGCTCCATTGGGTGTTGCCGATGGTAGGCGACGCCGGCGCATGGAGCCGTATCACGTTAGCACAACTCGCGCCAGTGACGCCCTTTGTATTGCTGATCATCGTGTTGGCATTGCGTCCGGGCGGGCTAGTGCGTGGTCATGCGGAGCCGGACACATGATGGCGCATCGCGAGACCCCGCGTGGCGTATGGCTTGACCGCAATATGCGGCGACCGCCGTGGGGTGGGCTGATATTGGCGACCGTGCTCACCGTGCTGCCGCTGCTGCCGCTGGCGCACGGCGAACCGAGCGGCGCGGCGCTGGCGCTCGCGTCTCAGGCGGCCGTGCTGATTGTATTCGCGCTGTCGTACGATTTGTTGCTCGGTCAAACCGGCCTGCTGTCGTTTGGCCACGCGATGTACTACGGCATCGGCGCGTTAGCGTCGGCGCGTGCGACCAACGCGTGGGCATTGTCCGCGCCGTGGCTGCCGGTTGTCGGCGGCGCAGGTGCGGCGCTTGTTGCAGTCCCGGCCGGGTGGCTCAGTGCACGCCGGGGCGGCGTGACCTTCGCGATGGTGACGCTAGGGCTCGGCGAACTGGTCGCAACTGCCGCGAGCACGGTGCCGGAATGGTTTGGCGGCGTGGGTGGCGTGATGATCGACCGCGGAGCCGTCCCGGGCTGGCTCGGTATCGATTTCGGTTCGACGCGTTCGGCCTACGGCCTGGTGGTCGCGGTCGCACTGGCCTCGTGCATGCTGATTGCCTGGTTATTGCGCACGCCGCTCGTGCGGGTAGCCAATGCGGTGCGCGACAATCCGCGACGGGCGGCATTCGTCGGCGTAGATCCATCGCGCGTGAGATGGGCGATGACGGTCATCGCCGCGTTTTTTGCCGGCGTCGCCGGCGCGCTGTCAGTGGTGACCTTTGAGATCGCCACTGCGGACAATGCGAGCGTTGCAACATGCGCGACTGTGTTGATCGCCGTGGTGATCGGCGGCACCGGCACGTTTGCTGGTCCTGTACTGGGTGCCGTGATTTATGTGTCGATCGCGAACGGCTTGGCGTCGATCACCCGCGCGTGGCCGATGTACGTTGGCTTCTTTTTCCTGTTCGTTGTGGTACTCGCGCCCGGCGGGCTGGTCGGTGCATGGTTGCATCGCCGGGTGTCGCCATCACTGGCAGACAGCCGGCGTGCGCGATGCGCGCTACCGGGGTTCAGCGGGCGACGCATGGCACGTGTTCTGGCAGTGCTTGGCATGCTGGCCGGCGGTATCGCTGTGATTCAGTCGGTTTATGCATGGCGATTCGGCGATACCGGCGCGGATATCAGTCCGGGCTGGCAGGCCGTCAATGGGTGGGGCATAGCGGTGGCCGGTGTGGTATTGATGGCGGTGTCGTCGTTCGCGCTGCGTGCCACGGCGCCGCGTTCGTCGCGCCGGGTTGCGGCGGGCTTGCGTTCGACCTCTGCTGCTGCGGCAGCCATGGCTTCGGCTCATGCTTCTTTGGCAGCGATGGCTTCAACCCATGCTTCTGCGGCAGCCACGGGGCCAGCCGTATCCGAAGTCACCGCACCAGTCATCGTCGCAGGCGCTGCCGTCAGTGCGCAGGGGCAAGCAGCCAGTACGGCGAAACAAGTGAAACCAGTGGATCCCGTGCCGGCGATACGGCCGGAAGTGCCGAGCAGCCCGGCGCTCGATGTGACGCTGGACGACGTCCATGTCAGTTATCGCGCGACACCTGTGTTGCGCGGCGTGCGACTGCACGTGCAGGCCGGCGAGATCCATGCGTTGATCGGTCCGAATGGCGCAGGCAAGTCAACGGTATTCAACGTGCTCAGCGGCGTCACGCAGGTCGATCGGGGCACCGTGCGCCTCGACGATAGGGCGATCCGGCGGTTGGCGGCGCATCGGATCGCCCGCCTCGGCGTCGCGCGGGGCTTGCAGACCCCCAGCTTGTTCGCGCAATTGTCGGTACTGGATAATATGTGCTGTGCGATGCTTTGCCCGCGCGGCGGGCCGCTTTGTCGCTGGCTACAGCCTGCTGCATGGCGCGGTCTGCGTAAGCGCGCACTCGACTGGCTACAGGTGGTGGGCATGGGCGATGAGGCTAGCGCCCGTGCCGCGCAACTGAGCTATGCCCGACAACGCGCGCTTGAGTTGGCCATGGCCACGGCCAGTGGTGCACGACTGCTGTTGCTGGACGAGCCGACTGCCGGCATGAGCCGGGCAGAGGCCATCGAGGCGCTTGCCTTGATCCGCCGGATGGCAGACGGACGCACGGTCCTGCTAATCGAGCACGACATGGACATAGTGTTCGATCTTGCAGATCGGATTTCGGTGCTGGTCGATGGCGTGGTCATTACCACCGGTACGCCGGCGCAGATCCGCGCCAATCCGAGCGTGCGCGAGGCCTACCTGGGCCCTGCGCGTGCGCCATGAGGCTCGACGTACGCCACCTGGAGGCCGGATACCAGGGCGTGCGAGTCATTCAGCACGTATCAATGCACGTGGACGGCGGAGAGATCATCGCCGTATTCGGCCGCAATGGCGTGGGCCGTTCGACGCTGGCCAAGGCCATCGTCGGTCTGGTTGAGCGGTGTGGCTCAATCGAACTCGATGGCATGCAGATCGGCACGCTGCGCACCGTGGACATCGCCCGCGCCGGCGTCGGCTATGTCGCCGAGACCCGCGATGTGTTCCCGACATTGAGCGTCGCGCAGAATTTGCTGCTCGGCCTGCCGCGACGCGCACGGAGTCCGGCGGTGATCGAGTCGCTGTACGCGTTGTTTCCTCGCTTGCGTGTCCGTGCCGACGTGAAGGCGGGCGTGCTCTCCGGTGGGGAACAGCAGATGTTGGCCATTGCCCGCGCGTGGGCTGCGCAGCCCCGCGTGTTGATCATCGACGAGCCGACCGAGGGTCTCGCGCCGCGTGTTGTCGATGAGCTTGGCGTTGCACTGGCGACGCTGGCTGCGCGCGGCACTGCGATTGTGCTGATTGAGCAGCGTGCCGCAATGGCGTTGGAGCTGGCGCGACGCGTCTACGTGATGGGACGCGGTCCGTCGGGTTTTGGCGAGATCGTCTTCGCCGGTGAGCGCAGCGAGTTCGAGGCGACGCCGGCGATTGCTCGGCAATGGCTGTCGGTGTAGCGCCGCGCGAGTCGCAACGGCGGCATGGCGTGATAGCGCTGTAGCCTAGTCAGCATGCCGGCGATGTAGGCTGCCAGCGCCGTTTCCCGCTACAATTCATAGGCGGTGCGGACCCGCATCGCGTTTGAGCCAACGGTAGGGATTCGATGGAAGTCCACAAGGAAGTCGACGCGCGGGGGCTGAATTGCCCATTGCCGATTTTGCGCGCGAAGAAAGCATTGGCCGACATGCAGAGCGGCCAGATCCTGAAAGTGCTGGCGACGGATCCCGGCTCGCAGCGGGATTTCGCCGCGTTTGCGAAGCAGACCGGCAACGAACTGGTCGAAACCAGCACCGGCGCCGACAAGACATTCGTATTTCTGATGCGTCGGCGTTGAGCAAATGCGCCGCAAGCTGCGGCGCCGTGCCGCGGCGTTAGCCTTCGAGTACCGGCGAGCGGGTGCGTAGGTATTCGGCGAACTCGTCGCGAACCTCCGGGTGCTGCAGCGCGAATTCGACGGTTGCCTTCAGGTAGCCGAGCTTGCTGCCGCAGTCAAAGCGCGTGCCGTGGTACTTGTACGCGAGCACCTGCTCGTCGCCGAGCAGCGACTGGATCGCATCGGTCAATTGCAATTCACCGCCCGCGCCTGGCTTCAGTGCACGCAAGTGACTGAAGATGCGCGGCTTGAGCACATAGCGGCCAACCACGCCAAAATTGGATGGCGCGACCTCCGGGGCCGGCTTCTCGACGATGCCCGACATCTTGACGATGTTGTCTTCCCATTCCTTGCCGTCGACGATGCCGTACGACTTCGTTTCCTCGTGCGGCACTTCCTCGATGCCAATCACCGAGCTGTGGTAGTGATCGAATACCTCGATCATTTGCTTCATCACGGGCGGGCGACCGTACAGCAGATCGTCGGCGAGGATGACCGCAAACGGGTTGTCGCCGACGAGCTTTTCCGCGCATAGCACCGCATGCCCGAGTCCGAGCGCCTCGGGCTGGCGAACGTAGAAGCAGTCAACGTGGCTGGGCTTGATCCCGCGCACCAACTCGAGCAATTTGTCCTTGCCGCGAGCCTCGAGTTCTGATTCGATCTCATACGACTTGTCGAAGTGATCCTCGATCGCGCGCTTGCTGCGGCCCGTCACGAAAATCATTTCGGTGATCCCCGCGGCAACCGCCTCCTCAACCGCATACTGAATCAGCGGCTTGTCGACCACTGGGAGCATTTCTTTCGGGCTCGCCTTAGTGGCCGGGAGGAACCGTGTGCCAAGACCTGCCACGGGAAACACTGCCTTAGTAACTTTGAGCATCTTCGATTACCCTGTTCGTTTCCGGTTGTACTATGTTAGCCCGATATGGGGAAATGGATAGCGCGACAAGAATGATTGCCTCGCTATAGCCGATAACCCTGCACTTTATGCCGAAAGCCGCCCGAGTTGGGTGGTCAATTTTGCCAACATCGACTCAAAATCTGCCAATCTTTTGCGCTCCTGGTCGACGACGGCGGCCGGTGCGCGGGCCACAAAACGCTCGTTTTGCAGCTTCGCATTGCATTTGGCCAGTTCACCGCCGATGCGGTTGATTTCGCGGGTCAGCCGCTCACGTTCAGCGGCAACGTCAATCTCGACCTTCAGTACCAGCTTGTTCGAGCCGACAAGGGCAACAGGCGCGCCGTGCGCCTGTTGGTCGAGCGCGGCTTCGTCTGCGAGCACCTGGACTTCCGACAACCGCGCAAGCGCTTGGGCATAGGGCGCGAATTCGCGCAGGCGCGTGACATCGCCGGCCACCACCAGCGGCACGCGGGCGGCGGGCGACAGATTCATCTCGCCGCGCAAATTACGACATGCATCGACTACTGCCTTCAGTTCGGCAACCCACTGTTCTGCCCGCTCGTCGATCTTCGACGGCGTGCTGCGTGGATAGGGCTGCATCATCACGGAGGCGTCGCCGGCTGCGGTTCCGGCCGGATACCGACCCGCCAGCGGCGCGACTTTCTGCCACAACGCCTCGGTAATGAACGGCATCAGCGGGTGCGCGAGTCGCAGAATGGTCTCGAGCACGCTGAGCAGCGTGCGCCGCGTGCTGCGCTGCTGCGCCGGCGTGCCGGTTTGCAACTGAACCTTGGCCAATTCGACGTACCAGTCGCAATACTCATCCCAGACGAACTTGTAGATCGTGTTTGCAATGTTGTCGAAGCGATAGTCAGCAAAGCCCTTCTCGACGTCGGCCTCGACCCGTTGCAACAGCGACACGAGCCACCGGTCGGCGGGCGAAAAGTCGAGCGTGCCGTGCGGCCCGCAATCACCTTGGCATGGCACGATACCGCAATCATGCCCTTCGCAATTCATCAGCACGAAGCGCGTGGCGTTCCATAATTTGTTGCAGAAGTTGCGATAGCCCTCGCAGCGCGCCAAATCAAAGTTTACGTTGCGCCCGAGCGTGGCCATCGACGCCATCGTGAAGCGCAGCGCGTCGGTGCCGTAGGCGGGAATCCCATTCGGGAATGCCTTGCGCGTCTTTTGCTCGATCGATGCCGCCCGTTTCGGATTCATCAACCCGGTTACGCGCTTAGCGACGAGTGTTTCCAGGTCAATGCCGTCGACGATGTCGATCGGATCGAGCGTGTTGCCGCGGCTCTTGGACATCTTCTGGCCTTCGGCGTCGCGCACCAGGCCGTGCACATACACGGTGTGGAACGGCACTTTGCCGGTGAAATGGGTGGTCATCATCACCATTCGGGCGACCCAGAAGAAGATGATGTCGAAGCCCGTCACCAGCACCGATGACGGCAGGAAGTGCTCGAGTTCCGGCGTCGATTGCGGCCATCCAAGCGACGAGAATGGCACGAGCGCGGACGAGAACCACGTGTCGAGCACGTCCTCGTCGCGCTTGAGCGCGCCGTTATAGCCCTGGGCGCGGGCCTGTGCCAGGGCGTTGGCCTCGCTATGCGCGACGAACACTTGGCCATCGTCCGCATACCAAGCGGGAATCTGGTGGCCCCACCAGAGTTGGCGCGAGATGCACCAGTCCTGGATATTCTCTAGCCACTGGTAGTACGTAGTGGTCCAGTTCTCCGGCACGAACTTGATCTGGCCGTGGCGCACCACGTCCAGCGAGGTTTGCGCGATCGACTTGCCCGGATGCAACGTACCTTCGGGCGCCGGCCGGCTCATCGCGACAAACCACTGATCGGTGAGCATTGGCTCGATGATGGATTGCGTGCGATCACCACGCGGCACGACCAACCGGTGCGGTTTGACCGACTCGAGCAAGCCGAGCGCGTCCAGGTCCGCGACGATGCGCTCGCGCGCGTCGAAACGGTCCAGCCCGCGGTAGGCGGCCGGTGCGTTGTCGTTAATCTTCGCATCGAGCGTGAGCACAACGATCTGCGGCAATCCGTGGCGTTGCCCGACCTGGTAGTCGTTGAAATCGTGCGCTGGCGTGACCTTGACCACGCCGGTGCCAAACTCGCGTTCCACATAGTCGTCGGCGATCACTGGGATCTCGCGTCCCACCAGCGGCAGTGTGACGCTCTTGCCGATCAGCGCTGCGTAACGCTCGTCCTGCGGATGGACCATGACTGCGACGTCGCCGAGCATCGTCTCGGGCCGTGTGGTCGCCACGCTCAGGTAGCCTGAGCCGTCAGTGAGCGGATAGCGGATGTGCCATAGCTTGCCGTCCTCCTCCTCGCTGACCACCTCCAGGTCCGATACCGCGGTCCTCAGCTTCGGATCCCAGTTCACGAGCCGTTTGCCGCGGTAGATCAGCCCTTGCTGGTAGAGGCGCACGAACACGTCGGTGACGACGCGGGACATGCGCTCATCCATCGTGAAATACTCGCGCGACCAGTCGGTGGACGCGCCGAGCCGCCGGATTTGCCGCGTGATCGTGGAGCCCGATTCTTGTTTCCATTGCCAGACGCGCTCGACGAAGCGCTCCCGCCCCAGTTCGTGTCGTGATTGCTTTTGCGCGTCGAGTTGGCGCTCCACGACGATTTGCGTGGCGATGCCCGCATGGTCCGTGCCGGGCACCCACAACGTGTTCTCGCCGCGCATCCGGTGGTAACGCGCCAATCCATCCATGATGGTCTGGTTGAACGCGTGGCCCATGTGCAGCGTGCCAGTCACGTTCGGCGGTGGCAGCTGAATCGCGAAGTCGGGCCGCTGTGGGTCTAAGGTTGCCTTCGCGTAGCCACGCTTTTCCCATTCTGGGCCCCAATACGCCTCGATCGTCGAAGGCTCAAAACTTTTTGCAAGCGTGGTATCGCTGTCGCTCATTGTCGAAATCTGCCGGAAAGACGGTGAAAATGCGGTGGAATAAATCATCATAGTCAATTATAAGGGAGCCGGTGATGCGCCAGCACCGGTTGCGCCGTCGCATGCTGCGGCACCTGTCGCTGTGGGGCTGCATGCCGTGCGCATCCTCCGCGTGCCCGGGCCGACTGCGGCCGTATAATGACAAGCTTGTTGTGACCAAGGCCGCTCATGTCTGATTTGCTTGCCAAACTGAATCCCGAACAATATGCAGCGGTGACGCTGCCGAACGAGCCGGCCCTGATTCTTGCCGGCGCGGGCAGCGGCAAGACGCGCGTGCTCATTACCCGCATTGCATGGTTGATCTCGCGCGGCGAGGCGAGCCCTGCCGGTATCCTGGCCGTCACCTTCACGAACAAGGCGGCGCGCGAGATGCTGATCCGCCTGGACGCAATGCTGCCGATCAATACGCGCGGCATGTGGATCGGCACGTTCCACGGATTGTGCAACCGGATGCTGCGCGCCCATTACCGCGATGCCGGGTTGCCGCAGGCATTCCAGATCTTGGACACGGCAGATCAGTTGTCGGCCATCAAGCGGCTGATGAAGGGCCTGAACGTCGACGATGAGAAATATCCGGCAAAGAGTCTGCAGTACTTCATCAATAATGCGAAGGAGCAAGGTTTGCGGCCTGAGCAGGTTGATGCGAGCGACAATTTCAATCGCAAATGCGTCGAGCTGTATGCCGCCTACGAGCAACAATGCCAGCGCGAGGGGGTCGTCGATTTTGCGGAATTGCTGCTGCGCTGCCATGAGCTACTGCAACGCAATCCGACGCTACGGGCACATTACCAGGCCCGTTTCCGGCATATCCTGGTCGACGAATTTCAGGACACCAACAAGCTGCAGTATGCGTGGCTGAAGCTGCTGGCTGGCGGGCATAATGCGATATTCGCGGTCGGCGACGACGATCAGTCGATTTACGCGTTCCGCGGCGCCAACGTGGGCAACATGCTTGATTTCGAGCGCGAGTTCAACGTCCGGCACCTGATCAAGCTCGAGCAAAACTATCGTTCGCACGGCAATATTCTCGATGCCGCCAATGCGCTGATCGCACACAATTCGAAACGGCTCGGCAAGAACCTGCGTACCGATGCTGGCCACGGTGAGCCGGTGCGGGTCTATGAAGCGACGACCGATTCGCAGGAGGCCGGCTGGATCGTCGAGGAAATCCGCGCCCTGATCGACACGGGCCTGTCGCGCGATGAGATCGCGGTGCTTTATCGCAGCAACGCGCAGTCGCGCGTGGTCGAGCACACGCTGGTTAATGCCGGGATTGCGTACCGGGTCTACGGTGGACTGCGCTTTTTCGAGCGTCAAGAAGTCAAACATGCGCTCGCGTACCTGCGGCTGATCGACAATCCGAGCGATGACACCGCGTTTGCGCGGGTGGTCAATTTTCCGACCCGTGGCATTGGCGCACGTTCGCTTGAGCAACTGGCTGATGCCGCGCGGCTGTACAACTGCTCGATGGCACAGGCAATTCCCTACGTGACCGGCAAGGCCGGCCAGGCGCTTGGCGGGTTTCTCGCGTTGATTGAGCGGATGCGTGGCGAGACCCGTGCGATGAGCTTGCCGGAGACGGTCGAGGCGGTGATTCGGCTCAGCGGGCTGGAGCAATTCTATGCCAACGAGCGTGAAGGTCAGGAGCGCATCGAGAACTTACAGGAATTAGTCAACGCGGCCAGCGCGTTCGTGTCCGAGGAGGGCTATGGCCTCGATACGCCGGCGCGCTCGATCCCGCTCGCGTCGGGCGCGGGCCGCGCTGCCGCGCTGCGGGGGCCGGACGAGGATGGCGAGCAGGCTGTACTGGAGGCGTCGCGCATCGACGCACCGGCGCAGAATCCCGAGCAGATGACGCCGCTTGCCGGCTTCCTGTCGCATGCGTCGCTCGAGGCGGGCGACAATCAGGCGCAGGCCGGCGAGCACGCGGTGCAATTGATGACGGTGCATGCCGCCAAGGGGCTCGAATTTGCCGCTGTGTTCATCACCGGACTCGAGGAAGGCCTGTTCCCGCATGAGAACAGCGTGACGGAACAAGATGGGCTCGAGGAAGAGCGGCGCCTGATGTACGTTGCAATCACGCGTGCCAAGGAGCGGCTCTATCTGTCGTTCGCTCAAAGCCGGATGTTGCACGGCCAGACGCGCTACAATGTGCGCTCGCGTTTCTTTGACGAATTGCCGGCCGAGGTGTTGAAGTGGCTCACGCCCAAGCTGGAGCCCGGTTCACGCTGGGGTCAGCGTGCCGGTTTCGGCGACAATGCTGGATGGGGCCGCGATTGGTTCGGCCGCAGCGTCCGGCGCGACGACGCGCCGTATGGCAATGCGCGCTTTGACGACGGGGCGCCGGCGCCGGCGTTCGCGGACCAGCAGCGCGCCGCGCAAAGCGGCTTCCGGATCGGCCAATCCGTCTTCCACGCGAAATTCGGCGAGGGCATGATCACCGCGCTGGAGGGGGGCGGCACGGACGCGAAGGCACAGGTCGCATTTAAGCGGCACGGCACCAAATGGCTTGCGCTCGCGGTTGCGAAACTGCAGTCAGTGTGACGAACCGGCAGCGATGGGTACGACGGGCCCGGTGGTGAGTACGACGGATCGCAAGCGGTGAGTATCATGAATCCCAGCGGTGGTCGAACGGTGCCGTTGCACGGTCGCGCGACAGCACTGCGATGGGCGCTGCTGCGAATGCCGCGACGGCTTATGCGGTAGGCGGCGGCCCGGCGTGCTGCTCGGCGCTGAAGCAGCCGCGATAGGTCGCGTAGAACGAGCAGTAAATCATCGTCCACAGGATCACGCTGACCGGCAACAGCGCAGTCAACGCGCCGCTCGTTAGGCCGAACACGCTCAGCACGAAACCGAGCACCAGCGACACGCCCATCACAATTGCGAACCACGTGGCTAGATAGACGAGGAACGCGCCGCGGTTGCGCCAGCAGGCCACGAAGCTGAAGAACATCGCCTTGACTGGCGGCACGCGATGCCAGGCGGTCAGCAGTGGCGCGAACCAGAACAGCATCATCGTCGGCACGTAGATGACGAAGCCGAGCGCGATACTGGAAAGGAACAGGCGACTGGAGGCGACGTCGTCATTCGGCTTCGCTTCGCTGACGACGGTTTTCAGCAGCGAGCCGCCGTCGATCAGCGACGTCAAGAACAGGCCCGCGGTGACTAGTACAAGGTAGATCAGCCCGAGTTGCAACAGCTGCCGCGCGACGCCGCCGCCATGCGCGCGAAAGCCGGTAAACAGCGCGAGCGGCAACACGTGCTTGCCGGCGATCACGTCGCGGCATGCACTCATGAACCCGACGGACAAACCCGGCACGAGTATCAGCCACAGCGCGGAGCCGACCACCGGCACATGCGCGACGAGCATCATCGAGAACAAATAGGTAAAGAAAATTGCCAGGAAGCTCAGCGGGTTCTTGCGGAACAGCCAGATGCCTTGGCGGAACCAGATATAGCCGGATTTCGCGGGTGCCTCGATCAGTCGCATAGCAGAGGAGTCAAAGCCACGGCAACGCGTCGGCGCCGATGCGCTCGCGCAACACACGCTCGAAATGAGCGGGGTCGTGCGGCTTGAGCAGGTGAGCGTCGCGTGGCAAGTAAAAGTCATAGAGTCGGGACAACCAGAAGCGCAACGCACCGGCACGCAGCATATCGCGCCAATGTTGCGTCTCGGCAGGGGTAAACGGTCGCACGGTGTGGTACGCGCGCAGCAACGCCTGGGTTCGCGCCTGGTCCAGGTGACCGGTGTCCAGGTCGACACACCAGTCGTTGACGGTCACGGCGACATCGAACAACCACTTGTCGCAGCCAGCGAAATAGAAGTCGAAGAGGCCGCCGAGCGTATCGCGCCCGTCGCGCAGCGCGAACAGCACGTTGTCGCGGAATAGATCGCAGTGGCATGGCCCGCCGGGCAGCGCTGCATAGTCGGGCGACGCGAAGAACGCCTGCTGATACGCTAATTCGCTGACCAGCAGCTGGTGCTGCGCATCGGTCACGTAGGGCAACACCGCTGGGACATTGTCTCGCCACCAGGGCAGGCCGCGCAAATTCGGCTGGTGCATCGGGAAATCTCGTCCGGCAACGTGCATCCGCGCCAGCATGTGTCCGACTTCGGTGCAGTGCGTAATCTGCGGCGCTAGCCGCGGCGAGCCGTCCAGCCGCGTCACGATCGCGGCGGGCTTGTCCATCAGTATGCCGAACAACGCGCCGTCGTCGCGGCGCATCGGGTCGGGCACCGGCACGTGATGCGCCGCTAGATGCCGCATCAATTCTAGGTAGAACGGCAACTCGTGTGCGGCAAGCTTCTCGAAGATCGTCAGCACGTACTCGCCAGTGGTTGTCGTCAAGAAAAAATTGCTGTTTTCGATTCCCGACGCAATGTCGCGGAAATCGATGATCTCGCCTATCTCGTAGTGCTGAACCCAGGCGGCGAGCCGGGCTTCGGGAACGGCGGTGAAAACGGCCATGCAGACGTCGTTGGACAGGTTCAAAGGCTGCCGCCAGCGGGGCGCGGCAGGGGGGCGCGTGCGGCCGGCATAGCATGCCGACCACCGAGGCGGTCAGTACTTGAGTTGCAAGGACGGCAGTCGCGTGGACGGCTTGCCGCTCTCGTGCACTTGCGGTGAAACGTCCGGCGAGGCGCTCATCTGGTAGCGCGTGCCGAAGTTCGAATGGACCTGGATGTCGACCGGTTTGCCACGATCGCGATATTCGGTGATCGATGTGCCGTTCGGACTCTTTTCGTAAAAGCTCGGTGTGCGGGGCGCGTTGAATTCTACTGTCGAATGCGCGACGCCGGCCGGCCGGTTGATTGCCTTCAGATTCGGCAAGCCGACGGCCTCGTTCACATCCTGCGACGCGGCGGTGTCCGGCGTTGCCGCGGCGTCCGGTTGTGGCGCGCTGGCCGCAACGACCATCGTGGTGGCCAGCGCCAGGGTGGCCGCCACCAGCATGGTCGCGAACCGGGTCGCGCCGCGAGGGATTGCGCCAAGCGCAGTGTGGAACGGCTTCATGACAATTCTCCGAGACGGTAAAGCGATTTTATCAAACCAGCGTGCGTCATAGGCGCCAGCGTGACGCCGTTGCCGCGTTTTTTTCGCGCCCCGCATCGCAGCCGTGTTCCGTGATAATGTGGATTGGCGCCGATCGGCACGGCCCTGTGCGCTCCCGCACCCAGGCCGTCGCGCCTGCTCCGAGGAAATCGAATAATGAATGTGATTAACGCGTCTGCCACGTTTTGCACCGAAGCCTTCGACGATCCCGCCGCGGCCGTCGAGCGGCTGTCCACCATTTATGATGCCAGCAGTGCATCGCTGCGCGATGCATTCGAACGGTATCGGCGCGGTGAACGTATCGAGGCGCATATCCGCGCCTGCTATCCGTTCGTGCGGATTCGCACGGACATCAATATGCATATCGATTCACGCCACTCGTATGGCTTCGTCGCGGGCCCCGGCGTCTATGAAACCACGGTGACCCGGCCGGACTTGTTCGCCGACTACTATCGCGAACAACTGGGACTGCTCGTGAAGAACCATAAGGCGTCGATCGAGATCGGGGTGTCGCGGCAGCCCATTCCGATTCACTTTGCGTTTGCGGAAGGCATCCACTTGGAGGGCGAGCTGGACGTGGACCGCTTACGGCAGATGCGCGACCTCTTCGACATGCCGGATTTGTCGCTGCTGGACGACCGCATTGTCAACGGCACGTACGAGACGCCGCCTGGTGAGCCGCATCCGCTGGCCCTGTTCACCGCGGCGCGAGTGGACTTTTCGCTGCACCGGCTGCGGCACTATACGGCGACGTCGCCGACGCACTTCCAGAACTACGTGCTATACACGAACTACCAGTTCTACATCGACCAGTTCGTCAAGCTTGGCCGTTCGCTGATGGCACGCGCCGACGATGCGCGCGAGCGCGCGTATCGCAGCGAATACGTCGCGTTCGTTGAGCCCGGCGATGTGATCACGTACAACGCGAACCTGGGCGAGCAGCCGGAACAGGGGCTACCGGTGGCACGCATGCCGCAGATGCCCGCGTACCACTTGAAGCGCGCCGACGGCAGCGGCATCACGATGATCAATATCGGCGTGGGGCCGTCCAATGCGAAGACGATCACCGATCACGTTGCGGTGCTGCGCCCGCACGCGTGGATCATGCTCGGGCACTGCGCCGGTTTGCGCAATACGCAGCGGCTCGGGGACTACGTGCTCGCGCACGGCTATGTGCGCGAGGACCACGTGCTCGACGACGACTTGCCGCTGTGGGTGCCGGTGCCCGCGTTGGCCGAAGTGCAGGTGGCGCTGGAGCGGGCCGTCGCGCAGGTCACGCGGCTCGATGGTGCCGAGCTTAAGCACGTAATGCGCACCGGCACGGTCGCCACCACCGACAATCGCAACTGGGAACTGCGCGATCATCGCGAACCGGTGCTGCGGCTGTCGCAGAGCCGGGCGATCGCGCTCGACATGGAGAGCGCGACGATCGCGGCGAACGGTTTTCGCTTCCGTGTGCCGTACGGCACGTTGCTGTGTGTATCCGATAAGCCGCTACACGGTGAACTGAAGTTGCCGGGCATGGCGGATCGGTTCTACCGTGCGCAGGTGGACCAGCACCTGCAGATTGGCGTGAAGACGATGGAGCTGCTGCGCACCAACGGACTGGACCGGCTGCACAGCCGCAAGCTGCGCAGCTTTGCTGAGGTGGCATTTCAGTAGCAAAGCCTGATGAGGCGGGGAATTGGCGGCTTCGCCAACTGCTACTAACGGTTAAAGCCGTCGCTGTAAGCAATTCGCACATCAGGATACAACCATAATTTCGCATCATTGCCATTGCCCCAGCATGGATGTGCGGTGGCTCACGTGGGATCCCTTCGTCCGAATAGAAGCAAAGCGTCCAACTGAGAAATGCATGAACTGCACTTGGAAAGTTGGACGCCTACTGGCATTCACACACCAGACGACAAAAGCAATAATGGCTCAACGTTTGGCGTACCAATACATGAAGCTGTCGCCAAAGTACACGAGAGAGACCCGCTGTCGATATCTGGCGGACATTCGGTAAATAAGGTTACCACACGCCAGATTTGGCAGGCCTATTAATTACTGCTTCATGCAAATTGCAAACCCTTGTAGATTATCACCTAGCGACTTGTCATGCATGCCACCGATCCACCATCCCGTCATGTCGCTAGTCGGTTGCGAAACGTCAAGTCCGACAGACATCCAAAAACCTCTACCGTCACTTGTTCCACCGGTTGGTTGTGCACCGCATTGGGGTGCCCATACGTTTCCGCCGCCACTTATAACTTGCCAGCCGGCTGGACACGAGATGATCAAATTGTCGACTCCACACGCATAGTCGGAGACAGTTTGATATTGTGGAATTTGATGTTGCGGAAGTGAAACGGCCAGCCGTCACACACCGGATTGACAAAAAAGTGGTGTTCCATTGGCGTTCCTAGCTTGGCGACCGTTCTCAGGACATTTAGTGCCTTCTTCCACGACGTTTGTCACTTGAACATCTTGGACCCGTATTGTGCTAGTTTGATTTGGGATAACCATAGAGTATCCTTCAGTATCAACGTCCCCGACATCGGACCAAGCTGACGATGCCACAAGCGAGAACAAAAGCACCAAAATAAGTTTGATTGTTTTGCGCATGGTTAACCTCACCCCTGCAAAGAAGTTTACTAATTCACAATTTGAACGGTCCCATAAAACGAGTGGTCCCGCAAAAAATATAGCTTATTCCCAGTCAAACTACAATTTTAATTAAATGGCTTATGGGTGAAACAATAATGCAAAATCATGGATTATTATTGCAATAGATTGTGTAAGGTCGCTTAAAGTTAGGGATTTTGACATTGCCAGCTTCGCACTGGCGGGTTCAACCGGGGAATGCAGCAACGATGCTGGCGTTTAATTTATTTGCTGGCCTCATGAACCCAATGTCTTTCTGAGTCGCTGATTCAATTGCAAAGCGATATTGTTCAGATCGCCTCGCGAGTAGCCGGCCAGGCTGGTGCCTTTGGAAAAGTACTGTCGAGGCAACCCGTTGGTATTCTCATTCGTGCCTCGCTGCCACGGGCTTTGTGGATCACAGAAGTAGACCTGCGCGTCGATCGCAACTGCGAATTGCTTGTGCTATGCGAGTTCCATGCCTTGATCCTATGCGACCGATTTGCGCAGTTCCGCAGGCAGCTTTCCCCACCTGCCAGAGAGTTATGCCCAGTGGGGTTACGCTAAACAGATTCATCAACTGGAGGCCTATGTCATGCAAGACGTGGCGATCATTGGAATTGATCTCGGCAAGCGTTCATTTCACCTCCACGGGTAGAATAAATCTGGCCTGGCTTGCTTCGCAAGAAGGTGTCGCGTCAGCAACTGATCAAATTCTTCAGTAACTTTCACGCCTGTATCGTAGCAATGGAAGCCTGCGCAGGGGCCCATTACATGGCTCGGGAACTGACTGGTTTCGGCCATTAGGTCAAGCTTATTTCGTCCCAGTTTGTCCGCCCCTTTGTAAAATCAAACAAAAAACGATTTCGTCGACGAAGCGATCTGTGAAGCTGCCTCACGACCAGCCATGCGATTTGTGACGCCAAAGACGGAATCACAACAGACGTTGTAACCCACTGATACCAAAAAGAAGTGCAGCTTCAAGCTGCGCAGCTTTGCCGAAGTCGCGTTCCAGTAGCGCCTACAGGTAGAACATTCGGTCTTCATCGCTCTTGGCCGGAGGCTGTGCACCCTCGGCCGGCGCCCGCTCCTCGTAGAATGCGAGCACGGCCTCGAGCACCTTGTCCGGCTCGTCGATCACCTGCATCAAATCGATGTCGTGTGGGCCGATCAGCCCCATCGGTTCAAGCGCGTCGCGGAACCAGTCCAACAGACCTTTCCAGAACGTGGAGCCAACCAGGATAATCGGCACATGGCGCGATTTTTTCGTCTGGATCAGCGTCAGCACTTCCGCGAGCTCGTCGAGCGTGCCAAATCCGCCGGGCATCACGATCACCGCGTCAGAATTTTTTACGAACGTGACCTTGCGGGTGAAGAAATGTCTGAAGCGCAGCGAGATGTCCTGATACTGGTTGCCGCTTTGCTCATGCGGCAACTCGATGTTCAGGCCGACCGAAGGCGCCTTGCCCGCGTGCGCGCCTTTGTTGGCGGCTTCCATGATGCCGGGGCCGCCGCCGGAGATCACTGCAAAGCCGGCATCGGACAGCTTGCGGGCAATCTGCATGGCGAGCTTGTAGTATGGCGAGTTCGGCTTAAGCCGGGCAGAACCGTAAATGCTGATGGCCGGGCGGATTTCCGACAGGTACTCGGTCGCCTCGATAAACTCTGCCATAATCGTGAACATCTGCCACGATGCGCGGGCCTTCTTGGCTGTCGCGCGCTCTTGATCTGCGAGTGAACGCAGACTCGGAATCACTTTTCTCTTGGTCATAATGCTTGAAAATCAGAACCTCGAAGGCAAGACCCTGCTATTGGTCGATGGTTCGAGCTATTTATACCGGGCCTACCATGCGATGCCGGACTTGCGCGGGCCGGACGGTGGTCCGACGGGTGCGCTGTACGGTCTCATCAACATGATGAGGCGATTGCGTCGCGACATTCCCGCAGAGTATAGCGCGTGCGTGTTCGATGCGAAGGGCAAGACGTTTCGCGACGACTGGTATCCGGACTATAAGGCGCACCGCCCGCCGATGCCCGAGGACTTGTCCCGTCAGATCGAGCCAATCCACGTCGCGGTGCGCGCGCTCGGCTGGCCGCTGCTGATGATCGAGCGCGTGGAGGCCGACGACGTGATCGGCACGCTGGCGGTGCGCGCTGCGCAGGCTGGCATGAACGTGGTGGTGTCTACGGGCGATAAGGACCTCGCGCAACTGGTGAACGAGCGCGTCACGTTGATCAACACGATGACCAATGAGCGGCTCGACCGCGACGGCGTGATCGCGAAGTTCGGCGTGCCCCCCGAGCGTATCGTCGACTATCTGACGTTGATCGGCGATACCGTCGACAACGTGCCGGGCGTGGATAAGTGCGGACCGAAGACCGCGCTCAAATGGCTCGCACAGTATCAGACGCTGGACGGTATCATCGAGCACGCGAACGATATCAAGGGCGCGGTTGGCGACAACCTGCGTCGTGTGCTCGCGTTCCTGCCCACCGCGCGCCGGCTCGTTACCGTGCATACCGAATGCGACTTGTCCCCGCAAGTGCAGTCCATAGCCGAGTCGCTGCAGGCACGGGCAGAAGCTAAGGACGAATTGCGCGACATTTATTTGCGGCACGGCTTCAAGACGTGGTTGCGCGAGCTCGATAGCGAGGCCGGGCCCGACACGTTCACGGCCACGGCCGACGGCGGGGTCGCGCTCGGCCCGGGCGTGGTCGAGCCGGCGCCGGCGACCGACATCGAGCGACAGTACGAAACCGTCAATGCATGGGAGCAGTTCGAGCGGTGGCTGACGGTGATCGAGGCGGCGCCCCTCACGTCGTTTGACACCGAGACCACATCGCTGGACCCGATGCGCGCGCGTATTGTCGGCATATCGTTTGCGACCGATCCCGGGCGCGCCGCATATATTCCGCTCGCGCACCGCGGGCCGGATCACCCGGTGCAACTGCCGCGCGACGAGGTGCTCGCGCGGCTCAAGCCGTGGCTGGAGAGCGCCGCACATAAGAAGGTTGGCCAGCATCTGAAGTATGATGCACAGGTCTTGGCGAATCATGGCATCACGCTGGCCGGCATTGAGCATGACACGCTGCTCGAATCGTATGTGCTCGAATCGCACCGTCCGCACGACATGGACAATCTCGCGACGCGGCATCTCGGCGTAAAGACGATTAAGTACGAGGACGTCGCCGGCAAAGGTGCGGCGCAAATCGGCTTCGACGAGGTCTCGGTGGACGTGGCCACCGAATATTCCGCCGAGGATGCCGACATCACGTTGCGGTTGCACCAGGTGCTATATCCGCAGATTCAGGTCGAGAAAGAGCTAGACTACGTTTATCGATCGATTGAGCTGCCGACGGCGCGCGTGCTGCAGATTATCGAGCGCAACGGCGTGCTGATCGATAAAGACCGGCTCGTTACGCAGAGCAACGAGCTTGGCATCCGGATGCTGGAGTTGCAGGCCGAGGCGTATGCCCTAGCTGGCGGCGAGTTCAATTTGAATTCGCCGAAGCAGATCGGCGAGATCTTCTTCCAGCGGTTGCAGTTGCCGGTGGTCAAGAAGACCCCGTCAGGCGCGCCGTCCACCGACGAGGACGTATTGCAGAAGCTCGCCGAGGACTATCCGCTGCCGAAGGTGTTGCTCGACTACCGCGCGTTGACCAAGCTCAAGTCGACCTATACGGACAAGCTGCCGAAGATGATCAATCCGGACACTGGCCGCGTGCATACCAACTATGCACAGGCGGTAGCCGTGACCGGGCGGCTTGCGTCCAATGATCCGAATCTGCAGAACATTCCGGTTCGCACGCCGGAAGGGCGGCGTATCCGTGAAGCGTTCATCGCGCCGCCGGGCAGTAGCATCGTCTCGGCCGATTACTCGCAGATCGAGTTGCGCATCATGGCGCACATCTCGGGCGACGCGTCGCTGATGGCGGCCTTCGAGCACGGCGAGGACGTGCACCGCGCGACTGCGTCGGAAATCTTCGGCGTGACGCGGCAGGAGGTCACGAGCGAGCAGCGGCGCATCGCGAAAGTGATCAATTTCGGCTTGATCTATGGCATGAGCGCGTTTGGCCTTGCATCGAATCTGGGCATTGCGCGCGATGCGGCCAAACTCTATATCGACCGCTATTTTGCTCGCTATCCGGGGGTCGCGCGGTATATGGACGAGACGCGGATGGAGGCGAAGTCGCGCGGTTTCGTCCAGACCGTGTTTGGTCGCCGGCTGTGGCTGCCGGAGATCAACGGCGGCAATGGCCCGCGCCGTCAGGCCGCCGAGCGCGCCGCGATTAACGCGCCGATGCAAGGGACCGCGGCCGATCTGATCAAGCTGTCGATGATCGCTGTGCAGGATTGGATCGAGCGCGCGCGCGTGAAGTCGCGATTGATCATGCAGGTCCATGACGAATTGGTGCTGGAAGTGCCCGACGATGAATTGGAGGTCATCCGCGCCAAGGTGCCCGAGCTGATGTGTTCGGTCGCTCAACTCAACGTGCCGCTGGTCGCTGAATTGGGTGCGGGTGCCAACTGGGAGGAAGCGCATTGACGCCCGGTGGTCCGGCGTTGTTGGCGCCATGCGAATGACGGTTAACGACGGAGGTATCGGCATGCATCGGATCATTGTGGTCGGCGGCGGCGCCGGCGGATTGGAACTGGCTACGCGGCTCGGCAACCGGTTCGGGTCGCGGCGCACGTCGCAGCGCGTCAGCGTGGTACTCGTGGACCGCTATCCGACCCACATTTGGAAGCCATTGTTGCACGAGGTGGCGGCCGGCAGCATGGATCCGTTTACGCACCAGATTGAGTATGCGGCGCAGGCGCGCTGGCACGGCTTCGAATTCCAGCAAGGCGAGTTGCTTGGGTTGCATCGCACCGCAAAGACGATTCGCGTGAGCGCGGTGCGCGACGAGGATGACATCGAGCTGCTGCCTGAGCGCACGCTCGCCTACGACACGCTGGTGATCGCAATTGGCAGTACCACGCATTTCTTTGGCGTAACCGGCGCCGCGCAGCACGCGATCGCGCTCGATACGGTCGCGCAGGCAGAACGCTTCCGACGCCGTCTGATCGCCGCGTGCATGCGCGCGCAGCGGCCGCTGTCCAGCGCTGACGTGGCGGTCAGTGTTGCGCAGGGTGGGGCGGTCAGCCCGCGGATCCAGATCGCGATCGTCGGCGGGGGCGCCACCGGCGTCGAGCTGTCGGCCGAACTGCGCAACACGGCGCATGTGCTGGCCGCGTATGGTTTGCACAAACTCGATCCCGTCACCGACATCGGCATCGTGTTGATCGAGGCCGGCCCGCGGATCCTGCCGGCGTTGCCGGAACGCGTTTCAGCCGCAACGGCGGCGCTGTTGCAACGGCTCAACGTCTCGGTGATGACCGGTGAAGCGGTATCGGAAGTGCGTGTCGGCGAGGTCGTCACGGGCAGCGCAAAGGTGTTGCGCGCCGATTTGACCGTGTGGGCGGCCGGCATCAAGGCGCCGCCGGTGCTCGCGTTGCTTGATGGGCTGGCCATCAACAAACTCGGCCAGCTGGTCGTGCGTTCGACGTTGCAAACCGAGAGCGACGACGACATTTTTGCGCTTGGCGATTGCGCGGCATGCCCGTGGCCCGAGGCCAAGCGGACGGTGCCACCCCGTGCCCAGGCGGCGCACCAGCAAGCGAGTTTCCTGCTCAAAGCGCTGCGTGCGCGTCTGGACGGGCGCGCTTTGCCCACCTATACGTATCGCGACTTCGGCTCCCTCGTCTCGCTGGGCCACAACGCAGTCGGTAATTTGATGGGTGGCCTGATCGGCAAGAGCCTATTCGTCGAGGGGCTCTTTGCGCGATTCATGTATCAATCGCTGTACCGGATGCATATTGCCGCATTACATGGCTATGGCCGGATGCTACTCGACATGCTGGCGCATGGGCTGCGGCGCACCACGCGGCCGCGGGTCAAGCTGCACTGAGCCCGTGGCCAATCAGGGCTGCGCGCCGGTGGCAACAGGCCTGGCCGGGTCCGCGACCCATTCGCTCCAGGACCCGGCGTACAGGACCGCGCCGTGCAATCCGGCGATTTCCATCGCAAGCACATTGTGGCACGCGGTGACGCCGGAGCCGCAGTACAGAATCGTGTGCTCCGGCGCAGTATCGTCGAGCAACGAGCACAATTCGTCGCGCAACGTGTGGGCGGGCTTGAAGCGGCCGTCTGCGGCGAGGTTGTCTTTGAAAAAGCGATGGCGAGCGCCCGGAATGTGGCCGGCGACCGGATCGATCGTCTCGTTCTCGCCGCGATAGCGGTCCGGCGCCCGAGCGTCGAGCATCCGGCACGCGGCCGCGTTCATCTGTTGCTGCACGCCATGGACGTCGATGCTGATCGACAGCGGCTGCGATGGTGTGAACGTGCCGGGGGTGATGGCCGGTATCGCGTTGTCCAACGGCTGCCCGGCGGCTTGCCACGCCTGCAGCCCGCCATCGAGCAACGCCACCTCCTCGTGGCCCAGCCAGCGCAGCAGCCACCACAGCCGTGCGGCGAACATGCCGCCTTGCGCGTCGTAGGCGACTACCTGTACGCCGCGGCTCAAGCCCCGCTGCGCGAGCCGGCGTGCGAGCGTCTCACGTTCAGGCAGCGGATGGCGCCCGTTGGTGCCAGTCTTTAGTCCGGACAGGTCGCGGTCGATATCCAGGTACTGTGCCCCCGGGATGTGCGCAGCATCATACGCGGCCGCGCCGGCCGACGTGTCGGCCAAATCGAAGCGGCAGTCGAAAATGAGTGTGGTTACGCTGGGCTTGGCGAGCCGGGTGGCCAAATTCTCGGTGGAAATCAGCGTGGTGTAGCGATGCTGCGGCATGGCGAATCTCCTGGCGAGGCGGTCATGACATCGACCTTGGGCGAGCTAACCCTAGTCTAAACAAAAAAGCCGGATCTTAGTCCGGCTCGACTAGTCGCAAGCGTGTGTCAAATCGTGCCGAGCTCGCGGCGCAGGAACTCGTGGAAATGCTGCATGCCGTCTTCCATCGGGCTTTGGTACGGGCCCACTTGGGATTCGCCGCGTGCGAGCAGCGCGCGACGTCCGGCATCCATTCGCTCGGCGATCTCGTCGTCCTCGACGGCGGTCTCCAGATAGGCCGCGCGCTCGGCTTCAACCATCTCGCGCTCGAACAGCGCCACTTCCTCCGGATAGTAGAACTCGACGATGTTCGTCGTGCGCTGCACGCCGCGCGGGATCAGATACGACACGATGAGTACGTGCGGGTACCATTCGATCATGACGTTCGGGTAGTACACCATCCAGATCGCACCGAAATCCGGTGGCGCGCCGTTGCGGAACTTTAGCAACTGGTCGTGCCACTTGCGGTATGTCGGCGAACCCGGATTCGCGAGGGCGCTGTGTACGCCGACTGTCTGCACGCTGTACCAGTCGCCGAACTCCCATCGCAGATCATCGCACGAAACGAAATTACCGAGTCCAGGGTGGAACGGGACGACGTGATAGTCCTCGAGATAGACCTCGATAAACGTCTTCCAGTTGTAGTTGCACTCGTGGACTTCGGTGTGGTCGTACAGGTACCCGGAAAAGTCGAAGTGGCTCGCCGGGCCCAGGCGCGCGAGATCGCTTGCGACGTCCCGGCCGTTGCGCTCGAACAGCATGCCGTGCCAGGACTGCAGTGGCGTGGCGCCCAGGTTCAGGCACGGATTGTCTGAAAAGTGCGGCGCGCCGAGCAGCTCGCCGCCCAGATCGTATGTCCAGCGGTGCAGCGGGCAGACAATGTTCTCGACATGCCCGCGACCGTTGAGCATGATGGCCTGCCGGTGCCGGCATACGTTTGACAGCAGTTCGATACGACCGTGCGGATTACGCACCAGTAGACGGCCCTCATTCTCTGCGGGCAGCGCAAAATAGTCCCCCGCTTCTGGCACCATCAGTTCATGGCCGATGTAGCGTGGACCGCGTTTGAACAGGACGTCGAGCTCGCGTGCGAGGAGCGCCTCGTCGAAATAGGCTGAAACAGGCAGCTGGCCGTGAATAGACTTGAGCTGCAGAGCATTGCTCAGATTGGACATTCCCACTCCCGTGCAGACGTGAAAGCAGTGAACAACCCAACCATCGAAAAATCGATTTAGGGAAACTCAAGATTATACCCGCTCCGAGCAAACGGGGTATCTAAATCTTTGATCCGGATCGTATTTATGACGCGAACCCGCGTCATCGGAGTATATTTGCCGGCCCGGCGTATTCGGCGCGCAGCACGCTGAGGCCGCATTCGCTGCCGGCCGGCCGGCGTTTGCCGTAAAATAGGTGACTTGCCAGAACACATGTGCATGATGCCCAACACCGCTTCCCAAGCCCCTGACGGGGCAGATGTCCCGTTGCCGGACAATTACGAAACAGCGCTCGGCGAACTCGAGTCCCTGGTCGAGCGAATGGAAGGGGGCGCGTTGAGTCTCGAAGCGTCGCTTGCGGCATATCGTCGCGGTGCAGCCCTTGTTGCGTATTGCCAACAGCAGCTCGAGAAAGTCGAGCAACAGGTTCGCGTACTCGATGGCGAGACGCTCAAGCCCCTCGATCCAGCGATTGACGACGGAGAGTGTGCATGAGCGCCACGGCATTTGACGAATGGGTACACAACGTACTAGTGCGAACCGAAGCGGCGCTCTCGGCGGTGCTGCCGCCGGCGGACGTCGAGCCGATGCGGCTGCATCAGGCGATGCGCTATGCGGTGCTGGACGGCGGCAAGCGTGTGCGCCGATGTTGTGCCACGCAGCGGGCCAGGCGCTGGGCGCGCCTGCTCAGCGGCTTGACGCGGCGGCCTGCGCGCTCGAGTTGATTCACGTGTACTCGCTGGTTCACGACGATTTGCCGTCGATGGACGACGATGATATGCGTCGCGGCAAGCCGACGGTGCACGTGCAGTACGATGAGGCAACAGGGTTGCTCGTCGGTGATGCGCTGCAATCACAAGCGTTCATCGCGCTCGCCTCGGACGCGCTCGACGCGCACCGGCAGGCCGCGTTGATGCGCGAACTCGCTTGCGCGAGCGGCTCGCTCGGCATGGCGGGCGGGCAGGCGATCGATCTGGCGAGCGTGGGCATGCGGTTGTCGCGGACGCAGTTGGAGACGATGCATCGGATGAAGACCGGCGCGCTGCTGCGCGCGGCGGTCAAGATGGGAGCGCTGTGCGGTGACGGACTGTCGGCCGACATCGAGGCCGGCTCGATGCGTATGCGAAGGCGGTGGGTCTGGCGTTCCAGGTGGTCGACGACATCCTGGATGTGACCGCCGACTCGGCCACGCTTGGCAAGACAGCCGGTAAGGATGCGGCCAACGACAACCGACCTACGTATCGATCATCGGGCTGCAGGCGTCGCGGGAACTCGCGGCGCAGCTGCGTCGCGACGCGCGTGCGGCGCTTGCGCCGCTGGGCGAGCGTGGGCTACGGCTTGCGCAAATCGCTGACCTGGTAGTGGAGCGTGTGAATTGAGCTGACGCGCCGGCGGCGGCGTGGCGTGGCGCCCGCGATCGCAGCGGCGGCCCGCCTGGTGGCCGGCGACATACAGCGCGACACACATTGGCCAGGAGCGTCGGCGTATGCGCCGCAGAATTGTCTGGAATGGAACGACGATGTACGACTTGCTGAAAAACCATCGATGACCCCGCCGCTCTGCGCGCCTAGAACGCCGGCAGTTGCAGCCATTGGCCGATGAGCTGCGTGCCTTCGTGCTCAACAGCGTATCGCAGACGGCGGCCACCTGTCATCGAATCTCGGCACGGTCGAACTGACCATTGCACTGCACTATGTGTTCGACACGCCGGCG